>NZ_VDZH01000003.1:0-283157 GCF_007673235.1 Curtobacterium pusillum
AACTCTCCGTAAAAAAATTACAACCAACACTCCGAAGAGCATCAGCGAGTTGATTCTGACTGTTGACTGTCTACTGACAATCTTCAATCCAAAAGGAATTGTCTCCGAACCCACCAGCAAAACTGATGAGTCACGGGGTCAATAAATTGGCATTGACAATGTGCACGCTGTTGAGTTCTCAAGGACCAGACGCACTCCCCACTCGACCCCGAAAGAGGTTCCGCCAGAGAGGCTTTCGTTCTTGGTTGTGACCACCGGTGTGTCGTCGGACCGTGAAGTCCAGTGGCTCATCCCGTAGGAGAGAACCGGTGGAGTAGTCATCCTAGGCGTCGAAGCGATCCAGCGCAAGGCCAGATCTGAACTTCAGTGGAGGATGGTCCCGCTTGAGGGCCGGCGTGCTCTGGGCTTTCGCTCCAGCCGCTCCGCCGCACCTTTGGGGTGACGAGTAAGAACTATACGCAGCGTTCGGCGGGTGCGCCAAGACGGGCCACATCCCGGGCGTGTCGCCTTGTGCAACACGTGCCGCCCGAACGCAGCGATGCCCGGCTCCCACCTGGGGAACCGGGCATCGACGAGCGGCGACGATCAGGAGAGCGTCACGCCGGCGAGGGTCTTCTTGCCACGACGGAGCACGAGCACTCCCCCGGGCAGGGCAAGGTCGGCCAGCGGTGCGGTCGGGTCCTCGGCGCGGGCGTTGTTCACGTAGACCCCGCCCTGGTCGATCGCCCGTCGGGCCTCACCGAGGGACTTCACGAGTTCGGTGTCGACGAGCGCGCGGGCGACGTCGGCATCGCCGGGCAACGCCACGGACCCCGGGAGCTCGGCGATCGCCGATCGGAGGGTGTCGGCGTCCAACGCACCGAGGTCACCGTTGCCGAACAGGGCCGCCGAGGCATCGATCGCCGCCTGAGTCGCCTCGGGTCCGTGCACGACCGCGGTCACCTCGAACGCGAGGGTCCGCTGCGCCTCGCGTCGGAACGGCTCGTCGGCGACGGCCTGCTCGAGGCGTTCGATCTCGGCGCGTGACAGGAACGTGAACTGCCGCAGTCGGGCGATCACGTCGGCGTCCGCCGTGTTGAGCCAGAACTGGTAGAACGCGTACGGCGAGGTCATGTCCGGGTCGAGCCAGATCGCGTTGCCCTCGCTCTTGCCGAACTTCGTGCCGTCTGAGTTCGTGATGAGTGGCGTCCCGAGCGCGTGCACCGTGGACCCCTCGGTGCGCCGGATGAGCTCCGTTCCCGAGGTCAGGTTCCCCCACTGGTCGGACCCGCCGGTCTGCAGGGTGCACCCGTACTGCAGGAACAGTTCGCGGTAGTCCAGGCCCTGCAGGATCTGGTAGCTGAACTCGGTGTAGCTGATCCCTGCGTCGGAGTTCAGCCGTGCGGCGACGGCGTCCTTCTTCAGCATCGAGTTCACCCGGAAGTACTTGCCGATGTCGCGCAGGAAGTCGATCGCGGACAGCGGTGCAGTCCAGTCGAGGTTGTTCACGAGCCGGACGCCGTTCTCGCCGTCGGGACTGAGGAACCGGGACACCTGCCCCTGCAGGCGCGTCACCCACTCCCCCACGGTCTCGCGGGTGTTCAGCGTGCGTTCCGCCGTCGGTCGCGGATCTCCGATGAGTCCTGTGGACCCGCCGACCAGGGCGAGCGGCTTGTGTCCGGCCAGCTGGATGCGGCGCATCGTGAGCAGCTGCAGCAGGTTGCCACAGTGCAGGGACGCAGCCGTCGGGTCGAAGCCGCAGTAGTACGTGATCGGCTCGCCGTCGAGGGCCTCCTTGAGTGCCGTCTCGTCGGTGGAGACGTGCACCAGATCGCGCCAGCGCAGTTCGTCCCAGACCGAGGCGAAGGTCGGGTCGTTCTGCTGGCGCGTCAGGACATCGTGAGCGGATTCACTGGACACCCAGCCATCGTAGCGGCGAGCGAGGGCCTGGAGGCGCGGTGCGGTCTGGGCCCACGCCGCCGGTTCCGGCGCGACGCGCCAGCGGCGGGCCGGCCGTGCCGGTGGGGATCAGTCGACGGCACCCTTGTGACGCCGGTACGTCGACACCGTCGGGTCGCCCGTGAGCCAGAAGCGCCAGGGGAACCGCGCACCGCCGGCGATGCCGCCGACGCCGGTCCGCGGCCCCCGCGCGATCCGTGGGACCGGACCGGTCCCCGCCGGCCCGGGGAGGGTCTCGGACAGGAGTTCCTCGACGACGCGGGTCGGCCCGTCGGAGGCGAGCCGCGCCTCCAGGCCGGGAGCCAGGGTGAGCACGTACGGACCGGAACCGTCGAGGAGGGCGGTGCCGTCGTCCTCGCCGAGGACGGCGCCGAGTGCGCCGCCGAGGTTGCCGGGCCCCCTCGCCAACGCGACGTCGCTGACCGCGGGGCCGCGCCGTCCGCGGGCCGTCTCGATGCCGGCGACGACCTCGGCTCCCCGGAGCAGCGATCCCGAGGACGTGCCGGCGGGTGCGCTCACGACGTTGACGCACGTGTGGATGCCGTACGAGCGGTACGCGTACAGCGTGCCGGGCGGTCCGAACAGGTGGCGGTTGCGCGGTGTCGGACCGCGGTGTCCGTGGGATCCGGGGTCGGTCGGGCCGAAGTAGGCCTCGACCTCGGTGATGCGCAGGACCACGCCCTTGCCCGCGATCGTCGCGCCGAGCAGCGCCGGTGCGGACACCGGTGCGGGCTCGGACAGGAGCGCGAGCGTCGGGTCGGTCATCGCGTGAAGGGCACGCCCTCGGCGAGGTCGTGGACGCGTCGGGTGAGCGACGCGAGCTGTTCCGCGACGCGGTCCGGTGCGGTGCCGCCGGTGCCGGCGCGCGATGCGACGCTGCCCTCGATCGTGAGGACGGCACGGACCTCGGAGGTGAGGTGCTCCGAGACGGTCAGGTACTCGGCGTCGGTCGGGTCGTCGAGCTCGATGCCCCGTTGCTCGCAATACCGGACCAGCGCGCCGGAGATCTCGTGCGCATCGCGGAACGGGACCCCCTGCCGGACGAGCCACTCGGCCACGTCGGTCGCGAGCGAGAAGCCCTGCGGCGCCAGCTCCGCCATCCGGTCGGTGTCGAACGCGAGCGTCGCGACCATCCCGGTGAACGCGGGGAGCAGGACCTCGAGCTGGGCGATCGAGTCGAAGACGGGCTCCTTGTCCTCCTGCAGGTCGCGGTTGTACGCCAGCGGGAGGCCCTTGAGCGTCGCGAGCAGGCCGGTCAGGTTGCCGATCAGCCGACCGGACTTGCCGCGTGCGAGTTCGGCGATGTCGGGGTTCTTCTTCTGCGGCATGATGCTCGACCCGGTCGAGAACGCATCGTGGAGACGGACGAAGCCGAACTCCTTCGTGTTCCAGAGGATGATCTCCTCGGCCAGGCGGGAGACGTCGATGCCGATCTGCGCGAGGACGAACGCGAACTCGGCCACCACGTCACGGGCAGCGGTCGCGTCGATCGAGTTGTCCGCCGGACGGGCGAACCCGAGCTCCTGCGCGATCGCCGACGGGTCGAGGCCGAGCGAGCTGCCCGCCAGCGCACCGGCGCCGTACGGGCTCACGCTCGCACGGTCGGCCCAGTCGCGGAGACGCTCGAGGTCGCGGACGAGCGGCCACGCGTGCGCCAGCAGGTGGTGGGCGAGGAGGACGGGTTGCGCGTGCTGCAGGTGCGTGCGCCCCGGCATGATCGCGGCGGGGTGCTCGTTCGCCTGCTGGGAGATCGCGTCGACGAGGTCGATCACCAGGTGCCCGATGCGGCGGCCGTGGTCGAGCATGTGCATCCGGCCGAGCGTGGCGATCTGGTCGTTCCGGCTGCGGCCGGCACGGAGCTTGCCGCCGAGCTCGGGGCCGAGGTCGGCGATGAGCAGCCGCTCGAGGGCGCCGTGGACGTCCTCGTCGCCGTCGTCCGGGCGGAGCGCACCGGTGGCGTGCTGCTCGAGCAGACGGTCGAGGCCCGCGAGCATGCGGTCGAGCTCGTCGGCCGACAGGTACCCGGCGGTGTGCAGCGCTCGGGCGTGCGCCCGGGAGCCGGCGATGTCGTACGGTGCGAGCTGCCAGTCGAACTGGGTCGAGCGGGACAGCGCGGCGAGCTCGGCGCTCGGGCCGTCGGCGAAGCGGCCGCCCCAGAGGGCGCCCGTGTTGGTGGCGTCGGTCTTGGCGGCGGGCTGGTTCGCGTCGGTCACGTCTGGTTCCGTTCGGTGGTGGTTCGCGCTGGTGTGTACTGCGTGGTCGCGTCGTGCGTGGTCGGGCTCGGTCAGTTCGCTTGGTCGCGTCTGGCGGCGATCTTGCTCGGCATGGACCAGATGTCGATGAAACCCCTGGCCTGCGACTGGTCGAACGCGTCGCCGGTGTCGTACGTCGCGAGCTCGAAGTCGTAGAGACTCTGGCTCGACCGTCGACCGGTGACGACCGCTCGGCCGCCGTGCAGCTGCAACCGGATGTCGCCCGTCACGTGCAGCTGGGTGTGGTCGACGAAGGCATCGAGGCTCCGCTTCAGACCGCCGAACCACAGGCCGTCGTAGACCAGGTCCGCCCACTCCGCCTCGACACCCCGCTTGTAGCGGTTCACGTCGCGTTCGAGGGTGAGGCTCTCGAGTTCCTCGTGTGCGGCGATGAGCGCGACGGCGGCCGGTGCCTCGTAGACCTCACGTGACTTGATGCCGACGAGGCGGTCCTCCACGACGTCGATGCGGCCCACGCCGTGCTTGCCGGCGAGGGCGTTCAGCTCCTGCACCACGCGCAGCATGCTGAAGCGCTGCCCGTCGATCGCCACCGGGACGCCCTGCTCGAAGGTGATCGTGACCTCGTCCGGGTCACGCGGGACCGTGGGGTCCTGCGTGTAGGCGTAGAGGTCCTCCGCCGGGGCGTTCCACGGGTCCTCGAGGAACCCCGTCTCCACCGCGCGACCCCACACGTTCTGGTCGATCGAGTACGGCGACCCCGCGCTCTGCTCGATCGGGAGGTCGTGCTGCCGGGCGTAGGCGATCGCCTTGTCACGGGTCAGTGCGAGGTCCCGCACCGGAGCGACGCTCGCCAGGTCCGGCGCGATCGCAGCGACCGCGGCCTCGAACCGCACCTGGTCGTTGCCCTTGCCGGTGCAGCCGTGCGCCACGCTGTCGGCGCCGAGCTGCTTGGCGGTCAGGGCGAGGTGCTTCGCGATGAGCGGCCGGCTCAACGCGGACACCAGCGGGTACCGCTTCTGGTACAGCGAGTTCGCCTTGAGCGCCGGCACGAGGTAGTCGTCGGCGAACTCGTCCTTCGCGTCCACGACGATCGACTCGACCGCGCCGCAGTCGAGCGCACGCTGCCGGATGGCGTCGAGGTCCTCGCCGCCCTGGCCGACGTCGACCGCGAGGGCGACGACGTCCTTGCCGGTGGCGTCACGCAGCCAGCCGATGCCGACGGACGTGTCGAGTCCGCCGGAGTACGCCAGGACGACGCGGTCAGCCACTTCGGTCTCCCTCGGTCAGACGGTGGCCGTTGCGACCGGCGTCGGTGCAACGCCAGCGGTGTTCGCGGCCAGGAGCCAGGCGAGCAGGGCCTTCTGGGCGTGCAGACGGTTCTCCGCCTCGTCCCAGATGATGCTCCGCGGGCCGTCGATGACCTCGGCGGTCACCTCGAAACCCCGGTCGGCGGGCAGGCAGTGCATGAACACGGCGTCGTCCGCGGCGTGCGCCATCAGGGCGTCGTCCACGCGGTAGCCGTTGAAGGTGTCGAGCCGCGCCTGCTTCTCGTCCTCCTTGCCCATCGACACCCACGTGTCGGTGACGACGACGTCCGCACCGGCGACCGCGGCGACCGGGTCGGTCACGACGAGGACCGAACCGCCGGTCTCGGCAGCGCGGCGCTCGGCGTCCGCCACCACGGCGGCGGCCGGGGAGAACTCGGCGGGAGCGGCGACGCGGACGTGCATGCCCGCCGTCGCTCCGGCGAGCAGGTACGACTGCGCCATGTTGCTCGCACCGTCGCCGATGAACGCGACCGTCTGGCCGGCGAGGGCGCCGCGGTGTTCGCGGATCGTGAGGAGGTCGGCGAGCAGCTGGCACGGGTGGAAGTCGTCCGACAGCGCGTTCACCACGGGGACCGACGTGTTCGCGGCCATCTCCTCGAGCCCGGCCTGGCCGTAGGTGCGCCAGACGATCGCGGACACCATGCGCTCGAGCACGCGGGCGGTGTCGGACGGGGTCTCCTTGCCGCCGAGCTGGCTGTTCGCCGTCGAGATGATCAGCGGGCTGCCGCCGAGGTCGGAGATCCCGACGTGGAACGACACCCGCGTGCGGGTCGACGACTTGTCGAAGATCACCGCGACGCTCTGCGGGCCGGCGAGGGGCTTCGCTCCCCAGCGGTCGGCCTTCATCTGCTCGGCGATGTCGAGGATCGCGGACTGCTCGGCCTGGCTCAGGTCGTCGTCCCGGAGGAAGTGGCGGGTCATGCGGAGGTCTCCTGAGTGGCGGTGCCCTGGTCGTCGGCTGCGTGCTCGGCAGCGGCGTGCTCGGCAGCGACCGCGGCGAGGCTCTCGGCGAGGATCGATACGAACTCGTCGATCTCGGCGTCGGACACGATGAGCGGGGGCGCGATGCGCAGGCTCGACTCGTTCGGGGCGTTGATGATGAGGCCGCGCTCGAGTGCGGCCGCGTTGACGGCCGCGCCGATCGGGCCGGCCAGGCCGACACCGATGAGCAGGCCGGTGCCGCGGACCTCCTCCACCAGCGGCGACGCGATCCCGGCGATGCCCGCACGGATACGCTCGCCCTTGGTGACGGCTCCGGCGACGAGGTCGGCACGCTCGATCTCGGCGAGCACGGCGTTCGCCACACGGGTGCCGAGCGGGTTGCCGCCGAAGGTGGACCCGTGCTGTCCGGCTGAGAACAGGTCGGACGCCCAGCCGAACGTGACGAGTGCGCCGATCGGGAAGCCGCCGGCGATGCCCTTGGCGATGGTGATGGCGTCCGGCGTGAACCCGTGCCCCTGGTACGTGAACCAGTTGCCGGTCCGGCCGACACCCGTCTGGATCTCGTCGAGGATCAGGAGCGCACCGTGCTCCTCCGTGAGGCGACGGGCGGCCAGCAGGAACCCCTCGGGCAGGTCGACGACGCCGGCCTCGCCCTTGATCGGCTCGACGATGAGCGCGGCGACGGTGTCGTCGATCGCGCCTTCGAGCGCGTCGACCGTGGAGTCGATGTGCTCGACGCCCGGGACCATCGGCAGGAAGTCCTCCTGCAGCGCGGGCTTGCCGGTGAGCGCGAGCGCGCCCATCGTGCGCCCGTGGAAGCCCTGCTTCAACGCGAGGATCCGGGTCTTCCGACCGTCGGCACCGCGGTTGAGCCGCGAGAGCTTGAAGGCGGCCTCGTTCGCCTCTGCTCCGGAGTTGCCGAAGTAGACGCGGCCGGCCTCGCCCGCACCCGTGATGCGCTTGAGGCGTTCGGCGAGCTCGAGCTGCGGCGGCGTCGCGAAGTAGTTCGACACGTGCACGAGCTTCGCGGCCTGGTCGCTGATCGCCTCGACCAACGCGGGGTGCGCGTGACCGAGGGAGTTGACGGCGATGCCGGCGAGGAAGTCGAGGTACTCGTTGCCGTCGACGTCCCAGACGCGGCAGCCCTGCCCGCGCTCGAGCATGATCTTCGGCGGGGTCAGGGATCGCATGAGCGACGCCCCGAACCGGTCGTTCCAGGTCTCGGTCTGCGTCTCGGTGCTCACTGCTGCTGTCCCTTCTCGGTCGTGCTGGCCACGTGTTGGCCGGTGGTGCTGGTCGTCGACGGTGCTGCGACGCGTCGGCCGATCTCGGCGTGCGTCATCTGGTTCTCGGTTCGTCGGCTCGGGTCCGGGATCACCTCGGTGCCCGCGCCGCGCAGGGTGAAGACCTCGAGGAGGATCGAGTGCGGGATCCGACCGTCGATGATCGTCGCGCCGCCGACCCCACCGACCACGGCGTCGAGGCACGCGGTCATCTTCGGGATCATCCCCGACTCGAGCGACGGCAGCAGGGCGCGGAGTTCCTCGACGGCGATGAGGTCGACGATGGAGTCGCGGTCCGGCCAGTTCCGGTACAGCCCGGGGACGTCGGTGAGCATCATGAGCTTCGACGCCTTGAGCGCGATCGCGAGCGCCCCGGCGGCCGCGTCGGCGTTCACGTTGAGTGCCTGGTCCGGGTGGGCGTCGTCGATGGCGATGCTCGACACCACCGGGATGCGGCCGGCCTCGATCGCGGCGAGTACGCCGGAGGGGTCGACGTGCGTGATGTCGCCGACGTGACCGAGGTCGAAGTGCTCGCCGTCGACGACGACGCCCTTCTTCTCGCCGGTGAACAGCGAGCCGCCGTCCCCGAACACCCCGACCGCCAGGCCGTCGCCGTGCTCGTTCATCAGGTCGACGATCTCGCGGTTGACCTCGCCGGCGAGCACGTCGCGGACGACCGTGATCGCCTCGGTCGTGGTCACGCGGTAGCCGCCGCGGAACTCGGACGCGATGCCCTGTTCCTTCAGCGCCGCCGAGATCTGCGGGCCACCACCGTGCACGACCACGGGGTGCAGGCCGGCGTACCGGAGGTAGACCATGTCCTCGGCGAACGCGCGCTTGAGGTCCTCGTTCACCATGGCGTTGCCGCCGAACTTGATGACGACGATCTTGCCCGAGAACCGCTTCAGCCACGGCAGGGACTCGATGAGGGTCGCGGCCTTGACGGTCGCGAGCTCGTGCTCTTCTTCCTTCGAGAGGATGCTGTCGTCGGCCATCAGCTGGAGTACGCGCTGTTCTCGTGGACGTAGTCGTGCGTGAGGTCGTTCGTCAGGATCGTCGCCGAGAACGGTCCGACCCCGAGGTCGATGAGCACGTCGGTGTCACGCGGTGTCAGGTCGACGCTGTCGCTCGGCTGGTCCGGCGCCCCGGCGTGGCAGACGCGGACCCCGTTCATCGAGACGTCGACCGCGTACGGGTCGAAGTCGGCGTCCGTGGTGCCGATCGCGGCGAGCACCCGGCCCCAGTTGGGGTCGTTGCCGAAGACCGCGGCCTTGAACAGGTTGTTGCGGGCGACGCTGCGGCCGACCGTCACGGCGTCGTCCTCGGTCGCGGCGTTCACGACGTGGATCGCGATGTCGTGGCTGGCACCCTCGGCGTCCTGCTGCAGCTGCCGAGCGAGGTCCGCGCAGACGGCGGTCAGGGCTTCCTGGAAGTCACCGACCTCCGGTGTGACGCCGCTCGCGCCGGAGGACAGCAGCACCACCGTGTCGTTCGTCGACATGCAGCCGTCCGAGTCGACCCGGTCGAAGGTGACACGGGTGGCGGCGCGGAGTGCCTGGTCGAGCTCGTCCGAGCCGACCACGGCGTCCGTGGTGATCACCACGAGCATCGTCGCGAGTCCGGGGGCGAGCATGCCCGCGCCCTTCGCCATCCCGCCGACGGTCCAGCCGTCCTCGGTCACGACGGACTGCTTCGGCTTCGTGTCGGTGGTCATGATCGCGGTCGCAGCGTCCGGACCGCCGTCGGCCGACAGCGCCGCACTCGCGAGGTCGACACCCTTGAGCACGTTGTCGCGGAACGCCTGGTCACCGACACCGATGAGGCCGGTCGAGCAGACGACGACGTCGCCGGCGCCGATGCCGAGCGCCTCACCGACCGCCTCGGCCGTCATGTGCGTGGTCTGGAACCCGAACGGACCGGTGAAGCAGTTCGCACCGCCGGAGTTCAGGACGACCGCACGGGCCACGCCGTCACCGACGGCCTGACGCGACCAGATGACGGGGTGTGCCTGTGCACGGTTGCTGGTGAAGACCGCCGCCACGGCGGCGTCGGGTCCGTCGTTCACCACGAGGGCCACGTCGGGCTTGCCGCTCGTCTTGAGTCCGGCGGTCACGCCGGCTGCGCGGAACCCCGCTGCCGCGGTGACGCCCTGGAGGCCCGACTCGCTCTGGGTGGTCTGGCTTGCGTCGGTCACGGGGCGACTCCGTCCACGCTGAGGCCGAGGGTCTCCGGGAAGCCCAGGGCGATGTTCGTCGACTGGACCGCGGCACCGGCGGTGCCCTTGGCCAGGTTGTCGAGGGCGCTCACCGCGACGACGCGGCCGGCAGCCTCGTCGACCGCGACGCCGACCAGGGCCGTGTTCGCACCGATGGTGTCGGCGACCCGGGGGAACTCGCCCTCGGGCAGCAGGTGCACGAAGGGTTCGTCGGCGTAGGCCTGCTCCCAGGCGAGCCGGACGTCGCGGGCGCTCACACCGGGGGCGAGCTTCGCCGTCGTCGTCGCGAGGATGCCGCGGGACATCGGGACGAGGACCGGCGTGAACGAGATCGTCACGTCGGACGCACCGGCGACGACGAGGTTCTGCTGGATCTCCGGGATGTGCCGGTGCTTGCCGCCCACCGCGTACGCGCTCGCGGAGCCCATGATCTCGGACGCCAGGTAGGTGTTCGCGAGCTTCTTGCCGGCGCCGCTCGGGCCGACGCTCAGCACGGCCACGATGTCGTCCGACTCGACCAGTCCGGCCTGGATGCCCGGCTGGATGCCGAGCGTCACCGCGGTCACGTTGCACCCGGGGACGGCGATCCGCTTCGTGCCGACCAGCGCCGAGCGCTGCCGACTCTGCGCCTGGATGTCGTCGACGTCACGCCACTCGTCCGCCGACCCCGGGGTGGGTGCGGCGAGCAGGAGTTCGGGGAGGCCGTAGGTCCACGCGACGTGGTAGTCGCCGCCGTAGAACGCTTCCCACGCAGCCGGGTCCGTCAGCCGGTGGTCCGCGCCGCAGTCCACGACGAGCGTGTCGTCGCCGAGCTCCGCGGTGATCGCCCCGGACTGCCCGTGCGGCAGCGCGAGGAAGACCACGTCGTGTCCGCGCAGGGTCTCCGCCGTCGTCTTCTCGAGGGTCAGGTGCGACAGCGAACGGAGGTGCGGCTGCGTCGCGATCAACGGCTGTCCGGCGTTCGAGAACGCCGTCACCGTCCTGACGTCGAACTCGGGATGGGCGGAGAGCACGCGCAGGAGCTCACCGCCCGCGTAGCCGGAGGCTCCCGCCACGGCGACGGATACGGACATGGGATTCCACCTTTGGTCGGACTGGTCGTCGAGAGAGTCGGAGGCGGCGGCCCCGGGCGGTGCTGGTCCCGATGGGATCAGTCGCGCAGGGTCGCCCCGAATCGCTCGCCGGCACGTCGGACGGCGCCGTCACGGGCCTCGGAGGCCTCGGCAGCGGTCAGCGTGCGGTCCGTGGCACGGAAGCGCAGGGCGAACGTCAGGGACTTCTGTCCCTCGTCCACGCCCGTGCCCCGGTAGTCGTCCACGAGCCGAGCATACTCCAAGAGGTCTCCGGCACCAGCCCGGACCGCATCCAGTACTTCGCCCGCCGGTACGTCGGAACCCACCACGAGGGAGAGGTCCTGCGTCGCCGCCGGATAGGACACGATCGGTGCCACCGACACCAGCTCCGGTGCCGCGGCCACGAGGGCGTCGAGGTCGAGTTCGACGACGGCGACCACGCGCGGCAGGACTGCGGCCTCGGTCAGCTCGGGCAGCAGTTCGCCCGCGACGCCGACGACCGTGTCGCCCACGAGGAGCGACGCCGCGCGCCCCGGGTGCAGGGACGGGTGCGTCGTCTGCGCCACGGTCAGCTCGACGCCGACCGCCCAGGCGACGGTGCGGGCCACGTCGAGCGCGTCCGCGATGCCGTACGGCTCCGGCTGGACGCCGGGCTGCCTCACGACGCGGTTGCCGGTGAGCAGTGCGGACACGTGGAACGGCTGCGGCGGCAGGGCGGCGTCGAGCGCAGCAAGGGTCTCGCGGTCCGGCAGGGTGCCACCGGCCGGGACCGTGTCCGTGCCGAGCGTGACGCCCTGCACCGGCAGGAACACCCGCGAGGTCTCGTAGAGCGCGACGTCGACGAGCCCGCGCGACACGTTCCGCCGAGCAGCGTCCACCAGCGCCGGGAGGCCGCTGCGGCGGAGCAGGCTCTGCTCGCTGTCGAGGGCGTTCGCGAGCACCACGCTCGGACCGCCGTCCGGGTCGATCCCCGGGTAGGCGTCCTGCGTTGTCTGCGAGACGAACGGCGCGGTCACGGCCTCGACGAGTCCGTCCGCGGCCAGCGCGGCGGCGACGCGGCGGCGTGCCTGCTGGTGCCCGGTCAGACCGCGGCCGGGCGGGGCGACCGGCAGGACGCTCGGGATGCGGTCGTAGCCGACGATGCGCGCGACTTCCTCGACGAGGGTGGTGTCGTCGGTGAGGTCCTGACGCCAGGTCGGCGGGGTCACGGCGAGGAGCGCTCCGTCGACGTCGACCGTCGCGCCGATCGCGCGGAGGGTGTCGATGACCTCGGCGTCGGTGTACTCGACGCCGATCATCTCGGCCGGGCGCGACAGCCGCATGGACACGGCCGGTCGCGACGTGGTGTCGACGAGCGTCGAGCCGAGCGCGTCGGCCGTGCCGCCCGCGAGCTCGACGAGGAGCTCGACGGCACGGTTCGCGGCGGCCTCGGCGACGAGCGGGTCGACGCCACGCTCGAAGCGACGGGACGCCTCGCTCGGGAGCTTGTGACGACGGGCCGTGCGGGCGATCGAGACCTGGTCGAAGCCGGCTGCCTCGATCAGGACGTCGGTCGTGCCGTCGGAGATCTCGGTGCGGGCGCCACCCATGACGCCGGCGAGTCCCACGGGACCCTGGTCGTCGGTGATGACGAGGTCCTCCGGGTCGAGCGTCCGCGTCACGTCGTCGAGGGTCGTCAGGGTCTCGCCCGCTGCGGCACGGCGGACCCCGAGGCCGCCCTGGACCTTCGCCAGGTCGTACCCGTGCAGGGGCTGACCGAGCTCGAACATGACGTAGTTCGTGATGTCGACGGGGAGCGAGATCGAGCGCACGCCCGCGAGGGCGAGGCGGGACACCATCCACGCCGGTGTCTTCACCGTCGGGTCGATGCCGCGGACGACACGGGTGACGAACGTCGTCGCACCGACACGGCCACGGATCGGGGCGCGGTCGTCGATCGTGACGGCGAATCCCTCGGCGCCGCGGGGCGTGACGCGGTCGACGGGGTCGTGGAAGCTCGCACCGGTGGCGTGCGCGTACTCGCGGGCGACCCCGCGCATGCTCAGCACGTAGCCGCGGTCCGGCGTGACGTTGATCTCGACCGCGGCGTCGTCCAGGCCGAGGAGCGCGATGGCGTCCTGGCCGACCTCGGGCTCCATGCCGAGGTCGGCGAAACGGAGGATGCCGTCGTGCTCGTCACCGAGGCCGAGCTCGCGCGCCGAGGCGATCATGCCGTCGGACACGTGCCCGTAGGTCCTGCGGGCGGCGATCGGGAACGGCCCGGGGAGCACCGCGCCGGGCAGCGTCACGACGACGAGGTCGCCCACGTCGAAGTTGTGCGCACCGCACACGATGCCACGGGGTTCGGGCTCGCCGACGTCGACCTGGCACCAGTTGATCGTCTTGCCGTTCTTCTGCGGCTCGGGGTCGCGCTCGAGCACGCGGCCGACGACGATCGGACCGGTGAGGTCGTAGGTGTGGACGTCCTCTTCCTCGAAGCCCACCGACACGAGCGCCGCGTGGACGTGCTCGAGGGTGACGTCGTCGGGGAGGTCGACGGACTCGCCGAGCCAACGGAGTGGGACGCGCATCAGACCACCGTTCCGAACTGCTGCGAGAAGCGGATGTCGCCCTCGAGGAAGTCACGCATGTCGTTCAGGCCGTTGCGGAACTGCAGCGTCCGCTCGATGCCCATGCCGAACGCGAAGCCCTGGTACTCGTCCGGGTCGATGCCGGCCGAACGCAGGACGTTGGGGTTGACCATGCCGCAGCCACCCCACTCGACCCACCGCGCGCCGCCCTTGGCGTTGGGCTGCCAGACGTCCATCTCGGCGCTGGGCTCGGTGAACGGGAAGTAGTTCGGGCGGAGGCGGATCTGGGCCTCGGCACCGAACATCTGGCGGGCGAAGTGCTCCAGCGTTCCGCGCAGGTGCGCCATCGTCAGGCCCTTGTCGATCGCGATGCCCTCGACCTGGGTGAAGACCGGCAGGTGCGTGGCGTCGAGCTCGTCGGCGCGGTACACGCGACCAGGGGCGATGACGTAGAGCGGGAGGTCACGGGAGAGCAGCGAGCGCACCTGCACCGGCGACGTGTGGGTGCGCATGACGAGGTGCCGCTCGACCGGCTCGACGAAGATCGTGTCGGCCATCGCCCGGGCGGGGTGGTCCGGGTCGAAGTTCAACGCGTCGAAGTTGAACCACTCGTGCTCGAGCTCGGGGCCCTCCGCCACTTCCCACCCCATGCCGACGAAGATGTCGGCCACGGTCTCGTTGAGGAGCGAGAGCGGGTGACGGGAGCCGTGCGCACGGCGGACCGGGAGCGCGGTGACGTCGACGCGCTCGGCGTCGAGCCGTGCGCGTTCCTCGGCCTCGGCGAGCACGGACTCCTGCTCGGCGACGGCCTTGTTCACCTGCCCACGGGCCTGGCCGACGAGCTTGCCCGCTGCGGCCTTCTGCTCCGGCGGCACGCTGCGCATCGACGCGTTCATCCGCGCCAGCGCGGACTGCTCGCCGGTGTGCTCGGCCCTGGCCTGCTTCAGCTCGGCGACGGTCGTCGTGGCACGGACCGCAGCGAGGGCCCGGTCCACGGCGTCGGCGACGGCCGATTCGCTGATCTCGAGAGGTTCTGACACGAGGCCCAAGCCTACCGGCCCCTGGGATACCGCCGTCCTGTACCGGGTGGACTGGGGACGACGGACGCGGTCAGTCGCCTGTGGAGGGGTTGGCCGTGCGCTGCGCGAACGCCGACTCGTACAGGCAGACGGACGCCGCGGTCGCGAGGTTCATCGACTCCGCCCTGCCGTAGATCGGCACCTTCACGGCGCGGTCGACGAGCGCGAGGTCCTCCGCGGTGAGCCCACGGGCCTCGTTGCCGAAGACCCACGCGGTCGGGCCGTCGAGCATGCCGTCCGCTCGGACCTCGGGCAGGTCGTCGCCCGAGACGTCGGCGGCCAGGATCGTGTACCCGAGACCCCGGGCACGGGACACCGCGTCGGCGAGCGTGACGCCGACCGACACCGGGACGTGGAACAGCGACCCCGTGGTCGACCGCACGACCTTGGGGTTGTACGGGTCGACGCTCCGACCGGTGAGGACCACGGCGTCGGCACCCGCGGCGTCGGCCGCGCGGATGATGGTGCCGGCGTTGCCGGGATCACGCACCTCTTCCAGGATCGCGACGATCCCCGGCAGGCCGCCACGCGCCTCCAGGCCGGCACCAGCGTCCGGGAAGACGTCCTTGACCGACGTCGGGAACTGCTGGCACACCGCGACGACGCCCTGCGGCGTCACCGTGTCGGCCATCGCGTCGAGGACCTGCTCCGTCACGAACCAGGTGTCGACCGGCGCGTCGTCGAGCGCGTAGCGTGCGGCCGCCGTCGGGGTGACGTAGAGCTCGCGGAGGAGCTCCGGGCGGTACTCGATCGCCTCGCGCACCGCCTGCGGCCCTTCGAGCAGGAACAGGCCCGTCTCGGCGCGCACGTCCTTCTTCGACAGCGCTGCGACGGCACGGACACGGCCGGCCTTGGGGTTCTCGAGGAGATCGCTCACGGGACAAGTCTAGGAACGACGAAACCCCCGCCGGACCGGCGGGGGTTTCGCGAGCAGAAGAACTGACTACGCAGCCTTCGGGGCCGAGGTGTCGGCCGGGAGTGCCTTCTTGGCGGTCTCGACGAGCGCCGCGAACGTCTCGGGGTTGTTCACCGCGAGGTCCGCGAGGATGCGACGGTCGACCTCGACGCCGGCAAGGCCGAGGCCCTGGATGAGGCGGTTGTAGGTCAGGCCGTTCGCACGCGACGCAGCGTTGATGCGCTGGATCCAGAGGCGACGGAACTCGCCCTTCTTCGCGTGACGGTCACGGTACGCGTAGACGAGGGAGTGGGTGACCTGCTCCTTGGCCTTGCGGTACAGACGCGAACGCTGGCCGCGGTAGCCCTCGGCGCGCTCGAGGATGACGCGGCGCTTCTTGGCGGCGTTGACCGCTCTCTTTACTCGTGCCATTGATCTATTCCTTTACGTTCCGGGGGCTCAGTGGCCGAGGAGCTTCTTGACGTTCTTCGCGTCAGCCTTGGCGAGGACCTGGTCCTCGTTGAGGCGGGCCTTGCGCTTGGCAGACTTGACCTCGAGGTTGTGACGCATACCGGCCTGCTGCTTCATGATCTTGCCGCTGCCGGTGACCTTGAAGCGCTTCTTCGACCCGGAGTGGGTCTTCTGCTTGGGCATGGTGGTGCCTTTCCGTGGGATGGATGGGGAGCCGCGTCGTTGCGGGGTCGGTCGGTGGGACCTATTCGGCGGGAGCTTCGGCTTGCTCGGACTGGGCCGGCGCCTCAGCGTCGCCCTTGCCCTTCGCAGCGTGCTCCGACGCACGACGCTCGGCCTTCTCGGCAGCGCGCTTGGCGTTCTGCTCGCCCTTGACGTCGGACTTGTTCTTGAGCGGGGCGATGATCATCGTCATGTTGCGGCCGTCCTGGGTCGGACGCGACTCGACGACGCCGAACTCGGCGATCTCCTCGGCGAACTTCTGGAGGAGACGGACACCCTGCTCCGGACGCGACTGCTCGCGGCCACGGAAGAGGATCATCGCCTTCACCTTGTCGCCACCGAGGAGGAAGCCCTCGGCACGCTTGCGCTTCGTCTCGTAGTCGTGCACGTCGATCTTCAGGCGGAAACGGACTTCCTTGAGGTCCGTGTTCACCTGGTTGCGACGGGCTTCCTTGGCCTTCTGAGCGGCCTCGTACTTGAACTTGCCGTAGTCCATGATCTTGGCCACGGGCGGCTTCGAGTTCGGCGCGACCTCGACCAGATCCAGCTCGGCTTCCTGCGCGAGGCGCAGTGCGACGGCGATGGGGACAACGCCGACCTGCTCGCCCTGGGGTCCGACAAGACGGACCTCGGGGACGCGGATTCGGTCGTTGGTACGGGGATCGGGAATGCGGAGCTCCTTCAATCAGGTGGTGGCCGTCCGGGGCGTTTGCCCTGGGCGACGGCACGAGAGAGGAGATCTGACGCACGGATCGTGACCCGTTCGGCAGCCGCCCGACGCCGACCCCTGCGGGACGGCCGACCGACGCGGACGCCGGTGGAGCGGTTGGGACCCGGTAGCCTGATGGTGCACGGCCGCGGGTGGGAGAGACTCCTCTTTCACGATGCTGTTCGCCGCCCGGAGGCGCACGGAAGCATCTGCCGCGACAGAGTCTAGCAGAGGAGCACCGTGACCGACACCCCGCCCAACGACGCCGCCGAGGAAGCTCGCGACATCTCGGAGGTCCCCGCCGTCGAACTCATCAACACGGTCGCCGTGCACCTGCTGAGCGCCGCCGCGGTGAAGGTCGGGCTCGCCGACGACCCCGAGACGCAGACCGACCTCGACGAGGGCCGGAAGCTCATCACCGCGCTCGCCGGCCTCGTGACCGCGGCCGCGACCGAGATCGGCGACCAGCACGCCCGGCCGCTGCGCGACGGGCTCCGCTCCGTGCAGCTCGCCTTCCGCGAGGCGTCGGCGATCCCGGACGCGCCGGGCGCCGGACCGGGCGAGAAGTTCACGGGTCCCGTCAACTGACCGACGTGACCAGATGCGGACTGGAGGCACGGTGCCAGCTGGCACCGTCCTCCCTCGCAGGCTCGGTCGGCGCGCCCCGCGTGACGCTGGCGCGTCACCGCTGAGCGGGGCGCGCCCGTCCGTCATGCGGTCGCCGTCGCGAGCCGCGTGACGGCGGCGAGCGGGATGCCCACCCAGGCGGGTCGGTTCCGGGTCTCGTAGACGACCTCGTAGACGGCCTTGTCGAGCTCGAACGCGTCGAGCAGTTCGCGGTGGGCGCGGAGCTCCGTCCCTGTGCCGCGCTGGTAGCCGTCCAGGAACGCTGATCGTGCGGCGCTCGCCCACTCCCCCGCGTCGACCGGGTCGTCGTCCTGTGCCAGGGCGCCGGCGACGTAGTCGAACGAGCGGAGCATGCCCGCGACGTCCCGGAGCGTGACGTCCGGCAGGGAGCGGTCGGTCAGCGGTCGGAGCGGTTCGCCCTCGAAGTCGAGGAAGACCCACCCACGCGGCTCCGGGGCGGCGAGGACCTGCCCGAGGTGCAGGTCGCCGTGGATGCGCTGCAGGTCCGGCCACGCGACCTGCTCCGCGCGGGCGTAGACCGCACGGACGGCGTCGACGTGTTCGGCGACGGCCGGGGCCTCGCGGGCGGCTGCGTCGAGCCGGGCGTGCATCGTCGCGATCGCCGTGGCCCGCCGGGAATCGTCCGCGGGCTCGGTCGGCAGCGCCGAGGCGAGCGTGCCGTGCACCTCGGCGAGCGCGGCGCCGAGGTGGTCCGCGTCGGTCGCGAACGAAGTGCCCTGCCGGGCGTCGCGGAGGGCGACGCGCCAGGCGTCCTCGAGTCCGGGCAGGAACTCCTGGGCGAAGGCGAGGTGCCCCGTGGCCGATCCCTCGGCGCGACCGGTGTCGGGCCAGGAGCTGCGCAGGGCACCGTAGACGCGCGGGACCCTGGTGCTGCCCGCCGCCGAGAGGGCGAGCTGGGTCGTGACGTCCGGGTTGTCGCCATGGTGCAGGACCCGGAAGACCTTCACGATGACCTGCTCGCCGGAGTCCGTGTCGCAGATGACCGAGGTGTTCGACTGCTCGCCGCTGAGGACGCGGGAGGACGACACCGTGCCGATCGGGCGGAGGCTCTCCGGGTCGGCGTCGATGCGGGCGGCGAGTGCGCGGATCCACTCGGGATCGGTGGTGGCGTCCCGCAGCGCCTCGCCGTCGGTCGTGCGGACGGGCGCTTGGTAGAGGACCGGCCCGGTGGGGGCGTCGTCGAGGACGAGCCGGGTGCCGTCGTGCTCGGCGATCGTGCGGAGCCGTGGGACCCCGCCCTTCGCCGTGTACCAGCGCTGGTGGGCGATCCAGCCCTCGAGCGTACGGTCGGTGGGCTCGGCGGTGCGGTGCTCGAGTGCCTCGTCGCTCATGCAGCGAACCGTACGCGGCGGCGGCTGGACCGGTTCGGGGGAGCTGCGCCGGCCGGACCTCGCACCGTGCGAGGTGCGAGCGTCTGGGAGGATGACACGGTGCCGCACTACCTCGAGGACCTCGCCGCCGGACAGACCTTCACGACCCCGGGTCGGACCATCACCGAGGCCGACGTGGTCTCGTTCGCGTCGTGGACGAACGACAACAACCAGGTCCACACCGACGTCGAGTTCGCCGCGAAGACCCGGTACGGCCAGCGGATCGTGCACGGGCTGCTCGGTACGTCACTCTGCCTCGGCCTCATCGCCCGCACCGGGGTGTTCGAAGGGTCGGCGGTGGCACTGCTCGGCATCGACCAGTGGCGGTTCACGGCGCCGGTGTTCATCGGGGACACCCTGACGTGCGAGGTCGAGATCCTGTCGACGCGGCTGACGAGCTCCGGCAAGACGGGCATCGTCGAGCGGACGGTGTCGCTCCGGAACCAGCGCGGCGAGGTCGTGCAGCAGGGGCGGATGGACGTCATGGTCCTCACGCGCGCGGCTGCGATCGGCTGACCGAGCAGACGACCCTCGGTCGGCGCCGCGTGCAATCGTTGCCGCACTCTTTACAACGATGTACAGCCGCGCCAGCATGGACGCATGAGCACGCTCGACGGCACCGTCGCCGCACCAGACACCGCCCTCCCGCCGGCCCTCCCGCTCGCCTCGCGGCAGGACGGCTCGTACCCCCGCCCCCAGATGCTCCGCGCCGACTGGGCGGACCTCGACGGCACGTGGTCGTTCCGGAACGACGGGGACGATGCCGCATGGCGCGCGGGCTTCCCCGACGCGCGGGACATCGTCGTCCCGTTCCCCCCGGAGTCCGTGGCGTCCGGCATCGACGAGCCCGGCTTCCACCCGGTCGTCTGGTACTCCCGGACGATCACCCGTGCGGACCTGCTGGCTGCCGGACACACCGCCGAGGCGCCCCGACTCGTGCTGCACTTCGGTGCCGTCGACCACCGCGCCCGCGTCTGGATCGACGGCCAGTTCATCGGCGAGCACGAGGGCGGGCACACCCCGTTCTCCTTCGACGTGACGGAAGCGCTGGCGGGCGGGACCAGCACCGACCCCGATGCCGTCCACACCCTCGTGGTCCGCGCGGAGGACGACCCGCACGACCTCACCCAGCCCCGCGGCAAGCAGGACTGGCACGAGGACCCGCACGCGATCTGGTACCGCCGGACGACCGGGATCTGGCAGACGGTGTGGCTCGAGGCCGTGCCGACCGCGTCGATCGAGTACCTGCGCTGGACGAACGTCGACCACGGGACCGTCCGCCTGACCGTCCGGCTCCGCGGCGAGCGCACCGGCCGCGAGCGCCTCCGGGTCGAGGCCCGCTGGGACGAGCGCGACGAGCACCTCGCCACGATCGAGTCCACGCTCGGCGACACGTCCGACGAGTTCGACGTCGTGGTCCCGATCGCCCGACAGACGAACGGCCAGGCCGAGGACGAACTGCACTGGACCCCCGAGGCGCCACGGCTCGTCGACACCACCGTCACCCTGCTGGACCGCGCGGGACACCCGGTCGACGCCGTCGCGTCGTACTTCGGCGTCCGCACGGTCGGCGTCGACGGCGGCGCTTTCCTGCTGAACGGCCGGAGCTACGACGTCCGGAGCGTCCTGAACCAGGGGTACTGGCCGGACTCGCACATCGCCGCGCCCTCCCGTGAGGCACTCCGCCGCGAGGTCGAGCTCATCAAGGAACTCGGCTTCAACGCGGCCCGCAACCACCAGAAGATCGAGGACCCGCGCTTCCTGTACTGGGCGGACCGGCTCGGCATCCTGGTGTGGGGTGAGGCGCCCGGGGCGTACGCGTTCTCCCCGCGCGCGGTGCAGCGGCTCATGCGCGAGTGGATGGACGCCGTCGAGCGCGACGCCTCGCACCCGTCGATCGTCACCTGGGTACCGGCGAACGAGAGCTGGGGCGTGCAGCACATCGCCACGGACCCGGCGCAGCAGGCCTACGCCCGGTCGTTGGCGGACGTCACGCGGGCGATCGACCCGACGCGTCCGGTGATCTCCAACGACGGGTGGGAGCACACGAACTCGGACATCATCACCATCCACGACTACGACGGCGTGGGCGAGAGCCTGGCGAAGACGTACGCCGACGACACGGCACGGTCGGAACTGTTCCACGGGATGGGTCCGTCCGACCGGTGGGTGCTGGTCGGCGGTGCGACGGACCACGGGCAGCCGGTCATGCTGACCGAGTTCGGCGGGGTGAACTACCAGCCGGGAGCGCAGCGCGAGGACGGGTGGGGCTACACCTCCGCCACGGACGGCGACGACTGGATCGCCCGGATCACCGCGCTGTACGACGCGATCCGTGCGAGCTCGTTCCTCGCGGGGTCCTGCTACACGCAGCTGACGGACACGATGCAGGAGACGAACGGTCTGCTGAACGCCGACCGCACCCCGAAGGTGCCGATCGAGCAGATCCGGCGGGCCATCACGGGTCGCTGACGCGACGCAGACAGCCGGGAGGCGCGCCTCCGTTGAGCAGCAATGGTCGGGTCCGACGAACGGACCCGACCATTGCTGCTCAGTCGACGCGCAGATCGGCGCGCGGTCAGGAGTCGAGGAAGCGCAGGACCGCCTCGTTCCACTCGTCCTTGTGCGAGGCGAGCACCCCGTGCGGCCCGCCCTCGATCACGTGCGTCTGCGCGTTCGGGATCGCCGCCGCGGTGCGCTGCCCGGAGACCTCGAACGGCACGATGCCGTCGGAGTCGCCGTGGATGACCAGCGTCGGGACGTCGACCTTCGTCAGGTCGTCGCGGAAGTCGGTGGTCGCGAACGCCGCCGTGCAGTCGAGGGTGCCCTTCGGCGAGGCCAGCTCGGCGATCGCCAGGTCGTAGGCACGCTGGTCGCCGGACACGAGGGGCTTGTTCACGAGCGACGGCTTCCCGGCCGTGTAGAACAGGTCGACGAACTCGTGCAGGAACGCCGGGCGATCCCCGGTGATGCCGTTCGAGAACCAATCCGCGAGGTCCTGGTCGACTCCGCCGTCCGGGTTGTCGTCCGACTTCCACAGGTACGGCGGGACGGCACTCGCGAAGACGAGCTTCGCGACCTTGGCCGTGCCGTACGTCGACACGTAGCGCGCCAGTTCGCCGCCGCCCATCGAGAACCCGATCAGGGTGACGTTCGTCAGCCCGAGCTCGGTGATGAGCGTGTCGAGGTCCGCGGCGAACGTGTCGTAGTCGTACCCGCCCCACGGCTGCGACGACTGGCCGAACCCGCGGCGGTCGTACGCGATGACCCGGTGGCCGGCCGCGACGAGCGCCGGGACCTGGCCTTCCCACGAACGGCCGGACAACGGCCAGCCGTGGATGAGGACGACCGGGTCGCCCGAACCGAAGTCGTCGTAGTGCAGATCGATGTCGTGCCCGTTCTCGGCTCCGACGGTGATGAACGGCATGCTGCCTCCTGTGGTTGCTCGTCCAGGGAACGGTTCCGATGAAACGCCCCGGAGCTTGGGCCGACGGTGAGTCCGTACGCCTTGCGGACAGCAGCCGCACGCCGTGGACGTGGGAGGATCGCTCGGGTGACCAGCGCTGCGGAGACGACCCGCGCCTCCAGGCCGGCCCCGGACGCGCCCCACAGCACGTGGACCACTCCCCTGTTGCTGTGGCTGGCGTCCCGCGTCGTCAGCACGGCGCTGCTCGCGACCGTCTACGTCGTGGCGACCGCGAACGGCTGGACCTTCGCCTCGTACCGTCGTGACCCGTCGTTCTTCACGTTCTCGGGTTCGTGGGACGCGTCGTTCTACCGGATCATCGCGGAGCACGGGTACCCGACGACCCTGCCGCTCGACGACGCCGGCCACGTCGCTCCGAACGCGTGGGCGTTCCTGCCCGTGTTCCCCGCGCTCGTACGCGCGGTCATGCCGCTGACGGGCGGGTCCTTCTGGGTCGCCGGCGTCCTGGTGTCGGCGCTCGCCGGGGCGGGGGCGTGCGTGCTGCTGTACCGGCTCGTCCTGGCGGTGGGCTGCTCGCACCGGGCACGCTGGGCGACCGCGCTGTTCGCGTTCGCCCCGACCGGATTCCTGCTGCAGGTCGCCTACGCGGAGAGCACCTTCCTGCTGCTGCTCTTCGGGGCGCTGCTCGCCCTGGTGCGTCGTCGGTACTGGCTCGTGGCGCCGCTCGGGCTCGTCGCGGCGTTCACGAAGCCGGGCGTGCTCGCGCTGGCCGTCGCGCTCGCCGTGCACCTCGTCGTGCGGTGGGTGCAGGAGCGTCGGGCGCTGCCCGTCCGGGACGCGGTGGCCATCGTCGTGTCGGGGCTGGTCGTGGCAGCGGCGGGGCTGGCGTGGCCGGTGATCGCCTCCGCGGTGACCGGTCGCCCGAACGCGTACCTCGACACCGAGCTGTCGTGGTGGGTGGGGTTCGTCGGGCGGCAGCACTTCGCGCCGCTGACGCCGTGGTTCACGATGGCGGGGACGTGGCTCGGGCCGCTCGGGGTCGTGCTCGTGGTCGCTGTGCTGGCGGGTGCGGTCTGGTTCTGGTGGCGGCGCGACGTCCGGGCGCTCGGGGTCGACGTGTGGGCGTTCACGGCGTCGTACGGGCTGTACCTCGTCGCGGTGTTCCTGCCGCAGCAGAGCCTGCCGCGGCTGCTCATGCCGATGGCGCCGCTGCTCGGGTCGGACGTGTTCGTGCGGACGCGGCGGCGGGCGGTCACGTGGCTCGTGGTCGGGGTGTGCCTGCAGCCCGTGGCGATCGTGCTGATCTGGTTCCTCGGGTACCCGTGACGCGGGCCGCCCGGTCGGGCGGGCCGGCTACGCGTCGAACGTGTGGAACCAGGCGGTGCCGCCCGGGTGCTGCACCGTGATCATCTCGTCGAGGTCGCGGTACGGGCCGTCCTGGTTGTGGCTCGCCGACTTGATGCGGATGGTGCCGTCGGGCTCGGTGAAGACCTCGGACACGATGGTCGTGTGGTCCGGCGAGTCGTTGTCGTTCCAGTCGTAGAACACGATGTCGCCGACCTTGACCTTGTCACGCTCGTCGAGGGACCGCCGGGTGAGCCCGAACTCCGCAGCGTTGGTCGTCAGCCACGGGTCCATCGTCGGGCAGTACGTCCACGTCGCCGTGTGCTCCGCCCCCGCAGAGCGGTTGTACCAATCGGAGCGCTGCTCCCACCCGCGGGCGATCAGGGTCTGCGACACGTAGTTCGCGCAGTCGCCGCCGATCGGGTTCATGGTGCCGTACTCGGCCAGGTTGTAGTCCTTCCAGTGCGCCATCGCGTACTGGAGCTGCCGGTCGACGTCGGTCAGTGCGGCGTAGGCCAGGGTCGAGGTCGCCACCGCCGTCGCGGCGTCCGGCACGGGTGCGGTGGTCGGCGTGGGCGTCGCGGTCGCGGAGTCCTGCGTCGCCCCGGTCTGCCCGTCGTTCGCCGCGCTGCCGTTGCCGTCCGATGACTGGTTCGCCGACGGACTCGGCTCGATCGCCGACGTGAAGAGCGCCACGTCCGCAGAGCCCGCCGTGTACATCGCCTGGTGCGGCGCCGTGAAGGTCACCTTCGTCGCCGTGGCCGTGACGTCCCGTGCTGCGACCCCACCGACCGTGACGCCCTTGACCGCCGCCAGCCCGGTGCCGGCGACCGTGATCGTCACACCGCCGGCGAGCGGGACCTGCGCGGGGCTGACCGACTTCGCGACGGGCTTCGCGGTCGGCGTGGAGGAGCCGCCGCCGTCCGCCCCTGACCCCTTGCCCGCGCCCTTGCCGCCGCCGTTGCCCGACGAGCACGCGGCCACGGCGAGCCCGATCCCGGTCGCCCCGGCGAGGGACAGCAGGGAACGGCGCGTGAACGAAGCAGTCATGGTGCTTCCCAGGGTAGGCGACGACACGGCATGATCTCTGGCAGGAACCACCGTCGAGAGGATCAGACCCGATGCCCGAGAGCCACGACTTCTTCGTCGCAGCCGACCCCGAAACCGTCCGTGCCCGAGTCCGCGGCGCCCTCGTCCGCGAGGGCTACACCGTCGAGGACGGCGAGCAGGGAGCCCTGCGCGCCACTCGCGGCAGCCTCGGCCTGACGCTGCTCATCGGCGGCATGGCCAACGACCGCACCTTCCACACCCGCCTCGACGTGCAGGTCATGGTCACGCCCGACGGCCGGACCGTCGCCCGGCTGCTCCGCGGCTCGGGGAAGTCCGCGATCAAGGGCGGGGCGCTCGGGATCTCCCGCGGCAACCGCGCGTTCGAGCAGGCCGCCAACGCGATCCACACCGACCTGGCGCAGGCGGGCGTGCTGACGGAGAGCGTGCCCGGCTGACGCCGACACACCCCGGAACGAGAGAAGGCCACCCGATCGGGTGGCCTTCTGTCTTGGAGTGGAGCTAAGGGGATTCGAACCCCTGACCTTCTCATTGCGAACGAGACGCGCTACCAACTGCGCCATAGCCCCAAGGACTCGACCACACTAGCACCCGCCTCGGCTCGATCCGAAATCGAGCCGATCACACGGCGCGGCGGCGGCGCATGATCGCGTCGAGGTCCGCCTGCTCGTACGCGTCGTCGCCGAGGACCCCCATGCCGGCCCACTTGCTCGGGGGCTCGGGAGGCTCGGTGGGCGCAGCGGACTCCGGCGCCGGAGCAGCGGGAACGGCGGGCGCTCGCAGCCCCAGCCGCTCCGCGAGCCGACCCTGGTCGTGCGCCGACAGGGACGCGACGGCTTCCTCGACGTCGGGCCGCATCTGCGACACCCGGGCGAGCGACGGGTCGGTCTCGGCCGCGCGGATCGCGGCCGCTTCGGCCTCGGCCTGCGCCTTGGCCTCGGCGACGCGCTCCTTCAGTCGCGCGGCCAGCTCGGCAGCGGACTCCGGCGAGGCCGCCGGAGCGGCCGGGCGTTCGACGTACAGGGGCTTCGGGACGCGGTTGGGGGTCCAGCTCCGGTCACGCGCGGGTTCGGCGGGCTGCTCGGTGGGCAGCGGCGGCGCCGGGTCCGTCCACGCGGTCGTCGGCCTGGAGGCACGGCTCGCCTCCGGCACGGCCGTCGCGGTCCGCGCCTTCCGCGCCGTCGCGACCTGGTGCAGCTGGGCGAGGACCGCTGCGGACCCGCCCGCGGCGACGAGGCCGGCGACACCGACCAGCCAGGCGGCGGGCGCCGCGACGAAGACGACGATCGCGACGACGATGCCGAGCGTCCCGAGCAGGGTCGCCCCGAGCCGGGAACGCCGCATCCGCATCGCGGTGAGCGCGGGCACGGAGGACGCACGCTCGAGGACGGGGGCCTGTTCGGCGAGCCGACGGGTGATCTCCCGCTGGCGAGCGGCCTCGTGGGCGCGGACGATCGCGGTGCGCTTCGCCTCCTCCGACTTCGCGACGCGCTGCGCCTCGGCGAGGGACTTGGCGTTCATCTCGACGCGGACCTCGTCCGGCAGCTCGGCCGTCTGCGCGAGGATGCGGAGGGTCTGCTGCAGGCGGATCGCGTTCCGTTCAGTGGCGAGGTACTGCCGCCGGGCCGCCCAGGACGGCATGAGGTAGACGAGCCAGAGCACGGCCGCGATGAGCAGGACGATGCCGCCGCCCCAGGAGCCGATACCTGCCATGCGAACACGGTAGGGGCGGGCGTTCCCCTGGCAGGTGATTGCCGGACGCGTGTTGCGCGTGTCGTGACGAAATCACGGGAGGCGAGCCGCGCCTCCAGTCCGCTCGGTGGGACGAGGCGGACGGGACCGACGGGTCAGACGCGGGGCGTCGTGTGCAGCGGCAACGCCGCCTCGTCGCGCGCGGCGAGCGGCACGCTGCCGACACCCGGCGGGACCTGCCCGCGGACCCAGCGTTCGAGGACGCCCTCGCGGACCTCCTCGGCGACGAGGGCGAAGCAGAAGTGGTCGCGCCAGTCGCCGTTGATGTGGATGTACCGGCGACGGAGGCCCTCGTACCGGAAGCCGAGCTTCTCGACCACCCGGAGCGACGGTGCGTTCTCCGGACGGATGCAGATCTCGATGCGGTGGATGCCGACGACGCGGAAGCAGTGGTCGACCGCCATCGCGACGGCGATCGGCGTGACGTTGTGACCGGCGGCGTCCTCGACCACCCAGTAGCCGATCGACGCGCTGGCGAGCGAGCCGTAGGTGATGCCGGAGACGTTCAGCTGGCCGACGAACCGGCCGTCGAGCTCCATCGCGAAGGGGAGCCCGAGCCCCGCGCGGGCGTTGGCCTGGAGCGCACGGATGCTGCCGCGGACATCGGTGGAGACGTGTCCGGAGGGGTTGGTGGCCTCCCACGTCCGGAGCCACGACCGGTTGCTGGCGAGCGCGACGTCGAGGTCACGGCTGTCGCGCAGCCGGAGGGGCCGGATGGTGACCCGCCCGTGGGACAGGGTCGGGATCGTCGTCATCGCGCTGGTTCCTCCGGGGGCGTCGAACGGGCCCGGGGCGTTCCCCGGACCCGTTCGGCGACGGGTCGACTATTCGCCCGCGTTGAACTCCTTGAGCCACGACTTGAGGTCGGGGCCGAGGTCCTCGCGGTCCGAGGCGAGCTGGACGATCGCCTTGATGTAGTCGAGTTTGTCACCGGTGTCGTACCGGCGTCCACGGAACACGACGCCGTACACGCCGCCGGTCCACTCCTCGGCGTTCGCCATCTTCATGAGCGCGTCGGTCAGCTGGATCTCGCCGCCCTTGCCCGGCTCCTGCTTCTCGAGGACGTCGAAGACCTCGGGGCGGATGACGTAGCGGCCGATGATGGCCAGGTTCGAGGGCGCCTCGCCCTGCGGGGGCTTCTCGACGAGGCCCGTGATCTTCACGACGTCGTCGGTGTCGGTCGGCTCGACGGTCGCGATGCCGTAGAGGTGGGTCTGCGACTCGGGGACCTCGAGCAGGGCGACGACCGTGGCGTTCTTCTCGCCCTGGACCTCGATCATGCGCTGGAGCAGCGGGTCGCGGGCGTCGATGATGTCGTCACCGAGGAGCACGGCGAACGGCTCGCGGCCGACGTGCATCTTGGCGCGGAGCACCGCGTGGCCGAGGCCGAGCGGGTCACCCTGACGGACGTAGTGCATGTCGGCGAGGTCCGTGGACTGGTTCACCTTCTGCAGCTTCTCGTGGTCGCCCTTCTTCTTGAGGGTCTCCTCGAGCTCGGACACGTGGTCGAAGTGGTTCTCGAGCGCGTTCTTGTTGCGCCCCGTGATCATGAGCACGTCGGTGAGGCCCGCGCCGACTGCCTCTTCCACCACGTACTGGATGGCCGGCTTGTCGACGACGGGGAGCATCTCCTTCGGCATCGCCTTGGTGGCGGGGAGGAAGCGCGTGCCCAGGCCTGCGGCGGGGATCACGGCTTTCGAAATCTGGAAGCCCATGCCTGTGAAGGTATCGGATGACCCCTGGACGGGGCATGTCGTCGCTACGGAGGACACGGCTTCGCGCGACCGGCGGCGGGAAGCCGCAACGGACACCCTCGGTAGACTCCTGCGCATGATCGCCGATCTCGGGAACGAGAAACGTGCCCTGCGAGCCGACCTCCGGCAGCGGCGGCGCACCCGGACCACGACTGAACGCGACGCCGACACGGAGGCGCTCACCGCGACCCTCCAGCGCTTCGCCGAGGAACGGCAGGTCGAGTCGATCGCGCTGTACCTCTCCGCGCCGGAGGAACCGAACGTCCGTCCGTTCCTGAACTGGGCCTACTCACGCGGTGTGCGCGTCCTGCTGCCGATCACCCGCGAGGACGGACTGCTCGACTGGGCGGTCGGCGACGGGACCTCGGAGACCGAGGGTCTGGCCGGCATGCCCGAGGTCGTCGGCGAGGTGCTCTCCCCCCTGGCGATCAACGACGTCGACGCTATCCTCACCCCCGCTGCGGCGGTCGGGCACGACGGCGTCCGGATGGGTTGGGGCCGCGGCTACTACGACAAGACGCTCGGGTCGATGGCGAACCGCCCGCCCGTCTATGCTGTGATCTTCGACGCGGAGTACCTCGACGAGGTCCCGCGCGAACCCCACGACGAACCCGTCGACGGCATCATCACGCCGTCGCGCATCATCACCTTCCGGAGCTAGGGTGCCCACCTACTCGTACCGCTGCACCGAGTGCGGCAACGCCTTCGACATCAAGCAGTCGTTCTCCGACGCCACGCTCACCGAGTGCCCGGCGTGCGGGGGCGCGCTGCGCAAGGTCTTCTCGCCGGTCGGGGTGACGTTCAACGGTGGCGGCTTCTACCGCACCGACTCGCGGGCCACCCCCAAGGCGGAGAGCGGCTCGTCCGGATCGTCGGACTCGTCCGGGTCGTCGTCGACGCCCACGCCCGCCAAGACCGAGACGAAGGCAGCCACGCCGAAGCCTGCAGCGTCGTGACCGTGACGCGTCCTCCTCGGTAGGTTTGGGGTTTCCCCGACCCGGAAGGAGGCCCGCGTGAAGGGCTTCAAGGAGTTCCTGCTCCGCGGCAACGTCATCGACCTGGCCGTCGCAGTCGTCATCGGTGCTGCGTTCACCGCCATCGTCACCGCCATCGTCAACGCGGTGATCAACCCGCTCATCGGCGCGATCTTCAACGCGTCGAGCCTCGACGACACGTGGATCTGGACGATCCCGGGTCTCAACGGCGATGCCGAGATCAAGTTCGGCGCCGTGGTCGGTGCGGTGATCCAGTTCGTCATCGTGGCGGCCGTGGTGTACTTCGCGCTGGTCCTCCCCGTGAACCACCTCAAGAAGGTCGCGTTCGAGCGGGTCAAGAACGACGAGGAGCAGACGCCGCAGGACGTCCCGCCGACCGACGTCGAGGTGCTGCTCGAGATCCGCGACCTGCTCCGGTCGCAGAACGGTGTGCCCGCATCGACGGGGTCCGGCGCGCACGTGGCTCCGTCGACCGCTCCCGAGGGTCCCGGCATCGGCGGCACGACCAAGCTCTAGGCGCACTCCGAACCACGGTGGGGCGATCGCGCCCCGCAACGAACATCGCGCCCCGTCTCTGCGGGGCGCGATGTTCGTTCGGGGGCGCAATCGCGCGCACCGGGGGCGCAATCGCGCGCGAAACGTCAGCGGGCGGCGGGAGCGCCGACCGCACGGCGCTTGGCGAACATCGCCATCGCGTACTGGACACCGGCGAGCACGTGGCCGGCCGTGCCGAGGTAGACGAACACCAGGGCGACGACGCGGACCCACGGGGCGTTCTCGTCGACCGTGTGCACCGCGGAGAACAGCAGCACCGGGAGCCCGACGAACAGCAGCGCCGAGCGGATCTTGCCCGTCCAGGTCACGTCGAGGTCCGGGTTGCCGTGGAACAGCACGCTCGAGAGCACGACGAGCACGAGGTCGACGAGCACCACGACCGCGACGACCCACCACGGCAGCAGCCCGGTGAGGACGAGTGACAGCACGATCGCGATGATCGCCAGTCGGTCGGCAACGGGGTCGATCGCCTTGCCGAGCTTCGAGCCCTGGTCGAACTTCCGGGCGATGAAGCCGTCCGCCCAGTCGCTCACCCCGATGACGACGAGGGCGACGAGCGCCCACCCGGGGTGTCCAGCGACGACGAGCCACACGAAGACCGGGATCAGCAGCAGCCGGAACAGCGAGATCAGGTTCGGCCAGGTCTGCCAGTCGGGGCGCTCCCGCACGGTGTCAGTCATCGCCGGAAATGCTACCTGGTCACCAATGTGGGGGGACGTCCCGCCGGAGCTGGTCGTCGTTCTCACCGTCGCGGTGCCGCGCCGGCTCGGCGGGCGCGGCGGGGTCGTAGCCCGGCACCGGCTGGGTGGTGACGCGTCTGCGGCGGCGACCCGTGCCTCCAGGGCGGTCGTCCGACTCGCCGCGGACGGGGGCCGCGGGACGGACGGGAGGCGCGGCTGACGACGCGTCGTCGGCCCGCGTCCACGTGCCCACCAGCTGGTCCGTCTCGGGCGTCACCGGCCCCGCGGACCGGTGTGCCCGCCGGGTCATCGGCGTGCCGGGATCGGCGGGATGCTGATCTCCTGCGTGGCACCGCGGTCGACGCCGAGCACCGACGCGACCGTGTTCGCGACGCGGTCCGGGTCCGAGAACAGCTGGAACGCGTGCACGCGCACGTAGTGCCAGCCGAGTCGGCGGAGCACCTCGGGGCGGAGCCGCAGCGATTCACGCAGCGAGCCCTTCACGAGCGAGGCGTCGGTCTCGATCGTCACGCAGACCCCGCCGTGCGCGGCGACCAGGCCGAGCTTCCCGCGGTGCCCGAGGGCGACCGGGATGCCGCGCATCTCGAGGCGGCGCGCCAGGTCGACGAGCAGCGGGTCGGAGTCGTCCGGCACGTACTCGGCGGTCGTGCGGGCACGGACCTCGGCGAGGATCTCGGCCAGCGCGACGGTGCCGTGGCCCATCCGCTCGGCCTCGATGTCGGAGGGCTGGAAGCACGTGACGATCACCATCGAGCGACGCGCACGCGTCATCGCGACGGCGAGCAGGCGCTCTCCGCCGGGCTTGCCGAGCGGACCGAAGTCACGCAGGACACGACCGTGCGGCGTCCGGCCGTAGCCGATCGAGAACACGACGCGGTCGCGGCTCTGGGCGACGGACTGCTCGAGCGTCGCGACGATGAACGGTTCGGCCCGGTCGCCGATGACGAACTCGGTGAGGTCCTTGTGCCCCTGCGCCGCGGTGAGCACGGCTTGCCCGACCCGGACGGCGTGCTTCGCCGACGCGGTGATGACCATGAGCGACTCGGTCGGCCGGGTGCGGGCGTGGTCCATGACGAGCCGGACAACGCGGTCCACCTCGGCGTCCACGCTCTCGACGGCACCGGACTCCGGGTCCGGCACGGCCTTGCCGTCGCTGACGTAGTCGAGCGCGATGGAGCCGTGTCCGAGGAACGACCCGGCCCACGGGAGCGACTCGATCCGGCCGCCGTAGAAGCGACGGTTCACGAGTTCGGCGAGGTCCTCGCCGCCGGCGCGGTACGAGCGCGTGAGCGAGAGCGTCGGCAGCAGGGTCGACAACTTCGCGAGCGCGGAGTCGGCGTGGAAGGCGTCGAGCGTCTCCTCGTCGACCTGCAGGGCGCGGTGCGCGGGGTCGACGGCGATCCGGAACGGCGACGGCGTCTGCGTCACCGGATCGCCGAACACGACGGTCTGGCGGGCACGACGCACGGCACCGACGGTCTCGGCGATCGTCACGGCACCGGCGTCGACGAGGATCACGGTGTCGAACGGCATCGTGTCGGCGATCTGGGCGACCTCGTACGGGCTTGCCAGCCAGACCGGGGCGATGGATCGCGACAGGTGCGGTGCGGAGTCCTGCAGGAGGCGCGAGGTGATCGCGCCCTCCTTCAGCTGCGTCTTGAGGGCGGTGGACTCCTCCGGCCAGTCGACGAGACCGACCTTCCAGTTCTCGGCGAGCTGCCACGCGAGACCCTGGGACACGCCGGCCGCGTGCGCGTCGTCGACGAGGCGGAAGTCGGCCTCGACCCGGTCGAGCATGTCGGTGTTCGCACCGAGCAGGGCCCGGTCGGACTCGAGCATCGTCTCGAGGGCGGACTGCCACCACGCGAGTTCCAGCTCCGCGGGGACGTGCGTGTCCGGCACGTGCCGGTTCGCCAGGTCGGTGATGAGCGGCTCGAGCTGGAGGTCGCGCAGCGTCTGCATGAGCTCGGTCCGCTCCTGCAGGTTGTGCAGGACGTCGGACTCCTCGGCCAGGCGCGCGATCGTCGGCACGAGCTCGTCGACCGGGACGTTCGCCAGCTGGGTCTCACGGGCGGTGCGGCCCAACGGCTCGTCGAGGCGCGCGAGGTCCTGCACGACGTTCGAGAACAGCACCTGAACGTCCGCGATGCCGGTGGGCACCTCGGGGTTCACGCCGGCGGCGACGTAGCGCTGCCACAGGACGCGCTGCTGCTGCACGCGGGTGAGGGCCTCGTGCAGGTCGGACACGTGCACGCCCGGCCGGACGTACTCCCGCGCCAGCTTCTTGAGGCGGCGTCGGTTGGTGCTCGACATCGGTGCGCCCTCGCCGCGGGGGGCGGTCGCGGCCACGAGCTCGGAGACCGAGCGGTCGAAGACGACGGGCAGGAAGCGGTCGAGCGTGTCCCGGATCTCGGTGAGCAGGCGCAGGTAGATGCCGAGCTCGTTGATCGTCGTGAACTGCCGCATGTGCGTCGTCGCCACGAGGTCGTGCGCGCGGCGGAGCAGCGTCGGCAGGGCGTCGGCGTCGAGGTCCTTGGCGATCTTGTGGGCGCGCTGCGCACCGTCGCTCGACGAGAACTTCGCGCCGTACCAGGGCGAGTCGTCCGGGCCGTAGCGGAACTCGCCGAGGTTCGCCGCGCTGACCATCGTCTCGGCGACGCGGGAGCGCCCCTCGACCATGCTCGTCACGCTCGTCTTCGACAGCCGCGCCGTGGTCGACGGCGGGACCGGCAGCAGGGACAGCCGCGAGAGCTCGACGAGGCAGTCCAGCACCGAGACGCGGAAGTCCGGGTCGACGCGGCTCAGCGACCCGCGGTAGTCCTTGAGCACCTTGCGGAGCCGGACCAGGGCGTCGTCGACCTCGCGCAGGTTCGGACGGGAGGCCTTCTCGTTCCGGGCGATCGCGCGGACGACGTCGCGCCGGAGCGTCGACGGGGTCACGGCGACACCGGGCAGCTGCACCTCGGCGAACCGGGCGGCGATGCCACGGAGGGTCGCACGGCGCGGGCTCACGACGAGCACGCGCTTGTTCGCGGCGACGAGGCCACCGAGCGCGTTCACGATCGTCTGCGTGCCGCCCGTTCCCGGGAGGGTCTTCACGACGATCGAGTTGCCGGCCGTGATCTGCGCGATCACGTTCTCCTGCTCGTCGTCGGCGTCGAGCAGGAGCGTGTCCGTCTCCGGGCTGCGCTCGTCCGACGGGGTCTGCTCGACCGGGTGGTACGACTGCTCGACCTGCCACTTGGCGCTCGGGTTCCCGGCGAGGGCGTCCAGCACCGGGTGGGAGAGCTCGTGGGTGTCCTCGACCATGCCGGACGCGACCTCGGCGAAGGTGGACACGACGAGTCGTGCGTGCACCGAGAAGCCGGGGATGTGCGCGGTCAGGCCGCGGAGCCGGTCGATCACGGGGTTCGGCGTGAACGAGCCGTCCTGCTGCGCCAGGGCGACGAACGACTGGGCGTCGAGGATGACGCCGAACTGCTCGTGCAGCGCGTCGGCGAGGCCCGGGTTCAGCACGGGTTCGCCGAGCAGGCGGACCTCGAAGTCGCGGCCGTGGCGACGGATCGCGAGCGGTCGGAGGAGCACCGGGCCGCGGAACTGCTCGTCGCCGTGCTGCCAGTCGGCCATGCCGATGCCGAGCTTCACGGCGTCGATGCCGCGCACCGTGGCGAGCTCGGTGCCCTTCGCCTCGACGTGTCCGGCGGCGATCCGGGCGGCGCGGAGCGCCACCTCGTCGCGGATCAGGCTCGACAGGAGCGTCGTCTTGCCGGTGATGAACTGGGCCAGGCCGCCCGGGTGCGTCGTCGAGAGTTCGATGCGCGCGCGCGGGTGGTCGGCGAAGTGGGTGAGCGGACTCGTCCCGCCGACACCGGTCAGCTGCTTGCGCCAGACGTCCCAGACCGGTTCCGCGGCGTTGCCGGCCTGGAGGCGCGGATCACCCAGGCTGATCGCCTGCGGACTCGTGAGCTGCAGCTCCGGACGCAGGGTGCGGTCGGGTTCGTCCGTCACCACGGCCTCTTCCTGCTGCCCCCGCTGCTCCTGCTCCCCCTGCTGGTCCTGCTGTCCGTCTGCGGGCGCGTCGGCGCCCTCGACGGGGACGTCGTCGTTCACGTCGTCCTCACCGTCGGTCACCCTGTCCGCTCGCCACACATCCGACACTGTAGGCGGAAGCGGGCTGGCACTCTGGCAATGAACCGAGGTTTCGGGGTTTCCGGGCACCGACGATGCGATCCCCGCGGACCCGATGTGGTACCAACGGGGCATGGCCATCGACGACCGCACTGCTCCGTCCACCCCCGCGCCGGAGTCCACCTCCGTGCCGAACCGGCGCCGATCGGTCCCGGCGGAGATCTCGCGCTCGTGGCTCCTCGTCGCCGGGACGGCCGCCGATCGCTTCGAGAAGGCCCAGCGCTCCCGGGCCGACCAGATCATCCTCGACATCGAGGACGCTGTTGACCCGGCCGCGAAGCCCGGCGCGCGGAACACCGTGGCGTCCTGGTTGGCCGGCGGCGGCGAGGCCTGGGTGCGGATCAACGACGTCACGACCGACTTCTGGGCGGACGACGTCGAGGAGCTCCGTGGCCTGCCCGGGCTGCAGGGCGTGATGCTCGCGAAGACCGAGTCGCCCGCGCAGGTCACCGACACCTGGCACCGCCTCGGCGGACAGACCCCCGTGATCGCCCTCGTCGAGTCGGCGGTCGGCATCGAGGAGTCGGTGTCGATCGCGAAGGCCCAGGGCGCGTTCCGGCTGGCCTTCGGTTCCGGCGACTACCGCCGAGACACCGGCACGAGCGCGGACACGCTCGCGATGGCGTACCCGCGGTCCAAGCTCGTCGTCGCGTCCCGCGTGGGCGACCTGCCCGGCCCGATCGACGGCCCGACGGTCGGTTCGTCGCACCCGATCCTCCGCGAGCAGTCGCAGGTCGCGGTGTCGCTCGGCCTCACCGGCAAGTTGTGCCTCGACACCGAGCAGCTGCCGGTCATCAACGAGGTGATCTCCCCCACGCCGACCGACGTCGCCTGGGCACAGGACTTCCTCGACGACTTCGAGGCCCGCGGGAAGGTCATCCGCGACGGTTCCGACCTGCCGCGACTCGGTCGCGCGCAGAAGATCCAGCGCCTCGCACAGGCGTTCGGCGTCGAGGCACGGTAGGACTGCACCCATGACCTGGTCGAACGTCCCCGGCGGTCCGCCGCAGTCCACTCCCCCCGGTTCCGGCGACCCGCAGCGCGCGGCGTGGGAGCGCGGTGGCACGACGCTGTTCCCGCCTGCCAAGCTCGCCGACCGGATCTCGACCGTGCTGCTGCTGGCGTTCGGTGCCGTGATGACGATCGTCACCGCGGTCGTCGGCATCATCGCGGTGATCTCGGCGACGGCGACGTGCGATGCCTCGGCGGGGTGCTCACCGGGGTCGTACATCGGCGGCACGGCGATCGCGGTCGGCGGCGCGTTCGTGATCGGGGTCGCCACGGTGGTCCTCGCGATCGGTGCCTGGATCCGTCGGCGGTCGTCGTGGTGGATCGCCGCGGTGGGCTTCGTGCTCGCGATTGCGGTCATCACGTGGGGCGGCGTCGTCTTCGCGGGGGCGGCCGACTCCGGCACGGCCTCGAGCTCGGTCGGCACCACCGCCTGACGCGCGGGTTCGGCGTGGGGCGCGCCGACTCCGAACGACATCTCCGACGTCGTACGACATCGGAGTCGTCGCTGGCCCGCGTCCGCAACAGTTGCGCGCGCGGCGGGACGACATCGTGGTCGTCGTGCGACATCGACGTTGTCGCATCGCGGCGGTGGACGCGACCGCACGGCGGACGGAAGGCGCGGGGCGGGCCCGCACCGTGCCTCCCGTCCGCACCGGGGTAGCGTCCAAGGCATGGTGACGGTCTCGCGCACGACGGTCGCGGTGGTCGGTGGCGGCCCCGCCGGGGTCGTCCTCGGCCTGCTGCTGGCCCGGGCGGGCATCGCCGTACGGGTCGTCGAGAAGCACGACGACTTCAACCGGGACTTCCGCGGGGACACGGTGCACGCCTCGACCATCCGGCTGCTCGACGAACTCGGGCTCGGGGATCGGTTCGCCGCCCTGCCGCAGTCACGGCTGGACGACTTCTCGCTGCCGATGCCGGACGGCTCCCGGCTGCTGCTCGGCGACTTCTCGCGCCTGCGGCCGCCGTACGACCACGTCGCGATGGTGCCCCAGTGGGACCTGCTCGACCTGCTCGTCACCGCCGCCCGGCAGGAACCCTCGTTCGACATCTCGATGGGCCTCGCGGCGACCGGGACCATCGTGGAGAACGGCGTCGTCACCGGTGTCCACCTCCGCCCGTACCGCGGGGACGGCGAAACCGAGGAACTCCGCGCAGACGTCGTCATCGCCTGCGACGGCCGCGACTCCGTGCTGCGCACCGCGGCGGGACTGCGCCCCCGATCGTTCCCGGTGCCGTTCGACACGTGGTGGTTCCGGCTCCCCCGCGAGCCCGGCGACGCCACGACCGCGCTCGTCCCGGCGTTCTCCGGCACCGACGTCCTGCTGAGCTTCCCGCGACCGGACTACCACCAGGTCGCGTACTTCGCGCCGAAGGGTTCCGACGCCGCGCTCCGAGCCGAGGGGCTCGGGGCCTTCCGCGCGCGGGTCGCCCGACTCCGACCGGACTTCGCGGGCCGCGTGGACACGATCGCGTCGATGGACGACGTGCACGTGCTCGACGTCCGGATGGACCGGCTGCCCCGGTGGTGGCGTTCGGGACTGCTCTGCATCGGGGACGCTGCGCACGCGATGTCCCCGGCCGGCGGGGTCGGCATCAACCTCGCGGTGCAGGACGCCGTCGCGACCGCCTCCGTGCTCGCTCCGGCGCTGCAGCGAGGGCTGCGCGGGGCGGCGCTCGACCGCACCCTCGCACGGGTGCAGCGCCGTCGGACGCCGCCCGCCGTGGCGATCCAGACCGCGCAGGCGGTGCTGCACCGGGTGGTGTTCGAGCGGGCGTTCGCGGGCGGGCTGCAGTCGGGTCCGCCGAAGCTGCCCGTCCTGCTCGCGCGGTGGGTGCCCCCGGTGCGCGGGCTCTACGCCCGCGGCATCGCGTTCGGCCCGCTGCCGGAGCACGCCCCCGCCTGGGCGCGGCGCTGACGACGGCGCTGCGCCTGGACCGTGCTGACCCTGGACGGGCAAGGGCGGTCCCGGCGCATGCTGGGGACATGAAGCAACGAGTCATCGGAGACGTGTCGGTCAGTGCCATCGGACTGGGCGGCATGCCCATGTCCATCGAGGGACGACCGGACGAGCGGCAGGCGATCGCCACGATCCACGCCGCACTCGAGGCCGGCGTCACGCTCATCGACACCGCCGACGCGTACCACCTGGCCGCCCACGACGAAGTGGGACACAACGAAGAGCTCATCGCACGGGCCGTCCGGGAGTTCCACGGTCCCGCCGACGACGTCCTCATCGCGACGAAGGGCGGACACCTCCGTCCCGAAGCGGGTGCGTGGGCGCAGAACGGGCACCCTGACTACCTGAAGCAGGCGGCGAAGGCCTCCGCGAAGCGCCTCGGCGTCGAGACGATCGGCCTGTACCAGTTCCACCGCCCGGACCCCGCCGTGCCGTACGCCGATTCCGTCGGGGCCCTCGCGGACCTGCTCGACGAGGGCGTCATCCGGATGGCGGGCATCTCGAACGCCGACCCCGACCAGATCCGCACGGCGAACGAGGTCCTCGACGGCCGTCTGGCCTCGGTGCAGAACCAGTTCTCGCCGAAGTTCCGCTCGAGTGAGCCCGAACTGACGCTCTGCGACGAGCTCGGCATCGCGTTCCTGCCGTGGAGTCCCCTCGGCGGCATCGCGAACGCCGCGGAACTCGGTACCGCCTACGAGGACTTCGCGTACATCGCGCGGGACCGCGGGGTCACCCCGCAGGTGATCGCGTTGGCGTGGGAGCTGCAGAAGAGCGACGTCGTCGTCCCGATCCCGGGCGCATCGCGCCCCCAGTCGATCCTCGACTCCATGACGGCCGCGACCGTGAAGCTGCGTCCGGAGGACGTCGCCCGACTGGACGCGTCCCAGCCGGCGGCCGCGTAGACGACGCACCCCGCGCCTCCGGGTCGGCTGAGCCGTCCGCCGGAGGCGCGGGGTGCGTTCGTCGGTCGGTCCGCGTCAGGAGGTGCAGACCTTCTGGAAGTCGTTGCCGGCTTCCTGGACTTTCGTGGTCGTGTCGGTGAACTTCGAGATGTCGGCCGACTGCGGGTCCTTCGCGATCGCCTCGATCTGCGTGAGCATGTCGGCGTAGGCCGTGTGGAACGCCTCGGCCTTGGGCTTCACGGTCGGGTTCGTGACGGCGTCGACGCCGTCGGAGAGCGAGGCGTCGAACTCCTTGAGCTTGGCGACCGCGGCCTGTGGGTCGGACTGGAGCTTCGCGACCTCGGACTGCAGCCCCTCGGCGGCGGACTTGACCTTCGACTCGAAGGCCTTGCACGCGGCGGACTGGGACTGGGTCGTGTCCTCCTTCGCGGCGGTGGTGGCACCGGAGCCGGAACCGCCGGTGGAGCAGCCGGCCAGGAGTGCGACGGCGACGACGGCCGTGGCGAGCGAGACGAGCTTCTTCGTCATGGTGATGGGTCCCCCCGGGTCTGACCGTGCCCCTCGGTCAGGGCACGGATCCGCATCGAGAGTACATGGGGAACGCACAGGTCCGGCAGCCCGATCGTCGGACCGACACAGCCGTCCGGACGGTCCGGCAGCGTAGCGTCCAGGGCATGCGTGCCATCCTCCCGGTCAACGGTTCCCTCGACGTCACCGACCTCCCCGACCCGGTACCGGCCGCCGGCGAGGTCCTCATCGAGGTCGCTGCCGCGGGGGTGAACAACGCGGACCTCCAGCAGGTCGCCGGCAACTACCCGCCGCCGCCGGGGGCCTCGGAGGTCCTCGGGCTCGAGGTCTCCGGCACGGTCCGCGCGCTCGGCGACGGCGTCGAGGGCTTCGCGGTCGGTGACCGGGTCTGCGCCCTGCTGTCGGGCGGCGGCTACGCCTCGCTCGTCGTCGCACCAGCCACGCAGGTGCTACCGGTGCCGGACGGCGTCGACTTGGTCGAGGCGGCGGGGCTCCCCGAGGCCGCGTGCACGGTGTACTCGAACGTCGGCATGCTCGCCGGACTGCGACCGGGGCAGACCCTCCTGGTGCACGGCGGGACCGGCGGGATGGGGTCGCACGCCGTGCTGTGGGCGAAGGCGCTCGGCGCGACGGTCATCGCGACGTCGGGCGGCGAGCGGAAGGTCCGTGCGTCCGAGGAGCTCGGCGCCGACCTCGTGATCGACCACCGGTCCGAGGACTTCGTCGCACGGACGCTCGAGTTCACCGACGGCCGCGGGGTCGACGTGGTGCTCGACGTCGTCGGCCCGGAGTACCTCGGCCGGAACCTCGAGGTCCTGGCGACGAACGGGCACATCGCCGTGATCGCCTCGGGCAGCGGACGCACGGGCGAGCTCGACTTCGGCGCGATGATGCGGAAACGGGCGACGATCAGCGCCACCACGCTGCGCGCACGGCCGCGCGACGAGAAGGCCACGATCGTCGAGGCGGTCCGCTACAACGTCTGGCCGTTCGTCGCGGACGGTCGGGTGCGCCCGGTGGTCGACGCGGTCCTGCCGCTCACCGAGGCTGCCGAGGCGCACCGCCGGGTCCGGGACGGCGAGGTGATCGGGAAGGTGCTGCTGACGCCCTAGGCGCCCGCGCCCGCGGGTGCTCCCGTGACACCGGTGCCCGCGGCCCGCTGGCCCCGGACCAGGTCCAGCACCTGCCCGCACTTCGCCCCGAACGTCGCCCGCAGCAGGTCGGCGGCGTCCGGGTCGTCGTCGAACCGGGCGGGCATGTCGATCGCCAGCATGATCGCGAAGATCATGCCGCTGCCGAGGAACCCCTGCACCTGGTCGTCGGCGATCCCCGCCTCGTCGCGGAGGAACCGGTAGATCTCGAGGAACCCCGCCCGGGCCGCGGCACCGATCGCCGGCTCGGCCCCGGACACGAAGCCCTGGAGCAGCAGGGTGTGCAGCCCCCGCTGCGCCGCGAGGTCGACGAACTGCTCGCCGATCACGTGCGCCGCGGTGTCGTCGGGCCCGAGGTGCGCGAGGGTCTCCCGCCACGCGTCGAGCAGGATGTCGAGGGTGTCGCGGAAGACCTCGAGGAAGAGGGCCTCCTTCGAGCCGAACATCCGCACCACGTACGGCTGGCTGATGCCGGCGGCCGCCGCGATCTGATCGGTCGTCGTGCCGTTGTAGCCCTGACTGCCGAAGAGTCCGCGTGCTGCCTCCAGGATCATCGCGCGACGCTGCGCAGCGGGCATGCGGACGGCCGTCGCCGGAGCAGATGCCGAGGGAGTCATGGTTGACAGGTTATCAGTCGATTACTACAGTCGCCCTTCGTAAGTAATCATCCGATTACCAAACGGAACGGATCCCCACCATGGAACGACGCATCCCCGTCTGGCTGGCCATCGCCGCCGCGTCCCTCCCGATGTTCATGGCAACGCTCGACAACCTCGTCGTCACCAGCGCTCTGCCCGCCGTGCACGCCGACCTCGGCGCCTCGGTCGAGGAGCTGCAGTGGATCACGAACGCCTACACGCTCGCGTTCGCGGCGCTCATGCTGCTCGCCGTCGGTCTCGGTGACCGGCTCGGCCGCCGTCACCTCTTCGTCGCCGGCATCACCGTCTTCACCGTCTCCTCCGCGTTCGCCGCGATGAGCACCGACCCGACCTCGCTCATCGTCTGGCGTGCGATCGAGGGCGCCGGCGCCGCCGCGATCATGCCGCTGTCCCTCACCCTGCTCGTCGGCAGCGTGCCGGACCGGCTCCGAACCGTCGGCATCGGCGTCTGGGGCGGCATCTCCGGCCTCGGCGTCGCGCTCGGCCCGCTCATCGGCGGCGCCGTCGTCGAGGGCTGGAGCTGGGAGGCGATCTTCTGGCTCAACGTCCCGGTCGGCATCGTCGCCGTCCCGCTCGCACTGTTCGCACTGCCGAACACCCGCGGCGCCCGTGTCCGCGCCGACGTCGTGGGCGTGCTGCTCGCCGGCCTCGGGGTGCTCGGCGTCGTCTTCGGGGTCGTCCGCGGCAACGATGCCGGCTGGACGAGTGGCGAGGTGCTCACCGGGCTGATCGGCGGCGGTGTTCTGCTGGTCGCGTTCGTGCTCTGGCAGGCCCGCACCACCGCGCCGCTGCTGCCCCTGCGGTTCTTCCGCGACCGGAGCTTCGCCCTCGCGAACATCGTCGCGATGACGTTCTCGTTCGGCGCGTTCGGCGCGGTGTTCATCCTCATCCAGTTCCTGCAGGTCGTGCAGGGGCGCACCCCGCTCGAGGCCGGCGTCTGGACGATGCCCTGGACCCTCGCACCGATGGTCATCGCCCCGCTCGCCGGGATCATCGCGCCCCGGGTCGGCACCCGTGTGCTCATCACCGGCGGCATGGTGTTCCTGTCCGCCGGACTGTTCTGGATCGCCGGCACGATGGCCGCGGACGTCACGTTCCCCACACTGCTGCCGGGCTTCCTGCTCGCCGGCGTCGGGATGGGCGCGGTGTTCGGTCCGATCTCGACCGCGGTGCTCGCCCGGATGCCGCAGCACGACCACGCGAAGGCGTCCGGTGCGAACTCCACGCTCCGGGAGATCGGGGTCGCGCTCGGAATCGCCGTCCTGACGGCCGTCTTCACGGGGAACGGCGGTCAGCTCACGCCGACCGGCTACGTCGACGCGGCACAGCCCGCCGTGATGGTCGGGGCGGCCGTGGTCGCGGTCAGTGCGATCGTCGCGGCGTTCCTGCCCGCGGGTCGGTCGGCGCACGTCCCCGAGACGGTCACCGACGACGGCCTGGAGGCGCAGCTCGCCGCCGCCTCGCCGGCCCCGGTCGCGTAGACCGTCGGCCGGTTCGACGTCGCGCCCCGCTGCGAACATCGCGCCCCCGTACACCGGGGCGCGATGTCCGCACGGGGGCGCGATGCTCGGCTGTCGGAAGGCGTCAGGCGTGGACGCGGGAGAGGAACTCGACCAGGGCCGGGTGACTCGGGGCGTCGAGGACCTCCGCCGGGGCGCCCTGCTCGACCACCTCGCCCTGGTGCAGGAACACGATCCGGTCGGCCACGTTCCGCGCGAAGTGCATCTCGTGCGTGGTCATCAGGATCGTCGAACCCTGCCGCTTCAGCTCGGTGACGAGGTCGAGCACCTCGCCGACGAGCTGCGGGTCGAGCGCACTCGTGACCTCGTCGAGGAGCAGCAGCTCGGGGTCGGACGCGATCGCCCGCACGATGGCGACGCGCTGCTGCTGCCCGCCGGAGAGCCGGTCCGGGTACGCCCCCGCGAAGCCCGCGAGGCCGATCCGCTCGAGCAGGCGACGGGCCGTTGCCTCGGCTTCGGCCCGCCCGACGCCGTGCACCTGCCGCGAGGCGAGCGTCACGTTGTCGAGGACGCTCAGGTGCGGGAACAGGTTGAACTGCTGGAAGACGACGCCGATCCGGGCACGGGTGGCATCGACGTCGATCCGCGGGTCGGCGATGTCCGTCCCCTGCAGCAGGATCTCGCCGTCGTCGATGCCCTCGAGCAGGTTCACCGTCTTGAGCAGCGTCGACTTCCCCGAGCCGGACGCGCCGATGACGCAGATGACCTCGTGGCGGTGCACCGTCAGGTCGATCCCGCGCAGGACCTCGTGCTCGCCGAAGGCCTTGCGAAGGCCGCGCAACTCGAGGACCGCGGCCGACGCGTCGGGCGTGATCCGTGCCTCCAGGCCGCTCATACGGCACCCCCGATCTGCTCGCGCCGCTGCTGTCGACGCGCGATCGCGTCGGTGACGCGGATCAGCGGCAGGCTGATGACCACGAACAGCAGGCCGGCGACGAAGTACGGCGTGAAGTTGTAGGTCTCCGCCTGCGCGATCTGCGCGGACCGGACCGCGTCGACGGCACCGAGGATCGACACCAGGCCGACGTCCTTCTGCATCGACACGAAGTCGTTCATGAGCGCCGGGGTGACCTTGCGGATCGCCTGCGGCAGCACCACCAGCCGGAGCGTCTTCGCGTGCGACAACCCGAGCGACCGGGCTGCGAGGCGCTGGGAGGGGTGCACGGCCTCCATGCCGGCGCGGAGCACCTCCGCGATGTACGACGAGTACGTCAGCACGATGGCGATCGTGCCCCAGACCTCGGCGGGCAGGCGCGGGAATACCCCGAGGCCGGGGATCCCGTAGCCCACCAGGTACAGCACGATGATGAGCGGCAGGCCGCGGAACAGGTCGGTGTACCCGGTGGCGAGCATCCGCAGCGGGAAGAACACCGGGCTCCGGAGGCCCCGCACCACGGCCAGCAGGGTGCCGAACACGGCGACACCGATCGCGCTGAAGAACAGGATCCGGACGTTGAGCCACAGGCCCGCGAGGATCGACGGGAACGAGTCGATCGCCGTCTGCGGGTCGAAGAACGACTGCTGGACCGCAGCCCACCCGGGCGTGTTCACGACGCCGAAGTACACGACCGCGATGACGACCACCGTCGACGCGATCGACACCACGATCGAGCGACGTCCGCGCTGCCGTCGGTAGAGACGGCGCTCCAGCTCGATCTGGCTCGGCGCGGGAGCGACCACCGGGGTGCCGGCGCCGGCTGGGACGGTCACGCGACTACTTCAGGACGGGGGTGTTGGTCTCCGAGGAGAGCCACTTGGTCTGCAGGTCCTCGAGGGTGCCGTCCTCGTCGAGCGCGGCGAGGGCCTTGTCGACCTTGCTCGTCAGCTCCGAGTCCTTCGGCAGCACGAACCCGAACTGGTCGCCCTTGCCGTCCGCCGGGAACTGCGCCGACACCGTGCCGTCGTCGAGCTGCGCGGCCGCCATGTAGAACGCCGTCGGCAGGTCGGTGACGATCGCGTCGATCTGGCCGGACTTGAGCGCCAGCACGGCGTCGTCGTTCGAGTTGAAGACCTGCGGGGTGACCCCGAGCACGCTCTTCACGCTGGCGATCGACGTCGAACCGGTGGCGACCCCGATGGCGTCCTTCTTCAGCTCGTCGATCGTGGTGTGGTCGACGGCCTTCGACTTCTCGGTCGTCACGACGGCCTGCGTCGTCGTGTAGTACGCGCTCGACATGTCGACGGCCTTCTTGCGCTTGGCGTCGATGGAGAACTGCTGGACGTTGAGGTCCCAGTCCTTCGGGCCCGGGGCGATCGCGCTGTCGAAGGTGCTGCGCTTCCAGACCACGTCGGACTTGCTGTAGCCCATCTCCTTCGCGACCGCGTAGGCCACGGCGGACTCGAAGCCCTTGCCGGACTGCGGCTTGTTGTCCTCGACCCACGGGGAGTACGCGGGCTGTCCGGTCGCGATCGTGAGCTTGCCGTCGGTGACGGTGCCGTCGCCGTTGCTGCTACCGCCGGCAGAGCAGGCGGACAGCGCGAGTGCGGCGACCGCGGCGGTGGCCACGGCGATGGTGAGGCGGAGGGAACGGGTCACGGTCGGGCCTTCGTGCGAGGGGTGGGGGGGCAGGACGAAGTGTACTTCGCGGTGGGATACCAACGCGACTCCGGGCGCCGCGCTCAGGCCATGTGACGTGCAGGAATGACGCATTCCTGCACAGGAAATACCCAAACAACAATCGCCCGCAATTCAATTTCAATCCGCTCACGAAAGGCGCGGAATGCATTTCCTGCTGCATTGTCCGGGCATGATCGACGCCGCAGCACCTTGCCGATCAACGCACGGTGCGGGGCGCTGGGAACGCCCCCACCGTGCGCGATCCCCAGGGAGGACACCATGGACAGCAGAACGGACCAGGCCGCGCGGAGCCGACGGGGGTTCCTCGCCGGGAGCGCCGTCGCGGGGATCGTCGGGATCGCCGGCGGGTCCTTGCGTGCGGAGCCGGCGGCGGCCGCCGACCAGACGCTCCCTTGGATCGACGTCCGGTCCACCGGAGCGCTCGGCGACGGGAAGACCGACGACACCGACGCGATCCAGCGGGCGATCGACACCGCGTACGCCGCGCACGGAGCCGTCGTGATGGCGCCGGGTCGGTACGCCGTCCGTGCGCTGACGATCCGGGCACAGGTTCGCGTCATCGGCATCGGAGCAGCCGCGAGCCAGTTCCCGATCCGTCCCGGCGACCCGGGGCGCCGGTACGACGGCGTCGAGATCGTCCCGTTCGATGTGCGCGAGGAACCCCTCGTCACGTTGTCCGGGACGGGTGCCACGCTCGAGCACGTCACGGTGGACGGGTTCCGACTCGGTGTGAACGACGTCGCGACGGGCTCCAGCCGGACGGGCGTCGCCGTGGTCGGCGGCTTCGAGTCCCGGCTCGAGTCGGTCCGGGTGCAACGCTTCGTCGGCCCCGGTATCGAGATCAGGCGACTCAACAACGCCCGCTGGTCGGAGGTCTTCGTCGACCGATGCGGCACCGCGACCGTCGCAGCCGTCGTCATGGACTCCGGCGACGACGGGGCCCCGACCAACTTCGTCGTGTTCGACCAGTTCACGATCCAGCACTCGGCGAACACCGCCCTCGCGATCGCGTGGGGTTCGGACCCCGTGCGGCACTGGGCGTCGAACCTGACCTTCGTCGGTCTGCACCTCGAGTCGACGGACGACGACGGACGAGCGCGGTTCAACAGCGCAGCACTCCTGCAGATCGGGAACGCGCGACAGGTGACCTTCGTGGCGGCGTTCGTGCTCGGCCTGGCATCGCCGCTGGTCGAGTTCGACTACCGGCTGACCGGGCCGCGCCAGAGGTCCGACGGCACGGTGATCACGACCGACCCGGGTGGCAACGAGGGCGGCGTCCAGTTCCTCGGTGGGGAGATCAGCCAGCGCGGGACCCCGGACGGGTTCGCGACGCCGCAGAGCACCCTCGTCCGGCTCACGCACGGTCGCGAGTTCGTGGCCGTCGCGACGAAGTTCGACCAACTCCGGGTGCCCGCAGTCACCGTGGAGTCGACCTTCGGTGCGGCGGCGGTCCTCGACGCCTCGTGCACGGTCCGCAGCATCGGGACGCCCAGCCCCGCAGTCGTCGACCGGCGCACCCGGTTCGCCCAGGCGGTGACCGCTGTCACCACGGCACAGATGGCGGCGTTCGGCGAGCAGGTCCGGTTCGACCGCCAGATCATCGCCTACCAGGACCGGGCAACCCCGGACACGACGGCGACGGGTTCTCCGAAGACGACGACCGTCACGGGCAGTTCGACCGCGTGGGCGTACGCCACGAACGGCACCGACATCGCGGGCCACGTGTCGTTCGGCGCCGCGAGCGTGCGGAACCCCGGCACGCTGCTCGCCACGGTGACGTTCAAGCGGGCGTACACCGGGACGCCCGTCGTGACCGTGACGCCGTCCAACGCCCGGGCCGCCGCGATCGGCCTGTGGGTGGACATCGACCGCTCCGGACGGTTCTTCCGGGTGTACGCGACGCAGAAGGTGCCCGTGGCCGCCGCGGGGACCTACGTCTTCGGCTACCACGTCATCGGGCTCGGCATCGGCGCCGCCGCGTCCTGACGCGGCGGACCTGACGCGCGCTGTCGCTCGGCCGACGCAGCCGCACTCGCTCAGTCGGCGAGGGTGAAGTCCTCGAACGAGAACCCCGGCGAGACGAGGCAGCTCAGCAGCACCTCGCCGTCACCCGGGAGCGTCCGCTGCCAGACACCACCCCGGACGAACGCCTGCGCGTCGTTCACCCGGTCGCGCCCCGCATCCGGCCCGAGGGTGATCGTCGCACCAGGCTCCGGCTGGTCACCGGCCCCGCCGAGCTGCAGTTCGACCGTGTCCGGCCCGTGCCACATCCAGATCTCGTCGCTCGTCACCCGGTGCCACGCGGACGCCTCGCCCGGGGGCAGCAGGAAGTGGATGAGGGTCGCTGCGGGCCGGTCCCCCGCGGGCGTCGACACCGTGGCGGGCGAGGTCCACGTCCGGACGTACCAGCCGCCCTCGGGGTGCGGCTCCATACCGAGGGCGACGGCGCGCTTGGGGACGTCGAGCCACTCGATGAGCTCGCCGTCCACGGTGCGTCGGGCGGCCATGCCGGGTCGGGGTGCGGTGTCGGTCATGATTCCTCCTGGTCGACGCCACGGGCGACGTCGTCGACGCAATGGGCGTCGTCGACGTCACGCGGGACGTCCTGGTTGCGCGAGGTGCCGGCGGTCGCCCGGACCACCCCGCGGATGACGGTCGCGACCGCTCGGCCGGCCCCGCCCTCGACGAGCTCGGCCATCGCGTCGGGCACGGTGCGGGCGTCGACGTCGAACACGGCGAGGTCCGCACGGGCCCCGACGGCGAGGTGCCCGATCCGGTCCGGCCCGACCGCGAGCCCCATGGCGTGCGCGCCGCCGAGGGTCGCCGCCGCGAGGAGCCGCTCGTGCAGGTCGCGGTGGCCGTAGCCCTGTGCGCGGGCGATCCGGTGCAGCGCGGTGACGTCGGCCATCAGGTCGAGGGACGGCGAGGACGACAGCGAGTCGGTGCCGATCGCGATGGGGCTGCCCTCGCGCAGGTAGTCGGCGACGGGCGGCGGGTCGAGTCCGATCACGGCGTTCGAGCGGGGGCAGAGCGCCACGGCGGTCCCGCGCGCCCGGAGCAGTGCCCGATCGGCGGCGGTCATGTACACGCCGTGGGCGATGTGGCAGTCGGGGCCGAGCACGCCGAGCCGGTCGACGAAGGCCGTCGCGCTCGCGCCGAACCCGAGCGCGCGCATGGCCCGGAACGAGGGGACGTTCGCCAGGTGCCAGTCCGTGCCGTGTCCGAAGCCGTCGACGCCGTCCAGCCCGGGGACCGGCCCGAGGGCGATGCGCTCCCCCTCGAACGCGGCCTCGCCGAGGTGCAGGTGCAGCCGGAGGCCGCGCTGCCGGACGATGTCGGGCAGCTCGAGCAGGGGCGCGACGTCGAGCGAGTACGGCGCGTGGGGGGAGAGTCCGGCGCCGGGTGTGGTCGGGACCCGTTCGAGCTCGGCGAGCACTTGATCGCGGCCGTGGGTCTGCCAGGCCTCGTTCTCCCAGTCCATCACCTCCCAGTAGGCGATGCCGCCGAGACCGGAGTCCTCGAGGACCGTCGCCGCCTCGATGTCGGTGACGATGTCCGCGATGCTCGTCACACCGGCGAGGATCGAGGCCTCGGCACCGGCGGCAGCTTCGGCCCGCCAATCGTGCGGTTCGGCGTAGTCCTCGTTGAACGCAGCAGCCCAGTCCTCGAAACCTGCGTACTGGCGCCGGCCGACACTGGCCATGCCGGTGTACTGCAGGTGTGAGTGCGCGTTCACGAGTCCGGGGAGCAGGGCACCTCGCCACCGTCGCTCGGTGAACGGCGTGCCGGACACGGCGAGCTGGTCGACGACCCACGAGCGGTCGCCGACGTGCAGGATGCGGCCGTCCTGCACCGCCACGGCGCCGTCCGCGATCGGCGGCGCCGTCATCGGGACCACGATGCGCGCGGAATGCACGGTGACGGGGTGCGCGGCGGTCATGCTGGGTCTCCGAAACGGCGGGTGCGGACGTCCGGCTCGCGGTCCGCCGGGTGCTCGGCGAGATGGACGGGAGGCACGGGTCGGCTCCCGAACGCGGCGAGCGCCGCGCGGGCGGTCGCGTCGTCCACCGCGGGGTCGATCGGCACGACGGCGCGGTCGAGTTCGTCGCCGCGTTCCAGAAGCATCCGCACGGCACCGAGCTGCGCGGCGAAGGACAGATCCATGATCTCGACGGGGTTGCCCTCGGCAGCGGTGATGTTGATGCAGCCGCCGTCGTCGAGCAGGAGCACGTGGTGTCCGTCCGCCCACGTGAGGCGTTCGACCTTCCGGCCGATCGTCGTCCGGGCGGCACCGTCGGCGAGCGCGTCGTGGACCGCGACCTCCTGGTCGACCCCGCCGGCGACGGCGACGACCGCGCCGTCCGCGCAGGCCCGCAGCGTCCTGAGGTCGATGGTGTCCGGTACCCCCGTCGCGCTCATCACGAGATCGGCCTCGCGCACGGCGTCGGCGAGCGGCGCGACGGCGTGTCCGGCGAAGAGCGCCTGCAGGGCGCGGACGGGGTCCGTCTCGGCGACCGTCACCCGGATCCCGAGCGCGGCGAGCACCAGCGCGACCCCCTCGCCGACGTGCCCGTACCCGGCGACGACCGCCGTGCCTCCCGGCCGAACCCGGTGCGTGGCGGAGGCGAGCCCGTCGATCAGATCGAGCACCGCGAACACCGTCGACTGCCCGGTGCCGTACCGGTTGTCGAAGAACGTCTTCGTGCGGGCGTCGTTCACGGCGACCACGGGGATGCCGAGCGCGCCCCGGGACGCCATCACGCGCAGCGGGCGGAGGCCGCTCGTCGTCTCCTCCGCGGCTCCGAGCATCGTCGGCAGCAGGTCCGGGCGCTCCTGGTGGGCGAGCCGGATCAGGTGTGAGCCGTCGTCGAGCAGGATGTGCGGTCGGGTGTCGAGCATCGCGAGGGCGAGCGTCTTCTGCTCCGCGGTCGTCGCGGTACTGCTCGCGTGCACGGTCAGTCCGGCCTGCCGCAGGACGTCGGCGACGGCGTCGTCGGTCTCGTCGGCGTGGGCGTAGACGACGACCTCGGCACCGGCGTCCCGGAGGAGCAGGCTCAGCACGGCCGTCTTCGGTTCGAGGAACATCGCGACGCCGATCCGGGTGCCGCGGAGGAGCCCGCCGTCCCGGAGCTCGGCGGCGACGGCGCGGGAGACCGGCATCGAGCGGCGTGCCCAGCGCAGGCGGGCCTCGGCGGCCGGATCGTCCTCGGGGTCGCGACCCGTGGAGACGAGGAACACGTCGTCGGACAGCGCCGGGACGCCGAGGACCCCCGGGCGGGCGCTCGTGACGGGTCCGAAGGCATCCTCGTCGACGGCGGGCAGGTGCCGACCGGCGTCGACCACGACGAGGGTGGCGCCGCGGGGACGGTCGGCCTCGCGCTCGATGACCTGCGTCGACTCGTCGGGCGTGCCGAGGCACCACAGCTGGTCGACGGGTTCGTGCTCGGCGGCGGCACGGGCACCCAGCCCGGTGAGCAGGCCGTGCAGCGCAGCGGTGTCGCGGGGGTCGCCGCCGACGATCCGGAAGCGGCGTGCGGCGACGAGCATGTTCGTCGCGGCCGCGAACCGTCGGACCGCCGCGGACGCCCAGGCGAGGGTGTCGGGGTCGGGTCCTGGCGGCATGGTCCAATCGTATGGAATGCCGGAGGGCCTCCGGACGTAGTCTCTGGACATGAGCGATGCATCCTTCGACAAGGTCACGATGTTCGGTGCGGACTGGTGCCGCGACTGCCGCCGTTCCAAGGCGCTGCTCGACACCCTCGGGGTCGACTACGAGTACGTGGACGTCGAGGCGGACCTGTCGGCCGCCGGACGTGCCGAGGAGATCAGCGGCCGCAAGAACATCCCCGTGGTGGTGCTGCCGAACGGCAAGCACTTCGTGGAGCCGTCCGACGCCGAGCTGCGCTCGGAGCTCGAGGCCGCCGGCGTCGTCTGACGCGGTGCGCGCGCCCGAATCGCGCCGATCCGCGCGTAGGAAGTCGACCCGCGCGTAGGAGGTCGAATCGCGCGTAGGAGGCAGGAACTTCTGGCCTCCTACGTGCGATTCCGCTTTCCAGGGTGCGCGTGATGGGTCAGAACGCGACCAAGTCTGGAGGCGCGGTGCGCGCCCGACGTGCACCGCGCCTCCAGTTCGTGGTGGGTCTGCGCACCCACATCCGCGCGGACATCGGATGAATCGGGCATGATGGCCGCGTGATCATCGATGCTCACCACCACCTCTGGGACCCCGCCGACCGGCCGTACCCGTGGATGGACGACTCCGTCGCCCCGATCCGCCGGCGGTTCGACGTGGACGACCTCCGCACCGCGACGCAGGGCACCGACGTCACGCGGACGATCGTCGTGCAGGCCGTCCACGATCCCGGCGAGACAGCGTGGCTCCTCGCGCAGCCCGCACCGGTCGCCGGCGTCGTCGGCTGGGTCGACCTGACGGCGCCCGACGTCGCGGACCGCTTGGCCACCATCGCCCACCCGCGCCTGGTCGGGATCCGGCACCAGGCGCAGGACGAACCCGATCCCGAGTGGCTCGCGCGCCCCGACGTCGTCCGCGGAGCGCGGGCACTGGCCACGGCTGGAATCGTCTTCGACCTGCTCATCCGGGCACGGGAACACGCTGCTGCACTCGCCCTGGTCGACGCCGTACCGGAGGCGTCGTTCGTGCTCGACCACGCGGGGAAGCCGACGATCGAGCACGGTGATCTCGGGTGGCGGGAACGGATGCGCGACCTCGCGGCGAGGCCGAACGTCGTCTGCAAGGTGTCCGGGTTGCTCACCGAAGCGGGTCCGGACTGGCAGCACCAGCCCGTCGCCCGGTACGCCCGTGAAGCCGTCGAGACCTTCGGGCCGGATCGTTCGATGTTCGGCTCCGACTGGCCGGTGTCGACCCTCGCGACCGACTACGTGGACGTTCTGCGCACCACCCAGGAAGCACTCTCCGGCCTGACGCCAGCGGAGCGCGACGCCGTGTTCCGTGGCACGGCCGAGCGCGTGTACCTTGCTGGAGCATCGAGCCAGACATAGGATGTTTTTGCTGCACCGTCGCAGCAGGAGAGTGAGGAACGATGCGGTTCGCACGACTGGGCCCCGCCGGGAACGAGATCCCCGTGGCCATCGACACCGACGACGAGGTCCTCGACCTCCGCAGCATCACGAGCGACATCAGCGGGCCGTTCCTGGCGTCCGACCCGGGCCCGGTCGAACTCGTCCGTCACGCCCGGGCGGCCGGCGACCTCCCGGTGCTGCCCCGCGCGGACGCCGACGCACTGCGACGCGGCGCTCCCGTCGCCCGCCCCGGCAAGGTCGTGTGCATCGGCCTGAACTACCGCGACCACGCGGCCGAGACCGGCGCCGAGATCCCCACCGAGCCGATCGTGTTCATGAAGGACCCGATGACGGTGATCGGTCCCGACGACGACGTGCTCGTCCCCCGCGGCAGCACGAAGACCGACTGGGAGATCGAGCTCGCGATCGTCATCGGCACCACGGCTCGGTACTGCGGCTCCGCCGAGGAGGCCGCGACGCACATCGCCGGGTACGCCATCGCCCACGACGTGTCCGAGCGGGAGTTCCAGCTCGAACGCGGCGGCACCTGGGACAAGGGGAAGTCCTGCGAGACGTTCAACCCGCTCGGGCCCTGGCTGGTCACCCCCGACGAGGTCGACCCCGCGGCCATCGCGCTCCGTCTGAGCGTCAACGGCGAGGTGCGTCAGGACGGCACCACCGCGGACATGATCTTCCGGCCCGCCGAGATCGTCCGGTACCTGTCCCAGTTCATGGTCCTGTACCCCGGCGACGTGATCAGCACCGGCACCCCCGCGGGCGTCGCGCTCGGGAGCGGTGCACCGTACCTGCAGCCCGGCGACGTGGTCGAGCTGACGGTGGACGGGCTCGGTTCGCAGCGTCAGACGATCGGGGCGGCGTGATGGCCGAGGTGCGCAGCTCCGTCGGCGGGCGGAGCCACGACGGCGTCCGGGCGATCGTGACGGGCGGCGCCTCGGGCATCGGAGCCGCGATCGTCCAGGCGCTGCAGGAGCGCGGGGCGACGGTCGCCGTGCTCGACCTGCAGGCCTCGGCGGCCGGTGTGTTCTCGGTCCCGTGCGACGTGAGCGACGACGACTCCGTGCGCACCGCCGTCGACGCCGCGGTGGAGCACCTCGGCGGCCTCGACGTCCTGGTGAACAACGCCGGCATCGGCGCCCAGGGCACGGTCGAGGACAACCCCGACGACGAGTGGCGCCGCGTGTACGAGGTCAACGTGCTCGGCACCGTGCGGCTCTCCCGCGCCGCACTGCCGCACCTGCGGGCCTCGGGCAACGCCAGCATCGTGAACACCTGCTCGATCGCGGCCACCGCCGGACTCCCCCAGCGCGCGCTCTACTCCGCGACGAAGGGCGCCATCGCGGCGCTCACCCGGGCGATGGCCGCGGACCACCTCCGCGAGGGCGTCCGCGTCAACGCCGTCAACCCCGGCACCGCGGACACCCCGTGGGTCGCGCGACTGCTCTCGACCGCGGGCGACCCGGCAGCGGAACGCGCTGCCCTGGAGGCACGCCAACCGCACGGCCGACTCGTCGCGGCCGAGGAGGTCGCCGAGGCGGTCGCGTACCTGACGAGTCCCCTCGCCCGGTCGACGACCGGGGTCGACCTGGCGGTCGACGGCGGGATGCAGGCGCTGCGGCTCCGGCCCGCCTGATGGTCCCGATCGGACGGCCTGGGCCCACGCCGCCGGTTCCGGGCCGACGCGCCAGCGGCGGACCGGCCGTGCCGGTGGGGAGAGGCACGGTGCCGGTATCGTCAGCGTGTCCCGTCCGCTCGTGGTCGGGTCCCAGGAGGTGGTGACGTGGCTTCGCTGACGGACGACGCGATCGCGCGCATCCAGCAGATGATCGTGAGCGGCGAACTCCAGCCCGGGCAGCGCCTGCCGCCGGAGAAGGAGCTCAGCGAGTCACTGGGGCTGTCACGGAACAGCCTGCGCGAAGCGGTGAAGGCCCTCGAACTCATCCGCGTGCTCGACGTCCGGCGCGGTGACGGCACCTACGTCACCTCGCTCGAGCCGTCGGTGCTGCTCGAGGCGGTGTCGTTCGTCGTCGACATGCACCACGACCGCTCTCTCGTCGACCTGCTCGAGGTCCGCCGCATCCTGGAGCCCGCGTCCGCCGTCCTCGCGACCGCCCGTGCGTCGGAGCAGCAGATCGACGACCTGGCGACCCTGATGCACTCCGTCGGCGAGGACACCGGCGTCGAGGACCTCGTCGCCCACGACCTCCTGTTCCACTCCACGATCGCCGGCATCGGCGGGAACCAGTACCTCTCCGGGCTGCTCGACGCGCTGTCGAGCAAGACCGTGCGGGTGCGGGTGTGGCGCGGCCTGACGCAGAACGGCTCCGTGCAGCGCACCCTCGACGAGCACGCGGCGATCGTGGACGCCATCCGCCGCCGGGACCCGCAGCTCGTGCAGGCGCTGGTGGTTTCGCACGTCGAGGGCGTCGAGCGCTGGCTCCGCCGTTCCCTCGACTGAGGACGCACCCAGGCAGGGGCGTGTTGGGTCGGACGTCGGCCCTGACTCCGGCAACCATGCCGCGGCAACCGCACCCACGAGGAGGAAACCGTGCTCGGTCTCATCATCAGCTTGATCATCATCGGACTCATCGCCGGCGCCATCGCGCGACTGGTCATCCCCGGCAAGCAGCACATCTCGATCCCCATGACCATCCTGCTCGGGATCATCGGGTCGTTCGTCGGGGGCTTCCTCGGCTTCCTGATCTTCCAGCACGACCCGATGGACGGCTTCTTCCAGCCAGCGGGGATCATCGGGTCGATCATCGGCGCGATCATCGTGCTGTTCGTCTACACGCGCTTCGCGGGTCGTTCGGCGCGCACGAACTGACGCGTCCGGCGTCCCGCCGCGCCCCCGTACGAACATCGCGCCCCGTTGAGACGGGGCGCGATGTTCGTACGGGGGCGCAGTGCCGTCAGCCGCCGAGCAGGCCCGCCGCGCGCAGGTCGTCCCACAGCGCCTCGGGCACGACGGCCGCGGCGCGCGCCACGTTTGAGCGCACCTGGTCGGCGGACTGGGCACCGAGGGCGATCGCCCGGACGGCAGCGGCTCGGCGCGGGAACGCCAGCGCCGCCTCGGGCAGGGTGACGCCGTGCCGTTCGCAGACGTCGGCGATCGCGTTCGCCCGCTCAACGAGGGACCCGGGCGCGGTCGCGTAGTCGTACGTCGCCCCGGCTCCGGGCCGGTCGACCCCGAGCAACCCGGAGTTGTAGACGCCGACCGCCACCACCGCGACGCCGAGCTCCTCGCACCGTGCGACGAGGGCCGCCGCCGGTTGTTCGAGCAACGTGTACCGGCCCGCGAGCATCACGACGTCGCACAGGCCGGTCGACACCGCGGCGTCGAGGGCCTCCACCGAGTTCGACCCGACGCCGACCGCACGGACCACGCCCTCGTCCCGCAGCTCGGCGAGGGTGGGCAGCGCCTGGGTCAGACCGTCCGGCAGCGAGTACACGTCCGGATCGTGCAGGTACGCGATGTCGACGTGGTCGAGTCCGAGCCGACCGAGCGACTCGTCGAGGGACCTCCGGACGCCCGAAGGGGACGGGTCCCACTGTCGGACGAGGTCGTTCGGCACCGCGAAGCCGCCCGGTTCCAGGTCGTCGCCGTCGCCACGACCGGGGACGAGCAGGCGCCCGACCTTGCTCGACACGATGTAGTCCGATCGGGGCCGTCCGGCGAGCGCCGCCCCGAGCCGGCGCTCGGACAGTCCGAGGCCGTAGTGCGGTGCGGTGTCGTACCCGCGGACACCGGCGTCCCAGGCGGCGTCGACCGTGGCCCGCGCGTCGTCGTCGGACACCGGCCGCAGCAGGTTCCCGATGCCCGCGCCGCCGAACCAGAACGGCCCGCGGTCGAGGTCGACCGTCGTGCCGTTCACCGGTCGACCTGCCCCGACAGGGTCCAGACGAGCGGCACGCCGTCATCGTTCCCCGAGTAGTCGTCGTCGGCCTCGAGCAGCGGGTTGACGACGTCCTGCCAGGCGGCGTTCACCGGATCGTCCGCCAACGAGCGGCGCATCGCGCGGTAGTCCTCGACCTCGATGAGGTGGACGAGGTCCTGGCCGTCGCGCCAGATGCTCCAGTTCGACACCCCGGCAGCCCGGAGTCGCTCGACGAGCGCGGGCGGGATGGCGGCGTGCACGCGTTCGTACTCCGCCTCCATCCCGCTGCGCAGTCGGGTCCTCGAGAGGATGCGCTGCATCAGTCGCGCAGGAACAGCTCGACGACGGGCACGGCGACGTCCGGCCGCACGATCGGCAGCGTGAGCGTCAGCGTCCCGGCGGGCTGCCCGCCGAGCCCGGTGTTCTGCGCGCGGGTCCCCGGCGGGATCTCCCGGTAGTGGATCTCGGACGCGTCGTTCAGCAGCTGCGCGTACTCCACCCGGCCGGCGAGGTCGGCCAGGTGCACGTGCTCGAACGGCCACGTGAACAGGTGCAGGTACAGCCGGTTGCCGTTCTGCGTGTAGACGGTGCCGGCCGGCGCGGTGAACGTCGACGGCCCGGCGCCGTAGACGGACCGGTCATGCCGACGCATCCAGTCGCCGATCCCGGCGAGCGCCGTCCGAGCGACCTCGTCGAACTCGCCGCGACCGGTCGGCCCGACGTTGAGGAGCATGTTCCCGTTGTTCGACACCCCGTCGACGAGCATCCGGACGAGCAGGTCCGTGCTCTTGACGTTCAGGTTGTCGCGGTCGTAGCCCCACGAGCCGTTCAGGGTCTGGCAGGCCTCCCACGGCACCTGGACGCCGTCGACCTCCATCGGCTTGTCGGGCTGGTACTGCTCGGGTGTGACGATGTCGCCGGGCAGGTCGAGCCGGTCGTTGACGATGATGCCGGGCTGGAGCCGTCTGGTCAGCTCGAGCAGCTCCGAGGACCCCCAGTCGTCGCGGCCCTTGCCGCCCCAGATGTCCTCGTGGTCGTTGTCGCGGTACGAGAAGTCGTAGAACAGGTAGTCGATCCGCCCGTAGTCGGTCAGCAGTTCCTCCACCTGGCCGTGGAGGTAGGAACGGTAGCGGGCCATGTCGCGACCTTCGTTGAGCGCCGCGATCGCCGCGTCGCCGTCGTCCCGCCGCGGGTGCACGCCGTCGATCGTGAAGTCCGGGTGGTGCCAGTCGATGAGCGAGTGGTAGAACCCGACCCGTAGGCCCTCGGCGCGGACGGCGTCGACGAACTCGCGGACGATGTCCCGGCCGAACGGGGTGTTCGTGGACTTGTAGTCGGTCAGTGCGCTGTCCCAGAGCGCGAAGCCCTCGTGGTGCTTCGTGGTGAGGACGACGTACTTCATCCCCGCCTCGCGGGCACGGCGGGCCCAGTCGGCGGCGTCGAACAGGTCCGGGTCGAAGTGGTCGAAGTACTTCTGGTAGTCGGCGTCGGTGATCCGCTCGCGGTTCTTCACCCACTCGTGCCGTGCCGGCAGGGCGTACAGCCCCCAGTGGATGAACATGCCGAAGCGGTCGTGGGCGAACCAGGCGGGCAGACCGTTCGTGTCGGGGTCGACCTGCGGCGAGGCGGGTGCGGTGATGGTCATGGGGCCAGTGTTCCTTTCAGGTGGGACGGGTGTCAGCGGCCGCCGAGGCCGGAGGTGACGATGCCCTTGACGAGGTGCTTCTGGAGCAGGATCAGCAGGATGACGGTGGGCAGCATCGAGATCACCGACGCTGCCATCACGAGGTTCCACTCGGAGCCCTGCTGCCCGAAGAACTGCTGCAGGCCGAGCGGGATGGTGCCGTGGGCCTCGACGTCGTTCACGACGACGAGCGGCCAGAGGAACGAGTTCCAGTAGGAGATGAACGAGAACACGGCGAGCACGGCCATGGTGGGGCGGGCGAGCGGGAGCATCACCGAGAAGAACGTCCGGATCGCTCCGGCTCCGTCGACCCGGGCGGCGTCGTCGAGCTCCTGCGGCACGGTGAGGAAGAACTGCCGGATGAGGAACGCCCCGAGCGCCGTGAACGCCCACGGGATGATGAGCGCCTGGAACGTGTCGACCCAGCCGAAGCCCTGCATCATCACGTACATCGGGATGACGAGGACGTCCTGCGGGATCATCAGCGTGACGAGGAACAGCAGGAACACGGTGTTCCGTCCACGCCAGCGCAGCCGGGAGAACGCGTACCCGGAGAGCACGGCCACGGCGACGTTGATCGCGGTCCCGACCGCCGCCACGAACACGCCGTTGAGGATGAACCGCGCGAACGGCAGGTAGGTGAACGCCTGCACGTAGTTGTCCCACTCGAGCGAGCGGCCCCAGAGCGTCGGCGGGGTGGTGAACACCTGGTCGGCGGGCTTGAGGCTCGTCGCCACCATGTAGATGAGCGGCGAGACGAACAGCAGCGCGACGAGGCAGAGCAGGGCGTACCCGATCGCGTGCCGCACCCGTCCGGGTCGTGGTGCGGACTTCGTCCTGGCCACGGCGCGCGGGTTGACCGTCCGGTTCGACGTCGTGGCGCCGAGGCGACCGCGGACTGCTTCACTCATAGTGCACCCACCGCTTCTGGCCGAGGAACTGGATGGCCGTGATCCCGAGGATGATCACGAACAGCACCCAGGCGCCGGCCGATGCCAGCCCGAGCTGCTGGTTCTGGAAGCCGGTGTTGTAGATGTACTGCACGAGGGTCTCCGTCGCGGTGCCCGGCCCGCCCTTCGTCAGGACGAACGGTTGGACGAACACCTGGAACGAGGTGATCAGCGTCATCATCGTCGCGAAGAAGACCGACGGCGAGATGAGCGGGAACTTGATGGCCCAGAACGTCTGCCAGGCGTTCGCTCCGTCGAGCTGCGAGGCCTCGATCTGGTTCTCCGGCACGGCGTCGAGCGCCGCCGAGAAGATCAGCATGTTGTAGCCGAAGCCCTGCCACACGCTCATCGCGACGATGGCGAGCATCGCCCAGTGCTCGTCGGCGAGGAAGTTCGGCGCGTGCACGCCGACGGTGGACTGCAGGGATGCGTCGATCGCGCCACCGGGCTGGTAGAGCATCCGCCACACCACGACGTTCGCGACGATCGGCGTGATGGTCGGGATGAAGAACAGGACGCGGAAGACGTGCCGGCCGGCGATCCGCGGCGTCAGCCAGGCGGCGAGCCCGAGCGACACGACGAGGTTGAGGGGCACGTACAGCACCACGAACAGCGCCGTGTTGAGCGCCACGGTCCGGAACACCGGGTCGGCGAAGAGCCGGGCGTAGTTCTCGATGCCAGCCCAGCTGCGTTCGCCGAGCATCGGCCAGTTCATGAAGCTCACGACGAGGGACGCGACGATCGGGAACGCGGTGAAGACGACGAGGCCGATCGAGTGCGGCGCGGCGAAGGCGGCGCCCCACCAGGAGCGCCGTCCGAGCGCGCTCGTGTCCTCGCCGCCCTTCCGCCGTGGGGTGGCGGTCCCGACCGCGACCGCGGTCGCGACCGCGGGGACGGCCGCTTCGGCCGGTGGGTCCTGGATGGTGGTCATGCGACGACCTCCTCGTCGTTCGCGCGGTCCTGAACAGGGGATGGATCGGACTGGAGGCCCGTGGCGGGGCCGCAACGGGCCTCCAGTCCGCTCACTGGTTCAGCTGGTCACTGCGTGCCGAGCTGGCCCGCGATGGAGGACATGGACTCCTTGCCGGAGGTCTGCCCGTTCACCGCCTGCAGCGCGTACTGCGTGAACAGCTGCGAGAGCTGGTCGCTCTGCTTGTTCCCGAGGAGCGGCGACGACTTCGCCAGTCCTGCCTTGAGCGCGGCCTCGGCGCCGTCGATGCCGGCGCTCGAGTACCACGCCGACTGGGCGGCGGTGCGGCCGGGGAAGGCACGTCCCGCTTCGGCGAGCGACGTCAGGACCTTCTCGCTGGTCATCGTCTGGACGGCCTTGAACGCCTGCTCCGGGTACTTGCACTGCTTCGAGATGCCGAAGCCCGAGCCGGCCGCGAAGGTCGACGGACCGGACGTCCCGGCGGGGAGCGTCGTGACGCCGAGGTCGAACTGCACCTTGGCCTTCTGGCTGATGAGCGACCACGGACCGTCGGTGTACATCGCGACCTTGCCGGCGGCGAAGTCGTTGCCGGGGGTCGACGAGTCCGACGACGCCTGCGTGGCGTACCCCTTCTCGACGAGCGAGGCGAGCCAGTCGAGGCCGTCCGCGAACTTCGCGTTCGTCGCGTCGAGCTTGCCGCTGGAGGTGATCACCCGGCCACCGTTGTAGCCGTAGACCAGCGACTCGAGGTTGAGGTCTCCGACGGTCGAGCCGAACATCGTGATGCCCTTGGCCTTCAGCGCGGCCCCGGCAGCCTCGAAGTCGTCGACGGTCCAGCCGGGCTTCGGCTCGGCCACGCCTGCCTTCTCGAAGACGTCCTTGTTGTAGAACATCATGATGGGCCCGGTGTCGTAGGGCAGTCCGTAGAGCTTCCCGTCGACTTCATGCCGTCGAGCGCGGTGCTGTCGAACGCGGACAGGTCGGTGCCGTCCTTCTCTGCGAGGTCGTCGAGCGGCAACAGCGACGACGTGTAGTTCGCGGCGCGGAGGGACTGCATGCTCACGACGCACTGGGCACCGCCGGCACTCAACTGCGTGCTGAGCTTCGTGAAGTAGTTCTCGAACGGCGCGCCCTGGATCGTCAGGGTGATGCCGTCCTCGCTCTTCACGGTGTCGGCGACCTTCTGCCAGGCTGCCTTGTCCTCCTTCCCGGCGATCCACATGGACCAGGTCAGGGCGTCCTTCGACTGGCTCCCGCCGGCACTGCTGCCGGAGGAACAGCCGGTGAGCACGAGGGCCGCGGCAGCTGCCGCCGCGAGCCCGGCGAACATCCGTCGTCGTTGCATCGGAGTCTCCACTTCGTCGTGGTGATCGGGTGAGGGTGGGGGTGTGTTGGTCAGGCGACGCGGACCGCGTCGGGGATCGACTCGGTCGAACCGGCCCAGACCGGGCCGTCCGGGTACGAGTACGTGGCGAGGGAGTCGGCGAGCATCTCGGTCCCGGCGCCGGGGGCGGTCGGGGGCCAGTAGTGCCCGTCGTGCACGTCGACCGGGGTCACGAAGTGCTCGTGCAGGTGGTCGACGTACTCGATGCAGCGGGTGTCGAGGTCGCCGGTGAGGGCGACCGCGTCGAACATCGACAGGTGCTGGACGGCCTCGCACAGGCCGACCCCGCCGGCGTGCGGGCAGACCCGGACGCCGTGCTTCGCCGCGAGGAGCAGGATCGCGAGGTTCTCGTTCACGCCGGCGACCCGGGTCGCGTCGATCTGCAGGACCGACATCGAGTGGGCCTGGATGAGCTGCTTCGCGATCACCCGGTTCGCCATGTGCTCCCCGGTCGCCACCGGGATCGGGGCGATGCGGCGGGCGATCTCGGCGTGCGCGAGGACGTCGTCGGGACTCGTCGGTTCCTCGACCCAGGCGACGTCGAACTGCTCGAGCCGCTCGATCCAGGCCACTGCTTCGTCGACGTCCCACCGCTGGTTGGCGTCGATCGCGATCCGGATGTCCGGGCCGACCGTGGCGCGGGCGATCGCCATCCGTCGGACGTCCTCGTCGACGTCGCCGCCGACCTTGAGCTTGATCTGGGCGAAGCCCTCGTCGACGGCCTCGCGGCAGAGGCGGGCGAGCTTCTCGTCGTCGTAGCCGAGCCACCCCGGAGTGGTCGTGTACGCCGGGTACCCGGTCTGCTCCAACCGCCGACGGCGTTCGGCGCGGCGGGGTTCGGCCGCGCGGAACAGCTCGAGCGCCTCGGCCGGGGTGATGGCGTCGGAGAGGTACCGGAAGTCCACCAGGTCGACGAGCTCCTCGGGGCTCAGGTCCGAGAGGAGTGCCCACAGCGGCTGCCCGGCGCGCTTCGCCCTGAGGTCCCAGAGGGCGTTCACCACGGCGCCGATCGCCATGTGCATGACGCCCTTCTCCGGGCCGAGCCAGCGGAGCTGCGAGTCGTGCACGAGGGTGCGCCACGTGCCGCCCATGTCGGCGAGGACCGCTTCGGCGTCGGCACCCACGACGTGCTCGCGGAGGGCTGCGATCGCCGCTTCCTGCACCTCGTTGCCGCGGCCGATGGTGAAGACGAACGCTGCGCCGACGTGGCCGTCGAGGGCGTCGGTGGTGATCTCGACGTAGGCGGCGGAGTAGTCGGGTGCCGGGTTCATCGCGTCGGACCCGTCGTGTTCCCGCGAGGTCGGGAACCGGACGTCGCGCACGCGCAGACCGGTGATGCGGCTCATCGTGTCTCCTGCCCGTCCGGTCTTCGTCGACCGAACGAGGCAATCGAAACATCCGATGTATCTGCTGTCAAGAGCGAATTTTGTCGCGTTCTGGTCACAAGCGGCCCTGAGTGACCCGATGACTGCGGGCCTCGTGTCCCAGTTCGGGTTGGTACCGTTCCGCGCGTAGGAGGCTGTTCCGCGCGTACGAGGCTGTTCCGCGCGTACGAGGCTGTTCCGCGCATGGGAGGCAGGAAAGCCCTGCCCCCTACGCGCGATTCCGCTTTCCAGGTCGGCCGCGATTGGTCGGAACGCACCAACGGCCTGGAGGCACGGTGCGGGTCGGACCCGCACCGCGCCTCCAGGCCGTGCTCGCGGTGCGCCGGGGGCGTCCCCGCGCGTCGCGTTGGTCAGGCGGCGGCGAGCCGCCCCATCTCGGCGACCACCTCACGGAGGCGGTCGGCCAGCTCGTCGCGTGACGCGACCGTGAACCGGTGCGCCGCCTCGATGACGGCGGCCATCACGAGCGTGACGGCGGTCCGTGCCGAGTCGGCGTCGGTGCGTTCGGCGGCGACCTCGACGACGGCGAGCCGCGCCTCGGCCATCCACTGCAGCATCGTCGGCACCATCTCCGGCCGTGCCTGCACGAGAGCCTTCATGCGGCGACGGTCCTCGGGGAGGTTCACCGTCTGCGCGACGAGCTCGCAGAGGTCGGACACGAGCGGGCCCGACGTCGCGAGGAAGGCCTCGCGAGCCGCGGCGGGGATCGTCGTCGTCGGGAGCCCGAGCGCGGCGTGGCCCTTCGACGGGAAGTAGTTGAAGAACGTCCGCGGCGAGACCCCGGCGGCGGCGCAGATCTCCTCGACCGTGACGCCGGCGAGTCCACGGTCCGTGACGAGGTCGATCGCCGCGTGGTGGATCGCCGCCCGGGTCTGCTGCTTCTTGCGCTCCCGCAGGCCGCTGTCAGCGGCGCTGCGTGCGTCGGCGCTGCGTGGTGCTTCGGTGGTGGTCACGTGCTGCTCCTGGTGCGGATCGGGGCCTCCCACCTGTGCGGTGGGAGGCCCCGAGCGGCCTAGTCGTCCGACGAACCGCGCTGGACGGCGATCGAACCGGTGACGGGCGCCGTGGGCGAGCCCATGGTGTCCGCGGCCTTGACCGCCTGGACCTCGAGGTCGTCCGCCGTGCGGTCGCTGTCCGCCTGCTCCTGCAGTGCCGAGCTCTTGCGGAGCGGCGGCGCCTTGAAGAACCAGCTGAGGACGAACGCCAGCAGGATGACCGCGAAGCCGACCCAGTAGACCGTGACGGCCGACGTGTTGAAGCCGGTCATGAACGGCCGCGTCAGCGCCGAGTCCGCACCGTTGAGGTAGGACGTGTCGCTCGTCTCGCTGCTCGAGGAGCCCTTGTCGCCGGCGCCCTTGTCGATCTGCTTCGACAGGGTCGGTGCGAGGTCCTCCACCCAGTACGTGCGCTGGGCCGAGTCGGACCAGTCGACGACGAGCTTGCCGTCCTGCACGCTGGCGTGCGCCTTGTCGGCGGCGGCGTTGAGGGCCTGCTGCTGGACCGCCTCGGGAGCACCAGCCGTGGCCTGCGTCACCTGCGCGGTCGCGGCGTCGAGGCCGGACTGCACCTGCTGCTTGATCGGCGTGACGATCGGGTTCCAGATCTGGTCCATGACGCCCTGGTTCGCCTTGGCGCTGGCGACCGTCGGGTTGAGCGCGGCGTCGAGTGCGCCGGTCAGGTTCTTCTGGTCGGCCGTGGCGTGCAGGATGTTCGCCGGCATGATCGAGAACAGGACGCTCAGGAGCACCGCGGTGCCGAGCGTTCCACCGATCTGGCGGAAGAACGTCGCCGAGCTGGTCGCCACACCCATGTCACGCGGCTGCACCGAGTTCTGCGAGGCGAGGGTGATGCTCTGCATGAGCTGGCCGAGGCCGAGGCCGATCAGGAACATGCCGATCATCAGGAACCAGAGCGGCTTGTCGATCGTCATGAACGTCAGGACGACGTAGCCGATCGAGACGAGCGCGGTGCCGATCACCGGGAAGATCCGGTACTTGCCGGTGCGGGCGACGATCTGGCCGGAGGCGATCGAGGCGATCATCAGTCCACCGATCATCGGCAGGGTCGCGAAGCCCGACTCGGTCGGGGTCAGCCCGGTGACGATCTGCAGGTACAGCGGGATGGTCAGCATGGCGCCGAACATCGCGAAGCCCACGAGGAAGCCGAGGATCGTGGCCATCGAGAAGACGCCCGAGCGGAACAGCTTCAGCGGGATGATCGCGTCGTCCTTCATGAGCGTCTCGATGACGAGGAACGCGACGAGACCGAGCGCACCGATCACGTAGCAGGCGATCGCGCCGGCCGAACCCCAGCCCCAGGTGCGGCCCTGTTCGGCGACGAGGAGGAGGGGGACGAGGGTCACGATGACCGAGGTGGCGCCCCACCAGTCGATGCGCGGCTTGGCCTTGGCGTCGCCGAACTTCGGAAGGTGCAGGAACGCGATGACCATGAGGAGCGCGGCCACGCCGATCGGGACGTTGATCAGGAAGACCCAGCGCCAACCGGTGACACCGAGGATCGTGCTCGCGCCGGCGAACAGACCGCCGATGAGCGGACCGATCACGGACGAGATGCCGAACACCGCGAGGAAGTACCCCTGGTACTTCGCACGCTCACGGGGGGCGAGGATGTCACCCATGATCGCGAGCGGCAGCGACATCAGCGCACCGGCACCGATGCCCTGGAAGGCACGGAACGCGGCGAGCATGATCATCGAGGTCGACATCGTCGAGAGCAGCGAGCCGAGGATGAAGACCGCGATGCCGAAGATGTAGAGCGGACGACGGCCGAAGACGTCGGAGAGCTTGCCGTAGATCGGCGTCGTGATGGTGCTCGCGATCAGGTACGCGGTCGTCACCCAGGCCTGCTGGTCGAGGCCGTGCAGGTCGTCGCCGATGGTGCGGATGGCCGTGCCGACGATCGTCTGGTCGAGCGACGACAGGAACATGCCGGCCATGAGGCCGTAGATGACGAGGAGGATCTGACGGTGCGACATGATCGGCTTCCCGGGCTGGTCAGCCGGGGAGCTCTGTCGTCCGCGCTGCACCTCGACGGGTGCGGTGGCAGTAGACATGGGGGTCCTTCAGGGGTGCGTGTGGTGGTCGTGGTCGCGAGGGACGCCGGAGCGTTGTGGCGGGCCGATGACGGCGGGTCAACCTTGCAGACGCTGCAACTTTACACCAAGAGCAGGTTTGCCGCCAACGCAAACTTTCCCATTGCGCACGTTCGGTGAACGGCCTCTCAGGTACCGTGCTCCGTTATGGGGCGGACGAGGTGGGACGACGTACCGGGGACACTGCGCGCACGGATCGAGGCGACCCTCGGCGGACCGGTCGTCGATGCGGTGTCCCAGGTGGGCGGGTACTCCCCCGGCGGTGCCGATCGCGTGGTCACCGCGAACGGTCGTGCGGCCTTCGTGAAGACGCTCGCACGCTCCCGGAACGACGACGGCTTCCGGCTGCACGAACAGGAGGCCCGGGTCATGGCGCACCTGCCGGCGTCCGTGCAGGCACCTCGCCTGATCGACACGCTGCACGAGACGGTGGACCGTGACGAGTGGATCGCGCTGGTGCTCGAGGACGTCGACGGACAGCACCCGGGTCGAGCGCTCGACGGCTCGGACGTGACCGCGGTCCTCGATGCGCTCGACACCCTGCCGCCCGCGACCGGACCCCTGGCGGCACTGCCGCGGCTCACCGACGAGCTCGCCGACGAACTCGGGGCGTGGGACCGGATGCTCGCCAGCGGGATGCCCGAGGTCGTCCCGGAGCACGTCGCTTCGGCCGCAGCTGACTTCGGACACGCGGCCCTGCCGGCCGCCGGACTCCTCGACGGCGGGTACCTGGCACACGTGGACTGCCGCGCGGACAACCTGCTCGTCACTGCCGATGGTCGGGTCTGGGTCGTCGACTGGCCGTGGGCAGCGGTCGGCGTCCACTGGTTCGACCCGCTGACGTACCTGCTCGACATGCTCGTCCGCGGCGAGGACACCGACGTCGAACACCACCTCGCGACGCACCGGGTGTTCGCCGGACTGCCGGGGACGACCGTCGACGCCGTGCTCGCCGGACTCGCGGGGACCTTCTTCGAGAAGGCGTCGCGGCCCGCCGTCCCGAACATGCCGACGCTCCGCGCGTTCCAGCGCGCCGAGGGACTGGCAGCAGCGGAATGGCTGCTCCAGCGGTGGGGCCGAGGCCGCGCAGTACCCCGTTGATCCAGGAAGCGCGGCACCGCGGAGCGTACGGTCCCGCTCATGACTGACGAGCACGAAGGCCAGCGTCCGGAAGACGATGCTGCGCGGCTCGGACTCGTCGTCGTCGGAGAGGCAGCAGCGCTGCACTCCGGCGACGAGGCGGCTCTGGACGCGAGCGAACAGAACATCCGCGACACCATCGACGAGATGATCGACGAACCACTCACCGAGCGGCAGGAGCAGGTGGTCGAACGGTTGGCGTCGGCCGGGGGCACGCTCACCGCGGGTCTCAGCGGCGCCCTCGCCGCCCAGACGGGCCGGAGCGTCGACGACATCCTGGAGGGCGCCGCCCGCAGCGTCGTCTGGCAGCAACGACTGGCGGACCAACGCGACGCCGAGCACGGTGACGACCACAGCGCCGGCCACGGTCAGCGCGAGGACGCCGGCGGGCAGCAGCGTGAGCACCGGAACGACGACGGGCGCGACGAGGACTGAGCCCCGCCGCGCCCGCGCCGGCGACCGACTACTCGGTCACTGACTCCTGCGCCTGTTCGCGCACCACCGCACGGGCCGCCGCCTGACCGGTCGTCGTGCTCTTCACGATGTCGCTCAGGGTGAAGCCTGCGGTGGTACCGAGCAGGGCATCGACCTCGCTGAACTGGCTCACGACGCTCTTCGACAGCGCACCGGCGCCGTCGGACGATACGACCGTGAGCTTGTCGATGTTGCCCATCGGCGCCGCGAGCTCGCGGGCGATGCTCGGCAGCGTCTCGATCGCCTTGACCCGCAGGACGGCCTCGGAGTGCTGCGCGAGAGCGTCGGCCTGGGCCTTCGTGGCATCGGCCTCGGCCTGACCCTTGGCGCGGATCGCGTCGGCAGCGGCCTCGCCCTCGGCGCGGGAGGCGTCGGCGGCGAGCTTGCGCGCCTCGGCTTCTGCCTTGGCCTCGGCGGCGATCGCCTCGGCCGAGATGCGGCGGGCCTCGGCCTGTGCACGAGCCGTCTCGACCTGGGCGGCAGCGGCCGCTTCGGCCTCGACCCGGGTCTTGCGCGCCTGCGCCTCGGCGACGGCGGACACCTCGGACTCGAGCTCGGCACGACGGAGTTCGGCACGCTTCTGCGCGGTGAGCTGCTCCTGCTCCACGACGCCCTGCGCCGCACGGGCCTGGGCGAGCGGGCCGGCCGCAGCCGCTTCGGCCGACGCGCGGTCGGCGTCGAGCTGCAGGGCCGCACGCCGGATCGCGAGGGTGTTCTCCGCCTCGGCGATGGCCTGGTCCGCGGTGGCACGGGCCTCGCGCGCTTCGCGGTCGGCCTGGGCCTCGGCGTTCTCGGCCTCGAGCCGGACACGGGCACGCTCGGCACGGCCGAGGTCGCTGATGTACTCGTTGCGGTCCGAGATGCCCTTGATCTCGAAGGAGTCGACGTCGAGCCCCTGGCTGTGCAGGGCGTCCTTCGCGACGTCGAGCACGGCGACGGTCAGCTGGTCGCGGTTCCGGATGATGGTCGACACGTCCGTCGCACCGATCGAGGCGCGGAGCGAACCCGACAGGACCTCTCGAGCGAAGTCGTCGATCTTCTTCTCCTGCCCGAGGAAGCGCTGCGCCGCCGCCCGGATGGAGGCGTCGGCCTCGCCCACCTTGACGAGCGCCACCGCCTCGACGTCGATCGTCACGCCGCGGGAGTCCTGCGCGTTGACGTTGATGTCGATCGCCCGGGAGCTGAGCGACAGCTTCGCGACCTTCTCGAAGAACGGCCGGACGAGCACACCGGCGCCGAGGACGACCTTGATCCCGGACTCGACGGTCTCGGTGCCGTCGGAGTTCTTCACCTTGCGGGACCGCTTGCCCGTGATGATGAGCGCTTCGTCGGCGCCGGCGTTGCGGTAGACGAGCTTGGCGTAGATCAGCGCGATGACCGCGAGGACGATGATCCCCACGATGATCAGCGGGATGGCTCCGAGCGCGAACAGGACTTCCATGACTCCCCCTCCGGACCAGGCCGCAGCCTGGATTCCGCATCTGTTGTTCCGATGCGTCCATCCTACGAGCACCGAGCGCGGCCAACAACAGATTTTCGGAGTCTATGACGTGATTTCCTGCCAGAATCGCCGATTTGTGGCAGACTTTCCTGTCAGGAGGTCGTCATGGTCCAGCGTTCGTCACCGCGTCGGCGTCAGCAACTCGCCGCCTTCGGCGAGAACATCCGGCGATGGCGATCCGTCAACGGCATGTCAGCTGCGGAGCTCGCCGACCGGGCGGCCGTGACCCGCGACACACTGCGCGCGATCGAGTCCGGCACCGGCGGCCGTGTCGACTCGCTCTTCGCCGTCCTCGGAGCGCTCGGGATCGCGGACACCGCGATCGACGCGATCGACCCGTTCCGGAGCGAGACCGCGCGTGCCCGGATCGACGACATCCTCAGCAGCGGCGGGTCACTGTGAGCGAGGAACCGGTCGAGGTCTGGAGCGGCGAGGCACCCGGCCCGCGCCGTGTCGGCACCCTCCGCCCGTCGTTCCAAGGGCTCCGGACCCTCGCCTCGTCGTCGTTCGAGTACGACTCGGACTTCCTCCGCGACGGTTGGCAGGTCTCACCCGACCTCCCGCTCCGCCCGGGTCGGACGTACACGGCCGACAACCAGACCCTGCCTGGTGCCTTCAGTGATGCGGCGCCGGACGACTGGGGCCAGAAGCTGATCCGGGCGGACCACGCACTCCGTCGGCAGCGGGACGCCTCGCTCCCCGCTCGGCTCGGCGAGTTCGACTACCTGCTCGGCGTGGCGGACCACACCCGGATCGGAGCACTCCGGTTCCGGACGGGCGACTCGTGGTCGTCATCGGAGTCCGGCGTCGCGAACCTCCATGACCTCGATCGCATCCTCGCGGCGGCTGCGCGGTACGAGGACGACGAAGCGACCGACGAGGACATCGCCTACCTCGGCGACGTCGCGACCTCGCCCGGTGGTGCCCGTCCGAAGGCGAACGTCGTCACGGCCGCCGGTACCCTCGCGATCGCGAAGCTCCCGCACTCGAAGGACGGCCGGTTCGACGTCGAACGGTGGGAGGCCGTTGCACTCACGCTCGCGTCCGACGCCGGACTCCGTGTCCCGCGGTGGTCGCTCGTCCCGCCGGGTGCGGGGCGAGCGGTGCTGCTCTCCGAGCGCTTCGACCGGGACGCAGACGGGAACCGCCTCGGCTACATGTCCGCTCGGACCGCCCTGGAGCTCGGCGCGCACGACGACGGCACGCGGCTGACCTACGAGGACCTCTCGGACGTCATCGACCACTGGAGCGCAGCACCCGCGGACGACCTGCGCGAGATGTTCGGCCGGATCGCGCTCTCCGTCCTCGTCAACAACGTCGACGACCACTGGCGGAACCACGCGTTCCTCCACACGCCTGCAGGCTGGCGGCTCTCACCGATGTTCGACGTCAACCCGAGTCGGCAGCGCGGAGTGATCGACTCGCGGGCGATCTCACCGGCCGACGACCCGAGGTCCCGGGACCTGCGGAACCTGCTCGACATCGCGGACGCGTTCCGGCTGCGCCGCGCAGACGCGGAAGGCGACCTGCAGCGCGTGGCCGGCGCAGTCGCCGGTTGGGACCGGGTCGCGAGCGGCCTCGGCATCCCCGCGGACGAACGCGAGGCGATGCGGGTCGCGTTCGGTTCCGCGCAGCTCGACTGGGCGCTCGGCCTGTAGCCCGGAACGGACAGGAGGCGCGGTGCGGGTCCGACCCGCACCGCGCCTCCAGGACGGTGTTGCGTGAGCGCCTACGCGCCCGCACGCCACCAGTCGTCGAAGGGCGTCGCCGGGACCTGGCGCTTGTGCTCGGTCGCGCGGTAGCGCGACTCGATCGCCTCGGCGACCTCGAGCGGCACGTCGTGCCCCTGGAGGTACGCGTCGATCTCGGCGTAGGACAGCCCGAGGTTCGCCTCGTCGGTCTGGCCGGGCGTCTCGTCGAGCAGGTCCGCCGTCGGAGCCTTCTCGTAGAGACGAGCAGGGGCACCGAGGTGCTCGAGCAGCTGCCGACCCTGGCTCTTCGACAGGCCGGTGAGGGGCGTGAGGTCCACGCCGCCGTCGCCGTACTTCGTGAAGAAGCCGGTCACGGCCTCGGCCGCGTGGTCGGTGCCGACGACGAGGAGCCCGCGCTGCCCGGCGACGGCGTACTGGGCCACCATGCGCATCCGGGCCTTGACGTTGCCCTTCACGAAGTCGCTGAGCTCGACGCCGGAGTCGGCGGTGTCCTGCACGACCCCGTCCACGCCGTGCTCGATGTTCACGGTGATGCCCGGGTCGGCCGCGATGAACCGCAGGGCGAGCTGGGCGTCGTCCTCGTCGGCCTGCACGCGGTACGGCATGCGGACGGTCGTGAACTCGGCGGGGTGCCCCTCGGCCCGGAGGGACTCGACGGCGAGCTGGGTCAGACGGCCGGCGAGCGTGGAGTCCTGGCCGCCGCTGATCGCGAGCAGGTAGCCCTTGGCGCCGGTGGTGAGCAGGTAGTCACGGAGGAACCCGACGCGACGGGCGACCTCCTGCTCCGGGTCGATGGTCGGCTGGACGTTGAGGTCCGCTGCGATGGCGGCTTGGAGTTCACGCACCACCCCAGTATCCCGCTGCATCCGCCCGGTGCACAGGGTTCAGCGCGCGGGTTCCGCTCCGACCGGGCGGATCGTGTTGTCGTGGTCGGCGCCGATCGCGCACGTGCAGACCACGGCGATGGTCTCCTGCGCCTTCGTGAGCACGAACCGTTCGACGTGCGGCGGTCCGACGTGGCGGTCGAGCGGGTGGGTGTCGTGGTCGTGCACGGTGGGCCTCACTTCGCGGATCGAGGACAGGGATCGAGAACTGACGGGGACGGGGACAGAAGCGGGACGTGCCGGTGCGGTGGTGGCCCGAACCACCACCGCACCGGCGGGCCCGCGGCGACCCGAACGCGCCGCGGACCCCGTGAGACGGGCGCCGGGTACCCGCCGACGCCCGTCCGGGTCAGGCGCGGCGCAGGCGTCGCGCGACGAGGGTGCCGCCACCGGCCGCGAGGAGCAGGCCGGCGAGGAGCAGCAGCGGGAGGACCTCGGTGCCGGTGTAGGCGAGGCTGCCCGTCCCGGAGCCGTTGCCGGCACCTCCGTTGCCGGCACCTCCGACACCGCCCGCACCCCCGTTGCCGCCCGCACCCGGGCCACCCGGCGTTCCGGGATCGGTCGGGTCGACCGGGGCTGCGGCGACCGCGAAGGTCACCGAGTCCGGGTCGCTGACGAGCGTGCCGATGGTCTCGACGGCGACGGCCTCGTGGTCGCCGACCGCGACGTCCGGGAACGTGACCGTCCAGGTGCCGTCCTCGTCCGCGACCGTCGACTGGACGCCCTCGTCGTCACCGTCGAGCGTCACGTCGACGTCGGCGTCCGGCTCCGCGGTGCCCGTGACCGGGACGTCGGTGGTGTCGTCGTCGGACGGTACCGCGTAGTCCGTCCCGTCCTCCGGCGTGGTGATCGCGATGCCGGCGAACGGGTCCGCCTGCACGGTCGCGGTCGCCAGGTCGACGGTCGCCAGGTCGGCGGCCGGCAGGAGCTGCACGCGGACCGCCCGGACCGTGGTGGCTCCGGTGGAGTCGGCGGTCGGCTCGGTGAACGCCGGCGCGGTCTGCGAGTTGATCGTGATCGAGACGAGCTGGTTCACGATGTCGAGCAGCGGGTCGAGCGCCGTGACGGTGCCCGTGACCGTGGTGAGCAGGGCCTGCACGGTGTCCGCGACGAAGTCCCCGCCGAGCACGTCACCGACGATGCCGGTGAGCGCCGGCACGATCGTCGAACCGAGCAGCGGCTGCAGGAGCGGGTCCAGCGTGCCGAGCACCGGACCGAGGATCCCGGTACCGGCGACGGTGAGCGTGGCGCCGTCACCGGTGCCGAGCAGGTCGCCGACGGTGGTGTCGACCGTGAGCGTCAGGCCGGCCACGTTCGCGCCGAGCAAGTCGACGCCGGTGTCGACGACGAGCTGCACGTCGGCGACGTCGAGCGCGTTCGTCAGCGTCGTCGTGAGGAGCGCCGGGAGCTGCTCGGTGAGGATGTCCGAGATCGCGCCGGTGATCTGCGCGTTGATCGTGTCGCTCGCGAGCAGGGTCGTGTTCGCGGGCAGGTCGTTCAGCGTGTAGAGCTGTCCGAGGTCGATCGAGACCACACCGGAGGACAGGTCGATGGTGACCGGGCCGTCCGTCAGGGACTGCTGGGTGACGGTGGACAGCGCACCCTGCAGGTCGACGTCGGCCGTGAGCTGTGCCGTGGTGTCGTCGAGCGAGAGCACCCCGAGCCCGAGGGTGTTGACGGCCGAGGTGACCGGGCCGAGCAGCGACGCGGTGAGGTCGGTGGTGAGCCCGTCCGCGCCGAGGGCCGCGTTCACGGTGTCGTCGGTCGTGCCCAGCGAGGTGTCCAGCGTCTGGACGAGCTGCTGCACGGCCGGGCTGACGAGCCGGACCTGCGCGCCGGCGACCTGGTAGTCGGTGGTGACGTCCGCGCCGTCGAAGGTGCGGTCGGCCTCGGCCCGGGCTGACAGTGCGCCGAGTCCGACGGAGAGTTCGCTGACGACCCCGTCGACGTCGAGGTCGCCGAGGAGCGGCGTGAGGTTCACGGTGGCACCGGCGCCGGGCGTGCCCGGACCGACCTGGATCGCACCGTCCGCGCCGACCGCACCAGCGGCGGCGACCGCCGAGGTGGTGTCGGTGGCGGCGACCTGCCCGGCGACGCCGACGTTCACCAGGCCGTTCTGGCCGAGCAGCTGGATGCCACCCGGGACGTTGATCCCGATGCTGTTGAGCACCGAGAGGTCGAGCGGGTCGGACTGACCGCCGGCGGTGCCTCCCGGAGCCGTGGCCCCGAAGGACCCGGCGAGCGCCGCGACGTCGTCGAGGTCGATGGTGCCGCTGCCGGCGAGGAGCCGACCTTCGGCCTGCGTCGCGTCGGACGCGGCGGCGTGTGCGGGGAGCGCGGCTCCGCCGATGATCACGGCCGCGACGGTGGCCGTGGCGCCTGCGCGGAGCGCGAAGCGTGTTGCAGTGCGTGGCATGGTGCCTCTTTCTCCGACGGAGGAGTGCTCCGCCGCTGATCCATCCCCCGCTGGTGGTGCGGGGGATCCGACGGGCTCGCTGGTGAGGCGGGCCCGGAGTCACGTGTGCGCGTCGTGCTCCGCGCGGGCGCGGCTATCCGGGGTGATCACCCCCGGTGCGACAGAGAACGGGCCGGGCCGCGACGGACGGGCGCATCGATCGTGCGCGCATCGTTCGTCCTCGTGCCATGTCCTGATCCCCTCGGGTGGGCTCGGCGTCGTCACCGAACTGAGGATGGGCGGTTGGTGAGACCGCGTTCCTGTGCAATCTACAAGGGGCACGCCCCACCCTGGCGATACCCCCGTTCGGGGTGCGGGGCATGGGAGCGAAACCAATCAGTTCGATCGTTGACAGTTAGAACTCGAACGGTTAGTGTTCTGATCATGACGCAGCAGGCACCCCGGTTCGACTCGCCCCTCCAGCAGATGCGCTGGATCGGGTGGGCACAGCGCAAGGCGGCCGAGGAGTGGGTCCGCGAACGCGACCTCACCCAGGAGCAGTCCTTCGTGCTGGGGTACCTGCAGCACACGCCCGGGGCGATCCAGCGGGACATCGCCGACATCACCCGGACCAGTGCAGCCAGCGTCTCGAGCCTCCTGCAGGGACTCGAGCGTCGCGGGCTGATCGAACGACGCGCGGACGCCGAGAACGCCCGGACGAAGCGCGTGCACGCCACCGACGAGGGGATCGCCCTCATCGCCGGGTTCGAGGACGCGATGGTCGCCCTCGACGACGTCCTGCTCGCGCCCCTCGATGCAGACGAGCGGGCCACCCTGCAGGCACTCCTGCAGAAGGTGACCGCCGAGCTGCCCGAACCCACCCGGTAGCGCCACCCCACCAACCCACGCGACGGCACCCGCCGCTCGCGCGCCCCGTCATGCCCTGACCCACCGCCGGGGCAGCGGGGCCCTGCCCAGAAGGAGGCAGCCATGAGCACCACAGCCACCACCACGACCCCCGAGAACACCGCCGCGGGGAAGAACCGCTGGTACCTGTCCGCCGCCCCGATCACCCGCGCGCTCGTGCACCTCTGCGTGCCGATGGCCGCCGCGATGGTCGTCAGCGCCGTCTACAACGTCATCAACGCCGGGTTCATCGGCTCGCAGCACGACACCTCGCTGCTCGCCGCGATCACCTTCGGAACCCCGCTCCTCGGCATCATCATGGCCGTCGGCGGCGTGTTCGGCGTCGGCGGCAGCGCGCTCATGTCACGCATGCTCGGCGCCTCGGAGCACGATCCGGCCAAGGCGCAGGACATCAAGCGCGTCGCCTCGTTCGCGCTGTGGGGCGCCGTCGTCACCGGCGCGGTCCTCGCCGTCGTCGGTCTGGTCTTCCTGCAGCCACTCGTCGCCGTGCTCGGTGCCGACGCGGCCGCGGTGCCCGCCACGAGCGCGTACGTGTCCGTCATGCTCGCGTTCGTCCCGGTGCTCGCCGCGTCGTTCGCCCTCGAGCAGGTCGTCCGGTCCGAGGGAGCCGCACGGCAGGCGATGATCGGCCTCGTCCTGTCGACCGTCGGCAACCTCGTGTTCGACGTGCTCTTCATCCTCGTGCTGCACTGGGGCGTCGCCGGCGCCGCGCTCGCCATCGGCCTGGGCAACGTCGTCGCGATCGGCTACTGGGTCGTCTGGCTCCAGCGGAACAGTGAGAACGTCAGCTTCGCGCCGAAGTGGTTCACGCTCCGTCCGGACATCCTCAAGGGCGTGTTCGGCATCGGCTCGAGCGAACTCCTGCAGGCCTCGTTCCTCATCGTCACGACCCTCGTGCTCAACAACCTCGCCGCCGCCTACGGTGACGACCCGCTCGCCGCGATGGGTGTCGCCGTGCGCATCGCCCAGGTCCCGGAGTTCCTCGTCATGGGCGTGACCATCGGCGTGCTGCCGCTGCTCGCCTACGCCTTCGGCAAGGGGGACGCGGTCCGGCTCCGTGCCGCACTCCGCGGTGCCGCGTTCACCGTCGGGACGATCGTCCTGGTGTTCTCCGGCACGGTGTTCGTCTTCCGCGAGCAGGTCTTCACGATCTTCTCCGGCGACCACTCGGTGCTGGCGATCGGCCTGACCATCCTGACGGCGCAGCTCGTCGCGACGATCGTGAACGGGTTCACCGGACTGCTCACCTCGCTGTTCCAGGCGACCGGGATGGTGCTGCCCGCGATGGTGCTCTCGATGGCACAGGGCGTGCTGTTCATCCCGATCGTCATCGTCGGGAACCTGTGGTTCGGGCTCGCCGGGATCATCTGGGCGCTGACGGTCACCGAGGTGCTCGTGTTCGTCGCCGCCCTGGTGCTCTGGGCAGCGTCCCGGGGGCGGATCGCCCGCGGCCTCGCGGAGGGTTCGCCGGAGCGCGCGGACGCGGCGCTGGAGGAAGCGGCCGTCTGACGCTCTGGACGCGCGCCACGACGGACTGGAGGCGCGGTGCCAGCTGGCACCGTCCCTCCAGTCTCGGCCGTCACCCCGCTGGCGCGGTGCGCCGGTACCGGCTGGTGGAGCCCACCTCCAGTCCGTCGTCCCGTCAGCCAGGTACCCCGATCAGCGCTGCGCGCCGAGGAAGTCGGCGTACGTCGGTTCGCGGAGCAGCGAGCCGCCGAAGGCGGCCGTGCCGTCCGGCCCACCGAGCCGCGAGGCGACGAGCCACGCGATGTCCTCGGGCGAGCGGAGTCCGTGTCGGTGCCAGTCCTCCTGGCGGCGGGGCGTCACGCGAGCACCAGCTCGACGACGGAGGCGAACCACGGGCCGAGCGGCGTGCGCGGTGATCCGGCGAAGAGTTCGACGGGGTGCGGGAACGTGTGGACAGTGGCGGTCACGTCGACCAGCCCTTCGTCGGAGTGATGCGCACTCCGGATCCGACCGGGCCGTCCCGCTGCGCCAGACCCCGCGACCGCGAGGAGCATCAAGACCACGGAACCCTGAGTCGGCCCGGTCTGCTCAGCGTACTGTCGTCCGTCGCTCCGCACGAGGACCGTCCGGTACCCGCACTCGCCCGCCCCGGTACGGTGGGCGGGCACACCCGTACCCCCGAGGAGCCCCATGCCCCTGTTCGGCAGTCCAGCCAACCCCACGACCACCACCGCGGCGCCGTCCGACGTGACGAAGAAGTGGTCCGACTCGTTCGGCGGCCTCGCGACACGGTGCCTCCAGCTCATCGTCGTGCTCGTCGTCGCGATCGGCATCGTCTACGCCGCGGCCACGCTCAGCGTCGTCACGATCCCGGTGCTGCTCGCGCTCATCATCGCGTCGGCCATGCACCCCGTCGTCTCGTGGCTCCGCCGACACAAGGTCCCGTCGATCCTGGCGACCCTCGCCGTCCTGATCGGCGTGCTCGTCGTGCTCGGGCTCGTGGGCTGGCTCATCGTCGTCGCCGTGATCTCGCAGTGGCCGGACCTGCAGAAGTCCGCGTTGCGCGGCTTCGACCAGCTGCAGGACTTCGCGTCGACGCTGCCGATCTCGATCGACCAGTCGCAGATCGACGAGGCGGTCAAGGGCATCCAGGACTTCGTCACCAGCTCGCAGTTCGGCTCCGGAGCCCTCGCCGGCGCCTCGGCCACCGCGAACTTCCTCACCGGCCTCGTGCTGATGATCGTCGTGCTGTTCTTCTTCCTCAAGGACGGCCCCCGCATCTGGGAGTTCCTGCTCCGCCCCTTCACCGGTGCCCGGTACGACCGCGCCCGTCGCGTGGGCGACCGGGTCGTCCAGACGCTCGGCGGCTACGTCCGCGGTACGGCGACGGTCGCTGCGGTGGACGCCGTCGGCATCGGTGTCGGCATCGCGATCGTCGGGGTGCCCCTCGCCCTCCCCCTGGCCGTCGTCGTGTTCATCACCGCGTTCATCCCGATCGTCGGTGCGACCGCGGCCGGCATCCTCGCGGCGCTGGTCGCCCTCGTCGCGCTCGGGCCCGTCCAGGCGCTGATCGTGGTCGGCATCGTCGTGCTGGTCAACCAGCTCGAGGGCAACCTGCTCCAGCCGGTCCTGATGGGCAAGACGCTCAAGCTGCACGGCCTGGTCATCCTCATCGGCCTGACCGCCGGCACGGTGCTCGCAGGCATCACCGGGGCGATCATCTCGGTGCCGCTGCTCGCCGCCGCCTGGGGAGCGATCCAGGTGTGGGACGGGCCGGACCAGCCGGCGCGGCCGTGGCGGCAGAAGCGCGTGGAGAGCGCCGAGGCGCGCTGAGGCTCTCGACGCCACCACAAGCGGACGGGAGGCGCGGTGCCAGCTCGCACCGCGCCTCCCGTCCGCTTGTGGGTACGTTCCTTGCCGCGGGAGCGACAGATCCCGCCGCGACCTGCCGTCCGAACCGCGAAAGCGACAGTTCTCCGCGGATGTTCCGCGGAGAACTGTCGCTTTCGCGAGCCAGCGCGACCGAGGTCAGTCGGTGCCGGAGTCGAACGCGGCGCCCTCGGACGCGGCGTCCGTCGCACGGCCGAGTGCGTCGTCGGCGTCCGACGTCACGACGGCGCCACCGAGGATCTCCTCGGCCTCGCCCGACTCGAGCCGGCCGACGAGGTCACCCGTCGCCCCACCGATGAGACCGGCGGCGGCGTACTGCTCGAGGCGGGACCGCGAGTCCGCGATGTCGAGGTTCCGCATGGTGAGCTGACCGATGCGGTCGTCCGGGCCGAACGCCGAGTCGCCGACGCGCTCCATCGAGAGCTTGTCCGGGTGGTACGACAGCGCCGGACCCGTCGTGTCGAGGATCGTGTAGTCGTCACCGCGACGCAGCCGCAGCGTGACCTCGCCCGTGACGGCCGAGGCGACCCAACGCTGCAGCGACTCGCGGAGCATGAGCGACTGCGGGTCGAGCCAACGGCCCTCGTACATGAGGCGACCGAGGCGACGGCCCTCGTTGTGGTACGACGCGACGGTGTCCTCGTTGTGGATCGCGTTGAGCAGTCGCTCGTAGGCGATGTGCAGCAGCGCCATGCCCGGCGCCTCGTAGATGCCGCGGCTCTTCGCCTCGATGATGCGGTTCTCGATCTGGTCGGACGCGCCGAGGCCGTGGCGGCCACCGATGGCGTTCGCCTCGTAGACGAGGGCGACCGCGTCGGCGTACTCGACGCCGTTGATCGCGACCGGGCGGCCGGCCTCGAAGCGGACGCTGACGACCTCGGTCGCGACCTCGACGTCGTCACGCCAGGCGGCGACGCCCATGATCGGCTCGACGATGTCCAGGCCGCTCGAGAGTTCCTCGAGGCTCTTCGCCTCGTGCGTGGCACCCCAGATGTTCGCGTCGGTCGAGTACGCCTTCTCGGTGGAGTCGCGGTACGGGAAGCCGCGGGCGACGAGCCACTCGCTCATCTCCTTGCGTCCGCCGAGCTCCTCGACGAACTCGGAGTCGAGCCACGGCTTGTAGACGCGAAGACGCGGGTTGGCCATCAGGCCGTAGCGGTAGAACCGCTCGATGTCGTTGCCCTTGTAGGTGGAGCCGTCGCCCCAGATGTCGACGCCGTCCTCCTTCATCGCGCGGACGAGCATCGTGCCCGTCACCGCACGGCCGAGGGGCGTCGTGTTGAAGTACGTCTTTCCGCCGGAGCGGATGTGGAAGGCGCCGGTCTGCAGGGCGACGAGGCCCTCTTCGACCAGGGCGCTTTTCGCGTCGACGAGTCGGGCGATCTCCGCGCCGTACTCGTGGGCGCGGCTCGGGACGGCGTCGATGTCCGGCTCGTCGTACTGGCCGATGTCGGCCGTGTACGTGCAGGGCACCGCTCCCTTCTCGCGCATCCAGGCAACGGCGCAGGAGGTGTCGAGACCTCCGGAGAACGCGATGCCGACTCGTTCGCCGACGGGGAGACTGCTCAGGACCTTGGACACGGCCTCAATCGTACGGGGAGTCCAGCCGGTACATCGAACCCGCGAACACAGCGTGCGCCTAAGGGAGATGCTTGCGAACCCAGCAGCGCCTGTAAAGAAGATCCTCGCGTCCGTTCGGCGCGGTGATATTCGGATGTTACTTGGTTCCGCGCCCCGTCAGGGATCTGCGTCATCCCTTCCGCAGCGCAGACTGGAACCCGAAGACGTTGACCGGATGGCAAGCGAGTACGTCGGCAAGGTTGTGGGCAGCTTCGCTCCGTGTCGTCGGAATCGCTTCCTTCGGTGTCGGGACGTCGCGGGTGCGCGAGACGGCCCGCTTGACTTGGGGTTCGGGTGCATAATGGTGGTGTCTTCGGACCCGGTAGTGGGGCTTGCCGGACCCAACCTCGACAGTTGTCGACAACAGTCCCTATCTCAGCTGGTCGCGCTTCTGCGCGCCTGAGGTAGGGAGTGTCATGACAGCACCAATCGGTTCCGGACCGGTCGTCGTCGGCGTCCTGCCCGGCCTCGCTCCGGGGGTCATCGAGGTTGCGTCGTCTATCGCGCGGCGCTTCGGTACGACGCTGGTGTGCGTCAGCGTGGATGCATCGCTCTTCGATGCCGGTACGCGCTCGGACGGGTCGGTGATGGTGGAACCGATCGACCCTGACACCGCTGACACGACACCGCAGGGCTTGTCGGACAGTGACAAGGCGGCAGTACGTGCTGCCGCAACGACCTACGGCGTCGACGTCACGTTCGTCCCGGGTGTCGGGGATCCGAGCCGGGCACTGTCGCAGGTGGCCGAAGACCGCGACGCGGCGATGCTGGTCGTCGGGGCCAGGACGGGAGCGGGTCGAATCGCGGAGTTCTTCACGGGGTCGGTCGCGGTACGGCTGACCCATCAGCAGCACCGTTCAGTGCTCGTAGTGCCCGTTGATCCGGTCGGGTTCGATGCCCCACTGCCGTGGGACACCCCGTGACCGGCCAGCTTGTTCTGCTCCGCCACGGACAGAGCACTGCGAACGCTGCCGGTACCTTCACCGGCTTGCGAGACGTCGCGCTGACCGAACAGGGCAGCGCCGAAGCGAATCGGGCTGGGTTGCTACTTCTGCATGCCGGCATCCGACCGGACCTCGTGCTCACGTCGACGCTCGAGCGGGCGCTCCACACGGCGGAGCTCGTCACCGACGTCCTCGGACGTGATGCGCCGATCGAGTCGACGTGGCGGTTGAACGAGCGGAACTACGGCGCCCTCACCGGCATGTCCAAGCAGAATGCGCAAGCGGCGTTGGGGGCGGAGCAGTTCTTCGCTGTTCGTCGGACCCGCACGGGACGGCCACCACGCATGTCGATCCGCGCGTGGCTGGCGCTCCGGCGGACGCCGGCGCTTCGTGGACTGCCGTGGGCGGCACTTCGTCGAACCGAAACACTCTCCGACGTCATCCGCCGGGTCCAACCCGTCCTGTCGCACAGCATCACCCCGGCACTCCGCGACGGGCAGACAGTGCTCGTCGTCGCGCACGGCAACTCACTGCGGGCACTGTGTGCCTGCATGGACGGCCTAACTGACGGTGAGCTCGCGGACCTGAACCTCCCCACGGGCGAACCCCTGATCTACCGGTTCGACGGCGACGGTGGGTTCTGTCCGCGGGGTGGGGAGTACCTGCATCCGGCAGCACGAGCAGCAGCGGCAGCGGTCGCTGCGGAAGGTGGAACATGACCTCCCGAACGGACACGCAGCTGCCCGATGGGCAGCTCCCGCCCGACCCAGACATCGACGCCAACGACCCGGAACGTATCGACCGGCCAGTGCATCTGCGGTGGCGGTACCTCGGTGTCGTCGCACTCGGCGGCGCCATCGGTACCGCCGCACGCGACGGACTCAGCACCGCGTTCCCCGCTCAGCAGGAGGTGTCCTGGGCGATCTTCTGGATCAACATCGCCGGCGCGCTCCTACTGGGTGTGCTGCTGGAACACCTCGCGCATCGCGGACCTGACGAGGGTCGCCGCCGGACACTGCGCCTGCTTCTGGGAACCGGTGTCCTCGGCGGGTTCACCACCTACAGCACCCTCGCGACCAGCACCGCGGTGTTGTTCCTCGCTGGCCGCGGGTTGGCCGGCACCGGGTACGCGCTCCTGACGGTCCTCGCCGGCGCGATCGCCACCGGTAGCGGCCTCGCGATCGCGGGTTTGGTCCGACCGAACGGGGCCACATCATGAGCGCCCTGGCCTTCCTCAGCGTCGCGGTCGCTGGCGGTGTCGGCGCGGCCGCACGGTTCTTCGTGGATGGTGCGATCAACCGGGGTCGGCAGTTCCGGCTCCCGGTCGGGACGCTGACGATCAACATCACCGGCTCGTTCCTGCTGGGCTTGATCACCGGCGCCGCCGGTCACCTCGGCGCCACCCCCGTCGCGGTGCTCGGAACAGGGCTCATGGGTGGCTACACCACGTTCAGCACCGCCAGCTTCGAGACCGTCCGCCTCGCACGCACTGGCCGCACCACCGCGGCTGCCGTGAACGGGCTCGGGATGCTCGTCGTCTCCGTCGCCGCAGCCGCCGGGGGCGTCACCCTCGGCACCCTCACTTGACCATCCGACTGGGAGACGAACAGCTCATGCACTTCGACATCACGATCGAGATCCCCCGCGGCAGCGGCAACAAGTACGAGGTCGACCACGCCACCGGACGGATCCGCCTGGACCGGGCGGTGTTCACCAGCATGGTGTTCCCGCAGGACTACGGCTCGATCGACGACACTCTCGGCGATGACGGCGACCCCCTCGACGCGCTCGTGCTGCTGCCCCGGCCCACGTTCCCCGGCGTCGTCATCGACGTCCGCCCGGTCGGGATGCTCCGCATGGTCGACGAGAACGGCGGCGATGACAAGATCCTCACCGTCCCCGCCGGAGACGTCCGCTTCGACCACGTCCAGGACATCTCCGACGTCGCCGAGCCGGTCCTGGCGGAGATCGAGCACTTCTTCGCCCACTACAAGGAGATCGAGCACGGCAAGCACGTCACCACCAACGGGTGGGCGAACCGTGTCGACGCCGAAGCCATCATCCGCGCCGCACAGGAACGGTTCACCCCGCACCCCTGACCGGCACCCGCGCACCCGACACCATCCAGTGCGCGCCCTGAACCGCCGTGGGGAGGCAACTGGCGCCCAGTGATCGCCAGGAGGTCGTCCCTCCGCCTCCCCGCGGCCCACACCCGCACGACCAACCCGAAAGGCGACAACCGCCGTGAACGACTACATCAGCAACGTCCACCACACCACCCACCATCAGGGCGAGTACGTGACCCACACCAGCCGCCCCGTCACCATCAGCAGCCTGCACGGCTCCCGGATCCTCGACTCCCGCGGCTACCCGACGATCCAGGTGCGTCTCGAGCTCGAGGACGGCACCGTCGTCACCGGTGACGCCCCCGCAGGCGCATCCACTGGCGCGCATGAGGCTGTCGAGCTTCGCGACGGCGGCAGCAGCTACGGCGGCCGCGACGTGAGCCAGGCACTGCACCTCATCACGACGGACGTCGCACCGATGATCACCGGCCAGTCGTGGACCTCGATCGGGCAGGCCGACGCCGCCCTCGCTGCCCTCGACGGCACCCCGAACCACCGCCGGCTCGGCGCGAACAGTGTCGTCGCGACCTCGATCGCGATGGCACGCGCTCTCGCCGCCGCAGCGGAGCTGCCGCTCTGGCGTTGGATCGCAGACGTCACCGGCAGCACGCCCCGCCTGCCCGTCCCGCACTTCAACGTGCTCAACGGCGGAGCGCACGCAGCGAACGCGCTCGACTTCCAGGAGTTCATGATCGCCCCGGTGAACGCCGAGACCATGACCGACGCGGTTCGGATCGGATCGGACGTCTACCACGCGCTGGCGGCACTGGTCCGGGAACGGTTCGGCAGTCTCGGTCTCGGGGACGAAGGCGGCTTCGCCCCGTCGATCGCCGCGCCCGAGGAGGCCCTCGACCTCCTCGTCGCCGCGATCAGTGCCGCCGGTTACGAGCCCGGCGTGGACACCGTCGCGATCGCACTCGACCCGGCGGCGAACGAGTTCGCGCTCGGTGACGGTAGCTACCGGGTCGTGGACCGCCGGCTCGACCGCGCAGGCATGGTCGACTACTACCGCGACCTCATCAGCCGGTATCCGATCCGGAGCATCGAAGACGGCTTCTCCGAAGATGACCACGGCGGCTGGAAGGCGATGTCGTTCGCGCTCGGCGACATGCTCCAGATCGTCGGCGATGATCTCTACGTCACCGATCCGCAGCGCATCCGCGACGGTGGGAAGGACGGGCTCTCGAACGCGGCGCTCATCAAGCCGAACCAGATCGGCACCGTCTCCCAGACCCTCGACGCGATCGGCGTCGCACGCTCGCTCGGGATGCGGAGCATGGTGTCGCACCGGTCCGGCGAGACCACCGACACGTTCATCGCGGACCTCGTCGTCGGCACCGGAACCGGACAGATCAAGTCCGGCGCACCCGCCCGCGGAGAACGCGTCGCCAAGTACAACCGGCTCACCGAGATCGCGGAGAACAATCCGGAGCTGCCCTACGGGCTGCGCTGACCCCGACCGGTCACCTCGTGGGCGACGCGCAGGAAAGCAGAACCAGCTGGCTGAGGCTCTCCCGACCAGATCGCCCGCAACGGCCGGGCAAGTGGCGGCCCAGCGAGCGGGACCCGCACCAGCGACCCGTCGTTGATGTCGGCGGCGACCGTGCGAAGGCTCATCACCGCCGGTGCAATTCCAGCCTGCGCGTTCGCCCGGATGATGCTCGTGGTCTCCAGCACCGCGGCCGGAACCGACATGCTCAAACCGGCCTCCCTGAGCCATGCGGCGAGGGTCGCGCGAGTTCCGGAACCTTCTTCCCGCAGGAGCAGAGCCGTCGCCGCCAGGACCTCCGCAGTGATCCCGGTCGACCGAGCCCAGGGATGTTCCGGCGCAACGACGACCGCGAGCTCATCGTCCGCGATCACCTGCGCGGACACACCTGCCGCCGTCACCGGGGTCTCCGTGAACCCGAGGTTCGCGCCACCCGACTGCACGAGGTCCGTCACCGCGGCGGAGTTGCCCGCGATCAGGCGCACCCGCACGTCGGGTTCGCGGCGGCGGAATTCGAGCAGCCAGCCCGGCAGCAGCAGCTCCGCGATCGTCTGTGACGCTGCGACGACGAGCGAACCCGTGGGAGTCCGCAGCGCAGCCACTCCTGCTTCGAGGTGGCGAGACGCGTCGAGGACCGGTCCGGCCAGCCCGACGACGAGCCTGCCGGTCTCGGTCAGCACCGACCCCGTGGTCGAGCGGTGCACCAACAAGTGACCGACCATGCGCTCGGCGACCCGGATCCGAGCAGACACTGCCTGTTGCGTGACGCCGAGCGCTCCAGCGGCAGCGGAGAGGGAGCCGGTCTCGGCGACGCGTGCGAGCACGTCGAGTGTGTCGAGGTCGAGGGTTCGGTCCGTGAGTCGCCGTAGTGCCACAATCATTGATTGTGCCCTGCCAAGAGGTTCCGGGTACCGCCAGAGGCAGGATTCGCGCAGGCTTGGCCCATGACAACGCTCCGCACGGACCCTGCACCCGCGAACGGTAGCCAGCTGCCCCAACGGCCGCAGACGGCGTTGTTCCGTGACCTGGAGCGGCCAGGCCTGATCGTGTCGAATCTCACACCGAACTGGTTCGCGTCGATCATGGGCACGGGGATCGTCGCTGTCGCAGCTGCGTCACTGCCGCTGCAGTTCCCCGGGCTGCGCCTCGCGGCGACGGTCGTGTGGGCGATCGCCGCGGTGCTCCTCGTCGCCCTCACGACCGCGACGGTGCTGCACTGGATCCGCTACCGGAGCACTGCAGCCGGGCACCAGCTCAACCCGGTGATCTCGCACTTCTACGGCGCACCACCGATGGCGTTCCTCACCGTCGGCGCCGGGACACTCCTGCTCGGCAAGGACTGGGTCGGCCTGCCCGCCGCCGTCACCATCGACTGGGTCCTGTGGACCATCGGCACCATCGGAGGACTGCTCACGGCAGTGCTCGTGCCGTACCTGGCGTTCACCCGCCACGAGAACAAGCCCGACTCCGCGTTCGGCGGCTGGCTGATGCCGATCGTCCCGCCGATGGTGTCCGCCTCCACCGGTGCGCTCCTGCTGCCGTACGCCCCCGCCGGGCAGGCGCGGGAGACGCTGCTGTGGTCCTGCTACGGCTTCTTCGGCCTCAGCCTCATCACGTCGCTGGTCGTGATCACGCTGATCTGGAACCGTCTCGCGCAGCACAAGGTCGGGGCCGCCGGCATGGTCCCGACTCTGTGGATCGTCCTCGGGCCGGTCGGACAGTCGATCACCGCGGTGAACCTCCTCGCATCGAACGCCCCCACCGTTGTCGATGCGAGTACCGCGCATGCCCTGCTGGTCGTGGCGCTGGTGTACGGGTTCGCGATGCTCGGCTTCGCGCTGCTGTGGACCGTCATCGCCCTCGCGATCACCATCCGCACTGCCCGCGAACACTTGCCGTTCAGCCTGACTTGGTGGTCCTTCACGTTCCCCGTCGGGACCTGCGTCACCGGCCTGAACGGGCTCGCCCTGCACTCAGGCCTGACCGTCGTTGCCGTCCTCGCCGTCATCTACTACGCCGGCCTCGTCGCCGCATGGATCACCGTTGCCCTTCGCACCTTTCACGGATCCGTCATCCGTGGCACCCTGCTGGCACCGCCACAGCCGGCATGAGTACCCCCGAGGAACTCGCTGACGTTCGATCGCTGAACGGTCTCGCGGAGACGTGGCGGACCGCGCCCGACGGCAGCCGACGGTTCGTCCCGAGCTTCGACCCACGATCCGGCGGCAGATTCAGCCGTGTCCTGGTCCTGATGCAGTCGCCTGGCCCCCAGACCATCGCCGCAGCGCACGCAGCGATCTGCAGCGAGGACAACCCGGGCCCGACCGCGGCCGCGTTCCGAGCAGCCCGTATCGAGTCCGGACTCGCACGCGGCGAGTACGTCCGCTGGAACCTTGTCCCATGGGAACTGCCCGACCGCGTGCGACTCGAGGACATCGACGAGGGGCGGCATGCCCTCGCCACACTGCTCGCGGCCCTCCCCGCTCTCACTGCGATCGTCACGTACGGGGCCGTTGCCCTCGACGGCGTCATGCGACACTTCACCCTGGACGAGCACCCCCGACTCCTTCCGGTCATCGCAGCACCACATCCGTCTCCCGCCAACGGCCGCCACCGATCGGAACAACACCTCCGTTCCGTGCAAGCACTCCGGCTCGCCGCGCGAGCGCGGCAGACGTAACAAATACGAACGATTCCGCTACAACTATCCGTACCGGCGCTCAGTCCGGGTGCGAGGCGCCGTGTCTTGTAGCGGAACGCAGTCCCAGAATCTACGTGCCGCCACTACCCCTCCTGGTCGAGTTTCGCTACGTTCTCTTCATGGGTCACCTTCTCGGGTATGCGCGCGTGTCCACCACAGACCAGGACGCGTCGCTGCAGATCGACGCGCTCAACGCCGCTGGCTGCTACCGCGTGTTCGTCGACACCATGTCCGGGTCGCTCCAACACCGGCCCGAGCTCGACAAGCTCCTCGACCAGCTCCGCCCCGGCGACACTCTCGTCGTCTGGCGACTCGACCGGCTCGGCCGGTCCATCCGGCACCTCATCGATCAGCTGCACGCTCTCGCCGAGCGCGGCATCGGGTTCCGGTCCCTGCAGGAGACCATCGACACCACCTCGCCCGGCGGCCGGCTCGTGTTCCACGTCTTCGCCGCGTTGGCGGAGTTCGAACGGGACCTCATCAAGGAACGCACCAACGCCGGCCTCGCCGCCGCTCGAGCCCGCGGCCGCACCGGCGGCCGACCATCTCGGCTCTCCGCGGACCAGGTGCGCACCGCACGCCGGCTCTACGAACAGCAGGACATGACCGTCGCGCAGATCGGCGACGTGCTCGGCGTTAGCCGCACCACCATCTACCGTGCACTCGCGAAGCACGCCGAGCCCGTCGCGGCGCGACGAACCAAGCCTTCCCCAACGATGTAGCTGGCTATGGACGCGAGCGAGCGGTGGGGCATCCTTCGACTGCACGTCGAGGACGCCATCCCGCTCGCCACCCTGGCCCGCACCACGGGCGTCGCTGAGCGCACCCTGCAACGCTGGTTGGCCCGCTACCGAACCGGCGGATACCCGGCTCTCGCCGACGGCACCCGCACCGATCACGGCGCCCGACGGACGGCACCGGAACTGGTGCGCCTGATTGAGGGGCTCGCACTCACCAAGCCACGACCTTCGATCGCCACGATTCACCGCCAGGTCGACAATTACTGCACCAAACGAGGTCTCTCAGCGCCGTCGTACTCCGTTGTGCGGTCGATCGTGAACGGGCTTGATCCCGGGATGGTGACGCTCGCGCTTGAGGGGCCCGCGTCATATCGGGACAAGCACGAACTGCTGCTCCGACGTCGTGCGGATCGCCCCAACGCGATCTGGCAGGCGGACCACACGATGCTCGATCTGCTCATCGTCGGACCCGACGGCAAGCCCGAACGGCCGTGGTTGACGGTGATCCTCGACGACTACTCCCGCGCGGTCTGCGGGTACATGGTGTTCCTCGGCGCCCCATCCGCCGCGAACACCGCGCTCGCGCTCCGGCAAGCGATCTGGCACAAGCCGGAACCGGACTGGCCTGTCTGCGGGATCCCAGACGTGCTCTACACAGACCACGGGTCCGACTTCACCAGCCACCGAATCGGCGACACCGCCGCCGTGCTGCACCTCCGCATCATCCACTCGCAGGTCGCTCGCCCCCAGGGCCGCGGGAAGATCGAGCGGTTCTTCGGCACCATCAACACCGAGCTGCTCCCAACGCTCCCCGGCCACCTCGCACCCGGATCCTCGGCGCCGGCGCCGACGCCGGCGCTGGATCTCGCCGGTGTCGACAGTGCCATCAACACGTTCATCCGCCGCTACAACGCCCGCATCCACCGCGAGCTCCGGAAGAGCCCACTGGAAGCGTGGATCGCAGACGGGTGGCTGCCACGAATGCCGGACTCCCTCGAGCAGCTCGACGGGTTCCTGCTCACCGTCCCGACCACGCGTGTCGTGCAACGAGACGGCATCCACTTCGAAGGGCTCCGCTACACCGCAACCACTCTCGCACCCTTCGTGGGCAGCACCGTCAGCGTCCGGTACGACCCCCGCGACGTCACCGAGATCCGTGTCTTTCACCGCGACGCGTTCCTGTGCACCGCGATCAGTACCGCGCATCAGACCGAGACCATCAGTCTCAAGCAGATCCAGGCCGCCCGGAACGCGCAACGAAGAGCCCTGCGCGGGCAGATCCGCGAACGCATCGCGATCGTCCGCCCCACACCCGATGATCACACCCCACCAGCACCCGCACCGGCACCGGATCAACCGCGACTGATGACCTACGAGGAGGACCGGTCATGACGAGCCAGTTCATCATCACGAAGGAACACCGTCGGTTCGCGGAGTTCGCCGACGCCGTCCGGAAGCAGAACACCATCGGCGTCTGCTTCGGCCCCGCTGGCGTCGGCAAGACCCTCTCCGCACGCCGCTACGCCCACTGGGACAGCATCGGCCCGTTCATCGCCAGATGGGCCGCACGCAGCGAAGACGACACGAAGATCTACGCCGCCGCCCACCGAGCCCGCACCGTCTTCTACACGCCCGAGGTCTCCGCCACGATGCGCGCCCTGCAGGACGACCTCCGGCACGACATGCTCCGCACCGAACGCTGCATCGAGGAACACCTCCTGCTCCAGGGTCGCCACTTCGACCACGCACACGGCCCCAACCCGTCCCTGCTCGAGCTGATCATCATCGACGAGTCCGAACGCCTCACCGGCAACGCGATCGAGTGGCTCCGCGACCAGTACGACCGCACCGGCATAGCGATGATCCTCATCGGCATGCCCGGCATCGAGAAGCAGTTCAGCCACTACCCGCAGCTCTACAGCCGCCTCGGTTTCGCCCACCAGTACCGTCCGCTCGGCCACGACGAGCTGCTCTTCGTCCTCGAACGTCAATGGCGCAAGCTCGGCAAGACGCTCGACCCCGACGACTTCACCGACGCGCAAGCCATCGCCGCCGTCGAACGCATCACCCGCGGCAACTTCCGGCTCCTTGAGCGCCTCCTCCCTCAGATCCAACGCGTCCTGAAGATCAACGAGCTCGACGTCATCACCAACGACGTCGTCGAGGCCGCCCGCAGCACCCTCGTCATCGGCACCACCTGACCCGACACCGATCGCAGCGAAAACGACGACACAGAGCGAGGCTGCTCACAGCAAGGTCTCGACCAGAGCTCTCGCCGAAAAGTACGGCGTCGACCCGAAGACGGTCGCCGAGCACCTACGCTCGCGGGGGCTCCAGCTCGGCCGACTTCCAATGACTGCCGCCGATATCCGAAGGGCAAGGGAGCTGCATTCACGAGGAAATTCGCTAAACGCTATCGGACGGATGATCGGACGCGACCCGAAGACCGTAAAGAGATCCGTGCTGCCGGATCCACCAAAAGCGACCTGAGCGCCATCACAGGCAAAGAGAAGGCCCCAGAAAGCCTCGGCGGCCTACGGGACGCTGCCGTTCATGGCGCAACCTTGATCAGTCAGCTGCTCGCTGGCGCTCGATCGGCGACTCGGCAAGCAACTCAGCAGGCTCCGCGGGAACGGACTCGCAAGGCGCGTCTCCAGTCATACCAAACTCTGGCAAGACTCGCCGGTCAGGTTGCGCCCCGCAGTTCATTCCGCTTGAATCGACTCGTCTCGGGGGAGGCTCCCCCGCCGACATGCAAGGAAGGGGAAGGTTCATGACAGCACGCGAAATGCTGCTCCAGCAGATCGTCGATCAGGACGAGCTGAGTGAAGTTCGGGGAGGTGCCTGGATCGACAAGCTGCGATCCTGGTACTACAAGTACGGGCCGAAGTGCGGTTCCGTCGGCCTCATCGGGATCGGCTCGCCGTCCTGGGTTGGCAAGATGGCCGCCTACGCGATCCTGCACAACAAGCCGGCGCCGCCCAGCAGCGGCAACTGCGGTACTTGCATCTGCCACTAGTCCGATAAGAGAAACGCCACCGGCTGCGCCGACGCGGCCGGTGGCGTTCTGCGCGAGGAGAATTGATGAACGCTTTCGACGTGTTCGCTTCAGTAAATGAAGTCACCAAATCGCTCGGCTCGATTCGCGCGCAAACTCTCGCGTCCGATGTCTTTAGTTCGGCACAGTTTGATGAATTGCACGCAGAGGATGAATCTCTCTGCTTCGTCGTGCTGACACGGGGAGATTCCAATCAGCTCCGACGATGCCTGCGCAGCATCCCGGCCAGCTGCTCTGTGCTGGTGATCGACAGCGGTGACGCGGAGAGCCTCGAGGGCACGGAGCTCGGCAGGCAGGTACGGTCAGTCAGGCGCTCGTGGACTGGCAACTTCGCGGAAGCGAGAAATTTCGCTCGCGAACAGCTCAGTGGCGGCTGGGTGATGTACGTCGACGACGACGAGTTTCTTCTGCCCGGCCATGCTGACCGGCTAGTCGAGGCGACGCGAATCCTCGAGCGCCATCCGCAGAGGGATCAGCTAGTCGGGGGCGTCGCGGTCGTCGATCGGACTGCCGGAGTGACGCCATTTCTTCCGCGCCTCCTGAGAGTCGGGGGCGCTTTGAGGTGGAAGGGTCCGATCCATGAAATCCTGGTCGGGACACACGACGCACCAGCCATCGACATCGCTCTCGACGCGACCATAGCCCACGACGGATACGAGAGCGGACACGAAGAGCGATCTCAGCGGAACGCGTCGATCATCGACGAGTGGGCAACGGATGGCGAGAGCTCTGGCCGGATGCACCTGGCGCGCGCCCAGGAGCTGTCGTCGCAGGCGAGTGCAGATGCACGTATGGAGGCGCTGACGTCCGCGCTGGCTTCCGGCGATCTAACCAACAAAGAAAAACTGAGCGCACAGCTTTCGCTGATGGTAGGCCTCCTCTTGGAGCGGGGGCCATTCGCCGTCCTGACCGCCGTCGAACAATCTCCGGCGTTCGATTTCGATCTCGAGGTCGCGGAGCCCGGAAGCCTCGAGCTCACTCTCCTCAGGGCGCGCTCATTCCTTCTGTACGTCGACACGGAATTTCCGGCCGTCAGGAAGTCAATCTCCAAGCACTTACAGGCAGGCGCTGGAGACGATCCTGAAAGCGACATTGATAGGAGGGCCTTCGGCATGCTCGTAGAACTCACCGAGCGGATGGGCGAGGACGCGACCGCCTTGAAGCGCTTGTACGGCGCCGAGCCGACGGGGCAAGCCCGATGACCAGCCCCGGCGGGGCCGTGGCGCAGGCGCCCCGGCGACGCGCGCCACATGTGCAGCAGCGGCTCGACTCGGATTGCGGCGTAGCCGCTTTGAGCTCGACAATGGGCTGTTTCGGTGTTCGGCGGAGCGTGGGACGGATGTGGCAGCTGTACGGCCGTTCCAACACAGCAATGTCCCTCCTCGATCTCCAGAGCGTGGCCGATGCAAACGGCTTCGACGCGACGTGCTACAAGTTTGAAGACCTCGACGAAGTCGGAAGCCGATATCTGCCCGCGGTCTTGCATTTAGACCGCGAGGGCGGGCACTTCGTAGCGGCGGATCGTCTTCGCGGAAGCCGGATCCGGATATCGGACCCAGCCGGCGACCAGCGATGGGTGAAGAAGGACTCGTTGGAGGTATCAGGGTACCTGATGACTGTGCGGCCGCAGTCTGGCAAAGCACAAGCCGCGTCAGACAAAAGCGGCGCTGCGATTCTTCGAGAGCTGCTCTGGACCGCTCGGAGCCGCCTTTTCGTCGTCGCCCTGCTTTCGTTGGCGGCCACGGCTTCCGGCCTGGCGGTCTCGCAGTTCGTCAGGGTGCTTGTGGATCTTGCGAGCTCGGCCGCCATGTCTACCGCGGGGCTGATCACCATCGCGCTGATCACTCTCGGGATCGCTGCCTTCGGAGCATTTTTCGGCTGGCTTTCTACCCGAAAGGCCTTCGCCAGTTCCGTTTCAATGGAACGAGAACTCGCCCTCGAATACGGCGACGTCATCCTGTCTCTCGGCGGAACCGCCTTTCGGACGTACACCCCGGGCGACCTCATGGCCCGCTTTTCCGACCTTTCGGAGATGCGCTCCTTCGTTCACGACTCGCTGCTCTCTGGAATACTGAGCATTGCGACGCTCCTCGGAGCAACGGCGGTCTTGGGCCTGCAGAGTCCGGCCGCGGCGGTCGCGTGCGTCACCGGCGTGGCCCTCATAGCGACCGTTCGATGGTCCAAGGGCAGAGGCATCGAAGCCATGCAGCGCCGGTCAGCCGCGGCGGAGAGCATCCTGACTCAAGCGATGGTCGAGGTCGTCGAAGGTTCGCCGACGAACCGCGGACCGGTATGGAGTTCGTACCAAAAGCCGCGCCTCAGAGGCGCGTTCGACGGCCTCATCTCGCAAACGCGCCGCGTGTTCCTCACCTCTTCTGCCCTGGAGTTCGCGACCGGATTCGCTGGCAGCGTCGTCCTCGTCGCGACCATGGTGATGATGGCGGCGCAGGTTCAGGCGGGATCGCTCTCGTTGGGATCGCTCGCTTCACTCGCAGTCTTGCTGCCGATGATGTCAGGCGCAGCTTTCGCTCTCGCCGGCCTTCAGCAGGACGTCCAGAGAGCCACGGTCAGCGCGGAAAGAATCGAGGAGATCAAGTACGCCCGAGCGGCACGGCAGCCGAGCACAGCCGGACGCAGGGACGCGCGTCAGACCATGCTCCTTGAGGTGGAAGGGCTGCGTGTCGTCGCCGGAGGCCAATGCCTTGCGGAGCTGCCCCGCTTGTCTGTGGCAACGGGCGAGATCGTGGGGCTCCGGGGGCCGAACGGCGCCGGAAAATCGACTATCTGCCGGGTCCTCGCGGGGCTTGAGGACGACTGGTCGGGTTCGATCCTTGTGAACGGTTCGCCTATCCGCGAGTCAAGCCAGGAGGCGGTCCGCTACGTACCCGACTCAGTCTCCGTCGTGGCGGACACGCTGCTGAACAACGTCACGTTCGGACGGGAGGTCGACGGAATCGAGCGGATCTGCGAAACGGTGGGACTGGACGCGCTTGCGGCTCGTCTGCCGCTGGGCTTCGCAACCCCTATCGGACCGCCGCACGTTCGGCTATCCGGCGGCGAAGCGCAGCGCGTCGGCATTGCGCGAGCCTTAGCCGACCGCCCCGCGTTGCTCATCCTCGACGAGGCGACGCGGATGCTCGACGTCGCCACCCAGCGGACGCTGGTCCGCGACATACTCCACGAGGGCCTCTGCTCCGCGGTGATCCTCGTGTCGCACAGCGAGTCTCTTGACGCACTCACCACACGAATCGTAGAGATTGGCGCCCCTGATGATTGAGGCCGTCTGGGACCTAGCGGGCGCGCATGCAGCGCTCGAGGCTTCTAAGTCCCCGGAAGAGCGAGTCGCGTTGAGAAATCGGCTCGCCGTACTAACGAAGATCAACCGCCCGGATGTTCTATCCCAGACGTCTTCTCAATACCGAACCCGAACGACCGGAACGCCCGCGCGGACGGTCAGCTACTGCGTCCTCTGGCAGGGCGACGACCTGGGACTCAAACGAACCTTGTCATCCTTGCCTGCTGGCGCGCGCGTGCTGATCCTCGGCAGGAGCACCGCCGTCGACCCATCGGTGACAGCCCGCTCCGACCTGCAGGTAGCCCCGATTCCGTTCGCTTGGACGGACGACTTTGCCGCCGCACGCAACGCCGCGATTCGGCGGGCGGAACCGGGGTGGGTCGTCTTCATCGACGCAGACGAAGCCTTCCTCCCGGGTTCCTGCGAGCTGCTCGAACTGGCTCTTGGGCAATTCGCCCTCCACCCTCTGCACGAACGCATCGGGGTGTCGCTCCGGGTATGGGACGGCCAGAGAGGTTCGAGCGCGCGGATCGGCCGGGCTCTCAGGTCGGATGGAGTCATCACCTATCGCGGCGCGGTTCACGAAGAGATGCACGCTCGTGACGGCAGCGTGATCGAAGTGGACCTCGATTGCGACGTGCTTCATGACGGCTACGACGGTCCCGGAGGTTCGGATCGAGCCCGGCGGAACTTGCGAATCTTGGACAGGCTCGTGAAATCCGGCGAAGCGGGAGCGAAGGAGTACTTCTACCGGGGCCGGGACGGCGAATCTCTCCGCACCAGTGAGGATACCAAGACGGATCTCTTCACGGCGGCGGGTCTTCCTTCGGACAGCATTCCCTTTCAAGGATCCCCGTCGAAGGCTGCGGCTATGCGACTGATTCAGCGGACGATCGAAGCAGGAGAGCTCGACTCTGCCCGCGATCTGTTGAGGCAGCTGTCGGCGGATCTGCCGGCAAGCGATCTCAATGCGCTGCGCCTGGCGCTCGAGCACGAGGATCTGACCCGCGTCGCGCTGCGTTTGCGCTCGCGGGCGGCGGCGGCGCTGGCCGATGAACCGCGCGATGAGGGAGCCCTGCTGGACGATGTCGGGGTTCTGTCCCTCCTCATCGGCGACTACGACACGGCTCGGGCGGTGCTCTTCGGCGTGCTGGGCAACGCCGAGCCGGCCCGGATGCGCCTCATTGCGAGCACTTTGTCGGAATCAGCAATCGGGAACCCTCCGGAACAGGAGATCGGCTTCGAAAGACCGTCCCGACAACGAGCCGCGCCGCTCCACGAGCAGATCGCGGACTCTTTGCGACGCGAACTCACTTCAGGTCGCCTCTCAGCCCCCGACTCCCGTGTCCCATCGGAACGGCAGTTGGCATCGGAGCTAGGCGTAAGCCGTCCCACGGTCCGACAGGCGCTGAAACAACTTGCTGCCGACAAGGTCATTCGAGCGGTGCCGGGCACCGGCTATTTCAACGCCAAAGGTTCGTAAAGTCAGGGCCAGCTCGACAAGAACCGGCCCACCGTCGACCGAAGCACTGAAACCCAACCCGGCGCAGGAGGTCCGTCGTCGGCAGCGATTGCGTCGATGACGAGCTTCTGCCCCTTGGACCAGCCGGCAGCGAATCCTCTGCTGGAACCCGTTGGCGGGGCGGAGCGAGAGCTGAGGAGGGACACGAGCTGGGCCGTACCGGGCGAATACGACAGCGGCCGCGGCGCATATTCGATCAGCCTCTGCACCTGGAGCGGAGAAACAGAGCCGTCTGCCGCGCTGGCTTTGGCGATCAGATCTGCGGCCCCCTCGATGATGCCATCGTGAGCGCCCGACGAGAGCAACGCGTTTCGAGCGACGGCGCATGAATAATAAAGAAAACCGGTGTCCAAGGGCTCATTTTCCGTCCGTGCAAACCGCTCGTGATGACGACCACGAGAGTACGCCAGACGATTACGATCCTCAAGCTCGACCGCGGCCGAGTGCCAATGGGTGCCGAGATCGAAGCCGACGACAAGCCCCAGTTGCGATTCGGTCGGATCCAGCCCACGTGGGTCGGCTGTCGCTCACACGGCGCCGAGGAACCGGCCTACCGCGCGGTCCCCGGACGCGAAGGCGGTTGTGAGCCTGCCGGCGCCTGCCCGCAACGCCGGAGCAGCCGCGTCGCGCCGCCGGAAGTCGTCGCCGAGGGCAAGCGGTTCAGCGAGCTGTAATCTTGCCGCCGAGCTCGCCGCGCGCGGACTCGCCTCGGCTCCCACCCCGTCAAGACCATCTAGAACCATTGATGGCACGCAGCTGCACAAGGTGCTCACCAATCCCTACTACAAGGGCATCGTTCGCTGGCGAGGAGCTGAAGCTCCCGGCCGCCACGATCCCCTGGTCCCAGAACCCGTTTGGCAACGGGTTCAGGACATCCTCTCGTCCCGCGCGGTCGGGGAGAAGAGCCGGGACTACCCCCGCTACTTGAGAAGCTCGGTGTTCTGCGGCAGCTGCAAAAGCTGGCTCATCGTCCAGCTGGCCCGCAACAGGCACGGCACGCTCTACGAGTACTTCGTTTGCTCCGGTCGGCATTCCAAGCGCACCTCGTGTACCAGGTCGGCGATGCGGATCGCGCTGATCGAAGAGAAAGTTGCGCTGTACTACCGCCGAATCGTCCTTACTCCTGAGATGGCTGCGCAGACCGCCAAGGTCCTGCGCGAAGAGACAGCAGCCGTCAGCGCGGAGTCCACTGCTGCGCGGGCGGGGTACCTGAAGGAGCTGGCCCGCCTCAACGACCGCGCTAGGAAGCTGCTCGAAGGTCACCTTTCCGGAGTCATTCCGGCCGAGCTGTACGCCGAGGAGCAGGGGCGCATCACGGTCCTTAACGCTTCCCTGAAAGACCGCGTCGGTGCTGCCGACGCGTCGTCCGAGGATGTCGCAGCCAACCTGGAGGCGGCTCTCTTCCTGGCCGAGCACTGCTACGAGGCCTACCGCCGCGCTAGCGACGTCGTTCGCCGGCAGTTCAACCAGGCCTTTTTCGTCCGGCTCTACATCGATGAAGACGCCGAGGTGGAGGGCCATCTCGCCGAACCGTTCCACGCCCTGCTCGAAGGCGGTACCTCCGATTGGTCACTCGTCACCTCTGGCACCGAAGGCGGAACCGAAAAACCCTCGCCAGATCTTTCGTCTGGCGAGGGTTCGCATCATGTTCGTATGGTGCCCCTGGAGGGACTCGAACCCCCAACCGTTTCCTTAGGACGGAACTGCTCTTCCATTGAGCTACAGAGGCTGGCGTTCCCACTCTAGCGGCGGAACGGCTCCAGGAAGGCCCGGAGCTCCCCGACGAACAGGTCCGGCTGCTCGAACGGCGCGAAGTGCCCACCGCGGTCGAGTTCGTGGTGGTACACGAGGTTCGTGGTCCACTCGAGCCACTCCCGCGGCGCCCGCACGAGGTCGCCCGGGAAGATCGAGAAGCCGGACGGCACCTCGACCCGTCGGGCCATCTGCTCCGCCGGGACCGCCGCGTTCGCGTGGTACATCCGCATCGCCGAGCCGATCGTCGCCGTCGCCCAGTACTCGGTGAGGAGCGCCAGTACCTCGTCCCGCGTGTACACCGACCAGAGGTCCCCGTCGCAGTCGCTCCACGACCGCAGCTTCTCGACGATCCACGCCGCGAGGCCCGCCGGGGAGTCGTTCAGTCCGACCGCGGCGGTCTGCGGCTTGGTCCGGTGCATCATCGCGTAGGCGCCCTCGGCGGTGCGCCACTGTTCGGTCTCGGCGACGAACGCACGCTCGGCGTCCGACAGCGTCGACGGATCGAGCCCGGGCCAGGCGAGTCCACCGTCGATCCGGTGCACGGCGACGACCCGGTCGGGGTGGTCGAGCGCGAGGTACCGGGCGACGTGGGTGCCGATGTCCCCGCCGGACACCGCGAACCGCTCGTACCCGAGGTCGGTCATCAGCGTCGCCCACATCCCGGCGACCGCGCGCGCGTCGATCGGCTGCGGCGGCGCGTCCGAGAAGCCGTAGCCGGGCATGTCCGGCACGACGACGTCGAACCCGGCGGCGACGAGCATCGGCAGCACCTTGCGGTACCGCCACCCGGAGTCCGGCCAGCCGTGGGCGAGCAGGACCGGCAGCGCGTCTGCCGTGCCGGCACGGGCGTGCAGCACGTGGATCCCGATGCCGTCCACCACGACCCGACGTGACGGCAGCGCGGCGAGCGCCGCCCGGTGCGCGTCGAAGTCGAACCCGTCGGCCCAGTACTCGACGAGGGATCGGAGCTCGTCGACGTCGACCCCGAGCGACCAGCCCGTGCCGGCGGGCACGTCCGGCCAGCGTGTGGCGTGCAGTCGCGTCCGCAGTTCCGCGATGGTCGCGTCGTCGATCTCCGGGGTCTGGGCCATGGCCGCACGCTACGCGCACCGACCGACAGGCCGACCGCGGGGACACCAGGACCTCTAGGGTTTTCCTCATGTCAGGGAACGCATCAGGGAACCGTGGGAACCGCACGGGTTGGGCCGGCTTCTGGGACCGGGGTGGGTGGTGGAAGGCGATCGCGTTCGCGGTCGTGTACCTCGCGATCTACCTCGGCGTCGGCTGGGTCATCGACAAGGCAGCCGGCGACGCCATCGACTTCGACGACGTCTTCGGGGACCCGCTGAGCGTATTCCTCGCGGTCGCGCTGCCGCTGATCATCGGCTCGATCGTCCTGTTCGCCTTCGCGGCGTCCGTCCGCTGGCTCCCCCGTCCGTTGTTCGGACGCCAGCCGGTCACGGGCCGGTGGTGGATGTGGATCGCACCCGTGCTCGTGGTGATCACGTTCGTCCTCCGCCTGTTCGGCATCGACTGGGCTTCGTACACCGGAGGGGTCATCGCGACGACGTTCCTCGCAGGCCTCTTCGTCGGCATCGCGGAGGAGGTGCTCACCCGCGGCATCGTCGTCACCCTGCTCCGCCGGCACGGTTACCGCGAGTGGGCCGTCGCCGTGCTGTCCTCGCTCGTCTTCGCCCTGCTGCACACCACGAACCTGCTCTCGGGTCAGCCGTTCCTCACCGTCATGGCCACCGTCGGGTTCGCCTTCGGGTTCGGGATGATGATGTACCTGACGCTGCGCGTGACCGGGAACCTCGTCTGGCCGATCATCCTGCACGCCCTGACCGATCCCTCGACCATCCTCGCCACGGGCGGGATCGACGTCGCCGGGAGCAACCAGAGTCCACTGCTGGCCTTCGCGGGACTGTCCACGTTCGTGTTCCTGATCTTCGCGCTCATCGCGATGATCGTCATCCGCGGGAACGCGAACGGCCGCGCAGCGGCCGGCGAACCCGAGCTGCACACGACGGTCCCCACCGCCTGACGCGCGCGGCGCTCGACACGCGACCAGGAGACGGACTGGAGGCACGGTGTCAGCTGGCACCGTGCCTCCAGTCCGATGCGGCGACAGCCGCGCATCCAGTGAGCAGCAATGGTCGGGTCCGTTGCCCAGACCCGACCATTGCTGCTCACTGAACGGCGCGCGAACGCGCACAGGCCGCTACGCGGCCACGAGGTACTCGTCCCACTCGGACTGCGGACGCTCGATGCCCCGCACCACCCACGACGCACCGTGCGGCGCCTTCGGGCGGAACCGGAGCCGCCACCCCATCTCCTGCGGGGTGCGGTCACCCTTGGTGTTGTTGCACGCCAGGCAGCAGGCGACGAGGTTCTCCCACGAGTCCTCGCCCCCGCGCGAACGCGGCTGCACGTGGTCGATGGTCGTCGCGTGCCGGTCGCAGTAGGCGCACCGACTGGCGTCCCGGCGGAGCACACCGCGACGGGAGACCGGCACGAGCCGCGAGTGCGGGATGCGGACGTACCGGGTGAGGATGATGACGGACGGACGGTCGTAGGTGGACGTCGAGCCCGTGACCGGGTGCTCGAGGTCTGCGGCGACGATGGCCGCCTTCTGGTTCATGACGAGCACGAGGGCCCGTCGGAACGAGATCACCGCGAGGGGCTCGTAGCCGGCGTTGAGGACGAGAGTGCGCATGGTTTCCCTTCCGACGTGCCTGGACGGCTTCCAGGCGCTGCGGGTGCGTCGGACCGGGACTCGCGCGCAAGTGACCGTCGCTCGCGCACACGTCCCCTGAACCACGAAGAGCACCACCCGGCTGGGCAGTGCTCTCGTCATGCAGGGGCGTGCTCGTGCACGCAGGCGGTGGTCGACCATATGTCGACGTGCGCGCGCCGACCCATGGTGCGGGTCGTGCGGAACGCTGACATGGGGTCTCCCTGCTCGGGGCCGTTCGGACCGGTGCAGCGTCAGGGTACGTCAGAAACCGGCCCGGCACGAGGGTGCGCAGGCCGGTTCCGGCGATGTTCACGGGATCGACGTCCCGCGGTCGGATCAGATGCCGAAGCGGACGATGTGGTAGTCGCTGGTCCAGATCGGGCGGATCGAGACGGAGCCACCGGGCTTCGGGGCGTCCATGATCATGCCGTTGCCCATGTAGAAGCCGTCGTGCGCCTCGTTGTTGAAGATGACGACGTCACCGGGCTGCGCGTCGGACTCGGGGATCGTGGTGCCGGCCTGGTCCTGCAGCGGCACCGAGTGCGCGAGGTTGATGCCGTACTGGGCGTACACGAACATGACGTAGCCCGAGCAGTCGAAGCCGGACGGGTCGGCGCCGCCGAAGACGTACGGGGTGCCGATGTACTGCTTGGCGGTGGCGACCACGGCCGGCAGCGAGAACGGGGTGTTCGCGGCGGAGGCGGTCGCGACGTAGTCCGACGCGCTCGGGCCCGTGTACGAGGCGTACTGCGAGGCGGTCTGCGCGCGGGCGGCCTGCGTGGCGGCGGCCTGCTTGGCGGCTGCGGCAGCGGCCTTCTGCGCGGCCTCGGCGTCGAGCGTGGACTGCGCGGTGGCGCCGTAGCCGTCGCGGCTCGTGCCGGCGAGGGCGACCGCGTCGGACACGGAGAAGTTCTGAGCCTCGGTCGTGCGGATCTGGCGCTGCGCGGCGGCGGCGTCCGAGCCGGTGGACTGCTGCGTCGCGGCGAACGCCGGGGCGACGGCCACGGTGCCGAACATGCCCGCGGCGACGGTCAGCACGACCGGCGCGAGGAAACGGCGCTTGCGGGCGGAGGAGCTCGCCTTCGCCGTGGCGGCGGTGCGGGCGGCCTGCGCTGCGCGGCGACCGCCGGGGAGCGGCGCGTCGCGGACCGGGGTCACGCGGCGGGTGGGTTCCGCGGTGCGAGCGGCCCGGCGGGAGAGCGGCGCGTCGGTGGCGTTCACGGTGTTCGTCGGGTTCGCGGGCGTCTGGTCGTCCGCGGCGGAACCGGTCTGCGTCAAGGGATGTCTCCGGCGTCTCGTCATCACTGCCAGCGGGGGTGATCGCCGGCCGTGCAACCCCATCCGTTCGTCATCGTTTCCGATCGAGACAGGAGACGGGTTCGAGACGTCCTGTCACGGGTCCTGGGCCTCGTGGGTGGCCGGCGGACTCGACGAGTGTACGTGGACGCCGTTACCTTGTCGAGATGAAAACGCCGGTTTGTAACGGAACGGTTAAGAATCCCTGATCAGAGGGCAGAAAACCACTCCGCCCCAGTTCCGGGGACAGCGCGTCAGGCTCGCTCGATGTAGACGTGCTGCGCGACCTCGCTGGGCAGCTCGATCCCAGCGTCCTCGCCGTCGACGCGGACGGCGACGTAGGCCCCTGCGCGCTGCACGCTCGCCAGCCGTCCGGGCATCACACCCGCCGACCGCAGCTGGTGGAGGAGCTCCGGTTCGAACTGCACGGGTTCACCGAGGCGGCGGATCACACCGGTCGCGACGGCGTCGGTGCCCTCGGTCGCGGCGACGATGTTCTGCACGCCGTCGAGGAACCCGGGTGCCGCGGGGCCGCCGATCTCGGCGAGGCCCGGGATCGGGTTGCCGTACGGCGACTCGGTCGGGTTGCCGAGCATCTCGAGCAGACGGACCTCGACCTGCTCGCTCATGACGTGCTCCCAGCGGCATGCCTCGTCGTGGACGAACGCCCAGTCGAGCCCGATCACGTCGGACAGCAGGCGCTCCGCGAGGCGGTGCTTGCGCATGACGTGGGTGGCACGGGAGCGCCCCTCGTCGGTGAGTTCGAGGTGCCGGTCGCCGGAGACGACGACGAGTCCGTCGCGCTCCATGCGGGCGATGGTCTGCGAGACCGTGGGGCCCGAGTGGCCGAGACGCTCCGAGATGCGGGCGCGCAGCGGCACGATCGCCTCTTCCTCCAAGTCGAGGATGGTGCGAAGGTACATCTCCGTGGTGTCGACGAGATCGGTCACGGTCCGCCTCTCATGTCTGGGCCCAGCGCGCCCCACCCTACTTGTTCGAGGCGACATGCAATGACCAACACTTGCAAGGTGCAAGAAAGTCCGTGGCGGACACGGCCTGGAGGCACGGTGCAGGTCCGCCCCGTCCGGCCGGTACACGGTCACGAGCGTTGGGATACCGCTCGCTAGGATCGGTGCATGGCAGACATCGTCATCCCCGCCGAACTCCTCCCGACCGACGGCCGCTTCGGCTGCGGACCGTCCAAGATCCGTGGCGCGCAGCTCGAGTCCCTCGTGACCCGCGGGGCGACGATCCTCGGCACCTCCCACCGTCAGAAGCCCGTGAAGGACCTGGTCGGCAGCGTCCGGCAGGGCATCGCCGACCTGTTCGACGTCCCCGAGGGCTACGAGGTCGTCCTCGGCAACGGTGGCTCGACCGCCTTCTGGGACGCCGCCGCGTTCGGCCTGATCGAGCGCCGGGCCGAGAACCTGTCCTTCGGCGAGTTCGGGTCCAAGTTCGCCAAGGCCGCCGGTGCGCCGTGGCTCGAAGCGCCGCACGTCGTCGAGGCACCCGGTGGATCGCTCGCCGCACTCGAGGTCGTCGAGGGCGTGGACGTCTACGCCTACCCGCACAACGAGACCTCGACGGGCGTCATGGCTCCGGTCGTCCGCGCCGCGGGTGACCCCGGCGCCCTCACCGTCGTCGACGCCACGAGCGCCGCCGGTGGTGCCGCGTTCGACGTCAGCGCCACCGACGTCTACTACTTCGCGCCGCAGAAGAACTTCGCGTCGGACGGCGGCCTCTGGCTCGCGCTGTTCTCCCCCGCCGCGATCGAGCGCGTCGAGCGGATCGCGGCGAGCGGCCGGTACATCCCGGAGTTCCTGTCCCTGAAGAACGCCGTCGACAACTCGCGCCTGAACCAGACCCTGAACACCCCGGCGCTCGCGACCCTGATCCTGCTCGACGACCAGGTGCGGTGGATCAACGAGTCCGGCGGGATCGCGTGGGCGGACACCCGCACGAAGACGTCGTCGTCGACCCTGTACGACTGGGCCGAGTCGGTCGACTACGCGACGCCGTTCGTGACCGATGCCGCTGCCCGCTCGCAGGTCGTCGCCACGATCGACCTCGACGACTCCATCGACGCGAAGGCCGTCGCCGCCACCCTCCGCCAGAACGGCATCGTCGACACCGAGCCGTACCGGAAGCTCGGACGCAACCAGCTGCGCATCGCGACGTTCACGGCGATCGACCCGGACGACGTCGCGAAGCTCGTGCAGGCGATCGACTTCACGGTGAGCGCCCTGCGCTGACCGGGCACCCACCACGCCGAACGGCCGCAGCCCCACGGGATCCGTGGGGCTGCGGCCGTTCTCGTCGGTGCGGTTCGGGTCAGGCGCCGTGGCGTCCCGGGTCGACCTCGCCGGCGTCGAGCCGGTCCGTCTCGAGGTCCTCGTCGGGGTCGACCGGGCGGACCCGGCTGGAGCGGCGACGTGCTCCGCGGGACGGTGGCGGGGTCACGTCGGCCTCGTCATCGTCGTCGTCCGACTCGTCACCGTCGGACTCGTCGTCGTCCGCCTCGTCGAGCTCGTCGACGTCCACGCCCTCGATGTCGTCGTCGTCCGACTCGTCGAGGTCGTCCTCGTCGGTGTCGAAGTCGTCCTCGTCGTCGGACTCGTCGTCATCGGACTCGTCGTCGTCCGCGTCGTCGTAGTCCGCGTCCTCGGCGTCCTCGTCGTCTTCGTCCTCGTCGTCCTCGTCGTCGTGCTCGTCCTCGTGCTGCCCCGCGCGGTACTCGGCGAGCCGCTCGGACCACGGCACCCAGTCCGGCGCGACGAGCGAACCGTCGCCCGGCATGAGCTCGACCTCGAGCACGGTGGGCTCGTCACCCTCGACCTGCGCGATGGAGACGGTCCACCGCCACCCGGGGTACCCGGGCATGCGGTTCGCGAAGAGCACCGACACGACGCCGTCCCCCTCGTCGACGGTGCCCGCGGGCGCGCCGACGGTGGATTCGGGCGTCACCTCGAGCAGGGCCTTCCGCGCGAGGGCGGTGAGGTCCTCGGAAGGAGCAGGGGCGGTGGGGGAGGTCTCGGTCATCACGCGTCCAACTGGTCAGCGACGTGCCGCAGGATCGCGGCGATACGGGTGCCGTTCTTCGGGTACCGGCCGTGCCGGAAGTCCCCGCTGATGCGGTCGAGCTCCTTCACGAGGTCCTCGACGATCACGGCCATGTCGTCCGCCGATCGCCGTGACATCTTCGCCAGGGACGGCTGCGGGTCGAGGAACCGCACGGACAACGCCTGCGACCCCTTCTTCCCCTGGACGACGCCGTACTCGAGCCGCGATCCGGCCTTCACCGACGTGACGCCGTCGGGCAGCGAGGACGCGTGCAGGAAGACGGGTTCGCCGTCGTCGCCGGTGATGAACCCGAACCCCTTCTGGTCGTCGTAGAACTTGACCTTGCCGGTGGGCATTGGTGGGACTCCTCGAGGTCGTGGAACGGCCGTGGTGCGTCGGATATCCTGGGTCGATGGCCAACCCGACCCGGTCCACCGGGAACACGCAGGACTCCGCGGAACCCCCGGTGACGTTCAATCGTACCGAACGCGCCCTCGCGTTCATGGTCGGTGGGATCTTCATCGCGGCGTTCCTCTGCATGGCGGCGATGATCGTCATGTGGCTGACCGCCCCGAGCGCGCAGGGATCGATGCCGTGGCCCGTGATCATGGCGATCCCGCTCATCGGGTTCCCGATCGGCATGGTGCTGGTCTTCACGCTCCTCGCCATCACCTGGACGCGCAGGGCGCGAGCGAACCGGACGGCGCGCTGAGGCCCGCGCGGGACGATCGCGGCGGACGATGACGACCACCGCAGACCTCGCCGCCCGGCTCCGGGCGATGCCCGACGACGCCCTCGAACGACTCGTCGTGGCCCGGCGGCTCCCCGCGGCGGTCCTCGCCGAGGCAGGTCCGCTGCGCATCTCGGACTTCTTCGACCTCGCCGAGGCACTCCGCACCGACGACGCGGTCGACGCCGCCATCGAGCACCTTCCCCGTGCGACGCTCCTCGCGCTCCGTGACCGGACCGGGTCCGCCGACGACCTCGCCCCGGCGGTCACGCTCGGCCTCGCCGACGAGGACGGCGGCGTCGACGACGCGGTCGCGGCCCGTCTGGCCGCGCACCCGGACATCGCCGGTCTGTCTGGAGGCACGGATCACCCCGATCACGCCGGTCCGCCGCCCGAGACGGTCGACGAGGCACGCGCCCGGACGACCGGCGCGGAGCACGCCTTCGCGACGATGACGGTGCTCGCCGAGCTCCTGCGCGCCGTGTCCGACGGAGCCGTCCGCGAACTCGTGAAGGGCGGCATCGGGACCCCGCTCGCGAAGACGCTCGGCGAGCGCGCCGGCGCCGATGCCCAGGTCGTGCCGGACCGTCTGGCGCTGCTCGAACGGACCGGCTTCGCCGCCCCGGGCGACGGCACGTGGACGACGACCGACGCCGGCGACACCTGGCTCGTGGCGAGCTGGCCGGACCGCTGGTCGACGCTCGTGTCGGCGTGGCGCAACTCCCTCGACCCCGCACTCCACGACGTACTCGACACCGCCGGGGACGACCTCCGCGACCTCGTCTCCGTCGGCCGCTGGGCGTACCCGGCGGGTGCCCGGTGGCTCGACGCCGTCCTGCTCGAGGTCGCCGGGACCGCGAACGCCCTCGGCCTCACCGTGGACGGCCTCGTCACGAGCACCGGCCGAGCGCTCCTCGACGGCGATGCGGCTCCGGCAGCCGAGGACCTCCCGCGCACGGTCGACGGCGTGTACCTCCAGCACGACCTCACGGTGATCGCGCCGGGCCCGCTCGCCCCCGTCGACGACGCCGCGCTCCGGAGCGTCGCCGTGCTCGAGGCCCCGGGACTCGCGGCCCGGTACCGGATCTCCGAGGACTCGCTCCGCCGGGCGTTCCGGGCCGGGCTCACCCGCGACGAGGTCGTGGCGCTCCTCGAGCGGCTGTCCTCGACCGGCCTCCCGCAGCCGCTCGCGTACCTGGTCGACCAGGTGGCCTCCCGCGACGGCAGCATCGTCGTCGACCTCGGCGCGGACGGCATCGGGACCCGCGTGCACGGCACCGCCGACCAGCTCGACCTCATCGGGGTCGACGCCGAGCTGCGCCAGCTGGCGTGGGAGCGCGACGACCTCACGACCCTGCTGACCCGCTACCCGCCGCACGTCGTCCACACGGCGCTGGAGGACCAGCGCTACCCGGCCGTCCTGACGGCCGCAGCCCGCCCCGCGACGGGATCCGTGCCTCCAGGCCGACGACGCGGAGGCGGACGCAACCCGGAGCAGGCGGCGCACGCACTCGTGGAACGACTCCGCGTCACCACCGAACGGGGTGACGCCGAACCGGAGCAGGAGTGGCTCGGGCGGCAGATCGACCTCGCGGTCCGCGGACGCACCCCGATCCGGCTGACGGTGCGGATGCCGGACGGCACGGAGCGACCGTTCTCGATCATCCCGACCTCGGTGGCCGCCGGACGCGTCCGGGGGCGTGACACCGCCGTCGACGTCGAACGCACCCTGCCGCTCTCCCTCGTGGTGGCTGTGGAGAGCGACGCGTGATCCACAGGTGAGCCGGACCGCGCCGGTTCGCAGGCAAGCGGCCTAGGCTGATCCGTCATGAACGGACCGCTGATCGTGCAGAGCGACCGCACCGTGCTCCTCGAGGTCGCACACCCCGACGCCGAGGACGCACGCCACGACCTCGCGGTCTTCGCCGAGCTCGAACGCGCCCCCGAGCACGTGCACACGTACCGCATCACGCGGCTCGGGCTGTGGAACGCGCGCGCGGCCGGGCACGATGCCGAATCGATGATCGGGACGCTCGAACGCTTCGCGAAGTTCCCCGTGCCGCAGAGCGTGACCGTCGACATCCGGGACACCGTGGCGCGCTACGGCCGGCTCGTCATCCGACGCGAAGAGCGCCCGGACGCCCCGGTGATCGCGAACTCCCCGTCCGAGGAACTCGAGCTCCAACCGGTCCTGCTGCTCACCGCGACGGAGCCGTCGGTGCTGGCCGAGGTCATCCGGTCGAAGCGCATCAAGCCACTGCTCGGCAACATGCGCTCCCCGGAGGAGGTCGAGCTGCTCCCGTGGGCCCGCGGGCAGATCAAGCAGGAGCTCGTGAAGCTCGGCTGGCCGGCCGAGGACCTCGCCGGCTACACCCCTGGACAGCCCCACCCGATCGACCTCGACACGTCAGAGTGGAGTCTCCGCCCGTACCAGGAGCAGGCCGTCGACACCTTCTTCGCGCAGGGATCGGGCGTCGTCGTGCTGCCGTGTGGTGCGGGCAAGACGCTCGTCGGCGCCGGCGCGATGGCGACCGTGAAGGCGACGACGCTCATCCTCGTCACGAACACCGTCTCCGCCCGGCAGTGGCGGTCCGAGCTGCTGCGTCGGACCACCCTGACCGAGGACGAGATCGGCGAGTACTCCGGCAGCGTCAAGGAGATCCGGCCGGTCACCATCGCGACCTACCAGATCCTCACCGCCCGTCGGAAGGGCGAGTACACGCACCTGTCGCTGCTCGACGCCCTCGACTGGGGCCTCATCGTGTACGACGAGGTGCACCTCCTGCCCGCGCCGGTGTTCAAGCTGACCGCCGACCTGCAGGCCCGCCGTCGACTCGGCCTGACCGCGACCCTCGTGCGCGAGGACGGGCGCGAGGGCGACGTGTTCTCCCTCATCGGGCCGAAGCGCTACGACGCCCCGTGGAAGGAGATCGAGGCGCAGGGCTACATCTCCCCCGCCGAGTGCTTCGAGGTCCGCATCGACCTCCCGCACCAAGACCGGCTCGAGTACGCGGCGTCGAGCGACGACGAACGGTACCGGCTGGCGGCGACCTCACCCGCGAAGACCCCGGTGGTCCGGGAGCTCATCGAGAAGCACCGCGGAGAGCAGATCCTCGTGATCGGGCAGTACATCGACCAGCTCGACTCGCTTGCCGAGTCCCTGGACGCTGCGGAGATCACCGGCTCGACACCCGTCGACGAGCGGGAGCGGCTGTACCAGGCGTTCCGCGACGGCACCATCGACGTCCTCGTCGTCTCGAAGGTCGCGAACTTCTCCGTCGACCTGCCGGACGCGACCGTCGCGATCCAGGTCTCCGGGTCGTTCGGCTCGCGGCAGGAAGAGGCCCAGCGACTCGGCCGACTCCTGCGCCCGAACAAGGACGGACTCCCCGCGTCGTTCTACACGCTCGTGACCCGCGACACCGTCGACCAGGACTTCGCGCAGAACCGTCAGCGCTTCCTGGCCGAGCAGGGGTACTCGTACACGATCCTCGACGCCGACCAGGTCCAGGCGCCCGTGGGCTGACGCACGCACCGCTCTCAGGAAACCATTAGGGAACGGTCAGAAGATAGGACCATGAGCGATGGCCCCAAGATCCTGATCGTCGACGACGAGCCGAACATCCGCGACCTCCTGACGACCTCGCTGCGCTTCGCCGGCTTCGCCGTGCGCGCAGTGGGCAACGGCGCTCAGGCGATCTCCGCCGTGCTGGAAGAAGAGCCGGACCTGATCATCCTCGACGTGATGCTCCCCGACATGAACGGGTTCGGCGTCACGAAGCGCCTCCGCTCGTCGGGCTACACCTCGCCGATCCTGTTCCTCACCGCGAAGGACGACACCGAGGACAAGATCACCGGCCTCACCGTCGGTGGCGACGACTACGTCACGAAGCCGTTCTCGCTCGACGAGATCGTCGCCCGCATCAAGGCCATCCTCCGTCGCACCATGAACGACGAAGAGGACGCGATCATCCGCGCCGGTGAGCTCACGATGGACCAGGACACGCACGAGGTCACCATCGGCGACGCGCAGATCGAGCTCTCCCCCACCGAGTTCAAGCTGCTCCGCTACCTCATGCTCAACCCGAACCGCGTGCTGTCCAAGGCGCAGATCCTCGACCACGTGTGGGAGTACGACTTCAACGGCGACGCCGGCATCGTCGAGTCGTACATCTCGTACCTGCGTCGGAAGCTCGACCAGTACTCGGCCGAGCCGATCATCCAGACGAAGCGCGGCTTCGGCTACATGCTCAAGGCGTCGAAGGCCTCGTAGGTCTCTCGGACTTCTGGGTCCGTCTTCACGGCGGCCGTCGGGTTTCGACCCGCGGCCGCCGTCTATCGTTGGGGAAGCATGCACACGCGAATGAGCCGCTGGTGGGACGGGATCTCCCTGCGCACCAAGATCACCGGGATCACGGTCCTGTTGGTGGCGCTCGGGCTGCTCGTCGCCGGTCTCGGCACCATGACCGTGCTCTCGACCTACCTCATGTCGCAGCTCGACACCAGCGTGAAGAACACGACCGAGCAGCTCGAGGGTCAGAACATCAGCGACGGTGAGCAGTACTGCAAGCTGTCCGTCGTCCTGTCGCAGAGCGCCTACGTCGCCGCGTACAACTCGGACAGCGACCGGATCTGCCAGACGAAGGCGTCCAGCCGCCCCGACATCCGGCAGCTCGACTTCGCTGCCGCCGCCCAGAGCGGCGTCCGCTTCTCGCTCTACGACAGCCAGCACAACCACGAGTGGCGTGCCCAGGTGATCCCGGCCTCGTTGCAGGACCAGTCGAACGGCGCCACCGAGACGGGCTACGTGCTCGTCGCGGTCTCCAGCGCCGACACCGACCAGACGATCGCCCGCTTCACGGTCATCTTCCTCGGGTTCGGCATCTCGGTCATCCTGCTCGGCGCCATGCTCACCAGACTCCTCGTGACCGCGACCTTCGACCCGTTGCGCGACGTCGAGGACACCGCTGCGCGCTTCGCCGCCGGTGACTTCAACCAGCGACTCGAGTCGGACACCCCGAACACCGAGGTCGGACGCCTGAACCGCTCCCTGAACTCGATGCTCGAGCGGATCGACACCGCGTTCGAGGACCGCCAGCGCACCATCGACCAGATGCGCCGCTTCGTCGGGGACGCCTCCCACGAGCTCCGCACGCCGCTCGTTTCTCTGCGCGGCTACGCCGAGCTGTACCGGATGGGTGCCCTCCGCAAGGAGGAAGACGTCGCGCAGGCGATGGAGCGCATCGAGAAGGAAGCGAAGCGCATGGGGCTCCTGGTGCAGGACCTCCTGCAGCTCGCCCGGATCGACGAGTCGAAGCCGCTCGAACTCGGGCCGGTCGACCTCGTCGCCATCGCGCGCGACTCTGCGCTCGACACCATGGCGTCGAACCCGGACCGCGAGATCCAGGTGCTCGTCGAGGACTCGGTGACGGGCGAGAGCGTCCCGCACGCCGTCCGTCCGGCCGCGGCACCCGGCTCCGACTCGAGCGACTCCCCGCCGGTCTCGCCCACGTCGGCGAACACCACCGGGCCGATCGCGTTCTCGCGCCAGACGATCGCGCGCCTGCGTGCCCGTCGCACCCGCGCGATGGGCGTCGACGGCGAACTCGCCCCGAGCGACGAGACGACCCCGCTGCCCACGGTCGTGCTGCCGAAGCGCCCGCCGATCGTCCTGGCGGAGGAGAACAAGATCCGCCAGATCGTGACGAACCTCATGGGCAACGCCATGCGCTTCACGGAGCACGACGACCCGATCGAGATCGGCATCGGCGTGGACGACGAGCGCGGCATGGCGCACATCGACGTGATCGACCACGGTGAGGGCATCCCGCCGCAGCTCCGCGACAAGATCTTCCAGCGCTTCTGGCGTGCCGACACCTCGCGCGCACGGGACACCGGCGGTTCGGGCCTCGGGCTCGCCATCGTCTCGGGCATCGTCGCGGCGCACCACGGCTCGGTCGAGGTCTTCGACACCGAGGGCGGCGGCGCCACCTTCCGCGTCTGGCTCCCCCTGCTCCCCCGCGACTACGCCGCCCCCGCCGGCGCCTGACGCCGCCGGTGCCCGGCGCCGCCGAGGTCGCACGAATTGCCGCTCAAGAACGCGCTCGGCGGCAGTTCGTGAGACCTCGCCGGAACTCCCGCGGCGTGTTGAGCGATCTCGACGACCTCACGCGCGGGTGTCCATCGCCGACCGCGCGACGAACGCCTGACGGAGCCGCTCGAACAGCACCGCCGGCCGGCGTCGGCACGGTTCGCGTGGAGCACCAGCCAACCGTTCACGACCATCGAGTTGTCTCGTCGCTGATCGTGCTCGTACGTCGCCCGCTCGCGGTGGTGGTCCCCGTCGTACTCGAGCGCGATCCGCAGGTTCGGCCAGCCCATGTCGACGCGCGCGAGGAATCGCCCTGCGCCATCGAACACCTCGACCTGCAGCTCCGGCTCGGGAAACCCCGCGCCGACCACGGCGAGACGCAACCACGTCTCCATGGCCGACTCCGCCCCGACTCGGATCAGTTCGATGGCAGCACGCGCGACGGCGACGAACCGCTCGCCGGGCAGGATCGTCGCGGCAAGCGCATCGACGGTCGTCGGACCACGATGGCCCACGAGGAAGTCACCGACCGCCACGAGCTGTTGGACCGTGAGCAACCCCGCACAATCGCGCCACGCCCGCTCGGGTCCGCTCACCCGTACGTCGTCGAGAGCGACGACGACAGCTCCGGCCCGACGTCGATGCCCGACGACCCCGGGCCGGCGCATCAGTGGCCCGGCACCGACGGTCGTGACATGAACAGCGCCCTCGTGTGCGCGGGGCAGCGGAGCACCCCACCGCTCGACGGCGGTCGTGTGACTGAAGTACTGGTCATGGCGCATCACGAGCGCAACGGCGGTGACGAGGGACATCGACGTGTCCGTGGTCCGAACGCCGTGGACCGGGCGCGAGAGGTCCTTCCGTCGGAGTCGACCGGGTCGACACCGTTCGCGAGCGCTTCACGGACCAGGAAGCCGTTCGGATCGAGTGCGTCGGGGAGCGTGCTGGGCCGTGGCATGGCGAGAGTGTGGCGGCGCGGTGCCCAACGCGACCGCTTCGGAAGCCGAACTGTGGAGAACGAGGCGACCCGCGCCTCCTGTGCGTTCTTCGGTGGTCGCACAACACGCCGTCAGCCGCACGGCGGGGTCGCACGAAGTGCCGCCCGCCGCGCCAGCGGGCGGCAGTTCGCGCGACCTCGGCCCACCCGACTCGCCACGCGACCACTCCACCCACACCCCACCCCACGCACGCGGAAGGGCCCCGCACGCGCAGCGTGCGAGGCCCTTCCGTCAGGACTGCTTAGAAGTCCATGCCACCCGTCGGGTCGCCGGCCGGAGCAGCAGGGGTGCGCTCCGGCTTGTCGGCGACGACGGCCTCGGTCGTGAGGAACAGGCCGGCGATCGACGCAGCGTTCTGCAGCGCCGAGCGCGTGACCTTGGCCGGGTCGATGATGCCCGCGGCGACCAGGTCGACGTACTCACCGGTCGCGGCGTTGAGGCCGTGACCCGACTCGAGCTCGCGGACCTTGGCGGCGACGACGCCCGGCTCGAGACCGGCGTTCAGCGCGATCTGCTTGAGCGGCGCGTCGATCGCGACGCGGACGATGTTCGCGCCGGTCGCCTCGTCGCCCTCGAGCTCGAGGGAGTCGAGCACGATGGACGCCTGGATGAGCGCCACGCCACCACCGGCGACGATGCCCTCTTCGACAGCAGCCTTCGCGTTGCGGACGGCGTCCTCGATGCGGTGCTTGCGCTCCTTGAGCTCGACCTCGGTCGCGGCACCGGCCTTGATGACGGCCACGCCACCGGCGAGCTTCGCGAGGCGCTCCTGGAGCTTCTCGCGGTCGTAGTCGGAGTCGGTCGCCTCGATCTCGGAGCGGATCTGGCGGACGCGGCCCGCGATCTGCTCCTCGTCGCCAGCACCCTCGACGATGGTCGTCTCGTCCTTGGTGATGATGACCTTGCGTGCCTTGCCGAGCAGGTCGAGCGTGGCGTTCTCGAGCTTGAGGCCGACCTCTTCCGAGATGACCTGGCCGCCGGTGAGGATCGCGATGTCCTGCAGCATGGCCTTGCGACGGTCGCCGAAGCCCGGGGCCTTGACGGCGACGGACTTGAAGATGCCGCGGATCTTGTTCACGACGAGCGTGGCCAGGGCCTCGCCGTCGACGTCCTCGGCGATGATCAGGAGCTGCTTGCCCGCCTGGATCACCTTGTCGACGACCGGCAGGAGGTCCTTGATGTTCGAGATCTTCGAGTTGACGATCAGGATGTAGGCGTCCTCGAAGACGGCTTCCTGACGCTCGGGGTCGGTGACGAAGTACTGCGACAGGTAGCCCTTGTCGAAGCGCATGCCCTCGGTGAGCTCGAGCTCGGTGCCGAAGGTGTTCGACTCCTCGACGGTGACGACGCCTTCCTTGCCGACCTTGTCGATGGCCTCGGCGATGAGCGCGCCGATCGTCGGGTCCGCGGCGGAGATCGACGCGGTGGCGGCGATCTGGTCCTTGGTCTCGATGTCCTTGGCGTTGACGAGGAGCTGGTCGGAGACGGCGGCGACGGCCTTCTCGATGCCGCGCTTGAGCGACACGGGGTCGGCACCGGCGGCGACGTTGCGGAGACCCTCGCGGACGAGTGCCTGGGCGAGGACGGTCGCGGTGGTCGTACCGTCACCGGCGACGTCGTCGGTCTTCTTGGCGACCTCCTTGACGAGCTCCGCACCGATCTTCTCGTACGGGTCGTCGAGCTCGATCTCCTTGGCGATGGAGACACCGTCGTTCGTGATCGTGGGGGCGCCCCACTTCTTCTCGAGGACGACGTTGCGGCCGCGCGGGCCGAGCGTCACCTTCACGGCGTCGGCCAGGATGTTGAGGCCGCGCTCGAGGCCGCGACGGGCCTCTTCGTCGAAAGCAATGATCTTTGCCATGTGAGTTTCTCGTCCCTCCCGGACGTCGTCATGGGGGTCGTGCTGGCACTCAGCGTGAGCGAGTGCCAACGCCGATTCTGGCACTCGCAGGGGTCGAGTGCAACACCGACGGGAGGCAAGGGTCGACTTCCCAGGACACGCACCGGGACCGCCGTGCCGACACGGACGAACGCGCCGCCCCGGAAGGGACGGCGCGTTCGCGAGGTGGTTGCCGGGTCAGGCGGGACGGACCGATTCGGCCTGCGGCCCCTTCGACCCGGTGCCGACGTCGAACGTCACTGCCTGGCCCTCCTCGAGGACCTTGTAGCCCGACATGTCGATTGCCGAGTAGTGCACGAACACGTCCTGGCCCCCTCCATCGACGGTGATGAAGCCGAAGCCCTTCTCGGCGTTGAACCACTTCACGGTTCCGTTGGCCATGATCTCTTGCTCCCTGCGGTGGTGCTGTTCCGGACGGCGCAGTCGCCGTCTTGGCACGACTCTTACCGAACAATGCCGACAGGGCAAGGGGTGTGACGTTCTTTCACGATGATTCCGACAAGAATCAACGTGCCCGAAACACGCTCGTCACAAATGCATCAACCGGCGTAGTCGGCGCCGAGCACGACAGAGATGTCGGCATTCGGGAACGCCGCCGACTGCTGCACCGCGGTGACGCCGAGGGACTTCGCGATCCCCTGCGCGACCGAGGCCTGCGCCGTCTGCTGGTAGTACACGATCGTCGCGGTCGTGCCCGTGGTGCCGGCGTCCCCGGTCGACGTGACCTTCCACCCGGCCGAGGTCAGCGTGGCGCTGGCCTTCGCCGCGAGCCCGGTCGTCGTGGTGCCGTTCAGGACGACGACGCTGGTCGTGCCCTGGTCGGCGGGCGTCCCGGCCGCGGGGGCCTCCGGTGCGGACGAGGTCGGCGACGACGAGGGCTCCGACGTGGCGGACGCCGACGACGACGCCGACGGTGAGGTCGAGCCGGTGAAGGAGTAGCTGCCGTTCAGCAGCGCGAGCCCGAGGACGCTGATCCCGACGATGACACCCGTGGCGAGTGCAGCCCAGGCGAACGCGATCCAGCCGCGGCCCCGGCGCTGTGCACCCCGGTGCGCTCCGACCCGCGGGCCGTCGGCGACGTCGTCGAACCGGTCTCGGGGGTATCTCGTCGTCATCGTTCCTCTTCACGTCCTTCGGGGGCTGCGCCGAGGGCGACGAAGCTGCGCGCCGCCCGGGCACTGGTGCGCGCGTGCCGGAGCCGCTGCAGCCGGGAGACCAGCTGCGGGTCGTACGCGAGCGCCGCGGGCGAGTCGATCACACGGTTCAGCACCTGGTAGTACCGCGCCGGCGACATGTCGAACTCGACCCGGATCTCCGCTTCCTTCGTGCGGTCGTGCCGTGCCCGGTCGTGCTCGAAGGCGAGCACGTGCTTGGCGAGCTCGTCGAGCTCGACAGGGGTGGCGGTCACTGCGGTTCCGATCACGGTGAGGTAACGGGTCTCGCACATCGTAGGGGTGGAGATCATCCGGACCCTGGCACGCCGCTGGACTGTCGCGAAGACCGGTCACAGGTTCGGATCGCGGAGCCACCGCACCCGGACGCCGAACGGGTCGGAGACGGCCATCGCCGTCCCGTCGAGCGAGGCGGTCGCGAACGCGTCCGGATCGGCGGAGTCGACGTCGTCCGGCAGGGTCGCCGCGACGCCGCTGAGGATGCCCGTCCGCTCGAGCGCGATCCAGTGCGCACCGCGGTCGCGCACCCGGTCGACGAACCGCTGGCGGTCCGCCCCGGGCACGTAGACCAGCGTCCCGGTCGTCAGGACGACCGGGACGGCGTCGTCCGGCAGGGCCTCCAGTGCGCGGTCGAGGTCGCCGGGCAGCGTGCCCCGGAGACGGACTGGAGGCGCGGCGAGCGTCGCGCGCGCCGCCTCGCGCATCAGGGCGGTGCGGTCCGTCGCCTCGGGCGGGACGGCCTCGACCAGCCGGTCGAACGCGTGCGGCTCGGTGAGGTCGATCGGGTTCGGGTCGAGGGCGATCCGCGCCGCGATGTCGATCGGCGTGGTCGTCGGCGGGACGGTGACGCCGGAGACGTCCACGGTGAGGTGCACCGACGGCCCGCTCGGCGCCGTACGGATCCGGACGACTTCCTCCCCGCTCCGGTGGTCGAGCGTCACCCGGTCCGGGATCGAGCAGAGCCCCGCAGCAGCACCCGCGTCGACCAGGCCGAGCGGCCGACCCACCCGCGCGGCGAGCGCCGCGAACAACGGGACGACCGGGGCGAGCCGCCGTGGGTCGTTGGCCTGCACCGTGGCGGAGGCGAGGGCCGTGACCAGGGCGAGTCGTGCCTCCAGGCCGAGCGCGCGCAGCGCACCGGGGTCCGACGGATCCGCACCCAGCCGCCGCGCGACCGCGAAGACCAACTCGGGCTGCCGCTTCGACTCCGGGACCTCGTCCAGGAGCGTCACCAGGGCGTCGTCGAGCGATCTGGCCCACGCCGCGTAGGACGGCGAGGCGTCCGCGATGCGCTCCGCGTACGCGGCGTACCGGACGCGCGTGTTCATCAGCGACCGGGACGGTGCATGCCGACGTGGCGGATGCCGGCCTCGTCGTACGGGGTCCCGAACCGTGTGAAGCCGTGCCGCTCGTAGAGGCCCGCGACGTACTCCTGGGCGTGCAGCACGAACGCCTCGTGCCCGTGCGTCTCGAGCACCGCGGCGACCAGCCGACCCGCGATCCCCTCACCCCGGTGCCGCGGATCGGTGGCGACCCGACCGATCAGCCACGCGGGCGGCTCCGCACCCTCGGGGTGGACCTCGTCGGGAGCCGGGCGGATCAGCCGGAGGTACCCAACCGCATCGGCGTCCGTGCCGAACCACCAGTGCTCGGTGTCCGGTTCACGGTCACGGCCGTCGAAGTCCTCGGCGGTGACGCGTTGTTCGAGTGCGAACACGCGGTTCCGCAGCACCACGATGCCGTACAGTTCGTCCGTCGTCAGACGGTCCCAACGGGCGTGGTGCACGGAATGTTCGGACATCGTGGCGAGTTTACCGAAGTGGTCGGGAACACCCCGGAAGAGCCCGGCCGGAAGCAGGAGGAAACAATGACGTACAACGTCGACAAGTCCGACGCCCAGTGGCGCGAGGAACTCTCCCCGGACCAGTACGCCGTCCTCCGTCAGGCCGGTACCGAACGCCCCTGGACCGGTGAACTCCTCGACGAGGAGCGCGCCGGCGTCTACACGTGTGCGGCCTGCGGCGCGGAACTGTTCAAGAGCGGCACGAAGTTCGACTCCGGCTGCGGCTGGCCGTCGTTCTACGAGTCGGTGAACCCGGACGCCGTGCAGCTGATCGAGGACAACTCCCTCGGCATGGCACGCACCGAGGTCCGCTGCGCGAACTGCGGGTCGCACCTCGGGCACGTGTTCCCGGACGGCTTCGGGACCCCCACGGGTGACCGCTACTGCATGAACTCGATCTCGCTGAACTTCTCCGAGAAGCCCGCGGGCGAGTGAACCCCCGGCGCGCCCGCCGCTAGGATGGGGCGCGTCAGCCGGCATGGCGCAATTGGTAGCGCACCGTACTTGTAATACGGGGGTTGCGGGTTCAAGTCCCGCTGCCGGCCCTGCGCAGTGCGGGCGCACTGCATGCGAAGGCCCCGGGTGGGAACACCCGGGGCCTTCGGCGCGTGGAACACGGATCAGGGGGCGTTCCGAGCGCTCGACGCGGTAACCAGCCGGCCGTGCAGTGATGGTGACACCGCACTGAACGCGGTGTCCACACCGGGGTCGAAGCTCGCGGAAAGCCGCAGAACCCGGACAGCCGACGCTCAGCGGCCGCCGGTGATCTTCCGCTCGCGCTGCGCGACGCCCGCCGTGCCGTACGGGTAGTCGTCGATCCGCGGCGCACTCACCTCGGTGAGGGTGTCGAGCTCGGCCTGGTCGAGCACGAGGTCCGCGGCGCCGAGGTTGTCCTCGAGCTGCGACACCGTGCGCGCGCCGAGGATGACGCTCGTCACCGCGGGCCGGGCGAGCAGCCACGCGAGGGCGACCTGCGACCGCGAGGCCCCGTGCGCGTCGGCGATCGCGGACACCGCGTCGAGGACGGCCCAGGTGCGCTCGTCGCCGTTGCGGGCCTCCCACGCCTCCATGCCTCGCTGCGGGTTCTCGCCGAGGCGGGTGTTCCCGGTCGGGGCCTCGTCGCGCTGGTACTTGCCGGAGAGCCAGCCGCCGGCCAGGGGCGACCAGGGCAGCAGGCCGATCCCGGCGTCGAGGCTCGCGGGGACGATCTCGTGCTCGATGTCGCGGACGAGCAGGTTGTACTGCGGCTGCAGGGTGACCGGCGGCGCCCAACCGTGCGCCTTGGCCTCGTAGACCGCCTTGGTGATCTGGTGGCCGAGGTAGTTCGAGAACCCGTACGAGCCGATCTTCCCGGCGGACACGGCGTCGTCGAGGAAGCGGAGGGTCTCCTCGATCGGCGTCAGCGCGTCCCACGCGTGCATCTGGTACAGGTCGATGTGCTCGACGCCGAGGCGCTCGAGGGACGCGTCCAGTGCCACGCGGAGGTGCCGACGGGACAGCCCCACGTCGTTCGGGCCGTCGCCCTGGGGGAAGCGCCCCTTCGTCGCGAGGACGACCTGCTGCGCCTCGGTCGGGTGCGCAGCGAGCCAGCGGCCGATGATCCGCTCCGACTCGTTGCCGGAGTACACGTCGGCCGTGTCGATCAGGGTGCCACCGGCGGCGACGAACGTGTCGATGATGGTGTGGGAGGTGGGTTCGTCGGCTTCGCTGCCGAACGTCATGGTGCCGAGGGTCAGCGTCGACACCGATGTCCCGCTGTTGCCGAGGAGTCTGTAGTCCATGGCCGGGACGGTACGCGCGGGACGGTCCCGCCGAGGGGACCCACGAGTACCCCTCAGCGCTGGTCGGATACGTCAGCGCTGGTCGGACATCAGCCCTGCAGGAACGCGATCGCTGCCTCGCGGAACGCCCGCGACGTCGGCGCGTTGAAGTGGTTCCGCCCCGGGATCTCGAAGAACGAGGCGTCCGGCGCCGCCGCCGCGAGCCGCACGGCGCTGTCCTTGATGCCGTCCTCGCTGCCCGCGGCCATCAGCACGGGCTGCGCGGGCGCGTTCGACGGCGTCGGCTCGATGCTGTCCCGCATGCCCTCGACCATCGCGACCAGGGCAGCGAGGTCGTTCCCCTCGACGTTCCCGGCCATCGTCAGGTAGCCGTTCGTCACGCGGTCCTCGATCGGTGTGCCGTCGGCGAGGAACGCCTTCGCCTGGTCCACCCGCACGCGGCGCATCGGGTCGGCGTCCGGGATGCCGCCGAACACCGCCCGGGTGATCCGGTCCGGGATCCGCTCCGCGGTGTGCCACCCGACGCGGGCGCCGAGCGAGTACCCGAGGTAGGCGACGTCGTCGAGCAGGTAGGTGTCGATGACGGCGGTCACGTCGGCGACCAGCAGGTCCATCGAGTACGCGCCGGGGTCGCGCGGCTTCGAGCTCGCGCCGTGCCCCCGCTGGTCGAGGGCGACGACCCGGTAGCCGGCGCGGACGAGGTCACGGGTCCAGCCCGAGGCGTGCCAGTTGAGCAGCGCACCGGAGGCGAACCCGTGCACTGCGACGACGGCCGGGGCCTCCGGGTCGCCGAAGTCGTAGGTGGCGATCTTCATGCCGTCCGGGGACATCACGGAACGGGGACGGGGCGCTTCGGGGACGAGTGACATGTCCCCTCCAGGCTACCGGGGCACTGTGGTCCCATGGACGGCTACGGCGGCGATCAGATCCGGGCGGCGGAACGGCCGCACCTCGACGCGGGCGAACCCCTCATGCAGCGCGCGGCCGACGGACTGGCGCGGATCGTCGGCGGCCTGCTCGACGACCCGGCCGTGCGGCCGGGTGACGGACCGGGGTCGGTCCTCCTGCTGGTGGGCAGCGGCGACAACGGCGGGGACGCCCTGTTCGCGGGTGCTCGCCTCGCATCGGCCGGGAGGCACGTGGCGGTCCTGCGGGTCGGCTCACGCATCCACGAGGCGGGCCTGGCAGCGGCGCTGGACGCCGGGGCGCGCCTCCTGGACGACCCCACCGGCCCTGCCGGGCCGGCGGCCGTCACGACCGCCGCCGCGCTCGAGGCGGACCTCGTCCTCGACGGGATCCTCGGGATCGGCGTGCACGGGCCCGCGGCCCTCCGCTCCCCCGCACGCGAGGTCGTCGACGCGATCCGCGAACTCGCTCGTGACCAGCGCGCGCCGTTCGTCGTCGCGGTGGACGTCCCGAGCGGCATCGACGTGGACACCGGCGGCATCGCCGACGACCACGTCCTGCACGCCGACGTCACGGTCACCTTCGGCGGGGTGAAGGCCGGCCTCCTGATGGGGCCGGCCGCCACCCTCGCCGGACGGATCGAGCTGGTGGACGTCGGGATCGGCGAGGACCTGGCGCGGGCGGAGCCGCTCGTCCGCACCTGACCCCGATCCGATCAGTGGTGCTGGTAGAGCACCGGCTCGGGCAGACCGTGCTCGGCGCGGATGCTCCGGGAGATGCCCTCGATCGCGACGAGCGCGTCCACGACGAGCTCCGGCGTGACCGGGAAGGGCATGTTGTGGATGGTCTCGCCCTCGACGGTCGCGGCCTCGGCCACGGCGCGCAGTTCCTTCGTGTCATCGACGGTCAGGCCGATCTCGGTCAGGGTGTTCGGCAGGCCGACCTTGGTGGTGAAGACGACGAAGTCCTCGATCTCCTCGGCCGGTGCACCCTCGAGCACGAGCTGCGCGATCGTCCCGACGTTGACCTTCTGCCCGTGGGCGAGGCCGTGCGCCTGCGGTGCCGCGGTCAGCCCGTTGTGGATGGCGTGCGCGGCGGCGAGGCCACCCGACTCGAACCCGAGGCCGGAGAGCAGCGTGTTCGCCTCGACGACCTTCTCGAGCGCGGGGGTGACGACCTTCGCCTTGACCGCCTCGATGGCCTGCAGGGCGTTCTCGTGCAGCAGCTTCCAGGACAGCTCGGCGAGCGCGACACCGGTCTCGGTCTGCAGTCCGCCGGCCATGGTGTCCGCGTGCGCGCGCTTGGCGGCACGAGCCTCGACCCAGGTGGCGAGCGCGTCGCCGATGCCCGCGACGAGGAACTGCACGGGGGCGTTCGCGACGAGCTTCGTGTCGATGAGGACGAGGTCCGGGTTGTGCGGGAAGAAGCGGTACTCGATGAACTCGCCCTCCTCGGAGTAGACGACCGCGAGCGCCGAGGTCGGGGCGTCGGTGCTCGCCGCCGTCGGGACGCTCGCCCACCGGATGCCCGCCAGGTGGCCCGAGGCCTTCGCCGCGTCGATGGCCGAACCACCGCCGAGGCCGACGATCACGTCCGCCTCGGTCTCGCCGATCTTCGTCACGAGGTCGTCGATGGCCTGCGGCGTCGCGAACCGTCCGAACCCGACCCGCTCGACCGGCAGCCCGGCCGCGTCGAAGCTCGTCCGGACGGCCGACTCGACGATCCCCCAGACGACGTCGTCGGCGACGATGAGCGGGCGCTTCCCGATCGGTGCGACGAACTCGCCGACGCGGGTGATCGCGTCCTTGCCCTGGACGTAACGGGCGGGGCTCATCACGGTGCTGATGGGGGTGGCCATGGTGTGGTTCCTTCCGGGTTGTACGACATGTGTCGGGATCACCGACGTTCCCGACGGTACGCGGGACCCCTCCGAGCCGTACATTCGGGGCATGACGTTCAACGAGGACTCGCAGCTCAAGGGCGGGAAGGTCAAGCGGCGCGGTCGCACCGCCGCGGTCGCGGGCGGCGGTGTCGTCGGTGTCGGCGCGATCGTCGTACTGCTCCTCAACGTCTTCACGGGCGGCGACCTCGATCTCGGCGCCCTCCTCGGCGACGGTGCCGGGACGACGCAGATCCAGCAGCAGGGCGAGACCGTCGACGCGGCGAGCGAGTGCCGGACCGGCCGGGACGCCAACCTCAAGGTGGAGTGCCGGATGGAGGGCGCCGCCGAGTCGCTCGACGGGTACTGGACGTCCGAGGCCGGCAAGCTCGGGATCTCCTACACCTCGCCCGGGTTCGTGCTCTTCAGCGGGTCGACCGACACCGGGTGCGGACAGGCCTCGGCGGCGACCGGGCCGTTCTACTGCCCGCCGGACCGCGCGATCTACCTCGACACCGCGTTCTACGACGACCTGCAGTCGAAGTACGGGTCCTCCGGGGGTCCGCTCGCCCAGATGTACGTCGTGGCGCACGAGTGGGGCCACCACGTCCAGCAGCTGCAGGGTGCCTTCGCCAGCACGGACCGCTCGGGCACCGGCGCATCGTCGGGCAGCGTCCGCGTGGAGCTGCAGGCGGACTGCTACGCGGGCGCCTGGGTCGGCGACGCCGCGAACACGAAGGACGCGAACGGGGAGACGTTCTTCGAGCCGATCACCCGCTCGGAGATCAACGACGCACTGTCCGCCGCGAGTGCGGTCGGCGACGACAGCATCCAGCAGAAGTCGAGCGGCCGGGTCGACCCGGACTCGTTCACGCACGGGTCGAGCGAGCAGCGGCAGAACTGGTTCATGCGCGGCTACCAGCGGGGTGCGACCTCGTGCGACACGTTCAGCGTCCCGGGGTCGTCCCTCTAGCCACCCCGATCAGCTGGAAGGCGTCGCGCTCGGGGTCGGGGTCCCGGTCGGCGTGGCGCTCGGGGTCGGCGTCGGGGTGGACTCGGTCGCCCCCGCCGCCGTCACCACGAAGGTGCGGAAGTCGTCGTTCGTGATCGGTGACGTGAGCTCGTAGCGCTGCCCGTTCACGAGCACGAGCGGCACACCCGGGAACTCCCCCGACGACGAACCCGGCACGTCGCCACCGACGACCGAAGTCGTGCGCTCGTCGACCCACTTGCTGAACGTCTGGTCCTCGATGCACTTCGTGATCGCCGAACGCTGCTGCAGGCCGTCGACACCGGTGACGACCCGGGTGAGCTGGGCATCCGTCAGCCCCGCCGTGCCCTGCTCGGGCTGCTTCGCGAACAGGGCGGCGTTCACCGCGAAGAACTGGTTCGGCGAGTGGTCGGCGACGCAGGCGGCGGCGTTCGCCGCCCGGAGCGAGTACTTCGTGCCCTGCGAGCGGTTCGACAGCGTCGCGACGGGGTGGATGTCCACCGTGGCCGCACCGGAGTCGACGAGGCTCTCGATGTAGTCGCCGTTGGCCTTCTCGAACTGGCCGCACGTCGGGCAGAGGTAGTCGATGTACATGGTGATGCGGACCGCACCCGAGCCGTCGGTGGCGGTCGGTGCCGGCGACTGGGACGACGCGGTGACGGCCTTGAGGTCCTGCCCGATCGTGATCCCGCCCTGGGACATGTTCGACGGGCCCGGTCCGGCGGGCTTCACGGAGTCGACGAGGACGAGCGTCACGATCGTCGCGGCGGCCAGCAGCACGACGCCGAGGCCGATCTGCAGGCCGAGCCGGAAGCCACGCTGGCGTCGCTTCTGCTGGGTGCGGGCTCGCTGGGCACGCTGCCGCGCTGCTTCGCGTCGTTCGTTCCGCTCGGCGCGGGAGTCACCCTCGGGGCGGTTGGTCATGCGTCCTGGTCCTCACTTGGTCGTCGTCCGCACGGCCTTCCCCGCTCGGCGGACGGACCCGCCGATCGTAGCGGGGCCCGATGGGAACCACCCAACCAGGTGGGAACACTGGCGCACCCGGCGGAGATCGTGTTGTATGAACCTCGATGGTCGACGGCGACCATCCGGGGCCCGCACGGGCAACCGCTTCACTCGGATCGTCCGGCACGTACCTGCCGGTGAAGGAAGGACCGAACGCTCATGGCGTCCGTCACCTATGACAAGGCAACCCGTCTCTACCCCGGAGGCAACCGTCCCGCGGTCGACTCCCTCGACCTGGACGTCGCCGACGGCGAGTTCCTCGTCCTCGTCGGCCCGTCGGGCTGCGGCAAGTCCACCTCGCTGCGCATGCTGGCCGGCCTCGAAGAGGTCAACTCCGGCGCCATCCGCATCGGCGACCGCGACGTCACCGACGTCCCGCCGAAGGACCGCGACATCGCGATGGTGTTCCAGAACTACGCGCTGTACCCGCACATGACCGTCGCCGAGAACATGGGCTTCGCGCTCAAGATCGCCGGCGTCGGCAAGGAAGAGCGCGCCACCCGCGTGCAGGAGGCAGCGAAGCTCCTCGACCTCGAGCAGTACCTCGGCCGCAAGCCGAAGGCCCTCTCGGGTGGTCAGCGTCAGCGCGTCGCGATGGGCCGTGCGATCGTCCGTCAGCCGCAGGTGTTCCTCATGGACGAGCCGCTGTCGAACCTCGACGCCAAGCTCCGCGTCCAGACCCGCACCCAGATCGCCTCGCTGCAGCGTCGTCTCGGCGTCACCACGGTCTACGTCACGCACGACCAGACCGAGGCGCTGACCATGGGTGACCGCATCGCGGTGCTCAAGGACGGCATCCTGCAGCAGGTCGGCTCGCCGCGTGACCTGTACGAGAAGCCGAACAACGTCTTCGTCGCGGGCTTCATCGGCTCGCCGGCGATGAACCTGCTCCCGGCCGACGTGGTCGAGGGCGGCATCAAGTTCGGCTCGCTGAACCACCCGATCGACCGCGACACGCTCTCCAACGCGCGCTCCGGGAACATCACGGTCGGCATCCGCCCCGAGGACGTCGTCGTGGCGCAGTCGGGCGAGGGCCTGCCGGTCACGGTCGACGTGGTCGAGGAACTCGGCGCCGACGGCTACCTCTACGGTCACGCCGACGTCAAGGGCTCGCGCGTCGACATCGTCGCCCGCGTCGACGGTCGCTCGCACCCCTCGATCGGCGACACCATCGTGGTGACGCCGAAGCAGGGTCACGTGCACGCCTTCGACACCGAGTCGGGCGAACGCCTCGACGACAAGGCCGTGGTCAGCGCGTAACGCTGGAAGACCACCAACAGGAGGCGCGGTGCCAGCTGGCACCGCGCCTCCCGTCCGTCCCACCGTTCGCACGCACCCAGAGGAACCCATCGTGACCGACTCGATGTCCATCACCGCAGCCTCGGTCGATCCCGGCCTCCTCGACCTCCCGTGGGACCTGCCGCTCGCCGACTGGCCGGACGACACGATCGTCGCGCTGCCGAAGGGCATCTCGCGGCACCTCGTCCGGTTCGTGCACCTCAGCGGCTACGTCGCCGCCGTGAAGGAGACTGGCGAGGAGATCGCTCGGTCCGAGTACGAGATGCTCCGCACGCTGCAGCGCATGGACGTGCCGTGCGTCGACCCCGTCGCCGTCATCACCGGCCGGGTCAGTGCGGACGGCGAGCCGCTGCACCCCGTCCTCGTCACGCGGCACCTGCGGTTCTCGCTGCCGTACCGTGCGCTGTACTCGCAGACGCTCCGTCCGGAGACCGCGACGCGCCTCGTCGACGCCCTCGCACTGCTGCTGGTCCGTCTGCACGTGATCGGCTTCTACTGGGGTGACGTCTCGCTGTCGAACACCCTGTTCCGGCGCGACGCGGGCTCGTTCGCGGCGTACCTCGTCGACGCGGAGACCGGCAAGCTCTACCCGGGCGGTCTCTCGAACGGGCAGCGGGAGAACGACCTCGAGGTCGCCCGCGTGAACATCGCCGGGGAGCTCCTCGACCTCGAGGCCGGCGGGCGACTCGACGAGAACGCCGACGCCGTGGACGTCTCGAACCGGATCGTCGCGCAGTACCGGACGCTCTGGAAGGAACTGACGGGCACCGAGCAGTTCGACATCAAGGAGCGCTGGCGGATCAACGACCGCGTCGAACGACTCAACGCGCTCGGCTTCGACATCGAGGAGCTCTCGATCCACACGACCGAGGGTGGCTCGCAGGTGCGGATCCAGCCGAAGGTCGTCGACGCCGGCCACCACCAGCGCCGTCTGCTGCGGCTGACCGGCCTCGACGCCGGCGAGAACCAGGCGCGGCGTCTGCTCAACGACCTCGACTCGTACCGAGCGCGCAACGGCCGCGACCAGCTCGACGAGGAGATGGTGGCGCACGAGTGGGTCTCACGCGTGTTCGAACCGGTCATCCGGTCGATCCCGCGGGACCTCCGGGGCCGGCTCGAACCCGCCGAGGTCTTCCACGAGCTGCTCGAGCACCGCTGGTTCATGTCCCAGGAGGAAGAGCGCTCGGTGTCGCTCCCCGAGGCCACGACGGCGTACATCAACGACGTGCTGCGGCACCGTCGCGACGAGCGGCTGCTGATCAACCCGCCGACGTCGTCCATGACGCTGCCGATCCCCGTCGTCGACGACGCTGCGCCGGCGTCACCCGACGACGTCGAGGACTGGCGCGCCACCGTCTGACGCGCGCTCTCGATCGCGTCCGTTCCTTCCCAGAACGACCGCGATGGAACGTGGAAACGGGCGTACCTGGTCGGAACGAACGACCGGGTACGCCCGATTCGACCAGGCACGCCCGGTTCCGGCAGGCGGTCGCGGTGAGCGTCGCCGGCCTGGAGGCGCGGGTCGGGTCGCCAGCGCAGGCCTACCCCGTGACTCCCCCGCGCCGAGTCCGTTCCTTCCCAGAACGACCGCGATGGAACGAGGAAACGGGCGTACCTGGTCGGAACGAACGACCAGGCACGCCCGATTCGACCAGGCGGAGTGTGCGGGCTACTCGGCGCGACGGCGCCGGGCGACCTCCCACAGGGTGACGCTCGCGGCGATGCCCGCGTTGAGGGACTCCGTCGCGCTCGAGATCGGGATCGACACGATCGCGTCGCAGGTCTCGGTGACGAGGCGCGACAGGCCCTTGCCCTCCGAACCGACGACGATCACGATCGGACGGTCGGCGAGCTCGAGGCCGTCGAGCTCCACGTCGCCGTCACCGTCGAGGCCGAGCACGAACAGCCCCATCGACTTGAGGGACTTCAGGGTCTGGGTCAGGTTCGGGGCCATCGCGACTGGGGTGCGCGCAGCGGCACCGGCACTGGTCTTCCACGCGGACGCCGTCACGCCGACGGAGCGACGCTGCGGGACGATGACGCCGTGCCCGCCGAAGGCCGCCGTGGAGCGGATGATCGCACCGAGGTTGCGCGGGTCGGTGATGCCGTCGAGTGCGACGACCAGCGGCACCTCGTCCTTGGCGAAGGCGCGCTCGACGAGGTCCTCGGCCACGGCGTACTCGTACGCCGGCACCTTGAGCGCGACACCCTGGTGCACGCTGTCGTGCCCCGTGATGCGGTCGAGCTCCGGACGCATGATCTCCATGATCGGCACGCCGCGGTGGTTGGCGAGCGCCAGGATCTCCTTGACGCGGTCGTCGACCTCGATGCGGGCGGCGACGTACAGCGTCGTGGAGGGGGTCTTCGTGCGCAGGGCCTCGAGCACCGAGTTGCGGCCGGTGACCAGCTCGGAGTCGTCCGTCTTCCGCTGCGGCGGACGGCCGGTGCGCTGCTGCGGCGAGCTCGACGCACCGTGACGGCCACGAGCGTTCTCGTAGCGCTCCTTGGCGGCCTTGCGCTTGCCTGCCGGGTGGTACGGGCGGTCCTCGGCCTTCGGGGTCGGCTTGCGACCCTCGAGCGCCTGGGCGCCCTGACCGCCGGAGCCGACCTGCTTGTTGCCCTTGCGGCCGGAGCGGACGGCGCCGGGCCGGCCCTTCTTGCTCCCCGAGACGTTCTTCATTGCTCTCTCCTGTCCGGCACTGCCGTTGTCAGGCGATGCTCCAGCGTGTACCAGCTGCGGTGTCTTCGATGGTGATGCCCGCGGATGCGAGATCGTCGCGCACACGGTCGGCCGTGGCGAAGTCGCGTGCCGCCCTGGCGTCGGAACGCTCCTGCACGAGGCGTTCGACGAGGGCTGCGAGTGGTGCGGCCGATGCGTCGTGGCCGCCGCCGGACCAGTGGTCGGCCCGCGGGTCGATGCCGAGCACCTCGACCATCGCGGCCACCTGATGGTACGCGGTTCCGACCGCTTCCGCATCGTCGGTGTCCAGGGCGGCGTTCCCCGCGCGGACGGTCTCGTGCAGCACGGCGAGCGCCTGGGGCACCGAGAGGTCGTCGTCCATGGCTCCCGCGAAGGCGTCGGGCACCCCCGGAGCGTCGGTCAGTGAGACCCCCTCGAGCCGGGTCTGGGCACGTGCGAGGAAGCCGGCGATCCGGTCGAGCGCCGCCTCGGCCTCGGCGAGGGAGCCGTCGTGGTGGTCGATCGTGGAGCGGTAGTGGGCGGCGCCGAGGGCGTACCGGACGACGATGGGCCGGGCGGAGCCGAGCATGTCCGCGGCGAAGACCGAGTTGCCGAGCGACTTCGACATCTTCTGCCCGTCGACCGAGACCAGGCCGTTGTGCAGCCAGTACGAAGCGAACGGGTCCCCCGCGGCGGTCGACTGCGCGAGTTCGTTCTCGTGGTGGGGGAAGCGGAGGTCGAGTCCACCGCCGTGGATGTCGAACGCCGGTCCGAGGTAGCGCCGGGACATCGCCGAGCACTCGATGTGCCAGCCCGGACGGCCGGGGCCCCAGGGCGAGTCCCAGTTCGCGGTCGACGGCTCACCGGGCTTGGCGCCCTTCCAGAGCGCGAAGTCGCGAGGATCGCGCTTGCCGCGGGGGTCGGCGTCGGCGGCCTCGACCATGTCCTCACGCCGCTGGTGGGTCAACGCGCCGTACGAGTCCCAGCTGCCGGTGTCGAAGTAGACGTCGCCGGAGCCGTCGGCCGCCGCGTAGGCGTGGCCGCGCTCGATCAGCCGCTCGATGATGTCGTGCATCTGCGGCACGCTGGCGGTCGCGCGCGGCTCGTAGGTCGGGGGCAGGATGCCGAGCGCGGTGTACGCCGCGGTGAACTCGAGCTCGACGCGGTACGCGCGCGCGAACCACTCCTCGTCGGTGCCGGCGGCCAGGTCGAGCACCTTGTCGTCGATGTCGGTGACGTTCCGCACGAGCGTGACCCGGTACCCGCGGTGGCTCAGCCAGCGGCGCCAGACGTCGTAGACGAGCGCGGAGCGGAGGTGACCGATGTGCGGCGACGACTGCACCGTCGGCCCGCAGACGTACATGCTCACGTGTCCGTCGACCAGCGGGACGAGGTCGACGACGGCAGCGGCGCGGGAGTCGTAGAGGCGAACGGTCACGCCCCAAGCCTAGGACGTCAGGACGCCCGGACGACGGCTGTTGCGATCGCGGCGAGCCCTTCACCGCGGCCGGTGAAGCCGAGGCCGTCGGTCGTCGTGCCGGAGACGGCGACCGGAGCCCCGACGACGGCCGCGAGGGCGTCCTGCATCTCGGTCCGGCGGGCACCGATCCGCGGGCGGTTGCCGATCACCTGCACGGTGACGGACACCGGGACCATGCCCGCTTCAGCGAGGAGACCGACCGCGCCCCGGACGAAGACGTCGCCAGCCGCACCGGCGTACGCGGGGTCCGACGTACCGAACGTCCCGCCGATGTCGCCGAGGCCGCCCGCCGAGAGCAGGGCGTCGCACACCGCGTGCGCGACGGCGTCCCCGTCGCTGTGGCCGGAGAGACCGGCCTCGCCCGGGAAGTCGAGCAGCCCGACCCGGCACGGAGCGGCCTCGTCGAAGGCGTGCACGTCGACGCCGAGGCCGACCCGGGTGTCCGCCGGAGCGGGGGATCCGGACCGCGCGCGGACGATCGACTCCGCCCGTCCGAGGTCCCACGGGGTGGTGATCTTGAAGGCGTCGGCGTCGCCCGGGACGGAGCGCACCGTGCCGCCCGCCGCCTGGAACACCCCCGCATCGTCGGTCTCGGACTGCGACGACACCGCGTACGCCTGCCGGAGCGCGGCGAGCGGGAAACCCTGAGGCGTCTGCACCCCGACGAGTGCCGCACGGTCGACGGTCTCGACGACGACGTCACCGTCGACGCGTTTGACGGTGTCCGTGACGGGCAGCGCCGGGACGAACCCGGCAGGCGACCCGTCGGCGAGCGACTCGGCGACCGCATCGAAGACCCGGTCGAACTGCACCGTCGGCGTCAGGCACCGAGCGGCGTCGTGCACCAGGACCGAGGTGACGGAGTCCGGCAGGGCTGCCAGGCCGGCCTCGACCGAGCCGTGGCGATCCGTGCCTCCCGGCACCACCGCCGTGTACGCGACCGCAGCCCCGGCGACCGAGGCGACCACCTGTCGACAGTCGTCGAGCAACGCAGCGGGCGCGACCACGACGACGAGCGTCGGCGACGCCAGGGCGAACAGCGGCTCGAGCGCCCGCGCGAGCATGAGCGTGCCGGCCACGGGGACGAACGCCTTCGCCGTGCCGATGCCCAGTCGTGTGCCGGACCCGGCCGCAACGACGACGACCGCCCTGTCCACCCCTTCGGGGAACAGAACGGTCGAGGTCGTGTTCAGTGGTTCGGTGCGCTCAGGAGGCGAGGACCTCGTCGAGGACGGTCGATGCCTTGTCCTCGTCGGTCTTCTCGGCCAGCGCCAGCTCGGAGATGAGGATCTGCCGCGCCTTGGCGAGCATCCGCTTCTCCCCCGCGGAGAGCCCGCGGTCCTGGTCGCGACGCCAGAGGTCGCGGACGACCTCGGACACCTTGATGACGTCACCCGACGCGAGCTTCTCGAGGTTCGCCTTGTACCGCCGGGACCAGTTCGTGGGCTCCTCGGTGAACGGAGCACGCAGGACCTCGAACACCTTGTCGAGTCCCTCCTTGCCGATCACGTCGCGGACACCGACCAGGTCGACGTTGTCCGCCGGCACCTCGATCGTCAGGTCACCCTGGGTGACCCGCAGCTTCAGGTAGACCTTTTCCTCGCCCTTGATGACGCGCGTCTTCACTTCAGAGATGGTTGCCGCCCCGTGATGGGGGTAGACCACGGTCTCGCCGACCTCGAATTGCATGTATCAGGCTCCGTTCCGAGACACCCAGTTTACCACAAGCAGTTTTCGGGTAAGGGGCACCTAACACCTGGCACCCCCGCCGATCGGTAGGATGGTCGTCGGACCGTCCGGTCCACATCGTGATCTTCCGGAGGAATCTCTTGCGAGCTCGGGTACTCGTGTCCGTCGCCGTTGCGGCAACCATCGCGCTCGGCGCCACCGGCTGCGAGTTCATGTCGCCCGCACAGACCACGGAGATCAAGCAGATCACCGACGGTGTGAACGTGTCGACGGGCAAGATCGACGTCCGCAACGCGCTGCTCATCTCCGACGACGGCGAGGGCGCCCGCTTCATCGGCACGCTCGTGAACAACGACGAGTCGGACGACATCACCGTGTCCGTCGAGATCGGCGGCGACACCGAGACCGTCGAGGTCCCGGCCAGCGGCCACGTCGACCTCGCCAACGACGCCAAGCACGACACGCTCGACTTCGACGGTGCAGACGCCAAGCCCGGCGCGCTCGTCAAGGTCTACTTCTCCTACTCGGGCGCCGAGGGCGTCTCCGCCAGCGTGCCGGTGCTCACCAGCTCGCAGGAGGAGTACGCGACGCTCGCGCCCACCGCGACGCCGACGTCGGAGGTCACCCTCCCGGCCGAGTCGCCGACGGACGTCCCGATCAACCCGTAGGTACCAGCCGCTTCAGACTGGAGGCCCGGTGCGAGTCCCATGGACTCGCACCGGGCCTCCAGTCGGTTGCGCTGCGCGCGGGGCGCGACGCGTGTGCACGGCGCGACCCGCAGGCTGCGGCCCGGCGCGTCAGCCCTCGATGCGGTAGCCGAGCCCCCGGACGGTCACGAGGATCTCCGGAGCGCTCGGGACGCGCTCGATCTTCGACCGGATGCGCTTGATGTGCACGTCGAGCGTCTTCGTGTCACCGAAGTAGTCCGACCCCCAGACCCGGTCGATGAGCTGCCCGCGGGTGAGCACGCGCCCGGCGTTCCGGAGGAGCAGCTCGAGGAGCTCGAACTCCTTGAGTGGCATCGGCGTCTCGGAGCCGTCCACCGCGACCGTGTGCCGCTCGACGTCCATCCGGATGCCGCCCACCTGCAGGATCCCGCTGTCCGCCGGGTCGTCCTCGGTCCGACGACGGAGCACGGCACGGATGCGCGCCAGGAGCTCGCGGGTCGAGTACGGCTTCGTCACGTAGTCGTCGGCGCCGAGCTCCAGCCCGACGACGATGTCCACCTCGGAGTCCTTCGCCGTCAGCATGATGATCGGGATGTTCGAGCGGGTCCGGATCTGCCGGCAGACCTCCGTGCCGGACAGCCCCGGCAGCATCAGGTCGAGCAGCACCAGGTCGGGGTTCTCCGCGTCGAACTTCGACAGCGCGGTCACGCCGTCCGCAGCGACGGAGGTGTCGTACCCCTCGCGCTGCAGCAGGAACTCCAGGGGCTCGCTCAGGGCCGGCTCGTCGTCGACGATGAGGATCTTGGTCACGATTGCTGCTCTTCCAGTTGCTCTTCGAGTGCTGTGGTCAGTTCGGTGTCCGCCTCGGGGAGACGGATGGTGAAGGTCGAGCCCTTGCCGGGTTGCGACCACACGCGGACGTCGCCGCCGTGGTTGCCCACCACGTGCTTGACGATCGCGAGGCCCAGCCCGGTGCCGCCGGTGGCACGGGAGCGGGCGGGGTCGACGCGGTAGAAGCGTTCGAACACCCGGTCGAGGTCGGCCTCGGGGATGCCGACGCCCTGGTCGGTGACGGCGATCTCGACGAAGCCCTTGGCGGACCGGACGCCCACGCCGACGCGGGTGCCGTCCGGGGAGTACTTCACCGCGTTCGCGATGAGGTTCGACACCGCGATCTGCAGCAGCCCGGGGTCACCCATCACGCGGAGCTTCGACTTCTTCGCCCGCACCAGCTCGATGTCCCGTGCCCGGGCGACGATCTCGTTCGCGTCGACCGCGGCCTGCACGATGCGGTCGATCGACGTCTCCTCGCTGTTCTCGAGCGCGTCGACGGACTGCAGGCGGGAGAGCTCGATGATGTCCTTCGTCAGCGCCGCCAGCCGCTCGGACTCGGTGACGAGCTGCGCCGCGAACTTCCGCACGTGCTGGGGTTCGTCCGCCGCGGCGACGAGGGTCTCGGACAACAGGCCGATGGCGCCGATCGGGGTCTTCAGCTCGTGCGAGATGTTCGCGACGAAGTCCCGTCGGACCTCGTCGATGCGCTTGCTCTCGGTGAGGTCGTCCGCGGTGACGAGGACGTACCGGTTGCCGAGCTGCGCGGCCCGGAAGCTCAGGTAACCGATCTGGTCACTGCCCCGCCCGCGGGGCAGCTCGAGGTCCTCAGCCCCCATCTCGCCGCTCTTGCGCACCCGGTCGACGAGGTCGGCGAGCTCCCGGTGCACGAGCTTCCGCCGCACCACGAGCCCCACCGTCAGCGCCTGCGGGGACGCGGCCACGACGGTGTTCGACGGGTCGACCACCACGGCCGGGTTGTGCATCGTGGCGATGACCGCGGCGACGCCGTCCGGCAGGGTGCGCTCGGCGACGTCTGCTGCACGAGCCGTGCGCTCGGCGGTGATGATCAGCACCACGACGCCCGCGCCGAAGACCCCGCCGAGGAGCATCGACAGTGGCACGAGCCACGCGTTGTCCATGCCGTCAGTGTAGGGATGGTCACGCGGGGTTCGGACCCCGTTCACCCCCGTCCGGGGCGATCCCGCCGGAGGATCGCGAAGCGTTCAACCGCACGTCACCGTTCGTTCACCTGACCTGACAACACTCGACCGGTACGCAGAGAGAGGTACTCCCCCATGCGCGAAGTCTTCCAGCAGGAACTCCAGGACGTCCAGGAGCGACTGACCGAGATCGCCGGGCTCGTCGAGTCCGCCATCACCCGGGCCACGCAGGCCTTCAGCGACTCCGACGTCGCCCTCGCCGAGGAGGTGATCGCCGACGACGCCAAGATCGACGAGGCGGCGAACAGCCTCGACGAGATCGCCATCGACATCCTGGCCCGCCAGGCGCCGGTTGCCCGCGACCTCCGCGTCGTCGTCACCGCACTCCGTGTCAGCTCCTCGCTCGAGCGCATGGGCGACATGGCCGAGCACATCGCGCAGCTCGCCCGCCAGCGCTTCCCCGAGAAGGTCGTGCCGAAGGGTCTGCGCGGCACCTTCAAGAAGATGGGTGCGCACGACGTCGCGATGGCGCAGAAGCTCACCCGCCTGCTCGCCACCGAGGACATCACGCTCTCGGCCGAGATCCGCGACGAGGACGACGCCGTCGACGAGCTGCACGCCAGCGTCTTCGACTTCGTGCTCGGCGAGACGTGGAAGGGCAACCCGATCGACACCGTCGACGCGACCCTGGCCTCCCGGTACCACGAGCGCTTCGCGGACCACGCGGTGTCGATCGCCAAGAAGGTCGAGTACCTGGCGACGGGCGACTGGACGGGCGCGTCCACCACGACCGCGGCGGTCTGACCCGGCTCGGGCCGCTCGGTCCGTTCCCGTCTGGGAGGATCGTGGCATGGCTCAGGTCGCGATCATCGTCAACGGCATGCCCGGTTCCGGCAAGAGCACGATCGGTGCGGCCCTCGCCGAGGTGCTCGGCTGCCCGTTCCTGTCGAAGGACCGGATCAAGGAGCCCCTCGCCGACATCGTCGGACCGATGATCGCCTCGCGTCCGCTCGGCGGCATCGCGATGGAGACGATGTGGTCGATGGCGCGGGCCGTGGAGAACGGGGTCGTCCTCGACGCCGTCTGGCTGCCGTCGCGCGACCGTGACCTCCTGGAGGCAGGGCTCGCCTCCGCAGGGTCGCCGCGCGTCGTCGAGGTGTGGTGCCACGTCGACCGGGCCACCGCCGAGGAGCGGCTGCGCGATCGGTACGAGCCGGGCACGCTGCCGGTGCGACACGAGGTCCACGGGGACCTCCCCGACATCCTGGCGTTCTGGGACGAGCACGGGGCGACCGCGGAACCGATCGGCCTGCCCGGGACCGCGGTCGTGCGGGTGGACACCACGAAGCCCTACGACGTCGGCGCCCTGGTGCAGGAGATCGCTTCGCACTTCGTGTGACGCACCGCGGCTCGAGAAGCCGACCACCCCGCCGAAGCGACACTTCGTCGATGCGGTGATCCGTTCCTCCCGGCAGAGCGACAGGAGTCGGCGGAACGCTCGCGGCAGACTGTCGCCTTCGCGAACCCGGGCCCGACGCACGAACGCCCCGCCTGGTGACCAGGCGGGGCGTTCGTCGGTTCGGGCCTACTTCTTGGCGCCCTGCGCGGCCACGGCGGCGGCACCGGCAGCGGCAGCTTCGGGGTCGAGGTAGTACGAGGGCTTCGTCGGGCGGAACTCGTCGTCGAGCTCGTACACCAGCGGGATGCCCGTCGGGATGTTCAGGCCGGCGATGTCGTCGTCGGAGATCCCGTCGAGGTGCTTCACGAGCGCCCGCAGCGAGTTGCCGTGCGCCGTGACGAGGACGGTCTTGCCCGCGCCGAGGTCCTTCGTGATGTCCGACTCCCAGTACGGCAGCAGACGGTCGATCACGAGCTTGAGCGACTCCGTGCGGGGCAGCTCGTCGCCGAGGTCGGCGTAGCGGCGGTCCCCGAACTGCGACCACTCGGCGTCGTCGGCGATCGGGGGCGGCGGCACGTCGAACGAACGGCGCCACTCCATGAACTGCTGCTCGCCGTACTGCTCGAGCGTCTGGGCCTTGTCCTTGCCCTGCAGGTCGCCGTAGTGGCGCTCGTTGAGACGCCAGTCGCGCTTCACCGGCAGCCAGGCGAGGTCCGCCTCGAGCAGGGCGATGTCCGCCGTCTGGATCGCGCGGGTGAGCAGCGACGTGTACAGGACGTCCGGAACGATGCCCGACTCGCTGATGAGCTCGCCGGCGCGCTTCGCCTCCTTCTCGCCCAACTCGCTGAGTCGGACGTCGACCCAACCGGTGAACAGGTTCTTCTGGTTCCAGTCACTGTTGCCGTGACGGAGCAGGACGAGCGTGGAGGTCATGCCCCGAGTCTACCGAGCGCCGTCCGGTGCGTCCCTGGCCCCGTAGCCTTGTCGTCATGCCCATCGGGAACGTGACGCGCGGGACGACCGGGTACAACCGGCTCCGTCGTGTCGACCGGTGGATCGCCACGCTCCCCGTGCTCCGACGGACCGACGACCCACTCGTGGCCGACGTCGGCTACGGGGCCTCCCCGACCACGACGCTCGAGCTCCGGGACCGGCTGGCGGGGGTGCGACCGGACGTCGAGGTCACCGGGATCGAGATCGAACCGGCCCGGGTGGCGCTCGCGAACGCCGGCACCCGCGACGGTGTGACGTTCCGGCTCGGCGGCTTCGAGACCCCGACGCCCGGGAACCGCCGACCCGCCGTCATCCGGGCGTTCAACGTGCTGCGGCAGTACGACGAGTCCGAGGTCGAGGGCGCCTGGCGGATCATGCAGGACCGACTGCAGCCCGGCGGTGCGCTCGTCGAGGGGACCTGCAACGAGGTCGGGCGGGTGGCGTCCTGGGTGACGCTCGACGACCAGGCGCCGCAGACCTTCACGGTGTCGCTGCGGCTCGCCGGGCTCGACCTGCCGTCGATCGTCGCGGAACGACTGCCCAAGGCCCTCATCCACCGGAACGTCCCCGGCGAGCGGGTGCACGCGTTCCTGCGCGACCTCGACCTGGCGTGGGCGGTCGCGGCGCCGCTCGGCACGTACGGGCCGCGGCAGCGGTGGATCGCGGCGGTCCGGGGCATGCGCGACCGGGGCTGGCCGGTGCTGCACGGGGTGACACGGTGGCGCCTCGGCGAGCTCAGCGTCCCGTGGGCCGCGGTCGCCCCGGCCTGACCGGCGCGCCTCGCGGCTCACGAGCACGCGGCGCCCGTTGAGGCGGGCCGGCGCATGACGCATCGCGCCCTCTGACGGACATTGCGCCCCGCTGCAACGGGGCGCAATGTCCGTTGCGGGGCGCGATCGACCGGCGGGTCGGCGGCGGTGGGCCGCGGCTGCGCTACGAGCGGCGGACGGCCCCGAGCCGTGGCAGGCGCGGCACGTTCGCGGTCGCCCCGGCGCCGGGCGGCACGATGACCTCCTGCGTCGCGGCCACGACCACGTCGTCGGCGGTCAGGGTCAGCGTGGCCGTCGGGTCGAGGGAGCGCTTCACGACCGCGAGGCCGATCGGCCCGAGCTCGTGGTGCAGCCCCGACGCCGAGAGCCGCCCCACTTCCTTGTCGTCGAGCACGACGGGCGTCCCCGGTGCCGGGAGCACACCGTCCGACCCGTCCAGGTGCAGCAGCACGACACGGCGCGGCGGGTGCCCGAGGTTGTGGACCTTGGCGACCGTCTCCTGCCCCCGGTAGCAGCCCTTGGTCAGGTGCACGGCGGAGCGGAGCCAGTCGAGTTCGTGCGGGATCGTGCGCTCGTCGACGTCGGAGAGCGACGGACGCCAGGCGGCGATGCGCAGTGCCTCGTAGGCGAGGAGTCCCGCGGCGGGCACGTCCGACGCGGCGATCTCGGCCGCGGTGCCGGGGGTGACCACGGCGATGCGGAGGGTCCAGTCGGAGCCGGGGTGGGCCTCCAGGTCGGCGTAGCCCCATCCGCCGGGCGTGACGGACGCCCACGGGTCGACCCACTCGACGACCGTGTCGTCGGCGAGTACCGCCGAGCCGAAGCGACCGATCGTCGCGAAGTCCGCCGACCGGTCGGCGACCTCGACCCGCAGCATGAAGCGCATCGAATCGAGCCAGGCCGCGAGCGGTGCCGCGTCAGCGGGCTCGGTCAGGAGCCACGCGACCGAACCGTCGTCGACGACGCGGGCGGCGTGCTCGACGCGACCCGACTGGTCGAGCACGAGCGTCTCGGTGCTCACACCCGTGCCGAGGCCGAGCAGCAGCTGCGACGTGATCGAGTTCAGCCACGACAGGCGGTCCGGCCCCGACACCGTGACGACGCCCAGGCCGAGCTCGACGACGGCGCGGCCGCGTGCGAGCAGGCGCTGTTCGCCGAGCGGGTTCCCGAAGTGGGCGGCGGGACCGGCATCGGTCCCGACGAAGCCGTCACGGCCGGCGAACGCCGACATCAGTCGACCTTCGCGAGCTGCCCCGAGGCGTGCGAGGTGAGCTCCTTGCCGAGCGCTGCGATGTCCCACGCCCAGAAGAGCTTGCCCTCGACCAAGCCGTACAGCCGGGTCGCCGCGGAGTAGTCCTTCGCGTTCGGCGAGCGCATCACGGCGTCCGTCGCGAGGTCGATCCGGCCCTTGCGGACCCGACCCACGTAGAGCTCGTTGACGCCCGTCGGGTGGATGATCGCCGCTTCGACGTCGAAGCCGTCCGTGGTGTTGCGCAGCGCCTCGACGCTCTCGACCGTGCTGAACGGTGTCGGCCCCTCGCCGAGGAGCATCGCCGGACCGCGGTCACCGGGCTCGGAAGGACGATCGATCCGCCAGTACCCCATCTCGGCCGCGAGCGGGGTGTGCTCGTCGTCGAGCAGCCACGTCGTGGACGAGTAGTTCAGGTAGGGCAGGCCGTCGTGACTGAAGCTCACGCGCTGGCCGAACTCGTAGTTCCGGGGTTCCTCTTCGTCGCCCACGGGGTACTCGACCACGCCGGTGCCCTCCCAGACGCCGACGAGCCAGGACAGGGGGACGAGTTCGGGGGCGAGGCCCTCGGGCAGTTCGATCAACGCTGACCCTTGAACAGCTTCACGACGACGGTCACCGAGACGAACGCGATCGCGAGCGACGCCAGGCCGAGGAGGCCGACGTAGAAGAGCTCGAGCGCAAGCAGCGAATCCATGGTGCGAGTCTACGCGGCACGCCTGACGGCGCCAGGCGAGTGGCGGCGCGTCACCGCGCCAGGCGAGTGGCGGCGCGTCACCGCGCCAGGCGAGTGGCGGCGCGTCACCGCGCCAGGAGCACGACCGCGGTGACGAGCACGACGACGAACGCCCCGGACGACGCGATGCTGATCCGCTCGACGAGTCCGTCCTTCGTCGCCGTGATGAGCTGCAGCACGAAGCTGACGAGCACGCAGAGCACGAAGACGAGCAGGAGCCAGGCGTACGAGTCCTTCTCCGTCAGGGTGAGGACGAGCACGGCACCGACGATCGCGAGCAGCCACACCGGCAGCACGGACGTCAGTCGGAGGCGACGTTGATCGGTGGGCGGCACGGGCTCGGTCACGCGCCCCATCATGACAGAGCGGTCCAGCGCGGGCGTGGCCCCGACCGTCCGGCGGGCTCGGTCCCGACCGTGCGGCGGTCGTCATCCCGACCGTCCGGTCGGGAGGGACACTTCCCGAGCATCACTAGGATGTGTGCACGACTCCCCCACCACTGGAGGTCCTGTGGCCCAGCTCCTGGTACTCACCTCAGCCGCGCCCGGCGACGTCCTGCCGAGCCTCGGACTGCTGAGCCACCGGATCCGCCACGTGCCCGCCGAGGCCGCACAGCTGGTCAACGCACCGCAGAGCGACCTGATGTTCGTGGACGCCCGCACGGACCTCGCGAGCGCCAAGGCCCTCTGCAAGATCCTCGCGACGAGCGGGTCGACGACGCCGATCATCCTGGTCGTCACCGAGGGCGGGCTCACCGCGGTGAACAGCGAGTGGAACGTCGAGGACGTCGTGCTCGAGACCGCCGGCCCCGCCGAGGTCGATGCCCGCATCCGCCTGACCGCCGGACGCGCGGTGAAGAACCAGACCGGGTCGAAGATCCAGGCGTCCGGTGTGGTCATCGACGAGGCGAGCTACTCGGCGAAGGTCCGCGGCCGGCCGCTCGACCTCACCTTCAAGGAGTTCGAGCTCCTCCGCTTCTTCGCCACGCACCCGTCGCGGGTCTTCACCCGCGAGCAGCTCCTCAGCGAGGTCTGGGGCTACGACTACTTCGGCGGCACCCGCACGGTCGACGTGCACGTGCGACGCCTGCGCGCCAAGCTCGGTGACCTCGAGTCCCTCATCGGCACCGTCCGCAACGTCGGGTACCGCTTCAACGTCTACGACGACGAGGCCGACCGGCTCTCGGCGCAGTAGTGGCCGTCGACCTGACGCGCTTCGCCGTTCCCGGCGAGGCGCCGCCGTTCTCGGACCAGACGCTGGTCGACGTGCGCGCTGGGCGCGCCACCGTCGTCGGGGACGAGCGCGGGGTCGCCGTGGTGCGCGACGGTGAGGTCGAACTCGCGGTCGGCCTGGAGGAACGGGGCCGCGGCCTCGGCACGGCCCTCGCCACGCAGGTGCTCGGCACGGGCGGCGGGGCCGCCCCCGTGGCCGGCCCGGCTCCTCGACTCGCGTGGGCGCACGGGGACCACCCCGCGGCGCGGGCGCTCGCGGCACGGTTCGGCTGGACGGCCGTCCGCACGCTCCTGCAGCTCCGCGCACCGATCGCCGCTGCCGCCCCGGACCCGGCGGTGCCGGACGGGTACTCCCTGTCGGCGTTCCGTGCCGGTGACCCCGGGGACGAGGCCGACTGGCTCGCCCTCAACGCGGCGGCGTTCGCGCACCACCCGGAGCAGGGCCGGATGACCCTCGAGGACCTCCGCGCCCGCGAGGCCGACGACTGGTTCTCCGGCGACGACCTCCTCCTGCTGCGCGACCCCGACGGGCAGCTCGCGGGGTCGTGCTGGCTCAAGGTCGAGGACGGGATCGGCGAGTTCTACGCCGTGGCCGTGCGCCCGGACCTGCAGGGGCAACGGATCGGCGGCGTGCTCATGCGTGCGGGGACGGCACGGCTGACCGGCCGCGGGCTCACCGCCGCGGCACTGTACGTCGAGGGCGACAACGAGCCCGCGCTGGCGCTGTACCGGCGGTCCGGGTTCGAGCAGCACGCGATCGACGTGCAGTACGCCGCGCCCTGAGCGACAGCTCTTCCACAGGAGGTCGTTCACCGCTCGTTTCCACAGCGTCCACGTGGGGCCCTCCGGGCGCAGGGACCGGGTGGCAGGATGTGGGGATGGACACCGAACCGCAGCTCGACGGCGAATCCGTCGCACCGGACCTGGACGACTTCGACGAGGTCGTCGAGATCGAGCACGAGTCGCTGCCCACCGACCGTTACTTCGACCGTGAGCTCAGCTGGCTCCGGTTCAACCAGCGCGTCCTCGAACTCGGTGAGGACCGCACGCAGCCCCTGCTCGAGCGTGCGAACTTCCTGGCGATCTTCGCGTCCAACCTCGACGAGTTCTTCATGGTCCGGGTCGCCGGGCTGAAGCGTCGCATCGACACCGGGATCGCCGTCCCCACGAACGTCGGCCGCGCGCCGCTCGACGTGCTGCGGGACATCGCGAAGAAGGCGCACGAGCTGCAGGACCGCCACGCGCAGGCCTTCATCGAGTCGCTCAAGCCCGACCTCGACGCCGCCGGCATCCACGTCGAGCACTGGTCCGACCTGGACGAAGCCGACCGGCTCCGGATGCGTGAGTACTTCAACGAGCAGATCTTCCCGGTGCTCATGCCGCTCGCGGTGGACCCGGCGCACCCGTTCCCGTACATCTCCGGGCTGTCGCTCAACCTCGCGGTGCGTGTCCGGAACCCGAAGTCGCAGCGGCAGGAGTTCGCACGCCTCAAGGTGCCGCAGAACTTCTCGCGGTTCATCAAGCTGCCGGACGACAACTCCGGGCGCCTGCGGTTCATCCCGCTCGAAGACCTCATCGCGAACCACCTCGACGACCTGTTCCCGGGGATGGAGGTCCTCGAGCACCACGTGTTCCGGGTCACCCGCAACGAGGACGTCGAGATCGAGGAGGACGAGGCCGAGAACCTCATCCAGGCCCTCGAGCGCGAGCTGCTCCGTCGTCGGTTCGGTCCGCCGATCCGCCTCGAGATCACCGAGGACATGGACCCGGTGACGCTCGACCTGCTCGTGCGCGAACTCGACATCACCGAGCAGGAGGTCTTCCGCCTGCCGTCGCCACTCGACCTCGGCGGCCTGTTCGAGATCGCGAAGATCAACCGCCCCGACCTGCACTACCCGAAGCACGTGCCGACGACGCCCGTGCAGTTCCAGCCGGGCGAGCCGAACACGAAGCCCGACCTCTTCCGCGCGATCGCGTCGAAGGACGTCCTCGTGCACCACCCGTACGAGTCCTTCGCGACGAGCGTCCAGGCGTTCCTCGAGCAGGCCGCGGCCGACCCGAACGTCCTCGCGATCAAGCAGACGCTGTACCGCACCTCCGGTGACAGCCCCATCGTCGAGGCCCTGATCGACGCCGCGGCCGCCGGCAAGCAGGTCCTGGCGCTCGTGGAGATCAAGGCGCGCTTCGACGAGCAGAACAACATCACGTGGGCCCGCAAGCTCGAGAAGGCCGGCGTGCACGTGGTCTACGGCCTGGTGGGCCTGAAGACGCACTCCAAGCTGGTGCTCGTGATCCGGCAGGAGGGCGGCACCCTCAAGCACTACAGCCACATCGGCACGGGCAACTACAACCCGAAGACCTCGCGCATCTACGAGGACATGGGCCTGTTCACGTCGGACGACACCGTGGGCAAGGACCTCACGCGGCTGTTCAACGAGCTGTCCGGGTACGCCATCGAGAAGAAGTTCAAGCGACTGCTCGTGGCGCCCCTGCACCTGCGGAAGGGCCTGCTCAAGCGGATCCAGACCGAGGCCGACAACGCCCGTGCGGGCAAGCCCTCCGGCATCCGCATCAAGGTCAACTCGATGGTGGACGAGCAGATCATCGACGCGCTCTACCTGGCGAGCCAGGCCGGCGTGCCGGTGGACGTCTGGGTGCGCGGCATCTGCTCCCTCAAGCCCGGCATGGAAGGCGTCAGCGACACCATCCGCGTGCGCAGCGTCGTCGGCCGGTACCTCGAGCACTCGCGTGCGTTCGCGTTCCACAACGACGGCGACCCGGCCGTGTTCATCGGCTCGGCGGACATGATGCACCGCAACCTCGACCGCCGCGTCGAGGCGCTCGTGCGGCTGTCCGACCCGGCCCACGTGAACGAGGTCCAGGACATGTTCGACCTCGCGATGGCCGACACGACGAGCTCGTGGCACCTCGAGTCGGACGGCGAGTGGACGCGTCGTTCGACCGATGACGACGGACGACCCCTCGACGACGTGCAGAATGTCCTCATGCGGAAGATCTCGGCTCGGAAGCGCTCCACTCGGTGAGCGGCGGCTCCTCAGGACCCGTCGTCGCAGCAGGTGCCGTCGTCTGGCGTGAACGGGACGGCGTGCCGCTCGTGCTGCTGATCCACCGCGACCACCACAAGGACGTCTCGTTCCCGAAGGGCAAGGTCGACCCGGGCGAGGGCGTCCCGACGGCAGCCGTACGGGAAATCGACGAGGAGACCGGCTACCGCGTGCACCTCGGCGCCCCGCTCGGCACCGCGGAGTACGTCCTGCCGAGCGGCCGCGACAAGGTCGTGCACTACTGGTCTGCCCGGGTGCCCTCGAAGGAGTACGAGCGTGCGGGCAAGTTCCGGCCCAACGACGAAGTCGCCTCGGTCGAGTGGGTCACCCTCGACGACGCCCGACACCGGCTGACGTACGACCGCGACGTCGCGATCCTCGACCGGTTCGCCGAACGCGTCGCCGCCGGGGAGCACCGCACGTTCGCCCTCATCGCGCTGCGGCACGCCAAGACGGTGCCCGGTTCGGACTGGAACGGCCCGGATGCCACCCGTCCACTCCTGCCGGTCGGCCGTACGCAGGCCAAGGCCGTCGCGTCGCCCGTCGCCGCCTTCGGCCCGAAGAAGATCATCAGCAGCACGGCGGCTCGGTGCCTCGCGACCGTCGAGCCGCTGTCCGACCGCACGCACCTCGGGGTCTCCAGCACCCCGGACATCAGCCAGGACGCCCACGACCGCGGTGCCGCCAACGTCAAGGGCGTCGTGCAGAAGCGCCTCGAGAAGGCGAAGTCGACCGTGCTGTGCTCGCACGGCCCCGTGCTGCCGGACATCATCGCCCGGATCGCCACCGCGACGGCCGACGACCGCGGGCGGTTCGACCTCCGCCGTGCCGCGATGCTCTCGGTCGGGGACTTCGCCGTGATGCACATCGCCGACGGTCGACTCGTCGCCGTGGAGACGCACCGCAACACCGTCTCGGCGTAGGCCGACCGCCGGGGGCGAGCCGCGCCTCCAGGCCGGGTGAACGCATGCGCATGCATGCGTCTGCGCAGCGCACGACGTTCCCGATCCTGCTCCCGTCCGCGCGCCCGCGCACGGCGCCCCGTCGGACACAACCCCTCGTTCACCTCCCGTTCACCGATGAGCGTGATCCCCGTCACTTCGCGTCCCTACAGTCGCTCCCGGGTCGGCACCGACCCACGGGACCAGCAGCGGTCCCACCTGCACTGACATTCCCGAAGGGACCCCTGTGAACATCAAGCGAATCGGCACGGTCGCGGCAATCGCGATCGCCGGCGCAGTCGTGCTCTCCTCGTGCGCGGCGAACGAGGACGCGGGCAGCACCGCGACCTCCTCCTCCAGCTCGGGCACCGACTACTCGAAGCTCTCCGGCACGCTCACCGGTTCGGGTTCGTCCGCCCAGCAGACCGCCGAGGCCACCTGGGCCGCCGGCTTCCAGAACGTCGCCTCCGGCGTGACGGTCAACTACTCGCCCGACGGTTCGGGCGCCGGCCGCAAGAACTTCATCTCGGGTGCCGCGGACTTCGCCGGCTCCGACGCAGCGCTGTCGGACGAGGAGCTCTCGGGCACCTTCGGCCTGTGCGCCGCGGACTCCAAGGCCATCGACATCCCGGTCTACATCTCCCCGATCGCGATCGCCTACAAGGTCGACGGCGTCAAGGACCTCACGCTCGACGCGAAGACCATCGCGGGCATCTTCTCCGGCAAGATCACCAAGTGGAACGACTCGCAGATCGCCGACCTGAACAAGGACGCGACCCTGCCGGACTCGAACATCACGGTCGTGCACCGCTCGGACGACTCGGGCACCACGCAGAACTTCTCGGAGTACGTCTCGGCGAACGCCAAGGACGTCTGGACCGAGGCCCCCAGCCAGACCTTCCCGTACCAGGTCGGCGACAGCGCCAAGGGCACCTCGGGCGTGGCCTCGGCCATGGCCAGCGCCTCGAACGCGATCACCTACATCGACGACTCCGGCGCCGGTGACCTCGACAAGGCGAAGCTCATGGTCGGCGACAAGGCCACCGAGATCTCCGCCGAGGGCGCTGCCAAGGTCGTCGCGGACTCCGAGACGGTCTCCGGCCGTGAGGACAACGACCTCGCGATCGACATCAACCGCGAGGACACCGCCGACGGCGCATGGCCGCTCGTGCTCGTCTCCTACGCCATCGCGTGCCAGGAGTACAAGGACGCCGACAAGGGTGAGCTCGTGAAGGGCTACCTCGACTACGTCGTCTCGAAGGACGCGCAGGACGCCGCCGCGAAGGAGGCCAAGTCGGCCGCCCTCTCGACCGACCTCGCCGAGAAGGCCGCGAAGGCCGTCGCCTCCATCAAGTAAGGCACCCTGAGCGCCCGGACGCCGGTCCCACCCAATCGACCGGCGTCCGGGCCCTCGCCCGTCCTGCAGGCACGCACCTGCAGGACACGTGACGCACCACCCCCACCCGACGCCTCCCCCGGCGTTCCTCCGACAGGAGTCCCATGACGACCGCACCGGCCCAGCCAGTGGCCCCCGTCGCCCCCAAGCCGAAGCCCGTCGTCCGGATCGGCGACCGGGTCTTCTCCGCCGCCTCCGTCATCGCCGGCGGGCTCATCCTCTTCGTGCTCGTGCTCGTCGCGGCCTTCCTGGTCTGGCAGAGCATCCCGGCGTTCAGCGCGAAGGTCGGTGACCTGCCGAACCAGGCCGCGAACTTCTGGGACTACGTCGGCCCCCTCGTCTTCGGCACCGTCTGGTCCGCGCTCATCGCGCTCGTGATCGCCGTGCCGCTGTCGCTCGGCATCGCGCTCTTCATCTCGCACTACGCGCCGCGGCGGATCGCCCCGCTCCTCGGCTACGTCATCGACCTGCTGGCAGCGGTGCCGTCGGTCGTCTACGGCCTCTGGGGCATCGTCGTGCTGGCACCGTTCGTGAAGCCGTTCTACGTCTTCCTCAACACCTACCTCGGTTGGTTCCCGCTGTTCTCCGGACAGGTCTCCGGCACGGGCCGCACGATCCTGACCGCGTCGATCGTCCTCGCCGTGATGGCGATCCCGATCATGACCGCGGTCATGCGCGAGATCTTCCTGCAGGCGCCACGCCTCAACGAGGAAGCCGCCCTGGCCCTCGGCGCGACCCGCTGGGAGATGATCCGGCTGTCGGTCCTGCCGTTCGCGAAGTCCGGCATCGTGTCGGCGATCATGCTCGGCCTCGGTCGCGCGCTCGGCGAGACGATGGCGATCGCGCTGGTGCTGTCGGTGTCGACGAACGTCACCTTCCAGATGCTCACCTCGCTGAACCCCTCGACGATCGCGGCGAACATCGCCCTGCAGTTCGCCGAGGCGTCCGGCACCGCCCTGAACGCGCTGATCGCGTCGGGTCTGATCCTCTTCGTCATCACCCTGGTCATCAACATGCTCGCGCGGTACATCGTCCGCAAGCGAGTGAGCTGAGAGGTACGACCCGATGTCCCTCGCCCTCCGTCAGTCCGGCGTCGCCGGCAACGTCTACGCCAACGGCAAGCTGCACAAGTCCGTGCCGTGGCTGCTCCTCGTCGGCTCCTGGGTCGCGCTGATCCTGGTCTTCGCCCTGCTCAACGCCGGCGGCGCGGTCAAGGACTTCAACGTCGTCGCCGCGCTCTTCCTCGGCACGGTCCTGTTCGACGTCCTCATCGTCGTGATCTCCCGCATCGTCGAGGGTGGCCGCAAGGCCGTCGACCGCCTCATCACCTCCCTGGTGATCACCGCGTTCGTCATCGCCGTCCTACCGCTCGTCTCGCTGCTGTACACGGTCCTCGCCGACGGCCTGGCCCGCTTCGACGCCGAGTTCTTCTCGTACTCGATGCGCGGGGTCATCTCCGAGGGCGGTGGCGCACTGCACGCCCTGATCGGCACGCTCGAGATCACGCTGTTCGCGGCGCTCATCTCGGTGCCGATCGGGCTGCTGACGTCCATCTACCTCGTCGAGTACGGCAAGGGCGCGCTCGCGAAGGGCATCACGTTCTTCGTGGACGTCATGACGGGCATCCCGTCGATCGTCGCCGGTCTCTTCGCCTACTCGCTGTTCGCGCTGTTCCTCGGCCCGGGTGCCCGCTTCGGTCTCGTCGGCTCGGTCGCGCTGAGCGTCCTGATGATCCCGATCGTCGTCCGCTCCACCGAGGAGGTCCTGAAGATCGTCCCGATGGAGCTCCGCGAGGCCTCGTACGCCCTCGGCGTGCCGAAGTACCTCACCATCCTCAAGGTCGTCCTGCCGACGAGCCTCGCCGGCATCACCACCGGCGTGATGCTCTCCATCGCCCGCGTCATCGGCGAGACCGCACCGCTGCTCGTCACGGCCGGGTTCACCGCGAGCATGAACTACGACCTGTTCAAGAACCCGATGATGACGCTGCCGGTGTTCGCGTACACGCAGTACTCGCAGCAGGGCGCCAACCCGGTGCCCTTCGTCGACCGGGCCTGGACCGCGGCACTGTTGCTCATCCTCATCGTGATGCTGCTCAACCTGCTCGCCCGGTTCATCACCCGCCTCTTCGCCCCCAAGCTCAGCCGCTAGCGCCGCCACCCGCGACCAGCGTCACCACCCACCCCGAAGGAACACAGTGTCCAAGCGCATCGAGGTCGACGGCCTCAACGTCTACTACTCGAAGTTCAAGGCGGTCGAGGGCGTCGACATGACGATCGAGCCCCGCACCGTCACCGCGTTCATCGGCCCATCCGGCTGCGGCAAGTCGACCTTCCTCCGCACGCTGAACCGCATGCACGAGGTCATCCCCGGCGCCTACGTCGAGGGCTCGGTCAAGATCGACGGCGACGACCTGTACGGCGCCGGCGTCGACCCGGTCATCGTCCGCCGCCAGGTCGGCATGGTCTTCCAGCGGCCGAACCCGTTCCCGACGATGTCCATCAAGGACAACGTGCTGGCCGGTGTGAAGCTCAACAACAAGCGCGTGTCCCGCTCCGAGGCCGACGACATCGTCGAGCGCTCCCTGCAGGGTGCGAACCTCTGGAACGAGGTCAAGGACCGCCTCGACAAGCCCGGCATGGGCCTGTCCGGTGGCCAGCAGCAGCGTCTCTGCATCGCCCGTGCGATCGCGGTGCAGCCGGACGTGCTGCTGATGGACGAGCCCTGCTCGGCCCTCGACCCGATCTCGACCCTCGCCATCGAGGACCTCATCGAGGAGCTCAAGAAGGAGTTCACGATCGTGATCGTGACCCACAACATGCAGCAGGCCTCGCGGGTGAGTGACAAGACGGCGTTCTTCAACATCGCGGGCACCGGTGCTCCGGGCAAGCTCATCGAGTACGACGACACGGCGACGATGTTCTCGAACCCGTCGGTGCAGGCCACCGAGGACTACGTCTCGGGCCGCTTCGGGTGATCGACGCACGCTCCGTCCGCTGACCCGGAACGACAAGACCGACGTCGTACGACGTCGGTCGTGTCGTTTCGCCCGTGGTGCCGATCCGCGCGAAGGAGGCAGAACCGCGCGTAGGAAGCCGAATCGCTCGTAGGTGGCCGGAAGAACCTGCCTCCTACGCGCAATTCGGCTTCCTATGGCGCCCGCGATGGGAAGGATCGCCCACGCACGACCGCCGCACGACCGCCCACCCACGCAGAACCGCCCCCGCACGACGAACCCCCGCCCGCGGACCGTGCCACGCGAGCGGGGAGACGTGAACCGCGTCAGGCGGTGGGGACCGCCATGATCGGCGTCGTCGTCGGCTGCTCCGAACCGCCCTCGGGCTCCACGGTCATGCCGATCGTCACACCGTGCGACCGCGTGCCCGTGAGCACCGCCGAGTGCACGCCGTCCGCGACACCGTCCATCAGGCCTGCCGAGCTGATCTTGCCGCCCGTGCCCTCCGAGCCGATGTACCAGAGTTCGTACGTCTTGCCCTTCGGTGCTGCTGCGACACCGTCGAGGATCACGGCGGACTTGCCGAGCGAGTTCGACCACACGACGGTGGCCGTCCCGCCACCGGAGACCTTCGCGGTGCTCCGCTTGAAGTCCGACGCAGCGTAGATCCGGTCGAGTCCACTGCTCGCCTGCGTCGTGCCCGGACCCGGCTGGTTCGAGGGCGTGAACGCCGTGCCCACGCCGAGCCCGACACCGAGGAACACCACGGCGACCGCGGCTGCGGTGGACAGGACGGCTGCCGGACGCTGGAACCACCGACGCTGGGCGGCGGCAGTGGCGCTGCCACCTGCACGGGTGCGGCGCGTGGCGGGGGCGAACCGTGCCTCCTGGCCGGCATCACCGTCGGCGTCCGGAACGGAAGCCGAAGGAACGGAAGCCGAAGGAACGGAAGCAGCAGGAACGGAAGCAGCAGGAGCGGAACCCGAAGCAGCCAGCGGCGCCGCCTGCGGCGTCGACGCGATCTGCGCCATGAGCGACGCCTTCATCGAAGCAGGAGGCTCGATCGGGTCCACCGCGTAGGCCAGCTGCAGAGCGGTCTCCCGCAGCGAGTCCGCCTCGGCCCGGAGCTCGGGAGAGTCGGAGAAGGTGGCCTCGAGCAGCTCGCGCTCGTCGTCCGACAGGGCATCGAGAGCGTAGGACCCGGTGAGCAGGGCAGGGTCGTCGTGACGCTCGGTCATGACGTCACCCCCATCTCGTCGCGGAGTCTGATCATCCCGTCACGCAGACGGGTCTTGACGGTGCCGATCGGGACACCGAGGTGTGCGGCCATCTCGCTGTGCGAGTAGCCGCCGTAGTAGGCGAGCTGCACGGCCTGTCGCTGGAACTCGGTGAGTTTCGCGAGGGCGCGGCTGACACGTTCGTGTTCGATCCGGATCTCGACGGACTCGGAGACGTCGTCGACGCCCGCCTCGAAGTCGCGGATGCCGATCTTCGTGTCCCGGTCGTGCGAGGACTGCGATGCCCGCACCCGGTCGACCGCTCGGCGGTGGGCCATGGTGAGGACCCAGCTGGAAGCGGTCCCGCGCTGCCGGTCGAACCGTGCGGCCTGTTGCCAGACCTCGAGGAAGACCTCTTGTGCGACCTCTTCCGACTGCGCTCGATCCCGCAGGAGGCGCGTCACGAGGCCGAGCACCCGGCCGGACAGGACGTCGTACAGATCGGAGAAGGCCGCCTGGTCGCCGGTCGCCACCCGGGCGAGGAGGTCATCAGGCGACGCCGGAGCGGGCTCGGTCGAGCTCCAGGCCTCGGTGTCGCGTTCCACGATGGCAAGCATTGCAGGTTTCCCTCCTCTCGGTTGCGTTGTGGCCTGACGCACAGGTTCGGTTCACCCGTGTCGGAGCAGGACGAGGGCCCGCGTGACCCGCAGGGAATTGACCGCCAGGGAGCGGACCGGGTCGCGCGGGACCCTCGCTTCGTGACGAGCGGTTCGCCCGTCACGGTGATGATTCGGCACCCTCGCCCCGTCGGATTGGAGCGGTTCTCATCCCTGTTCGGGTCACACGCCCGGGACCTGGTCTGTCCACCGAGAGTGAACACGGTCGTGCGCACGGCAGACGTCTCGTAGACTCGGTGTCGCCGGGCCGCAGCAAGCCCCGGGCTCCAAAATTCGCCGCTTCGAGCGGCCTCGCGCCGAGAGGCGCTTCTGCGGCCCGGTTTTTCTGTGCCCGGTTTCGGCCTGTTCGGCCTGTCGTGTGTTCGGCCTGTCGTGTCGGCCTGGAGGCACGGTGCGGGTCCGCCCCGCCGGTCGCTCAGTCCAGGCTGTCGCGACGCCACAGCGCCGCCGCTTCGGTCAGGTCGGCCGCCAGTTCCGTCAGGCGCAGGGCACGCGTCGTCAGCTCAGCGGCGCGGTCGTCCGCCGTGAGGTCGGACTCGTCCGCCACCGCCGTCGCGCCGGCCGCGGTCAGCCGGCAGAACGCCGCTCCGCGATCGAGCGCCACCGCCAGGTCGCCCGTGTACAGGCCGTGCAGGATGCGATCCGCGAGGGTGAGGATCTCCGCCGGCCCCGTCGGCTGCTCGGCACCCGCGACGGCCTCGTCGATCGTGCCGATGCGCTCCGTGCCGCGCTCGAAGAAGTACGCGATCTCCTCCGGGTTCTGCCGGATCACGACCCGGACGAGGTAGATCCGCCACAGGGCACCCGGCAGCGTGTGCGCCCCCACGCGGGCCCACAGCTCTGCGATCGCGTCGATGCCGTGCACGTCCGTGTAGGTCACCAGGCGCTCGACGACCGCCGGGTCCGGGTCCTCGCGCACACGGTGCAGCAGGGCGTTCGCGGTCTCGTGCGCGACACGGTTCACGAGCGCGGGGTCCTCGCCGCCCTGGATCGCGGCGAACTCCTGGTCGGTGAAGTGGACTGGACGGTGGTGATCGCGAGGCACCGCGACAGTGTAGGCGCGTCCGATGACACTCCCGTCCCCCGTTCGCCGAGAACGCAACCGGCTCGGAACGGGTACCGTGCTCCGCCAGGGAGGCACCCCTCCCGGACGTGAAGAAGAGGACACTCCATGAACGCCCTGCTCATCATCCTGGCCGTGATCGCGGTCATCCTGCTGTTCGTCGGTGGTTTCACCGCGAGCCTGAAGTTCCTGCTGTGGGTCGGGATCGTGCTGCTCGTCATCGCGGTGATCGTGTGGCTGCTGCGGACCCTGACGGGTCGTCGCAGCTGACCTCGTCCCGTACCGGACGTACTGGAGGCCCTCACCCGCTAGCCTTGCGGGTGAGGGCCTCTAGCTCAGTTGGTAGAGCACCGGACTTTTAATCCGAGGGTCGTGGGTTCGAGCCCCACGGGGCCCACCTCACCCCGCTCGCGTCGCGCACTCACTGACAGGCCACTCCGATGTACTGCCGTACAATCCAGGCGTGGCTCGACGAACCGACGGCGGACGGCCCGACGTTCCTCGGTCCTTCCCCACCAGACGCTTCCGCAACCGACGCACCCTCCCCATGGTGGCGCTCGGTGCGATGGCCGTCGGCACCGCCGGTCTCCTCGTGATGCTGCCCGCCGTGTCGAACGCCTGCCAGGTGGCACCGGACACCGCCCTGGTCCCCGCCGATCGCGTGCGGGACGCAATCGCTCCGGGATCGGACGTCCTCATCGTCGGCGACTCGTACACGAAGGGCAGCGGGTCGACCCGGAGCGAACACGGTTGGGCGCAGGACATCGTCACGGACCTCGGCTGGGACGCCACCGTCGACGGCCTCGGCGGCACCGGGTACGTCAACACCGGCACCTACGGCTCGTCCCGCGTGACGTTCTCCGCGCGGATCGCGGCGCATCGCGACCTCGACCCCGAGCTCGTGCTCGTGCAGGGCAGCCAGAACGACTGGCTCGTCGGCACCGACCAGCTCCGGACGACCGTCGAGTCGACGCTGCGCGAAGCCGAGCGCCAGTGGCCGGATGCCGTCATCGTCGCCATCGGCCCGTCGGCCCCGCAGCCGCGCGCCGAGGCCACCGGGGGGATCTCCTCGGCGGTCGCAGCCGGGGCGAAGGCCGCGGGCGTGACCTACATCGACCCGCTCGAGCGGCAGTGGTTCACGACCATGAACAGCCCGGGGTTCGCGGCGTCGGACGGTCAGCACCTCAACGACGTCGGGTACCAGTACCTGGCGGACAAGGTCGCGGACGCCCTGGATGACCTCGCCGCGCCGTCCGACGAACCACAGTGCCTCTGAGCGTCTGATCGGGGTACAAGCCCTCCACAGCGGACTCATGACGATTCCAGTCCACAGTTCAGTCCGCGTTCAGCAGACTGTTGGCCTGACGCCGATAGTGTCGTTCCCGGATCCGATCGACGGATCCCGCAGAACCGCATCACCAGGAACGAACGGGGTACACCGTGATCGAGCCAATCGAAGCCACGCAGACCAGCAGCACCGGGGACGCGCGCCGCATCGTCGAGCTCGCAGCAGCGACCAACACGACGATGAGCAACGAGCTCCTGCTCGACACGCTCCGCCGCAACGCGCAGGTCACGACCCGGCACATCCGCAAGGACTTCGTCGAGGTCGCGACCGGCACCGCGGTGCTCGGGTACGTGTGCCGCCAGCGCAAGGACTTCATCGCCCTCCGCGGGGACGACCCGGCATGGGCGCAGGAGGTCGGCCGCTACGCCAGCGAGTCCCTCGCGGTCGAGGCGCTGCGCATGCGCCGCGCCTGACGACACGGACGACCACGAAGGCCCTGCTGGACACACCGGCGGGGCCTTCTGCATGCTGGCCCTTCGGCAGGCCGAGCCGGTGCCACGCGAGGCCGCGTCCCGCACGGCGTCACTCTCGAGATCGCACGACGCGCCGTCGGTCATCCTTTGAGGTCGCACGTTCGGCCGCTTCGGGGCGAGCCGAACGGCAGATCGCGCGACTTCGACGCGCGACGTGGGCGCTCGGCGCTCTGTCGTCAGGACCAGACGCGGCGGATGCCCCAGGTACCCGTCCAGGACTCGTCGGGCTCGAGCCAGCGCAGGCCCTCGCCCGAGTTGAGGGCGTTCGCCGGCGCGGTCATCGGTTCGACCGCCACGGCCAGCCCGGTGCCGTCGCCACGGGGGAACTCGCGGGAGGTGAAGACCTGCACGTACGGGAACGACGAGTCCTGCCAGAGTTCGACACCGTCGCCCTCCGGACCGTGCATCGTCGTCCGCCGGATCCCTTCAGCATCCGGGGTGATGTCCGTGTAGGCGGTGTCGAGGTCCGAGTCTCCAGCACGTCGGCCGGCGCGGAGATCGAAGGGCGTCCCCGACACCGGTACCGAGCCGTTCGGCACCTTCCGCTCGTCGACGGTGAAGGCGGTCCCGGCGTCGAGCGTCACGACGAGGTCCTCGGCGGGGGTGTCGCCGGCACGCAGGTACGGGTGCGCACCGATCGCGAACGGGGCACGGACGCCGGAGCGGTTCACGACCTCGTGCGTGATGCGGATGCCGTCGTCGACGAGTTCGTGGTGCACGCGGGTCTCGAGGGTGAACGGCCACCCGTGCTGCGGGTGGATCGTGGCCTCCTGCAGCACCGACGACTCCGTCTGGGACACCACCCGGTACGGCGAGAAGCGGAGCAGCCCGTGCGAGGCGTTGCCGTACTTCGGCTCGGAGACGTCGAGCTGCTGGCGCTTGCCGTCCAGTTCCCAGACCCCGCCGGCGACGCGGTTCGGCCACGGTGCGAGGACGATGCCGTTCGCCCCGGGCGGCTGCTCCGACACGGGGAACGGCTCGGTGAGGTCGAAGCCGGCGACACGGAGCTCCCGGATGCCGGCGGCGACCTCGGTGACGACCGCCTCGACGACCCCGTCGGGTCCGGCGTGGCGGAGGTGGTACTGGCCCCCGGTGGGTGCTGCGGTCATGCGGTCTCGTTCCTTCCGTTCGGTGCCGGGTCGACCCCGGCGGTGTCGTCGCTGCCGTCCGCGACGATGACCTCGACCCCGGCCGCCCGGATCGGGGCGACGGCGTCGGACGTGGTCTCGGCGGTGACGACGACGTCGATGTCCTCGAGCGCGCGGACGACCCCGATGTGGGCCCGGCCGAACTTCGACCCGTCCGCGACGACGACGGTACGCCGGGCCGCGGCCGCGAGCATGCGCTTCGCCTCGGTCTCGGGGAGGTTCACGTTCGTCAGGCCGTGCGCGACGTCGAGTCCGGTCCCGCTCAGGAAGACGACGTCGGCGGCGAGCATCGGCAGCAGCGTGTTGTTGAACGGCGCGACGAGGGAGTGCTGGAGCGGTCGCAGAGTCCCGCCGGTGACCACGACGGTGAAGCGCGGCACCGCTGCCTCGAGCGCGAGGGCGGTCGTCAACGAGTTCGTGACCACGGTGACGTCGACCAGGTCCTCTCGGGCGACCAGCGCCGACGCCACGGCCGCGGGGGTCGTGCCGACGTCGAGCAGGACGCACTGCCCGGAACGCACGAGTGCGGCGGCTGCACGGCCGATCGCGGCCTTCGCGACCTGGTGCTCGACGGCGGTCTCCTCGAACGGACGCTCGCCGGAACCGGCCCCGAGGCGGACGGCACCGCCGTGCACCCGCCTGAGCCGCGCCTCCAGGTCGAGGGAGGCGAGGTCCTGCCGGACGGTCACCTCGCTGGTTCCGAGGGCCGCTGCCAGGGCCGCCGTGCGGACCATGCCGGGCGCGCCCTCGACGATCGAGACGATGCGGTCCTGGCGCAGCGGCGCGGGGAGCGCGCCGGCGAGGAAGGAGAGGTCGTCGTCCGTCACTGAACCAGTTTCACGTACTTACGGACACTTTCGCAATGCTTCGGATGAGCGCTAGTGTGGAGCGGTGATCACCAAGCGCGTGACGAAGCTCGCGGACGGACGCGACCTCATCTACTTCGACGACGCTGACTCGACGCTGCCCGCCGAGCGCAGCATCGACCAGCGTGTGCTCGACCCGCGGCCGGAGACGGCCCGCATGCGGCAGGACGTCCTGACGGGCGAATGGGTCTCCATCGCCGCGAGCCGGCAGAACCGGGTGTTCCTGCCGCCGGCCGACCAGGACCCGCTCGCGCCGCAGACCGCCGAGAACCCCTCCGAGATCCCGAGCCGGTACGACGTCGCCGTGTTCGAGAACCGCTCGCCGTCGTTCGGGCCCCTGCTCGAGGCCGAGGACGCCCCGGCGTCGCTCGAGTCGCTGTCCGACGTGGGCCTGAACCGCGAGTTCCGCTCCGTCGGCCGGTGTGAGGTCGTGTGCTTCTCCCCCGAGACCTCCGGCTCGTTCGCGTCGATCTCCGAGTCGCGGGCCCGCACCGTGGTCGAGGCCTGGGCGGACCGCACCGCCGCGCTCTCCGCGATGCCCGGCATCCAGCAGGTGTTCCCGTTCGAGAACCGGGGCGAGGCGATCGGCGTCACGCTGCACCACCCGCACGGGCAGATCTACTCGTACCCGTACGTCACGCCGCGCACCCAGCGACTGCTCGCGAGCATCGACCGCTTCGGGCCGGACCTGTTCGAGCAGCACCTCGCGAACGAACGCGCGTCGGAGCGGGTCGTCCTCGCCGGCGAGCACTTCACCGCCTTCGTGCCGTTCGCCGCACGGTGGCCCATCGAGATCCACATGCTGCCGCACCGGCACGTGCCGGACTTCGCAGGCCTCACCGACGCCGAGAAGGACGAGCTCGCGCACATGCACCTGCGGCTCACCCGCGGCATCGACGAGCTCTACGGCGACCCGACGCCGTACATCGCCGCGTGGCACCAGGCACCGGTGCACACCGGCCGCGACACCGTGCGGCTCATGCTGCAGATCACGTCGCCGCGTCGTGCGGCGGACAAGTTGAAGTTCCTGGCCGGCAGCGAAGCCGCCATGGGCGCCTGGATCGGGGACCTCGTGCCCGAGAAGGCGGCCGAGTTCATCCGAGGAGGGATCGAGCGCGCATGACGTTCCAGCAGGTCTACGGGTACGAGCCCGCCGTGCGGTACTCCGCGCCCGGTCGCGTCAACCTGATCGGCGAGCACACCGACTACAACGACGGGTACGTGCTGCCCTTCGCCATCGACCGCCGCACCACGGCGTCGATCGCCCCGCGCGAGGACCGGGTGCTCCGTGTCGCTTCGGCCTTCGACACCGACAACCCGCCCGTGTCGCTCTCGCTCGACGAGCTGGCGCCCGACCGGATGGACGGCTGGTCCGCCTACGTCCTCGGCATCGCGTGGGCACTCCGCGAGCACGCCGGGGCGGACCTGTCCGACAAGACCGGCTTCGACGTGTTCATCGAGTCCGACGTGCCCGTCGGCGCCGGACTGTCCTCCAGCGCCGCGATCGAGTGCGGCGTCGCGCTCGCGTTCAACGACCTGTGGGACCTCGGGCTCAGCCGGAAGGCCCTCGCCCGTGTCGGCCAGTACTCCGAGAACCACGCCGTCGGCGCTCCCACCGGGATCATGGACCAGTCCGCATCGCTCCTCGGCGAGCAGGACGCGGTCGTGTTCCTCGACTGCCGCACGCTCGACACCGCCGTCGTCGACCTCGCGCTCGAGGCGAACGGTCTCGAGGTCCTCGTCGTGGACACCCGCGTCGAGCACGCCCACGCGACCGGCGGGTACAAGGCCCGGCGCGACTCGTGCGAGCGGGGCGCTGCGGCGATGGGCGTCGAGGCGTTGCGCGACCTGTCGGTCGACGACCTGCCCCGCGCGCAGGAGCTCCTCGACGACGAGACCTTCCGTCGTGTCCGCCACGTCGTGACCGAGGACCAGCGCGTCCTCGACACCGTCCGCACCCTGCGCGAGCACGGGCCGCGGGCCATCGGGTCGCTGCTCGTCGCCTCGCACGAGTCGATGCGCGACGACTTCGAGATCTCCGTGCCGGAGCTCGACCTCGCGGTCGCCACCGCGATGGAGCACGGTGCGGTGGGTGCACGGATGACCGGTGGCGGGTTCGGTGGTGCAGCGATCGCGCTGGTCGACCGGGAGGCACGTGGCGCGATCGCGGACGCCGTCACCGCCGCCTTCGCCGCGGCCGGGTACCGCGAGCCGAACGTCTTCACCGTGCACGCCGCGCAGGGCGCCCGACGCGACTGAGGCCCTGCGCGTCAGCGGGTCATGTGGCCCGTGGTGACGGTGACGCCGCCGCCCGGGAAGCCGTGCGGGTGCAGGACCTGGTGGTCGATCTGCGCCATCACGACGTGGCCCTGCCACACGGTGTAGACGAGCACGCCGACCACGACGACGACCGGGACGGCCAGGTACGCGGAGTACCGGACGATGTCACCGAGGGTCCGCTGGCCGTACCGTTCGAGCGTCGGAGGCAGGAACACCCCGACGACGACCACGACGAGCAGCACCACGAGCATCACGGGTGCCAGGTGCCCCTCGACCTGCACGGTCGGCGGTGCGCTCGTCACCGGGTTGCCGGCGTTGTCGATCCAGTGACCGTCTGCATCGACCCCGCCGTAGTCGGCCGACGCGCTCCACGTGGTGAACGTCGGGGCGAGCACGATCGCGACGATGCCGATGAGCGCGAGGCCCCAGGCGCGCGGCCGGAGCTTCCGGCCGGTCGGCGCCATCACGCTCACGGCGCGTCCCCGAGCCGCTCGATCGACCACGAGACGTCGCCGATCGTGATCGGGTGCAGGTTGCCGTGCGCCACGGCCCAGAACACCCACAGCCACTGCACGAAGTACACGATCCACACCAGGACGGTCACGCCGATGACCCCGGCGAGACCGAGCGCGAGCACCCGGTCCTGGTCCCACCGCGCAGCACCGCGACGTGCGACCCCGACGACGAAGCCAGCTACTGCGAAACCGATCGTCAGGAGCACCCACCCGATCCACGGCCGCGCCTCGAACTGCACGAAGCCGAGCTGGCGGACGTCGGTGCTGCCGGGCAGCGGCGGGGCGGCGGACCAGTTCTGCGCGAGGACCTGCAGGAACAGGCACAACAGCGTGATCCAGACGAGCTTTCGGGCGTCCCTCGTGAAGAGCGACTCCCGTGCCGTGGGCTCCGCGGCGGTCGTGGTCATGCTCGAACCGTAGCGCGGCGTCGACCGCAGCAGAAGCGCCCGTCCGAGGGGCGGCCCCGAACCGGCCACGTGCGCGGCCGGACCGACGGGGCGGGGCCGAGCCGTGCCTCCAGGCCGCGTCGAGTGAGCAGAAATCGTCGGGTCCTGCAACGGAACCCGACGATTTCTGCTCACTCGAACGGTTGCGGCACGCACGCACGCCGCACGCGCACGCCGCACGCGCACGCGCACGCGCACGCGCGCTACTTCAGGTGGCGCTCCGCGGCCTCGACCACGTTCTTCATCAGCATCGCGCGGGTCATCGGGCCGACGCCGCCGGGCGTCGGCGACAGGAAGCCCGCGACCGATGCCACGGCGGGGTCGACGTCGCCCCGCAGGCGAGCCTTGCCGGTCTCCTCGGACACCACCCGACTGATGCCGACGTCGATGACCGCGGCGCCGGGCTTCACCCAGTCCGGCTGCACGAGTCCGGCGACACCGGCCGCGGCGACGATGATGTCCGCTCGGCGGCACTCGGCTGCGACGTCCTCGGTCAGGGAGTGGGTGAGGGTCGCCGTCGCCTCGAGCCGGGTGAGGAGCAGACCGAGCGGGCGCCCGACCGTCAGGCCCTGGCCGATGATCGTGACGTGCTGGCCCCGGATCGGGACGCCGTACGCCTCGAGCATCGCGACGATGCCGCGCGGCGTGCACGGCAGGGGTGCGTCGATCGTGCCTGCACCACCGGGGACGGCGAGCACGAGCTCACCGAGGTTGGTCGGGTGCAGGCCGTCGGCGTCCTTCGCCGGGTTCATCAGCTCGAGCATCGGGATCGGGTCGATCCCCTGCGGCAGCGGGAGCTGCACGATGAACGCTGTGACCCGGGGATCGTCGTTCATCTGCAGGATCGCGGCCCGGATGTCCGCTGCACTCGCGGACGACGGCAGGTCGATGCGGACCGAGTCGAGCCCGATCTGCGCGGAGTCACGGTGCTTGCCCGCGACGTAGGACACCGACCCGGCGTTCTCGCCGACCATGATCGTGCCGAGCCCCGGGCGGAACCCGTGGTCGTGCAGGCGGTCGATGCGGACCTTGAGGTCGTCGAGCGTGCGGGCGGCGAGGGCGGTGCCGTCGATGCGGACGGCAGAGCCCTCACCTGCCCAGAGCGCCCGCGGCAGGTCAGCCACGGCGCCGCTCACGCGTACAGCGGGAACGCGTCGGTCAGGGCCTTCACCCGTGCCGAGAGCGCGTCGGTGTCCGGGTTCGGCATGAGCGTCAGCGCGATGATGTCGGCGACCTCGGTGAACTCGGCGTCCCCGAAGCCGCGCGTCGCGAGCGCCGGGGTACCGATGCGGACACCCGAGGTGACCATCGGCGGGCGCGGGTCGAACGGCACGCTGTTGCGGTTCACGGTGATGCCGACCTCGTGCAGCAGGTCTTCGGCCTGCTTGCCGTCGACCTCGGACTCGCGGAGGTCGACGAGCACCAGGTGCACGTCGGTGCCGCCGGTGAGCACGTCGATACCGGCCGCGCGCGCATCGGGCTGCGTGAGGCGCTCCGCGAGGATGCGGGCGCCGCGGAGCGTGCGCTCCTGCCGGTCCTTGAACTCCGGGGTCGCGGCGAGCAGGAACGCGGTGGCCTTGGCGGCGATCACGTGCATGAGTGGGCCGCCCTGCTGCCCCGGGAACACGGCCGAGTTGAGCTTCTTGAAGAGCGACTCGTCGTTGGACAGGATGATGCCGGAGCGCGGACCGGCGAGGGTCTTGTGCACCGTCGACGACACGACGTGGGCGTGCGGGAGGGGCGACGGGTGCAGGCCGGCGGCGACGAGACCGGCGAAGTGCGCCATGTCCACCCAGAGCGTCGCACCGACCTCGTCGGCGATCTCACGGAACTTCGCGAAGTCGAGCTGGCGGGGGTAGGCGGACCAGCCGGCGATGAGGACCTTGGGCTGGTGTTCGATGGCCTTCGCGCGGATGTCGTCGTAGTCGACCTCGAAGGTCTCCGGGTCGACGCCGTACGCGACGGCGTTGTAGATGCGGCCCGAGAAGTTGAGCTTCATGCCGTGGGTCAGGTGACCACCGTGGGCGAGCTCGAGGCCGAGGATGGTGTCGCCGGCCGAGGCGATCGCGTGTAGGACGGCGGCGTTCGCGCTGGCGCCGGAGTGCGGCTGCACATTGGCGTAGGAAGCACCGAAGAGCGCCTTCGCACGGTCGATGGCGAGCTGCTCGGCGACGTCGACGTACTCGCAACCGCCGTAGTAGCGCTTGCCCGGGTAGCCCTCGGCGTACTTGTTGGTGAGCACGGAGCCCTGCGACTCGAGGACGGCCCGCGGCACGAAGTTCTCGGATGCGATCATCTCGAGGGTGTCGCGCTGGCGGCCGAGCTCCTGCTCGAGGACGCGTGCGATCTCGGGGTCGACCTCGCTCAGCGGGGCGTTGAAGGCGGTGTTGGTGGCTGCGGGGGGCAGATCGGTGATGGACACGGGACTCCTCGTTGTCGTTCCGCCGCGCGTGCGCGACGAGGTGGACGGTGGGGCGCGGCCCAGGCGTACGGCCGCGCACCGTGTCAGGTGTCGCTTCCCGATGGTGACCCATCCAACGCCAGTCGCGACCTGACGATCGTACCGAGCGAGCCGGTTCGTGTCACCCTGGGTGCATGACCCTGCTGACGCCCGACGTCGACGAGCGCACCGACGCCCGCACGAGCGTGCGCCCGGACTCCCCGTGGGTCGCCGTCGTGTGGGACGACCCGGTGAACCTGATGTCGTACGTGACCTACGTCTTCCAGCAGTACTTCGGGTTCCCACGGGCGAAGGCCGAGCGGTTGATGCGGCAGGTGAACGACGAGGGCCGGGCCGTCGTGGCGACCGGCCCACGCGAGGCGATGGAGGCCCACGTCGAGGCGATGCACGGCTACGGCCTGCAGGCGTCGGTGGACAAGGCCCCCACCCCGTGATCCCGTTCGTCCGCCGGGCTGACGGCGTGCACCTCGGCATGTCCTCCGGCGAGCGCTCCGTCCTCACGTCGCTGACGGAGCAGCTGCAGCAGGTGCTCGGCGGGGACCTGTCGTCGGACCCGGTCGCGGCGCGGATGTTCCCGGACGCCTACCCGGACGACGTCGACGCGAGTGCGGAGTTCCGACGCTGGACCGAGGCGGACCTGGTCGCGCAGAAGACGACGAACGCCTCGACGGTGCACGCGTGGTCGACCGGAGCGCGCGAGGGCGCGTTCGAGCCGGCGGACGAGCAGGCCTGGCTGCGCTGCCTGACGGATCTGCGGCTGACGATCGCGGACCGGCTCGGGATCGTCGACTCCGCCTCGGAGGAGCAGTCGTACACGGCCGACGCGGGCGTCGGCCTGCGGGACGTCTACGACTGGCTCGGGTACGTGCAGGAGCACCTGGTCGAGACGCTGACGCGCTGACGCGCTGACGGACCGTCGGACTGGAGGCACGGCTCGCCTCCGTTCCGTCGGCCACGATTATCGACAGGTTGCCTTGCAAGTTCACCTGCCGAAGTAGTACCGTGGCGGTATGGAATCACGCGCGTCGGACGAACTCGCCGGTGAGCTGCTCACGCTCTACGGCAAGATCCGACGCACGACCCTCGTCGGCAAGGTCGACGACGTCACCGCCTCGCAGTCGGCAGCGCTCGGCCGCCTGATCCGCGACGGCGCGACGACGACCGCCGAGCTCGCCCGCGCCGAGGGCGTCCGCCCGCAGTCGATGGGGGCGACCGTGCAGTCCCTCGTCGATCTCGGCCTGGCGACCCGCGACCCCGATCCCGAGGACGGCCGCCGCACCATCGTCAGCGCGACCGACGCCGGCCGCGCCGCCCGCGAGGACTCGCACCGCTCCCGCACCCGCCTGCTCGCCGAACGGCTGGCAGCACTCGACCCCGACGACCGCGCCACCGTCGCGCGCTCGATCGCCGTCCTCGGCCCCGTCGTCGAACCCTGAAGGACTGACCGCCACGTCCACCGCAACCGCCTCCACACCCGTCACCCCCGCGACCGACCCGAAGGGCAGCGGCTTCGGTCCGAAGCTCCTCGTCCCCGTCCTCGTCGGGCCGCTGCTCAACCCGATCAACACCACGATGGTGTCGGTCGCCCTCGCCCCGATCTCCCGTGACCTCGGGATCGGTTCCGCGCAGGCGATCTGGCTCGTCGCCGCGCTCTACCTGGCCAGTGCGATCGCGCAGCCGACGATGGGGAAGCTCGCCGACCGGTTCGGGCCGAAGAAGGTGTTCCTGACGGGCCTCGTCATCGTCGGCGTCGCCGGCGTCGTGCCCGAGGTCCTGACCGGCTTCGGCGGCGCGGTGTTCGCCCGCGTGCTCATCGGCATCGGGACGTCAGCGGCGTACCCCGCGGCGCTCACCACGCTGCGCCAGCACTCCACCCGGATCGGGAAGCCGACCCCGTCGCTCGTGCTCGGTGCGCTGTCGATCACGTCGCTCGTGTCCGCCGCTGCCGGTCCGCCGCTCGGTGGCGCGCTCATCGCGGCCTTCGGCTGGCACGCGATCTTCCTCGTCAACGTGCCCCTCGCCGTGTTCGGCATCATCGTGTCGGCGCTCTGGCTGCCGTCCGACCGGCTCCGCCCGCGGAGCGACGAGGACCTGCCCGTCCTCACGGCGCTCGACCCGTTCGGCATGCTCCTCATGACCGGGTTCGTCTCGGCGCTGCTGGTGTTCCTGCTCGACGTCTCGGCCGGCCTCTGGTGGCTGCTGGGCGTCGCGATCGTCCTGCTCGTGGCGCTCGTGCTGTGGGAGCTGCGCGCGGTGAAGCCCTTCGTGGACGTCCGGCTGCTCGTCCGCAACGGCGCACTGTCGCGCACCTACGTCCGGCTGTTCCTGACGTACCTGATGGCCTACACGATGACGTACGGTTTCTCGCAGTGGGTGCAGGACGTCGCCGGTTACCCGAGCGACGTCGCCGGGTACATGCAGCTCCCCGCAGCGGTCGTGGCCGGGGTGGCGTCGTTCCTCGTTGCGCGGAAGACCGCCGTGCGCGGGCCGCTGATCGTGGCCGCGGTCGTGCCGATCGTGGGCGGCGCACTCCTGCTGTTCCTCGGCGTCGGGTCGCCCTGGTGGCTGCTCGTGCTCGCGCCGGCACTGTTCGGCGTCCCGCAGGCCCTTGCGTCCGTGTCGAACCAGGCCGCCCTGTACCGGGTCGTGCCGGCGGAGTACATCGGCACGGCCGCCGGCCTCTCCCGCACGAGCGTCTACATCGGCGCGATCGCGGCGTCCTCGCTCATCGGCGGGGTGTTCGGCCAGGCCCCGACCACGCCGGACCTGCACGTGCTCGCGTGGGTGATCGTCGGCGTCGCGGTGCTCGTCAGCGTCCTGACGATCGCCGACCGCGCACTTGCCAAGCCGCTCCCCCGCTGACGCGACCCGATCGGCGGGGCCGCACCGTGCCTCCAGGCCGGGCGGAGCCCCCGATCCCGGTACCCTGATCCGGTGACCGACCCGACCGCCGCGAGCACCGCGAGCCCCACGCACTGGACCCTCACCCTGGTCTGCGACGACCAGCCCGGGATCGTGCACGCCGTCTCTGGAGCGGTCGTCGCGGCGAACGGCAACATCACCGAGTCGCAGCAGTTCTCGAGCGTCGACACGAACACGTTCTTCATGCGGCTGCAGGTCATGGCGCCGGTCGACCGCGCCACGTTCGAGGCAGCACTCGCCCCCGTCGCCGAGCGCTACGACGCCCGCGTCCAGCTCGACGTCGTCGGCCGGCCGATGCGCACGCTCGTCCTCGTGTCGAAGGCGGGCCACTGCCTCAACGACCTGCTCTACCGGCAGCGCGGCGGGCAGCTGCCGATCGAGGTCCCCCTCGTGCTGTCGAACCACGGGGACCTCGCCGAGCTGGCGTCGTTCTACTCCGTGCCGTTCGAGCACCGGCCGGTGACGGACGCCGCGAGCAAGACGGAGATGGAGCGACGGATCCTGCAGGCCGTCGAGGAGCACGACATCGAACTCGTCGTCCTCGCGCGCTACATGCAGATCCTGTCGCCGGAGCTGTGCGCGGCGCTCGAGGGCCGTGCGGTGAACATCCACCACTCGTTCCTCCCGGGATTCAAGGGCGCGAACCCCTACCGACAGGCGCACGCCCGCGGTGTGAAGCTCATCGGTGCGACGGCGCACTTCGTGACGAGCGACCTCGACGAGGGCCCGATCATCGAGCAGAACGTCGTGCGGGTCGACCACACGAAGGACCCCACCGAGCTCGTGTCGATCGGGCAGGACGAGGAGTCCCGCACCCTCACCCAGGCGGTGCGCTGGATCGCGGAGGACCGAGTCCTGCTCGACGGCGCCCGCACGATCATCTTCAAGTAGGTCCACGCATGTCAGCACCGCAGTCCCCCGTCGACTGGGGAGACACCCCGGACCCGCACGCGATCCGTCGCCGCCGGGTCGATGCCTGGGGTGTGCTCCGCATCGTGGTCTGCGCCTTCGGGCTGCTCTCACTGGCGACGTGGGGCTACTTCGCGTGGCCGTTCCCGATGCCCGCGATCCTGTTCATGATCGGTGCGCCCGTGTTCGCGGCCGTGGTCTGGTACTTCTTCCGCTCGTCGGCGTCGCCGATCGAGACGGACGTGGTCGGCAAGACGATCGTCGAGGTGGCGCTGATCGTCGCCGCTGGCGGCTGCTGGATCTCGATCGGGTACCCGGTGGTCGGGTTGGTCTTCATCGTGGTCGCCGCCCTGTCGGGCGTGGTGCAGTTCCGGAAGGAGACGCGATGAGCGTCGGTGCGTCGGTTCCGTCGGTCGGCCTGGAGGCGCGGCGCACCCTGGTCCGGTCGGCCCACGTCGTCGACGCGGCCGGCTCCACCGCGGACGGCTGGGTCCTCGTCGTCGGTGACACGATCCACGCAGTCGGGGCTGGTCCCGAGGCGCCTGCGGCGACCTCGGTCGACGAGGTCGTCGACCTCGGCGACGCCGTCCTGACCCCCGGCTTCATCGACCTGCACGGGCACGGCGGTGCGGGCGCCGCGTACGAGGACGAGTCCTTCGCGGACGCCCTCGCGGTGCACCGGGCGCACGGCACGACCCGCTCGGTGCTGTCCCTCGTCGCGAACCCGGTCCCGACGCTCACGTCGTCGCTCGACCGGGTGCGTGCCGTGATGGCGGACGACCCGCTCGTGCTCGGCGTCCACCTCGAGGGGCCGTTCCTCTCTCCGCACAACAAGGGCGCGCACAACGAGTCGTTCCTGATCGACCCGTCGCCGTCCGCCGTCTCCGCGCTGCTGGAGGCCGGCGACGGCGTCATCCGCCAGGTCACCATCGCCCCGGAACTCCCCGGCGCCCTGTCCGCGACGGAGCAGTTCGTCGCGGCCGACGTGGCCGTCGCCGTGGGCCACACGGTCGGCACGTACGACCAGGCGCGTGCCGCGTTCGACGCCGGTGCGACCCTGCTCACGCACGCGTTCAACGCCATGCCGGGCATCCACCACCGCGCCCCGGGGCCGATCGCCGCCGCCGTGGCCGACGACCGCGTGACGCTCGAACTCATCCTCGACGGTGTGCACGTGCACCCGTCCGTGGCATCGATGCTGCTCCGTGCAGCTCCGGGCCGCGTCGCCCTCATCACCGACGCCATGGGCGCTGCCGGCGCCGCCGACGGTTCCTACACGCTCGGGTCCCTCGCCGTGACCGTGACGGACGGCGTCGCGCACGTCGCCGGGACGGACACGATCGCCGGCTCGACGCTGACGCAGGACGTCGCGCTGCGGAACGCGGTCACGCGCGCGGGACTGCCGTTGCCCGAGGCCGTGGCGGCGTTGACGAGCGTGCCGGCTGCGGCGCTGGGGCTCGGCGACCGGCTGGGGCGGATCGCGCCGGGGTTCGCGGCGGACCTCGTGGCGCTGTCGCCGTCGCTCGAGGTGCAGCGTGTCTGGGGTGCCGGGCGACAGCTCGGCTGATCGGCGTGGACGAAGCCCAGCGGGACCGGCGACGACGACGGTTGGTGATCGGGATGACCGTGCTCACCATCACGCTGTGGACCGTCGCCATCGTCCTCGCGACGACCGTCCTGGTGCTCATCGGGCGACTCCCCGGCGAGGATCCGGAGCGGACGGCGCGGGGAAACGTCATCGCGACGGGCGCCTTCCTCTCGTTCGCCATCCCGGCGACCGCAGCGACGATCGGTCTCGTCGTGGTGCGCCGTGCGCGGGCTCAGGGCCGCGACTCGTGACCGCACGGCTGCCGGGTGCGGCGTCGAGGGTCGACCCGGCCCGGGCACGCGTCCTCGAGCTCCTCGGGTTGCCGTCCCTCGACTCGCTCCGTCCGACCGCGGTCCGCGTCGAACCCCTCGGAAGCGACGAGGCCGTGGAGTCGTCGCGTGTCGAGCTCGACACCGCAGACGGTGACACCGTCCCGTGTCTGCTCCTCACGCCGCACGGTCGCCATCGTGCCGACGTGATCGCCGTCCACCAGCACGCGGGCGACTTCGTCACCGGCAAGAGCGAACCCGCCGGACGAGCGGGAGACCCGACTCTCGCCTACGGTGCGACGCTCGCGGCCGCCGGGGCCCGCGTGATCATGCCCGACCTGCTCGGGTTCGAGGACCGCCGACGTGCGTGGGCCGACGACCCGGCTGCCGACGAACGACTCGACGCGCTGTTCCGCGTCGCGAACGGGAGCAGCCTCCAGGCGAAGCACACGTCCGACATCGCCACGGTGACCTCCTGGATGACCGAGACGAACCCGACCGGGGCCGGACCCGGCATCATCGGGCACTCCCTCGGCGGGCAGGTCGCACTGTTCGCGCTCGCCGTCGACTCCCGGTTGTCGTCGGGCGTCGTGAGCTGCGGGCTCGGCACGCTGGCGTCGTTCGAGGCCGCTCGCATCCGTCACAACCCTGCGTGGTTCGTCCCGGGCCTCGCCGCGGCCGGTGACGTCGCCCTGATCGCCGCCGCGGTCGACCGACCGCTCCTCGTGGCCTCGGGGACGGACGACGCGTTGTTCCCGCTCGACGGCGTGCACCACGTCCTCGATGCCTTCCGTCCGGACGTCGTGACGGCCGAGCTGTTCCCCGGCGGGCACACGATGCCACCGCACGTCACCGCGGCGGCCGTCCGGCGCCTCGTGCCCGCCTGAACGACCGACGCGAGAACACACTGCGTTCGAGTGGCGACACTGCGAGGATGGCCCCATGAGCGTCATGGTCTCCCTGTTCGATGCGAACCGCACCCGCACCAGCGAGAAGTACACGGCCTACCCGCCGGAGGTGCTGCCGATGTTCGTCGCCGAGATGGACAGCATGCTCGCCGAGCCCGTGCGGGAGGCCCTCGTGGCCGCGGTCACCAACGGCGACACCGGGTACGTCGGGCACGGCCGTGCTCTGCCCGAGGCCTTCGCGGACTTCGCGGAGGCCCGGTGGGGCTGGCGTGTCGACCCCGACCTCGTCCGTACCACCACGGACGTCTCGGTCGCGGCGGTGGAGACGCTCCGCCGAGTGATCGAGCCGGGCGACCAGGTCGTCATCATGCCGCCCGTGTACCCGCCGTTCTGGGAGTACGTCGCGGAGGCCGGTGGCTCCGCGACGGAGGTGCCCCTCGTCACGCCGGACGGCCCCGCCGACCCGTTCGACACGACGGCCGGCTGGCGGATGGACCTCGACGGGATCGCCCGCGCCTTCGCGGACGGCGCCCGCACGGTCCTGCTCTGCAACCCGCACAACCCCCTCGGCCTGGTGCACTCCCGGGACGACCTCGCCGCGCTCGCCCGCCTCGCCGCGGAGTGGGGCGCCGTGGTGGTCTCCGACGAGATCCACGCCCCGCTCGTGCACGCCGACACGACGTTCACGCCCTTCCTCGACTCGTGCCCCGAGGCCGCCGCTCTCGGCGTGGCGCTGACGAGCGCGAGCAAGGCGTGGAACCTCGCCGGGACGAAGTGCGCGCTGATGGTCGGGGCCTCGGACCGAGCGCGGGCGTGGTTCGACGGGATGCCCACCGAGGTCGTCGAGCGCACCGGGATCCTCGGCTACACCGCGAGCGTGGCGGCGTTCAGCGAGGGTGGCCCGTGGCTCGCGTCGCTGCTCACCGAACTCGCGGCGAACCGGCGCACCCTCGCCGAACGACTCGGCGACGTGCTGCCCGGCACCGGGTACCGGCAGCCGCAGGCGTCGTACCTCGCGTGGCTCGACCTGCGGGCGCTCCCGTGGGGCGACGACCCCGCAGCCCTGCTCGTCGACGAGGCGAAGGTCGCGCTCGGCAGCGGACCGGACTTCGGGCGCCAGGGGGTCGGCTTCGCCCGGCTGAACTTCGGGTGCTCGGCGGAGACCCTCGACGAAGGACTCAGCCGCCTGCACACCGCGTGGTCACGGCGGGCAGACGGCTGATCGGTCGAGCGCGGACGGACTACTCGAACAGCTGCCAGGCCGGCTTGTTCGCGTACGTGTACGTGTAGTAGTCGGCGAGCTTGAGACCGGCGGCGGCTTCCTCGTCGACGACGACGGTCGCGTGCTCGTGCAGCTGCAGCGCGGACCCGGGGACGAACGACGACAACGGCCCCTCGACGGCGGCGGCCACCGCGTCGGCCTTCGGCGAACCCTGCGCCACGAGGACGAGCTCACGGGCGTCGAGGATGGTGCCGAGCCCCTGCGTCATGCAGTGCGTCGGGACCTGGTCGAGGTTGTCGAAGAACCGGGCGTTGGCCTCGCGCGTGGACGGCGCGAGGGTCTTGATACGCGTGCGGGACGCGAACGACGACGTCGGCTCGTTGAACCCGATGTGCCCGTTCGCGCCGATGCCGAGGATCTGCACGTCGACCCCGCCGGCCGCACGGATCGCGGCGTCGTACTCCTTCGCGGCGAACTCCAGGTCGGACGCGCGGCCGTCCGGCACCCGCACGCGGGAGGGCTCGAACCCGAGCGGTTCGACGACGTCACGCTGGATCACCGAGGCGTACGACTCCGGGTGCTCGAGCGGGATCCCGACGTACTCGTCGAGGGCGAACGCGCGGGCCTCGGCGAACGAGATCTCCCCCGCGTCGACACGACGCTTGAGGTCGGCGTAGATGCCCTGGGGGCTGGACCCCGTGGCGACACCGATGACGGCGGACGGCTTCTTGGCGACGACGGAAGCGATCTTGGCCGCGGCGACGCGACCGACCTCAGCCGGCGTGGGCAGGATGATGATCTCCACGGTCACAGCCTACTGGTCATGACCAGTCCGCGACAGGGCGGTGTCGGTAGCGTGGCGACATGCCCACGCCAGACTTCGTCCTGTCCCTCCGCTCGAAGATCGGGAACGACCCGCTCTGGCTCACCGGGGTCACCGCCGTCGTGACGCGCGGCGAGGGTCCTGATCGCGAGCTCCTCGTCGTGCGCCGGGCCGACAACCAGGCCTTGACGCCGGTGACGGGCATCGTCGACCCGGGCGAGGAACCCGCGGTCGCCGCCGAGCGCGAGGTCCTCGAGGAAGCCGCCGTCGTCGCGGTCGCCGAGCGCCTGGCGTGGGTGCAGGTGCTGCCGGAGATGACGTACACGAACGGTGACCGGGCGCAGTACCTCGACCTGGTGTTCGCGTGCCGGTACGTGTCCGGTGAGCCCTTCCCCGCCGACGGCGAGAACACCGAGGCGTTCTGGGCCCGGCTCGACGCGCTGCCGGACATGTCGGCGAGCATGCGGGCTCGGATCGACGCGGCCCTCTCCGACGACCCGGCCGCGCGCTTCCAGCGCTGATCCCACCGGACTGGAGCGCGCCCCGCTCAGCGGTGACTCGCCAGCGGCACGCGGGGCGCGCCGACCGAGCCTGCGAGGGAGGAGTGCGGCCCCGCCCCGCGCCTCCAGTCCGTCATCGGCCGGCTCCACCACCCGCCGAAGCGACAGATTCCCGCGAACGTTCTGCGGACATCTGTCGCTCCGGCGGGTCCGACCGGAGGGGCCGGCGAGCACTGTCGCCCTCGCGATCAGGTGAGCGGGGCCACCGCCACGGGCGCGCCGAGCAGGCGCACGGCGACGGCGTCGCCAGCCACGCGACGGTCGCCGACCTCGTGCTGGACGGTCACGACGGTGTCGTCGTCGAGCCGGACCGTGGTGCGCCGGATCGAGCCGAGGAAGCTCGAGGCGACGACGGTGCCGGTGACGCCCTCTGCCGCGAAGGCGACGTCCTCGGGGCGGACGAAGGCGATGACCGGGCCGTCGGCCGCCGCGGCGTCGAGCGCGGGGACGCGGAACCCGTACACGAACACGTCGCCGCCGCGCAGGTCGCCTCGGAGTCGGTTCGACTGCCCGACGAAGTCCGCGGTGAACGCCGACGACGGGGAACGGTAGAGCTCCTCGGGCGTGCCGATCTGCTCGATGTCCCCGGCGTTCATCACGGCGATGCGGTCGGAGACGGCGAGCGCTTCCTCCTGGTCGTGGGTGACGAACACCGTGGTGATGCCGAGGTCGCTCTGGATGCGGCGGATCTCGTCGCGGAGGGACACCCGCACCTTGGCGTCGAGGGCGGACAGCGGCTCGTCGAGCAGCAGGACCCGGGGTCGGGTGACGAGCGCGCGGGCGAGGGCGACGCGTTGCTGCTGCCCTCCCGACAGCTGGTGCGGGTACCGGTCCGCGAAGTCCGCCAGGTGCACCATGTCGAGCGCGTCGATCACCCGCTCGCGGCGTGCTGCCGCCGGGACCCGGCGCATCTCCAGGCCGAAGGCGACGTTCTGCCGCACCGTCATGTGCGGGAACAGCGAGTACTGCTGGAACACCATGCCGATGTCGCGCTTGTTCACCGGGGTGCTCGCGACGTCGGCGCCGTCGATGCGGATCGAGCCGGCGTCGATGGCCTCGAGGCCGGCGAGCGCGCGGAGGGCCGTGGTCTTCCCGCACCCGGACGGGCCGAGCAGCGAGACGAACTCACCCGGTTCGACGCGGAGGGACAGGCCGGCCAGAGCGCGGTGGGCACCGTAGTGCTTCTCGACGGCCTCGAGCTCGACGGTCGCGCCCGTGGAGGACAGCGACGTCGGCGCGGCGGGGGCGGTGACGGTCATGCGGACTCCTTCTCGCCGGTGCGCCGCGCGCCGATCCGGCCGATGACGACGAGCAGCACGAACCCGAACACGAGCGCGCCGAGCGAGAAGATCGCGGCGACGTACGGGTCGGTCTGCTGCACGAGCACGAGCGCCGTCTGGAACGTCGTGCGGGACAGGAACGAGGCGAGGGTGTACTCGCCGAGGACGACCGTGATGGTCAGGAAGCACGCGGCCGTGATGCCGCGGCGGAGGTTCGGCAGGAGCACCCGCCACGTGACCGTCCACCACGAGGCGCCGAGGGACCGGGCGGCCTCGGACAGCACGGCCATGTCCATCGCGGTGATGGCGGCGGCGATCGGGCGGAACGCGAACGGCAGCGCGATGATGCCGATCGCGAAGGACAGCGTCCACGCGTCCGACCCGAACACCTGCGCGACGACCTGGTACACGGGGATGAACCCGACCACCAGCACGACGACCGGGACGGTGATCGGCACGATGCAGACGAACTCCAGGACGCGGCGGAGGCGCGGGTACCGGAGGGCGGTGATGACCTGCGCGGGCAGGAGCACCAGCAGGACGATCGCCACCGCGATGACGGCGATGAGAAGCGAGGCGCCGAGGCCGTCGAACACCGGCTGGTAGGTCGCAGCGTTGACCGGGTCCGCGATCGCCGTGTAGTGCGCGAATGTCAGGCTCCCCTCCGTCCCCTGACGGAAGGTGAACTGGGCGAGGGCGACGAGCGGGACGGCGAACACGAGGCCGATCACGACCAGCACGATCGCGGCGGTGACCCGCGACGGAGCCGCGCCGAAGCGGGGAACGCGAGTCGTGCCTCCAGGCCGGTTCATCGCTGCCACCTCGCTGCCCGACGCTGCAGCAGCGAGTAGCCGCCCATCACGACCGCCATCACGACGACCATGCCGAAGGCGAGCACCCCGGCCACGTTCTGCAGCCCGATGATCGTCTCGCTCGTGAGCTGCGCGCGGATCGTGAGCGGCACGATCCCGCCCTGCGAGATGAGTGCCGCGGCGGTGGCGAACGACGAGAACCCGTTCGCGAACAGGAGCAGCAGCGAACCCCAGAAGGCGGGGGCGAGCACGGGCAGTCCGATGCGGCGCCAGTACGTCGCGCGGGAGGCGCCGAGCGTGGCGGCGGCCTCGCCCCACTGGGACTTGACGCCCTCCAGTGCGGGCATGAACGTCAGCACCATCAGCGGTACCTGGAAGTAGACGTAGGGGATGACGAGCCCGGGGACCGTGTACAGGAACCCGCCGCTCGCGTTGCGGTCGACGTTGAACGCGGACACCAGCCACGTGGTGACGAGCCCCTGCACGCCGATCGTCGCGATGAACGCGAAGGCGAGCATGACGCCGCCGAACTGGGCGAGGACGCTCGCGGCCGAGTCGATCATCGACCGGACGAGTCCGTCGGGCCGGAGTGCGGCGAGCGCCCAGCAGACGACAGCCCCGATGACGGCACCGATCACGGCGGAGGCGGCGGACAACGCGAACGAGCCACCGAAGGCGACGAGCACCGACGGGTCCGCGAAGGCGGCGAGGTTGGCGAACGTCGGCCGACCGGAGGCGTCGAAGAAGCCACTGCCGATCGCGATCACCGCGGGGACGGCGAGGAAGAGCAGGACGTACGCGGCGAACGGGGTGAGGCCGAGCCACGCGACGCCGCCGCGACGCCGGACACGGGGTCCGGCGACGCGGCGGGTGGTGGCATCGGCCGGCTGCTCGCTCGTGACGAGCGTCGCGCCGAGGGCCGGCGCTGCGGCGCGCTTCGCGCCTGCCGATGCGGTGGTCATGCTGTTCAGGAGCCCATCGTCGAGGCCCACTCGGCGGACAGCACCTTGGCCGCGGCCGTGGCCTGCTCGTCGGTCAGCTCGACGGAGTCCTTCGGCGCGCCGCCGGCGGCGTCGAGGGCGTCCTGGTCGACCTTGCCCGACTTCTCGAGCGCGGCGAGCGTGGACGGGAAGGCGCCGGCCTGCAGGTACAGGTTCTGCGCGTCGGGGCTGGCGATGTACTCCTGCCAGAGGCGCGCGGCCGCGGGGTGCGGGGCGTCCTTGTTGATCGCCTGCGAGTAGTACGAGGCGAGGGCCTGGCCCTCGGGGACGACCGTCTTCCAGTTCTTGTTCCCGCTCGCTCCGGCGGCCGGACCCCACGCGAGGTTGTTGTAGGACCACTGGATGACGACCGGGGTCTCACCCGAGGCGACCGTCGCCTGCGTCGGCAGCACGTTCTGGAAGTTGCCGGCCTGCTTGAGCTTGCCGAAGTACTCGACGCCCTTCGTGATGTCGTCCGCCGAGCCGCCGTTCTCCAGCGCTGCGAGGTAGACCGCGCTCGCCGCCTGGTTCGCCTGCGTCGGGTCGCCCGAGATCGAGACCTTGCCCTTGTACTCGGAGCCGAGCAGGTCGTCCAGGTCCTTCGGCGCGGACTTCACCTTCGAGGAGTCGTAGCCGATCGACATCAGGCCCGTGTAGTCACGGGTCCAGGCGCCGTCCTTCTCCTTCAGGTTCTCCGGGATGTCACTCCAGTTCGCGACCTTGTAGTCGGTCAGCAGGTCGAGGTTCTGCTGCAGCACCGCGTTGCCGAGGTCGAGCACGTCGGGAGCGGTGGACTGGCCCTTCTGCGACTTCACCGCGGCGACCTCGTCGGCGCTCGAGCCGTTCGGGTTCGCGGAGTTGATCTTGATGCCGTACTTCTTGGTGAAGCCGTCGATGATCTTGCCGTAGTTGGCCCACGACGGCGGCAGCGCGATGACGTTGAGCTGTCCCTCCGACTTGGCGGCCTTGACGAGGGCGTCCATGCCGCCGGCGGACTCGGCACTGGTGGCGGTCTTCCAGTCGGTGTCGGTGGTGCCGGACGTGCTGGCGGAGCTCGTGGCCGAGCATCCGGCGAGGGTGACGATCGCGGCGGCGGCGAGGGCGATGCCGGCGAGGGTGCGCTTGTGCTGCACGGGGTGTGCCTTTCGGGCTGGTGGTTCGGGTGTGGGTGCTGCGTGCGGGCCTGGTTGCCGGCCCTGGATGATCGTGGACTCGGCCGGTTTCCGGCCCGTGCTGCGGTGGTGAACGGTGGCGGAACAGCGGGTGCGGCTGTACGGTTTGCTCGCTCTTGCTGTTTTGCTCACGTTGGGCGCGCGGTCGCGTCCGGATCGGCCTGGAGGCACGGATGCAGTTCACGACGACGGTCCTGCAAGCACGGAAGACGGCTACCGGATTGCCCGTCCCGCCGTCCGTCATCGAGGCACTCGGCTCCGGGAAGCGTCCCGCCGTGGTCGTCACGGTCAACGGGGGCTACACCTACCGGTCGACCGTCGGGGTCATGAACGAGCAGTTCCTCGTGCCGCTGTCCGCTGAGCACCGGGCGGCCGCCGGGGTGGCCGCCGGCGACTCCGTGTCCGTGACGCTCGAGGTCGACACCCAGCCCCGGGTGGTCGACCTGCCCGCCGACCTCGAGACAGCGCTGCACGAGGCCGGGGTGCGGGCGGCGTTCGACACGCTCTCGAACTCGCGGCAGCGCGCGGTCGTCGACCCGGTGGTCTCGGCGAAGGCTCCGGAGACGCGTGCACGGCGGGTGGCGAAGGCCGTGGAGGCGCTGCGCGCGTAGGGGGCGTGTCGGTGCCGTTCCGCGCGTAGGAGGCCGATCTGCGCGTAGGAGGCAGTTTCGCGCGTAGGAGGTCGTTCCTTCCGGCTGCCTATGCGCGATTCCGCTTCCCACTGCGCGCGCGATGGGACGAACCAGCACTCAGGGAACCTGTCGGACCACTCAGGTAGAGTCCTGCTCCCGCCGATCACCGAGAAGGACTCCCGTGACCGACACGCTCGACGTCGCCCCTGCCACCCCGAACCCCGCCGGTCCGCCGCGCCCCACCCGATCCGGCCCACGTGCAATCGGCTCACTGATCTTCCTGTCGCGATGGCTGCAGGCACCGCTGTACCTCGGCCTGATCGTGGCGCAGATCGTCTACGTGATCGTGTTCATGATCGAGCTCTGGCACCTCGCCGAGACGGTCATCGCGGACCCGGCGCACATCGACGAAGCCACCGTGATGCTCTCGGTGCTCGGCCTGATCGACGTCGTGATGATCGCGAACCTGCTCATCATGGTGATCATCGGCGGGTACGAGACCTTCGTCTCACGCGTGAACACCGAAGGCCACCCCGATCAGCCGGAGTGGCTCTCGCACGTCAACGCGAACGTGCTCAAGGTGAAGCTCGCGATGGCCATCATCGGCATCTCGTCGATCCATCTGCTCAAGACGTTCATCGCGGTCGGTGACCTCGGCCGTTCTGGTGGCGGATCGATCGCGGGCGAGAGCTACACGTCAGAGGGCGTGTTCTGGCAGGTCGTCATCCACATGGTGTTCATCGTGTCCGCGGTCGCGCTGGCCTGGATCGACCGGATCTCCCGCCCGAAGTCGCACTGACGACGACGCCCGCGGTCAGGCAGCCAGATCGCGGGCACTCCGCACGGGTCGCACCGCGCAGGGAAGCCCTGCGGCTCGCAGTCGCCGCGCGAGTCGATCGACGTCCCACAGGTCACGCCACTCGAGCCGGATGATCCAGCGCACCGCGGGCACGGTGAGCAGTCGCTCGTGCCGACGCTTCTCGTCGACGATGACCTCGGCCGCCGATCGACCGTTCCGGTACCGGTCCTGGGTGTACTTCGCGCGGCCGTCGACCTCGACGATCACGCCCTGCTCCGGGAACCAGAAGTCCACCTCGTAGCGGTGCCCCTCGACCACGAACGCCTGCTGCAGGACGGGCGCGGGGAGACCGAGCTCGCGGAATACCACACGGGTGAACGACTCCGCTGGCGATCCGGACCGACCGTCCGCGAGGTCGAGGACCAGCGATGCCGTCCCGCGTCCTCGGTCGTGGGCCGTTCCCCCGACCGCTCGGACGAGCTGCTGGCGGGTGAGCCCTCGGCGCAGGGCAGCATCCGCCACGACCACCGCGGCCCGTACATCGCCGCGGAGCGCGACGTCCGCCACGGTGCGGGCGACCGAGGTGAACCGCACACCGGCGTGCTCGACGACGTCGTCTGCGACGAACGGTCGCGTGTGGAGCTTGAGCGACTCCGACCCGGACCGGTACTGCGACTTCGGTACGGTGACGTGGACAGTGTCCGGCCACGGGTACAGCCAGGGCAACCCGTGCGCGGCGACGGCTGAGACGTGCGAACCAGCAGCGGCGGCACTCCGCCGCCCGAGCCGCGCGAACACGCGGGTGACGTACCGCTGCCGTGGCCCAGCGGCGTCCCAGTCGGCCCCTCGCACGAAGGCGTTCGGACCGACGCGCACGAGTCGGTCGGGACCGTCACCTGCGGCTCGCCTGCGCATCGTCGCGCCGGAGCGACCAGCATCCCGCGTGGTGCTGGCCCGGTAGATCGCGAGTGGCTGTTCCATGTCTCCACGGTCCTGGACGGACGCCGTCGTTCGGCGAGCCGACAGGCGGAATGTGGACGGGCCTCCAGGCGGACCGCCCTGTGGAGGGGAGAGCTTCCTTCCCATCGCAACCGCGCTTAGAAGCCAGATCGCTCGTAGGAGGCAAGAATATCCTGCCTCCTACGCGCGATTCGGCGCCCCACGCGCGAAACGGCCTCCTACGCGCGATTCGGCACCCACGGCAACCAAGCCGACCAAGCCGACCAAGCCGACCAAGGCGCCCAAGGCGCCCAAGGCACCCAAGGCACCAGACCCCAGCCCACGCAACACGGCGCCGGACGGAACGCACCCGTGTCCCGTCCGGCGCCGCGGTCTCCAGCGCGGGCCCGCTGCCTCAGGCCCGACGCACCCGCAGAGTCACGATCTCGAAGGGCCGGAGCGTGAGCACGACCGGCTCCCCCGACTCCCACGAGTCCCCCAGCGGGCGTTCCAGCAGGTCCACCGTCGCCACCGAAGCGACGTCGAACCCGAAGTCCACGCCGACGTCCGAGGCACGCCCTCCCGACGCCTCGTACAGTCGCACGACGACGTCCCCGGAGCGGTCCTCGGCGAGCTTCACGGCCTCGACGAGCACCTGCGGCGACCACACCGTCACGAGCGGCTCGACCGGAGCGGAACCCGCGACCGTCCGCACCGGCAGGTTCAACCGGTACCCGGAGTCGGCCGCGTCGAGCACCGAGGCGCCCACCCGCAGGACGGTCCGGAACACGTGGTGCCCCTGGTCGGCGTTCGGGTCCGGGAAGGTCGGCGCACGCAGCAGGGACTCGCGCACGAGCGTGGTGGTGCCGCCGTCGGCCCGGGTGTTCCGCGTGATGTCGTGTCCGTACGTGGAGTCGTTCGCGACGGCGACCCCGAAGCCCGGCTCGGCGACGTGCACCCAGCGGTGCGCCGACGTCTCGAAGCGCGCCATGTCCCACGAGGTGTTCTGGTGGGTGGGCCGGTCGATGTGCCCGAACTGGATCTCGCTCGAGGCCGATGCCGCGCGCACGTCGAGCGGGAACGCCAGCTTGAGCAGCTTCTGGTGCTCGTGCCAGTCGACCTCGGTCTCGATCGTCAGCTCGGGTTGCCCGGCCACCGCCGAGTACCGCGTGGTGAGCATCGACGACCCGAACGACCGCTCCACCACGAGCGACGAACCGTCGACGTCGACCGAGGTCGCCGCCAGGACCGTGCCGCTGCGCTGGTAGGCGCGGTCGATGTCCCACGCCTCCCACTGGTTCGGGGTGTCCCGGAACACGGTGTACTCCGCGGCGGCCGAACCCGGCGCGACGGCGTCACGACCGGTCGAGTGGTCGACGAGCGACACGACGTGGCCGGCCGCGTCGATGGTCGCGGTGACGACGCCGGTGTCGAAGACGAAGTGGTCACCGGAACGGACTGGAGGCACGGCTCGCGGTTCGTCGGTCGGCGAACCTCCCAGGGCGGTCACCCCGTCCGCCGCGACGGGCGAGGCGTTGAACCGCACGACCGTCCCGACGGAGGCCCCGCCACCGACGGTGTCGGACGACGGCGCGTCGAGCAGGCCGCTGCTGCCACCGGCGAGGGACATCGACGATGCCCCGACCCCGGCGAGCGCCGCTGCCCCACCGTTCGCGAGCGCGGTCGTCGCGTCGCCGATCAGCCCCTCGAGGGTGGCCGCGACGAGCCGGTAGTTCTCCTCGGCGTTCTCGTAGACCCAGGCGATCGAGGACCCCGGCAGGATGTCGTGGAACTGCTGCAGGAGGACGGTGTGCCAGGCCTGCTCGAGCTCCTCGTACGGGTAGTCGAGCCCGAGTCGGACGGCGGCGGTCGCGGCCCAGAGCTCGGCCTCGCGCAGCAGGTGCTCGGAGCGCCGGTTGCCCTGCTTCGTGCGGATCTGCGACGTGTACGTCCCGCGGTGGAACTCGAGGTACATCTCCCCCGACCACACGGCGGGCGTGGGCAGTGCGGCCTCGAGCTCCTCGAAGACCTGCGCGGGGATGCCGAGGTCGACCCGGGGCGAGCCGTCGAGGTCGTGCTGGCGCCGAGCGGCTGCGACCATCTCGCGGGTGGGTCCGCCGCCGCCGTCACCGAAGCCGTAGAGCAGCATCGAGGTGTTGGCGACCCCGCGCTCCTTGTTCTGCCGTTCCCCGCGGTGCAGGTCGGCGGCCGAGACGTCGGAGTTGTAGGTGTCGGCCGGGGGCAGGTGGGTCAGGATCCGGGAGCCGTCGATGCCCTCCCAGTGGAACGAGGTGTGCGGGATGACGTTCGTCTCGTTCCACGACGGCTTCTGGGTGACGAACCACTTCGAGCCGGCGGCGCGGACGATCTGGGGCAGGGCGCCCGAGTAGCCGAAGGAGTCGGGGAGCCAGGCTTCGGGGGTGTCGATGCCGAACTCCTCCAGGAAGAACCGCTTGCCGGCGACGAACTGCCGGGCGAGGGCCTCACCACCTGGAAGGTTCGTGTCCGACTCGACCCACATGCCGCCCACGGGGATCCACCGGCCCTCCGCGACCCGTTCCTTGATGCGGGCCCAGATCGACGGGTAGCCGTCGCGGATCCACGCGTACTGCTGCGCGGAGGAGCAGGCGAACGTGAAGTCGGGGTCGCGGTCCATCAGGTCGAGCACGTTGGAGAACGTGCGGGCGCACTTGCGGATCGTCTCGCGGACGGGCCAGAGCCAGGCGGAGTCGATGTGCGCGTGGCCGACGGCGATGGCCCGTCCGGCCGAGCCCGAAGCCCCGACGGCGAGCAACGGTGCGAGGACGTCCCGGGTGGCCGCGGCCGTCCCGGCGACGTCGTCCGGGTCGAGGGCGTCGGCGGCCCGTTCGAGTCCGCGGAGGATGTCGGCGCCGCGGGTGCCGTCGGTGGGCAGCTCGGCCATGAGCCCACGGAGGACCCAGAAGTCCTGCTGGAGCTCCCACACGGTGTCGTCCCGCTCGACGATCTCGAGCGCGCGCAGCTTGTAGATCGGCTTCGAGCCGGCGGTCGAGCGCGACCCGAGCGGGGTGGCGCCCTGGAAGGTGTCGCCGCCGATGTCCGGGTTGGCCGCTGCCTCGACGTAGAGCTCGAACGACTCGCCGGGGCCGACCTCGAGCGGGACCGTGTCGTTCTTCGGCTCGACGCCCTTGATGGTCGAGCCGTCCGGACGCCACGCGAGCCCCTCGGCCTGGAACCCGGGGTGCCGCTTCGTGAACCCGAGGTTCACCAGCAGCTCCGCGGTGGTGCCCGGCGCCGTCCCGAAGTCCGCGGGCACGGTGCCCCGGATCCGGAACCAGGTGGTTCCCCAGGGCCGACCGCCCCAGGCCCCGCCGACCGCGAACGGCTCGTAGTCGGCCGCCACCGCGACGTCGAACGGCACCGGTTCGTCCGGCACGGTCCACGCCGCGATCTCCACCGGAGCGGACCGGCGGTGGACCGCGGGGTCGATGCGGTCCCGGACGAGCCGGGCGATGCGGGCTTCGACGAGGGGTTCGTCGTGGTGCATGGAGGTGGTTCCTTTCCAGCAGGGCGGGGACGGGCGCTCAGCCCTTGATGCCGCCGGCGAGGGCGTTGCCGCCGCCGAGGCCTCGGGACACGAGCACGTAGAGGGCGATGACGGGCACGGAGTAGATGATCGAGAAGGCCGCGAGCTGCCCGTACGCCACCGCCCCGTACTGCCCGAAGAAGTTGAAGATGCTCACCGCGGCGGGCACCTTGTCGGGCGAGAGCAGCAGGACGAAGGGGACGAAGAAGTTCCCCCACGCCTGGATGAACACGAAGATGAACACCACGGCGATGCCCGGGCGCATGAGCGGCACGACGATGCGCGTCAGCGTGGTCATCATCGAGGCGCCGTCGGTCCAGGCGGCTTCCTCGAGGGAGATCGGCACGGAGTCCATGAAGTTCTTCGCCATCCAGATCGCCATCGGCAGCGAAGTGGCGGCGAGGAAGAAGATGCAGCCCCACACGTTGTCGATGAGGTTGAGCGACACGAACAGCGCGTAGACCGGCACCATCATCGCGGTGATCGGCAGGCCGGTGCCGAACAGGATCCCGTACAGGAACGGCTTGTTGACGCGCATCTTGTAGCGGGACAGCGGGTAGGCCGCCAGCAGCGCGAACACCACGGTGACGAGCGCCGTACCGCCGGAGATGAGCAGGCTGTTCGCGAGCGGGATGAACGACAACTCCGGTGTGAGGACCTTCGTGAAGTTGTCGAGCGTGAACGTCGACGGCACCTTCACCGACAGCGACGCGTCGGGGTCGACCGAGGCGAGCACGAGCCACAGCAGCGGCACCGCGAAGCACAGCGCGATGACGAGCAGCACGATGTTCGACACCCAGCGCATCGTGCGGCCGCGCGGGGAGGTCATGTGGAGCGCACCCGGGGCGGTCACCGAACGGGTGGCGTTGGACACGGGACGGTCGGCGGTGAGTGCCATCAGTCCACCTCCGGCTTCAGTGCCTTGATGTAGATGATCGAGAAGACCGCGCCGACCACGAGCAGGATCGTGGCGATCGCCGTCCCGAAGCCGAGCTGCGAGAACTTGAACGCCTCTTGGTAGGCGAGGATCGGCAGCGTGGACGAGTCCGTCCCGGGGCCACCGGCGGTCATCACGTAGATGAGGGTGAAGACCGACAGGGTCTGCAGCGTCGTCAGCATGAGGTTCGTCGAGATCGACCGGCGGATGACGGGCAGCGTGATGTACACGAGTCGCTGCCAGCCGGTGGCGCCGTCGACCTCGGCGGACTCGGTGATCTCCTCGGGGACCTCCTGCACGGCGGCGGAGTACACGAGCATCGAGAACGCCGTGCCGCGCCAGATGTTCGCCAGGATCACGGCGAGCATCGGGTACGTGTAGAGCCAGTTCGGCCCGCTGATCCCGATCGACGCGAGGAACTCGTTGAGCGTCCCCTTGTCGTTGAAGAACGCGTACGCCGCGAACGACGCCACGATCTCGGGCAGCACCCACGCGGCGACGACGAAGGTGCCGACGATCGCGCGGACGGCCTTGTGGGCGCTGCGCATGAGGAGCGCGAGCCCGAGGCCGAGCACGTTCTGCCCGACCACTGCGGAGGCGAGCAGGAAGACGATCGTGAGGATGACGGACTTCGGGAAGTCCGGGTCCTGGAACAGCTCGAGGTAGTTCTTCAGGCCGACGAACTGCTGGTCGGCGGCGCCGACACCGGTCAGCGCCGAGTTGGTGAACGACCCGTAGAACGACGAGATGACCGGGCCGAGCAGGAAGATGACGAGGAGGACGACGGCGGGGAGGAGCGGGACCGCTCGTCCCACGTTCCGCAGCGGCTTCCGCTTGCGCGGGACCGGCGGATCGGTGCGCTTCGGCGCACCGGGCGCCGACAGCGTCGGCGCGAGGGGGGTGCTGGACACGGGTTGGTTGCCTTCCGGGTGCGGAGGGGGTTCCGAAGGTGGGGAAGGACGGACTGGAGGCGCGGGGCGGGCGTGCTCCGCGCCTCCAGTCCGTCAGGTGGTCACCGCAGCGATCAGCCGGAGGTGGTGTTGTCCTTGCCGACCACGCCGACGACGCTCTTGTCGTAGGCCTCGGCGGCTTGCTTCGGTGTCTGCTGCCCCGTCATGACCGATTCCATCGCGACCTGGATGGCGTTCGAGACCTGGGAGTAGTCACTCGTCGCCGGGCGGAAGTTCGTGTGTTCCACGAGCCCGGAGAAGAACTTGAACGTCGGGTTGGAAGCGTCGTACGACGGATCCTCGGCGACGTCCTTGCGCACCGCGATCTGGCTGTTCTCGATGTCGTACTTCAGCGAGCCCTCCTTGTTGAGGAAGGTCGAGATGAAGTCGAACGCGGCCTGCGGGTTCTTCGAGTTCTTGCCCACCGCGAGGGTCCAGCCACCGGACATCGAGTTGTAGCCCGGATCCTGACCGTTCTGTGTCGGCATCGGCGCCTGGCCCATCACGTCGGACCACTCGGGCCACGGCGCAGTGCCGGACTTCAGCCACGTACCGGACTGCCACGACCCGTCGAGGTCGATCGCGAGCTGGCCCTTCGGGAGCCACGTCTGCGCGATCGTCGTGCCGACCTGGCTGTCGAGCGCCTGCTGCGGTGTCGGGCCGAGGCCGCCCTGGTAGACGTCCTTGATGAACTTCAGGGAGTCCTCGAACTGCTTCGAGCCCGTGACCCACTTCTTGTCCTTGTAGAGCGTGTTGCCGGAGCCGTCCGCGCCGTAGAGGAGCATCTCGAAGCCCTGCATCGTCGACGCCTCGCCCTGGGGCTTGCCGGAGTAGACGTTGAACGGGATGACGCCCGGGTCCTTCTCCTTGATCGTCTTCGCCGCGGCGAGCACGTCGTCCCAGGTCTTCGGCTGCCACGGAACGGGCAGGCCGACCTTCTTGAAGATGTCCTTGTTGTACCAGAGGGCACGGGTGTCGGTGCCCATCGGGATGCCGTAGGTCTTGCCGTCGACGCCCTCACCGGCCTGCTTGGCGTTGTCGTAGAACTGGCTCCAGTCCTTCCACTTCGCCGTGTACTTGTCGAGCGGCAGGAGGTACCCGGCCTGCGCGTCGGCCTTGATGAGGAAGGTGTCCTCGTACATGACGTCCGGAGCGGTGGCCGGGGCCTTGTTCATGAGCGCGAGCTTCGTGTAGTAGTCGTTCTCCTGCGCCTGGATCGGCACGAGTTCGACCTTCTTGCCCGGGTTGTCCTTCTCGTACTCCTTCTTGACGACCTTCATCTGGGCGTCGAGTTGCTGGAAGGCGCCGAACTTCTGGTACGCGATCTTGATCGTGTCGCTCGAGGCGGACCCCGAGCTCGAGCAGCCTGCCAGACCCACCGCGGCGACGGCCACGGCTGCGAGTCCGGCGATGATTCGGGTGCGTTTCATCGGTGCTCCTTTGCACAGGTGGCGGGCTCCATCGCCCGCTCGCACACTTAGTCCACCGTATTGACTTATTGCTGTCAAGAGGTTTTTCGTGACGATGCGGTCACGGAGCGGGGCCGGGGTCCACGCGCCGGGTGGTTCCGGGCGCGGGCCCGCGCGTTGGGCGCTTCCGGGCGTACCGGTACGAATCGGGCGTACCTGGTCGGAAGTCCTGACCAGGTACGCCCGATTCGACTTCCCATCGCAGATGTCCTGGGAAGGAACGCCCGTCAGCGGATCGGCGTGGCACCGCCCGTGACCGTGATGCCGCCGGTCGCCGGGACATCGACGAGCAGCACGCTCGGTCGGCCGACGTGCCGCCCCTGCCGGATCACGACGCGGTCGTCCGGTGCGACGGCCCCGACCTCGCGCAGGTACGCACCCGTGGCCGCCGCTGCTGAACCGGTCGCCGGGTCCTCGGTGATGCGGCCGACCGGGAAGAGGTTGCGGGCCTCGTACTCCAACGGTGCGGTCTGGTGCAGCACCGTGACCGTCCCAGCCCACCCGGCCTCGTGCGCGAGCTCCGCGAGAGGGCTCGGTGCGAACCGGAACTGGTGGAACAGGTCCTCGTCGGCGAGGACGACCACCGGGTGCCGGTTGCCGGCGAAGGACTCCAGGACCGGGAACCCCTCGGCGACGTCGTCCGGCACCAGGCCGAGCAGCCCGAACAGCCGGTCGCGCAGGGTCGGGTCGAGGGGTCGCACGCTCGGCTCCACGCTCGTCATCGCGACCTGCACGGTGCCGTCCGGGGTCGAGGTCGCATCGAGGGCGATGTCACCCGCGCCCGTCGTGAAGACCCGTCGCCCGAGGCCGTCGCGCTCCGCCAGGACCACCGCGGTGGCGATCGTGGCGTGGCCGCAGAACGGGACCTCGGCCCCCGGGGAGAAGTACCGGACGTGCGGGCCGGTGGGGGTGTGCCCGACGACGAAGGCGGTCTCGGGGTAGGCGACGTCGCGGGCGATCGCCTGCATCTCGTCGTCGGAGAGGTCGGCTGCGTCCAGCACGATGCCCGCGGGGTTGCCACCGCCCGGCTCGGAGGCGAACGCGGTGTACCGGAGGATCTCGATGCTCACGGTCTCGACGGTACTGCCCGGCGCCGACGTCGCTCGCGGGCCGATCGGGAGCGCGTGGCCTGCCGCGCTGGGCGGGGGTGGCTGGGGGCTGTTCCGCGCGTAGGGGGCCGTTCCGCTCGTAGGAGGTCGTTCCGCGCATGGGAGGCAGGAAGTTCCTGCCTCCAACGAGCGATTCCGCTTCCCAGGTCACGCGCGATGGGTCGGAACGCACGCAGGGACGGACTGGAGGCGCGGTACCAGCTGGCACCGCGCCTCCAGTCCGGCAGCTGGTCGCGGCCAGGGCCTCACGCCGGCACGCGCGCCCCGCGACGACGACGGGCCAGCAGCACACCCGCGCCGGCCGCGAGGAGCAGGAACGCGGCCACCGCGCCGGTGCCGAGCCCCTCGGCACCGGTGAACGCCAACTGACCGGTCGCCGGGTCGATGCGGATCGTCGTCCACCCGAGCACCGTCCCGTCCGCCGCCGTCACCACGATCCGGTGCGTCCCGGCCGGAGCATCCGCCGGGATCGTCGCCCGCACCGTGCCGTCCGCGGCGACCGTCACCGTCCCCAGCAGCGTCGGCGTCGAGAACAGCCACACGTTCACCCGGTCGCCCGCGTACTGCGTCCCCACCGTGATCGTGATCGTCTCCCCCGCACGAGCCGACGACGGCGCCGACACCGAACCACGGTTCGCCTCGGTCAGCGACGACTCCGACGGAGCCACCGGCACCGACGGCGAACCCGACGGATCCGAACCGGGGTTCGGCGCAGGCGTCGACCCACCACCACCCGGCGTCGGGGTCGGAGTCGTCCCACCGTCACCAGGCGTCCCACCGTCCCCCGGCGTCGACCCGTCGCACGGGTACGTCCCCGTCCGGAGCGAGAACCCGTCCGTGTCGTTGTCGTCCGCGTAGAAGGTGGCTCGTGAGCCGCTCGCGCACACGCCCGAGATCGCGAAGCCCTCGTTGGCCAGGGTGCGGTCGGCCGCCGACGGTGCCTCGTACACGGTCGACGCGGTGAACGCACCGTCGGACACCTCGTACAGCGCGATGCGGCCGGAGCACGCGTCGTCGCAGACCACCCAGAGCGCGTCGAGCGTCGGGTCGAACTGGACGTCCGCGACGACGGAGAACGGCGTCGCGATCGTGGCCACCCGCTGGAACGAACCGTCATCCATCAGGGCGTAGGCGTAGACGCTCGCGGTGCCCTCGACCCCGACGAAGAACAGGCCGTCTCCGTGCCCCGCGTACGTGGCAGGGGCGTAGGCGGCGCCGGTGTGCTCGTCCGCGAATCCGTGCGCGGTGAGCCAGGAGTCGGGGATCCAGGTGACGCCCTCGAGACCGGCGTTCGCCCCGAGACCCGGGAAGTCCGCGGCGAGGTTCCACTCGTCCGTCGCGTTCAGCGTCGACTCCCCGCCGGACGTCGTCGCGAACCGCAGGACCGCCGGGCGGCTCGTCGACGACACGTCGTTGTTCCGCTCGGTCGACACGTACACCGCGCCGGGGTCGTCCGACGTCACGGTGACGCCCTCGGCGTCCGGCGTCCCGGAACCGTCGGCGTAGTGGAGCTTCGTGCCGACAGCGTTCGACGGACCCCAGCCGCCCCGGCCGTCCGACACGAGGTGGTAGAGCACCCCGTCGCCGTTCTGCACGGCCCAGAGCTGGCCCTGCGCCGAGGTCGGGGAGGTCGTCCAGTCGATGCCGCTCAGGTCGCCCGTGAAGGTGTCCTCGTCGTCGAGCACGGTCTCGTCCGGGCCGCCGGGCCAGGGCTCGGCCGTGACGACACCGGCGAACCGGTTGGGGGCGCCCTTCGTCGGCGCGGCGGTGTCCGCGAAGGCGCCGGTGCCGTCGGGGTTCCGGCCGTACGTCGACGCGGCGTGCGCGGTCCACGAGTACGAGTCGACGAGCTGCCCCTGCGGGTCGAAGACCCGGGCGGAGTCCGCCTTGCCGAGCCCGAAGCCGAAGGAGGCCTCGTCGAGCACCGTGAAGCCACCCGGGGCCACCGTCGTGCCGGCGGGGATCGGGTACGTGTGGTCGTCCTCACTGTCCTTGAGGACGTAGCCGCCGAGGTCCACCGTCCTCGTGCCGACATTCGTCAGCTCCACCCAGTCACCCGGGGTGCCGCCGTCCGACTCGACCTCGTTGATGCGCACCGGCGAGGAGCAGTCGTTCGCCGCGCCCTTGGTCGACGCGGTGGTGTCCACGAGGGCGCCGGTGCCGTCCGGGCAGCGGCCGTACGTGACCGCCGCGTGGGTCGTCCAGGAGTACCGCAGCACGAGGTCCCCGGCCGGGTCGTACACGCGTGCGGTGTCCGCTCCGCCGAGGCCGAAGTCGAAGCCGGGAGCGGTCGCGGACAGCTGGTCGATGACGAAGTACCCGCCGGCGGCGATCGTCGACCCAGCGGGCAGGACGTAGGCGTCGTGGGAGCTGTCGTCGTCGAGGAACGCGTACCCGGACAGGTCGATCGCGGCGGACGAGGTGTTCCGCAGTTCGACCCAGTCGGTGTCGTCACCGTTCGACTCGACCTCGTTGACGACGAGGCCGTTCCCGGCGGCGGGCCCGACGTTCGGGTCGTCGTCACCGACGGCAGCGGAGGCGGGCGTCGCTGTGAGGACGCCGGCGGCGACGACGAGGCCGGCTGCGACGGACGCGCCGAAGCGCAGGGCACGGGGATGCATGCAGGGTCCTTCTCGGGAGGTCAGGGGCGGACCTGCACGACTGTTCAGCACCCGGGCGTCCGCCCGGTGGCGACCAGGTGAACGACAGGTGTCGCGGCCACCGGACGCAACCCGATGACGGACTGGAGGCACGGTGCGGGGCCGCCCCGCGCCTCCAGTCCACCCCTGGTCGCGACCCCCCGCGGCGCGAGCCGGTCGATCAGCGTCGGATGAGGAGCGCGCTGGCGCGCGGCGACAACGCCGCGTCGAGCACGAGGCAGGCAGCCCCGACGGCGGCGACGTCCGCGCCCCGGTCGCTCTCGTCGACGACCACCGGGTGCTTCGGCACCAGCAGCGGCGACTCGACGATCGCGGCACGGGCGGCCGGCAGCGCGGCACTCGCCACCCGCGACCAGAACGGCCCGCCGAAGACCACGCGGTCGATGTCGAGCAGGTTGACGATGAGGACGACGGCGTTGCCCATCACGGTGCCGGCGTCCTCCGCTAGGCCGATCGCCACCGGGTCCCCGGCGTCGATCGCAGCGGCGAGCCCGTCCCACGCGCGGTCCACGGACTCGACGTCCGAGAGGGCGTCGATCGGGAGTCCGCGGTCCCGGGCGATCTGCACCAGCCGGTCCGGGGCGACGGCCGCGCCGACCTCACCCCGGGTGCCGGCACTGTCCGGGGTCCCGGCGAGGGCACCCTGGTCGACCATGATGTGCCCGGCGTCACCGGCGTTCGAACCCACACCGCGGACCGGTTCGTGGTCGACGGCGAGACCCACACCGAACCCGGTGCCGAAGTACACGAAGGCGAAGTTCCGCGCCGAGGACTCCCCCGCCAGGAACATCTCGCCGACCACCGCGGCCGTCACGTCCTTCTCGAGGAGCACCGGGTAGCCCGTCGCCTCGGACAGCGCGTCACGCAGCGGCACGTCCCGCCAGCGCGGCAGGAACGGGGGGTCGAGCACCACGCCGGCGTCCACGTCGATCGGGCCCGGGCTGGCGATGCCCACGCCGAGCACCGCGTCCATGTCGACCTCGGCGTCGCGCACGAGCCCGTCGATCGCGGTGGCGATGGTGCGGACGACCTCGGACGGATCGTCCGCGGTCGGCGTGGACGTCGTGGTCGAGGCGACGACCGTCCCGGCGAGGTCGAGCAGCACGTAGGTCACGACGGCCGGGTCGACGTGCACTCCGACGGCGTACCGACTGGCTGCCTCGAGCCGCAGGATGGTCCGGGGCTTGCCGCGTCCGGACACGATCGTGCCGGACTCGGCGATCATCCCCGCCTCGATGAGGAACCGCGTGACGTTCGACACCGTCTGCGCGCTCAGTCCCGTGCGCGAGGCGAGTTCGACGCGGCTGAGTCCGTCGGGCGAGCGGCGCACCGCGTCGAGCACGACGGTGCGGTTGAACCCGCCGATCGACGGGAGGTTCGCCCCGCGCCGATGTTCTGCCATTCCGCGACCATACCGCGCGGGCGGCTCCGGCAACGGTGCGGTGACGTTCTCGACGCCGCGCTGGCCCCCGCACGGGTACCACCGTTAGCCTGAGCGGCATGACGGACCTCCGCCTCGAAGAACTCTCCGCGTCGACCGCTGCGGCGGCGAACTCCCTGACGCTCAAGCCCGGGCAGGAACAGTTCGTGCAGCCGACGACGTACGGCGTCGCGGAGTCCGACGTGAAGCCCAGTTCCGCGTGGACCCGTGTCGTGCTCGACGGCGACGAGGTCGTCGGCATGATCATCGGCACCTTCGACGAGGACAACTCCGAGGAAGAACTCCGCAGTGCCATCTGGCGTGTGAACGTGTCGGCGACGGCGCAGGGCCGCGGTGTCGGTCGGTTCGCCGTGCACGGTCTGGCCGACGAGGCCCGCAGCCGTGGCCTCGAGCGCCTCACGGTCGTCTACGAGCCCGGCGGCGACGACAGCCCCGAGCCGTTCTTCCGCGCGGTCGGGTTCGAGGTCGTCCGTGAGACCCAGTACGGCGACCACTTCGCGGTCCTGAAGCTGGTGTGACCGAGGTCCCCGCCGACGGCACGGGCGCCGCCGACGACTTCGGCGCGGCCGTCGCCGAGGTCGTCCGCCTCATCCCCGCCGGGCACGTGATGACCTACGGGGACGTGGCCGCCGCGCTCGGTTCACGGGCGTCGCGCGCGGTCGGCAAGGTGATGGCACACGAGGGCTCCGACCTGCCGTGGTGGCGGGTGGTCCGGTCCGGTGGGTGGCCGCCGGTGCACCACGAGGCGCGGGCGCACGAGCACTACCGCGCCGAGGGAACGCCGCTCGTGCAGGGGACGACGACCTGGAGGATCGACATGCGCCGGGCGCGCTGGTCGCCGTCCACGGACGCGGACGACCCGTTCTGAACCGGGGTCACGCGTCGAAGCGTGCGCCCTTCGGGTTCGTCGGGAGCAGGAACATGACGAACAGCACGAGCGAACCGATGCCGGCGAGCACGTGCAGGAACTGCCAGAAGCCGGAGAGGTTCGCGTCGTGCAGCCGTCGGGCGCCGAGGGCGAGCGAGCCGATCAGGGTCGCGAGGGCCCACAGCACGAACAGGTACGAGCCGACGGGGTTCTCGAGCATCGGGGTGTCCGGCGTGAACGCCTGCGGCACGAGCTGCAGGACGAGACCGATCGCCAGCGACGTGATCCACCACCACCAGAACTCGGCGCGGGACGCCCGCCCGGTGAACACGGTGTACTTCCGCCAGAACCGGCGGACGGCCTCGGTGAAGGGTGCCCCGTAGAAGGGGTCGCGCAGGGCCACTCCGCCGGGCTGCACGCTGTCGTCGCTCATGGAGCAAGCCAACCACGTGTCGCCGGTCGATCGCGCCCCGCAACGAACATCGCGCCCCGTCGGGACGGGGCGCGATGTTCAGGAGGGGGCGCGAACGGTGGTCGTGCAGCCCGGCAATCCGCTACACGAGCGAGTCGCGCCAGGCGGCGTGCAACTGGGCGAACCGCCCGGTGCCGGCGATGAGGTCGTCCGGGGTGCCGTCCTCGACGATGCGCCCGTACTCCATCACGAGCACCCGGTGGGCGATCGCGACGGTCGACAGCCGGTGCGCGATGATCACCGCGGTCCGGTCGGCCAGGAGCGTCTCGAGCCCTTCCTGCACGAGCCGCTCCGACGGGATGTCGAGCGACGCCGTGGCCTCGTCGAGGATGAGCACCTTCGGGTCCGCGATGAACGCCCGGGCGAACGACAGGAGCTGCCGCTGCCCGGCCGACACCCGGCCACCGCGCTTGTTCACGTCGGTGTCGTACCCGTCGGGCAGCGCCATGATGAACTCGTGCGCGCCGACCGCCTTCGCCGACGCCTCGATCTCGGCGCGGGAGGCCCCCGGCTTGCCGAGCGCGATGTTGTCCGCGACGGTGCCGGAGAACAGGTACGCCTCCTGCGTGACCATGACGATCGCCCGGCGCATGTCCTTCGCGTCGAGTTCCCGCAGGTCCACGCCGTCGAGCTTGACCGAGCCCTGCGACGGGTCGTAGAAGCGCGCCATGAGCTTGGCGAGCGTCGACTTCCCGGCACCGGTGGACCCGACGAGCGCGATGGTCTGCCCCGCCGGGATGTGCAGGTCGAACTCCGGCAGCACGACCTTGCCCGCGTTGTACGCGAACACGACGTCGTCGAAGTCCATCTTCCCGGTGGCGTCCGGCAGCTTCACCGGCTTCGCGGGGTCCGGCACGCTCGGCCGTTCCTCGAGCACGCCGGAGATCTTCTCCATCGCGGCCGAGGCCGACTGGTACCCGTTGTAGAACATCGCGAGTTCCTGTGCCGGGTCGAAGAACCGCTTGGCGTACAGCGCGACCGCGAGCAGCGCACCGACCTCGAGCGAGCCGTCCACGATCCGGAAGCCGCCCACGATGACGACCGCCGCGAGCGTGGCGTTGCCGATGAGCACGAGCACCGGGTCGAACGTCCCGAACAGGTTGAACACCTTGGTGTTCGCGACGCGGTAGTCCTCGACGAAGCCGCCGTACTCGTCGCGGTTGCGGTTCTCCTTGCGGAACGCCTGCACCGCGCGGATGCCCGTCATCGTCTCGACGAAGTGCACGATCACACGCGCCGAGGTGACACGGGTGGCCCGGAACAGGGTCTGCGAGTTCGACTGGAACCAGCGGATCAGGAACCACAGCGGCACGAGCGACACCGCGAGCACGAGCCCGGAGGTCGGGTCGAGCGCCACGAGTGCGATGGCGGTGAACACCATGTACAGCACGCCCTGGATGAGCTGGTTCAGGCCGGAGTCGAGCAGCTCGCGGATGGAGTCGAGGTCACTCGTCTGGCGGGAGATGATCCGGCCGGACGTGTAGGTCTCGTGGAACTCCAGCGAGAGCCGCTGCGTGTGCAGGAACACCCGCTTGCGCAGGTCGAACAGGATCGCCTGGCTGATCCGCGCCGCGAGCACCGTGTACCAGGCGGTGAGGACCGCGCCGAGGATCGCCACGACGATGTACGTCGCGACGACCCCGAACGCCGGGACCCAGTCGTTCTGGTCCATCACGGCCGGCAGGGCGTTGTCGATGCCCCACGCGATGAGCGCCGGCCCCGCGACCGTCCCCGCGGTGGAGACCACCACGACGATGCCGAGCAGTACGAGCCGGAGCTTGAGCGGCGCGGCGAGGGAACCGAGCAGGGCGAGGGAGCGGCGGCGCAGCCGCTTGCTCTCGGCCTTGGTGAAGTCCTCACGCTCCTCGCCGCGCACACCGAGCGTGGTGATCGACGCGGTGACGGGCGCGGCAGTCTGCGCGCCCTCGGCGGTGTCGTCGACGGAAGCCGTGCCTCCAGGCAGGTTCTGGTCTGTCTGCTGGGTCATGCCATCGCCTCCTCTCGTGCGGTGGCGTCGTCGTCGTCGAGCGACGAGATGACGTAGCGGTAGTGGTCGTTGTCCGCCATCAGCTCCGAGTGGGTGCCGACGGCGGTGACGACGCCGTTCTCCATGAGCGCGACGCGGTCCGCGAGCGTCACAGTGGACGGACGGTGCGCCACGATGAGCGACGTGGTCTCGGCGAGGACGCGACGCAGGCCGGCCTCGACCCGCGCCTCGGTGTCGACGTCGAGGGCAGACAGCGGGTCGTCGAGGACGAGCACCGACGGCCGCGCCGCGATGGCACGCGCGAGCGCCAGACGCTGCCGCTGGCCACCGGAGAGGGACAGGCCCTCTTCCCCGACGCGCGTGTCGACGCCGTCCGGCAGGTCGTCCACGAAGGACGCCTGGGCGATGTCGAGCGCCTCGCGCATCAGCATCTCGGCTTCCTCACCCGACACGTCCGGACGCCCGAGCAGGACGTTCTCCCGCACCGTCGTCGAGAACAGGGTGGCGTCCTCGAACGCGACGCCGACGTGGCGCCGCAGTTCCTCGCGGGTGAGGTCGCGGATGTCGACCCCGTCGATCGTCACGGAACCGCCCGTGACGTCGTACAGCCGGGGCACGAGCGACAGCAGCGTGGTCTTGCCGCAGCCGGTCAGCCCGACGAGCGCCATGGTCTCGCCCGGACGGAGCTGCAGCTCGACACCGTTGATCAGGTCGGCGTACTGCGGCGGGGAGTCCTGGTACCGGAAGTGCACGGCGTTGAAGGACAGCGCACCGTGCGGCTCCGCGATCGTCTTCGGCGACGCCGGGTCCGTGATCGTGTTCTCGGAGTCCATGACCTCGAAGAAGCGGTCGACGGCAGTGCGCGTGTCGAACGTCATCGAGAGCAGGAAGCCGATCGACTCGATCGGGAACCGGAGCACCGTCGCCGTCGCGAAGAACGCGAACAGCTGCCCGACCGTGAGCTCCCCCTGCGAGGCGAGCCAGATGCCCGCGAGCAGGCAGAGCGCGAACGCGACGTCGGGCACGAGCAGCAGCCACAGCCAGATGCCCGCGATGGCCTTGGCCTTCTCGATCTCGGTGCCGCGCAGCGCCTCGGCCTGCTCGCTGAACTCGTCGAGCTTGTACCGGCCACGGCCGAACGCCTTGAGCACGCGGATGCCGTGCACCGACTGCTCGACGCTCGTGGCGAGGTCGCCGACCTGGTCCTGGCTGCGGCGCGCGACGACGGAGTACCGGCGTTCGAACAGCAGCCCGTTGATCCACAGCGGGATCGACGCGACGAGGAACACCAGGCCGAGAAGCCACCCGAAGGTGAACAACACGACGAAGCCCACGACGATCGTGACGATGTTGACGACCAGCAGGACGACACCGAAGGCCAGCCAGCGGCGGATCAACGACAGGTCGGAGACGGAACGGGACAGCAGCTGCCCGGACTCCCACCGGTCGTGGAACGCCACCGGCAGGTCCTGCAGCTTCGCGTAGAGCGCGTTCCGCATGCTCGTCTCGATGCGGGTCGACGGGCGCATCACCATCCGACGGCGCGAGGCGATGAAGAACGCCTCGAGCACGCCGAGCGCGAGCACGCCCAGGCCGGCGGGCCAGATCTGTGCGGAGTCCTTCGAGGACAGCGGGCCGTCGACGAGCCACTGCAGGACGTAGGGGATCGCGAGCGCCACCAGGGAGGCGCCCATGGCGGCGAACATGCCGCCGATGAGCCGGCCCTGGTAGGGCTTCACGAAGGGGTAGATCCGCGCGATCGCGCGGAAGGTAGAAGGGCGGTCGGTGGACGGGCGCGCCTGGTCTGGCGTCTTGGACATGGGGGTTGCGTCCTCGTGCGTCGTGCCGGGGCCCCGGGGCCGGCCGCTGCTGTCGCAGCCGTCGGTCTGGAGGCTCGGTGTCCGTTGCGTGGTGGTCGTCGGCCGAGCGGGTCGGTCGCGTCCCGGGCCGTGCTCGCCCTGGTCGGGCGTGCTCGGTCCGCGTCGCGGTCGCCCGCCGCCGCTGGTCGAGCGGCGTCGGTTCGGTCGGAGTGCACCGGGAGACAGTCGTCCCCCGGGTTTCAGGCGTGGGCTCGCGCGGGCCCGTGCTCGTCGTCGTCGCGGCTGTCGCGGCGGCTCGTCGCGTGCTCGTCGTCGTCGGGCGGTGCCGACGGCTCGTCGCTGGCTGTGGGAGGCAGCCCTACGCGGACAGCGGTGCCGTGACGGCGGGCGCACCCCGGTAGGGGTGCGGCGCGACGGCCGCGGGTGCGGGACGCGGGCGTACGCCGCGTGCTCCGCCGAACGGTCGTGCGTCGGGAGCGGTCCCCACGAAGAGCACGAGACCCGCACGGGCAGCCGTCGCCACGGTTCCGGTCGTCGTGTCCATCGTCACTCCAGTCGTCGTCTTCGTCACCGTTGTGTCCGCGGTGCCGCCGACCCGGTTGGAGGTCGTCGGCGTGCCTGTCGCGGAGCCTTACAGACTATTCAGAGGAACTCACAGGGCGCAACCACTTTCCTCGAATCAGTGGAAGAAGTGCCGCTCGCCGGTGAAGTACATCGTCACGCCGGCGGCCTTCGCGGCGGCGATGACCTCGTCGTCGCGGACGCTCCCGCCGGGCTGGGCCACTGCGCGGACGCCCGCGTCGAGGAGGACCTGCAGGCCGTCCGCGAAGGGGAAGAAGGCATCCGAGGCCGCGACGCTCCCCGCCGCCCGCTCACCGGCGCGGTCCACCGCGAGGTGGCATGAGTCGACGCGGTTGACCTGGCCCATGCCGACGCCGACGCTCGCACCCAGGTTCGCCAGGAGGATCGCGTTCGACTTCACGGCACGGCTGGCCTTCCACGCGAACGCGAGGTCGGTGAGCGTCTGATCGTCGGCCGGCTCGCCCGCGACGAGGGTCCAGGTGGACTGGTCGAACGACGTGAACCGGTCGGCGTCCTGCACGAGGAACCCGCCGGAGATCTGCTTCACCTCGCGCTCGGCCAGCGCGAAGTCGGTCGGCAGCGTGAGCAGGCGGATGTTCTTCTTGCGCGAGAGGATCTCGATCGCCTCGGGGTCGAACGCCGGCGCGACGACGACCTCGGTGAAGATGTCCTTGACCGTCTCGGCCATGGCGACCGTGACCGGGCGGTTCGCGGCGATGACCCCACCGAACGCGGACAGCGGGTCGCAGGCGTGCGCGGCGGCGTGGGCGGCGGCGATCGGGTCGGCGGCGTCGGCCGGGGCGATCGCGATGCCGCACGGGTTCGCGTGCTTGATGATCGCGACCGCGGGCTCGGCGAAGTCGTACGCCGCGCGGACCGCTGCGTCGGCGTCGACGTAGTTGTTGTACGACATCTCCTTGCCGTGCAGCTGCGTGGCCTGGGCGATGCCGGTGCCCTGCGCGCTCGTGTACAGCGCGGCGGCCTGGTGGGCGTTCTCGCCGTACCGGAGCGTGGCGGCGAGGTCGGCGCCGAACGACAGGTGCTCGTCGAAGGTGCCGGGCGTCTCGATCTCGCCGGCCGTGGTCGGTGCCGCTGCCTCGGCCGCGACGACGTCGCTCGCGAAGTAGGACGCGACCGCGGTGTCGTACGCGGCGGTGTGTGCGAAGGCCTGGGCGGCGAGGCGCTTCCGGAGCTCGAGCGTGGTCCCGCCCGCACGGACGGCCTCGACGACCTCGGCGTAGGACGCCGGCGAGACGACGATCGCGACGTTCGGGTGGTTCTTCGCCGACGCACGGACCATCGCCGGCCCGCCGATGTCGACGTTCTCGACCACCGTCGCGGTGTCGGCACCAGAGGCCACCGTCTCGACGAACGGGTACAGGTTGACGACGACGAGCTCGAACGGCTCGATGCCGAGGTCGGCGAGCTGCTGCTCGTGCGACTCGAGGCGCAGGTCGGCGAGGAGACCCGCGTGCACCGACGGGTGCAGGGTCTTCACCCGGCCGTCGAGCGACTCCGGGAAGCCCGTGACGCTCGACACGTCGGTGACGGCGTACCCGGCGTCGCGGATGGCCTGCGCCGTGGACCCGGTCGACACGATCTCGACACCGGAGTCGGCGAGCGCCCCGGCGAGCTCGAGCAGGCCGGACTTGTCGCTCACCGAGATGAGCGCCCGCCGCACGGGGACGGTGTCCCGGTCGCGGTACAGGCTGGGGTCGGCTGCGTGCACGCTCATGCGCTCGGGGTGCCCTTCAGGTCGGTGGTGCCGTTGGCGATGTCGAGGATGGTCTGGATGAGCAGGCGTCGCTCGACCGGCTTGATGCGGTCGTGCAGCGTCGACTCGGAGTCGCCCGGCAGGACGGGGATGCGCTCCTGCGCCAGGATCGGGCCGCTGTCGACGCCGTCGTCGACCTTGATGACGCTCGCCCCGGTCTGCTCGACTCCTGCGGCGAGGGCGTCCCGCACGCCGTGGGCGCCGGGGAACTCGGGCAGGTACGCGGGGTGCGTGTTGATGATCGCCGGACCGAACTCGGACACGACCGCCGGCGGCAGCAGGCGCATGAGGCCGGACAGCACGAGGAGGTCGGGCGACCACGGGCGGATCTGGGCGGCGAGCTCGTCGCCCCAGGCCGCGCGTGAGTCGAAGCGGGAGAACGGCACCGTGAACGTCGGGATCGAGAACTCCTCGCCGAGCGCGAGCCCCTCGGCATCGCGGTCGGCACCGATGGCGACGACGCGTGCGGGGTACTCGGCGTCGAGGGTCGCTTCGAGCAGGGCTCGGAGGTTCGAGCCGGTACCGGAGATCAGGACGACCAGTTCGAGCACGCTGACAACCCTACCGGGCCTGGTGTCGTACGACGGCGGTCGCTACCGGTCGTCCTTGGGGCGGCGCCACCAGGGCAGCTCGTCGTCCGGGATCTGGTCGGTGGCGTCCCACTTCGGCGTCGCCGGCTTCGCAGAGGCGGGCGCCTCGGGCTCGTCGTCGCGCCCGGCGACGAACTCCTCGGTGCTCCACGGGAACGCCGGCTGTGCCTCGGTCCCCGGTGCTGTCGGCGCCGGCGCTGCGGGCTGCTCGCGCTCGACGTCGGCTCCCGTGACGCGGTCCCGGAGTTCGCCGGCGCGTCCGCGCACGCCGTCGGCTGCGCCGCGCAGGCGGTCCCGGATCGAACCGAGCCCGCCACGGGCGGCCGGCTCCGGCTGGTCGGTGACACGGGCGGCCGCGACGGCGTCGGTGCGTGCCCAGTCCGGCAGCTCGACGTCCGCATCGGGGTCGCGCTCGGGCCTGGAGGCACGGACCGGCTCCACCGGCACGCTCGGCTCCGGCACGTGGTCGGCTTCACCGCCGTCGGTCGCCTTGTCCTTGATCGGCTCGGTCGGCTGGTCGGCGGGGGCTGCAGCGGTGGTCGCCGCAGCGGCGCTCGCCACCCCGCCGTGGGCCTCCTCGACGACGAACCGGTGCACGTCCGTGGTCCGGCCGGCGCCGGCCTGGTCGAGCGCTGCGAGCAGGGAGGTCTCGCGGTCCGCGGTCTCGGAAGCGTCCGACTCGTCGCTCTCGTGCCAGCGTTCGCGCGACCACCCGCGGTCGGGCAGCCGGACGAGGTCGCTCCCGGCAGCCAGTGCCACGACGGCCGGGACCCCGACCTCGAGCGCCGCGAAGGCTCCGACGACGAGGGCGTGCGGTCCGACGTCGGCCAGGCGACCGGGGCCGAACGAGCCCGACGTGACCCAGGCGATCATCCCGGTGAGCACGCCGGCGACCAGGCCCGCAGCGACCCCGCCGAGGGCGCGGTGCAGGGCGGAGTTCGCGCTGCCGAGCGCCTGCACGAGCCGCGGCCGGAGCAGCCCTCCCACGGCGAACCCGGCGATCACCGGCACGAGCACCCAGACCAGCCCGAAGGTGTGGCCGGAAGCGGGCAGCGCACCGAAGACCGGGATGCCGGGGATCGGCCCGAGCGTGGTGCCGATCGGCGAGACGCTCGAACCGGTCCCGATGGCGAAGCCGGGTCCGACGAGCCACGACGTCGCCCAGCCGACGAAGTCCGGCAGGAACGCGAGCTGCCCGACGGTCAGGGCGATGCCGCCGACGACACCGGCGTGCGACCGCTCGTAGAGGGAGATGACCTCGGCGAAGGAGCCGAAGAGCAGGAAGGCGACCACGATGCCCGCCACGGCGACGACCGCGGCGGTCGCGGCGGTGCCGGCACGGAGTCCGAACGCCGCCACGGCGCGCCACACGGACGGCACCCGGTCGAGCAGGTCGAGCACGCGCTGCGTCACCGGGTCGGCGGAGAGCCCCCGGCGACGCCGGCAGACCTCGGACGTGACGAGCGCGGGGATGCCGAACCAGAGCGCGGGCAGGACGATCGCCTGCCAGACGGAGGGATCGGTCGCGGCGGACCGCGACGAGAGCGCGACCGCGAGTCCGAGGGCGGCGACCACGCCGGTGCCGACCAGGAGCCCCGTCGTGCGGTGCTCGGTCTCGGCGAAGCGTCGTCCGGCGCGACCGGCGAGCCAGGCGGTGACGATCGCGAACCCGAGCGCAGCGAGCGTGACGTGGATCGGGTCGGTGGCACCGCTCACTCCGGAGGACTTCGCCAGCGCCGAACCGAGCAGGAACGACACGTCGACGCCGTGCCCGACGAGCCAGACGCTCCCGGTGGCCTTCCAGAACACGTCCCAGTCGATCTGCAGGCCGTACTCGAACCCCCACAGCAGCGTCAGCGGCACCAGGGCGATCCCGAGGCCGACGCCGACCGTCACGACCGCCTCGATCGCGGCGAGCAGTGCGGTTCCCAGGCGGTTCATCGCAGCGAGGATACGTGCGAGCGGCGCACGCACCGGGACGCCGCGCGGCGCTCGACGGGAGTGCAAGGGTTGTTCCCCTCGCGCACGGCATGTAAAATACCAACATGACTCGTTTCACCCTCCAGGTACGGAAGGCCGAGCGGTTCACCGCACTATCGCTCCGTAATCGCACGTCGACGCTCTCGGCGATCGACCCGGGCGGCGGGCCGGTCGTGAGCCTGACGAGCCACGGCGAGCGCATCGCGACCGTGCACCTCACCATGGAGAGCATCGCTGCCGGCACCGTCCGCCCCGAGCGGCTCATCCTCTGGCTTGACGACCACGCCGCCGTCGCCGATCCCACTCCAGGCCTGCGACGGCTCATCCGTCGTGGAGCCGAGATCCGGTTGTCCGAGAACTACCGGCCACACACCAAGTACTACCCCTACGTCCAATCACTCGACCGCCACCGCGCTCCGCTCGTCACCGCCGACGACGACCTGCTGTACCCGAGGACGTGGCTCGAGCGACTCCTCTCGGCGCACGCCGGGGATCCCCGCACGAACACCGCGCACCGCTCGCGAGAGGTGTCGTTCCGGAGCGGCGCCCTCACGCCGTACGAGACGTGGCCCGAGGTTGGCCAGGGGCCGGCCTCGCCACGCAATCTGGCAACCGGCACATGGGGGCACCTCATCGTTCCGCCGATGCTCGACGCACTCCGGGACCGCGAGGACGAGTTCCGCGCTCAGGCCCCCGCGGCCGACGACCTCTGGCTGCACCGCGTCGCAGTGGAGACGGGCGTCGCCGCGAAGGTCACCGGGGCGTACCGACACCGCGATTTCCTCCACCTCCCGGACGGCGGGGCGGCCCTCTCGACCCACAACGTCGACGGCCGCGGCAACGACGGGCAGATCGCCACGGCCTGGAGTGCGTCGCTCCGGGCGGCGATACTCGAAGCGACGGCACCGGTCAACCGGTACCTCTGACCGTGGTCAGAGCGGAACCCGTCCGACGACGAAGTAGTCGACGAACATCGCCTCCGTGCTCCGGTCGAGCTCATCCGCCGTACACACGGTGAAGCCGAGCGTCCGCCCGTCCTCCTCGTCGAGTCGCACGAAGAGTCGGGCGGTCGCCGCCCGCTCGTTCCGAGCGGTCACCATGACGATCGGCTGCGCAGGGATCGCTCGTTCGAAGGTGACGCGCACGAGCGGACCGCGTACCGGCTTCCAGTTGTACACGAACAGGCGACCGGCGGTGTCCGTTCCCGGCCCTCGTGCGCCGACCTCGACCCATCCCGCAGAGATCGACGACGCGTCGACCGACTCCGCCTTCGTGGCATCAGCCGGAGATCGGTCGGCGACGCGGAACTGTCGCCCCTCGATGAGCAGCCCGCCGCCCCCGATGACCTGGTCACCCTGCACCCGGGATGGCCAGTGTCGGCGAACCGCGTCCGGCCGGTCGTCCTGCACGGGCCGTCCCAGTTCCTTCGCCCAACGCTGGGAGCAGCCGGAGACGTGGAGGTCGAAGCCATAGTCCTGCCCGATGAGCACCGCGGGAACAGCAGGGAGGGAAGCGAACCGGACCGACCGCAGCGATGCTCCACGTCCGAGCCCGCTCACCTCGATGCCCGCACGGGCGACCGTTCCACCGCCGTGCGCGTCGAAGTGGCCGCCCAACACGGTCATTCCGCCCTGTTGGTCGCGGGCATCACCCCCAGGGGCGCTTCCGAGGGGTTCTGTCGGGATCGTCTGGCGGTACCGAAGCATCGGGGCTGCTCCACCGAGCACCTGTGGCGCGACGAACGTGAGGGCACGGACGTTGCCGACGTCGATGAGCGGCTTCGTGTTGATCGGGAACGAATGCTCGCCGTAGTCGCGGTTCGACTCGACGTGCAAGCCGATGAAGGTGACGTTGGACGCCCAGTCGCGGACCGGATCGTCGCCGACCGCGATGCTCAGGGCCGTGTTCGCCGATCGTTCGATGGTGAGCCCGTCGAACACGATGAAGTTCGAAGCTCCGTCAGCCGGTGACCGGAGGACGAACGCCGGCTCGTCGTCGCTCCCGCTCCGATCGACGAACACGTCGGTCCATCGCGCGTTGTTGAGGCGTTCGATCGCGATGCCCGTCGCGGCGAAGCGCACGACGCGGACGCCATTCACCACGACCTCGACGCCGCCACGCACGTCGAGGCCGACACGTCGGACCCTGAGCGCAGGATCGGCGGCATCGCCTCCCCAGCGGAAGTTGTACCCGTCGATGGCGAGGTTCTGGAGCTGGACGCCGGTCGACCCCACCGGGATCGTCACGAGCGCCTCCGTCGTGGCGTCCCGCGTCCGCGGAACGATCACCGCGCCAGCCATGCGCGGCTGCTTCGCCCTCGGGTAGAACGTGTGCCCTGCTCCCGCACCGACGATCCTGGCCTGCGGCTTCACCGAGAGCGCGTTGATCGCGTAGAAGCCCGCGTCGAGCAGCAGGGTGCCAAGGGCATCGCTCGACCAGTTGATCGCCTCCTGCAGGGCGGCGGTGTCGTCCGCTGCGCCGTCGCCGACGGTACCGAACTCGGAGGCGAACCGGATCGTCGTCTGCCGTCGGACCTCTTCCTCCGTGCTGACACTCGCTCGAGCAGGCGCTGCGGTCACCGCAGCGAGCGCCGTCAGACCACCGCCTGCGAGGAAGAGGCGTCGAGAGTTCTGCATACCAGAATTCTACATGCTGGAGGCACGACGCCAACCGGCACCGTGCCTCCAGTCGGTCCGCACCCGGGACGGACGCCGCTACTTGCTCGCGACCACCTCGCGCAGCAGCGCCGCCGTCTCGGACGGCGTCTTGCCGACCTTGACGCCGGCCGCTTCGAGCGCCTGCTTCTTCGCCTCGGCCGTGCCGGCGGAACCGGACACGATCGCGCCGGCGTGGCCCATCGTCTTGCCCTCGGGAGCCGTGAAGCCCGCGACGTAGCCGACGACCGGCTTGGTGACGTGCGCCTTGATGTAGTCGGCCGCACGCTCCTCGGCGTCGCCACCGATCTCGCCGATCATGACGATCGCCTCGGTCTCGGGGTCGGCCTCGAACGCGGCGAGCGCGTCGATGTGCGTGGTGCCGATGACCGGGTCGCCGCCGATGCCGATGGCGGTCGAGAAGCCCAGGTCACGGAGCTCGTACATCATCTGGTAGGTCAGGGTGCCGGACTTCGAGACGAGGCCGATCGGGCCCTTGCCGGTGATCGTCGCCGGGGTGATGCCGACGAGTGACTCCCCGGGGGTGATGATGCCGGGGCAGTTCGGGCCGATGATGCGGGTCTTGCCGCCGAGGGCCTTCGCGTGCGCCCAGAACTCCGCGGAGTCCTGCACGGGGATGCCCTCGGTGATGACGACGACCAGCGGGATCGCGGCGTCGATGGCTTCGAGCACGGCGTCCTTCGCGAACGCCGGCGGCACGAAGACGATCGAGACGTCAGCACCGGTGGTGTCGATGGCTTCGCGCACCGAGCCGAACACGGGCAGGGTGACGTCGCCGTGGGTCACGGTGGTGCCGGCCTTGCGGGCGTTGACACCGCCGACGACGCTCGTGCCGGCCTTGAGCATGAGCGCGGTGTGCTTGGTGCCCTCGCCGCCGGTGATGCCCTGGACGATGACCTTGGAGTCCTTGTTGAGGAAGATCGACATTGTTCTGAGCGCTCCTTACGCCGCGGCCGCGGCGAGCTCGGCGGCCTGCTCGGCCGCATCGTCCATGGTCGCGGCGACGGTGACGAGCGGGTGCGCCGCCTCCGCCAGGATCCGACGACCCTCTTCCACGTTGTTGCCGTCGAGGCGGACGACGAGCGGCTTGGTGGCCGCGTCGCCGAGGATGCCCAGCGCGGCGACGATGCCGTTCGCGACGGCGTCGCAGGCGGTGATGCCGCCGAAGACGTTCACGAAGACGCTCTTCACCTGCGGGTCGCCGAGGATGACGTCGAGGCCGTTCGCCATGACCTCGGCCGACGCACCGCCGCCGATGTCGAGGAAGTTGGCGGGCTTCACGCCGCCGTGGCGCTCACCGGCGTAGGCGACGACGTCGAGCGTCGACATGACGAGCCCCGCACCGTTGCCGATGACGCCGACCTGGCCGTCGAGCTTGACGTAGTTCAGGCCGTGGGCCTTCGCCTTGGCCTCGAGCGGGTCCTCGCTCGCGGTGTCCTCGAGCGCCTTGTGGTTCTCGTGCCGGAAGTCGGCGTTCTCGTCGAGCGAGACCTTGCCGTCGAGCGCGAGGATCTGTCCGTCGCCCGTGCGGACGAGGGGGTTGACCTCGACGAGGGTGGCATCTTCGCCCTTGTAGACGTCGTAGAGCTTCACGAAGACGTCGGCGACCTGGTCGCGGAGCGCCTCCGGGAAGTTCGCCTGCGAAGCGATCTCGAGCGCCGCCGCCTTGTCGATCCCGGTCAGCGGGTCGACCTCGACACGGGCGAGGGCCTCGGGCTTCTCGACCGCGAGCTGCTCGATCTCCATGCCGCCCTCGACGCTGGTGAGCGACAGGTACGAGCGGTTCGCCCGGTCGAGCAGCACGGAGAAGTAGAACTCCTCGGCGATGTCGGCGCCCTGGGCGACCATGACGCGCTTGACCGTGTGGCCCTTGATGTCGAGGCCGAGGATCGCCTGCGCGTGCTCGAACGCCTCGTCCGGGGTCTTCGCGACCTTGACGCCGCCGGCCTTGCCGCGACCGCCGACCTTGACCTGCGCCTTGACGACGACGACGCCACCGATCTTCTCGGCCGCTGCCTTCGCCTCCTCAGGGGTGTCGGCGATGATCCCCTGCAACACGGGGACACCGTAGGACTCGAAGAGGTCCCTGGCCTGGTACTCGAAAAGATCCACGCTGTTCTTCTTCCCGCACGGTTCGTGCGATCGGCATCGGTTACCCGGTCGCCACACTCCACATCGAGGGTCGCTCGATGTCGAGACAACGGCCGACGACCAGACTAGCGCTGGCTCGGTGTACGCCCGGTCCATGCGCGAGATGCCCGGTCGGGAAGGCGCGGTCGCTCGACCACCCGTCGGCGACCGCGCTCCACTCCCCCGAGCACGGCGAGTGTGCCCCGCCGGGGTGACCCCGAGGTGGCCGCCAGGTGAACGGGCACCCTCGGTGCGCCCACCGGACAGGTGTCCCCCGGACTGTGCGGACGTCGGATACCGGCCCGGGTACGCAGGTCGAGGGCCCCGGAACAGTCCGGGCCCCTGACGGGAGGACCCCCATGACCACGGACGCGAACCAGGCAGCGCAGGAACGCCTCGGCGGCATCATCGGCGACCGCGCCTTCGACCGCTTCGGCGAGGTGTGGGCGGAGGACGTGGTCGACCACGACCCGGCGCCCGACCAGGCTCCGGGGCTGACGGGCATCGTCGACTTCTGGCGTGCCTTCACGACGGCGTTCCCGGACCTCGAGCTCACGCCGGATCCGCTGGTCGTGACCGACGACTTCGTCACGGCGGTGTTCACGATCCGCGGCACGCACACGGGTCCGTTCCAGGGCCACGAGCCCACCGGACGTTCGTTCGAGGTGCGCGGCATCCAGGTGTCGAAGTTCCGCGACGGCAAGATCGTCGAGCGCTGGGGTGCGACCGACGAGCAGGGCCTGGCACAGCAGTTGCAGCTCGACGGTCAGCAGGACGCGTAGACAGGGACCGGATTCGACGAGAGGAACCACCATGAGCGACCCCGGCATCACCCCTGACGACGGAACCGACGAGTTCCGCGACGACGACGTGGACACCGAGCACGTCGGACCGTACGAGTACGACGACGCCGAAGAGTCCCTGGAGACCGTGACGAACGACGCGGTCGCCGGCGAGACGGTCGACCCGCAGCCCGGCGACGGCACCGACGACGGCCCGACCGGCGGCGCGCCCGGCGAGGGCTCACCGGACCTGTGGGAGCACGAGGACGAGGACCGCCCGGACCTCGGGAACGACCTCGGTACCAAGCCGCTCTGACCGAGGGCGCACCGAGCACGGCCCGGTACGATCGGGCCGTGCTCCGTCGTGTCCAGGACAGCGTCCGCCGCCTGCCCGCGCTCGCACGGCTGTCGGCGATCGCCGCGCTCCTGCTCATCGCGGCAGCCGCGCAGACCGGCGTCCGTTCCGGAGTCACCGCGTGCGGCCCCGGGACGTACGGGCCGCCGTGCGGCACGAACGTGGCCTGGCTCCCGCTGGTCGTCGCCGGCGTCCTGCTCGCCGTGGTCGCCGGGTCCCCCGGCCATCTCTGGCCGCTGCCGGCGATGTGGTTGGTCGTGTCGACGATCGCAGCCGCGACGGGACCCATTGGCAGCACGGCGTTCCTGGTCCTCGCCCTGGTGGGTGGGACGATCGCGCTCGCCGTCGCGATCGTGGTCGACGTCGCCCCGCGCGTCCGCGCCGCGCGACGCAGGACCGATCGGTGAGTCGCCGCCGGACTGGAGGCGCGGTGCCGGACGCGCACCGCGCCTCCAGTCCGCCATCCGGTCGCGTCGCGGACCGCGACCTGCGTCGGTTCCTCGCCGACAGCACGCCGGTGGCGGCCGGCGGCCGCGCCATCCTGCTGCAGATCGCCGACCCCGTCGTCGCGGCGGGGGTCCGGAAGCACTCGGACTTCGCGCGCCGGCCGCAGCAGCGGCTCGCCCACACCCTGATGTTCGTCTACGCGGTCGTGATCGGCACCGACGAGGACGCTGCCACCGCGGCGTCGTTCGTGCACCGGGCGCACCGACCGGTCGCCGGCGCCGACGAGGTCGACCGGCAGCTCTGGGTCGCCGCGACCCTGTACGACTCCGCGATGCGCGCGCACGAGCTGTTCGGTGAGCCGGTGGACGACCGGCGCGCCCAGGCGGTCCTCGAGGCGTACGCCCCGATCGGTACGGCGCTCCGGGTCCCGGCGGACCGGTGGCCGACGTCGGTCGCCGCGTTCGAGCGCTACTGGACCGCCGAACTCGAACGGCTCGAGGTGACCGACGACGCCCGCGGGGTCGTCCGCGACCTGCTGCACCCGCGCTTCGCCCCGCTGTGGGTGCGGGCCGCGATGCCGCTCGTGCGGATCGTCACGGTCGGCATGCTCCCCGAAGCCCTCCGCTCGCAGTACGGGTTCGCCTGGGGCCCGCGCGAGCGCCGGCGCTTCCGGCGCGCGGTGCGCCTGGTCCGGCTCGTCCGCGCGCTGGTCCCGGGGTGGCTCCTGCGATTGCCCGGACCACTGCTGCTGCGGTCGATGCGAGCAACGGCGAAGCAGTATTTGTCACGCTGACAAATACCGTGGTACGGTCAGGTCATGGCAGTCGAACTGAACACCCGGACCACCCGGGGAGACCTCGCGACACCGACGTTCTCCACCATGCGGTTCCCCGCTGGTGAAGCCCACGTCAAGGTCGCGCACGACGCCGACGCGGGGGACCTCATCGAGATCGCGACCCTGCGCGGCACGAGCGGCGACGACCTCCTCATGCTCGGCATGTGGGCGGACGCCGTCCGGCAGCGCGGATCCCGGTCCGTCGCCCTCATCCCGTACCTGCCCGGTGCCCGGCAGGACCGTGGCCTCCCCTTCGGTGCGAAGGTCTACGCGGACGTCGTCAACGGCTTCGGCATCGACCAGGTCATCGCGTTCGACCCGCACTCGCCCGTGATCGTCGACCTCGTCGAACGCCTGACCGTCGTCACCAGCGAAGCGGTCGTCCGCGACGCCGTGGTCGCCGGGTCCGACTACGTCGGGATCATCGCCCCCGACAAGGGCGCCGTCGCGCGGGCCTCCGCCGTCGCCGACGCCTGCGGGCTGCCGGTGTTCCGCGCCGAGAAGCACCGCAACCCGGACACCGGCAAGCTCGACGGCTTCACGTGCGAGCCGTTGCCGGAGACCGGTCGCCTGCTCGTCGTCGACGACATCTGCGACGGCGGCGGGACCTTCACGGGCCTCGCCGCAGCGACGGGTCTGACGAAGGACCGCCTCGGCCTCTGGGTCTCGCACGGCGTCTTCTCCGGCCGGGCTCCGCAGCTCGCCGAGCACTTCGGGGAGATCGTCACGACGGACTCCTACCCCGCGCAGAACGCCATCGAGGGCCTGCGCACGATCGAACTCACCCCCTACCTGACGGAGCAGATCCGATGACGCAGACCGAGACCACCACCACCGGCATCGAGCCCCGCCTGACCAGCCCGAGCCCGATCGCCCCGCTCCTCGCCGTCGACGGCTACAAGCACTCGCACCGGCAGGTCTACCCCGCCGGTACCACCCGGATCCTCATCAACTGGACGAACCGGTCGAACGCGCACATGCCCGAGTCGACGCACGCCGTGGTCTTCGGGCTGCAGGCGTTCATTCAGCGCCACCTCGTCGAGGCCTGGGCGCCGTTCTTCGCCGCCGACGAGGACCTGGTCGCCGACCTGTTCGAGCAGGCACTGCAGGGCTACTTCGGGCCGAACCACATCGGTACCGAGCACGTCCGGGCACTGCACCGCCTCGGGTACCTCCCGCTCGAGATCAAGGCACTGCCCGAGGGCACCCTCGCCCCGATCGGCGTCGCGACCCTGACCGTCGAGAACACCGTCGACGAGTTCTTCTGGCTGCCGAACTACATCGAGACCGCCCTGTCGGCGTCGATCTGGCACCCGTCCACCGTCGCGACGAAGGCCCTGGAGTACCGCGACCTGATGGAGGACTGGGCCGCCCGCACCGGTGCCGACCCGGCGAGCATCGACTTCGCGGCGCACGACTTCTCGTTCCGCGGGCAGTCGAGCATCGAGTCGGCCGCAGCCGGAGGCGCGGGGCACCTGCTCTCGTTCCTCGGCACGGACTCGATGCCGTCGCTCGACTTCATCGACCGCTACTACCCCGGCGACAACGGATGGGTCGGCGCGAGCGTCCCCGCGACCGAGCACAGCGTGATGTGCGTCCGCGGTGCCGACGGCGAGCTCGCCACCTTCGAGCAGATCCTCGACGTCTACCCGACGGGCATCGTCTCGGCGGTCAGCGACGGGTTCGACCTGTTCAAGGTCGTCACCGAGACGCTCCCCGCCCTCAAGGACCGGATCACCGCCCGAGACGGCAAGCTCGTGATCCGCCCCGACTCGGGCGACCCGGTCGACATCGTCACCGGCACCGTGCACGGCGTCGACCAAGCGGCGCTGACCGACCCGGCCCGCAGCCACGAGGAGAAGGGCGTCGTCGAGCTCCTCGACGAGATCTTCGGCCACACCGTGAACGAGCAGGGCTACAAGGTCCTCGACCAGCACATCGGCGTGATCTACGGCGACAGCATCACCCTCGACCGTGCCCGTCGCATCTACGAGCGCCTCGCCGCGAAGGGCTACGCGAGCGACAACATCGTGCTCGGCATCGGCTCGTACACGTACCAGTACATGACCCGCGACAACCTCGGCAGTGCCGTGAAGGCGACGTGGGCGCTGGTGGACGGGGAGCCCGTCGACATCCAGAAGGACCCGAAGACCGGCAGCGGCAAGAAGAGCGCGAAGGGCCGCATCGCCCTGCACCGGGACGCGACCGGCGAGATCCGCCAGACCGACCAGGCCACGGCGGAGGACGAAGCCACCAGCCTCCTCCAGCCGGTGTGGGTGGACGGGCGCTTCACGGTCCTGCAGTCCTTCGCGGACGTCCGGGCGACACTCCGCCAGGAACGCACCGACCGCGCGGCCCGACGGGCATCGGCGTGACCGACGGCCCCTCGGCGGCCCGCGACCAGCCGCTCATCGCGATCGACGTCGTCCCGATGTCGTTCACGGCGAGCGACGGGCTGCGGGTCGCCACCGCGCGCCGGCCGTACGACCCGTACGCCGGCCTGGAGGCACTGCCCGGCGTGCTCCTGGACGGTGCGGAACTCCTGGCCGACGGTGCCCGACGCGCACTCGGGACCAAGACCGGGATCGACGCGGCGGCGGTCCGGCACCTCGCGCAGATCGGCGCGTTCGACGGACCCGACCGCGACCCGCGCAGCGCGGCGATCAGCGTCGCCTTCGTGGCGGTGGCTGCCCTGCCGACGGGTGGGGGGCCCGCGATCTGGCGGCGCACCGCGGTCGGGCGGCGACCCGACCAGGACGAGCCGTGCCTCCCGTTCGACCACGACGCGATCATCGCGGCCGCCCTCGACCACGTCCGCACCCGGATCTGGCGCGATCTGCCGCTGACGCGTGCGCTCCTCGGTGAGACGTTCACGACCTCGGACGCGGCTCTGCTGCAGGCCGAGCTGACGGGTGTGGCCCCGGACCCGGGCAACACCAACCGGGCGCTCCGGACGAACCCCGCGCTCGTCCGCTCCGACGCCGCCGCCTCGACGGCCACCCGCAGTGGGCGTCCCCCGGCGACCTGGACGTGGACGGACTGAGCGCGGTTGGCTGGGCGCATGCCCTCCGCCCCGCTGTCCGGTGACTCGTCCTTCGCGTTCCCGGAGTTCACCGATCCGCCCGCTTCGCCGCTCACCGTCGCCCGAGCGTGGATCGACGCCGCACAGGACGGCGACGTGTCCGAGCCGCTGTCGATGACGCTCGCCACGGCCGACGCCGGCGGACGGGTCTCGGCGCGGACCGTCGACGTCAAGCGACTCGACGACGTCGGGCTCGTGTTCGGGTCCTCGTCCACGAGCCCGAAGGGCCGGCAGCTCGGCGAGAACCCGTTCGGCGCACTGCAGGTGTACTGGCGCGAGACCATGCAGCAGCTCCGGTTCGAGGGCTCCGTCGTGCCGCTGTCCGATGCCGAGTCCGACGCGCTGTTCGCCGACCGGTCGCCGAAGTCGCGTGCCGCCACCGCCGTCGCCGACCAGTCCGACCCGTACGGCGACCGGTCGCTGCAGGACCTCATCGACGACGCGAACACCCTGCTGGACGAGCACGGTGACGACGTCCCGCGGCCGGGGTCCTGGCGGGCCTGGCGGCTCGAACCCGACGCGGTGGAGTTCTGGCACGGCAGCCGCGACCGCATGCACCGGCGCCTGCGCTACCGCCTCGGCCCGGACGGCTGGGCCGTCGAGCGCGTGCAACCGTAGGTCGCGATCCGAGGTCGGGTCGCTACCGGGCGATCGGGTTCGGCATCGCCCCCGCGCGGATGAGCGACGACGACTGGTCCGCCAGGTCCACCATCGACAGGGTGTTCCGCAACTGCAGCCGGTTCAGGCACGAGTGCTCGAACGTCGGCACCCGCAGGTCCAGGGGCCGCCGACGGTCCGGGTGGGCGGCGGCGTGCGCGTCGACGCACTCCCCCACGACCTCCCAGAAGCGGCGCTCCGGCAGGACCCCGTCGTCGTCGACGATCGCCGCGACGAACCGCAGCACCCCGTCGAACACGTCGGTGAGCACGGCGAGCGCCGCTTCGTCGTCGTCAACCGGGTGCACGATCCGCGCGATCTCCTCGGGCACCGGCCGGTCGTCGTGGGTCCCGAGCACCGCTGCCTCCTCGCCGATGTCCTTCATCACGGCACGCACCACGACGCCGTCCCGCACGACGAGCACGAGGTTCTCGCCGTGCGGCATGAACACCAGGTCGTGCACGGTCAGGCAGTGCACCACGGGCAGCAGGTAGGCGTCGAGCCAGCGCCGCACCCACGTGTCGGCGGGCAGCCCCGACGCGGCGATCAGCGCCGAGACCACGGCGTTCCCGGCCGCGTCGCGGTGCAGCAGCGATGCCATGGTCATCAGCCGTTCGTCGTCCGTCACCCTCGGCAGCGGACTCTCCCGCCAGAGCGCCGCGAGCATCTTCCGCTGCGGCGAGGACACGTCCACCCGGTGGTACGCGTCGCCCGTGTACCCGATCGCGGCGTGCTCCCGCAGCACCTGGAACCCGGCGCCAGCCAGCGTCGCATCACCGGCGACGAGCGACGCCACCCAGTCGTTCACCGCCGGGGTGTTCCGCATGTACGCCGGGGACATGCCGCGCAGGAACCCCATGTTCTGCACGGCGAGCGCCGTCTTCACGTACGAGCGCTCCGGACGTGAGCGGTCGAACGCGGTCCGGATCGACTGCTGCGGCTGGTACTCGTCCGGGCCCTCCCCGAGGTCGACGAGGTCCTGCCGCCCGAGGTCCGGCGCGAACGTCACGGCGATCCGGTGCTGCCACTGCCACGGGTGCACGGGGATCCACACGTAGTCGTCGGGGTCGAGCCCCTGCCGGTGCAGCGTCGACCGGAAGGCGGCGAGCGTCGCGTCGTCGAGCTCCGCCTTCCAGTGGTCGACCTCGGTGCGGTCCGCGGCGAGCGCCAGGTGCGTGCAGCTGCGCCGTGCGGCGAGCCACCGGTACCGGAACCGGCCGCCCGTCTCGGGTGCGTAGGCGCGGAACTCGTCGAGCCCGAACCCGATCCGGCCGTTCGCGGCGATGAACGCGGGGTGCCCCTCGGTCATCGCCGACTCGACGTCCTGGAACGAGGCGACGACCTGGTCGGGCCCCTCGGTCCGTCCGCGGGCGAGCTGCGCGGCGGACGGGCCGCCCCGCCGGTGCTTCGCCGCGGCGCTCGCCAGGGTCGAGGCGATCTCCTCCAGGTAGGTCCCGAGCAGCTCGTCGGGGATGCCGAGCACGTCCCGGAGTTCGAGCACGAGCTCCTGCGCGCTGAGGGGCACAGGCTCGCCGTCGATCGTCCGCACCACCGAGGCCTCGTCGACCGACCAGTGCTCGAGCGCGTGCCGCCGGGCGCGGAACCGGTAGGTGGACTCCCCCGCGTCCAGTCGCCAGCCCTCCCCGTCCGGCACGGGTGCGACGAGCCGCTCGTGGGTGAACTCCGCGATGGACTTCGCGACGAGGTGCCGCTCGGCCGGCTCGAGGTGCTCGGGCCGCAGGTGCGCCGCGGGTCCGTCGTCGTCGGGAACGCCGATCCGGTCGGTGTCGAGCACCGACAGCAGGGCGCGTTTGCCGTCGACGTCGACCTCGCGGAGCACCCGGAACCCGACCTCGGCGTTCTTCGCGTGTACGGCGGTGTTCCGGACGTCCGGCTCGACGACGACCCGGTGTGCACCGAGGGCGTCACGGCAGTGCTCCACCACCGCCCGCATGACGGCGCCGGTGAGTCCGGGCACGCGGCCGTCGGCGGGTGGCGGGGCGACGAGCAGGTGCATGCCGACGTCGCCCGGCTCGGCGGCCCAGACGTCGGTGAGCAGGACGCTCGCCGGGTCGTAGGTCTCGGCGAGGAACACCGGGACGCCGTCGCGACGGCCGAGCCACGCGGCCTGGTCCGGGTCCGCCTGCACGCCGGCGAGGTACACGCGCACCGCCTCGACGTCGAGGTGCCCCATCTCCCACCACGACGACGCCGGGTGGGCGAGCCACGACTGCACGACGGCGGCGTCGCGGTCCGGGTCCACGGGTTCGACGGACAGGAGGCCCGGTGCGGCGCCCACGGGTCGGCGCGCCGCCGGCGCGCTGGTCGCGTCCACGGTCATGCCGTCACCTCCGCGCGCTCGGTGACGGGACGCGGTGTGGACTGCCGGGTGGCGGGCAGGCCGAACTCCTGGAAGGCGATCCGTTCCTCCAGGCCGTAGACCGACCGACCCGTGACGGACCGGATGATCGACGCGTTCCGCCACGCACCCATGCCGAGGTCCGGTGCCGTCAGCCCGTGCGTGTGCTCCTCGGCGTTCTGTACCCAGATGCGGCCGCCGAGACGGTCGACGTGGTGGTCGCGGGCGACCGCGAACCGCCCCCGCGCGTCCCGCGCGACCAGGTGCTCGACCGGGTCGAGGAACGACGTCGACCGCGGGGCGTACCCGGTGGCGAGGACGAGGCGCTCGACCTCGTGCTCGTACGTCTCGCCGAGCTGCTCGTGGCGGAGCGTCAACCGGTACGTGCCCCGGTCGGCGAGCCACTCGGCGTCGACCACGCTCGTCTCGGTGCGGAGGCTCGTCTGGACCGGACCGCGGGCGCTGATCCGGTAGAGCTGGTCGTACAGCTCGTCCACCAGGTCGGCGCTGATCCCCTTGTACAGGCCGCGCTGCTCGCGCCCCAGACGGTCACGGACACCCTCCGGCAGCGCGTGGAAGTGGTCCGTGTACTCGGGACTCGTCATCTCCAGCGTGAGCTTCGTGTCCTCCATCGGGAAGAACCGCGGCGACCGGGTGATCCAGTCGAGGCGGTAGTCGTGCTGCCGGACGTCCTCGAGCAGGTCGCGGTAGACCTCGGCGGCGGACTGCCCGCTGCCGATCACCGCGATGCTCCCCGCCGTCCGGAGCGCTTCCCGGTTCGGCACGTACTGCGCGGAGTGGATCGCGGGGCCGCCGATGCCGCGGAGTGGCTCGGGCACGACCGGCTCGGTGCCGATGCCGACGACGACGTGACGAGCGCGGTACGTCTCGGGACCCTGATCGGTCTCGGCGTGCACCGTGAACAGGTCCGTCGTCACGTCGTGCTCGACGGCCGTGACCCGGCGCCCCCAGCGCAGGGTGTCCAGCCGGTCGGCGGCCCAGCGGCAGTAGGCGTCGTACTCACTGCGGAGGGGGTGGAAGTCCTCGCGGATGTAGAACGGGTACAGGCGCCCGGTCTCCTTGAGCCACGCCAGGAACGAGAACGGCGACGTCGGGTCGGCCATCGTCACGAGGTCGGCCAGGAACGGCACCTGGATCGTGGCGTCGTCGAGCATCATCCCGTGGTGCCAGGCGAAGCCGTCGGCGGCGTCGAGGAACACCGCGTCGAGTTCGTCGACGGGGTCGGTCAGGCAGGCGAGACCGAGGTTGAACGGGCCGATGCCGATGCCGACGAGGTCGTGAACGGTGTCGGTGCGGTGGTCGTGGGTGCGCTGGTCCGTCGTGTGGTGCGTCATCGCGTTGCTCCTTCCGGGGCGGTGGTGGTGGCGCGGACCCGTGCCGCGGTCGCGACGACGTGGTCGAGGGACGCGCGCAGCTGGTCGATCGTCGTCTCGGGGTTGAGCAGCGTGAGCTTGTTGCACGGTCGCCCGTCGATCACGGTCTTCGCGATGAGGACCCGGCCCTCGGCGAGCAGGGCGGCCCGGATCGGGGCGACCAGGGCGTCCGCCTCGTCGTCCGTCACACCGGCCGGCTGCCAGCGGAACAGCACCGTGCTCAGCTGCGTCGGCGCGACGAGCACGAGGTCCGGGTGCTCCTGGACGAGCGCGTGCGTCGCCGCCGCGAGGTCGACCACGGCGTCGAAGGACCGACCGATGGCGTCGGCGCCCGATGCACGGAGCGTCGCCCAGAGCTTGAGGGCGTCGAACCGCCTGGTGGTCTGCAGCGACTTGTCGACCTGGTTCGGCTCGGCGGCGTCCTCCGGGTTGAGGTAGTCCGCGTACCAGGCCGTGCGGCGGAGGTCGGCGGGGTCGCCGACGAGCAGGGCGCTCGACGAGACCGGCTGGAAGAACGACTTGTGCAGGTCGGCGGTCACGCTCCGGGCACGCTCGATGCCGTTCAGCAGGTGTCGACGGGTCGGGGACACGAGCAGCCCGCACCCGTACGCCGCGTCGACGTGCAGCCAGACCCCTTCGAGGTCGCACACGTCGGCGATCGCCTCGAGCGGGTCGATCACGCCGCGGTCGGTGGTGCCGGCGGTGGCGACGACGGCCACCGGGGTGCGTCCGGCGGCGCGGGCGGCGGCGACGGCCTCGGCGAGGGCGGCGGGGCGCATCCGGCCGACGGCGTCGGTGGGGACGTCGACGACGGTGTCGAGACCGAGCAGGCGGGCCGACTTGGCGATGCTGAAGTGGGTCTCGGCGGTCGCGAAGACGGTGGGCCGTGGGACGGCACCCGCGGTCGCGGTCGCTGTGCCCGCGGTCGTCGCGGCTTCTCGTGCCAGCAGGAGGGCCTGCAGGTTGGACTGCGATCCCCCGGAGGTGAAGATCCCGTCGCCGGCGGCGAACCCGATGCGCCCCGCGAGCCACCCGACCACGTGCCGCTCCATCTCGGTGCCGATCCGCGACTGGTCCCAGGTGTCGACCGAGGGGTTCACGGCGGCGAGCACGGCCTCGGCCGCGACGGCCGGCAGCGCCACCGGGCAGTTGAGGTGCGCGAGGTACCCGGGGTCGTGGAACCAGACGGCCTCGCGGACGAACAGGTCGTCGAGTTCCGCGAGCGCCCGGTCGATCCCGATGGGTTCGGCGTCGAGGTCGATGCCGGCGACCCGGGCACGGAGCTCGTGGGCGGTCGTGTCCGTCGTCGGGCGATCGACGGCCGCCAGGCGACGGGCGAGCCGGTCGACCGTGGCCGTGACGGTCGACCGGTAGCGGTCGGCGTTCGCGGTGGTCAGGGTTTCGGTACGGGCTGTCACGGTGGAGTCAGTCACGTTAGGTAAGGCTAACCTCACCTGCTTTTCGGTGTCACCCGAACGAGGGTGATCTCCCAGGTCCCGGGCGTGGCGCGAACGGGCTGCGGGCACGCCGACGGCATCCCGCCGGGGAACCCGCGGGATGAACGGACGCTCAGCCGATCGGCTAGAGCTTGTCGATCGGCGCGATCTTGATGAGGAGCTTCTTGCGGCCCGCGGTGTCGAACGCGATCTCCGCGATGCGCTTCGCGCCCTGCCCGGTCACCGCCGAGACCGTGCCCTCGCCGAAGTCGACGTGCTTGATGCGGTCGCCCGCCACCAGCTCCATGTCGCCGTTGTCGCGGACCTGCCCGGACACCCGGTTCGCCCACTCGGTCTTCGGACGGGTCTTCGCCGCCGCGGCCGCCCGGTCGTACGAGCCACCACCCCAGCCGCCGCCACCGCGGTAGCCGCCTCCGCCGCCACCGCCGCTGAACCCGCCCTCGCGCTTGGCGTTGAGCGCGCGCGGCTGCGTGCCGCCCCGGCTGTTCGCCATGCCCGGCGACTGCTTCCACTCGATGAGCCCCTCGGGGATCTCCTGCAGGAAGCGGGAGGGCATCGCCACGTTGACGTCGCCGAACTGCGCGCGGGTCATCGCCAGCGACAGGAACAGCGACTTCTTGGCGCGGGTGATGCCCACGTAGAAGAGCCGGCGTTCCTCGGACGGGCCACCCGGCTCGTTCGCCGACATCCGGTGCGGCAGCAGGTCCTCCTCGACCCCCGTGAGGAACACCGCGTCGTACTCGAGGCCCTTCGCCGTGTGCAGCGTCATGAGCGACACCGTGCCCGAGGAGTCGTCGAGCTCGTCCGCCGCGGCGACGAGCGAGACCTCGGTCAGGAAGTCGGACAGCGTGCCCTCGGGGTTGTTCTTCTGGAACTCCCGCGTCACCGCGACGAGCTCGTCGATGTTGTCGGCGCGTGCGGCGTCCTGCGCGTCCGGCGACTTCCGCAGGTTCTCGAGCAGGCCGGAGCCGTCGAGCAGCTCGGTGAGGGTGTCGACGACGGGCTGGGTCTGCGCCTTCGCGGAGACCTCGTCGAGGAGCGCTGCGAACGCCGTGATCGCGTTCCGCACCTTCGGCCCGAACCCGAGTTCGTCCGCGTGGCGCAGGGCGTCCCGCATGGTCGTCTCGTGCTCGTCGGCGTAGCGCTGCAGGGTGGTCTCGGTGACCGCACCGATGCCGCGCTTCGGCACGTTGAGGATCCGGCGGAGCGCCAACGGGTCGGCGGGGTTGGCGACGGTGATCAGGTACGCCATGGCGTCCTTGATCTCCGCACGCTCGTAGAACTTCGTGCCGCCGAGCACCCGGTACGGGATCGCCGCGCGGATGAAGATCTCCTCCAGCGCACGGGTCTGCGAGTTCGTCCGGTAGAACACCGCCACGTCGCGGTAGTCGGTGCCGTCCTCGTGCAGGCGCTGGATCTCGTCGGCGACGAACTGCGCCTCGTCGTGGCCGGTGTAGCCGGTGAACCCTACGATCTTGTCGCCGGCGCCGACGTCGGTGAACAGGTTCTTCGCCTGGCGGTCGAAGTTGTTCGCGATCACGGCGTTCGCGGCGTCGAGGATGTTCTGCGTCGACCGGTAGTTCTGCTCGAGCAGGATCACCTTCGAGTTCGGGAAGTCCCGCTCGAACTCGACGATGTTGCGGATGTCGGCCCCACGGAACGCGTAGATCGACTGGTCGGAGTCGCCGACGACCGTCAGGGACGCCGGGGCGATGGACCCGTCGGCTTCGCGCATGCGGGCGACGTGCTGGCCGGAGTCCTCGAGCTTGTCGACCTGGTCGACGGGGACGGGCCGGGTGAGCTCGCGGATCAGGGAGTACTGCGCGTGGTTGGTGTCCTGGTACTCGTCGACCAGGATGTACCGGAACCGGCGCTGGTAGAGCGCTGCGACGTCCGGGAAGGCACGGAACAGGAACACCGTCTGGCCGATGAGGTCGTCGAAGTCGAAGGCGTTCGCCCGGCGCAGCTCGTTCGTGTACCGGCGGAACACCTCGGTGAACATGACCTCTTGCGGGTCGTTCGCGTTGATGTTCCTGGCGTAGGAGTCGATGTCCTGCAGCTCGTTCTTGAGCTTCGAGATCTTCGACGCCGCCGCACCGACGGTCAACCCGAGCGAGTCCGCCTCGAGCTCCTTGATGATCCGCTTGAGCAGGGCCTTGGAGTCGGCGGAGTCGTAGATCGTGAACGACTGCGGGAACCCGAAGCGCTCGGCTTCCCGCCGCAGGATCCGGACGCACGCCGAGTGGAACGTGGAGATCCACATGCCGTCGGACTCCTGCCCGACCAGCGCACGCACGCGTTCGCGCATCTCGGCCGCGGCCTTGTTCGTGAAGGTGATCGCCAGGATCTGCGACGGCCAGGCTTCACGGTTGGCGAGCAGCAGCGCGATGCGCCGGGTGAGCACGCTCGTCTTGCCGGAGCCGGCGCCGGCCACGATCAGCAGGGACTCGCCGCGGTACTCGACGGCTTCCTTCTGCTGGGGGTTCAGACCCGCGGTGAACGGGTCCTCGTACGCGCGGGCGCCGGCGCCCGGCTCGGGCGTCGAATCGAAGGGGTCGAGCACGATCGTCATGTCCGGGACAGTCTAGGCGCGACCCCCGACAGCCGAGCGGGCGAGCACCGCCAGGTCGGTGTGGTCCGCGAAGACGCCGTCGAGTCCGGTCCGGATGACCGAGGTGAACCACCGCTCCCAGTCGCCGAACGCCGCGACCTCGCCCCCGCGTCGGAGCGGCGCCGGCAGGAACCGGTTCTCCGGGCGGAGCGTCCACGTGTACACGGCGAGCCCGGCCTCGTGCGCACGGTCCACGATCGCACTCCGCACCGGCGTCGGGTCGTCGAGTGCCACGCTGTCCGTGCCCGCCATCACCGTGGCGACCGCGAGGCTGATCCCGTGGAACTCGGTCGCGAGCGAGGCGAGCGAGTCCTCGGACCGCTCCGCGGCGTACGTGGGAGCCAGCGACCCGTGGGACGCGACCTCGTCCGGGGCGCTGCCACGTGCCTCCTGGAGGTACACGAGCCGACCGCCCGTCCCACGTGCGCGGAGGTCCCGGAGCACGCCCTTCTCGAAGCACTCGACCGTGAGCCGCTCGTCCCCGCGCCACCCGGTGTCGCCGAGGACGCGGTCGAGCAGCTCGTCCATCGGGAACCCGGCGCGGTGGAAGGAGTCGGCGTGCTTGACCTCGGCGACGAGCCCGACCGGTCGCGGGGCCGCGTCGAGGATGGCGAGCAGGTCTTCGAGGCGCAGGATCGGTTCCTCGCCGTCGTGCTCGGCCGAACCCGGACGCAGCGCGGGCAGGCGCTCCCGGGTGCGGAGCGCCTGCAGCTCGGCCCACGTGAAGTCCTCGGTGAACCACCCGGTCAGCGTCTGCCCGTCGACGGTCTTCGTCGTCCGCAGGTGCCGGAACTCCGGGTGGTCCGCGACGTCGGTCGTGCCGGAGACCTCGTTCTCGTGCCGGAGCACCAGCACGCCGTCCTTCGTGGGCACGAGGTCCGGTTCGATCGCGTCGGCGCCGAGTTCGATCGCGAGCTCGTACGCGCTCCGCGAGTGCTCGGGACGGTAGCCGGACGCGCCACGGTGGGCGATCACCAGGGTCATGGCCAGACCCTACTGGGCAGCGGTGTCCGCGGCCTGGCGTGTGTCGCGCGGCACATCCGGCGGCGCACAGCCCGCCGTTCCCAGCTCCGGGACGGACGCTCGCCCCATGACCGTCCGATCCCTGTCCACGGCTGTGGAGCACCGCATCGACCGCGCCGCACGCCGGGTGCTCGACGCCGGACACCAGCCGCACCGGCCCCTCCGGATCGCCGTCACCGAGTTCCTGGTGTTCGGCGCGAAGCAGGCCTGGGCGTGCACGTTCGGCGCGCTGTTGCTCGCGACGATGGCGATCGTGCACCTGACCGTCCCGGTCGACCTCCGGAACGACGTGACCACGATCGCCGCCGTCCTGCTGCAGGTCGGGATGCTCGTGTTCGGGCTCGAGACGTTCCGGGAGCTCCGCGTCGTCCTGCTCTTCCACGTCGTCGGCACCGTGATGGAGGTCTTCAAGACCCACATGGGCTCGTGGGTCTACGAGCAGTCCGGTGTCCTGGTGGTGCTCGGCGTCCCGCTGTTCTCCGGGTTCATGTACGGCGCGGTCGGGTCGTACCTGGTGCGTGTGTACCGGTTGTTCGACCTGCGGTTCGACCGGTACCCGAGGCAGTGGGTCCTCGCGGTCGTCGCGGCCCTGGTCTACGCGAACTTCTTCGGCCACCACTTCGTGTGGGACGCCCGGTACGTGCTGCTCGCACTCGTGGTGCTCCTGTTCGCCCGCACGACCATGCACGCGCGGGTCCACCGGACGGTGCTTCGGATGCCGGTGCTCGTCGCGATGGGGCTCGTCGCGCTGTTCATCTGGCTCGCCGAGAACGTCGCCACCTGGGCCGGTGCGTGGTCCTACCCCGCGCAGGCGGCGGCCTGGCACCCGGTCGCGCCCACGAAGATCGTGGCCTGGCTGCTCCTCATGCTCATCTCGGTCGCGCTGGTCACGTGGGTCTACCCAGCGGTGCGGCCTGGAGGCACGGATCACCCCGCCCCAGCACGTCCCGCCCGGTGGTCGGCTGGTTCTCGACGACTTCGGGGCGCGCGCGCAGCGGCCCCCCATAGGCTGCGGGGGTCGAGGCCCTCCGGGGCCGCTTCCGCTCGCCGCGAATCCTCAGCCTTCCGCGACCGAGCGCCCCTAGGCTGAGAGGACTCGAATCTCCAAGGAAGAGGACACCATGGCCTTCAAGCCCGGTTTCGACCAGTCCCCCGCCTTCAACAACCAGGGGCCCAACACCTGGGGTGGGCGTGGCGCTGGTCAGCAGCAGGCCGGCTGGGGACAGACCCCGCAGCAGGCGCAGGGCGGCATGACGCCCGAGCAGCTGCAGTACATGTACGACCGTCCGGCGGCCAGCACGGTCGACACGGACCGCATGTCGTACGAGGACACCATCGTCAAGACGCTCCTGGCGTTCGGCGTACTGATTGTCGGCGCGGTCGCCGGCTGGAACCTGCCGCCGATGGTCTGGATCGTCGGCGCGATCGTCGGTTTCGTCCTGGCGCTCGTCAACACCTTCAAGAAGAAGCCGTCGCCGGGCCTGGTCCTGACGTACGCGTTCTTCGAGGGTCTGTTCGTAGGCGGTATCTCGAACTACTTCCAGACGGCGTTCCCGCAGGCCGACGGCATCGTCGCGCAGGCGGTCTTCGGCACCCTCGGGGTGTTCGCGGTCACGCTGCTGCTGTTCCTCTCGGGCAAGGTCCGCGCGACGCCGAAGCTGACCCGCTTCTTCCTCATCGCGATGGTCGGGTACATGGCGTTCTCGCTCGTGAACCTCGTCCTGATGTGGACCGGCGTGACGAGCACGGCGTTCGGGCTCATGGGCACGACGATCTTCGGCATCCCGCTCGGCGTCGTCATCGGCATCTTCGTGGTCCTGATGGCCGCGTACTCGCTGATCCTCGATTTCGACCAGATCAAGACCGGTGTCCAGCGCGGCGCCCCGAAGATCTACGCGTGGACGGCGGCGTTCGGTCTCATCGTCACCCTCGTGTGGCTGTACCTCGAGATCCTGCGCATCCTCGCCATCATCGCGAGCAGTCAGCGCAACTAGATCCGACCAGGAGGGCCCCGGCGAACACGCCGGGGCCCTTCGTCGTTCCCGGGCGGGGGCCCTCCCGTCCCGCGCGGCCCTGTCCGAGCCGCCCCGAGCCGCCGAGGTCGCACAACACGCCGCGCGTGTGTCGCCGAGGTCGCGAGAACTGACGCCGCACACGAGCGGGAGCGGCAGTTCGTGCGACCTCGGCGACACGCGAAGGGGCCAGGGGACGCGAAGGGGCCAGGGGACGCGAAGGGGCCCGGCACGCGTGACGCGTGCCGGGCCCCTTCAGCGCGGGAGGACTACTCCCACTCGATCGTCCCCGGCGGCTTCGACGTGACGTCGAGCACGACCCGGTTGACGTCGGGCACCTCGTTCGTGATGCGGTTCGAGATCTTCGCGAGGGTGTCGTACGGCAGACGGGTCCAGTCGGCGGTCATCGCGTCCTCCGAGGAGACCGGACGGAGCACGATCGGATGGCCGTAGGTGCGGCCGTCGCCCTGGACGCCCACGGAACGGACGTCGGCGAGCAGGACGACCGGGCACTGCCAGATCTCCTGGTCGAGACTGGCCGCGGTGAGTTCCTCGCGCGCGATCTTGTCTGCAGCACGGAGCAGCTCGAGGCGGTCCTTCGTGACCTCGCCGACGATGCGGATGCCGAGCCCCGGTCCGGGGAACGGCTGGCGGCCGACGATGACCTCGGGCAGCCCGAGCTCGCGACCGACCGCGCGGACCTCGTCCTTGAACAGGGTGCGGAGCGGCTCGACCAGCTCGAACGTCATGTCGTCCGGGAGGCCGCCGACGTTGTGGTGCGACTTGATGTTCGCCGTGCCGGAACCACCGCCGGACTCGACGACGTCGGGGTAGAGCGTGCCCTGCACGAGGAACTTGACCTCGCCGGCAGCGTCGTCACCGCGGGCCTCGAGCACGAGCGCCTCGGCCGCGGCCTCGAAGGTGCGGATGAACTCGCGCCCGATGATCTTGCGCTTCTGCTCCGGGTCGCTCACGCCGGCGAGGGCGTCGAGGAACTGCTGCTCGGCGTCGATCGTGATGAGGCGCACACCGGTGGAGGCGACGTAGTCCTCTTCCACCTGCTTGCGCTCGTCGGCGCGGAGGAGCCCGTGGTCGACGAAGACGCACGTGAGCTGGTCACCGACGGCCTTGTGCACGATCGCCGCGGCGACGGCGGAGTCGACACCACCCGAGAGACCGGCGATCACGCGGCTGGATCCGACCTGGGCCTGGATCCGGGCGACCTGCTCCTCGATGACGTTCGCCGAGTTCCAGTCACCGGGGAGCCCGGCGGCACGGTGCAGGAAGTTCTCGAGCACGGCCTGGCCGTACACGGAGTGCTTGACCTCGGGGTGCCACTGCACGCCGTAGAGCTTGCGCTCGTCGGACGCGAACGCGGCGACGGGGGTCGAGGCGCTCGACGCGAGGACCTCGAAGCCCTCCGGCGCCTTCGCCACGGAGTCGCCGTGGGACATCCAGGTCACCTGCGACTCCGGCTGCGCGCCGAGGAGCACGCTGTCGGTGCCCGTCACGGTGACGTCGGTCGCGCCGTACTCACGCTGGCCGGTCTGCGCGACCTCGCCGCCGAGGGCGGTCGCCATGGCCTGGAAGCCGTAGCAGATGCCCAGCACGGGGACGCCGAGGTCGAGGATGTCGCCGTCGAGCGACGGTGCGCCAGCCTCGTACACGGACGACGGACCACCGGACAGCACGATGGCCGCCGGGTCCTTCGCACGGACCTCGTCCGCCGTGATCGAGTGCGGGACGATCTCGCTGTAGACGTTCGCCTCACGGACCCGTCGCGCGATGAGCTGCGCGTACTGGGCTCCGAAGTCGACGACGAGGACGGGACGCTGTTCGGTCTCGCTCACCGAGCGGCCTCCTTCTCACGCTGCTGGGCAGCGGTCAGCTCGTGGTAGGTGTCCATGGCGATCTTCTGCATGCGGTGCTCGACCACGAACGACATGAACGGGATGATGCCCCCGAGGGCGATGAGCAGGAAGCGGATCGGCTTCCAGCGCATGATGCTCCACAGACGGAAGTCGGTGAAGAGGTAGAGCACGTACAGCCAGCCGTGGGCGATCAGGATGCCGATCGACAGGTTGAAGGTGCCGGGCTCCTTGCCCGCCGTGCCCTCCGGCACGAAGAACGCGCCGCCGCCGAGCTGCATCTCGAGGTGCAGCGGCGTGTACTTGATGACCATCTCGACCACCAGGGCGAGCAGCAGCACACCGGTGATGTACGCCGAGACGCGGTACCACTTCACCGCGCCCGGGATCTTCGGGATGTCACGGGTACGGACGGTCAGAGCCATATCGGCCATCCTACCGTCGGTCGGCGAGGGCCCCGTCGACGCTGAGAGCGGCCTCACGCCGGTCCTCTTCCTCGCGCTCCCAGGCGTCCTTCACGAAGCGGTACCAGAGGAACACGGCGAACCCGGCGAAGACGACCCACTCGACGGCGTAGAAGAGGTTCAGCCAGTCGAACTGGACCTCCCGCGTCGGGGCACGGTCGGCGATGGCGCCGAGGTCGGCAGCCTTCGCGGTGGTGCCGTCGGCGACGACGTACCCGAGGTACATCTCGTCGTCGAAGTGCTTCCACGTGTTCACGAACCGGGCCGGAGCGACCGCCGAGTACTCGCCCTTGTCGTAGGTGTCCTGGTCGGGCGACTCGGCCGGGTAGTAGCGGCCCTCGATCGTCAGGCGCGCGCCGTCCGTCAGACGGTCACCCCCGGCGACGGCGGCCGAGCGCTGGTCGGACCACCCGATGACGACCGGGAGGCTCGCCCCACTTCCGGCATCGACCAGGTGTCCCACGGTCTGGTACGTCCCACCCCCGCTGCGGCCGGTCAGGACGGTCGTGTCACCGGCGACGAACGTGCCGGTGACGGTGACCTTCTGCCCGGCCATCGTCTCGGTCGCGGGCTGCATCGGCCGGGTCACGGCGTCGAGGGACTTCCGCGTCTCGGTGGTCGCCGGCAGTGGCTTGCCGTTCGCGATGCTCCGCTCGAGCTGCCACTTGCCCAGCCCGGCGAACACCGCCGCCAGCACGAGCGCCAGCAAGAGCAGCGCGATCCACCTCGGTCGTCGGGCTACGGCCCACATTCGTATCAGTACTCCGGATCGCGCTGACGGACCGGGCGTTCGGGGCGCTCGGCAGGAAGGGGCTCGGACGCCGCCTCCGAGGGCTCATTCTCCCGCTCTTCCCTGCCAGCCGCCTCCACCAGGGCGAACTCCTCCGCGAACTGGCGGTCCCGCTCCGCACGGCGCGCAGCGGCGTCCGCGGCGTCGGACTCGGCCTCGGCCTCCGCTGCCTCGGCCGCGGCGGCAGCCGCGACGGCCCGGCGACCGCCGAGGCGCGTGCGCAGCCGCGCGAGGCGGGCGGGTCGCACCACGAGGCGGCCGATCCGGTCCGAGTTCACGGCGAGGAGGGGTCCGAGGATGGCCATGACGAGGACGTAGAGGCCCGCGAACGCGGTGATCCGTGCCTCCAGGCCGGCGGCAGCCGAGAGCGTCGCGAGGATGAGCGCGAACTCGCCACGGTTCACCAGGATCACGGCGGTGTTGATGCCCTGCTGGACGTTGAAGCCGTTCATCCGCGCGACGAGCTGTCCGGCGACCGCGTTGAGCACCACCGTCATGCCGATCGCGCCGAGGACGGGCCAGAGCACCTCGCCGAAGGTGGACAGGTCGAGCCCGAGGCCGAAGTTCACGAAGAAGAACGCCGCGAACACGTCGCGCATCGGGAGTGCGAGCTGCTCGATGCGGTCCCGGTAGCGGGTCGCCCCGCAGAGCAGACCGATCACGAACGCGCCGATCGCATCGGTCACACCGAGCAGGTCACCGATGCCGCCGAACATCACCGCGAGACCGAAGAACAGCACCGTGAACAGTTCGTCGTCACGCGTCGCGAAGATCTTCGACACCCACTTGCCGGCGAACCGGGCGAGCGTGAACATCACGATCAGGAAGCCGAACGCGAGCGCGAGCTTGCCGACCACCGCCCACGCGTTCGTGTCGCCGGAGAGCACCACCGAGACGATCGCCAGGTAGATGGCGATGAAGACGTCCTCGATGACCGTGACACCGAGGATCATCGGCGTCTCGTCGTTGGCCAGGCGCCGCAGCTCGATGAGGAGCTTCGTGACGATCGCGCTCGACGACGTCGCCGTCATGCCCGCGATGATCAGGGCCTCGCGGGTGCCCCAACCGAGCGAGAACCCGAAGGCGAACCCGACGCCCATGTTGATGGCCACGTACGTGCCGCCGGAGACCAGGAGTTTGCCGGCGTTGCCGTAGAACTCCTCCTGGTCGAACTCCAACCCGAGGTTGAACAGCAGCAGGATGAGGCCGAAGGTCGCGATCAGCTCGATCGTGTGCGACTCGACGTTCAGCCCGATCCACGGCGTGTGCGGACTCGCGATGAGCCCGACGATCATGTAGATCGGGATCGCCGGCAGCCCGATCACCTTGCCGAGTCGCCCCAGCACGTAGGCGATGACGAAGAGCACACCGATGGTGAGCAGCTCACCACCCAGGTGCATGCGCTAGCTCTTCCGCGGGGCCTCGGCCGATGCGGCCGCAAGCTCTCCGCTGCGGTAGAAGGAGAAGGCCTTGGCGACCTTCTCGGGGGACCCGGCGACGACGATCGTGTCACCGGGGAAGACGACGAAGTCCGAGGAGGGCGCCGGGTTGGCGCTGTCGCCGCGGACGACGGCCACGACGGTCAGTCCGATGAAGCCGGAGTCGTGCAGGTCGCCGAGGGGCTTGCCGGCGATCGCGTCGTCGTAGTCGACCGAGAACCAGTCGATCGACAGGCCCGGGATCTCGTCGAGCTTGTCGAGGCCCTCGGTGATCCGGGTGCCGCCGAGCAGTTCGGCGAGGGTGTGTGCTTCGTCCTCACTGAGGCGCAGCGACACCTTCTCCGACTTGTCCGCGCCGTCCGAGACGTCCGCGAAGGAGATGAGGTCGGAGTGGCCCGACCGGTGCGTGATGACACCGCACTTGCCACCGTCGTCGGTGTAGAAGCTGTGCAGCACGCCGACTCCGGGGAGTTTGACGCGATGGACGTCGACCATGATGGCTCCCTTTTCGAGTACCCCGATGATAACCACCACGGAGGTCCGGCCATTCCGTCAGGCGAAGTCGGATCCACCACCCCGCGCCGCCGCGAGCAGCGACCGGTCCGCGACGAGCTCCACGGCGGCGGCGATCTCCGGGGCGAGCCAGCGGTCGTCCCCGGGTCCCGCGACCCGTTCCCGGAGCACGGCACGCACGTCCCCGGTGAGCGCGGCCGTCGCGACGCCGCGCATGTCGGCCGCCCGCGCCGCCGTCAGGACCTCGATCGCGAGCACGCGGGTGAGCCCGTCGATCGCCCGGCGGAGCTTGCGTGCCGCGCCCCAGCCCATCGACACGTGGTCCTCCTGCATCGCCGAGGTGGGGATCGAGTCCACCGACGCGGGCACGGCCAGACGCTTCAGCTCGGAGACGATCCCGGCCTGGGTGTACTGCGCGATCATGTGCCCGGAGTCGACGCCCGGGTCGTTCGCCAGGAAGGGCGGGAGTCCGCCGTTCCGGGTCGCGTCGAGGAACCGGTCGGTCCGGCGTTCGGACATGCTCGCGACGTCCGCCACGGCGATCGCGAGGAAGTCGAGCACGTACCCGACCGGCGCGCCGTGGAAGTTCCCGTTGGACTCCACCCGACCGTCGAGCGTGACCACCGGGTTGTCGACCGCGGACGCCAGCTCGCGGGAGGCGACGAGTGCCGCGTGGTCGACGGTGTCCCGCGCGGCACCGTGCACCTGCGGGGCGCAGCGCAGCGAGTAGGCGTCCTGGACCCGGGTGAAGCCCGTGGAGCGGTGCGCGGCGATCACCGGCGAGCCGTCGAGTGCGGCGCGCATGTTCGCGGCCGAGCGGGCCTGGCCCGGGTGCGGGCGGAGCGCCTGCAGGTCGGCGGCGAAGACGGTGTCCGTGCCGGCCAGGCCCTCGACGCTCATCGCAGCCGCGAGGTCCGCGGTGCTGAGCAGGGCTCCGAGGTCGTCGAGCGCCAGGACGAGCATCCCGAGCATGCCGTCGGTGCCGTTGATGAGCGCCAGGCCCTCCTTCTCGCGGAGCACGAGCGGCTCGATGCCCGCCGCGGCGAGCGCCTCGGCGGCCGGCATCGGGACACCCTGGACCCGCACGTCGCCCTCCCCCATCGCGGCGAGGGCGCAGTGCGCCAACGGTGCGAGGTCGCCGGAGCAACCCAGGCTGCCGTACTCGCCGATGACGGGCGTGATCCCGGCGTTGAGGAGGTCGGCGTACGTCTGCGCGACCTCGGGACGGACGCCCGTGCGACCGGTGGCGAGCGTCGACAGTCGGAGGAGCAGGAGCGCGCGGACGACCTCGTCCTCGACGGCGGGGCCGCTCGACGCCGCATGGCTGCGGACGAGGGAGGCCTGCAGCTGCGCGCGACGGTCGAACGGGATCTGCTTCGTGGCCAGGGCGCCGAAGCCCGTCGAGACGCCGTAGTGGGGGACGGTGTCGTCCGCGAGGGCCTCGATGACGGCGCGGCTCTCGGCCATCGCGGCGAGCGCGGTGGGTGCGAGCTCGACGCGTGCGCCGTGCCGGGCGACGGCGACCACGTCGTCGGGAGCGAGGGCTCCGACGTCGACGGTGACGGGCTGGGTGGCGGTGGTCGTCATGGTGCTCCTGCGGAGGTCGTGAGGGGTGCGTGCAGTACCGACTGGACGGTACAGATCATGGCAGCGTTCCGGCTCGCTCCGCTAGGGTCCGCGCATGGGGAACAGCACAGCGAGAACACGCATCGTCGTCGCCGGGGTCGGGGTCACGGCGGTCATCGCCTACGCCGCACTGCTCGCGGTGCAGGAACTCGTGCTCGATCCGCTCGCCGCAGTGCCGGGGACACCGCTCGCGACGATCTACGCGCACCTCGACGGGCAGGGGTTCGACGTGCGCTCCGACATTGTGGGTGTCCTGGTCATCGCGGCCATCGGGGTCGGCCTGGCCGTCGTGGTCACCGTCGTGACGCTGTGGAAGCGCGTCGAAGCGCACTTCGTGGCCGCCTGGTTCCTCGGCATCGTGGCCGCCGGAGCGGTTCCCGCGTTCGCCGCGGGGTTCCAGCTCGGCATGGACGTCGCCGACGGGTACGGCATCGGCGGCGAGGACCACACCATCTGGGCCGGCGTCCTGTACGTCACCAGCGTGATCGCGCTCGTCGCGATCCCGGTCGTCCTCGTGGTGGGTGAGCGACGCCGTGCGCGCCTGGCCACGTCGGGGACGCTGGTCGCCTGACGGGGGCGGGTCGCGCCTCCAGACCGTCGACAGCCTGGAGGCGCGACCCGTGTTCCCGACGCGGGTCGCGTCGGGCTGTGGCTGGGTCTACTCGGGTTCCGTCGTCTTCTCGCCGACCACGGCTTCGTCGGACGCCTTCGCGCCCTCCGCGCCGCTCGAGCGCCCACCGCCGACCACGACGTCGTCCTCGTCGAAGCCGAACGCGATGTCCGGCGCCTCGAGACGGACGCGGTCCGCCGACTCGTCGTCGGGCTGCAGCTGCGACTCCCGCTCGGCGGCGACGCGCTTCAGGTAGTTCGACACCTCGTGCTCGGTGGTCTCCTGGTCCCAGCCGAGCACGTCCGCCATGAGCTTCGCGGCGACGGGGGCGGCGGACTCACCGCGGTCCCAGGCCTCGATCGAGATGCGGGTGCGGCGGGCGAGGACGTCCTCCAGGTGCAGGGCACCCTCGTGCGAGGCCGCGTAGACGACCTCGGCACCGATGTAGTCGTCGGCCCCGGGCAGCGGCTCGGCGAGCGACGGGTCCTCCTTCACGAGCCGGAGGACCTCGGTCGCGAGCGTGCCGTACCGGTTCAGCAGGTGCTCGATGCGGACCTTGTGCACACCGAAGCTCCGCGCCGTGCGGCCACGGCGGTTCCACGCGGCGGGGTACCCCTCGGCGCCGAGGAGGGGGATGTCCTCGGTCGTCGACCCCGGGATCTTCCCGTCCATCGCGGCGACGGCCTCGTCGATGGCGTCCTTGCCCATCACGCGGTACGTCGTCCACTTGCCGCCGGCGACGACCACCAGCCCGGGGACCGTGTGGGCGACGACGTGCTCGCGGCTGAGCTTCGACGTCTGGTCGGACTCCCCGGCGAGCAACGGCCGGAGTCCGGCGTAGACGCCCTCGACGTCCTCGCGGGTGAGCGGGACCGCGAGCACCTTGTTCACGTGCTCGAGGATGTAGTCGATGTCCGCCGCGGTCGCCGCTGGGTGCGCCTTGTCGAGGTACCAGTCGGTGTCCGTCGTCCCGACGAGCCAGTGCCGACCCCACGGGATCACGAACAGCACGCTCTTCTCGGTGCGGAGGATCATGCCCGTGTTCGACTGGAAGCGGTCCCGCGGGATGACGAGGTGCACGCCCTTGGAGGCCCGCACCTTGAACTGTCCGCGGGTGCCGATCATCGCCTGGGTGTCGTCGGTCCAGACACCCGTCGCGTTGACGACCTGCTTCGCGCGGATCTCGAACTTCTCACCGGTCTGGATGTCGTGCGCCTCGGCCCCGACGACGCGCTCCCCGACCTTGATGAAGCCCTCGATGCGGATGCGGCTCGCGGCGTGGGCGCCGTAGGACGCCGCGGTGCGCACGAGCGAGGCGACGTACCGGGCGTCGTCCACCTGGGCGTCGTAGTAGGTCATGCCGCCGACGAAGGCGTCCTTCTTGAGCCCCGGCATGTTCTTGAGGACCTGCCCACGGCTGAGGTGCCGGTGGTGCGGGACGCCGGGCGGACGACCGCCGGACCAGCTGAACACGTCGTACATCGCCATGCCGATGCCGATGTAGAACCGCTCCCACACGCGGTGGTTGAGCGGGTAGAGGAAGCGCACGGGCTTCACCAGGTGCGGGGCGATCCGCTGCAGCAGGAGGCCGCGTTCGATCAGGGCCTCGCGGACGAGCGCGAAGTTGAGCTGCTCGAGGTACCGGATGCCGCCGTGGACGAGCTTCGACGAGCGACTCGACGTCCCCGAACCCCAGTCGCGGGCCTCGACGATGCCCACGTTCAGGCCACGGGTCACGGCGTCGAGCGCACTCCCAGCGCCGACGATCCCGCCGCCGACGACCAGGACGTCGAGCTCCCGGGTCTTCATCGTCTCGATCGCGGCCGCGCGTTCGTCCGGGCCGAGCTTCGCCGACGGGTCGAACCCGACCCCCGGGGCCGCGTTCTCGGCCCGGGCCGGCCTCATTGCGCTGCTGCTGGACTTCGCCATCGTCGCCTCCGTGTCGCGGTGTCGCGCTCGGCGCCGTGGCGTCACCCGTGCTGGAGTGCGGGTGCCACCATCACTGCTGGTGGTACGGCGCCACGACCACTTCTACTCGCTGGAACTCCTTGACGTCGGAGTATCCGGTCGTCGCCATCGACCGGCGCAGTGCACCGATGATGTTCGCGCGGCCGTCCCACGTCGGGGTCGGGCCGTTCAGGACGTTCTCCAGCGGAGCGATCGTGCCGACCTCGACCCGGCGGCCGCGGGGCAGCTCCGGGTGGTGCGCCTCGGCACCCCAGTGGAACCCACCGCCGGGAGCCTCGGTCGCACGGGCCAGGGCGGTGCCGAGCATCACGGCGTCGGCACCCATCGCGATCGCCTTCACGACGTCACCGGCGGTGTCGAGCCCACCGTCGGCGATGACGTGCACGTACCGGCCGCCGGACTCGTCCATGTAGTCACGGCGAGCGCCGGCGATGTCCGCGACGGCCGTGGCCATCGGGGCGTGGATGCCGAGCGCGGCACGGGTCGTCGAGGCTGCGCCGCCGCCGAACCCGACGAGCACGCCCGCGGCACCGGTGCGCATGAGGTGCAGCGCTGCCGTGTACGTGGAGGCACCGCCCACGATGACCGGGACGTCGAGTTCGTAGATGAACTTCTTGAGGTTGAGGGGCTCGGTGTTCTGCGAGACGTGCTCGGCCGAGACCGTGGTGCCGCGGATCACGAACAGGTCCACGCCGGCGTCGACGACGGTCTTCGAGAACTCCTGCGTGCGCTGCGGGCTGAGCGACCCGGCGACCGGGACGCCCGCGGCGCGGATCTCGGCGAGACGCGCGGTGATCAGCTCGGCCTTGACCGGCTCGGAGTAGATCTCCTGCATGCGCTTCGTGACGTTGCCGTCGGTGAGCGTCTTGATCTCGTCGAAGTAGGGCGTCGGGTCCTCGTAGCGGGTCCAGAGCCCCTCGAGGTCCAGCACGCCGAGCATGCCGAGCTTGCCCATCTGGATGACCGTGGCCGGCGAGGCGACGGAGTCCATCGGGGCCGAGAGGATCGGCGACTCGAACGTGAACGCGTCGATCGACCACTGCACGTTCACGTCGCGCGGGTCACGCGTCCGACGCGAGGGGACCACCGCGATGTCGTCGAATGCGTACGCCCGACGTCCGCGCTTGCCTGCACCGATCTCGACTTCACTCACCCGGCAAGCCTAGCGGTCGTGTCCCCCGGGTGACACGGGCGGGCGCCGGGCTCGCACCGTGCGAGCCTCAGCGCGGGCGGCGCGGGCGGGCGCGGCGCTTGCGGAGCGCACGCAGGACGAACCCGAGCAGGAGCGCCAGCACGACCAGGACCCCGAGGAGCGCCGCCGCCACCTTCACGAGCAGCGCCGCCCCGACGAAGAGCGCGGCGAACACGAGCCAGACGAGGGCGTCGAGCACGAGGGGGCCGGGGGTACGCACGTGCGGAACGATACCGACCCGGCGGGGGCGAGCCGCACCTCCAGGCCGGGTGTGTGAGAGGAGGGCCGTGCGGCGCATCAGCGACTTCGCACGACCCTCCTCGGTGCGGATGCCGCCCCCACAGCGACACCCGCGGTCGACACCGCTCGCTCAGCGAGCGGAGTCGACGTCCTTGGCGAGCGTCCCCAGGTACAGCTCGATGACCTTCGGATCGTCGGCGAGCTCCTTCCCGGTGCCCGAGTACGCGTTCTTCCCCTGGTCGAGCACGTACCCACGATCGCAGATCTGCAGACAGCGTCGCGCGTTCTGCTCCACCATGACGATCGACACACCGGCCTTGTTGATCCGGCGTGTGCGGATGAACGTCTCGTCCTGGCGGACGGGCGACAACCCGGCGGAGGGTTCGTCGAGCAGCAGCACCTTCGGGTCCATCATCAGCGCCCGCGCCATCGCCATGGACTGCCGCTCGCCACCGGACAGCGATCCGGCACGCTGGCCCTTGCGCTGACCGAGGACGGGGAACAGGTCGTAGATGACCTCGAGGCGCTCGGCGAACTTCCGGGGCCGCAGGTACAGGCCCATCTGCAGGTTCTCCTCGATCGACAGCGAGGGGAAGACGTTGTTCGTCTGCGGGACGAAGCCGACGCCGGCCTGCACGAGCTTGTTCGCCTTGAGGTTGGTGATGTCCTCGCCCTGCAGCGTGACGGAGCCCTCGCGGATGGACACGAGGCCGAACAACGCCTTGAGGAGCGTCGACTTGCCGGCGCCGTTCGGGCCGATGATGCCGATGAGCTCGCCCGGGTAGCAGTCGAGGTCGCAGCCGTTCAGGATGTTCACCCCCGGCAGGTACCCCGCGACGAGGTTCTTGGCGCTGAGCACCGGCTCGCGTTCCAGCGTGGCCGTGCCGGCTTGCGTCGCGTGCGTCGCTTCCGGACTGGAGGCACTGCTCGCGTTCGTGGGGTCCGTTGCGTCGGTCATCGGGTCGCCTCCTGCTCGTCTTCTTCCGCTACTTCCTCGGCGAGTTCCTCGTAGGTCTCCTCGGTGAGGAGCGAGTCGTCGCCCAGGTCGGTGTCGTGGTGGGCGCCGAGGTACGCGTCGATGACGGCCTTGTCGTCCATCACGGTGTCGGCCGGCCCCTCGGCGACGACCTTGCCCTCTGCCATCACGACCACCCAGTCCGAGATGTGCCGGACCATGTGCATGTCGTGCTCGACGAACAGCACGGTCATGCCGTCGTCGCGGAGGGACTGGATGTGGCCGAGGAGCGACTGCGTCAGCGCGGGGTTCACGCCGGCCATCGGCTCGTCGAGCATGATCATCGTCGGGTCGGACATCAGCGCCCGGGCCATCTCGAGGAGCTTCCGCTGCCCGCCGCTCAGCGAGCCCGCGTAGTCGTCCGCCTTGGTGTCGAGCTTGAACCGGGCGAGGAGTTCCTCGGCCTTCGCCGTGATCGCGCGCTCCCGCGGCCGCCAGACCGCGGGGATCAGAGCGGCGAAGAAGTTCTCGCCCGGCTGGTCCCGCGCCCCGAGGAGCATGTTCTGCATCACCGTGAGCCGACTCAGCGCCTTGGTGAGCTGGAACGTGCGGACCATGCCGCGGTTGGCGATGTGCGTCGCGCTCGTCTTCTGCAGGGTCGCCCCGTCGAAGCGGGTGACGGCGCCGGGGCTCGGCTTGTCGAACCCGGTGAGCAGGTTGAAGAACGTCGTCTTGCCGGCGCCGTTCGGACCGATGAGGGCGGTGATCGACCCGCGCTGGACCTCGAGGTGGTCGACGTCCACCGCGGTCATGCCGCCGAAGCGCCGGGTGACCGTGTCGACGGTGAGGATGGGGTCGGTCTTGCTGTGGGCGTACGACTCAGACACTGAACGTCAGCTCCTTCTTGTTGCCGAGGAGACCCTGTGGACGGAACACGATCAACAGCATCAGCGCGACGCCGACGAGCACGTAGGAGAACTGCTCAGCCTGCTGCGCGTTCATGATCGAGTCGGGGATGAAGTCGCCCGCCAGGGTGCGGATGAAGAGCCGGACCACGAAGAACAGCACGGCGCCGAGCACCGGACCGAACACCGTCGCAGCACCGCCGAGGATGAGCGCGGTCCAGATGAAGAACGTCATCGAGCGACCCATCGCGTCCGGCTGCACCGAACTCGGCAGGACGTAGATGATGCCGGCCAGGGCTCCGAGCGCGCCGCCGAAGACGAGCGCCTGCATCTTGTACGAGTAGACGTTCTTGCCGAGGGAGCGGACGGCGTCCTCGTCCTCGCGGATCGCCTTCAGGACCCGGCCCCAGGGGCTGCGCATGAGCAGGAAGAGCACGAGGGTGAACAGGGCGACGAGGCCCCATGCCGCGATGCGGATCCACCAGCCGTTGACGCCGTTGTTCGAGTACGTGAACCACAGGATCGTGGTGGTGCCGTCGGGCAGTGGGCTGAGGGCGTTGAACGGGTCGCGGTAGCTCGACCCGGTGATGCCGTTCGAGCCGCCGGTCGTCGTGGTGAGCAGGCTCGAACGTCCCACCATGCGGATGATCTCGGCGCCGGAGATCGTCACGATCGCCAGGTAGTCGCCGCGGAGCCGCAGGGTCGGGATGCCGAGGATGATCGCGAACACGATGGCCACGAGCAGGGCGACCAGGACCGCCATCACGAACGGCAGGCCGTTGGTGATCGAGATGGCGAAGCCGTACGCACCGAGGAGCAGGAACGCGGCCTGTCCCATGTTGATGAGACCGGTGAGTCCGAAGTGGACGTTCAGGCCGATCGCGGCGAGCGCGAACGCCGCCGTCGTGGGGGCGAGTGCCTCCTGTGTGAGCGAGGACAGCAGGTTGAGGATGTAGTCCATGGCGGCGCTCCTTAGCCGATCCGCTCGGCACGGCCGAAGATGCCCTGCGGCCGGAACAGCAGGATGAGGATGAGGATGACGAGGGCGGTGGCGTACTTGAAGTCACCGGGGAGCACCAGGTTCGTCAGCTCCACGACGATGCCGATGATCATCGACCCGACGAGCGCACCGTAGGCGGTTCCCAGACCGCCGAGGGTGACCGAGGCGAACATGAGCAGGAGCAGCTGGAGACCGGTCTGCCAGTTGACGCCGTTGAGCACGAGGCCGAGCATCACGCCCGACAGCCCCGCGAGGCCGGCGGCGAGCGTCCACACGAACCGGATCACCCGGTCGACGTCGATCCCGGACGCACTGGCCAGTGCCGGGTTGTCCGACACCGCCCGGGTCGCCCGGCCGAACCGGGTCTTCGCCAGGAACAGGCCGGTGGCGACGAGCACCACGAGCGCGATCGCCATCGCCACGTACGACTGCACCGTCAGCGTGACCCCGGCGAACCGGATGGTCTCCGGGTTGCCCTGCTGGATGCGGACCGTCGAGGCGCCGAAGAAGTACTGGAACGCGTACTGCGCGGCGATCGAGAGCCCGATCGTCACGATCATGAGCTGGGTGAGGCTGATCCGCCTCCGCCGCAGGGGCCGCCAGATCGCGGCGTCCTGCAGGTACCCGGTCGCCGCGCACAGCAGCGTGACGACGATGCCGGTGAGCCAGATGTTCCACCCGAGCTGGTTCGCGAACAGGTAGGCGAGGAGGCCGCCGAGGGTCACCTGCTCACCGTGCGAGAAGCTCGACAGCCCCGTGGTGCCGTAGATGAGCGAGAGCCCCACCGACGCCAGGGCGATGAGGAGCCCGAGCCGGATGCCGGACGCGAACTGCTGCCACGCCCGCTGCGGGGTGACGCTCGTGGCGTCGTCGTTCGTGACCACGCCCTGCTGGTCGGAGAGCTGGAAGATCTGCCCGACGTTCGCGTTCAGGCTCGCGGTGACGGTGCGCTTCGCGTCCGCCGCGTTCGTCAGGTACTGCCCCTTCGGCAGCGTGTCCTGATCGACGGCGACGGTGTAGCTGCCCGCCGTCGTCACGCTCACGGACCACCGGCCGGTGTCCGAGGTGGTCGCGGTCTGCGCGAACCCGCCCGGCCCGGTGACGTCGACCGCGACGCCCTCGACCGACTTCCGATCGGAGTCGGTGATCGTGCCCTGGATGCAGCCGTTGGTCGGGCTGACCGTGCAGGGCTGGTTGCTGGCCGGGGCCTCGGTACTGGTCGCGCTGCTGGTGCTGGTCGGACTGCTCGTGCTGGTCGGGCTCGTCGCGCCCTGCGCCGAGGGCGACACTGCCCAGTCGACCGCGAAGGTGGCGAGGAAAGCGAGGAAGAGTACTGCGGCGAGGACCAGGCGGCTGCGGCCTGGTGCCCCGCGGCGGAGCCCGCGCCGCAGCGCTGACCCCGGCGGAGTGATGGAACCCACGGATGAGCCTCTCGTTCGGATAGTCGAGGACCCTAGGGATTTTTTGTGTCCCCCGTGTTTCCATCACGTTCCCTGGAGAAATCGTGCCGCAACCGTGATCCTGCACAGGAAGCGCGGAGCCCTGGTCCGGGCAGGAATGGCGGGGTGGACGCGCGCGTTACCATGGTCTATCCGGAACCCGCCGCTGCGTTCCCGGTGTTCGCGCAACCACTTCACCTCGCCCACGAAGGGGACCCATGGACCAGCCGGATCCGTTCGGATTCATCGGACTCACGTACGACGACGTCATGCTCCTGCCGGGGCACACCGACGTCATCCCGAGCGAGGCGTCCACCACGTCCCGGCTCACCAAGCGGATCTCCGTCAACGTCCCGCTGCTCTCCGCCGCGATGGACACCGTGACCGAGGCCCGGATGGCGATCGCCATGGCCCGTCAGGGCGGCATCGGCATCCTGCACCGCAACATGTCGATCGCCGACCAGGCCGCCTACGTCGACAAGGTCAAGCGCTCCGAGTCGGGCATGATCACCAACCCCGTCACGACGCGACCCGACGCCACCGTCGCCGAGGTGGACGCCCTCTGCGGGCAGTTCCGCGTCTCCGGCCTGCCGGTCGTCGAGCAGGACGGCACGCTCGTCGGCATCATCACGAACCGGGACATGCGCTTCGTCGCCCCGTTCGAGCTGGGCACGACCCTCGTCCGCGACGTCATGACGAAGGCGCCGCTGATCACCGCGAACGAGGGCATCGACCCCGAGGAAGCCGTCGCGATCTTCGCGCAGCACAAGATCGAGAAGCTCCCGCTGGTGGACGCCGACGGCAAGCTCCGTGGGCTCATCACCGTGAAGGACTTCGACAAGAGCGAGAAGTACCCGGACGCCACGAAGGACGACGAGGGCCGCCTGCGCGTGGGCGCGGCGATCGGGTTCTTCGGCGATGCGTGGCAGCGCGCCGAGGCCCTGCTCGAGGCGGGCGTCGACGTGCTCGTGGTCGACACCGCGAACGGCGAGAGCGAAGGCGTGCTCGACATGGTCCGTCGCCTCAAGGCCGACCCGCGCTTCGCGGGCGTGGACGTCATCGGCGGCAACGTCGCGACGCGTCAGGGTGCGCAGGCGCTCATCGACGCCGGTGTCGACGCGGTCAAGGTCGGCGTTGGCCCTGGTTCGATCTGCACCACCCGCGTGGTCGCCGGTGTCGGCGTCCCGCAGGTCACCGCCGTGTACGAGGCGTTCCTCGCGGCGCGCGAGTCCGGCGTGCCCGTGATCGCCGACGGCGGTCTGCAGTACTCGGGCGACATCGCCAAGGCCCTGGTCGCCGGAGCGGACACCGTGATGCTCGGCTCGCTGCTGGCCGGCACGGACGAGTCCCCGGGCGAGCTGGTGTTCGTCGGCGGCAAGCAGTACAAGGCCTACCGCGGGATGGGCTCCCTCGGCGCCCTGCAGACGCGCGGCGAGAAGACCTCGTACTCGAAGGACCGCTACTTCCAGGCCGACGTCCCCTCGGACGAGAAGCTCATCCCCGAGGGCATCGAGGGCCAGGTGCCCTACCGGGGATCAGTCGCGAACGCCGTCTACCAGCTCGTCGGCGGCCTCCGCCAGTCGATGTTCTACGTCGGCGGCCGCACCGTGCCGGAACTCAAGGCACGCGGCAAGTTCGTGCGGATCACAGCGGCCGGGCTCAAGGAGTCGCACCCGCACGACATCAAGATGGTCGTCGAGGCGCCGAACTACCGCGGCTGACCAGTCCAACCCGAACGCCCCGCTCCGATCCGGAGCGGGGCGTTTGTGCGTCCGCTCAGATTCATCACGGGTCTGTAACGAAACACTCAGGGGTGGATGATCGACACACGGGCGAAACACATCCGCTCTAGCTTTCTCGACATCCCACGTGGAGGACGCCGCGCTCGACCCGATGCGCCGGGGCCTTCCGCGAAGAGAAAGGGCACCACGGATGATCAGAACCACCCGTGCCACCACGGCACTGGCAGTGGCCGGAGCGGCGGCGCTCCTGCTCGCCGCCTGTTCCACCAGCGGCAGCGCGTCCCCGTCCAACTCCGCGTCCAGCGGCGCGAAGAAGGACCCCGCCGCGAGCTGCAAGGCCCCAGACACCCCCGGCACCGACGCGCTGAAGATCGGCACGATCCTGCCGCTCACCGGTTCGCTGGCGTACCTCAACCCGCCCGCCGAGTCCGGTGTGGGACTCGCGGTGCAGGACATCAACGCCGCCGGCGGCGTCCTCGACAAGGACGTCACGATCGACCCCGCCACCGACTCCGGCGACAGCAACGACATGACCGTGTCGAGCTCCGCGGCCACGAAGCTCGTGAACGCGAAGGTCCCGGTCGCGATCGGCGCCGAGTCCTCCAGCGTCACGCTCAACGTCATCGACCAGCTGACGAGCAACTGCATCGTGGAGATCTCCCCCGCGAACACCGCGGCGGACCTCTCGGGCTACTCGTCGTACTACTACCGGACCGCTCCGCCGGACTCGGTGCAGGGTTCGGCGCTCGGCCAGCTCGTCACGGGTGACGGCAACGCCAAGGTCGCGTTCCTGGTCTTCAACGACACCTACGGCACCGGCCTCCGCAACACCGTGCAGAAGGCCGTCGAGGACTCGGGCGGATCCGTGGTCTACGGCGGCAAGGGCAAGGGCCAGGAGTTCCCGCCCGGCCAGACGACGTTCTCGTCGGAGGTCACCGCGGCGCTCGCCACGAAGCCCGACGCCATCGTCGTCCTCGCGTTCGACGAGACGAAGTCGATCATCCCGGAGCTGAAGTCCCAGGACGCCGACATGTCGAAGATCTACATGTCCGACGGCAACACGGCGGACTACTCGAAGGACTTCGACAAGGGCACGCTGACCGGCGCACAGGGCACGATCCCCGGCGCTTCGCCGAAGGACGAGTTCAAGGCGCAGCTCGCGGCGTACTACAAGAAGTCGTCGGGCAAGGACCTCGCCGACTACTCGTACGCGGCGGAGTCCTACGACGCCACCGTCCTCGCCGCCCTCGCCGCGGTGAAGGGCAAGGGCACGGACTCGGGCACCATCCAGGCCAACATGGCCGCGGTGTCCGGAGCCGACGGCGGCACCGAGTGCTCGACGTTCAAGGACTGCAAGGACCTGCTCGACAAGGGTGAGGACATCCACTACACGGGTCCGTCGGGCATCGGTCCGTTCGACGACAACAACGACCCGTCGAGCGCCTACATCGGCATCTACAAGTTCGACGGCGACAACAAGCCCGTCTACCAGAGCGCCATCCAGGGCTCGGTCAAGAAGTAACACAACTGCGAAAGCGACAGTCCCCCGCGCAACTCCCGCGGGGGACTGTCGCTTTGGCGGGTCCAGAACCGACAGAGGCACGGCCTGGAGGCGCGGTGCGGGGCCGTCAGGCCGCGCCGGCCGCCGTGGGTGCCAGCGCCCGGCGCCGCGATGCCCGAGCGGCAGCGAACGAGTCGACCGTCAGGATGACCAGGGCCAGCCAGACGATCCCGAAGCCGAACCAGCGGGCGCCGGACATCGGCTCGTGCTGCACGACGACACCGACGAGCAGCTGCATGATCGGCGCGAGGTACTGCGTCAGCCCGAGCGTGGACAGGCTCACCCGACGGGCAGAGGACGCGAACAGCAGGAGCGGCACCGCCGTCGCCGGCCCGGTCAGCACCGTCACGAGGACGTGCACCCAGCCCTCGCTCGTGAACGTCACCCCGCCGCCGAGGCCCGTCGCCCCGAGCACCACGAGCGCGACGACCGCGATCGGCAGCAGCCACACGGTCTCGATCGTCAGCCCGGACAGTGCGTCCACCGTGCCGCCGACGCGCTTCTTCACGAGCCCGTACAGGCCGAACGAGAACGCCAGCGCGAGCGAGATCCACGGCATGCGGCCGTAGCCCACCGCGATGACGATGACCGCCACGACGCTGATCCCGACGGCCGTCCACTGCAGCGGGCGGAGGCGTTCGCGGAGCACGACCACGCCGAGCGCGATCGTGACGAGCGGGTTGATGAAGTAGCCGAGCGCGGCCTCGACCGTGTGGCCGGTGGTCGTCGCCGCGACGTACACGGTCCAGTTCACCAGGATGAGCACCGCGGCGAGGCCCATCACGAGCATCACTCGGCGCTGGGCCATCAGGGACCGGGTCCGGAGCCACGACCGGGTGACGGCGATCGCCACGGCGCAGAAGACCAGGCCGAAGACGACCCGCCAGGCGACGATCTCGAATGCGCCTGCCGGGGCCATCGCCGCGAAGAGCAGGGGCATGAGACCCCAGAGGCCGTACGCGACGATCGCCTGCACGACGCCGACGGATGCCTCGCTGCGGACCGGGCGCGCCGGGGTCGGTTCACTCACGGAACCATCCTAGGAACGGGCACCGACGCTGCGGGGCCGCACCGTGCCTCTCCCCATCGGCACGGCCGCCACGCCGCTGGCGCGTCGCGTCGGAACCGGCGACATGGGCCCAGGCCGCTGGAACGCGACCACCTACCGGACGTGCAGACGCACGAACGCCCCGCCGGCCGGAGCCGAACGGGGCGTTCGCAGCAGAGAACGCTGTCTCAGTGCTCGTTCCTTCAGTGCTCGATGACCGCGAGGACGTCGCGGGCCGAGAGGACGAGGAGGTCCTCGCCCGAGTACTTGACCTCGGTGCCGCCGTACTTCGAGTAGATGACCTTGTCACCCACGGCGACGTCGAGCGGGACGCGGTTGCCGTTGTCGTCGATACGACCCGGACCCACGGCGACGACCTCGCCCTCCTGGGGCTTCTCCTTCGCGGTGTCCGGGATGACCAGACCGGAAGCAGTGGTCTGCTCCGCCTCGACCTGGCGGATGACGATGCGATCCTCGAGCGGCTTGATGCTGACGGCCACGGTGACCTCTTCTTTCTCGGTACAGACTCGGTACAGATGAAAACCGTGTTGGCACTACGCACAGGAGAGTGCCAACCGCCCCAACTCTAGGGCGTCGTTGGCACTCGGTCAATCCGAGTGCCAACGTCCGACCGGGCTCACGGCGACCTGGGAGGATCGTCGGGTGGAAGCCGCCGATCTCGCCCAGTTGCTGACCCCCGAGGGGATGGCCCTGCTCGACCGTACCCCGGCCGTGTCCGACGGTGGTGAGATCGTCCGGGTCGTCTCCCGACTGCGCTCCGAGGGCCACGACCCCGGGCTCGTGGCGGCGGTCCTGACGCAGGCCAAGCTGCGCCAGAAGGCCCGCGGGAAGTTCGGGGACTTCGCCGCACGGATGCTCTTCACCGAGGCCGGCCTCGAACAGGCGACCCGCCTGCAGGTCGCCGCGCAGCACGCCGGGCGCTTCGCCGCGGCCGGACTGACTCGCGTCGCGGACCTCGGGTGCGGCATCGGCGGGGACGCGATGGCGATGGCCGCGCTCGACCTCGAGGTCACCGCGGTCGACCGCGACGAGGTGACCGCGGCCGTGGCGACGCACAACCTCGCGCTCTGGCCGAGTGCGCGCGTGGAACTCGGCGACGCGGCCGGGTTCGACCTGTCGCGGGTCGACGGCGTCTGGATGGACCCGGCGCGGCGCACCTCCGGGCACACGAACACGAAGCGACTGGCCGACCCGGACGACTGGTCCCCCTCGCTCGACACCGTGTTCGCAGCGGCCACGACGACCCCGACCGGCGTGAAGCTCGGGCCGGGCGTCGACCGCGACCTCATCCCCGACACCGCCGAGGCGCAGTGGACGTCGGTCGACCGCGAGGTCGTCGAGCTCGCCCTCTGGTTCGGCCCGCTCGCTCGACCCGGCATCCGTCGCGCAGCCACCGTCATCGGGTCGCACGGCATCGCGGAGCTCGTGGGCGCGTTCGACGCCGATGACGAGCCCGTCGGCCCCCTCGGCGCGTACCTCTACGAACCCGACGGCGCGGTCATCCGAGCACGGCTCATCGGCGACCTCGCCCGGTCGATCGACGGCCGCATGCTCTCCGACGGCATCGCGTACGTCACCTCGGACCAGGCGGTCGCGACACCGTTCGCTCAGGGGTTCCGGGTCATCGACACGCTGCCGCTCGACGTCAAGCAGCTCGCCGCACGACTGGCCTCGGACGACATCGGCACCGTCGAGATCAAGAAGCGCGGCGTCGACGTCGACCCGGCGCAGTTCCGGAAGCGGCTGCGGCTGCGCGGACGCGGTCGCGTCACGCTCGTGCTCACCCGCCTGGAGGGACGACACACCGCGATCCTGTGCGAGCGGCTCACCGACGTGGCCGGGCCGGGCGCGGGGCGCTGACCGGGGCGGCGTTGGGTGCTGAGCGGGTCTGGTGGCCGGGGTGGCGCAGAGCGCTGACCGGGTCCGGACACGACGATGGCCGGGTGGCGATGCCACCCGGCCACACCGGATCCGTCCGGGTCAGCCGATGAAGGCGCCCGAGTCGTAGCCGTAGTCGTAGTTGCTCGACGACCCCGCGGCCACACCGATGATGATGAACAGCCCGACGATCAGGATGAACAGGCCGGTGAGCACCCACCCGCCGATCACCCCGGCGAGCGCCAGACCTCGTCCGCCCTCACCCGTCTGCTTGATCTTGCCGAGGGCGATGTGCCCCATGATCGCGCCGGCCGGGCTCGTGAGGATCACGAGCGGCCAGATGATGATGCCGCCGAAGGCGAAGACGATCGACAGGATCGCGAGCACGTTCGTCTTCGGACGCTGCGCGTAGGGCTGGTAGCCGCCGGGCGCGTAGGCCGGGGCGGCGTACGGGTTCGATCCCTGCGGAGCGCCGTACGGGTTCTGGTTCGGCTGCTGCGGAGCAGCGTACGGGTTCTGCGGGGCCGCGTAGGGGTTCTGCGGCGCCGCGTACGGGTTCTGCGGGGCGCCGTAGCCCGGCTGCCCCTGCTGCCCCTGCTGCCCCGGCTGGCCCGGCGCTGCGTACGGGTTGCTCGGCGCGGCGTACGGGTTCTGCGGTGCGTCCGCGGAGCCCTCGGGAGCAGAAGCCCCGTACTGCTGCGGCTGGCCGAACTCGGGCTGCGCGGCACTCGACGGCGCGCCCTGCTCGGGAGCCGGCTGGTTCGCGGAGGCCCCACCGTCCGGCGTCGATTCGCCCGGCTTCGGCCACTGGTTCTGATCGGACACCGTCCACCCCTCTCGGCACCTCGGTCGTCGGTGCCCTGTGAATCCTCCCACACACGCCGGGGCAGATCCCGAACCCGCGCACTGCCCGACGCGGCCAGGCGCGCTGCCGCCTCAGACCTGGACGGTCGTCACCGGCAACGTCGAGTCCGCCGCGATCCCGAGGTCGCTCGGTTCGTGGCCCTCGGCGACGAGCCGGGCGCCGACCGCCGCGATCATCGCCCCGTTGTCGGTGCAGAGGTCGAACGGCGGGATCCGGAGCGCGACCCCGGCCGCCGCGCAGCGTTCCTCGGCCACGGCACGCAGCCGGGCGTTCGCCACCACGCCACCGCCGAGCAGCAGCCGGTCGACCCCGGTATCCGCGCAGGCGTTCAGGGCCTTCGTCAGGAGCACGTCGACCACGGCCTCCCGGAAGCTCGCGGCGACGTCAGCTACGGGGACCTCGCGACCCTCGTCGCGGCAGCGCTCGACCCACCGCGCCACGGCGGTCTTCAGCCCGGAGAACGAGAAGTCGTAGCGGTGCGCGGCCATGTCCTTCGGCAGGGTGAGCCCGCGGGGGAACCGGATCGCGGTCGGGTCGCCGTCCGCCGCCGCCCGGTCGATCTGCGGACCGCCCGGGTACGGCAGCCCGAGCAACCGTGCGACCTTGTCGAACGCCTCGCCCGCCGCGTCGTCGATGGTCTCGCCGAGGAGCTCGACGTCGCCCACCAGGTCGCGCACGAGCAGCAGGGACGTGTGGCCACCCGACACGAGGAGCGCCACCGTCGGCAGCTCGATCTCGGAGCCGTCGGACCGCAGGACGTCGGCACCGACGTGCCCGACCAGGTGGTTCACCCCGTACAGCGGCTTGCCCGTCGCCACGGCGAGCGCCTTCGCGGCACCGACCCCGACCATGAGCGCACCGGCGAGGCCCGGGCCGGCGGTGACCGCGACGGCGTCGAGTTCGTCGAGGGTGACACCGGCCTGCTCGAGCGCGGCGGACAGCGTCGGGGTCATCGCCTCGAGGTGCGCCCGCGCGGCGACCTCGGGCACGACCCCGCCGTAGCGCGCGTGCTCGTCCATGCTCGACGCGATGACGTTCGCGAGCAGGGTGGTCCCCCGCACGATGCCGACGCCCGTCTCGTCGCAGCTCGTCTCGATGCCGAGCACGAGGGGTTCAGCTGCGGTCATCGAGGGTCTCCTGTCCGATCGGTCCCGGGCCGCTGGGTGCCGGGCCGCTGGGTGCCGGGGTCAGCGATGCCCGCATCACCCACGCGTCGACCCCGTCCGGCTGGTAGTACCGCGGGCGCACGGCGATCCGCTCGAACCCGAACGCGGTGTACATCGTCTGGGCGACGGGGTTGTCCGCACGGACCTCGAGGAAGACCTCCTGCACGCCGCGGCGTCGGGCCTCGTCGAGGAGCTCGGTGAAGAGCACTCGGCCGATGCCCTTCCCGCGCTGCTCGGCCGCGACCGCGATGGTCTGGACGTCGGCGACGGGGTTGCCCGCGAGCGACGAGAGCCCCGCGTAGCCGACGATCGTCGGCGCACCGCCCTCGGTGGTCTCGACCACGACGTAGTACCCGTGTGGCGAGTACAGCTCGCCGGACATCTGCGACGCCGACCAGGCATCCGTCGGGAACGACGTGTGCTCCAACCACATCACGTCGTCGAGGTCCTGCGGGTGGGCGCGCCGCAGGCGCAGCCCGTCGGGCAGGGTCACTGCTTCACCCGCTTCGGCGCACCCGGCACGGTCACGTCGGGGTCGCGGAGGTAGAGGGGCGTGTCCTGGGCGAAGGGCGTGCCGGAGGCGAGCCGGTCCGCGGCGAGCGCGCCGAGCCTCCAGGCCGGGATGGACGCGACGGTCACGCGGTCCCAGCCCACGGCGTCCGGCCTGGAGGCACGGATCGCCTCGTCGAGGTCGTCCGGCTTCGCGAGTCCCGGACCCGCGACGCGCGTGCCGGTCTGGTCGTACACGCTCCAGTAGACCTCGCGCCGGCGGGCGTCCGTCAGGACGACGAACGCGCCGTCCCGGCCGGACGCACGCTGGTCGGCGGCGACGGCGTCGTGGCTGACGAGGGGGAGGAACGGGACGCCGCGTGCAGCGGCGAAGGTGCGGGCGGCGGCGATGCCGACGCGGAGGCCGGTGAAGGGCCCCGGACCCATGCCGGCGACGACGCCGGAGACGTCCGCTCCGGTGATGCCGGCCTCGTCGAGGACCTCGGCGAGGAACGGGCCGATCACCTCGGCGTGACGGCGGCTGTCCTCGGTGCTCCGCGTCGCGCGCGCCTGGCCGGTGGCTGGGTCGACGACGGCCACGGAGGTCCCGGCGGAGGTGTCGATGGCGAGCAGCACCCGTCCATCGTAGGCGTGTCGTCGCCCTCCCCGCCCCGGGCGGGAGCGCCCCCCACGACCGCTCCCGCCCGAGGGCTCATCCCGCCGATCCGGTGACGGTGAACCGGCGCTCCGGCGACGAGCCGGAGCCCGTGCCGACGGTGGATCCGTCCGCGCTGACGAACGCGGCGCTGGCGGCGAGGCGGAACGTCAGCGTCTGCGGCGGCACGATCGACGTGGTGGTGCTCCAGCGCCCGTCCGCACCGACGACGATCTGCGGCTGCCCCGGCTGACCGAGTTCCTCGGGCACGGTGCAGGCCGGCGGCGCGAGCGTGCAGTACTCCGTCAGGTACACGTGCGATCCGGGCGTCCCGGTGCCGGAGATCGTGATCGCGCCGCCGGGACTGGTCGTGCCGTCGGTCGGTGTCACGATGAGCGGCACGGCGGCCACCGGCAGCGGGCTCGGCGACGGTGCGACCGCGGGCGGGGTCGAGCGGGGAGCCGTCGGTTCCTCGGTGGGGATGATCGGCGAGCCCACCGGACCGGACGACGCCGACGCTGGGGCGCTGCTCGGGGCATCGGGACCAGCGGCGCTCGAGCCGAACAACTCGGGGTGCGCGGCGGCGAGCGCGTACCCGCCACCACCCAGTGCGAGGAGCCCGGCCACCACGATCGCGACGACGATGCGGAGCCGACGGAGGGAGCCCCCGGTGCGGGATGCTGTGACCTCGTCGCGGAGGACCGCGCGGATCGCGGCGTCTCGCTGCAGGTCGAACCGGACGTCGTTCATCGTGCTTCCTCCTTCGACGTGAGGCCGGCGAGTGGATCGGTGCTGCCGGAGGGTCCGCTGAGCTGTTCGGCGAGCCGGCGCTTCGCCCGGGAGAGTCGGGACTTCACGGTGCCGACGGGTACGCCGAGTGCGGCAGCGGCGGCCTCCATCGGCAGCTCGCCGACGACGCAGAGGACCAGGACGTCGCGGTCCGGCGTACGGAGCGAGGCGAGCGCCCGACGCACCGCCGACCGTTCCGGGCCGGAGTCGACGTCGTCGAAGGCTTCCTCGGCCTCGGCGCGGACCGGAGCGAGCGACGCGATGCGGTCCATCGCCGCACGGTGACGACGGGCCGCCCGTGCCACGTTCCGGACGACGTTGTTCGTGGTCACCAGCAGCCAGGGCAGCACCGACCCGTCGACGACCCGGACGTCCGCGCGGCGGCGCCAGGCTTCGAGGAACACCAGCGCGGTGACGTCCTCCGCTTCGATCCGGGAGCGCAACAGACGTGCGGCCTGTCCGAACACCCGGTCGCGGTGTCGTTCGTACACCTGCTCGTACGCGCGCGGGTCACCGTTCCGCGCTGCGTGCCACAGTCCTTCGTCGTCCACCGTCTGCTTCCCCGTTCCGGTCCCTTTCCCAGTTGGTGTCCGGTCGGGGCCGATCGGGGCCGATCGGTTCCATCGGGGTGCTCGCGAGTGTCAGAGGCGCGGGTCCACCGGCTCCGACTCCATCGCCAGCACACCGAACACCGGCTGGTGCACGCGCCACAGCGGCTCGCCCGCCACGAAGCGCTCGAGCGACTCCAGGCCGAGGGCGTACTCGCGCAGCGCCATCGACCGCTTGTGTCCGAGGTCGCGGTCCCGCAGTCGCGCGAGGTTCCCGGGCTCGGTGTAGTCCGGCCCGTAGATGATCCGCAGGTACTCCCGCCCGCGGACCTTCACGCCCGGCTGCACGAGCCCCTTCGGCCCGCGGGTCAGGTTCTCCTCGGGCTTCACGACCGCGCCTTCGCCGCCGGCGCCCGTGAGCTCCTGCCACCAGTCCGTCGCTGCGGCCCGGCTCGCCTCGTCGTCGACGTCGACGAGCACCGACAGGGTCGACCGGACGGCGTCGGGAGCGGCCGCCACGAGCCGGTCGGCCACGTCCAGGTGCCACCCGTGCGGACGGTCGGCGAACGTGCGACCCTCCGCAGCGAGCACCTGGAACGGGGCGAACCGCACGTCGTCGATGCCCGTGGCCGGGGTCGCGTAGCGCCGGTACGAGGCGACGTACGCCTCGGCGTCGTCCGACCGCCGCCGGGTCCGGTCGAGCAAGGCGGACACGTCGACGCCGGCGTCGCGGGCGGACTCCAGCGCCGCGATCGCGCTCGGGAACGCCCCGGCCGCTGCAGCGCCGACCTCGGCGTACCAGTCACGGATCATGCCCTCGGCCTTCACCGCCCACGGCAGCACCTCGCCGTCGAGCAGGACCCAGTCGCTGCCGAGCTCGGCCCACAGTCCGGCGCGCTCGAACGCGTCGGACAGTCGTTCGGTGAACGTGGCGGAGGTCGCCTCGTCGAAGAACGAGCGTCCGGTGCGGGTGTACGCGATGCCGTGCCAGCCGGCCGGCGCGTCGAACCGTGCCGGGTCCCTGGCGAGGAGCACCGAGGCCCGGGAGCCCATGTGCTTCTCCTCCATCCGGACCTGCGTCACGCCCTGCCCGCGGTAGTACGCGAACGCCTCGGCAGGGTGTTCCAGGTGATCGGGGAGCGCGCTCGTCGCCACCGGGCTCATCGTCGGCGGGAGGTAGGGCAGCCAGCGCGGGTCGATCGCGAAGCGGCTCATCACCTCGAGCGCGCCCGCCGCGTTCTCGGCGCGGATCCCGATCCGGCCGTGGTGCCGGGTCTCGACGATCTGCTTGCCGGTCACGTCCTCGATGGGGAGGACGCCGGGGACGCGACGTGGTGACGGACCGGCACCGCGCCTCCCGTCAGTCTGCTGGGTCGGACTGGAGGCGCGACCCGCCTGCGCCGCGTCGCCGTCCGTCGACGACGTGGCCGGGCCGCGCAGCGGCTCGAGCGGCTTGGCCGGCTCGTAGTGCACGCGCTCGGCGTCCACCTGCACGACCTCGCGTTCCGGGTACCGGAGTGCGGAGAGCTTCCCGCCGAACACGCACCCGGTGTCGAGGCACATCGTGCCGTTGATCCACTCGGTGTCGACGGTCGGCGTGTGCCCGTAGAGGACCATCGCCGACCCCCGGTAGGAGTCCGCCCACGGCAACCGGACCGGCAGGCCGTACTCGTCGCTCTCGCCGGTGGTGTCGCCGTACAGCGCGAACGACCGCACCCGTCCGGACGCCCGGCCCTGGTACTGCTCCTTCATGCCGGCGTGCGCGACGACGAGGGCACCGTCGTCGAGCACCAGGTGCCCGACGAGCGAGCGGCAGAACTCCCGGACCTCGGTGCGGAACTCTTCGGGCTCGGCGGCCAGTTGGGCGAGGGTCTCGGCGAGACCGTGCGACGTCTGCACCTTGCGACCGTCCAGGGCCCGGACGAGCTTGTCCTCGTGGTTGCCCGGGACGGCGAGCGCGTGCCCGTTCCGCACCATGCCCATCACGAGCCGGAGGACGCCGGGAGTGTCCGGGCCGCGGTCGACCAGGTCGCCGAGGAACAGCGCCCGACGGCCGTCGGGGTGCTCGGCGTCGACCGGACGACCGAGTTCGTCGTGGACCAGGGACCAGCCGAGCCGGCCGAGCAGTGACTCGAGCTCGGACCGGCAGCCGTGCACGTCGCCGACGACGTCGAACGGGCCGTGCTCACCCTTCCGGTCGTTGAGGAGGGGCTGCCGGACGATCGTCGCCGCGCCGATCTCGTCCTCGCCACGGAGGACGTGCACACGACGGAAGCCCTCCTTGCCGAGGCCCTTCAGCCCGCGTCGGAGCTGGCCCTGCTGCCGACGGACCACCGCGGCCCCGAAGTCCCGTCCGGGCCGGGCGGCGTTGCGCGCGACGCACACCGACTCCGGGACGTCGAGCACGATCGCGACCGGCAGGACGTCGTGGTCCCGGGCCAGCCGGACGAAGTCCCGACGTGCCTCGGGCTGGACGTTGGTCGCGTCCACCACGGTGAGGAGTCCCTTCCGGAGCCGGAGTGCTGCGACGTGCTTCAGCGCGTCGAACGCCGCCGCGGTCGCCGCCTGGTCGTCCTCGTCGTTCGAGACGAGCCCGCGGAACACGTCGCTCGACAGCGTCTCGTAGGGACCGAAGTGCTGCGCGGCGAACGTCGACTTGCCGGAGCCGCTCGTGCCGACGAGGAGCACGAGGGACATCTCCGGGATGGTCAGGTCGGTGCTGCTGGTGCGGTCGTTCATGCGGCGTCCTCCGAGCCGCGCAGGCGGCGGAACAGTGCGAGCTGGGTGGGCGGACCGACCTCGGGGTCGTCGTCGCCGACGGGGCGGAACTCGGTCGTGTACCCGTGCCGGTCGCCCACCGCTGTGGCCCAGGCCCGGAACTCGTCGCGGGTCCACTCGAACCGGTGGTCCGAGTGCCGGAACCGCCCGGCGGCGAGCCGTTCGAACCGGACGTTGTGCTCCGCGTTCGGGGTCGTCACCACCACCGCCGCCGGGCGAGCCGCGGCGAAGACCGACGTCTCGAGCGCCGGCAGCCGCTCGGGGTCCACGTGCTCGACGACCTCCATGAGGACGATCGCGTCCAGCCCGGCGATGCGGTCGTCGGAGTAGGTCACCGAGGACTGCAGCAGCCGGACCCGTGCCCGCTGCTCGTCGCTCGCCTCGTCGAGGTGCAGGCGGCGCTCGGCGCGTTCGAGCTCGCGCGGTGCGACGTCGGTGCCGATGACCGTCGTGAACGTGCGGTCGGCCACCAGGTGCCGGAGGAGCGCGCCCTCGCCGCAGCCGACGTCCGCCACGGTGCTGGCGCCCGTGTCGGCGAGCGCGGTGAGGACGGCGTCGGCGCGGCGACGGTGGAGCGGGGTCTCGGCGGCTGCCTCCGTCCTGTCCGTGGTCGCAGCTGCGCCGTCCGCGGTCGCAGTGCTCGTCTCGTCGAGCCCGAGCAGGCGGCTCGTCGCGTCCTCGACCAGGGAGCGCTGGTGCGCCAGCGACCGCGTGGTGATGAGGTCCCGGAGCGGGTGCTCGGCCAGCCACCCCTCTCCCCGGCGGAGGAGCTTGCCGACCTCGTCGTCCCCGACCCAGTAGTGCTTCGCGTCGTCGAGCACCGGCAGCAGCACCGTCAGCTGCCGGAGCGCATCGGACAGCCGGACGCTCCCCCGGAGGCGCAGCCCCACGGTCCGGGCGTCGCCCCACTCCGGGCGGGTGTCGTCGAGCGGGCGGCGGGTCTCCTCGACCGCCCATCCGAGCGGTGCGAACAGTCGGGTGGCCAGGCCGACACCGTGCGCATCCGATTCGCTCGGCACGCTCGTCAGGGCGACGTCGAGGTCCATCGGTGCGGCGGCACGCTCCGGCCGCGACTCGCTCTTGCCGGCCATCGCGCTCCGGAACACCTGCCCGATCGCGAGCGCGAGCATCGACGTCGACACGTACGGCCGGTCGTTCACGTAGCGGGACAGCGCCTGCGCGTCGGCGCCGTAGCGCTTGCTCCGGGCGAGGGCGACGGCGTCGATCTCCAGCAGGAGCGCGGCGGTGCAGACCTCGGCGGTGTCGGCGGGGTAGAAGACGTGCGCGGTCCCGACGCTCAGGTCGAAGGACTGCGCCCGGCCGGGGTGCTTGTGCAGCAGGTGGGAGAGGTCAGGGGCGGCCTCGCCCCGGGTCGAGAGCGTCACGAGCACGTGGACCTCCGTCGGTCGTCCTCCGGCGCTGTCCACCGGCCGGCGGTCGACCGGAGGACGATCTTAACGACCGGGGCCTCGTTGCGAATCGCAACTCGGCACCCATCCTCCCTCCGCTCGTCAGGCCAGGCGAGCAGCGACCGCGAGATAGCAGGCCCCAAACTCGCGAATACCGGCATCACGTCGCAAGTTGTCGGCCATCGCCGAGCGTTGCTGGGGTGACAAACCGTGTCGTCGAGCTGCCCGAGCACTGATCTCCCGCTTCAGCGCAGCGAGGACCACTTTCCGAGCAACCACAAGGTGATCAGCGTTCAGGTTTAGCACCCGTCCGAGGACCCCATCGGCCCCATCTGGCAGGCCGGACAGCGGGGCGACCCGCCCGTCTGGCGCGACATTGACCAACCGACCAACAGTCCAATCCCTGGGATTACGAAACCTGCCGCACACGTCAAGGTTGCCCTTCGCCTTGTCGCAGGTGAAGTCCCTTCCCGCTCGTTCGTTCCCATCGCAGCACAAAAGCAGATTTCCCCACGCGACTGGGGCTTGATCATCAGCAGATGCGTGACTCCCACGCTCGCAGTCCGCGGTCCAATCGCTGCCGTTCTGCGGGTGAAAATGTTCGATTCGGGTGTTGTGGCCGGGCGTCGCAGGGTCAGCGAGACTGCGCTCACAGTAGGCGCAGCGCCGCCCCTGCTGCTCCCAGAGAGTTCGGCGTATCGAGGACTCAGAGGTCAGTTCACCAAACGTTGCTCCTTGTCGGCGCAACGTGAGCATCGCAGCGGGTTCGGCATGCGCTTCGATCTTCCTCATCAGACGTCGAGATCATCAAAGGCCATGCTCGCGTCCGCGTCGGCGAGCTTCGGGACATTCGCCACTCCACCTAGCTTCTGGTCAAGTTCCAATCGGAGACCATTAGCCTCGCCGGTCCGCCCTTGCCCGCTATCGACCAGTTCCACGTATCGGTCGAGGGTTTGATTAATCGGCAGATCCGGCTCAGGATCCGTGCCGAGCACCTTTGACATGACGATGTCACTCCGAAGTCCAGCCGCAAAGTCGACATGGTGAACAGAGTTTCCGTCGATGATCCTGATCTCAGAAGCGTTGACGGTCGACAATACCTGGGGACTGTGAGTCGTCACAATGAACTGAATTCGCGGGAAGACCTTGCGGAGCTGCGGCAATATGCGCTGTTGCCACGTCGGGTGGAGATGCAGGTCGACCTCGTCGATGAGAACGATGCCCGAGGCCCGCTCCAGGAGGATCTCCGCGCCCACTCGAGGATTAGCTCGGGCGATTCGACTTACGAGGTCGACGACGAGGCCCACGGCAATCTTGATACCGCTCGATAGCGACGAAAGCGGGAGGGTACCCCGCTGGGCATGCGTGATCGCGATCTCCTCGACGATGGGACTCCACTCGGGATCATGCCAACCCGTGTGCTTCAAGACCTCATTCGCGGCGAGTGAGATCGCTCGAAGCTGCTCGCTCGCGGCTTCCCCGCCAGAGCCGCGCTTGTCTGCAGCGAACTCTGCCAGGGTCAATCCACGGATGTACTTGGACAGCCTAACGAGATCAGACTTCCCGTCGAGGGCCGAATCATAGGCGCCCGAACGGGAACGGGAGATTGCCCCGGCAGCCCGTCGAACGCCCAGAAGGCGTTCGACGCCGTACAGCCCGATTACCGGAAGCATCGGCGCTGTCACCGAGTCGGTATCCGAATCACGCCAGACTCGCGCGGCAATGTGACCAACCTCGGTGTTGCGGTCCGCCCAGGAGGTGCGCCCTGAAGCTGTCTGTCGCACGCGGCGCCACCAGGCGCCCTCACCCGCCAATGTCCCTTCGACGTAAGCGGACACCGGGTAAGTCGGTTCCATTCGCGCAACGCCACCACTCGAGTCGAGGTCATGCGGAACTTCACGCGCGTCGCCCAGCTTGAACCCGAGCGTCGAGCCTTCGAACTGCCTGAGCACCGTCGAGAGCATGACGGCGAGCCCGTCCAGAACAGACGTCTTGCCGGTGCCGTTGACCCCAACTAGCACTGTTAACGATGGGTCAAAGTCAACCTCGAGTCGCTCGAAGCACCTGAAATTCTCCAGAATCAGCTTGTCAACGTGCCAATCACCGCTCGCCGCCATGATCGTCAGCGTAGGACACGCCGGCACTTAATGCTCCCCGACGCTCTCAGATCACTCAAAGGCGAGCAAGTATCAGTCCTCGAGAGTTCCGGTTCAAAGCGTCGTGACGGCCCAGCGCGGCCCGGTGGCGGTGACGACCACACGGCGCGGCTCGTCCGGGACGTCGTCCGGGTCGAGGTCGTCCGGGTCGTCCGCACCGGCACCCGTCGCGCGGACGATCTCGACGTCGAGCACGCTGTCGGAAATGCCGTCGACGAAGCCGCGGCCCCACTCCACCACGACGATCGAGGCGTCCCAGTCGAGGTCGAGGTCGTCGAGCTCCACGGGGTCGGACAGTCGGTACGCATCGACGTGCACGAGGTCGGGGCCGGACGTGGTCGGGTGGGTGCGCGCGAGCACGAACGTCGGGCTGGACACCTGCCCCCGAGCGCCCAGCGCGGCGCCGAGGCCCCGGGTGAGCGTGGTCTTGCCGGCGCCGAGCGGACCGGTCAGCACGACGAGGTCCCCGGCACGCAGGACCGCGGCGAGCCGGGCACCGAGAGCGCCCATCTCGTCGGTCGTCGCGACGGCGGTGTCGAGCAGGACGCGGGCGTCGGTCACCGCTCACCCCGGAGGTACTCCGCGACGTGCCCCTCGACGCTGTGGCCCTGGTACTCCCGCGGGACACGGGCGCCGATGCGGCAGACGATCTCCTCGCCGATGGTGCCGAGCGCCTCGCCCCACTCCAGGACGGTCATCTCGTCGTGCTCCCCCGTGCCGAACAGCACGACGGCGTCACCGGTCCGGACGTCGTCGTCGCCGACGTCCACCAGGAACTGGTCCATCGCCACACGACCCGCGATCGGGTACCGCTTGCCGGCGATGGCGACCTCGATCCGGCCCTGGGCGAGCCGCGGCACCCCGTCGGCGTACCCGACCGGCACGAGCGCCAGGGTCGTCTCGGTGGTCGTCCGGTACGTGTAGTCGTACGAGACGCCGGTGTCGACGGGCACCCGCTTGGTCTTCGCGACCGAGGCGGTGAGGGTCATGACGGGTTCGAGGCCGAGGTCGGCGGCGGAGACCCCGTCCGCACCGGGGATGCCGAACAGGTTCGCGCCCATCCGGACCATGTCCTTGCGGAACTCCTTGCGCTCGAGCCCGGCGAGCGACGCCGCGACGTGCTCCGTCGGGATGTCGAGCCCGAGGTCGTCGGCCCGCTCGACGGCGGCGTCGAAGAGCGCCACGGCGTCGGTGTCGTCCTGGTCCGACGACTCCGCCAGGTGCGTGTAGGCGGCGACGACCTCGATGCGGCCGGCCCGCTGTGCGTCCAGCGCGAGCGACACGAGCGCCGGCCAGGTCTCCGGGGTCGCCCCGTCGCGGTGCAGCCCGGAGTCGAACCCGAGGTGCACGCGCGCGGGTCGCTGGTCGACGGCGTCGATGACGCGCTGCAGCTCCGGCACGTTCGAGACGCCGAGGTCGACCGCCGAGTCGATCGCGTCGCGGAAGTCCAGGGCGGGGTCGTGCTGCCACGTGAAGAGGTGCACGTCCTCGCTGACACCGATCGATCGCAGGCGCAGGGCCGCAGGGACCGTGAGCACGCCGATCCACCGGATGCCGGCGTCCACCGCGGCGAGGGCGATCGGCTCGAGGCCGTGCCCGTACGCGTCGGCCTTCATGATCGCCATGAGCTCGACGGGGTCCATCCACTCGCGGACCAGGTCGAGGTTGGCGCGGTAGGCGTCGAGGTCGATCTCGGCCCGGCGCAGCGGCGCGTTCACGTCGTCCTCCGTTCCACGCTGCGGCCGACCCGGGCGACCACCTCGTAGTTGATCGTGCCGACGGCCGCCGCCCAGTCCTCGACCGCGGGGTCGCCGTTCGCCGGGTCGCCCCAGAGCACGGCCTCGTCGCCGACCTGCACGTCGGCGTCACCGATGTCGACGTGCATCGCGTTCATGGCCACACGCCCGACGACCGGGAACGTCCGGTCGCCGATGCGGACCGAGACGCGGTTGCCGAAGTCGCGGTCGAAGCCGTCCGCGTAGCCGAGGCCGATGACCGCGAGCCGCGTGTCCGTCTCGGCACGCCAGGTGTAGCCGTAGCTGACGCCCTCGCCGGCCCGGACCGGCACCGTCCGGAGCACCGCTGCCGTCACCCGCATCGCCGGGCGGAGACCGAGGTCGGCCGAGGTGCGGTCGGCGAAGGGGCTGAGGCCGTACAGCGCGAGACCGACCCGGGCGACGTCACGACGGGTCTCCGGGACGGCGAGACCCGCGGCGCTGGCAGCGAGGTGCACCATGTCGGGCACGATGCCGTTCGCGGCGAGGCCGTCGAGCGCCCGCTGGAGTGCGGCGTCCTGGTCGAGGTCGTCCGCGCGGGAGGCGTTCGCCAGGTGCGACATGAGTCCCTCGACGCGGGTGCGGTTCCCGCTGCGGGCCAGACGCCCGGCGGTCGCGAAGAGCTCCGCCCACTCGGACTCGACCGCGCCGTTGCGGCTCAGGCCCGTGTCGACGCAGACGTGCACCTCCGGGACCTCGGAGTCGGCGGCCGCGGCGAGCTGCGACACGCTCGACACCGCCGGGGTGATGCCGTACCGGGCCGCGCGACGGAAGTCCTCGTCGGGGGCGTGCAGCCACGCGAGGATCCGGACGCCCTCGTCGATGCCCGCCTGCCGCAGCGCGACCGCTTCGTCGATGTCCGCGACGCCGAGCCACTCCGCGCCGGCGTCCACGAAGGCCTGCGCTGCCTCTGCTGCGCCGTGCCCGTACCCGTTGGCCTTGACGACCGCGATGACGCCGGACGGGGCCACCTGTTCGGCGACCCGACCGTAGTTGGCGATCAGTGCCTCCCGGTCGACCGTGATGCCGGTGAACGCACTCACGACGCGACCCCCTTGGCGATCAGCGACAGAACCGTCGCCGGTCGGTCGACCGTGATGCCGGTGAACGCACTCACGACGCGACCCCCTTGGCGATCAGCGACAGAACCGTCGCCGGTCGGTCGACCGTGATGCCGGTGAACGCACTCACGCCTGTTCCCCTGTTCCTTCCAGGACCACGAACGCCGTCGCGATCCCTCCGTCGTGCGAGAGCGAGAGGTGCACCGACCCGACCCCCCGCGATTCCGCCACCCGCTGCGCCCCCTGGCGCAGCGTGAGCGACGGGTTCCGCTGGTCGTCGGAGACGACCTCGAGGTCCTGCCAGCTCAGCCCCGCACTCGACCCGAAGGCCTTGATCAGCGCTTCCTTCGCCGCGAACCGGGCGGCGAGGGACGCGATCGGTCGGGGCTCCCCGTCGCGGAGGAGCTCCGACGGGGTGAACAACCGCGCGCGCATCGCCGGCGTCCGGTCGAGCACCCGCTCGAACCGCTCCAGGTCGACCACGTCGACCCCGATGCCGATGATCATCGTGCGACTACTCGACGGTGACCGACTTCGCGAGGTTGCGCGGCTGGTCGACGTCGAGGCCCTTGGCCGCGGCGAGCTCCATGCCGAACATGTGCAGCGGCGCGACCGCGAGCAGCGGCTCGAACAGCGGCGTCGCGAGCGGGATGCGCAGGACCTCGTCGGCGAAGGGCAGCACGGCGGCGTCGCCCTCTTCGGCGATCGCGATCACCCGGGCACCGCGGGCGCGGATCTCCTGGATGTTCGAGACGACCTTCGGGTGCAGCGACCGCGGGTCACGCGGGGACGGCACGATCACGAAGACGATCTGGCCGGGCTCGATGAGCGCGATCGGGCCGTGCTTGAGCTCCCCGGCGGCGAAGCCCTCGGCGTGGATGTACGCGAGCTCCTTGAGCTTCAGCGCACCCTCGAGCGCGATCGGGTACCCCACGTGGCGTCCGAGGAACAGGACGCTGCGGGTGTCGGCCATCCAGCGGGCGAGGTCCTTGATGCCGGACGCGTCGTCGATGGTCTGCTGCAGCTTCGGCGCGAGCCCCTCGAGCTCGGCGACCTGCTCCGCGATCTGCTCGGCCGTCAGCGTGCCCCGGAGGGTGGCCAGGTGCAGCCCGAGCAGGTACAGCGCGACACCCTGGGCGATGAAGGCCTTCGTCGACGCGACGGCGACCTCGGGCCCGGCGTGCGTGTAGATCACCGCGTCGGACTCGCGCGGGATCGTCGCTCCCTGGGTGTTGCAGATCGAGAGGACCTGGGCGCCCTGCTCACGGGCGTACTTGACGGCCATGAGCGTGTCCATGGTCTCGCCGGACTGGCTGATCGAGACGACGAGCGTGCGGTCGTTCAGCACGGGGTCGCGGTAGCGGAACTCGTGGGCGAGCTCGACCTCGACCGGGATGCGGGCCCACTGCTCGATGGCGTACTTGCCGAGGATGCCGGCGTACGCGGCGGTGCCGCAGGCGATCACGATGACGCGGTCGACCGTCGCCAGGCGCTCGGCGATCGGGTCGAGGTCGGTCAGCGTCACGGCGCCGTCGTGCACGCGACCGAGGATCGTCTTCGCGACGGCCTCGGGCTCCTCGCTGATCTCCTTCGCCATGAAGGAGCTCCAGCCGCCCTTGTCGGCGGCGGAGGCGTCCCAGTTCACCTCGAACTCGGACGGCGTCGCGGGGGTGCCGTCGAAGTGGATGACGTCGACACGGTCGGGGCGGATCGTGGCGATCTCGTCCTGCCCGATGGCGAGGGCTCGCTGCGTGAACGCCACGAACGCTGCGACGTCCGAGCCCATGAAGTTCTCGCCGTCGCCGAGGCCGACCACCAGCGGGGAGTTGCGACGGGCGCCGACGACGACGCCGGGCTGGTCGGCGTGCACGACGAGGAGCGTGAACGCACCCTCGAGCCGCTGCACGGCCTGCTGCATGGCGCTGGTCAGGTCACCGGTCTCGCGGAAGGACCGCGCGACGAGGTGCGCGGCGACCTCGGAGTCGGTCTCGCTGAGGAACTCGACACCTTCGGCCTGCAGCTCGGCGCGGAGCTCGGAGAAGTTCTCGATGATGCCGTTGTGGATGAGGGCGAGCTTGCCGCCGTCCGCCAGGTGCGGGTGCGCGTTGCCGTCGGTCGGCCCGCCGTGGGTCGCCCAGCGGGTGTGTCCGATGCCCGTGCCGCCGTCGGCGATCGGGTGCGACTCGAGCTCGTCGACGAGGGCCTGGAGCTTGCCGGCCTTCTTCGCCGAGGCCAGCTCGTGCGAGCCGTCGACGACGGCGATGCCCGCCGAGTCGTAGCCGCGGTACTCGAGCCGACGGAGACCACCGAGGAGCACGTCCTGGCTGCTGTTGCTGCCGACGTAGCCGACGATTCCACACATGGCACCGATCCTACGGTCTGCCTGGACACCGACCCTGCGAAGCAGCAGGGCTGGGGATAACGTTTGGGACATGGGACGGTTCGATGACATCGCGATCACGACACTGCACGGCGAGGACACCACCTTCGGGGCCTACGCGGACAAGGTGGTGCTCGTGGTGAACGTCGCCTCGCGGTGCGGCCTCGCCCCGCAGTACGAGCAGCTCGAGGCGCTCCAGAAGGAGTACGGCCCGCGCGGCTTCACCGTGCTCGGGTTCCCGAGCAACCAGTTCCTGCAGGAGCTCGGCAGCTCCGAGGCCATCGACGAGTACTGCTCCACCACGTGGGGCGTCACCTTCCCGATGTCCGAGAAGGTCAAGGTGAACGGCAAGAGCGCCCACCCGCTCTACCAGGCCCTCAAGGAGACCCCGGACGCCGAGGGCAAGGCCGGCCGCGTCACGTGGAACTTCGAGAAGTTCCTGGTCGCGCCGGACGGCACGGTCACGCGCTTCCGGCCGACCACGAAGCCGGACGCACCGCAGGTGATCGCCGCGATCGAGGCGGCCCTGCCCGCCTGACGCGCCGCGTCCTGCGGACGCACCCCGAGCACTGGACGGGAGGCCCGGATCACGTGGGCCGGTCGGCTCACGTGATCTGCGCCTCCCGTCTGTACGCTCGTTCCCATGCCGATCCCGGAGACCACCGTCGCGCACCCGACCCCCTTCGTGGAGATCCCGCGTGGCGAGTGGTCGCAGCTCGCTCCGAAGGAGCACCTGTCGCTCACCGAGACCGAGATCGTGCAGCTGCGCGGTCTCGGCGACCGGTTGGACATGCAGGAGGTGCAGGAGGTCTACCTCCCGCTGTCGCGGCTGCTGACGCTGTACGCCGCCGGAGCCCGGAACCTGCACGCGTCGACCTCGGCGTTCCTCGGTGACCGAGCCGGACGCACGCCGTTCGTGATCGGTGTCGCCGGGTCCGTCGCCGTCGGGAAGTCGACCGTCGCGCGACTGCTCCGCGAGCTCACGAAGCGCTGGCCGGACACCCCGCGCGTGGAACTCGTCACCACCGACGGGTTCCTGTACCCGAACGCCGAGCTCGAGCGCCGCGGGATCATGGACCGGAAGGGCTTCCCGGAGTCCTACGACCGTCGCTCCCTGCTGCGGTTCGTGAGCCAGGTGAAGAGCGGCGCGACCGAGGTCCGGGCGCCGTACTACTCGCACCTGGTCTACGACATCGTGCCGGACGCCGAGATCGTCGTGCGACAGCCGGACATCCTCATCGTCGAGGGCCTCAACGTGCTCGCGCCACCGGTGCACGGGCGACTCGCGCTGTCCGACCTGTTCGACTTCACGATCTACGTCGACGCCAAGACCAAGGACATCGAGGCCTGGTACGTCGACCGGTTCCTGGCCCTGCAGGAAGAGGCGTTCTCGAGCCCGGACTCGTTCTTCCACCGGTTCGCCTCGCTGTCGCGCGACGACGCGGTCCAGACGGCGACCCAGGTCTGGCGGGCGATCAACGAGCCGAACCTGCTCGAGAACGTGCTGCCGACGCGCTCCCGGGCGACCCTCGTGCTGAAGAAGGCGGCGGACCACAAGGTGTCGTCGGTGCTGCTCCGCAAGATCTGAACGCAAAACACCGGTGTTCGTGTGTCGCACCGCGCCATGCGGGTGTTCGACCGACGAACACCGGTGTCTTGCGGAGGACCTACGCGGACGCCGACGCCCTACGCGGCGTCGAGCGCCAGACGCTCCTGCACAACCGCGGCGAGCTCGTCGGCGATGCGCTGGGCGTCCTCCTGCGAGGCGGCCTCGACCATCACACGGACGACGGGCTCGGTCCCGGACGGACGCAGCAGCACCCGGCCGGTGTCACCGAGCGCAGCGGAGGCGGCGGCGACCGCGTCCTGCACGCCCTGGTCGGCCAGCCCGTGCCGATCGACGCCGCGCACGTTGAGGAGCACCTGCGGGAACACCGTCATGCACGAGGCGAGCTCCTGCAGCGACTTGCCCGTGCGCGCCATCTCGGCGACGAGGTGCAGCCCCGTGAGGATGCCGTCACCCGTGGTCGCGTACTCGTTGAAGATCACGTGGCCGGACTGCTCACCGCCGAGGGAGAACCCGCCCTCGTTCATCTTCTCGAGGACGTAGCGGTCACCCACCGCGGTCTGCTCCACCGCGATGCCGGCGTCCGCCATCGCCCGGATCAGTCCGAGGTTCGACATCACCGTCGCGACGAGGGTGTCCGACACGAGGTGTCCGCGCTCCTTGAGCGACAGCGCCAGGATCGCCATGATCTGGTCGCCGTCGATCGCGTTGCCGGCGGCGTCGACCGCGAGGCAGCGGTCCGCGTCGCCGTCGTGCGCGATGCCGACGTCCGCACCGTGCGACAGCACCGCACGGGCCAGGTTGTCGATGTGGGTGGACCCGACACCGTCGTTGATGTTCATGCCGTCCGGGTCGGCCCCGATCAGCGTGACCTTCGCCCCGGCGTTCACGAACACCTCGGGCGAGACCCCGGCGGCAGCACCGTTCGCGCAGTCGAGCACGACGTGCAGACCGTCGAGCCGGTGCGGCAGCGTACCGAGCAGGTGGACGACGTAACGGTCCTCGGCGTCGGCGAAGCGGGTGATGCGACCGACCTCGGCGCCCGTGGGGGTCGGTGCGGAGTGGTCGTGCATGGCCGCTTCGATGCGGTCCTCGACCTCGTCGGGGAGCTTGCGGCCGCCCGCTGCGAAGAACTTGATCCCGTTGTCCGGCGCGGGGTTGTGCGACGCGGAGATCATCACGCCGAAGTCGGCGTCGATGTCCGCGACGAGGAACGCCGCTGCGGGAGTGGGGATGACCCCGGCGTCGAGCACGTCGACGCCGGCGGAGGCGAGCCCGGCCGCGACAGCGGCACCGAGGAACTCACCGGAGACGCGCGGGTCGCGCGCCAGGACCGCGCGAGGGCGCGGTCGACCGGACGCCCGACGGGCGTCCGCATGGTGTCCGTGTGTGAGGACGGCCGCGCTCGCCTGGGCAAGACCCAGTGCGAGCGCGGCCGTCAGCTCGCCGTTGGCGAGACCACGAACCCCGTCGGTACCGAACAGACGCGGCATTGCGATCTTCAGCCGGTGACGACTAGCGCTTCGAGAACTGCGAAGCCTTGCGGGCCTTCTTGAGACCGGCCTTCTTGCGCTCGATGACGCGCGCGTCGCGGGTGAGGAACCCGGCCTTCTTGAGGGTCGCGCGGTTGTTCTCGCGGTCGATCTCGTTCAGCGTGCGGGCGATGGCGAGGCGGAGAGCGCCGGCCTGACCCGAGGGGCCGCCACCGGTGATGCGGGCGACGACGTCGTACGAGCCGAGGAGCTCGAGGACCTTGAACGGGTCGTTGATGAGCTGCTGGTGCAGCTTGTTCGGGAAGTAGTCCTCGAGCGTGCGGCCGTTCACCGTGAACGAGCCGGAGCCCGGCACGAGACGGACGCGCGCGATGGCCTCCTTGCGGCGCCCGACGGCACCGCCGGAGACGTTGAGGATCTGACGGGGAGCAGCCTCGGCAGCGGCGGGTGCGCTCTCCGTGGTGAAGCTCTCCGGGGTCTGGTCGAGGGAGTCAGCGATCTGAGCCATGAGTTTTACCTAGTCCTTGGAAGTCGTCGTGGCCGGAACTACTGTGCGACCTGGTCGAAGGTGTACGCCTTGGGCTGCTGCGCCGAGTGCGGGTGCTCCGCGCCGGCGTAGACCTTCAGCTTCTTGAGCTGCTCACGACCGAGGGTGTTCTTCGGGAGCATGCCGCGGATCGCCTTCTCGACGGCGCGGGTCGGGTGCTTCTCGAGCATCTCCGGGTAGGAGGTCGCCGTGAGGCCGCCCGGGTAACCCGAGTGGCGGTAGTAGACCTTCTTCGCGAGCTTCGAACCGGTCAGGGCGACCTTGTCCGCGTTCACGATGATGACGTAGTCACCCATGTCCATGTGCTGGGCGAAGGTGGCCTTGTGCTTGCCGCGCAGGAGCGCCGCGGCGTGGGTGGCGAGGCGGCCGAGGACGACGTCGGTCGCGTCGATGACGATCCAGTCGTGCTGGACGTCTGCCGGCTTCGGGGAGAACGTACGAGTCACAGTGGTGCTGCTTTCGTGTCGAGGTGAGGAGTCCGTGAATCCCGCTCCGGTGGGTGTTCACGCGGGAGAACCCGTGTGAACGGCCCGGTGGAGGGCTCATCTGACTGTCCGGCGCACAGAGCGCGCAGACCAAGGTGAGAGCCTACCCGACGCAGGTCCGGTTGTCGAACGGGGCCGCGTGGGGGCTGTTCCGCGCGTAGGAGGCCGTTCCGCTCGTAGGAGGCCGTTCCGCTCGTAGGAGGCTGTTCCGCGCATGGGAGGCAGGCCGTTCCTGCCTCCCATGCGCGATTCTGCTTTCCAGGTCACGCGCGATGGGTCGGAACGCACGCAGGGACGGACTGGAGGCGCGGTGCCAGCTGGCACCGCGCCTCCAGTCCGGCAGCTGGTCGCGGCCAGGGCCGCGTTGAGTGAGCAGGAATGGTCGGATCCACACCACGAACGCGACCATTGCTGCTCACTCGATCAGCCGAACAGGCTCCGCAACCACGCGATCAACGCGGCGAGCGCCGCGAGCGCGTCCGCCACCGGGTGACCTCCGTGACCGGGGCCGCCGTGGCCCGGGTTCCCCTGTCCCGGGTCGCCGACGCCGGGCAGGTCGATGCCGACCAGGATCGGGTCGTGGTCGCTCGCCCGGTAGACGTCGTCGCGGTACAGGTCCGTGACGTTGTAGTCGTAGCGGCTGTACTCCAGGCCGACGGACTCGACCGAGTTGATGTTCCAGATGTCCACACCGGTGACCGTCCTGAGCGCCGCCTTCGAGGCGAACACGTGGTCGAGCGAGCCGCTCAGCCCGTCGAACACGTAGGACCACTCGGTGGCGTCCTGCGTCGGCCCGAGGTCGGTGTAGCCGGCGTCGTCGAGGACCTTGACCGGGTCCTCCTGGCTGTAGGCGTTGAAGTCGCCGAGCATGAACACCTTGTCGGTGCCGGCCTGCCGCTGCTGGGCGGTCGAGAACGACACGAGCGCCTTCGCCTGCTCGACGCGGGAGTGGTTCGAGGCACCCTGCCCGTCGCCCTGGTCGGCGTCGACGCCCTCGCCGGACCCCTTCGACTTGAAGTGGTTCGCGATGACGAGGAAGGTGTCCTGCTTGCTCGGCTTGGCCGATCCGTTGCCCTTGCCGGGCTTCTTCACCACGGGCGCGAACGCCTGGGCAAGCGGCTGCCGGGCGTTGGCGAACGCGGTGGAGTCGAGGATCGTCGACCCGCCGACGGGCTGGACGCGGTCCTGCTTGTAGATCAGGGCGAGGCGGATGACGTCCTCGCTCGCGGGGGTCTTCGCCGGGGACTTCGCGTACGCCCAGGTGTCCTTGCCGGTCGCCTGGTTGAGCGCGGCGACGAGGGTGGCCACGGCTGCGTCGCGGTCCTTGCCGAAGCGGGCGGAGTTCTCGATCTCCTCGAGGGAGACGACGTCGGCACCGAGGCCGTTGATCGCCTTGACGATCTTCACCTGCTGCCGGGCGAGGTCGTCCGCGTTCGCCGCGCCTCGGGCGTCGCAGCCGCCGCGGACCGTCACGGGGTCGCCGTCACGGTCGGTGTAGTACGTGCAGCCGGTGAGCTGGTCGCCGGTCGTGGGGAAGTAGTTCAGGACGTTGAAGCCGGCGAGCCGGATGTCGCCGCCGACGTTCTCCGGGGCGGTGGTCCGCACGTTCGAGAACGCCGTCGGCAGGTCCGCCGCCGCGGTCGCTCCGGTGATCGGCGAGGTGGGCTGGAACTTCCACGCGTCGTTCCGGTAGTCGAGGACGACCGGCTTCCGGAAGGTCGCGGCGGCGCCGACGGTCACCGGCCCCTGGGTGAGCCAGGACACCGGGATCGACTGGTTCGCGGCACTGAGGAAGTTCGTGCTCGCACCGTCGTCGAGCGTGACCGTGCGCGCCGCGTTGTCCGCGATCACCGCGGCCGCCTCGGCGCTGCCCGGACGCGCGACCTCGGTGGGCTGCAGGAGCCGCTGCTTGCCACTGGCCAGCACGACCTCGCCGTACTGGTTCGTCGTGTAGTTGTCGGCGACCGTGTAGTCACCCTGCGGGGCGACGAGCATGCTCTCGAGCGACTCGCGCTGGGCGTCCGTCCGCGGGAGGGTGATCGTGGCCGGGACCGGCTGCACGACGCCCTCCTTCGGCAACTGCTCGAGGCCCGCGGCCGACGGGACCGTCAGCTCGGTCAGGCCGTTGAACTCGGACACGGAGCCGGTGAGCCGGACCGCGTCGCCGACGCGGACCGAACCGGCGGTGGCCGCGGAGTAGACGAACACGGCGTCGGAGGCGGTGTGCTTCGCCAGGTCGAGCGCCCCGCCGGTGCCGGCGGTCTGGACCGTGTAGCCGTTGAAGCCGCCCGTGGCGTAGACCGCCGTGACGACGCCGTCGGTGCGGACGGTCCCGCCGACGTACGGGGAGGCGTCGCCGGTGCCCTGCAGCTGCGCGATGGTGACCTGCTCGGCCGGTGTCCCGGGGTCGGTCGGGTCGGTGGGGTCGGTCGGATCCGTCGGGTCCGTCGGCTGCGTGGTCTCGCCCGCCGCGTTCTCCGGCGTGACCGTCGACGTGACCGTGAAGTCCGCGGCGTTCGAGTCGGTGTCGGTCGTGCCCTGGCGGGTCAGCGCGTCCGGCACCGAGTTGGCGGTGCCTGCCGTGGCGACCGCGGTCTCGAACGTGTTCGAGGTGCCGTACCCGAGCAGGTCGACGACGCCCGGTGTACCCGTGGTGACCGCGCCGGCGGGCAGCGAGAGCGCGGTGGCCTGGTCGGCGAGCACGAGGGTGCCCGTGGATCCGGACGGGTTCAGACCGGTGACGGCGTCGGGCTCGGGGAGCGCCTGGCCGTTCGTGCCGTTCGACCCCATCTGCACGAGGTAGGTGCCGTGCGCCGGGACCGAGCCGCTGAGCTTCCCCACCGCGGGGGAACCGGTTCCGGTCGCCGCGCGGTACTGCACCGACCAGCCGTCGACGCTGACGGCGGTGTCGGTGGGGTTGCCGAGCTCGACGAACTTGTTCGTGAACGGCTGGTTCGCACTGCCGCCCTTGAGGTAGGCCTCCTCGATGACGAGGCCGGTGCCGGCGGGGTTCGCGCTGGCGGTGGAGACGGAGACGAGCGGTGCGGCGACGAGCGCGGCGGCAGCGGTGGCGCACAGCAGAGTGCGCCCGACGGATCTGTGCATGGTCGCACGCTACCGAGCTGCAGGGGCCCTCAGGTTTCCGGCTGGTGAACGATCCGTTCCACCCCCGGTCGGGGGCTGGAGCCGAGACTCGGGCCCGCGGCGCCTCGCCGCCCCCTCACGACCCGATCGGCAGCCAGGCCGATCCGACCCGGTGTACCGCCGGCCCGTGCCCCGGCAGCAGGATCTCCGGGATCGGCAGGGCCCGGGCGGACTCGAGTGCGCGGTCCTGGTCGGCGGTGAAGAACGGCGTGATCATCCGCGGCCGCGGCGCCCAGGACCCGGGCTGCGTGTCGTGCCGGCTCACCACGGCGTCGCCGGTGACGATCGCGTTCGCCGCGGGCAGCAGGTACGCGGTCGACCCGACCGTGTGCCCGTCGGCCGGGAACGGCGTGATCGCCCGTCCGTCGAAGTCCGCCGCGGTGAACGCCCGCGCGGAGGGCACCGCGGTCGGGCGGAGGGCGTCGGACCGGATCGCCCGGCTCAGCCAGCGCAGCACCCGCGGGGACGCCAGCCGTCCGCCGATCTCCGCCGGCGTCACCTGCTGCCGCGACGGCCCGCGCACGTTGTCGAGTTCGTCGGCGTGCGCGAGTACCTCGACGTGCGGGTACCGCGCCAGGATGCCGGGGATGCCGCCGACGTGGTCGACGTGCCCGTGCGTGACGTACACGCGGCGCAGGTCGTCGAGGTCGTGTCCGGCGTACCGCACGGTGTCGAGCACGAGGTCGGCGTCGGCCGGGTAGCCGGCGTCGATCAGGGCGACACCGTCCTCTTCCGCCAGGACGACCCAGTTCGACACTGGCCCCTCGACGAACACCACCCCGGGTGCGACGGACACAACGGAGCGGGGTTCGCGGGGACTCATCCCCCGACGGTACCGCCGTCGTCGCTCGTCCCACGCCGCGCACGGGTCTGCGTCGCCCGGGCGGCGAGATCCTCGTCCGCCGGGTACCCGACCTCGGTCAGCGTCAGCCCCTTCGCGGGTGCCACCTTGAACTCGCTCGTACGGGTCTCGGCGACGCGCAGCTCCTCGAGACGGTCGGCTCCGAACCGGCCCTCGCCGACGGCGATGGTCGCCCCCACCATCGCGCGCACCATGGAGTGGCAGAAGGCGTCTGCCTGGAGGCGCGCCACCAGCACGCCGTCCGGCTCGCGGTCCCAGCGGAACTCCTGCAGCGTCCGGATCGTGGTCGCGCCCTCGCGCGGCTTGCAGAAGGTCGCGAAGTCGTGCAGCCCCAGCAACCGCAGCGCACCGCTCTCCATCGCCGCCGGGTCCAGACGCGTCGGGTGCCACACGGTGTGCCCCCGTCGACGTGGATCGCGCGGGGCGTCGGCGTCCGCGATCCGGTACGAGTAGCGCCGCCAGAGCGGGGAGAACCGGGCGTCGAACCCGTCGGGCGCGACCGAGGCCCGGGTGACGACGACGTCGCCCTCCGGTGCGGCGATGCCGTTGAGACGCTTCACGAGGGACTCGAGCGGCGAGCGTTTGGTGCTGAGGGCCGCCCACTGCGACGCGGTCAGATCGACGTGGGCGACCTGACCGGTGGCGTGCACCCCGGAGTCGGTGCGGCCGGCGACGGTGAGCAGCGGCGGCTCCCCCCAGCGGGTGAAGACGGTGGCGAGCGCCGACTCGAGCGCTCCCTGCACGGTGCGGAGTCCGGGCTGCCGGGCCCACCCGGAGAACGCGGCGCCGTCGTACGCGATGTCCAGCCGCAAGCGGGTGCTGCCACCTGCACCACCGTTCTGGGAGCCAGCCGTCTCGTCCACGCGACCACCGTACCGGCGGTGAGCCGCGCCTCCAGGCAGTCCTCCACAGGACCCGCCTGACGTGCGCCGTGCACCGGTGTCAGCGCCACGTCAGTGCCGCGTGAGCGGCCCGCGGCACGATCGTCCTCGACATCGACGAACCACGTCGAGTCACCACGAAAGGACCTGCGCGAATGACCACCACACCGCTCGCGGTCGAGGCCACCGGCCTCGTGAAGACCTTCGGGACGAACCGCGCAGTGGACGGTGTCGACCTCCGCGTGGAGGCCGGCACGGTCTACGGCGTGCTCGGCCCCAACGGCGCCGGCAAGACCACCACCATCTCGATGCTCGCGACCCTGCTCAAGGCGGACGCCGGCGAGGCCCGCGTCTTCGGCCACGACGTCCGGCGCGAGGCGCAGCTCGTCCGCTCCCTGATCGGCGTGACCGGTCAGTACGCGAGCGTCGACGAGACGCTCAGCGCGACCGAGAACCTCGTCATCTTCTCGCGGCTGCTCGGCCTGAGCCGTGCCGAGTCGAAGCGCAAGTCGGTCGAGCTCCTGGAGCGCTTCGGCCTGACCGAGGCCGCCAAGCGCCCGCTGAAGGCGTTCTCCGGCGGCATGCGCCGGCGGCTCGACCTGGCTGCGAGCCTCATCGCGCAGCCGCCGCTGATCTTCCTCGACGAGCCGACGACGGGCCTCGACCCCCGCACCCGTGCACAGATGTGGGACACGATCCGGGAGCTCGTCGCGACCGGCTCGACAGTCCTGCTGACGACGCAGTACCTGGACGAGGCCGACCAGCTCGCCGACCGCATCGCCGTGATCGACCACGGTCGGGTGGTGGCCGAGGGCACCGGTGACGAGCTGAAGGCGTCCATCGGCTCGAGCTCGCTCCAGCTCCGGCTGGCCGACGCCCTGCGGCTCGACGCCGCCCGCGCGATCGTCCGGAACACCCTGGGCGTCGACGCGGTGGCCAGCCCCGAGGGCTCGCGCCTCACCGCGCCGATGTCCGACCCCGACCGCGTGACCGACCTGCTCGTGTCGTTCCGCGAGGCCGGCATCTCCCTCGCCGAGATGAGCGTGCAGAAGCCGACGCTCGACGAGGTCTTCCTGACCATCACGGGTGCCCCGGCCACCGCCGACGACGACACCCAGCGCGAGCTCGAAGGGAGCATCGCATGACCACCATCGCCCCCGCACCCACCTCGACTCCACGCGTCACACCCCGCCCGGGTGTCGGAGCGACGGGACTCGGCGCCACGATCCGGCAGTCCTTCACGATGGCGTACCGCGGCCTGGTGAAGGTCCGGCGCACACCCGAGCAGCTGTTCGACGTGACGCTCATGCCGATCGTCTTCACCGTGATGTTCACGTACATCTTCGGTGGCGCGATCGCCGGCGACATCGGCAGCTACCTGCCCGTGATCATCCCCGGCATCCTCGTGCAGACGAACATCACCTCGTCGATCGTGACCGGTGTCCAGCTCCGCGAGGACATGGACAAGGGTGTGTTCGACCGCTTCAAGTCGCTCCCGATCGCCCGCATCGCGCCGCTCGCCGGCGCACTGCTGGCCGACACCGTCCGGTACGCGATCGCCACCGCCATCACGTTCACGGTCGGCATCATCATGGGCCTCCGTCCCGAGGGCGGCGCGGCCGCGGTCGTGCTCGCCGGCCTGCTCGTGATCGTCGTCGCGTGGGCGATCAGCTGGATCTTCGCCTACTTCGGCGTGATCGCCCGCACCGCGTCGAGCGTCTCGGGCATCGCCAACCTGGTCCTGTTCCCGCTGACGTTCCTGTCGAACGCGTTCGTCCCGACCGACACCCTGCCGGGCTGGCTGCGGTGGTTCACCGAGGTCAACCCGATCTCGCACCTCATCACCGCCGTGCGGGAGCTGATCAACCACGGTGCCGTCACCGGTGACCTGTGGATCAGCCTGCTCGGCGCCGCCGTCGTCGTCGCGGTCTTCGCGCCGCTGACGGTCCGCGCCTACATGCGGAAGGCGTAGCGGAGGTCCTCGAGCAGCAGCCTCGCCTGCGCGACGGCCTCGGTCCGGTCCCATCCGGCCGAGGCCGTCTCGGCGTCCGCGACCGGACCCTCGCCGACCGCGTCGACGAGGAGCGGTCGGAACCGTGCGTGCGCGAGCACCGCGAAGTCCTGGCGGGTGCCGAAGCGCATCGCGGTCCCCCAGCAGCGGGCTGCCTCGGCCGGACGGCCGCTCCGCGCGGCCGCGACGGCGAGCCCCACGAGCGTCGTGCCGATGACCGGCAGGTCGAGCCACCACGGGTGCACGCGGATCATCACGAGGGCGGCGTTCCGGATACGGCGAGCGACCGTGCGTTCGTCGGCCTGGAGGCACGGTGCGGCCCCGTCGGCCGCGCGCACCGCCGCCTCGTCGACCGCCGCGATCCGTGCCGCGCCCGCCATCACGGTCCAGTGCGGCGTCGCCTTCCGGTGCGGCAGGACCCAGTCCCACGCGGCCGTGTACTGTGCCGCGGCACCGTCGAGGTCGCCCTCGAACCGGAGGCACTCGGCACCGATGGCGACCGCGAGCACGCCGATCTGGGAGCGGTCGCCGTCGAAGCCGCCGCGCCCCGCGACCGGGCGGTGCTGCAGCTCGGCAGCGACCGACCGGGCGGTGTCCACGGCTCCGGTCGCGGCCGAGCAGAGGCCGACGGTCCAGCCGATCTCGTACAGGTCGTCCTCGGCGCCGAAGCGCTCGAGCTGCTCCCGCGCGCGGCCGGCGTTCGCGAGGGCGTCCGCGTACCGGCCGGTCTGGGCGAGGAGCTGCGTCATGGTGACGGCCACGGTGCCGATCGTCCACGCGTCGGCGGTGCGCTCCGCGAGCGTCTGCGCCCGGGTGGCGTACCGGAGGGCGGCCTCGAACTCGCCGTCGTTCTCGGCGAGGGGCGCACTCAGCATGTTGGCGGTCCCGGCCACGCCCTCGTCGGGGTCGTCACGGAGACGCTCGAGCAGTGCGGTGCCCGCTGCCGGACGACCGAGGGTCAGGAGCAGGGCGGCCTGCGCGTCGAGCACCGGGAAGCCCGTGGTCCCCGCACGACGGAGCCGTCGGAGCGTGGAGATCGCCCACGCCGCGGTCCGGCGGTCGTCGAACGCCGAGGACGCACCGGCGACGACGAGTCCGACGTGCACCGCGGCGACGTCCTCGGCAGCGGGCGGGCCCGAGCGCAGCACCGCGACCACGTCCGAGGCGATCGCGGTGACCTCGCCGTGGGCGCCCCGGAGCGTCCAGTAGGCACCGAGGGCGGCGAAGACGTGCGCGGTCGCCGAGGCGTCTTCGGCGCGGAGGCTCCAGCGGAGCAGGGTCACGAGGTTGTCGGCCTCCCGCTGGACCTCGTGGAAGCGGCCGAGCTGCTCCGGGCCGGTGAGCGTGAACAGGTTCCGGGCGGCGGCGAAGTCCCGCCCCCAGCGGATCATCGCCGTGCGCACGGTCTCGGTGGCGCCGCGCTCGTCGAGCCGTGCGGCCCCGAACTCGCGGACGGTCTCGAGCAGGCGGTAGCGGACCGGCTCCCCCTCGACCTCGACGAGTTGCACGAGGGACTGCTCGACGAGTTCGGCGAGGTCGTCGAGCGCATCGTCCCGGCGGTCCGGCGCGGCCACTGCCTCGACGGCGTCGACCGCCAGGCCGTCCGGGAACAGCGCCAGGCGCGTCAGGAGGTCCTGCGCACCGGCGTCGAGCAGCCGCCAGCTCCACTCGATGACCGCCAGGAGCGTGCGGTGCCGTTCCGGTGCGCTCCGGTCGCCGCCGCGGAGCAGGGCGAACCGGTCGTCCAACCGACGCTCGATCTCGTCGATGCTCATCCCCCGGATCCGCGCGGCGGCCAGCTCGATCGCGAGCGGCGACCCGTCGAGCCGCGTGCAGATGCGTCGGACGGTGTCGACGGGCAGCACGGCCCCGGGTCGGGCGGCCCGGGCGCGCTCGGTGAAGAGGCGGACGGCGGCACCGTCGGCCTCGACCGGCAGGGGCGCGAGCGGGGCCACGACCTCACCGGCGATCGCGAGCGGTGCGCGCGAGGTCGTGAGGATCCGGAGGTCCGGGATGCTCGCGAGCAGGTCAGCGGCGAGGCCGGCGACATCGGCGACGAGGTGCTCGCAGTTGTCGAGGACGAGGACCGTCGGGGCCTCCCCGAGCGCCCGCCCCACCCGCGCCCGCAGGTCGGCGACGACGACGTCCCGCAGTGCCCGGGCGGAGCGGAACTCGGCCACCCCGAGCAGGGCACCGAGCGCGGGGACGACGTCCTCGGCGGTGGCGATCGGCGCGAGCTCGAACACCACCACCCCGGTGGTCGGCGGCACATCGGCGGCGACCGCCTGCGCGAGACGGGTCTTGCCCAGCCCGCCCGCACCGAGGATCGTGACCAGCCGGTTGCGGGACAGCAGGTCCGTGACGGTGGCGAGGTCCTCCTGTCGCCCGACGAGCGTGTTCGGCGCGGCCCGCAGCCCGACCCGGCGAGCGCGACCGGAGTCGGCGGCGGACCGTCGGAGCAGCTCGGCGTTCAGCCGCACCAGGTCGGCCGAGGGGTCCGCGCCGAGCTCGTCCGCCAGACGGTCCCGGTGCGCCGCGAACGCGGCGAGCGCCTCGGCCGTCCGACCGGCGGCGACCAGGGCACGCATGCACCCGGCGACCGCGACCTCGTCGAACGGGTTCGCCTCGGACTCGGCGAGCCAGAGCACGGCTGCTTCGCCCGCGTCGCCACGGTCGAGGAGGAGTTCACCGAGCCGGCGTCGGAGCGCACGGCGGGCAGTGGCCGCGCGGTCGGCCAGCGATGCGCCGAGGTCCCCGTCGACGTCCGCTCCGGGGTCGCCCCGCCACTCGTCGAGCGCTGCCCGGACCGTCACGACGTCGTCGCTCGACGCCGCGTGCTCGGCAGCCGTGAGGTCGACCGAGCCGGGGTCGACCCCGAGTGCGTAACCGGTGCTCGTCGACACGACGACACCGTCAGCCGTGCTGCGCCGGAGGCGGGAGACGAGCGTCTGCAGCGCCGCACGTGCACCCCTTGGCTGGTCGTCCCCCCAGAGCTCGTCGATGAGCGCCTCGGTCGTCACGGCGTGCCCGCGTGCCAGCACCAGCGCGACGAGGAACGAGCGTGCGAGGGCTCCGGGGACGGCGGTCGGGCGCCCCTCCTGGTCCGCGACCTCGACCGGTCCGAGGACGGCGACGCGAGGCTGGACGGGCACGGTCCGAGTCTAGGTCGAGCGTTGTCGGATCGTGATGGCTCCCGAGCGCTGCGGCGCGCTCGCGACACCTAGCCTGTGGGGATGCACACGTTCACCCGGGGGGTCGTGGGGGCCGCCGTCGCCCTCGCGTCGATCATCGTCGTCACCGGCTGCTCCGTCCCGAGCACCCCGACCGCCGAGGTCAGTGCCTCGACCGCACCGACCGGCACCCCGGCGCCGACCGACGCCGCGACGACGGTGGACTTCGGTCCCACCCCGGACGCGACCGGGCGCCTCGCCTGCTCGACGGCGTTGCCGGACGACCTCGTCGCGGCCCTCGTGCCCGGGCTGCGTGCCGTGGACACCCTGACCGACTCGGCGCACATCGCCGGGTCCGAAGCGTTCGTCCCCGGTGCCGGCGGGATCGTCTGCGACCGGTCGAACGGTGTCGCGCCGCTCGACGACCACGTGCCGGGACGCGCCGGGGAGGCCCTGTTCGAAGGCGTTCGTCTCAGCGTGCTGCCGGACGCTCGAGCTGCCCTCGCCGAGCACACCGAGTACGACGGCGGCGGGACACCGACCGCCTGCGGGGCGAGCGACTCCGCGCGGGTGTACTGCACGGCCGACGTGCTCGCCGGCAACGCCTGGGTGCACCTCGCCTCGACGCGGCTGCAGGACGACACCGACGCCACCCCCGAGCAGGCGCAACCGGCGTTCGACGCGCTCCTGTCGGCGGTGGTCCGACAGGTCTCGGCGTCCCCGCTCGGCACCGCGTCCGACGACACCGCGGCGGACGACGGCTCCATCACGACGTGTGACGCGGGGAACGTGAACGCGGTCACCGCGACCGAACTCGCGGTCGGACCGTTCGTGAACAGCAGCACCGCTCCCGAGGCCGACGACTTCGCCCGGAACCGCGTGGGCGGCGACTCGTGCGTGTTCGTCGGCACCGCCGGGTCGTACCCGACGGCGGACGCACTCTTCACGCGGGTCCCCGACGCCGGGTGGATCGTCCAGCGTCGACTCGCGGCCGGCACCGTGGCACGTGCGGAGCGCCTCGACGTCGACGGGCTGGGTGCGCGCGATGCCGCCTGGCGCACCTGCGACGACGACGCCTGCACGGTGGACGTCGTGCGGGGCGGTGACTGGACGCACTACGTGCTGTTCCGCCGAGCCGCCCCGGACACGAGCGGCGCGATCGCACGGTGGGTCGAGTCGTCGTTCGGCTCCTGATCGGTCGCCGCCAGACCGGTCACTCGCCGCGGTAGCGCCCCCGCAGCTCGGCGTAGCGCGCGTCCCAGTCGAACGCCGCGATGCCGTCGACATCCCCGGCGAGATCGAGTTCGAGCAGCTCGAGGTACGTGTGCCACCCCGGCGCGTAGTCCCGCCCGCCGACGCCGTCGTGCTCGAGCCGGAGGGCCGCACCGCCCGCCACGGGCTCGACCGTGACGGTGATCGTCGTCTCCTGTTCCTCGCTGGCGTGCCAGGTGGTCGTGAACGTGCGCGGGGCGTCGCACGCCGTGACCGTGCCCTCGGTGAAGACCGTGCCGTCGTCGTACCGCGCGAGCCAGCGGCCGCCGAGGCGGAACTCCCCTTCGTACGGGGCCATCCACCGCGAAAGCCGTTCGGGGTCGGTGATGGCGTCCCAGAGGTCCTCGACGGTGGTCGGGTAGGTCTGGGCGAAGCGGATGAGGTACCCGCCGGAGGGCGAGTCCTCGACGGTGCCGTCGGTGGTGCGCATGTCAGTGCTCCTCGGGGTGGACGTCGGGCGGCGCACCCGGAGCACGTCGACCCCGGGCGATCTCGGTCGTGAGGGCGTCGAGCCGTTGCCGCCAGAGGGCGCGGTACCGTTCGACGGCGCGGTCGAGTTCCTCGACGGCGCGGGGCTCCAGTCGGTAGACGCGTGCGGTCCCCCGCGGTGCCGCCGTGGCGAACCCGGCGTCGCGCAGGACGCGCAGGTGCCGGGAGACCGCGGGCTGGGAGATGCCGAACTCCCCTGCGATGACGTCGGTCAGCGCACCGGCTGTCCGGTCTCCTTCGGCGAGGAGTTCCGTGAGCCGGCGTCGGACAGGGTCACCGAGGACGTCGAAGGCGTGCACACCGACACTCTATAACCGCGGTGTTATGAAGTCGAGGGTCAGCCGCGCGGCTTCCCGAACGCCGACGGACCCGTCCGGGTGTCCAGGTCCGCGGTCGCACGCCGCTCCGACTCCACGATGCCGCGGAGCGCCACGAGGGCTGCCGACGTGACGGCGACGTGGGACGGGTTCTCCCGCGAGGCGTCGAGCGCCCGCTCGACCTCCGCGATGGCGTCGTCGCCCTCCTCTTCCGGGCACTCCCCGCGGATGACGCACGAGAGCTGTCGCATCGCCTTCGCCAGCGGCTCCGCGAACGCCGGATCGGGCCGACCGAGCCCCTCGGACACCGGGCCGGAACGAGCGACCAGTTCGGTGAGGTCCGTCGTGTACCAGGCCACGCGCTCCAGTGCACGGAAGCGCGCACCGTCCTGCTCGAGCCGGGCGCGCGAACCACGGAGCGCCCCGCGGGGGTTCAGCCGACGACTCTCGTGCGCGATCGACACCCGCGACCGCACGTCGGCGATCGCACGGTCGAGCCGGTCCTGCTGGCGGTCCCACGCCTTCTCGTCGCGCGTTCCTTCCTCGAGGACGTTCGCGAGCCCCTCGAGGTGGTCGGCGAGGACCTCGTTGACCGCGTCGATGCGGTGCTCGGCGTCCCAGAAGTGCAGGGGCGGGAAGACGAGGAAGTTCACGAGGAGGCCGACCACGACGCCGACGGCCATCTGCACGAGGTACCCCAGCGAGTAGCCCTCGGCGTGTGCTCCGCCGACGAGCAGGACGAACAGCGCCGCGGTGGACACCCACGAGCTGCCCTCCCCGAGCACCCGGAACCCACCCACGAGCACCCCGATGCCCACGGCCAGCGCGACGGCGAGGAACCCGGGGTCACCGACCCACATCGTGAACCCGGCGATGACGATGCCGAGCGCGATCCCGATCAGCGTCTGGACCCCGCTCCGGATGCCCGCGAACACCGTCGTCTGCATCGCCACGACGGCGCCGAGCGGGGCGTAGTACGGGTACTCCGCCGCGACGCCGGGGACGTGCCGGGCGAGGAACCACGCGATCACCGCGGCTGCTGCCGCCTTCGCGGCGTGCAGCAGGCGTGGCTGCGTCCCGGAGGTCCGGCTCCACCGCCAGAGGCGGGTGCCCACCCCCGCCACGTGCTCGAACGGCATCGCTTCCTCTCGTCGTGTCGGCCGGTCACGATACGGGCCCGCGGCTGGGAGACCGGGCTGATCCGCGTTCTGCGACCTGCGCCGCTGTCGGCCTGGAGGCACGTGGCGGGCCCGCACCGCGCCTCCAGGCCGCCTCCTGGTCGCCCCCAGAACGCGAGGAAGCCCCCGCAACGCATGTTGCGGGGGCTTCCTCGTGGTGGTGCTGAGGTTACTTGGCGTCGTCCGACTTCTCGGCGTCGTCAGACTTCGTCGCGGCGTCTTCCTCGACCTCGGCGGCAGCCTCGGTGTCGGCCTCCTCGGCGACGGGAGCGGACTCCTCGGTGGTCTCGGTCTCCTCGACCGGGGCCTCCTCGGTGCTCGTCTCGTCGGCTGCGGGCTCCTCGACCGGCGCGGCGGCGGCCGGAGCCGACTTGCGCGTGACGGGGGCCGGCGTGCTCGAGAGCGGCTCGAGGACGAGCTCGATCGACGCGAGGGGAGCGTTGTCGCCCTTGCGGAAACCGAGCTTCGTGATGCGGGTGTAGCCGCCCGGACGCTCCTCGACCTGCGGAGCGATCTCGGTGAACAGCGTGTGCACGACGGACTTGTCGCGCAGGATGCTGATCACGCGACGACGCGCGTGAAGGTCGCCACGCTTCGCGAACGTGATGAGACGCTCGGCGACGGGACGGAGGCGCTTGGCCTTCGTCTCGGTGGTCGTGATGCGACCGTGCGTGAAGAGGGCGTTGGCGAGGTTGCTCAGGAGCAGGCGCTCGTGGGCGGGGCCGCCACCGAGGCGGGGGCCCTTGGTGGGCTTCGGCATGTCAGTTCTCCAGTGGTGATGGTGTTGCGCGCTGCGTCAGCGGCGCGCGTGCGCGTCAGCGCGAGGTCAGTTGTTGGACTCGTCCTCGTCGTACCCGCTGTAGAAGTGGGCGCCGTCGAATCCGGGGACGGTGTCCTTGAGGGACAGGCCGAGCTCGGTGAGCTTGTCCTTGACCTCGTCCACCGACTTCTGACCGAAGTTGCGGATGTTCATGAGCTGCGTCTCCGACAGGGCGACGAGCTCGGACACCGTGTTGATGCCCTCCCGCTTGAGGCAGTTGTAGCTGCGGACCGACAGGTCGAGGTCCTCGATCGGGGTCTGCAGCTCGTTCGAGAGCACGGCGTCGACCGGCGCGGGGCCGATCTCGATGCCCTCGGCCGCGGTGTTGAGCTCGCGGGCGAGCCCGAACAGCTCGACGAGCGTCCGACCAGCCGACGCGATGGCGTCGCGCGGCGTGATGGCCGGCTTCGACTCGACGTCGACGACCAGGCGGTCGAAGTCCGTGCGCTCACCGGCACGCGTCGCCTCGACGCGGTAGGTGACCTTGAGGACGGGCGAGTAGATCGAGTCGATCGGGATCTGACCGGCTTCGCTGAACTCCGAACGGTTCTGCGTCGCCGAGACGTAGCCACGGCCACGCTCGATCGTCAGCTCGAGCTCGAAGCGCGCGGTGTCGTTCAGGGTCGCGATGACGAGGTCCGGGTTGTGGATCTCGACGCCGGCCGGCGCGGAGATGTCCGCGGCGGTGACCTGACCGGCACCCTGCTTGCGCAGGTACGCCGTGATGGGCTCGTCGTGCTCGCTGGAGACGACCAGGCTCTTGATGTTGAGGATGATCTCGGTGACGTCTTCCTTGACACCGGGAACGGTGCTGAACTCGTGGAGGACGCCGTCGATGCGGATGCTGGTGACAGCCGCGCCGGGGATCGAGGAGAGGAGCGTGCGGCGCAGCGAGTTGCCGAGGGTGTAACCGAAGCCCGGCTCGAGCGGCTCGATGACGAAGCGCGAGCGGAACTCGGAGATCGATTCCTCGGTCAGGGTGGGGCGCTGTGCAATGAGCACTGTGGGATTCCTTTCGGCGGAGTGTCCGCTATATGACACTCGGCGGTACGACGGGGCCGACCGGGCCCCGACGGGTCTGTTGAGTTGTGATCACGCGCACCGAGGTGCGCGATCGAACGACCAGGAATGGCCGCGGGCCCCGCCCGGCCCCGTCGGAGTGGATCCGATCAGGGGACGAGCAGGGCGCGGCCGGTTGCTCCTCGCGTCAGACGCGACGGCGCTTGGGCGGGCGGCACCCGTTGTGCGCCTGCGGCGTGACGTCGTTGATCGAGCCGACCTCGAGGCCAGCGGCCTGGAGGGAGCGGATCGCGGTCTCGCGGCCCGAACCCGGACCCTTCACGAACACGTCGACCTTCTTGACGCCGTGCTCCTGCGCCTGACGCGCAGCGGACTCGGCGGCGAGCTGCGCCGCGAACGGCGTCGACTTGCGCGAACCCTTGAAGCCCACGGCACCCGAGGACGCCCAGCTGAGGACGGCACCCGACGGGTCGGTGATGCTCACGATCGTGTTGTTGAACGTGCTCTTGATGTGGGCCTGGCCCACGGCGACGTTCTTCTTCTCCTTGCGGCGCGGCTTGCGCGCGGCAGTCTTGGGGGTAGCCATCGGGGTCTCCTATCGAGCCTTCTTCTTGCCTGCCACGGTGCGCTTCGGTCCCTTGCGGGTACGCGCGTTGGTCTTGGTGCGCTGACCGCGCACCGGGAGACCACGACGGTGGCGAAGACCCTCGTAGCTACCGATCTCGACCTTGCGGCGGATGTCGGCTGCGACCTCGCGGCGGAGGTCACCCTCCACCTTGAAGTTGCCCTCGATGAAGTCACGGAGGGCGACGAGCTGGTCGTCGGTCAGGTCCTTGACGCGGATGTCACCGGAGATACCGGTCTCGGCGAGTGCCTGGACCGCGCGGGTACGGCCGACGCCGTAGATGTACGTGAGTGCGATCTCCACGCGCTTCTCGCGCGGGATGTCGACGCCTGCTAGACGTGCCATGTGATGGCTGCTCCTGTTGTCGATGGAGGTGTGGAGCAGTACCGGTGCTCGGGCCTCCGACCCGAGGTGTCCCCGCTCGCGCGGTTCTTGGTACTGCGTTCGATGTTGAGTTGTGGTTCCTGCGCAGGCCGCCCGAGGGCGATCCGCATCAGGCAGCCGGGACTAGCCCTGGCGCTGCTTGTGACGCGGGTTGCTCTTGCAGATCACCATGACGCGGCCCTTGCGGCGAATGACACGGCAGTGCTCGCAGATGGGCTTGACGCTGGGGTTGACCTTCATTGTTGTTTCCTCGTGCTCGCTGGCTTCGTGCCCGGCAGGGTTGCCGAGCCGTTCCTTTCCAGCTCGCGGATCACTTGTAGCGGTAGACGATCCGGCCGCGGGTCAGGTCGTACGGGCTCAGCTCCACGATCACGCGGTCCTCGGGGAGGATGCGGATGTAGTGCTGGCGCATCTTCCCGGAGATGTGCGCGAGGACCTTGTGTCCGTTGGTCAGCTCAACGCGGAACATCGCGTTGGGCAGAGCTTCGAGCACCGAGCCTTCGATCTCGATGACGCCGTCTTTCTTGGCCATAGCCTCACTGTCGCTTGGTTGGAGAACCGGTGTGATCCCCGAGCCGGTCTGCGGGTCGGGCGCCACGCCAAGAAGGCATGGCACACCAAAGATCGATCTTATGTGGTAAACCCAGGATTGCCAAGTGGAGGCCGCGAAGTCCCCACGTCTGGGGCTTCACAGACGTGCCTGAGCGTTCCACAGTGGTTTGTCGGCGGCTTCCGGGCCACCGCATGTCACCGGACCCTAGCGTGACCCGCAGCCTCGTCCGCGCCGCACGACCGCGCCGGACCACCGAACGGAGACCACGTGCCCGACGCCACTCGACGCCCGCTCGCCCGCCACGGCCGGCTCCCCCGCCGTCGCGGGTGGACGACGCTCGCCTCGATCGTCGCGTCCGCCCTCGCGGTCGTCCTGGTGAGCGGCACGAGCGTGGCCGCCATCGCCGGGGCGCAGCTCGCCAGTGCGCCGAAGACCGTCAAGCTCAGCACGGACGACCAGAGCACCGCCCAGACCGCCGACATCACCGCCATCAAGGGCGGCGCGAACATCCTGCTCATCGGCAGCGACACCCGGGTGGGCCAGTTCGACTCGGACGAGGACGTCGAGGGCGCCCGCAACGACGTCACGATGCTGATCCACATCTCGCAGGACCACCAGCAGCTCACGGCGATCAGCTTCCCGCGCGACCTCATGGTGCCGATCCCGGCGTGCACCAACCCCGAGACGGGGACCGCGTACCCGGCGGCCACGTCGGCGCAGTTCAACACGGCCCTCGGCAACGGCGGTGTCTCGTGCGTGGTCGACACCGTCGAGAACCTCACCGGGCTGAGCATCCCCTACGCCGGCCTCATCACCTTCGACGGCGTCATCGAGATGTCGAACGCGCTCGGCGGCGTCGACGTCTGCGTGGCCGAGCCGATCAACGACACCTACACGGGCCTGCACCTCACCGCGGGCTCCCACAACCTCGAGGGGTCGGACGCACTCGCCTTCCTCCGCACCCGGCACGGCGTCGGCGACGGCAGCGACCTCGCCCGCATCAGCTCCCAGCAGGTGTTCCTGTCGGCGCTCCTCCGGAAGGTGACCGCCGACGGCACCCTCTCGAACCCGATCACGCTCTACAAGCTCGCCGGCGCCGCGCTCTCGAACATGACCCTGTCCGACGGTCTCGCACAGGCACGCACGCTCGTCGGGCTCGCCGGCGCACTGCGCGGCATGAGCACCGCGAACATGCTCTTCGTGCAGTACCCCGTCGCGGACGACCCGGCGGACAGCGCGCGCGTGATCGTCGACCAGGACGCGGCGCACACCCTCAACGTCGCGCTGCAGAACGACCAGAAGACCTCGCTGAGCGACTCCAGCACGGGGCGGGCGTCCGAGGAGTCCGGTACCGCGAGCGGCACGGCGACCACGGCTCCGTCGACGGGCACCTCAGCTGGTTCCACCGGATCGAGCGGGTCGTCGTCGGGCACGAGCACGGGGGCGGCCACGAGCACGGCGACCACCTCGTCGACGCCGTTGCCCTCGTCGATCACCGGGCAGAGCGCGTCCGAGGAGACCTGCTCCGTCGGCAACAACTGAGCCGAGAATCGGGCTCCGCGAGGCGAGACTCGGGCGCAGCGACGGTTCTCGCGCCGCACGGCGCGAGAACCGTCGCTCGGACCGAGTCTCGGGCGGACGCATCCGGGCTGGGACCAGCCGGACGGGAGCCGCGTGGCGGGGCCGCGCCGTGCCTCCAGGCCGACAGATGGGGACCACGCACCTGCCTGGAGGCGCGACCTACGGGATCGGGACCGGCGTCACACCCAGCGGGGCCAGGCCCGCAGCGCCGCCGTCGGCGGCGGTCAGGACCCAGATGCCGTCCGCGTGGACCGCGATGCTGTGCTCCCAGTGCGCGGCGTCCGACCCGTCGAGGGTCCGGACGGTCCAGTCGTCGTCGTCCGTCGAGCTGTCGATCGTGCCGGCGGTGACCATGGGCTCGATCGCGACCACGAGTCCCGGGCGGATCGCCGGACCCGCGCCGCGGACGCGGTAGTTGAAGACCGGCGGGTCCTCGTGCATGGACCGGCCGATGCCGTGCCCGGTGTAGTCCTCCACGATGCCCCACGCACCGGTCTCGTCGATGGCGTCCTCGATGACGGCGCCGACCTCGTGCAGGTTCCTGGCGTGCGCCAACGCGGCGATCCCGTGCCAGAGCGCACGCTCGGTGGTGTCGCAGAGCGTCTGCCGTGCTGCCGTGACGCCGGCGTCGCCGCCGGGCACGACCACGGTGAACGCGCTGTCGCCGTTCCACCCGTCGACCTCGGCGCCGGCGTCGACCGACACGATGTCGCCGGGCTGGAGCACCCGGTCGCCGGGGATGCCGTGCACGATCTCGTCGTTCACGGAGACGCACAGCGTGTGGCGGTACCCCGGCACGAGCTGGAAGTTCGGGATGCCGCCGCCGTCACGGATGACTGCCTCGGCGATCGCGTCGAGTTCGCCGGTCGTCGTTCCCGGACGGACCGCTTCACAGACCGCCGTCAGGGCGGCCTCGGTCAGTTGCCCGGGCCGCACCATCGCGCGGAGTTCCTCGGGGGTCTTGTAGATCGAGGGCTTGCGGAAGCGGACCACGCGGGGTCAGACGCCCGCGGTCAGCCCACGCGACGACAGCGCCGCCTGGATCCGGTCACCGACCTCGTCGATGCCACCGAGGCCGTCGACGTCGACCACGAGGCCACGCTCGCCGTAGGCGGCCACGATCGGAGCGGTCTGCTCCGTGTAGACCTGCTGGCGACGACGGATCGTCTCCTCGTTGTCGTCGCTGCGGCCCTGCTCCTCGGCGCGCTTCAGGAGACGGCCCACGAGCTCGTCCTGGTCGGCGACGAGCTGGATGACCGCGTCGATGCCCGTGCCCTGCTCGGCGAGCAGCGCGTCGAGGTACTCGACCTGCCCGACCGTGCGGGGGTAGCCGTCGAGCAGGAACCCGCCCTCGGCGTCGGCCTCGTTGAGGCGGGACTTCACGAGCTCGTTCGTCAGGGAGTCCGGGACGTAGTCGCCGGCGTCCATGATCGCCTTGGCCTGCACACCGAGCGGCGTGCCCTCTGCCACGTTCTTGCGGAAGATGTCACCCGTCGAGACCGCGGGGATCCCGAAGGCCTCGGCGATACGACCGGCCTGGGTGCCCTTCCCGGCTCCGGGAGGTCCGACGATGATGAGACGTGCGCTCAACGGAGAAGCCCTTCGTAGTGACGCTGCTGCAGCTGCGAGTCGATCTGCTTCACGGTCTCGAGGCCGACACCCACGATGATGAGGATGCTCGCGCCGCCGAACGGGAAGTTCTGGTTCGCACCGAAGAACGCCAGTGCGCCCAGCGGGATCAGTGCGATGAGACCGAGGTACAGGGAGCCGGGCAACGTCACCCGGGTGAGAACGTAGTCGAGGTACTCAGCGGTGGGTCGACCAGCCCGAATGCCCGGGATGAAGCCGCCGTACTTCTTCATGTTGTCGGCGACCTCTTCGGGGTTGAAGGTGATCGCGACGTAGAAGTACGTGAACCCGACGATGAGCAGGAAGTACAGCGCCATGTAGAACCAGTTGTCACCCGAGGTCAGGTTGTTCTGGATCCACGTCACCCACGCGGCCGGCTCCTTGCCGTCCGACGGCTGGTTGAACTGCGCGACCAGGGCCGGCAGGTAGAGCAGCGACGAGGCGAAGATGACGGGCACGACGCCGGCCATGTTGACCTTGATCGGGATGTACGTGTTGTTGCCGCCGTACGTGCGGCGACCGACCATGCGCTTGGCGTACTGGACGGGGATGCGCCGCTGGGACTGCTCGACGAACACGACGGCCATCATGATGACCAGCCCGACGAGGATGACGAACAGGAAGACCTCGAAGCCGTTCGACTGCTCGATGGCCCAGAGCGCCGACGGGAACTGCGCCGCGATGGACGTGAAGATGAGGAGCGACATGCCGTTGCCGATGCCGCGCTCGGTGACGAGCTCGCCCATCCACATGATGAGGCCGGTACCGGCGGTCAGCGTGACGACCATGAGCATGATCGCGTACCAGCTGTCGTTCGAGATGATCGTCGAGCAGGAGGACGAGGCGTTCGTGCCGAAGAGGGCACCCGAGCGGGCGACCGTGATCAGGGTGGTGGACTGCAGCACGCCCAGCGCGATGGTGAGGTAGCGCGTGTACTGCGTCAGCTTGGCCTGACCGGACTGCCCCTCCTTGTAGAGGGCGTCGAAGTGCGGGATGACCACGCGCAGCAGCTGCACGATGATCGACGACGTGATGTACGGCATGATCCCGAGCGCGAAGACCGAGAGCTTCAGCAGCGCGCCGCCGGAGAACAGGTTGATCAGGTCGTAGAGACCCTGCTGCGACGAGGCGCTGGCGAGACAGGTCTGCACGGAGGCGTAGTCGACGAACGGCGCGGGGATGTACGACCCCAGGCGGAACAGCGCGATGATCGCGAGGGTGAAGCCGATCTTCTTGCGAAGATCGGGGGTGCGCATGATGCGCGCGACCGCTCTGAACACGAGGACTCCGAACTTCTGGGACCGGCGGCCCTTCGAGGGGCCGTCACCGGTGTGGTCGGCAGGACCGACCTGGTCGGCGGACGCCGACCACTGTCAAGGAAACCGTAACGGCGGGGCCCCCGCCCACCCCCCGGCCCCCCGCCGGGGTGCTTCCTGGGGGGCGCCCCCCCCCGCC
>NZ_VDZH01000003.1:283167-668199 GCF_007673235.1 Curtobacterium pusillum
CGTGCGCAAACGCACGGGCCGCCGACGGGGTTACTGGGAGACGGTGCCGCCAGCAGCCGCGATCTTCTCGGCGGCGGACGCCGAGACCTTGTCGACCGAGACCGTGAGCTTCACGCTGATGTCACCCTGACCGAGAACCTTGACCTTCTCGTTCTTGCGGACGGCGCCCTTGGCGACCAGGTCCGCGACGGTGACGTCGCCACCGTTGGGGTAGAGCTCCGCGATCTTGTCCAGGTTCACGACCTGGTACTCGACACGGAACGGGTTCTTGAACCCGCGGAGCTTCGGGGTGCGCATGTGCAGCGGCATCTGCCCACCCTCGAAGCCGACCTTGACCTGGTAACGAGCCTTCTGACCCTTGGTACCACGGCCGGCGGTCTTGCCCTTGGAGCCCTCACCGCGACCGACGCGGGTGCGAGCCTTCTTGGCACCCTCGGCGGGACGGAGGTGGTGCAGCTTCAGGACCTGCACGCGCTCGTTCTTCTCGTCGCTCATGCGTCGACCTCCTCGACCTTCACGAGGTGCGCGACCGTTGCGACGTACCCGCGGTTCTGGGCGTTGTCCTCACGCAGGACCGTACGGCCGATGCGCTTGAGACCCAGGCTGCGGAGCGTGTCGCGCTGGTACTGCTTCTCGCTGATAACGGACTTCGTCTGCGTGATCTTCAGCATCGCCATCACGCACCTGCCTTCTCGGACGCGGCACGCAGAGCAGCGGCCTCGGCCTGGAGCAGACGGTCCGGGACGACCCGGTCGACGGGGAGGCCGCGGCGGCTTGCGACCGCACGGGGCTCCTCGAGCTGCTGCAGCGCCGTGACGGTCGCGTGCACGATGTTGATCGTGTTCGACGAGCCGAGCGACTTGCTCAGGACGTCGTGGATGCCGGCGCACTCGAGGACGGCGCGGACCGGACCACCGGCGATGACACCGGTACCGGCAGCGGCCGGACGGAGGAGCACGACACCGGCAGCGGCCTCACCCTGCACCGGGTGCGGGATGGTGTTGCCGACGCGCGGGACGCGGAAGAAGTTCTTCTTCGCTTCCTCGACACCCTTCGAGATGGCGGTCGGGACCTCGCGGGCCTTGCCGTAGCCGACGCCCACGAGACCGTTGCCGTCACCGACGACGACGAGCGCGGTGAAGCTGAAGCGACGACCACCCTTGACGACCTTGGAGACGCGGTTGATGGTCACGACGCGCTCGAGGAACTGGCTGTCGCCACCCCGCCCGTTGCGGTCGTTGCCACGGCCGCCACCCTGCTGACGGTCGCGTCCGCCACCACGGCGGCCACGGTTGTCGGCGGAGTCGCGGTTGTTCGATGCCGAACCCGCTGCGGTCTCGACGGGACGCTCGACGACCGGAACCTCGGGCTCCTTGGCCGCGGGGGCCTTGGCGCTCGTGTCGGCCTCGGTCGCCTCGGCGGTCGCGGTGGACTCGACGGCCTCGGTCGACTCGACCTCGGTCGACTCGACGTTGGCGTCTTCGTTCGTGTTCGCGATGTCGCTCACAGGTTCAGCCCTCCTTCACGGGCACCATCGGCGATCGCGGCGACGCGACCGGCGTACTTGCTACCACCGCGGTCGAAGACCACGGCCTCGACGCCAGCGGCCTTCGCGCGCTCGGCGAGGAGTTCGCCGACGCGACGGGCCTTGGCCGTCTTGTCGCCGTCGAACGTGCGGAGGTCGGCCTCCATCGTCGACGCGCTGGCCAGCGTGTGGCCCTTCGCGTCGTCGATGACCTGGACGAACACGTGACGCGCCGAACGGGTGACAGCGAGACGCGGACGGGCCTCGGTGCCGGTGATCTTCTTGCGGAGACGGTTGTGACGGCGCGCCTTGGCGGCCGACTTGCTCTTGCCTCGTGTCTTGAGGAGACCCATGATCACTTACCTGACTTTCCGGCCTTGCGGCGCACGATCTCGCCGGCGTAGCGAACACCCTTGCCCTTGTAGGGCTCGGGCTTGCGCAGCTTGCGGATGTTTGCAGCGACCTCGCCGACGGACTGCTTGTCGATGCCGTTGACGGTCAGCTTGTTGTTGCCCTCGACGGCGAAGCTGATGCCCGCGGGCGGCTCGACCGTGATCGGGTGGGAGTAGCCGAGCGCGAACTCGACGTTGTTGCCCTTCGCCTGCACGCGGTAACCGGTGCCGACGACCTCGAGGCCCTTGGAGTAGCCCTGGGTGACACCGACGATGTTGTTCGCGATGAGGGTACGGGTCAGGCCGTGCAGCGCACGCGAGCTGCGCTCGTCGTCCGGACGGGTGACGAGGACCTGGTTCTCCTCGACCTTGGCCTGGATGGGCTCCGCGACGACGAGCGCGAGCTCGCCCTTCGGGCCCTTGACCGCGACGTTCTGGCCGTCGATGGAGACGGTCACGCCAGCGGGGATGTCAATGGGAAGACGTCCGATTCGAGACATTGTCGATCACCACACGTAGGCGAGGACTTCCCCACCCACGCCCTTCTGCTCGGCTTCGCGGTCGGTGAGCAGTCCCGACGAGGTCGAGAGGATCGCCACGCCGAGGCCACCGAGGACCTGGGGGATCTCCGTCGACTTCGCGTACACCCGGAGACCGGGCTTCGAGACGCGCTTGATGCCGGCGATCGAGCGTTCGCGCTCGGGGCCGTACTTCAGGTCGATCGTGAGGGTCTCGCCGACACGGGCGTCCTCGATCTTCCATTCGCTGATGTAACCCTCGCGCTTGAGGATCTCAGCGATGTTCTTCTTCAGCTTGGAGCTGGGAAGCGAGACGGCGTCGTGGTGCGCCGAGTTCGCGTTCCGCAATCTGGTCAGCATGTCTGCGACCGGATCGGTCATCGTCATGATGGTCGTCCATTCTTCGCCTGGTTTCGACACCCGTTCCACGAATGCCGACCTGAGCGATCGGGTGATCCTGGGGCGATTCCCCTGGATCGGTGTGTTCGTGCGTGCGGGCCGGAGGACGTGAATCCTCCGGCCCGCACCGCCCGAAGTATCTTAGACCGTCTGCTCGGCAGAACGGAACGGGAACCCGAGCTGGCGGAGCAGCGCGCGGCCCTCGTCGTCCGACTTCGCGGTGGTCACGACGGTGATGTCGAAGCCACGCACGCGGTCGATGCGGTCCTGATCGATCTCGTGGAACACGGACTGCTCCGTGAGACCGAACGTGTAGTTGCCGTTGCCGTCGAACTGCTTGTCGCTGAGGCCGCGGAAGTCGCGGATGCGGGGCAGTGCGAGGGTCACGAGGCGGTCGATGAACTCCCACGCGCGGTCACCACGGAGGGTGACGTGCGCGCCGATGGCCTGGCCCTCACGCAGCTTGAACTGCGCGATGGACTTGCGGGCCTTCGTGACCTGGGGCTTCTGACCCGTGATCGCCGTGAGGTCCTTGATGGCCCCCTCGATGATCTTCGAGTCGCGAGCGGCCTCACCGACACCGGTGTTCACGACGACCTTGACCAGGCCGGGGACCTGGTTGACGTTCGCGTACCCGAACTGCTCGGTGAGGGCAGCCTTGATCTCGTTCTTGTACTTCTGCTTGAGGCGCGGCTCGACCTTGGTCGCCGGCGCGGCAGTCGTGTCGGTCATCAGAGCTTCTCACCCGACTTCTTGGCGTAGCGGACGCGGACGGTCTTCTTGACGCCGTCCTTCTCCACCTCTTCGTTGCGGAAACCGACGCGCGTCGGCTTCTTGGTCTTCGGGTCGACGATGGCGACGTTCGACACGTGGATCGGAGCCTCGTGCTGCTCGATGCCGCCGGTCTTCGAGCCGCGCTGCGTCTGGCCGACGCGGACGTGCTTCGTGACGAAGTTCACGCCCTCGACGACGACGCGGTTCTTGTCCTTGAGGACCTCGATGACCTTGCCCTGCTTGCCACGGTCACCGCCGCGCTCCTGCTTGGCACCCGTGATGACCTGGACGAGGTCACCCTTCTTGATGTTCGCCATGGCTTACAGCACCTCCGGCGCGAGCGAGATGATCTTCATGAACTTCTTGTCACGGAGCTCGCGACCGACCGGACCGAAGATGCGCGTGCCGCGCGGGTCGCCGTCAGCCTTGAGGATCACTGCCGCGTTCTCGTCGAACTTGATGTAGGAGCCGTCCTGACGACGGGTCTCCTTCTTGGTGCGAACGATGACCGCCTTGACGACGTCACCCTTCTTCACGTTGCCGCCGGGGATGGCGTCCTTCACCGTGGCGACGATGACGTCACCGAGACCGGCGTAGCGACGACCCGAGCCACCGAGCACGCGGATGGTCAAGATCTCCTTGGCACCCGTGTTGTCGGCGACCTTGAGGCGGGATTCCTGCTGAATCACTGCTGTCTCCTATTCCGAAGCAGGCCGGGGCCTACTTGGCCTTCTCGAGGATCTCGACCAGGCGCCAGCGCTTGGAAGCGCTGAGGGGACGGGTCTCGCTGATCACGACGAGGTCGCCGACACCAGCGGTGCCGAGCTCGTCGTGGGCCTTCACCTTGGACGTGCGACGGATGATCTTGCCGTAGAGCGCGTGCTTCACGCGGTCCTCGACCTCGACCACGATGGTCTTGTCCATCTTGTCGCTCGTGACGTAGCCACGACGCGTCTTGCGGTAGCCGCGAGCGGAGGCGGCGGAGGTCTTCTCTTCGTTCGCCATTACTTCTCCTCGGCGGTCTCGGCCTCGGTCGACTCAGCCGGCTTCTCAGCCTTCTTGGTCGTCTTCTTGGCCTTGGTGGCGGTCTCGACGGGCGCGGGAGTGGCACGGATGCCGAGCTCGCGCTCGCGGAGGACGGTGTAGATGCGAGCGATGTCGCGCTTGACGGCACGGAGACGACCGTGGCTCTCCAGCTGGCCGGTGGCCGACTGGAAGCGGAGGTTGAAGAGTTCCTCCTTGGCCTTCTTCAGTTCGTCAGCAAGACGCTCGTTCTCGAACGTGTCGAGCTCCGTCGGACGGAGCTCCTTGGAACCGATCGCCATTATGCGTCGCCCTCCTCGCGCTTGATGATGCGTGCCTTGAGGGGCAGCTTGTGGATTGCACGGGTCAGCGCCTCGCGGGCGATGTCCTCGCTGACGCCGGAGAGCTCGAAGAGCACACGACCCGGCTTGACGTTGGCGACCCACCACTCGGGGGAACCCTTACCGGAACCCATGCGGGTCTCGGCCGGCTTCTTCGTGAGCGGACGGTCCGGGTAGATGTTGATCCACACCTTGCCGCCACGCTTGATGTGACGCGTCATGGCGATACGAGCGGACTCGATCTGACGGTTGGTCACGTAAGCGGGCGTGAGGGCCTGGATACCGAAGTCACCGAACGACACCTTGGTGCCACCGGTTGCCTGGCCCGAACGCTTCGGGTGGTGCTGCTTGCGGTGCTTGACTCGACGGGGAATAAGCATGGTTACGCCTCAACTCCTGCGCCGGCCGGCGCGTCCTGCGGAGCCTGCTGCTGACGTCCACCGCGGTCGCCGCCACGGCGGTCGCCGCGCTCGCCACGGGGGCCGCCACGACGCTCGGGGCGCGACGAACGCTGGTTCGCCTGCTCGCGAGCGAGCTCCTTGTTCGTGATGTCGCCCTTGTAGATCCAGACCTTCACGCCGATGCGGCCGAACGTGGTCCGGGCCTCGTAGAAGCCGTAGTCGATGTTCGCGCGGAGCGTGTGCAGGGGCACGCGGCCCTCGCGGTAGAACTCCGAGCGCGACATCTCGGCGCCGCCGAGACGACCCGACACCTGGATGCGGACACCCTTGGCGCCGGCGCGCTGTGCACCCTGCAGGCCCTTGCGCATGGCGCGACGGAACGCGACACGAGCGGAGAGCTGCTCGGCGATGCCCTGCGCGACGAGCTGGGCCTCGGTCTCGGGGTTCTTGACCTCGAGGATGTTGAGCTGGATCTGCTTCTTGGTGAGCTTCTCGAGCTCGCCACGGACGCGCTCCGCCTCGGCGCCACGGCGACCGATGACGATGCCCGGACGCGCGGTGTGGATGTCCACGCGGACACGGTCACGGGTGCGCTCGAGCTCGATGCGGGCGACGCCGGCACGGTCGAGGGTCTTCTTCAGGTACTCGCGCACCTTGATGTCCTCGGCCACGTAGTCGGCGTAGCGCTGACCCGGCTTCGTGCTGTCGGTGAACCAGTGCGAGACGTGGTCCGTCGTGATCCCGAGACGGAAGCCGTACGGGTTGACCTTCTGGCCCATTACTTGCTCGCCTTCTTGCTCGTCGCGGCAGCCTCGACCTCATCCGGCGTCGCGAGGACGACCGTGATGTGGCTGGTGCGCTTGTTGATGCGGAAGGCGCGGCCCTGGGCGCGCGGCTGGAACCGCTTCAGGGTCGTACCTTCGTCGACGAAGACGCGGCTCACGTAGAGGTCGCGCTCGTCGAGGAAGCTGTTCGTCGAGTCCGCCTTCACCCGGGCGTTCGCGATCGCCGAGGCGACCAGCTTGTACACGGGCTCCGAAGCGCCCTGCGGGGCGAACTTCAGGATGGCGAGCGCCTCGTGGGCCTGCTTGCCGCGGATCAGCTCGATGACGCGACGGGCCTTCTGAGGCGTGACGCGGATGTGTCGCACGCGTGCGATCGACTCCACCATTTCGTTCCTCCTCTGCGTCGCCGCGTTAGCGGCGACGGCCCTTCTTGTCGTCCTTCACGTGACCACGGAAGGTGCGGGTCGGCGCGAACTCGCCGAGCTTGTGACCGACCATCGACTCGGTGACGAACACCGGGATGTGCTTGCGGCCGTCGTGCACGGCGATCGTGTGCCCGAGCATGTTCGGGATGATCATCGAGCGACGCGACCAGGTGCGGATCACGTTCTTGGTGTTGGCCTCGTTCTGCGTGACGACCTTGCGAAGCAGGTGCTCGTCGACGAAGGGGCCCTTCTTCAGACTGCGTGGCATCTTCTGAACTCCTACTTGCGCTTCTTGCCGGCGTTACGGCGACGGACGATGAGCTTGTCGCTCGGCTTGTTCGGCTTGCGCGTCCGACCCTCGGCCTGGCCCCAGGGGCTGACCGGGTGACGACCACCGGACGTCTTGCCCTCACCACCACCGTGCGGGTGGTCGACCGGGTTCATCGCGACACCACGGACGGTCGGGCGGACGCCCTTCCAGCGCATGCGGCCGGCCTTGCCCCAGTTGATGTTCGACTGCTCGGCGTTGCCGACCTCGCCGATCGTGGCGCGGCAGCGGGCGTCGACGTTGCGGACCTCGCCCGACGGCAGACGGAGCTGCGCGTAGGGGCCGTCCTTGGCGACGAGACGCACCGAGGCGCCGGCCGAGCGGGCCATCTTCGCGCCGCCACCGGGGCGGAGCTCGATCGCGTGCACGACGGTACCCACGGGGATGTTGCGCAGCGGCAGGTTGTTGCCGGGCTTGATGTCGGCGCCGGGGCCCTGCTCGATGACGTCGCCCTGCTTGAGCTTGTTCGGCGCGATGATGTAGCGCTTCGTGCCGTCCACGTAGTGCAGGAGCGCGATGCGCGCGGTGCGGTTCGGGTCGTACTCGATGTGTGCGACCTTGGCGTCCACGCCGTCCTTGTCGTGACGACGGAAGTCGATCACGCGGTACTGGCGCTTGTGGCCACCACCGATGTGACGGGTGGTGATGCGGCCGGAGTTGTTGCGACCACCGGTCTTCGGCAGCGGACGAAGCAGCGACTTCTCCGGCGTCGAACGGGTGATCTCAGCGAAGTCGGCGACCGACGAGCCGCGACGACCGGGGGTCGTCGGCTTGTAGTTACGAATAGCCATGATTTATCCCTCTGGTCCTCAGCCGACAGCCGTGAAGATGTCGATCGAACCGGACTTGAGCGTCACGATGGCGCGCTTGGTGTCCTTGCGCTTGCCCATGCCGAAACGCGTGCGACGGGTCTTGCCCGGACGGTTCAGCGTGTTGATGCTCGCGACCTTGACGTCGAAGATCTTCTCGATGGCGAGCTTGATCTCGGTCTTGTTCGAACGGGGGTCCACGATGAACGTGTACTTGCCCTGGTCGATCAGGCCGTAGCTCTTCTCCGAGACGACCGGCGAGATGATGATGTCGCGCGGGTCCTTGTTGAAGCCGCTCATGCGGAGATCTCCTTCGCGGTCTTCGACGCGATGAAGGCGTCGAGTGCGCTCTTGCTGAAGACGAGCGCGTCGGCCTTGAGCACGTCGTAGGCGTTGAGCTGGCCGTACGAGAGCGCGTGGACGTTCGGCAGGTTGCGGATCGACTTGAGCGTCAGCTCGTCGTCCTGCTCGAGCACGATGAGCACGTGCTTGACGGGCGCGACCTTCTCGAGGAGCGTGCGGGCGGTCTTGGTCGACGGCACCTCGGCCGTGACGAAGCCCTCCACAGCGGAGATGCGGCCACCGCGGGCGCGGTCCGAGAGCGAGCCGAGCAGAGCAGCGGCGATCATCTTCTTCGGGGTGCGCTGCGAGTAGTCGCGCGGGGTCGGTCCGTGGACGACGCCACCGCCGGTGTGCTCCGGAGCGCGGACCGAACCCTGACGGGAGCGGCCGGTGCCCTTCTGCTTGAACGGCTTGCGACCGGCACCGCGGACTTCGCCGCGGTTCTTGGTCTTGTGGGTGCCCTGACGCGCGGCTGCGAGCTGCGCGGTGACGACCTGGTGGATCAGCGGGACGTTGGTCTCGACGTCGAAGAGCTCGGCGGGGAGCTCGACGGTGCCGGACTTGGTCCCCGATGCGTCGAGGACGTCGATCGTGGTTGCGGTCGTGGTGGCCATGATCACTTACCCTTCACGGCGGTGCGGACGAAGACGGAGCGACCGCGAGCACCGGGGATCGCGCCCTTGACGAGCAGCAGACCCTTCTCGGCGTCGACGGCGTGCACCGTGAGGTTGAGGACGGTCACGCGCTCGCCACCCATGCGACCAGCCATCCGCATGCCCTTGAAGACACGCGACGGGGTCGACGAAGCACCGATCGAGCCGGGCTTGCGGTGGTTGCGGTGCGCACCGTGCGAGGCGCCGACGCCGTGGAAGCCGTGGCGCTTCATGACACCGGCGAAGCCCTTGCCCTTGGAAGTGCCGACGACGTCGACCTTCTGGCCGGCCTCGAAGGTGTCGACGGTGAGCTCCTGGCCGAGCGTGTACTCGGCGGAGTCGTTGGTGCGGATCTCCGTGAGGGTGCGGCGCGGGGTGACCCCGGCGGCCTCGAAGTGACCAGCGGCCGGCTTGTTGACCTTGCGCGGGTCGATGGCGCCGGCGGCGATCTGGATCGCCTCGTAGCCGTCGCGCTCGACGTTGCGGATCTGGGTGACCACGTTCGGGCCGACCTCGATCACGGTGACGGGGATGAACTTGTTGTTCTCGTCCCACACCTGGGTCATCCCGAGCTTCTTGCCGAGGAGGCCCTTGACGGTCTTGGTTGAATTCGCCATCAGTGCAGCCCCCTTACAGCTTGATCTCGATGTTGACGTCGGCCGGCAGGTCGAGTCGCATGAGCGAGTCGACGGCCTTCGGCGTCGGGTCGACGATGTCGATGACCCGCTTGTGCGTGCGCTTCTCGAAGTGCTCGCGCGAGTCCTTGTACTTGTGGGGAGAACGGATCACGGTGACCACGTTCTTCTCGGTGGGGAGCGGCACCGGGCCGACCACGGTCGCACCGGCACGGGTCACCGTGTCGACGATCTTCCGGGCCGACGTGTCGATGACCTCGTGGTCGTACGACTTGAGCCGGATGCGGATCTTCTGTCCCGCCATGTGTCTCTTGTCCTCTCTGCGCCGCGCACCCTCGGGCCGCCTGACGCCGCCTGCGCCGTGCATTCCTGCACGACTTGGCTGTTTTCCTGAACCAACCGGCCGCATCCGCTGGGGATGACCGCTGTTCTCCTGTCAACCGCGCGGGGCGACCTGGGCCGTCCAGCGTGGGCATGTCGCTTCCCCCACGTCCGGACACAGCAGTGGCCGGGCGCATTCGAGGGAGTCGATCGTGTTCTGCTGCCTGCGGCCCAACCCAGCCCTGCTGAACAAGGGGGTTGTGCACTGCCAGAGCAGTGATCCTGCGCACGCGGACGCACGCGGAATTCGGAACCGGACAAGTCTCGCATAGGCACGGCATCCGTGCAACCCGGGCGTGTCGCGATTCGCGGGCGTGTCGGGATCGGCCCACTTCCCCGGATCCACGGGGATCGACGGCCTGGAGGCACGGGTCGGCCCCGACACGCGACATGCCCTCCGGAGCGGATCCGGAGGGCATGTGCGGAAGGTCGGTGCCGACGCTACTCGGCGACCAGGGGCGGGACGAACCACGGCGGGAAGACCGCCACCCGGGGAGCGTGTCCGCCGTGGTCCTGCAGGACCGCCTTGACGGTCTGCCGGACGCGGTCGTTCGGCACGCCGATGACCGCGACGGCGGAGAACGGCACGCTCGGCCCGGCGAGCAGCTCGAGCTCGTGCATCTCCGGGTCGGTGAAGTCCGTGCGGCGGATGAGGTTCGTCGCGGCCTCGGGACCGACGGCGAAGCGCACGTCCTCGGCCTCGGCGTCCTGGTCGGCGACGATCACGGACGAGCCGAAGGCCGACACGGGCACGACGAGCATGATGTACTCCGTCGCCCGGGTCCGGCGCGCGGCGTCGGACCAGCGCTCGCCCTCGGCACCGGTGCGCAGCTCGTCCCAGCGCGTGGCGTCCGGGGAGAGCGTGAACGGCACGTGGCCGGCGATCGGGGACCCGTCCGGGGCAGTGGCCTCGGCCCGTGCCGCACGGGCGGTCGCGGAGGAGACGTCGACAACCGGCGTCACGGCGTCGGAGGCGAGGATCGCGCCGGAGCCGACGATGTCGTCGAGGTTGTCCACGTGGGTGACGTGGTGGGCACGCAGCGATGCGAAGTCACGCGCCTCGGGCAGGTCGGGCACCGGGGACCGCAGCGAGGACGCGGGTGCGGCGGCCTGGCCGGGGACGCTCCGGAGCGAGGTGGTGATCCGGGTACGGCGCGGGGTCGGGGTGGGGTTCTCCGCTGCCTCGCGCTGGCGCGGGGCGCAGATGTCGCAGAGCTCGGTGGGGAATCCGTGGATGCACTCGTCAGTCACGACTGGTGGGGGTCCTTCCGTGCCCGGGTGGGGGTGATCGGGCACGAGGTCCAACGGTACGTCATCCCGGCCCCTTCCCGGTCACTGTCGGTAGAGCAGTGCGCGGACCTCCGACTCCGCCGCGTGCGTGCGGTCGGGGTCGATGGTCTCGCCGTGGTCGTAGGCGTCGAGCAGTCGCGGGTCGATGTAGCTCTGCCGGCACACCGTCGGGGTGTTGCCGAGTTCCTCGCTCGCGACCTTCACGGCGTGCGAGACGGCCTTGCGCCGCTTCGCCTGGGACGACTGCGGCCCGGTCGACGCGAGGTCGACGGCAGCGGCCACCGTGCCGTGCAGCGTCCGGAAGTCCTTCGCGGTGAACTCGTCCCCCGCGCGCTCCTTCACGTACTCGTTGATGTCCTCGGCGGAGAGCGGCTCCCACTCGGCGCCGCGACGTTCCCGGAAGGAGAGCAGCCGGGCGTTCGGTCCCCGGCGCTTCATGCCGGCGATCACGGTCGCGAGGTCGGCGTCGTGGATGGAGGACGACCACTCCTGCCCGCTCTTCCCGGGGAAGCCGAGTTCGATGTCGTCCCCGGAGACGTGGGCGTGCGCGCAGAGCAGCGTCGAGAGCCCGCGACTGCCGTGCTCGGAGGCGTACCGCTCGGACCCGACACGGAGGGAGCCCTGGTCGAGCATCCGGAACGCTGCGGCCAGGGCCCGTCGACGGTCGGGCTCCGGGCGGCGGAGGTCCTGCGTCACGCCACGACGGGCGACGGGGAGGGACTCGGCGAGCGCGAGGGCTCGGTCGTACTTGATCCGGTCCATGCGCTCGCGCCAAGACGGGTGGTACATGTACTGCCGCCGTCCGGCGCCGTCGATCCCGGTGGCGAGGACGTGTCCGTTCTCGTAGGGCGAGATCCACACGTCGTCCCACGCGGGCGGGATGACGAGGTCCTCGAGGCGCTGGCGCACCGCGGAGTCGGTGACAGTGGCGCCGTCCGGGTCGCGGTACGAGAACCCGCGGCCGCTGCGGACGCGGTGGTAGCCGCGACCGTTGGTCGCGGAGCGGCGGAGACGTGTCACGTCCTCGATGCAACTCGCTGCCGCCTGTGACCCGGCCCGGCGACGGACGGGAGGCACGGTGCCAGCTGGCACCGTGCCTCCCGTCCGTCAGACGGTCACGCTCGGCGACGTCGGCGCGTCACCAGCAGGACGCCACCGGCTGCCATCGCGAGGAGCGCGATCAGCGCGCCGATCCCGAGTCCGGCCGCACCCGTGAAGGCGAGCTCGCCCGCCGGCTTCGGTGCGTCGCGCACCGGGGCCGGGTCGCTGGCGCGCATCGGGTCCGTCGGGCTGGCGGAACCGGAGACCGGCACCACCTGGGTCGTGGGCGACGCGACCGTGGCGACGTTCGTGATGCGGTCCGGGGCGTCGTCCGCCACCTTGGCGGTGACCTGGAACACCACACGGCCGTCGACCGCGAGCGGACCGGTCAGCGTGCAGGTGACGGTCTGCCCGGTGGTGCACGTGGCGGCCTTCCCGTCGTTGACGCTCACCAGGGTGAGGCCGGACGGTAGCCGGTCGGTGACGACCACGGGGCCCGGGTCCTCGGTGGGGCCGTCGTTGCGCACCGTGATGGTGTAACCGACGGTCTCCCCGCGGACGACCTGACCCGTGTGGGTCTTCGTGACCGACAGGCTGGAGGCGGGGTCGACGGCGAGCTCGTCGGCCGCCTCGTTGTCGGCGAGCGTCGTCTCGGTCGTGCTCGTCGCCACGGTCGCGCTCGGCTGCACGCCCGGGTAGGCGACTGCCGTCGGCGTCTGGTGCACCGTGATGACCGGCGCGAGCGAACCCGCCGCCAGCGTGCCCGCCAGGGCGAACGACACGGTGGTCGAGCCGTCGGCGTTCGCGACCACGCCGGTGACCGTCCACGCGGGGTCGGCCTCGGTCGAGACGTACGTCAGGCCCTTCGGCAGCGTGTACGTCGCGGTGACGGCCGCGGCGTCGGAGAGCCCGGCGTTCCGGACCTGGATCGTCTCCGGCAGGTCCTTGCCGATCACGGCGGTGCCGTCGTGCCCGATCGTGATCGCCACGTTCGCCACGGCGTCGACGTCGAGCGGGCTCGTGACCGGCTCGTCGTTCGTGCCCACCGGCGGGTTGGTGCCCTGCCCGGTGATGACCGCCCGGTTCTCGATGGTGCCGGCGGTGTAGCCAGACGCGACCTTCGTGGTGATCCACAGGCCGGGGGCGTCCGTCCCGGCGACGATCGTCGTCGGGAGCGAGCACGTGACGAGGGTCGGGTCGGTCGTGCCGTCGCAGGTCCACACGGAGCCGTCGCTCGAGGCGCCCGTGAAGGTCAGGCCCTCGGGCAGCCGGTCGGTGACGACCGTGGTGGGCTGCTCGTCGGACGGTCCCTCGTTGCGGACCTGGAGCAGCCAGACCTGCTCCGCACCGGCGGTGACCCGCTTCGCGGCCGTCGTCGACCCGACCTCCGTGACCGGGGTCTTGGTCAGGCCGAGCGCAGCGTGCGTCGTCACCGTGACGTCGTCGCCGGCGGTGTCGTTCGTCGGGTCCGTGTCGGGCGTCGCACTCGACACCGCCGCGGTGTTGCGGAGCGTGCCGGCCGGGGTGCCGGACGCGATCGAGGCAGTCACGTGGAACACGGCGGTGTCACCGCTCGCCAGGGTGGCCGTGGTCCAGGTGCTCCGGTCGGCGCCCTGCTCGGCGCTTGTCTCCCAGGCGGCGTCCGTCGTCACCTTCCGGATCGCCATGCCCGCGGGCGGGGTGTCGGTCCAGGTGACGTCCTGCGCGTCCGAGGGGCCGTCGTTCGTCACGGTGACGTCGTAGGTGACGTCCGTGCCGGCGTCGGCGCTCGGGGCGCTCGTGCGCTGCTTCGTGATCGACAGGTCGGCGTGCGTGGTGACGTCGACCGTCGCGTCGTCCTGCACGACCGGACCGGACGCCGTGATCGGCGAGGCGGTCGCGGTGTTCACGATCGACGAACCCCGGAAGGACGCCGGCACGTGCACGGTCAGGACGATCGTGTTCGGGTCGGTGGCGCCCGCGGCGATGCCGTCCGCGCTCGACAGGGTCAGGACGCCGCCCTCGTTCGACTCGAGCGTCCAGTGCTGCTGGGTCTCCGGCGACAGCCTGCGGAACTCGACGCCGGCCGGCAGGGTGTCCTGCACCCGGACGCTCGGCGTGCTGTCGTCGCCGGCGGGCAGGTCGGACGGGCCGTTCGGGTTCGCGACCGTGATCGTGTACGTGACGTCCTCGCCGGCGTCGATCGTCTCGACGTCCGCGGTCTTCGTCACCGACAGGCCGGCCGTCTGGGAGGCGTCGCTGCGTGCCTGGTCCTGGGCGGTCGCGGCGTTGTCGGCCGTCACCACGGCGGTGTTCACCAGGGTGCCGGTGAAGGACGACGGGGTCGTCACCGTGAGGGTGAACGTCGCGCTCCCCCCGGCGGCGAGGGTGCCGTCGAGCACGCAGGTGACGTCGTTGCCGTCGGCCGCGGGGGCCGTGCACGTCCAGGCACCGTCGGTCTGGGTGATGGTGTCGGTCCCCTTGTCGACGGGCTCGTCGGACCGGAGGCGCGTACCCGACTCGAGCGTGTCCGTCACGCGGACCGTGCGGGCGTCCGCCGTCCCGGTGTTCTTCACCGTGACGGTCCAGTCCGCCGGGTCACCGGCGACCAGGGACCCCGAGCCGAAGGCCTTGTCGATCGTCAGCGACGTCGCGTCGTCCACGGCGGTGGTCGCCTTCGAGTCGTCGTTCGACGAGGTCGGGTCGGTCGTCTTCGTCGTGTCCACCGCGACCGCGGCGGTGTTGACGATCGACTGCGCGGCGGTGACGTCCGAGTGCACGGTCGCTGTGACCGTGATCGCGCCGGCGGTGGTGCCGTTCGCGAGGCCGTCGCGGGTGCAGGTCACGGTGTTGTCCTCCGTGTCGCACGTCCACGCCGTGTCGGTCGAGGCGGCGCTGACGAGCGTCACGGTGTCGGGCAGCGTGTCGGTGACGGTCACCGTGCCGCGGGCGTCCGAGAGGCTCTGCACCGCAGCGTCCTTCCGGTTCTGCACCGACAGGTTCCACGAGATGGTGCGGCCGGCCTGGGCCTTCTCGGACGGGCCGGTCTTCGCGATCGCGAGGTCGGCGACCGCGACCGGGGTCACGCTCGCGGTGTCGCTGTCGTTGCCGGCCTCCGGGTCGAAGGTCTGCCCCGTGCCCTGGTGGATCGTGGCGGTGTTGCGGATCGCCGTGAGCGGGGCGTTCGCGGGCAGGGTCAACGCGACGTCGAGCTCGGGGAACGCGCTGCCCGCGGCGACCGTAGCCCCGTTGACGCAGGACCACGTGCCGGCGGTCGGCGTGCAGGTCCAGCCGGTGCCCGTGAAGGTCAGGGTCGCGCCCGCGGGCAGGCCGGTCGGCGCGTCCACGACGGTGGTGCCGTGGGCGGCGTCGTCACCCGTGTTGGTCACCGTGATGGTCCAGGCCTTCGCGGTGGTGGCACCGGCGACGACCTTCGCGGTCGTGGCCGTCTTCGTCAGCGCGAGGTCGGCCGCGGCGATCCGGGCCGTGGCCGTCGCGTCGTCCCCGCCGCCGGGGTAGGAGACGAACGAGCCGTCGCCGCCGTCGTACGCGGTGCCACCGGAGGCGTCCGTGACGGTCGCGGTGACGTGGTTGACGTGCGCGACCTTCGTGCCGGCGCCGGGCGTCGTGGCCGCGTCCGCAGTCGGGGTCGCCCGGTAGTGCAGGGTCATCGTGGCGTTCGCCCCGAGCTGGCCGAGGTCCGACCAGGTGAGCGTGCTGCCGTTCACCGTGGCGTCGGCCACCTCGGCGGCGGCTCCGCCGTCACGGACGAGCGTGGCGCTGCCGGCGACGTACTCCCAGTTCGCGGGCAGGACGTCCTTCGCGGTGACCTTCGTCGCGGCGCTTCCGGTGTTCGTGAACGTCACGGAGAAGTCCGAGGCGACGCCGATGTACGACAGCCCGCCGAGGGTGTCGTTCGACTTCGCGACGGCGACGTCCGGGAACGCCGGGGTCACGGTGGCGGTGGCCGTGACGGCGTCGTACGACGCGCCGCCGGTCGCCAGGCTGCGGTAGTCACCCGTCGAGACCGTGTTCGTGAGCGGCGCACCGCTCAGCGAGACGTCGTCGGCGAGCTTCGCCGAGTACGTGTGCTGCACGGTGGCTCCGGCGCCGCCGACGGTGGTCGACGGCCAGGTGATCACGCCACCGCCGCACCGTGACGTCGTGGTGCCGAGCGTCCCGCCGTCCGAGATCGACGAGCCGTCGACGACGATGCCCGCCGGCACGCAGTCGGTCACGACGGCACCGTACGCCGGCGATGCGCCCTTGGCGTTCGTCACGGTGACGGTGTAGCGGACGGACTGGCCGGGCTCGACGTCGAGGTCGGTGCTGGTGGTCCCGAGCACGGTCGCGGTCTTGCCGATCGACAGCGAGGGAGCGACGACCGAGGCGTTCGCCTGGTTCGAGGTCGCCGAGCCGTCGGTCGGAGCCGTTCCCTTCGCGGTCTTGTCCCAGGCGAAGGTCGCGGTGTTGGACAGTGCAGTGCCCGCCGTGGCCGCGGTGGACAGGCGGACCGGGATCGACACGGTCACGACCACGGCCTGCGGTCGGCCGGTCGCGATGTCGCTGACGGAGACGGTCACGGTGCGGCTGGACGCGTCGACGGTGCCCGTCGCCGTGACGGAGCCGTCGGACGAGGTCACGGTCGGAGTGCCGTCGACGGTCAGGCCGGCGGGGAGCGCGTCCGTGAGCCGGGCGTCGAAGACCGCCACGTTCGCGGGGATCGTCGCCGTCACCTGGTAGGTCGCCGCGTCACCCGGGCGGACCGGCAGGGCGGTGGTGTTCGCCGGGTTCGTCGTGGCCGGGGTACCGGCCGAGCCGTCGCTGTTCGACCAGGTCGGCGCCGTCAGCTGCTTCGACACGGACGGGGACGCCACCGTGATGGTGTCGTCGGCGCTCGCGGTCTGGACGTAGGTCGCGCCGGCCGTCGCGTAGTCGGTGTCGAGGCTCGAGCCCACGACCTTCGCGGTGTTCGCGTAGCTGGTGCCCGCGGGGGCCTTGTCGGCGAGGGTGCCGGTCACCGTGACGGTGGCCGAGGCACCGGCGGCCAACGTGCCGACGTTCCACGCGTGCAGGGTGCGGTCGGTGCCGCACGTGCCGAGCGCATCACGTTGCGCCTGGGTGGGGGTCACCTCCGTTCGCGACGAGCCGGTGAACTGCAGCGACGACGGGAAGCAGTCGGCGACGAGGACGCTGCGCGCATCGGTCGTGGTCGACTTGTTCGTCGCCGTGAGCGTCCACGTCACGACGTCCTGGCCGGAGACGACGGCGCCGTTCCGGTCGTCGGTCTTCGTGATCGCGAGGTTCGGGGCGGTGACGCCGACCGCGACCTGCTTCGTCGGGGCGACGGAGGTGCCCGTCACCGGGTCGGTGCTGCGGAACGTCGCGGTGTTCGTGATCGTCGCCGACGAGAACGTCGTGCCGTCCGACTTCGGGTACGCACCGGTGCCGGCGGACACCGCGAGCCCGGAGACCGTGACGGTGAAGGTCACGTCAGCCGTGGTGGTGTTGTCGAACACGCTCGGGAAGACGAGCGCGCCCCCGCCGTTCGTGTTCATCGTGGCACCGCCGGTGAACGTGAAGTCCTGGCCGCCGTAGGTGACGGTCGTGTCGCCGTCGGTCATGCCGCGCGTCGCCGCGTTCGCGGCCCCGGGCAGGCCCAGCGTCCACGTGGTGGCGCTCGTCGTCTTCAGCCCGGTGACCGAGGCCAGCGGGTCCACCAGCGATGCGGTTCCGACGCTCGTGCCGGCCTTCACGGTCACGGAGTAGGTGTACTTGAGCGGCTGCCCCGGCACGGCGTTCAGGCCGGACCGGTTCGTCGCACCGCCGTCGGTCCCACCGGTCTTGGCGACGACGACGGGCGTGATCGTCACCTGGCGCTGCGCGTCCGCGCTGACGGCGGCGAGCTGCGATCCGGTCGCACCGGATGCGTGCGCGCTCGTGCCGGCGACGGGTGCGGGCACCCAGGTCTGCGCGGTCCCGGTGTCTGCCGTGGTGTCGAAGCGCACGACCGAGGCGGAGTTCTTGTAGGCAGTGCCGGCGAACGACTGGGCCGGGACCTGCATCGTGTAGAGCAGGTCGGTGGTCGCGCCGGAAGCGATCGGGCCGACGCCCGTCCACACGATGAACGAGCGGCCCGAGAACGTCGACGACGCTCCGGTCGGCGGGGTGTTCGTGCAGGTGCCCCCACTGGCCGAGGCGTCGACCGCGGCGCAGCGGATCCCCGCGGGCAGCGCGTCCCACACCGAGACGTTGCTGATCGGGTACCCGCCACCGGTGCCGGCCGGGTTCGTGACGCTGACCTTGTACTGCAGCAGCTGGCCCTCGGTCGTGTTCGTCGGGTTCACGTTCGCACTGAGGCTGCCGGCGTCCTTGCCGGTCTGCACGATGCTCTTCGCGAGGGCGGCGGAGGCGACCCCGGCGACCTTGTAGTTCGCGGAGGACCGCAGGCTGGTCACGGAGCCGGCGGTGTTCTGCTGGGCGAACTTCATGAGGTTCGCGGTGATGTCCGGCACCGTCGTGCTGGAACCGGCCTTCGAGATCCGGGCGGCGACGTACAGGACGACCGTCGCACCGGCGGTGTCACCGTCCACGTACGTGCCGCCGGTGGCCGAGGACCCGATGGAGAAGGACGCCATCGACGCGCTCGAACCGGTGAGCTTCACCTGCGCGGCCGGGACGGTGCTCTCGGAACCGTAGGCCCAGTCGGTGCCCTCGACCCACTGGGCCGCAGACGCCGTGGTGCCCACGGGGAGCATGTCCGTCACGGTCGCGTTGCGGCTCTGCACGCCGGCGGGGAACGCGACCTGCAGGCGGAAGCAGACGAGGTCGTTGACGGTGAACGGGTCGGCGGGCGTCGCCGACGAGTAGGTCCCGGTCGAGGCGGCGCAGTCAGCGGCGCTGGTCACCGGCGAGGTGGTGCTGCGCGGTAGGACCGACTTCGCGATCTGCGGGCTGTTCGAGGTGATCGTCGCCTTCGAGTCGTCGACGACCTTCTGCGTCCCGGTGTCGCCGTGCACACCGGTGGAGGTCCCGGCGATGGCGACCTTGTTCGTGAAGTCGTCGCCCGCGGCCGTCGGCCCGGCGCTGCCCGCCACGGAGTAGCTCTGGCGCATGAGCGCCTTGTACGTCACGGTCGGCGCCGCGTTCGTCGCTTGGTCCGCGATGTGGAACGCGACCCTGAAGCTGCCGTCCGCGGCGGAGTAGGCGACCGAGTCGATCGTGGCACCGGTCATCTGCTGGTCCAGCGCGGCGTTCTTCGCCGGGTCGCAGTCGGCCGGCAGGGTACCGGTCGTCGGGGTCCCGGCGGGGAACGCCGGGCACAGGCCGTCGGGCAGCGTGTCGGTCAGCGTGATGCCGGCGGAGGACTCGTACTCGCTGGTGCGGATGAGGAGCGAGTACGTCGCCAGCTTGCCCGCCGCGAACGTGGTCGGGGAGACGCTCTTGGCGACCGCGAGGTCCATCGCCTCGACCGTCAGCGAGGCGTTCGCCTTCTGCGCGGAGGTCGCCCCGCCACCGACCGAGCCGGTGTACGTGCCCTGTGCGTCGACGAGGTTGGTGAGGCCGTGGCCGTTCGAGGTGGTGTCGGCGGTGTTCTGCCGGGTCGAGGCGCCGTTGTTGTTGTCGAGGTCGGCGGCCTGCTGCAGCGACGCGGCGGCCGGAGCGGTGGAGCTCGTCGAGGGCTGGCCCGGCTGGCCGGCGAACGACATCGTGTTCTCGCGCAGCGGGACGGCAGCCAGGTACTTGATCGTGACGGTCGCACCCTTGGCGAGGTCGCCGACGTTCCAGACGACCTTCGTGAAGACCGACGAGCCCTGGCCCGCGACGGTGTTCACCGTCTCGACGCTCTGCGGCGTGCGGCAGGCAGTGGCGTCCCAGGTACCGGTGGCCTTCGCCGCGGTGGTCGCGGTGAGGGACGGGGCACCCGTGTACTCCGCGCCCGAGGTGGTGTTGTCGATCGCGCCGCACTGCAGGAACTCGAGTCCGGCGGGCAGGTAGTCCGTGACGACGACGCCCGTGGTGGGCGCCTGCGCCGTGTTCTTCACCGTCAGCGTGTAGACGGTCGGGTGGTCGTGCACGCCCCGGACGAGCTCGTTCTCCGGGCTCGGCTCGGCCTTCGTGATGCTCAGCGCTGACACCGTCGTGGCGTTCGACGTCGCGGCGGCGGCGTTGATCCCGGTGCCGGCCGTCGGCGTCCCCGTGGCGCCGTAGGTCGGGAGGGTGCGCGCGTCCGTGCTCGCCGCGACCTGCGCGTCGGCGGTGAAGGCCGTACCGACCGGCCAGGACGCATCAGCGGACTGGACCGAGAACGAGATCGACTTCTGGTCCCCGGCGACCAGGTCGGAGACGTTCGACCACACGAGGAGCGTCCCGCCGCCCTGCGCGGCGGTCAGCGTCGTGATGACTGGTTCCCCGGTCTGCGTCCCTGCGGAACCCGCGACGTACGAGACCCCAGCCGGGAGCTTGTAGGTGTAGCCGAGGTTGTACAGCGCAGTACCGCTGCCAGCGGCCGTGGTGTTCTTCGCCGTGATCGTCACGCCGGCCGGTGCGCCGTTGAGCACCGAGTCGTCCGCCTTGACGGAGACCGACACCAGCGATCCAGCGGCGCTCGTGGGTACGGCGACCGCGAACACGGAGAGCAACGCGACGAGGAGACTCACCACCACCGCCATGGCGATGGCGCGCGGGCGTGCAGGGAACAGGGCAGAACGCATCGGGAGTGCTCTCGGGTCGTCGTCGGGTGACGCCGAGCGGAGCGCAGCGGAGCAGCACCGTGCGGGCAGGGTCCCTGGGTGCGTGCTGCGGGGGTGTTCGGGTCACCACGCGGGCCGGTCCGGCCTCGCGACTCCACGGTATCCAGTTGCGGGAAACCGCCGCTGCACCCAGTGTGGGGTACACGGGTGCCCCCCTTTGCGCGGACGACCCCCGAGCGGGCGACAACGGGCCGCCCTCGCACGACTGCGCCCGCCCGGCTCGGTGCCGGACGGGCGCAGTCGGAGCGAAGCGCTCAGGCCGGGTCGCTGCCGTTGTTCCCGATCTTGTCGTCGAGGTTCCGCGCGGTGTTGTCGATCTGCTCGTCGAACTTGCCGCCGGTGACCTTCTTGATGCCGTCCGCGAGGCCGTGGATGATCTTGTCCGAGACCTCTTCGGCCTTGTCGCTCTTGACGGCCTCTTCGATCTTGTCGCGGTTCTCGTCGACGAAGGCCTTCGCCTTGTCGGTCACTTCCTGCGCCTTGGCGGACACGTTCTTCTGGATGTCGTCGAAGCCGGCCATGCTGCCTCCCTGTCCGGCCGGGCGAACCGGCCACTCGATGGCCGGACCTCCCGACCGCTTGGCCCACATCGTGCCCCCGGTCGTGCCCGTTGTCCGCGAAACGCAGGCGAACTGTGAGCAAACGACGACTCCGGGGGACACAAAAGCGGGGCCGGACCCGAAGGCCCGACCCCGCTTCAGCAGGTAACCGGAGTTACTTGGTGATCTCCTCGACCGTACCGGCGCCGACCGTACGACCACCCTCACGGATGGCGAAACGGAGGCCCGGCTCCATGGCGATCGGCTGGATGAGCTCGACGGTCATGGAGACGGTGTCGCCGGGCATGACCATCTCGGTGCCCTCGGGCAGCGTGATGACGCCGGTGACGTCCGTGGTGCGGAAGTAGAACTGCGGGCGGTAGTTCGCGTAGAACGGGTTGTGACGCCCACCCTCGTCCTTGGTCAGGATGTACGCGTTCGCCTTGAAGTCCGTGTGCGGCGTGACCGAACCGGGCTTGACGACGACCTGGCCGCGCTCCACGTCCTCGCGCTTGAGGCCACGGATGAGCAGACCGGTGTTGTCACCAGCCTCGGCCTTGTCGAGCAGCTTGCGGAACATCTCGATGCCCGTGACCGTGGTCTTCTGCGTCGGGCGGATGCCGACGATCTCGACCTCGGAGTTGAGGTCGAGCGTGCCACGCTCGACGCGACCGGTGACGACGGTGCCACGACCGGTGATCGTGAAGACGTCCTCGATCGGCATGAGGAACGGCTGGTCGGTGGCGCGCACCGGGTCCGGGACGTTCTCGTCGACGGCGGCCATCAGGTCCTGGACGGACTTGACCCACTTCTCGTCGCCCTCGAGCGCCTTGAGCGCCGAGACCTGCACGACGGGGGCGTCCTCGTCGAACTCCTGCGAGCCGAGGAGCTCACGGACCTCGAGCTCGACGAGCTCCAGGATCTCCTCGTCGTCCACCATGTCGGACTTGTTCAGCGCGACGACGATGTAGGGGACGCCGACCTGGCGGGCGAGCAGCACGTGCTCACGCGTCTGGGGCATCGGGCCGTCGGTGGCGGCGACCACGAGGATCGCGCCGTCCATCTGCGCCGCACCCGTGATCATGTTCTTCACGTAGTCAGCGTGACCGGGGGCGTCGACGTGCGCGTAGTGACGCTTCTCGGTCTGGTACTCCACGTGGGAGATGTTGATCGTGATACCGCGGTCGCGCTCCTCGGGAGCGCTGTCGATCTGCGCGAAGTCACGGGCCTCGTTGAGGTCCGGGTACTGGTCGTGCAGAACCTTGGTGATCGCCGCCGTGAGCGTCGTCTTGCCGTGGTCGACGTGACCGATGGTTCCGATGTTGACGTGCGGCTTGGTGCGCTCGAACTTGGCCTTGGCCACTGGGGTCCTCCTCAGGACTCGGAAGCGACACCCCCGGCCGGCCCTGGATGGGCTCGGGACCGTTGGTGCGCGGTGTGTGTCTTTACTTTACTTGGTGGCGAGGGGCCCGTCGCCAGGCGCCCCCGCCTGTGGAGAAGCGCTGGAGCGCTACTCCCCCGCGTTCTTCGCGATGATCTCCTCGGCGACCTTGGCCGGGACCTGGCTGTAGGTCTCGAAGGTCATCGAGTAGACGGCACGACCAGAGGTCTTCGACCGGAGGTCGCCGACGTAGCCGAACATCTCGGACAGCGGCACGCTCGCGCGGACCACCTTGACGCCGGAAGCGTCCTCCATCGAGGCGATCTGGCCACGACGGGAGTTGAGGTCACCGATGACGTCGCCCATGTACTCCTCGGGAGTACGGACCTCGACGGCCATGATCGGCTCGAGGATGGCGGGGCCGGCCTTGCGGGCGGCTTCCTTGTAGGCGATGGAACCGGCGATCTTGAACGCCATCTCGGACGAGTCGACGTCGTGCGCCGCGCCGTCCTTGAGGATGGCCTTCACGCCCACGGTCGGGTACCCGGCGAGGATGCCGACCTGCATGGCGTCCTGGATACCGGCGTCGACCGACGGGATGTACTCGCGCGGGACGCGGCCACCCGTGACGGCGTTCTCGAACTCGTAGACCTTCTCGGCCGTGACCTCCATCGGCTCGAGCGCGATCTGCACCTTCGCGAACTGACCGGATCCACCGGTCTGCTTCTTGTGGGTGTAGTCGTAGCGCTCGACGACCTTGGTCAGCGTCTCGCGGTAGGCCACCTGCGGCTTGCCGACGGACGCCTCGACCTTGAACTCGCGCTTCATGCGGTCGACGAGGATGTCGAGGTGGAGCTCGCCCATGCCCTTGATCGTCGTCTGACCGGTCTCGGCGTTGAGCTCGACGCGGAACGTCGGGTCCTCTTCGGCGAGCTTCTGGATGGCCGTGGAGAGCTTCTCCTGGTCGGCCTTCGTGTTCGGCTCGATGGCGACCTCGATGACCGGCTCCGGGAACGTCATCGACTCGAGGACGACCTGGTTCTGCGGGTCGCAGAGGGTGTCACCGGTGGTGGTGTCCTTGAGGCCGATGACCGCGTAGATGTGGCCGGCGGTCACGTTGTCGACCGGGTTCTCCTTGTTGGAGTGCATCTGGAAGATCTTGCCGATGCGCTCCTTCTTGCCCTTGGTCGAGTTGATGACCTGCGCACCGGACTCGATCGAGCCGGAGTACACGCGGACGTAGGTGAGGCGACCGAAGAACGGGTGCACCGCGACCTTGAACGCGAGCGCGGAGAACGGCTCGGAGGCATCCGGCTTGCGGATGATCTCCTTCTCCTCGTCCTTGACGTCGTGGCCGATCATCGGCGGCACGTCGAGCGGGGACGGGAGGTAGTCGATGACCGCGTCGAGCATGGGCTGCACACCGCGGTTCTTGAAGGCCGAACCGCAGAGGACGGGGTAGACCTCGGAGGAGATCGTGAGCTTGCGGATCGCGCCCTTGATCTCGTCCTTGGTCAGCTCCTCGCCACCGAAGTACTTCTCGAGCAGGGCGTCGTCGGTCTCGGCGACGCGCTCGATCAGCTTGGCGCGGTACTCCTCGGCACGGGCCTGGAGGTCGGCGGGGATCTCCTGGACCTCGTACTGGGCGCCCATGGTGACATCACCCTTGGCGTCGCCGGGCCAGACCTTGGCGTGCATCTCGATCAGGTCGATGATGCCGACGAAGTCGTTCTCGGCGCCGATCGGGAGCTGGAGCACGAGCGGCTCCGCACCGAGGCGGTTGATGATCGTGTCGACGGTGAAGTAGAAGTCAGCGCCGAGCTTGTCCATCTTGTTGACGAAGCAGATGCGCGGGACGTTGTACTTGTCCGCCTGACGCCACACGGTCTCGGACTGGGGCTCGACGCCCTCCTTGCCGTCGAAGACGGCGACCGCACCGTCGAGGACGCGGAGCGAACGCTCCACCTCGACCGTGAAGTCCACGTGACCGGGGGTGTCGATGATGTTGATCTGGTTGTTGTCCCAGAAGCAGGTCGTCGCGGCCGACGTGATCGTGATGCCGCGCTCCTGCTCCTGCGCCATCCAGTCCATCGTCGCGGCGCCGTCGTGGACCTCACCGATCTTGTGCGTGATGCCCGTGTAGAACAGGATGCGCTCGGTCGTCGTGGTCTTGCCGGCATCGATGTGCGCCATGATGCCGATGTTGCGGACCTTGTTCAGGTCGGTGAGCACGTCCTGTGCCACAGGGTTCCTCCGGAAGAGTTGTAGGAGAGGTTGGCGGCCGTCCGGGGCGCCAGCGGTTCATGACCACCGGCGCCCGGACGGTGCCGGGACTACCAGCGGTAGTGGGCGAAGGCCTTGTTCGACTCGGCCATCTTGTGGGTGTCCTCACGGCGCTTGACCGCGGCACCGAGACCGTTCGACGCGTCGAGGATCTCGTTCATGAGACGCTCGGTCATCGTCTTCTCGCGACGGGCCTTGGCGTACGAGGTGAGCCAGCGGAGCGCGAGGGTGTTCGCGCGGTGCGGCTTGACCTCGACCGGCACCTGGTAGGTCGAGCCACCGACGCGGCGGCTGCGGACCTCGAGGGTCGGACGGACGTTGTCGAGCGCCTTCTTGAGCGTGACGACCGCGTCCTGCTGGTTCTTGGCGGAAACGCCTTCGAGTGCGTCGTAGACGATGCGCTCGGCGAGGCCCTTCTTGCCGTCCAGCAGGATCTTGTTCACCAGCTGGGAGACGATCGGAGCGCCGTAGACCGGGTCTGCGACGACGGGACGCTTGGGGGCGGGACCCTTACGAGGCATTGGCTCAACCCTTCTTCGCGCCGTAGCGGCTACGCGCCTGCTTACGGTTCTTCACGGCCTGCGTGTCGAGCGCGCCGCGGATGATCTTGTAGCGGACACCGGGGAGGTCCTTCACACGACCGCCGCGCACGAGCACCATCGAGTGCTCCTGGAGGTTGTGGCCCTCACCGGGGATGTAGGCCGTGACCTCGGTACCGTTCGAGAGCTTCACACGAGCGACCTTGCGCAGTGCCGAGTTCGGCTTCTTGGGGGTGGTGGTGTAGACGCGGGTGCACACACCACGCTGCTGGGGGTTCGCCTTCAGGGCGGGCGCCTTGGTCTTGGTGACCTTCGGCGAACGACCCTTGCGAACGAGCTGCTGAATAGTAGGCAACTGTTCTCCTGGTCCTGCTCGTGTTCTCTGGCCGACGCGGTCCGCCGGCTTCCTCGTCCCACGCTGATTGCCGCCTGACGGCGGACGACGATGGGGGACGGAGTCCGGTCGACCGTTGGTCGAGCCGGATTTTTCGGGCGCGCACGAGGGCGCACACCCGGAAGAGCCTACCCGCGTAACCTCGCGAAATCAATCCGGGCGCGTCGCCCTGGAGGCCCGTCCGGACCGCCGTGGGCGAACACGCCTGAACGGGGTGGTCGCGCTGTGCGCGGGGCGCGACGCCGACGCGCGCCGGCACGTCGTCGTGCGGGGGCGGTGGGGCCGGACCGCGTCCGGCGTTCGCCGGTGTGGCGGGCGCACGCCGCGCCTCGGGGCCGGGCGGTGGAGCCGTGCCGGCCCCGACGCGAGCCGACGTTGCGGGCGCGCGCCGTGCCTCCAGGCCGGACCGCCGACCAGGCGTCGGACGCGAGACGGGTCAGGAACCGGTGTCGGAGGAGCCGTTGCCGATGGCAGACCGGAACGTCGCGCCGGCGTCGGTGAAGCCCGTGATGTAGCCGCTCGCGTTGACGTTCATCGGACCGGCCGAGGCCGTCCCCACGCCACCGGCGCCGGAGATGTCCGCGGTGAAGGTCGCCCGGCCGTACGTCGTCGTCGTGACGAGCCAGCCGTTCGACAGCCACCCGCCGACCGACACCGCCGGACGGGTGTCGAGCGTCCACTTCTGGTTCGTGTACGTGTAGGCGGAGTCCTCGCCGTAGGCGTAGAAGCTGCAGCCCTTCGGTGCCGCGTCCGTCGAGGCGATGCAGCCGTCGACCCAGGCGTCCACGGCGGCCTTCGCGGACTGCTCCCCCGCCGCCGTGAGCTTCGTCGTCATCGACACCGGCGACGACGCCGTCCCGCCGAAGCCCGACACCGTCGCCGTCGTCGCGTCGGCCGAGTACCACTTGCCGCCGTCGACCGCGACGTCGTACGTGCCGGGGAGCGCCGTCAGGGTCGCCGTGCCGTCCTTCGACGTGGTGACGCCCTGCCCGCCGACCAGCACCTTCGCGCCGGCCGGACCACGGAGGCTCACGTCGACCGCACCGAGCTTCGGGGCCTCGAGCTCCCAGACCGGGAACACGCCCCAGTCGGTGCCCGTCTTGTCGAGCGTGAACGTCGACGAGACGTCGCGGCCGCCCTGCCGCAGGTAGGCGGTCACCGTCGCGGTGTCGCCGTCGTCGCGGGTGGCGGCGATCCGGTAGCCGGTGACGCGACCCTTCGCCTTGGCGTACGCGGCATCCGTCAGGAGCACGTCGTCCTTGTCGTGGTCGATGCCCGCGGTCTTCAGGGCGTCCTCGACCTTGCCGGCCGAGAGGTCGTCGAGGAACGCGCGCACCGGGCGGTCCGCGGAGTGCGTCGACGTCCCGACGGAGTAGCCGACCACGCCGGCGACCGCCAGGAGCACGACCGCGGCGCCACCGGCGATGATGCCGATGAGCGGACCGCGCCCGAGCTTCCGTCGCGGTCTCGCGGGTACGGGGGGCTCCGTCTGCAAGGGCGCCCCGTGCTCGCCGCTGATGTCGTCGACGTTCGGGACGGAACCCCATCCGTCGGCCTGCTGCTGGTCGGTCATCGGTCCCCCGTCGTCCTGTGGTGCTGCTGGGATCCTACCGTCGGGCACCGTCATCGCCGGTCGTCGTGACCCGCTCCGCACGCGACTGGTGGCGGGACGCCGCGATCCCCCCGACGACGCTGAGGAGCGCCACGACCACCGAGCCGACCACGAACGGGCCGAGCGCGTAGCCCGCGGGGAACACCACCAGCTCGGTGAGGTCGCCGCGGACCAGGGCGTACCCGACCGCTCCGACGCCGAGCATCACGAGGTAGACCGTCGCGGCGGCGACGAGCCCGGTGACGCCGGGGTTGCCCTCTCGAGCACCGACCGCGGTCGCGAGGAAGACGACGACCGCGCCGGCCAGCACCATCGCGGGACCGAGGTACGGGGTGGCGTCGGGCTGGGAGATGACCTCGACGTCGGCGAGCAGCGCCTCGAACCCCGTCACCGCGATCACGAGCGCGATGAAGAGGATCGACGTCATCGTCGCGATCAACCACCGGGACATGCGGTGATCGTATCGCTGGGAGGGTCAGGCGTGGGAGGCGTCTGCGGTGTGCGGCTGCTGTTCCTGGGCTGCCGCGACGAGTGCCAGGGCGATGGTCGCGGTGATCACCGGGATCGACTCGGTCATCGGGGCGGCGGCGGTGGGTGCGTTGGTTGCCGTGGGTGCGGTGGGTGCGTCCGTCGTCACCGTCGACGCCGTCGGTTCGACCTGGAGGCGCGGGGCGGCGTCCGCCGTGTCGGGCACCTCCGGCTCGTGGTCACGCAGCGCCGGACCGATGACCGGCAGGACCGCCGTGGTCGCCGCCGGCTCGGTGTGCAGCACAGGGATCTCGGCCGTCGCCGGAGCTCCTCGCTTCGCAGCACGCCGGGCCTTCGCCATCTTCACCAGGACGACCACGGCGACGATCGCCCAGATGCCGTTCACGATGGTCGACGGGACCGCGTGGTGGGCCGCGACGTTGATCGCGACGGCGAGCCCGCCGACGAGGTTGAAGAGTTGGTAGACCGGCCCGTTCGGGAGCTTGCCCATCGAGAACAGCAGGTAACCAGCAAGGACGGTTACGGCTCCGAACCAGCCGAGGAATTCCACGATTCCAGCCAACACGCGCGACTCCGGGCACGACGAGGAACGGCCATTTCGAGCGGCCGTTCGAGAGGGGGATGAGCAGCCGCGAGTGCGGTGTCAGGAGCATCGTAAGCACACCGACAGGCGTCGCGGAAGAGGGTGCGGCGTGGCGCGTCACACCCCGTTCGGGAGGGGTGTCGTCAGCCCTTCGACGCGGTGGTCGAGGAGGCGTCGGCTGCAGCCCCGGAGCCGCTCTCCGACTTCTGCGAGGACTGGGCCGACGCCGCGTCCGAGAGCACGTAGATGAAGCCGGACAGCGTCCAGGTCGTCGCTCCGGAGCCAGCCGGAGTGTCGGTCGTGGAGCCGTCGGCCGCGGAGCCGTCCGTCGTCTCGGCACGCGTCGACTTGATGTCGTTCACGAGGAAGAGCCGCTCACCGTTCTGCACCCCCGAGGTGAAGGCGAGCGCCTGTTCGAACGACCCGGTGACGTCGATGCTGATCGCGATGGTCGAGAAGTTGGACGCGGTGATCTGCGCGTCGGTCACCGGAGCCGTCACGGCGGGGGTCGACGGCGTCGCAGTGGTGGTGGGTGACGGGGTCGCCGCGGCCGAGGGGCTCGCGGCGTCCGTCGGCGTGGTCGCCGGCGTCTCCGCGACCGGGGGCGTGTACGCGGCTGCCCACGAGGTCGTGATCCCGCTGACGGTCACCCCGGTGGAGGCAGCCACCCCGTCGACCTCCTTGTAGAAGGCCGAGGTGTCCGCGGAGGACGGCACCGAGCGCTCGAGCGCTGCGGCCTCGCGCCGCATCGCCGGGAGCTTCGCCGACTGTGCAGCGAGCCGCGCGAGCTCGGCGCGGTAGGTGTCGTTCGTCGAGTCGATCGACTGCTGCTGCTCGCGGTTCGACGCAGCCGAGGCGAGCTGGGGCTGGACGCCGAGGAAGAAACCGCCGACGAGCACGACGGCGCCGATCGCCAGGGCGATCACGAGGTGCAACCGGTTCTTGGTCATTTCGTCTTCTCCGCGTACTTGCCGTCGAACGCCTCGTCGTTGATGTGCAGCGTCATGTCGACCGTGTAGTGCCCTGTGTCCGAGTTGAGGGTGACTGCGTTGGCGTTCGCGTCGACGAAGCCGGTGAGCCCGTGGACCCTGTCGAGCCAGTCCGGGATCGACGGGAGGGTCGGGCTGTCCGCCTCGACGGTGAGCGTCGCGACGCGCTCGCCCTGCAGCGGGGTGGTCGGCTGCTCGTAGCTCTCCAGGGGAGATGCCGAGTCCACCGTGACGCCGACGATGCTCACACCAGCCGGGAGCGATGCCTGCACCTTCTTCAGGTAGTCACTCCAGTCGATCTCCGGTGCCCCGCCGACGGCCTGACCGGCTTCGGCGAGGGCGGTCCGCGATTCGACCTTCCGCACCTCCGAGTACTGCCCCTGTTGCTGCAGCAGCGACGTACCCTCGTCCTGCGCCGCGCGGAGCTGCGCCGCCGACGAGACGTTGTCCATCGTGGAGATCCCGACGCCGAGTGCGACGACGGCAGCGACGACGACCACGCCGAGCCACGCTCGACGCACGGTGGCACGCTGCCGTCGGTGGACGAGGACCTCGGGCGGGAGGAGGTCAGCGCGCGGGACGCCCCCGATGACGAGGAGGGTCTTGCCCGTCGCCTTCGGAGCGCGGGGAGCATCGGAGGCGTTCCGCGCCCGCTTCGCCTTGCCGGTGCGGGAGCCGGTCACCGGCTTCGACAGGGTCTCGGTCATGCTGCTCGTCCTCCTGCTGCGAGGCCCCACGCCACTGCGAGCGAGGTACCACGTTGTTCGACGACGGAGGCGTCCACACCGCGTGCACGAGGGACGCCCGCGAAGGCGTCGCCGTGGACGACGTCCGCGTCGGTCGAGTCGGCGAGCGCCTCCCGGAAGCCGACGAGGTCGCCTCCCGCGCCGGCGAGGACGATCCGCCCCACCGGCCGACCGTCGTTCTTCGTGTTCGCGAAGTAGTTCAGGGTGTTCCGGACACTGGCGACGAGCTCGTGCGCGGCCTCGCGGATGACCGCCGCGGCCCGCTGGTCGTCGGGCGTCTGCGCCCGCGCACCCATGCCGATGTACCGCTTCACGGCCTCGGCCTGCTCGACGGGGATCTCGAGTCGCACCGCGATCTGCTTCGTCATCTCGTCCCCGCCCGTCGGGATGATGCGGACGAACTGCGGCACGCCGTCCACGCTGATGACGACGGTGCTGGTGTTGCCGCCGACCTCGACGAGGGCGACGGTCCCCGCGGCGGAGCCGATGGGCGTGAGCACACGACTGAGCGCGAACGGGATGAGGTCGACGCTCACGGGGTTGAGCCCGGCGAGCTGCGCGGCCCGGACGTTCGCCAGCACGGCGTCCTTGACGGCCGCCACGAGGAGCCCGTGCACGACCGGACCGGCCTCGCTGAAGCCCTCACCCGTGGGGTAGAAGTCGAGGATCGCGTCACCGACGGGGACCGGGAGCAGGTCCTGCACCTGGAACGGGAGCGATTCGCGGATCTGGGCCAGGGGTGCCTTCGGCACGGTCAGGTCGCGCGACAGCACGCGCTGGTTGCCCATGCCGAGGGCGACGTCCCTGGACTTGAACTTGCCGACGGACCACAGCTGCCGCAGGACCCCCGCGATCGTGTTCGTCTCGAGGACCTCTCCGCGCTGGGTCGACCCCTCAGGCAGGGGCACCTCGGCGATGCGCTCGATCGACGCGACGCCCTTCCGGGAGCGGGCGACCTCGACGGCGCGGATGGACACGCTGCCGATGTCGATGCCGACGACGTTGCTCGTCATGGTGATCGCTTCCTCCGGGCGGTTCAGGTGAGGCCGATGAGGCCGGTGTAGGCGTCCCACAACGGGCCGCCGCAGAGGATGCCGAGCCAGGCTCCGGCGAGCATCCACGGTCCGAACGGGATCCCGCTCCCCCGCTTGGCGCGGCGAGCGGCGAGGAGACCGATGGCGAAGATAGCTCCGAGCGCGAACCCGCCGAAAGCTCCCACTGCGAGGGGTCCCCATCCGAGGTACGCGAGGACGAGGCCGAGCACGCCGGCCAGCTTCACGTCGCCCATCCCCATCCCGCCGGGGACCGCGACGGCGAGGGCGAAGTACACGGCGAGGAGCACGAGCATGCCGATGCCGGCGCGCACGAGCGCCCACCAGTCCCCGGATGCAGCAGACGTGGCCGTGAGGAGCACGGCGAGCACCGCGTACGCGGGGAGCACGATCTTGTCCGGCAGGCGGTGGGTGTCGACGTCGATGAGCGCGAGCGAGACGGTGATCGCCATCAGGTACAGGAGCACGACGAGCATGCCGATGGTCGGGACGAGCGTCGTCCCGCTACCGGCGGCGCGTGCGAGGACCATGCCGGCGACCACCGAGAAGAGCGCAGCGGTGGCTGCTTCGACGAGGGGGTACCGCGCGGAGATCCGGTTGCCGCAGTCACGGCACGCTCCGCGGAGGACGAGCCAGGACAGCACCGGGACGTTGTCGAACCCTCGGATCTCGTGCCCGCACTGCGGGCAGGAACTCGCCGGCCGAACCACCGAGAGCCCCGCCGGGACCCGGTACACCACGACGTTGAGGAACGAGCCGATCAGGAGGCCGAAGACGCCGGCGAGGCCGACGACGACCACCGCGAGCTGCTGGAGCGCGCTCATACGCAGACACCTGCCTTCTTCACGCAGTCACCTGACGTCGCGTACGCCGGCGAGACCTCCGCCATCGTCGTCACGCCGTAGGTGGTGGTCACGGGGTTGAGGAAGCTCGGTGGAGCGGAGTGCTTGAGGCGCGCGTCGTACGCGTACGCCTTGATGTAGCCGTTCGCCCCCGATCGCACGACGCCACGGAACTTCTGCGCGATCGCCCCGTAGACCGTCAGCGTCCCGCGGTCCCCGCCGTAGCCGTAGTTCTGCACCTGGAAGGTGTGCGCGGCGGAGATGATGGCGGCGTCGATCTCTCGGTCCGTGTCACCGAGGATCGACGAGTAGCACGTGCTGTTGTAGCCACAGGAGACCGCCTTCACCGGGTTCCAGACCATGACGGCGTTCGTGGCGGTGAGCCCGAGCATGTCCGATCCTCGGTCCGCGTAGGTCATGTCGCCCGTGACGTAGAGGTAGTTCTCGGCAGCCACGGTCACCTGGCCGTCGAGGACGCCGTGCACGAAGGCGTCTCCGGATCGCGTGCCGTAGCTGCACGGCGAGGTGCTCAGCTGGGCCTCACCGGTCCGCGGGTAGCCGACACCGTTCCCGGTGTTGCAGGAGTCCGCCAGCTTCGCCGTCGTCGTCGCGTTCGCGTCGCCCGACTGCGGCACGTTCTGCACGTAGACGAGGTTGTTGGCGGGGACCGGGACGGTGGCCCCCGCGGCCGAGCCGAGTTGTCCCGCTCCGGTGCCGGGGAGACCGCAGGCGGTCGGGGTCTGTCCCTTCGTCGGGTCCGTCGCATCGGTCTGCGTCTTGATCGACCGCGGCGACTTGACCGTCATGGTCCCGTCGGCGTTGAACGTGATGTCCGTCGGACCGGTGTACAGGCAGCCGGGGCTGCGGGTCGCCGTCACGGTGGTGTTGTACTGCGTCGCGGCCTTCTGCTGCGCGTTCGTCGACGGCATGCCGATCGTGGACGTGAAGGCGGGCTGCGTGACGCCTGCCGGGAACTTCTGCCCCGTGCAGCTCGACCCGTTCGAGTCGATCTTGCTGTAGCGCAGTCCGGACGTCGGGTTCGAGGTCGTGATCTGGCTGGTGAACGTCGCCTGGCAGATGCGCATCGTGTCGTTCGAGTGCGCCGGACCGTCGATGGTGTCGCCACCGCTGAACGCGATCTCGCCGCACACGTTGCGCGAGGTCGACGTCGGCCGTCCCTCCCACGCGTGCTTGACACAGGTGGCGGTGTCCACGTTCGTCATCACCGGGTCCTGGATCTCGTAGTCGGTGAAGTAGAGGAAGTCGATGAAGCCCTGCTGGCGGATGCTGGCGACGACGGAGCGCACGGATGATCCGACCTTGCCGGTGGCGCGGATCCGGATGACCCCCGTGTCGTAGTACTTCGAGGAGTCGACCTCGTACCGGTAGAACGACTTGCCGTCGCCGCCGGGCACGGTGGCCCACGTACCGGTCGTCCCGGTGCCGAACGCGGTGTTCGCGGCGCCACCGGTGGGGAGCGTGAGTCCTGTGCTCGTCGACGAGAACGGCGCCGCCGGGTTGCCGTACTGGGTGTACCCGGTGTCGTTCGACAGACGCGCCTCGTAGTCCTGCACGCCCGCGTACGCAGCGCTCAGGGCGGCGTTCCAGTCGGAGTCGGTGGAGGACTTCTTGATGCCCGCGACGGCGACCGACGTCGCGGTCGCGATCATGAACACCACGACGGTCCCGAAGATCACGGCGATGGCCAGGGCCATGCCCCGATCGTCCCGCAGGGCGTCGAGGTGGAAGAGGCGGCGGAGCCGGATCATGTCGAGTCTCCCGACGGCTGGAGGAGGTTCGGCAGCCCGACGGTGTTCTGCAGGGTGATGCCGTTCTTGAGGGTGCTCGCCGTGGACGAGAAGCGGAGGGTGACCTGGACGAAGGCGATCTGGCCGACCTGGTCCGCGGTCAGCAGGCCGGCTGCGTTCGGCGTCAGCACGGTCTTCCCGACGTCGAGGTACTGGAAGATCGGCGTGGCAGTGGTCGCGGGGACCTCGATCGACGACGCGATCGTCGAGGTCGACCCGGCGCCCGAGAAGGTGTAGTACGCGTTGTCGGTCGTGGATCCGGCGACGATCTTCTCGGTGAGCACTCCGGCAGCACTCACCGAGAACGTGACCTGCTGCGGCACGGAGTCGCGGCCGGTCGACACGAGGGTCGTGAACTGCACCCCAGACGTCCCGGCGGAGATGAACGCCGGCGAGTCACTCGCGCCGACCCGCGGGTTGTCCGCGGCAGCGCGGACCTGACGCACGATCTCGTTCATCGCGTTGGAGGCGTTCCGACTGTTCTGGTCGCGCGCCGCGGCGAACGTGGTCGCCCGGGTGATCGAGTAGAACGTACCGCCGACGATGGCGAGGAGCACCGCGAACAGACCCATCGCCACGAGCAACTCGATGAGCGTCAGACCGTCTTCACGGCGCTCACCACGGATGACCGACCTGATGCGTTCGATCACGGCGCCACCCTCGGGTCCAGGGTCACCGAACCGGAGTTCAGGATCACCCCGATCAGCCCCTTCGCCGTCACGTTCACCGCGGCTGAGCTCGAGTTCTTCTGGCTGGTGACCGACCACGTGCCGTAGGGGAGCGCGAGCGTGATGTCGGTGGTCCCCGACGTCCCGGTGGCGGTGCGCGCGAACGAGTAGCTCTGGGTGACCTTGCACCCCGGGTCGCCGCCCGTGGCAGCGGCCGTCCTCGCGGTCAGGATCGTGTCGGATTTGTTGATCGTCACGGTCACGAGGCCCATCGCGACGTTGGCGGTGAGCTGGTCCTTCGACACCGGGGGCGTCGGCGTCTTGCCGATCCGACCGTCGCTCGCCTTCGGCCACATCGTGGGATCGGTCGACAGGCAGCTGTTCGGGTTCGTGGTCGTGTCGGCGTTGGTGGCGTTCGAGTCGTAGACGCCCGGGTACACGACGTAGCCGGAACCGATGGGGCTGAGGTACTGCGTCGCACTCGTGCCGGTCGCCTTGTAGGTGCCGTAGGTGCTGACGAACGAGGTCACGAGGTTCGTGGGCAGGAGCGCGCCGGAGCCGTTGCTCGCGTAGTTCATCGACACCGCGATGGCGGGGTCGTAGTTGAACGAGGCTCCGCTCGACTGTCCGGCCTTGACCACGACGGTCTTCGTCGGGGTGGCCGTCTGCTCCTGGTCGCGGTACTGACCCGACGGGGGGCCGAGCGTCACCGTGTAGGTACCGGGGGTGACCTTGATGGCCACGGTGCAGCCGTCCTGGTTCGTGACGTCGGGCTGGGTCGAGAGCGTCTTCGCGGTGTTCGATGCAACGGACGTCGACGGCGCGATCGTGGCGTTGACGCCGCCGACACCACCGCTGCCGGTGATCGACTGCACCTGCACGAGGATCGTGCCGAGCGTCGGGTCGTTGATCTTGGTGGAGGGGGAGAACACGGTCTCCTGCGTGACCGGCGCCGCGGACCCCATGCCGGGCCACGTCACCTTGATGTGCACGTTGAGGAAGAGGAGCTGCGCGGTCGTCCCGCTCGCAGCGGCCGAGCAGCGGTTCGTCGTGCCGTCGGTGTACTGCCAGTCGAGGGTCCGCTTGACGGTGTACTTCCGCCCGTCGACCGTCGGCTGGTCCGTGCTGCCGGCCATGCCGGTGATGTTGTTCTGGGCTTCGATGCGGGCCGTGTCGATGGCTCCGGCAGCGAGGTTCGTCGCTGTGCTTCGGGCCGAATTGTCCGAAGTGACGCGCATAACTGAAGCGACCCCGACAAGCGCGCCGGCGATGATGATGCCGAACACGGTGATGGCGACGATCACTTCGACGAGCGTGAAACCGTCGTCCCGACGGCTGACTCGGGACACGGCGAGCTTGAGCATGCCCACGGTCGACCGTTCCTCTCTCTGCCAGGTCATCGGGATCGACGAGAGGGCCCGGCATCCCGAGCCCTCTCGCTGGTGCGATCAGATCAGCACTTGCCTGCCTTGACACCCGCGGTCTGCGTCGCGAAGAACGTCTTCGTCGTCGAGCTGGTGCCCTGGACACAGAACCCGGTGGTGCCAACCTTCTTGTAGGTCAGTCCGTTCTCGGCGTCGCTCCAGGTCGCGCCAGCGTCCGCCCAGGTCTGCCCGGCGACCGCTCCGACCTTGGAAGCCGCCGCAACGTCCGCGGTGGACTTCAGATCGGCGTCGTCCGGAAGGGTGCCGCTGTTCTGCGTCTGGATGGAGACGATCGCGGTCTTGAAGTTCGAGACGTCGTTCTGCACGCCCGAGTCCTTCGCGTTGTTCTGCACACCCAGGTACACCGGGATGGCGATCGCGGCGAGGATGCCGATGATGATCACGACGACGAGGAGCTCGATGAGCGTGAAGCCCTTCTCGGAGTCCTTGACGAGTTCGTTGCGGCGAGCGTTCAGCTTGCCCATGAGCGCGAAGTACATGACTTCTTCCATTCTTTCGGGAATGTGATTGGAAATGGTGATGGGGCTGTGCTCTGCCGCCGTCGACAAGCGTATTGACGGCACTTTCTGGGCATAATCCCGAGAACGGGGGGCAACGGGCAAGAAAATGCCCCCAGTAACGGGGGCATTCTCGACCAAACCACCCCCGAGCGCGGGACAGTGTTCTCGGCCGCGAGTTCAGTGGATCAGCGACGTGATCTTGAAGATCGGCAGGTACAGCGCGACGATCATGCCGCCCACGACGACGCCGAGGAACGCGATGAGCAGGGGCTCGATGAGTGAGGTCAGCGCTTCCGTGGTCGATTCGACCTCGTTGTCGTAGAACTCGGCGATCTTCTCGAGCATCACTTCGAGTGATCCGGCGTCTTCGCCGACGGCGACCATTTGCGAGACCATTTCCGGGAAGACTTTCTCCGCCGCCAACGGAACCGCGATCGACTCACCTTTTCGCACCGATTCCGCGACTCGCTCGAGAGCGCGTTGCACGACGAAGTTGTTCGACACTTCTCCGACGATCTGCAATGCCTGCAGAATGGGCACGCCGGCACCGATCATGTTCGAGAAGTTCCGCGCGAACCGCGCGATGACGATCTTCCGACTCAATTCGCCGAACACCGGCAGGCGGAGTCGGATCGGGTCGACGAACCCGCGGACACGGTCAGTGTTCTTGTTCGCGCGCCACCAGAACCAGCCGAACGCGATCGCGACGAGCAGGATCGGACCGACCCAGACCATCGCGTGCGACGCGTAGACGAGCAGCATCGTCGGCAACGGCAGCTGGCCGCCGAGCGACGAGAACATCTTCTGGAAGATCGGGACGATGAACACGAGCATGACGACGACGGCCACGAGGGACATGACGAGCACGACGACCGGGTAGGTCATCGCCGACTTGATCGTCGACCGGAGCTTGTGCTCCTTCTCGAAGTTCGTCGCGATGGAGTCCATCGCCTGGTCCAGGAAGCCGCCGGTCTCCCCGGCCCGGATCATGTTGATCATGATCGGCGGGAAGTCGACCGGGTACTTCGCGACGGCGTCGGAGAACGAGACACCCCGCTCGACGTCGTCCCGGACCTTGCCGAGGATCTCCTTGAGCTTCTTGTTGTCGGTCTGGTCCGCCAGGATCGACAGCGCGCGGAGGAGCGAGAGCCCGGACGACAGCATGGTCGAGGCCTGTCGCGACATGATCGCCAGGTCCTTGAGCCCCACGCCCTTCTCGAACCCGGGGATCTTGATCTCGGTCTGCAGGCCCGTGCCGGCCTTCGCCTCGGTGATGGCGATCGGCGAGACCCCCATCCCCCGGAGTCGCTGGACGACGGCACCCTCGGAGGACGCGTCGAGCCGACCCTTGACGAGCTTGCCGGCGCCGTCGCGCCCCCGGTAGTCGTAGGCGAGCGACATCAGTGGCCTCCTGAGTACTTGTCGCCGAAGTCGATCTCGGACGCGGCGATCGCGGCTGCGGAGGAGTCGGACGGGGACTCGACGCGCTGCACGAGCCGGTCGAAGCCCTCGAGGTCGTGCACCTTCTCGAGCGCGGCCTTCCGCGTGATGGTGCCGACGTTGACGAGTTCGGCGAGGTCCTGGTCCATCGTGTGCATGCCCATGTCACGCCCGGCCTGCATGGCGGAGGTGATCTGGTAGGTCTTGCCCTCGCGCACGAGGTTCCCGATGGCCGGGGTGGTCTTCATGATCTCGGTGGCGACGACGCGCCCGGAGCCGTTGGCCTTCGGCACGAGCGTCTGGCAGACGACGCCTTCGAGCGTGGAGGCGAGCTGGGTCCGGATCTGGCCCTGCTGGTGCGGCGGGAAGACGTCGATGACGCGGTCGATGGTGCCGGGTGCGCTCTGCGTGTGGAGCGTGGCGAACACGAGGTGGCCGGTCTCGGCGGCGGTGAGCGCGACGGAGATGGTCTCGAGGTCGCGGAGCTCGCCGATGAGGATGACGTCGGGGTCCTGTCGGAGCACGTGCTTGAGAGCGGCGGCGAAGGAGTGTGTGTCCGCACCGACCTCGCGCTGGTTGATGATCGCCTTCTTGTGGTCGTGCATGAACTCGATCGGGTCCTCGACCGTCACGATGTGGTCGGCACGGGTCTCGTTCACGAGGTCGATGAGCGCGGCGAGGGTGGTCGACTTGCCCGAACCGGTCGGCCCGGTGACGAGCACGAGCCCACGCGGCAGCTTGGCGAACTCCCCCACGTACTCGGGGATGCCGAGCTGCTTGAGGGTCTTGATCTTCGTGGGGATGATGCGGAACGCCGCACCCCAGTTGCCGCGCTGCTGGTAGTAGTTCACGCGGAAGCGGTACTCGGGCGACAGCGAGTACGCGAAGTCGAGCTCCTGCTCGTGGTCGAACTGGCCGGCCTGCTCGACGGAGAGCAGCGTCTTGAGGGCTGCGATCACCTTGTTGCGTGCCCACGGACCGCCGGGGACGGCGGGACGGAGCGACCCGTCGACGCGCACGGTGGGTGCTGCGTCGGCGGTGAGGTGGAGGTCGGAGGCGCCCTGGTAGACCACCTGCGCGAGCGCGGTGATGAGGTCGGGGTCGGCGACCTCGCGCGCGTGACGGGTGAAGTTGATCTCGGCCTGCCCGTCGGGTGCGGGCGCGTAGGTGGTGGGGGTGACGGTCTGGAGGCGCGTGGTCGGCTCCGCGGGCACGACCGGCAGGTGCTGGGTCACGGCGTCGGCGTACCCGTAGGACGCGGTCGACGGCGGGACGGCTGCGGGTGGCGTCGCGGGAGCCGCGTGCGGCTGCGCCACCGGCACGGCGACGGGGTCGCCGGCCGGTGCCGGCCAGGACGCGACCGCACCGGTCTGCGCCGGCCACACGGCGGTGTCACTGGACAGGTCGTGGACGGGGACCGACGGGGCGGGGGCGACCCGTGCCTCCAGGTCGGGTGAGGTCGGCTGCTGCGCAGCGGCTGCCGCGAGTCGCGCGGCACGACGGCCACCGACCTCGGTACCGGGGCGCCCTGGGTGCCAGCCGGCGACGGGTTCGTCCCCGGGCACGGAGATGTCGTAGACGGAGTCAGTCATCGTTCCACTCCCACGCCTACGCGACCACGCGCAGGATCTCGTCGATGCTCGTCATGCCGAGCTTGACCTTCTCCCACCCGTCCTGGCGGAGGGTGAGCATGCCCTGCGCCTGGGCGACGCGGCTGATCTCGGCGCTGGACGCACGGGAGACGGCGAGGCGCTCGATCTCCTCGGTCACGGTCATGACCTCGTGCAGGGCGATGCGGCCGCGGTACCCGGTGTTCGAGCAGACCGCACAGCCGACGGGGCCGAAGAACTCCGGGACGGCGGAGTCCTCGGTGTCGATGAAGCCGAGCGCGGCGAGCTGCGCGGGCGTGTACTGCGCCGGGGCCTTGCAGCGGTCGCAGAGCCTGCGGGCGAGACGCTGTGCCACGACGGAGTCGAGCGCGGACCCGACGAGGAACGGCTCGATGTCCATCTCCGTCAGACGCGTGATCGCCGAGGGGGCGTCGTTCGTGTGCAGGGTCGAGAGCACCAGGTGGCCGGTGAGGGAGGCCTCGATCGCGATCTGCGCGGTCTCGTGGTCGCGGATCTCACCGAGGAGCACGACGTCGGGGTCGGAGCGCAGGATCGAACGCAGGGCGGACGCGAAGGTCAGACCGGCCTTCGGGTTGACCTGCACCTGGTTGATGCCGGCCATCCGGTACTCGACCGGGTCCTCGACCGTGATGACGTTGATCTCCGGGCGGGCGACCGCGTTGAGGGTCGTGTACAGCGTCGTCGACTTGCCGGACCCGGTCGGGCCGGTGACGAGGATCATCCCGTACGGCTTCGAGTAGGAGCGCTGGTACGCCTGGAAGTTCTGCTCGAGCAGGTTGAGGTCCTTCAGGGACATCGACGTGTTCGTGTTGTCGAGGATCCGCATGACGACCTTCTCGCCCCAGACGGTGGGGAGGGTCGCGACGCGGAGGTCGATCTGCCGACCGCCGTGGCGCACCGACATGCGGCCGTCCTGCGGCTTCCGGCGCTCCGCGATGTCGATGTCGCTCATGATCTTCAGGCGGCTGATGACGCCGTTCTGGATGTTCTTCGGCGCCGGGGCCATCTCGTGCAGCACGCCGTCGATGCGGTAGCGGACGCGGACCTCGTGCTCGCCGGGCTCGATGTGGATGTCCGACGCGTGGTCCTGGATCGCCTGCGAGACGAGCAGGTTCACGAAGCGCACGATCGGGACGTCGTCGAGCGCACCGTCGGTCAGGTCGACCTGCTGCTGCGCCTGGGCCGACGCCTCTTCTTCGAGCGAGGAGGTCAGGTCGTTCAGCTCGTCGTCGGCGCGGAGGTAGCGGTCGAGCGCGGCGGCGAGGTCGCGCTCGTCGACCTGCAACGGCTTCACCGGACGACCGGAGGCGGTGCGAGCGTCGTCGATCGCCAGGACGTTGGTCGGGTTCACCATCGCGAGGACGAGGGTCTCGCCCTCGAACCCGACGCCGAGTACGCCGTGCCGCCGGCAGAGCGCCGCGGGCAGCATCGACACGGCGGTGCCGTCCACCGGGTAGTCGGTGAGCGGGACGGTCTTGGAGTTGTTCGACGCGGCGCGGGCGGTGATGTACTGCGCCTCGCTCACCAGCCCCTGGTCGACCAGCGACCGGATCGAGCGGTCGTCGATCTCCTCGTCGCCGGTCATCGAGTCGAGGTGCTCGATCGGCAGGGCTCCGTTGAGGATGAGGATCTCGGACAGTGTGGCCATGTGCCTCCGAGCCTCCTTCGGGTCGCACGCTGGACGTGGGGACGAGCGCCGCAGGGGTTCGACGCCCGACCACGCTACGTCCGCGCCGAACGGCCACCGCAGTCCCACAACGAGGGGGCGACGGGGTGTTCCGTGGCCCCAGTGCAGGGGTACCCGCGGGTATCGACCCTCGTCAGAGGGGCGTCGACGCGGTGACGTGCACCTCGCCCGCGACGAAGCCGAGGCGCTCGTAGATGCGACCAGCACCGCTGGGGTTCTCGGCGTCGACGTGCAGCACCGCGGCGGACAGGCCATCCGCCCGGATCGCCCGCAGCGAGGCGTCGAGCACGAGGGGCGCGAGTCCCCGTCCCCGGGCGGCTCGGACCACACCGACCCAGTGCACGTACCCGTACGAGCGACCGCGGGCAGCGAAGCCGTCCGGGTCCACCTCGACGATCGCGAACGCCACGATCGCGCCGTCGGCGTCGAGCACCACGCGCGACAGGTCGAGCCGGCTCTTGCTCGCGGTGAGGAAGCCGTGCCAGTCGGACGCGACCATCGGCTGCGACCCCCAGTGGTCGCGGAAGGAGTCGTTCTTGGCGTGCCGCAGCGGCTCGATGTCGTCCGGGGTCGCCGCCCGGACGACGTGGCCGTCCGGCAGCGCCGGCACGTCCGGGACGTCACCCTCGCGCTCGCCCTCGCCGAAGACCAGCTGCATGTCGATCCAGTTCCGGGTCGGTTCGAACCCGGACCGCGCCGCGAGCCGGAGCGCCCCGGCACCCTGCGGGGCACCGACCTCGATCGTGGCGGGCAGGTCGACGTCGAGCACCGCCAACCGCTGGCGAGCGCGGCCGACCTGCCACGCGAGCACCCGTCGGCCGATCCCCCGGCCGCGGAACCCGGGGTGCACCGTGCCGTCGAGCACCGCGCGTGCCGCGGTGACCCGGGAGGGGACGTCGATGACGATGCCGTAGGCCTGCACATGCCCATCAGCATCGACGCCGACGAGGGTGTCCCGGGCGACGTCGAGCCCTTCCGTGGACAGCGTCCGCTCGAAGTCGGCTGTGGAGGGACGCGCGTGCGGGTCGTCCACCGCCGCGGCCGCCACCGCGAGCGCGTGCACCGCGGCGAGGTCGTCCCGTGAGCCGGCCCGGAACGTCAGCCCGCCGACCGGCACCGGGAACTCGAGGTGGGCAGGGGCCGTGATCCGTTCGCGCAGCGTCGCCATGCCACCAGCCTGCCAGGGCAGAAACTGCTCGACGCGCACGCCCACCGCGGGACATGATGAGTCATGGACATCACGAGCGTGACCGTGGGGCTGCCCGTCACCGACATCGAGGCGTCCTGCCTCTGGTACGGCGCCGTGTTCGAACGCGCCGAACCGGACCTCGAGCCCGACGACGGCATCGCCGAGTACGAGGTCGGCGGCATCTGGATCCAGCTCTACGAGGACGAGAACGCCGAGGAGAACCCGGTCAGCGTCCGCTTCGGCGTCGACGACGTCGCCGCGCAGCACGCCCGGATCGGCGCGCTCGGGATCGACGTCGGTCCCGTCGAGTGCGTCGACGGCGCGGTCGACTGGTTCGACGTCCGCGACCCGGACGGCAACGTCCTGAGCCTGTTCTCGCTGGTCGACGAAACGGGTCGCGGCTCCGGCGGTCGCGACAGCGACGCCGGGCGCAGCATCTAGACGTGCCCGCCCACGGACGGGAGGCGCGGTGTCGGCTGGCACCGTGCCTCCCGTCCGTCCGTGCGTTCTGCGCTGCAGCACGCGCGTGTGAACGTCTCGTTTCCCCTCTGGACAAGGCGGCGGACGCAGTGCCAGCATGTCGGCCATGCAGACAACACGTATTTCAGATGTGGTACGCCGCAAGTGGATCGGGGGCGGCATCGCCGCCGCGGTGGTGCTCGGATCGGTCGCGGTGGCCTCCCCGGCGCACGCGCTCGAGTTCTCGGCCCGGGTCGGGGCGATCGCGCACAACGCCGGTGACGTCACCCTCACCGGCACCGGCGACGCGGGCGACCTCGTCTCGATCACGCCCTCGGACGGCGAGCCGCTCGACACCCGCGTGCGGCCGGACGGGTCGTGGCGGGCGAAGGCGCACGTCGACGGGTTCGGCGACCACACCTTCCGGGTCAGCGATTCGGAAGGCTCGGCGCGGACGTTGCAGGCCTCCACCCACCAGGTGAGCTTCCGGTCGTTCCAGCTGACGCACGACGATGCGAAGCGCTTCCTCCAGCTCACCGGGCTCGGCTTCGAGCCCCGCGCCCGCATCGAGATGCTGCTCGACGGCGCTCCGATCGGCACGACGACCGCCGACCGCGACGGCACCTTCGCGCACCGGATCTCCGACGTCGCCTTCGGGAAGCACACCGTCACCACGATCGAACGGTTCGACGGCGCGGAGCAGCTCCGGTTGAACACCCGCACCGAGATCAGCGGCGACCCCGAGTTCGAGGACGTCCGGGTCGACCCGATCGGGCGCACCGTGCACGTCGAGGGACGTGGGCCGGCCGGCACCGAGATGCGGTTCGTCGATGCATCCGGTGCGCCGTGGTCACTCACCGACGGCCAGGACTGGACCACGAACACCGACGGCACGTGGAGCGCCGACCTGATGTACCCGAGCGCCGACACACGCTTCATGGGCATCGTGGCCGAGGTCTACTCCGGTGACACGCTCGTCGGCTCTGCCACGTCCGGCGCCACCATCCCGTTCCCGGTGACGGCGGCCGTGTCCAAGTACACGCCGAAGCAGCTCGTGCTCACCGGGAGCGCCGAGCCGGGCGCGCGGCTGTCCTTCACCGATGCCGACGGCGCACCCATCACCGACGCCGACGGCAACCGTGTGGAACCACCGGTGCCGGGGAGCTCCACGTGGACCGTCACCCTCGACCCCCGGCGCTTCACCGGGAGCACCGTGACCGTGTCCGCGGCCGACGGCCCGGACCCGCTCGGGAGCGCCACCGTCGCGTTCCGCTGACCCGTCGGACGACGAAGGAGGGCCCCGCATCCTGGTGGATGCGGGGCCCTCCTCAGTGGGTCACTCGACTCAGTTGTAGGTGCCCGGCGTGAAGTCGTCCGACGAGAAGCTGTCGAAGTCGACGAAGCTCAGGTCGGCGTCCGAGAACGACGAGTCGTCCGCGAAGATGCGGTTCGGGTACCGCTCCGCCTTCGCTTCCTCGGTCGCGTTCACGTCCACGTCGCGGTACCGGCTGAGGCCCGTCCCGGCGGGGATGAGCTTACCGATGATGACGTTCTCCTTGAGGCCGACGAGGTGGTCCTGCTTGCCCTCCATGGCCGCCTGCGTGAGCACGCGGGTGGTCTCCTGGAAGGAAGCGGCGGACAGCCACGACTCGGTCGCGAGGGACGCCTTCGTGATGCCCATGACCTCCTGGCGAGCGGAAGCGGTCTTGCGACCCTCCTGCAGCGCCGCACGGTTGAGCATGTTGTACCGCGAACGGTCAACGAGCTCGCCCGGGAGCAGGTCGGTGTCGCCGTGGTCGACGACGGTGACCTTGCGGAGCATCTGACGCACGATGACCTCGATGTGCTTGTCGTGGATCGGCACGCCCTGCGAGCCGTACACGTCCTGCACACCGTTGACGAGGTGCTTCTGGACCTCACGGACACCCTTGACGCGAAGGACTTCCTTCGGGTCGACGGTGCCGGCGATGAACTGCTCGCCGAGCTCGACGTGCTGGCCGTCCTCGATGAGGAGCGTCGCACGCTTGAGCACCGGGTAGATGAACGGCTCGTCGCCGTTGTCCGGCGTCAGGATGATGCGACGACCCTTGTCGGTGTCCTCGATCGTCGCGCGGCCGGGGGCCTCGGCGATCGGGGACGCACCCTTGGGGGTACGCGCCTCGAACAGCTCGGTGACACGCGGCAGACCCTGGGTGATGTCGTCAGCCGAAGCCGAACCACCCGTGTGGAAGGTACGCATCGTCAGCTGGGTACCGGGCTCACCGATGGACTGGGCGGCGATGATGCCGACCGCCTCGCCGATGTCGACGAGGTTGCCCGTGGCGAGCGAACGGCCGTAGCACTTCGCGCAGACACCGACGGCCGACTCGCAGGTCAGGACCGAGCGCACCTTGATGCTCTCGACACCGGCTGCCAGCAGCTTGTCGATCAGGACGTCACCGACGTCCTCACGAGCCTCGGCGACGACCGTGCCCTTCGCGTCCACGGCCTCGGTGGCCAGGGTGCGGGAGTACACGGTGTTCTCGACGCGCGGGTCGCGGACCAGCTTGCCGTCGGCGCCCACGGTCGCGATCGGGAGCTCGAGGCCCCGCGTCGTGCCGCAGTCGTCCTCGCGGATGATGACGTCCTGCGAGACGTCCACGAGACGACGGGTGAGGTACCCGGAGTCCGCGGTACGGAGCGCGGTGTCGGCAAGACCCTTGCGAGCACCGTGCGTGGCGATGAAGTACTCCGCCACGGTCAGGCCCTCGCGGTACGAGTTGATGATCGGGCGGGCGATGATCTCGCCCTTCGGGTTGTTCACCAGACCACGCATACCGGCGATGTTGCGGACCTGGAGCCAGTTACCACGAGCACCCGACGACACCATGCGGTTGATCGTGTTGTCGACGGGGAAGTTGTCGCGCATCTCCTGCGCGATCTCGTTCGTGGCTTCCGTCCAGATCTTGATCAGGTCGGCGCGACGCTCGGCGTCGGTGATCAGGCCCTTGTCGAACTCGCCCTGCACCTTGGCTGCCTGGACCTCGTAGCCCGCGATGATCTCCTTCTTGCGAGGAGGCGTCACGACGTCCGAGAGCGCGACGGTCACACCGGAGCGCGTGCCCCAGTAGAAGCCGGCGTCCTTGATCCGGTCGAGCGCGGCGGCCGTCTCGGTCTTGGAGTAGCGCTCGGCGAGGTCGTTGACGATCGCGGAGAGCACGCCCTTGTCGGTGACCTTCTGGACGAACGGGTAGTTCGTCGGGAGGGTCTCGTTGAAGAGCGCACGACCGAGGGTCGTCTCGAGCAGGACGGGCTCGCCCTGCACGTAGCCCTCCGGCGCCTCGCCCTCGGCGAACCACACGTCGGACATGCGGATCTTGACCAGCGCGTTGAGGTGCAGCGTGTTCTGGTCCTTCGCGAGGATGGCCTCGGCGACGGAGGAGAACGCACGGCCCTCACCCACGGCGCCCTCGCGGACGGTCGTGAGGTGGTGCAGACCGATGATCATGTCCTGTGCGGGCAGGGTCACCGGGCGGCCGTCGGACGGCTTCAGGATGTTGTTCGAGGCGAGCATCAGGATGCGGGCCTCGGCCTGGGCCTCCACCGACAGCGGCAGGTGCACGGCCATCTGGTCACCGTCGAAGTCCGCGTTGAACGCAGCACACACGAGCGGGTGGAGCTGGATGGCCTTGCCCTCGACGAGCTGCGGCTCGAACGCCTGGATGCCCAGACGGTGCAGCGTCGGCGCACGGTTCAGCAGCACGGGGCGCTCGCGGATGATCTCCTCGAGCACGTCCCACACCTGCGGACGCGAACGCTCGACCATGCGCTTCGCCGACTTGATGTTCTGCGCGTGCGACAGGTCGATGAGGCGCTTGATGACGAACGGCTTGAAGAGCTCCAGCGCCATCTGCTTGGGCAGACCGCACTGGTGCAGCTTCAGCTGCGGGCCAACGATGATGACCGAACGGCCCGAGTAGTCGACGCGCTTGCCGAGCAGGTTCTGGCGGAAACGACCCTGCTTTCCCTTGAGCATGTCGCTCAGGGACTTCAGGGCGCGGTTGCCGGTACCCGTGACCGGACGACCACGACGACCGTTGTCGAACAGCGCGTCGACCGCTTCCTGCAGCATGCGCTTCTCGTTGTTCACGATGATCTCGGGGGCACCGAGGTCGAGCAGGCGGCGGAGACGGTTGTTGCGGTTGATCACACGACGGTAGAGGTCGTTGAGGTCCGACGTGGCGAAACGGCCACCGTCGAGCTGCACCATCGGGCGCAGTTCCGGCGGGATGACCGGCACGACGTCGAGCACCATCGCGGCCGGCGAGTTGCCGGTGGCGAGGAAGGAGCTGACGACGCGCAGACGCTTGATCGCGCGGATCTTCTTCTGGCCCTTGCCCTCGGCGATCTGCAGGCGCAGTGCCTCGGCCTCGGCGGCCAGGTCGAACGCCTCGAGCCGCAGCTTGATCGCCTCGGCGCCCATGTAGGCGTCGAAGTAGATCCCGAAGCGGTCCTGGAGCTCGTGGAAGACGGCGTCCTCGGGCTTGAGGTCGCCCACCTTGAGGTTGCGGAAGTCCTCCCACACGCGCTCGAGACGGGTGATGTCCTCGTCGAACGACTTGCGGACCTGGGACATCTCCTTCTCGGCGGTGTCCTTGGTGCGGCGCTTGACGTCGGCCTTGGCGCCCTCTTCCTCGAGCGCTGCGAGGTCGTCCTCGAGCTTCTTGAGGCGGTCGGCGATGATCGAGTCGCGCTGACCCTCGAGGTTCTTGATCTCGAGGCGCATCTCGTTCTCGAGACCCGGCATGTCCGCGTGGCGGCCCTCTTCATCGATGTCGATGATCATGTACGCCGCGAAGTAGATGACCTTCTCGAGGTCCTTCGGCGCCATGTCGAGGAGGTACCCGAGGCGCGACGGGACGCCCTTGAAGTACCAGATGTGCGTGACGGGTGCGGCGAGCTCGATGTGGCCCATGCGCTCACGACGGACCGAGGACTTGGTGACCTCGACGCCGCAGCGCTCGCAGACGATGCCCTTGAACCGGACACGCTTGTACTTGCCGCAGGCGCACTCCCAGTCGCGGGACGGACCGAAGATCTGCTCGCCGAACAGACCGTCCTTCTCGGGCTTGAGGGTGCGGTAGTTGATGGTCTCCGGCTTCTTGACCTCGCCGTACGACCACTGGCGGATGTCCTCGGCCGTGGCGAGGCCGATCCGCAGTGCGTCAAATGAAGTTGCTTCGAGCAATGTTCTTCTCTCTAGCTGGATTCGTTACGAGTACGGGCGGGATCAGATGTCGTCGACGGACGACGACTCGAACCGCGAGGAGATGTTGATGCCGAGCTCTTCAGCGGCACGGAAGACCTCGTCGTCCGTGTCGCGGAGGCTGACCGCCTGGCCGTCGGCCGAGAGGACCTCGACGTTCAGGCAGAGCGACTGCATCTCCTTCATGAGGACCTTGAACGACTCCGGGATACCCGGCTCCTGGATGTTCTCGCCCTTGACGATCGCCTCGTAGACCTTCACGCGGCCGAGGATGTCGTCGGACTTGATCGTCAGGAGCTCCTGGAGAGCGTAGGCGGCGCCGTACGCCTCGAGCGCCCACACCTCCATCTCACCGAATCGCTGTCCACCGAACTGCGCCTTACCACCCAGCGGCTGCTGCGTGATCATCGAGTACGGACCGGTCGAACGGGCGTGGATCTTGTCGTCGACCAGGTGGTGCAGCTTGAGGATGTACATGTAGCCGACCGAGACGGGCTCCGGGAACGGCTCGCCGGAGCGGCCGTCGAAGAGCTGCGCCTTGCCGGACGAACCGATCAGACGCTCGCCGTCGCGGTTCGGGAGGGTGCTGTCGAGGAGGCCCTCGATCTCACGCTCGTACGCACCGTCGAACACCGGGGTGGCGACCTTCGTGCCGGGCTCCGCGCTGTGGGCGGCCTCGGGGAGAGCCGAAGCCCACTCCTGGATGCCCTCGACGTTCCAGCCCTGCTTCGCGAGCCACCCGAGGTGGATCTCGAGGACCTGGCCGAAGTTCATGCGGCCGGGGACGCCGAGCGGGTTGAGCACGATGTCGACCGGGGTGCCGTCCGCGAGGAACGGCATGTCCTCGACCGGCAGGATCGTCGAGATGACGCCCTTGTTGCCGTGACGACCGGCGAGCTTGTCACCCGCGGTGATCTTGCGCTTCTGGGCGATGTAGACGACCACGCGCTGGTTGACGCCCGAGCCGAGCTCGTCGTCGCCGTCCTGCGAGTCGAACACCTTGACGCCGATGATCGTGCCCTCTTCACCGTGGGGCACCTTGAGCGACGTGTCGCGGACTTCGCGCGACTTCTCGTTGAAGATGGCACGGAGGAGGCGCTCCTCAGCGGAGAGCTCGGTCTCGCCCTTCGGCGTGACCTTGCCGACCAGGATGTCGCCGGGGCGGACCTCGGCACCGATGCGGATGATGCCGCGCTCGTCGAGGTCGGCCAGGAGGTCCGGGCTGACGTTCGGGAGGTCGCGGGTGATCTCCTCCTTGCCGAGCTTCGTGTCGCGGGCGTCGACCTCGTACTCCTCGATGTGGATCGAGGAGAGCGTGTCGTCCTTCACGAGGTTCTGCGACAGGATCATCGCGTCCTCGTAATTGTAGCCCTCCCACGGCATGAACGCGACGAGGAGGTTCTTGCCGAGCGCGAGCTCGCCGTTCTCCGTCGCGGGACCGTCGGCGATGACCTCGCCCTGCTCCACACGCTCGCCGGCCGAGACGACCACGCGGTGGTTGTAGCTGGTGCCCTGGTTCGAGCGGTCGAACTTGCGCAGGTAGAAGGTCTGCGTGCCGCCCTCGTCGAGCTGCAGGGTCACGGCGTCGGCCGAGACCTCGGAGACGACACCGGCCTTGTCGGCGGTGACGACGTCACCGGCGTCGATGGCGGTGTAGCCCTCCATACCGGTGCCGACGAGCGGCGACTCGGAACGGAGCAGCGGGACTGCCTGACGCTGCATGTTCGCACCCATGAGGGCGCGGTTCGCGTCGTCGTGCTCGAGGAACGGGATGAGCGACGTCGCGACCGACACCATCTGGCGCGGGGAGACGTCCATGTAGTCGACCTCGTCCTTGCCGACGAGCTCGACCTCGCCGCCCTTCTTCCGGACGAGCACCTTGTCGTCCTGGAAGTGGAAGGAGTCGGTGAGCGGGGCGTTCGCCTGCGCGACGACGAAGTCGTCTTCCTCCGAAGCCGTGAGGTAGTCGATGGTCGTGGTGACCTGACCGTTCACGACGCGGCGGTACGGCGTCTCGATGAAGCCGAAGGAGTTGATCCGACCGAACGACGCGAGCGAACCGATCAGGCCGATGTTCGGGCCTTCCGGGGTCTCGATCGGGCACATGCGGCCGTAGTGCGACGGGTGGACGTCACGGACCTCGACGCCGGCACGCTCACGGGACAGACCACCCGGGCCGAGGGCCGAGAGACGACGCTTGTGCGTCAGACCCGCGAGCGGGTTGTTCTGGTCCATGAACTGCGACAGCTGGGACGTTCCGAAGAACTCCTTGATCGCGGCGACGACGGGGCGCACGTTGATCAGGGTCTGCGGCGTGATCGCCTCGATGTCCTGCGTGGTCATGCGCTCGCGGACGACGCGCTCCATGCGGGACAGACCCGTGCGGACCTGGTTCTGGATGAGCTCGCCGACGGCGCGGATGCGACGGTTGCCGAAGTGGTCGATGTCGTCCACGTCGAGGCGGAGCTGCACCGGCTCGCCGTCGCGGACGCCGTCGAGGTTGGTCTTCTCGGCGTGCAGCGAGACCAGGTACTTGATCGTGCGGACGATGTCCTGCACGGTCAGGACCGAGTCGCTGAGCGGCGCGTCGATGCCGAGCTTGCGGTTGACCTTGTAGCGGCCGACCTTCGCGAGGTCGTAGCGCTTCGGGTTGAAGTAGAAGTTGTCGAGGAGCGCACGCGCGGCCTCGGCGGCGACCTGCTCGCCCGGACGCAGCTTGCGGTAGATGTCCTTGAGCGCCTCTTCCTTGGTGAGGATGGCGTCCTTCTCGAGGGTCGACTCGATCGAGGCGAAGCCCTGGAACTCGTCCATGATCTCTTCGCTCGTCATGCCGAGCGCCTTGAGGAACACGGTGACCGACTGCTTGCGCTTGCGGTCGATGCGCACGCCCACCTGGTCGCGCTTGTCGATCTCGAACTCGAGCCAGGCACCACGCGACGGGATCACGCGGGCGGAGTAGATGTCCTTGTCGGAGGTCTTCTCCTGCTGACGCTCGAAGTACACGCCCGGCGAGCGGACGAGCTGCGAGACCACGACACGCTCGGTGCCGTTGATGATGAATGTGCCGCGCTCGGTCATGAGCGGGAAGTCGCCCATGAACACGGTCTGCGTCTTGATCTCACCGGTCATGTGGTTCATGAACTCGGCGTTGACGTAGAGCGGGGCAGCGTAGGTCTTGCCACGTTCCTTGCACTCGTCGATCGAGTACTTCGGGTCCTCGAGCTCGGGCGACGTGAAGCCGAGCTGCATGGTCTCGCCGAGGTCCTCGATCGGGGAGATCTCCTCGAAGATCTCCTCGAGCCCGGAGTGCAGTGCGAGGTCGGTGCGACCCTGCTCCTGGCCTTCGGCGAGGCGGGCCTTCCAGACGTCGTTGCCGACGAGCCAGTCGAAGCTCTCCGTCTGGAGTGCGAGCAGATCAGGAACCGTGAGGGTGTCCGTGATCTTGGCGAACGAGAGTCGCGAGTGGTTGCGACCGTTCTTGGGGTTGGTGGATGCGTTGGGCGCAGCAGCCAAGGGTTTGACCTCCGGTAGGCCCCGTCGGGCCGGTACTGACGAGCAGCACGTAGGTGAGTGGATTGACGCTTCGGCGCACCCCTCGAAGACACGCGATCACGGGCCGCCGCGTGAGCGAGGACACATGTGCGATGATCTGGGTGAGCGGTACCCGCCGACATATACGGGTCCGGCTTCACCAGGGCGGGCGTCGACCGCAATATGACGACACGGATGCCAGGGAGCGCGAACTGTCATCATAGGTCGCGCTCGTGCGCGATGTCCAGTCCTGGCTTGACCGAATTCGTCAGTGCCGTGTATAAGCCGGTGGACCGACCCGGTATTCCCCTCGCCCGCCGCTCCTCGGCCAGGCCAGATCACGCCGACTGCCGCGAGCACGCGCCCGCGCCACGCCCGTCAGCGCAGCGCGCCGAGCGCCTTCTCCGGCCGCCGGACCCGCACGAACGTCACGCGCCCACGATCGTCGGTGATCTCGATCCCGCGCCCCGGCGTGAGGATCAGCGCCCGCACGCCACGGCCGAGCCGGAGACCGATCCCGCCGTACGTGGAGGCATCCGCCTCGGCGACCCGCACGTCCACGATCCGCCGTCGGGGGATCCGTCGCGCGGGCAGCGGCCGGAAGTGCAGGACGACGTGGGTGTCCGTCACGGTGAACCCGGTCCGGGCGAGCAGGAGCAGGAGGCCGACGGCGACACCGACGAGCCCCGGGACGACGAGGGCCGCCTCCGGCGCTTCGCCCGGCCACCCGAGGACCGCTGCGACGAGCGCGAGTCCGCCGACCAGCAGGACCCCGCCGACCGCGCGCATCCAGGTCGGCGCGTGGTCACGGTCGGTCTGCGGGGGTGCCGGCGTCGGCCGGGCGGTACGGGTCGCGGTGACGAGTCGGTACGTCGGGACGCTCATGGTGTCGGTCATGGCTGCGGGCTCCTGCGGATTCGTGGTCCGGTGCGTGTGCTGAACTCATATTTTACATAGCGCACGCGATGTTCTCAATGGCCAGTGCGCAGGGCAGGGCCACGGGCGGCGCGCAGGAGAGCGGGGAGGCCCGGCGCGCGCCGACGGCACGCACTCGGAGCCGGCAGTGGGGGTTGCCGGGCGGGCGCGCCGCGGTCACGGTCGAGGTGCGGAACCGCGAGGTGTGGGGCACTGCGCGGTTCGACGCACCGAGGTGACGACCCGGTGAACGATAGGAGACGAGCCTTGACGTCCGCTGGCCGTGCATGTGTACGCATTCAACTGCGCGTCCTCGACTGCGCGTACTCAACCACGCACACCGCGCAGCCGGTGACGCGCGGCTACGAGCGGAGGACGAGCGCGACGGCCTCGGCCCGGGTCCGGACGCCGAGCTTCGTGAAGACCTGGTTCACGTACGACTTCACGGTCGGAACCGTCAGGAACAGCTCGGCGGCGATCTCCGGGTTCGACCGGCCCTCGGCGATGCGCTCGAGGACGTCCGATTCGCGCGGGGTGAGGTCCGGGAAGCGCGTCCGGAGTCCGACCGGCGCCTCGGGTGCGGGAACCGCACCGCCGGCGAGCTGCGCGACGAGCCGTGCACCGACGGTCGCGTCGAACGTGGACTGCCCGGACGCCACGGCACGGATCGCCGTCGCGATCTCCGCGCGGCCGGCGTCCTTCGTCAGGTAGCCACGCGCGCCCGCTCGGAGCGCGGTGACGATGGACTCGTCGTCGGCGTAGGTGGTCAGCACCAGGACGGCCACCTGCGGGTGCGCCGCGGTGATCTGCGCGGTCGCGGTCGGCCCGTCCACGACGGGCATCCGGAGGTCCATCAGCACGACGTCAGGGAGGTCGCGGTCGACGGCGGCGACGGCCGCGGCGCCGTCGGCAGCCTCGCCGACGACCTCGAGGTCCGGCATGAGGGACAGCACCGTCACCAGGCCGTCGCGCACGATGGCCTGGTCGTCGACGACGAGCACGCGGATGGTCACGACCGGTCCCCCGCTGCCGCGACGGGGTCGACCGGCAGGTGCATCGCCACGACGAACTCGTCGTCCGAGCGCTCCGCCTCGACCGTGGCGGAGCTGCCGAGCTCCTGGAAGCGTTCGCGCATCCCGAGCAGGCCGTGGCCGCCGCGGGCGAGCGGGTTCGCGACGACGACGTCCACGGCGTCGCCGTCCCGGATGACGGACAGGGACACGGGGCGGCCCGGGGCGTGCCTGCGGGCGTTGCTCAGTGCCTCCCGGACGACCTGGACCACGGCGGCACGGTGGGCCGCATCCAGGTCGGCGAGCGTCTCGTCTCCCTGCGTCACGACCTCGCCGCCGAACGAGCGGTGCGCGTCGACGAGGGCCGTCAGGCCCGCCTCGTGGTCGGTGGTCGGCCTGGAGGCACGGCTCGGCTCCGTCGTGTCGGCTGCGGTGGTCGACGTGGCCGGTTCCGGTCCTGTGTCCGAGTCCGCGTCCTCGCGGAGCGCGTGCACCGCGCGTCGTGCCTCGGCGAGCCCGTCGGCCGCGAGGGTGCGGGCCTCGCCGGCACGCTTCGTCGCGTCCTCGACCCGGCCCGCCTCGAGGAGGGCCTCGACCGCGTCGAGCTGCAGCACCAGCCCACCGAGGGAGTGCGCGAGGACGTCGTGGATGTCCCGCGCCGCCCGGGAACGATCGGCGAGGAGCCGCGCGCGCTGCTGCTCCCGCTCGGCCTCGCGAGCGCGCTGGGCGGCGACCCGGAACTGCCGCCTGCTGAAGCCGATGAGGACACCGAGCAGCATGCCGCCGCTGGTGCCGAGGACGAACTGGAGCGACGCGTGCTCCACCGTCGCGGTGACGGCGACCACGACGATCGCGGCGAGCGCGGTGACCGACGCGGCCCAGACCGGTACGCGCAGGTTCGCCCCGATCAGGACGATTCCGACGATCACGGGGACGACCATCAGCGAGTCCGTCGGCACCACCGTCACCGACCCGGCGGCGACCATCACGACACCCGCCGTGGTGACGAGTCGCGGCGACCGGCCGAACTCCCGGAGCACCCAGCCGGCGAGCGCCACCGTGCCGAGCACCCACACCCAGACGGGCAGGCCCAGGAGCGCACCGTTCCGGACGAAGAAGAACGCGACGATCGCGATGCCGAGCGCGTTCAGTCCCCAGGCGGCGCTCGAACGCGGCCGACCTCCGGGGAGGTCGGCCTCGTCACGGCCGGTCAGCAGGGTCACCGGACCATCATGCCGCGCGCCTGTCGGTCTCCGCGGGGGATGCGCTGGTCGATGACGAGTGCCCGGGCCGCGCGGTTCAGCGCGAGGACGAGCAGGATCGTGCCGGTCGAGGTGAGGAGGTGGGCGCCGAGGTGACCGCCGAGGACGTCGAGGCCGATGCGGACGCCGATGAGGACGATCCACAGGGCGGCACCGAGCCAGCCGGTGCGGGACTGGATCGTGCGGCCCTTGCGGTCCGGGGTGCCGACGGTGCGGAAGCGGGTGATGCTGCCCATGGTCAGGCCGACCCCGACGGTGATGAGCGCCTCGATGCCGAGGAAGACGACGTCGGTGGTGGTGACGGTCGCCTTGGTCTGGGCGAGGACGACCACGCCGACGATCGCCATGATGAGCGGCGTGCGCCAGATCCGGGTGGGGTCGAGGTACTGCCAGGTCGCCTGGCGGTACCCGAGGAACACGACGAGCGCGATCCCGATGAGGATGTTCACGACGAGCTGGACCGACATGGTGTGTGCCTTTCGAAGAGGTCCGGCGGGGCTGTCCCGACCGGTGCAACCAGCCTCGTTCGACGGCGTCTGCGGGCACACCAACCAGGGGTGGGGACGCGGGTGGTGATCGCGGTGGTGTTCGATTGGTGCCATGGCTGATGCGTTCGACGGGTTCCGGATCGGTGCGGGGTACGCGGTCGTCGAGCCGGACCGGCACCGGCCGGGCTCGTTCACGCTCGTGGTGGACGGCACCCCGCAGTCGCACGTCGACCTGGACGACCCGACGCACCTGGCGTTCGAGTACATCCGGCGGATGGGACACGCCATCGACCTGCTGCCGGACGGGCCCGTCACGGCGCTGCACCTCGGCGCCGGCGCCCTCACGCTCCCCCGGTACGTCGCGGTGACCCGGCCGGGTTCGCGCCAGCAGGTGATCGAGCTCGAGCGGGACCTCGTCGACCACGTGCGCGACGCGCTGCCGTTCCCCCGGGGTGCCTCGATCCGGGTGCGGTACGGCGACGCGCGGGAGGTCCTGGGGAAGCTCCCCGCCGGGCTCCGCGGCACCGTCGACCTCGCCGTCGTCGACGTGTTCGGCGGCTCGCAGATCCCGGCCCACGTGACGAGCATCGAGTTCTACCGAGAGGTCGCGGAGTTCCTGTCGCCCACCGGCATCGTCGCGGTGAACGTGGCGGACGGAGCCGGGTTGGCGTTCGCACGAGGGCAGGCCTCGACGCTCCAGGCGGTGCTGCCGTCGGTGGCGGCGGTCGCGGACACCGGGATGCTCAAGGGGCGCCGGTTCGGGAACATCGTGCTGCTCGGCTCGCCCACCGACCTGCCCGTGGCGGACATGCCGCGGCGGTACTCCTCCGACCCGATGCCGGCGAAGGTCGTGCACGGTGCCGAGCTGCGGTCGTTCATCGCCGGGGCGCCGATCGTGACGGACCAGACGGCGGTGGCGTCGCCGGAGCCGAACCGGAGTGTGTTCGGCGGCTGACGGGCGCGGGCTGGTCGGTCGGCTGCGGACTCGGAACGACGACACCGACGTCGTACGACACCGGACTCGTCGCACCAGCGCGTCTGCAACGGTTGCGCACGCGGGGCAACGACAGGCTCGATGTCGTCCGACATCGGCGCTGTCGCCCGTTGCGGACGCAACCACGTGCCGGACGGAAGCGGTGTGCTGGACGTGCGCCGTGCCTCCAGTCCGGTGTTCGGTGGGCACGCGGAGGACGCGACTGCCAGGATGGTCCTGAACGACCGCGCAGGAGCGCGACCGAGCGAGGGGACACCCGATGACGAACGACGACCGGAGCAACGAGGACCGGACCGGCGACGGCCAGGTGCCGAGCTGGGGCGAGGCACCGCGCTACGGCGAGCAGGCCCCGCAGGGCGAGCCCCCGCGGTACGGCGAGCAGGCCGCGCAGCCCGAGGCTCCGCGGTACGGCTCGACCGAGTACGCCGAGCAGCAGGGCCAGTACGGCCGGCCGGACGACGCGCAGCCGCAGTACGGGCAGCAACAGCAGTACGGCCAGCAGCCGTACGCGGCGGCTGCGGCGCCGACGAGTGCCGGCGCTCCCTCGTGGCAGGGCTACGAGGAGCCGAAGCGCAAGAAGAAGACCGTCGGTGCGATCGCGTTCGTCGTCGGCCTCCTCGCACTCGTTGCCGGAGTCGTCGCGGGTGTCCTCATCGGCGCCGCGTTCGGCGACTCGGCGGCCCTCCGCGAGGCAGCGAACGGCGGCTCCACGACGCCGAGCGACTCCGCGGTGCAGGAACTCATGACGTCACCCGGTGCCGTCACCGCGTCGCTGCTCTTCTACCTCGGCACGGCCCTCGGCCTGTGGGCGATCGTGCAGGGCATCATCGCCGCCGTCACTAAGCGCGGCCGCGCGTGGGGCGTCTGGGGCATCGTGCTCGCGGTCGTCGGCGTGATCGCCTTCTTCATCGCCGCCGCGGCATCCGTCGCCGGGGCGATGGGCGGCAGCGTCTGACGCCGAGCACCCCCGGAGCGCCCGACACGGCGCACCCGAACGGCCCGTCGTGCACCAGCACGGCGGGCCGTTCGGCGTCCAGGACGAAACGCGTGACCCCCGTGCGCGTGGCACCGCGCACTCTCGGGTCGGCGTGGTTACCCTCGAACCGATGTCCCTCCCGCCCGACGACCGCCAGCAGCCCGACCGCCTCGACCGCGCCCGGGAACCGCGCCACGCAGCGCCCGTGACGGCCGGGGTCAGCCCGGGCAGCACCTTCGCCCCGATCAGCCTGCGCCCCGCCGTCGACGCCGACGCGATCCAGCAGCGCCTGCGCGACCTCGGGCAGAGCCGCAGCACCGAGGCCCTCGCCGAACGCGCCGAACTCCTCCGGCTGCTCGGTCGACTCGACGAGTCGCTCGTGATCGCGGAGGAGGTCTTCCGGCTGACGATGTTCACCGGGGAGCGCTCGGACAAGGTCTCCGCCCGGATCCGCCGCGCGCACGTGCTGCACGACCTCGGCCGGTACGAGCGTGCCGCCACCGAGTCCGCCATGGCACGCGACACCGCTCGGACCGAGGAGTGGCCGGAGCTCGAGGGCGCCGCCGCCGAGCTCGAGGGCTGGTCGCTGTTCGAGCTGTCCCGGTTCGAGGAAGCGCGTTCGGCCCTCTCCCGCGCGTACCAGGCGTTCCGGCAGGCCGGAGCACCGTCGGAGCGCACCGAGGCCCTGCGGACCGCCGTGGAGGCCGCCCTCCGCGCCTCCGTCGCCCAGCCCAAGGACGAGGACCGTCCCCGCACCGCTCGCGAGGTCGCCGCCCGCCGCTCCGAGGAGGACGAGCCGCAGACCCGTGTCGCCGAACCGGTGAAGCAGGTCCCACCGATCCGCCGCCGCGTGCTCGGCGCCCCGGACGCAGCGCGGACGGAGGCCGACGACCTCTGGGGTCGCATCGCCGCACGCGCTGCGCAGAAGGGCCAGGCCGGACGGGGCGATCCCGACGACGACGTGCGGTGACGACGCTCGAGGCGGTCCGGGCTCGCGCCGAACACCTCATGGCGGCGCACCTCGGGGCCGGGGGCTGGTCGTTCGCCTTCGACCACGCGAAGACCCGCGCCGGGCAGTGCGACTTCGCCCGGAGGCGCATCACGGTGAGCCGGCACCTGGCCGTGCGGTTCTCCGAGGACGACGTCGACCAGGTGCTGCTGCACGAGATCGCGCACGCGCTGGCGGGTCCCCGCGCGGGGCACGGGCAGCGCTGGCGACGGACGGCGGCGGCGCTCGGGTACACCGGTTCGCGGCTGTACGACGGCCCGGTGGCGAGCGAGCTCGCGCCGTGGATCGGCACCTGCCCGGCCGGCCACGAGCACTTCCGCTACCGCACGCCGACGCGGCCGTTGGCGTGCGCCGCGTGTTCGAGACGGTTCGACGCTCGCAACGTGATCACGTGGCGCCGACGGAGCGAGACCGAGCGCCGAGCTACCGCATGACGACCGGACCGCTCGGAGGCGCGCCGGTAACCCGTTAGCCTGGGCGGATGCACACGGGGCAGCACATCCGGACCGACGCCGGTTCCACCTGGTTCTTCGACGCGGGACGGATCGCCCTCGACTTCGCGCACACCGGTGGGTTCGCCGACGACCCGGACGGTCGACGTCCGCGTGCACAGCTCGGGGAGCTGCTGATGACCCCAGCCGACCTGGACGAGTGGTTGACCGACCACACCGAGCCGATCGACGTCGGAGCGACGGCGCGTGAGCTGCAGGACGCCCGTGCACTCCGCGCCGCGATCGCCCGCTTGGCCGTCGCCGCGGCCCCCGGTCCGGCGTCCACCGCCGCCGAGCGCACCGCGGTGGCCGCGGGGCTGCGCGCTGGCACCGGTCGCACCCGCCCCGCACCCGACGACATCGACACCGTCAACCTGTTCGCCGCGCTGCCGGACGTACCCCCGAGCCTGCCGGGTGGTCGACGTCGCGCCGGGGCGAACCGGGTGCGGCTCGCGCAAGCGCTGTCGAGCGTCGCACGGGACGCGGTGTCCCTGTTCACCGAGGTCGGCTTCGACGACGTCGCGGCCGACGGACAGCCCACCCGCCTGAGCCGCTGCTCGGCGGACGACTGCGGGCTGGTGTTCTACGACTCCTCGCGCGGGGGCACGCGCCGCTGGTGTTCGATGCAGCGCTGCGGGAACCGGGCGAAGGTGCGGGCGCACCGAGCGCGACGCGCAACGGCCTGACCGTCGCACTGCGTGTTGCAAAGACACGAATTCAAGGATTCGGTGCGCCGAATTCTCTGGCATGCTGGACGGCATGACCGACACGGCGACCCCGCCCACCACCCGTGACCCCGCGATCCCGCGCCGTCGTGGTGCGAGCCTGACGCTGCTCGGTCCCGCGTTCGTCGCCGCGATCGCCTACGTCGACCCGGGAAACGTCGCCGCCAACCTCACGGCCGGGGCGAAGTACGGCTACCTGCTGCTCTGGGTCCTCGTCGCCGCGAACGCCAGCGCCGTCGTCGTGCAGTACCTCTCCGCGAAGCTCGGTGTCGTCACCGGGAAGTCCCTGCCGGAGCACCTCGGGCTCCGGATGAAGCGCACGCCCCGGCTGCTGTTCTGGGCACAGGCCGAGATCGTGGCGGCAGCGACCGACGTCGCCGAGGTCATCGGCGGCGCACTCGCCCTGCACCTGCTGTTCGGGGTGCCGCTCGTCGCCGGGGGCGTCATCACGGGCGTCGTCTCGATGCTCATCCTCGCCCTGCACAGCCGCCGGGGCACCAGGACGTTCGAGGTCGTCGTCACCGCGATGCTGGCGATCCTGACCGTCGGGTTCTGCGCCGGATTGCTGTTCGCGCAGGTGTCGCCTGGTGAGCTCGTCGCCGGGCTCGTGCCACGCTTCCAGGGCGCCGAGTCGGTGATGCTCGCGGCGTCGATGCTCGGCGCGACCGTCATGCCGCACGCCGTCTACCTGCACTCGGCCCTCGCTCGGGACCGGCACGGCGACGTCCCCGCCGGACCCGAACGCCGCCGGGTGCTCGTCGCGACCCGGTGGGACGTCGGGCTCGCGCTCGTCGTGGCCGGTGGCGTGAACATCTGCATGCTCGTGCTCGCCGCCGCGACGCTGCCCGGGGTGTCCGGCACCGACTCGATCCCCGGGGCCCAGCAGGCCATCGCCGCCAACGTGGGGCCGGTCGTCGGCGTGCTGTTCGCGGTGGGGCTGCTGGCGTCGGGGCTCGCCTCCACCTCGGTGGGCTGCATGGCCGGCGCGGAGATCATGCACGGACTGCTGCACGTCCGGGTGCCCCTGATCGTGCGGCGGCTCGTCACCCTGGTGCCGGCGATCGTCCTGCTCGCGGTCAACGCCGACGCGACGATGCTGCTCGTGGTCAGCCAGGTCGTGCTGAGCTTCGGGATCGCGTTCGCGATCGTGCCGCTCGTGGTCTACACCTCACGGCGGAGCGTGATGGGGGCGGACGTCAACGCGATGACCACCCGCGTGGTGGCGGGGGTCATCGCGTTGGTGATCGTGGCGCTCAACGTCGCGCTCATCGCGCTGACGCTGGCCGGCTGAGCCGCGTCTACTCGATGACGCGGACGCCCTTCCAGAAGGCGACGTAGCCCGAGTAGTCCTTGCCGACGCGGTCGAACGACGACGGGATCGGCGTCGGGTACGACCACGCGTTGTCCTGCAGCGCCTGGCCGTCGACGTTCACGGTGAAGTACTGGGTGTCGCCCTTCCACGGGCAGTGGTACTGGGTGGGGCTCTCGGTAAACAGCTCGGACTTCACGCTCGACGGCGGGAAGTACCAGTTGCCCTCGATCTGGATGAGGTCCTCCTGCGGGGCCTCGGCGATCACGGTGTCTCCGACGACTGCCTTCATGGCGTGCTCCTTCGCTCTTCGGGTGACGACCGGAACGCTACGCGCGACGGGTCGATTCCCGCAGGGTGACGAGTTCGCCACCGGCGGCGAGCGCCGCGTGCACCGCCTCCGGCCCAAGTGCGGCAGCCGCCTCGGACGCGCTGACGAGGTGCCTCACCGCTCGGCGCAGTCCCGTGTACGCCGCGCAGGCAGCCGCCGCCTCTGGTGAGGTGTGGTCGATGCCGACCTCGGCGAGCGCGTCGACGAGGGCTCCGGCAGCGAGGAGGTCCTCGACCGCGAAGTCGGGTGCGTCCGGCACGTCGGCGGTCTCACCGGCGGCCTCCGCCGCGTCGTCACCGGGTGCGTGGTGGCGTCCGGCGGCGACGATCGCGACGACACAGCGGTCACCGCGTTCGGCCTGGAGGCGCGTCACGCGTTCCGCGATCGCCCGTGCGTTGCCGAGGTGGCCGAGCACCACCTCCGGACCGTCCGGCAGCTGGGCGGTGACGGCGCGGAGCGCCCGCTGCGTGCGGTCGCCGTACACCGTCGCCTTGGCCGTCGCCGTCGCCGGCAGGACGTCGATCCAGACGATGAGGTGGGTGTCTGGCGCGATGCGCGCCGCACCACCGATCCCCCATGCGAGACGGACCTGGTACCGCTGCTGCGTGCGTGCTGCCACCCGCTCCACGATAGCCGCCGGGAGCACCCTGACCTTTTCCACAGATGGCCCCTCGTCGGGACTTCGCCAGGGTCGGCGACCGTAGGATTTGGTGCCATGGAGATCGCCCCCGCACCCACCCTGACCGGCGACCGTGTGACGCTCGAGCCCCTCGGGCCGGAGCACGCGGACGACCTGCGGGCGGCGGTCGCTGACGGCGATCTCTGGCGCACCTGGTACACCTCGATCCCGGCGCCGGCGCAGGTCGACGACGAGATCGACCGTCGCCTCGCCGAACAGGCCGCCGGTCGCATGGTGCCGTTCGCGGTGCGCGACCGTCCGACCGGCCGCGTGGTGGGGTCGACCACCTTCCTGAGCCCGGACACCGCGAACCGACGCGTGGAGATCGGGGCGACCTTCCTGTCGCGGTCCTCGCAGCGGTCGGGCATCAACACCGAGGCGAAGCTGCTCATGCTGTCGCACGCGTTCGACGTCTGGCAGTGCATCGCGGTGGAGTTCCGGACGCACTGGCACAACACGCAGTCCCGCACGGCGATCGCAGCGCTCGGGGCCAAGCAGGACGGCGTGCTGCGGAACCACTCGGTCGGACGGGACGGCACCCTCCGCGACACCGTGGTGTTCTCGATCATCGCGTCCGAGTGGCCGACCGTCCGGCTCTCGCTGGCGGAGCGCCTGCGGCGGCACGACCGGGCCGAGGGGTCCCGACGCCGGTCGGCTCGGCACGCCTGACCCGACGGCACCCGGCACGGTCCGAGTAGCGTTCGGGGCGTGCACGTCGGCATCCGGATCGTCCTCGACGCGCCGGTCGAGGCCGTGCGCGACGCCCTGCTGTCCCCGTCGGTGATGGTGGCGGTCACGAAACCGTTCCTCGTCTACCGGTCCCGCGACCCGCAGGGATTCCCCGCGCGGTGGGTCCCCGGTGAGCCGCACCCGATCACGGCGAGTGCGTTCGGTCTGGTGCCGAGCGGCGACACGCACGTGGACATCGACCTGTACGACGTCGAGGGCGTGCCCGTGCAGCGCGACAACGGGGGTGGCACCAGTGGCCTCTTCGGGCGCATGACCATGCAGCACCGGATGGCCGTCCGACCAGCGCCGGACGAACGGACCCTGCTGATCGACCGGCTCACCTACCGGATGCGCCCGAGTGCGCTCGGCGTCCTGCTGTGGCCGGGGATGTGGGTCATCTGGCAGTGGCGCGCGCTCCGGATGCGGCAGCTCGCACCGCAGTGGCGGCGACCCCGTCGGGCCGCGGCCTGACCGACGGACGCACCACGGGCCTCCCGGCCGGCGCGCAACGGGCGTACGCTCGCACCGTGAGCCAGACGCATGAGCCGGCAACCGACGACCGCGTGCACAGCACGCTCGCCACCGTGGACTGGCGGCGGATGACCTTCGACCTGTACCGCCGCGTCCGGGCGACCGCCGATCCGGAGACCGCGCACGCGATGTGGCGCGAGACCCGGGACGCGATGTTCGGTGAGCACCCCGCGAGCCCGCTCCTCGACGAGGACGCCCGCGACTTCGAGTCCCTGCCCGTCCCGGACTACGACCCGGCCTGGCGCTTCCGCGCCCGTGTCGAGCCGGCCGAGGCCCTGGCGATGGACGTCGAGACCGGCACGGACGGCACCGTGCACTTCGACCGACTCGGCATCGTGTCCCTGCCCGGCGTCGGGACGCTCGACGTGTGGTCGCACGGCGGCTACGCGGGCGGTGTCTTCGTCCCCGTCAAGGACGCCAGCGCCGGCAAGGCCCGCGGGACGTACGGCGGTGGCCGCTACCTGCTGGACACGATCAAGGGCGCCGACCTCGGCGGCGACGACGGCGAACTCGTCCTCGACTTCAACTTCGCGTACAACCCGTCGTGCGCGTACGACCCAGCGTGGGCGTGCCCGCTCGCGCCTCCGGGCAACACCGTCGCGGTGCCGATCCCCGTCGGCGAGCAGTACGACTTCTAGGGTGGAGCACATGTCGGGTCTCGTCGCGATCGACGCCGGAGGGCGTGTCCCCCCGTTCGAACAGGTGCGGTCGCAGATCGCCGCGCAGATCGGTGCGGGGTACCTCGTCGACGGTGAACGCCTGCCGAGCGTCCGGGGGCTGGCCGACGAGCTCGGTCTCGCCGCGGGGACGGTCGCGAAGGCCTACCAGCTCCTCGAGGAGTCCGGCCTCGTGCACACCGCACGAGGTGCCGGCACCCGGGTGATCCGTCCGGCGGACGTCCCGGAACCGGTGACCGAGGCCGCACGCGCACTCGCCGCCGCTGCCCGGGCCGCTGGGCTCTCCGCCGACCAGGCCGCGACGGCACTCCGGGACGCCTGGCCCGCCTGACGGGTGCGCGCTGACGCCGCGCTGCCGCAGTGTGCGAGGTTCCGCGCTCGGTGCGAGGCCGCGCGCGTCCCACGGTGCGCGGAACCTCGCACCGTGGCGTGCGCACATCGCGCGGGCCTCGCACCGTGCGAGGTGCCGGGCCGCCGCCGACCGTCAGCAGTGCTCGAACACGTAGTCGTCGTGGGACGGCGTCACGAGGTCACGGTCGCGCAGGATCGTCATCGCCGGACGGTCGTCGTCCGCGCACACCGACGACCACGACCGGTCGGTGTTGTCCGAGTACTCGACGTCGATGACGTGCTGCCCGTAGGCCTTCGTGTACGCCGAGCACTCCTGGTACTCGACGCACTCCTCGGCGACGACGAAGTCGAACCCCGTGCTCTTCCGCCCGGAGGCCCCGAGCTGCGGCGTGTTCTTCTGCCCGACTGCCAGCCCGTGCTCGTGCCCGACCTCGACCAGGGCACGGGCGAGCGCCAGGTTGCCCGCGCGGGTGAGCGCACCGTGCGACCGGGTCCACGAGTCGAGGTTGTCGAACTCCACCGCGTCGAACCCGCGGTCGGCGCAGCGGGCGATCGACGTCGTCAGGACCTTCGTGATCGTGGACCGTGCCGCAGCCGTGGAGGTGTCGAGGAGCATCTCGTCCGGCCACCCCGGGTCGGAAACGGGCTTCCCGTCGTCGTCGCGCAGGACCGCCGACGGGTGGTCGTCGAGCCATGCGTCGGCGTCGCCCGGCTGGGTCTGGAAGCCGTTCACGTAGCAGATCGAGTACTTCCCGGCGGCCGGGCGGTCCGTGCTGTCCCGCTCGACGATCGTCACCCCGGCCGGCGGCGTGTAGCCCCCGCCGAGCTGGTAGTCCGGGATCCCCGAGGCGGGCAGGTTCTCGTAGGAGGAAGACGACGACCCAGACCCGGTTGCCGCGCACCCAGACAGCCCGATCACCGCCACCACGGCCATCGCGGCCGCACCAAGGACTGTCCGTTCTCGCACGCCCAGATCCTCGCACGCTATGATGGACGTACTCGAGGCGCCGATCGCCTCGTGCGTCGTACGGACGCCCCCGAACTCCCGGTCCACGGACCGATGATCGAGCACCTCCCGAAGGTGCCAGGCTTCTCTGCTGCGGCGACTGCGCCAGCCACACCCGTTGGCGCGCATCCCGCCCGCGCGCTGCCCCAGAGCGCGCCCACAGCCGGAGTCCTCCGGCTCGAAAGGTCACCATGACCAACGAAGACATCCGTTTCTCCGACCTCGGCGTCCCCGCGCCGATGGTCGACGTCCTCGCCCAGCAGGGCAAGGAGACCGCGTTCCCGATCCAGGCCGACACACTCCCCGACTCGCTCAAGGGCAAGGACGTGCTCGGTCGCGGCCGCACCGGTTCCGGCAAGACGATCGCCTTCGCGATCCCGCTCGCCGCCCGGCTCGCCGCGAACCCGCGCAAGCGCCGCGCCGGTCGCCCCCGCGCGCTGGTGCTCGCCCCGACCCGTGAGCTCGCGACGCAGATCGACGCGACACTCGCCCCCCTCGCCAAGGCGATGGGCCTCAACACGACGACGATCTTCGGCGGTGTCGGTCAGGGCCGTCAGGTCGACGCGCTCCGCGGTGGCGTCGACGTGGTCGTCGCCTGCCCGGGTCGCCTCGCCGACCTCATGCAGCAGGGCCACGTGCAGCTCGACGCCATCGAGGTCACCGTCCTCGACGAGGCCGACCACATGGCCGACATGGGCTTCCTGCCCGGCGTGACGAAGATCATGCAGGCGACGCCCGAGCAGGGGCAGCGTCTGCTGTTCTCCGCGACGCTCGACAACGGCGTGGACAAGCTCGTCAAGAAGTTCCTGCACAACCCGGTGATGCACTCGGTCGACGACGAGACCAGCCCGGTCGAGGCCATGACGCACCACCTGTTCGAGGTCGCCGACGCCGACGCGAAGAAGGACCTCGTCCGGACCCTCGCGAGCGGCACCGGTCGTCGCATCCTCTTCATGCGCACGAAGCACCACGCCAAGCGTCTCGCGAAGCAGCTCAGCAGCCAGGGCATCCCGGCCGTCGACCTGCAGGGCAACCTCTCGCAGGGTGCTCGTGAGCGGAACCTCGCGAAGTTCTCCTCCGGCGAGGCCCTCGTGCTCGTCGCCACCGACGTCGCCGCCCGTGGCGTGCACGTCGACCACGTCGAGCTCGTCGTCCACGTCGACCCGCCGACCGAGCACAAGGCGTACCTGCACCGTTCGGGCCGCACCGCGCGTGCCGGTTCCTCCGGTGACGTCGTCACCGTCACGATGCCGGCCGAGCGTCGCGACGTAGCGCAGATGATGCGTGCGGCCGCGATCAAGGTCACACCGCAACAGGTCACGGCGAACTCCCCCGCCGTCTCGGAGCTCGTCGGCGAGGTCGCTCCGGTCCGCCACGTCGCCCCGGAGCAGCCGGCACAGCAGCAGCGTCAGCCCAAGCAGCGGACGAACGAGTCCGACAGTGCGGGTGGCGGTCGTCGCCGTGGTCGCGGCGGTCGGTCTGGAGGCGCGGCGCAGCCCGCGCGCACCGGCTCGGCTTCCGGGTCGTCCGGTGCAGGGCGTCGCGGCGGTCGTCCCGCCGAGGCCGGCGCCGGCGCGTCGGCCGGCTCCGCCGGTGGGCAGCGTTCCGCTGCCGCGTCCGGTGGTCGCCGCAGTGGCGGCAGCCGTCGCGCGTCGAGCGACACCGTCCGCGGTGGGTCCGCTCCGGTCTGGTCCTCGGAGGGCGGCTACGCCGCCGGCCGTGGTGCCGGCTCCGAGTCGGGCGGCAATCGTCGAGGTGGCTCGCGCCGCGCGTCCCGTCCCGCCGGTTCCGCGCGCTGACCCCTCGGGGGACAACCTCCACGCCCCCTGGGCACGGACGGGTTCCCGGCGCGTAGGTTCTCCTTCACCGGATGCCGCGCAAGCGACTGACGGGGAACTGTCCGCTGTCGGAAGGAGAGCCTATGGCTGGGATCGAAGACGTCAAGAACGCCGCTGCGAAGGCAGCAGGCAAGGCCAAGGAAGCCGTCGGGAACGTGACGGACAACGACCGCCTCAAGGCTGAAGGCAAGACCGATCAGGTCAAGGCCGACACCAAGCAGGCAGGTACGAACGTCAAGGACGCCGCTTCAGGCGTCGCCGACAGCCTCAAGAACGAGAACAAGTAAGCCGGTCCAGTACCGCGCTGCGAAGCCCCCGGTTCCGATTCGGATCCGGGGGCTTCGTCGTGCGCGGGGCAGGTCGACGGGAACGGCTACATGAGTGCGCCGACGGACGCGAGGCCCGCGCGCAGGAGTGCTCCGCGACCGCCCTCCATCTCGTCGGCGACGGCGTCCGACGCGGCTTCCATCGGGCTCATCCACGTCAGCTCGAGGGCGTCCTGCCGGGGCTCGCACGTGCCGGTCACGGGGACGACGTACGCCAGGGAGATCGCGTGCTGCCGTTCGTCCGTGTACACCGAGGCGCCGGGCAGCGGGAAGTACTCCGCCACCGTGAACGGCGTCGGACTCGAGGGCAGCTGCGGGAACGCCATCGGGCCGAGGTCCTTCTCGAGGTGCCGGAACAGCGCCGTGCGGATCGACTCCCCGTACATCACGCGGCCGGACACGAGCGTGCGGGCGATCGACCCGCTCGGGGACACGCGGAGCAGCACGCCCACCTCGGTGACGACACCGAGACCGTCGGTGCGGACGGGGACCGCCTCGACGTAGCAGATCGGCAGTCGACGGCGGACGTTCGCGAGCTCCTCGTCGGACAGCCAGCCGGAGTCGGGGTCGGGGGTGCGCAGCGAGGCCATGCACCGTGTCTACCAGTCGCCCCGGCGAGTTCGGCGCAAGGCGCGGGGGTTGGGGATGGTTGATGCGTCAACTAAAGTCTTGCACATGATCGATCGCGACGTCGTGCAGTGGACCCGGGACCCCTCCGAGCGGTCGGGCACGCCGCTCCTCGTGACCATGCACGGGGTGGGGTCGAACGAACGCGACCTGCTCGGACTCGCGCCGGCGCTGCCGTCGTCGTGGACCCTGGCGTCACTGCGTGCACCGATGCCGTGGGGGCAGGGGTTCAGCTGGTACCCGCTCGGCACGCCGGGCTCCCCCGCGCTCGAACCGGTCGACGAGTCGGTGTCCGGCGTGCTCGACTGGATCGACTCCGTCGCCGCCGACCACCCGCGGATCGGACTGCTCGGGTTCTCGCAGGGCGGGTCGATGGCACTGCAGCTGCTGCGCGCTCGACCGTCGGGGTTCGCGTTCGCGGTGTCCCTGTCGGGCTTCGTCGTGCCGGGCGTCACCGACGGTCGGGACACCGCCGTGGAGCAGGTCCGGCCGCGGGTGTTCCTCGGGCACGGCGACCTCGACCCGGTGATCCCGGCCGAGGCCACCGCTCGGGCGCAGGCATGGGCCGCCGCGCACACCGCTGTGACGGACCGCACCTACGAGGGCCTGCCGCACGCGGTGTCCGCCGCGGAGTTGGCGGACGTGGCCGCGTTCATCGGCGGCTGACGGCTCTCGACGCCACCGGACGACGAACGGGAGCGCGCCCCGCTCGGCGGCAACGCGAAGCGTTGCGCGGGGCGCGCCGACCGAGCCTGCGAGGGAGGAGTGCCAGCTGGCACCGTGCCTCCCGTCCGCCGTTTCCGACGTCAGTCGGCGAGGATCTGCAGGAGGTCCTTTCGGAGCTGGTCGATCTTGGCCGTGGCCGCCTTCGTCTGCTCCTCCGTCGCGCTGGTGCGGTACATGTGCAGCACGCCCATGGTCTTGCGGAGCGCCTCGATGAACTCGCGTGACGAGTCCGGGAGGCCCGGCGCCTCGAAGGCCGCGGCGATCTCGTCCGCCTTCGCCTCGGCCTCGGCCTTGCCGGCGTCGGTGAGCTCGAAGAGCGTCTTGCGACCGTCTCCCGTGGAGACGACGAGCTCTTCGTCGACGAGCTGCTGGAGGGTCGGGTAGACCGAACCTGGGCTCGGCTTCCAGGCGCCGCCGGTGCGCTCGGCGATGGTCTTGATCACGGCGTAGCCGTTCTGCGGGCCCTCGGCCAGCAGGCCGAGGATCGCGAGGCGGACGTCGCCGCGACGGCGGCGCTCACGGCCGAAGCCGGGCCCACCGAAACCGGGACCCCCGAAACCGGGGCCGAAGCCGCGACCGAAGCCGGGGCCGAAGCCACCGCGTCCGCCATGGTCGTGGTCACCGCGGTCGCGGCCGGGGAAGCCGGCGCCGTGGTGCTGCCGCGCGCCGCCGAACCGGGGGCCGCGCGGGTGCTGGTGGTTGTTGATGTTGTCGTCGTACATGGGGCGCATGGTGCGTCCTTCCTGGTCAGTGTTCGAAGTTGGCTCGCGATCGGTATCGTTCCTATCGCGATGTGTTAACGATAGATCTGTAAAGATCGCTCTGTCAACCCCGATCTGCGACTGGGCGGGTTGTCGGGGGTCGCGGGCAGGATGGGACGGACCATGACGGACGTGTTCGAGCGCTTCTCCCCCGCCACCGCAGAGTGGTTCCGGGGTGCATTCGACGCACCGACGGCAGCGCAGGCCGGGGCGTGGGACGCCATCTCCACCGGACAGCACGCGCTCGTGATCGCGCCGACGGGGTCCGGCAAGACGCTGGCCTCGTTCCTGTGGTCCATCGACCGGCTCATCAGCGCGTCCGACCGGCCGCCCGCGAAGCAGCGGACCCGGGTGCTGTACGTGTCGCCGCTCAAGGCGCTCGGCGTCGACGTGGAGCGGAACCTCCGCAGCCCGCTGGTCGGGATCACCCAGACCGCCAGGCGGCTCGGGCTCGAACCACCGGACGTCACGGTGGGCGTCCGGAGCGGTGACACCCCGTCGTCGGACCGGCAGCGGCTCCTGCGTCAACCGCCGGACATCCTCATCACGACGCCCGAGTCGCTCTACCTCATGCTCACGTCGCAGGCGCGGGAGACCCTGGTCAACGTCGACACCGTCATCGTGGACGAAGTGCACGCGGTCGCGTCGACGAAGCGCGGCGCACACCTCGCCGTGTCGCTCGAACGCCTCGACGACCTGCTCGAGAAGCCCGTCCAGCGCATCGGACTGTCGGCCACGGTCCGTCCGCCCGAGGAGGTCGCGCGGTTCCTCGGTGGGCGTGCCCCCGTGACCATCATCGCGCCGCCCGCGCAGAAGACCTTCGACCTGCGCGTGGTCGTGCCGGTCGACGACATGGCCGAGCTCGGGGCGCCCCCGGTCGGCGCAGACGCCACCGAGTCACCGACGAACGGGTCGATCTGGCCCCACGTCGAGGAACGGGTGGTCGACCTCATCGAGGAACACCGGTCGACGATCGTGTTCGCGAACTCACGGCGGTTGGCCGAGCGACTGACCGCGCGGCTCAACGAGATCCACGAGGAACGGGTGCTCGCCGCGACCGGTTCCGTCGGCGACGGTGCGCTGGTGCCGGCCGGGGTGTCCCCGGCGGACGACGGGCTCCCGGCCGCCGGTCCCCGTGCCCAGTCCCCGGCCAGGCTCTCCGCGCACGCACGGCCGCCGGCGCAGGTGATCGGCGCGTCCGGGCAGACCGGTGGCGGCGGATCGGACGCCTCGGTGCCGGTGCTCGCCCGCGCGCACCACGGCTCCGTGTCGAAGGACCAGCGCGCCATCATCGAGGACGACCTGAAGTCCGGCCGGCTGCGGTGCGTGGTCGCCACGAGTTCGCTCGAGCTCGGCATCGACATGGGCGAGGTCGACCTCGTCGTGCAGGTCGAGGCGCCGCCGTCGGTCGCGAGCGGCCTGCAACGCGTCGGACGCGCCGGGCACCAGGTCGGCGAGATCTCCCGCGGAGTCCTCTTCCCGAAGCACCGCGCCGACCTGGTGAACAGCGCCGTGACCGTCGAGCGGATGGTGTCCGGCCAGATCGAGTCGATCTCGGTGCCGGCGAACCCACTGGACGTCCTCGCGCAGCACACCGTCGCGGCCGGCGCGATCGACACCGTCGACGTGGAGCACTGGTTCGAGCTCGTCCGGCGGAGCGCCCCGTTCAGCGGCCTGCCCCGCTCTGCGTTCGAGGCGACGCTCGACCTCGTGACCGGGCGCTACCCGAGCGACGAGTTCGCCGAGCTCCGGCCGCGCCTGGTCTGGGACCGGGTCCACGGCACCCTGACCGGGCGGCCGGGTGCCCAGCGACTCGCGGTGACGAGCGGCGGCACGATCCCTGACCGCGGCATGTTCGGCGTGTTCATGGTCGGCGAGAAGGCCTCCCGCGTCGGTGAGCTCGACGAGGAGATGGTCTACGAGTCACGCGTCGGCGACGTCTTCGCCCTGGGCGCGACGAGCTGGCGCATCGAGGAGATCACGCACGACCGGGTCGTCGTCAGCCCGGCGTTCGGGCAGCCCGGCCGGGTGCCGTTCTGGAAGGGCGACGGCATCGGCCGGCCCGCCGAGCTCGGTCGTGCCACCGGCGCGTTCGTGCGCGAGGTCGAAGGGGCGTCCGATGACGACGCCCGCGCCCGCGTCGCCGCCGGCGGGCTCGACGAACGCGCCGTGACCAACCTGCTGACCTTCCTGCGCGACCAGCGCGCGGCGACCGGGCACGTGCCGAACGACACCACGCTCGTGATCGAACGGTTCCGCGACGAACTCGGCGACTGGCGGCTCATCCTGCACTCGCCGTACGGCATGCAGGTGCACGCTCCGTGGGCCCTCGCCGTGGCGGCGCGACTCCGGGAACGCCACGGGATCGACGGCGACGCGATGGCCGCCGACGACGGCATCGTGGTCCGCATCCCCGAGACCGACGCCGAGCCCCCCGGTGCCGACCTGTTCGTGTTCGAGCGCGACGACCTCGAGGCGCTGGTGACGGACGAGGTCGGGTCGTCGGCACTGTTCGCGGCGCGGTTCCGCGAGTGTGCGGCCCGGGCGCTCCTGCTCCCCCGGCGGAACCCCGGGCAGCGCTCACCGCTCTGGCAGCAGCGGCAGCGAGCCTCGCAACTGCTCGAGGTCGCGCAGAAGTACCCGTCGTTCCCGATCGTGCTCGAGACCGTGCGCGAGGTCCTGCAGGACGTGTACGACGTGCCGTCCCTGCTCAGCATCGCCGACGACATCGCCGGGCGTCGCATCCGGCTGGTGGAGACCGAGACGGAACAGCCGTCGCCGTTCGCGCGCTCCCTGCTGTTCGGGTACGTCGCGGCGTTCATGTACGAGGGCGACACCCCACTCGCCGAACGCCGGGCGGCCGCGCTGTCGCTCGACTCGACCCTGCTCGGGGAACTGCTCGGGCGGGCGGAGCTCCGCGAACTCCTCGACCCCGCGGTGATCGCGTCCGTCGAACGCGACCTGCAGCGGCTCTCGCCGGACCGCCGCGCGCGCGATGCTGAGGGGATCGTCGACGTCCTCCGGCTGGTGGGCGCGCTCGACCTCGACGAGATCGTGGACCGGAGTTGGCTGGCGCCGGCGGATGCGGATGCAGGCCGCTCGGACGCGGTCAGGACCGTGCAGGGTGCGCTCACGGCACTCGAGCGCGACCGCCGCGTGCTCTCGTTCTCGCACGCCGGGGCGACCCGGTGGGCCGTGATCGAGGACGCCTCCCGCCTCCGCGATGCCCTCGGGGTCCCCCTGCCGATCGGCGTCCCGACGGCGTTCGTCGAACCGGTCGCCGATCCCCTGGGCGACCTGGTCGGCCGGTACGCGCGCTCGCACGGCCCGTTCTCCGCACAGGACGCTGCCGCGCGCCTCGGGCTCGGCATCGCGGTCGTGCAGGACACCCTGCGCAGGCTCGTGGCCGACCGTCGGGTGGTCGAGGGCGAGTTCCGACCCGATCGCCAGGGCGCGGAGTGGTGCGACGCCGAGGTGCTCCGCCGCATCCGCACGAAGTCGCTCGCGGCGCTCCGGCACGAGGTCGAACCGGTGTCCCCGGACACCCTCGCCCGGTTCCTGCCGGCGTGGCAGCACGTGCACACCCCGGGCGCACGCGGTGGGCTGCGCGGCGTCGACGGTGTCCTGCAGGTCATCGACCAGCTCGCCGGGGTCGCGCTGCCCGCCAGCGCATGGGAGACCCTCGTGCTCCCCGCACGCGTCACGGACTACGCGCCGAGCATGCTCGACGAGCTGACTGCGACGGGCGAAGTCCTCTGGTCCGGCGGCGGCACCCTGCCCGGCAACGACGGCTGGGTGCGGCTGCACCTCGCCGACACCGCGGCGACGACCCTCGCCGAGCCGTCCGGCGACGAGACCACCGAACTGCAGCGTGACGTGCTCGGCGCGCTCGCGGGCGGCGGCGCGTACTTCTTCCGGCAGCTCGGGCAGGCCGTGGGGAGCACTGACGACCAGGCGCTCTCGACCGCGCTCTGGGACCTGGTGTGGGCGGGCCAGATCACCAACGACACGTTCGCTCCGCTGCGGTCGATGCTCGGCGGCAAGGCGAAGAGCACGAGCGCGCCGCGGGCCCGGGCGTACCGCGGTCGTCCTCGCCCGACGATGCCGACGCAGTCCGGGCCGCCGTCCGTCGGCGGCCGCTGGTCCTTGCTGCCCCTGGCCGAGTCGGACGCCACCGTGCGTGCCGCGGCGACCGCCGGACAACTGCTCGAGCGGTACGGGGTCGTGACCCGCGGTGCCGTGCAGGTCGAGGGTGTCCGTGGCGGGTTCGCCGGCGTCTACCGGGTGCTCTCGCGGTTCGAGGAGTCCGGACGTGCCCGGCGCGGGTACTTCGTCGAGGGGCTCGGTGCGGCACAGTTCGCGACCGGGCCGACCGTCGACCGACTCCGCACGTACGCCCGGGACCTCGATGACGACGAGCGCGCCGACCCGGACCGGAAGCGCGAGGCCCTCACGCTGGCGGCGACCGACCCGGCGAACCCGTACGGGGCGTCGCTGCCGTGGCCGACCGACGCACCGACGGAAGCGCTCGGCGAGGACGAACCGACGGGCGACGCCACCACGAAGTCCCGCGGGCACCGTCCCGGCCGGAAGGCCGGCGCGCTCGTGACGACGGTCGACGGGAAGCTCGCGGTGTACGTCGAGCGTGGCGGCAAGTCGGTGCTGACGTTCACGGACGACCCGGCGGACCTCTCGGTCGCCGCGGCCTCCATCGCGGCGGCGGTCCGGAGTGGGCTCGGCAAGCTGTCCGTCGAGCGTGTGGACGGGGCCTTCGTGCTCGAGTCGCCGCTCGGCGCTGCGCTCCGGGAAGCCGGGTTCACCGCGACACCGCAGGGGGTCCGGCTCCGTGCCTGAGGAACGACGTGCCTGAGGGCGACACCGTCTTCCGCGCTGCCCGACGGCTGCACACGGCGCTCGCGGGGAAGGTCCTCACCCGCAGCGACTTCCGCGTGCCGGCGTTCGCGACGCTCGACCTCGTCGGTCGCACCGTGGACGAGGTGGTCCCCCGCGGCAAGCACCTCCTGCACCGGATCGGCGACCTGACCGTGCACTCGCACCTCAAGATGGAGGGGCGGTGGGACGTCTACGCGCCAGGCGACCGGTGGCGGCGACCGGCGCACCAGGCACGGGCGATCCTCGACGCCGAGGGGGTGTCGACGGTCGGCTTCGCGCTGGGCATCCTCGAGGTCGTCCCGCGCGACCAGGAGTCCGAGATCGTCGGGTACCTCGGCCCGGACCTGCTCGGCCCGGACTGGGATCCCGACCTCGCGCTGGCGAACCTCATCCGGGACCCGGAGCGCCCGATCGGCCTCGCGCTGCTCGACCAGCGGGTGCTCGCCGGCCTCGGGAACGTGTACCGGAACGAGCTCTGCTTCCTCCGGGGTGTGCTGCCGACCCGCCCGGCTGCCGAGGTGCACGACCCGGCGCGGGTGATCGCCCTGGCGAGCCGGCTCATCCTGGCCAACCGGGACCGCAGCGCCCGTGTGACGACCGGGGTGGACCGTCCGGGCCGACGGTTCTGGGTCTACGGGCGGGCGGGGAAGCCGTGCCTGCGGTGCGGGACGCCGATCCGGCACGGGGAGCTCGGCGACTCCGAGCTCACCCTGCGCGACACCTACTGGTGCCCGCGCTGCCAGACCTGACCTCGCACCGTGCGACGGCGCCTGCGCAGTGTGCGAGGTTCCGGACACCGTGCGGGGTCGCCGGGGTCCCACCGTGCGCGGAACCTCGCACACTGCGATCCGCGCCGCGGCGCCGCGCCTCGGCTCGGCGCTGCGCGAGCGACGCCGTGCGAGCGACGCCGCGCGAGACCCGGCGCGGGGCGGGGCGCTCAGGCGGCAGCGCGATCGGCCGGCGAGCGTCGCCGCAGCGCGGAATCGAGGATCGCCGGCGGGTTGTACTGCTGGTCGAGCCGCCCGACGTCGGTGCCCGGCGGGACGATCGCGTCGATGCGGTCGAGGACGTCGTCCGTCAGGGACACGTCGGCGCCCGCGAGCAGGTCGTCGAGCTGCTCCATCGAGCGCGGCCCGATCAGCGCACTCGTCACACCGGGGTGGGCGATCGCGAACGCCATGGCGAGGTGCGTCATCGGGATGCCGGTCTCCTCGGAGAGCACGACGACCTGCTCCACGGCGTCGATGCGCCGCTCGTCCTGGTTGTGCCGGAACATCGTCGCCCGCGCCAGGTCGGAGTCCTGCCCCTTCCGGAAGCGTCCGGTCAGCATGCCGCCGGCGAGGGGGCTCCACACGAGGGCGCCCATGCCGTACCGCTGCGCGACCGGCAGGACCTCGCGCTCGATGCCGCGGTTGAGGATCGAGTAGGTGGGCTGCTCGGTGCGGAATCGTTCGAGGCCACGGCGTTCGGACGTCCACTGCGCCTCGACCTGCATCGACGCCGGGAAGTCCGAGCTGCCGATCGCCCGGACCTTGCCGCTGCGGACGAGGTCGGTCAGGGCGGAGAGCGTCTCCTCGAGGTCGACCGTGTCGTCCGGGCGGTGCGCCTGGTACAGGTCGATGTGGTCGGTCTGCAGACGACGGAGCGAGTCCTCGACCGCACGCATGATCCACCGCCGGGAGTTCCCGCGACGGTTCGGGTCGTCGCCCATGGGGCCGTTGAACTTGGTGGCGAGGACGACGTCGTCGCGGCGGTCCTTGATCGCCTTGCCGACGAGGGTCTCCGATCCGCCCTGCGAGTAGCGGTCGGCGGTGTCGATGAGGTTGATGCCGGCGTCGAGCGCGCGGTGGACGATCCGGATCGAGTCCTGCTCGTCGCCGTTGCCGATGCGGCCGTCGGTGCCGAGCATCATCGCCCCGAGGGCGAAGGGGCTGACCTGGATGCCGGTCTTGCCGAGGGTGCGGTACTGCATGTGCGGTTCCTCCTGCTGTCGATGGCGTGCTGCGCTCCGGTGCCGTATCGTGGACCGAAGTGGAACGCCCTTCCGGAACTATACGGAACGGCTTTCCGTTTACGCAAGAGTCGTTTCCAGGAGGATCCGTGCGCGCCGACGCCCGACGCAACGCCGACGCCCTGACCGACGCCGCCACGGCGGTGTTCGCGACGGACGGTGTCGACGCGCCCGCAAAGGTGATCGCCGACCGGGCAGGGGTCGGTGTCGGCACGCTGTACCGGCACTTCCCGCAGCGGTCCGACCTCGTGGTGGCGGTGTTCCAACAGGCGGTCGAGGACTGTGCGAACGCAGCAGACGAGTACGCCGCCACGTCCTCCCCGGACGAAGCGCTCTCCCGGTGGCTCCAACGGTTCACCGGGTTCGTCGCCACCAAGCGCGGACTCGCGGCCGCACTGCAGTCCGGCGACCCGGCGTTCGAGGCGCTCCCGGCGTACTTCATCGGCCGTCTCGGCGGAGCCCTCGGCGGCCTGCTCGACTCGGCTGCCGCAGCGGGGACGATCCGCCCCGACGTGGACGCCCCCGTCCTGCTCCGCGCGGTGGCCGACCTCTGCCACGGCGCCCCGGACCCGGCGCAGAGTCAGCTCATGGTCGGGCTGCTCGTGGACGGCCTCCGCTACCGCGCGACGGCCTGACCGACCGGGTGCAGCCGCTCGGCCGCGGTGGCCCGCACGGCGTCGGTCACCCGCTCGAGCAGCGGTGACGCCAGGTTCCAGCGCTGCCACCAGAGGGCGACGTCCGCCCGCCGCCCGGGGGTGAGCTCGACGAGTTCGCCACGAGCCAAGGCGTCGAGGCACTGCGCCTCGGGCAGCATCCCCCAGCCGAAGCCGAGCGACACCGCCCGCGCGAAGTCCGCCGAGGTCGGGACGAAGTGGCGCGGGCCCGACGGCGCGTGGCCGAGCACTCGGCGGAGGTAGCCCTGCTGCAGGTCGTCCGCCCGGTCGTAGTCCACGAGCGGCACCCGGTCCAGCCGGTCCGTCACCCGACGCTCGGATGCCGTTGCGGGGTCCGTGTCGCCTAGGTACCGGGCGACGAAGCCGGGCGAGGCCACCGCACGGTACCGGTCGACACCGAGCGGCACCGACGAGCAGCCCTGAACCGGATCCGCCTCGGCCGTGACCGCGCCCATCACGGTGCCGGCGCGCAGGAGTTCGGCGGTGCGGTCCTGGTCCTCGCGGTGCAGGTCGAAGACGACCTCGGTGTCCGCCCGGACCAGCGCGAGGGCATCGAGGAACCACGTGCCGAGCGAGTCGGCGTTCACCGCGAGGGGGATGGACGGCACGACGGAGTCGCCGCCCCCGAGCGCCCGGGCGGTCTCCTCGTCGAGCAGCTGCGCCTGCCGCGCGTGCCGGAGGACGACCTCGCCGTCCGGGGTCGGGCGCACCGGGGTCGTCCGCTGCAGCAGGACCCGCCCGACCTGCTGCTCCATGGACTTGATGCGCTGCGACACCGCCGACGGGGTGATCGTGAGGGCTCGGGCTGCGGCGTCGAGCGTGCCGTGGTCGACGGCGGCGAGCAGTGTCTCGAGGTGTTCGCGCTGCAGACGTGCCATGCAGCGCAGCTTACGCAGCATCAGGAACGTGAGCTGTACTGCATCCAGCCGTGCACCTAGCGTCGAACCGTGACCGCGCTCCTCCCCCTGCTCTCCGGCCTCGGCACCGGGCTCGCCCTCATCGTCGCTATCGGGGTGCAGAACACGTACCTGCTCCGGCTCGCGGTCAGTGCACGCCTGCGGGTCGTCGCGGTCGCGGTCGTGGTGTGCGCGGTCTCCGACGGGGTGCTCATCCTCGCGGGCGTGCTCGGCGTCGGGGTGGTGGTCGAGCGGTTCCCGGTCGCGATCGTCGTGATCCGGTTCGTCGGAGCGGCGTTCCTGCTCACCTACGGGGTGCTGGCCGCACGGCGGGCGCTCCGGCCGTCGGGCGACACGATGCGTGTCGAGCAGGACGCGCACGACGACGGCGCACCCGTCCTCGACGCGGGCGGGCGTCAAGTGACGATCGCGCCCGCGGGCGGACATCGCGCCCCGGTGCACGCGGGCGCGACGTCCGGAGCGGGGCGCGATGCGGCAGATGCGGTGGCGGCGACCACCCGCCCGGCGGAGGCGGCGGGGCGGACCCGCACCGTGCCTCCCGGCCGGCCCGCCCCGACCATGCGCGCGGCGGTCCTGACCATGCTCGTCTTCACCTGGGCGAACCCGCACGTCTACCTCGACACGCTGGTGTTCCTCGGTTCCGTCGCGAACCAGCAGGGCGTGGACGACCGCTGGTGGTGGACGATCGGCGCCGTGGCCGCGAGCTGCCTGTGGTTCGGCGCGCTCGGGTTCGGCGGGCGACTGCTCCGACCGCTGTTCGCGAAGCCGCTCACCTGGCGGGTGTTCGACGGCCTCGTCGCCCTGGTGATGCTCGGGTTCGGCGCCGCGCTCGCCCTCGGTGCGTAGCGCGAGCGACGGAACCCGAACCGCTACTGCAGGCCCTTGCCCACCCGGCTGTTCCGGCGGCTGTAGCCGAAGTAGATGACGAACCCGACGACGAGCCAGATCACGAACCGGAGCCAGGTCTCGACCTCGAGGTTCAGCATCAGCCAGAAGCACAGGACCGCCGACACGATCGGCAGCACCGGCGACCACGGCACCCGGAACGACCGCGGCGCGTCCGGCCGCGAGCGACGCAGCACGATGATGCCGATCGACACCAGGACGAAGGCCGACAGCGTGCCGATGTTGATCATGCCCTCGAGCTTGTCCACGGCCGTGAAGCCGGCGAGCAGCGCCACGACGACACCCGCGACGACCTGCACCCGCACGGGCGTCTGCGTCTTCGGGTTGGTCTTCGAGAACCAGCGCGGCAGCAGCCCGTCGCGGCTCATCGAGAACACGATGCGGGACAGGCCGAGCAGCAGGACCATGACGACGGTCGTGAGACCGATGAGCGAGCCGATCGCGATGATCCCGGCGGCCCAGGGCAGGCCGACGATGCTGAACGCCGACGCGAGGGAGGGCGTGTCCTCCTGCGCGAGGCGCTGGTACGACACCATGCCGGTGATGACGACGCTCACGCCGACGTACAGCAGCGTGACGATGCCGAGACCGATGAAGATGCCGCGCGGCAGCGTCTTCTGCGGGTTCTCGGTCTCCTCGGCGCTGGTCGCGACGACGTCGAAGCCGATGAACGCGAAGAACACCAGCGAGGCCGCAGCGAGCAGGCCGAAGACGCCGTACTGCGCGGGCTCGGATCCGGTGAACCAGGACACGAGCGACTGGGTCCAGACGCTGCCCTCGGCGCCCTTCGTCGGCTCGGCAGGCGGGATGAACGGGGTGAAGTTCGCGGCCTTCACGAAGAACGCACCGGCGACGATGACGAACACGACGATCGCGACCTTGATGATCGTGATGACGGCCGAGACACGGCTGGACAGGCGGGTGCCGAAGGCGAGCAACACCGTGAAGATGCCGACGATGAGCACCGGACCCCACGTGAAGCCGATCGGGCCGAGGGCGATGGTGCTCGGCAGGTCCACGCCGAACACCTTGAAGGCCTCGCTGAGGTAGATCCCCCAGTACTTCGCGATGACGGCGCTGGCGGTCAGGGTCTCGAGGATGAGGTCCCACCCGACGATCCAGGCGAGCAGCTCGCCCATCGTGGCGTAGGTGAACGTGTACGCGGAGCCGGCGACCGGGATCGTCGAGGCGAACTCGGCGTAGCACATGATCGCGAGGCCGCAGGTGACGGCGGCGAGCAGGAACGAGATGATGACGCCCGGGCCCGCGAAGTTCGCGGCGGCGTTCGCGCCCACCGAGAAGATGCCGGCACCGACCGCGACGGCGATGCCCATCGCCGCGATGTCGAAGGTCTTCAGCGACCGTTTGAGGGAGCGCCCCTTCTCCTCGGAGTCAGCGAGGGAGGCCTCGATCGACTTGATGCGGAGCTTCGGTGCCATGGGGTGGTTCCCGTCATCGGCTGGCGGCGGACCCCGTGAGGGTACTGGTGTACCAACCCGGCACGCAAATACTGCGGATGGGTTCCGTCCGGCACTGCGACGCGCGGTGGCGCGTCGGGCGACCGCCTGGAGGCGCGGCTCGACTCAGGCGGTCCGGCGCCAGTCCGCCAGGAACCGCGCTCCGGCATCGTCGTGGATGACGCCGTCGGGTGCGGTGAGCACCGGGTACGGCGTCGCCGGGACACCGTCGGACGGACGGACGTCGACGTGCGCGACCTCGTGCCCCTGCGCGTGCAGCCAGTCCGCCATCGCGTAGTCGCTCCGGGAGTCGCCCATCGTGCGCCAGGCCAGCGGCAGTTCGCCGTCCTGGGCGAGGAGCTCGAGGGAGCGCTCGGCCCCCATGTCCTTGCCGCTGCGGTCCGACTCCACGTCGGTCGAGATGATCGTCGGGTCGATGCGCCACTGCACGGCACCGTCGGCGTCGGGGCGGACGTCGTCGAGCCGGCGGACACCGAGCCCGCGGCGCTGGAGCGCGGCCATCGCCCGCTCGTCGAACTCCGGCTGACGGGCGAGGTACGTCGCGTTCGGCACCTCGACGCGCTGCTCGATCGAGACCATCGCGCGCTTCGTCTCGTCGAAGAACACCAGGTCGGCGTACTCGTCGCGCACGAGCTCGCGCATCTCGTCGGCGTAGTCGCGGGGCAGCGCCAGGTCCTCGGCGACGGTGAGCTCGCCCATGCCGCCTTCGTACTGCGGGCCGATCGAGCACCAGACGGCGCCCTTCTCGCACACGGCGTGCACCCGGCCGCCCGCTGCGAGTCCGCCGGCCAGGAGCGGCCCCACGACCTCCTGCCGGATGAACGCGTCGCTCCGGCCGGTGTTGAACACGACGGGGATGCCCTCTGCTGCGAGCGCCACGAGGTCCTCGACGATGCTCGGGATCGCGATGGTGCGGGAGACGGGGCTGGCGATGGGCCCGTCGACGTCGAGCAGGAGTCCGAGACGTGGTGCGTTCACGACGTCCATCCTCGCAGCCCCGATCAGCCGCGCGCCGCCGCCCGGGCGAGGAACCGATCGAGGACGTGGCCGATCGCCTCGGGCTCGGGGACGTGTCCCTGGCCCGGCACCTCGGTGTACTCCGACCCCGGGACGGCCTCGACGACCGCTCGGGCCGCCTGCCGCATCCACTCCAGGCCGTCGCCGCCGGCACCGACGAGCACGGGGACGCCGACCGCTGCCGCGACCCGTTCCGGGATCGCGAGGCCGTTCAGCACCCGCACGTCGCGGCTCAGCACGTGCGCGTCGACGATGAGCGACCGCCAGAGGGCACCCTTCAAGCGGAGCGCGGTGATCTGCCCCATCGGCACGCCGAGCACGTGGGCGAGGAACGCGCGGACGGCCTGCGCGCGGCGGCCGACCGCGACGTGCTCGTCGAGGAGGTCGGCGAACACGACGTCATCGGCGTGCGGATCGACGGTGGCGCGGTACGGCGGTTCCCAGAGCACGGCGGCGTCGAGCGGCACTCCGCCGGCGAGGCCGTGCAGGACGACGCCCGCGCCGACGCACAGCCCGAGCGCCGAGACGGGTCCGTCCACGCTGGCCACGACGGCGGCGAGGTCCTCGACCTCGCGGTCGATCGACCACGGTTCGGTGTCACCGCTGGCCCCACGCCCGCGTCGGTCGTACGTGACGACCCGGTAGCGGTCGCGCAGGGTGCCGGCGAGACCGGTCAGGTACGGCGTGCCGTGGTGGTCGAAGGCGCCGCCCACGACGACGAGCGCGGGACCGGTGCCCGCGTCGGACACGGCGATCACCGTTCCGTCGGCGGAGACGACCGTGCGGTCGACGTGCTGGTCCATGGGTTCCTCGAAGGTGGTTCGACCGCGTTGCATCGCAGGCGTCGGGTCCTTCGGGTCTGGTCCTGGCGGGTCGGTTGTGTCGAGCATGACAGCCTGGAGCGCTCCCGTCGACACCCGCAACCAGGGGGAGAACACCGGGTCGTCGTGGTCAGCGTTCCCGGTAGATCTCGCGTCGGTGTCCGGCGTTCACGACGACCACGACGAGCCGGCCGTCGTCGATCTCGTAGATCAGGCGGTAGTCACCCGAACGGACCCGCCAACCCGGCCGGCTCACGAGCTTCCGCGCTGCCGGCGGACGGGGGTGCTCGGCGAGGATCGCGAGGAGTCCCTCGATCCGCCGACGGCCGTCGGGCGGGAGCTTGCGGATGGCTTTCGCAGCGCTCGGCCTGACTTCGACCGCGTACGTCATCCCATCCCGAGTTCGCGCTTGAGGTCCTCCCACTTGACGTTCTCGCCGCCGAGCCGTTCGCTCTCTGCCTCGGCTTCGTCGTACGCGATCAAGTCGTCGAGGTCCTCGGCCGCCTCGAGCAGACGGTCGAGGACGTCCGCGTCCACCACGGCCGCGACCCGTTTGTTGCGCCGCGTCAGGTAGACGGGCTCGTGCCGGGCATCGTCGATGATCGACGCCAGACGGCTGCGCGCTTCGGAAATCGACACTTCGCTCACCTGTACATTCTAGAGCGTTTTGTACAACTCAGACCAGCGCCGTCGTGCCGACCGACTCCCGCTCGAGCAGCGCCCGCTTGACGTCGAGCCCCCACGCGAAGCCGCCGAGCGTGCCGTCCGTCCGGAGCACGCGGTGGCACGGCACGAACAGCGCCGGGGCGTTCCGGGCACAGACGCTCGCCGCAGCCCGCACGGCGTCCGGCCGGCCCATCGCCGCCGCGAACTCGGTGTAGGTCAGCACGGCGCCGGCCGGGATCAGCCGGAGCTGTCGCCAGCCCTCGGTGAAGAGCTCGGTGCCGAACTGCCGCACCGGGACCTGCATGGCGTGCTCGACCTCGCCCCCGTAGAAGGCGTCGACCGCCTCGGCCGAGGCGACCCGGCCGTCGGTGATGCGCTCGGGCCGGTGCTTGTCGGCGAGCCGGCCGAGGATGCGGTCGACGGAGTCGGTCCACCCCGAGGCGAGCACCCGGCCCTGCGCGTCCTCGAGCACGGTGAAGGGCCCGTCCGGGGTGTCCAGCGTCTGGATCGTTGCATCGGTCATCGTTCGTCCTTCCGAGCGGACTGTGCCGCAGTCGTCATGTGTGCCGCACCGGCCGTCGCGATCGCGCGGTCGATGATCGGTCGCCAGCAGTGCATCGTGAGGTAGCTCCGCCACGGCGCCACCTGCTCCGACCATAGGGAGAGCTCGCGCGCCGATCCGGGCAGTCCGAGTTCCTGTGCACCGTTGCGCACGGCGAGGTCGCTGTGGAGGAACACGTCCGGGTGGTGGCGGACGCGGAGCGCCACGTAGTCGGCCGTCCAGGGCCCGATGCCCTTCACCGCCCGGAGCCCAGCGCGCAACTCGTCGAGGGACTGTCCGCCGTCGACGACGAGCGACCCGTCGGCGAGCGCCTCGGCGACCCGGATGATGGTGTCGACCCGGGCAGCGGGCCCGCGGAGGACCTCACATCCCCGTGACGCGATCGTCGAGGCACGGGGGAAGAGCAGCCCGCCGTCGAGCACCGTGGCGGGCACCGGCGTCCCGAGCGCCGCGACGAGTCGGCTCTGCGCGGTCCGGGCCGCCGCGACGGAGATCTGCTGGCCGATGAGCGTGCGGAACACGATCTCGTGCGGGTCGACGGCGCCTGGGAGCCGGATGCCGGGGACCCGCTCCACGGCGCCGGCGAGCGCTGGCACCGCCCCGAGGACCGCGTCGACGGCAGCGGGGTCGGCGTCGAGGTCGAAGTACGAACGCACCCGCGCGACCAGCGTCGGCAGGTCCGAGAGGTCGCTGACCCGGACCCGCAGGTCGATCCCGGTGCCGCGACCAGGCGCCCTGGAACCGGCCGCCCCGGTGTCCGCAGCCGACGCGCTGAACCAGGCCGGGCCTCCAGGCAGGTCCAGCACCCGCCCGTACGACGTGACGCGCCCCGAGGCGTCCGTGCCCACCTGTTCCGTGCCCGGCAGGGCGTGCAACGCGTGCCAGTCGAGCAGACCCTGCGCATCGAACGGCGCCCGGGCGGGGAGGTGCACGTGGAGTGCGCCGTCCTCGACCGGCCGGACCACGCGTCGGGCGCGGAGCTCGGAGGGGGTGACGGCGAAGACCTCGCGGACGGTGTCGTTGAACTGGCGGACGCTCGCGAACCCCGCGGCGAAGGCGACGTCGGCGATCGGCAGGTCCGACGACGTCAGCAGACTGCGCGCGGTCTGTGCGCGGTGCGCCCGGCTGAGCGCCTTCGGTCCGGCGCCGAGCTCGGCGGTCATGATGCGGTTCAGCTGCCGCTCCGAGTACCCGACGCGGGCGGCGAGCCCCGGGACGCCGTCGCGTTCGACGACGCCGTCGAGGACGAGCCGCATGGCACGTCCGGCGACGTCCTCGCGCAGGTCCCACTCGGGGCTGCCGGGTGTCGCCTCCGGCAGGCAGCGCTTGCAGGCGCGGAAGCCCGCGAGGTGCGCCGCCGCGCTCGTCCGGTAGAACGTGACGCCGGACTCCCTGGGGGTCCGGGCGGGGCACGACGGGCGGCAGTAGATGCCGGTGGAGTGCACGGCGGTGACGAACTGGCCGTCGAACCGGGCGTCGCGGGAGGCGACGACACGGTAGCGCTCGGCGTGCAGCGCTTCGGTTCCGGGGGTGGACATGGGTCCAGCCTGACACGGGTCGCCGACATCGACTGGCGGAAATCGGACGGTGCAGCGGACGGCCTGGAGGCACGGCTAGCGTGGGGCGGGTGACCTCAGTGGACGACGTGGCCGGCCCCGGCGACCTGCGGAACCGGACCGACGTCGAGATCGCGCTGCTGCTGGTCTCCCGGCGGCACCGGTACGAGGGGCGGCCGGCCGACGGCGCCCTGCCGGTCCGTGCGGACGACCCCGACGAGCTGCGCGACCACGTCGAGGTCCGCGCCGGGCTCGGGATCGTCGGCGACCGCTACTTCGCCTCCCGGGCGCACGTGCACGCCTCGGTCACGGTGATCGGACTCGAGGCGCTCGAGGCCGTCGGAGCCGAGCTCGACGTCGACGTCGACCCGGTGGCCACCCGGCGGAACGTGTTCCTGCGCGGCGCCGACGTCGAGGCACTCCGGGGCGAGGAGTTCTCGCTGCAGAGCCCCGGCGGCGAACCCGTCCTCTTCCGCGGGTACCGACCGGCGAACCCGTGCGCGTGGATGGACCACGAGGTCGCGCCGGGGGCGTTCCGGGCGATGCGGGGGCGGGCCGGGGTGCGGTGCGACCCCGGGTCCGACGGCGTGCTCGCCCTCGGTCCCGCGGTGCTCCGCACGGCCCGTCCGGTCGCGCTCGGGTGAGTGCGTTCGGCGCTTGCTAGGCGGTGAGCGCCGACTCGATCGCGTCGACGAACGCGGGGAGGTCGTCGGGGTTCCGGGACGTGATCAGGCCGCCGTCGACCTGGACCTCGCGGTCGACCCACTCGGCGCCGGCGTTCCGCACGTCGGTCTGCAGCGACGGGAACGACGTGATCGTCTTCCCCGAGACGACCCCGGCCTCGATGAGGGTCCACGGGCCGTGGCAGATCGCCGCGACGGGCGTCCCCGCTTCGACGAAGGCCGAGACGAGCGCGACCGCCTGCTGATCGGTGCGCAGGGTGTCGGCGTTGATCGTGCCGCCGGGGACGACGAGCGCGTCGAACGACCCCGCGTTGACACCGGCGATGGTGGTGTCCGGCTCGAGGGTCTTCCCCGGGTCCTTGTCGCCGACGAGCGTCTGGATCGTCCCGGTCTCCTGCGCCGCCACCGTCACGGTCGCACCGCGCTCACGGAGCTGGTCGACCGGGACGACGATCTCGTCCTGCTCGACCCCGTAGTTCGTCGCGATGACGAGGATCTTCTTGCCGTCGAGGGCTGCCATGGTCGCTCCTTCCGCGGCCCGGTCGTTCCGGCCGCACCGTCCACGGTGGCCGGGAGACGCTGGACGTGTCCGCAGGACGGAGCCGGTGCTCAGCCGCGGATGCGGAAAGCGGACCCTTCGACCTCGACGGTGATGCCGTCGTACCCCGCGACGCGGTAGAGCCCCGCTGTGACGTCGGCCTCGAGTGCCCCGACGACGACCGTGGTGGCACCGGAGGCGATCGCGGCCTCGAGCCCGGCGGGGGCGTCCTCGAACGCGGCGCACTCCGTCGGGTCCACGCCGAGCAGGGCGGCACCGCGGAGGTACCCGTCGGGGTGCGGCTTGCCGTGGTCGACGTCCTCGGAGGCGACGAGCGCCTCGGGCACGTGCACCCCGGCGGCCCGCATCCGGTTCACGGCCAGGTCGCGCGGTGCACTCGTGACGAGGGCGACCGGAACCCCGGCGTCGACCAGCCGGGACACGAACGCGGCGGCACCCGGGACCTCGAGGATCCCGTCGACGTTGTCCACCTCGGCCGCGATCATCTCGTCGACGATGCGGTGCTGCTCGGCCTCGTCGAGGTCCGGCAGGAAGTGCCGCACGGTGTCGATCGTCTGGCGGCCGTGCGAGAACGCGAGGATCGTCTGCGGGTCGAGGTCGTGCCGCTGGCCGAACCCGGTCCAGGCGGCCTCCACCACGGCGGTCGAGTCGACGAGGGTCCCGTCCATGTCGAAGAGGACCCCGGACGCCACGATGTCGATCACGCGCCCGACCCTAGCGTGCCGACCCGGTCGTCGAGTGAGCAGGAATCGTCGAGTGCCGTCGGGCCACCCGACGATTCCTGCTCAGTCGACGGGATCGGGGCCCGTTATCCGGCGCGGCTACCCGCGCGCGCGGACGGAGCGGGTGAGGAGGACGTCGCCCGCGCCGCGGAGCACGTGCGCGGGGCGCATGCGGCGCAGCTCCGGTGAGGAGCCCCGCACGATCCGCGGGGCGGCGCCACCCTCGAGCGACGGGTCGATCGTCAGCGTCAGCTCGTCGACGAGGTCCGCCGCCACGAGCGAGCCGAGGAACGACGGTCCACCCTCGCAGTGGATCGTCCCGAGACCGCGCGCCACCAGGGCGTCCCGGACGAGCACGGCGTCGACCTCGTCCGGCGAAGCCGCAGGGCTGCACGGCACGACCTCGGCGACAGCGGCGAGGTCCGCGCCACGGTCCGACGACGCCGCAGCCGCCGACGTCAGCACGACCGGCCGCACGGGCGCCGCCGTGAACACCCGCGAGTCCGCGTCGAGCGACAGCGACCCGGACACGATCGCGAACACCGGGTGGTCGGACATCCCGTGTGCGCGGCGCCAGGCCACGTCGGCGTCGTGCAGGACCATCGGCCCGTAGCCCTCGTCACGCACGGTCCCGGCGGCGACGAGGACCACGTCGGCCATCCGGCGCAGCAGGTCGAACACGCGGAGGTCGTCCGGCCCGCCGAGCGACCCGGAGAGTCCCCCGGCCGAGGCGGCCCCGTCGAGCGTCGCCACGAAGTTGACACGCAGCCACGGCGACCCGGCACCCTCGGCGTAGATCGCGAGGAGCTCGTCGTCGGACAGCTCCGCGACCGCGGGCGGCAGGAGGTTCACGTGTTGTGCCTCGCCTCGACCGGCTCGCGCCACCCGAGCGTCGCCTCCACCATCCGCATCGCGTCGACGCTCTCGACCACGTCGTGCATCCGGACGATCCGGGCGCCGAGCATCGCGCTCACCGTGGCCACGGCGAGCGACCCGGCCAGCCGTTCCCCGCGCGGACGCCCGAGCGACTCCCCCACGAAGTCCTTGTTCGACACCGCCGCGAGCACCGGGTACCCGAGCGCGACGACCTCGGGCAGCCGGCGGGTGAGCTCGAGGGTGTGCACCGTGTTCTTGTTGAGGTCGTGCCCGGGGTCGACGACGATCCGGGAATCGGGGATGCCCGCGGCGAGCGCCCGGTCGACGCGCTCCCGGAGGAACCCGACGACCGAGCCCGTGACGTCGTCGTACTGCGGTGGTGCGGGCAACGGGCGGCGGGGCTCGGCGAGCGAGTGCGTGATGACGATCGTCGCGTCCGAGTCCGCCACCACGCGCGCCATCCGCGGGTCGGACAGGCCGGTGGTGTCGTTGACGACGCTCGCCCCGGCCTCGATCGCGGCGGCGGCGACCTCGGGGCGGAAGGTGTCGACGCTGATGGTCACGTCGGACTCCTGCGCGAGCTGCCGGACGACGGGCACGACGCGGTCGATCTCGTCCGCGGCGGGCAGTTCCGGCCCCGGTGCGAACTTGACGCCGCCGATGTCCACCCAGTCGGCGCCCTGCTCGGCGGCACGGACGGCAGCCTCGACGGCACGGTCGAGCTCGAACGTCGCGCCACGGTCGTGGAACGAGTCCGGTGTGCGGTTGACGATCGCCATGACGGCGATGCGGTGGTCGAAGTCGAACGTGCGACGCCCGATGGTGCGGACCGGGTCGCGCAGGTCGGGCACCACCCAGCCGGGTGCGGTGGCGGCCGGGAGGCGCGACCCGGCCCCGGCGGTCGTCATGCGTCCGCCTCGGGGTCGGCTCGAGTGCCCGCACCGGCTCCGGCGCCGATCAGCGCGATCGCCTCGGCTCGGCCGGCGGCGTCCGCGAGGCTGCCGGTCGCCGCGACGGTCACCGTCGTCGACCCCGACTGCCGCTCACCCCGGGTGGTCACGCACTGGTGCTGCGCGTCGAGCACGACGAGGACCCCGGCGGCGCCGAGTCCCTCCGCGATGGTCGCCGCGACCTGCTCGCCGAGACGCTCCTGCAGCTGCGGGCGTGAGGCGACGGCGTCGAGCACGCGGGACAGGGTCCCGAGGCCGATCAGCCGGTCGCCGGGCGCGTACGCCAGGTGGGCGACCCCGGTGAAGGGCAGCAGGTGGTGCTCGCACACGGAACGGAACCGGACGTCCCGCACGATGACGAGCTGCCCGCGTTCGCCGTCCTCGGCGTGCACGGTGCCCTCGCGGGCGATCGCCACCGCATCCGTGCCGATGCCGGCGAAGAACTCGGAGTAGGCGTCGGCCACCCGGGAGGGGGTGCGCTCCAGCTCGGGTCGGTCGGGGTCCTCGCCGATCGCCAGCAGCAGCTCGCGCACCGCGGCCTCGACGCGGGCACGGTCCATGCGTGACGTCACCTGTTCATCCAACACCAGCCACGGCCCGAGGACGCGAGCGGTTGCCGGGCGTGACGTACCCCGGTGAGGCGATACGCGCCTCCAGGCCGACGACCTGTGTGGATGCTGTGACACGCCGGAAACCCAGCGTCCTTTAACCTTGATCGGTGAGCGCCCCGCAGACCGACACCACACCCCGGAACCGCTTCGCGACCGGCCTCGACCGCTTCTTCTCGATCACGCACCGCGGATCGACGATCCCCCGCGAGATCCGCGGTGGTCTCGTCTCCTTCGTGACCATGGCGTACATCGTCATCCTCAACCCGCTCATCCTCGGTGGGTTCAGCCAGGACCAGGCACCGCAGGACGTCCTCGGCGGCTGGCTGCAGAACGCGCAGGTCGCCGCGGCCACCGGGCTCGTCGCCGGTCTCATGACGATCGCGATGGGCCTCATCGCGAACCTGCCGTTCGGCATCGCGGCGGGGCTCGGGATCAACTCGTTCCTCGCCGTCAGCGTCGTGCACCAGGTCACCTGGGCCGAGGCGATGGGCCTCGTCGTCATCAACGGCGTCGTGATCGTGATCCTGGCGCTCACCGGCATCCGGACGATGATCTTCACCGCGGTCCCGCCGCAGCTCAAGGCCGCGATCACGGTCGGGATCGGCCTGTTCATCGCGTTCATCGGCCTCGTCGACTCCGGCTTCGTCCGCACCACGAAGAACGCCTCGCCGCCGCTGCAGCTCGGTGAGGACGGCTCCGTGTCGGCCCTGCCCACGATCGTGTTCCTGATCGGCCTCGTCATCATCGGCACGCTCATGGCCCGCAAGGTCAAGGGCGCACTGCTCATCGGCATCGTGGCGACGACGATCATCGCGATCATCCTGCAGGCGATCTTCAAGGTGCCGACCTCCGTCGACTCGCCCACCGGCTGGAACCTCAACGCCCCCGGTCTGCCGAGTGCCCTGTTCGCCGTCCCGGACCTGTCGCTGGTCGGGCACGCGGACGTCTTCGGCGCCTTCACCCGCATCGGCCCGATCGCCGCGTCGATGCTCGTCTTCACGCTCGTCTTCACGAACTTCTTCGACGCGATGGGCACCATGACCGGTCTCGCGAAGGCCGCCGGGGTCGCGAACGCCGACGGCACCTTCCCCCGCCTGAAGTCCGCACTCGTCGTCGAGGGTGCCGGTGCCATCGCCGGTGGAGGCGCCTCGGTATCGTCGAACACCGTCTTCATCGACTCGGCCGCCGGCATCGGCGAGGGCGCCCGGACCGGCATGGCCTCCGTCGTGACCGGCCTGCTGTTCCTGGCGTCGATGTTCCTCACGCCGCTCACCCAGGTCGTCCCGCTCGAGGTCGCCGCCGCCGGACTCGTCGTCGTCGGTGCGCTCATGGTCGCGCAGGTGAAGGACATCGACTGGACCGACTTCGGTGCAGCGCTGCCGGCGTTCCTGACGATCGTGATCATGCCGCTGACGTACTCGATCGCGAACGGCATCGGCGCGGGCTTCATCAGCTGGGTGCTCATCAAGCTGCTGTCCGGCCGTGGTCGTCAGGTCTCGTGGCTGCTGTACGTCGTCGCGGCGGGCTTCCTGCTGTACTTCGCGCGGGGGCCGCTGGAGGCCGTGCTCGGCGTCGGCTGACGCGCGGGTCGGACGCGGCTCGCGCGCTCCGTCTTCTCCCTGGAGGCGCGGTGTCAGTCCGCCAGGTCGCCCGGCGTGGCCTCGTGGTGGCGGCGACCAGCCGTGCGTCGGTCCTCCTTCATGGCTGCCTCGAACAGGTGCTTCCGTCCCTGCACGAGTTCGTCACGGGCGGTGCGCTCGAGCTCCTTCGCGAGGGCGTAGTAGCCGTCGTCGTAGTCCTCGACGACCTGGAACGTCCACCGGCCGGCGATGACGTTCCGCCCGACGAGCTCGGTGTCGATCCGGTCGGCCAGATCCGTGTGCCCCGCCTTCCGGAGCTGCTCGACCGCCTCGCCGAGGTTCAGGTCGGCCATGCCGGTGAGGCGGTGGAAGCCGTACAGCAGCCCGCGCGCGTGCTCGATGACCTCGACCGCGGCAGACAGTGACCCGAGGGCCTCGACCGTGGCGTCGGTCACCCCCTCAGGCACCTGGTGCTGCTCGTCGGGTCCCTGGTCGTCGTGTGGTTCGTCCGTCATGGGTCCCGTCTACCGGAGTGAGGCTGCGGCGGCTCTCTACTTCGTGGCGTTCGGGTGGTGGGTGTGGACAGCGAGCAGGTGGACCGTCCGGTTCGCCTCATCGACCGTGAACCAGATCCGTGCGCCACGCTTCAGTTCGTACTGCCGGCGGACCCAGTCGCGACCGGAGTGCGTGACGACACCGAGCTCGCCGCGGAGCGCGTGGCACGCAAGGTCCTCGCTCACCGGGTCCGACGTGAGGCGTTCCCAGGCACCGACGACAGCGTTCCGCTGCGTCGCGACGACGTCACGCCAGCCCTGGTCTGCGGCGCGGGTCACGAAGACGATCGTGAACTCGGTGGTGCGCACCGGTCGCGACACACCGGCCCGCCGTGCGCCCACCGTTCAGGGCTTCTCGACGACGACGGGCTCGTCGAGCAACTCGGGCTCGGTCGTCTCCCAACCGGCAGCGATCGCCTCGGCGGAGTTGCGCCAGGCCTGCATCTCGAGCAGGAGCCGACGGGGCTGCCGGAGCGAGAACGACCCGCGGGCGACGTCGACGATCTCGCGTGCGAACTGCTGCTGATCGGCACGGCTGAGCATCTTCAGCCACGGGTACGGGATCGCGAGCCGGTCGTGCAGCGGGAGGTGCTCGTTCACCGTCACCGCGGCGATGAGCTGCGCAGCGATGTCGAGGACCGCTTCATCGTCGTCCGAGCGCTCCTTCGTGGTGAGCACCAGCGGTTTCCCGTCTCGCCGGGTCACCTCCAGAGGCTCCTGCTCGGCCGCGGCGAAGACGTCTTTCGCATGTCTGGACAGGTCGGACGACTGCACGGATCGGCGGGTCCGGGCGGGCGCGAGGAGAGTCGTGTCGGAAGGTTATTCAGAACGTGCTCTGAACGCAACTCTCCCTGTTCAGCCGCGACGCGCCGAGCTTCGATGCGACTGTTGCGACGGCCCGATCCGCGACCTAGCATTCGAACACACGTTCGAACGGAGGATCCCGATGATGGTCATCGACACGGCCGCCACGGTGTGGTGGTCAGACGGCTTCCCCTCGCGGATGGTCTGGGCCGGACGGCGGTGGCGGGTGAGCGACACACCGACCCGCCTGACGGTGACGCGTTCCGAACTGCCGACCGCGATCACCCACGCGCCCGAGCGCACCGTCGGCTGGCGTTTCCAGGCCACGGCGGACGACGGGGAGTCACTCGTGGTGGACATCGTCCCGGAGGGCGGCGGCTGGGGAGTCGCCCGGACGTGGACGTGACCACCCGCGCCCGCTACGGTTCCGGCATGACCAGGTGGGTCGCGCTGCTGCGCGGGGTGAACGTCAACGGGATCACGATCACGAGCGCGGACCTCGCGTCGCTGTTCCGGGATCGCGGGTACCAGGACGTCCGGACGGTCCTCGCCTCGGGCAACGTGGTGTTCACGTCCGACGGCTCGGCCGACGCACTGAAGACCGACATCGAGCAGGCGCTCCGAGACCGGTTCGGCTACGACGCCTGGATCGTGCTGGTCCAGCACGAGGACCTCACAGCGATCGTGGACGGCTTCCCGTTCGACTCCACCGAAGACCGGCACGACTACGTGCTGTTCGGCTCCGACGAGGACGCGCTCGACGACCTGCTCGCCGACCTCGAGCTCGACGAGTCCGTCGAACGCGTCGCCCGCGGATCCGGCGTCGTCTACTGGTCGTGCCCGAAGGGGTCGAGCACGGACACGGCCTTCGCGAGACGAGCGGGGGCCGCACGGTTCAAGCGCACCACCACGACCCGGAACGCGAACACGCTCCGGAAGCTCCTGTGACGCGGGGGGCGCTGCACCACGTCGAGCTGCGCACCGCCGACCTCGGCATGGCCGCGCCCGCCTGGGACTGGCTGCTCGGAGAGCTCGGGTACGAACCCTTCCAGCGGTGGGACGACGGCCGGAGCTGGCGCCGCGGCGAGGTGTACATCGTGCTCGAGTCGGCACCGCTCGACGGAACACACGACCGCCGGAGGCCCGGGCTGAGCCACCTCGCGTTCCACGCCGGCGACCAGGCCGACGTCGCTCGACTCTGGGAGGCAGCGCCGGACCACGGATGGAGCCGGCTGTACGCCGACCGGCACCCGCACGCCGGCGGCCCTGAGCACCACGCCGCGTTCCTGGAGGACACCGAACGGTTCAAGGTGGAGCTCGTCGCACGCTGAACCGCCCGGCGGCCCCGGCGTCCGGTTGGCCTGTCAGGCGGTCGTCTCGTCGGGCTCCAGGTCACGGTCGAGCGAGATCGTCGGGATCGACGCCGTGATGACCGACCCGTCCGCGCGGAGCGTGCCCTGGATGTCGGCCGTCGTCGGTGCGCGCCCGGCCATCCGCGGCCCCTGGTGCGGCAGCGGCACGACGGTCGGCTCACCGGCCGTGATGTCCCACTGCTGGTTGTGCACCCAGGCGGTGAAGCCCGAACCGGTCTCGACCGTGAAGGTCATCGTGTCCTGTTCGAGGTCGACCCGCACCCGCGAGCCACGCACCGTCAGTCGGTAGGTGATGCGCTCCCAGTCCCGCGGCAGCCGGGGGTTGAAGGACATCCGGCCACCGTGGTCCCGCATGCCGCCGAAGCCGTTCACGAGGCCGCCCCAGATGCCACCGGTCGATGCGATGTGCACACCGTCGGTGGTGTTGCCGTGCAGGTCGGCCAGGTCGACGTAGAGCGCCGTCTGGAAGTACTGCAGCGCGAGGTCGTGGTAGCCGACCTCGGCCGCCATGATCGACTGCACGACGGCCGACAGGGTCGAGTCGCCCGTGGTCAGGGCGTCGTAGTAGTCGAAGTCACGACGCTTCTCGGCAGCGGTGAACTCGTGTCCCTGCAGGAACAACGCGAGCACGACGTCCGCCTGCTTGAGCACCTGGAACCGGTAGATCACCAGCGGGTGGTAGTGGAGCAGCAGGGGTCGCTTGCTCTCCGGGGTGTTGTCGAGGTCCCAGAGTTCCTTGTCGAGGAACTGGGCGTCCTGCGGGTGGATGCCACGGTGCGGGTCGAAGGGGATCTCCATCGACTCGGCGGCGTGCTCCCAGTCGGTGATCTCCTGCGCCTGCAGCCCGGTCCGCCGCACCATGCGGTCGTACTCCTCCGGGTCGTCGGCCGCGAGCTCGCGGCAGGCGTTCACCGCGAACCACAGGTTCGCCCGGGCCATCACGTTCGTGTAGAGGTTGTCGTCGACGACGGTCGTGTACTCGTCCGGTCCGGTGACGCCGTCGATGTGGAACTTCTGGTCGCCGTTGGACCGCCAGAAGCCGAGGTCCTCCCACAGCCGGGCGGTCTCGACGAGGATGTCGATCGCCCCGCGCTTGAGGAACTCGCGGTCGTCGGACGCCCGCACGTACTGCATCAGCGCATGCGCGATGTCGGCGTCGATGTGGTACTGCGCGGTGCCGGCCGCGTAGTAGGCGCTGGACTCCTCGCCGTTGATCGTCCGCCACGGGAACAGGGCGCCGTGCTGGTTGAGCTCGCGGGCACGGGACCGTGCGGCATCGAGCATGTTGTAGCGGAACCGCAGGGCGTTCCGGGCGACGATCGGCGCCGTGTACGACAGGAACGGCAGGACGTAGATCTCCATGTCCCAGAAGTAGTGGCCGCCGTACCCGGAGCCGGTGACGCCCTTCGCGGCGATGCCGTGGCCGTCGGTACGCGCCGTGGCCTGCGCGAGCATGAAGAGGTTCCAGCGGACGGCCTGCTGCAGTGCGGGCTGCCCGGCGATCTCGACGTCGCTCCGCGCCCAGAAGTCGTCCATCCACGTGCGCTGCTTCGCGAACGTCTCGTCGACGGTCTCGGCGTGTGCACGGTCCAGCGTGCGGTCACACCGGTCGGCGAGTTCGCGCGCCGGCACCCCGCGGGAGGTGTGGTAGACGACGTGCTTGGTCAGACGGATCGGCTGTCCCGCCCGTGCCTGCACCCGGTAGACGTGCTTCGCGAGGTCGTCCTCGATCGACGACGACTCGTCCCAGCTGTTCTCGGTCTCCAGGTGGTGCTCGACGCCGACGCAGATCGTCATGCCGGAGCTCGCCGCCTGGTACCCGAGCAGGGACCGTCCGCCGGTACTGCGCTTCAGCTTCGGCTCGAGCACACGCTCGGTGAAGGCCTCGGCCTTGCGCGGGTCGAACGCGTTCGCCGCCGCCCGCATCCCCGCGTGGTACTCGTCCTGCACGTCCTGCCGGTTGAGGATCTGGCTCGACAGCAGGATCGAGGCGTCCGCGTCGAGCACGGTGACCTCGTAGTCGATGACGGCGAGGTGGCGGTCCGTGAACGACACCAGCCGCCGCGAGCGGATGAGCACCCGCTTGCCCGACGGCGTCGACCACTCGGTCTCGCGGAAGAGGTACCCGCCGCGGAAGTCGAGACGCCGGGTGTGCCGGAGGATGTCCGCCTCGGCCAGGACGAGCGGCTCGTCGTCGACGTACAGCCGGATGACCTTGGCGTCGGGCGCGTTGATGATCGTCTGCCCGGTCTTCGCGAACCCGAAGGCGTCCTCGGCGTGCCGGATCGGCCAGGTCTCGTGGAACCCGTTGATGTACGTGCCGTACTGCACGCCGCCACGGCCCTCGTCGAGGTTGCCGCGCAGGCCGAGGTACCCGTTGCCGACGGCGAAGTTCGTCTCCGCGACGCCCTGCTCGTCTGGCGCGTACTCGGTCTCGACGAGTGCCCACTCGTCGATCGGGTAGCGGACGCGGTCGAGCGGGTCGGAGGTGATGCGGTTCATGGTGCTCCGTGGGAAGGGAGGGGTTCGTGGGGAGGTCGACAGCGGCCTGGAGGCGCGGATCGCCTCGGCCGGTCGGCCTACGTCGCGCTCGTGGCGGGTTCGGGAAGTTCGTGGACGAGTTCGTCGAGGTCCTGCACCACGACGTCCGCCCCGTGTGCCCGGAGGGCGTCGGCACCGGCACCGCGGTCGACACCGATGACGAGTCCGAAGGCACCGTTGCGGCCGGCTTCGACCCCGCTCGTGGCGTCCTCGACCACGACGCACTCGGCCGCGGTCAGCCCGAAGCGGCTCGCGGCGTCGAGGTACGTGTCGGGGGCGGGCTTGCCGGCCAGGCCGTCCTGCCGAGCGACCAGGCCGTCGACGACGACCGGGAAGCGGTCGAGGATCCCCGCCGTGCGCAGCACCGAGGTGGCGTTGGCGGAGCTGGAGACCACCGCGACGGACACTCCGGCGGCCATCGCGGCGTCGAGGAACCGGAGCGAGCCCGGGTACGGCTCGACACCGTGTTCGGTCAGCTCGGCGGTGAACTCGGCGTTCTTCCGGTTGCCGAGACCGCACACGGTGTCGGCGTCCGGGGAGTCGTCGGGCGTGCCCTGCGGCAGGTCGATGCCGCGCGACTCGAGCAGGGAGCGGACCCCGTCGTACCGCGGCTTGCCGTCGATGTACGCGAAGTAGTCCTGCTCCGTGTACGGGTCGACGCCGTGCGCCGCGAGGTACGGCGTGAACAGTCGGCTCCAGGCACGCATGTGGACGTCAGCGGTCGGGGTGAGGACACCGTCGAGGTCGAACAGGAGCGCTCGCTGGTCTGCGAGTCGCGCTGGTGTGCGCCGGTCCGGCGTCGTCATGTGCTGCCCTCCGGGGACGGTGTCGTCGACGTGCTTCCGGACGAGTCTAGGACCGCTCCAGGCGCGGCGTTCAGGCGCGCCGCCCGCTGTGGAAAGAGTTCACACAGTCGTTCGATGTGGAGGGATCACCCCTGCAGCCGCGCCGCGGCGACGGCGGCGTCGACCTGGTCGAGGACCGCACCGATGCCCTGGGCCGGACCACCCACCCGGGTGACGTGCCTGCGGGTCGTGAGGAACGCCTCCAGGCCGACCGCCACGTCCACCATCCGATCGCCGCCCAGATCACCGTGGACGCCGGGTCCGGAGGCGGCTCGCGCGGCGAAGCGCCGGTCCGCCTCGGCCGGGTCGGCGTCCAGCGCGCACTCCACGAACACCGCGCCCTCGTCCGCTGCGAGCGCCGCGAGCTCGTCGACGAACGCAGCGCTCCGCGCGTACTGCGGCACGATCACGTCCCGGCCGGAACGGAGGTGCGCGCGCATCGCCGCCATCGCCATCTCCCGGGCGGCGATGCCCGCCGGGCGGAGCGCGTCACGCCAGCCGCCGATCATCGCCCGCAGCACGTCGATGTCGAACGCGACGGGCAGCGACGCAGCGTGCCGGTCGGCCCACGCGCGCGCGACGGTCGACTTCCCGCTCGCGGGGATCCCGTTCAGGTGCACGAGGACGGCCATGCCCCGATGCTGCCAGCAGCAGCCCGCACCGGCTACCGTCGGGGCATGACCGGACCGGCTGGAGCCCTGCGCATCCGAGCCGTCGCAGTGGCCGTGCGGGGCGACGAGGTGCTGGTCGTCCTCCGCCAGCGCGACGGACGGTCGTACGCCGTGCTGCCCGGCGGCGCGGTCGAGGCCGGGGAGACTCCGCAGGAGGCGTGCCTGCGCGAGCTCCGTGAGGAGACCGGCCTCGACGGGGTCGTCGAGGAGCTGCTGCCGGTCGGGGTCGACCGCGACGCCCCCGCCGTGTACCTGCGGGTCCACGTGACGGGCGACGAACCAGCCCTGGGGCCGAACTCCCCGGAGGCCCGACGCACGACGGCGGAGAACCGCTACCGTCCGACGTGGGTGAACATCGACACGCTCGGGGACGTCGGTCTCGTCCCGGCGCGAGCCGTGCGCGCGGTCAGCGCAGCGTCCCGACCCACTCCTCGATCGCCGCGCTGATCTGCTGCCGGGCGTCGGCACGGGAGATCGTCGCCGTGTCGTCGCCGGGCTGCGCGCCGTAGGCACCGAAGTCGGCGTGGTTCGACCCCTGGATCTCCGTCATCGTCGCGTTCGACGGCAGGAGGTGCCGTGCGGCGTCGACCTTCGCCGGGGTGGAGAGTCCGTCGCGGGAGCCGGACACGCTGAGCACGCTGATGTACGACCGGCTGATGTCGTTCGCGCAGTAGCTGCCGAGCAGGAGCAGGCCGTCCGCGTCCGGGGCGAGCTGGCAGGCGCGCACACCGCCGAGCGAGTGTCCGCCGACACCCCAGCGTGTGACGGACGGGGCGTGCGCCTCGAAGGTCGACAGCGGACGGGTGTCGAAGAAGGCGAGGTGCAGTGTCGGCTTCGTGATGACCACCGTCGTGCCGGACGCCACCACCTGCCGGAACGTCGCCATGTACGCGTACGGGTCGACCTTCGCCCCGGGGATGAACACGATCCCGACACCGTTCGCGGTCCCGGTCGGGGTCATCACGACGGAGTCACCGGCGTCGCGGACGGACACGCGGTCGTCGCGCCAGACCTGCAGCGCGGCGCTGCGGGTGCCCTGCATGACGATGTTGGCCCAGACGAGGAACACCACTGCGATCAGGACGACCACGGCGACGACCCACGCGGTCCAACGGAGTGCTCGGTTCACGGTCGTCCTGCTTCCTCCGGCCGACGGGCCGTGACGGTCAGCCAGCGCTCGTCGGCGCCGGGGCGGGTGGTGTCCCGGACCACGACGTCGGTCCAGCCGGCTCGCTCGACGACGGCGGTCAGGTCCTGGTCGGTCCAGTAGGTGAAGTGCCGGGCGCGGTCGAGCTTCCGGGTGCTCCAGGCATCGCCGTCGCCGTGCTTGAGCGTCGCGGCCAGGACCCCGCCGGGGCGGACGGACTCGCGGGCACGTTCCAGCACGGTCGGGAGCAACTCGCGCGCGACGTGCAGCAGGACCGCGTTGGCGAACACGGCGTCGTACGGGCCGCCGAAGTCGTCCGACCGGACGTCGAGGACGCGTGCCGTGTGCCCGTCGGCGTGGAGCGCCTCGACGAACGAGTGCGCGCCGTCGGTCCGGTCCACCACGAGTCCGGCGTCCTCGAGCGCGAGGGCGTCACGACCGGGTCCCGAACCGAGCTCGAGGACGTGGGACCCCGGCGTGACCAGCGCGACCAGGTCGTCGACGAGGCCGGAGCGGTGGCCGTCGGTGCGGTCGGCGTACTGCTCGGCGCCGTGTTCGTACGCGGCGAGGGTGCGTTCCGCCGTGAGGTCGCGGCGCATGAGGACCTCGTGCCGGCCGTCCGGCAGCGGGTCCCCGGGCTCGTCGGCGACGAGGAAGCCGTTCCGCTCGTAGGTCCGACGGGCGGCTGCGTTGTCGGGCATCACGGAGAGCTCGAGCGTGTGCGAGTCGGCCCCGGCGGCCCATCCGACGACCGCGCGGATCAGGTCGGTCGCGACACCGCGGCCGCGGGCGATCGGGTCGACCCACATCGAGATGAGTTCGGTGGTCCCGGGTTCGTCACCGGGGACGCCGCTCGCCATGCCGATCGCCGCCGAGCCGTCGTGGGCCACCAGGTCGAGCGCTCCCGGGATCGAGAGCCGGGTCCGCCACCGGTGCTCCGGCGCTTCCGCCCAGTCGTCGAGCGTGGACCCGAACGCGTCGGGGGCCTCGGCGAGCGCCGCCAGGCGGACCGGGCGCCAGGTCTCCCAGTCGTCCGCCGTCACCCGGCGCAGCTCGATGGTCACGCCCCGACGCTACCGCGGAGGTCGCGGGCGCGGGGTGGACGCGTGGCGGACGCGTCGAGTGAGCAGAAATCGTCGAGTGCCGCACCGCGCACCCGACGATTGCTGCTCAGTCACCGTCCCGCGGTCAGGGCCCGGGCGTGGCGCCCACCCGCGACAGCGGGTACCGGCGGTCGAGCCACGGGTCCAGCACGGTGGCCTTGAGGAACCGGGACAGCAGCGACCCTGCGGCCCAGTACGCGGGCACGACGAGGAACACGACCCACGGGACCACGTCGGTGGCCACCAAGGCGACCGCCGCCAACGTCACCAGTACCCCGACCCCCGTGTACAGGTGCTGCCATCCACGGCTGAACGCATCGCGTTGGGCCTGCTCCGAGGACGTCCGCTCGTCGAGTCCTCGGACCTCGGGCCCGAGCGTTCGCTCACCCGCATCGTCGATGGCGAACAACTCCCGTACGGGCACCTCCAGCGCACCCGCGATGGACGACAGCGACTCGAGGCTGGCGTCGCTCCCGCGCTCGATGCGCTGCACGGTCCGCACTGCGATCCCACTCGCCTCTGCAAGGCGTTCCTGCGTCCATCCACGGTGTCGTCGCAGCTCAGCGATCCGCATCTCGTTCATGCCCAGAACACTAGGGAAGCGTCCGTCCCGGGACCACGACACGGCCACGACACGCACCCGCCACGGACCCGCCACGGGCCCGGCAGCGTGCTCATCCCGCGGGACTGAACCGGTACCCCATGCCCGACTCGGTCACCAGGTACCGCGGGTGCGACGGGTCCGGCTCGAGCTTCCGCCGCAGCTGCGCCATGTACAGCCGCAGGTACCCCGAGTCGTTGCCGTGCGTCGGACCCCACACCTCGGTGAGCAGCATCTCGCGCGTCATCAGGCGATCGGGGTTCGTGACGAGGACCTCCAGGAGCCGCCACTCCGTCGGGGTCAGTCGGATGGCCGGGCCGGACGACGGCGTCACCTGCTTCGCGACGAGGTCCACCACCAGGTCGCCGACCGACACCGTCGGCGTCGCACCAGCGGCGGACGCGGCCGCGACCTGCCGCCGGCCGAGGGCACGGAGCCGCGCGAGCAGTTCGTCCATCTGGAACGGCTTCGTGACGTAGTCGTCCGCGCCGGCGTCGAGCGCGTCCACCTTGTCCGACGAGTCCGTCCGACCGGAGAGCACGAGCACCGGCACCTGCGACCACGCGCGCACGCCCTCGAGCACCCCGATCCCGTCGAGCCGCGGCATCCCGAGGTCGAGCAGCACGAGGTCCGGCCGCTCGGTGATCACGGCGTCGATCGCGGCGCGGCCGTCGCGGGCGGTGACCACGTCGTAGCCCCGGGCGGCGAGCGTGACCGCGAGCGCCCGCACGAGCTGGGCGTCGTCGTCGACGATCAAGACCTTCATCGCACACGGCCCTTCATCGGATCTCCACTCCCAGGTGTCCGGCGATCGGCAGCCGCACGACGACGGTGAGCCCGCCGCCGGGGGTGTCGTCGACCTCGATGGTCCCGCCCATGCCCTCGGTGAACCCGCGGGCGAGCGCGAGTCCGAGCCCGAGACCCGTGTCGTTGTCGGTGTCGCCGAGGCGCTGGAACGGCTGGAACACCTCGCCGCGACGGTCGTCCGGGATACCGGGGCCGTGGTCGGCGACGCGCAGCTCCACGCCGCCGCCGAACGCACTCGCGGCGACCCGGATCCGGGTGCCGACGGGGGCGTACCGAGCGGCGTTCGCGAGCAGGTTCACGACGACGCGCTGCAGCAGGACGGCGTCGGCGAGCACCGGCGGCAGCTCCGCCGGCAGGTCGAGGTCCACGTCGTCCGGTCCGAGTTCGAGCTCGTCCAGGGCCGGCGCGACGACCGTCTCGATCGCGAGTGCCACCGGCGCGACGGCGAGCACTCCGGCCTGCACGCGGCTGACGTCCAGCAGGTCTGCCAACAGGACAGCCAACTGACGCAGGCTCTCGTCGGCGGTCGCGAGCAGTGCCTCCCGGTCGGTCTGCGACAGCTCGATGTCGGACGCACGCAGCGTCTGCACGGCGGCCGAGGCGGCCGCGATCGGCCGCCGCACGTCGTGTCCGACAGCCGCCAGGATGGCGCTCCGCACGCGGTCCGCCGCGGCGATCCGCTCCGCGTCGACCGCCGCACGGGTGAGGTCACGGTGCTCGACGGCGGCGTCGAGCTGCTGCTCGACGACCCGCAGGAGCCGACGCTGGGTCGGGTCGTCGGGTGCGCCAGCGAACTCCAGGACGGCACCGGACTGGAGGCGCGTGGCCGCGTCCGGCGTTTCGCCGAACGTCCCCGACGCGGCCGGGACGTCGTCGCCCTGCCGGATCCGGACGCCCGCGAAACCGAAGGCCTCGCGCGTCCGGTCGAGGAGTGCCTGCAGGGCGTCGTCCCCGCGGAGCACGCTCCCGGCGATCCCCATCAGGAGGCCCGACTCGGCCGCGGCACGTCGGGCAGCACGCGAGCGACGAGCCGACCGGTCCACGACGAAGCTCACGAGCACGGCGCTGATGACGTACATGACGAGGGCGACCAGGTGCCAGGGCTGCTGCACGGTGACCATGTGCAGGGGTTGCACGAAGAAGAAGTCGAGGCTCAGCCCGGACAGCACCGCCGCGAACACCGCCGGCCACATCCCGCCCACGAGCGCCACGACGAGGACGAGCAGCTGGTACGCGAGCACGTCGACGGTGATCGAGTCGGGGTCGGTGCTGAACGACAGCAGCCACGTGAGCAGCGGGCCGGCGACCAGGGAGAGCACGAACGCGGCGATGATCCGGCCGCGGGACAGGCTGCCGCCGAGCTTCGGCAGGGCGAAGCCCCCGCCGGCCCGCTCGTGCGTGACGACGTGCACGTCGATGTCGCCGGACTCGCGGATCACCGTGTTGCCGATGCCCGGACCCGTGGTGGCCGCGGCGAGACGGCTGCGGCGGCTCACCCCGATCACGATCTGCGTCGCGTCGATCGACTTCGCGAACCGCACCAGCGTCGTGGGGACGTCGTCGCCGACCACCTGGTGGTAGGTCCCGCCGAGCTGTTCGAGCAGGGTGCGCTGCTTCCCGAGGGCACCGGGGTGACGCTCGCGGAGGCCGTCGTTGGTCGTGACGTGGACGGCCGCGAGTTCACCGCCCGCGCTCCTGGCGGCGATGCGTGCACCGCGGCGCAGCAGTGTCTCGCCCTCGGGTCCGCCGGTCAGGGCGACGAGCACGCGTTCCCGGGTCTCCCAGCGGTGGTCGATGCCGTGCTCGGCGCGGTAGGCCTTGAGTGCGTCGTCGACCTCGTCGGCGAGCCAGAGCAGCGCGATCTCCCGCAGGGCGGTGAGGTTGCCGAGCCGGAAGTAGTTCGACAGTGCCGCGTCGATCCGGGCTGCCGGGTACACCAGGCCGTCCGAGAGTCGTTCGCGGAGCGCCGCGGGGGCCAGGTCCACCACCTCGACCTGGTCGGCCGCACGCACCACCGCGTCCGGGACGGTCTCGCGCTGGACGGTGCCGGTGATCTCGCGGACCACGTCCCCGAGGGACTGCATGTGCTGCACGTTCACGGTGCTCACCACGGAGATGCCGGCGGCGAGCAGTTCCTCGACGTCCTGCCAGCGCTTCTCGTGCCGTCCGTCAGGGGCGTTCGTGTGCGCGAGTTCGTCGACCAGCGCCACGTCCGGGGCCCGGCGGAGGACGGCCTCGAGGTCCATGTCGTCGAGCTCGACCCCGCGGTGTTCCACCACACGGCGTGGCACGACCTCGAGCCCGTCCACCAGCGCCGCGGTGGCGGCCCGGCCGTGGGTCTCGACGACGGCGACGACGACGTCCCGGCCCTCGTCGAGCAGGCGGCGCCCCTCTTCGAGCATCGTGAACGTCTTGCCGACACCGGGCGCCGCACCGAGCAGGACCCGCAGCTTCCCGCGCTTCACGTGCTCATCCTCTCGCGTGTGCGGTTGCAGGGCATCCGATCGACTGATATTCTCCGCGTAACCGTTCCCACCAAGGCTCGAGCTCCGGCTTCCTCAAATCGGGTGGGACTGCACCGCCCCGCGTCGTTCCCCGGCGCGGGGCACTCTTCTTCACCGCTCACGTTCGTTTCCCAAGCTGTAGTTGCTGCCGGCTCGCCCGAGATCACCCGTTCCTCCTTCGATCTCGGAGTCAATCGATGACGGACAGTGTCGTCACCATGTCGCAGCACCGCCGCGATCACCTGCGTCATGCCCTGCGGACGCGCGGGCTCGACGCATCCGACGAAGCCGTCCGACGCGCGCACGAGTTCGACAGTGCGTTCCGGTCGATCACACTCGGGCTGACCGAACGGATCGAGATCGCCCTCCGAGGACGGGTCGATGCCGTCGCCCGGCACCGCCGTGGGCCGCACTGGCACCTGGATCCACGAGCGTTCCGGACCACCTTCGATCACGGATCGTTGCTGCGGCGAGCGGCCGAAGCCCTGGACCGCGCACACGATCCGCTCGTCCAGCGTGTCTGGGCCGACCGCTCGCTCGGGGCCGTCTCCTTCGGGATGCTCTCCGAGGAACTCGACCTCGGCACCCTCTCGCGACTCGTCGGCGGCCTCGAGCCCCGCGTGCACGACGGCGTGGCCGCCTCGTTCCGACTCCCACCGGCGACGCTCCGCCCCTGCCTGCAACACCTGACGCACGTCCGCAACTGCTGCGCGCACCACACTCGGCTCTGGGACCGGAAGTTCCGGATCCCTCCGCCGACGTTCCGCTCCCCACCCGACCTCGTCGCGCGGCTGGCGGGCCTGCCGAAGCGCACCCCCGTGCACTCGCTCGAGCTCCTGGCCCACCTCGCCGAGACCGTCGGCCCGTGCGATCGCCACGCCGCCGCCGTCCGGCGCCTCGTCGACGAGCACGACGACCTGGTCGTCGGTATCGGCGGGCGCCCGACCTGGGCAGCGGCGTGACGGCACGGTCAGGACGCCTTCGCGAGCGCCAGGTTCAGCTCGAGGACGTTCACCACGGGCTCACCGAGGAACCCGAGCTGCCGGGCCTCGGTGTGCTGCTCGACGAGCTTCCGCACTGCCGACTCCGACAGTCCCCGTGCCGAGGCCACCCGTGCGACCTGCTGCTCGGCGTACGCCGGGCTGATGTCGGGGTCGAGACCGGAGCCCGATGCCGTCACCGCATCCGCCGGCACGTCGGACACGGGCACACCGTCGGCCTTCGCGATGTCCGCGCGCCGCGACTCGATCGCCTTGCGGAGGTCCGGGTTGTTCGGCCCGAGGTTCGAGCCGCTGGACGCGTTGGCGTCGTAGCCCTTCTCCCCCGCGGCGCTCGGCCGCGACCGGAACCACTCGTCGGCGGACTTCCCGTCGAAGGACTGCCCGATCAGGGACGAGCCGACGGTCGTGCCGTCGGACGAGGTCACCATCGAGCCGTTGGCCTGGTCGTGGAACGCGGCCTGGCCGACACCCCACACCGCGAGCGGGTAGGCGATGCCGAGGACGACGGTGCTGAGCAGGGTGAGGCGGATCGCCACACCCGTGGAACGGAAGGTGGATCGTGCAGATGCCATGACTAGAACCCCGGGATGAGACCGACGACGAGGTCGATCAGCTTGATGCCGATGAAGGGGACGATCACGCCGCCGACCCCGTAGAGGAGCAGGTTGCGGCCGAGGATCGACGACGCGGACGCCGCACGGTAGGCGACCCCGCGGAGGGACAGCGGGATGAGTGCCACGATGACGAGCGCGTTGAAGACCACCGCCGACAGGATCGCGGACGACGGACTGTGCAGGCCCATGATGTTCAGCGCTCCCAGCCCCGGGAACGCGAGCTGGAACATCGCCGGGATGATCGCGAAGTACTTCGCGACGTCGTTGGCGATCGAGAAGGTGGTGAGTGCTCCGCGGGTGATGAGGAGCTGCTTGCCGATCCGGACGACGTCGATGAGCTTCGTCGGGTCCGAGTCGAGGTCGACCATGTTGCCGGCCTCCTTCGCCGCGGTCGTCCCGGTGTTCATCGCCACGCCGACGTCCGCCTGCGCCAGGGCCGGGGCGTCGTTCGTGCCGTCGCCCGTCATCGCGACGAGGTTGCCGCCCTCCTGCTCGCGCTTGATGTACGCGAGCTTGTCCTCCGGCGTGGCCTCGGCGAGGAAGTCGTCGACCCCGGCCTCGGCGGCGATCGCGGCGGCCGTCCGGGGGTTGTCGCCGGTGATCATCACCGTGCGGATCCCCATCTCGCGCATCTCCGCGAACCGGGCGGCCATGCCGTCCTTGACGACGTCCTTGAGGTGCACCACGCCGAGCAGCGACACGGCTCCGGACGGGTCACGCCGTGCGACGACGAGCGGAGTGCCGCCCTCGTCCGAGATGGCGACGACGGTCTCGTCGATCGCCGCGGCCACACCGGCCGAGGCGGTTCCGGCCCAGGCGAGCACAGCCGCTGCGGCACCCTTGCGGACCTGGGTGCCGTCGGCCAGGTCGACCCCGGACATGCGGGTCTGCGCGGTGAACGGCACCTCGGTCGCCCCGGTCGGCAGTCCGGTCGTCACACCGGCGGCCGCGGCGAGCTCCACGATCGACCGGCCCTCGGGGGTCGAGTCAGCAGCGGACGACAGCGCGGACGCGGCGAGCAGGTCCTCCTCACCGACGCCGGCGATCGGCACCACGCGGGACGCCCGACGGTTGCCGTAGGTGATGGTGCCGGTCTTGTCGAGCAGCAGCGTGGTGATGTCACCGGCCGCCTCGACCGCGCGGCCCGACATCGCCAGCACGTTGTGCTGCACGAGGCGATCCATGCCGGCGATGCCGATCGCGGAGAGCAGCGCGCCGATGGTCGTCGGGATCAGGCACACGAGCAGTGCGATGAGCACCGGGATGCTGACGGTCGCACCGACGAGCCCCGCGATCGGCTGCATCGTGAGGCAGACGATCACGAAGACGATCGACAGCGACGCGAGCAGGATGTTCAGTGCGATCTCGTTCGGCGTCTTCTGCCGAGCGGCCCCCTCGACGAGCCGGATCATCCGGTCGATGAAGGTCTCGCCGGGGGTCGAGGTGATCCGCACGACGATGCGGTCGGAGAGCACCCGGGTCCCGCCGGTGACGGCGCTGCGGTCGCCGCCGGACTCACGGATGACGGGCGCTGACTCACCGGTCACCGCGGACTCGTCCACCGAGGCGATGCCGTCGACGACGTCGCCGTCCCCGGGGATGACCTCGCCGGCGACCACGACGACGACGTCACCCTTGGCGAGGTCGACCGAAGCGACGTCCTCGGTCTCGTTGCCGGTCGCCGCGGCGTCGCTCGCCTCGTACCGGAGCACGCGTCGGGCGGTGGTGGTGGAACGGGTCTTCCGCAGGGTGTCGGCCTGCGCCTTGCCGCGGCCCTCGGCCACGGCCTCGGCGAGGTTCGCGAAGACGACGGTGAGCCAGAGCCACACGGCGATCGCGATCGTGAACGCGGACGGCTCGACGAACAGCGAGACGGTGGTGAGCGCTGCGCCGACCTCGACGATGAACATGACGGGGTTCCGCCACATCAGTCGCGGATCGAGTTTCCGCAGGGCGCCCGGGAGGCCCGCCACCAGTTGGCGGGGTCCGAATGCGGACGAGCGGGTGGCCGGCTCCACTGCGGTGCGCGGTTCCGGCTCGGTGGTCACGGTCATGACAGTCCTTCTGCGAGCGGGCCCAGTGCGAGCACCGGGAAGTAGGTGAGTGCGGTGACGATGACGGCGACGCCGCCGAGCAGCCCGATGAAGAGCGGGCGGTGGGTGGGCAGCGTGCCGGCGGTCTCCGGCACCTTGTCCTGCGCGGCGAGCGACCCGGCGAGCGCCAGGACGAACACCATCGGCACGAACCGGCCGAGCAGCATCACGACGCCGAGCGCGGAGTTCATCCACGTCGTGTTCGCGGTGAGGCCGCCGAACGCCGAGCCGTTGTTGTTCGCGCCGGAGGTGAACGCGTAGAGCAGCTCGGAAAGGCCGTGGTTGCCGGGGTTGAAGATCGACGTGCCGATGACCTGCTCGCGGACACCCGGGATCACCAGGGAGAGCCCCGTGGCGAGCAGCACGAGCGTCGGCGTGACGAGGATGTACAGCGCGGCGAAGGTCATCTCGCGGGCACGGATCTTCTTGCCGAGGTACTCCGGCGTCCGGCCGACCAGCAGGCCGCCGATGAACACCGTGATCACGGCGAGCACGAGCATGCCGTAGAGCCCCGAGCCGACGCCGCCGGGCGAGATCTCGCCGAGCATCATGTTGAGGAGCGCCATCATCCCGCCGATCGGCGTGAAGCTGTCGAACATCCCGTTCACGGCGCCGGTCGAGGTCGCGGTCGACGTGGTGCCGAAGAGCGTCGTGCCGAGGATCCCGAACCGGACCTCCTTGCCCTCCATCGCGGCACCGGCCGCGTGGGTGGCCGTTCCCGCCCCGGCGAGTTCGAACGCGGACATCACCGAGAGCGAGACCAGGAAGATCGCGCCCATCACGGCGAGGATCGCGTAGCCCTGCCGGTCGTCGCCCACCAGGCGCCCGAAGGTGCGCGGCAGCGAGAACGGGATGACGAGCATGAGGAAGACCTCGACGAGGTTCGTCCACGCCTGCGGGTTCTCGAACGGGTGCGCCGAGTTCGCGTTGAAGTACCCGCCGCCGTTCGTCCCGAGTTCCTTGATGGCCTCCTGCGAGGCGACGAATCCGTCCGGGATGTGCTGCGAGCCACCCGTCAGGGTCGTGACGTCGATGCCGCTCCCCCACGACTGGATGACACCGCCGGCGACGAGCACGATCGCGAACACGAACGCTCCCGGCAGCAGGAGCCGACCGGTCCCGCGGACGATGTCCACCCAGACGTTGCCGAGGGTGCCTGACTTCCGACGGGCGAACCCGCGGACGAGTGCGACGGCGACCGCGAGGCCGACCGCGGCGGACAGGAAGTTCTGCACCGCGAGTCCGGCCATCTGGACCGAGTACCCGACGGTGGCCTCGGGCGAGTAGGACTGCCAGTTCGTGTTCGCCACGAACGACGCCGCGGTGTTGAACGCGAGCGACGGTCCGACGTTCGGCAGTCCGAGGTCCCCGGGGAGCACGACCTGGATGCGCTGGAGCAGGTAGACGACCAGCAGCCCGACGACGCTGAAGAGCAGGACGCCCCGCAGGTACGCGGGCCACGACTGTTCGGCGTCCGGGTCGACGCCGATGACCCGGTAGACCCCGCGCTCGACGCGGCTGTGGCGGACCGGGGTGAACACCCGCGCCATCCAGTCGCCGAGCGGGCGGTACGCGACGACGAGCAGCAGGACGAGCGTGGCGACCTGGACGATGCCCGCCCAGACGTCCGCGGCGCCCATCAGAACCGCTCGGGGCGCACGAGCGCCCAGACGAGGTACACGACAGCGGCGATGCCGAGGACGGCGGCCGCGATGGTGATGACGATCACAGCCGCTCCACCCCCTTGGCGATGAGTGCCACCACGCCGAACACGGCGAGGACACCGGCGACGACGAAGACGTCGAACACGAGGGACTCCAGAAGGTCACGGGGTCCGCGCCGGGCGACGCGGACGGCACCACGTGTGGTGCCGAACCGATGCTGGGTCCTGCGCCGCGCCTCCAGGCCGGTCCTGACGGATCCCTAACGCGCTCCTGGCGGACGCATGCGCCTCGCTAACGCGCGCTCGCGCCCCGCAGTCGTTCGGCCAGGGCGGCGGTCGCGTCGCGCAGTTCGTCCGGGCCCTCCACCGTGAAGTCCACCGCCGACGCAGCGAACGCCGCGGCGAGTCCCTCCCACGACCACGATCCACGGGTGATTCGGCACCGGTCGGGTCCGAGCGGTTCGAGCTCGGCGTCCGCGGGCAGGTACGGCGCGATGGTCCGGGCGGGCACCTCGAGGACCGCGGTGCCGACGCAGGGCCAGACGTCCTCGTGGGCCGAGCCCTTGAACCGCGCGGACACGAAGGCCGCGGCGTCGCCGCCCGGGATCGCCCGCGGTGCGAACGGCACCCGGGTCCGCATCCGCGGCGTGATCCGGTCGATCCGGTGGGTGCGCCAGTCCTGGCGTTCGAGGTCCCAGTCGAGCAGGTACCAGCGGCCGTTGCGGGCGACGACCGCGTGCGGTTCGACACGGTGGGGCGTCTCGGCGTCGCCGTACTCGAAGCGGAGGAGCTCACGGAGGTGCACGGCCTCGCTGACGGCGACGAGGACCCCCGGGTCGGTCCGGGTGGGACCGGGGCTCGTCAGTGCCTCGACCGCGTCGATCCGTGATCGGAGCCGCGCCGGCATCACCTGCCGGACCGTCGCGAGCGCCCGCGCGGCCGACTCCGCGATGTCCGCACCCGATGCCGGTGCCACGGCGAGTGCCAGCGCGATCGCGACCGCCTGGTCGTCGTCGAACAGGAGCGGCGGCAGGTCGGAGCCCGCTGCGAGCCGGTACCCGCCGGCCGGGCCGCGGAGCGACTCGACCCGGTAGCCGAGCTCGCGGAGCCGGTCGACGTCGCGCCGGAGCGTGCGGGGGCTGACCTCGAGTCGTCCGGCCAACTCGTCCCCGGGCCAGTCGCGGTGCACCTGCAGCAGCGAGAGCAGCGCGAGCATGCGCGAGGACGGACCGGACATGTCGATCAGTATCCCCGGAGAAGCGGCCACTATCTGACCGCAATACCGTGGATGCTCGTCTCATGAGCATCGAAACGACAACCCACCTCAACTTCGACGGACAGGCCCGCGCGGCCCTCGACTTCTACGCCACGGTCTTCGGCGGCGAGGTCGCCGCCATGACCTACGGCGCGATGGGCGCTTCCCAGGACCCGGCCTGGGCGGACCGGATCGTGTGGGGCCAGGTCGCCACCGACGCCGGCTTCCGGGTCATGGCGTTCGACGTCTGGCCGGACCAGCCGTACGACCAGGGCTCGAACGCGTTCTACGTGTTCGTGCACGGCGACGACGCGGCCGAGATCGAGCGCTACTGGGCAGCGCTGTCCGACGGGGCCGAGATCCGCCAGCCGCTCGGCCCGACACCGTGGGCACCGCTCGCGGGTCAGCTGCGCGACCGCTTCGGTGTCGTCTGGCAGCTCGACGTCGCCCCGATCGAGTAGGACGCTCGTGCGGCTCGGGGACCTGCCCCGGGCCGCACGGTGCTTTCCGAGCCACTTCCCCACGAAATCCGGCCACCGGTAGCGTGCCGGCATGCCCGAGTTCCGCCCGATGCCAGGTTACGAGCTCGGCAGCGGATGGGCCTCCGGTCCCCGTCGTCGCTCCCGGTTCGGCCGGGTCTGGCGCTGGGCCGGGCCACCGGTCGCTCTGGTCGCGGTCGTCGGGGCGGCTGCACTGTTCCACTGGTACGCCGGCGTCGCCGACCAGGTCGTGTGGGAGTGCGCCGTGTCGAGCTGCGGCACGAACGATCCGCGGTCCTTCGCTCCGGAGGGGTGCTGGGCGCTCCTGGTGCTCGCCGCCCTCGGGGTCGGATCGCTGCCAGGGCCGTGGTGGTGGCGTGCCGGACTCCTGCTCGGGTTCGCCGGCACCGCAGCGTGGTCGATCGACTTCTGGCGGATGCCCGGGATGGACCTCGGGCTGTTCCTCACGCCGATCGCGGCGGGGGTCGTCGGCGCCGTGCTCCTGCTCGCCCGGATCGGCATCGCGGTCGACCGGGCGCGTGGGCGGGCGCACACCGCTCGGCGGCAGGTCTAGCGGCCCGGGCGTGGATCGGTGTCGAGCATCGCCATCCGCACGGCGTCGACCCACGCACCGTCCCATCGCAGGGCGTCCCGCACGCGACCCTCGACGACGAAGCCGATCTTCTCGTAGGACCGCTGCGCCCCCGGGTTGAACGCGTACACCTCGAGGGAGACCCGGTGCAGCCCGACCTCGTCGAACGCCCAGTCCACGACCGCCCGACCGGCCTCGGTGCCGTAGCCCTGCCCGCGCAGCGACGGGCCGGCGAGTGCGATCCGGTAGTTCATCGCGAGGTCGTCCTCCTCGAGCTCGTTGAGGACGACCTCGCCGAGGTACGCACCGTCGGCGTCCGTGATCGCGAAGTCGGCCCGGTCCCCCGCACCGGGCAGGCGGTCGAGGTGCGCACGGACCTGCTCGCGCGTGAAGGAGCCGCGCGTGCCGGTGAGGCGCATCGCGTCCCGGTCGTCGAGCGCCGCCATCGTCTCGTCGAGGTGGTCCGGGCCGAGCTGCACGAGCCGGAGCCGCTCGGTGGTCAGCGTCGGCTGCGCGGCGAGGCGCTCCGCGAGCGCGCTCATGCCGGGCTCCACGTGCTCACCGTCACCGCTGCCGTCACGGTCGCCGGGGCGAACACCGTCTCCGGGTCGACGTGGTGGTGGCTCGGCCCCATGTGCACCACGTCGTGGACGTCCTCGGCGGAGAGGTCCATCGTCCAGGTCAGGTCCTCCGACGACCGCAGCACGAACGCCGGCGTCAGGGAGTCGTGCAGACGCCGCTCCTTCTCCGGGTCCACCGCGATCGTGGCTTCGGCGAGTTCCGCCAGGTGCCCGGTCCGCGGGGTCACCACCACCAGCACGCCGTCGGGGTGCAGCACCCGGGCGTACTCGGTCTGGTTCCGCGGGGCGAAGACGTCGAGCACGACGGCGGCCGCGCCGTCGACGACCGGGAGGCGCTCGGTCACGTCCCCGACGACGGCTCCCGCACGCTCGTGTGCCCGTGCCGCCCGCCGGATCGCGATGGCCGACAGGTCCAACGCCACCCCGCGCCTCCAGGCAGGAACGGAATCCGCTGTCAGCACGTGTGCGAGGTAGGTGCCCGGGCCCGACCCGACGTCGAGGACCACGCCCGGCACGTCGACCGACGCGACCACCGCGGCGAGCGCCCGCTCGACGGGCGCGTAGTGGCCGCGCCCCAGGAACCGGAGGCGCGCGTCGACCATCTCCGGGGTGTCCGCGGTCAGTGCCCGACGCTTCGCGGGCAGCAGCGTCAGGTGGCCCTGCTTCGCCTCGTCGAAGCGGTGGCCCTCGGCGCAGCCGACCTGGCCGCCGTCGACACGACCGAGGGGCTCGGCGCAGACGGGGCAGGCGAGCACTGGCAGGAGGTCGTCGCGCACGGAGACCAGCGTACGGGCGTCGGTAGCCTGACCGGATGTCGCTGCAGCAGCTCTTCGGACTCGACGGTCGCACCGCACTGGTCACCGGCGGGAGTTCCGGGATCGGCCGGGCCATCGCCTCCGCCCTCGCCGACGCCGGTGCGCACGTCCTCGTCGCAGCACGCACCGCGGCGACCATCGACGGAACGGTCGCCACGATCCGACGCGAGGGCGGATCGGCCGACGGCCTCGTCGCCGACCTCTCCTCCCGCGCTGGGGCGCACGCACTCGCCGACGCAGCCGGCGCCGTCGACGTGCTCGTGAACTCCGCGGGGGTCAACCTCCGCCCATCGATGGCCGAACTCGACGAGGACACCTGGGACGCCACGATGGCGGTGAACCTCGACGCACCGTTCGTCCTGGGGCAGCGGCTCGCGCCCGGCATGGCAGCGCGCGGCCACGGCCGCATCATCAGCATCAGCTCGCAGCAGGCCCACCGCCCCTTCGCGGCCAGCGGCGCCTACGGGGTCTCCAAGGCCGGTCTGGAGGCACTGGCCCGGTCCCAAGCAGAGGCCTGGTCCGGACAGGGGGTCACCTCCAACGTCCTCGTCCCCGGGTTCGTGCAGACACCGCTGAACCGGCGGCTGAGCGCCGACCCCGTGACCGTCGCCGCGCTCGCGGCACGCACCCTGGTCGGGCGGAACGGGCTCGTGTCGGACTTCGCCGCCGCGGCGGTGTTCCTCGCCGGGGACGGATCGGCGTACGTCACGGGGCAGTCGATCGCGGTCGACGGAGGGTTCTCCGTGCACTGAACACCCCTGTCCGCTGAACCTCGGTACGGTCGGGGCATGGCCGTCATCCACCAGGCAGAACTCCGTCCGTCCAAGGCCGAGGCGCTCGCCGCCTGGTTGCCGACGCAGCCCTGGAGCGGGCTGTCCGACGGCGACGACGTCACGATCGCGGGGAAGTTCCGGTTCGACGACCCCGAGGGCGAAGTGGGCGTCGAGACGATCCTGGTGCGGACCCCCGACGGACGCACGCTGCACGCACCGCTGACCTACCGTGGGGCACCGCTGGCCGGTGCCGAGGACTTCCTCGTCACCGAGATGGACCACTCCGTGCTCGGACGTCGCTGGGTGTACGACGCCGCAGGCGACCCCGTGTACGCGGACGTCCTGCGCCGCGCGATCGTGACCGGCGGCCACGAGGCCGAGCTCACCCGGGAAGGCGCCCCGGGAACGTGGGAGAAGGAGGGCACGGCGATCGGCAGCGGCACCGCGCCTGACTCGCCGACGGTGTCCTCGGTCGTGGCGCGCAGCACTGACGACACGACCACGATCGACACCGATCACGGGTCGCTCGTCATCGCACGGATCGTCGGCGCTGACCTGCCGTCGGGCGAGACCCTGGCGGGTTCCTGGTCCGGCGGGTCCGCCGTGCTCGCAGTCCTGCCGTCGTAGGTCCCGGCGGGGCCTGGGGCCTGGCTGAGTCCGAGGGCCTGGCGGGTACGGGCAGGGCCTGCCTGTCCAGAGGTGCCGGTGGCAGGATCGAGGGTGTGAAGACACTGGAGTTGCCACAGACGGACCTCACCGCCTCCGACGTGATCGTCGGACTGATGCGGATCAACGACATGAGCGACGAGGACATCCGCGCGCTCTACGCTGCGTCCCGCGACGCCGGCGTGACGATGTTCGACCACGCCGCGGTCTACGGCGGCTGGCACGGCTGCGAAGAGCGGTTCGGCTCCGCCGTCACGCTCTCGCCGTCCGAGCGGGCCGAGATCGTGCTGCAGACCAAGGTCGGCATCCGCCCGACGGAGCACGGCGCGTACTTCGACTTCTCGTACGAGCACATCATCGAGTCGGTCGACGAGTCCCTGGCAGCACTCCGCACCGACTTCATCGACGTGCTGCTCCTGCACCGGCCCGACGCCCTCGTCGAGCCGGAGGAGGTCGCGAAGGCCTTCGACGAACTGCACGCCGCCGGCAAGGTGCACCACTTCGGCGTCTCGAACCACACCCCCGGCCAGGTCGAGCTGCTGCGTCGGTCGGTCCAGCAGCCCCTCGCGTTCAACCAGGTGCAGCTGAGCATCACGCACGCGAACGTCATCTCGCAGGGCATCACGGCGAACATGGGCGGTCTCGACCAGTCGATCGACCGCGACAACGACATCCTCAACTACTCGCGCAGCAACGACGTCACGCTGCAGGCCTGGTCGCCGTTCCAGAAGGGCTTCTTCGATGGCGTCTTCCTGGGCGACCGGGAGCACTACGCCGAGCTGAACGACCTGCTCGACGAGCTCGCTGCTGCGCACGGGGTCACGCCGACCGGGATCGCCGTTGCCTGGATCACCCGGCACCCCGCCCACTTCCAGGTCGTCCTCGGCACGACGAACCCGCAGCGTGTCCGGGACTCGGCGGCCGGTTCCGACGTGGAGCTCTCCCGCGAGGAGTGGTACCGGATCTTCACGGCGGCGGGACACACCGTTCCCTGAGCTGATCGGCACCGTTCAGTGAGCAGCAATGGTCGAGTCCACGGAACGGACCCGACCATTGCTGCTCACTGGACACCCCAGGCGAACCGACCGCGACCCGCGCGTGTCGGCTAGGGTCTCCCCGTGACAGAACGACTGACCCACGCCGACATCGTCGCCGAACCGGCCAGCCGCGCGCGCTTCGGCTACAACGCCGCGCTCGACGGGCTGCGGGCCATCTCGGTGTTCGGCGTCATCGCGGGTCACGCCCACTTCGGCGGACGGATCGCCGGGTACCACGGCGTCACCGTCTTCTTCGTCATCAGCGGCTACCTCATCACGAGCCTGCTCACCGCCGAGCACGCCCAGACCGGTCGGATCGCCCTCGGCCGGTTCTTCCGGCGTCGCTTCGCACGCCTGGCACCCGCACTCGTCCTCGTGGTCCTCGTGACCGTCGGGTGGCTCCTCGTCATCCGCGAACCGATCGCGACCTGGTGGGCAGGCCCCGTGGGCGCGTTGACCTACACGACGAACCTCATCCAGTACTTCGCGGGCAACGGTTCCGTGAGCTTCTACTTCCAGTACACCTGGTCGCTCGGCCTCGAGGAGCAGTTCTACCTCGTGTGGCCGCTCCTGCTCGTGCTGCTGCTGAAGTTCCGGTCGTCGACCGTGACCCTCTGGGTGCTCGGCGTCGTCTACGTCGGCTTCTGGGTGCTCCGGTACCTGCAGGACAAGGGCGGCCCGACGCACGAGGCCCAGATGTACGGCCCGATCTCGCACGCCGACGCACTCATCCTCGGCTGCATCCTGGCGATCGTGCTCGAGCGGTGGGCGGGTTCGCGCTGGCTGGAGCGGCTCGTGGTCATCGCCGGCCCGATCGGCGTCGTGCTGCTCGGCTGGGTCGCCGTCGTGCCGCAGGGCGTGCGCGGTGTGCGGATCTTCGACTCCGCCGGGTTCGGGCAGACGGCACTCGCTGCGGCGGCCGTGGTGGCCTGGCTCGTGCTGGAGCGCCGCGGGTTCCTCGCGCGGTTCCTCTCGATCCGTCCGCTGGTGTTCCTCGGCAAGCTCTCGTACGGGTTGTACCTCTGGAACCTGCTCGCGGTGTTCGCGTTCGTGAAGGTCGCCGGACACTGGCCCGGGTACTCGAAGTACCTGCTCCTCTGGCTCGCCGGACTCGTGCTGGTCTCGTGGCTGTCCTACCGGTACGTCGAGACGCCGTTGCGCCTGCGGTGGGCCAAGCCCGGGAACCACGCGATGGTCGGCGTGAAGCGCGACGTCGAGGAGCCGAACCCCGCGAAGATCGGCTGACGCCGGTCAGTCCGACGAGGTCGGGGCGCTCGGCACGCTGACATCGACGGGCGAGACCGCTGCGGGATCGGCGGACGCCCCGCCCACGACGTCGAAGGAGATCCCGAGCATCGCCGGGTCCTCGTCGAGCTCGAGCCCGTCCTGCTTCACCTGGTCCTCCGGGATGGCACGGCCGCCGGACGGATCGAACGAGTTCGCAATCGACATGCAGACGAGCATGCCCGTCGTGCTTGGCAATCGCCCAAGAGCCTCCGGAGAACGCGCGATCAGGCCGCCGGGGTGTCCGCCGCGATGAGTTCGAGCTGCGTGAGCGGCAGGTCCGACACCGCCGTGAACGTGAAGTCGGTGCCGGTGCCCTGCAGCCGGAACACCCGGGTCTGCCCGGCCCAGTCGAACACGGCGTCCTGCACGGCGACGCAGGTGTCACCGAGCGCGACGTCCCACGAGTGGACGCCGGGCTCGGACACGGTGACCGTGTAGAGCGACGTGGGCACCGGTGCGACCTCGAACGACACCGACGTCCCGGCGGTCAACGCCGTGACGGTCCGACCGGTGTCGTCGCTCAGTGGTGCGAGCCCCACGGGCAGCAGGTCGACGGGGGTGTCCCGGTACCCGTGCACCTCGGACGCCGAGACGGGCCGGGTGTCCGACGCCCAGGCCCGGGGCTCGGACGACAGCGTGAAGACGATGCGCGACGCCGAGACCACCACGCGGTGCGGGATGCTGACCGACGTCCAGGGCGAGCCGTCGACCGTCACCGACGCGACGTACGCGCCCGCGGAGCCGGCGGCGACCTCGATGACGGTGGGCGTGCCTCCCGGCTGCTGCAGCACCGTCCTGCGGACCGACGGCGGCACGAGCACGTAGGAACCCGTGGACGGCGCCAGCGGGTACAGGCCGATCGTCGCGAACACGTACCAGGCGCTCATCTCGCCGTTGTCCTCGTCACCCGGGTAGCCCTGGCCGAGGTCCGAACCGACGAAGAGTCGTTCCAGAGCCGAGCGGACGATCCGGTGCGCATCGTCGTGCCGCCCGGTGAACATCGGGAAGAACGGGATGTGGTGCGCGGGCTGGTTCGAGAGCCCGAGCATGCCCGTGCGGACGTCGCGGGCCTCGGTCATCTCGTGGATCGGGACGCCGTACGACCCGGCGTGCGCGGTCGCTCCGGTCTCGGGGGTGCTGAAGAACTCGTCCAGCCGGGCGTCGAACCGGGACGGTCCGCCGTGAAGGTCGACGACCCCGGCACCGTCGTGCGGCGCGGTGAAGGCCGTGCCCCACGCGTTCGTCTCGGTGTAGTCGTCGCCCCAGTCCCGCGGGTCGAACTCGGTGCCGACCCGCCACGAGCCGTCGGGGTCGCGCCCGATGAAGAACCCGCGTTCGGAGTCGAAGACGTTCCGGTACTGCAGGGAGCGACGTGCGAACCACTCCGCTTCGGCTTCGTACCGGGCGAGGTCGGCCGGTGTCTCGGCGCGCGAGGCGAGCAGGCCCGCCATGACGGCGAGTCCCCAGTCGTTGATGGCCGCGTCGAGGGTCCAGGACATGCCCTCGCCGGTCCCGGTGTCGACGTGGCCGCGGAAGGCGCCCGGGAGGCTCCCCTTGCGTCCGACGCGCTCGTCCCGCGGCGGGACGGTCGCGTTGCGCAGTGCGCTCCGGTACGCCTCCGCCAGGTCGAACCCGGTGACGCCCTTCGCCGCGAGGTCCGCGAAGACGGTGTCGCTCGTGGTGCCGGTCATGCAGTCCTCGGCGCCGGGGGCACTCCACCGCGGGGTCCACCCGCCGTCGTGGTGGTGCTCGACGAAGCCCTGCGCGAGTTCGCCCGCCGTGTCCGGGGTGAGCAGCGCGAGCAGGGGCCAGGCGGTCCGGTAGGTGTCCCAGAACCCGTTCGTGGTGGTGAACGGGCCCTCGACGATCTCGGGTCCCGGTTCGTCGCGGATCGGTTCGGCCTGCACGGCACCGTACGGGGAGCGGTGGTGCGGCGTCCCGGTGAGCGCGGTCTCGCCGGCCCGGTTCGGGTAGAGGAACAGGCGGTACAGCCCCGAGTACAGGCTCGTGAGCTGGTCGGGGGTCGCACCGTCGAAGGAGAGCGTGTCGAGCTTCTCCGTCCAGAGCGCCTCGGCACGGGTCCGCATCGCGGCGAACGTGCCGGCGGCGTCGAGGTTCGCGCGGGCGTCCTCGAACGAGACCGTGGAGATGCCGAGCAGCACGTCGGTGTCGCCCGCGACCGACAGCCAGCCGCGCAGCTCCCGCTCGCCGACGGTCGTGTGGTCGGCCGTCACCCCGGGGACCCGGACGTGCACGAAGTGGGGCGGGGTCCCGGGGCGGTCGTCGAGCAGGGCCTCGACGACCGCGGTGTCGTCGGTGACCGTCACGGAGACGTCCGACACCCGGCCGTGGTGGTCGAGCACGATGCTGCGCACCCCCGTGAACCGGAAGCCGAGGGCGAACTCCCCCGCGGTCACCTCCGCGGTGACGCCACCGTCGAGGTCGACCCGGTAGCGGTGCGGCCCGTCGTCCTCGTGGTCGTGGTCGAACCCGAGCGCCCGCGCTGCGCGGTCCGGGTCGGGGGTCCCGAGCGGGGACGGCATGACCTGGAACACCCCGCGGTCCCCCATCCACGGCGACGGGATGTGGCTCGTCGCGAATGCCTGGATCGCCGGTCGGACCCGGCCCTCGGGCTCGGTGCGGGCGTGCTCCTGGTACGCGTACGGCCACCGGTTGCTCGACGCGTCGGTCATCGGCAGGCCGAACACCCCGCCGTGCGGGAGTCCGACGAGCGGGGCGTTGTTGCCGCGGGAGAACCGGGACGACGCCTGGGTGCCGCGGGTGGTGCGGACGTGGCCGAGCGGCGTCGTGGGGGCCGGACGTGCGGCCTCGATGCGGACGGCGTCGAGCCAGCCGCGCAGTGGCGGACGCTCGCCGTCGTCCGGCGTGTGCTGCGGGGCGGAGCCGAGCCGTGCCTCCAGGCGGTCCACGACGCGACCAGCGAACGGCGTGAGGTCGACTGCGCGGCGGTTCCACTGGTCGACCCACTGTTTGCGTGCCGCGTCCTGCGCTGCGGGCGTCAGCGCGTCGCCGTACTGGTCGCGTGCCGGTCCTGCACCGTCGCTCGGGGTGTCGCTCAGCCGGGAGCCGTCCGTGAAGACGACGTCGAGCGAGAACGCCGTCGCGTCCCAGAAGTGCGGGAGGTCGGCCTCGGTCGGCTCCGAGGCACCGTCGGGCAGTGTGCGTTCGGGGAACCACACCCAGGAGAGCTCGTGTCCGGCCTCGATCGTCCGTCCGGCGAACCCGGGCACGATCGCCGTGACGGTCGTCTCCCCCGCTCCGCGCTCGACGAGGTACCCCTCCGGGGACTCGAATCCGGCCTGGTTCCTGGCCGCGACGGCCGTCGTCGGCCCACCGCTCCGTTGCAGCTCTCGCACGCTGTCACCCTATTTGGTCCAGCGTCTGGAGGAAAACCTCCGGCGTGTCAGCCGCCCGACTTGGTGTGCCCCGGGGCGTTCCCGGAGTTGCCGGGCGCGCTGACGTCCGCCGCCGAGCCCGTGCCGCTCTGCGGGTCCTGCACCGGGTTCGTCACCGGGGAGCTCGGCTGCGGCCCCACCGACGGGTCGTCCGCCGGGTCGCTCGGCTGCTCGGGCTGCTCCGGCTCGGACGGCTGCTGCTCGGGCTCGCTCGGCTGCTGCTCCGGCTCGCTCGGCTGCTGCTCGGGCTCGCTGGGCTGCTGCTCCTCGGACGGTTGCTGCTCCGGCTCGGACGAGGTCGACGGTGTACTCGAGTCCGTCGGCGCCGGGGTGCGGTCGCCACCCAGGGCGAACACCGCGACCGCGATGCCGATCAGCACGAGGACCACGACGACGACCGCCGCGATGATCGGACCCCGACGGCGCCGCTTCGGTTCATCGGGGGCCTGGGCCGGGGGTGCGGCGACCGGTCCGCGCGGGACACCGGCGCTGGGTGCGCCGCGCTGGGCGCCGAGGACGGTGGTCGCGACGTCGTCGCTCGCGGGCTGCTGCGCGTTGAGCACACGGGTCGCGTCGGCGTCGGGTCGGCCGCCGTCGCCGGTCGTCGGACTGGAGGCGCTGCTCACGGGCATCGCACGGGTCGCGTCGTCCGCGTGGGCAGCTCCCGCAGCGCCGGCTGCAGCTGCTCCGGCAGCAGCCGCGGCAGCGCCGCCGGCCTGCGTCACGGTGCCCGGACCGCCGGGCAGGAGCTGGGTCGCGGGCACCGCGTCGTCGTACTGGAGCGCCCGGAGGCGCTGCGCGGCTTCCTCGGCAGTGGGCCGGTCGGCCGGGTCCTGCGCGGTCATCACGTGCAGGAGCGTCCGCCACGCGGTCGGCAGGTGCTGGTCGATCTCCGGGCTCCGGGTCAGCCGTGCCGTCGCCGACTCGACCGCGCTCCCGGGGAACGGCTGCCGCCCGGTCAGGCACTCGAGCAGCACCAGCCCGAGGGCGTAGACGTCCGCCTTGCCCGTGATGCCCTGCGCGAGGACCTGCTCCGGAGCGAGGTACGCGGCCGTGCCCATCACCGTGCCCGTGCCGGTGACCCGCGCGGCGTCGCGGAGCAGGGCGATGCCGAAGTCCGCGAGCTTCACGTGGGAGCCGTCGGCCTCCAGGAGCACGTTCGCCGGCTTCACGTCGCGGTGCACGATCCCCTGCGCGTGGACCGCGGCGAGGCCGTCGGCGACCTGCGCCCCCACGCGCGCGGTCGTCGCCCGGTCGAGCGGCCCCTCGCGCAGCCGCGTGGCGAGGTCGCTGCCCGGCACGAGCTCCATCACGAGGTACGAGTCGCCGTCGAGGTCGTCCAGTGCAGCGTCGTAGAGCGTGACGAGCGACGGGCTCCGCAGGGCCGCCAGCGTCTGGATCTCGGCCTCTGCTCGGGCTCGTTCGCCGTGGTCGACCGGCCCGATGCGGAACACCTTGACGGCGACCTCGCGGCCGAGCTGCTCGTCGACCGCGCGGTAGACGGAGGCCATGCCCCCGTGCCCGAGCGTGCCCGTGACGCGGTACCGACCGCCGAAGACCCGTTCTTCCATGCGGGGCAACCTACCGGGAGGACCTGACGGGTGTCGGGAGGACGGGGTGGTCACGACCGTTCGGCGCGACCACCCCGCGGACCTACAGCAGCTGCAGGATCGCGGCCACGAGGGTCACGATCGCCGTCGCCAGCCCGAGTGCCTCGAGCACGAGGACGGACCTCCTGCGGTCGCCGCAACGATGCCGGTGTCTCGCCATCGTCGGCCTCCCTTCCCAGGGCAGGAGACCGCGGTCCGAGCTCCCCTTCCGGATGGCCGGGAGGGTCGCGTAGACTCGACACCGTGCGGTTCGAGTTTCTACGCAACTCAGACGACTGACCTCTTCACGAGGTGAGACCAGCCCCCGGTTGCAGCCGGGGGCTTTTCTCGTGCTTCATCGAGTCCGACCGGGCTTCGCCTGGAGTCCCGGTCGGCGCTCCGATCCTTCCGTGATCCGGTGCGCGGCACGAAGCCCTGTGGATATCGCTCGCACCCCTCAGTTCGCGCATCCTGTTCTTCAGCCCGCGCGGCGGTCGCGCAGCGGCTTCACCGGTCGCGCACCACGGCGGAGCGCCGTCAGGTAGAGCCGGTGCGCGGTGACCACCAGGGCGAGCCACGCCAGCCCGAGCGCCCACGCCGCCAGTACGTCGGTGAGCCAGTGGTGTCCGAGGAACACCCGCGAGATCCCGACCGACACGACGAACGCCGTCCCCGCGACGATCGTCCACACCCGTGTGACGAGCCGCGACTGCCGGAGCAGCAGGAGGTACACGATCGTGCCGACGATGACGGTCGCGTTGAGGGTGTGGCCCGACGGGAACGACGGCGAGTGCTCGTACGGCGGGACCGCGTCGCCGAGCGGCGGACGTGCCCGGCCGATCAGATCCTTGCCCGCGATGGTCATGAGCAGCGACCCACCGCTGGCCGCGCCGAGCAGCACGAGCGGCGTCCACGCCCGACGCTGGATCGTGAACCCCACGAGGAACCCCAGCGCCACGATGGGCATCCCGATGGTGCCCGCGACGTCCGTCCACCACGTCACGAGGGTGTCGGCGACCGGTGAGCGGAGCGTGAGCATCCAGTCGAGCACCGGACGGTCGAGCACGGCGACGTCGTCGGCTTCGCGCACGGCGTCGTAGACCTCGGACGCCGCCCAGGTGCCGACGACCGCGACCCCGATGCCGATCGCGAGCGTCAGCACCAGGAGCGGGAGCGCACCCCACCGGTCACCGAGGGCCGCCCACCGATCGGCACCGACCCTCCCCGCACGGGTGCGCCACGTCGTGAGGTCGACGTCGCCGACGTGGTGGTCGGGCCCCTCCGGGCGATCGGTCTGCATCGCACCACCCTGCCCGACGGCAGCCGAGCGCGCCCGCGACCCGGTCGGGTGCGTCCGTCAGCCGCGGGGTCCCGGCGGGAGCAGGTGCACGTACTCGACCGCGCGCCCGGCAGCGTCGCCGTCGCCCGCCTCGACGGCGGCGCGGAGTCGGCGAAGCCCCTCGTCGAGCCGCTCGATGGGGAGGAACGCCGAGATCGGGTCCACCCGGAGGTCGTACGCGAGGCCGGTGATCGATCGCCGCCCGACGTCGGCGAGGACCTGGTTCGGGCAGGCGTCGAGCCACGCGTCGTAGTTCGCCCCGATGCCGTACATCATCCGCGCGGCTGCGGCCTCCTGCTCGGGTCCGGGACGGATCGACTCGCGTGCGAGGTCGATCCGGGCGACCGTCGACGACCGCTGCTCCTCGGTGAACAGCGGAACGGTGGACGCCACCACGCCGCGCATCACGGTGCCGATGGTCCGGAGCGCACTGACGAACCGCTCGGCACTCGGCACGACGACCCTCGTGTAGCGGTTCAGGAGCATCTCGACGAGCCCCTCGGCGACGAGCGTCGAGAGTGCTTCACGGACGGGGCTGCGGGAACCCCCGAGCCAGGCGATGAGCTCCTCGTCCCGGAGGCGCTCCCCCGGCTGCAGCGTCCCGTCGAGGATCGCGTCGCGGAGCGTGTCCGCGAACTGGTCGCGGAGAGGTCGTCGTCGTTCCAGCGCGCTCGATGACGGAATCGGCATGGTGTTCCCCTCTGATGCTGCTGCGTCGAACATCGCCGGACGCATGCAACATGCAATCACACCGGAGGAAGGATCGTGCAGCGTTCAGTCCTTCGCGGCGCCGTAGTCGTCGACGATCGCGACCGACAGCGGGAACACCACCGGGAAGTCCCGGAACAGCAGGCGCCCGGCATCGGTGGCAGCTGCCCGGACCTGCTCGGCCACCCAGTCGGCGTGCTCGGCCGGTGTGTGGACCACGATCTCGTCGTGCACGAAGAACACCAGGTGCGGCCCGTCCGTCACCGGCCCCGGGAACCGTTCGGCCAGGCGAGACCGCAGCGATCCCATCCACGCCAGTGCCCACTCGGCCGCGGTCCCCTGCACCACGAAGTTGCGGGTGAACCGCCCCCAGCTCCGCGCGCGGGACTCCACGGCACGCTGCATCGCAGGGGTCCCCTCCACCGTGTAGGCCTGGTTGCGCGCCTCGAGCCAGGAGCTTTCCGGCACCGGCGACGTCCGTCCGAGCAGCGTCGTGACGGGTTCCCCGCGTTCTCCGGCCCGCGCGGCCCGTTCGACGAGCCGGATCGCGTCGGGGAACGCCCGTGCGAGCCGCGGCACGAGCCGGCCGCCCTCGCCCTGCGTCGCCCCGTACATCGCGCCGAGCATCGCGACCTTCGCCTGCTGCCGGCTCTCGACCGCCCCGGAGGCGACCACGCCGTCGTACAGGTCGCGCCCGTCACCCGCGGACGCCATCGCCCGGTCACCGGCCATCGCTGCCAGGACGCGGGGCTCCAGTTGCGCTGCGTCAGCCACGACGAGCTTCCACCCGTCGTCCGCCACGACCGCGGGCCGGACGAGCTTCGGCAGCTGCATCGCTCCCCCGCCGTCCGCCGCCCAGCGCCCGGTGACGACCCCGCCCACCAGGTACTTCGGGTGGAACCGGCCGTCCCGCACCCACTCGTCGAGCCAGGTCCACCCGTTCGCCGTGAGCAGCCGCGCGAGCCGCTTGTACTCGAGCAGCGGTTCGATCACCGGGTGCTCGATCTCCTGCAGCTCCCACTTGCGGGTGCTCGTGACCATGAGGCCAGCGCGGCGCAGCGACTTCAGGACGTCGGCGGGCGAGTCGGGGTTGAGCGCCGGGTCGCCGAGGCGGTCCCGGACGACGGCGGCGATCTCCTCGAGCCGTCGGGGGCGCACGCCGTACGGCACCCGCGGGCCGAGGGCGTCCTCGAGCAGGCGCTCGTGCACGTCGGCACGCCACGGCAGCCCGGCGTGCAGCATCTCCGCGGCCACCAGCGCACCGGCCGACTCCGCCGTGAGGAGCAGGCGCAGCGCACCCGCTGCACTCGACGTCGCAACGGCGTCCAGCTGTGCCTGGAGCTCGGCGACCGGGTCGAGGGCGTCGTCCGCCGGCGCCACCTGGAACAGCGCGTCGTCGAAGAGCTGCGCCTGTGTCGGGCGGACGACCCGGGGCTCCTGGGCAGGAGCATCCCACGCGTCGGCTGGCGCAGCGGCGAGCGCGGAGCCCCGCGCAGCCAGCGCCGCGCGGAGGATCCGGCGGCACAGTCGGAGGTCGGTGCAGCGACCGACGCGACCCCCCGCCGCGAGCACGGCCGGGTACCAGCGCGTGGTGTCGTCCCACACCCACCGGACGTCGGGGGCGTCGCGGGACGCGATGAAGGCCGGGAGGCGCGACTCGTCCACCCGGATCGGCTCGCCGTACGCGGTCCCCGCGTCGGTCAGGGGCGTCGCGAGGACGCCGCCGTCGACACGGCGGAGGACGAGGTGCACGGAACGATCATGCCGTGCGCCACCGTCACCCGTGCGCGCTCAGGAGTCGAGTTCGACGATCTCCGCACCAGGGGCGTTGTTCCGCACGGACGCGATGCCGTTCTTCGCGCTCGCCTTCGAGGTGTACCCCTCCGAGGTGGCGATGACCTCGCCGTTGCCCGCCTCCAGGTGGAAGCGGTACTCCCCCTTGGCGTCGGTCCAGATCTCGAACTTCCCAGCCATGTCGACTCGTCGTGTCGATCCGATGGTGCTCGGTGTCCACTCTGCGCGGCTCGAGGCACACGTTACTGGTCGGTCGTCTTCCGGGTCACGCCACCGGGACGGACGGCAGCGGTGTCGGCGACGTCGATGCGGACGTCGCCGTCTTCGGCCCGGGAGACCTCGACGCGCGGGTCGGCATCGTGCTCGTCGGATCCGGACATGCGGCGGAACGTGTCCTGCCGTCGTGCTTCGAAGGACATGTCGACACCGTCGTCGAGGTGGTCGCGGTCGTGCTCGGTCATGTGCGCGACGGTACCCGGCGAGCGCTGGACGCGGACGGCCTCACTCCACCGTGCTCATCCGACCGCGGCGATCCCGGTCCGTTCCGTCCAGTGCCCGCCGGCCCGCCACCGATCGAGCACGGCCCGCTGGACCCTGCCGGAGGCCATCGCCCGTCGTGCGGCCCGGAGGTCGGTCCCGAAGACGAACTTCGCGACGCTGGCATCCCCTTCGACGTCGTCGTGCGGCCCCGGCGGCAGCAGTGCGAAGCGGGCGGCGAAGCGGACGAGGTTCGACTCCGGCCCGAGGGCGACCGCGAGCCCCGGGTCCAGGGTCCAGGAGCGGCAGGTCCAGACGGCGGCAGCGTGCTCCGGAGCGAGCCGCCGGAGCAGCTCCGGAGCGGCGGCGAAGGACCGCGCGCACGCGGCGGGATCGAGCGGCCCGGTCTCCGGGACGTGCACGCCCCACGCGCGGGTCCCGTCCGGAAGGTGCGTGCCGAGTTCGAACTGGAGGCGCCCCACGGCCACCACGCGCGCGGTCGCCAGGGCACAGAACCAGTCCAACCCCGTGGTCGCGACACCGTACCGGTCGCGTTTCCGCTCCACGTCGGCGATGCTCGCGGCCGCCTGTTCCGGGGTCGCACCGTGCTCGACGAGCCAGGTCGCAGTGCGCGGGAGCACGGCTCGGACGGCCGCCAGGGCGAGGTCGTCGCGGTCCTCCGGCGGTGCGTCCGCGACGCTCGCCGCGAGCTCCGCGGCGAGCGCACCCGGGTCCTGGAGGCGACCCACCGCGTCGGCGAGGAGCGCGACGGAGGCGGGCCGTGCCTCCAGGACGGTCACTTCAGACCCGACGAAGCCAGGCCGTCCATCACCCGGCGCTGCAGCACGACGAACATGATCAGGACCGGCGCCATCGCCATCAGGCTCGCGGCCATGAGCACCGGGTAGTCGATCGTCCGGTCTCCCGACAGGGTGGCGAGGCCGGCGGCGAGGGGCATGTCCTCGGCGCGGGTGGACACCACGAGCGGCCAGAGCAGCTCGTTCCACGACCAGAGCACCGTCGTGATCGCCAGCACGCTGATCGATGGACGGGCGAGCGGCAGCATGATCCGCCAGAACGTCTGGAACGGGTTCGCACCGTCCATCCGCGCGGCCTCCTCGAGCTCGGGCGGCAGGTTCAGGAACGCCGTGCGCATCAGGAACGTGCCGAACGCGCTGAACAGCCCCGGTGCCACGATGCCCATCAGGGTGTCGAGCCACCCGAAGCCCTGCACGATCTGGTACTGGGAGATCAGGTACACCTGCGAGGGGACGAGCAGGATCGACAGGACGATCGCGAGCAGGACCGCTCGGCCGCGGAACCTCATGCGGGCGAAGGCGTAGCCGGCGAGGGTGCAGAGCACGATCTGGGCGATGGTGCGGATGACGGTCACCATGACCGAGGTGCCGAGCTGGCTGAGGAACGGCAGGCGCTCGAACACCTGCGTGTAGTTCTGCCACTGCAGCTCCACCGGCCAGAACGTCGGTGTGACGGACTGCACCTGCGCGTTGGTGGAGAGCGACATGATGATCTGCCAGAGGAACGGGAACGCCATCAGGAACCCGCCGACGCCGAGGACGACGTGGATCCACCAGTGGCTGCCGCCGCGACGACCGGGCCGGCGCGCGGCCCGTGGTGGTGTGACGGTTGCGGTCATGCCTGCACCCACTTCTTCTGCACGCGGAACTGCACGAGCGTGACGATGCCGATGAGCAGGAAGATCACCATGGCGATCGCGGCCGCGAAGCCCTTGTCGTTGTCGATGAACCCGGCGCTGTAGAAGTAGAAGACGAGGGACATCGTCTTCGGGATGACCGGGTTGGTGCTGCCGAGGATGGCGTAGAGCAGGTCGAACAGCTGGAAGCTCGAGATCGTCGTGACGATGACCACGAAGAAGATGCTCGGACTGAGCAGCGGGACCGTGACGGAGCGGAACTGCCGCCAGCGGCTCGCGCCGTCGAGTTCGGCGGCCTCGTACAGCTCCGGTGGGATGTCCTTGAGGCCGGCGCCGAGGATGATCATCGAGAAGCCGAGCGAGGACCACAGACCGACGAGGGACACCGCGACCAGGGCGAACCCGGGCGTCGAGATCCAGTACGGACCGTCGATGCCGAAGCGTCCGAGGAACCAGTTCACGATCCCGTAGTCGCCGTTGAACATGATGCGCCAGACGAGCGCGATCGCGGCCGGCATGGCGACGTACGGCAGGAAGAAGAGCACCCGGTAGAACTGGGCGAACCGCAGGCCCGGCGTGTTCAGGAGACTCGCGAGCCACACCGCGACGGGGATGCCGAGCAGGACGATGACCGTGTAGATCACGGTGTTGAGCAGCGACTGGTACAGCTGCGGGTCGGAGACGAGCCGGACGTAGTTGGCGACACCACTGAACGTCGCCCCGCCGAAGACCCCCCACGTGGTGAACGAGTACCAGAACGTCTGGATGATCGGCCAGATGTAGAACGTGCCCACGCCGACGAGCAGCGGGAGGACGAACAACCACGGCCAGAAGCCGTCGGTCCGTCGGGGTCGGCGCCCCGACCGGCCGTCGTCGGGGCGCTCAGCCCCCGGGGCCCCCGGCCCGGACGCGCGTTGCGCTCGGGCCGGGGTGTTCGCGGTGGGGTGCCGCTCGGTGTGGATCGTCACTCGGGTCACTGCTCCTTGGCGAGGGCGGCGTCCATCTTCTGCGCGAGCTCCTTCGCGACGTCGTCGACCGGCGTCGAGCCGTCGAAGGCACTCGGCAGGAGGTTCGTCTCGAGGGTGTTCCACGCGGCGGTGTTCTTCGAGACGGGCAGCGGCTTCGCGTAGTCCACGGCGTCGAGGAAGACCTGCAGGTCGGCGTCCGGCATCGTCTTCGTGAAGGCGCTCTGCGTGCCGTCGTACGCCGGGATCACCGCGCCCATGTCGCCCTGCTGCTGCTGGGCCTGCTTGCCGGCGAGGTACACCTGCAGCGCCTGCGCCGCGGCCTTGTGCTTCGTGTTCGCGGAGACCACGTTCGAGACGCCGTGGATGACCGTGGCCTGCTCCTTGCCCTTCGGCAGCGGGTAGACGACGACGTCCTTCTCGAGGTCGGTGCCGGTGAGTGCGGAACGGAACCAGCTGCCGCCCTGGTACATCGCGAGCTTGCCCGAGGTGAACCACTGGTCGGCGGTGGTGTCGGTCAGCTGCTTGATCGACGGTGACGCTCCGGAGGCGATGAGGTCGGTCCAGAACTGCAGACCGGCCTCGGAGGCCTTCGTGTCGTACATCGACTTCGTGCCGTCGTCGCCGACGACGCTGCCGCCAGCCTGGAAGATCGTGTCGTAGTAGGTGGTCTGGCCGTCCATGCCGCCGGCCGCGCCGTACGCGCCGTCGGCCTTGAGCTTCTCGGAGAGCTCGGCGCCGGTCTTCTGGAAGTCGTCCCAGGTCCAGTCCTTCGAGGGCATGGCGACCCCGGCCTTCTCGAACAGCGCCTTGTTCATCCAGACGCCGATGGTGTCGAAGTCCTTCGGGACGCCGTACTGGGTCTTGTCGTACGTGTACAGGTCGTTGAGCGCGGACGAGTACTTCGCGGGGTCGATCGCCCCGGCCTTGACCTCACCGGTGATCGGCGCGAGCTTGCCGTTCGCCGCGTACAGCTGGAAGTTCGGGCCGTTCATCCAGAACAGGTCGGGCAGCGTGTCGCTCGACCCCTGCGTCTGCAGCTTCGTCCAGTAGCTCGCGAACGGCGTCACGTCGACGTTCACCTTGATGTCGGGGTACTCCTCGTTGAACCCCTCGAGGTTCGCCTTGATCGCCTTGACCTGGTTCTCGTCCCAGACGGCGTACGTCAGGGTCGCCTTGGTGTCCTTGGCTGCCTTCTCGTAGTCGCCGCCGGAGCCGGTGGCGCCTGATGAGGTACTGCAGCCGGCGAGGAGTACGGCGGCGCCGAGCGCTGCGACGGCGCCGAGGATCGCGCGGCGACGGCCACGGCCCTTCGCGGGGGTGGTTGCGGGCATCGGGTGTCCTTTCGCGAGTCCGTCAGCGGGTGACGGCCGGGGTGGGGGTGCTGAAGTGGGCGATCGTCGCCGCCGGGAGCGGCGGGACGTCGATGGGGACGGAACCGTTCCGGAGCGAACGGGTCGCGAGGGCGCCGGCCGCCACGGCGGCGCGGGCCGCGATCGGCGAGAGCGTCGTGGGCTCCCCCAGTGCGACGTGGCGGAGGAACTCGGTCATGGTCACGAGGTCGGCGTCGGCGTGGCCGGACTCGACACCGGCGATCGGGTACTCACGGTCCCCCGCGACGTCCCAGCCACGACGGTGGGTCCAGACCTTCACCACGCCGCCGCCGGTGTCGCCGATGTTCTCGAGGCGCCCCTCCGTCCCGATGACGGTGTAGTTCCGCCAGTAGTCCGGGGTGAAGTGGCACTGCTCGTAGCTCGCCTGGACGCCGTTGTCGAGCGTCATCATCACCATCGAGACGTCCTCGACGTCGACGACCGGGTTCAGTCCGGTCTGCTCGAGCGGCGGCCAGTTGTCGAGCGAGAACCAGTCCCCCATGAGCTCGCCGCTGCGATCGCGACGGTCCGTGACGTCGCCGTAGACCGAGAGCGATCCCATCCCGACGACGCGGGCGGTGTCCCCTCCGCCGAGGGCGTGGATGACGTCGAGGTCGTGGCTGGCCTTCTGCAGGAGCAGGGAGTTCACCTTCGCGCGGTCGGCGTGCCAGTCCTTGAAGTAGTAGTCGCCGCCGTTGCCGACGAAGTGGCGGCACCAGACCGCCTTGACCTGGCCGATCTCGCCACGGTCGACGATCGCGCGCATGAGCCGGACGACGGCGGCGTGCCGGAAGTTGTGCCCGACGTACAGGGGCGTGCCGGTCTCCGCTGCCGTGTTGAGGACGGCATCTGCGTCCTCGACCGTGATGGCGAGAGGCTTCTCGAGGTAGACCGCGATCCCCGCGCGGAGCAGGTCGATCGCGATGGCGGCGTGCGTCCAGTCCGGGGTCGTGACGATCGCCGCGTCCACCGCTCCGACGAGGTCGCCGTGCTGCGCGACGACGAGGGCATCCGGGTACTCGACCCGTGCTCGCTCGCGCCCATGGTCGGTGACGTCCGCGACGGCGACGACCCGTGCCTCCAGGTCGGTCGCCGCGGCAGCCGCCTCTGCCACGTGGCGGGCGATCGCCGCGCGCTGTCCCATGCCGACGATGCCGACCCGGAGGGGTCGTGCCGTCCTTGCGTCACCCATGCTCATCTCGCTCCCTTGCGTGATTGTGACGCCCATGATGCCGAATCGATCATGAATGCACAATAGGCGCTCAACGAACGCTCATGGGGAGACCGTGGAGGGTTTTACACGATGGAAACGTCGTCCACAGGGAGCGGAGGACGAGTCCCCCGGCACAGGAGGGGCTCAGTCGGCGACGACGAGCTCCACGCCGGCGCCGGCGAGGTCCGTGGCGAAGGCCGCAGGGACCGGCTGGTCCGTCACCAGGACGTCGATGCGGTCGAGCGGGCAGATGCGTGCGAAGGTCGCACGCTCGATCTTGGTCGAGTCCGCCACCACGATGACCCGGCGACCGACGGACGCGAAGTGCCGGCTCACCTCGGCCTCGCCCTCGTGCATGGTCGTGGCGCCGTACTGGCCACTGAGACCGTCGACGCCGAGCACGACGACGTCCAGCGCGAACTCGTCGAGGGTGTCCCGGACCAGGGGTCCGACCAGCTCGTACGACTGCCGCCGTGCGACACCGCCGGTCACCACGATCTTGACGTTGGCGCGGACGGACAGCTCGTAGCCGATGTTCAGCGCGTTCGTGACGATGGTGACCCCGTACTCGCCGTCGGCCCGGGTGAACCGCTCGCTCTTGCCGAGTTCCCGAGCGACCTCGGTCGTCGTCGTGCCACCGTTGAGCCCCACCGTGTCGCCGGGCTGGATGAGCCGCGTGGCCGCGCGCGCGATCGCGGTCTTCGCCTCGGCCTGCCGGGCGATCTTGTACTGCAGCGGGAGTTCGTAGCCGGCGCCGAGTGCTGCTGCTCCGCCGTGCGTCCGGGTGACGAGCCGTTGGTCCGCGAGCGTCGTGAGGTCGCGGCGGGCGGTCGCCGCCGAGATCCCGAGCATCTCCCCGATCTCGGCGATCGACACGTTGCCGCGTTCACTCACGAGTTCGAGCAGGGCGTTGAGCCGCTGTTGCGGAGTCATGACGGCAATCCTAGGGCGTCGGCTGACGCCCAAGTTGAGCGGAAATGACGTTTTGCTCTTCCATCGCGCACGATCGCTCGCTACGCTTCCTGATCATCGATCACCCGGATCGAACCGGACCGGAAGGCACCCATGACCGACACCTTCGTGAGCGCAGAGCTGGCGTCCCAACCGGAGACCTGGCGCGCCGCCGCGGCCCTGCTGCCGTCGTTCACCGACGCGCTCCCCCAGCCCGGCGAACGCGTCGCGGTCGTCGGGTGCGGCACGAGCTGGTTCATCGCCATGAGCTACGCCGTCGCCCGCGAGCAGGCCGGCCTCGGCGTCACCGATGCCTTCGCCGGCTCCGAGTACCCGGCGAGCCGCGAGTACGACCGCGTCGTGACGATCAGCCGCTCCGGCACGACGACCGAGATCGTCGACCTGCTGCAGGCACTGCCCGACCAGCGGACCGTGCTCATCACGGCCGTCCCGGACAGCCCGGCTGCCGCCGTGGCCGACGACGTCGTCGCGCTGCCCTTCGCCGACGAGCGCTCGGTGGTGCAGACGCGCTTCGCCACGACGGCCCTGGCGCTCCTGCGGGCGTCCATCGGTGACGACGTCGACGCACTCGCGGCACAGGCTGAGATCGCACTCGCGCTGCCGATCGACGATCTCCTCGATGCCGAGCAGGTCAGCTTCGTCGGTCGCGGGGCTGCGGTCGGCCTCACGTTCGAGGCGGCCCTCAAGACGCGTGAGGCCGCGCAGTTCTGGGCCGAGTCGTACCCGGCGATGGACTACCGCCACGGCCCGATCGCGATCGCGCAGCCCGGGCGGCTGGTGTGGTCGCTCGGCGCCGCACCGGACGGCCTCGCGGACGAGGTCGCGGCCACAGGTGCCCGGTTCGTCGCACACGACCTCGACCCCATCGCCGGACTCGTCGTCGTGCACCGCTTCGCGGTCGCGCTCGCCGAGGGCCGAGGGCTCGACCCGGACAACCCGCGGTCGCTCACCCGTTCGGTCATCCTCACCTGATGCCCGGCGCAGGCGCGGTGCTCGGGGTCGACGTCGGCGGTACGGGCATCAAGGCCCGGCTGACCGGTGCCGACGGACTCGTCCTCGACGAGACCCGGGTCCCGACGCCGCGCGACGACCCGGATGCCACTCGGCTCGCGGGTCTCGTGGCAGACCTCGCGACACACGCGCTCGACCGTGGTCCGCTCGACGCGATCGGACTCGTCACCCCGGGGGTCGTCGACGACGACGCCGGGCGGGTCGTGCTCTCGGTGAACCTCGGGTGGCGCGACCTGCCGGTGCGCGACCGCGTCCGGACCGAGCTCGCCCGTCGCGGCATCGACGTCCCGCTCGCGTTCGGGCACGACGTCCGCGCCGGCGCCCTGGCCGAGACGGCGACGGCAGATGCCGCGCTGGCCCTGGGTTCGGTGGCGTTCGTCCCCGTCGGCACCGGGCTCGCGAGTGCCCTGGTGGTGGACGGCGACGTCGTCACGGGTGGTGGCTGGGCCGGGGAGATCGGACAGGTCCGCATCCCGACCGGTCCGCACGCCGGACACCGGGTCGAGGAGATCGCCTCGGCCGGGGGAGTCGCCCGCCGTTCCGGATCGGCCTCCGCGCACGAGGCGATGCTCCGCGTCCGCGCCGGAGACCCCGTCGCCACGACCGTGTGGGACGAGTGCGTCGACGTGCTCGCCGACGCCCTGGTGTGGACCACCGTGGTGTCGGGGTGCCACACGATCATCGTCGGCGGGGGGCTGGCGGAGTCCGGAGCACTGCTGTTCGAGCCGCTGCGAGCCGCCGTCGCCGAACGCCTCGCGGGGTTGCGGGTCCCGTCGCTCGTCCCCGCACGCCACGGTGACGCGGCCGGTGCCATCGGCGCCGGGTTGCTCGCGCGCCGCATCGTCCGCATAGAGGTGGCCGCATGACGACGCTGCTCCGCGCCGACCGCATCGTGACGGCGACGGACGACCTGCACGACGCGTGGATGGTCGTCGACGGCTCGGCCGGAGCCGACCGGTCCGGCGTGGTGGTCGCCGTCGGGACGGGGACACCGCCGACCACGGACTCCGCGACGACGGTCGCGGGCACGATCATCCCCGGGATGGTGGACCTGCACGCCCACGGGGCCCTCGGACACGACTTCGCCGCCTGCACCGTCGACGACGCGGTCGCGGCCGCCGCGCACCATCGCTCCCACGCGACGACGACCCTGGTGGCCTCGATCGCCACGGGCACGGTTGACGACACCGCGGCGGCCCTCCGCCGACTGCGTCCACTCGTCACCGACGGCACGCTCGCCGGACTCCACCTCGAGGGACCGTGGCTCGGCCCCGCGCGCCGAGGAGCTCACCGTGCGGACCTGCTGCACCCGCCGACCCCTGCCGAGGTCGACACGTTCCTCGATGCCGCGGACGGGGCGCTCGCGGTCGTCACCCTCGCGCCGGAGCTCCCGGGTGCGCTCGACACCGTCCACCGGCTGGTCGCCGAGGGCATCGTCGTCGCGATCGGGCACACCGACGCCACCGCCGACCAGACACGTCGGGCGGTCGATGCCGGCGCGACACTGGTCACGCACCTGTTCAACGGGATGCCGCCGCTGCACCACCGGGAATCCGGCCCGGTCGGCGTCGCGCTGACGGACGACCGGCTCATGGTGGAGTGCATCGTGGACGGCCACCACCTCGACCCCGTCGCCGTGGACCTCGTCCGACGAGCGGCGCCCGGCCGGATGGTCCTGGTGTCCGACGCGATGTCCGCGACGGGCTGCCCGGACGGCGACCACACGATCGCCGGCTCGGCCGTGTCGGTGCGGGGCGGCGTCGCGATGCTGCGCGACGGTTCGTCCCTCGCGGGGAGCACCATCACCGCCGCCGACGCCGTCCGCCGCCTGCTCGACTCCGGGACGCCGCTGACCGAGGTCGTCGCCGCGGCGTCGACCCGACCGGCACGGCTCCTCGGCCGTCCGGCTCCGCTCACGATCGGTGCCCCGGCGGACCTGGTCGTCCTCGACGACGCGGGCGCGATCTCGACACCGGTGGTGTTCCCGTGATCATCGTGGTGACCCCGAACCCCGCGGTCGACGTGACCTACCGCGTCGCCGAACAGCGCATCGGTGCGACCCAACGCGTCCTCGACGTCGCTCGCCGCCCCGGCGGGAAGGGCCTGAACGTCGGTCGCGTCCTCGCTGCGACCGGCACCGGGACGCACGCCGTCCTGCCGCTCGGCGGTCCTTCGGGTCGTTGGGTCGCCGACGCACTCGACGCGCTCCGACTCCCACACAGTGACGTCGCGGTGACGGGGGAGACCCGCACGACCGTGACCGTCGTCGACGACCGCGAGCACCCGACGATGTTCGGCGAACCCGGACCCCGTGTGACGCCGGACGAGTGGGACGCCGTGACCGCCTCCGTCGAGCGGCTGCTCGACAACGCCGAGCCCTCGGCGCTCGTGGTGTCCGGCTCGCTGCCGAGCGACACCGATCCGGCGGTCGTGGGTGCCTGGGTCGCCGCCGCCCGTGCCCGCGGCGTCCCGGGCCTGGTCGACTGCTCGGGCGACGCGCTCCTCGCCGCGGCCGACGCGGGGGCGACCATCTGCAAGCCGAACCGCGGCGAACTGCTCGAGGCCACCGGAGCGGCGGACGAACGGGCCGGCGCACTCCAGCTGCTCGACCGCGGAGCCGCGGTCGTCGTGGTGTCCCGCGGGGCCGACGGCATCGCCGCACACACGGTCGACGACGTGGTCGAGGTCCCGGCGATCGCGGGGGTGACCGGGAATCCGACGGGAGCCGGCGACGCCGCGACGGCCGGACTCATCACGGCGCTGGCAGCTCGGCCGGCCGGGGTGAGCGGCGCCGGAGCGCCCGTCGTCGTCGACGAGACCGCGCTCCGCACCGCTGCCGCCTTCGGGGCCGCAGCGGTCCTCCGCCCGGTCGCCGGCGAGGTCGACCCCGACGACGTCCGGCGGTTCCTCACGACCACCGAGACCGACACAGACACAGACACAGCACCGCACGACCGAACCGGGAGCCCCGCATGATCACCGACCTCGCCCTGACGGGCCTGCTGGACACCGCCCGCACGGCCCACCGTGGCGTCGGGGCCTTCAACGTCGTCCTCCTCGAGCACGCCGAGGCGATCGTCGCCGGGGCCGAGCTCGCCGGTCTCCCGGTCATCCTGCAGATCAGCGAGAATTGCGTCCGGTACCACGGCGGCCTCGCACCGATCACCGCTGCGACCCAGGCGATCGCCCGTGCCGCCGACGTCGAGGTCCTCGTGCACCTGGACCACATCGAGGACACCGACCTGGTGCTCGCGGGCATCGAGCTCGGCGTGGACTCGATCATGTACGACGGCTCGCACCTGGACTTCGACGCCAACGTCGAGGCGACCCGGCGGCTCGCGCAGCGCTGTCACGACGCGGGTGTGGCGATCGAGGCCGAACTCGGCGAGGTCGGTGGGAAGGACGGTGTCCACGCGCCCGGCGTGCGGACCGACCCGGACGACGCGGCATCGTTCGTCGCCGACACCGGGGTCGATGCCCTCGCCGTGGCCGTGGGGACGTCGCACGCGATGCAGACGCGGGAGGCCTCGGTGGACCGGGACCTCGTCGGACGACTGCGCGCGGCGGTGCCGGTGCCGCTCGTGCTGCACGGTTCCTCGGGTCTGTCGGACGACGAGCTCCGCGGCGCCGTGCAGGCAGGGATGACGAAGATCAACATCTCGACGCACCTGAACGGACTGTTCACACGGGCGCTTCGCGAGGTGCTCGACGAACGCCCGGACATCGTCGACCCCCGGAAGTACGTGTCGGCGGGGCGCGATGCGATCGCCGGTGAAACGGCACGGCTGCTCACGCTGCTGCACGGCTGACCACGATCGACCGGCCAGCCGAGCGGCCGGTTCAGCACAGCGGGACGTTCACCGCGAGCCCGCCCATCGCGGTCTCCTTGTACTTCGTGGACATGTCCGCGCCCGTCTGCCGCATCGTCTCGACGACCTGGTCGAGCGACACGTGGTGCACCCCGTCGCCGCGGAGGGCCATCCGCGCGGCGTTGATCGCCTTGTTCGCGGCGATGGCGTTCCGCTCGATGCACGGGATCTGGACAAGGCCGCCGATCGGGTCGCACGTCAGCCCGAGGTTGTGCTCCATCGCGATCTCCGCCGCGTTCTCGACCTGTTCGGGCGTGCCACCGAGGACCTCAGCGAGCCCGGCCGCTGCCATGGACGCGGCGGACCCGACCTCGCCCTGGCAGCCGACCTCGGCGCCGGAGATCGATGCGCGCTCCTTGTAGATCGACCCGACCGCACCCGCGGTGAGGAGGAACCGGACGACGGCGTCGTCACGGGTGTCCGGCGTGACGGTCGGGACGTAGGTGAGGGCGTAGTACAGGACCGCCGGGATGATGCCGGCGGCGCCGTTGGTGGGAGCGGTGACGACGCGGCCACCGGTGGCGTTCTCCTCGTTGACGGCCATGGCGATGAGGTTCACCCACTCCATCGCGAAGAGGGGGTCGTGCTCGGGGTCGTCACGGGTGAGCTGCTCGTACCAGTTCGCCGCCCGTCGTCGGACGGTGAGCCCGCCTGGCAGGGTTCCGGACCGCTCGACGCTCCGGTCGACGCAGGACTCCATGACGTCGTGGATCCGCAGGAGGCCGGCCCGGACGTCCTCGAGCGACCGTGTCGCGGTCTCGTTCGCGAGGGCGACTCCGCTGACCGGGAGCCCGGTGGCGGCGCAGGCGGCGAGGAGTTCGGCACCGCTGGAGAACGAGTGCGGCACGGCGTCGTCGACGGGGATCGCGGCCTCGGCGACGTCGCCGCCGGTGTCGCTCGTGATGAACCCGCCACCGATCGAGTAGTACGTCTCCTCGGCGATCGTGGCGTCGGATGCTTCGGCTGCTCGGAGCCGCATGGCGTTGGGGTGCCGGGGGAGCATCGTCAGGGGGTGCAGGACGATGTCCGCGAGCCGGAACGGCACCGCGGTCCCACCCGCGAGGCGGAGCGATCCGGTGTCCTCGACCTCGGCGAGGTCACGTGCCATCGCATCGGGGTCCACCGTCTCCGGGTCGGAGCCCATCAGCCCCGCGACGACGGCGCCGAGCGTCCCGTGCCCCTGCCCGGTGGAGGCCAGGGAGCCGTAGAGGTCGACACGGACGGACGCGATCGTCGCCCCGGCGGCACGTGCGGCGTGCGTCGCACGGGCGACGAAGGCCGCGCCGGCGCGCATCGGTCCGACGGTGTGGGAACTCGACGGACCGATCCCGATGCTGAACAGATCGAAGACGGAGACCGGCACCCCGCCACACTAACCCGTCCGGACGGGTGGGGGATCAGCGACGCGAACCCTGGTTCGGCATGAGGATCCAGAGCACGACGTAGGCGATCCAGAGCGGGCCGGGGAAGAAGCTCAGGATGACCCAGGCGATGCGGACGAAGGTGCGGGACCAGCCGAATCGGTCGGCGATGCCGGCGCAGACCCCGGCGAGGAGGCGGCCGTTGCGGGGGCGGGTGAGTGCGTTCATGTCATCGACGGTACGGACACGGCGCTCCGGTTCGAATACGGGGGACTCCCGTATCGGGGGTGGGGACAACCCCACCCCCGTCTACAGCTCGCGATGTGGACCGCTCCATCGGCATGGAGATGCGAGACTTGCGGCATGCCCATCCTCAACAAGGACATGCAGGTCTGCATCTCGCTCGCCGCTCGACCGAGCAACATCGGCACCCGCTTCCACAACTTCCTCTACGACGAACTCGGCCTGAACTTCGCCTACAAGGCCTTCACGACGACGGACCTCGTCGGCGCGGTGACCGGCATCCGTGCGCTCGGGATCCGTGGTTGCTCGGTCTCGATGCCCTTCAAGGAGGCGATCATCCCGCTCGTCGACGTCGTCGAGGAGTCCGCGGCGGCCATCGAGTCGATCAACACGGTGGTGAACGACGACGGCGTGCTCACCGCGTCGAACACCGACTACGAAGCCGTGGCGTCGCTCCTCGCGTCGCACGCGGTCGACCCGACGTCGAGTGTCCTGCTCCGCGGCTCCGGCGGCATGGCGAAGGCGGTCACGGCGGCGTTCCGGGGTGCCGGCTTCGAGCGGCTGACGGTGGTCGCCCGCAACGAGCAGGCGGGCCCGGCACTCGCGTCGCAGTACGGCTACGACTGGGTGGCGGACGAGCGCGAGGCGTCGGCGGCCGACGTCGTCGTCAACGTCACGCCGCTCGGTATGCGAGGCGACCAGCAGGACACACTCGCCTTCGGACAGGACCGGATCGCGGCCGCGCACACGGTGTTCGACGTCGTCGCCTTCCCGTCGGAGACCCCGCTCGTCCTCGCCGGACGCACGGCGGGCAAGCTGGTCATCACGGGCGCCGAGGTGATCGCACTGCAGGCAGCGCGCCAGTTCGAGCGGTACACGGGCGTCGCGCTGACGGACGACCAGGTCCGCCGAGCGAGCGAGTTCAGCCGCGCGGAGTAGCGGCGGTGGCAGCCGACGGACCGGGCGGCCATCGGACTGGAGGCGCGGTGCGGGCCCGCCCCGCGCCTCCGGTCCGTCAGGGACGTCAGTCGGTCGCGGCGCGACCCGCAGCGACCCACCCGAGCCGTCGCAGCGTCTCGCGGTTCCGTACCCAGAGCACCGGCTGCAGCAGGAAGCCCGGCACCCACGACCCGGGCCCGGCGATGGCGTTCTCGACGATGGTGACCTTGCAGCCGCGACGGTGCTCCTCGACCGTCAGTTCGACGCGTGCCTCGCCGAGCGGCCACCCCTGCGGTTGGATGACCATGCGGTGCGGCGGATCCCACTCGTGCACGGTCGTGACGTCGTCGATCACGAAGGGCCACGAGCCGAACGAGTGGTGCAGCCGGGTGCCGACTGCGGGCCACCCGCCGTCCTGCCCGCGCATGCGCGACGCACCCACCACCCAGGTCGTGAAGAGCCAGCCGTCGGCGAGCACGTCGAAGACGTCCTCCGGGCTGCAGTGCAGGATGCGGACGTTCTTCGACATGTTCAGTCCTCCGGTGCGAGATCGACGTGCTCGGACAGCCCGAACGTGTGACGGAGTGCGCTCCTGGCCGCGTGCCACCCGGCCATGCCGTGCACACCCGGGCCGGGTGCGGAGGCTTCCGAGCAGAGGTACATGCCGCCACCCATCCGCCACGGGTCGGACGACAGCAGCGGCCGCTTGACGAGCTGCCAGAAGCTCGCGGCCCCGGCAGCGATGTCGCCGCCGACGTAGTTCGGGTTGTACGCCGCCAGGTCCAGGGCCGTGCGACTGCTCGACTGCAGGACCGTGTCGCGGAACCCCGGCGCGAAGCGCTCGACCTGGCGCGTGACGGCCTCGGTCTGGTCCACGTCCGAGCCAGAGGGGACGTGCGCGTACGCCCAGAACACGTGCTTCCCCTCGGGCGCCCGGCTCGGGTCGACCACCGTCGGTTCCGATCCGAGGACGTACGGCCGCTCCGCGTGCTGGCCACGTGCGACCGCGCCCTCCGCCGCCGCGATCTCGGCCCGCGTCCCACCGATGTGCACGGTCCCGGCCTGCCGCAGTGCCGAGTTCGTCCACGGCACCGGATCCGACAGGGCGAAGTCGACCTTGGCTGCCGCGTTCCCGAACCGGAAGCGCCGGAGAGCACCGCGCCGTGGCGTGGGGATCTGCTTCCCGGCGATCCGGAGCATGCCCGGCACGCTCGTGTCGAACAGCACCGCCTTCGCCGGGGTGAGATCACCGAGGGAGCGGACCTCCCGGCCCGTCTCGATCCGGCCGCCGTGCGCGACCAGGTCCGCGGCGAGCGCGTCGACGATCGCCTGGCTCCCCCCGATCGGCACCGGCCACCCCCGCCCGTGGGCGTAGGCGCCGAGCGACAGGGCTGCGGCCGCGGTGGCGAGCGACGGCATGTGCTGGATGGAGTGCGCAGCGACGCCGGAGACCATGGCGGGAGCGACGTCCTCGCGGAAGCGCAGGTTCCAGGCGCGCGACCCCTGCTCGAGCGCCCGCAAGCCGAAGCGCAGGACGTTCAGGGGGTGGCGCGGGACGTTCAGCAGAGCATCCGTGGCGAAGTCCGCGACGTCGTCGGCGTTCCTCGCGAGCGGTGCCATGAGCTGGTGGAAGGCCGGCCCGTCCGCACCGAGCTCGTCGACGGTGCGGGCGAGGTCCCGGTACGCGATCCCGGCACGGCCGCCGTCGAGCGGATGGCCGTACTGCACCTCGGGCAGGCGGAGGTCGATGCGGTCCTCGAGCCGGAAGCGTCGGAAGAACTCGGACTGCAGCGCCATCGGGTGCACCGCGGAGCAGACGTCGTGCAGGAACCCGGGCAGGGTCAGCTCCGACGTCCGGGCACCGCCGCCGATCGTGTCGTTCCGTTCGACGAGCTCGACGCTGAGGCCCGCGCGCGCGAGTGTCACCGCTGCCGCGAGTCCGTTCGGTCCGGCCCCGACGACCACCGCATCCACCATGTCCCCGAGCCTAGGGACCCCCGGCTGCACGGCGTCCCGGTCAGATCACCGACGCCCCGTCGCGTCCCGCGACGTCAGGCGCGCGACGCGTCCGGGTCCGCCGGGTCCGTCCCGTCGTCGCCGGCGTCCGCAGCATCCGGCTCGTCCGCGTCCGCCGGGGTGGCCGACGGGGTGCCCGCACCGACCGGGTGCTCGGCGAGCAGCGCCGCGAAGTCCTCGTCGAGCATCTGCTGCAGGCGGTCGTCCCGGCCGACCTCGTAGTCGTCGGCCGGTCGCTGCGCCCACCCGAGCCGTCCGACGACGGTGGTGCCGATGTCGTCCCAGGCACGGGCCCGGGCGGCGAGGACGATGCCGTCGACGAAGCCCTGGTCCTCCCTGCGGCGGTCGAGCATCTCGGCGAGCTGCTCGTACGTGGCCTCGCGCGTGCGCAGCTTGAGGTCGTCGCCGCGCCGGTAGTCGTGCTGGTGCCGCGAGCGGCCCTTCTGCTTGCTCGACCTCGACCGGATGTCCCGCATCCGGGCAGCGTCGCCGCGCTGTTCGTCGGCCATCCGGTGCAGTTCCTCGCGCGCGACCTCGGCGATCAGGGCGTGGTCGAAGTACCCCTCGTCGCGGAGGGCGTTCGTGATGATCCGGTTGCCGACGGCGATGGTGACCGCGGCCTTCGCGATGAGGAACCCCTCGTCGACGGCGCGCTTCAGTTCGACCTGGCTGACGGGGCGGTCGCGCACGTCGTGCTTGCTGCGTCGTCCGAACAAGGCCATGCAGTCGACGATACCGGCGTCCGGTGACCATCCGTCCGCAGGTGGACCCGGATCACGCCCTGGAGGGACGACCCGCCTCCCACGGGCCCGTAGCGTCAGGTGCATGGTCACGTACTCGGAATCCCCCCGCACCGGACTGGGCACGGCGAGTCTCGTCCTCGGCATCTGCTCGCTGCTCGCCGGGTGGACGTTCGTCGCGCCGGTCATCGGGCTCTGCCTCGGTGTCGCGTCGCGCAGCCGTGAGCCGCTCTCCCGTGGGCGTGCCGGGTGGGGGATCTTCCTCAACCTCGTCGCGCTGGCGGTGTGGATCCTCGTGCTCGCACTGCTCGTCGTCGGCGGTGTCTTCGCGGTGTGGCAGGGCGCGACGCAGAGCTCCTGACGCAGGACCCGCTCGTCGCGCCCCCGGGCGGACATCGCGCCCCGTCACACCGGGGCGCGATGTCCGTACCCGGGCGCGAACCCGCAGCACCCGCAGCACCCGCAGCACCGGCAGCAGCGCCAACAGCAGCAGCCGCGACCGCGTCAGAACACCAGGCCGTAGACGGCGACGTCGACCCGCACGGGCCCGAGGGGCATCGCGCTGCGCAGGGTGCCCTCGTGCGTGAAGCCGAGCCGCTCGGCGAGGCCGCGACTCCGCACGTTGTCGACCGCCGTCCGGATCTCGGCGCGCGCCGCGCCCCGCGCCCGGGCGACCCCGACGAGGACGGTGGCGGCGCGGCGGACGACACCCCGTCCCTCCAGGCCGGCGTCCACCCAGTAGCCGAGCGACGCCTGCCCGAGGTAGGGGTCGAAGGCCAGTGAGGCGGCTCCGACGATGCGGTCGTCCTGGCGGATGACGCAGGGGAGCGCACGGTCCATCGCGTACTGGCCGAGCAGGTGCTCGGTGTGCAGGCCGATCGTCTCGACGGTCTGCTCCTGCCACGCCCACGGTTCGGCCGCCCGCAGCCGCTCGGCGTTCGCCACCACCAGCTCGTGCAGCGGCCGGACGGTCGTCAGGTCGCGCAGGGTGAGCGTGTACCCGTCCCCGAGGTCTCGCCCGAACGCCGCCACCCCTCAGAGCCTAGGCACGCGAGCGCCTACTCGTACCGGAGTGCCTCGATCGGGTTCTGCCGGGCGGCCCGACGTGCGGGCAGGGTGCCGGCCAGGAACGCGATGAACATCACGACCAGGATGATCGTGATCACCGAGGACGGTGCGAACTGCATGATCTGCAGGCCGGGGAGATCCTTCAGGACGGTGCCGGCGAGCAGGTTCGAGATCCCGGTGCCGAGCAGGATCGCCACCCCGGCACCGATCGCACTGCCGAGGAACCCGATGAACACGGCCTCGAGCGAGAACAGCGTGTAGACCTTGCCGCCGCCCATGCCCATGGCCTTCATCAGGCCGATCTCGCGGGTGCGCTCCTGGACGCTCATGAGCAGCGTGTTGATGATGCCGAACCCGGCGGCGACCAGCGCGATCACGGCGAAGGCGTTCAGGACGCCGACGATGCCGCTGATCACGGTCTGGAACTGGCCGAGCTGGTCCTGGATCGTCTGGCCCGTGTAGCCGTCCTTCGACAGGGCGCTCTTCACGGTGCTCGCGGACGCGCCGGAGTCGAGGGTGGCCGTCGCGCTGGCGTACGACGTGGCGATGGACGATGGCTTCCCGGTCTCCTGGGCGGCCTGCATCGCGTCGGTCAGGGTCGCGTTCGCACCGGCACCGCCGCCGAACAGCGACTCGTTCTGCACGCCGGCGACCGTGGCGGTCAGGGCGTGCTCGGTGCCCTGGTAGTCGTCGACGGCGATGGTGAGCTGCTTGCCCACGGCCGCCTTCGCGCTGCCGAGCCCGAGGTTCTTCAGGTAGTTCGTCGGCAGGAGCACCTGGTTGCCGGCGGAGGACGCGTCGTCCAGCTGCTTGCCGGCGGCGAGGTCGGCATCGAGCTCACCGGCGTTGGCCGCGACGTCGACGACGTACTTGCCCTTCCCGTCGTACTCGACCCACTTCGTGCTGAGGGCGACGGCCGGACGGACGGTCCGGATACCGGAGACGCCCTTGATCTTGTCGACGTCCGACTGGGACAGGTACGCGAACGACGCCGGGCCGCGGTTGACGCTCTGGCTCGACTCGTCCGGGTCGTACTTCGCGGGGCCGCTGTCGGTGCTGGACTCGACGGTCTTCGTGATCGTCAGGGACCCGGTGTCACCGATGGAGGCGACCTGGGTGTCGATGTAGTTGCTGACGCCCGTGCCGATCGCCGAGGTCAGCGTGATCGTGAACGCGCCGATGAAGATCGCGATCACAGTGAGGGTGGTGCGCAGCTTCGACCGGAACGTGTTCGCCACGGCGGTCCTCAGGAGGTCGAGGAAGTTCATGCGGAGTGCCTTCCGTGCGTGGCCGGCTGGTCGACGGCGGTGCCGGCGGCGGGCGTGTCGTCCGACCCACCGACGATGAGTCCGTCGCGCACGTTGACGCGCCGGTCGCAGCGTTCGGCGAGTTCTTCGTCGTGGGTGACGACCACGAGGGTGATGCCGCGGTCCCGCTGGAGCCCGAAGAGCATGTCCTCGACCACCTGGCCGGTGTTCGTGTCGAGGTTGCCGGTCGGCTCGTCCGCGAAGATCACGCTCGGCTCGCCGACGAGCGCGCGGGCGATGACCACGCGCTGCTTCTGCCCGCCGGACAGGTCGTTCGCGTCGTTCTTCGCCTTGTCGGCCAGCCCGAGGGCGTCGAGCGCCGCCATCCCACGGCGCTTCCGCTCGGCACCGGTGACGCCGGCGATCTTCAGCGGCAGCACGACGTTGTCGAGCACCGAGGTCTTCGGCGTGAGGAAGAACTGCTGGAAGACGAACCCGAACGTGCTGTTCCGCGTGCGGTTCACCTGCCGGGCGCTCAGCGTCGCGGCGTCGGTGCCGTCGAGCAGGATCTGCCCGGCCGACGGCTTGTCGAGCAGGGCGAGCAGGTGCATCAGGGTCGACTTGCCCGATCCGGACTTGCCGACGATGGCGAGGCTCTCGCCTTGGTTCACCTGCAGGGACACCCCCTTGAGCGCGTCGAACCGCGTCGCGCCGCGGCCGTAGGTCCTGGCGAGGTCACGCGCCTCGAGCACGGGAGTGGTCATGCGCCCACCGTACTGTCCGCTGCACGACTGCAAGTTTGCGTTTGCTGTAAACGATGTGACGTTCCGGTTACAGTCGGGCCATGCCCGACACCGCGCCCGCCTCCGAGATGGGCCTCCGCGACCGCAAACGCCTCGAGACCCGGCTCCGCATCGCCGAGGCCGCCCGTTCCCTCGCGCTCGAACAGGACATCGACCACACCACGATCGAGCAGATCGCCGCACGCGCCGAGGTCTCACCGCGGACGTTCTTCAACTACTTCGAGAGCAAGGAGGACGCGGTCCTCGGGCACACCGAGCTCGACCTCGCGCCGGAGACCCTCGACGCGCACCTGGCGACGGTCGCGGGGGAGCCGGCAGCGCAGGCCGTGGTCGACCTGGCGTTCCTGGTCTTCGGTTCCTCGTTCGGCGACGAACACGAACGGCTCGCCCGGAAGGAGGTCATCGTGCGCTTCCCGCAGCTCATGCGCCGGCAGGTCTCGCGGATGACGACGGTGGCCGAGGCGATGACGGGGGCCGTGCGCACGATCCTCGAACGCGATCCGGCATGGGGTCCCGACGCGGCGACCCCGCAAGCGGCCGAGATGCTGCTCGGCATGTGCATGACCGGGCTGCGCAGCTCGGCGCGCCACGAGGGGTCGGACCCGGAGGAGGTCCGCGAGCGGGTGGTCGCGACCATCCGTGACACCGCGTCCCGCATCACGGCCCAGTAGCGGACGGACGGACTGGAGGCGCGGTGCCAGCTGGCACCGCGCCTCCAGTCCATCGTGTCCCCACGTCGAGAGCCGTCACGGCTTCGTGATGAAGCCCTCCTTGACCATCCAGTCGAAGGCGACGTCGGCCGGTTCCCGGCCCTCGACGTCCACCTGCCGGTTCAGCTCCTGCAGGACGGAGTCCGTGAGCTTCGGCGAGATCTGGTCGTAGACGCCCTCGAGCTGCGGGTACTCCTTCAGCGTCGCCGTGTCGAGCACCGGGGCGACGTTGTACGCGGGGAAGAAGCCCTTGTCGTCCTCGAGCACCGTGAGTCCGAGCGACTTGATGCGGCCGTCGGTGGTGAAGACCTCGCCGAAGTTGCACTTGCCGCGGTCGGTCGCGGTGTACACGGTGCCGGTGTCGAGGATGCTGACGTTGCTCGTCGGGATGCCGTTGTCGCCGGAACCACCGAGCTCCAGGCCGTACTTCTTGAGCATCGGCTTGAACCCGTCGGCACGGGAGTTGAACTCCGACTCGACGCAGAAGGTGCGCTGGTCGACAGGGAGCTTCGTGATGTCGGAGAGGGTCTTGATGTTCCCGAGCTCCGACACGGCCTCGTCGCGGACGGCGAAGGCGTAGGTGTTGTTCATCGGCGCGGGCTGCAGCCAGGTGAGACCGTTGCCGGCGTCCTCCTTCTTGACCGCCTCCCACTGCTCGGTCTTGTCCGGGATCCCCTCGGCGTGACCCATGAAGGTCAGCCAGGCCGTGCCCGTGTACTCGTACGTGAAGTCCGCACCGTGCGAGGTCATGAGCTCGCGGACGGCGACGCTGCCCGGCACGTTCGTCTCGTCGGTCACGTCGAACCCGGCGGCCTTCGCGGCGAGGACGGCGATCTTGCCGAGCACGAGCTGCTCGGTGAAGTTCTTCGACGTGACCGTGATGTGCGCGCCGTCGGGCAGGTCGTCGATGCGCTTGATCGATCCGGGGTCCGCCGCGGGGACGAACGAGGTCGCGGGCTGCAAGCCGCAGCCGGCCAGGACGAGGGCGGTGGCGCCGGCCACCACGACGGCGGCCGTCCGGCGGAGTCGGCGGTTCATCGGAGTCCCTTCGGTCGTGCGACGGTCTCGACCACGCGGCCGAGCCAGTCGATGGACAGGGCGAGGAGCGCCACGAGCAGCGCCCCGGAGACGAGGACCTTCGGCAGGAACAGGTTCACGCCCGTCGTGATGAGCAGCCCGAGGCCACCGGCGCCGACGAAGGTCGCCAGGCTGGCGGTACCGACGAGCAGCACGAGGGCGGTGCGGATGCCGGAGAGCATCACGGGGACGGCCAGCGGCAGCTCGACCTTCATCAGGACGCTGAACGCGCTCATGCCCATGCCCCGACCGGCCTCGACCAGCCGGGAGTCGACGCTCTGGATGCCGATCATGGTGTTCCGGAGCACCGGCAGGATGGCGTAGAGCACGAGGGCGACGACCGCCGACCACGAGTTCAGGCCGAGCCACGCCGCGAGCAGGACGATGAGCCCGACAGCGGGTGCCGCCTGCCCGAAGTTCGCGACGGCGAGGACGTACACGCTCGCCCGGCGGAGCGGACCGCGGGTGAGCAGGACGCCGAGCGGGATGCCGATGACGAGCACCAGGACGGTCGACTCGAGCGTCAGCACGAGGTGCTGGCCCGTGAGCGCGAGGATGTCGGCCGGGTTGAGGGTGGTCCGCTCGGTCGGGGTCAGGTCCGCGGTGGCGAGCCAGACCGCGAACGCGGCGAGGACCACGAGGATCGCGATCGGCTGGACCAGCAGCCCCTTCCAGCCGGTCCTGGCACCGGTGGCCGGGCCGGCGGCGACCGCGCTCACAGGTCCTCCCCACTGGAGGCGATGGTCGGGCCGGACGGCATCGTCTCGATCGGGTTGGTGTTCGTCCCGACCGGCGTGTACGCCTGGTCCTCCGCGGCCGCAGCACGCGAGCGGGTGATGGCCTCCATCACGGTCTCGACGGTGATGACGCCGCGGAACGCCTCGCCACGTCCGGTGACGAGCGCGGCGCCGGCACTGGACACGAGCATGGTGTCGAGTGCGTCGTTCAGGGTCGCCGCCTCGCCCACGACGGGCAGCTCGGGCTCGATGCCCTCGGGGATGCGGTCGAGGCGCTCGATCTGGCGACGGGTCGGCCACCCGATCGGACGCTGGCGACGATCGACGACGACCGCGTGCTGGTGGCCGCCGGCCTCGTTCATGCGCTGGAGCACGGCCTTGGCGTCTTCGCCGGGGGAGCAGGTCACCGCGGGGGCGAGTTCGACGTCGCGCACCCGGTTCAGCGTGAGCTGCTTCAGTCCTGCGCCGGACCCGATGAAGTTCTCCACGAACTCGTTGGCCGGCTCGGCGAGGATCCGTTCCGGGGTGTCGTACTGCACGATGTGCGCACCCTCGGTGAAGATCACGATCCAGTCGCCGAGCTTCACGGCCTCGTCGAAGTCGTGGCTGACGATGACGATCGTCTTGTGCAACTCCTCCTGGATGCGGAGGAGCTCGTCCTGCAGGCGCTGCCGGGTGATCGGGTCGACGGCACCGAACGGTTCGTCCATGAGCAGGACGGGCGGGTCCGCGGCGAGCGCCCGGGCGACGCCGACGCGCTGCTGCTGGCCGCCGGAGAGCTCCCGGGGGAAGCGGTCGCGGTAGGTGTCGGGGTCGAGCGAGACGAGGTCGAGCAGCTCGTCGACGCGCGCCGCGATCTTCTCCTTCGACCAGCCGAGCATCTTCGGGACGATCGCGATGTTCGCGGCGACGGTCATGTGCGGGAAGAGCCCGCCCGCCTGGATGACGTAGCCCATGCGGCGACGGAGCTCGTCGGCGTCGATGCCGGTGACGTCGTCGTCGCCGACCACGATGCGGCCCTCGGTCGGTTCGATGAGGCGGTTGATCATCTTCAGCGTGGTCGTCTTGCCGCAGCCGGACGGGCCGACGAGCATGACGATCTTGCCGGCCGGGATCTCGAGCGTGATGCCGTCGACGGCGGGCTTCGTCTGCCCGGGGTACCGCTTGGTGACCTCGTCGAGCAGGATGCTGCGGCCGGTGACGTCCCCGGCAGGAGCAGCGGGAGCGGTGGTGGTGGCGGAGTCAGTGCTGGACACGGATACCTCTCGAGATGGTCAGGCGGCCGAGGCCGAGGAGGAGCAGGTCGAGGACGAGGGCGAGCAGGACGACCCCCACCACCCCGACCGTCACGGAGAACAGGGCGTTGGCGCCGCCGAGGCGGGACAGCCCGGAGAAGATGAAGCCGCCGAGACCGGGGCCGAGCGCGTACGCGGCGATCGCGGCGATGCCCATCACCATCTGCGCCGACACCCGCACGCCGCTGAGGATGATCGGCCACGCCATCGGGAGCTCGACCTGGACGAGGGTCCGGAAGCGGCTCATGCCGATGCCCCGGGCCGACTCGACGACCGTCGGGGGGATCTCGGCGAGGCCGACGACGGCGTTGCGGAGGATCGGCAGGGTGGCGAAGAACACCACGGTCACGACCGACGGCACGACGCCGAACCCGAGCGGGACGATGAGCAGGCCGATCACGGCGAAGGACGGCAGCGTCAGGCCGATGGCCGACACCCCGTTCGCAACGGACGTGAGCCGTGGGCTGCGGTAGACGAGTGTGGCGAGCACCACGGCGATGAGGGTCGCGAGCACCGTGCACTGGACCACCAGTGAGAAGTGCTGCCACGACGCGAACCAGATCTGGTCCCACCGCTCCCCGATGTACTGGAACACGCGGAAGCGCTCCTCTCCGGTCGGCCGAAGTGCCCACGGGCCGGGGCACAAGTGGCTTCGAGGCTACTCAGGGAGGGAGCAGGGCATCACTGGGAGAACGGTAACGATGACGAGCAACGGTCGGGTATCACGCGAGGTCGCGGAGCCCGGATCGCTCGGCGATGTCGACGAGGTGCTCACGCCACTCGACCCACTCGTCCGGGGTCCTCTCGGCGAGGTTGCCGTCCCCGTCGCCCGCGAGCCCGTCGAGCATCTCGCGCACGATGTCGGCGTGCCCCGCGTGCCGGGCGGTCTCGTAGGACATGTGCACGAGGATCCGGTGCAGCGTCACCTGTCGGCGATCCTCCGGCCACCACGGGACGACCCCGAGGGCGTCGAGGTCAAGCGCCTCGATGGTGGCGTCGGCGTGCGCGGCGCTGCGGTGGTGGAACGCGACGACGTCCGCCAGGGTCTCGTCGAGCGTCGCGTACATGTCGTCGCCGTCCTCGGACTCGAGCCAGGCGGGCGGGTCGGGCAGCGGGCGGCCGAAGACCTCGCCGAAGTAGCCGGCCTGCACGCCGGCGACGTGCTTCACCAGCCCGAGCACGTTCGTCCCGGTCGGGGTCACCGGCCACCGAGCCTGCCGTTCGGCCAGGCCGTCGAGCTTCGCGAGGAGCGCGTCCCGGTGCTTCTGCAGGTACCGGTGGAGGGTCCGCTTGTACGCGGCTGCATCGAGGACCGGCGCCGACCCCTCGTCCGACAACAGCGAGCCGCCGCTGGACGCCAGCGACGGACCCGCCGCTGCGGGGTGGACCTCGGGGACGGCGTCGGCGCTGCTCATGCCCTCGATCGTGCCACCGCACGCTGTCGGACGCGCTCCGACTCCTGCACGGCGACGCGCTCGGCGGTGAGCAGGAGGCCCGCGACCTCACCCGAGTTCCGGGACGGCGCGTCGTTCCAGCTCGTCAGGTCGCGCACCCGGCCCATCCGGACGTCCGGGGCCGGGCACCAGAGGACCGGCTGACCCTCCTCGACGGCGAGGGCGTGCCAGACGAGGTCGAGCGCCCGCTGGACCTGCTGCGAGTGCACGGCGTGCGGACCGCCGGCGGCCGAGACGACCGAGCCGACGAGGCACGCGGCGACGAGCGGGCGACCCTGCACGTCCATGGCCGCGGCACTCGACGCCTTGCGCATGCGCCCGTGTTCGTCGAGGTACGCGAACCACGCGTGCTGGATCCACCCCCGCTCGATGACGCCGCGCGCGACGGACAGCAGCCGTTCGAGGTCGCCGAGCTCCTGCAACCGGGCTTCGGCGCGACGCACACGGGATGCGGCCCGGCGCGCGGCGTACCGGTCGAGGAGCCCGCGGAGACCGGTGCGGGTGGGGGCGGACGGGACGGGAGAGGCGTCGGTGGCGACGTCGTGCTGGACGCGGAACTCGAGGGTCATGACGGCCCCTCCGATCTTCACGTGCACGGATTGGTGCGGTCACGATAGCCCCGGGCGGAGTCAGCCGTCCAGCACTGCGTCGATCGTCCGGCGTGCGACGGCACGGAACGTGCGGTCGTCGGACAGGTGCAGCGCCGAGGCGATGGACACGGCCCAGCCACGCGCCCGTTCCCAGGTGTCGTCGTCGGCGGTGACGCGCGCGCGGAAGGTGCGCCGCGCCTCCCGGTCGAGCACCAGCCAGGCGGTGGCGAGGTCGACCGCCGGATCGCCCGCCGTGACGTCGCCGAAGTCGACGATCGCCGCCAGGCGGCGGTCGCCGTCCGGCGACTCCTCGAGGAGCACGTTGAACGGGTGCAGGTCGCCGTGCACCCAGACGGGAGGCCCGGCGTACGCGGGCAGCGCCGCCGCGGCCCGCCAGACTGCCGCGAGTTCTCCGGCCCGGGGCACGTCCGCGGTCGCGAGTCGCGTCAGCACGCTGTCGCTGCGCGTCGCGAGCGGCACGGCGCGGACCGGGTTGACGGGTGCGTCGGGCGGTGCGGGGACGTGCAGGAGCTCGACGAACGCGGCGAGCGCCTCGCCCACGCGCACGCCGCCGGGACGGGCACCGGCGGGCACCCCGGGCAGCCAGCGGACGACGCTCCACGACCACGGGTACCCGAGGGCGGGGCGTCCGGTGCGGACCGGATCGGGGACGGGCACGACGGCCGCGACCCGGTGGGCGATCTCCGGCAACCACCGCTGCTCGTGCTCGATCAGCTCCGCGGCCGCTGCGCGGCGGGGAAGCCGGACGGCGAGCAGGTCACCGAGCCGGACGACGACGTTGTCCCAGCCGTTCGCGACGATCTCGAGCGGGAGGTCCGCGAGGTCGGGGTGCTGGTCGCGGAGCAGTGCCCGGACGAGCGGGACGTCGACGTCGACCTCGGCAGCGGGGGTGGCCATCGGGTCAGGCTAGCCCGACCGCGCCCGGGCCCGCGGGCACGGCCCCGTGGGCACAGCCCCGTGAACGGGGGCGAGAGCGGAAACCGACCGCTGGGTATCCTCAGGGGGAGTGGTGACGTGGGTGTCCCTGGGGGGACCCGCGTCGCTCGGACGGGCTCAGTCCCCGGGGGTGATCGGGGCGATCAGCCCGACGAGCCGCGGGATCTCCGGGCGCACCCGTTCGGTGACGATCGCGGCGAGCAGGACCGTCCAGAGTTCGCGGAGCCGCTCGTACAGGTCGCTCCGGTCGGCGAGCACGTCGGACACCGTCTGCACGCCCGTGTACGCGGGTATCACCACGCGGCCGACGAGCTCCGGTTCCCACGCGGGGTCGACCTCGCCGGCATCGACGCCCTGGCGCACGAGGTCGGCGACCACGGCGATCCAGTCGGTGTAGGGGTCCTGCCGGGCCACGTCCGCCGTCGCTGCCTCGGTGGAGAGTCGGATGCCGGCGCTCACGACGACCTCGTGGACCATCTGCGAGGCGAGGCCCTGCGACATCCACATCAGGACCTCGAGCGGGGTGTCGCCTCGGGCGAACGCGGCCTCGCCGTACGCGCGGGAGACCTCGTGCTGCCGGGCGATCACCGCACCCGCGAGGTCGGCCTTCGACGTGAAGTGGAAGTAGAGCGCGCCCTTCGTCAGGCCCGCGCGCTCGGCGACGGCGTCCATCGAGGCGCCCACGTACCCCCGCTCGTCGAACTCACCCGCTGCCGCGTCGATGATCGCGGCTCGCGTGGCGACTGCCCGCTGCTGCCGCGTGCGACCGTCCTGCGCCATGATCCTGCAATCGTACCGAGGGGGACTCCCGGCTGATCACCGGGGTTCTCCCACGCGGCCTGTCGTACGGTTCCCGGCATGGACGGATGGCGGAGCCCGGCACGGTGGGCACGGACGGGACGGTGGCTGCTGCTGCCGATCGCCGTGCTCGACTGGGTCGCGCTGGCGCCGCAGACGATCGTCGTGCTGGCGTTCCTGATCGCCGTCGTCGGGTTGGCGGGCATCGCGGCGGCACTCGTCGTCCACATGCTCGGGCGCTCCCGCGGGGCGATGGCGGCGCTCGGCGTCGTGCTGCTGATCGGCGGCCTCGTGGTGTTCGGTCTCGACCCGTTCCCCGGCTCGTTCCCGCTCATCGACCCCTGGTGGCCGGAGTCGATCACGCAGCCGCAGGTCGTGGGCAGCGCCTACTGGCAGCTCGCCGGCCTCGGCATCGAGCTCGCCGGCTTCGGGATGCTCGCCACCCTGCTCGTCGTGTCGCTCACCGCGAAGCCCGCGCGGCGCTGAGCCTCAGGGCCGGGTGAGGACGATGAGCGTCCCGCCCGTCGCGACCGCACGGACACGGTCGACCAGGTCGGCACCGGTCGTCGTCGCTCGGGCGAGCTCGACCAGGGCATCGAGGTCACCCACCCCCGCCAGGACCCCGTCGGTGCACAGCACGATCCGGTCGCCGCTCGCGAGCTCCAGGGAACCCGGGGTCCGCGGGATCGTGTCCGGCTGCAGGCCGATCGGGAGGTCGTGCGACCGCAGCGCCTCGGCCGTGCCGTCGGCGCGGAGGAGCACCGCGAGGCCGTGCCCGGCGTCCCCGTGGTCGACGTGACCCGACGTCGGGTCGAGCCGCAGGTGGAAGAGCGATCCCACGGTGTCCGCAGCCGACAGGTCGGCGGCGACCTGCGCCTCCAGGCCGACGATCGCCTCACCCATCGCGACGTCCGTGCGGGCGATGACCGCGGCACGGACCGCTGCGGCGAGGAGCGCGGACGCGCGTCCCGCCGCCGGGACCGAACCGACGGTGACGTGCAACCGGCCGTCGGCCGCGAGTCGCCAGTCGGCGACGTCACCGGAGTCCTCCCGAGGGACGGACAGGGTGTCGAGCGCGTACCCGGGCACCGTGATGGGCTCCGGGACGAGACCGTCGACCACCCGCCGCACGCGGTCGCGTTCGATCGAGTGCCCGAGCTCGCGCTCTGCCCACCGCGCGAGGTCCCGGAGCAGGTCGAGGTCCTCCGCCGTCAGGTCGCGGGGCTTCGCGTCCATGATGCAGAGCGTGCCGACCCGTGTCCCGTCGAGCATCGACAGGGGTGCGCCGGCGTAGAACCGGATGCCCTGCTCGGTCACCGCCGCGAGGTGCGCGAACCGCGGGTCGAGCGTGGCGTCCGGCACCACCATCGGCTCGTCGGTCAGGACCGTCGTCGAGCAGAAGACCTGCTCGGCCGGAGCGCTCCCGCCCTGCCGCCAGCCCTGCGTGGACTGCGCCGTGACGAGGTCGTCGTGCACGAGGTTGAGGAAGGTCAGCGGGACGCCGAACGCCTCCTGCGTCATGCGGGTGATGCGGTCGAAGCGTTCCTCGGGGCCGCTGCCGAGGACGCCGAGCGCCTCGACCACTGCCGTTCGGTGCGCTGCGGCGTCGAGGTGGGTCACCCGTCCTGTCTACCCGCACCCTCGCCCAGGAACCAGTCCCGCGGGTGGGGGTCGGCGGTGAGCTCGCGTCGCTCGGACACCGGTGCCGCCCAGGCGGCCGCGTTCGACAGCACGCGCTGGATGTCCGGGTGGTGGTACACGGGGTACTCCTGGTCGCCGGGGGAGAAGTAGAAGACCTTCCCGAGGCCGCGCCGGTAGGCGACGCCCGAACGGAAGACCTCGCCGCCGGCGAAGGTCGACAGGAAGACCTCCTCGTCGGGGCGCGGGATGTCGAAGTACTCGCCGTACATCTCCTGGCGCTCGATGACGATCGGGTGCGGGACACCGGTGGCGATCGGGTGCTCGGGAGCGACGGTCCAGACGAGTTCGCGTTCGCCGTCGTTGCGCCACTTCAGGGAGCAGGTCGTGCCCATCAGGCGCTTGAACGGCTTGGAGTAGTGCCCGGAGTGCAGGACGACGAGGCCCATCCCGGCGTGCACGGCGTCGACCACCAGATCGACGACGGCGTCGCTCACCTCGTCGTGCGCGGCGTGTCCCCACCAGAACAGGACGTCGGTGGTGGCGAGGCGCTCGGCGGTGATGCCGTGGTCCGGCTCCTGCAGCGTGGCGGTGCTCACGGTCGCCTCGGGGTGGTGCTCGCGGAGTGCGGCGGCGATCACGGTGTGCATGCCGTCGGGGTAGTGCCCGATGACCGTCGCGTCGCCGCGGGTCTCGTGCACGTTCTCGTTCCAGACGACGATGTTCAGGGGACGGGATTCGGTCGGCGTCGACATGGCTCCCACGCTAGCCGCCCGGTGCGTCGAATCGATACGACCGCCGGAGTGTCGGGGGTTCTCCAGGCCGGTTCGGTCACGATGTCGGCATGACTCCCCGATCCCTGTTCCGCGCCGCCGCGGTGGCCGAACTCGTGACCTGGACGCTCCTCATCGCCGGGATGGTGGTGAAGTACGGACTCGACGCCGGCGACTGGGGCGTGCGGATCGGCGGCGGGGTGCACGGGTTCGTGTTCCTGGCCTACCTCGTCGTCACGACCGTCGTCGCGGTGAACCAGCGGTGGTCGTTCGGGGCGCTCGTGCTCGGGTGGGCGAGTGCCGTCGTGCCGTACGCGACGGTGCCGTTCGAGGTCGCGGTGGCCCGGCGCGGGATGCTCGAGGGTCCGTGGCGCCGCGGTGCCGAGGGCCACGCGGGGTTCTGGGACCGCCTGCTGTTCTTCGTGGTGCGCCGCCCGGTGGTGTCGATCGTCATCGGCGTCGTGGCGGTCGCGCTGGTGTTCGTGGCGCTGCTGGCCGTCGGTCCGCCCGGTCGATGACGATCGAGTGAGCAGAAATCGTCGGGTGCGCGGCCCGGACCCGACGATCTCCGCTCACTCGATGCGGTGGTCGCCACCACGAACGAACGGGAGGCACGGTGCCAGCTGGCACCGTGCCTCCCGTCCGTCGTCAGCGCGGCTACAGGGCCGCGAGGATCCCGTTCAACGTGGCGGACGGGCGCATCACGGCGCTCGTCTTCGCGTCGTCCGGGCGGTAGTACCCGCCGATGTCCGCCGGGTGCCCCTGGACGCCGTTCAGCTCGCCGACGATCGTGTCCTCCTGCTCGCCCAGCGTCGACGCGATCTGCGCGAACGCCGCTGCGAGCTCGGTGTCAGCGGTCTGCGCCGCCAGTTCTTCTGCCCAGTACTTCGCCAGGTAGAAGTGGCTGCCGCGGTTGTCGATCGAGCCGAGCTTCCGGCCCGGCGACTTGTCCTGTTCGAGGAACGTCCCGGTGGCACGGTCGAGGGTCTCGCCGAGGAGCTTCGCCCGCTCGTTGCCGGTCACCCCGGCGAGGTGCTCGAGCGAGACCGCCAGCGCCAGGAACTCGCCGAGGCTGTCCCAGCGCAGGTAGTTCTGCTGCACGAGCTGCTGGACGTGCTTCGGCGCGGAGCCACCGGCACCGGTCTCGAACAGGCCACCGCCACCGAGCAGCGGGACGACGGAGAGCATCTTCGCCGAGGTGCCGAGTTCCATGATCGGGAACAGGTCGGTGAGGTAGTCGCGGAGGACGTTGCCCGTGACCGAGATGGTGTCCTCGCCGCGACGGATGCGCTCGAGCGAGAAGCGCATGGCGTCCTCGGGGGAGAGGATCTCGATCTGCAGCCCATCGGTGTCCTGCTCGCCGAGGTAGGTGCGGACGAGCCCGATGAGGTTCGCGTCGTGCGCACGCGTCTCGTCGAGCCAGAACACGGCGGGGGTCTCGGAGGCACGCGCACGGGTGACCGCGAGCTTCACCCAGTCACGGATCGCGACGTCCTTGGTCTGGCAGGCACGCCAGATGTCGCCCGCCTCGACGCCGTGCTCGATGACCGTCTCGCCGCCGCTCGTGACGACGCGCACGCGACCGGCTGCCGGGACCTCGAACGTCTTGTCGTGCGAGCCGTACTCCTCGGCCTTCTGCGCCATCAGGCCGACGTTCGGCACCGAGCCCATGGTGGCCGGGTCGAACGCGCCGTTCGCGCGGCAGTCCTCGATGACGACCTGGTAGATGCCGGCGTAGCTCGAGTCGGGGATGACGGCGAGGGTGTCGTGCTCGTCGCCGTCCGGACCCCACATGTGACCGGAGGTGCGGATCATCGCCGGCATCGAGGCGTCGACGATGACGTCACTCGGGACGTGCAGGTTCGTGATGCCCTTGTCGGAGTCGACCATCGCGAGCTCGGGGCCGGCGTCGATGCCGTCCGCGAACGCCTGCTTGATCTCGGCACCGTTCGGCAGGGCGTCGAGGCCGGCGAGGATCGAGCCGAGGCCGTCGTTGGGGTTCAGCCCGGCGGCGACGAGGTCGGCACCGAAGCGCTCGAAGACGCTCGGGAAGAACGCGCGGATGACGTGCCCGAAGATGATCGGGTCGGAGACCTTCATCATCGTGGCCTTGAGGTGGACCGAGAACAGGACGCCCTGCTCCTTCGCCGCGGCGATCTGGTCCTTCAGGAACGCCTCGAGCGCGCGGACGTGCAGCACGGTGCCGTCGACGACCTCGCCCGCGAGGACGGGCATCGACTGCTTGAGGACCGTGGTCTCGCCGTCCGTGCCGACGAACTCGATCGTCAGGACGTCGTCCGCCGGGGCGATCCAGGACTGCTCGTTCGAGCGGAAGTCGTCGACGCCCATGGTCACGACGTTCGTCTTCGAGTCGGACGACCACGCACCCATGCGGTGCGGGTGCTTGCGCGCGTAGTTCTTCACCGAGAGCGGCGCACGACGGTCGGAGTTGCCCTCGCGCAGCACCGGGTTCACGGCGCTGCCCTTGGTGCGGTCGTAGCGGGCACGGGCGTCGCGCTCGTCGTCGGTCTCCGGCTCGTCGGGGTAGTCCGGCAGGTCGTAGCCCTGCGCCTGGAGCTCCTTGATCGCGGCCTTGAGCTGCGGGATGGACGCCGAGATGTTCGGCAGCTTGATGATGTTCGCCTCGGGCGTCTTCGCCAGGTCGCCGAGCTCGGCGAGGGCGTCGTCCAGGCGCTGCTCAGCGGTGAGCCGCTCCGGGAACTGGGCGATGATCCGGCCGGAGAGCGAGATGTCGCGGGTCTCGACCTCGACACCTGCGGTGCCGGCGAAGGCCTGGATGACCGGGAGGAAGGAGTGGGTGGCGAGGAACGGTGCCTCGTCCGTGAGGGTGTAGATGATCTTGGCCATGCTGGCGGGTACTCCCTTGTTCGACCGTCGGTACGTCCACGGTACTCGTGGCGCAGGATGTCTCGACATCAAGATACATGGTGCGGCCTGCGCCGAGCAGGTACTCGGCTTTCTTCCTGGAGGCGCACTGTCGACACATAGGAACGTCGCCTGCAATGGTCTTCCGCACCACACGACCGCAGGAGGCGCGCATGTCCACGACACGGCAGACACCGTCGGACTTCGGGTGGACCGCCGAGGACCTGCGCTCGGCGTACGCCGTCGACGGCAGCGGACCGTACCGGTACGCGCCCGACGGCTCCGGTCCGTTCTCGTACGACGAAGACGGCTCGGGACCCTGGCTGGTCGGACCGGAGCCGCGACGTGGTGTCGCCCGGTTCGCGCCACGGGACCGCGGGTCGGGCTCGCGGCTGCGGCGGATCGGGACCGCCGTGACCGCGGGCACGCTCACCCTCGTCCTCGCCGTCGGGAGCGTGGCCGTCGTCGCGCACATCGTTCCTCCACAGCACGCGGTGAACGCCTCGGCCGTCCACAGCGCGGAGCCCGACCGGGACTGACCGCCCGGACGGTGTCATTCTGGGTGCGTGACCGAATTCCTCGTCATCGGCGTCATCGCCCTCATCGCCATCGCGGGCGCCGCCGTGCTCGGTCCGCGCATCGGTGTCGCTGCACCGCTCGTGCTCGTCGTCGTCGGGATCGTCGCGAGCCTCGTGCCGTGGATCCCGAACGCCGAGATCGACCCGGAGTGGATCCTCGCCGGGGTCCTCCCGCCGCTGCTCTACTCGTCGGCGGTGTCGATGCCGTCGATGAACTTCCGGCGCGAGTTCGGGGCCATCAGCGGGCTGTCGGTCCTGCTCGTCATCGCGTCGAGCCTCGTCGTCGGGCTGTTCTTCGCCTGGGTGATCCCGGGGCTCGGGTTCTGGTGGGGCATCGCACTGGGGGCGATCGTCAGCCCGACCGACGCCGTGGCCACCTCGATCGTCAAGCAGACCTCGATCTCCCGCCGGGCGATCTCGATCCTGGACGGCGAATCGCTCCTCAACGACGCGACCGCGCTCGTGCTCCTGCGGACCGCCATCGTCGCCGCGGCCGCATCGTTCTCGTTCTGGGGCGCGCTCGGGGACTTCGCGAAGGCCGTGGCCATCGCCGTGGTGATCGGCTGGTTCGTCGGCTGGGCGAACGTGTACGTCCGCGCCCGGGTCCCGAACGCCGCGGTCAACACGGCGCTCTCGTTCGCGGTCCCGTTCGTCGCCGCCGTGCCGACCGAGCTCCTGCACGGGTCCGGGCTCGTCGCCGCGGTCGTCGCCGGGCTGTTCACCGGGATCGTGGGCCCACGGAAACTCCCGCCCGGGCACCGTCTGTCGGACGCACAGAACTGGCAGACGATCGAACTCGTGCTCGAGGGCGCAGTGTTCCTCACCATGGGCCTCGAGCTCGCGTCCATCCTCCGGGAGGTCGAGCGGGACCACACGGGCATCGGGCCGGCGCTCCTCATCGCCGTCGGCGCGCTCGTGCTCACCGTGGCCGTCCGGGCCGCGTACGTCGTCCCCCTGCTGTTCGCGCTGTCGTCGAGCGCCAAGCGCGGGGAGCGCATGCAGGAGCGCTTCGCCGAGATGCACGCCGGTGACCGCGACGCCATGAGCGACGTCATCCGGGAGCACCGTCCCGGCAACCGCGCCCCGTCGGAGCGGGAGCTCGACCGGTTCTCCACACGGGTCCGCCGAACCCTGGCGGACATCGCGTACTACACGAAGGCACCGCTCGGCTGGCGGGAGGGCACGGCCGTCGTCTGGGCCGGCATGCGCGGTGCGGTCACGGTCGCCGCGGCACAGACGCTGCCCGACGGCACGCCGCAGAAGTCACTGCTCGTGTTCATCGCCTTCGCGGTCGCGCTGCTGTCGCTCGTGGTCCAGGGCGGCACGATCGGACCCCTCCTCCGCCGGATCGCCGCTCCGGCGCCGGACACTGCCGCGAAGGACACCGAGGAGCGCAGGCGGCTCCTCGACCTCATGCGGACGGCGGCGGAGCAGGTCCCGGGAACGAGCGAGGCCGGACCCCGTGCGCGCGAGGACCTCGAAGCAGCCGACCCCGCCGAGCTCCGGGCGTGGATGGGTCGCGAGAAGGCTCGACGACTCGCGGTGCTCGAGGCCCAGCGAGCCGCGATCCTCGACGCCCGCGACGACGGCAGCTTCGATGCCGAGGTACTCGAGTCCCTGCTGCAGAACCTCGACGCCGAACAGATCGCGCTCGAGCTCAGGGGCGCGCCGGCCCGCTGAGGGTCAGGCGGCTCGCGGTCACTCGCCGATGCGGACGCGGAAGACCCGGACCCCGGCGGTCTTCAGGGCCGCGAGCCCGAGCCGCATCCGGAAGTTCCGGAACGGCCGCTCGAACCCGGACGGGGCCGACGCCGCGCCGATCTGGTGCAGCACCTCGGACGTCAGCGTCCGCTCGAGCTTGGGCGCGAGCCGGGTCAGGCCGGACACGGTCACGACGATGCGGACCGCGTGCGGGGCGAGCAGCGAGTCGATCATCTCCGCTGCCTCCTGTGCACGGTGGAAGGCGGGGTCGCTGCCCGGTCGACGGATGGCGATGACGGCGAGTTCCGCGTCCCAGGTCTCGCCGGGATCCGGCAGGTCGTCGACACCGACCACGCGCATCCGGGCCGCGTCGACCCCGGCGCGTACGGCCGCCGTCCGGAGCACCGGCAGGAGTTCCTGCGTCCCTGCGAGCACGACGTGCGCCGACGCCAGGTCGACGGGTTCGTGCCGCTCTCGCGGCGTTCGGGCCATGTGGAGGGTCCTTTCCGCTCGCTCACTGCGGACACTACCGATCCCCGAGGGTCCGCGGTCGGGGCAGGCGGACGCATCAGGACCCTCCCAGGCCGTCGGTAACGAAGAGATCACGAAAGGACCTGTACAAAGCGACAGAGTCGTGCAGAATGGTGGGCGGCCATGACGACTGCACGCGAACTCGACCAGCACCCGGACACCCCGGTGGTGCACCTGTCCCGTCGCGCCGCCCTCGAGGCCGAGCGCGCAGCCGCCCGCAAGCCCGCCCGCCGCGACCGCCCCACGAAGCCGGAGCGCACGGCGGCGGAGCGACCCGCGAAGCCCGAGCGCCCCGGCCGTCGCGCCGCCGCCGCCCGCGCCACCACCGAGCACGTCGACTCCCGCATCCAGCACGTCGTCCGCCGCCCCGCACCCAGCGTGAGCCGAGCGCCCAGCGCTCCCCGCGCCTCCCGGTCGTACCGCGCCAGCCGGATCACCCTGACCAGCGCCCTCGCGGCCCTGGCGATGTTCGCCGCGTCGGCGATGCCGGCGCACGCCAGTGCCGGGACCTCGATGGCGACCGCGACCCTCGCCCCGTCCGTCCGCACGCAGGACTACGCCGTGACGAAGGCGATCTCGGCGAGCGCCCTCGACCGTGACGAGTTCACCGTCGGCGGCGGCTCCGCCGGAGCACCGGGCACGTCGGTGTCCTACGGCGGCGAGATCCGGTCGCCGTTCCCCGGACCGGTCCGGATGAGCTCGGGTTTCGGGTACCGCTCGGCACCGTGCAGCGCGTGCTCGTCGCTGCACCAGGGCCTCGACTTCAACCCCGGCATGGGTGCACCGATCGGTGCCGTCGCCGCGGGTACCGTCCGGGTCTCGGGCACCTACTTCTCGTACGGCACCGCGGTGATCATCGACCACGTGGTCGACGGCCGCGAGGTCTCCACGCTCTACGGCCACATGATCCCGGGGTCCTCCCCGCTCAAGGTCGGCGACACCGTCGAGGCGGGCGAGTTCATCGGCAAGGTCGGGTCCTCCGGCGTCTCGACCGGGGCGCACCTGCACCTCGAGGTCTGGATGGACGGCATCACGCCGATCGACCCCGAGGCCTGGCTCGAAGCGCGCATCGGGCGTTCCCTCACCGCTTGATCAGCTTTCCTGTGCAGAGTCACAGGCATGGACGATTGTCACAGACCGCCCGCCCGTCGCCGATCTGACCCGGCAGCCCGCTGATGGGCGTCGACACCTGGATCGCCTTCGGGCTCGTGGTCCTCTTCGTGCTCGTCGGCGGTGTCTTCGCCGCCGCCGAGATCGCCCTCGTCTCGCTCCGTGAGTCGCAGCTGCAGCAGCTCGAGCGTCGTGGCTCCCGGGGCATGCGCGTCGCCGAGCTCGGACGGGACCCGAACCGCTTCCTGTCCGCCGTGCAGATCGGCGTGACGGTCGCGGGCTTCTTCTCCGCCGCGTACGGTGCGTCGTCGATCGCCCCCGACGTGGCCCCGCTGTTCACCGGACTCGGACTCGAGCAGGGTGTGGCCGAGACGGTGGCGCTCGTGCTGATGACGCTCGTCATCGCCTACCTGTCGCTCGTGTTCGGCGAGCTGGTGCCGAAGCGGCTCGCCCTGCAGCGCGCCGAGGGCTTCTCGATGGCCGTCGCACCGACGCTCGAACGGTTCGCCACGCTCATGCGCCCGGTCATCTGGCTCCTCTCGAAGTCGACCGACACCGTCGTGCGACTGCTCGGCGGGGACCCGAACGCCCGGAGCGAGTCGATGAGCACCGAGGAACTCCGCGGGCTCGTCGAGGACCACGACGCCATCGACGCGCAGGGGCGCCGGATCGCCCGGAGCGCGCTCGACGCCGGGGACCGCATCCTCCGCGAGTCGATGCGGCCCTGGTACGACGTGTCGACGATCGACGCCGGCACCTCGATCGCCGCGGCCACCGACCACGCCATCGACCTCGGGCACACCCGGTACCTCGTCACCGACGGCACGCGGGACCACGTCGACGGCTTCGTGCACCTGCGGGACCTCCTGCGGCCGGCCGACCCGACGGCCCTGGTGTCGACGCTCGTCCGACCGGTGCTCGCGCTGCCGGAGACGAAGTCGCTGTCGAGTGCGATCGCGGACATGCGCACCGAGGGACACCAGATCGCCCTGGTCGTCGACGAGTACGGCGGCAGCGCGGGCATGGTGACGCTCGAGGCGCTGCTCGAGGACCTCGTCGGACGCATCCGCGATGAGTACGACGAGCCGACGGCAGAGCTCGACGGCGTCGACGGGGCGACCGTGCTCGAGGACCTCGTCGCCGACGGCGGCCCGGCCCTGCCCGACGGCGACTACGAGACCGTCGGTGGCCTGGTGCAGGTCGCCCTCGACCGGGTGCCCGAGGTGGGGGACGTCGTCGAGGTGGACGGCCACCGTCTCGAGGTGACCGCCATGGACGGTCACCGCGTGGCGCGCGTGCGCATCACGGCCAGCGCAACCGCGTAGCGGACGGGAGGCGCGTGGCGGCCCCGCCCCGCGCCTCCAGTCCGCCCGTCCGTGCCATCCCGCGAAAGCGACAGATCGCCGCGAACCGTTCGCGGTGATCTGTCGCTTCGGCGCACACGCTCGTTGTCCCGAGCGCGATGTGTCGCTTTCGCGCACCGCCCCGCGCCGCGCCTCCAGTCCGCCCGTGGCGGGTACGGGCAGGGCCTGCCTCGGTACCAGCCTCGGGACGTACGCTCGTCGCATGGGTATCGACGTGCGCAACGAGATCCGCGACTTCCTGTCCTCGAGGCGGGCACGACTCACCCCCGAGCAGGTCGGCATGCCCTCGTTCGGCGGTGGGGTCCGGCGGGTGCCGGGGCTGCGTCGCCACGAGGTCGCGATGCTCGCCGGCGTCAGCGTCGACTACTACACGCGGCTCGAACGGGGCTCGCTCAAGGGCGTCTCCGACAGCGTGCTCGAGGGGCTCGCCGGAGCCCTGCAGCTCGACGAGGACGAGCGCGTCCACCTGTGGGACCTCGCGCGTCTGGCGAACGCCGGCGTGAAGGTCATGCACCGCAACGTGCCGACCCGGGTGCGCCCGGGCGTGCAGCGGCTACTCGACTCGATCACCGGAGCGCCGGCGTGGGTGCGGAACGAGCGCGGTGACGTCGTCGCGACGAACGAGCTCGGCCGTGCCCTGTACGCGCCGATGTTCGCCGGCCCCGGGCGCCCGGTGAACACCGCGCGCTTCACGTTCCTCGACCCGGCGGCGAAGGAGTTCTTCCCGGACTGGGCGCAGACCGCTCGGGACGCGGTGGCGATCCTCCGTGCGGCAGCGGTGTCGAACCCGTGCGAGCCCGGCCTGGTGACGCTGGTCGGTGAGCTGTCGACGCGGAGCGAGGAGTTCCGCGCCTGGTGGGCTGCGCACGACGTCCGGACCCACCGCACCGGCAAGAAGCGGATCCTGCACCCCATCGTCGGGGAACTGCGGCTCGACTACGAGGCACTCGAGCTCGTCGCCGACCCCGGCCTCGTGATGTTCTCGTACTCGGCGGAACCGAGCAGCGAGTCGGAGCGGTCCCTGGCCCTCCTCGGGTCGTGGGCGGCGACCGAACGCGCCGAGCAGTACGCGGCACTCCGCGAGTCGGAGACCGAACCGGTCGACTGACCGGTCGTCGCCGTGGCCGCCGTCATCAGGCGGTGGGCGCCGCCGGACCGGCCGCGTCCGGGCCATTCGTCTCCGGGCCGGCACCGCCGTCGTCGATGCCGTCGACGACCGCCTGGTACCGCAGCCGCTCGATGCGCAGCTGTCGCTCCGTCGCGGACAACCGCAGCACGCGGATCGCGGCGAACACGAGCACGATGAGCGCGACCGTCAGCACGGCCAGCGCCACGAAGAACGCGATGTACAGGACACTGACGACGGCGAATCCCCCGGAGACCATGCCCCGACCGTAACAGCCACGGTCCGTAGGCTGGGGTCGTGACGAGGACGACGGACGGTTCAGCGGGGGATGCCGACTACGCCCGGATCGGGCAGGACTACCGGAAGTACCGCCGACCGGAGCCGTCCTTCGCCCGGGCCATCGCAGCGGCGCTCGGCGACGCGCGGACCGTCCTCAACGTCGGTGCCGGTGCGGGTTCCTACGAGCCGACCGACCGCGAGGTGACCGCGGTCGAGCCGTCGGAGTCGATGCGCGCTCAGCGGCCGGAGTCCCTCGCGACGGCGATCGACGCCACAGCCGAGGACCTGCCGTTCGCCGACGACACGTTCGACGCCGCGATGACGACGTTCTCCGTGCACCAGTGGGGCGACCTCGAGCGCGGGCTGGCCGAGCTGCGTCGGGTGACCCGGGGTCCGATCGTGATCCTGACGTGCGACCCCGACCGGGTCGAGGACTACTGGCTCGCCGAGTACGCGCCCGAGGTCATGGCCACCGAGGCACGGCGCTACCCCTCGCTCGCCCGCATCGCCGACGCGCTCGGTCAGGACACCGTGATGAGCACCCCGCTGCCGATCCCCTTCACCTGCGTCGACGGGTTCTCGGAGGCGTACTACGCCCGACCCGAGCGGCTCCTCGACCCGGGCGCCCGGCAGGCGAACTCGGCGTGGAGCTTCGTCGACGAGATGACCGCACGACGTTCCGTCGCCGCACTCCGGACCGCGCTGGAGTCCGGTGACTGGGACCGTGCCCACGGTTCGCTCCGCGTGCAGCCGACGTACGAGGGCGCACTGGTGCTGGTCACCGCGGTGCCGGCGAGCCCGTCCGCGACTGCCGCGACACGCCCGGCTTGACACGTCGTCGTAGGCTGGTCGGGTGAGCTTCCAGGAGGTGGTCGGCGCCCGTAACGCCGGCATCAGGGCGTGATGCCCCCGGTCGCACCGTTCGGTGTGGCCGCCGTCATCGAACCCTGAACCCTCCGCCCGGTGCGGCATGCGTCCGCGTGCCCCGGGCCCTTCCGAAAGCGATCGACCATGCTGCCCATCAGCGAGAAGACCCTGCGTAGCTCCTTCGTGAACGCCTCCCGCAAGGAGACCTCCGACCTCACCCTGCCCGCCGACTTCGAGACGATCGACTGGGACGCGCTCGACTACCTCGGCTGGCGCGACCCGAAGATCGGTCGGCGCGCGTACGCCGTCGTGCCCACGCTCGAGGGCGACATCGTCGGGATCCTCTTCCGGCAGGCCGAGGCCTCGTCGCGCTCCCGTGCACAGTGCTCGTGGTGCCAGGACGTGAAGCTCCCGAACGACGTCGTGTTCTACAGCGCGAAACGGTCCGGCAAGGCGGGGCGGAACGGCAACACGGTCGGCACGCTCGTCTGCCAGGAGTTCCAGTGCTCCCGGAACGTCCGGAAGCTGCCGCCGCCCGCCTACGAGGGCTACGACGTCGAGGCCGCCCGCCTCCAGCGGATCGAGGACCTGCAGCTCCGCGCCGCGTCCTTCGCCGCCGAGGTCTAGCCCCCGGCCCGGCCGTTCCGCGCGTAGGAGGCAGTTCCGCGCGTAGGAAACCGTTCCGCGCGTAGGAGGCCGTTTCTTTCGGCCTCCTACGCGCGATTCCGCTTCCTATGGCGCGCGCGATGGGACGGAAAACGCGACCGGGTGACGACCTGGAGGCGCGGGCGGGGCCGACCCGCGCCTCCAGGCCGGCAGACAGGGCCGTTTCAGGACCGTGGGTCGCGTTCCGGGGGAAACCACCGCGTAACGCCCGTGAAACGGGCGTTCCATAGCGTGAGGGGATGGACCTCGGCGATTTCAACGACGCGACCGCCCCCGATGCCGCGGCGACCGCGGCGGGGTGGGCGGACGTGCCCGCGTGGGTCGACGCGCTCGTGGCCGCGCGGCCGTTCGGCAGCGTGCAGGCCCTCATCGAGCGAGCCGCCGCCACCGCCGGTGCGTGGGGCGCGACGGAGCTCGACGGAGCACTGGCCCAGCACCCGCGGATCGGTGAGCGTGCCGTCGATGCCTCCTCGGCTCGGGAGCAGTCGTCGATGCGGTCCGCCGCCGACGACGTCGCCGAGGCGATCGCCGCGGGCAACGCCGAGTACGAGCGCCGCTTCGGACGGGTGTTCCTCGTGCGCGCTGCCGGACGGACGCCGGAGCAACTCCTCGCCGAACTCCAACGACGGCTCGGCAACGACGCCGCGACCGAGACGGACGAGGCCGCTGCAGCCCTCTCCGACATCGCCGTGCACCGCATCCGTGCGACGTTCGCCGTCCCGCACCTCACCACGCACGTGCTCGACGCGACGCGGGGAACCCCGGCCGCCGGGATCCACCTCGTGCTGAGCACCGTCGACGGTGACGTCGTCGCCACCGGCACGACGGACACCGACGGGCGCGCCGCGCTCGGGCCGGACGTCCTGCCCCGCGGCGACCTGCTGCTCCGCTTCGACTCCGGCGCGTACCACCGGGCCGTCGGGGTCCCGGCGTTCCACCCGTTCGTGGTCGTCGCATTCACCGTCAGCGGTACCGAGCACCTCCACGTGCCGCTGCTGCTCAGCCCGTTCGCCTACAGCACCTACCGAGGGAGTTGATCCGATGCCAGACGTCTCCGTCCACCTGGGACCGAACAAGTACGGGAAGGCCGAGAACCGCCTCGTGCGGGTGACCCGGCACGGGGACCGGCACGAGATCGCCGACCTCACCGTCACCTCGCAGTTGATCGGCGAGGCGTTCGCCGGGTCGTTCACCGCCGGGGACAACTCCCGGATCGTCGCGACCGACACCCAGAAGAACACCGTGTTCGCGCTCGCGAAGGAGCACGGGGTCGGTGCTCCGGAGGAGTTCCTGGCGGTGCTCGCCGACCAGTTCACCAGCGAGTTCGACTGGGTGGAGGGTGGCGTCTGGCAGGCCGAGGTGCACCCGTGGGAGCGCATCGAGGTCGACGGCCGGCCGCACGACCACTCGTTCCGGCGCACCGGTTCGGGCACCCGGCTCGCGACCGTGCACGTCGAGGCCGGGGAGCGCCACGTGACCGGCGGCGTCAAGGACCTGGTGGTGCTGAAGTCGACCGGGTCCGAGTTCCACGGGTTCCCGCGCTCCCGGTTCACCACGCTGCCGGAGACCACGGACCGGATCATGGCGACCGAGGTCACGGCGCGTTGGCGCTACCTGCCATCCGCCGTGCAGGCCGGCATCGACTACGACGGCCTGTACGAGGACGTCGTCCGGGTGATGCTCGAGCAGTTCGCCACGGTGCACTCCCTGGCGCTGCAGCAGACCCTGTGGGAGATGGGCCGCGCGGCGATCGCACTCCGGCCCGAGCTCGCCGAGGTGCGCTTCGCGATGCCGAACAAGCACCACTTCGTCGTGGACCTGTCGCCGTTCGACCTGACCAACGAGAACGAGGTGTTCATCGCGGCGGACCGTCCGTACGGGCTCATCGAGGGGACCGTCGTACGGGACGGGGTCGCCGATGCGCCGCGTGCGTGGGAGCACCTGCCGGCGTTCGTCTGAGGCGGGCGGCCGGCCTGGCGGTGCATGCCGCTGGTGGCATGCGTCCGCGACCAACGCAGCGAACGGGCGAAACACGCAGCCTCAGCATTGCCAGAGGCGCATGTTTCGCCCGTTCGCGCGCCCGTCCGACCACACCCGACGCCCCTCCGCGCGCCCGCTGGGCGAGCCCGATCAGACCGGGTCGGACTCGCGGGTGATGGCGATCGGCGCCGTGGAACGCACCCCGTCGTACGAGCCCACCGCCGGGTCCTCGCCGTACCGCTCGGCCACGGAGCGCGACCCGAGCAGCAGGTTGAGCAGGATCGCCGCGACCGCCCCGGCCGAGATGCCCGAGTCGAAGATCAAGGTGAACCAGGTCGGGAACTGCCCGTAGATCTCCGGGGCGACGGTCGGCAGCAGCGCGATGCCGAGCGGCAGCGCCACGACGAGGACGTTCCGGTTGTCGAACCGCACCTTCGACAGCGTCCTGATGCCCGAAGCCGCGACCATACCGAACAGCGCGACGCCGGCGCCGCCGAGCACCGCGTGCGGGATCGCCTCGACGACCGCGGCGACCTTCGGCACGAGGCCCAGCACCACGAGGATGCCGCCGGCCGCCGTCGCCACGTACCGGGAACGCACGCCGGTCAGTGCGACGAGCCCGACGTTCTGCGCGAACGCCGTGTACGGGAACGTGTTGAACACCCCGCCGACGACCGTGCCGAGGCCGTCCGCGCGGAGCCCGTCGGCGAGCGTTCGCTTGGAGACCGGCCGGCCGGTGACCTCACCGACGGCGATCATGTCCCCGGTCGTCTCGGTCATGATCACGAGCCCGACGACGAGCATCGACACGATCGAGGCCAGGTCGAACGTCGGCAGCCCGAAGTGGAACGGCGTGACGAAGGCGAACCACGAGGCACTCCCGATGCCCGACCCGTCGACCATGCCCGGGACGAACAGCGCCACCACAGTGCCGAGCAGCAGCCCGAACAGCACCGACACCCGGGCGAGTCCCCGCGGCGCGAACCGCTCGACCAGGACGATCGCGAGCAGCACCCCAGCGGCGAACGCGACGTCGAGCGGGTCGGCCGCGCCGTCCTTCCCGCCGTCGGTGACCCAGCCCGCCGCGACGCTCATCAGCGACAGCCCGATGATGAGGATGACCGTGCCGGTGACGATCGGCGGGAACAACCGCACGAGCTGCGCGAACCACGGCGCGATCACGACCATGAAGACACCGCACGCGATCGTCGCCCCGTAGACGGCGGTGATGCCGTGCTCGGTGCCGATCGCGATCATCGGGCCGACGGCGGCGAACGTGACGCCCTGCACGAGGGGCAGCCGGACGCCGAAGCGCCAGAAGCCGACGGACTGCACGATCGTGGCCAGTCCGGCGACGAACAGGTCCGCGCTGATGAGGAACGCCAGGTCGGCGCTGTCGAAGCCGAGTGCACCGCCGACGATGAGCGGCACGGCGATCGCCCCCGCGTACATCGCGAGCACGTGCTGCAGGCCGAGCGGCAGGAGTCGTGCGAGCGGCGGGACGGAGTCCACCCCGTCCGCACTGGTCTTCGTGGTCGTCATGGCGTCCCCTCCGGTGGTGGATTTCCCTGTCCTCCGGACGCTATGCAGCCCGTGTTTCCCCGGGATGACGGGCGTGGGTCGCGTCCGTCACCGGGCACGCGCCCGAAACGCACCGCGCAACGGCCTGGAGGCGCGGTGCCAGCTGGCACCGCGCCTCCAGGCCGTCATCCGGTCGCGTCTACCGACCGATGGTCGACATGTCGGGGTAGCGGTCGCCGGTCGGGACCGGGAGCGCCGACAGGCGCGTGATCTGGTCCGCCGTCAGGGTGAGGTCGGCTGCGCCGACGTTCTCCTCGAGCCGCGAGACCCGCTTCGTGCCGGGGATCGGGACGACGTCGTCGCCCTGTGCGAGCAGCCAGGCGAGGGCGACCTGCGCGGGGGTCCCGCCGGCCTCGGTGGCGATGTCCTTGACGGCGTCGACGATGCGCATGTTCTCGGCGAAGGCCTCCTCCTGGAAGCGCGGGTTCGCCAGGCGGAAGTCGTCGGAGTCCAGGTCGGACGGCTTCGTGATGGCACCGGTCAGGAACCCGCGGCCCAGCGGCGAGTACGGCACGAGGCCGATGCCGAGCTCGCGGAGGGTGTCGAGCACGTCGCCCTCCGGGTCCCGCGTCCACAGCGAGTACTCGCTCTGGAGGGCCGTGATCGGGTGCACGGCGTGCGCCTTCCGGATCGTGGCGGCGCTCGCCTCGGAGAGACCGATGTGGCGGATCTTGCCCTCCTGCACGAAGCCGGCGAGCTGCCCGATGACGTCCTCGATCGGGAAAGCCGGGTCGACGCGGTGCTGGTAGTACAGGTCGATGTGGTCGGTGCCGAGCCGACGGAGGGAGCCCTCGAGCGCCTCTCGGACGGACTCCGGCGCGGAGCTGATGCCGCGGCCGGTGGCCGGGGTCTCCTCACCGGCGGTGTGGGTGATGAGGCCGAACTTCGTCGCGATGACGACGTCGTCGCGACGGTCCGCGAGGGCGCGGCGGAGCAGGTCCTCGTTCGTGTAGGGGCCGTACGCCTCGGCGGTGTCGAACAGGGTGACGCCGAGGTCGATCGCGCGGTGGATGGTGCGGATCGACTCGTCGTCGTCGGTGCCGGCGCCCGTGTAGAAGGCGCTCATGCCCATGGTGCCGAGGCCGACGGTTGCGACCTCGAGGTCTGCGAGCTTGCGTGTCTGCATGGGTGCAGGTCTACTCCGGGTCCCTCGGTTGGAGGGAGGCACTGACCGGACCCGTCAGCCGGGAATGCGACTTCGTGCGGTTCCTCCAAGGTTCCGCGCGTTCGGCCGGCTCCGCTGGTGGGATCGGATCCGTGAACCTGTACTTCCGGCTGTTCCTGCTCCAGTTGCGCGTCCGGCTCCGCCCCACGATCGGCGGACGGCGACCCTCGCTCTGGGACGAGGTCCGCACGCCGTTCCGTGTGACCCTGACCGACCTCGACCCGCTGCGCCACGTGAACAACGGGAAGTACCTGTCGATGCTCGACCTCGGGCGGCTCGACCTCATGCTCCGCTCGGGGTTCTGGGATGCCATCGCCGAGCGGGGCTGGTACCCGGTGGTGTCCGCGCAGACGATCACCTACAAGCGGTCGCTGACGCTCGGGCAGCGGTTCGAACTCGTCACCCGGGTGCTCGGCATGGACGACCGCGCGGCCTACCTGGAACAGACGTTCGTCCGACGCGGGACCGTCGTCGCACGGGCCGTGGTCCAGGCGCGGTTCCTCCTGCGGGCCGGCGGGACGGTGCCGCCGTCGGAGCTCCTCGAGGCAGCGGGCGCGACGGACCGGGACCTGTCGGTGCCGGAGTGGGTGCACGAGTGGGCGGGGGCGACCCGCATCAGCAGCTCCGCGGGGTAGACAGGTCCGGTGAGCGAACGCGACGACGAGCACCGCACCCCTGCCACCAGCCGACGGGTCCTGCTCGCCGGGGGAGTCGGACTCGGGATCGCCGGGGTGCTCGCGGCGTGCAGTCGACCGTCGCCGTCCCCGTCACCGAGCGCGACGTCGACACCCCGGCCGACCCGGACCCCGACCGCGTCCCCGACACCGGGCGGACCCGACACGTGGGACGCCCTCGCCGCCGCGGTGTCCGGCCGGCTGCTGCGGTCGGGGTCGAACGGCTGGGACTCGGCGCGGCTCGTCGAGAACCCCCGGTACGACGACGCCGATCCGCAGGCGATCCTCCGGGCCGCCGACGCCACCGACGTGCAGGCCGGGGTCGCCTTCGCCCGGAACACGAACACCCCCGTGGCACTCCGGGCCGGCGGGCACTCCTACACGGGGTGGTCGGCCGGCGGCGCGAGCGGCACCGACGTCCCGCGGTCGCTCGTGATCAGCACGCAGGACCTCGACCAGATCCAGCTGCACGACGACGACACGGTGACGATCGGCCCCGGTGCGCAGCTCGGGGACGTGTACGCCGCGCTCGCGAAGGCCGGTCGTGCCATCGGCGCCGGGTCGTGCCCGACGGTCGGCATCGGCGGGCTGACGCTCGGCGGCGGTGTCGGGGTGCTCGTGCGCTCCTTCGGCCTGACCTGCGACCAGCTGACCGGTGCGACCCTCGTCACCCCGGACGGCACCGTGCACGAGGTCTCGGCGACCGCCGAACCCGACCTCTTCTGGGCCTGCCGGGGCGGTGGGGGTGGAAGCGTCGGCGTCGTGACCGCACTGACCTACCGGACGCAGGCCGCGCCTCCCGTCCTGCTCTTCCGCATCACCTTCCGGTGGTCGGCCGCCGCTGCCGTGGTGCGGGCCTGGCAAGACTGGGCGCCCACGGCGGACCGGCAGCTGTGGTCGACGCTCAAGCTCCTGAACGGCTCGCGGCACAGCGCCCCGACGGTCACCGTGACGGGCGTGTGGACCGGGGCGAAGACCGGGGCGGACGCCTCCGTCGACGGGTTCATCCGCGCGACCGGTGCCACGCCGCTCGCGCACACCGCCCAGCAGCTGACCTACGGAGCGGCGATGTCGACGCTCGCGGGGAAGGCGCAGCGGGTCTCCCAGGCGGCGACCTCGTCGATCGGCACCACGAAGCTGACAGACGCGCAGATCGACACCCTGGTGCAGCACGCGGCCGCGGCGGGCGACGTCGCCGGCAACCGCGAGGGCGGGGTCGCCCTCGACGCGCTCGGCGGCGTCGTGTCGGACGTCGGACGGACCGACACCGCGTTCCCGTGGCGGTCGGCGCTGATGACCGTGCAGTACACGGCGGTGTTCGCGGACGGGGCGGACCCGGCGCCGTTCGACGCGTACGTGCGGGGGTTCCGGAAGGCGATGCGGCCGGCGTGGGGCGACGCGGCCTACGCGAACTACTGCGACGCGGCGATCACGGACCCGGCGGACTACTTCGACGTGAACACCTCGCGGCTGCACCGGATCGCGGAGCAGGCGGACCCGACGGGGATGCTGGCGCAGCCGCACTGGGTGTGACCGCGCGGGGTCTGGCCGTGCGCGACGCGAGTCTCGGCATGCGCGACGCGAGTTTCGCTGTGGGCGACAGTTCTCGCGGTGCGCGCCGCGAGAAGTGTCGCCCACGCCGAGACTCGGGCACGGCCGGGCCGGGCCGGCCGGGCCGGCCGGGCCGGGGACCGGACCGCCGTCCTACGATGAGCGCGTGGACATCGACGACCTCGTGCTGCCGGACACCGCCGCCTGGCGCGCCTGGCTCGACGCCCACGAGGACGAACCCGACGGGGTGTGGCTCGTCCTCGCGAAGAAGGGCACAACGGAGCCGACGACCCTGACCTACGACCAGGCACTCGACGAGGCCCTGTGCTCCGGCTGGATCGACGGCCAGAAGCGCGGGCGCGACGAGGCCACGTTCCGGCAGCGGTTCACCCCGCGGCGGAGGGCCTCGCTCTGGTCGCAGCGGAACATCGGACTCGTCGCGACGCTCCTCGCCGAGGGGAGGATGCGGGACCGGGGTCAGGCGGAGATCGACCGCGCGAAGGACGACGGCCGGTGGGACCGTGCCTACTCCGGGGCCGCTGCGGCGACCGTGCCGGAGGACCTGCAGGCAGCGCTCGACGCCTCGCCCGCCGCCGCCGCGCTGTTCGCCGAACTCGATGCCACGAACCGGTACGCCGTACTGCACCGGATCATGACGGCACCGAGCGCGACGGCCCGGACGAACCGGCTGACGAAGCTCGTCGGCGGGCTCGAGCGCGGCGAGACGCCGTACCCGCGGAAGGTCTGAGCCACCGGCAGGCCGCCTGCGTCAGCCGCGCAGCCCTACCTGCACGCCGCGGTGGTCACTGCCGTTCGCGGGGAGGACCTCGGTCGACGTGGTGTCGAGCCCGCGGACGAACACGTGGTCGATCCGCACGACGGGCGCCTGCGCGGGCCAGGTGAACCCGAACCCGCCGCCCTCGTCGAGCATCCGGGTCAGCGGGAGCATCTCCGGGTCCTTCGAGCCGCCGTTGAAATCCCCGGCGACGACGAGCCGCTCCGAGTCGTCGTCACGGACCGCGGTCGCGAGGGACGCCAGCATCGTCGGCCGTCCGTCCTCGCCGCCGAGCCGCAGCGAGTCCATGTGCACGACGTACAGCCGGACGTCGCCGCGGTCGGTGTCCACGGTGACGCGGAGCGCCCGCGCCCACCCGAGGCCGAGCGTCAACGGCTCGCCGCCGCTCAGCGTCGTCCGACTCCACACCCCGATCGACCCGACCCGGTAGTGGTGCGGGTACCGTTCGTCGAGCACGCCCGCGACGGCGGTGCCCGAGGACTCCGTGAGCTCCTCGAGGGCGATGACGTCCGGGGTGCGTGCTGCGATCGACCGCGCCGTGGCCGCCGGGTCCTCGTTCGCGGCCTCGACGTTCTCCGTCACGACCGTCAGCTCCGGCGACCCCGGCGCGTCCGGCGTGAGCACACCGGGCAGGATCGCGAACGCCCACGCGGCGGCGAACGCCAGGGAGCCCACCGCGAGCCGCTTCGACCGGGAGCCGAGGGCAACCCCGGCGACGGGCACGAGCAGCAGGGCGAGCCAGGGGAGCAGGGAGCCGACGACCGAGCCGGCGGTCCCGAGGACACCGAGCGCGGCGGGGAACACGAGGACGACGATCCCGGCGAGCAGCACGATCCCGACGACACCGATGACGAGCGAGCGGCCGGGACTCCGTCGTGGGGAACGGAAGGGCACCCGAGGAGCATACGAACCGGCGCTGACAGCACCCCGGGGGACAACCGTCCAGCACGGGTCGAACGCTCAGGCGTACACCGGGTGCATGACCACTGGCACCGACACCACGAACCGTCCGGCCGCCGCCTCCGGCACCTTCCGCATCGGGGGCGACCTCGAAGTCCACCGCCTCGGCTACGGCACCATGCAGCTCACCGGCCCCGGGGTCTGGGGGCCGCCGAAGGACCACGACGAGGCCGTCCGGGTCCTCAAGCGCGCGGTCGAGCTCGGCGTGGACTTCTTCGACACCGCCGACTCCTACGGCCCCTACGTCGCCGAGGAGCTCCTGCACGAAGCCCTCCACCCCTACGGCGACGACGTCGTCATCGCGACGAAGGCCGGACTCACCCGGACCGGCCCGAACGAGTGGCCGCCGGTCGGCCGCCCGGAGTACCTGCGCCAGGAGGCCGAGATGAGCCTCCGCCGCCTGGGCCTCGAACGCATCGATCTGTTCCAGCTCCACCGCATCGACCCGAAGGTCCCGCTCGAGGACCAGGTCGGCGAGCTGAAGAAGTTGCAGGACGAGGGCAAGATCCGGCACATCGGCCTGTCCGAGGTGTCGGTCGACGACGTCAAGGCGGCCCAGGAGATCGCGACGATCGTCTCCGTGCAGAACCTGTACAACCTGCAGAAGCGCGACGCCGAGGAGCTCCTCGACTGGTCGACCGAGCAGGGCATCGCGTTCATCCCGTGGTTCCCGCTCGCGACCGGCGGGCTGACCGGCGAGGACTCCCCGCTCACCGAGATCGCGTCGCGGAAGGGTGCGTCGCCGGCGCAGCTCGCGCTCGCCTGGCTGCTCAAGCGCTCGCCCGTCGTGCTGCCGATCCCGGGCACGTCGAGCGTCTCGCACCTGGAGGACAACCTGCAGGGCGCGACCATCGAGCTGACCGACGACGAGTTCGAGGAGCTGTCGAAGCTGGGTCGCTGACGCGACCACGAGACGGACTGGAGGCGCGGTGCTGGCTGGCACCGCGCCTCCAGTCCGTCTCCAGCACCGTTCGCGGGCCGCACTTGCGCACCCATACCGGGTATGTGCATACTCAGTATGTCCACGGTGGACGGGAACTGGGGGAAGTGTCATGAGCGTACGGATGGGCGTACTCGCGCTGCTGGTGGGGGGACCCGGCTACGGGTACCAGCTCCGGGGGGAGTTCGAGCACCGGACCGGGGGCAGCTGGCCGCTGAACATCGGCCAGGTCTACACGACGCTCGACCGTCTGGAACGGGACGGCCTCGTGGCCCGCGGCGACGCCGACGACGACGGACACGTCGTCTACACGGCGACCGACGCGGGTCGCGAGGCAGTGGCGCGCTGGTTCAGCGAACCGGTCCCGGCCAAGCGCGGACGCGACGAGCTCGCGATCAAGTTCGCCCTCGCCGTCACCGTGCCCGGCGTCGACGTCACGCACCTCGTGCAGGTGCAGCGCGCGGCGGCCGTGCGGAACCTGCAGGACCTCACCCGGCTGAAGCGGGGCACGGACCCGGCGGAGGACCTCGCGTGGTCGCTCGTCCTCGAGGCGATGCTGTTCCAGGCGGAAGCCGAGGTGCGCTGGCTCGACCACGTGGAGTCGAGCGTCGCCCGGTACCGGCCGAACGAGCATCCCGCTCCGGTCGACGCACCGGCGTCCGACGCGACCGTCCGGAGCGCCCGGTGACCGCCGCGCCGCTCCTCGAGCTCGACGCTGTGAGCGTGCAGTACGGCTCCGGCGCGAAGGCCGTCACCGCCCTCGCCGGCATCGACCTGCAGATCCGCCGCGGCGAGATGGTCGCGGTGATGGGTACGTCGGGCTCCGGCAAGTCCACGCTGCTCGCGTGCGCCGGTACCCTGCTCCCGCCGACCAGCGGTGAGGTGGTGATCGACGGGGACTTCGTGTCGGACCGTCCCGCGAAGGACCTCGCCGCGCTCCGCCGACGCCTGGTCGGGTTCGTGTTCCAGGACTTCAACCTCATCCCGTCGCTCACCGCCGTCGAGAACGTGGCCCTGCCGCTCGAACTCGACGGGTGGAAGGCCTCGCAGGCACGGCGAGCCGCAGAACTCGCGCTCGACAACGTCGAGCTCGGTCACCGTTCCGACGCCTTCCCGGACGACCTGTCCGGCGGGCAGCAGCAGCGCGTGGCGATCGCCCGCGGGGTCGTCGGCGAGCGCCGGCTGGTCCTCGCCGACGAGCCGACGGGTGCCCTGGACTCGCAGACCGGCGAGGTCGTGCTCCGGATGCTCCGTCGACACGTCGACGCCGGTGCGGGGGCGCTCCTCGTGACGCACGACGCCCGGCACGCGGCGTGGGCGGACCGGATCGTGTTCCTCCGCGACGGCCGGGTGGTGGACGAGACGGTGTACTCGGGCGTCGAGATGGCGCTCACGGACCGGGCCGCCTCGTGAGCGCGCGTCGGCGCCGAGCCGACGTCGACCAGCCCCGTGTCCGCACGCCGTTCGCACTCCGACCGGCGCTCCGGCTCGGGCGACGTCTGGCGTTCGCGAAGGTCGGGCGTGCGGCGCTCATCGTCGCGCTGATCGGGATCCCGACGGCCGGGTTCGCCGCGGTGTCCGTCGTGGTGCAGTCCACGCAGCCGACCACGACCGAACAGCTCGGGTACGACCTCGGGCACGCGGCCGCGCAGATGCGGGCGATGGGCCCCGACCTGCCGGGCATGCGGCAGGACCCGGTCGCCTGGCAGTACTCCGAGGCAGCGAAGGGCAGCCCCGCGTCGAAGGCCGAGGGCGACCTCCGCTACGCGAACGTCCTCGACCACGTGCCGGCGGGCGCGGTGTCGATCCCGGTCGGGTCCGCGTCGATCGTGCTCTCCGGGCCGAAGGGTCCGATCGGGCTCATGGCCGTCGAGGGTGCGGTGTGGTCGAAGGTGCTCGCGGGGCACTGGCAGGTGCTCGAGGGCACCGCACCGACCGACCGCGACGAGCTCATGGTGACGCCGGCGACCCTGGCACGGCTGGGGGCGTCGATCGGGGACACCGTCGACCTGACCGACCCGGTCACGAAGCGGTTCACCATCACCGGGACGATGCGCGACCTCGGCTCCGACCCGGGCGAGCAGGGTGTCTTCCTGCCGTGGGGCACCACGCTCTCGCCGACCACCGGGGAGGACACGCGCGGCGTCTCCGACGTCACGGTCTACCTGGCGTCCGACGCACCGACGTGGTCGGAGATCCGACAGCTGAACGCGCACGGGATCGTCGTCCAGTCCCGCCCCGTCGTCCTCGACCCGCCGGACGAGCGGTTCCCTGCCGCGCAGCGGAACTCGTCCCTCGGCTGGTACCTCGGGGCGATGGCGCTGCTCGGGGTCTTCGCGATGTTCGAGGTCGCCCTGCTCGCCGGGGCCGCGTTCCTGGTCGGGACCCGGGCGGACACCCGCTCGTACGCGATCGTGACGAGCGTCGGTGGGGACCGTCGGTTCGTGCGGACGATCGTGGCCGGGTCCGGGCTCGTGCTCGGCGTCACCGGGGCGGTGCTCGGCGTCGCACTCGGCACCGGGATCGGCGCGCTGGCGTTCCGTCTGGTCGACAACGGCAACGTCAGCACCTGGCCGGGCCTGCACGTCCCCGGGTTCCTGCTGCTCGCGATCGGTGCGGCCGGGGTGCTCGCCGGGCTCGTGGCCGCGCTGGTCGCCGCGCGGGCCGCCACCCGGATCAACGTGCTCGCCGCGCTGCGCGGATCCCTCCGACCGGCGCAGGTGAACCCCCGCGCCGAGCGTCGACGACGCGTCTGGGCACCGGTGCTCATCGTCGTCGGCACGGTGATGACCCTCGCGTGCGGCGTCGGGGTCCTGCTGCTCAACGACCGTCCGGTGCAGGGCGACGACTACGCCTGGGTCGCGGGGGCGGGCGTCGCGATCGGCCCGTGCCTCGTGCAGGTCGGCGTCGCGATGTGCTCGCCGTGGCTCCTCGCGCTCGTCGCCCGCCTGTCGACCCGGCTCGGGCTGTCGGCACGCCTCGCTGCGCGGGACGCTCGACGGAACCCGGTCCGGACCGTCCCGGTGCTCGCGAGTGTGATGAGCGTCGTGTTCGTGGCCTCGGTCGCGATCACGTGGAGCGCGTCCTCGCACGCGCAGTTCGTCCGCGACTACGAGTACCGGACGGCGGTCGGCGTCGCCACCGCATCGGTGTCGGTCACCGACGACCAGGGCAACGCGACCGGCTACGACGCCGCCCTCACCGCCCGCGCGGCGAAGGTCGTGGCCGGAGTGCTCACCCACGACAGGGTGCGGGTGCTGGGCGCCGTGTCCGAGCAGGCCGGTGAGGTCCCCTCGACGGTCACCCTCCCGCACGACTGGGGGACGCGGGAGTGCCCGGCGAACGACACGACCTCGTGCTCGGCGTACCTGCAGTCCCAGGACGACTCGACGCCGCACATCTGGACGGGCACGGTCGACGACTACGCCCTGCTGACCGGACACCGTCCGTCCGCGACCGTCCGTGACGCGCTGACCTCCGGCAAGGCGGTGTCGCTCTGGCCGGAGTACGCGCACGACGGCGCCGTGCAGATCGACACCTTCCACGACCAGACCTGGGACAGCATGACGACGACGTCGGGTGACCGACCGGACGCCACGACGACGATCCCCGCCGTGCTCGACGTGCAGTCGCCGCGGATCCAGGTCGGCGTCTTCATGACCCGCGAGACCGCCGAGCGGTACCGCGTGCCGGCCGTCGACGGGATGCTCGTGACGACGCAGCCGACCGAGCTCACCCCGACGCAGTGGGACGAACTGTCCTCGGCGTGGCAGAGCCAGGGCGGCCTCGACCGCGACCGGTGGGGTGGCCCGACGTTCATGTACGAGACCGGTCCGGTGGACGCGCAGGGCGTGGTGAAGGCGCTCGTGCTCGCACTCGCCGCTGCCGTGACGATCGGCGCGACGGCGGTCGCCATCGGACTCGCACGCTCGGACGGGCGCCGTGACGACGAGGTGCTCGACTCGGTCGGTGCAGCCCCGGTCCTCCGGCGTCGGGTGTCGGCCTGGCAGGCGGCGATCCTCACCACGGTCGGCGCGGTGATCGGCACCCTGCTCGGGCTGCTGCCGATCCGGGCGCTCACGCTGCGCTTCACGGCGGGTCCGGTCGGGACGTCGCACATGCCGTTCGTCGCGGACTGGCCGTTCCTCGCGTTGCTCGCCGTCGGCCTGCCCCTGCTGGTGACGGTGGGGACGTGGCTGACGGCGGGCCGCAGCCGACGGGTCGCGGTGCGTCGCGCACTCTGACGCGGCCCCACACCGGACTGGAGGCACGGGGCGGCGCCGCCACGCGCCTCCGGGCCGGTGCGACCCGGCCCCGTCAGGAACGGGCGCCGGGCTGCACGACCATGAGGACGGCGACCGCCACCCACACGAGGTTGAACAGACCGACGAGGAGCGCGAGTCGACGCGGTGACGCGGCCGTGCCGTTGCCCCGGAGCACCTCGCGCTGCTCCGGCAGCACCCCGAACGCCAGGATCGCGGCCGCCACCGCCGTGAGTCCGATCGACACGAGCAGCCAGACCTCGCCGAGGGAGTCCAGCTCGTACGCCAGCGCCACACCGAACGTCGGGACCGCGAGCGACACGATCGAGTAGACGTGGCAGATCCGGTGGAGGACCGTCGCGACCGCCCGCGCCCCCGGGTCGGCGGCGTCGGTGACGAGCGCACGAGCCGGCTTCGGGAACAGGCTGCCGGCGACCGAGACCGGCCCCAGGGTGAGGAGCGCCGCCACCACGTGGACGGTGAGGAGGACGCTGGACATCCGCACCAGCCTAGGGCGTGGGCGAAGCTGGGAGCGGCCGCGAGGACCCACAGCGAACGCCGTGGTTCCCCAGGTCTGGGGGCTGGTACCGAGCGCCGATCCGGGGGATACCTGATGTCGTGTCCCGCACCCGTCGGCTCGCCCTGATCGCGAGCATCGTCACCGCCGCCTGCCTCGTCGCTGGTGGCTCCTTCGTCGTCGGCTCCGCCGTCTTCGGCACCGCACGGTCGGCCACCGCCGAGAACGCGACCGCGGGCCTGTCCGTCCCCGGTGCCCGCGTCACCCTGGCACCGGTGGAGCGGGCGGACACCAGCATCCCGGTACGCGAGCAGGTCGTGACCGGTGCCCTCGGCGACCGCGGCCGCTCCGGCGCCGTCACCTTCGCGTACGCCGGCGACTCGATCACGGCCCGGCCCGACTCCTGGTTGCACGTCATCGAGTCCGACGCGCGCCTGCACGCCGTCGGCGGGTACGCGCACAGCGGCTACCGGGCGGACCAGGTGCTCCACGAGATCGGCCCGGTGCCGACGGCGGACGTCCTGGTGGTCGAACTCGGAACGAACGACGTCAACCAGGCGGTCCCGACGGCGACCACGATCGCGAACGTCGACGCCGTCGTGCGGAAGGTCGGCGCACAGCACGTCCTGGTCGTCGCCGGGCCGCCGTCGGACTGGACGAGCAGCCACTGGGGTGCCGACCGCCGCGCCGGGCAGCTCGTCCTGAGTCGGGCACTCGAGCGGGACGCGATCGAGCACGGCTGGTCGTACGCCGATCCGTTCACGGCGTTCCGGCAGGCGGACGGCGCCTGGGTGCGCGGTTCCTCGCCGGACGGCATCCACGGGACGGCGGCGACCAACGTCGGGATCGCACGGGAGATGGCCTCGGCGATCACCGCGGCCGCACGCCGAGACTGACCGTCACCGACTACAAAGAACCTGCTGCAAAGAAGTACTTGCAAAGAGTTCTTTGCAGTCGTACTCTCGAGGCATGGCCCCCGAAGCACGCGTCCTCGACCTCCCGTCGATGAAGGCGCTCAACCATCCACTGCGCACCGAGCTCTTCAACGAGCTCGCCGCGCACGGTCCGGCGACGGCCACCACCCTCGCCGAACGGGTCGGGGAGTCAACCGGCTCGACCAGTTACCACCTCCGCCAACTCGAGAAGCACGGCTTCATAGAGGAGGTCGAGGGCCGCGGCAACGGCCGTGAGCGCTGGTGGCGCCGGGTCCCCGTCGCCGTGCACTCCGGTGGCACGACCGGTCCGCAGTCGCCCGCGGGCATCGCGGCCGCGAGACTGCTGGCGAACGGGTCGAACGAGTTCTCCGAGCAGCTGATCCGCGAGTTCCTCGCGCGCGACCAGGAGACGCTCGACCCCGCCTGGCGCGATGCGAGCGAGTTCTCCACCGCGATCATGCGGCTCACCCCGGACGAGGTCGTCGAACTCACCGACGGCATCCACGCCCTCATCGACACATTCCGCACCCGGCATGTGCTCGACGACACCACGGTCGAGGGCACCGAACGTGTCTTCCTCCGCCTCGCAGCACTGCCCGTCCTCGACGACGAAGAGCAAGGATCATGAGCGCAGCACTCCACCTCACCGACGTCGGCCCGCTCGAACGGGCCGCCCACCGCATCGGCACGGCACTGCTCCGCTGGAGCGAGTCACGTGCCGCCCGGGTCGAGTTCCGGTCCGGGCCCGTCACGGCCCCCGACCGCACGACAGCACGCCTCGCCTTCGAGCAGCGCACCGCCCTGGAGGCACGCCACCGGCACTGGGACACGCTCACCGCCGACGCACCCCGGGTCCGCTGACCGCGGTCGGGCCCGACGGGTCGGCCTCAGCCGCCGACGCAGAACGACTCGACGGCGACGTGCACACCGTCGGGCCCGCCGCCGAGTCGCATCCGCTCGACGGCGGCATCGGCCCGGAGCGGCATGACGAGGTCGGTCCCCATGGCCCGGTCGACCGCGGCGTAGCCCGCCGACTCCCAGCCGGCCAGCACGCGCGGAGCGAGGTCCTGCGGCCGCACGCTCGGCAGCACGAGCGCCCCGGTCCACCGCCGCCCCTCGCCGTCGCACCGTTCCTCCGTCAGGACCACGGGTGGCGATTCCGCTCGCGCCGGGGTCGGCGAGGAAAGGTCGTCGAGCGGACCGGCCCAGCGGATCGTGTCGTCGAGCAGTGTGCGGGTGCCGTTCTGGACCACGGCGGCGTCGAGGCTCGTCGAGGTCACCGGCGTCGGCCCCGGCCACTCGGGCTCCGGCGTCCGCGCCGGGGCGGACGACGTCGCATACCCGGGTCGGGACAGCAGCGACGCATCCGGCAGGCCGCTGCCCGCGAAGAGTGGACCGATCGCGATCGCGCCCGTCAGTGCGACCGCGACGACGGCGTCCGCCGGCCAGGTGGTCATGATCGACGGGAGCTCGGCCTCGGGGATCCCCCGGTGTCGTCGCCACCGCAGCGTCAGCGAGGCGGTCAGGAACGCCGCACCCGCCAGCACGACGGGGAGTTCGACGAACAGCGGGAGGACACCGAGCCCGACGGCCCACCAGGTCGCCGGGAGCGCGGTCGCGACCGCCATCGTGCCGTAGGCCGCGACGAGCAGACCGGTCTCACGCTCAGGGAGCCGCTCGTGGTAACCCGTCCTGCGGGTTGCGATCCAGACGGCCGCAGCCACGGCGTTGACGGCGACCCCGATCCGACCGAACTCGAGGCCGACGAACTGCCCGAACCCCCACCCGACGATCGTGTCGGGGTACGGGCCGTCGAGCTCGTACCGCGTGTGCCCGTACAGGTGCAGCAGCACGAGCACGCCGCCGATGCCGAGCAGGAAGAGCGCCCACGACCACCTCGGGACACCGAGGCGCCTGAGGGCCGCGGCGGCGAAGAGCACTGCGGCGGGCATCAGCAGGAGCAGCGCCGTGCCGGCCGCTGCGTCGAAGGCGTCGGGGTCCACGTCGCGACGCTACGAGTCCGACCTCGGCGCGGCAGAGTCAGGACGGAGGACTACGTCCGACGGCCCATCGGGATCGGCTCCTCGGCGAGGACGACCTCGGGGTCCATCGGGATCGCGCCCTGGATGCGCGGGTCGCCGTCGACCCAGTCGACCGGGACGCCCGTGGCCTCCAGCCCCGCGACACTGAGGTCGATGCGGAGCAGGGGGATCGACAGGTCGCCGAACCGTTCGGTGACGACGGCGCCGACCCGCTCGGGGAGGGTCGCCCGGACGTAGCCGCCCGGCTCGAGCGGCACGCCACGCGTCGCCACCTCGTATTCGCCGAACCCGCGGCTCATCTCCCAGTCGTCGGCGATCGCCACGTGGCACACGACGTCGGTCATGGATCCTCCTCGCTAATGACACGTGACCGTATCATTACCGAGTAGGCTGGGATCGTGACGAAGCGAGGACGACCGACCGCCGACGAACGTGCCGCCCGGGACGAGCGGGTCCTCGACGTCGCGACCGACCTGTTCCTGTCGCACGGCTTCGCAGGTGTGACGCTCGACCGGGTAGCTGCCGACGCCGGGGTCACGAAGCGGACCCTCTACGTCTCCGTCGGGGACAAGCACGCGCTGCTCCGCGCCGTCGTCCGCCGGCAGCACACCTACGCCGAGGAGCCGACGGGTGACCTCGAATCGACCGCCGCGGGGATCGCGCGTGCGCTGCTGACCGATCGGGCCGTCGCGCTCCACCGTCTGGTGATCGCGGAGGCCGGACGGTCCCCGGAGCTGGCGCGGGAGTTCCACGAGGCCGGCCCGCTCGCGGCGCAGGCAGCCCTCGTCCGGGCCGGCGCGACCCCGGAGACCGCCGCGGAGCTCTTCACGCTGCTGCTCGGGGAACTCCACCGCGAGCGGCTGCTCGGCCTGGCACCGGAGCCGACGGCCGACCAGGTCGCGGCGCGCGCCTCGCGGGCCGTCGCGCTGCTCTCGACGTGACCCGCTGACGGACGGGAGGCGCGTGGCAGGTCCCCACGCGCCTCCAGGCCGTCACTCGGGGAGCGGCTCCGCGTACGTGCGGAAGTCGCCGCGCTCGGTGTGGATCGCCCACAGGCGGTCCGCGATCGACTCGCCGGAGTGGTCCGGCTGCCCGTCGTCGATCCCGAACGGGATGATGAGCTGCCCGACGTGCACCTGCTCGTCGCGGACCGCGTCGTGCAGGAGCTGCGCGTAGGCGCTCTCGCCCGCGAAGGCGACGGACGTGCCGGTGACCCGCGCGCCCGGGCGGACGGCACTGCCGCCGTTCACGAACAGGATCGTGCCGCGGCCGATCGCACGCATGCCCGGCAGGACCTGGCGGACCGCGTTGACCGAGCCGTAGACCGAGAACTCGATCGGGCCGACCAGGTCCTCCGCCGTGGTCTCGAGCACCGGACGCATGTACTCCTTCGCGGGCAGCGGGCTGTACTGCAGCACCTCGATCGGGCCGAGCTGCTCGGTGGCACGCTCGAGCGCGCCGCGGAGCGAGTCACCGTCCCGGACGTTCGCGGCGAACCCGGCAGCGGTGAGGCCCTGCTCCCGCAACGACGCGGCGAGGCCGTCGAGGCGGTCCTGGTTGCGGGAGACGAGGGCGATCGAGAAGCCCTCGCGGCCGAAGCGTTCGGCGACGGCGAGGCCGAGGCCCTTGCCGGCTCCGACGATGGCGATGGTGGTCATGACGTGGTCCTTCCGGTTGTGACGGCGTCCTGCTCGTGCTCGGACCCGACGGTAGGCCGCGCAGCGCACCGGAGAGGGGTGCGGACAGGGCCACCCAGCGGATTCCCGATCACGCCGAGTGTGATCGACGCACGAACCGGGAGGAACACCGTGCACACGACCCCTCGACCACACCGCACCTGGGCGGCCCTCGGAGCGGCCGCCGTCACCGCACTCGTGCTGACGGCGTGCACGGACGACGGGGCACGGACGCTGCGGGGCACCGCGTCCGCGTCCACGGTCCCGACGGCCCCGGCAGCCGGGGTCCTCGCGCCGGGCGGTGAGACCTCCGACATCGCCACCGGCCTCGACGCCCCGTGGTCGGTGGTCCGCACGGGCGACGGGGTCGACGCCCTGGTCAGCGAACGCGACTCGGCGAAGGTGCTCGAGCTGACCGCGCCGGGGAAGACACGGGAGGTCGGCACGGTCGCGGGCGTCACCGGAGGCGGCGAGGGCGGACTGCTCGGGCTGGCGATGCACGACGGCGACCTGTTCGTGTACTCCACCGCCGAGGACGGCAACCGCATCCAGCGCTACGACCTCACCGGCAGCGCGGGGTCCTACGCGCTCGGCGACGCGACGACGATCATCGACGGGTTGCCGTCCAACAGCTTCCACAACGGCGGCCGCATCGCGTTCGGCCCGGACGGCATGCTCTACGCGAGCGTCGGCGACGCCGGCACGGGGTCGGACGCACAGGACCGCGACTCGCTCGCCGGCAAGATCCTCCGGCTCACCCCGGACGGCGACGTCCCCGGCGCGAACCCGTTCCCCGGATCCCCGGTGTGGAGCCTGGGACACCGGAACGTGCAGGGCATGGGCTGGACCGCGGACGGCACGATGTTCGCGTCCGAGTTCGGGCAGGACACCTGGGACGAGTTGAACGTCATCGAGCAGGGCAAGGACTACGGCTGGCCCGAGGTCGAGGGCAAGGGCGGCGAGGACCAGGGGTTCGTGGACCCAGTGCAGCAGTGGTCCACCGACGACGCATCGCCGAGCGGCCTCGCGGTCATCGGTGACACGGTGTTCGTGGCGAACCTGCGCGGCGAGGTCGTCCGGGCGATCCCGGCGTCGTCACCCGCGGAGTCCGCCGAGTACTTCACGGGGGACTTCGGCCGCATCCGGACCGTGCTGGAGGGGCCGGAGGGGTCGCTCTGGTTCGTCACGAACAACACCGACGGCCGCGGCGACCCCGCCGAGGGCGACGACCGGATCGTGTCGGTGCCGCTCGCCTGACCAGACCTCCGCTGGCAGGTACGGACGGCCCCTCCTTCGCTGCGGCCGGTCGCCGTACCGTGGAGGACATGGACACGAGAGACGAAGTCCGCGACTTCCTCCGCACCCGCCGGGAGCGCGTCACGCCGGAGCAGGTCGGTCTGCCCGACTTCGGCGGCGCCCGGCGCGTGAAGGGCCTCCGCCGCGAGGAGCTCGCCCTCGTCGCGGGCATGAGCGTCGACTACTACATCCGGCTCGAGCGGGGGAACCTCACCGGGGTGTCCGAGAGCGTGCTCGAGTCGCTGTCCCGTGCCCTCCGCCTCGACGACGCCGAGCACGCCCACCTGTTCGACCTCGCCCGTGCGCAGAACGCCTCGGCGACGACGCGGCGGCGGACCCCCACTTCGAAGGTCCGGCCGAACGTGCAACGGGTGCTCGACTCGATGACCGCACCCGCCTGGGTGCGGAACGGCCGTTCGGACTTCCTCGCCGGCAACGCCCTCGCCCGCGCGCTCTACGCACCGCTCTTCCTCGAACCGTCCGGGACACCGAACACCGCACGCTTCGCCTTCCTCGACCCCCGCGGCCGGGAGTACTGGCGCGACTGGGACGGCGTGACCGGTGACATGGTCGCCGTGCTCCGTGCCGAGGCCGCCCGATCGCCGTACGACAAGGGCCTCACCGACCTCATCGGGGAGCTCTCGACCCGCAGCGAGGAGTTCCGGCAGCGCTGGGCCGCGCACGACGTGATGCGGCACCGCACCGGCACGAAGCTGCTCCACCACCCGGAGGTCGGCGACCTCGACCTCACCTACGAGACGATGGAACTGGTCACCGACACGGGGCTGACGCTCATCGTCTACGGCGCCGAGCCCGGCTCCCCGTCCGAGGAACGCCTGCAGCTGCTCGCCAACCTCACCGCGACCGAGGCGGCGAGCGCCGCGGAGGCGTCCACCGCCGAAGCCGCGGGTTCCGCTGCCGTGACCACCGCGGAGGACGCATGAGCGAGACCGACTCGATCCGCACCGCCCGCCCGGCGGAACCGCTCTCGTTCTTCGGACGGATCAGGTTCCGCCTGCACGCCGAACGCGAGATCGACGAACTCACCCGCGACCACGCCCGTGAGGACCGCATCCGCGCCGAGGCAGCCGTCCGCCTGGCCCCGGGGCCGTGGCACCTCGGCGAGCTCTTCCGGCGCCGTCCGTGAGCGACCGCACGGGGATGACGCCCGCGCGGACCCTGCTCTTCGCGATCGCCGGGGGCGCGGCGGTCGGCAACCTGTACTGGGCACAACCGCTGCTCGACGAGATCGCGTCGTCGCTCGGGACCTCCGCAGCGGTCGCCGGGCTGCTCGTCACGCTGACCCAGGTCGGGTACGCGCTCGGCATCCTCCTCGTGGTGCCGCTCGGCGACGTCCTCGACCGGCGCAGGCTGGTCCCCGGGGTGCTCGTCGCGTCCGCGGTCACGCTGCTGTTCGCCGCCGTCGCGCCGTCGTTCGCCGTGCTCCTGGTGGCACTCGCACTCGTCGGTCTCACCACCGTCGCGGGCCAGCTCCTCATCCCGCTCGCCGGCGACCTCGCCGATCCCGCGTCCCGCGGGCGGGTGGTGGGGACCATCGCGTCGGGCGTCCTCACGGGCATCCTGGTCTCGCGGACGGTGAGCGGGCTCGTCGCGGACGCGTTCGGCTGGCGGACGATCTACGTGGTCGCCGCCGTCGCCGCCCTGGTCTTCGCCGTGCTGCTCCGACGGGCGATCCCCGAGCTGGACCGACGCGATCGCGTGCGGTACCCGGCGCTCATCGCCTCGGTGTTCCGTGCCGTCGCCGCGCACCGCTCCGTGCGCGTGACCCTCGTCATCAGCTCGGCGGTGTTCGCCGTCTTCACGATGTTCTGGACGGCGTTGACGTTCCTGCTCAGCGCGGAGCCGTTCGGGTACTCGACGAGTGCGATCGGGCTCGTCGGTCTGGCTGGGCTCGCCGGAGCGGTCGCAGCGCAGCGGGTCGGTCGGCTCCACGACCGCGGGGTCTCGGTGCCGGTGACCGGCGCGACGATCGCCCTCGTGCTCGTCTCGCTCGTGGTCGCCGGGCTCGGGTCGCGGTCGATCGTGGTGGTCCTCGTCGCCGTCGTACTGCTGGACGTCGGTGTGCAGGCGACGAACGTCCTCAACCAGACGCGGCTCTTCGCGATCGACCCGGCAGCGCGGAGCCGCCTCAACACCGCGTTCGTCACCGGGAACTTCGTCGGCGGAGCGATCGGGTCCGCACTCGCCTCGGTCCTGTGGAACGCCGGCGGGTGGACCGCGGTCACCGTGGGCGGCGCGGTGCTGGTCGGGTTCGCGCTGACGGTCTGGGCGGTCCACCGCCGACGTGGCTTGGTGGTGCGCACCGCGCACTGACGCGCGGATGGTGCGATGCACGGACTGGAGGCACGGGGCGGGCTGGCACCGTGCCTCCAGTCCGTCCCGTGTCAGCGCCGGCGAGCCGACGCGAGGAGCGTGTGCTGACCGTAGCTGTCGTCATCGGGGTTGATCGTCACGCCGGGTGCGACGACCTCGTCGACGCGGTCGAGCACCTCGGCGCTCAGGACCCGATCGGCAGCCGGCAGCTGGGACTCCAACTGCTCCATCGTGCGGGGACCGATGATCGCGCTCGTGACGCCGGGGTGGGTGATCGCCCACGCCAGTGCCAGCTCGATGAGCGACATGTCCTGCGACTCGGCGAGCAGTGCGAGCTCCTCGACGACGTCGAGCTTCCGCTGGTTCGCGGGTGTCGACATGTCGAACCGGGCGGCCGGGCGGTGCTTCGCGGTCGGGGTGCCCGGGGCGTCCTTGCGCCACCGCCCGCTCAGCCACCCGCCGGCGAGCGGGCTGTACACGAGGGTGCCCATGCCGTACCGCTGGGCGGTGGGGAGCACGTCCTGCTCGATGCCGCGCACGAGGATCGAGTACGGCGGCTGCTCGGTGCGGAAGCGCTCGAGGCCGCGACGCTCGGAGACCCACTGCGCCTCGACGATCTCGGCCCCGGAGTACGACGACGAGCCGATGTTCCGGACCTTGCCCTGGCGGACGAGGTCGGTGAGGGCGCCCAGGGTCTCCTCGACGTCCATCGACGGCGAGGGCCGGTGCACCTGGTACAGGTCGATGTGGTCCGTGCCGAGACGACGGAGGGAGTCCTCGACCTCCCGGATGATCCAGCGGCGCGATCCCCCCGAGCGGTTCGGTCCGTCGCCCATCGGCATGAAGAACTTCGTGGCGAGCACGACGTCGTCTCGGCGACCCTTGAGCGCCTTGCCGACGATCTCCTCCGAGACGCCGTCCGAGTAGACGTCGGCGGTGTCGACGAAGTTGATGCCCGCGTCGAGTGCGCGGTGGATGATCCGGATCGAGTCGTCGACGTCGGCGTTCGCCCACGGGCCGAACATCATCGTGCCCAGCGCGAGCGGGCTCACCTCGACGCCGGTGCGTCCGAGCTGGCGGTACTCCATGGTGTCCTCTCCGTGCCGGTCTCGTCCGACCGGCACGGTTGCCACGGTAGGTCGACGGGCGTGCCGGAAAGGGGTGAGGACCGTACCTCCCTCGCGCCCGGACCCACCCGTAGCGTCGAGGCATGAGCATCACCGAGACCGATCCCGAGTTCGCCCAGTACTCCGCCGCCTTCGTCGAGGAGACGCTGCGGCACGCATCGCTGGGTGACCACGACCGACTCGTGGTGCAGCTCGGCGCGGTCGTGGCCGTCGGTGCGCACGGGACGTTCCGGGAGCTGCTCGGCTCGGCGCTCGACGGGCCGGTCACTCCGGTCGAGGCGAAGGAGGTCGTGTACCAGGCGGTCGCCTACGTCGGGTTCGCGCGTGCTGGGGACTTCCTCGGGATCGTCAACGAGACCCTCACCGCGCGGGGCGTCGAACTGCCCCTGCCCGGTCAGTCGACGAGCACCCCGGAGGACCGGCTCGAGCGCGGCCGGGAGGTCCAGGGCGCCGTCGTCGGCACCGAGCGCCTCGACGCGATGTACGACAACGCGACGCCGGACACCCTGCACTTCCAGCGGTTCCTGACCGGCAACTGCTTCGGCGACACCGTGGGTCGCGCGGGCCTCGACCTGCGGACGCGGGAGCTCCTGACGTTCGCGGTGCTCGTCGCGCTCGGCGGGGCGGACGCCCAGGTGCGCGGGCACGTGGCTGGGAACCTGCAGGTCGGGAACACCCGCGCGGACCTGCTCGACGTGCTCACCGTGCTGGTGCCCTGGATCGGGTACCCCCGCACGCTCAACGGCCTGGCCGCGGTGAACGAGGGCGCGCCCGCCGCCTGACGGTCAGATGGCGAGTTCCACGTCGTGGCCGTTGACGGTCACGATGATCCGGGGGTTCTGCGCGCCGGTCGCGGTGATGTAGCTCCGGAGCGTGGAGAGCAGCATGTCCTCTCGACGCTCCATCTGCGACACCGCGCCCTGGCTGATCCCGAGTTCGTGAGCGATCTCGGCCTGCGTCCGCTTGCCGGCTTCCCGCACCATCGCGAGGCTCATCGCGTGGACGCGGTCCAACTCGTCGCCCTCGGCGTCGAGCGCCTCGACGGCCTCCGCCATGCCCGGTCGCCGGAGCAGCCGCTCGAGGCGGTCGTTCCCGCGTACGAAGTCCTTCTCGCCCATCACGCTTCCTTCGCTTCGTCGACCCATCGGTCGATCAATCGGTCGGCCCGGATGCCCACCGAGTCGTAGAACACGTCGCCCATCGAGGCCTTGTCTCCCGAGAACAGCGTGACGACCACTCGATCCGCACCCGGCGGGAACCAGCAGATCAGCCGCAGCGCGATTCCTTCGACGTACGGGTGCGAGACCCGCCAGACGACGTGCTGCTTCGACTGCCGGACTCGCTTGATCATCGCCGTGTCCTGCACGGGCACCGCGTCCAGATCCGCCAACCGTTTGAGCATGAAGGTGAGGAGCTCGAGCTGTAGATTAGTCAGGACTGATATTAGCTGCAACTGATCACGGTCGCAAGCACAACTGGGTCGCGGTCAGGCGATGAGGGGCCGCGCGACGTCGACCTCGCCGTACTCGACGAGCCAGCGGACCGCGTCGAGCACCGTCGCCTCGGCCGTGTACGCCGGTTCGTAGCCCAGCAGCCGGCGCGGCTTCTCGGTGCTGAACACCTGGCTGCGCGACAGGTGCTCCCAGCTGGCACCGGCGTGCTCCGGAGCCGTGCTCTCGCGGAACCGGTCCCACGTGACGGACTCGAGCCGCGCCTCCTGGCCGAACCACGACGCCGCGAGGTGGGCGTACCCGCGCACCGTGAGCGCTGTCGAGGCCGTGACGAAGAAGTCCTCGCCCGCCGCGGCCTCCCGGTGCTCGACCGCCAGTTGGAACGCCTGAGCGACGTCGTCGGCGTGCACGTGCGCCATGGTCTCGGCGCCGAGGCCCGGGACCTCGAGCGTCTCGCCGGCGGCCAGCCTCGACCAGGCCGACGGGTCGAGGTTCCCGAGCGGACCGATCGGCGCCCAGCCCGGACCGCTGATGTGCCCGGGGTGCAGCGAGGTCGTTACGACACCACCGTCGGCGGTCTCACGCTTGAGCATCCGGGTGATGGCGTCCTTCTGGGTACCGTACTCACCGAAGGGCTCGGTGGCGTTCTCCTCAGTGATCGGCAGGACGTGCGAGACCCCGGCACGCCAGATCGACCCGCAGTGCACCAGGTGCGTGCCGCTCCCGCGGAGGGCGGCGACGAGGGCTTCGGCGGACGACAGGGTGAAGCAGACGAGGTCGACGACGGCGTCTGCTCGGAGTCCGGCGATGCGGGCACCGAACGTGCCGTCGCGGTCCTCCTGCTCGCGGTCCGCGGTAACCCGCTCGACCTGGGCCCACTCGGGGGAGTCGGCGTAGGCGGAGCGGGTCCCGCGGCTCACGGCGATGACCTCGTGCCCGGCGCGGACGAGGCGGGGGACGAGGAACGTGCCGATGTGGCCGGTGGCTCCGATGACGACGATACGCATGCCGCTCACCGTAGGCGCACCGGGCCGGGTGTCGAGCAGGAACGGGCTGCTAGGCGACGACGGCGCGCATGGCAGCCTCGGTCGCGGCCGCGAGCTCCTCGGCCGGCCGGGCCAGCAGCCCTTTCACGAAGCGGGAGTCCTCGTCGGCCAGGACCTCGAACACACCGGCGGCGACGCCGTCGAGGGCCTGGGCAACGACGTCCTCCGGACGGGACTTCGGCACGTCGAAGCGGGCACCCATCGCGGTGTCGACCATGCCGACGATGAGCCCGGTGACCGAGGTGCCCTGCGCGGCCAGTTCGACCCGGAGGCCGTTGGTCGCGGACCACGCGGCTGCCTTCGACGCGGCGTAGACGGTGGGGATCGGGGTCCACGCGGCGAGTGACAGCACGTTCAGCACGGCCCCACCACCGTTCGCGGCGAGGACCGGCGCGAACGCAGCGGACATCCGGATGGTGCCGAAGGTGTTCGTCGCGAAGACCTGCTCGAGCGACTCGTCCGACGGCGCTGCGATCGAGCCGTCCGTGGCGGGCGCGATGCCGGCGTTGTTCACGAGGAGGTCGACGTCGGAAGCCGTCTCGGCTGCCGCAGTGATCGACGACGGATCGGTGAGGTCGAGGACGAGCGGCTGCACGCGGTCATCCTCCCACTGCCGTGGGGAACGGGCAGCGGCGTACACCCGGCGTGCGCCGCGCTCGAGTGCCTGCCGGACGAACTCCGTCCCGAGGCCCCCGTTCGCGCCGGTGACGAGCACGGTTCGGTTCTCGAGCTGGTTGGACATGATCACTCCTGCGGTTAGACTGACGGAAACGGGGAAGGTCCCCGGATCATTATGTGGGGAGTGTCCCCACATCCGTCAAGCCAGGAGTTGCATGCGTGCCGACGCACAGCGGAACCGTGACGCGATCCTCACGGCGGCTCGAGAACTCTTCGACGCCGAGGGCATCCTCGCGCCCATCGACGGGATCGCCACCCGGGCCGGAGTCGGCAACGCGACGCTCTACCGGAACTTCCCGACGCGCGACGACCTGCTCGCCGCAGTGATGGACGACAGTGTGCGCGCGATCATCGACGAGTCCGCCGACCTCGACGATGTCGATCCCGCCTCCGCGCTGCGCGAGTGGATGTTCCGGCTCACCTGGCAGCTCCGCGTGTGGCAGAACCTCCCGACCTGCATCGCCGACGCCATCGAGGACGAGGACTCGCCCGTCCGGACGATGTGCGCACGGCTGACCGGACGGACCGCGGAACTCCTCGACCGAGCCCGCGCAGCGGCGGCCGCCTCGAATGTCGACGCCAGCGCAGTCTTCGAGCTGTTGACCACGGTGTCGTGGGGTGTCGACCGGTTCGGGGACGACGAGCAGCGAGCACGGGAGCGTGTGCAGCTGGCGACGGCAGGGGTCCTCGCCGCCGGCTGACCGGCGGGCCGAGCGCCAGCGGCGACACCCCGCCCGACGGTGGTCAGGCGGTGATGACCTTCACGGAACCGGCGATGGTCGCGGCGTCCTCGGCGAGCGCGACGACCGGGTCCGGGAGCCGGGTGGTCGCACCGACGAGCTTGCGCGCACCCCAGCCGACGAAGCTGCCGACGATCGCGCCGACGCCGCCGAGGATCGCACCCTCGATGCGGAGGTCCCGCTTGCCCGTCGTCCCGAGCGCGGCACCGGCGAGTGCACCTGAGGCCACCCGGCCGATCAGACCGGCGGGGGAGATGCGGTTCGGGGTCCCGGGCAGCTTGTCCCCGATGAGCTCACCCACGGCGGAGGCGACGAGTACGCCACGGCCGATCGGGGTGCTGAACACCTTCCAGTCCTGCCACGACCCCTTCAGCGAGGAACGGTCGTGGTTCAGCGCCATGACGGCGAGCGGGGTCGCGCTCCGGCCACCACTGAGGATGCCCAGCGCCAGGGTGCGGACCAGGGTGTGCTGCTCGTTCTTCTTGCTCATCGGTTCTCCTGTCGAGTCCGTTCGGAACCTACTCTTGCGCTCCTGGTACTCAGCGTTACTATGTACTGGTAGTCAACGACACTGAGTACCGGCGCCATGACCGGCGCCATGACCGGCAGCACGACCGGCACCACGACATCGACAGCAGGAGGCACGCATGCCCAAGCAGGAGACCGAGATGCTCAAGGGCATCCTCGAGGGGATCGTCCTCGCCGTGCTCGTCGGCCGACCGGCCCACGGGTACGAGATCACGGCCTCGCTCCGGGAGCAGGGCTTCACCGACATCGCCGAGGGCACCGTCTACGCCCTGCTCGTCCGCATCGAGCAGCGCGGCCTCGTAGACGTCGAGAAGGTCCCCTCGGAGAAGGGCCCGCCCCGCAAGGTGTTCACCCTGAACGCCCGCGGGCAGGAGCAACTCGACGACTTCTGGCAGGCATGGGCCTTCCTCTCCGAGCGGCTCGACCACCTCAAGCACACCACCACCAGCACGAACGGACAGGACTGACCATGGGGATCTCGATCTCGGACATCACGACCAAGCTCATCGGCGACAAGAAGCGCTGGAAGCAGTACAAGGCCCGCACGGCAGCGCTGCCGACGAGTCACCGCACCGCCATCGACGGCATCGAGCGGTACCTGATGTACACCGGCCCGAACGACGGCGAGCAGCTCATGCGCATGCTCGACGACCTCGCCGACCTGTTCGAGCAGAGCGCCGCCGACGGCACGAGCGTCCGCGCGGTGGTCGGCGACGACCCGATCGCCTTCGCCGAGGAGTTCAAGGCGAACTACGGCATCGGCTCGTGGCTCAGCAAGGAGCAGCAGCGCCTCGTCGACGCGATCGACAAGGCCGACAGGGAACGAGACCCCTCGTGACCGCGGCGATCCGGGTCCGGGGGCTCGAGAAGTCCTTCGGTGACCTGCACGTCCTGCGTGGCGTCGACCTCGACGTCGAGGCCGGCTCCGTGGTCGCCCTGCTCGGTTCGAACGGCGCGGGCAAGACCACCACGATCCGGATCCTCGCGACGCTGGCGAAGGCCACGGCCGGCACGGCGTCGGTCGCGGGACACGACGTGGCCGCGGAACCCGGTGCGGTCCGCGAGTCGATCAGCCTCACCGGGCAGTTCGCCGCAGTCGACGAGGTCCTGACGGGTCGCGAGAACCTCGTCCTCGTCGCCCGGCTCCGGCACCTGCCGCACGCCGGCACCATCGCCGACGACCTGCTCGCCCGGTTCTCCCTCACCGAGGCGGGGTCGCGTCGTGCCGGGACCTACTCGGGCGGGATGCGTCGACGGCTCGACATCGCGATGAGCCTGATCGGGGACCCGGCCGTGGTGTTCCTCGACGAACCGACGACCGGCCTCGACCCAGAGGCACGCATCGAGGTCTGGGACGCCGTCCGCGCCCTCGCCGCCAGCGGCACCACCGTGCTGCTCACCACGCAGTACCTGGACGAGGCCGAGCACCTCGCCGACCGCATCGCCATCCTGCACGAGGGTCGCATCATCGCCGACGGCACCCTCGCCGAACTCCAGCGACTGCTCCCGCCCGCGAAGGTCGAGTACGTCGAGAAGCAACCCACGCTCGAGGACGTCTTCCTCGCAGTCATCGGCCACGAGAAGGAGGTCGCGTGATGTCCGCCCACCCGATCCACGACACCGCCGTCCTGACCGGGCGCTCCCTGAAGCACGTGCTCCGGAGCCCCGACACGATCATCACCACCGCCGTGATGCCCATCGCGTTCCTGCTGCTGTTCGTCTACGTCTTCGGCGGCGCGATCGAGACCGGGAGCACTTCGTACGTCGACTACCTGCTGCCGGGGATCCTGCTCATCACGGTGGCGTCCGGGGTGGCGTACACGTCCTACCGGCTGTTCCTCGACCTGCAGGCCGGGATCGACGAACGCTTCCGGTCGATGCCGATCGTGCGCGCGGCGTCGCTGTGGGCGCACGTGCTGACGTCCCTCGTCGCCAACCTGGTGTCGGTGACGGTGGTCGTCGGGGTCGCCCTGCTCATGGGGTTCCGGAGCAGTGCGGGCGTCGGTGCGTGGCTCGCGGTGCTCGGGATCCTCGTCCTGTTCACCCTGGCGCTCACCTGGATCGCGGTCGTGGCGGGGCTGTCGGCGAAGTCGGTGGACGGCGCGAGCGCGTTCTCGTACCCGCTGATCTTCCTGCCGTTCATCAGCTCGGCGTTCGTGCCGACGGACACCATGCCCGGTCCGGTCCGCTGGTTCGCAGAGCACCAGCCGGTCACGTCCATCGTGAACTCGATCCGTGCGCTGTTCGCGGGGCAGGCACCCGAGTCCGACCTGTGGGTCGCGTCGGCCTGGTGCGTCGGGATCCTGCTCGTCGCCTTCGGCGCCGCGACCCTGGTGCAGCGCCGGCGGGTCGGCTGACGCGACCAACAGACGGACTGGAGGCGCGGTGCCAGCTCGCACCGCGCCTCCAGTCCGATGATGGTCACCTGCAGACCGCCACCCGGTCTGCTGAGGCGCCGCGAGTAGCGTCCGCCGCATGAGCAACGTCATCCTCTTCGGCGGCCACGGCAAGGTCGCACTCCTCGCCACCCGGATCCTCGCCGACCGCGGCCACACCGTCACCTCGGTCATCCGCGACCCCGACCAGGCCGACGAGATCCGCGCCCACGGCGGCGAGCCGCACGTCGCGGACATCCAGCAGCAGACCCTCACCGACTTCGCCGAACTCATCCACGGGCACGACGCCGTCGTGTGGTCCGCGGGTGCCGGCGGGGGATCCGCCGACCGGACGTGGGCGATCGACCGTGATGCCGCCGTGCTGTCCGTCCAGGGAGCCGCGAAGGCCGGCGTCGACCGGTACGTGATGGTGTCCTGGTCCGGATCGGTCCTCGACCACGGGGTCCCGCAGGACAACGACTTCTTCGCGTACGCGCAGTCGAAGATGATCGCCGACGCCGTCCTCCGTGACTCGGGGCTGCGGTGGACCGTCGTCGCACCGAGCACCCTCACCGACGACGAGCCCACCGGCTCGGTCGACTGGGACGGGTCCTCGACCGAGGTGCCGCGCGGGGACGTCGCGCACGTCGTGGCGGACGCGGTCGAGAGCGACGAGACCGTCGGGAAGACCATCCGCTTCAACACCGGCTCGACCCCGATCGCCGACTTCCTCCGCTCGGCGGGCTGAGCACCGTGGCACGCAACCGCGACCCCTACCGCGGCCGGCTCGCCGTCGTCACCGGTGCGAGCGGCGGCATCGGCGAGTCCCTGGCGGAGGGCCTCGCGGCGGGCGGAGCCGACCTCGTGCTCGTCGCCCGCTCGGCCGACCGCCTCGAGACCGTGGCGGGTCGTCTCCGCTCGCGTCACGGTGTCTCGGTGCGGGTACTGCCGGCGGACCTCGCGACCGGTCCCGGCGTCGACTCGGTGATCGAGGCGCTGCAGGGCACACGGGTCGACGTCCTCGTCGCGAACGCCGGTGTCGGGTGGCACGGCTCCTTCGCGGAGCAGCCCGACGACGGCATCGTCCAGCAGATCGCCCTCAACGAGACCGCGGTGGTGCGGCTCGTCCGCGCGTTCCTCCCCGGGATGACCGCGCGCCGGGTGGGCGGCGTGATGACGGTCGCGTCGACGGCGTCCTTCCAGCCGACACCGCACATGGCGCTCTACGGTGCGACGAAGGCGTTCGTGCTCTCGTTCACCGAGGCGCTGTGGGAGGAGACCCGGGGCTCCGGCGTCCGGGTCCTCGCGCTCTGTCCAGGCCCGACGTCGACCGGATTCTTCGAGGCTGCCGGCGGCGGGTCCTTCCTGGAGGGCGGACGGCAGACCGCGGACGAGGTCGCACGGGTCGGGCTCGAGGCGTTCGCGCGGAACGGGGGTCCGACGGTGGTTTCCGGTGCCCGGAACGCCGTGATGGCCAGCGCGCACCGGTTCGTGCCGCGGGGGCTGATGGCGCGCATGTCCGCGATGGTGATGCGATGACGAACCCGACGGTCCTCTTCGTGCACGGCGCGCTCGTCCGCGACGGTGCGTGGTGGTGGGGCCCGACGGCCGACCTCCTCCGGGAACGCACCGGCATCGAGAGCCGAGCGGTCGCGTTGCCGTCCTGCGGCGAGACCGAGGCGGCCGGTGGCCTGACCGAGGACGCCGCGGCGCTGCGCCGAGCACTCGACGAGGTGCCCGAGGCGCTCCTCGTGGGCCACTCCTACGGCGGGACCGTCATCGCCGAGGCCGGCCCGCACCCCGCCGTGTCGCACCTCCTGCTCGTGTCGTCCTACCTGCCGCCGGTCGGGTCGTCGCAGGGTTCGATCATGTCCGGCGAGCCGGACCCCGTCGCGGTCCGCCAGGACGACGACGGACGCATCGTCGTCGACGGGTACGACGCGGACTCGTTCGGAGCACGGTTCCTGCAGGACGCCGACGAGGCCACCCGCCGCGAGGCCTGGAGCCGCGTCACCTCGCAGGACGTCCGAGCGTTCGGGACGCCGACGACCGCGGCCGGGTGGACGGACGTGGACTCCACGGCGATCGTGTGCGGTGACGACCGATCGACCACGGTCGCCCTGCAGCGGCAGCACGCCGAACGGGCCACGCGCGCCGTCGAGCTGCCGACCGGGCACCACCCGTTCATCAGTCGACCGGACCTCGTCGTCGAGCAGCTCGAGGCGTTCCTGGTCTGACCGGGCGCGCCGGCAGGTCGTTCCACACATCGGCCCAGACCGACTCGAAGTCGACCGGTCGGAGGTCCCCGGCCCGGAGTGCGCGCTCCGTGACGGCCAACGCGTCGAGGGAACGCCGGAGCAGCCGGACGTCCCCGTGGACCTCGGGCCGGCCGTTGCCGTGGAACGTCGTCACGGTGACCGAGCGGACACCGGGTCGCAGCCGCCGGGTCGCTCGGGCGAGCGTCGCGAACCCACCCCCGTACACGAGCACCGCCGCCAGGGTGCCGATGACCGGCGACCCGGCGAGCGCCGCCATCACCGCGACGGCGAGGAGCGCCCCGACGCCCGGCCACGTCGACCACGCCCGCAGCCGCGCACGTTCGCTCCGCGTGGTGCCGGGCGGGAAGACGACCAGGGTGCGGCTGCTCCACATCGTGCGACCCACAGGGCGTGCCGAGCAGCTGCCCCAGACGTGCGGTCCGTCGACCACTCGGGCGCGCAGGTCCGCTCCGGTCCGGTGCCACGTGGCGTGGCTCACCGCGACACCTCGGCCCGCACGGGCTCGACGACGTCACGGTGCCGGATCGCCGAGACGCAGGGGAAGCAGAGCAGGTCGCCCTCCCGGACGTCCGCGGGCAACGGTGCCGGCAGCCGGTGGAAGGGTTCGCCGTCCGTTCCGTCGTACGGCGTGACCACGGAGGTCCGGGTCGGCGCGGCCGTGCTGACCCGTCCGATCAACCGCACCTGGTCGAGCACGGCGAACGGGGGCAGCACGGCGTCGAGCTCGAGGAGTACCAGACCGGTCCGCGGTCGACGGACCCGGAGGACCGAGGCGACGGCGACGCTCACGTCGCGCGGCGTCCACGAGCGCGGTCGGTAGCGGGGCGGCGCCTGCTCGGCGGTGTGCACGCACGGGGTGCCGGTCAGTCCGGCGAGCCGCACCATCGACACGGCGGCGACCAGGACGTCGTCGGTGGTGGTCTCGGTGTGGGCCGGCCAGAGGGCGGGGTCCATCGGTTCCGGGAGGGACGCGCGGAGCGTCGGGAGGATCGCTGTGAGGGTCACACCGACACGATCCGTCCGGGAGCCGGCCCGGGGAACGGGTCCTGACGGACTCCTCACGCCCCGGTGCCGACTCCGTGCGGCGCCCTGACGGCTCAGGCGAACTGGGCGTAGAAGCGCTCGGGCTCGTGCGCGAGCGACGCCTTCACCATCGCGCTCCAGTCGTCCACCACGACCTCGGCCGCACCACGCTCGACCCCGTCGAGTGCAGCCCGCGCGGCCTCCGCCGGGTCGATCATCGGGCCCTCGTACCCGGCCATGATGTCGGTGTCGGCCGCGCCGAGGTGGAGGCCCTGCACCGTGATGCCCTTCGCGGTGAGTTCGAGTCGGGCGGCGTTCGTCATGTTCCACTCCGCGGCCTTCGCCGCTGCGTACCCGCCGGAGCCCGGGTAGGCGAACCACGACAGCGCCGACAGCACGTTCACGATCCCGCCGCCGCCGTTCCGTTCGATGACCGGCGCGAAGGCCCGGACCATCCCCAGGTTGCCCCAGAAGTGCGTGTCCATCTCGCGTCGGACGTCGTCCAGGGGGTCCGTGAGCAGGGAGCCGGTCGTCGCGATCCCCGCGTTGTTGACCAGCAGCGTGACGTCCGACGCCGCGGCGGCAGCGGCGGCGATCGACGCCTGGTCGGTGATGTCCAGCGGCAGGACCTCGACGCCCTCGATGTCGACGAGCTCGGGGCGGCGGGCGGTGGCGTAGACCTTGGCCGCTCCGCGTTCGAGCAGCTGCAGCACGAAGCGTCGTCCGATGCCGCGGTTCGAGCCCGTGACGAGTGCGACCGATCCAGCGATGTCCATGGTGTTCCTCCTGCCGGGCGGGCACTTCCCGCGGCGGCTCGGCTACGCTAAGACCTGACATCCATGTGAGGTGCAAGGAGGAATCGTGCGCATCGGAGACCTCGCCGCCGCGACCGGGGCCAGCGTCCGCTCACTGCGGTACTACGAGGAGCAGGGCCTGCTCGTCGCGACCCGCACGCCGAGCGGGCAGCGCGTGTACGGCGCACCCGCGGTCGAACGCGTGCAGCTCGTCCAGCAGCTCTTCGCCGCCGGGCTGCCCAGCCGGACCATCGTGCAACTGCTGCCCTGCGTCGACTCCGGTCGGGCGACCCCGGAGTCCTTTGCGCTGCTGGTGTCCGAGCGCGACCGGATCACGGCACAGCTGGCCGAACTCGAGGCCGCACGGGAACGGCTCGACGAGGTCATCGCGATCAGCGAGCACCCGACGCCCGAGCACTGCCCGGCGCTCCGGGAGCCCCAGCCGCAGGCGCAGGCGCAGGCGGCCTGACGATCAGCCGAGCACGGCGCTCGCGATCTGCCGTGCCGCCTGCTCGGCCGTCGTGTTCGTCGTGTCGACCACCTCGGCCTCGTCGTGCAACCACGTCCGCGCTGCCTCGGCGTAGGGCTCGACCCGACTGAACCGGAACGTCGACGGACCCATGTCGGTGTCGTTCCGGATCCGATCGCGCAACGTGTCCGTGTCGGTGTGCAGCACGAAGTGCCGCACCGGGATGCCGTGCCCCGCCAGGCCGTCCGCGATCTCCCGCCAGTACCGCTCGACCAGGACGGTCTGCGGCATGATCAACGTCCCGCCCGCGTACTGCAGGACCTGCTGGGCGGTCTCCACGACGAGCGGCCGCCACGGGTCCCAGTGCTGGAAGTCGTCCGTCGCGCGCAGGGTCGGCCGGATGTCCATCAGGGTCTCGCCGACCTTCTCGGGGTCGAGGACCCGGGCGCCCGGCAGCAGCGGCTGCAGCAGACGACTCGTGGTGGTCTTGCCGACGCCGTGGGTGCCGTTGAGCCAGACGATCATGCGTCCAGTGTGCCCGGGCCGTCGACCTCGAGGTGCGCGTAGTCGGGCAGGTCGATCGCGTCCGCCGGGGGCGTGGAGAACCGGTCCCCGAGCCGTCCGATCAGCGGCGTGGAAGCGACGCGCACCGCCGCTCCGAACGCCGCGATGCCGAGCCGGGACTTCGGGTTCGCGACGCGCGGGGTACCCGGCGGCAGCTGCTGCGCCTGCGCGACGTACGGGCGCATGATCCGCTCGTACCCACGGAGGGCGTCCCGGTGGTCGACGTGCGCCGCGAGTTCGCCGGCGAGGACGTACGCGCCGGTGAGGGACAGGCTCGTGCCCATCCCGCTGACCGGGGAGGCGCAGTACGCCGCGTCGCCGACCAGGGCCACGCGACCGTCCGACCACCGCGGCGCGTGCACCTGGCCGATCGACTCGGAGTACAGGTCGTCGGACCGGTCGAAGCCCTCGAGGACCCGACGCGCCTCCCACCCGGCGTCGGCGAAGAGCGCGTGCAGCCGGCGGCGCTGGGCGTCGAGGTCGCGGCGCTCCGATCCCGCCCGTTCGCGCTTCCGGTCCGTCACGATCGACATCGCCGCACGGATCGTGCCGTGTGCGTCTGGTCGGAGCGTGATCGACCGGCCGCCCGGGGCGTTGTACCAACGCCACCAGTCGTCGTCGGCGGCGGTCCGGGGGATCGTGCCGTAGGTCGTCTCGAGACCGAGCGACCGGATCTCGGGTTCGTCGCCGAACACGAGCCGCCGGGTGCTCGACCCGATGCCGTCCGCGGCGACGACCAGGTCGAGCCGCTCGTCGGGGGCGGTCTCGAACGACACCGTGACGCCGTCGTCGTCCTGGTCGATCCCCGTGATCCGGTCGCCGTAGCGGTACTCGGTGACGCCGGTGGTCCGGTCGACGAGCAGGCGCGCGAGGTCGCCGCGCAGGACCTCGAGCTCCGCGGTGGCCCCGCCGGAGTCGGACGTGCCCGCCGGGAACTCGGCGACGGTCCTGCCGCGCGGGCCGACGAAGCGTGTGCCGACCTCACCCGTCGTCGCCGCCCGGATGTCGTCCTCGACGCCCATGCGCCGCGCGACCTCGCGCCCGGCGCCGCGGACGTCGACGTTCTGGCCGCCGGTCCGGAGTGCCGGTGCACGCTCGACGACCACCGTCCGGTAGCCGTAGCGGTGGAGCCAGTACGCCAGTGCGGGTCCGGCGATGCTCGCGCCGGAGATCAGGACGCGTCCACGGTCGGTGCGCTGCATCATTCCTCAGATCCTTGATTACCAATGATATTGGCAATGTACACGGTTACCATGGAAGCCGTGCCGCACGAGGACCAGCCGGGGCAGCCCCGACGAGACCGCGACGACCGCCGCGACCGCGAGTCCGCCCGCCGCGACGGTCGGCCGCTCCCCGACGACGACATCCGTTCCCGCGTGCAGCAGGTCGCGGTCCGGCAGCAGCGGTTCGAACGGCACCTGGCGCGGGCGCTCGAGGTCGACGCGATGGGCCTCGAGGCGATGGACCACCTCATCGCGACCGGGCCGGCGACGCCGACCGAACTGGCCCGCCGACTCGAGATCTCGACCGCCGCGATGACGCTCGTGCTGAACCGGTTGGAGACCGCAGGGCACGTCCGCCGCGACCGCCACCCGAGCGACGGACGGAAGCTCGTGGTCACCGCCGCCGAACGCTCCTCCGACCGCGCGTACGACCTCGTACTGCCGTTGATCGACGGGATCGAGGACCTCGTGGACGGCATGGACGCCGGCCAGCGGGCCGCCGTCGAGACCTTCCTGGACCGGCTGATCGCGATCTACGACGACGCGACCGGTTGACGGAGAGGAGGCGCGTGGCGGCGCCGCCACGCGCCTCCAGGCCGTCGGTGGTCGCGACTACCGTTCGAGAGGTCACCACTGGAAGGGACAACCAGATGCCGACCATCGATGTCCTGGGCCACCGGATCGCGTACGAGGCGTACAGCGATCCGCAGCAGCCGCTGCTGGTCCTCGTGCACGGGCTGAACGGCGACGCGTCCAGCGTCGCACCGCTCGCAGCGCGACTGGCGGAGCGTTTCCACGTCGTGACGCCCGACGCCCTCGGGCACGGCCGCTCCGACCACCCGGCGTCCTTCACCATCGAGGACCAGGGCCGCGTGCTGAACGCCCTCGTCGCGGCACTCGGGCGGTCCAGCGCGACCCTCGCGGGCATCTCGATGGGCTCGTACCTCGTCGCGCAGGCCGCGATCCTCGAACCCCCGCGCACCGACCGACTCATCCTCGTCGTGAGCAAGGCGCACGGCACGACGTCCTCGTCGGCCGCGTTCGCCGCACGGCGCGGGGTCGATCTCGCGAGCCTCGACCCCGAGGCCGCGATGGCCCTGCTCGCCGATGCGCTCTGGTCCCCGGACACCCCTGCCGATCGCCGCGCGGAACTGCTCGGCTCGATGGCGGGGGAGCAGGTGCAGCTCACGCCGGACGAACAGGCACGGGTCGAACGGTCCCTGGCCGGCTTCGACCTCCGACCCGGTCTCAGCACGGTCACCGCACCCGCGTTGGTGATCTCCGGCGCGAGCGACGGGCTGAACCCACCCGAACTCGGCCGGGAACTCGCGGACCACCTGCCGCACGCACGATTCGAGGTCTACGAGCACTCCGGCCACATGCTCGCGTACGAGGAGGCCGACCGGCTCGTCGACGACGTGCTGTCCTTCACCGCGGGCGACTGAGTGCCGGAGGCGCTGTTCCTCGTCGCGGCCGGGGTCGTCGCGGGGATCATCGGCACCGCCGGCGGCATCACCTCCCTCGTCGCGTACCCGGCGCTGCTCGCGGTCGGCATCCCGCCCCTGGCCGCGAACGTCACGAACTCGGTGGCCCTGATCGGCTCCGGACTGAGCTCGGCACTCCGGGCCGGACCCGACGTCGTCGGCCACGGGCGGACCATCCGCACCTGGTTGCCGGTGTCGGTCGCGCTCTCGCTCGCGGGAGCCGCACTGCTCGTCGTCACCCCCGGCGAGGTCTTCGACCGGATCGTGCCGTTCCTCGTCGCCGCCGGGTCGCTCGTCCTCCTGCTGCAGCCGGCGATCACCCGGTGGCAGACCGCACGAGGGCGTGCACTCTCCCGTCCGGTCGTCGGAGTTGCCGGGGCCGGCGTCGCGGTCTACAACGGGTACTTCGGCGCGGGGTCGGGGATCCTGCTCATCGCGCTGCTGCTCCTGACGACCGAGCCCGTCCTGCACCGAGCGAACGCGCTGAAGAACGTCATCCTCGTCGCGGCGGACATCCTGCCGGCGGTGCTGTTCGCGGTGCTCGGGGCAGTCGTGTGGCACGCTGCCGTGGCGCTCGGGATCGGAGCCGTGATCGGCGGGCTGATCGGGCCGTCCGTGGCGCGGCGGCTTCCGGCCGCGGTGCTCCGGGTGCTCATCGCGGGCTGCGGGTTCGTACTGGCGGTCTACTTGTTCGTGACGACGTGACCCGCCTTGCGAAGCGGTTCAGCCTCCCAGTAACTGGCACTCTGCTGCTGTTTGACAGTGCTAAGTCGCGTTACAGTAGCAGTTGGGAGGAAACATGGCTGGCTACGACATCTCGCGGCAGGGTCAGGACTTCGGCGCACACCTCCGCGGATGGCGACTCGTCCTCGGACTGACTGCGGTCCAAGTCTGTGAACGCGCGGACATCACCCCGACGACGTTGCGGAACCTCGAACGAGGCAAGACGACGGTCGGGTTCGACGTCGTGCTCCGAGTGTGCCGTGCGCTCGGCGTGATCGATCAGCTCACGGCGAGCGTCGACCCGCTCGCGAGTGACCTCGGGCGAGCACGAGCGTCCGCGCTCGGTCGGGTCCGTGCCGGTCGCACTCCACGAGTGCAGGGATCGAGCCGGTGAACTCGGGTCAGATCCAGGTCCACCTTGACGAGGACGGCAGGACACGCCGCGCCGGCACCGCGTTCGTCACCCGAGGCCGGAACGCGCTCAGCACGACGTTCACGTACGACCCGGACTATCTGGCCGTGGAACGTGCGCCTGCGATCGATCCACACCTCCCGCTCACCGGCGGCGCGCAGCACACGACCGGACTGCCCGGTGCTTTCGGTGACGGCGCTCCAGACCGTTGGGGGCGGAACCTCATCGACAGGCGTGAGCGAGCAGCGGCCCGGATCGAAGGCCGTCGGGCACGTCGGCTCGACGAGCTCGACTACCTGCTCGGTGTGAGCGACCACACTCGCCAGGGTGCGTTGCGCTACCGGGTCGACGACGGGCCGTTCCTCGCGGAGGACACCACGGTCCCCAAATTGATCAGCTTGCCGGAACTCCTCCACGCCGCAGACCACGCCGTCGCCGACCCCGATGACGCGGCGGCTGTCAAGGCACTCCTCGACGCGGGCACCGGATCACTCGGCGGGGCGCGTCCGAAGGCCGCCGTCCGACTCGAGGACGGCGGACTCGGGATAGCGAAGTTCCCGCACGCGCATGACGAGTGGGACGTGATGGGCTGGGAGGCAACCATGCTCGACCTGGCCGCGAGCGCTGGCCTACCCGTCCCCGAGCGCCGCCTCACTCGGGTCGATGGCCGCCACGTGCTGCTGCTCCGCCGCTTCGACCGCGAAGCAGACGGACGACGGCACGCGTACATCAGCGCAATGAGCCTTCTCGGAGCCGAGGACGGAGCGGAGAGTGACTACATCGAAGTCGGCGAGAGTCTGGCGGATGCTTCGAGCGCTCTCCGAGCCGATCGGGCTGACCTGTTCGACCGCGTAGCGTTCTCGGTCGCCGTGCACAACACCGACGACCACCTCCGGAACCTGGGGATCCTCGACAGTGGGCGCGGGTGGCGCCTCGCGCCGGTGTTCGACGTGAACCCGAATCCGAACAGTTCGGCTGACCGGCGGACAGCGATCGCGGGAGCAACTTCGATCGAAGACGAAGCGGACGGTCTCCGCGCACTCGGCGACGACCTCGGCCTGCGACTCGACCGCGCCGCGGAGCGAGTCGAACGCATCGCCGAGGCCGCATCCAGCTGGCGCGACCGAGCACGGATCAACGGGGTCCCCGAGCGTGAACACGCGACTCTCGGGGGCGTCATCGAGGCCGGGGTGGCGACGCTCCGCACCGTGAGAGCCGCCCTACGGCGCTGATCGTGGAGCGGAACTCTCGCACGCCGCGCAGCATGCCCGTTGCCGACATAGTGCCGGGCGTCAGCGCCCCGCGTACCGCCCGCGCCCGTGTCGCCGGTCCGAGAGCGCCACGAACAGCCAGAGCACCCCGATCCCCAGCCAGATCCCGCCCACGATCCAGCGCCAGACCCCGTCTGCACCGACGGCGAGCGCGATCCACGCGGCGCCGATCACGATCCAGGCGACGGCCTGCCAGACCCACGGCCGCCCGACGATGGATCGCCACAGGGCCTGTGCGTCGGCGTCGTCGCTCATGGGGCCAGGCTAACCCCGGAGCCGTCGGCCCGCCTCGTCCTCGAGCCACCGCACCGCCAGCAGCTCCCCGAGCTCCGGCCCGTACCGCGCCAGCGCCGCCCGGTGCACCGCGGCCGAGGCACCGAGCACCGGCATCGGCGCGCCCGTGTCGGTGCCGAGCGCCGCGACGGTGTCGAGCTCCTCGACGACCCGGTCGATCCCGAACGTCGCGAAGGGATCGCCGTCGAGCATCGGCCCGAGGTGCCGGTCCGCGAAGACGCTCCCGCCGGCGCTGTCGCGCAGCAGGGCGGCGAGCGCCGGCGGCTCGATGCCGAGGGACCGTCCGAGCAGCAGCGCCTCGCTCGTCGCGACGGCGATGGCGAACCAGAGGGCGTTCGCGACCAGCTTCGCGGTCTGGGCGTCCCCGGCGCGGGGTCCGGCGTCCCGCACGGTCCCGTCGGTCGACAGGTGCTCCAGGAGGGGTGCCGCGGCGGTCTTCGCCGACGGGGAACCTCCGTTGAAGAAGGTCAATGCCTGCCGCTCGGCGTCCAGTGGTGAGCCGGCGATCGGAGCGCTGACCACCTGCGCGCCGAGCGCCTCGACAGCCGCGGCGAGCCGGTCCGACACCCGCGGGTCGCCCGACGTCATGTCGATCCACAGGGCCTCGGGGCGCAGGAACGCGGCGGACGCCATCACCGACTCGAGCTCCCGCGGCCCGGGGAGCACCGTGACGAGGGTCGTCGCGGACCGGAAGACCTCGTCGACGTCGTCCGCCCACCGTGCACCGGCGGCCCGGACGGCCTCGGTCCGGGCGGGGTCGGCGTCGTGCGCCACCACCGGCGCGACGGACAGCAGGTGCGGGAGCAGCGCGCCGCCCATCCGCCCCACGCCGACGAGCCCGATGGTGGAGTGCATCCGTCGACGCAACTCGGTGCGCGGGCGGAGGCGGCTCAGGCTCCGCGTTCTGCGACCATCGCGTCGATCGTCCGCATGGCCGTGGCGAAGATCGTCAGCACCGGGTTCACCCCGCCGTTCGTCACGTGCACGGAGCCGTCGGCGACCCGGAGGTTGTCGTGGCCCCACACCCGTCCGACGGGGTCGACGACCGAGGTCGCGGGGTCGGTGCCCATCCGGAGCGTGCCGGCCTGGTGCTGCCCGCCGCTCGTCCCGACGACGGGTCCGTGCAGTTCCGCGACCCGGGTGGCCCCGGCTGCTCGCAGCCACTCGGCACTCCGCACGCTCGTGTGGTCGCGGGCGCGGACGTCCTCGGGGTGGACGCCGCCGCTGAACCACGCCACGGGGATGCCGTGGCGGTCGGTCACGGACGGGTCGACGCGGACGCCGGCGTCGGCGGTCGTGACCTCCTGGATCGGCCCCATGATCCGCATGCTGCGCCGGGCGAGGTCGCGCATCGCGTGCTTGCTCTCGATGCCGGCCCGGGGGATGAGTCCGGTGCCGACGAGGTACTGGTAGGTGTTCGACGGCGTCGCGATGAACTCGTTCGCCAGGATCCCGCCGCCGACCTGGCCGTCCACGCCGTGGCGGAAGTCGGTCGTGGCGATGGAGGGCCCCGGTCCGAGTCCGTCGTCCACGACGTCGTCGAAGAGCCCCATCGCCCCGCCGTACACGTGTCCCTGCAGGTGTCGTCCGACCTGGTCGGTGCCGTTGCCGATGCCGTCCGGCTCCCGGTCGCTGCGGCTGTTGAGGAGGAGCCGTGCGGACTCCACCGCCCCCGCGGCGACCACGACCTCGGCGGCGTCGACGTCCCGGGTCCAGTCCCGCCCGTCCGCCGTCCCGACGATCGTCACGCCGACGACCCGACCGGCGCCGTCGGTCCGGAGCCGGGCGACCCGGCTGCCGAGCAGGATCGAGGCGTTCCCCGTCGCGAACGCCCGCGTCAGCATCGTGTTCTGGCTGCCGTTCTTCGCGTCCACCGGGCACGCGAACCCGACGCACATCCCGCACTGCTCGCACGCCCGACGCCCCAGGTACGGCGTCGAGTTCACGAGCAGCGGGACGTGCACCGTCGACATCCCGAGGACGTCGGCCGCACGCGCCAGCCGGTCCCGAGCGGCACCGGACGGCACCGGGGGCATCGGGAACGGCCGGCCCCGGTGCCCGGCCCAGGGTCCGTCGGTGTCGCCGCCGCTCACCCCGACCTCCCACTCGGCGCGCTCGTACCAGGGCTCGAGTTCGTCGTACCCGATCGGCCAGTCCGCCAGACTGCTGCCGTCCGGCACCCCGTACGTCGACGCCATCGTGAAGTCGCGCGGCCCGAACCGCCACGCCTGTGCCCCGTACACCCGGGTGCCGCCGCCGGCCGTGACCGCGTTGTTGTGCCAGCCAGGCGAGGACGGCCGGAGCAGCAGCTGCGTCCGCCCGTCGGACACCGTGCGCGGGTTGCCCGCGTCGGAGGGCCCGGAGCGCGGTGCGACGCCCCACGTCGACCGCGGGTTCCGGATGTGGTCGCGGCTCAGCTCGGCGGTGCCCGGCCACTGCCCGGCCTCGACGACCAGGACACGGCGGCCCGACTCGGCCAGTCCGCACGCGGCGACTCCGCCCCCTGCACCCGAGCCGACGACGATCGCGTCGTAGCGTTCGGCCAACTCCGACGGGTGGACCACGACCGGCTGTGCCGTGGGGACCGGCACCGGGACGCTCCACCCGTCCGGCGGTCCGGGCTGCCACCCGACCATCTCCCAGGAGCGCTCACCCTCGTTGCCGCCGTTCCCCGCGTCGGCGTAGTAGCCGGCCGACACGAGTTCGGCGAACCAGACCCAGTCGGGGTCACCGTCGTCGTCGGCGCCGTCGATCACCGCGCGGAGCCGGTCGGTCCAGTCGGGCCGGTCGTCGAGGACGGTGGCGAGGAAGTCCAGGGCCCCGGCCTCGGACGCCGACGGGTACTCGTCGCCCGGCAGCACCCGGTCGACCAGCGCGCGCAGACGCGCCGTGTGCTGCTGGACGAACGTCCGTCCGGTCATCGGTGCACCAGCCCTCCGGGCTGCTCCGCTGCGGCCCGCGACCACCGTACCGGGGCGGGCTGCGGTGGTCGGTGGCGACCACGGCCTGGAGGCGCGGTGTGCGCCGGACGCGCACCGTGCCTCCAGGCCGTAGTCGCGTCGACCGATCAGCGCGGCATGAGCTGTCGGAGGTGCTCGAGGACCTCTGGCATGCCGGGGTTGGCGAGCCGCGGATCGTCCGGGTCACCGCCGCGCGCGACGGTCTCGAGGAAGCGACGATCAGCGTCCACCCGTGCGAGCGCGTCCGTGCCGGGGCGACCGTGACCGGGGATCACCACCTCCGCCGTGCGTGCGTGTTCCGCCAGGACATCGAGGGCGTGCAGGTACGCGGGCAGGTCGTCCGGCCAGAACGGCAGCGGGAGTTCCTGGTCGCTGAGCATGTCGCCGGCGATGAGGACCCGCTGGTCCGGCAGCCAGACGGCGGTGTGCCCGGGGGCGTGCCCGTCGTGCGCCACGACCTCGGGGTGGAACCCGGACGGGATCGCCGCGGCGGGCAGCGCCTCGACGCCCTGCACACGACCCATCAGCTCCGTCAACGATGCCGGGAAACCGGCACCGAGGGACTCCACGAGGTCGCCCCGCTCCGTCCTGGCGAGCTCCGCCGTCCGCGGCGACGCGTAGCGGGGCACGTCGCCGAGACCCGGGTGCCACAGGAGGTGGTCGTGGTGCGCGTGGGTCGAGAAGCCGGCGATGACCCGGAGGCCGGCGCGCTCGAGCGAGCCCGCCATCGCGGCGAGTTCGTCGGGCATCCACGCGGGGTCCACGAGCAGTGCGTCACGACCGTCGTGCAGCAGCGTCGACGTGGTCGACATCTGCCGGCTCGTGGCGACGTGCACGCCGTCGGCCACGGGCACGAACCCCGTCACCACCGCACTCCCACCGGACCCCACGCGCGTCAGCCTAGGACAGGCGGCCTCAGGCGCGGTCGTGGAGCGTCACGTGGTAGCCGTCCGGGTCGGCGAAGGTGAAGGTCCGGCCGAACGGCCCGTCGATCGGCGCGGCGACGATGGTGTGCCCGTCGGCGACCAGGGCGTCGTGGATGGCCTGGACGTCGGTCGCGTGCAGCCAGATCGCCGCACCGATGCCGGGCTGGGACACGGCGAGGTCCGTGCCCGGGACGATGTCGCGCAGTGCGAACGCGATCGGGGTGGTCTCGAAGACGACCGCGTGGGGCGGGCCGGCCTGGGAGCGGACGAGCCCGAGGTACTGCTCGTAGAACGCCTGCGACGCGTCGAGGTCGCGGGTCTGCAGGGAGATGAAGTCGGGGCCGGTGACGGGCATGGGTGCTCCTTCGTTGGGTGTCAGTCTTCTGACACGAGGCAATCTATGTCAGACTACTGACATGAGTCAAGACGCTGATCGCATCGACCTCGACTCGTCGCTGGGCTACCTGCTGAAGGAGGCCTCGAGTGCCCTGCGCGCCGCGATGGAGGCGGTGCTGCGGCCCCTCGGGCTGACCGTGACGCAGTACTCGTGCCTCGAGCTGCTCGCGCAACGACCCGGGCTGTCGAACTCCGACCTGGCGCGGGGTGCGTTCGTCACCCGGCAGTCGATGAACGTCCTGTTGCAGGCGTTCGAGCGCGACGGGCTCGTGTCCCGCCCCGCCGCGGCGCCGGTGGGGAAGGCACTTCCGACGCGATTGACGGCGGCGGGTCAGCGGACCCTCGAGCAGGCCTCGGCAGCGGTGCGCGGTGTCGAGGTGCGGATGCTCGGCGGGATGAGCGGAGAGGAGCAGGCGGCGGCGCTCAGCGCGCTGCGGAGCATGGTGCGGGCACTCCGCGACGACTGATCGGGCTCAGGGGGCGCCGTGGGCCACGGTGATCCGCGCCTCGTGCGGGTTGACGAGCGTCTTCGACACGTAGAGCGGCCGACCCGCGAAGCGCAGACTGCGCGACAGGACGAGCACGGGTTCCTCGGCGGCCACACCGAGCCGGTGCCCGCGGGTGTCGCCCGGTGTGCCGATGGACACCTCGGTGGTGCCGGGTCCGGGGACGATGCCCGCGTCGAACATCGCCGCGAGCATCGTCTGATCGGGCCGGCTCATCCGGATCAGCTCGCGGATCGGGGCGAACTCGCCGACCAGTGCCTCGTCCGGTGGCAGGTGCTCCTGGACGAGGCCGACGACGGTGTCCCCGCGGCGGACGACGCTCTCGACGAACCACGACGCCGAGGACTCCGCGATGCCGAGCGACTCCGACGCGAACAGCCCGGTGCGGTCCTGGACGACCATCTCGGTGCGTTCGACGCTGCCGCCCTCGGGCACGAGCAGCCGTTCGGGCGCCTCGACCCGCTCCAGGCCGGACACCGGCAGCCGTTCCGCGACGAAGCGGCCGATGCCCCGGCGGGAGCGGATGAACCCGTCTTCCTCCAGGAAGATCAGTGCCTCGCGGACGACCGTCCGCGACACCCCGAGCAGTTCGACCAGCTCGGCCTCCGACGGCAGCAGGATGCCCGGCCGGACCGCCCCGCTGCGGATCGCGTCGCTGATGCGCATGTAGGCCGCCACACGGAGCGGGACCCCGGCGTGTGCGGGGAGCGGGCCCCGGAGAGCATCGGCGATCGTCATGTGCTCAGCCTGTCAGACGCTCGCGCTCGCGACGGGGTCGGCTTCGGCTTCGGCGTACTCGGCGAAGGCGAGCAGTGCGGGCTGTGACGCCTCGTCCGCCACGGCCGCGGCGCCGACGCGCGCTGCGGTGCGGAGGGCCTGTTCGGCGGGGAGCCCGGCGGCGAGGGCGATCGTGACCGCCGCGGTGAAGGCGTCGCCGGCACCGACCGTGTTCCGGACCCGCGCTGGCACGGCCGGTACCCGGGCGACGACCCGTCCCCGCTCGAGGACGGACGCACCCGACGAGCCGGCGGTCACCACGACGCGACGGCACCCTGCGAGTTCCGGCAGCGCAGCCCACTCGAGTTCGTTGACGACCACCAGGTCGGCGCGCTCGAGCGTCTCCGGGCGCAGGTGCCGGGCGGGCGCGGCGTTGACGGCGACGAACGCCGACGACCCTCCGACGACAGCGTCGACCAGTGCCGGGTCGACCTCGAGCTGGCAGAGCAGCACGTCGGTGTCCGGCAGTGCCGCCGGCAGGGCGACGAGGGCGTTCGCCCCGGGGAACACCGCGATCGCGTTCTCCCCGGCGGCGTCCACCGTGATGGCGGCGGTGCCGGTCGGGGCGTCCGGGGTCGTCGCGACGAGCTCGGTCCGCACACCCGCTCGCCGGAGCTCCTCGACGGCGAAGGTGCCGTCCGGGTCGTCGCCCACCGCGCCGATCATCGTGACCGCGGCACCGAGTCGCGCGGCGGCGACGGCCTGGTTCGCACCCTTGCCCCCGAGGAACCGGTGCTGCTCGGTGGCGAGGACCGTCTCACCCGGCGCCGGGAGCTCGGGGACCCGGAGCACGGCGTCGACGTTGATGCTGCCGAGGACGGCGAGCGAGGGGAGCGCAGGGGTGCCGGTCATGCGTGCACCGCGTCGAGCTGGAGGATCCGGTTCCGGATGACGTCCGCGGCGGCCGCGTCGGCGCCGACGACCACCTGCACGACCGGCCCCTGCGCCGCCGGGACGGTCCGGCCGTGCTCGGTACCGTCGACCACGACGTCGAGTGCGGTCTCGCGGACGGTCGGCTCGACCTCGCCGGCGGCGATGGCTGCGGCGAGCGGATCGTGCAGGGGTGCTCGGCGGACCTGGTCGACGGTCTCGTAGAAGTCGATGTAGCGGTGCAGCATCGTGCCGAGTGCCACACGGAGCGGATCGCCGGCCGCGATGAACCGGTCGCCGTCGGCGTCGTCGAACCGGTGCTGGCGCGTGACGTCGAGCGGGACCAGCACGAGGTCGAACCCGGCGGTGAGCACGCGGCGCGCGGCCTCGGCGTCGTTGTGGATGTTCGCCTCGGCGACCGGCGACACGTTGCCCGGCTCCCAGACGGCGCCGCCCATGATCGTCAGCGTGCCGATCAGTTCCGGCAGCCTCGGCTCGAGGTCGAGGGCGACGGCGAGGTTCGTCAGCGGCCCGATCGCGAGCACGTCCAGCCGGCGCGGACCGGCTGCGTACGACCGCGCCAGGCGCACCAGGAGCTCGGCCGCGGGGTCCTCCGCTGCGGCCACCCCGGCCGGCAGGTCGACTCCGCCGACCCCGTTCACGCCGTGCACGTGCGGAGCGCCACCGCCGTACACGCCGCCGAGCGGGTCGTGCGCGCCGACCGCCACCGGCACCGTGCGCCCGCACATGCCGAGCAGCGCCGTGGTGTTCACCGCCGCGGTCGTCGAGTCGATGTTGCCGGACACCGTGCCGATGCCGACGAGGTCAACGTGCGGGACGTCGAGCAGGTACGCCAGGGCGAGGGCGTCGTCGACCCCGGTGTCGCAGTCGAGGAAGAGCGGGATCGTGGGGGTGGTCATGCGGTTGCGGCTCCTTCTGAGCGGGCTCCGGCGGGCAGAGCGTTCGGGGTGGGACGGAGGACGAGCGCTGCGACGAACGCGGCGGCGGTGAGGGCGACGGAGATCCAGAGCGCCAGGTGGTATCCCTCGGGCGTGCCCGCGCTGACGGCAGGACCGACGAGGGCGACCCCGGTGCCGGCTCCCAGACCGAAGCATGCCCCGTGGATGCCCGGCAGGGAACCCGGCGCGTCGGCGGGGGCGTTCAGCACGGACAGCCCGTTCGCGGTGGCCTGGTACAGCCCGAGGTAGAACACGCCCATCACGATGAGCAGGCCGAAGACGACCCACTTGTCGGTGGCGGAGAACGCGAGCGCGACGGAGATGAGGAGGATCCCGCCGGTGGCCACGCGGAGAGACCGGACCCACCCGATGCGCTGCGCGATCCAGCCGGCCGCCGGTGCGGTCAGCAGCCCCGCGATGGCGGTCGGCGTCAGGAACAGGAGCCCGGACATCGCCGCGTTCAGCCCGAACCCGTTCGGCCCGTCCTGGCTGAGGACCACGATGGTGAAGTTCGTCGACGCGAAGACCCCGGACAGCGTCAGGAACGTGCAGAGCAGCACCGGCCACGCGGTGCGGGCGCGGAGTGCCGGCACGGCGATGAGCGGCTGCGTCACCCGGCGTTCGACGAGCACGAACGCCACGGCGGCGAGCACGGCGACGGCGAGCCACAGCAGGGTGCGCGCATCGGCGATGCCCCGGGACGGGACCTCGCTGACGAACTGCGAGAACCCGACGAGGAACGCGCCGAGGATCGTCGCGCCGAGCCAGTCCATCCGGCGGGCTGCCGTGCGTCGTACCCGCGGCACGAAGGCGATCACCGAGAGGGTGCCGAGCACCGCGACGACGAGGATGACGACGAAGACCGCGCGCCAGCCGAAGATGTCGGTGATCGCCCCGCCGATGTACCCGTCGAGGCCACCGAGGCCGCCGTTCACCGCGGTCACGACGCCGACCGAGATGCCGAACTGCTTCGCCGTGAGCTCCTCGGACAGCACGAGGAACGCGATCGTCAGCGCCGCCGACGAGGTCCCCTGCAGCACCCGCCCGGTGAGCAGGAGGGGGAGCGACGGCGCCGTGACGGTCAGCAGGGTCCCCACGAGCAGGGCCGCCATCGTCACCAGGAGCGCCCGCCGCCGACCGATGGTGTCCGACCAGCGGGACACCACCATGCCGAGGACCGAACCGGAGAGGAAGAAGAGGGACTGCACCTGGGAGACGACGCCGGCGGAGGCGTGCAGGTCGATCGCCATCGCGGGGATGGCCGGGGTGAGCAGGCTCGCGTTCAGCTGGAACGCGAGCACCGCGACGATGAGGGACGCGACGAGCAGGGGCACGCGTGGGCCGGACAGGCGCTCGCGTTCCGTCTCGAGGCGAGCGGGTGCGACGGTCATGGAGGACTCCTTCGTCCGAGTTGTCGTACGTACCTGTAATACAGGTCCGTACTCTATGGCCCGGTCCCCATGCTGGCAAGCGCTGCCCTCGACGCGCGCACGGACGGACTGGAGGCACGGTGCCAGCCCGCACCGTGCCTCCAGTCCGTCAGGTCCGGACGTCCACCGCGTCTACCGCGTGAGCCGACTGCCCCGCTCGTGGCCTGCGGCCACGCCCCAGGCCATCGCCGCGTACACCGCGGCCGCGCCGGTCGGCACGCGCCGGAGCGCGCCGTCGACGTCCTCCTCGAGCCGGATGAGTCCCATCCGCCGCAGGTACGGCTCCTTCGCGGCCGATGCTGACCGGGCCGCGACGACGTCGTCGGCGAGTTCGAACTCCTCGACGTTCCGACCGCCCGACGCGTACGACCAGTCCACGAAGTCGAACACCGGCCACCAGGTCCATCCGCGCACGTCGATGCCGTCCGCGACCACCGCCCGCACCGCCTTGACCGAGTCCCGCGCCCAACTCCCGCGGCGCTCGTCGTCACCCTCGGTGCTCGTCTCCGTGACGAGCACCGGCAGCCCGTAGCGATCGGAGAAGGAGCGCAACGACTCCTCGAGGCCGGACGCCCAGCGGTCGTGGGTGTGCTGGACCGTCCCGGCGGCCGTCGCGACGAGGGTGCGCGGGGTGAGGTCGGGGTAGTAGTTGACGCCGAGCAGGTCGATCGTGACCGCACCCTCGACCAGGGCGGCGAGCGCTTCCGGTGCAGCGCCGTTCCGGAGGAGCCAGTCGTACGAGCGGTGCCCCGGGGTGACGCGGCCGAGGACGAGGTCGGTCGGGACGGTCCCGAGCTCGTTCAGGAGCGCTGCCTCGGCCACGAGTGCGGGATCCGAGGGGGTCCCGGCCGAGAACAGCGACGAGGCCTCGACGTGCACGATCCGGACGTCCGGGTTCTCGGCGCGCATGGCCGTGACGGACCGCTGGATGCCGTCGGCGATCCCGAGCACCACCCGGGTCCACCCCTCCCACCCGTGCAGCGCGGGCGGCCACACACCCCGGAGTCCGGCGAACGACGCGGTCGTGATCGGCTCGTTGAGCGGGGTGACGTGGTCGACGACGCCGGCGTACCGCGCCGCGAACGCCGCCGCGAAGTCCGCGACCGCGTCCGGGTAGCCGGGGTCCGCGAACGCTTCGTCGAGCCACGTCGGGGTGCCGTAGTGGACGAGGTCCGCGATCACGGTGAGGCCGAGCGCGGCCGCGTACGGCAACCGCTCGTCGAGCACCGACCAGTCGAAGACGCCCGGTGCCACGTGAGCCCGCGGCCAGTCCACGCCGTAGCGGAGCGCGGTCGCCCCGAGGTCCCGCACCTGGTCGAGGTCGGCACGCCAGGTGTCGTCGTGTCCGGTCAGGCGGTGCTCGTCGAGCGGGGCCATCGCGAACCGTTCGGGCGGGTACACGCAGGTGTCCTCGATCCCGGCGATCCACGTGAACGTCCCCGGAGCGAACGCCGGGTCGCGGCTGCTCACTTCAGCCCCGTGGTGGCGACGCCCGCGACGAAGAACTTCTGGGCGAAGAAGAACCCGAGCGCGATGGGCAGCAGGGAGATCACGGCACCGGCGAGCAGGACCGCGTGGTCGGTGACGTGGGCGCCGCCGAAGAGCGTCAGCCCGGCGGGCAGCGTGAGCATGTCGTTCGAGGTCGTCACGACGAGCGGCCAGAGCAGGTCGTTCCAGAGCGCCATGCCGTTCAGCACCGCGACCGTCGCGATCGCCGGCTTCGCCAGGGGCAGGATCACCTGCCAGTAGATCCTCCAGTGGCCGGCACCGTCGATGCGTGCGGCCTCGTCGAGCTCGGTGGGGATGTCGATGAAGAACTGCCGGAACAGGAAGATCCCGAACGCGCTCGTCGCCCGAGGGATGATGAGCCCCTGGTAGGTGTTCAGCCAGCCGAGGTGGAACAGCTCGACGAACACTGGGATGAGCGTCACCTGGAACGGCACCATGAGCGTCGCGATGACGAGCACGAACGCGACGTTCCGTCCGACGAACCGCATCCGGGCGAGGGCGTAGGCGCACATCGAGTCGAACAGCAGCGTCAGGACGGTCGTCACGACGGTGAACACGAGGGAGTTGAGCAGCAGCCGCAGGAAGGGCAGCTGCGACCAGACACCCTCGTAGCCGTGCAGGGTGACGCTCGTCGGCAGGAGCGAGGCGGGGTGGCCGAACAGGTCGGCCTCGGACCGGAACGACCCGCTGACCATCCAGACGAACGGCACGAGGGCGAACACGAGTCCGACCCCGAGGTAGACCCACTTCAGGACGGAGCCGGTGCGCGCGGCACCGCTCCGGCGACCGGGTCGCCTCGGGTGCACGGCCTCCGGACTGGAGGCACGGGTCGGCTCCGCCACGGGCGGTCGCCGGACGCTCGCCTCAGTCGACATCGTCGTACCGGAAGAGCCGGAGCTGCAGGAGGGAGATGAGCATGATGATCACGAAGAGGACCCAGGAGATCGCCGACGCGTAGCCGGTCTGGTAGTTGACGAACCCGTCGCGGTAGAGCAGGTTCACGAGGGTGTCGGTGTGGAAGACCGGGCCGCCCCCGGTCATCACGTACACGAGGTCGAAGACCTGGAACGACTGGATCGTCAGGATCATCGACGTGAAGAGCATGGTCGGCCGGATGCTCGGCAGGGTGATCCGCCAGACGGTCTGCCAGCGGTTCGCACCGTCGAGCTCGGCGGCCTCGTACCGTTCGGCCGGCACGCCCTTGAGCCCGGCGACGAAGAGGATCATCGCGAACCCGATGCTCTTCCACACCGACACGAAGATGATCGTCGGCAGGGCGAGCGAGGTGGACTGCAGCCAGGCGACGCTCGGCAGGCCGAGCATGGTGGTGATGCCGCCGACCAGCCCGATGTCGGGGTCGAGCAGGAACTTCCACACGAGCCCGATCGTCACGAGCGACACGATCGTCGGGAAGAAGAACACCGACCGGACGATCCGGTTCGCCAGGGTGTCCCGCTGCAGCAGCAGGGCGGCGACGAAGCCGAGGACGACCAGCAGCACGACCGACACGATCGTGTACTCGAGCGTGATCCGCAGTGCGTTCCAGAACTGCTGGTCGTGGAACAGCTGCACGTAGTTCCCGAAGCCGACGAACGGTTGCGAGACCGCGCCGACTGTCCAGTCGAAGAACGAGTAGTAGAGCGACCGCAGGATCGGGAAGACGACGAACGCGCCGAGGATGAGCAGTGACGGGGCCATGAAGAGCCAGGCCGGCTGGAACCGACGCTGTCGACGGCGAGTGGGTCGCGCCTCCAGGCTGCTCGTCCGGCCGGAGGCCGGGGCCCCGCCACGCGGCGTGCGTGGCGGGGCCGAACCGGTGATCTGGTCGGTCACTGGCTGCAGCCGGTGAGACCGTCGATCGTCTGACCGGCGGACTTGGTGGCGTCGGCGAGGGACTTGCCGCGGGTGATCTCGCCGATGAGCGGGACGTACCCGTCGGAGTCGACCTTCGTGGCGCTCGGCACGTGCGGCAGGTACAGGCGCGAGTCCGGCACCTGGCTGGCGAACACGGACACCGTGGGATCTGCCTTGAGTTTCGCGTCGTCGGACAGGTCGGTGCGCAGCGGCGGGAAGCCGGTCTGCAGCGAGAACTTCTGCTGCGCGCTCTTCGAGGTCCAGTAGGCGAGGAACTCCTGCGCCTGCTCCGGGTACTTCGTCTTCGCCGAGATCGACAGCGGTGCGATCGAGCCGAGCGTGGTCGACTTGCCGTCGACGCCCACCGGGACCTCCACGATGCCGAGGTCGATGCCGGCCGACTTGTAGCCGGGCGCTGCCCACGGTCCGTTGATCTCCATCGCGGCCTTGCCGGCCGAGAACAGCGAGTCGGCCTCGGCGCCGGTGAGTCCGACCGGGCTGACCTTGTCCTTCGCGACGAGGTCGGCCCAGGTCTTCAGGGACTGCTGCCCGTCACTGGTCTGCAGGACGCTGCAGTTCTTGCCGTTCACGATGTCGCCGCCCTCGAGCCACTGCAGCACCGGCCACATCTGGATCGTCTGGTTGTCGGCGAGCGCGATGCCGTACTTGCCACCCGTGGTGAGCTTCTTCGCGTCGGTCGCCATCTCCTGCACCGTGGTCGGCGGGTTCGCGATGCCGGCGTCCTGGAAGAGCTTCTTGTTGTAGTACAGGCTCAGCGTGGCGAAGTTCGCCGGGACGCCGTAGAGCTTGCCGTCGTAGGTGAACTCCTTGACGGTGCCGGGGGCGAACTCGGACGTGTTGATCTTGCCGTCGCCGCTGCCCGTGTTCGTGATGGCCATCACCGAGTTCGTCTTGACGTACTGGGCGACGGCGTTCGGGTCCGAGCTCACCGCAGCGACGTCCGGGCCCTGGCCGGTGAGCCAGGCCGACGGCAGCTTCTGCTGGATGGTGTCCCACGGCTGGACGGTCATCTCGACCTTGATGTCCGGGTGGGCCTTCTCGAAGTCCTTGACGATCGTGGCGTAGCCGGGGCGGTCGCCGCCGGTGAACCCGGTCCAGACCTTGAGGGTGACGGGGCCGTCGGTGCTGGCGTTGCCGCCGGCCGAACAGCCGGTCAGGGCCAGGGCCGCCACGGCGGCGAAGGCTCCGACCGCGAGGGTCGCGCGTGCGTGCTTCATCGGGGAACGCTCCTTTGCGTTGCTGTGCTCGCAGGGTGGTGTGGTGTTCGGTGTTCGTGTTCGGTGTTGGGTGCGCCCGGTCAGGTCCGGACGCGTTCCGCGTCGGGGTCGCACCCGCACGAGGCGCGGACGACGAGCTCGACGGGGAGTTCGGTGTGGGCGGGCTGGCCGCCACGGTGGTCGACGAGGTCGAAGAGTCGCTCGGTCGCGATGCGGCCCATCTCCTCCGCCGGGACGCGCACGGTGGTGATGCCCGGCGTCGTCACGCGTGCGAGTCCGAAGTCGTCGAAGCCGACGACCGAGACGTCGCCCGGCACGTCGACTCCGGCGCGACGGAGGGTGTGCAGCCCACCGACCGCCATGTCGTCGTTCGCGAAGACGACGCCGTCCGGCCGGGTCGACGGGTCCCCGTGCACCATCTGCTCCATCGCGGTGGCGCCAGAGGCCTCGGAGAGGTCGCCCTCGATCACGGAGACGTCGGTCAGGCCGTGCCGTGCGGCCGCGCGGAGGAAGCCCTCGCGACGGTCGAGGCCGGTCTGGTGGTCGAGCGTGCCGGTGACGTGCAGCAGACGACGGCGTCCGTGCACCTCGACCAGGTGGTCCACGAGCCGCTCGGTCGCGGCGACGTCGTCGATGCCGACCGTCACCGCGCCGGACAGGTGCGGGTAGTTGCCGATGAGGACGGCGGGCAGCCCGCTCGCGACGAGGCCCTGCACGTGGTCGTCCTCGATCGCGGCACTGGTGACGATAGCGCCGTCGGCCGTCCGGGAGCGCATCACGCGCTCGTAGGCGACGTCGCCCGAGGACGTGTCGGCGTTCGTCGACACGATGACCTGCGCGTCGTGGGCGTTCGCCGCGGTCGACATCCCGGTGAGGACGTGCATGAAGTACAGGTGGCCGAAGACGTGCGCGGACGAGTTCGGGACGATGAGGGCGACGGCGTCGGCGCGCTGGCTGCGGAGTGCCCGGCCCGCGGAGCTCGGGACGTACCCGAGTTCGTCGGCGGCGCGGCGGACCGCTTCGCGGGTCCGTTCGCTGATGCGGTCGTGGCCGGCGAGGGCCATGCTCGCCGCGGCGGACGTCACGCCGACCTTCGCGGCGACGTCCTTCAGGGTGACGGACTTCGGCATGACGCCTCCTCTTCTCGGGGATGCTTTATCGATTAACTGGCATCATCATGCACCTGCTTAATCGATGAAGCAAGCGTTGTCCGAAAACGCACGCCCTGCGGGAGTCAGTCGCGTCGCAGTGCTTGCTTGTTCCACGCGTCGAGCACGGTGATCAACTCGTCCTGGAAGCGGTTCAGCAGGAATGCAACGGCCCTGTTGGCGACGACCGGCAGGGGTTCCCCCGCCCACGACCGGCTCTCATCGCGCATGATGTCCCGACGATCGTCGAGGATCGCTGGCCACGGCGAACCGGGTTCGCGGTAGTACGGCACCCGATCCGGGTCCATCCCATCGGGAAGACTCGCGAGCAGCCGCGCGTCGATGTTCTCCAGGTGACCGCTCACCAGGTCGTCGAACACGGAGTCGTCGGATGAGTCGTCCGGATCCTCGAAGTGCGTGTACGCCGCGAACTGGGCAGCGCTGGACAGCCAGGTCCCCTCGTCGGTCAGCCGGCTCACCGCAGCTCGGGCGTCGGGGTCGGGTGCGTTCTCCGGCCCGTTGGGCATGGTGACGCCGTAGGCACGGAGCAGGCCGACCTCGGTCTCGAGCCGCGTCAGCGCCTCACTGAGCTTCTCCTGTCGGCTCGCACGACGTTGCTCGTCTTCGGCGGGGATCTGCAGGAGCTCGTCGCGGAACCGAGTGCTCGTCAGCGCCCACACCGTTCGTGCTTCGGTGACGACGGCGCGCGCGTGGTCGACGAGGCCCTGCATCCGGCCCGCGAGGTACGCCTCGCGCTCCTGGCGGACCTGGTTCGCCGCGATCGAGGCGGACTGCCGCCCCACGAACAGCGCCACGAGGACGCTCACGATGACCGCTGCGCCCGACGACGCTGCGCCGATCCAGTCTGCTGTGGTCCCACCCATGTGTGCTGCCCCTCCCCGACGTGCTCACGGTAGCGGATGAGTGCACGGCACGACGGCATCCTCACCGACAGGTGTCGGCTCGTGAGCTGCGGAACGACGGACTGGAGGCGCGGTGCCAGCTGGCACCGCGCCTCCTGTCCGTCACCTGGTTCAGTTGAAGCTGAACACCTGCGGCTGCTGCCCGTTGCAGTCGTAGAGCTGCAGCGGCGTCGCGTTCGCGGTGTTGCCCGACGGCACGTCGAGGCACCGACCGGACTGCGGGTTCAGCACGGAACCGTTCGCCTGCGGCACCCACTGCTGCCCACCGACGCCGTTGCACGTGTACAGCTCCAGGTGCGAGCCGTTCGCCGTCGCGTTGCCGTCGACGTCCAGGCAGCGCCCGAGCGTCCGGATCGTGTGGTCAGCCGCGTTGTAGGCCCACTGCTGGTCCGTGGTCTGCTCGTCGGTCAGCAGCGTCTGGCAGTCGTAGACCTGGACCTGCTGGCCGTTCTGCTGCAGGTCGTTGCCGGCCACGTCGACGCACTTGGACCCGATCGTCCCGATCGGGACCGCGGCGACGAACTTCTGCGCCTGGTTGCCGTTGCAGTCGTAGATCTGCAGCGCCGTGCCGTTGGCCGTGTTGCCCGACGGGTCGTCGAGGCACCGACCGGACTGCGGGTTCTTGATCGAGCCGTCCGGCTGGACGATCCACTGCTGCCCGCCGACACCGTTGCAGTCGTAGAGCTCGACGTGGGTGCCGTTCGCCGTGCCGTTGCCGTTGACGTCCAGGCACCGACCGAGCGTGCTCAGCGTGTGCGCGCCGTAGACGCTGCCGAGCCAGTGCTGGTCGGCAGCGAGCGTCTGGCAGTCGTACAGCTGCACGACCGCGGTGTTCCCACCGGTGTCGTCACCGTCGACGTCGACGCACTTGCCGCCGGGGCCGGTGATCGCCGCCCCCGGGCCGCCGCCCGTAGACACGCCCTGGTAGTTCTGCGCCACGACGTTCGACTGCACGGCATTGTCCGCCGCGTCGGAGGAGTACCCGGTGGTCATCACACCCTCGAAGAACGACTCCGTACCGCGGTTCGAGTTGTCGCCGCCGGCGCCGAGCACGATCGAGCCCTCGAGCTTCATCGGCGTGTAGCCCTGGCCGTCACCGTCCTTGTCCGTCGGCAGCGCCCCCTCGTACCACTTCGACAGCGAACCGGACTGCGCGTTCCCGCCCTTCAGCGCGAAGTTCGCGACGCCGTCGTTCTTGAGGAGCGCCGTGACGAACTTCGACGAGTTGCCGGTGTTCGCGGTGTTGATCGCGGTCTTCCCCTCGTAGACCCCGTTCTCCAGGTCGGCCTGCACCCACGGGCCGCGGCCGGCGCTGCCCTTGCCATTGAGCATCGACAGGTTGAGCGCGTCCATGTGCCCCTTGCCGGTGTCCTTCTCCTGCGTCTCGACGTTGCCGAAGTCCGAACAGCAGCCGTGGTTCACGTTCGTGCCGCTGGCGACCTCGTACATCGACTCCGGGCTGGCGCCGCGCGCCGTGCCCTTCGCCAGCGTGCTCGAGATCCGGTACGCGACCCCCGGCGGCATGAAGACGCCGTAGGCCTTGTGCCCGGCGACCGTGATCGGCAGCGCCGTGGCGTTCGCGGCAACGTTCGCCGGGCCGGCGTCGCCCGCGGGCGCCACGGTCAGGTCGTTGTGGTTCGCCGACTGGTCGTAGATCTTCGGGATGGTGCACGTCGTGCCCGAGCAGAACGCGTCCTGCGTCGCGGCGTTCGCGTACCCGCCGGCTGCGAGCAGCCCGACGTTGGTGGTCGCGCCGTCCGAGGCGCGGCGCACCTGGTAGAGCGGTCCGTTGTAGGAGGAGTACAGCGCCCTGGTGGAGCTGTACGCGGCGACGCACGAGGTGCCGGCGCTGCCGTAGGTGTCGCAAGGGCCGTTCGTGGCGGCGTCGGCGGTGGTCGCGCCGAGTGTCGTGGTGAACAGGCTCCCGGCGATGAGCGCGAGGGCTCCGAGTGTGGCGGCGACTCTGCGCCGTGGTCTCGAGATCGACCCGATGTGCATGGTGGTGCGTCCTTCCGAGCGTCATTGCTGAGGGGAACGGTTGATCGTCGGGTGGGTTGCTTAATCGATTAACCAGAATCAACGCTACTCCGCGTGGGTGCGCTTGTCCGATGCGGTGTCCGCGATGTGCACGTGGGCGTCGTGCCAGGCTGGTCGGGTGTTCCTGCTGACCGACGCCGTGCGAGGTGGATGGCTCGTCGAGCGTGCCGGCCGATGGGCGACCGTCGGCGGCGTCGCCGGGACGGGCTTCGACGCGTACGTGCGGCTCCTGCACCCGGTGCACGCACACCGGTCCGACACGGACACCCTCGACGAGCAGGGCGTCCACCACGAGGTCGAGCACACACGTTGGCCGTGGGCCGAGGTCGCGCGCCGGAACGGCCGTGTGATGCACCCCCTCGTGCAGTGGTCCCGCATCAGCGACGGTGATCAGTCGAGGGACTGGGCGGACGGGTGGCGGGTCGACCAGTCCGACAACGGATGGTTCGATCCCGACGACCTCGCCGTCCTGACGAGGCACCTCCGGACGGCGACGCAGACTCCGGAGGACCTGGTCGTCGGAGCGTGGGACGAGACGTCGTCCCGCGCTCGACAACTGATGCACTGGCCCGGCCGGGACATGTGGCAATTCCGCTCGAGTCTCAGCGAGCTCGCGGATCCGACGTGGGCGCACCGCATCGTTCCGGGGTGGGAGAGCACCCGGTACGGGCACGAGGGGCCGCGGACCTCGATGATCTGGCCCGAGGACCACGCCTGGGTCGTCGCCTCGGAGGAGGACTGGGACTCGACGATCGTCGCGGGCTCCCGTGCGCTCGTCGACGGTGTCCTCGCGAACGACCACTTCGAAGCCTTCGAGGTGCACGAGGACGACGACCTGAGCTGGGACGGCGATCTGCTGAACCCCCGCCTGGCATCCTGCTGACGTGTCCCATCGTCACCCTGAAGACCTCGACGACGCGACGTTCGACGTCACCGACGTCCGGGTCGTTGGAGAGACCGTCACCCTGCACGGCCACGTCGACGAGCCGGTCGCGGGTGTCGGACTCGCGCGTCTGTCCGTCACCCTGTCGGTCGCCTCGGCCCGGAGCGTGACCGTCGAGGACGGAACCGGCACAGGGCAGCTCGTCCTGGAGGGCATCCGGACCGAGGACACAGGGGTCGTCCTCGACGGGGTCGTTCCCTGTCGCGTCCGGATCGAGACCAGCGGGCCGAGCGACGTCGTGCTCGATGTCGGTGAGGTCCCGATCGCCGTGCGGCGCTGGGGACGATGGCAGCACACCGGGCGTCTCCTCCCCTGGCAGGAGTAGGACCGTCAGGATCCGGACTCCTGAGGCACGCCCGCACGTCGGTCCAGCTCGGCGAGCATCGAGTCCGTGTTGCGGAGCGTCCGCGGTGTCGTGGCGACGGTGATGACGAACAGGGCGACGAACACTGCTGCTCCGAACCAGAACAGAGGCTGACCGGTGACCGCGAGCCAGACGGCCAGCGCGGTCATCGGGAGGTACAGCACCGGCGCCGCCCAGCGCAGGGGACGGTACTGCCGCTGGTGCTGCGTCAACGCCCGACGCCACTCGTCGACGTCGACGTCCGGCGGGACAACGCCTCGGCGAACCGCCCGGCCGAACTCCGGACGGCGTGCTGCGCTGCCGTACCCGCGCCGTGTCCGTCCGAGCCAGAACCCCATGCCGATGCCGTAGAACGCACCGACGCTCACGGAAACGAGCACTCGAGCACCGAGGCCGAGTTCCGGTGTCGTGACGAACGTGATCCCGAACCACGCGGCGGCGAACAGGACTGCCATGACGATCCCGGCCACCCACGTCGGCAGCTGTCGCATCCACCCCATGAGCCGAGCATGCCACGACGTGGGTACGCTCGGCCGCATGATCCAATCGCTCCTGTTCGGTGCCTTCGGAGTGATTGCAGGTCTCGCCTTCACCGTCTTCGGAACCCGGATCGCGCGAGTGCTGCGCGCCTCACAGACCAGGGCGTTCGGTGCAGCAGCGGGTCGTGTGGTCACGCCGACGTTCATCCAGGTGATCGGGATCTTCTTCGTGATGGTCGGAGGGTTCATGGTTTTCCTGGCCCTCACCGGTCGGGGCTAGAACCAGCGAGATTCTCCGACCCGACGAAGCAGAGATACCGTGCAGAAGCCGATCGGTGACCGGACGCCCAACTCGGTACCCTCAAAGAATGGGTGGGGTGTGCAGAGGTACCCGTGACTGAGCCGGCGACAGTCTCACGGATTCGAGTCTGGGCGGGACACAACAGTGCTGCCTGTCTCGTCATCATCGTGGTCCTTACACTCTCGATGTGCGGGCCGATCGCGTTCCTCTTCGTCGCGATGACGAGTGAGAACTTCGTCGGCTTCGCATCTCCGATCTTCGTGGTGCCGGTCTGCATGCTCGTCGTCGTGGGAGTCCCGCTCGCTGTCCTCGCGGTTGCATGGGTTCGGCGAGTACGGCCGAAGCATGCGAACAGAACCGATCTCGACACAAGCCACCGATAGCGATCGGTCCACGGATCACACTGCGCGATAGCGTCTGCTCGTGCGGAACGTCGAGGGCGAGTGTGTCTGGTGGAGTGATGAGAACGGCCGGGGTGCACTCCGTTCGGACGATGTCGCGTCAGAGGTCTTCGTGCACTTCGCGAACCTGCGCATGACTGGGTTCCACACGCTCCTGCCCGGGGAACGCGTTCGGTTCGACGTCGAGCCGTACCCATCTGGGCAGGACGGCTACTTCTTCCGCGCTCACGACGTCACGCCGATCTGAGCCGACCAAGCGCTCCGTCCGTTTCCGTATCCATCATCGGCCACCTTCGGGAGGTTTCAACAGCATGACGAATCTCGGGCGGCCAGGCCGACGCGTCCCACTCTGGACGCTGGTGCTGGTTGGGGTCGTCTTCCTTGGTGTCGCTGCGCTCCTGTTGTTCCTCGTCGACTCAATGCTCGTGTTCATCGCAATATCTCCACTCACGATCATCGGGTTGTGCACGCTTGCCTACGCTGGCGGCGAGTGGCGACGGCGAAGCGACGAACGGGGTGTTCTATAGCCGGACGACGGGGTGTTCGAAAGCCGATCGAAACGCACTGCGACGACAGTTCGAGGCGCGCGTCACTGCACGGCGAAGACCGTTCCAGCCGCGGTGACCACGATGGCGACCACTGCGGAGATGACGATGCGGAGCAGAAGAGATCTCTACCAAGCGGGTATGGCCACTGCGGCCGCCGCTGAACGGTTCGCGCATCTGACAGCCACTATTGCGTGCTGCGCTCGGAGTTGAGAGTGTCGAACCGTGGACGATGAGATCACCGCTGCTGCGCTTCGTCGAGCCTTCGCGGACGGGGATCTCGAGCCGTTGGTACTACCTGATGGTGAGGTCGTCGGGTCCGTCGAAGCCGATGTCGAACCATTGCGCGACACCCTCATGAACGCTGATTGGGTCCGTGCCATCGAATCCGGAGCGGGCGACGTGGGAGAGACCCTCTCCGTTTGGCCGAGCACCGGTGTGCAAGTCAACTTCTTCTTCGGTTGGGGAGCACCGATCGAGTTCGACATCGACCTCCGACAGATCAACGGGGAAGACGCCGTGAACAGTCTGATCCGTCTGCTCCGGCTGGTGAGTTCAGCAGCTGGCAAAGACGTCGTCGTTCGCCCCGAGGGGCAGCTCAACGCCTGCCCGGTCTTCCGTGTTGATGCTGCCACGGGGGAAGCGACGCTCAACCCGCGATCGTGAGCAGCGAGTGTCCGCAGGGCGGCGACGATCTCCAGCCGCCCGAACCGCAGTGGAGTTCCATCCGACGTAGCCGAGGGGCTCACCCTCTTCTTCTGCGAGTGCGGTGAACCGACTTACAACGGAGCGAAGCAGGACGGACACTCACTGCCGTGTCCGCCGCCGTGCTCCAGACACGTTCCGTGGCAGTCGGACAAGTGCGCTGGCCGACGACAACAACCGCCCTACTGCGGCATGTCGACGAATCGCGAGAACATCCCGTGGAACGCCACAGTGATGGTGTCCGTCGGTCCGTTGCGGTGCTTCGCCACGATGAGGTCCGCCTCACCCTGACGCGGATTGTCCTTCTCGTACGCGGACTCGCGGTGCAGCAGGATGACCATGTCGGCGTCCTGCTCGATCGAGCCCGATTCGCGGAGGTCGGAGATCTGCGGCTTCTTGTCGGCACGCTGCTCGGGACCACGGTTCAGCTGGGACAGGGCGACGACGGGGACCTGGAGTTCCTTCGCCATGAGCTTGAGCGCACGCGAGAACTCGGAGACTTCTTGCTGACGGGACTCGACCTTCTTGCCCGAGGTCATGAGCTGCAGGTAGTCGATGACGACCATGCGCAGGTTGTGCTGCTGCTTGAGGCGCCGACACTTCGCGCGGATCTCGACGAGGGTCATGTTGGGGGAGTCGTCGATGAAGAACGGTGCGTCGTTGATGCGCCCACGGGTCTGCGCGATGGTCGTCCAGTCGCGGGAGTCCACGGTGCCCTTGCGCATGTTCTGCAGCGGGACGCTGGACTCGGCGGAGAGCAGACGCATAGCGATCTCGGCGCGACCCATCTCGAGCGAGAAGAAGGCGGCGGTCTCGTTGTGCTTGATGGCTGCGGCGCGGCAGAGGTCGAGCGCGAGCGTCGACTTCCCGAGTGCGGGTCGGGCGGCGATGATGATGAGCTGTCCGGGGTGGAAGCCGTTCGTCAGGCCGTCGAGCTGCGCGAACCCGGTCGGCACGCCGGTCATCTGCCCGTCACGACCCTTCGCGGCCTCGATCTCGTCGAGGGCGGCGGAGATCGCGTCGGTGAGAGGGACGTAGTCCTCGGTCTGGATGCCACCGGCGACGTTGTAGACCTCGGCCTGGGCGCTGTTCACGAGGTCGGTGACCTCACCCTCGGACGCGTAGCCCATCTGCACGATGCGGGTACCGGCGTCGACCAGACGGCGCAGCACGGCCTTCTCGGCGACGATCGCGGCGTAGTAGCCGGCGTTCGCGGCGGTGGGCACCATGCTCGTGACGCTGTGCAGGTACTCGGCACCGCCGGCACGGGACAGCAGACCCGTCTTGGTCAGTTCGTCGGTGACGGCGATGACGTCGGTGGGCTCGCCGTGTGAGTAGAGCGAGAGGATCGCGTCGAAGATGACCTCGTGCTTCGGGATGTAGAAGTCCACACCACGGGCGGTCTCGATGACGTCGGCGACGGCGTCCTTCGACAGGAGCATCCCGCCGATGGTCGACTGCTCGGCGAGCATGTCGTGCGGCGGTGTGCGCTCCATGCCACCACGCTCCGCGAAGTCCTGCGGGGCGGGCTCGAGATGCGCGATCGACACACTTGCTCCTCTTGGTTGGACGGGGTCCACGGGCGGACCAGCCGAGCCAGTTCTACCTCGGGCGACCGACATCGCCGAGTCGCTGGGCCAAGCTACGGGGACAGAGTTATCCCCAGCAAACGGACCTGTGGATAACTCTGTGGAGAGTCTGCGGAACACGCCGGGGTGTTGTGTGGACAACTGTGGATGGGGGTGTGGACAAGTGGTGTGGGGAACACACTTTCGACCGCTTGACCTGGGGTTTTCAGTTCCACACCATGTGTGGAGAAGTGGGGTTCAAGTATGCGTTGAAGGTTGTCGATTTGGTCGTTTCGCCTGTGTAAAAACAGTTGACAAACGGAAACCTGAGGACAACTTTCCCAAGCGCCTCCCAGCAAGCGGCACCACGTCTGAGAGGTAACCGGTCAGCGCGGGACGACCCGCGCCTCCAGGCCCTCTGACGTGCCACCGGACGGTCGGTGAGACGTCGTACGCGACCCGCGCCGACGCCGACGCAGTGTGCGACGAACCGCCTACCGTGCGAGCCGCGGGCGGTCGCACCGTGCCCGAAACCTCGCACACTGCCGAGCGCGCCCCGCGCCAACGTACCAAAGCGCAAGCGCACACCCGCGCGCGCCCCGGAACGGAACGACGGGCGGGCCTCCCGGAGGAGACCCGCCCGTCGTGGAGCGGAACGTCAGTGCTACTTGGCAGCGACGACCTTGAGCGAGATCACGGCAGTGATGTCCTCGCGCAGACGCACGGTGGCCTCGTGGTCACCGACGGTCTTGATGGTCGCGGGGACCTCGACCTTGCGCTTGTCGAGCGAGCCGACGCCCTGCGCCTGGACGGCGTCAGCGACGTCGCCCGGACGGACGGAGCCGAACAGACGGCCGTCCTTGCCGGCCTTGACCGACAGCTGGATGGTCGCGTTCTCGAGCTTCATCTTGAGGTCCTGGGCCTCTTCGATGGTGGCGAGCTCGCGAGCGGCACGCGCCGCACGGATCGACTCGACCTGCTTCTCGCCGCCCTTGGACCACGCGACAGCGAAGCCCTGGGGGATCAGGTAGTTGCGGGCGTAGCCGTTCTTGACGTCGACGACGTCACCGGCGGAACCGAGGCCGGAGACCTCGTGGGTGAGGATGAGCTTCGACATGTGTCGACCTCCGATCAGCGGCCGGAGCCGGCGTAGGGGAGGAGCGCCATCTCACGGGCGTTCTTCACGGCACGGGCGATGAGGCGCTGCTCCTGGACGGAGACGCCGGTGATGCGACGGGCGCGGATCTTTCCACGCTCCGAGATGAACTTGCGAAGGGTCGCGACGTCCTTGTAGTCGATGACGCCGACCTTGATCGACTTCGCGGGAGCGGCGTTCTTGCCGCCCTTACCGCGAGGCTTCCGGCGGTCGCCGGTGCTCTTTCCAGCCATTGTTTGTCCTTAAGAAGTGAAAGTTGTGTCCGTTGAACCGCGGAGGATCAGAACGGGGTCTCGTCGTCGTACGTGCCACCGGGGGTGCTCCACACGTCGTTCGACTGTGCGTTGCCGCCCTGCTGGCCACCCTGGGGAGACCAGGGCGCGTCCGACTGACCGCCACCGTTGTTGTTCCAGTTGCCGCCGTTGCCGGCCGGAGCGTTGCCGCCGCCGACCTGACCACGACCGCTGCCGGAACCACCCGCAGCACGGGTGACCTGCGCGGTCGCGTAGCGGAGCGAGGGGCCGATCTCGTCGACCTCGAGCTCGATGCTCGTGCGCTGCTGGCCCTCACGGTCCTGGTACGAGCGCTGACGGAGACGACCCTGCGCGATGACGCGCGAGCCCTTCGTCAGCGAGCCCGCCACGTGCTCGGCGAACTCGCGCCACACGCTCGCACGGAGGAACAGCGCGTCGCCGTCCTTCCACTCGTTCGCCTGACGGTCGAACGTGCGAGGGGTGGACGCGATGGTGAAGTTCGCCACGGCGAGCCCGTTCTGCGTGTAGCGCAGCTCCGGGTCCGCGGTGAGGTTGCCCACCACCGTGATGACGGTTTCGCCGGCCACGGGTTACTCGGCGCTCGCGGTCGCGGTTGCGTTGGCGGCCTTGCGGGCCGCGCGGGCCTCGTCGCGCTGCTTCTGGGCGGCGACCTGCGCGATGCCCTCTTCGGCGCGGAGGACCTTCGTGCGGAGCACGGCCTCGGAGAGACCGAGCTGACGGTCGAGCTCCTTGGCGGCCTCGGGGGAGGACGTGAAGTCGACGACGGCGTAGATGCCCTCGGACTTCTTCGCGATCTCGTAAGCGAGACGACGACGGCCCCAGACGTCCACGTTGTCGACGGTGCCACCGTCGTTGCGGATGACAGCGAGGAACTTGTCCAGGCTGGGAGCGACGGTGCGCTCATCGATCTCGGGGTCGAGGATCGCCATCAGTTCGTACTGGTGCATGCGGAACCCACCTCCTCTGGTCTCAGCGGCCCCGAGCAGTTCCCGGGGCAGGAGGGTTGATGCATGTGTCCCGCCACGCAGAATGCGCGCGGACAACCCGGCAAGCTTAGCGGACGGCCTGGAGGCGCGCCACCGGCTGTGGAGAACCGGTCGCGTCCGTCAGGCGGTCGCGTCGCGGGCGGCCCACCAGTCGCGCAGGCGCGCCTCGGCATCCTCGGGGCCCAGGGGGCCCTCGTCCATGCGGACCTCGAGCAGGTGGCGGTAGGCCTCACCCACGGCACGCCCCGGTGGGATGTCGAGGATCCGCATGATGTCGTCGCCGGACAGGTCCGGCCGGATCGCGTCGAGTTCCTCCTGCTTCGACAGGGCGTCGATGCGGTCCTCGAGGTCGTCGTACGCGAAGGCGAGTCGGTCGGCCTTGCGGCGGTTGCGGGTCGTGACGTCGGAGCGGGTGAGCTCGTGCAGCCGTTCGAGCTGCGGGCCGGCGTCGCGGACGTACCGGCGGACGGCGGAGTCGGTCCAGGCGCCCTCGGTGTACCCGAAGAACCGGAGGTGCAGCTCGATCAGGCGGCTCACGGCCGCGATCGTGTCGTTGTCGAAGCGCAGGGCACGCAGGCGCTTCTTCGCGAGCTTCGACCCGACGAGGTCGTGGTGGTGGAAGCTCACGGCGCCGCCGGGTTCGAGTTTGCGGGTCGCCGGCTTGCCGATGTCGTGCAGGAGCGCCGCGAGTCGGAGCACGGTGTCCGGGGCCTCGCCGGGGTGGCGTTCGCCCTCGTACCCGATCGCCTGGGTCAGCACCGTGAGGGAGTGCTCGTAGACGTCCTTGTGGTGGTGGTGCTCGTCGATCTCGAGGCGCATCGCCGGCAGCTCCGGCAGGAACCGCTCGGCGAGACCGGTGTCCACGAGCAGGCGGACGCCGTCGACGGGGTCCCCGGTGTTCAGGAGCTTGACGAGCTCGTCCCGCACGCGTTCGGCGGAGACGATCCCGATCGAGTCGACCAGGTCCTCCATCGCCGCCCGCACCTCGTCCGACACGGTGAAGCCGAGCTGCGCCGTGAACCGGGCGGCGCGCATCATCCGGAGCGGGTCGTCGCGGAAGGACACCCGCGCGGCCTGCGGCGTGTGCAGGCGCTGGGCGAGGAGGTCCTCCACGCCGCCGTGCACGTCGACGAGCTCACGGGCCGGCAGCCGGAGCGCCATCGCGTTCACGGTGAAGTCGCGGCGGAGCAGGTCGTCCTCGATGGTGTCGCCGAACGCGACCTCGGGCTTGCGGGTCTCGCCGTCGTAGACGTCACTGCGGTAGGTCGTGATCTCGACCTGCTCGCCGGCGACCCGGGCGGCGATGGTGCCGAACTGGCGGCCGACGTCCCAGGTGGCGCTCGCGATGGGTTCGACGATCCGCAGGATGTCGTCCGGTCGGGCGTCGGTCGTGAAGTCGAGGTCGGTGACCGGGCGACCCAGGAAGGCGTCGCGGACCGGCCCGCCGACGAGTGCGAGTTCGTGTCCGGCGTCGGCGAAGGCCCGAGCGAGGAGGTCGACGGGCTCGGTGGCGGCGAGTGCGTCGAGACGCTCGACGGCCTGGGCAACGGACTGCATGACGGTCCTCATCCTCCCAGATCACGCCCCCGAGTTCTCCACATCGTCCGCGCGCACGGGAGCGTTCATGGTCGCGCCTCATACACTCGTGGACGGCCCGGACCGAACCCGTGGGCCCTCCCGCATGCAGATCTTCCGCAGAACGCTCGCCGCCGCCGCGACGACCCTCGTCGCCCTCGGCCTCGTCGTCGCGCCCGCGGTGGCCGACGGCGCCCTCGCCACGACAGCCCCCACGACGAAGACACGGGTGGCCCACCCCGCCGCCACCGAGGAGGGCAAGACCACCATCTCGATCGCGCCGGCGAACCGCGGGATCGTCCGGCCCGACCAGGACCTCGAGCTCTCGGTCACCGTCACGAACGACACCGACGCGGATGTCCCCGCCGGCACCGCGGACCTCGACATCTTCCGTGCGGTCAGCACCCGGGACGTCCTCTCGGACTGGCTCGGCGACACCAGCACGACCGGTTACTTCGGCGCCCCGATGGACTCTGTGGACGTCCCGGCGGTCCCGGCGCACCGATCGGTCACCCTCGGCTCGGTGAAGATCGTCTCCGGCAACGTGGCACTCGGGGGCTACTCGTCCTTCGGTGCTCGCCGCATCGCCGCGGACTACACGGCCGGCGACACCCGAGCCGTGGCCCGGTCCGCGATCACCTGGTACCCGGACTCCGCCGACCAGACCCCGGTCGGCGTCTCGGTCGCGATGCCCATCACGGTCCCGAAGACCGGCGACGGCGTCCTCGACCGGAGCGTCCTCACCTCCGCGACCGCCGTCGACGGCACGCTCACCCAGCAGCTCGACGCGGCAGAGGACCACAACGTCGCCGTGGCGATCGACCCGAGGATCATCGCGTCGATCCGACTGCTGGGCGAGGACGCCCCGTCGTCGGCCACCGCCTGGCTCACGCGTCTCGAGTCGCTCCGCAACGAGACGTTCGCGCTGCCCTACGGCGACGCCGACGTCACCGGCCTGCGCCAGGCGGGTGCGAACGGCATCCTGTCGCCGATCTCCCTCGACCAGGAGGTCGACCCCGACCACTTCCCGGGCGCCACGACACCGACGCCCACGCCGACGCAGGAGCCCGCGTCGCCCTCGACCGCGGCCTCCGCGACGGCGACCCCCACCGACGGCGCGACCGCAGGTGCGGGTGACGGCTCCGGCGACGGCACCACGACCGACGACGGCACACCGACGACGCTGCCGACCACCGACTCGCTCCTCGACTTCCCGTACTCGATGGACTCGGTCGCGTGGCCGTCCGACGGCACGGTGACGGCGGCGGACCTGCCCGCGCTCGCGAAGGCCGGCACGAAGACGACCATCGTGTCGAGCGGCAACACGTCGGCCGGCGCGGACACCACGATCTCGGCGTCCGAGCAGATCAGCGGTCAGCACGTGCTCGTGTCCGACCAGTCGATGTCCTCGCTGCTCCGGTCGGCGGCCACCGCCACGAACCAGCAGGACTGGTCGTCCTCCGTGGCCGAGCTCACGGCCACCCTCGCCACCGCCGCCCGCGCGGGCACCGCCGAGAGTCCGATCCTCCTGACGCTCGACCGCGAGTGGCCGACGAACTCCGCACGGCTCAGTGCTGCACTCGACGCGATCGAGGGCACCCCCTGGGTCGCCCCGACCGACCTGTCGTCGGCGTCGTCCGCGACCGCAGGGTCGCTCAGCCTCACCGCCGGGACGAACGGCGACGCACGGATCGACCAGCTGCAGCACCTCGTCGCGGGGGAGCAGGACCTCACGGCGTTCTCCTCCGCCCTCGACACCCCGACCGAACTCACCGCCCCGGCGCGGCTCAACCTGCTCGCGCTGTCCTCGAACGCCTGGCGGTCCGACCCAGACGGCTTCGCGACGGCGGTCGACGCACGGGTCGCGAGCTGGGCGAACGCCGTCTCGAAGGTCAGCATCGTCGACTCGAGCAGCCTCACCCTGCTCGGCGACCGTTCGTCGCTCCCCATCTCGATCCGGAACAGCTCGACGTTCCCCGTGACCGTCCGGCTGTCCGTCCAACCCTCGAACTCGGCGCTGCGCGTCGTGCGCAACGACATCGAGGTCAAGATCCAGCCCCGGTCCTCCACCCGGACGACCGTCCCGGTGCAGTCGGTCGCGAACGGCAAGGTCAACCTGACGGTGTCGCTCGCCAGCCCGACCGGGGTCAAGGTCAGCGACTCGGCGACGGTCGAGCTCAACGTGCAGGCGCAGTGGGAGACCGTGATCACGGCCGCGGCGGCGGTCGCGCTCGTCGCGATCTTCGGCTTCGGCATCTTCCGGAGCATCCGCAAGCGGATCCGGCGCCGGAACGGCGAACTCGACGACGAGGACGACGACGACCCGAACCGGCCCCTGGAGGTCCAGCCGGTCGTCGGAGGCGAGCCGCTGCCGGCCGCGACGCATCGTGACGGACCCACGCCGCTCCTCCAGGCCGACCACCGTGCCGACGCCCGTGCCGCCGTCCCGGACGACCGCGACGAACCGTCAGCCGACCCCGAGGAGCCCGTCATCAGCGCCACCCAGCCGCAGCCGTCCGTCGACGCGGAGCCCGCGGCCGAGCGCAGTCTCGGCCGGGCGAGCGCGATGCTCGCGGCCGGGACGATGGTCTCGCGCATCCTCGGGTTCGCGAAGACGTTCGTGCTGGCCTTCGCGATCGGCAACACGGGCTCCGACGCCGCCAACGCGTTCGCCATCTCGAACCAGCTGCCGAACAACATCTACGCGCTCATCGCCGGCGGCCTGCTCTCCGCGGTGCTCATCCCGCAGATCGTCCGCTCGATGAAGCAGCACACCGACGGCGGTACCGCGTACGTCAACAAGATCGTCACCCTCGGCGGCTCGGCGTTCCTGGTGATCACCGTCGTGGCGACCCTCCTCGCCCCCGTCCTGGTGCGCGTGTACAGCCAGAGCGCCGGCGACGGCGGCAAGGGCTTCAGCGCGGCCACGACCGACCTCGCCGTGGCGTTCGCGTTCTGGTGCCTGCCGCAGATCCTCTTCTACGCGATGTACTCGCTGCTCGGCGAGGTCCTCAACGCCAAGCAGGTGTTCGGGCCGTTCACCTGGGCACCGCTGATCAACAACGTGATCGCGATCGCCGGTCTCATCGTGTTCATCGCCCTCTTCGGCGGCCGCAGCGTGAACGCCTCCACCGACGACTGGACGCCGCTGAAGATCGCGGTGCTGGCCGGCAGCGCCTCGGTGGGCGTCCTCGCACAGGCTGCCTTCCTGCCGCTGTTCTGGCGACGAGCGGGCCTGAGCTTCCGCCCCGACTTCCGGTGGCGCGGTGTCGGTCTGAAGGCGACCGGCACGGCCGCCGGATGGCTCTTCGCGATGATCCTCGTGACGCAGCTCGCCGGCGTCGTGCAGGCCCGCGTCGCCTCGCTCGCGACCGGGGCCGGGAACGCGACGCTCAGCACGACCTGGCTGCTCTTCATGCTGCCGCACTCGATCATCACCGTCTCGATCGCGACGGCGTACTTCACCCGGATGAGCCACGACGCCGAACGGGGCGACCTGGCCGCCGTCCGTCGGAACCTGTCCCTGTCGCTCCGGATCGTCGGCCTGTTCACGGTGTTCGCCTCGGTCGCCCTGATCGTCACCGCGATGCCGTTCGCCCGGATCTGGGAGAACGAGTTCGGCCACACCCAGTCGATGGCACTCGTGCTCGTCGCCTACATGCCCGGCCTCGTGCTGTTCAGCATGCTCTTCATCATCCAGCGCGTGTTCTGGGCCATGCACGACCACCGCACGCCGTTCCTCATGCAGCTCGTGCAGTCCGGCTTGTTCGTCATCGGTGCCCTCGCCGTGGCGATGCTCCCCGGGTCGGTCATCGGCGTCGGCATCGCGATCTGCACGACCATCGCCGGCTCCGCCCAGACGATCGTCGCGCTCGTGCTCGTCCGGAAGCGCCTCGGCGGCATCGAGGGTCCCGTCGTCACCCGCTCGCACGTGCAGTTCGTCATCGCCGCCCTGATCTCGGGCGTCGCCGGTCTCGTCGTCGCGAACTTCTTCGGGGCGTTCTCCTCCGACGGCTTCGCGATGGCGGACGTCACGGGCGCCCTGATCACCCTCGCGCTCACGGGCGCCGTCATGGTCGTCGTGTACTTCGGGGCCCTCGTCGTGGCGAAGAACGGTGAGATCGCGAACGCGGTGTCGCTCCTGCGCAGCCGCCTCGGCCGCTGACGCCCGGCGTTCCCGGGTCTCCTGGAATGCGACGCCGCTAGCATGTGTTGACCCGGTCAGCGATCTACGGAAGGGCATCGAGGCACATGCGCCAGCTCATCATCATCGGTTCCGGCCCGGCCGGGTTCACCGCCGGCATCTACGCCGCACGGGCCGAGCTCAAGCCGCTCATCGTCGCGTCCAGCGTCGAGACCGGCGGCGAGCTCACCAAGACCACCGAGGTCGAGAACTTCCCGGGCTTCCCCGAGGGGATCCAGGGCCCCGACCTCATGATCAAGATGCAGGAACAGGCCGAGAAGTTCGGCGCCGAGGTCCTGTACGACGACGCCGTCTCGGTCGACCTCACCGGCGACGTGAAGAAGGTCACCGTCGGCTCCGGCGAGACGTACGAGGCCCTCGCGGTCATCTACGCGACGGGTTCGGCGTACCGCCACCTCGGCCTCGCCGACGAAGAGCGCCTGTCCGGCCACGGCGTCAGCTGGTGCGCGACGTGCGACGGCTTCTTCTTCCGCCAGAAGAACATCGCCGTCGTCGGGGGTGGCGACTCCGCGATGGAGGAAGCGACGTTCCTCACCCGCTTCGCCGACAAGGTCACGGTCATCCACCGCAAGGACACCCTCCGCGCGTCGAAGATCATGCAGGACCGGGCGATGAACGACCCGAAGATCGAGTTCGCGTGGAACAAGGAGGTCACCGGCATCACGGGTGACTCCGCGGTCACCGGCGTCACCCTGCGCGACACGGTCGACGGCTCCGAGAGCGAGCTCGCCCTCGACGGTCTGTTCATCGCGATCGGCAACGACCCCCGCACGCACCTGATCCACGGGCAGATCGACATCGCACCGGAGGGCACCATCGCCGTCCAGGGCCGCACGTCGAAGACCAACCTGCCGGGTGTCTTCGCGGCGGGCGACGTGATCGACCCCACCTACCGTCAGGCGATCACCGCTGCCGGTTCGGGCACGGTCGCAGCGCTCGACGCCGAGAAGTACCTGGCGGACCTGTCGGACGACCTCACCGCGGCGGCCGTGGGCGACGCGCCCGTCGAGCCCGTCACGGCGTCCGCCTAGGCGCCGACGCGACACCCGGGGAATGCACTGACGGCACGTGCCGTTGCACCCACTGATCGACTTCTCGAAGGAGCACACATGTCCAACGCCAAGGCAGTCACCGACGCCACCTTCTCGGACGAGGTCCTCAAGTCCGACAAGACGATCCTCGTCGACTTCTGGGCCGAGTGGTGCGGCCCGTGTCGCGCGGTCTCGCCGATCCTCGACCAGATCGCCGCGGAGCACGCCGACAAGATCGAGATCGTGAAGCTCAACGTCGACGACAACCCGCAGTCGGCGATGAACTACCAGATCACCTCCATCCCGGCGATGAAGGTCTTCAAGGGCGGCGAGGTCGTCAAGACCGTCATCGGCGCCAAGCCGAAGCCGGCACTCGAGGCCGACCTCGCGGAGTTCCTCGCGTAGGACCACCCCACACGGACGGCCCCGCACCCGAACAGGGAGCGGGGCCGTCCGTCGTTCCCGGCCGTTCCGGTCGTTCCCGGTCGTTCTCGGTCATTCCGGTCCACCGGTTCAGGATCGGCCCCGTCGCGGACCCCGGGTTTCCGCGGTCGATGTCGTAGTGTGGCGGGAATGTGAGTGGCGGGCAGGTCCCGCTGGAACGGAGCCAAGATGACGAACGGCAACAGCCTCGACCCCTGGTACGACTCCTACGCCCAGCGCACCGCCGGGCTGAGCGCCTCCGAGGTCCGAGCCCTGTTCGCCGTCGCCTCGCGGCCCGAGGTGGTCTCGCTCGCCGGCGGCATGCCGTACGTCTCCGCGCTCCCGCGTGAGCTCGTCACGGGCTCCCTGGACCGTGTGATGGCCGAGGACGCCGCGATGGCGTTGCAGTACGGCGGTGGACAGGGCCTGCGGTCCCTGCGCGAGCACATCGTCGACGTGATGAGCCTCGAGGGCATCCGTGCCAGCGCCGAGGACGTCGTCGTCACCACGGGCTCGCAGCACGCGCTCGACCTCGTCACGCGACTCTTCATCGACCCGGGTGACGTCGTGCTGGCCGAGTCGCCGTCCTACGTCGGCGCGATCGGCGTCTTCCGCTCGTACCAGGCGGAGACCGTGCACGTCACGACCGACGAGAACGGTCTCGTGCCCGAAGCCCTGCGCGAGGCCATCGCCAACCTGCGCACGCAGGGCAAGCGGATCAAGTTCCTCTACACGATCCCGAACTTCCACAACCCGGCCGGCGTGACGATGAGCCGTGAGCGCCGCATCGAGATCCTCGACATCTGCCGGTCGAACAACATCCTGGTACTCGAGGACAACCCGTACGGCCTCCTCTGGTTCGACGAGCCCGCGCCGCAGGCCATCCGGTCCATCGACGAGGAGGGAGTGGTCTACCTCGGATCGTTCTCGAAGACCCTCGCACCGGGCTTCCGCGTCGGCTGGGCCCTCGCACCGCACGCCATCCGCGAGAAGCTCGTCCTCGCCAACGAGTCCGCGGTCCTCGCCCCGAACTCCTTCGGGCAGTACGTGGTCAACGCCTACCTCGACGCCGCGGACTGGAAGGGTCAGGTCGACACCTTCCGCGGGCTGTACGCGGAGCGCCGCGACGCCATGATGTCCGCGCTGGGGGAGTTCCTGCCGGACCTGTCCTGGACGAAGCCGAACGGTGGCTTCTTCGTGTGGCTAACGCTCCCCGAGTCCCTGGACTCCAAGGCGATGTTGCCGCGCGCCGTCAAGGAACTCGTCGCCTACACCCCGGGCACCGCGTTCTACGCCGACGGACGCGGCGGCGGGCACATCCGTCTGTCGTTCTGCTACCCGACCCCGGACCAGATCCGTGTCGGCGTGAAGCGCCTCGCCAACGTCGTGAACGACGAACTCGAGCTCATCGAGACGTTCGGCCCGACCACCCGGCCGAACACCCTCGTCCGTCCGACCTCATCGGTCAGCGCGCCGCCGCCGAACATCTCCTGATCAGCACTTTTCACCGCTCCACCCGCAGTACCGGAGGTCCCTTCGCATGGCCGAGCTCACTCGCCGTCACGTCGTCGTCGTCGCCGGAGGGATCTCGCACGAGCGTGACGTCTCCCTGCGGTCTGGGCGACGTGTCGCAGACTCCCTGACGGGGTACGGCTGGCAGGTCGACCTCCGCGACGCGGACGCGTCGCTCCTGCCGACCCTGCGGGAGACCCGCCCGGACGTCGTGTGGCCGGCACTGCACGGCGCCTCCGGTGAAGACGGCGCCCTGCGGGGCATCCTGGAGGCACTGGACATCCCGTTCGTCGGCTCACGTTCCACGTCGGCCCGCTTGGCATGGGACAAGCCCACCGCCTCAGCGCTGGTCGCGCGGGCGGGTGTCCGTACCCCCCGCTCCGTGACACTGTCCCACGACGTCTTCCGTGAGCTCGGTGCTGTCGGCGTCCTGGAGAGCATCGCAGCGGAGCACCCGGTTCCCCTGGCCGTGAAACCAGCCCGGGGCGGCAGCGCGCAAGGTGTCACCCTCGTCGATGATGTGAACGACCTCCCGCGGGCGATGGTCACCGCCTACACGTACTGCGACGACGTCGTGGTCGAACAGCTCATCCGGGGGACCGAGGTCGCCGTCGGCATCATCGACACAGGTGACGGCCCCGTTGCCCTCTCCGCGGTGGAGATCGTCCCGCGGAACGGCATCTACGGCTTCGAGGCCCGCTACAACGCCGGCGAGACCACCTTCTACACACCCGCTCGCCTGTCCGAGGAGTTCGCCGCGGCGGCCTCCGACGCCGCTGTCGCAGCGCACGCAGCACTCGGGCTCCGACACATCTCCCGAGTCGACCTGATCATCGACGCCGCCGGTACGCCGTGGTTCCTCGAGGCCAACGTGCTCCCCGGGCTCACCGAGACCTCCCTCGTCCCGCAGGCGCTCTCCGCATCCGGTTTCGATCTCGGGTGGACCTACGCAGAACTCGCCGAGCAGGCGATCCGCGACCACCGGCGCTGACTTGGGGCGGCTCGGCGTTCCACGTGGAACATCGACGATTGCTCCGGCGGTTGCTGCCGTGCTGGTCGCGGCCCTGATCTGGGGCGAGTGGGTGCACTGCTCCGCTTCGCGAACGGCGAGGCGCCTGCCCTCTCCAACTGCGGGAAGTCGAGGCGCCGTCGTCCCCCTCGGCTTCGGGAATCGCGCGGGTCGGCCGAACGCAGTCAATCGGTGGCGGGCGCGCATCGCGGTTCGGACCGCCCGGCAGGCCGAGGAATTCGGCGCCACGGTCACGATCATCTGCAGCGGGGGAGCAGTGCACGGGCCCCAGCCGGAGGCGGTGCTTCTCCGTCGGTACATCGTCGGGCGGTTGCGCTGGCGAGGTCCCATCCAGGTCGAGCGGGACAGCTCGTCGACGTGGGAGAACGTGCGGAACGTCCTGCCTCTGATCGAGCAGTCCGACTGGATTGCCTTCGCGTCCAACGGACTCCACGCCGCCAAGGCCCGGGTCTACCTCGCGCGTCAGCGGCCGAATCTTGCCGGCCGGCTGGTCCCCGCAGACGACTACCGCCTTGGCGAGATGACGTGGATGAAGCCGCTCTTCGCCGCTGTCGGCCTCGCGAAGCTGCGAGCAGTGTTCCACGTGGAACGTTCGGGCGACTGACGGCTGCTTTTCGGCGGGCCGTGGGCCACGCCGTGGCGCGTGCAGCAGCGGGCACTGGGCGATGGCAACGAGGCGATCGCTCGGCGTGAGCCATCCAAATCTCCGTCGAGGACCCACAGACCGACGTCGCCCTCCCCAATCCAGTCGCGGGGGGTGGGTTGCCCGCAACCCGGGACTCTATGCGGTCCATCAGGGACGACCCCGGACGCTCGCGCTCGGTGACACCCCATGCGGCATCCGCCCGGTTCTGCCGCACCCCGCAGCCTCGTGCACGAAGGATCAGCAGGGATCGGCGAGTCGGCGGTGACCTTCGTCCTGCAGGCCCGCCAGCTCCACCGGTACCGTCCTGCAACTGATCTCCTACATCGCCTCGGAGGACATCGCCTCGGAGGACATCGCCCGTGCGTTCGCAGACGTCCGCACGCCCACTGCTACCCGGCGAAGGAGGCGCCCGACGAGCAGCTGCGTCGATGCCATCCTCACCGACATCCCGGCGATCCGGCCCGCGTCGTTCAACTCGTGCTCCTCCGGGTGCGGACCATGCACGCTACCCACGTCGGCGGTGACACGGTGACGAGCTCTGCGAGGCCCGCCGTCATCAGTCGCGATCCCCGGGATGAGGAGGGGTCGCACGTCTCCTCGCAGGGAGACCAAGTGCTCGCGCGGCGCACTTGATGCGTCCGTGTCCGGCGTTGCCTGTCGCCCCGAGTACGCGGAGATGGTCCGGTACTCCGATCGTGAGATGCGACAAGGACGTGCTGAGTACGCGTGCCATGCCGACACCTTCTGGCCCCGCTCAATCTCGGGAAGGTTCAGGGATGGACCAGCTTGGCGACCCACGGCCGCGGGCTGCAGATCAGTCCCGTCACCGCGCAGCCCCTCTCGAGGACAGCGCCCAACAGCGCCGTGCATCAGCAGCCCGGGGGACGGGAGATGCGTTCACGCGATACGGCTGACATGTTCCACGTGGAACGTACCGGTCATCCCGTCGACGGACGCGGAAGGGTAACCGGTGCCACTTCCTCCAGAACGCCACTCTGAGCGCCGATCTGGCTGAAGCCGGGTTGGACGACACAGTTACCCCGAAAGCGCCTCAGAAGGGCACACAGCGCCGTACAGCGCAGCGCGCAGTCGCATGGAACCGTGCGACGACGCAGCGTCAGCCAGCGACGTCCTGAATGCCGAGTTCGCCGAGGATCCGATTGAGGTCGTCACCATTGGCGAAGTCGATCGTGACGGAACTCTTACGTGCACCGACGGCGATCTTCACCCGTGTGTTCAGCCGATCGCCGAGCCGCTCGGCCAGGTCGTTGAAGTGCACCTGACGCTTCGACGGTTCCGCCTTGGGCTTCACCGGCGCCTTCACCGACAGCTGCTGGGCGATCGCCTCCGTAGCCCGCACCGAGAGGTCCTCGTTCACGATCTTCTCGGCGAGGTACTCCATCGCCTCCGCATCTGGCGCGGCGAGGATCGCACGGGCGTGACCGGCAGACAGCACACCTGCGGCGACGCGACGCTGCACGGGGGAGGGGAGGCGGAGCAGGCGGATCGTGTTGGTGATCTGCGGACGAGAGCGACCGATCCGCTGCGCCAGCTGCTCCTGCGTGATGCCGAAGTCCGCGAGGAGCTGCTGGTACGCCGAAGCCTCCTCGAGCGGGTTGAGGTTCGCACGGTGCAGGTTCTCGAGCAGCGCGTCCCGGAGCATCGCGTCGTCCGGGGTGTCCTTGACGATCGCGGGGATCGTACTGAGGCCGAGCTCCTTCGTGGCGCGGAGTCTCCGCTCACCCATGATCAGCTCGTACTGCGGCTCAGAACCCGTGGCGCCCGCGATCGGGCGAACGACGATGGGCTGCAGGACGCCGATCTCGCGGATCGAGTGGACGAGCTCCTGGAGCTCCTCCTCGCGGAACTCCTTGCGCGGCTGGTGCGCGTTCGGGACCACGTCGAGCGGGTTCAGGTTCGCCAGGCGGGCTCCGGGTACCGCGACGAGCTCCTCCGCCGTGGGCGCCGAAGACGGAGACCCACCGGTCGGGAAGAAGACGTCGACCGGGCGCTCCTGCTGCTCGGTGGCCGTCGGGATGAGGGCGCCGATGCCTCGGCCGAGCCCGGTTCGCTTCGGTGCCATCAGTCCTGTGCTCCTCGTGCTGCGATCTCCGCCGCTGCCTCCAGGTAGGAGAGCGATCCGGTTGAGTTGATGTCGTAGGCGACCACGCTCTGCCCGTAGCTCGGCGCCTCACTGACGCGGACGGAGCGGGGGATCACGGCCTCGAGGACCTGGCCTCCGAAGTGCTCCCGCACGTCCGCCGCGACCTGGTTCGACAGGTTGGTCCGGCTGTCGTACATGGTCAGCAGGATCGTCGAGACGCGCAGGTTCGGGTTCAGGTGCCGCTCGATCAGCTCGATGTTCCGCAGCAGCTGGCTGAGACCCTCGAGCGCGTAGTACTCGCACTGGATCGGGATGAGGACCTCCTGAGCCGCGACGAACGCGTTGATGGTCAGGAGCCCCAGCGAGGGCGGGCAGTCGATGAAGACGTAGTGGTAGGGCTCGTCGAGCGACTCGAGGTACTGATCGAGAGCAGTCCGCAGGCGCTGCTCGCGCGCCACGAGGGAGACGAGCTCGATCTCTGCGCCGGCCAGGTGGATCGTCGCCGGCACACACCACAGCGTGTCCGACTCGGGGGAGCGCTGGACGGTGTCCGCGATCGGAGCCTCGTCGACGATGACGTCGTAGATGCTCGCAACCTCCGCCTGGTGGTTCACACCGAGCGCAGTTGACGCGTTGCCCTGTGGGTCGAGGTCGATGACCAGCACCCTGGCCCCGCCGTGCGCCAACGCGGCCGCGAGGTTGACCGTGGTGGTCGTCTTCCCGACGCCACCCTTCTGGTTCGAGACCGTGAACACTCGCGTCTTCGACGGCAGTGGGAACTGCTGCGTCGCGATCGCGCGACGACGACGGTTCAGGTCGGCGATCTCACGCGCGAGCGGCGTCGACGCGTCGTAATCGGTCGATGAACTCAACGAGTGCCTCTTCCCCGGTTCGGTGTTTCACGTGGAACGCGGAGCCACTGGCGGCCGGATGAACCGGCCCGAGCCGCAGCGTCAGTCAACTGTAGCCCGGAAGACCCGGGTGGTCTCCTCGACCACACCGACTCCGAGCTCGAGCACCTCGACGTCCGCCAGGCGCTTGCGGAGGATGACCTTCCGAGCCTTCTCGATCTCCTCATCGACGCGCGCACCCTTCATCAGGATGAGCTGACCGCCGGAACGAACGAGTGGCACCGTCAGTGGGATCAGCTTCGAGAGTGCGCTGACTGCACGCGCCGTGACTTGATCGACGACGATGTCATCAGCCACGTCCTCAGCACGGGCACGCACGACGTCGACGTTGTCGAGGCCGAGGCGCTCCGCCTCCGACGTGAGCCAATCGACGCGACGCTCCATCGGCTCGATGAGCGTGAGGTGTACGTCGGGACGGGCGATGGCGAGCACCAGGCCGGGCAGTCCAGCACCGGAGCCGACGTCGGCGACGCGGCCACGCGCCTCCAGGAGGGGTGCCAGCACCGCGGAATTGAGGATGTGTCGCGTCCAGAGCCGTGGGAGTTCGAGCGGGCCGATCAGGCCCAGCTCCTCGCCTCGACGAGCGAGCTCGTTCGTGAACGAACGCGCCACGTCGACGCGATCACCGAACAGGGTCGCTGCCGCCGCCGGCTCTGCCTCGAGGACGGGGGCCTGCTCCGTCATCGGGTGACGACGGTGTGGCGGTCCCGACCCTCGCCCTCGGACTCGGAGTGGAAGCCCTTCTCCGCGACGAGGTCGTGCACGAGCTTGCGCTCGTAGGAGGACATCGGGGGCAGCGCTGCGGAGGTCGACCCGGCCTCGATGCGCTCGACGGCGGTGTCCACGAGCCGCTGCAGCTCGGACGCACGAGCGTCGCGGGACCCACCGACGTCGAGGATGAGCCGGCTGAACTCGCCCGTCTCCGCCTGCACGGCGATGCGGGTGAGCTCCTGCAGTGCCGACACGGTGTCCGGCTTCGACAGCACACGGAGCGCGCTGCCCTCGTCCGTCACCGAGAGGTACACGCGCCCGGCGCGCTCCTCGATCTCGATGTCGCCGTCGAGGTCGCAGATGTCGAGGAGCTCCTCGATGTAGTCCGCGGCGATGTCCGCCTCGTCACGGGTGTCGTCGTCCTCGACGACCTCGGTCACGGGGGCGATGTCCTGCTCGGTCACTTACTTCTTCCCGTTCTTCTTGGAGCGGTTCTTGCCGACCGGCTGCTGGCGCTGCGTGGTGACACGCACGGCCTCGATCTCGGCGGCGCCGGCACCGGCACCGGCCTCGGCGAGCACCGGGGTGGCGGAACCGCGACGCTGCGCCTTCTTCGCGAGACGAGCCTCACGCGCGAGCGCGGCCTCGGAACCAGGCGTCGGCATGCTGCGGATGACGAAGTACTGCTGCGCCATCGTCCAGATGTTGGAGGCGAGCCAGTAGAACATGACGCCGAGGGGGAACGAGAGACCCGAGATCACGAAGACCAGCGGGAGGATGTACAGCATCATCTTCTGCTGGCGGTACATCGGCGACGCCTTGGTCTCCGGCGACATGTTCTTGGCGACGAGCTGCAGCTGGGTGATGAACTGCGACGCGGTCATCACGACGATCATGAAGCCGGCGATCGCACGGACCTCCCAACCGGAGGCGTTCGTGAAGGTCTCGTGCAGGGGGGCACCGAAGAGCGACGCGTTGCCGAACGACGCGGCGAGGTCGTTCGTCAGCAGGCCGATGCCGGTCTTGTTGATCTGCGCCTCGTGCAGCACCGAGTACAGCGAGAAGAAGATCGGCATCTGGATCAGCAGCGGCAGGCAGGAGCTCAGCGGGTTCGTCCCGGTCTCCTTGTACAGCGCCATGGTCTCGCGGCTCATGGCCTCACGCGAGAACTGGTCCTTCTTGCCCTTGTACTTGTCCTGGATCTTCTTGAGCTGCGGCGCCACCTCGAGCATGCGGCGCTGCGACTTGATCTGGCGCACGAAGATCGGGATGAGCGCGGCGCGGACCACGAACGTCAGGAAGATGATGGAGAGGACCCAGGTGATGCCCGCGCCGGGGTCCATGCCGAGGTTCTCGAAGACCCAGTGGAATCCGACGAGGATGGCCGAGACCACCCATTTGAGCGGCCAGAGGATCGTACCGATGAGGTCCATGGGGACGGTCACGCCTTTCGAGTGCGCTGGGGGAGCAGAACGGGGCGGAGGTTCCCGACCGCGGGCTGCGGCTGCTGCTGGGTCGGCGCGAGCACGAACCCGAACCGGTTGACGTCGTAGGGGCGACGCCGTGCACGGACGTCGTCGATGCCCCCGGCTGCCCAGGGGTTGCACCGTGCGATGCGCCATGCGCCCATCGCCGATCCGCGGACGACGCCGTACTGCTGGATGGCTTCGAGGGCGTACCTGGAGCACGAGGGGTGGTACCGGCAGACGTTGCCGTAGAGCGGTGAGATCACGGCCCGGTACGCGCGCAGCACGACCACGCACGCGTTGCGCGGGAGCAACGCGACGACCCAGGCGAGCCGGGTCCAGAGGTTGCGGTTCATGCTGCTGCCTTCTCCACACCACGCGCACAGGAGCGCGTGACGTCTTCGAGCAGGGTAGGCCATCCGGCCTGCGCAGCGGCTGGCAGTGCGCGGACCACCACGTCGTACCCGACGGGGATGTCCGCGAGGAGGCCGTGCGCGATCGCCTTGAGGCGACGCCTGATCAGGTTCCGGGTCACGGCGTTGCCCACCGTCTTGGCGACGATGAACCCGAATCGGGTCGGACCGACACCACTCGACGCGTCGTCCGTGGTGCGACGGACCACCGATACGACGGCGTGCGCCGTGGCGCTCCTGCGACCACGACGCACGACGGACCGGTAGTCGTCACCACGGACGATGCGGTTGGCGCGGGCCAACACGATCGCTACCAGGTGTCCGGACGAGACCGGACGGGGTGCCCGATCAGGCGCGACTCGTTCAGGCGCTGAGCTCGGTGCGGCCCTTGGAACGGCGCGCGGCGAGGATGGCGCGGCCGGCACGGGTGCGCATGCGGGCACGGAAGCCGTGCTTCTTGGCACGACGACGGTTGTTCGGCTGGAAGGTGCGCTTGCTCATGATGGTCTCCACTACGGCTGCGCTGGGGGAACCCCGACGCGAGTCGTCACGTATGCGTAGTCGTCCGGTGCCGGACGACGCAGATGGGCGCGACCGAACGGCCGCAGTCAACTGGTTAACGGTACGTGACAGCGGCGAGCAGGTCAAACCCCGCACGGAGGCGCCTCCACCGGTGCCGTCCGCACGATCATTATCCACATTGGGGAAAACGTGCGTTCGGTACGACGCGCCCCGGTCCTTTACAGTGGTGTGATCGATCCGCCTGTGGCCCGGCAGGACGGGGGAGTCTCCTCGCCCAGCCACCCGCGGCGGTCGTGGAGAACACTGTGGACAACCCTGTGGACCACCACGCGGGACGACACGCGGTCCGGGCCGTCGAAGAAGCCACCCGGGCACACGACGACCCGCCAGGACGATCCGACGGTCGACGCTGTCCCGGCACACCGGGCGGCCCTGAGCCACGGAACGCCCAACACCGCACACGAGACCTGGAGACGAGCGCGACATGACGATGCCGGCCGACCCCGTCGAGGACCTCTGGTCATCCGTCCTCGGACTCCTCTCGGAGGACGACCGCATCACCCCGCAGCTCCACGGCTTCCTCAACCTGGTCGAGCCGAAGGGCGTGCTCGCCGGGACGCTCTACCTCGAGGTCCCGAACGACCTCACCCGCGGCATGCTCGAACAGCGCATCCGGATCCCCATCACCGAAGCGGTCTCGCGCATCGGCGACGACACCGTCGCGAACTTCGCCATCACGGTGAACCCGGACATGGCCTCCGAGCCGCGGGTCGACACCACGGTCGCGAGCCACGTGCCCGAGTACGCCGAGCCCGTGCAGGAGCCCGTCGAGCAGAGTGCGGCGCCACGGCAGTACATCGAGGCACCCTTCGTCCCGAGCCAGATCGACGCCCCTGGTACCAGCGGTCGCCCCGAGTCCCGGCTCAACCCCAAGTACAACTTCGACAACTTCGTCATCGGCTCGTCGAACCGCTTCGCCCACGCCGCCGCGGTCGCGGTCGCCGAGGCGCCGGCCAAGGCCTACAACCCCCTCTTCATCTACGGGGACTCCGGCCTCGGCAAGACCCACCTCCTGCACGCGATCGGCCACTACGCCGAGAGCCTCTACCCGGGGATCCGGGTGCGGTACGTGTCCAGCGAGGAGTTCACGAACGACTTCATCAACTCGATCGCGAACAACCGGTCGAACCAGTTCCAGCAGCGCTACCGCGACATCGACATCCTGCTGATCGACGACATCCAGTTCCTCCAGGGCAAGGACTCGACTCAGGAAGCGTTCTTCCACACGTTCAACACGCTGCACGACCACAACAAGCAGGTCGTCATCACGTCGGACGTCGCGCCGAAGCACCTCACGGGGTTCGAGGACCGGATGCGCTCGCGCTTCGAGTGGGGCCTCATCACGGACGTGCAGGCGCCCGAGCTCGAGACGCGCATCGCGATCCTCCGCAAGAAGGCGCAGTCCGACCACCTGCAGGTGCCGGACGACATCCTCGAGTTCATGGCGTCGAAGGTGTCGAGCAACATCCGCGAGCTCGAGGGGACACTCATCCGCGTCACCGCGTTCGCGAGCCTCAACCGCACGGCCGTCGACATGGCACTCGTCCAGACCGTCCTGAAGGACCTGATCACCCTCGACGACGACAACGTGGTCGCGCCGACGGACATCATCAACCACACCGCGGAGTACTTCAAGCTCTCCGTCGACGACCTCTACGGCTCGTCCCGCTCGCAGGCGATCGCCACAGCGCGACAGATCGCGATGTACCTCTGCCGCGAGCTCACGAGCCTGTCCCTGCCGAAGATCGGGCAGCTGTTCGGCAACCGCGACCACACCACCGTGATGTACGCGAACAAGAAGATCACCGAGCTGATGAAGGAGCGACGGTCGATCTACAACCAGGTCACCGAACTCACCAGCCGGATCAAGCAGGACCGCCGCTACCGCTGATCGCGGATCGGCCGAGTCGAGCGGCTCGCATCGGCAGATGGTCGCGCCGGCGGCCTGGAGGCACGACTGACGACCGTCAGATCGGCCTGCCTCCGCGCGCATCCACCATCTGAGACGGTTCCATGCACCGGACTTCACACAGTGTGGAAAGCCTGTGGATAACTGTGGAGGACACGCCGGTCGGTTGTTCACAGCGAAGGGGCCACCTGTGGAGACTGGGGATGGAAGTGGATAGATGAGATTCACTCATCCAGAGGTCCCCCACACACCGCTCACAACTCACACGTGTGTAGTTCCCTGTGGACAAGCGGTGTTAACAGGTTTATCCACAGTGTGCACAGGCGTTAACACCATTACTCCTGGTTAACGATTGATCTCAGCGGGCCAACCTTGTGGACGGCGGGATGACAAGAAATCCGGGCCGGGTCGGGCTGTGCCACAATGGGGCGGCCGGACAGTCCAACCGATCGACAGGGGTTCCAGCTGTGAAGTTCGAGGTCAACCGGGACGTCTTCTCCGAAGCCGTCTCCTTCGCGGTGAAGCTCCTCCCACAGCGCACGACCCTCCCGATCCTCTCGGGCGTCCTCATCCACGCCGACGGCGACCGACTCACGCTCTCGTCGTTCGACTACGAGGTCTCGGCGCAGACGTCCATCGCCGCGCAGATCGACGACCCGGGCACGGTGCTCGTCTCAGGCCGCCTGCTGAACGACATCGCGAGCCGCCTGCCGAACGCGCCGGTCACGTTCACCACCGAGGACTCGAAGATCTCGGTCACCTGCGGGTCGGCACACTTCACGCTGCTGTCCATGCCTGTCGAGGAGTACCCGACGCTCCCGGAGATCGGTGCGCAGACCGGCGTCATCCCCGGCGACGCGTTCTCCGAGGCCGTCTCCCAGGTCGCCGTCGCCGCCAGCCGCGACGACGTCACCCCGGTGATCACCGGCGTGCAGCTCGAGGTCGGTGACAACGACCTCTCGCTCATCGCCACGGACCGCTACCGCGTCGCCGTCCGCACGATCGCGTGGGACTCCGGCCGCGTCGGTTCGGACCCGCTGCACGCACTCGTGCCGGCCCGCACCCTGCAGGAGGTCGGCCGCACCTTCGGCTCGGCGTCCACGGTGTCGGTCTCGATCAGCGGCTCGTCAGACCGCGAACTCATCGCGTTCCACGCCGACGACAAGACCGTCACCTCGTTGCTCATCAAGGGCAACTACCCGCCGGTCCGCCGGCTCTTCCCCGAGACCGTCCAGGACCACGCGGTGATCAACACCGCGGAACTGGTCGAGGCGGTCCGACGGGTCTCCCTCGTCCTGGAGCGCGAAGCCGCGCTCCGGTTCTCCTTCACGGTCGACGGGCTCACGCTCGAAGCGATCGGTTCCGAACAAGCGCAGGCGTCAGAGTCGATCAGTGCGTTGCTGACCGGGGAGGAAACGGTGGTCTCGCTGAAGCCCGCCTTCCTCCTGGACGGGTTGAACGCGGTGCACTCCGAGTTCGTCCGGATCTCCTTCACCAAGACGGAGAACCCCAACAAGCCGGGTCCGGTGCTCATCACCGGACAGACCTCGCAAGAGGCCCCGGCGACGGACGGATACCGGTACCTCCTGCAGCCCAATCTCCTGCTGCGGTAAGCGCAACAGCCGAACGCTGCGCTGACGCGCCACCCCTGCATCAGCGCGACGACGAACAGAAGAGGAAATCATGCACATCGGTCTTGTCGGCCTCGGTCGCATGGGCAACAACATGCGTGCCCGTCTCCGCAACGCAGGCATCGAGGTCACCGGCTACGACGCGAACCCCGCCGTCTCGGACGTCGCCGACCTCGGCGCACTCGCCGCGGCGCTCCCCGAGGGCAAGAAGCTCGTGTGGGTCATGGTCCCGCACGGCAAGATCACCGACGACGTGATCACCGACCTGTCGAACGTCCTGAGCGAGGGCGACCTCGTGATCGACGGCGGCAACTCGAAGTGGCTCGACGACGAGGTGCACGCCAAGCAGCTCGACGCCAAGGGCATCCGCTACATGGACGCCGGTGTCTCCGGTGGCGTCTGGGGCAAGGACAACGGCTACGGCCTCATGGTGGGCGGCGCCCCCGAGGACGTCGAGTTCGCCATGCCCGTCTTCGACGCACTCCGTCCCGAGGGTCCCCGCGAAGAGGGCTTCTCGCACGCCGGCGGCGTCGGCGCGGGTCACTACGCGAAGATGGTCCACAACGGCATCGAGTACGCGATCATGCAGGCGTACGGCGAGGGCTACGAGCTCCTCGAGGCCAAGGACATCGTCCACGACGTCCCCGCGGTCTTCGCCGGTTGGCAGCGTGGCACGGTCGTCCGCTCCTGGCTGCTCGACCTCCTCGTCCTCGCCATCAACGAGGACCCGAAGCTCGACGAGCTCGAGGGCTACGTCGACGACTCGGGCGAGGGTCGCTGGACCCTCGAAGAGGCGATCGAGCTCGCGGTGCCGATGCCCGCGCTCTCCGCGGCGATGTTCGCCCGCTTCGTCTCGCGTCAGGGCAGCGAGTCCCCGACGATGAAGGCCGTCGCGGCGCTCCGCAACCAGTTCGGCGGCCACGCCGTCAAGAAGGCGTAGCTCAGGTAACCACCTGAGCTCGTCTCGGCCCGCGTGCACGTCGACCACCTGCAACTGACGGACTTCCGGAACTACCGGGAGGCCGAGGTCGACCTCGCACGCGGGCCGAACCTGTTCGTCGGACGGAACGGACAGGGCAAGACCAACCTCGTCGAGGCGATCGGTTACCTGTCGACGCTCGGCTCGCACCGGGTCCCGACGGACGCCGCACTCGTCCGGCAGGGCTGCGACGCCGCGATCGTCCGCGCTCGGCTCGCCCACGAGGACCGCAGCATCCTCGCCGAGGTGCAGATCAACCGCACCGGCGGGAACCGTGCACAGGTGAACCGCTCGGCCATCAAGCCGCGCGAGCTCCCGCGGTACTGCACGAGCGTGCTCTTCGCGCCGGAGGACCTCGCGCTCGTCCGCGGTGAACCGGCCGGTCGGCGCCGGATGCTCGACGAACTCCTCGGCCAGATCGCCCCGCGCATGCAGGGCGTCCTCGCCGACTACGACCGAACGCTCCGGCAGCGGAACACCCTGCTGAAGTCCGCCCGGGCGACGGGCGCGAAGGCGGGTTCGCTCGCGACGCTCGACGTCTGGGACGAACGGCTCGTCGCGTTCGGCTCCGAGATCATCGCCGCTCGTGACCACCTCACCCGGCGGCTCGCACCGTTCGTGGCCGAGGCGTACGCGACCGTCGCCGGCGAACGGCACGAGGCGTCGATCTCGGGTGTGCTCAGTGTCCGCGGCGGCGACCCGGAGGACGCGGCAGCGACGGATCCCGTCCTCGGGACACCGGACGAGCCGGTCAGCATCGCGGCGGCCGCCGATGCGTTCCGGGCCGCGCTCGAGCGACGGCGGCGTGACGAGCTCGACCGCGGCCTGACGCTCGTCGGGCCCCACCGGGACGACGTGCTCTTCCAGCTGAACGGGTTACCCGCCCGCGGGTACGCCAGCCACGGGGAGTCGTGGTCGTTCGCGCTCGCCGTGCAGCTCGCCAGTGCGTCGATCCTGCGCGTCGAGTCGAGCCTGGGCGACCCGATCATCATCCTCGACGACGTGTTCGCCGAACTCGACGAGTCCCGTCGGGAGCGCCTGGCCGGAGCGGTCGCGGACTACGAGCAGGTGCTCATCACCGCGGCGGTCTTCGGCGACGTGCCCGAGCAGTTGGCCGCGCACACCGTGCGGATCGAGGCCGGCACGATCGTGACCGGCGAGGCGGAGGCGAGCCGCGCCTCCAGTCCGACCGAGCGCACGGGAGACCACCCGACGGAGGCCGGCGTCTGATGCCGAAACCCGTGAAGCCCACCGAGCCCTCTCGGGTCTACCGGCACCTCCGTGCCGTGTTCGGCGACCCCTCGAAGCGCGGCGTCGACGCGCGCCGCCGGCGCATGAAGGGACTCGACCCGGACTCCGTGCCCTACGGCCGCGGTCGCGAGCCCGCCGGACTCGGCGACATCGTCGGGTCGTTGGCCCAGGAACTCGGCTGGACAGAACCCCTCGCCCGCTCGGAGCTGTTCGTCGACTGGCCGTCCGTGGTGGGGGACGAACTCGCGAAGCACTCCCGGCCGATGACGATCGACGACGGCGCGCTCGTCATCCGGTGCGACTCGACGGCCTGGGCGACCCAGCTCAGACTGATGCGGAGCACCATCACGACGACGATCGCCGAGCGGCACCCGGAGGCAGGGGTGCAGTCGATCCGGGTTTCGGGCCCCGACGCCCCCACCTGGAAACGCGGTCCCAGGACGGTCCAGGGGCGCGGTCCTCGCGACACTTACGGGTGAGCCGACGAAATCGTCCGGGAGGACGAAAAAAGGCCGTCCACGGGCGGATTCCGCCCTCGGATCCGGGGTCCCTGCGGTAGACTGGGAGGTGCAGTGCGCGGGTGTTCCGCGCGCAGGCAGGAGCACCCTCGAATGACATCCGGATCTGACGACGACCGACTGAACTCGTCCAGCGAGCAGACCCCGCAGAACGATCCAGAGTACGGCGCAGACCAGATCCAGGTGCTCGAGGGACTCGAAGCGGTCCGGAAGCGTCCGGGCATGTACATCGGGTCGACCGGGCCGCGCGGTCTGCACCACCTCGTGCAGGAGATCGTCGACAACTCCGTCGACGAGGCACTCGCCGGGTACTGCGACACGATCAACGTCACCATCCGCGAAGACGGTGGCGTCCGCGTGGTCGACAACGGCCGCGGCATCCCCGTCGGGATCCACGCTGCGGAGGGCGTCTCGACCGTCCAGGTCGTCCTGACCGTGCTGCACGCCGGCGGCAAGTTCGGCGGCGGCGCGTACGCGGTGTCCGGCGGTCTGCACGGCGTCGGCTCGTCGGTCGTCAACGCGCTGAGCTCCGAGCTCGACGTCGAGGTCCGGCAGCAGGGCCACGTCTGGCGCCAGAGCTACACCGACGGCGTCCCCGTCGCACCCCTGTCCAAGGACGAAGAGGACGAGGGGCACGGCACGACCATCACCTTCTGGCCGAACGCCGACATCTTCGAGACCGTCGTCTTCGACTACGAGACCCTCCGCACGCGGTTCCAGCAGATGGCGTTCCTGAACAAGGGCCTCCGGATCACGCTGCAGGACGAGCGCACCCCGGACGAAGGGGAAGAGTCCCGCAAGGACTCCTTCCTGTACGAGCGCGGGCTCGCCGACTACGTCGAGTACCTCAACGCCCAGAAGAAGGCCGACCTGGTGCACCCGGACGTCATCGGCTTCGAGGCCGAGGACCCGGAGCGCAAGATCGCGCTCGAGGTCGCGATGCAGTGGAACACCTCCTACCAGGAGAGCGTCCACACCTTCGCGAACACGATCAACACGCACGAGGGTGGCACCCACGAAGAGGGCTTCCGCGCCGCGCTCACGTACCTCGTGAACAAGTACGCGCGTGAAGCGAAGATCATCAAGGAGAAGGACGACAACCTCACGGGTGACGACATCCGTGAAGGGCTGACGGCCGTCATCTCGGTGAAGCTCGGCGAGCCGCAGTTCGAGGGCCAGACGAAGACCAAGCTCGGCAACACCGAGGCCAAGGGCTTCGTGCAGCGCGTCGTCGGCACCGAGCTCACCCACTGGTTCGAGAGCAACCCGACGCAGGCCCGCGACGTCGTGCGCAAGGCGATCCAGGCGTCGCAGGCCCGGCTCGCTGCCCGCAAGGCGCGTGAGACCACCCGACGCAAGGGCCTCCTCGAGTCGGGCGGCATGCCCGGCAAGCTCAAGGACTGCCAGTCGAAGGACCCGACGGTCTCCGAGATCTTCATGGTCGAGGGTGACTCCGCCGGCGGTTCCGCCGTGCAGGGTCGCAACCCGATGACGCAGGCGATCCTGCCGTTGCGCGGCAAGATCCTCAACGTCGAGAAGGCCCGCCTCGACCGCGCCCTGGCCAACCAGGAGATCCAGTCGATGATCACGGCGTTCGGCGCCGGCATCGGCGAGGACTTCGACCCCGACAAGGCCCGCTACCACAAGATCGTGTTGATGGCCGATGCCGACGTCGACGGTCAGCACATCACGACGCTGCTGCTCACGCTGCTGTTCCGCTACATGCGGCCGCTCATCGAGCGCGGCTACGTCTACCTCGCGCAGCCGCCGCTGTACCGCCTGAAGTGGTCGAACTCGGCGCACGAGTACGTGTTCAGCGACCGGGAGCGCGACGCCCTGATGACCGCCGGCCTCGCCGCCGGCAAGCGCATCCCGAAGGACAACGGGATCCAGCGCTACAAGGGTCTCGGCGAGATGGACTACAAGGAGCTCTGGGACACCACGATGAACCCGGAAACCCGCACGCTGCTGCAGGTCACGCTCGAGGACGCCGCCGCGGTGGACAGCGTCTTCGCGACGCTGATGGGCGAGGACGTCGAGTCACGTCGCCAGTTCATCCAGCAGAACGCGAAGGACGTCCGGTTCTTGGACATCTGATCCTGGCCTGGAGGCACGGCGTGAGCCGCGCGCACCAGTCCTGACCACCTGTGGTCGCGCCCGGCGCGACGATGTGAACCACAGCCTCCCGGCTGTCCAGAAAGGGAACGAAGCCACATGGCTGACGACAACGAGAACGGCGCCGACGAGCAGCCCGAGATCGTCCACGGCGACAGCGGGGACATCGTCGTCTCCGGTGACCGCATCTCGCAGGTCGACCTGCAGCTCGAGATGCAGCGCTCGTACCTCGACTACGCGATGTCCGTCATCGTCGGTCGTGCCCTGCCGGAGGTCCGCGACGGGCTGAAGCCGGTGCACCGCCGCGTGATCTACGCGATGTTCGACGGCGGCTACCGCCCCGACCGGGCCTTCTCGAAGTGCTCCCGCGTCGTCGGCGACGTCATGGGGCAGTTCCACCCGCACGGTGACTCCGCGATCTACGACGCGCTCGTCCGCCTCGTGCAGCCGTGGTCGCTCCGCTACCCGCTCGCACTCGGCCAGGGCAACTTCGGTTCCCCGGGCAACGACGGCGCCGCGGCCCCGCGGTACACCGAGACCAAGATGGCGCCGCTCGCCATGGAGATGGTCCGGGACATCGACGAGGACACCGTCGACTTCCAGGACAACTACGACGGCCGCACGCAGGAGCCCGCGATCCTGCCGGCACGGTTCCCGAACCTGCTCGTCAACGGGTCCGTCGGCATCGCGGTCGGCATGGCCACGAACATCCCGCCGCACAACCTGCGCGAGGTCGCCGCCGGCGCGAAGTGGGCGCTCGAGCACCCCGACGCGACGCGCGAGGAGCTCCTCGGTGCGCTCATGCAGCGGATCAAGGGCCCGGACTTCCCGACCGGTGCGCAGATCCTCGGGACCAAGGGCATCCAGGACGCCTACCGCACGGGCCGTGGGTCGATCACGATGCGTGCGGTCGTCAACGTCGAGGAGATCCAGGGTCGTACCTGCCTCGTCGTCACCGAGCTGCCGTACCAGGTCAACCCGGACAACCTCGCGATCCGCATCGCCGAGGGCGTCAAGGACGGCAAGCTCGCCGGCATCGCGGACATCCGTGACGAGACCTCCGGCCGCACGGGGCAGCGCCTCGTCATCGTCCTGAAGCGCGACGCCGTCGCGAAGGTCGTCCTCAACAACCTGTACAAGCACACGCAGCTGCAGGAGAACTTCGGCGCGAACATGCTCGCGATCGTCGACGGCGTGCCCCGCACCCTCGCGCTCGACGGGTTCATCTCGGCGTGGGTCGACCACCAGATCGACGTCATCGTCCGCCGCACGCAGTTCCGTCTGCGCGAGGCCGAGAAGCGCGCCCACATCCTCCGCGGGTACCTGGCCGCGCTCGACGCCCTCGACGAGGTCATCGCGCTCATCCGCCGGTCGCCCGACGTCGAAGAGGCCCGCACCGGCCTGATGGACCTGCTGTCCGTCGACGAGATCCAGGCGCGCGCGATCCTCGAGCTGCAGCTCCGTCGCCTCGCGGCCCTCGAGCGGCAGAAGATCCACGACGAGGCCGAGGAACTCGAGCGCAAGATCGCCGACTTCCAGGACATCCTCGGGTCCGAGACCCGGCAGCGCACGATCATCGGCGAGGAGCTCGACGAGATCGTGGAGCGCTTCGGCGACGACCGCCGCAGCGAGATCCTGCTCGGCTTCGACGGCGACATGTCCATCGAGGACCTCATCCCCGAAGAGGAGATGGTCGTCACCCTCACCCGCGGCGGCTACGTCAAGCGCACGCGGAGCGACAACTACCGCTCGCAGCACCGCGGTGGCCGCGGGGTCAAGGGTGCGCAGCTGCGCGCCGACGACATCGTCGAGCACTTCTTCGTCACGACGACGCACCACTGGCTCCTGTTCCTCACCGACCAGGGCCGGGTCTACCGTGCCAAGGCGTACGAACTGCAGGAAGCCAGCCGCGACGCCAAGGGCCAGCACGTGGCGAACCTGCTCGCGCTCCAGCCGGACGAGAAGATCCAGCAGGTGCTCGACATCCGCGACTACGAGGCCGCGCAGTACCTCGTGCTCGCCACCGAGCACGGCCTCGTGAAGAAGACGGCGCTGACCGAGTACGACACCAACCGCACCGGTGGCATCATCGCCATCAACCTGCGTGACGGTGACACCCTCGTGCAGGCGCTCCTCGTCGACGAGCACGACGACCTGCTCCTCGTCTCGAAGCACGGCATGTCGCTGCGCTTCACCGCGACGAACGACACGCTGCGCCCCATGGGTCGATCGACCTCCGGCGTGAAGGGCATGTCCTTCCGCGACGGCGACGCGCTCCTCGCAGCGCGGGTCGTGTCCGACGACGGCTACGTGTGGGTCATGACGGAGGGCGGCTACGCCAAGCGCACCTCGGTCGACCAGTACCGCGTGCAGGGCCGTGGCGGACTCGGCATCAAGGTGGCCAAGCTGGCAGCCGATCGAGGTGACCTTGTGGGTGCTCTCATCGTGGGCGAGGACGACGAGGTGCTCGTCGTGCTGCAATCGGGCAAGGTGGTAAGGTCTGCCGTGTCCGAGGTGCCCGCCAAGGGCCGCGACACGATGGGTGTGGTCTTCGCGAGGTTCGCGGAGAACGACCGGATCATCGCGGTGGCCCGGAACACAGAGCGGAACCTGGACGACCAGGACGACGCCGAGATCGAGCCTGCGGGCCCGGTGGAGACGGTGAGCCCTGCTGAAGCAGCGCCGGAATCCACTGATCCCATCGACACCGAGCCTGGCGACGACCAGGCCGGAGAGGACCAGTCAAGCAATGAGTAGTGTCGCCGAGAAGCTCCAGAAGAAGGCGAAGCGTCCCGTCGGCACCCGCCAGGTGCGGTTGCGACTGGTCTACGTCGACTTCTGGTCGATGGTGAAGCTCAGCTTCCTCATCGCCCTGGCCGGGTCCATCGTGATCGTCGTCGCGACGGCGCTCGTCTGGGTCATCCTGAACCAGACCGGTGTCTTCGGGGAGATCGACTCGCTCCTGAAGGACGTCACCGGACAGAACAACTACTCGATCATGGACCAGTTCTCGCTGGGCCAGGTACTCGGGTTCTCCATCGTCGTGGGCATCCTCAACGTGGTCGTCGGCACCGTGCTCGGCGCAATCGTGAGCGTGCTCTACAACCTCAGTGTGCGGATCACCGGCGGCCTGCTCGTCGGCTTCACGAACAACTGACACACCCGGCCCGGATGGGTCGACCGCCTCGATTTCGTTCTGCGGGATCGGTACGGTAGGCTTTCATCCGGTCTGAGGGGCTATAGCTCAGGCGGTTAGAGCGCTTCGCTGATAACGAAGAGGTCCAAGGTTCAAGTCCTTGTAGCCCCACCATCTCCCACCGGCTCCAGTACGCTGGAGTCCTCGGGGCCTTAGCTCAGTTGGTAGAGCGCCTGCTTTGCAAGCAGGATGTCAGGAGTTCGATTCTCCTAGGCTCCACTCCCTCAGGGTGAACGCTGTTCGCTCGTTCCTCGGCTCACCGGCCTTCGGCCGTCGTGTTCGTCGGCGCCTTCGGCGCGCCGCTCCGCGATGGGCGCCTCTCCGCAGCCGTTCCGGTGCGTGGGCCTTGCGTGGGCGCTTCGGTGCGTGGCGTGGGCGCGGGTCGTTTCGCGCGTGGGGTGCAGGAACGCTCGTGGGAGGCAGGAAGTTTCTGCCTCCTTTGCGCGGAACAACCTTCTATCTTGGCCGCGATGGGATGGAACGTGACCCCAAGGCGGACTGGAGGCGCGGGGCGGTGCCGCCACGGGCCTCCAGTCCGTCACATGGTTGCGCCGTCACCCGCGCCGGTCGCCAGGTCGCACGAAGTGCCGCTCGGCTGGCCCACGGGCGGCAGATCCTGCTACCTCGGCGGACGTGCGTGGCGAGTCGTGCGACCTCGTGCCACCTCGTACGCCCCGACCGGAGACGACGAAGGGCCCCGGCGGATGCCGGGGCCCTTCGTACGAACCGGGGAGGTCAGGCGGCAGGCTTCTCCGCCGTGTCAGCGTCGTCGGCGACCCACAGGTCGTCGTCGGCGCGCAGCGTCTGGTACGCGGCGTACGCGGCACCCGCGACGGCGACCACGCCGACGACGATGAGCGCGACACCGCCGAAGCCGATGCCCTTCTTCTGGTGCGGCACGTACTTCTCCGCAGCCTTCTTGGCCTTCTTGCCCTTCTTCTGGGCGTTCTTCACGATCTTCTTGACGCGCGGGTCCTTCGCGAGGTCGCCCACGCTCAAGACCGAGCCCGCCGTCGCGACCAGGCCGGGGACGACCTCGGACTGGAAACGGTGGGATGCGTTCTGTGCTGCGCTCGTCGCGGCGTGCACACCCGTGGCGACAGCCGGCCGGATGCCGTTGTCGATCGCGTTCTGCACCCGCGGTGCGATGTCCTTGCGTGCGGCATCGGCCGCATTGGAACGCGCTTCCGCCAGGATCGCGTTCGCGTGCTCGAGGACCTTGCGCTGCTCGCCGAGGAGCGAGGCGGTCTGGCCCTTGAGCTTCTTGATCTGCTTCCGACGCTTGCGCGGGATCTCGATCGTCGTCATCTGGTACCTCCATCGGATCGGCGTGGGTCCCATCCTGCCACCCGACTCCCTGACAGGTCACGGAGCCTCACCTGTGGGATCCGTCTGACCTTCAGCAGTACATGCGAGAATCGGAACATGTCTCTGCACACCGCTGTCGCAACGATCCACACGAACAAGGGCGACATCCGCGTCAACCTGTTCGGCAACCACGCTCCGAAGACCGTCAAGAACTTCGTCGACCTCGCGACGGGCAAGCAGGAGTGGACGCACCCGGGCACCGGCAAGGTGTCCACCGACAAGCTCTACGACGGTGTTGTCTTCCACCGCATCATCAAGGACTTCATGATCCAGGGCGGCGACCCGCTCGGTCAGGGCATCGGCGGCCCGGGCTACCGCTTCGACGACGAGATCTCCCCGGAGCTCACCTTCCAGAACCCGTACATCTTCGCGATGGCGAACGCCGGCATCCAGGGCGGCCGCGGCACGAACGGGTCGCAGTTCTTCATCACCACGGTGGCGACCCCCTGGCTGCAGGGCAAGCACACCATCTTCGGCGAGGTCGCGGACGACGAGTCGCGTGCGGTCGTCGACGCGATCGAGGGCGTGCCCACGGACGGCCGTGACAAGCCGCTCGAGGACGTCGTCATCCAGAGCATCGACGTCGAGGACGTCTGAGCCACCACGTGAGCGATCCGGCGTACAACTCGAACAACACCTGCTACCGGCACCCCGACCGGCAGAGCTTCGTGCTCTGCCAGCGGTGTGGGCGCACGATCTGCCCTGAGTGCCAGACGCCGGCGGCGGTCGGGGTGCACTGCCCGGAGTGCGTGCGCGAGCAGCGCGCGCAGTTCGCCGCGAACCGTCGGGCGACCGGTCCCAGTGGGATGACGGTCGCCCGACGGCGCTTCGCCATGCTCGACCAGAAGGCGACGGTCGTGATCGTCGCCGTCTCGGTCGTCCTGTGGCTCCTCAACCAGGTCAGCGGCGGGTACGTCAACGCCTGGCTGAGCTACTACACGCCTCTCGTGGGCACGCAGCCGTGGCGTCTCGTCACCGGGCTGTTCGTGCACTCCTCGTTCTTCCACATCCTGTTCAACATGTGGGCCGTCTGGATCTTCGGACGGATGCTCGAGAACATCCTCGGGACCTGGCGCTTCTTGGCGTTGTACCTCCTGGCGGGACTCGGCGGGGACCTCGCGGTCTCGTTGCTGAGCCCGGGAACGCAGGTCGTCGGCGCCTCCGGTGCGATCTTCGGCCTGTTCGCCGCGTTCTTCGTCATCCAGCGCAGCCTCGGCTACAACGCCGTGCAGCTGCTCGTGATCATGGGGTTGAACCTCGTCGTCGGGTTCCTGCCCGGCACGGCGATCTCGTGGCAGGCGCACGTCGGTGGCATCGTCCTCGGCTTCATCACCGGGTTCGTCTTCGCGAAGACCCGCAACGTCCGGCAGCGGGGCCTGCAGATCGGCCTACTCGTGGCCGAGGCGGTCGTGCTCGTCGCGGGCATCTACGCGGTGTACGCGAGCCTCCAGGCCGGCATCGGGATCGGCATCTGACGCACCCACTCGAAGGCCCCGTCGCACGCGCGACGGGGCCTTCGTCGTTGCGGGACGCGGCGGGTGTCGTGCGGGACGCACCAGGCCCGACGCACGCCGTGCTGCCGGATCGGTTTCCACACGTGCACGACCGAGTTATCCACAGCTGTGGACAAAGCGGTGAGTTACACGCGTGTGATTATCCCCACTGTGGACTCCGCTGTGGATAACTCCGGGGTCAGGGTGTGGAGAGTGATGTGGAGAGTGTGGAGAACGGCGCTCGGGTTGGGGAGAACGCTGACGCAGTGGCCGGGTGGGTGTGGAGAACGGGCCACCGGCTGCAACGACGACGCCCGCCGCACCTCTGGGGGGTGCGACGGGCGTCAGGGAAGCAGGTGGCCGGGGTGTCAGCGCCAGCGCGTGGTCATGAGGAAGCCGACGAACATGATGCCGAAGCCGATCAGGATGTTCCACGACCCGAGAGACGGAACCGGAAGGGTCGTGTTCGAGATGTAGAAGACGATCACCCAGGCGAGCCCGATGAGCATGAAGCCGAACATGACCGGCTTGAACCAGACGGGGTTCGGCTGGTCCCCCGCTGTGTCGACCGAGTCGGCTCGGGTCCTCCGGGCGGGCTTGGTGCGGTCCTTGTCCTTGGCCATGGCCGGTATCCTACCGTGACCACGTGTGTGGGAGGACTCTCAGCCCGCTGCACACATCCCCCACGAGTACGGTGAACCGACCATGACCAAGATCCTCGTCGTCGACAACTACGACAGCTTCGTCTACACGCTGAACGGCTACGTGCAGCAGCTCGGTGCGGAGACCGACGTGGTGCGGAACGACGCGTTCCCCGCGTCCGAGATCGCCGACCGCATCGCGGACTACGACGGCGTGCTCCTGTCACCCGGCCCCGGCACCCCGGCCGACGCCGGCGTGTCCATCGCGACCGTGCACGCCGCGATGGAGGCGGACAAGCCGCTCCTCGGGGTATGCCTCGGTCACCAGGCGATCGCCGAAGCGCTCGGCGCCACCGTGACGCACGCCGAGGAGCTCATGCACGGCAAGACGTCGCAGGTCGACCACGACGACAGTGCGCTGTTCGCCGGCGTCCCGCACCCGTTCACCGCCACGCGCTACCACTCGCTCGCGATCGTCGACGGGACCGTTCCCGAAGAACTCACCGTCACGGCCCGGACCGGCGGCGGAGTCATCATGGGCGTCCAGCACCGTGAGCACCCCGTGTACGGCGTGCAGTTCCACCCCGAGTCGGTGCTCACCGAGGGTGGGTACCGGATGGTCGGGAACTGGCTGGAGACCACCGGCCTGGCGGGCGCGGCCGACCGAGCTGCCGGACTGAACCCGCTCATCGCGGCGCACCGCGCCTGACGGGCGTCCGGCCTGGAGGCACGGGTCGGCCCCGACGGACAGCCTCCGTCAGGACGCGGTCAGTTCACTGCCCGTCGCCGCCGTCGCCGCCGTCACCGGCGTTGTCCCCACCGTCGTCGCCGCCCGACGCGGGCGGCTGTGTGGGCTGTGACGACGCGGCGCAGTAGGTGAGGACCACGGTGCTGCCCTGCGCGATGTCGCCGGCGGGAGCGCTCTGCTGCGTCACGGTGCCACCGGTGCAGGAGTACGCGGGCGCCGGGGTCACGGTCAGCCCCAGGCCGGCGAGCGTCGCGTTCGCGGTCGCGAACGGCTGCTGCGTGACGTTCGGGAGCTCGACCTTGCCGTTCGACACGGTCAGGTTCACCACGGTGCCCTTCGCGTGCAGGGACGCGGATGCAGGATCGGTGCTCATGACCGTTCCCTCGGGGACGTCGGGCGAGTAGTCGGAGTTGATCGCCCCGACCGTGAAGCCGGCGTCCGTGAGGGTCTTCTCGGCAGCGTCCTGCGCCTGACCGGCGAGGTCCGGGATGGCGATCTGCTGCGGGCCGAGCGAGACGACGACACGGACGTTCTGACTGCGGCCGACCTTCGTGCCGGCACGGGGCTCGGTCCGGATGACCGTCCCCTTCTCGACGTCGTCGGAGTTCTCCTCCACCTTGACGGCGACCAGGTCCTGCTTGCCGAGCGCCGACGCGGCGGAGTCGTAGGTCGCGCCGGCGACGTTCGGCACGCTCACCGACGACACCGGACCCTTGCCGGGCTGGAGGTTCGCGACGAAGAACACCACCGCGACGATCACGGCTGCGGTCAGGATGATGCCGACCCAGATCCACGCCACCGGCGGACGGTTCTGCGTGCGCTGCGGGCGGTGCTCGGCCGTGTCGTCCTCGAGCTCGCGGAACGCGACGGCGGGGTTCGACGTCGTGCGGGGGTTGACGCCGAAGAGCATCGTCGAAGCGTCGTTCGCGACCTGCTGCTGGAGCTTCCGGGTCGACGCCGGGACGTGACCGGCTGCGGCCTGCTGCAGCTCGGTCCGGAACTCGGCGGCATTCTGGTACCGACGCGTGCGGTCCTTCACGAGGGCGTGGAGGGTGACGGCGTCGAGGGCCGGTGACACCTCGGGCACCAGGGTCGACGGTGCGACCGGCTGCTCGCTGACGTGCTGGTAGGCGACGGCGACGGGCGAGTCCCCGATGAACGGGGGCCGTCCGGTGAGGAGCTCGAACAGCACGACACCGGTCGAGTAGACGTCGGTGCGAGCGTCGACGGTCTCACCGCGTGCCTGTTCCGGCGAGAAGTAGGAGGCGGTGCCGAGGATCGAGGTGGTCTGCGCGACCGTGGCCGACGTGTCCGTGATGGCACGGGCGATCCCGAAGTCCATCACCTTGACCTGGCCGGCGTGCGTCACCATGACGTTCGCGGGCTTGATGTCGCGGTGCACGACGCCCGCGCGGTGCGAGTACTCGAGCGCGGTGAGGATGCCCTCGGTGATGCGCACGGCTTCGTCCGGGGCGACCGGACCGTCGTCGATGATGTCGGAGAGCGGACGGCCCTCGACGTACTCCATGACGATGAAGGGCACCTGCACCTCGGCGCCCGAGGTCTCGGTGACCGTCTCCTCGCCGGCGTCGTAGACGCGGACGATGGTGGGGTGGGCCATGCGCGCAGCCGCCTGGGCTTCCTGGCGGAACCGTGTACGGAACGCCGGGTCGTTGGCGAGGCTCGGCTTGAGCAGCTTCACCGCCACCTTGCGTCCGAGGCGGGTGTCGTTGCCCAGATGCACTGTGGCCATGCCGCCCCGACCGATGACGTCACCGATCTCGTAGCGGTTGGCGAGGAGGGTGATCCCCGCGGTCACACCTTCTGGCACGTACTCCTCCGAATGTCCGTCCGGGCCAGTGTACGGCAGCCCTCGCTGGTGAGACGCTGCGGACGGGGCCCCCGACCGAACCGTTACGCAACGGTGTCGCGAGCCCCCGTCCGAGGGTCAGTCCTGCGGGCCCTGGCTGGGGTTGTTGCCGTCCGTCGGGTCGGTGGTCGGCTCGCCGGCGGCCTGCCAGGGGTCGCTCGTGGCGGACTCCGAGGCGGCCGAGGCGGCGAGGTTCCCGCAGGTCACGGTGTAGGTCAGTGCCGCGGCCTTGCCCACCGCGTCGATCTGCACGGTGACAGAACGGTGCGAGGCGTCCAGCGTTCCCGAGGTCTGGCTCGAGGTGTCCTTGCCGCCGGTGATCGTGTACGCGTACGACGCCACGGTGTACCCGGTCGGGCAGGTCGCCGCCGCCCAGCTGAAGGTGACCTGGCCGTCCGTCGACACCGTGCCCGGGGACGCGGAGTTCGGCTGGTTGACCGTCGGCTGTGCCGTGTACTGCTGGATCACGACGACCGCGCCCGCTGCCAGGCTCCCGGTGGGGCTGATGGACTGGACGGTGTTCGCCTTGTCCGCCGTCGGGGCCGGGTCGCCGTCCTCGACCTGCGGGGTGAGGCCGAGCGACTGCAGCTTCGCCTGGGCGTCCGTGACCGAGAGCCCGACGTAGTCCGCCGCGTTGACGAGCACCCGTGTCTGCGTCGGTGTCGGCGTCGGCGTGTTGCTCGGACGCGGCGTGGAGCTCTTCGTGGTCGCCGAGCGCGTCGGCTCGGGCGTCCCGTTGCCGTTGATCGCGAACGCAGCGATCACCGCCGCGATGACGAGGACCGCGACGCCGCCGACGAGCCACCAGATCCAGGCGCGCTTCTTCTTCGGTTCCTCGTCCTCACCGTCGACGGGCGAGCCCGGCGTGCCGGGACCACCGGTGACGGCTCCGGCCTGGGTGCCGATGAGTGCGGTCGCGGCGTCGTTCCCCTGCCCCTGTGGCGGGTTGAACGCCACGGTGCCCCCGGCGGCGATGGCCGGCACGGCGACGGTGGCCGCCGCGACGTCACCACGGCGCAGCGCCTGTGCGGCACGGGCCAGGTTCGCGGCGGTGGCGGGGCGGTCCGCGGGCTTCTTCGCGATGCAGGACATCACGAGCGCGGCGACGGGCTCCGGGATGTCGCCCGGGAGCGCCGGCGGCTGCTCGTTGATGTGCGCCATCGCGATCGCGACCTGCGACTCACCCGTGAAGGGTCGACGACCCGCAAGGGCCTCGTACGCGACGATGCCGAGCGAGTAGATGTCCGTGGAGGGCGACGCAGGGTGTCCGCTCGCCTGCTCCGGCGAGAGGTACTGCACGGTGCCCATGACCTGGCCGGTCGCGGTGAGCGGCACCTGGTCGGCGATGCGCGCGATGCCGAAGTCGGTGATCTTGACGCGGCCGTCCGGCGTGATGAGCAGGTTGCCGGGCTTGATGTCGCGGTGCACCAGGCCGACCGCGTGCGCGGCCTGCAGGGCGTTCGCGGTCTGCGCCACGATGTCGAGGACCTTGTCGACCGGCAGCGTGTGCTCCCGCTCGATCATGGTCGAGAGCGCCTCGCCGGGGACGAGCTCCATCACGAGGTAGGCGCTGCCGTCCTCCTCGCCGTAGTCGAACACGTTGGCGATGCCCTCGTGGTTGACGAGCGCAGCGTGACGGGCCTCGGCGCGGAAGCGCTCGAGGAACCCCGGGTCGCCGAGGTACTCGTCCTTGAGGATCTTGAGTGCGACGGTCCGTCCGATGACGAGGTCGGTGGCCTGCCAGACCTCTCCCATGCCGCCGATCGCGACGCGGGACGAGAGTTGGTACCGCCCACCGAAGGTGAGTCCGCTGGTGGGTCTCATTTGTTCAGCACCGCCTCCATGACTTTCTTCGCGACCGGAGCCGCGACCGTGTTGCCGACACCGGACTGCCCGAGCCCGCCGCCGTTCCCGACGACGACCGCGACGGCCACCTCGGGGTCCTTCGCCGGGGCGAACCCGGTGAACCACAGCGTGTACGGATCGCCCGTGCCGCCCTCTGCCGTGCCCGTCTTCCCTGCGACGTCGACACCGTCGATCTTGGCATTGGTCCCGGTCCCGGAGCTGACGACGCTCTGCATGGCCTCGGTCAGGTCGCTGGACTCGGAGGCCGAGAGCGGGTCGCTGTACTGCTTCGGGGAGAAGGACTCGACGGTCTTCAGGTCGCTCGTGGTGATCGAGTCGACGAGGGACGGCTGCATCACCTTGCCGCCGTTGGCGATCCCGGCCGAGACCATCGCCATCTGGAGCGGGGACACCCGGACGCTGGCCTGACCGAACGAGCTCAGCATGAGCTGCGCCGTGGAGTCGACGTCGGGGTACTGGCTCGCCGTCGCCCGCATCGGGACCTCGATAGCGTCGCCGAAGCCGTACTTGTCCGCCATGCTCTTGATCGCGTCGTAGCCGAGCTTCTGTCCGAGTTCCGCGAACGGGATGTTGCACGAGTTCTGGATCGCGGTGCGGAGCTTGACGGTGTCGCCGCCGCCGCAGGAGCCGCCCTCGGCGTTGTTGATGTAGGTGCTCGTGCCTGGGAGCTGCAACCGCGAGGGGTTCGGGAACTCGGAGTCCAGGTTGTACTTCCCGCCCTCGAGCGCGGCCGACGCGACGATGAGCTTGAACACCGATCCCGGCGTGTACAGGTCGCCGCCGATGGCGCGGTTCTGCAACGGCGTCCGCGACTGGTTCAGCAGGGCGTCGTACTGCGCCTTCACCTGCGCCGTGTCGTGCGAGGTGAGTGTGTTCGGGTCGTAGGACGGCTTCGACACCATCGCGAGGATCTTGCCCGTCTTCGGCTGGATCGCGACGACGGCCCCGGTGTTGTCACCGAGCGCGTCGTAGGCGGCCTGCTGGACGTCGGGGTCGATCGTCAGGTTGACGTTGTCGCCCTGGACGTCCTGCCCGGTGAGGATCGCGTTGAGGTTCTGGAAGAACGACGCGTCGGAGTTGCCGGAGAGCACGGTGTTCTCCGCGCTCTCGATGCCCGTGTTGCCCTGGCCGATGGTGAAGTAGCCCGTGACGGAGGAGTACAGGTCGCCGTTCGTGTACTTGCGCTGGTACTGGTACTGGTCGTCCACCGGGGTCGACTCGGCGATCGGGCTGCCGTTCACGAGGATGGCGCCGCGCTTCGTCGAGTAGCTGGCGAGGATCGTCCGGGAGTTGCGGGAGTCGGCACGGAGCGAGTCCGCCGAGAAGAACTGGATCGACGTCGTCGACACGAAGAGTGCGACGAACATGAGCACGATGACGGTCGAGACACCGCGGAGCTGTCGGTTCACCGGCTGCGCTCCTTCCTGGTCGCGCGCGCGTTCCCGCCACGCGCGGCGGGGATCGCGCCCTGCTGGACGCGCTGTTCGGCTGGGATGGCGTCGGTCAGTCGCAGCAGCATCGCGGCGATGATCCAGTTGGCGATGAGGGACGAACCACCGGCCGCCATGAACGGGGTCGTGAGGCCGGTCACCGGGATGACGCGGGTGATGCCACCGACGACGACGAACACCTGCAGGGCGATGACGAAGCCGAAGCCGACGCCGAGCAGCTTGCCGAAGTCGTCCTGCGCCATGAAGGCGACGCGCAGGCCGCGGGACGCGAGGACGATGAACAGCGCCAGGATCGCGAAGACGCCGATCAGGCCGAGTTCCTCGCCGAGCGAGGCGATGATGTAGTCCGCGTTGGCGACCGGCGTGATGTACGGGCGGCCCTGGCCGAGACCGGTTCCGGTGATCCCCCCGTTGGCGAAGCCGAACAGCCCCTGGACGAGTTGGTAGCTGCCCTGGGTCTGGCGGTCGAAGATCTCCTGGTTGAACGGGTCGAGCCACTGCTCGAACCGGCCGTGCACGTACACCAGCGCGCTCTGGGCGACGAGCGCGCCTCCGACGAACAGGGCGAGGCCGATCACGACCCAGCTGATCCGACCGGTCGCCACGTAGATCATCACGAGGAACAGGCCGAAGTACAGCAGGGCGGTGCCGAGGTCGCGCTGGAACACGAGGACGGCCATCGCCGCGCCCCACATCACCAGGATGGGACCGAGGTCCCGACCGCGCGGGAAGGTCATGCCGAGGAACTTCTTGCCGACGATCGACAGCGAGTCCCGAGCGGTGACGAGGTACCCGGCGAAGAACAGCGCCATGGTGATCTTCGCGAGCTCGCCGGGCTGGAACGAGAAGGCTCCGACGCGGATCCAGACCCGAGCGCCACCGACGTTGGACCCGATGCCCGGCAGCATCGGCAGCAACAGCAGCGCGATCGTGAGGAACATGAAGATGTACCGGTACCGCTGCAGGAACCGGTGGTTCCGGACGAGGACGACCGTGATGATCGCCAGGACCATCGCGAGCATCGTCCAGACGATCTGCTTCACGCCGATCGCCGACCACCCGGACAGGTCGTTGTGGATGTCGATCCGGTAGATCTCGGCGATGCCGATGCCGTTCAGCACGAGGGCCACCGGCAGGATGAACGGATCGGCGTTCTTCGCGACGACCCGGAGCACCACGTGCATGATCAGCGCCAGGCCGAGGATGCCCGCGCCGACCCAGAGCACCGAGGTGTCGAAGAGCCTGCCCTTCGTGCCGAGCTGCACGAGGACCATCGCCCCGGCGCAGATGCCGCACGCGATGACGAGCAGCACGAGCTCGAGGTTCCGGGCCCGCGCGGGCTCGCGCAGCTTGATCGTGATCGCCTGCGTGAAGGACTGGGCGGTGGCGTTGCTCATCGCTTGGCCCCGGGGGACGCGGACGGGGAGCCCGTGGGTGAGGAGGTCGGTGTCGGCGACGGCGAGCCGCCGTCACCACCCGTCCCGGCCTGGTCCTGCCCCGTCTCGGCGGCCTTCCGCAGCCGGTCCACGATGTCCCGCGCGTCGTCGAGCGACTGCGCGTTGATCGTCGAGCGGACGTTCTCCCGCGTGTAGTCCGGGAGCGACGACACGGTGATGTCGGTGTCCTCGTAGACGTCGGAGAGTGCGATCGGTCCGATCGACTGCTGCACGCCCTTGTAGATCGCGACGGTGCCGCGGTCGGTGCCCACGTAGTAGTGGTCCTGGATGATGCGCCAGCCGAGGAACACGGCGCCGACGAGGGCGGCGATCGCCACGACGAGGGCGATGGTCCACGAGATGCGACGACGGATCCGGCGACGACGGTCCTCGGCGATGAGCTCGGCGAAGAACTGGTCGGACTCGGGCTCGAAGTGCGAGTCCTCGGGCGCCGTCGTGACCTTCAGCGGGTGCAGCAGGATCGTGGGGAGGCGGATCGGCTTGCGGCCGGTCGACGCCTCGAACGTGAGCGGCGCTGCTGCGGACCCGACGGTGGTCGCCGCGTCGTCGTCGTCGCCCGGCTCGGAGTCCGTGACGTCCATCACGACGACGGTGACGTTGTCGGGCGCGCCGTGGTCGAGCGTCTCCTTCACGAGGCGCTGCGTGACCTGGTTCGCGTCCATGTTCGACGCGAGGGCGTGCCGGATGCGCTCTTCGGCGAGGTACGACGAGAGCCCGTCCGAGCACAGCAGCCAGCGGTCGCCCGGCTGGATGTCCATGATCGCGGTGTCGACCTCGGGTGCGGCGTCGACGTCACCGAGCACACGCATCAGCACCGAGCGCCGCGGGTGGACCGCTGCCTCTTCCGGGGTGATCCGCCCGCTGTCCACGAGCCGCTGCACGAAGGTGTGGTCCGAGGTGATCTGCCGCAGCTCACCGTCGCGGTGCAGGTAGATGCGGGAGTCGCCGATGTGCGCGATCGCGATCTGGTCGCCGACACGGATCATCGCGGACACCGTGGTGCCCATCCCGGTGAGTTCCTGGTGCTCGAACACCGTCTCGGTGATGAGTTGGTTCGCCGCGATCAGCGCCGACTGCAGGGCGAACTCGGCGTCGTGGGCCGACGGGAACTCCCGGTCCACCTCCCTGATGCGACGGATCGCGATCGCCGAGGCGACGTCACCGCCGGCGTGGCCGCCCATGCCGTCCGCGACCGCGAACAGGTGCTGCCCGGCGTAGCCGGAGTCCTGGTTGTTCGCGCGGATGCGTCCGACGTGGGACACAGCGGCGCTCAGCGTGCGAGCCGTCATCCCGGGTTACCGCCGCAGCTCGAACGTCGTCGTCCCGATCGTGATCGGCGTCCGCTCTGCGATGGTCACGGGAACGGTCACCTTCTGACCGTTGACGAAGGTGCCGTTCGTGGACTCGAGGTCGGTGAGGAGCCAGCCGTCGGCACGCAGGTCGAGACGGGCGTGGTTCGTCGAGGTGTAGTCGTCGCGGATGACCACGTTGGACTCGCTCGACCGGCCGATCGTGATCGGGCCGCCGCCCAGTGGCATCTCCATGCCCTCGCGGGATCCCTCGGTGATCACGAGGCGGGTCGCGACCGGCGTGGCGGGCTGCTGCGTGCCTCCAGGCTGTCCGATGAGGTCCGTGAACGCACCGTTGGATGCCGGAGCCGGCGCCGCTGCTGCCGGCACCGCAGGTGTCGTCGGGCCGGACGCACCGGCCTTCGGGTCGGTGGGGATGGTGCGCACGCGCTGACCGAAGAGGTCACTGCGCAGCGCGAAGACGATCACGAACACGAACAGCCAGAGCACCGCGAGGAACGCGAAGCGCAGGACGAGCAGGGTCAGCCCTGTGGTCACCTGGTACCTCCGTCGTTCTCGGGGATCACCCGGAACACCATACGGGTACGACCGATCTCGATCGTCGAATCCGGCTCCACGATGGCCTGCTGGAAGCGTTCGCCGTTCAGTTTCGACCCGTTCGTGGAGCCGAGGTCGTTGGCCTGGGCGTGCTTGCCGTCCCAGATCACCTCGACGTGCTTGCGGCTCGTGCCGGTGTCCGCGACGGTGATGTCCGCGTCCGTCCCACGGCCGATCACGGTGCGACCGCGCTGCAGTTTGTGGCGCTGGGAGCCGATGTCGAGCACTGCCACCCAGGCGACGTCGCGCTGCACCGTCGTCGAGTCGATCTGGAGGATGCCCGTCGACAGGGTGCCGTCCTGCTGGAGCCGGATCGTCACCGGGCCGGAGAACGAGTAGTTCTGCGCGACGGCGTGCTGCTGCACCATCTGCGACAGCTCGTCGATGAGGGGACGCCCCACGTCGTTCATGCGGGTGAAGTCCGGCGGAGCGAGGCGCACCGTGAACTCGTTCGGCACGAGGATCCGCTCGCGGGACACCACGGCAGCCTTGGTGTCGAGCTCTCGGCGGAGTGCGCTCGAGATCTCGACGGGCTGCACGCCGGAGCGGAAGGTCTTCGCGAACGCGCCGTTCACGGCGCGCTCCAGCCCTCGCTCGAAGCTGTCCAACAGGCCCATGGGTCTCCAGTGTTCTCGGTCGTCGACCTCTGCATGGTAGTGGTTGGCGTCTGGCACCGTCTGTGCGTGGTAGTGTTCTCGGGCTGGCGCGAGTGGCGGAATTGGTAGACGCGCACGGTTCAGGTCCGTGTGCTGGAAACGGCGTGGGGGTTCAAGTCCCCCCTCGCGCACCAGGCGCAGTGCACATCGAGTACTGCAGAGAAGGCCCCCGGAGGAATCCGGGGGCCTTCTGTGTCCCTGCTGGACGTCACTGCCTGGAGGCGCGGCCCGGCCCCGCAACGTCGACTCGCCGGAAGAACGGGCGTGCGCTGGGCAGGAAGAGCAGGACCGCGGCCACCACTGACAGCAGGATGAGCGCCGTGGCCGGTCCGCCTTCCGTGATGCTCAGGACGGCACGCAGCGCGGCGACCGCGACGAGCACGGTGCGCGCGACCGCGGAACCACGGAGGAGCAGGACGACCGCCGCGGCGACCACCGCCCAGATCACGAGGGACAGCGCGATCGTGAGGACGCCGCCGACGCCCGCGAGGCCGTCGGAGGTCGCGACCAGGACGGTGGACAGCACCCCGGCCACCAGCCACACCGCCCAGAGCACGACGGCGATCGTCACCACCCGTGGGCGACTCGGTCGTGTCCGTCGGAGGTCGTCCGTCGTGGTCATGGTGTCCCCGTCCCCGCTGCTCCCTGTGCGACGTGACGAGCGTACCGACCTCGCGTGCGCCGGTTCAGTACGCCGGGGGCTGCCGTCGACCGCTGCGTGCGGCGAACGCATCGAGCGCATCGACCATCTCGAGGTTGACCCAGATGCGGTTCCGCCGCTTCGAGTTCCCCGGCCGGAGGATGCCGAGCTCGACCAGCTGCGCGAACGCGTTGGCGATGACCGGAGCGCTCGCGCCCGTCTCCGTCGTGACGAGCCGGGCGTTCAGCACGGGGTGCTCGATGGAGAGTCGCGTGATCTTCCGGGCCGTGGCATCGGCGCGGAGTCCACGCATCCGGTCGTCCCAGGCGGTCTGGAGTGAACGGATCTCCCCGGCGAGCCGTTCGGCGTTCCCGAGTCCGGACAGCGCTGCCTGGGCGAACACGTCGACGACGGCGTCGACGTTCCCTCCGCGGTACGCGTCGAGCGCGCCGAAGTACCCGTCGAGGTCGGTCAGGATCCCGCTGCTGACCGGGATCGTCACGTGCCGGAGGAGACCCCCACGGCGGAGGATCGCCTGGACGAGAGCGCGCCCCGTCCGCCCGTTGCCGTCGGGGAACGGGTGGATGGTCTCGAACTGCGCGTGCGCGATGGCGGCCTGGACGAGGAGCGGAAGGTCCGTGCGCCGCACGAAGGTCACGAGGTCGTCCATGCCGTCGTGCACGCGCTCGTGGTGTGGGGGAACGAACGCCGCGAGGTGGGGGAGCCGTCCGCCGATCCAGACCTGCTCCTGGCGGTACCGTCCGACGAGTCCCGGCGTGACGTCGTCGAGAAGTTCGCGGTGCATCGCGATGATCGTGTCGTTGCCGATGTCGTCGGCCAGTGCGACGGCGGCCTGCATCGCTCGGACGTTCCGGACGATCTGCGGGGCGTTCCCGTTGACCCGTTCGTCGATCTCGGCTTCGGAGATCGCCCGCGCGCCCGCTGTCAGGTGTTCGATCTCCGAGCTCGAGGCCGACTCGGTGCGCAGGAGCACGCCGGCGAACGGTGCTGGGAAGTCCTCGTACTCGGCATCGAACCGCGTGATGGCCCGGGCCGCGTCGTCGGCATCCGCCAACGTCTGTGCAGACAAGTCGAACGTCATTGCCGTGATCGTCGACGGCAGGGATGCTCGGTAGGGGCGGGCACGGAGTTCTGCGTCTCGCCGTGTGAGGAGATCGGGATTGTCGAGTCGGGGGAGGACGCGGTCTTCCCACCCGACGCTCGTGAAGGGTCCTTCGCCCACGATCCGAACCTCCCTTCGCGCCTTGTTGAGGTTTACAGGTTAAACCTAAACAACAGGACGTGGAAGTCAGGGATGTGCGATCACGTGGTGCTGGTGAGGGACGCTTCGTCGAGGCCGACCGCGCGGGCGATCGTCGTGCGGACGAGCCCCTCGCGGGTGGGCCGGTCGAGGTAGTCGACGAGGGCGTACCCGTTCGTGGCGTCCACGAGCGCGAAGAGGAGCCGGCCGACGGCGTCCGGGTCGTCCACGCGCATGACACCATCCCGGACCCCCTCGACGACGATCCCGGTCGCCAGTCGCTGCCAGTCGTCCATGACGCCGCGGGCCGCCGCCGCGAGCACGGTGTTCGTCCGGCCGATGCTCCACGCGTCGGCCCAGAGCGCGGCGACGTCGTCGCGGTCCGGGTCGGCGATGCAGGACAGCAGCGCGCCGAGCCGGGCGCCAGGGCCGTGCACGTCGGCCACGATCGCGGCCACCTCGGCGACCTCGGCTGCGGCGATCGCGCGGAAGGTCTCGCCGACGAGGTCCTCCATCGCCGGGTGGTAGTGCGCGACGAGTGAGGGGGCGACCCCGATCGAGGCGGCGACACCGCGCAGGGTGACCGCGGCGAGTCCGTCGGCGCGGGCGACGGCGATCGCGGCGTCGGCGATCTGGGCCTCCCGCTCGGCGGGGCTCAGGCGCCGTCGGGTCGGTGTGGTCGGCACGCGACCAGCCTAGGCGGACGTCGTCGACCCGGCTCCGGGGCCGCCCTCGACCACGAAGGCCGCCCAGAGGTCCGCCCGGGTGGCGAACACGGACAGGTCCCGTTCGAGGAGTCGTCCGGCGTGCTCGATCCGGGCGCGGGCGGTGTGCCGGTGGACGCCGAGCTCCTGCGCGGTGCGGTCGTACTCGCAGTTCTGTTCCAGCCAGGTCCGCACGGTGCGGGTGAGCTCGGTACCCGCGGTGCGGTCGTGGTCGAGCAGGGGAGCGAGCACCGCGCGGGCGACGGCCCGGGCGTCCACGTCGACGTGGGCGAGGTGGGCGAGGACGCCGTCACGGGCGAGGTCGCCGAACTCCGTGATCCCGGGGCGTCCTTCACGACGCCGGTCGAGCGCCTGGACGGCCTCGGTCCGGGCTCGGCCGAAGTACGGGTACGAGGCACCGTCGGAGAGCCCGGCGTGCAGGTCGTAGCGGCTGACGAGCTCCTCGACGACCGCGGTGTCGTCGGCGCCCACGCAGAGGAACAGGGCGTCGTCCACCGCGAAGAACAGCCGGCCGGGACGGTCCTGCACCCAGAGCTCGAGCAGGTCGACCACCGTGTCGAGGTCCTGGTCGGCGACGTCGAGCGCCGCGATCCGGACGGGTTCCGCTGGGAGTGGCCCCCAGACCTCCCGCGACGTGGTGTCGACGACGGCCGGGTCCCCGACGGACAGCATCGTGAGCAGCCCGGTGCGGAGCAGGCCGCGGGCCCGCGCGAGCTCGCGGTTCTGCTGCAGGGCGAGACCGGCGAGGGCGATCACGGCGGTCACGACCTCCCGGCCGGCGCGGTCGAGTGCGCCGCCGTTCGCGATGGCCAGGACACCGCTGAGGTGTCCGCCGCTGCCGAGGGTCTGCAGCGTGAAGCCGGTGCGGTGCTCGGTCGTCACGGGCAGGCTGGCCCGCTGCCCGGCGCGGAGGAGTCGGAGCGACTCGGTCCGGAGCAGGTCCAGGTCGGACGCCGGGACACCGTCGTCGGGGTACCCGCGGTCGAGGCGACCGGACACGTCGAACAGCCCGACCCAGCCGTCCAGCTGCCGTGAGAGTTCCGCGATCGTGGCGCCGAGACCGTCCGGTCGCATCGCGGCGAGGGAGATGGCGCGCTGGGCGGCGAGGGCCCACGCGTTCCGGGCGTTGGCCTCGCGCGCGACGGCGTCCGCGTTGGCCTGCGCAACGGCGATGAACGAGGTCTCGTACGGCACCTCGAACAACGGCAACCCGGAGGCCTCGCACGCGGCCACGAGCTGCGCGGGGGTGCCGGCGCGGACGACCTCGGTGCCGAACCCGAGTGCGACGACCCCGCGCTGCCGCAGCCGTCGCACGTAGGCGGCGGCGAACGACTCCGTGACCTCGGCCTCGGTGCCGAACTGCTTCCCCGTGGTCAGGAGACCCTGCCCGTCGGCGAGGAACGGCGTGGGGTCGTCGAGGTCGGAGCTGTGCAGCCACGACAGGGGAGCGTCGAGCGCCTCAGCCTCGGGGCTGGTGAGCAGCCGCAGGTGGAGGTCGGCGCGGTGGAGCAGGGATCGCAGCGTCGCGGGCATGAGGGCACCCTATCCGCCGAGTCGATCGAGACCACCCCGGGTGTACACGGCGGACAGTGGGTCCGTGCGCTCGGCGCTCCTACCATCGGCGCATGACCTCCACCGCTGCACCCTCGATCAGCGCCGCCCCCGGTGGCCCCTCGCTGCCCCAGGAACGGCGGCTCGTCACCGAGGTGCCGGGTCCGCGCTCGCGGGAGCTCTTCGAGCGCAAGTCCGCGGCCGTCGCAGCCGGGGTCGGGGTCGCCGTGCCGATCGCCGTCGTCGCCGCGGGCGGTGGCGTGGTCGTCGACGCGGACGGCAACTCCCTCATCGACCTCGGTTCCGGCATCGCCGTGACGAGCGTCGGGAACGCGCACCCCGGCGTGGTCGCCGCCGTGCAGGAGCAGGTCGCCGCGTTCACCCACACCTGCTTCACCATCACTGCCTACGAGGGGTACGTCGAGGTCGCCGAAGCCCTCAACCGGCTGACCCCCGGCGACCACGAGAAGCGGACCGCCCTCTTCAACTCCGGTGCCGAGGCCGTCGAGAACGCCGTGAAGATCGCCCGGAAGCACACCGGACGGCAGGCCGTCGTCGTGTTCGACCACGCGTACCACGGCCGGACGAACCTCACGATGGCGCTCACCGCGAAGAACCAGCCCTACAAGAACGGCTTCGGTCCCTTCGCCCCCGAGGTCTACCGCGTGCCGATGTCGTACCCGTTCCGCGACGGACTCACCGGTGCCGAGGCCGCGAAGCGCGCGATCAGCCAGATCGAGAAGCAGGTCGGCGCGGAGAACACCGCCGCGGTGCTCGTCGAGCCGATCCAGGGCGAGGGCGGGTTCGTCGTCCCGGCACCCGGGTTCCTCACCGCCCTGTCGGACTGGACCACGGCGAACGACGTCGTGTTGATCGCCGACGAGGTGCAGACCGGCTTCGCCCGCACCGGTGCGATGTTCGCCAGCGAGCACGAGGGGCTCGTCCCCGACGTCGTGACGACCGCGAAGGGGATGGCCGGTGGCCTGCCGCTCTCGGCGGTGACCGGTCGCGCCGAGATCATGGACTCCGCCCACGTCGGCGGCCTGGGCGGCACGTACGGCGGCAACCCGGTCGCCTGCGCCGCAGCGCTCGCCGCCATCGACGCGTTCGAGCACGACGGGCTCGTCGAGCGTGCGGAGGCGATCGGCACGATCCTGCTGGACCGACTCCGCACGGCCCAGGCGTCGGACGCCCGCATCGGCGACGTCCGCGGCCGTGGAGCGATGGTCGCGATCGAGCTCGTCGACCCCGCGACCGGCGAGCCGGACCCGGGACTCACCGGCGCGGTGGTGCGGTACGCGTACGAACACGGCGTCATCGCACTGACCGCCGGCACGTACGGCAACGTCGTGCGCTTCCTGCCCCCGCTCGCGATCGACGATGCGCTGCTCGGCGAGGGCCTCGACGTCGTCCTGGAAGGACTGGCAGCAGCATGACCACCACCGCCCCCACGACGGCCTGGCCCGTCGTCCCCGACGCGACCGGACCAGCCGCCGAACAGGCCGTCCTCGACCGGGTCCCCACGGGCCTCCTGGTCGACGGCACCTGGCAACAGGCGGCCGACGGCGCGACGTTCCCCGTCGTCGACCCCTCCACCGGCGAGACGCTCCTGCGGATCGCCGACGCCACCCCGGACGACGGCCGACGGGCGCTCGACGCCGCGCACGCGGCGAAGGACGGCTGGGCGACCACGCCGCCGCGGCAGCGCGCCGAGGTCCTCCGTCGCGCGTTCGACCTGCTGCAGGAACGCCGCGAGGAGTTCGCGCTCCTGATGACGCTCGAGATGGGCAAGCCGCTCGCCGAAGCGCGTGGCGAGGTGACGTACGGCGGCGAGTTCCTCCGCTGGTTCTCCGAGGAAGCGGTCCGCATCGGCGGGTCGTACGGCACGAACCCCGAGGGCACCGGCCGGGCGATCGTCACGCACAAGCCCGTCGGTCCGGCGTTCCTCATCACGCCGTGGAACTTCCCCCTCGCGATGGCCACCCGCAAGATCGCACCGGCGCTCGCCGCCGGCTGCACCGTCGTCGTGAAGCCGGCCGAGCTCACGCCGCTCACCACGCTGCTCTTCGCCGACCTGCTGCTCGAAGCGGGGGTGCCGGTGGGTGTCGTGAACGTCGTGCCGACCACGCACGCGGGCGCGCTGTCGGAGCCGCTCCTCGCCGACCCGCGGCTGCGGAAGCTGTCCTTCACCGGGTCCACGCCGGTCGGCCGGACGCTCCTGACGCAGGCCGCGCAGACGGTGCTCCGGACGAGCATGGAGCTCGGCGGGAACGCCCCCTTCCTGGTGTTCGAGGACGCCGACCTCGACCTCGCCGTCGATGCCGCGCTCGCTGCGAAGTTCCGGAACACCGGGCAGGCGTGTACCGCCGCGAACCGGTTCCTCGTGCACGAGGACGTCGCAGAGGAGTTCGCCCGCCGGGTCACCGAGCGCGTCGAGGCGATGTCGGTCGGTCGCGGCACCGAGGACGGCGTCGCGATCGGCCCGCTCATCGACCAGCGTGCGGTGGACAAGGCGCACCGCCTGGTCACCGACGCCGTCGAGCGCGGAGCCGTCCTGCGCACCGGCGGCCACCCCGTCGACGGCCCGGGCACCTTCTACGCCCCGACCGTCCTGACCGACGTGCAGCCCGGCAGCGAGCTGCTCCGCGACGAGATCTTCGGGCCCGTGCTGGCGATCCGGACGTTCCGCACCGAGGACGAGGCGGTCACCGCGGCGAACGACACGGAGTACGGTCTCGTCGGTTACGCCTGCACGGAGGACACCGCTCGCGGACAGCGGCTCATGGAGCGGCTCGAGACGGGCATGCTGGGACTCAACACCGGCGTCGTGTCGAACGCCGCCGCCCCGTTCGGCGGGGTGAAGCAGTCCGGCCTCGGTCGGGAGGGCGGCGGCGAGGGCATCGCCGAGTACCTCGAGACCATGTACACACTGACGCCCGACCCGTTCGGGCGCACGAAGGGAACGCAGCGATGACCATCGAGAAGGACGTCGTCATCATCGGCGCCGGCGTGACCGGACTCACCGCCGCGAACCGGCTGGTCGCCGAGGGCAAGACCGTCGCCGTCCTCGAGGCCCGCGACCGCGTCGGCGGCCGCACGTGGACGAACGACATCGAGGGCGTCACGCTCGAGATCGGTGGCCAGTGGGTCTCACCGGACCAGACCGCGCTGCTCGAGACCCTCGACGACCTCGGCCTCGAGACGTACGACCGCTACCGCGAGGGCTCCAGCGTCTACGTCGACGAGCACGGCACCCGCACCGAGTACACCGGCGACATCTTCCCGCTGCCCGAGGCCACCGCCGCCGAGATCGAACGGCTCGTCGCCGTCGTCGACGAGTACGTGGCGACGGTCGACCCGTCCCGCCCGTGGGAGGCACCGGGTGCCGCGGCCCTCGACGAGACCTCCTTCCGCGCCTGGCTGCACACCCTCAGCGACGACCGGGTCGCGACGGACAACGTCGAGCTGTTCATCGCCGGCGCGATGCTCACGAAGCCCGCGCACGCCTTCTCGGCCCTGCAGGCGCTGCTCATGGCCGCGTCGGCCGGCAGCTTCACGAACCTCGTCGACGCGGACTTCATCCTCGACAAGCGCGTCGTCGGCGGCATGCAGCAGGTCTCCGAGCGGCTGGCGGAGCGCCTCGGCGACGACGTGCACCTTAACGCACCGGTGCGCACCCTGCGCTGGGACGACGACGGGGTGGTCGCCATCGCGGACGGTGGCATCGAGGTCCGGGCACGGCAGGCGCTCGTCGCGGTGCCGCCGCCCCTGTACTCGCGCATCTCGTACGAGCCGCCGCTTCCGCGACGCCAGCACCAGTTGCACCAGCACCTGTCGATGGGCTTCGTCATCAAGGTGCACGCGGTCTACGACCGGCCGTTCTGGCGCGGTGCCGGGCTGTCCGGCACGGCGTTCAGCCCCTACGAGCTCGTGCACGAGGCCTACGACAACACCTCACCCGGCTCGGAGCAGGGCACCCTCGTCGGGTTCGTCTCGGACGTGCACGCCGACGACGTCTTCGCGATGAGCGCCGAGGAGCGCAAGGCCCGCGTCCTCGCGTCGCTCGCGCACTACTACGGCGACGAGGCGCTCCGTCCGGTCGTCTACTACGAGAGCGATTGGGGTACCGAGGAGTGGACCCGGGGCGCGTACGCGGCGAGCTTCGACCTCGGCGGACTCGTCCGCTACGGGGCCGACCAGCGCGCGGCCGTCGGACCCATCCGGTTCGCGTCGAGCGACCTCGCCGGGCACGGGTACCAGCACGTGGACGGCGCGGTCCGGATGGGCCGCGAAGCGGCCGCCGAGATCCTCGCCTCGCTGCCGCAGCCGGCGGTGCGGTAGACCCACACCGAGACGGACTGGAGGCGCGGGGCGGGCTGGTCCCGCGCCTCCCGTCCGTTTCATGGTCGTCTGGACGGGCGTCACGCGGGTCGCGCGTAGCGTCCCGGCCATGAGCGACACGACCCCCACGGGGAGCAGCGAGCCGACCGACGCCGAGCGCAAGTACACCGAGGACCTGCCGGACGGGTCGCCGTCCGGCGACGCCACGGAGGACCCGGGCAAGGACAGTGACCACGACTCGGGCGGGGAGCCGGCCGACCCGCAGTAGCCTCCGTCGAGGGCGGGCTACTGCTCCGGCAGGTACTCGTGCCGGAAGCCCGGTACGACGGCAGCGATGTGGTCGTAGTCACGATCCGCGGTGAGCACGATCGCCTCGTTCGCGATCGCGTACGCCGCGATGAGCGAATCCACCGCACCCACTCCACGCACGTACCCGCCGTTCCAGAGCGCGCTCTGCAGCGCGAGGACGTCGGTCTCGCTCGGGTGCTCCTCTGCGGGGAAGAACACCTCCATGTCGAGGACGTACTCGGCGTGCTCCGCCGCATCTCGAGCGGAGAAGCAGTACTCGACCACCTGCGGAGGGCAGGTGAGGACGAGGTCCTGGGTCGACACGACACGGAGACGCTCCGCGATGGCCGGATGACGCCCGGCCTTCCACCACACGGAGTTGTCGATGATGTACGCGCTCACGCGTCGTCGGCAGGGACGTCCGGCGCTGCGTAGTGCGTGACGGAGGCTGCCGTCTGCTCGTCCGTGAACTCGCGGCCGATGATGCGCTCGACGGCAGCGGGCTGCTGGCGGACGGCGATGAGGGTCTGCAGTGCACGGTTCACGACGTCGCGGTTCGTGCGCGCGCCGGTGAGCTCCTTGGCGGTGTCGAGCACCGCCTGGTCGAGGTCGATCGTCGTGACGGTCATCATTCCCTCCGGACTCGTGGCGTGGATCGATACTATACACCCGACTATATAAAGCGTCAGGGTGTCGGAGGCGACCAGCGGATCGACGGGAGGCACGTTGCCAGCTGGCACCGTGCCTCCCGTCCGACGTGGAGACGACCCCAGAGCGTCCGTCAGCCGATGCGGATCAGCTTCTTGTTGACGAACTCGTCGGCCCCCAGGGGGCCGAGCTCGCGGCCGAAGCCACTCGCCTTGACCCCGCCGAACGGGAGCTCCGGGCTGTCCGCCCCGACGATGTTCACGTAGACCATGCCGGCCTCGATCCGGTCCGCGACCCGGAGCGCCTGCTCGGCATCGGTCGTGAACAGGTACGAGCCGAGGCCGTACGGGGTGTCGTTCGCGATCGTGATCGCGGCGTCCTCGTCCTCGACGCGGTAGACGGCGGCGACCGGACCGAAGAACTCCTCGCGGTAGGCGTCGTTGTCGGGCGTGACGCCGGTCAGGACCGTCGGCGTGAACGCGTTGCCCTGGCGCTCGCCGCCAGTGGCGACGGTCGCACCCTGGGCGCGGGCGTTCTCCAGCTGCTCGGCGAGGCGGTCGGCGGCGGCCGGAGAGGACAGCGGGCCGAGCTCAGCGCCGGGGGTCGTCGGATCGGTCGGCGCGACCGCGGCCATCGCCTCGGTGAACTTCGCCAGGAAGTCGTCGTACAGGTGGTCGGCGACGAGGAAGCGCTTCGCGGCGTTGCAGACCTGGCCGTTGCCCTCGAGGCGGGTGGCCACGGCGGACTCGACCACGGCGTCGAGGTCGTCGGTCGAGAGCAGGATGAACGGGTCCGAGCCGCCGAGCTCGAGCACGACCTTGGTCAGGTTCCGGCCGGCGATCTCGGCGACCGCGGCGCCGGCCCGGGCGGACCCGGTGAGTGAGACGCCCTGGACGCGCGGGTCGGCGATGACGTCGGCTGCCTGGTCGTTCGTCGCGAAGACGTTCGTGTAGGCACCCTCGGGGAAGCCGGCGTCGTGGAAGATCCGCTCGATCGCCAGGGCCGACTCGGGGCACTGCGGGGCGTGCTTCAGCAGGACGGTGTTGCCGAGGAGCAGGTTCGGGCCGGCGAACCGGGCGATCTGGTACGCGGGGAAGTTCCAGGGCATGATGCCGAGCAGCACGCCGATCGAGGACTTCCGGATGAACGCGGAGCCCTCGCTGCCCGGTGCGAGGGTGATGGGCTCGTCCGCCAGGAACTCCGACGCGTGGTCGGCGTAGTAGTCGTAGATGTCGGCGCAGAAGTCGACCTCGCCGACCGCCTGGTCGATCGGCTTCGCCATCTCGCGCACGATCGTCGTGGCGAGGTCGTCGCGACGCTCGCGGTACAGCTCGGCGACGCGGTGCAGGAGCGCCGCCCGGTCGGCGACGGTGCTGCGGTCGGCTCGGTGGGTCCGGTCGGCGGTGTCGATCGCCGCGCGGAGCTCGTCGTCGGTGATCGTGGGGAAGGTGGTGAGCACCTCGCCGGTCGTCGGGTCGGTGACGGCGTAGACGGTGGCGGTGTCGGTCATCGTGTCTCCTGTGCGTGCTGGTCGGTCAGCTGCTTGTTGACGCCCGTGACGGGCTGGTTCTCGTCGAAGCCCTTCGGCTGGATCCGGAACCCCTTCGTGATGACGAGCAGGTACACGAAGCCGATCGCGGCCCAGACCCCGCCGGCGATCAGCGCGTCGGCGTGCAGCTGAGACCAGAGAACACCGGTGAGCAGCATCGCGACGCCGGGCAGCACGATGTACGTGAAGCGGTCGCGGGCGGAGTGGCGTCGGCCCTCGCGCCAGGCGAAGTGCACGATCACCGTCAGGTTGACGAACGTGAACGCGATGAGGGCGCCGAAGTTGATGTACGACGAGATCGTGTCGAGCGAGAACGTCATCGCGAGCAGCGTGACCGCACCGACGACGATCACGTTGAGGATCGGGGTCCTGGTGCGCGGGCTGACGTAGCCGAAGACCTTCTTCGGCAGCACGTTGTTGCGACCCATCACGAGCAGCATGCGGGCGACGCTCGCGTGCGAGGCGAGTCCGGACGCCAGGGCAGCGACGAACCCGGCGGCGACGAGGATCGCCTGGAAGACCTTGCCGCCGACCAGCAGGCCGATCTGGGGGAGCGGGTCGTCGGTGAACTCGCCGAAGGGGGCGTTCGTCGGGAACCGGAGCTGCGCGAAGTACGCCGAGACCAGGAAGATCAGGCCGCCGATGAGGACGGTCAGCAGGATGGCCTTCGGCATGATCCGGACGCTCTTCGCCTCCTCCGTGTACATCGTGACGGCGTCGAAGCCGATGAACGAGAAGCACACGACGGTCGCACCGGTCAGCAGGGCCGACATCGTGACGCCGTCGTGCACGAACGGCTCCGCGCTGACGATCGTGCCCGCACCGGCGCCGCGGACGAGCTCGATCACGGCGAAGACCACGAACGCGATCATCGCGAGGATCGCCCCGATGAGCAGCACCATGTTGAGGTTCGAGGTACCCCGCATGGACAGGCAGATGACCGTCGTGACGAACAGCGTGTAGACCACCACCGTCACCCAGGCGGGCAATGCCGGGAACACCTGCTCGAGGTAGAGCCGGATGATGAGCGCGTTCACCATCGGCAGCAGCAGGTAGTCGAGGAGCGAGGCCCAGCCGACCATGAAGCCGGCGTTCGGGTGGATCGACTCCCGCACGTACGTGTACGCGGACCCGGCCGCCGGGTAGACGCGGACCATCTTCCCGTAGCTGACCGCGGTGAGCAGCATGATGACGAGGGCGATGAGGTAGGCGCTCGGGACGGCACCGTCGGTCTGGCCGGACACGATGCCGAACGTGTCGAACACCACGGTCGGGGTCATGTACCCGAGGCCGAGTCCGACGATGGCCCAGAGGCCCAGGCTCCGCTTCAGTGAGCCGCCGCGCGCCGGTGTCGCCGGGGCGGTGACCGCGATGGGTGATGCCATGTGCGTGGACTTCCCTGTCGTTCTCGGCCGGGCGACGGTGCCCGGTTCGGTTCGGAGCAACATACCGACGGTGCGTCGGACGGGGGACCTGCCGCGATGTACAGCACGTCGGTGATGCCTGTACACCGCGGCGAGTGCGCTACGCGGGCTGCTGCTGGGTGATGCAGTGCAGGCCGCCGCCGCGGGCGAACACCTCGCGTGCGTCGACCGTGCGGACCTCGCGGCCCGGGTAGACGTCGGCCAGGATGCCCCGAGCGCGGTCGTCGGCCGCCGGCTCGCCGAAGCCGCACGCGATGACGGCACCGTTCACGACGACGTGGTTGACGTAGTTCCAGTCCACCGGCCCGCCGTCGTCGGTCAGCGTCGCCGGCGCGGGGAGCTCGACGATCGTCGCGTCGGTGGCGTCCTCGATCGCCCGCCGGATGATCGGCATCACGAGGTGGTCGGGGTGGCCCGCGTCCGGCTGGGCGTGCAGCAGGATCGTGTCGGTCCGCGCGCCCGCGAACGTGGCGACCATGTCGACGTGCCCGCGGGTGCCGAGTCCGTCGTAGTCGCGCGTCAGCCCCCGGGGGAGCCAGATCACCTCGCTGGCCCCGATCGTGCGCGCGAGCTCCTGTTCGACCCGTGCCGGGTCGGCGTACGGGTTCCGCCGGGGATCGAGCTGGACCGTCTCGGTGACGAGGACGGTGCCCCGGCCGTCGACGTGGATCGCCCCGCCTTCGTTGACCAGGAGTGAGGGGACCCGTTGCACACCGGCCGCCTCGGCGACGACCGCCGCGATCGCTGCGTCGCGTGTCCACGTCGCCCACGCGTTCGCACCCCAGCCGTTGAAGACCCAGTCGACCGCGGCGCGCGCGCCGGTCTCGTCGTCGACGACGAACGTCGGGCCGATGTCGCGCATCCAGAAGTCGTCGAGGGGTGCTTCGAGCACGTCGACGGCTCCGGCCAGCAGGCGGTCGGCGTCGGCGCGAGCGACCGGGTCGACCACGACGGTCACGGGTTGGTACTCGCTGACGGTGTTCGCGGTGGTCGCCCAGGCCCTGCGGGCCGCCTCGGCGCTCGCCGGGTCGTCGCCGAGGGTGGCTCCCGGGCGGGGGAACGCCATCCAGGTGCGTTCCTGCGGAGCCGTCTCCGCCGGCATCCGCCAGGTCACGAGTGCACCGCCCTGGAGGCACGGATCGCCTCGCGCGCGCCGTACCCGTCGCGCGCGGGGTCGATCTCCTGCACCAGGCCGTCGTACAGGTCGGGTCGCCGGGTCAGGTAGAAGGGGAAGAGCCGGAGCCACTCGACGCGGGCGTCGAGGTCGAGGTCCGCCACGAGCACGACGTCGGCGTCGCGCGGCGCCTCGACGAGCACCCGGCCGAACGGGTCCGAGATGAACGACGAGCCGTAGAAGGTGATGTCCCCCTCGTCGCCCCAGCGGTTCGGGACGACCATGAACTGGCCGGCGGTGATCCCGTTCGCGACGATGACCTGACGCCAGATCGGAGCGGTGTCGAAGTCAGGGAAGGACGGTTCGGAGCCGATCGCGGTCGGGTACGCGAGGACCTCGGACCCGGCGATGCCGTACGACCGCGCGACCTCCGGGAACCACTCGTCCCAGCACGTCGGCAGGCCGAGGCGGAAGCCCGCGGCGTCGTACACGGGGAAGGGATCGGCGTCGGTGCCCGGGCGGAAGTAGGTGTCCTCGTAGTAGCCGGCGCTGATCGGGATGTGCGTCTTGCGCGTCCGGCCGACGAGGGAGCCGTCCGGCGCGACGAGGACCGCGGTGTTGTAGCCGCGCGGGTCCTCCGGCTGGTCGTCCTCGTCGGGCCGCTCGTACAGCGAGGCGTGCACGAACACCCCGTGGCGCCGAGCCTGTTCCCGCGCGAACGTGATCGTCGGGCCGTCCGTGAGGGATTCCGCGTGCTCCTTCGGGACGCCGCTCGCGGGGGTGTCGCCCGGGTACCGGGACAGTGTGAGTTCCGGCAGGAAGACGGCGGTGGCGCCGTTCGCGGCCGCGGTGGCGATGCCGTCGGCGAGGAGTCGGCGGTGTGCGGCGGGGTCGTCGACCCAGTGGGCCTGCACGAGGGCGACCCGGGCGGATCGTCGGGGAGTGCCCGTGTCCTCGTGGAGGGGCGAGCGGAGCGGGGAGCCGGTGATGACGTCCATGACGCCATTGTTGATCACATGATCAACGCACACAAGACCCAGTCGACGCCCGCTCCCTGCCTAGGATCGGAGCATGGGCCGGACGCGGGAGGTGACCGCACGCGGGACGTGGCGGCGTGCTCCCGGGCGTGAGGGAGCGCTCGTCGCGCGGTCGGCGATCCACGCCGAGTCCCAGGTGCTCGAGACGCCGGTCGAGTGGGAGCTGCACGAGCACGCCCTGCACGAACTGGTCTGGGTCCGTGGCGGCGCCCTGACCGCGCGGGTCGGCGAACGGTTGTTCACGGTTCCCGCCGGGTACGGCCTCTGGCTGCCCGCCGGGGTCCGCCACGGGGGTCGGCTCACCGCAGGGGTCGAGCTGTCGAGCGCGTTCTTCGCGCCGGACCGCTCCGTCACGGCGTTCCCCGAGGCGGTCGAGGTCACGATGTCCCCGGTGCTCGACTCCCTCCTGGTGCACCTCGCGCGCCCCGACCTCGAGCCAGCCGCTCGATCGCGTGCCGAAGGCGTGGTGTTCGACGTCCTCGAGCCGGCGGGGGAGCAGCTCGCGATCACGGTGCCGGATGATCCGCGCATCGCCCCGATCGTGCGCGCGATCATCGACGACCCGGCGGACGATCGGGGGCTGGAGGAGTGGGCTGCCGTGGTCGGAGCCAGCGAGCGAACCGTGACGCGGGTGTTCCGCGACACGACCGGACTCGCCTTCGCCCGGTGGCGATCGACCGTGCGTGCACACCGCGCGATGTCGCTGCTGGCCGAGGGGTGGGAGGTGCAGGACGTCTCCGACGTGCTCGCGTACGCCCAGACGAGCACCTTCATCGCCGCGTTCCGTCGGGTGACGGGCCGGACACCGGGGAGTTTCCGGACGCGGTCCTGATCGACCGGTATGTCCGATCCGCCGTACCGGAGGTCCGGAAGGCGGCATTGTCGACACGCTGATCCAGGCTCTACTGTGCGTAAGGCAAGGCTGCCCTTACCCACGTGGCTGGCCCCGAACCCCTCCCCACCATGCACCCAGTCCCCACGCGCGCCTCGGACGCGGCGCCGCCCGCGCTGCGCGGCGACCACCTGTCCCTCCGGTACGGCAGACACCCGGTGGTCCACGACGTCTCGGTCCGGCTCGTCCCCGGACGCGTCACCGCGCTCGTCGGACCGAACGGCAGCGGGAAGTCGACACTCCTCCGCTCCCTCGCACGCCTGCACCCGATCGACGACGGCAGGCTGACCCTCGGGGCCTCGGAACGATCGGCGACGCTCCTCAGCGCGAAGGACTTCGCCCGTGAGGTCACGCTCTTCGCCCAGTCCCGCCCGGCACCGCAGGGTCTGACCGTCCGGGAGATCGTCGCGTTCGGGCGGCACCCCTACCGCCGGGCGTTCGCCGGTACCTCTGCGGAGGACCGTCAGGCCGTCGAGCGGGCGATGTCGGCCACGGGCGTGGCCCCGATGGCGAGCCGTCCCGTCGGGGAGCTGTCGGGCGGCGAGATGCAGCGCGTCTGGCTGGCGACCTGTCTCGCGCAGGACACCCGGGTGGTCCTGCTGGACGAACCGACGAACCACCTCGACCTGCGCTACCAGGTCGAGACCCTCGACATCGTGCGAGACCTCGTCGAACAGCACGACGCGGCCGTGGGGATCGTCCTCCACGACCTCGACCACGCGGCCCGCGTGGCGGACGAGGTCCTCCTGCTCTCCGACGGTCGCATCCACGCGTCCGGCGCCGCGGTCGACGTCCTGACCGCCCCGAACATCACCGCGGTCTACGACATCGACGTCGCGGTCGCGGTCGACCCCGACGGCGGCCACATCCGCATCGACCCGATCGGCCGCCACGCGGCCCGGACCAGCGCGGACCCCACCCGCATCGCCCCTTCCCGAGAGGACCCCTCATGACCCGATCCCGCCGACTCCCCACCGCGGCGGCACTCGCCGCCGCAGCCGCCCTCGTGCTCACCGGCTGCGGCACGACCTCGGTCTCCGCCACCGATGCCGACGCACCAGCGGCGCCGACCTCCGCCGGGTGCAAGGCGGACGCCACGAAGACCGCGACCGGGCCTGTCACGATCACGGACGGCGTCGGTCGGACGGTGGAGCTCGACGCGCCGGCGAAGCGCGTGGTCGTGCTGGAGTGGCAGCAGATCGAGGACACTCTGACCCTGTGCGTCACGCCCACCGCGGTCGCCGACCCCGAGGGCTACGGCACGTGGGTGAAGGCGGAGAAGCTCCCGGCGAGCGTGCAGAGCGCCGGGACGCGTGAGGAGCCCGACCTCGACGCCATCGCTGCGACGAAGCCCGACCTCGTCATCGTCGAGGCCTTCAAGAAGGACGACGAGAAGATCACGAAGCTCGAGAAGCGCGGAATCCCGGTGCTCGCGACGCTCGGTGCCGACACCTCGGACCCGATCGGCAACATGAAGAAGGTGTTCACCACGATCGCGAAGGCGACCGGCCGGACGGACCGAGCCGACGAGGTGCTCGACCAGTTCGACGACCACCTGGCCTCGGCGAAGGCCGCGGTGCAGGACGCGGACCTGCCCACGAAGGAGTTCCTGTTCTTCGACGGCTGGATCGAGGGCGGCAACGTGGTGATCCGGCCCTACGGCAAGGGCGCACTGTTCACCGCACTCGGCGAGGAACTCGGCCTGCGGTCCGCCTGGACCGATGAGATCGACAAGGCCTACGGCAACGGTGGCGTCGACCCGGCGTACGGCCTCGGACAGACCGACATCGAGGGCCTCACGGCGGTCGGTTCCGCGAACCTCTTCTACGCGAACGACGAAGAAGCAGGCAGCTACGTCACCGAGCTCGACAAGAGTTCCATCTGGACGTCCCTGCCGGCCGTCGAGGACGGTCGCGCGCACGCCTTCCCGGCCGGTACCTGGGGTGCCGGTGGGCCGCTCTCCAACGAGCAGGCAATCGACGCCTACGTCGACGCGATCACGGCGGGTTGAGCACGACCCGGCCGGCCGAGTCCGCGCGGCCGACAGCACCGCCCCGACTCGGACTCCGAGGGGGCTCCAGTGGGGCGGCCGTCATCGTGCTCCTGGCGATCGCGCTCGTCCTCGTCGGGATGTGGCACGTCACCCAGGGCACGTCGGGCGTCGGCTTCGCGGACCTCGTGCGGTACGTCGCCGGCGCCCGGGAGCAGGTCGGGGGTGTCCCGGTCGGTGACGTCCTCACGGGGTCCCGGCTGCCACGCTTGCTCGCCGGCGCGGTCGTCGGGATCGCACTGGGGGTCGCCGGCGCACTCCTCCAGTCCGTGACCCGGAACGCCCTCGCGTCCCCGGACACGCTCGCCGTCACCGCGGGGTCCTACTTCGCGGTGACGGCGGTGGCGGCGTTCGGCCTCGCCGTCCCGATCTGGGCGTCCGGTGCCGTCGCGTTCGTCGGTGGGCTGCTGTCCGCCGCCCTCGTCCTCGCGATCGCCGGTCGGTCGGCGTCGACCGCAACGACCCGACTCGTCCTGGCCGGGTCCGCGATGGCCATGGCCCTCGACGCGGCGAGTGCGGTCCTGCTGATCCTCTTCAAGGAGAACACCACCGGGTTGTTCGCCTGGGGCAGCGGATCCCTCGCGCAGCTCAACCTCGACGCGTCGCTCCGGGCGGTACCGCTCATCGTCGCCGTGGTCGCCGGGGTCCTGCTGCTCTCGCGTCGCCTCGACCTCCTCGCCCTCGGGGACGACACCGCATCGACACTGGGCGTACCGATCCGCTCGACGCGGCTGCTCGCGGTGGTCGGGGCGGTCGTCCTCACCAGCACCGCAGTGACGGTCGCCGGCCCGATCGGATTCGTCGGCCTGGCAGCGCCGGTGCTCGTCCGGCTGCTCGCCGCCCGGGTCCCGTCGCTCAACCGGCACGTCCTGCTCGTGCCGGTCTCCGGCCTGGTCGGGGCGCTGCTCATCCTGGTCGCGGACGCCGTCCTTCGGGCCGTCCTCGGCGCGGAGGGTGCCGCGTCCGTCCCGACGGGCGTCCCGACCGCGCTGCTCGGTGCCGTCGTGATCATCGTGTTGGCGATGCGCCTGCGGGACAGTGGGGCCGCGCGGACCCCACCACAGGGACGCCTCCGTGCCCAGACCAGCAGGCGGTTCGTGGTCGTGGCCGTCACCAGCCTGGTCGTCCTCGTCGGGGTGACCCTCCTCGGGCTCCTGGCAGGCAGTCTCTGGTTGCAGCTCGGCGACGTCGCCCTGTGGTTCCGGGGCACCGCTCCTGACCTCATCGCCCAGGCGCTCGACGGTCGGGCACCTCGGGTCGCCGCCGCCGTGGTTGCCGGCGCCGGCCTCGGGCTCGCCGGCACCGTCGTGCAGGGCACCGTGCGGAACCCACTCGCCGAGCCGGGCATCCTCGGTATCAGCGCCGGCGCGGGGTTCGGCGCGGTCATCGTGGTGACGACCCTGGGCGGCGGCCGAGCGCTGCTCGTCACCGCCGCGGTCGCCGCCGGGCTCGCGACCTTCGCCGCCATCGCAGTGCTCGCACGTCGGGGTGGACTGCTGCCCGACCGGTTCGTGCTGATCGGCATCGGGTTCGGCTACGGGCTGAGTGCGCTCACGACCTTCCTCCTGCTCCGCGCGGACCCGTGGAACACCCCGCGCATCCTCACCTGGCTGTCCGGGACGACGTACGGCCGCGAGTTCCCCGACGTGGCACCGATCGCGCTCGCCGTCGTCCTGGCGGTACCCGTGCTCTTCGGCATGCGGAACCGCCTCGACCTCCTGGCGATCGACGAGGACACCCCGCGGATCCTCGGGGTGGGGGTGGAGCGGACACGGCTCGTCCTGCTCGGTACCGCGGCGGTACTCGCGGCGCTCAGCGTGGTGGCCGTCGGCGTCGTCGGCTTCGTCGGCCTCGTCGCGCCGCACCTGGCCCGGTCCGTCGTCGGCCCGCGGCACGGCCGCCTGATCCCGGTGTCCATGCTCTTCGGTGCGGTGCTCGTGAGTCTCGCGGACACGCTCGGGCGGACGATCATCGCACCGGCGCAGGTCCCGGCGGGACTGGTGGTCGCGCTCATCGGTGCCCCGTACTTCGTCTGGCTGATGCGGACGTCCCGGCCGTAGCCGGACCAGGATCGAGTGATGAGCGATCCCGTCGTCACCCCGCTCGGCTTCTCGCACGTGCGGCTGACCGTCACCGACATCCACCGGAGCAAGGCGTTCTACGAACAGCTGTTCGGGATGCCGCCGGGCAGCGACTTCAGCGACCAGATCGACGACCCGACCGTCCACGACGATCCGTGGCGGACGTACGGCGGGTGCTCGTTCACCTTCGGCGGCCAGACCCTCGGTCTCCGTCCGGTCGCCCCTGCCGGTGACCGGTTCGACCCGGACCGCGTCGGCCTGGACCACGTGTCGTTCCGGGTCGCCTCGGTCGACGACCTGCACCGGGCCGTCACGCGGCTCGACGCGGCGGGCATCGTGCACGGGGAGATCACCGACCTGCCGCCGTTCGGGCTGGTCATCCTGTCCGTGCAGGACCCGGACGACGTCAACCTGGAGTTCGCCGCGCCCCGGCCGTGACTGTCCGGTCGGCGCGCGCGTCCCCCGGCCGTCGAGGTGACGCCAGCGGACCAGGCGTTGGCTGACACGGTCAGACAACAGGAGGACACATGAGCAAGACCTGGTTCATCACCGGCGCGTCGAGGGGCTTCGGCCGCGAGTGGACGGAAGCCGCCCTCGAGCGCGGAGACTCCGTCGCCGGCACGGCGCGCAACCCCGACGACGTGCAGGCGCTCGTCGACCAGTACCCGGACACGTTCCTCGCCGTGCAGCTCGACGTGACCGACCGTGCGGCCGACGTCGCCGCGGTCCAGCGTGCCGCCGAGCACTTCGGGTCCCTCGACGTCGTCGTGAACAACGCCGGCTACGGCCACTTCGGCATGGTCGAGGAACTCACCGAGGACGAGGTCCGCGCGCAGCTCGAGACCAACCTCTTCGGCGCACTCTGGGTCACCCAGGCAGCCCTGCCGATCATGCGCGAGCAGGGATCCGGGCACATCGTCCAGGTGTCGAGCATCGGCGGGATCAGCGCGTTCCCGACGGTCGGTGCCTACCACGCGTCGAAGTGGGCGCTCGAGGGACTCTCGCAGTCCCTCGCGCAGGAGGTCGCCGGGTTCGGCATCCACGTCACGCTCGTCGAGCCCGGCGGGTTCTCGACCGACTGGTCCGGTCCGTCCTCGAAGCACAGCGACGAGATCGCGGCCTACGCCGACGTGCGTGAGGCTGCCTCGAAGCGTCCCTCCGCCGCCGATCCGGGCAAGCCGGAGGCGACCCGCTCGGCGATCCTCAAGGTCGTCGACGCCGCGGAGCCGCCCCTGCGCGTCTTCTTCGGCAAGGCCCCGCTGGGGATCGCCGAGCGGGACTACGAGTCACGGCTCGCGACCTGGCGCGAGTGGCAGCCGGTCTCCGAGGAGGCCCACGGCTCCTGACGACGCGATCACCGAGAGCAGCCGCAGCCGTTCGGCACTCTCGCTCCCCGGCTCGGCCGTGTACACGAGCAGCGCTTGCGAGCTGTCCGGGTCCTGCAGCACCTGGCACTGCAGCGTGAGCAGCCCGACCTCCGGGTGGCGGTAGTGCTTCACGTCGCGCGGGCGGATGCCGACCTCGTGGCGTGCCCAGACCTCGCGGAACTCCGCACTCGAGGCGAGGAGCCGCTCGGCCAGGTGCGCGGCACGTGAGCCGGGCCCGCGGCGCGCGATGACGGTGCGGAGGCCCGAGGCGTACATCCGGGAGAGGAAGGGGTGGTCCTCGACCGGGTGGACGCCCCGGGACCCCGGATCGGCGAACCACCGGTACCCGATGCTCCGGTCGTCGCCACGACGACCACTCGCGTCACCCGTGAGCTCGGCGGCGAGGGCCGTCTGCTGCAGCGTCTCGCCGAGTTCGGTGACGATCTCGGCCGGGCTGTCGGCGAGCCGGTCGAAGATGCGCATCGTGCCCGGACTGACGTGGTCGCCACCGGACGCCGCCGTCGGGGGCTCGTGTCCGGCGAGGCGGAAGAGGTGGTCGCGCTCGGCGATCGTGAGGCGCAGACCCTGTGCGATCGAGGCGAGCATCTGGTCGGACGGCTGCGGGCCGCGCTCCCGCTCGAGCCGTGCGTAGTAGTCGACGGACATGTTGCTCAGCATCGCCGCCTCTTCGCGTCGCAGCCCGCTCGTGCGACGGCGCTGGCCACGGGGCAGCCCGACGTCCTCGGGTCGCAGTGCCGTCCGACGGCTGCGGAGGAAGTCCGCGAGGGACGCTCGGTCGATCATGCGCCCATCTTCTCCCCGGTCGGAGACCGGAGCCACGGATCGTCGGGCCGTGGTTGCGCTCGCGAGTCGCGAGGACGATCCTCTCGGGTGCCGGATCCGGCACCGACCACGACGGAAGAGGCGGACCATGGCACGGAACGAACGACTGGAGATCCCGGACCTCGGCGGCCGCAGGGTCCTGGTGACCGGAGCGAGCGACGGCATCGGTCTCGAGATCGCCGCGCGCTTCGCGGGGGCCGGTGCCGAGGTCGTCGTGCCGGTCCGGAACCGCGACAAGGGGGCCGCTGCCGTCGCCCGGATCACTCAGCAGCACCCGGGCGCGTCCGTCGTCCTCGAAGACCTCGACCTGTCCTCGTTGGAGTCCGTCGCGACGCTCGGGGACCGGTTGCGGTCCGAGGGCACCCCGATCGACGTGTTCGTCGGGAACGCCGGCGTGATGAACCCACCCGAGCGGCAGACCACGCGGGACGGCTTCGAGCTGCAGTTCGGCACGAACCACCTCGGGCACGTCGCACTCGTCGTCGGCGTGCTGCCGCTGCTGCGTGCTGCGAGCGGGCGGGTCGTGATGCAGACGAGCGTGGCGGCGCGGCGGGCCTCGATCCGGTGGGACGACCTGCAGTCCGAGCGGGAGTACGACGTCGCGCGGGCGTACGCGCAGTCGAAGCTCGCGTGCGCGCTCTTCGCGCTCGAACTCGGGCGCCGGAGCCGAGCCGGCGGGTGGGGGATCACGAGTGTGGTCAGTCACCCGGGCGTCGCTCCCACGAGCCTGCTCGCCGCACGGCCGGAGATCGGGCGTGCGGGCGACACCGTGGCCGTCCGGCTGATCCGGTGGCTGTCGGCGCGCGGGCTCCTCGTCGGGACACCGGTCTCGGCGGCGGAGCCGGCCCTCCTCGCCGCGACCGACCCCGACCTCGACGGCGGGTTCGTCGGCCCGACCGGGCCCGGTCAGCTCGGCGGCCCGGCCGGACGCCGGGAGCCCTGGGCACCGATGCTCCGGGACGAGGACGCCGCGCGGCTCTGGGAGGTCTCAGAAGGGCTGGTCAGCTGATGATGTTGACCGCGCGCGAGATGACCAGGGCCAGCAGGATGAACCCGCCGATCGACTGGTAGGCCATGATCATCTTCGCCCGGACGGTCATCGGCATCGTGTCGGTCGGGCTGAACGCCATCATGTTCGTCAGCGCCACGTACAGGTAGTCGAGGTACACCGGACGCCAGGCGGCGGTCGCCGGGTCGGTCTCCTGCGGGAACTGGAAGTCCGCTTCGTCGCGAGTGAAGAGGTCCGGCCGGCGACGTGCCACCGGTCCACCGCGGTCGAGCTCCCAGTACACGAGCCCGAACGCGATGATGCTGCTCACCCAGACCTGCAGCGCCGTCAGCAGGACCGCACCGCCGTCGGGGTGCCCGTGCAGGAGCTGGTCGATCGTCCGGACGACGGTGAGCTGGTTCGCGACCGTCAGCAGGATCGCCAGGGCGACCGAGAGCCAGCGGGACCACGTCGTCTCGCGGGTCAGACGGCGCGGGTTGAACACGACGAGCGGGACGAGCAGCAGCACGCCGATCGCGGGGACGACCCACGACGGGAAGAACAGCACCTCGCTCGGCAGGAACAGGCTGAGCCCGAGGTTCACCAGCACCGCGACGGCGACCGGTGCGCGGTGTTCGTGCTGGGGACGGGCTCGCCGGGTGCTCACGCGCCGAGTGTAGAGCGCCTCAGCCGGGCAGCTCGCCGACCAGCGACTCCGCGGCCACGTCGTGCCCGAGCACCCGACCGGCGGCCCGGAGACCGGACAGCAGCGCGCCGTGCACGGTCGCCGGGTCGTCCCCCCACGTGGCCTCGCCCGCGAGCTGCACGCGGCCGAACGGCGTGCCGAGCAGGTCGTGGTCGTCCGGTGCGGCTCCGACGTGCAGGTACGAGTACGACCCCTTCGCGAACGGGTCGGCCGCCCACCGGGTGATCCGCACGGCCTCGGGCTCGGGGACGACCGGGCCGAACGCGTGACGCAGGGCGGCGAGGGCCTCGGCGACGATCTCCTCGTCGGGGAGCGTCTCGAGTCGTCGGGCCCCGGCACCGCCGACGAGCGCCGCGAGCACGGGCGAACCGGTCACCCGGGACATGTCGTACCAGGAGTGCCAGTCGACGCCGGCGGGACCCTGCTGACGGACCACCCAGTCGCCGCCCCAGAACGCCTCGGGGAACCGGAGGAACACCTTGTCGTAGACGCCCATCCCGAGGCGGTCCCGAGCACCGGCGACCGGCTCGGACAACGGGGGGTCGAAGGTCACGTCACCGGCCTGCAGGACCCCGAGCGGGACGGTGACGATCGCGTCCGCGGCCGAGACGGTCGACCCGTCCGCCAGTCCCACCGTCACGCCGGAGTCCGTCGACGACACCGACCGCACGACCGAGGACAGGCGGACGTCGAGCCCGGAGGCGAGGGCCGCGGCGTACTGCCCGTACCCGCCGGGGAAGACGACCTCGTCCCCGGCGACGTGTTCTTCCTCGAGCCCGTGCGCGTCGAGGTCGGTGACGGGGGCGCCGCACAGGTCCTCGGAGCGGTGCGCCGCGTACTCCTGCACCCGGTCGGCCCGGGCACCGGACCAGCCGAGGGCCGACACGACGGACGCGACGACCTCGGCGTACGAGCTGCCGGGAGCAGCGTCGGCGACGGCGTCCTCGAGGGCGGCGTCGACCGTGTGCAGGTCGGCCGCGAAGGACGCCGCCGCAGCGCCGGACAGCGGTTCGCCCGACGGGTCGTGCCAGGCGATCGGTCGTCCGTCGAACTGGAAGCTGCCGACGGTGAACTCGACGGTCTCGATCCCGAACGACGACGCCAGCGACCACAGCGGGTTGCCCTCGATGCCGTGGATCCAGGACGCGCCGAGGTCGACCGGCACGCCCAGCTCGGTGTCCGTCCAGGTGCGCCCGCCGATGCGGTCGCGGGCTTCGAGCACGATGACGGACCGACCGGCGCGTGCCAGTGCCCTGGCAGCGGCGAGACCGGAGACCCCGGCCCCCACGACGACGGTCTCGGTGTCCATCAGTGTCCTCCGGTCAGTGGTGCCATCAGGCGCGCGGCCAGGCTCGGGCGTCCGGTCAGTGCTTCCTCGCGGTCGGCCAGGTCGGTCGCCACGAGTCCGGCGTTCGCCCCGAGGAACCGGAGCGGCTCCGGCTCCCAGTCCGGCGACCGGTGGTTCACCCAGGGCAGTGCCGTCAGCGGTGACGACCGCCCACGGACGAGGTCGGCGAGGGTCCGCCCGGCCAGGTTCGTCGTCGACAGCCCGTCACCCACGTACCCGCCGGCGGTCCCGACGTGTCCGTCCCACGTGACGGAGGCGCACCAGTCGCGCGGGACGCCGAGCGGGCCGCCCCAGGTGTGCGTGACCGGGGCGTCGGCCACCGCGGGGAACAGGTCGACGAGCGCCGAGCGCAGGTGCGCGAAGACCCGCGGCACACGGTCGTACCCGGGCGTGATCGAGGACCCCCAGTGGTAGCGGGCACCCCGGCCGCCGAACGCGAGCCGGTCGTCCGCCGTCCGCTGTCCGTAGACGAGCAGGTGTCTGTAGTCCGAGAAGGTCTGCCCGTGCTCCAGGCCGATGCGGTCCCACACCGCGGCCGGCAACGGCGCGGTCGCGATCATGAGCGAGTACAGCGGCAGGATCCGCCGCCTCGTCTGCGCGAGCTGCGCACCGTAGCCCTCGACCGCGACCACCACGGCACCGGCCGAGACGGTCCCGCGCGAGGTGACCACGCGCCCTGGAGCCCACGACACGGCGGGCGTGTGCTCCGCGATCCGGACGCCCCGTGCCTCCAGGGCGGCCGCCAGGCCACGCACCAGCGCTGCGGGCTGGACGCGCGCGCAGTCCGGGGTCCACGCGACGCCGGCCGAGCCGGCCGCGTCGCCGGGGCGACCGTCGCGGTACGTCATCTCGTCGCCCCACTCGGCGGACGAGTCGACCTCGTGGCGGGCTGCGCGCTCCTGCACGGCGGAACGCGCGTAGAGGACGGTGCCGCCCTTGACGTAGTCGCAGTCGACCTCGGCTTCGGACGCGGCACGTCCGACCTCGTCGACGGTGTCACGCATCGCGGCGCGCAGGGCGAGGGCCGCGTCGCGGCCGTGCTCCTCGGCGATCGAGGCGGCGGAACGGGGGAACAGGGCTGAGCACCAGCCGCCGTTGCGTCCGGAGGCGCCGAACCCCGCGATCTCGCGTTCCACGACGACGATCTGGAGGCGCGGGTCGGCCTGGTGCAGGTACCAGGCGGTCCAGAGACCCGTCAGTCCACCCCCGACGATGCAGACGTCCGCCGTGGTGTCGCCGTCGAGCGGCGGCCGGGGCGTCAGGTCGTCGCGTCCGGATGACACGAGCGCATCGAGCCAGAACGAGACGCCCCGGTAGCCGCCCACGGTCAGATCTTCGTGCCGGCCTCGGACAGGACGCTCCGCAGGATCGAGGTGATCTCGCGGAACTCCGGCTGCCCGATCGTGAGCGGCGGTGCGAGCTGCACGACGGGGTCGCCGCGGTCGTCGGCCCGGCAGTACAGTCCCGCGTCGAACAGCGCCTTGGACAAGAACCCGCGCAGCAGGCGCTCCGACTCGTCGTCGTCGAAGGTCGTCTTCGTGGCCTTGTCCTTCACGAGCTCGATGCCGTAGAAGTAGCCGTCACCGCGGACGTCGCCGACGATGGGCAGGTCGCGCAGGGTGTCGAGTTCCGCCTTGAAGAGCGGGGCGTTCTGCTGCACGTTCTGCAGCAGGCCCTCTTCCTCGAAGATGTCGAGGTTCTCCATCGCCACCGCGGCGGAGACCGGGTGCCCGCCGAACGTGTACCCGTGGTAGAAGGTCGTGTCGCCCTTCGAGAACGGCTCGAACAGCTTGTCGCTGATGATCGTCGCGCCGATGGGGGAGTAGCCCGAGGTCATCGCCTTCGCGCACGTGATCATGTCCGGCACGAAGCCGTAGGTGTCGCACGCGAACATCGTCCCGATGCGGCCGAACGCGCAGATGACCTCGTCGGAGACCAGCAGGACGTCGTACTCGTCGCAGATCTCGCGGACCCGCTGGAAGTAACCGGGCGGCGGGGTGAAGCAGCCGCCGGAGTTCTGGACGGGCTCGAGGAAGACCGCGGCGACGGTGTCGGGGCCCTCGAACTCGATCATCTCGCGGATGCGCTCGGCCGCCCAGAAGCCGAACTCCTCCTCGGTCTCGCCGGCGAAGCCCATCTCGGCCGCGCGGTAGTAGTTCGTGTTCGGGACGCGGAAGCCACCGGGTGCCAGGGGCTCGAACATCTGCTTCATCGCCGGGATGCCGGTGATCGCGAGCGCGCCCTGCGGGGTGCCGTGGTACGCCACCGCCCGCGAGATCACCTTGTGCTTCATCGGCTTGCCGCGGAGCTTCCAGTAGTACTTCGCGAGCTTGAACGCGGTCTCGACGGCCTCGCCGCCGCCGGTCGAGAAGAACACCTTGTTGAGGTCGCCCGGCGCGTGGTCGGCCAGGCGGTCCGCGAGCTCGATCGCCGCGGGGTGCGCGTACGACCAGATCGGGAAGAAGGACAGCGTCTCGGCCTGCTTGGCGGCCATCTCGGCCAGGCGCTTCCGGCCGTGCCCGGCGGCGACGACGAACAGGCCGGAGAGCCCGTCGATGTAGCCCTTGCCGTGGCTGTCGTAGACGTGGTGGCCCTCGCCGCGCACCATGATCGGCACGTCGGCGCCGGCCTGGTTCGCACCGTGCCGGGCGAAGTGCATCCACAGGTGGTCGCGGGACTTCTGCTGCAGGGCGGCGTCGTCGACCGGGGCGAACGGGTCGTAGGAGCCGAGGCGGGTGGGCTGTTCGGTCTTCTGGTCGGACATGGTCATCGCGTTCCCCAGTCGTAGAGCTGTTTGCGGAGTTGCAGGTAGACGAAGGTCTCGGTGGCGGTCACGCCAGGGATGGCCCGGATCGTTCCGTTGAGCAGTTCGATGAGGCCGTCGTCGTCCTCGCAGACGACCTCCACCATGAGATCGAAGCTGCCGGCGGTCATCACGAGGTAGTCGACCGCCGGAAGCTGCTCGAGCGCGTCAGCCACCTTCCGGGTGTCACCGTTCACACGGATGCCGATCATCGCCTGCCGGTGGAAGCCGAGCTGCATGGGGTCGGTGACCGCGACGATCTGCATGACGCCGGTCTCGGTGAGCTTCTGGACGCGCTGCCGGACCGCCGCCTCGCTGAGACCGACCGCCTTGCCGATCTCGCCGTACGGACGGCGGCCGTCGGCCTGGAGCTGCTCGATGATGCGCTTGGAGATGTCGTCGATCGGACCCGGACGTCGTGGTGCTGCCGCCATGCCGCACAGCATTGCAGTGACCTTCGCGAGAACGCAAGGGATTTCGTTGTGAACACCGTGTTTCGCGACGATTTCCGTTGTTACGGTTCTCCACAACCTGCGGATTCTTCTTCCGCACCACCCGATTCCGTGCCAGTATCGCCGCCATGCTGGACACGACGAAGACCGCGACGGAGACGCACGAGGTGCGCAACTTCGTCGGGGGCACGTCCGTCGAGTCGCGTGCCGACAGCACGTTCGACCTGGTGGACCCGACCGACGAGCACGTCTACGGCACTTCACCCGTGTCGACCCCGGCCGACGTGGACGCCGCGTTCACGGCCGCGAGCAGCGCGTTCGAGACCTGGCGCCGCACCACCCCCGGGGAGCGCCAGCTCGCGCTGTTCCGGATCGCCGACGCGGTGGAGCAGCGTGCGGAGGAGTTCGCCGACCTCGAGTCGCTCGACACCGGGAAGCCCCGCGCCACCCTGGTGGAGGACGAGATCCTGCTGTCCGTCGACCAGATCCGCTTCTTCGCCGGAGCCGCCCGGAACCTCGAGGGGCGCAGCGCCGGCGAGTACATGACCGACCACACGTCGTTCGTCCGCCGCGAGCCGATCGGTGTCGTCGCCCAGGTCACCCCGTGGAACTACCCGCTCAACATGGCGGTGTGGAAGTTCGCCCCGGCGCTCGCCGCGGGCAACACCACGGTCCTCAAGCCGAGCGACACCACGCCCTTGTCGACCCTGCTCCTCGCCGAGGTCGCCGCCGAGTTCCTGCCGCCCGGCGTCCTCAACGTCGTCGTGGGGGACCGCACCACCGGCGCCGCGATGATCGACCACCCGACGCCGCAGCTCGTGTCCATCACCGGTTCCGTCCGCGCCGGGACGGAGGTCGCCCGCGCCGCCGCCGGCGACCTGAAGCGCACGCACCTCGAGCTCGGCGGCAAGGCCCCGGTGATCGTGTTCGACGACGCCGACATCCCGTCCGCGGTCGCGGGCATCGTCGCCTCCGGGTTCTTCAACGCCGGGCAGGACTGCACCGCCGCCACCCGGCTGCTCGTGCAGGACGGCATCCACGACGAGTTCGTGGCAGCGCTCGCCGAGGAAGCCCGGGCGAACGCGCAGACCGGCGCCGGTACGGCAACCCCGTTCTTCGGCCCGGTGAACAACGCGAACCAGCTCGCCCAGGTCCGGTCCTCCGTCGACACGCTCCCGGACCACGCCACGATCGAGCTCGGGGGCGAGCGGCAGGGCGACGTCGGCTACTTCCACCAGGCCACGATCGTGTCCGGCCTGCGCCAGGACGACCGCATCGTGCAGCAGGAGGTCTTCGGGCCCGTGCAGACCGTGCAGCGCTTCACGACCGAGGACGAAGCACTGCGCGCCGCGAACGACGTCGAGTACGGGCTCGCGAGCTCGGTGTGGACGACCGACCACTCCCGGGCGATGCGCTTCGCCCGTGACCTCGACTTCGGCTGCGTGTGGATCAACACGCACATCCCGATCGTCGCCGAGATGCCGCACGGCGGCTTCAAGCACAGCGGCTACGGCAAGGACCTGTCCCAGTACGGGTTCGACGACTACACCCGCATCAAGCACGTCATGTCCTACATCGGCTGAGGCCGACCACCCCCTGGAGGCACCATGGCAATGACCGGCACCTTCGCCGAATCGGGAGCCGATCTCCGGCTCGACCAGATCACCAAGTCCTTCCCCGGGCACACCGCGGTCGACGCGCTGGACCTGACCGTCCCGGCCGGGTCGTTCTTCGCCCTGCTCGGGCCCTCCGGGTGCGGCAAGACCACGACCCTGCGGCTCGTCGCCGGCCTCGAGGAACCCACGAGCGGCACGATCACGATCGGCGGCAGGGACGTCACCGACACGAAGCCGTACCAGCGGCCGGTCAACACGGTGTTCCAGAACTACGCGCTCTTCCCGCACATGAGCGTGCTCGACAACGTCGCCTTCGGGCTGAAGCGACGCCGGATCCCGGACCCGATGACGAAGGCGCGAGAAGCCCTGCACCTCGTCGAGCTCGACGACTCCGCGGGCAAGCGTCCCGCCCAGCTCTCCGGCGGGATGCAGCAGCGCGTCGCCCTCGCCCGGGCGATCGTGAACCGGCCGGCACTCCTCCTGCTCGACGAACCGCTCGGTGCGCTCGACCTGAAGCTCCGGCACCAGATGCAGCTCGAGCTGAAGACCATCCAGGCCGAGGTCGGGCTCACGTTCCTGCACGTCACCCACGACCAGGAGGAGGCGATGACGATGGCCGACACGGTCGCCGTCATGAACGGCGGTCGGATCGAGCAGATGGGCAGCCCCCAGGACCTGTACGAGCTGCCCCGCACCGCGTTCGTCGCGAACTTCCTCGGCCAGTCGAACCTGCTCGAGGGCGAGGTCCGCGGCACCGAGGGCGGCCTGCTCGTGGTCGCGACGGGGGCCGGCACGCTCGCCGTCCCGGCAGCGCGGGCGGTCGCGACATCCGGCCGCGTCGTCGTCGGCGTCCGACCCGAGAAGCTCAAGATCCGCACCGCCGAGCCGGCACAGGAGGCCGGCCGCAACATCCTCGGCCCGGGTCGGGTCGTGGACGTCTCGTTCTCCGGCGTCAGCACCCAGTACCTCGTCGACGTGCCCGGCGCGGGTCGCGTCTCCGTCTTCGCGCAGAACTCGAAGGGCGGGCCGCGGATCGCGACCGGCACCGAGGTCTGGCTCACGTGGGGCGTCGACCACGGTTTCGGCCTGGAGGCGCACCCCGCGTCCGACGCGAGACTCACCGCCGGAGCGGACCCGCGCCTCCAGTCCGCACCCGCCACGGCAGGAGCCGTCGCGTGAGTCGGCCCGACCTGGTGCGCGGACTGACGTCCGCCCGGGTGAGCCGACGGGGGTTCCTGGCCGGCGGCGGCGCGGCCGCCGTCGCAGCGCTCCTCGCCGGGTGCAGCATCAAGGGCTCCGCGGCGTCGATGGGCCCCGCCGTCGACTGGACGGCGTTCTGGAAGGACGCGAAGCCGACCAAGGAGCTCAACTTCGCGAACTGGCCGCTGTACATCGACTCCGACCACGGCAAGTCCGAGTCGCTGGCCCTGTTCAAGCAGGAGACCGGCATCGCGGTCGACTACCAGGCGGTCATCCAGGACAACGCGACCTTCTACGCGACCGTCTCGCCGATCCTCCGGGCGCAGGGCGCCACCGGTTACGACCTCGTCGTGATGACGAACGGGTACGAGCTCACCGAGATGATCGGCAACGGGTTCGTCTGCGAGCTCGACCACTCGCGGCTGCCGAACTTCGCCGCGAACGCCTCCGACTCGGTGAAGGACCCGATCTACGACCCGGGCAACAAGCACTCGGTCGTCTGGCAGACGGGGTTCACGGGGCTCGCGTACAACCCGAAGTACACGGGCCGGAAGATCACGTCCTTCAAGGACCTCCTCGATCCCGCGTTCAAGGGCCGCATCGGGCTGATGAGCGACAACACCGAGCTCGGGTCCCTGGCGCTGCTCGCGCTCGGGATCGCGCCGGAGCAGTCCACGCCGTCGGACTGGCGGAAGGCCCAGCAGTGGCTCCGCGATCTCCGCCCGAGCGTCACCGGGTTCTACGACCAGAGCTACATCAACCGGCTCGAGAACGGTGACACCTGGATCACCCAGGCGTGGTCGGGCGACGTGTTCCAGGCGCAGCAGTCCGGGTTCCCGCACCTGGAGTTCGTCACGCCGGAGGAGGGGCAGATGACCTGGCACGACAACATGCTCATCCCGCGGCAGGCTTCGAACCCGGTGTCCGCTCTCGAGTGGATGAACTTCTACTACACGCCGAAGGCCGCCGGCATCGTCGAGGACTACGTCAACTACGTCTGCCCGGTACCCGCCGCCGAGGACTACGTGCGGAACGAACTCGACGACCCGACCGTGGCGGACAGTCCGCTGGTGTTCCCCTCGGAAGAAGTCCTCGCGAAGTCGCACGAGTTCCGGGTGTTCAAGAACTACGACGAGTACTCGGAGTGGAACGGCATCTTCAACGCGGTGGTGCAGTCGTGACGGCCCTGTCGGTGGGCGCGCCGCCCTCCGTGCCGGTCCGGCGGGGCCGGCGTCGCAGCACGCCGTTCCTGCTCGCCCTGGTCGGCACCGCGTACCTCTGCGTGTTCTTCGTCATCCCGCTCGTGTCGGGGCTCATCGTCTCGCTCATGTCGGGCAACCCGGACGACGGCTACACGTTCACGTGGAACTTCGGCATCTACTCGTCACTGTTCGTCGACCCGCAGGTGCCGTACCTCACCTTCCTGCTCCGATCGCTCTGGTACGGCTTCGCTGCGACACTGGTGACCATCATCGTCGGTTACCCGGTCGCGTACTTCATCGCGTTCCGGGTGTCACCGCGGTGGAAGAACCCGCTGCTCATGCTCGTGTTCGTCAGCTTCCTGGTGTCGTTCATCATCCGGACCGACATGTGGGCGTTCGTGCTCGCGTCGCAGGGGCCCGTCGTCACCTTCTTGCAGGGGATCGGGATCGCCGGCAAGGACTTCCACATCCTCGGCACCGGCGGCGCGGTCATCTTCGGCGACGCCTACAACGACCTGGCGTTCATGGTGCTGCCGATCTACGCGGCGCTCGAGCGCATCGATCCCCGGCTCGGTGAGGCCGCGAACGACCTGTACGCCGGCAAGTTCCGGGCGTTCTGGCACACCACCCTCCCGCTGTCCCGGTCCGGCATCTTCGCCGGGGTGCTGCTCGTGTTCATCGACTGCGTGGGGGACCCGGTCAACTCGGCGCTGCTCGGCGGCACGAACACGTACACGATCGGCCAGGCGATCCAGGACGCCTACTCCGGCAACCAGCAGTACAACGTCGCCGCCGCGCTCTCGACCGTGCTCATGGTCGTGCTCGGCATCATCCTGTTCATCTACGCCCGTGTGTCCGGCACCGACGACCTCGAGGACCTCGTATGACCGCCGTCGCACCAACCCGCTCGTCCAGCGCCTCGGCGTCGCCCGTCACCGGTGCGACTGGTCGTCTGCCCGGCCGGCACGGCGTGAACCGGCGCGGGCCGTGGCTCGCCATCGTGTACTGGGTGGTCATCGCCATCACCCTGGTGCCGATCGTCTACATGATCGTGTACTCGTTCAACGACGCCCCCACGAACCGGTTGTCGTTCGCCTGGAACGGCTTCACGACGTACTGGTACGCGAACCTCGTGAACGTCTCCGGGCTCGGCCAGGCGTTCGTCACCTCGGTCGTCATCGCGTTCCTCGCGGCCCTGATCTCCGTCGCGATCGGCCTGCCGCTGGCCCTGGCGCTCGAGCGGTACAAGTTCTTCGGGCGGGGTGCCGTCAACGCGGTCGTCTTCGCGGACATCGCGGCGCCGTCGATCGTCGTCGGGTCGGCGTCGCTGTCGTTCTTCCTGTCGATCGGCCTCGGCACCGGGTTCCTCACCGTGCTGCTGACGCACGTCGCGTTCGACGTCGCGTACGTGGTGGTGGTGCTCCGGGCGCGGATCGCGGGGACCTCCCGAGCGCTGGAGGAGGCCGCGGGGGACCTCGGGGCGACACCGTTCCAGGCGTTCCGGCTCGTGACACTCCCGCTGCTCGCGCCGGGCATGCTCGCCGCGGGACTCCTCGCGCTGGCGATGTCGATCGACGACTACGTGATCACGTCGTTCGTCGCCGGGCCCTCTGTGACGTTCCCGCTGTTCGTGTACGGCGCCGCGAAGGCCGGGATGCCGCCGCAGGTGCTGTGCTTCGGGACGCTGGTGTTCGCGGTGGGGCTGCTCGTCGCGCTGCTGAACGGGGCGCTCAACCGGCGGTTGGCGCGGACGCGGGGTTGACGCCCGGAGTTCCCCACACCCGTCGTACGCGAGTGCGGGGAACTCTGTCTCAGTCCTTCCGGACCAGGTCGACGAGGAGCCTGGCGAGGTTCACGAGCAAGCCCGCGACCCCCAGCCAGAGCACCTGACGCCTGGGCTTGGGATCGGTGTCGTTCGACATCGAGACCACCTCCGGTGTCAGCGCCGGCGGACACGAGGAGCGGTCGGCCGGGACGGGCGTGCGATCGGGCCGGAGCTCGATTACACTGGACCCGAGCGTTGGACTCGGGAACGGATTTTGCCCGTCCTCGGCTTTCCACTCGGAGAGCAAATCGAAGCCCATCACCGTTGGCGCGGTGGTGGGCTTCACCCTTGCCCGGGAGTACCACCCGGCGGTGGGGTCCTCCCGTCATCAGCCTACGTGATACTTCACCGTCCAGTGCGGAGCAGGCGGTCGGCGGTGCGGAGCGACAGCGCCATGATCGTCAGCGCCGGGTTCGCGATGAGGGAGCTCGGGAAGACCGAGTTGTCGACGATCCACATGTTCGGCACGTCCCACGACCGACCGGCGTCGTCCACGACCGAGTTCCCCGCGTCCGTGCCCATCCGCGCGGTGCCGACGGTGTGCGCCGTGCGGTCGAGGACCCGGACGTCCTTCCCGCCGGCGGCCTCGACGATCGCCGTCATCGTGCGGACCGCGTGGCGGGTGATCGCCTCCTCGTTCGAGCCCGGGGAGAACGTCACACGGGCCTTCGGCACCCCGTTGGCGTCCACCTCGTCGGCGAGGACCAGGCGGTTGTCGTCGTACGGCAGGCACTCGGCGTTGATGCCGACGCCGGCCATCCGCGGGTAGTCCTGCAGCGCGCGGACGAGTTCGGCGCCCCGGAGCCCGCCACCCCGCACGAGCGTCGTCGCGAGGGTCAGGGGCTGCACGCCGAGGCTCTGGATGAGGTAGCCGCCCGCGAAGTCCGCGTCCGCCGGTCGGACGAAGTCCTCGGTGATGATCGACGACGGGTACCCGCGGTACGACCGCATCGACTCGTCGAAGGTCGCCCAGACCTGGGTGGCGCCGTGCGCCGTGAAGTTCCGGCCGACCTGCTCGCTGCTGTTCGCGAGCCCGGTGTGCAGCAGGAGTCGGGGCGTCTCGATCCCGCCGGCGGCGAGCACGAGCGCGCGGCAGCGCTGCCGGTGGTCGCGACCGCCCTGGCGGTACACGACCGCTTCGACCTCGCCGCGGGCGTCGAGCTCGATGCCGTGCACGAACGCCTCGGCGCGGATCTCGGCACCGAACGCCACCGCGGCCGGCAGGTACGTGGTGTCCATCGACACCTTGGCGCCGTTCCGGCAGCCCTGGTGGCAGGACCCGCACGAGACGCAGGCCTGTCGGAGCCCGTGGTGCTCCTGGTGCCGGTCTTCGGTGGTGAGACCGACGGGGGCGTCCGTCGCGGTGATGCCCACGGCTGCGGCGCCGCGGATCATCATGTCGGACGAGGCGTTCCGGGCCGGCGGTCCCATCCGGTAGCGGCGGGCCGGGTCCCACGGGTAGTGCGCGGGGCCGGCGACGCCGACGTCGTGCTCGACCTGCTCGATCCAGCCGGTGAGTTCGGCGTGGTCGATCGGCCAGTCCTCGCCCTGCCCGGAGTCGGTGCGGAGCCGGATGTCGTGCGCGTTCGGCCGCGGGGTGAACGCTCCCCAGTGCAGGGTGGAACCGCCGACACCGGTGCCGCTGTTGTTCGGCCCGAAGGCGGTCGGTGCGCTCCCGCCGCTGATCCGCTCGTCCATCCAGTTGATGTCGCCGGGGGCCTCGACCTCGTCGGGGGTGTGGTCGTCCGGCTCGGTGTTCGGACCGGCCTCGAGCGCGACGACGCTCAGACCCTTGCGTGCGAGGCTGGCGAGGAGTGGCGCGCCGCCGGCTCCGGTGCCGACGACGACCACGTCGACGACCTCGTCCTCGCTGTGGTGGCGCTGGTGGTCGAGTCTCATCGTGCGGCTCCCGTCGGTTCCCATGCTTCGCGTTCGTCGGCTCCGAGCAGCAGGAAGCCCTGCTTGCGGAGCCCGTCACCGCCGTTGGCGAACCCGTCGTAGTCGACCGCGGCCATCGTCGCGGGGTGCGCCATCCACTGCTTCGCCAGGTCGACGGCGGCGTCCTCGGCCCAGGCCTGCAGCTGGCCGGAGTCCAGGCGGCCCGACGCCGGCGTGTACTCGCCCGCGTCGATCGACGCGAGGACGTCGGCGAGGTGGTCGTCGCCCTGGGTCGCATCCGCCTGGAGTGCGTCGAGCCCTGCTCGGTAGGCGTCGACGTCGGCGGGCAGTCCGTCCGGGCGCCAGCCGTCGCCGAGTCCGTCGGCGAGCTGGTCGTCGACGCGCAGCGCGAGGTCGATCGGCCGGTCGCCGGGCTGCGGCACGACGACGCGCGCCAGGGCCCGGAGGGTGTCGAGCTGCCCGCGGGTGAGGGCACGGGGCTCGCGGTCGGGGGCGTCGGGCAGCGAGCGGACGGCGAGGACCCCCCGGGTGCGGGCGCTCACCCGCGGGGAGGCGATCACCCGGGCGGTGTCCGCGGGGACGACGGGGCCGTGGTCGACCCGTCGGCGCCAGAAGTCGCGGATGCGGTCGGCGACCTCGTCCGGCTGCTCCCACGGCAGCAGGTGCGCCGCCCCCGCGACGACGGCGGACTCCCCGGCACTCCAGTGCGGCAGGTTCACGGAGCGCTGGGCGTCCGGTCCGAGGTCGCCGTCCTCGGCGCCGGCGAGCACGAGCGCGGGCACGGGGTTGGCGGGGAACACGGTCGACCAGTCCTCACGGCTGCCGCGGACGAGCCAGTCGGTCCAGGCCTGCGGCACGGCGCGCTGTACATCGTGGACGGCGGTGGCGTGCGGTTCGGGTGCCAGGCGGGACGCGGTGTTCGCGTCGACGAAGGCCTCGGCCTCGTCCGGTCCGATCTCGCCGTCGGCCGCCCACGCGAGCATGGTGGCGCGGCGCTCCTCGTCCATCGGCTCCGGCGACAACGGCGAGGCGGCGAGCAGCACCACGGCCCGGAGCCCGAACAGGCCGTTCGTCCCGTCGACGGTGCGGGACGCCACCACGGACGCGACCTTGCCGCCCATCGAGTGCCCGAGGAGCGCCCACTCGGTGACGCCGCTGCGACCGATCGCCCGCTCGACGAGGACGACCATCTCCTCGACGGTCGTGCCGGTGGCGGCGGTGCTCGTCCCGAAGCCGGGCAGGTCGATCCCGACGAGGTCGAGCGTGCCGGCGAGGCGGGTACGGAGGCCCACGAACTCCTCGGAACTCGAGCCGAGGGCGTGCAGGCAGAACACGGTGGTGGGCATCCTTCGTTCCTACGTGCCTGCGTACCGACGCTCACAGCACCGCTGTACCCCGTGTTTCGAACATGCGAAGATCGGCGGCGGTCCGGGCGGAACCGATGGTGGCGACGGTAGGTTCCAGCCATGAGTGCAGAGCTGACGCTCGGCGCCGAGGAAGAACTGCACCTCATCGACCTCGAGTCCGGCCGACTTTCCGCGAAGGCCCCGCGCCTTCTGCCCAAGCTGCCCGCCGATCGCTTCGGCGCGGAACTCCAGCGGACCACCATCGAGACGAACACCCCCGTGGTGCGGACCCTCGACGACCTCAGACGGGTGATCGTCGACCTCCGCCAGGAGCTCAGCGCCGCGATCGCCCCCGCGGGTGTCACGATCGCGGCGGCCGGCACCGCACCGCGCTCCGAGTACGCCGACTTCGAGCTGACGAGCGGCGGACGCTACGGCCGCATGCAGGAGCAGTACCGGATGCTCGTCGACGAACAGCTCATCTGCGGCCTGCAGGTGCACGTCGGGGTGAGCGATCGCGACCTCGCGGTGCAGATCGCCCAGCGGGTGGCCCCCGTGCTGCCGGTGCTGCTGGCGCTCAGTGCGTCGAGTCCGTTCTGGAACGGGCAGGACACCGGCTACTCGTCGTTCCGCAGCATCATCTGGCAGCGCTGGCCGTCCGCCGGCAGCTTCGGGCGGGTGTCCGACGCCGCCGAGTACGACAAGGTGCTCGACGACCTCATCGCCTCCGGGGTCATCGCGGACAAGAAGATGGCGTACTTCGATGTCCGACCCTCGTCGCACGCGCCGACGCTCGAGCTCCGGGTCTGCGACGCGACGCCGATCGTCGACGACGCCGTCCTGATCGCCGGGCTGTTCCGGGCGGCCGTCCGGAAGGCCGAGAAGGCGGTCGAGTCCGGGGCCGAGTGGCACCCCCGCAGCGAACCCCTGCACCGGGCCGCGATGTGGCAGGCGGCGCGCGGTGGCCTGACCGGCGAACTGCTCGGGCTCGGCCAGCACCCGGAGCGGCTCCCCGCCGAGACCGCCGTCCGGCAGCTCGTCTCCCGCCTGCGTCCGGAGCTCGAGGAGCTCGGCGACTGGGGCACGGTGGCCGAGCTCGCCGAGGACACCCTCGCCCGCGGCAACTCCACCGACCGGCAGCGGACCGCGTACGCCGAGCGCGGCGAGCTCGACGACGTCGTGGCGTCGGTCGTCGAGGACACCGCCGGCACGCCCTCCGGCCGCACCGAGCACCCGACCGTGACCCTGCCGTCATACCGCGTCCGCGCCGGCGACGAGGCAGTCGGTCCCGGTGCCCGACCGCGCCCGGCCTTCCGGGACCTCGCCCTGTTCTTCCGCGACTGGGACGCCGAGACCACGATCGACCGGTGCGCCGCCCGCGACGCCTGGACCCGCGAGCACGAGGTCGGGTTCGTGGTCGACGGCGGCGTCCAGGCGTTCGGGTGCGACCTCGTCCCGCGGACGATCAGCGCCTACGAGTGGAGTCAGCTCGCCGCCGGCCTCTCACAGCGGGCCCGTGCCGTCGAGCTGTTCCTCCGCGACGCGTACGGCGAGCAGCGGATCGTCGCGGACGGTGCGATGGACGCGCACCAGTTCGTCGGTGCGAACGGCTGGGACCCGGACGCGTCACGCCTCCCCGCATCGGCCGTCCGTGCGCCGGTGATGGGCTTCGACCTGGTCCGGAACGAGTTCGGCGGGTGGCGTGTCCTCGAGGACAACGTCCGGTCGCCCTCCGGCGTCGCGTACGGCATGGCCCTCCGCGAGCTGATGGACGACGTGGTGCCGGACGCCCCGCGTCCCGCGAACCTGCGCGACCCGGCGAGCGTCACCGCGCGCCTCCGCGACACCCTGCGGACCAACGCGACCGCCGTCACCGGCAACCCGGACCCGGTGATCGCGCTGATCAGCGACGGCCCCGCCGCCGGCGCGTGGTTCGAGCACCGCAGGCTGGCCGACGGGGCCGGGCTGCGCCTCCTGGCCGACACCGACCTGGACGTCCGCGACGGCCACGTCGTCGTCGCGGCGACCGGTGAGGTCCTGGACGGGCTGTACCTCCGGATCGACCGGGACGCGAGCGCCCTGACCACCGAGCGCGTGCCGGACCTGGGCGCCCGGATCCTCGACGCGGCCGAGGCCGGACGGGTGCACCTGGCCAACGCGCCGGGCAACGCGCTCGTCGACGACAAGGCGATGTACGTCAACGTGCCCGACCTCATCTGGTACTACCTCGAGGAGAAACCCCTGCTCGACTCGGTGCCCACCTACCGCACGAGCATCGAGGGCGAACGGCTCTCCGTGCTCGACCGCGTCGGCGAACTCGTCACGAAGCCCGTCGACGGCGAGGGTGGCAGGGACGTCCTCATCGGACCGAGCGCGAGCGCCCCCGAGGTCGCCGAGCGACGTCGCGCGATCGCCGCCGACCCCGCGGGCTGGGTCGGCCAGGAGGTCGTGCAGCTCTCCTCGCACCCGACGATCGGGCCGGCGGGGCTCGATCCCCGGCACGTCGACCTCCGCGCCTTCGTGTACGTCACGGGGACCGGCCCGGACGACACCCACCTCGCCGACGTCGCGCTCACCCGCGTCGCACCCGAGGGCAGCATGGTCGTGAACTCGTCGCGGGGCGGCGGCGCCAAGGACACGTGGATCCTCGGTGCTCCCGCGACCGGGTCCGGCACCACCGAGGGAGACAGCTGATGTGTGGACTCGCGGGCGAGATCCGGTTCGACGGGACGTCCCCGGACGTCGGCGCGGTGGCCCGGATGACCGGGTGTCTGCGGCACCGCGGTCCGGACGGCGACGGACTGTGGGCACGCGGGCCGGTGGCGCTCGGGCACCGCCGGCTGTCGATCGTCGACCTGTCCACGGCCGGGGCCCAGCCGATGGTGGTCCCGCGGCTCGGGCTGACGATCGCCTACAACGGCATGGTCTACAACTACCGGCAGCTCCGCGACGAGCTGCACGGCAAGGGGCACACGTTCGACTCGACCTCGGACACCGAGGTGATCGTCGCGGCGTACGCCGAGTGGGGCACCGCGTTCGTCGACCACCTGATCGGCATGTTCGCGATCGCGATCTGGGAGCACGCGAGCGGTCGGCTCGTGCTCGCCCGTGACCGGCTCGGCGTCAAGCCGCTCTACGTCGCCGAGGTCCCGGGCGGGATGCGCTTCGCGAGCTCCCTGCCGGCGATCCTGGCGGGGAACGCGGGTGCCGGCGACGGCGGTGGGCACAGCGTCGACACGTCCATCGACCCGGTCGCCTTCGCGTCGTACATGACCTTCCACTCCATCGTCCCGGCACCCCGGACGATCCTGTCCGGCGTCGGCAAGCTGCCACCCGCCACCGTCCGGGTGGTCGAGCCGTCCGGTGCGTTCCGCGACACCACGTACTGGGAGCCCCGCTTCGAGCGCGACCCCGACAAGGCCGACTGGAGCGACCAGGACTGGCAGGAGGGCTTCACCGAGAAGCTCCGCACCGCCGTCGAGCGTCGCATGGTCGCCGACGTGCCGGTCGGCGTGCTGCTGTCCGGCGGCATCGACTCGTCCCTCGTGGTGGCGCTGCTCGCCGAGGCCGGCCAGCAGGACCTCGCGACGTTCAGCATCGGCTTCGAGTCGGCGGGCGGGGAGTCCGGCGACGAGTTCGAGTACTCCGACGAGGTCGCACGGCACTTCGGCACCGACCACCACCGCATCCGCATCCCCTCGTCGCGCCTGCTCGACGGGATCGACGGGGCGATCCAGGCGATGAGCGAGCCGATGGTCAGCCACGACTGCGTCGCGTTCTACCTGCTGTCCCAGGAGGTCTCGCAGCACGTCAAGGTCGTGCAGTCCGGCCAGGGCGCGGACGAGGTGCTCGGCGGGTACAGCTGGTACCCGCCGCTCGCGTCCGTCCCACGGGACCAGGCCGCGGAGGCCTACCGCTCGGTGTTCATGGACCGGCGCTGGCCGGCGCTCCAGCCGCTGCTCGGGGAGCGCTGGCGGAGCGACGACGACACCCCGTCGGCGTTCGTGGACGCCTCGTTCGCGGTCCCGGGAGCGGAGACGAGCGTCGACGCCGCGCTCCGCAGCGACACGATGACGATGCTCGTCGACGACCCGGTGAAGCGCGTCGACAACATGACGATGGCGTGGGGGCTCGAGGCGCGCGTGCCGTTCCTCGACCACGAGTTCGTCGAGTTCGCGGGCGCGATCCCGCCGTCGCTCAAGCTGGCGGACGGCGGCAAGGGCGTCATGAAGCGCGCGGCACGCGGCATCGTGCCCGACGCCGTCATCGACCGGACGAAGGGGTACTTCCCGGTGCCGGCGATCCGCCAGCTCGAGGGCCCCTACCTCGAGCGCGTCCGGCAGGCGCTGCACGCCCCGGAGGCGCGCGAGCGCGGGCTCTTCGACCCGGGTACGGTCGAGCGGATGCTCCAGGACCCGAACAGCACACGGACCGAGATCGGCGCGAACGCGCTCTGGCAGCTCGGCCTGATCGAGATGTGGCTGCAGCACCAGGGGGTGCGGTGAGCGGGTCGACGGTGCGGACTGGAGGCGCGGATCGCGTCGGGTCGTCGGCCCGCGTCGAGCAGGCGGTCGGCCTGGGCGAGCGCCTCGTCTCGGCCTGGGGATCGTGGGGGCCCACCATGACGCGAAACGCGCGCCGGGTGGCGTTCGTCAGCGACCGGCACGGCAGCCCCGAGGTCTTCGTGCAGGACGTCGTCGTCGACGGCGCTCCGTCCGAACCCGTCCGGATCCGACTGTCCGACGACCCGGTGATCCGGGTGACGTGGTCCTCCGATGGGGAGTGGCTCGCCGTGGCGATCGCGACCGACGGCGGCGTGAAGCAGCAGGTCTGGGTGGTCCGGCCGGACGGCACCGACGCCGCGCAGATCGCCGGCTCGCGGTACCAGCACGCCGAACTCGGACCGTGGAGCCGCAGCGGGCACCGGGTCGTCATCACGCTGCCCTCCACCGAACCCGAGCAGCCCGCACGCTCGTACCTCGTCGACCCGGTCTCCGGCGACCGCGACGACCTCGCCGTCGGGGAGCTCATCCACATCCTCGACCTCTCCGTCGAGGAACGCCTCGTCGTGCTCCGGGACGGGCAGCGCGGCCACGAGTTCGTCGTCGTGGTCGACCGGCTGACCGACGAGAGCCAGGCGCTCCTGACCGATCCGCCGGACGGATCGGCGGAGATCGCGTTCCTCCGTCCATCGCCCGCGAGCGAGACCAGCCCGCTCGTCGCCTACGTCGCGACCGAGGCCGGCCTCCCGCGCCGGCAGCTCGTCGCGCAGCCCGTCGGACCGCACGGCTGGCGCGGGCAGCCCCGCCGGATCATCGAGCGCGCCGACGCGGAACTCGAGTACCTCGACGCCGACGACGCCGGGCGGACACTCCTGCTCGTCTGGAACGTCGACGGTCGCAGCGAACTCGACCTCATCAACACCCACGACGCCTCACGCACCCCGGTGCCGGACCTGCCCGGGTACGTCGTCACCGACCCGGTCCTCAGTCGCGACGGGCGGAGCGTCATCCTCGCCGTCGAGGGCCCCACCCGGCCGCGCGAACTCTGGCGACTCGACACGAACGCGCTCACGTGGAGCCGGGTCACCGACGCGCCGGACCTCCCCGACGTGCCGCTGGTGGAGCCGACCCTCGAGCGGTTCGCCGCGCGTGACGGACTGGAGCTCACCGGCTGGCTGTACCGGGCCGTGGAGCCGACCGTGTCGTCGACCGGCGGCGACCCCGATGCCGGTGCCGCGCCTCCAGGCCGCGCAGCGATGCTGCACCTGCACGGCGGACCGGAGTCGCAGGAGCGACCCACCTTCTCGCCGCAGCACCAGGCGCTCGCCGCCGCGGGCGTCACGGTCTTCGCACCGAACATCCGCGGCTCCAGCGGGTACGGGCGGGACTTCGTGCACGCGGACGACCTCGCGCTGCGCTGGAACGCGCTCGCCGACGTCGTGGACTGCGCACGGTTCCTGGTGTCGAACGGGTACGCGGACCGTTCGCGCGTGGCCGTCGAGGGCCGCTCCTACGGCGGGTACGCCACCCTCGCGTCGCTGGCGTTCACCCCGGACGTCTTCGCCGCCGGCGTCGCGGTGTGCGGGATGAGCGACTTCGCGACGTTCTACCGGGACACCGAACCGTGGATCGCATCGGCAGCCGCCACGAAGTACGGGCACCCCGTGGACGACGCCGCACTGCTCGACTCGCTCTCGCCGATGCGGGCGATCGACGACGTCACCGCGCCGCTGCTCGTCGTGCACGGTGAACTCGACACGAACGTGCCGATCGGTGAGGCGCACCAGGTCGTCGCGGCGCTGCGGGGACGGTCGCACGACGTGGAGTACCTCGAGCTCGCGGGCGAGGGGCACGAGTACCGGCGAGCGTCGTCGCGCGTGGAGCTCGTGCGGCGCATGGTGACGTTCCTGGCGGCGCGCCTGCGGTAGCACGGGGGCGGGGTGGTGCCGCGCGCCGCGCTCCGCAGTGTGCGAGGTCCCGCGCAGTGTGCGGGGTGAAGTGGCTCCCACACTGCTGGGAGCCTCGCACGGTGTTGGAGCGCACGTCGCACGGTGCGAGGTGCGGGCGCCGCGTCACGTGGTGCAACGATGCGCCGTCGGACGCTCGTGGAGTCGCAGGATGGACACATGACGACCGACGCCCCGACGACCGACCTGACCCGACCCGGAGAGGTCCTGCTGACCACCGCGGCGGACGTCGGTGACGTCGTGGACGGGGCGCGCAACCGCTACGCCGCGGCCGTCGTCGCCGACACCACCGGGTGGGCGGACGGGGACCGTCGCCGGCTGGAGGACCTCGGGTTCCGCGGGTGCGACGCGCGCGGTGAGGCCGTCCGGGCCCTCGACCTCACCATCGCGGACGACGGCACCCCGACCCGTCTGCTCGACAACCCCGCGCTGGCCTCGCTCAACGGCGCGCACGCCCGGTTCGCCGAACGCCGCGGGGAGATCGCGCGGTACCTGCCCGACGTCTCGGTGTGGACCGGGATCCCGGAACGACCCACCGCCGAGGACTGGGAGGACGTCCGGACGCTGCTCGGCTCCGGTGCGGTCTTCGGTGTCGGTGCGTCGGCCGTGGTCCCCGAGGGGTGGCCCGCGGTCGAGAGCGCCGGCGGCGTGCAGCTCACCGGCGAGGACATCGAGGGCGCTCCGGACTCCGAGGCCGTCGAACTCACGCCCGACGACGTCCCCGAGATCCTCGAGCTCATCACCCGCACCAAGCCCGGACCGTTCCTGCCGCGCACGATCGAGCTCGGGCGCTACGTCGGCGTCCGTCGCGAGGGCCGCCTGATCGCCATGGCCGGAGAGCGCCTGCACCCGCCGGGGTGGACCGAGATCAGCGCCGTGTGCACGGACGCCGAGTTCCGCGGGCAGGGGCTCGGTCGGCGCCTGGTGCTCGACGTCGCCCACGGCATCCGGCAGCGGGGCGAGACGCCGCTCATGCACGCGGCCGCCGGGAACACCGGGGCGATCGGGCTGTACCAGCACCTCGGGTTCCGGCTGCGGGACCGTGGGGCGCCGCGGTTCGTGCAGGTGCCCTGAGGTTCAGCCCGCCGCGGGGGACGTCGTCGGGTGCAGGGCGTCGAGCTCCGGGACCGGTTCACCGAGGACGCGGCGGGCGAGGGCATCGCCGAGCAACGGACCCATCGTGAGTCCCGCTGCGCCGTAGCCGGTGGCGACGAAGAGGCCGTCGTGCCCCGGGACCGCCCCGACGATCGGCATCGTGTCGTCGGCAAGCGGACGGAGGCCGACACGGGTCTCCAGGATCGTCGCGTCGGCGAGCCCCGGCGCGATGGACAGTGCGTCCCGCAGCACCTGGAGCTGCCCGGCCGCCGTCACCCGGGGATCGAAGCCACTGCCGGTCTCGCGGGTCGCACCCACGGCGACGCGCGACCCGTCGAACGCGACGAGGTAGTGGTGCGACAGCGGGTGCACGGACGGCCAGTGCGTGGTGTCCACCCCGGGCAGGGTCAGGTGCGTGATCTGTCCGCGCTGCGGCGCCACCGGGACCCGCACGCCGAGCGACCCGAGCAGGTCGTTCGTCCAGGCACCGCCGGCGAGGACGACCGCGTCGGGGTCCTCGGTCCGGTCGCCGAACCGCACGCGTCCGTCGTCGAGGAGCGCCGCGTGTGCCGTCACCGTCCTCCCGCCGTGTCGCCGACCGGCCTCGACGAGCGCATCGCGGACAGTCCGCCCGTCGACCCGACCGCCGCCCTCGATCCACAGGGCGTCGAGTCCGGTCGCGAGCGGCGGGAACCGTCCTCGAGCGCGGTCACCACCGATGCGCTCGACCCGGCCGACCACGTCAGGGTCCGCCGCCCGGCGCCGTCCCACCCGCTCCTCGGCCGCGTCGACCGCCGCGGGGTCCGCGTTCACCACGAGGGCACCGCTCCGCCGGTGACCGGTCTGCGTGACGCCGACCTCCGCCAGACGTGCCAGGACCTCCGGCCAGAACGCGGCGCCGCGGACGTACAGGTCCGCGAACGGGCCGTCGATCGCGGACGACCAGGGCTGCAGGATCCCGGCGCTCGCCGCGGTCGCCTGCCCGACCGCACCGTCGTCGACGAGCGTGACGTCGGTGCCGCGGCGGGCGAGGGCGAAGAAGGTGGCGGCGCCGGCGATGCCCGAACCGATGACGACGACGGAGCGTGATCCCATGCACCGATCCTGCCGGACAGCACATCCGACCCGCGTTCGCACAGGCCACTTCGGGGGGTTGACCCTGCCGACGGCCGCTCCGCACACTGACTGCGTCGGGCAAGGGACTGCCCGGGCACAGGGGACCAGGAGGGTCGGATCGTGCGCATGTCTTCCGTGACCGCAGGGGCGGTCGCACTCGGGATCGCGGTGACCGCGGTCGTCGTCACGTCGGTGGGCGGAGCGTCGGCCGACGCGGTGCCGACCTGCCGCGGCGACCGGATCACCGTCGCGGAGCTCGCCGGCGGCTGCACGGTGTCCTCGGGCACCGTGGTGCTCCCGGACGGTCGTCGGTTCGTGGTGCCCCGCGCGGGCACGACGGTCTCCGCGTTGCCGGTGGCGTCGACCGGAGCCGGTGACCCGGGCGACGTCTCCGTCACGAACGCCGGACGCGCCGGACTCGCGGTGCGGATCGACCACGCGTGGTCCGGCTCGCCCGCGGCCATCCGACTGCAACAAGCCGCGGCCCGTCCCGTGGCGTCGCCGCACGCCGCGACCTCCGCGGTCGCCGTGAAGGCCGCGTCGAGCTGCGGCAACAAGACGTACACCAAGCTCGGGTTCCGGTGGACCGCACCGGTCTCCTGGAGCTACAACACGTCCGGGCAGAAGGCGGCCGTCGCGCCGGTGATCCGCGCCGGTGCCGACGCGTGGACCGGAGCGATCTCGGCGTGCGGGAAGTCCGTCACGTCGGCGGCGGCCGAGCGGCTCGTCGGCAACACCACCGAGCCGATCGCGGTCAGCGCGACCGGCGGCTGCGGAGCGTCGAGCGGGACGAGCGTCATCGGGTGGGGGCCCCTCAAGACCGGGACGCTCGCGGTGACCTGTGTCTGGTCGCGGTCCGGGGTGGCCATCGAGGTCGACCAGCGGTACTCGACCACGGCCGCCTGGTCGGCGAGTTCGACGTGCGCCGGCGCCCGGTACGACCTCCGGGGAGTGGCCACGCACGAGTGGGGGCACGCCTTCGGACTCGGACACACCGCGCAGAACAGCGGTCTGGTCATGAAGCCGGCGTCGACGACCTGCGAGGTCGGCCAGCGCACGCTCGGGCTCGGTGACCTGATGGGCATCGACGCCCTGTACTGATTCCTCGATTCTCTAGGATCGAGGCATGTCCAGCACGATGCCCGGCTTCGGGAGTGAACGCATCACGCAGCTCGGCCTGCGGGACCGCGTCTACGACCGGGTGCTCGAGGTGCTGATGGGCCACGACGTCGAACCGGGCATGCGCCTGTCGATCGACGGCCTCGCCCGGACCCTGGGCGTCTCGCCCACCCCGGTGCGCGAGGCACTGGTGCAACTGGAGCGCACCGGACTCGTCACGCGCGAGGCGAACAAGGGGTACCGGGTGTCCCCGCCCCTCGCGGGGGACCAGCTCGAGGCGCTCTTCGACGCGCGGCTCATCGTGGAGAGCGGCGCCGTGGACCTCGCTGCCCGCGGTGACGTGGACGCGCTGCGAGCCCGGCTGGCACACGCGCTCGAGGAGCAGGCGGCCGTCGCCGAGGCGATCGCCGCGGTCGGGGCAGCAGACGCGTCCGAGGAGCTGATGGCCCGGTTCTTCCGGAGCGACTGGCAGTTCCACCAGCTCGTCTTCGACGCGACGCGGAACCCGTTCCTCGAGGAGATGTCCGAGATCATCACGACCCGGGTGCACCGCATGCGGCAGATCGTCGAGGGCGGCGGCGACGACACCGACCGTGCCGTGCACGAGCACCGGGCGGTCCTCGACGCGCTCGCCGTGGGGCCGGCCGAGGCGGTGGCGGCGATGCGGCACCACATCGACGCCGTCCGGCTGCGGTCCCGCGCCGACGCCTCGCACGCCGGGTAGCGCGAACGGGGTTGCGTTTCGTCGTCGCACGAGTATCTTTCCTATAGGAAAGAGGTTCATCGCCGAACCGAGACATGCGAGGGAGCATTCCGTGAGCACACCACAGGACTGGGTCGACCAGGACTGGAACCCCGACACCTGGACGTCCGACACCTGGCCGATCGCCACCTGTCTCCACGGGTTCCCCCCGGTCACGCGCGACGGGGTCGCCTTCCACGACGCCGCCCCCGAGGTCTGGGACGACGTGTTCGCGCAGATCGAGGCCGTCGGGTTCTCGCTCGCGGAACTCGCCGACAGCCACATCCGTCCCGCCGACCTCGAGCGGTCCCGGCGCGACGAACTCTTCGCCATCGCGAAGGCCCACGGCGTCGGGATCCCGTCGGTGCACCTGCAGCGCAAGAGCGTCATCCAGCCCGGGCACGAGGAGGACAACCTCGCCTACGCCCACCGCACGATCGACGCCGCGGCCGAGTGGGGCATGCAGGTGTTCTCGACCGGGCTGCACCAGCCGTTCAACGAGGCCCAGCGCGCAGCCCTGTGGTTCTGGACGGCGCAGGGCCCGAAGGACCCCGACGACCCCGAGGTCCGGAAGGCCGCCGTCTCGCGGCTGCGTGACCTCGGGGAGCACGCGGCGTCCGTCGGGCTGCCGATGGCGCTCGAGCTGTACGAGGACACCTACCTCGGCACCGCCGACAGCGCCGTGCGGCTGATCGAGGAGATCGGCCTGGACAACGTCGGGCTGAACGCGGACGTCGCGAACCTCATCCGCCTGCACCGTCCCGTCGAGGACTGGCGGGAGCTGTTCGCCAAGACCATGCCGGTCACGAACTACCTGCACGTGAAGAACTACACGCGGGACGAGGCCGGCGACGGCAGCTGGGCGACGAGCGTGCCGAGCACCATGGAGGCCGGGCTCATCAACTACCGCCAGGTCCTCCGCGACGCCGTGGCCGACGGGTTCCGCGGGATCGTCATGACGGAGCAGTACGGCGGGGACAGCCTCGGCGTCTGCGCCACCAACCAGCAGTACATCCGTTCCGTCCTCGCGACGACGAAGCTCGACGCAGCGGCGGCGACCACCACCGAAGGAGCAACACGATGAGCACCCTCGACATCGCCGTCGTCGGGTCCGGCTACATGGGCGGCGGGATCGCGCAGGTCCTCGCCCTCGCCGGCCACACCGTCCGGATCGCGGACGTCTCCGCCGAGATCGCCGCGTCCAACCGTGCCCGGCTCATCGCCGAGACCGAGCAGTTCGTCGCGGACGGCCTGTTCCCTGCGGACGCCGTGTCACGCGTCGACGCGCACCTCAGCGCCGCCGCCTCCATCGAGGAAGCGGTCGCCACGGCCGACTTCATCGAGGAAGCGGTGCCGGAGAAGCTCGAGATCAAGCACGCGACCCTCCGTCGCATCAGCGAGGCCGCCCGTCCGGACGCCGTGATCGGTTCGAACACCTCGACGATCCTGATCGAGTCCCTCGCCGAGGCCGTCGTCGGACCCGAGCGGTTCCTCGGGGTGCACTTCTCGAACCCCGCGCCGTTCATCCCCGGCGTCGAGCTCATCCCGCACCCGACGACGAACGAGCACGCGGTCGAGGTCGGCGAGGCCGTCGTCGCCGCCACGGGCAAGCAGTCGGCACGGGTCAAGGACTCGACCGGCTTCGTGCTCAACCGGCTGCAGTACGCGCTGTTCGAGGAGGCCACGAAGATCGCCGACGAGGGCATCGCCAGCCCCGACGACATCGACACCATCGTCCGGACCACCTTCGGGTTCCGCCTGCCGTTCTTCGGCCCGTTCGCCATCGCCGACATGGCCGGGCTCGACGTCTACGCGTTCTGCTTCGAGTCGCTGCAGACCCGCTGGCCCGAGCGCTTCGCCACCCCGCCGTCGCTGCAGCAGCACGTCGACGCGGGCGAACTCGGCACGAAGTCCGGCGCGGGGTACCTCGAGGTGCCCGCCGACCGGACGCCGGAGCTCGTGGCCTACCGGAACAAGGCGTACGTCGCGATGCAGAAGCTCCTCGACGAGCTCGGCCCGGCACCGATCCACTGACGGGAACGACCATGACCACGAACACGCAGAACCAGGACCACACCGTCGTCCTCACCGGAGCGGCATCGCCTCGGGGCATCGGCCGGGCGACCGCACACCACCTCGCCGAGGCGGGATGGAACGTCGGGATCATCGACCTCGACCAGACCGCGAGCGAGCAGGTCGCCGCCGAGATCCGCGAGCAGCACGGCGTCCGGGCCGTGGGCGCGGGCGCGAACGTCGCCGACGAATCCGCCGTCCGTGCGGCCTTCGACACGATCGAGGCGCCGCTGCCGCCCGTCACCGCGCTCGTGAACCTCGCCGGGGTGTCCTCGGCGCACGCCTACCTCGACCTGCCCGAGGGGGAGTGGCACCGCGTGCTGTCGATCAACCTCGACGGCGTGCACTTCGCCAGCCTGCGGGCGGCGGAGTCGATGGTGCGGAACGGGTACGGGCGCATCGTCAACCTGTCGTCCGTCTCCGCCCAGCGCGGCGGCGGCACCTTCAGCAAGACGCCGTACACGGTGGCGAAGGCCGGCGTGATCGGCCTGACCCGCGGCCTCGCCCGTGAGCTCGGACCGATGGGCGTCACGGTCAACGCGATCGCCCCCGGGCCGATCGACACCGACATCATGGGCGGCACCCTCTCCGAGGAGCGCAAGGCCGAGATGGCAGCGGACGGCGTCCTGCCCCGCATCGGGACGCCGCGGGACATCGCCGCGGCGATCGCCTACCTCATCAGCGCCGACGCCGGGTTCGTGACGGGCCAGACCCTGAACGTCGACGGCGGCCTCTACATGCACTAGACGGAACCACCCGCGGACCGCGCGTCGATCCGCGCGCGCCGACCCGCGCCTCCAGTCAGAAACCGTGTTCGCAAAGGAGCGACCGTGTCCTCATCCCTGCCCGCCCTGGGGTCCACCCACGACCCGGCCCTGAAGTCGGCCATCGGCAAGGCGACGAAGCACCTCATGCCGATGCTCGTCATCCTGTACTTCGTCGCGTTCCTCGACCGCACGAACGTCGGCTTCGCGGAGGAGGCGCTGAGTGTCGACCGCGGCATCTCCGACGCGGCCTTCGCGCTCGGCGCCGGCATCTTCTTCATCGGCTACGCGATCTTCGAGATCCCGTCGAACCTGCTCCTCAAGCGGTTCGGGGCGCGCTTCTGGCTCGCCCGCATCGCGGTCACGTGGGGCATCGTCGCCGCGCTGTTCGCCTTCACGACGAACGACACGATGTTCATCGTCCTGCGGTTCATCCTCGGTGTGACCGAGGCGGGTCTGTTCCCGGGCGTGATCATGTACCTGTCCGAGTGGTTCCCGAACAAGGTGCGCGTGCGGATGTTCGCCATCTTCTACTTGGCGCAGCCGTTCTCGCAGATGATCGGAGCGCCGCTGTCCGGTGGTCTGCTGAGCTTCGGCGACCAGGCCACCCCGTTCCACGGCTGGCAGGTCATGTTCTTCGGTGAGGGCATCCTCGCGGTGCTCGCCGGCGTCGCCGCCCTGGTGTTCCTGACGAACAGTCCGCAGCAGGCGAAGTGGCTGGAGCCGGGGGAGAAGGACTCGCTCACCGCGGCGATGGCGCGGGAGGACACCGCGCGCAGCGCCGACGGGCCGACGGGCATCTGGAAGGCGATGGCGAGCGGGCGCGTCTGGTACTTCACGATCATCTACTTCTGCCTGCAGGTCGCCGTGTACGGCACGACGTTCTACCTGCCGCAGCAGGTCTCCGCGCTGCTCGGGCAGGACGTCGGCTGGCAGGTGGGACTCGTCGCCGCGATCCCGTGGCTGGTCGGGCTGGTGGCCTGCTACCTCGTCGGCTCGAAGGCGGACACCGTCGGTCGTCGGCGTCGCTGGGGGACGATGTTCTACGTCACCACCGGCCTGTCGATCCTCGGGTCGGCGTGGGCCGGGGCGAACGGGCAGCCGATCCTCGGCATCGTCTTCATCACCCTGGCCGTGGCGAGCTTCCTCGCCGTGGGGCCCATCACGTGGGCGTACCCGACGGCGTTCCTCACGGGTGCCGCGGCGGCCGCGGGCATCGGCCTGATCAACTCGCTCGGCAACCTCGGCGGGTTCGTCGCACCGATCATGCGGACCGCGATCAACGAGGTCGTGCCGACGGACAGCGGGGCGTTCGGCATCGTGTCCCTCGGGGTCCTGGCGTTCGTGGCCGCGGTGATGATCTTCTGCACGAAGTTCTTCCGCGGCGCGAAGGCGGACGAACTGCTCGACACCACGCACGTGCGCGCACAGGGAGACGGACGATGACGCGGCTGTTCAACGACCCGGCGGACTTCGCGGACGAAGCCACCGACGGCTTCGTCGCGGCGAACGAGCGGTGGGTGCGGCGGGTGCACGGCGGCGTCGCGCGGTCGACGACGTCGCCGGACGGCACGGTCGCGGTGGTCATCGGCGGCGGGTCGGGGCACTACCCGGCCTTCGGCGGGCTCGTCGGGCACGGACTGGCGGCCGGGGCCGCGATGGGGAACCTCTTCGCCAGCCCGAGCGCCCAGCAGGTGGCGGCCGTCGCACGGGCGAGCGAGCACGGCGGCGGGGTCCTGCTCAGCTACGGCAACTACGCGGGCGACGTCCTGAACTTCGACGCCGCGGCGCGGACGCTCGAGGCCGACGGGATCCCGGTCCGCACCGTCCGCGTCACCGACGACGTCACCTCGGCGCCGGCCGACCGGTCGCACGAGCGGCGCGGCATCGCGGGCGACCTCTGCGTCTTCAAGGTCGCCGGGGCCGCGGCGGAACGAGGCGACGACCTCGACACGGTGACGGCGATCGCGGACCGTGCCAACGACCGGACCCGGTCCTTCGGCGTCGCGTTCTCCGGCTGTTCCCTGCCCGGTGCCGAGGAACCGCTGTTCGAGGTTCCGGAGGGTCGCATGGCGGTGGGCATGGGCATCCACGGCGAACGCGGGATCGACGAGACCGACGTCCCGACGGCCGACGAGCTGGCATCGCTCCTGGTCACCCGGCTGCTCGACGAATTGCCCGCCGGGGTCAGCGCAGCCGGATCGCGCGCCGTGCCGATCCTCAACGGGCTCGGGAGCGTGAAGTACGAGGAGCTCTTCGTCGTCTACCGGTCCGTCCAGCGGCTGCTCGGCGACGTGGGCGTCGTGCTCGTCGAGCCCGAGGTCGGGGAACTCGTCACGAGCTTCGACATGGCCGGGGTCTCGCTGACGCTGTTCTGGTTGGACGACGAACTCGAGGAACTCTGGGCAGCGCCCGCCGACACCCCCGCGTACCGGAAGGGCGGAGCCGTGCCGCAGGAGCGCGTCGCCGCGTCCGTCGCGGCCGCGGAGGCGACCCCCGACGCGGTCGGCCCGGCGAGCGACGACTCCCGTGCCGTCGCGGCACGCATCGCCGCCGGCTTCACCGCCGTCCGCGCGCTGCTGGACGAGCGGGCTGACGAACTCGGCCGGATCGATGCGGTCGCGGGTGACGGCGACCACGGGATCGGCATGCAGCGCGGCGCGCACGCCGCGGCCGACGCTGCATCAGGTGCGGTGGAAAGCCGTGCCGGGGCGGGTTCCGTGCTGCGGATCGCCGGAGATGCCTGGTCCGACAAGGCCGGCGGCACGTCCGGTGCGATCTGGGGAGCCGCCCTGGAGGCACTGGGTCGCGTCCTCGGGGACGACCAGCGTCCGTCGGGTGCCACCGTCGCGGACGCCGTCGGTGCGGCCACCGAGGCGGTGCTCGCCTTCGGCGCGACGGTCGGCGACGATGGTGGACGCCCTGGTCCCGTTCGACGAGGTCTTCCGGTCGCGGATCGACGAGGGAGCGCCCCTCGCCGAGGCCTGGCGTGCGGCTGCCGTCGCGGCCGGGACCGCTGCGGACGGCACGGCTGCACTGCTCCCGCGGATGGGCCGGGCGCGCACGCACGCCGAGCACGCGGTCGGGACGCCGGACCCGGGAGCGGTGTCCTTCGCGCTGATCGTGGCGACGGTCGCGCCGTGACCACCGTCGGGGTGTCGCTGAAGACGTACTTCTCTCACGCGCGGACGCTCGCCTGGGTCGCCGACGTCGCGGACATCGCCCGGCGGCACCCCGCGGTCCGGTCCGGGGCGGCGACGCTGTTCGTCGTGCCGACCTTCCCGGCGCTCGTCCCCGTGCGCCAGGTGCTCGGCGACGCCCCGGTGCTGCTCGGCGCCCAGGACCTCTCGTGGGCCGACGCCGGGGCGTACACGGGCGAGGTCACGGGCGCGGAGCTCCGTGAGATCGGCGTCGACCTCGTCGAGATCGGGCACGCGGAGCGGCGCTCCCTGTTCCACGAGACGGACGACGACATCGCGGGGAAGGTGCACGCCGCCTTCCGCAACCACCTGCGTCCGTTGCTCTGCGTCGGCGAGGCGAGTCGTGCCTCCAGGCCGGAGACCATCGCGGAGGTGACGGCGCAGCTCGACCGGGCCGTCTCGACGGCCGTCGCCGACGGTCTGGCCGGTCCGCTCACCGTGGCGTACGAGCCGGTCTGGGCCATCGGCGCACCGGCGCCCGCGCCCGACGAGCACGTCGTCGCGGTCCTCGCCGGGATCGAGCAGCACCTCGCCACGCGACCCGAGCTGGCAGGCAGCACCGTCATCTACGGCGGCAGCGCCGGACCGGGGCTGCTCACCCGTGGTGGCGGGAGGATCGGTGGGCTCTTCCTGGGCCGGTTCGCGCACGACCCCGCAGCGATCGCCACCATCCTCGACGAGGTGCAGGCGCTGGCGACCGCCCGCTAGGCGTCGTCGCGGGCGCCGGCCAGCCCGTGGTCGTGCGCGTACACGACGAGCTGCACCCGGTCGCGCAGCGCGAGCTTCCCGAGGATGCTCGAGATCTGGGTCTTCACGGTCGACTCAGTGACGAACTCCTTCGCGGCGATCTCCGCGTTCGACAACCCGCGCGAGGCCCAGCCGAACACGATTCGCTCCCGGTCCGTCAGCGTCTGGAACGCCGGTGGCTGCGGGGCCGGGGCGCGCTCGACGTCGGCGCCGAACAGCTGCGAGAGGTCGTTCGGCGCGATCACCGAGCTGCCCTCGTGCACCGCCCGCACGGCCGCGAACAGGAACGGCGGCGTGGTGTCCTTGAGCAGGAACCCGCTCGCGCCGAGCCGGATCGCCGTGGCTGCCGCCGGATCAAGGCCGAACGTCGTGAGGACGATCACGCGCGGAAGCGGACCGGCGACCGCGCCGGAGAACAGCTGCCGGACCGTCTCGACGCCGTCCATCCCGGCCATGCGCATGTCGAGCAGCACCACGTCCGGCCGGAGCTCCGGGATCGCGGCGAGGGCCTCGGCGCCGTCGGACGCCTCACCCACGACGACCATGTCGTCCTGCGCGTCGAGGACGACACGGAGGCCGGCCCGGAAGAGCGCCTGGTCGTCGGTGAGCAGGATGCGGATCGGATCGGTCATCGGTTGGTCCCCCCATGGACGTCGAACGGGATGCGGGCGCGTGCTGCGAACACGTCGTCCAGGACAGCGGCGTCGAACGACCCGCCGAGTGTGCTGAGCCGGGACTGCATCCCGACGAGGCCGCGGCCGGAACCGCGGGTGGTCGGAGCCGGGAGCGCGACGGGACCGGTGCCGGCGGTGGAGCCCGTGGTGGCGTCCGTCGTCCCCGGGACCACGTTCTCCACCTCGAGCACGAGGTCGCCCGACCGCCAGGTCTCCCGCACGGTGACCGGCATGCCGGGGGCACCGTGCCGGAGCGCGTTCGTGAGCATCTCCTGCAGGACCCGGCGTGCGGCGGTCCCGCTCTCCGGGCCGAGCGTCACCGGGTTCCCGCGGACGGTGTGGTCGACGTCGACCCCGGCCTCCCGGATGCCCTGCACGATCTCGTCGAGCGACCCCGGGTCCGTCGCAGCGCCCGACCCGTCGATGTGCCCGAGCACCTGCCGGACCTCGACGAGGGAGCTCCGGGCGGTGCTGGCGATGGTGGCGCTGACCTCGCGGATGCGGGCCTCGTCGTCGAGGAACGGCACCGAGTCGGCCTGCGCGATGATCACCGCGAGGGAGTGCCCGACCACGTCGTGCACGTCGCGGGCGATGTCCGCGCGGATGCGTTCGGACTCGGCCTCGTCGATCGCGCGGGTGGCGGTGGCCTCCGCCTCGGTGGCGACGGCCTCGGCGCGGGAGGCAGCGGCCTCGGCATCGGCACGACGCTCCGACTCGCGGTCACGGGACCGGAACGCCCGGACGGCGACACCGCCGGCCCAGACGCCCAGGAGCGCGGTGACCGGGGCGGCCATCGCGAGGAACGCCTGGTCGCGCGGGCCGTTGATGAGCACCGCGAACCGGAAGCCGGTCAGCGCGAGGTAGGCGGTGGCACCGATCCCGACGACGAACGCCAGGAACCCGGAGACGATGACCTCGGTCCGTGAGCCGACCACGGCCGCGGTGCCGATCACGACGAAGATCGCGAGGTCCACCAGGGACGGCCGTTCCCCACCGCCGACCTGGACGATCCCGAGCACGACGACCATGAGCATCGCCGCGGACGGCGACACCCGGCGGAGCGCGATTGCCCCGGACGCGGCGAGGACGGCGAAGAAGCTCGCGTGCTCGAGCTCGAGGTCGATGGGGAGCAGGAAGACGAACGCCGCGAAGACCGCCCAGGCCACGTCGACGACGATCGAACGGGTGGCGAGCGGCCGGATGAACGTGCGCCGTTCCGTCACGGCTCGATCATCGCACGCGGGCGTGTCGGGATCGTCACGGGACGGGCGACATCGCGATGAGGGCGGTGGCCGTGACCGCGACGATCGCGGCGCAGAGCAGCAGCGTGGCGATCGTGTGCTTCGTCGAGGACTCCATGCCATCAGCCTCCCGTCCCGGCGGGTCCACGGCATCGGGCGTGAGGTGGAAGGCGTTCATCCGATCGACTGAACCGCGCACGGTCACCCCGCCGAGCTGTCGCGGCGCATCGGCGGGCACTCGCCGCCCGCGGTCGTCGCGAGCTCGTAGTGCCACGACTCGTTCTCGTAGGTCTGGCAGAGCCCGAACCGCCGGCCGTGCTCCTGCATCCACACCGCGGCGTCGAGCGCCCCGACGTCCACCGCACGACCCTGGACGTGCGTCGACCGGTCCGGGGTGTTCACCCAGCGTCGGGCCTCGTCGAGCGAACCGTGCTCCTCGACGCCCTGGTCGAGCAACGCCTGCTGGTACGCCCTCCTGCGCCAGCCGGAGTTGATGCGGACCTCCACCCCGTCCTCGGCCGCCGCCTCGGTCGCGCGGGCGACCGCCCGCCGGAGGTCCGGGTCCAGGTTCGCGATCGACGGGGTGTGCGCGATCTCGGCGATCGGCGCGCCGTCGGCCGCGTACCCGTCCGCGGTACTGACGGTGTGGCCGCCGACCTCCGCGGTCTCGCCGGACGGCGGCCCGACGGACACCGTCGTGTCGCCGGCGTGGGCGCCGGTTCGCTCGGCGGCGGGGATGGAGGCCGCGGCGCACCCCGCGACGGTCAGCGCCGCGGCGGTGACCACGATGGTGGCGATCAGGTGGAGGCGTGACTTCTGCATGCTGCCAGCATGTGGAACATCGCCTTCGTCGCGCTTCGGGCGCGGGACCCAAGGCGGTCACCCGGCCGGGTGAACCCGCGTCGTCCGCGGTGACCGGCCGTCGGACTGGAGGCGCGGGGCGGCGCCGCGACGCCCCTGCAGTCCGTCAGATGGTGATCTGGCCCAGCACGCGGTGGGCGATCGAGATCGACTCGCCGGACACGACCGACAGCGGCGACGCGAGGAACGCGACCAGGTCGGCGATCTGCTGCGGGCTGGAGTCCCCGGGGCCGCCCGGCCGGACCTCGGCGCTCGGGGTGTCCGTCACGGTCCCCGGGTTGACGACGTTGACCGTGACACCGGAGCCCACGGCCTCGTCGGCGAGGTTCTTCGCGATGACGCTCACGGCGGTGTTCCGCAGGGACGCGGTGATGTTGCCCGACAGGTACGCGTTCTGGCCGCTCACCACGACGACGCGTCCGAAGCCCGCCGCCCGCTGCCCCGGCAGCACCGCGTTCGCGACCCGGAGGAAGCCGAGGGCCTTGCCGTCGATCGCGGAGAGCACCTGCTCCGGGTCGGACTTCTTCGCCGGGTCGAGCGTCCCCGCGCTCGGGGCAGCCGTCACGACGAGGGCGTCGATGCGGCCGTGCTCCTCGAGCACGCGCGCGATCCCGGCGTCGACGGAGGCCTGGTCGGCGGTGTCGATCGCGACGCTGTCAGGGGAGTCGCCGGCGGTCCGGGAGGCGACGACGACGGTCGCTCCCTCGGCTCGGAGGCGATCGGCGACTGCGGTGCCGATGTACCCCTTCCCTCCGACGACGAGCGCGACACGGTTCTTGAGTTCGAGGTCCACGACGCCACGCTATGCCGCCCACCGAGCCGTGTCCGTCACCATCGGTACGCTGCTGCCCATGGGTGGGAAGCAGGCGCGCGGGGACGAGTGGACGGCAGACGATGCCGCGCTGTGGAACACGGTCGTGATCGCGGGCGAGCTCGACGCGCGTCGGGTACCGGCACACCGCACCGGGACGTCCTTCGCGTTGCAACCCGGTGAGATCGCGTTCGTCGGCGGTCCCTTCGCACTCGACGAGTGGCGGGCAGACGGGGACGGCTCGTACCAGCAGTCGTCGACGTTCGCGTTCGGCGGTCCGGCGTTCGTCGCCGGAGCGCTCATCGGCACCGCGATCGGCAACAGCCGGCGCCGGTCGAACGCGCGGTGGGCGGCGACGCCGATGTGGCGGCCCGGCTTCGCCGGCTGGGTCATCGTCACGAACCGCGGGTTCCACCTCTCCACCGACCACGCGAACCTCTTCTGGAACTGGGAGTCGATCTCGCAGATCGACGTCGTGGGTCGCGGGCAGCTCGTCATGTTCGGCGAGAGCACCGGTGGTCCGGTCCGGTGGATGATCCGAACGGGCTGGGCGGAGCTCGTCTTCGTCCTCTGGGCGCACCAGCAGCATCCCGACCACCCGCAGTACCGCGGCCGTGGCTGGCTCCACCCCGCCTGGCCCGAGTGGGCGGCGCACATGGGGCACCCCCTCCCGGACGGTGTCCTGCACGGCCAGCCCTCGGGACGCTCCGAACTCACCTGATCGACGCTCCCGCCGACTCGGCGACCGTCGCGAATGACACGGATGTAGTTCAACAGTGCTAACAGTTCGGTGCGTGAACCGTACAGAACAGAAACAGTTCGTTGCACTGATCGTTCACGTCGTGAAAGACTTCTGACCGTCCGCAGGGGACAGCAGGAAGCAGGAAGGCGGGATCGCAATGCACAGCACGTACACCGGGATGCCGCGACACACACGGCTCGGCGGCACCCACACCCGCGTCGGCCTGACCGACCCGGCCGTCATCGACGCCTACGTCGAACGACGAATCCAGGACCCGTCGCTCCTGTCCGGTCGCGCCGAACCGTCCTACGCGGACTTCTTCAACGTCCCCGTCGCGTAGTCCCACGTCCGTCCCACCCCGCACCGCCCGTAAGAGAGAACACTCGACCACATGCCGTTGACCGTCGTCCGTCGTGAGCACATGCACCTCTACGCCCGGGAGCCCCGGTCGCGTGCCGCGAAGGTCGCCGTCGACGCGCTCCTCCGGCTGCAGCACGCCGAGGAGCAGCAGCTCGAGCAGGCCCGCAGCGAGAGCGGGCTCACGAAGAACGAGTTCCTCGCCGTGCGGTACATGCTCCAGGCGCACCGGGACGGCCGGGTGATGGGCCCGAAGGACCTCGCCGTCATGCTCAACGTGTCGAACGCGTCGGTGACCAAGATCGTCGACGGGCTCGTCGACAAGGGCGACCTCGTGCGTGGACCGCACCCCACCGACCGCCGGGCGCAGGTGCTCGAGCCGACGGTGCAGGCGGCGAAGAAGATCGACGCCTCGTACGCCCGCTTCCACGAGGCCGTCGTCGAGGTGATGGACCACCTGTCCTCCGAGGAGAACGGCATCCTCGCCCGCTGCCTCTCGCAGATCACCGAAGCGCTCGCCGACGGCCGCCCCGCGCCCGTGGACGAGTACACCGTCGACCCGGACGGCGTGGCGGAGCCGCACGACGCCTGACCGTCACCGGGAGGAACGAGTCCCCACGCGCCTCCCGGAAAAAACCTTCCAGCGGTAAGTTGGGGGCATGACGCACCCCGCCGACGACGAAGCGGCCGCGCCGCGACGCGGCGGGTACCGCAAGGGTGCCGAGCGTCGGACGCAGATCCTCGACGAGATGATCCGGATGGTTGCCGACCACGGCGTCGACGCGTCGTCACTCCGGTCGGTCGCGGATGCGCTCGGGATCACCCACGCGGCACTGCGGCACTACTTCCCGAACCGCGACGAACTGCTCCTCGCCGTGTACCGCGAGCACGAGGTGCGCGAGCAGGGCGCTCCGGACCGGATGAAGTCGGCGATCGGCGACATGCGTGACAGTGCCTCGCGGAACCGCGAGGTCCCTGGACTCGTGCAGCTCTACACGACCCTCGCGGCCGACGCCGTGCAGGAGGGACACCCCGCGACGCGGGAGTTCATGCGCGAGCGGTTCACACGGCTGCGGGCGGACCTGGCGGCGTTGATCGCGGCGGACCAGGCGTCCGGGCGGATCCGCGCCGACCTGGACCCGGTCGACCTGGCGAGCCTGAGCATCGCTGCGTCCGACGGGCTGCAGGTGCAGTGGCTGCTCGACCCGGAGGCCGTGGACGGCGAGAAGGTGCTGCGGTTGCTCGAGCAGATCGTGCCGGCGGCCGACTGAGCCGCGGGCGGTCTTGCGGCGGGGGCCCGTCCGGTGAGCAGAAGACGTCGGGTGCCGAATCGGTACCCGACGTCTTCTGCTCAGTGAACGCTCACGGCCGGTTGGAGGCGAGCAGGAAGACGAACGCGGAATCCTGGATGCCCGCCACGGGGGCGCGATACGACAGCGCTCAGCCAGAGCGTGCTGCCGACCGGCTGAGTCGCGGGACTCTCGTGGGATGCCCCGTCCTGGGGTCAGTGAGAGAACGCACAGTCGGATACGATCGCCATCGCGCTGTCACCCGAGCAGTGCTCATTTCAGAACTCCAGGAGAACCCGTGTCGGACGCCCCGTACTCTGCTGTGCCCACCCAGCCCGTCGAGCCCCAACCCCCGCAGCGGGCCGCAGGCAACCCGTTCGGCATCACATCGCTGATCCTCGGCATCCTGGCGATGGTCGGGTTCGCGATCCCGTTCTTCAACTACGTCACCGTCGCGGTCGGCGCCGTCGGCCTCATGCTCGGCATCGTGGGCCTCGTTGTGAAGTTCCGTCCGCGGAAGGCCGCGATCGCGGGCGTCATCCTGTCGGGCCTCGGACTGATCCTTTCGATCATCCTCGCCGTCGTCTACACCGCGGTGTTCGCGGGCGCGGCCAAGGCGATCAGCAGCAGTGAGACTGTTCCGCCAGCTACCACGTCGAGTACGGCGGCGCCCGCTGGTGACACGTCCGAGGCCTCGTTCAAGGACGGTGTCCTCACCACCCCGAAGATGAAGCTCACGATCACGAGTCACCGAGTGATCCCCGCGGGCCAACCGGGCAACGAGTACGGCGACAAGCCCGTCATCGCCATCGTGTACACCACGACCAACCTGACGAGCGAGGCGATCGACCCGACGACCGCGTGGATCGGTTCGTTCCAGGCGTTCCAGGACAACGACCCGAACGCGGTGAACGAACTGAACGTGAGCTCGACTCCTGGGGACCAGTACCTCGACTCCCAGACCGAGAAGATCAAGCAGGGCGGCTCCGTCGAGAACGCCGTCGCGTACGAGCTCGACGACGAGACCACCCCGGTGAAGCTCACTGCGAAGGAGAACCTCTTCAGTGACGATCTGGGCTCCGTGACGTACGAGCTGCAGTAGCCGGCCGACCATCGAGTGAGCAGAAATCGTCGGGTACCGAATCGGTACCCGACGTTTTCTGCTCAGTGAACGCGAACGCGCACCGCCCACGCGGGTGGCGCGTGCGACGACCTACGCCGTCAGCACCGCGGCCGCCGGGTCGAAGTCCTCCGGCAGCGGCGGGATCGGGTCCACGGACGACGTGATGTCGACGGCGGAACCCGACGCCGCTGCGTCACGGATGCCGAGCAGCACGTCGAGGACGTGCAGCGCGACCGCACCGGAAGCACGCTCGGGACGGTCCTCGGCGATGGCCCGGGCGAGCTCGACGACACCGGTGCCGCGACCCCACGTGGAGCCGACGGCCTCGAGCGTCTCCGGCTCCTCCTGCCCGTAGCGCCAGAGCTGCGACGAGCCCTCGAACGTGTTGGGGTCGGGGAGCGAGATCGTGCCGAGCGTGCCGTTGATCTCCACGAAGCCCATGCGCGGCAGGGCGTGCTGGAACGAGAACGTCGACTGGGCGGACTGCCCGCCGGCGAACTCGATCAGTGCGGCGTGGTGGGTCGGGACCTCGACCGGGAACGTCTCGCCGGCGCGGGGGCCGGACGCGATCGTGCGACGGTCGAGCGACTTCGACGACACGGCCTGCACGCGGCTGGCGGTGCCGAACGCGTGCACGAGGGTCGTCACGTAGTACGGGCCCATGTCGAACAGGGGGCCGGCACCCTCGGCGAACAGGAAGTCCGGGTTCGGGTGCCACGCCTCGGGTCCGGGGACGTGGAACAGCGTCGTCGCGGAGAGCGGCTCGCCGATGTCGCCGCGGGCGATGGCACGCAGTGCCGTCTGGATGCCCGCGCCGAGCACGGTGTCCGGCGCGGTCGCGACCCGGAGTCCCTTCGACGCAGCGGAGGCGAGCACCGCGGCGGCCGACTCGTGGTCGGTCGCGATCGGCTTCTCGCTCCACACGTGCTTGCCGGCGTCGATGATCTGCTGGTCGACCTCGGCGTGTGCGGCCGGGATCGTCAGGTTGATCACGATGGAGATGTCGTCACGGGCGAGGAGCTCCTCGACCGAACCCGACGCGCCCACCCCGTACTCCGCGGCCTGGGCGGCGGCGCGGTCGAGCAGCACGTCGGCGACGAACCGGACCTCGACGTCGGCGAACTTGGTCAGGTTCTCCAGGTACTGCGTGGAGATGTTGCCGGCACCGATGATGCCGATCCCGACACGGGTCACTTGTCGTTGTCCTTCAGCCACGCGAGCGACTCGGTGATGCCCTCGAAGACGTCGCCCTTGTACGCGTCGAACTCGACGACGCGGATGGCCTGCGGCGCCGCGGCGAGGATGCCCGCCACGTCGACGTCGCCCTGGCCGGCCGGGGTCTGGTTCTCGAAGGCACGCTGGAGTGCTTCGGGGACGATGAGGGCGCTCTCGGACGAGGGCAGCGCGGTGCGGATGTCACCGTCGACCTTGCCGTCCTTGACGTGGATCGCGACGACGCGGTCACCCAGCGACGTGAGGACCGCGGGAGCGTCAGCGCCGCCGACGGTTGCCCAGAAGGTGTCGACCTCGAGGACGGTCTCCGGGCTGATCTGCGAGACGAACAGGTCGTAGACGGTGCGGCCGTCGACCTTGTTCGTGAACTCCCACTGGTGGTTGTGGTACCCGAACTGCAGGCCGCGCGACGCGGCCTCGGCGGTCAGGACGTTGACGCGCTCGGCGATCTTCGCGACGTCGTCGGCGGTCTGCCAGCGGTCCGTCGGGATGAACGGGTCGATGACGGTCTGGATGCCGAGGCGCTCGGCGGCGTCCCAGATCGGCGTCGTGTCCTCGGCGTCGATCACGGCGACGTGGCCGGACGGAGCCTTCAGGCCGGTGGCAGCGAAGGCACGCTCGAGGTCCGCGGCGCGCTCGACGAACGCGTAGGGCTCGACGTTCTCGTAGCCGATCTCGGCGACACGGGCGATGGCCTTGTCGAGGTCTTCGGCGATGGCGTCGCGCAGCGAGTACAGCTGCACAGAGGTGATGGGCATTGCAGAGGCTCCTTCGGTCCTGTCTGGGTGTCGAGGAGCGATGCTCCACGGCGAGATCGATGACGACGCTACCCCAAAAACCACCCGCTGTGTAGTTTTAGTCGCATGACCACAGCGTCGGTCGATGACGACCGCAGACAGCTCGCCGGGTGGCGGAACGCCATCATCGTCGCCTTCGCGATCGGCGGGGTGAGCCTCGCCGCCTGGGGACCGCGCCTCCCCGAGCTCCGCGTCGAACTCGGTGTGGACGTCGGCACCATCGGACTCATGCTCGGCGGCGTCACGATCGGTTCGATCGGCGGACTGCTCAGTGCCGCCCCGCTGCTCCGGCGCCTGGGTGGACGGCGGGCGTTGACGGCCGTCGTCGTGCTCGTCCCGGCGGCGATCGCCGTCATCGGCACGGCCGCCGCGCTGCACTCCGTCCCGCTCGCCGCGGTCGGGTTCGTGGTCGCCGGGGCGGGCATCGGCTCGCTCGACGTGATGGCGAACGTCGAGGGCACCGCGATCGAGGCGCTCGCCGGCCGCACGCTGCTCCCCTTGATGCACGCCGCCTGGTCGGGAGGCGCGGCCCTCGGCGCGGGACTCGCCGCGCTGTGCGCGTGGTTGGGCATCACCCCCTCGGCACAGTTGCTGGGAGAGGCCGTCGTCATCCTCGTGGTCGGCGTGATCGCCATGCGGGGCATCCCGGACGGCACCCGGGCCGAGGAGCACGACACGTCGCTCACGCCCCGGCAGCGGCTCCGGCAGTGGGCCCGCGGGTGGGCCGACGTGCGGCTGCTGCTCATCGGCGTGGTCATGCTCGGCGTCGAACTCGGCGAGGGGTCGGCCAACAACTGGCTCGCGCTCGCCACCACCGACGGGCACGGCCAGACCGCGGCGATCGGCGCGCTGTTCTTCACCGTGTTCGCCGTCTCCGAGGCAGCCACCCGCGTCTTCGCCGGCCCCGTCGTCGACCGGCTGGGTCGTGTCCGGACGGTCCGGTGGACGACCGCGCTCGGCATCGTCGGCGCCGTCCTCTTCATCGTCGGTGGCAGCTGGTGGCTCACCCTGATCGGCGTCGTCCTGTGGGCCGTCGGCGTCTCCATGGGCTTCCCGCTCGGCATGTCCGCCGCGGCGCAGAGCGGCCCGAACCCGGCGGCCCGCGTGAGCGTCGTCGCGTCGATCGGGTACTTCGCGAACTTCGCTGGCCCGCCGGTGATCGGCGCGATCGCCGAGCACGTGGGCGCGCTCAGCGCGCTGTGGCTGGTGGCGGTGCTGTTCGTCGCGGCGTTCGCGGCGTCCGGTTCGCTGCGTCCCGTCGCCCGACGCGACTGACGGGCGGACTGGAGGCGCGGGGCGGGCCCGCACCGTGCCTCCAGTCCGCATGGTGGTCACGCTGGATAGCGTGGGGTCCATGCTCGACGCCGACTCGCTGACCTGGGACCCGCCTGCCGGACGCATCACCGGCGTCGTCGACGGGGAGGTCGTCCGCGCGCTCGGGATCCCGTACGCCCGGGCCGCGCGCTTCCAGCGTCCCGAGCCGATGCCGCCCTTCGACGTGCCGTACCCGGCGACGACGCCGGCACCCGTCGCGCCCCAGGTCCAGTCGACGTTCGTCGACCAGCTGCTGCCGCCGGCCGAGGGCCTCGTCGTCGACGAGCACTGCCAACGCCTGTCGATCACCGCACCGGCCGACGTGCAGCCCGGCGAACGGCTGCCCGTCATGGTCTGGATCCACGGCGGCTCGTACGTCATCGGCGGTGGGGACGTGCCGATCTACGACGCCCGTGACCTCGTCTCCGAGCAGCGCGTCGTGTTCGTCTCGGTGACGTTCCGGCTCGGGATCCTGGGGTTCCTCGGTGACGGCGAGCGCGTGCCGGCGAACCTGGGGCTGCTCGACCTGGTCGAGTCGCTCCGCTGGGTCCGGACGAACATCGCGGCGTTCGGCGGCGACCCCGACCTGGTGACGGTGTTCGGCCAGTCTGCCGGCGGGGACGCGGCCGCGCACCTCATGATCAGCGAGGGCACGGCGGGGCTCTTCCGGCGGGCGATCATCCAGAGCGCACCGCTCGGGCTGTCCCGCGGGCGGTCACGGATGAACGCGGCCATGGTGCGCGCCGTCGGGAGCCTGCACCCGGACACCCCGCTCGACGACCTGCTCGAACGTCAGGCGATCGGGACCCGCGCTGCCGCACCGTACGGACTGCCGGGCGGGATGCCCTACGGCACGCAGTACGGTCACGCGCCCCTGCCCGCGGAGCGGTCCGTCGACGAGGCGTGGTCCACGGTCGCACCCGACATCGACGTGCTGATCGGCTCGGGCACCGACGAGGCCGGCATGTACGTGCCGCTCGTCCCCGGCCTCCGGACGATCGCGCGCTCGAAGTTGGTTCGTCCGCTCCTCCGGTGGCTGCTCGTCCGGCCGTTGTCGGACGTCATCTACGGCAAGGACGTCCGCCGCTTCACCGCACGGCACCGCGCTGCCGGAGGTCGGGCAACGTCGTACCGGCTGATCCGGGGCGTCACGACGAAGCCGACCGGCGCCGTCCACATGAGCGACCTGCCGCTGCTGCTCGGCGGTCGAGCGGCGTGGGCCGGCTCCCGGTTCGTGCCGGAGCGGGACTGGCCGGAGGTCGAACGGCGCGGCAGGGCCTTCCGTGCGATCTGGGCCGAGTTCGCGCGCACGGGGCGGGTCACGGCGGCGGACGACGAGACGCTGACGTTCGACCGGGGCTGACGGGCCGGGCGCGCGGGTGGCGCCTTCCGCCTCCGTCACCCTGCGCTTCCGCGAAAGCGACAGTCTGCCGCCGGAGTTCCGCGGCGATCTGTCGCCCTGGCGCACCAGACGGCCGGGCTCCCCGGCACACTGTCGCTGTGGCGGCACGGCCACGACCCCAGAACTGGCGGCTCGCGAGCCTGCCGCGCGGCCCGGAGAATCGACGGCATGCCCGAGTCCGACGTCGACCTGCGCGCCCGGATCGTCTCGGGCGCGATCGAGGCGTACCGTGCGGCCGACTTCCACACCGTCGGTCCGGCCGACGTGGCCGAGCACGCCGGGGTCACCGAGGAGACCGTCCGGCGGGTGTTCCCGCTGTGGGAGCTCCTCGTCGTCGCCGTGATGGACCGGTGGAACAACGGCAGCCGTCGGGCGCTGTGGGTCGTCGCCGAACGCTCGGGTGCCGTCGCCTACCTGCGCGCACGACTCGAGGCCGGCCGTGACGAACCCGCCCTCGTGCGCCTCCGGATCGCGCTGCTCAGCGCGGCGTCCAGCCCGGAGCACCCCGCGGCCGGATGGTTCCGGGGGCAGTACACGCGCTCGTTCGAGGACGTCACCCTCGCACTCGTGCGCGACGTCGTCGCCGGGCGCGAACCCCGCGGGACCTCGCCGCGGCACGCGGCCGAGCAGCTGGTCGCGCTCTACGAGGGGCTCCAGCTGCAGTCGATGCTCCGCGACGACGCCGAGCCGCTCGCCGGGTTCGACCGCGCGGTGGCGCGGATGCGGGCGGGGTGGGCTGCTGCGGCAGCGACCGTCTGAGGACGCGGTCCGTCGGCACGGCAGTGTGCGAGGTTCCGTACTGGGTGCGAGACCGTGAGGCTGTCACGTTGCGCGGAACCCCGCACGTTGCGGGCTGACCGGCCTGGAGGCGCGGCGCGGCTCGCGCACGCTCGCTCGGCTTCCTGGCATGGTCAGGAGATGGAGTACACGGACTACGACACCCGGCTCGCCGCCTACGGCGTGGTCACGCACGAAGGTCGCGTCCTGCTCGCCATGCAGCGGTTCCCGGAGGCGGGGACGTGGGCGCTCCCCGGTGGCGGTGTCGAACTCGACGAGAGCGTCGAGCAGGCCGTCGTCCGCGAGTTCATGGAGGAGACCGGGTACGAGGTCGCCGTCGGCGGGCTGCTCGGTGTCCGCCACCACGTCGTGCCCGCCGAGCGTCGGATGCACGCGAACGGTCGGCCGATGAAGGCCGTGCAGGTGGTCTTCCGGGTGTCGATCACGGGTGGTGCGCTCCGTGACGAGACCGACGGGTCCACCGAGCGTGCCGACTGGCTGCCGATCGCGGACCTGCCCCGGCACCGTCACGGCCTGGTGGTGCCGATCGCCCTCGGCTGGGCGGGCGCCCTCACCCGCTGACGGCGACTACTCCTCGATGACGCTCAGGACGTTGCCCGACGGGTCCGTGAACCAGGCGATGAGCGGGCCACCCTTCCGGTTCACGCCCTTCTCGTCGGTCATCCCGTCGTAGTGCAGGAACTCGACGCCCTTCGCAGCGAGCTCGTCGACCGCGTCGTCGACCGAGGGCACCGGGAAGTTCAGCACCGTGAACGCCGCGGGCTCGTGGGCCGGCCCCTTCGGGTAGACGAGCACCCCGTGGCCGTCGCCGAGCTGCAGGAACAGCATGCCGTGGTCCTCGGTGACCTCGACCCCCAGGACGTCCTCGTAGAACGCCTTCGCCTCGGGCACGTCCCGCACCGAGAACCCACTGAACGCCTTCGTCGCATCGACCATGCGGCAAGTGAACCACCGCCCGGCGCTGTCGGTGCGCTCTGCCAGGATGAACGCGTGACCCCGCCCGAGATGTCCGTCGACCAGGCCGTCGAGCGTGCCGTCGAGCTCGCGGGCCGCGACGGTCGGACGGTCCTCGGGATCGCCGGAGCGCCTGGTGCGGGCAAGTCGACGCTCGCCCGGCGGGTGGTCGTGGCCGTCGACGCGGCACTGGGAGCGGGCACTGCCGTGCAGGTCCCGATGGACGGGTTCCACCTGTCGAACGCCGCCCTCGACGCCCTCGGACGACACGACCGCAAGGGTGCGATCGACACCTTCGACGGCGAGGGCTACGTGGCGCTCGTGCGACGACTCGTGGCAGCGGACGCGGTCGACCACGCACGCGGTCCCGTCGTGTGGGCGCCGGACTTCGACCGCCGCGTCGACGAACCCGTCGCCGGCAGCATCGCCGTCCCGGCCACGACCCGACTGGTCGTGTCCGAGGGCAACTACCTGCTCGACGACACCGAGCCCTGGGCGACGCTCGCCGACCTCTTCACCGAGACCTGGTTCTGCAGCGTCGACGACGGCGTCCGCGTCGACCGTCTGGTGGGCCGGCACATGCGGCACGGCCGCGACCACGAGGCGGCCCGCGACTGGGCGGTGGAGGTCGACGGCGTGAACGCGGCGAGGGTCGCACCCACGGTGATCCGTGCCTCCAGGACGGTACGGACGTGACCACGAGACCGACGCGAACCAACACGACGCGACCCGAACAGGAGCTGCCATGACCATCGCCATCACCGGAGCCACCGGCAAGATCGGCGGCGCCGTCGCCCGCGCACTCGCCTCGGACGGCGTCCCCTTCCGGATGATCGTCCGCGATGCCGCGCGCGCCCCGGAGCTGCCGGGGACGGAGGTCGCCGTGGCGACGTTCGACGACGTCGACGCGAGCCGTGCCGCCCTCGAGGGGGTCGACCTGCTGCTCATGGTCTCGGCGGCGGAGGCCGAGGACCGCCTCGCCCAGCACCGTGCGTTCGTCGGCGCTGCGGCGACGGCCGGGGTCCGTCACGTCGTGTACACGTCGTTCTCGGGCGCCGCAGCGGACGCGACGTTCACCCTCGGGCGTGACCACTGGGCGACCGAACAGGCGATCCGGGCCACCTCGATGGCGCACACGTTCCTGCGGGACTCGTTCTACCTGGACTTCGTCGAGGACCTCGTCGGCGAGGACGGCGTGATCCGCGGCCCGGCCGGCGACGGTGCGATGGCCGCGGTCGCGCGGGCGGACGTCGCACGTGTCGCGACCGAGGTGCTGCGCAACCCGTCGGCGCACCTCGACCGGACCTACGAGCTGACCGGCCCGGTCGCGATCACGCTCGAACAGGCCGCGACGACGGTCTCCGAGGTCCGCGGCCGGACGGTCACGTACCACCCGGAGACGGTGGAGGAGGCGTACGCCTCACGGGCGCGCTGGAACCCGGAACCCTGGCAGGCGGACGCCTGGGTGAGCACCTACACGGCGATCGCCGAGGGCGCGCTCGCGCGGGTCTCCGGTGACGTCGAGCGGGTCACGGGGCGCCGTCCGCTCTCGTTGGGCGAGGTGCTGGAGGGCTGACGCCCGGCCTGGAGGCACGGGGTGCTCCCGTCCTTCAGTGAGCGTCCGACAGGTGGTCAGGACACACGCCGGGCGGCGAAGGTCCCCACGACACCGAGGGTGAGCACCGCGACGAGCACGACGAGCAGTGGTGCCGTCCAGTTCCCGGTTGCCCCGTGCAGGGACCCGGCGACGATGGGGCCCGCGGAGCCGATCAGGTAGCCGCCGCCCTGCACGAACGCGGACATCCGACGGGCATCGGCGTCGCTCGACACGATCCGGACGATCACGATGAAGATGACCGTGATGCCGCCACCCTGGGCAGCGCCGCCGAGCACCGACCAGAGCAACCAGAGCTGCGGCGCGAACAGGAGACCGAGGGGCATCGCGAGCCAGAGGAACGCGACGAGGGAGATGATCGCGCGCGGCCGCCACTTCGATGCGAGCACCGGGACGCCGAGCGCTCCGACGACGGCGAGGATCTGGAAGACCGACGAGCTGGCGCCGGACGATGCCTTCGAGAAGCCGATCTCGTCGTGCAGGAGCGTCGGGATCCAGGCGGTGAGGGCGTAGTACGAGAACGCCTGGCCGCCGAACGCCAGGGTCAGGCCCCAGGTGATCAGGCGCCGGGCGGGACGGACCGGTTCGGCAGCCGCCTGAGCGGCACGGACGGTCCGGATCGCGCCGGTGTCGAGCACCTGGTCGATCGGCCCGGTGACCGGGAGTGGCTCGGTGTTCGCCGTCGATGGACGCAACCAGGCGGCGCGGGCTCCGACGGCGTACGTCCACGCGAAGCCGGCGATGACCGCGAGCACGGCCCAGACAGCGATCGCGAGCGGCCATCCCCACGCCGCGGCGAGCGGCGCGGTGCCGAGCGAGGTGATCATCGAACCGACGTTGAGCGCCGACGTGTACACACCGGTGACGAGGCCGACGCGCTCCGGGGAGGTGTCCCGGCGGATCACCACCGGGATCACCACGTTGCCGATGGTGATGCCGATGCCGATGATCGCGGTTCCGACGAGCAGCGCCGCGGCGGAGGGCATCGACCGGACCACGGTGCCGGCCAGCACGATGACGAGCGACAGGGACACCGCACGCTCGGGGTCGGCCTTGGCGATCACCCAGCTGGCGAACGGCGTCGCGAGCGCGAAGCACAGCACCGGGATCGTCGTCAACAGGCCCGCGATCGTGGCGGTGAGGCCGAGGTCGAGCCGGATGTCCCCGATCACCGGAGCCGTCGCGACGATCGGGCCGCGGAAGTTCAGCGCGATCAGGACGATCGCGGCCGGCAGCACCCAGGCGGCTCCGCGCAAGCCCGTGCGGGCGGCGGCGTTCACCGTGGGACGACCGTGCCGGGCAGCAGGATCGGGAGCAGGTCGAGCGGGGTCGCCGCCGACGCGATCGTGCCCTCGGCCTCGGCGGGAGAGCCGTAGCCCCACTCGGCGAAGACCACCGGGACGCCGTGGACCGTCGCGCCCTCGACGTCGTGCAGCCGGTCGCCGACGAGCACCGGTCGGCTCGTGTCGAACCCGCGGGCGTCGAGTCGCTTGAGCGCTTCCTCGACCACGTCGGCCTTGCTCGACCGGACCTCGTCGTCGCTCGCGCCCGTGATGATGTCGATGTCACCGGTGAGGCCGTAGTGCTCGAGGATGTACGTCGCCGGGGTCTCGGGCTTGCTCGTCGCGGTGGAGATCGGCAGCCCGGCCTCGTGCAGGGTGCGGAGCACGACGTCGATGCCGGGGAACATGGCGGAGTCGAGGGCCCCGTGCGAGAAGTAGTGCTCGCGGTACACGGCGAGGGTGTGCTCGGCCTGCTCCTGGTCCATGCCCATCGCGGTCGTGAAGGTGTCCATGATCGGGGGACCGACGAACGACATCAGCGTCGCGTGGTCCGGCACCGGGACGCCGACCTTCCGGAACGTGTACGTGAGGCTCTCGAGGATGCCCGGCGCGGAGTCGCTGATGGTGCCGTCGAGGTCGAAGAGGATGGCGCTGAACGGGCTGGTCATGTCCTGCCCACCCTACCGGCGCGCGCCGGGACCGACGCGGCGGGGCCGACCCGTGCCTCCAGGCCCGGACCAGGTTCCGCAGCGCTCGCTCAGAACAGGCGGGTGTGGCCGCCCTCGATGCCGCGCATCGCGTCGTAGTCGAGCACGAGAACGCGGATGCCGCGGTCCTCGGCGAGCGTGCGCGCCTGCGGTGCCACGGTCTGCGCCGCCAGCACGCCCTGGACCGGACGGAGCAGTGGGTCGCGGTTCATCAACTCGAGGTATCGCGTCAGCTGCTCGACCGCGTCGATGTTGGCGTTGCGCTTCATCTCGACCGCGACGCTCGCGCCGGCGTCGTCCCGCGCCAGGATGTCGACCGGTCCGATGGCGGTCATGTACTCGCGGCGGACCAGCGTGTGACCGTCCCCGAGGAGCTCGATCTGCTCGGCGAGGAGCTGCTGCAGGTGCGCCTCGACCCCGTCCTTCACGAGCCCTGGGTCGACGCCGAGGTCGTGGGTCTCGTCGGTCACGATCTCGTACAGGGAGACGATGAGCTTGTCCTGCGTCTTCTTCTGCGTGACCGTCCACACCTGCGTGATGCCGGCGCTGGACTGCTCGTCGTCCGGTTCGCTGATCTCGATCGAGCACGGCGGGCTCATCCAGTTGAGCGGCTTGTAGCTGCCGCCGTCGGAGTGCACGAGCAGGGAACCGTCGGCCTTCAGCATGAGGAGACGGGTCGCGAGCGGCAGGTGGGCTGAGAGCCGCCCCGCGTAGTCGACGGAGCAGCGGGCGATGACGAGGCGCACGCCCGGAAGCCTAACGGGCGGCGACGCCTCGTTCGCGCGCCGCTCCCGATGCCAACCCCGCCGCGATGATGAAGACGAAGACGACCAGCAGCGCGCCGAGCAGGCCGATGTGCTCGCCGAGGAACCCGATGAGCGGCGGTCCGGCCAGGAACGCCACGTAGCCGATCGTCGCGACGGCGCTGACCCGAGCGGCGGCGGTCCGGGGGTCGTCGGCGGCGGCGGACATGCCCATCGGGAAGCCCAGGCTCGCGCCGAGGCCCCAGAGCACGACGCCGACGACGGCGAGCGGGACGTCGTCGATGAAGATGAGCATGCCGAGGCCGACCACCGCGACGGCGGCGCTGATCCGCAGCACGGGCACGCGACCGAACCGGTCGATCAGGGGGCTACCGGCGACACGGCCGACGGTCATCGCGGCGAGGAAGACCGTGAGCACGGCGGACCCGGCGGCGTTGTCGAGGCCGTGGCCGTCGATCATCGCGAGCGGGAGCCAGTCGTTCGCGGAGCCCTCGGCCAACGCCATGCCGAGCACGATCACGCCGATGAAGATCGTGGAGGGCTGTGCCCAGACCTGCCAGCGGGTGAGCGGCGTCGCGACCGGGCTGGTGTCGGTGCCGACCGGCTCCTCGAAGCGGTGCTCGTCCTGGAACTTCGCGACGGCGACGAGCATCGCGGCACTCGTGACGACGACCAGGACGATGAAGTGCCACGCGACCGGGACGTCGAGCCGTTCGGCCAGGGCTCCGAGGCCCGCGCCGGCGAGCGTGCCGAGGCTGAAGGCGGCGTGGAAGAGCGGCATGATCGTGCGCCCGCCGGCCTTCTCGGCAGCGGCACCGGACACGTTCATCGACACGTCGCAGAGTCCGTTGCCGAAGCCGAACGCGATGAGGGCGATCCAGATGGCGGCGAAGCCCCACCCGAGGGTGACCGCGACCCCGGCGAACACCATGCCCGCCGTCAGGCACACCGCGGCGATCTGGACGCCTCGACGTGCGCCGAGCTTCGCGACGATGTGTCCGGCGAAGGTCAGGCCCCCGATCGAGCCGACGGCCATGCCGAGCACGAGCAGGCCCATCTCGAACGTGCTCGCACCGAGGGAGTCGCGCACGCTGGGGATCCGGCCGAGCCACGTCGCGATGTCGAGGCCGGACAGGGTGAACACGACGAACACCGCGGTGATCCAGGCCCGGGTGGTCGGGGTCGTGCGGGTGGACGTCGTCGTCATCGGAGATCCTTGCTGGGGCGCGTGTTGCGGTCGGATCGAATCGATTCGACCGCTGGTTCCGGCTACGCTAACGGGCGATGGACGAACCGGCAACAGGACTCGGCGAGTCGCGCTCTGCCCGACGGGCGCGTCCCACGCTGGCAGCGGTCGCGCGTGCCGCCGGGGTCGCACCGTCGACGGCGTCGCTCGCGTTCAGCGGCCTCGGCCCGGTGTCGGAGGACGCGAAGGCCCGTGTGCTCGCGGCCGCCGCCGACCTCGGCTACGGCGGTCCCGACCCACGTGCGCGCTCCCTGCGCCGCGGCCGCTCCGGCGTCATCGGGGTCGTGATGGACGAGCGCCTGAGCGACGCCTTCCGTGACCCGGTGAACGTCCTGACGCTCGACGGCATCGCCGAGGTCGCGGGTGCCGCCGGTGCGTCCCTGCTGCTCGTCCGGAGCCCGCTCGACGACGAACAGGGCGCCGGACCCATCGTCGACGCACCGATGGACGCCGTGGTGCTCGTCGGCTGCAACGTGCGCATCGACCCCGCGGTCGCGGTCCTCCGCCGACGCCAGATCCCCGTCGTCGCGATCGAGGCGGACGAGATCGAGGGTGCCGTGCCGATCCACCTCGACAACCGCGAGGCCTCCCGACGTGCCGCCGCCTACCTCCGCGACCTCGGGCACACCGACGTGACGATCGTGGCGCTCCCGCTCGACGCCGCCCGGCGTCGGGGTCCCGTCGACGAGGCGCGCGAGGCCGAGGGCGTCGCCCACACCACCCTCGAACGGCTGCGCGGCGTTCGCGGTGTCTACCCCGACGCCGTCGCCGTCGAGACCGCCGGCAGCTCGGTGGAGGAGGGGCGCATCGCCGGCGAGGCCCTGTTCGCTCCCGGATCGACCGCGCCCACGGCCGTCGTGGCGCAGAGCGACCTGCTCGCCGTCGGGGTGATCTCGGCTGCCCTCGACGCCGGACTCCGGGTGCCGGAGGACGTCAGCGTCGTCGGGTTCGACGGCATCACGGTCGACGACAGCCTGCTGCACCGCACCCCGATCCGGCAGCTCACGACCCTGGTGCAGCCGTTCGAGCAGAAGGGCCGCGCTGCCGCGCGTGCCGCGCTGGCGATGCTCGAGGGGGACGAACCCGTGCCGGCGGCGTTCCGGTCCGAGTTGCGGATCGGCGACACCACGGGGCCGGTGCCGGACCAGCCACCCTCCGGACGCGGCTCCGGGCGAGCCTGACGCGGGTACCGTGCCCGGCCGAGCCGACGGGGCGGGCCGTCCCCGCGCCTCCCGGCCCGCTTGTCGAGACGGGCGCAGCGGACCGGGTCGTCTCGAGTACGAGTACCGCTGGCCGCGATGAGCAGGACGGCGGAGTCGCGCCCGGAGCGGCGCTGGTCAGGCCACCGGCGCGGTGATCCCGGTCAGCCGCTCCGAGACGTCCCACAGCCGGGCCGCGAGCTCCCGGTCCCCAGCGCGTCGTGACCGACCGATGACCTGCGCCCCACCGCGCATGTGCATGAGGTGCTGCGGCCCCACGAACGTGTCGCCGGGGAGGTCCTCCGTCGCCGCGTAGAGCGTGGGGAGCGCGCCCTGGTCGGCGTCCTGACCCAGCCGGGGGAGCAGGTGGTCCCAGATGCCGGGTCGTGCGCCGTCCGGCAGGTCGTAGATCGACGTGGTGACGAGCCCGGGGTGTGCGGCGAGGACCCGGACCGCCGAACCCGCGGTGGAGAGCCGGCGCTGGAGCTCGGCGACGAACAGCAGGTTCGCGAGCTTGGAGTCGTTGTAGGCGCGCGACGACCGGTAGGGGCGCCGTTCCCAGTTCGGGTCGTCGAGGTCGAGCCGAGCGGCACGTTCGGCTTGGGACGCGACGACGACCACCCGGTCGCGCACCCGTGGGAGCAGCAGCGTCGTCAGTGCGAAGTGCCCGAGGTGGTTGGTGCCGAAGTCGAGTTCGAAGCCGTCGGCGGTCCGAGTCAGCGAGCGCGCGGAGACGCCGGCGTTCGCGACCAGGACGTCGATCGGTCCGGTCCACTGCTCGGCGAACGACCGCACGGAGACGAGGTCGGCGAGGTCGAGCGGCCGCACCTCGACGGAGCCCGTGAGCGTGCTCGCCACCGCCCGGCCCTTGGTCGTGTCACGGACGGCGAGGACCACGTGCGCCCCGGCCCGAGCGAACGCAGCGGCCGTTGCCCGCCCGATACCGCTCGACGCGCCGGTGATGACGATGGTGCGGTCGGTCAGGTCCGGCAGGGCGGACGCGTCGTAATCGGTCATGTCGCCAAATGTAGGCGCTGTCAACATAGTTGTCAACGACCACATCGCGCTATGGTCGGACCGTGGACACGAGCTACCACCACGGTGACCTGCGCGAGACCCTGCTCGCCGAGGGCCGTCGGCTGCTCGTCGAACAGGGCGTCGAGGCGGTCACGCTGCGTGAACTCGCCCGCCGCGCCGGCGTGAGCCACGCCGCCCCTAGCCGGCACTTCCGCGATCGCGACGCGCTGCTCGAAGCCATCGCTGCGCGGGGCTTCGAGAGCCTCACCGCCGCCCTGCGGGACGCCGACCGGCTCGACGGCCAGGAGGCACGACTCACGTCCTACGCGCACGCCCACATCGCGTTCGCGCGCGACCAGGGCCCCCTCATGTCGCTCATGTTCGGGACGCACGCCACGCCGGACGGGCCGCTCGACGCGGCAGCGGCCCGGTTCTTCGCGCTCGGCGCAGAACTCCTCGGCCAGCGGGCGGACGGCGACCCGGGCGCCCTCCCCTTCCTGGTCGCCGGGATGTTCGAGGGCATCGCCGGCCTGGTCATCGCCGGTCGGCTCGCACCGGAACGGGTGGACGCCGTGGTCGCCGACGCAGTCGCGATGCTGCTGCCCCGGCTCGGGCCGCCTGGTCGGCGCAGGTGAGCATCTGCTCCGACACCGGATGGTGAATCGAAGTCGTCAGGCGACCTTGTTCGCTGCCGCCGAGGGCAACAGCCAGCACGTCGCCGACCATGCCGGTCCTCACGGGCGCAGGGCCTTGCGGTACCAACGATCCGAGTAGGGGTCGTCGTTGAACGCGGTGATGCGCTCGAACCCGTTCCGTTCGTACATCGCGCAAGCCTCCGTCAGTTCGGCGCGGGTGTCCAGGCGGAGCGTCGTGACGGCTCGTGCACGGCAGGATCGCTCGACGGCGCGGAGCAGCTCCGTGCCGACGCCTCGACCGCGGTGCAGTGGCGACGTGAACACCTTGGTGAGCTCGGCCACGTCGCCGAGGAAACGCACGCCGGCGCAGCCGACCGGGTGGCCGTCTTCGAACGCCACGAACAGCGCGCCGGTGTCCCCCTGGAGGTCGTCGAAGGGTTCGTCGAGGAGCGCCTGGTCGACCTCGTCGTCCGTCACGGGCCGCCCGTACCACCGCGAGGCCACGTCGGCCAGGTAGTCGCGGACGATCCGAGCCGCGGTGGTGGCATCGGGGGAGATCGTCTCGATGGAGCGCACGGTACGGAGCGTACGGGCGACCGTGGTCAGTTCGACGCCACGACGAGCGCGACGGTGAACAGGACGAACGCGACCGCAGCAGCGCTCGACCGGAGGACGTCGATCCGCTCCCACCGCCGCACGACGTCCTTCCAGTCCGCGGGAGGGTTCGCCGGGTCCCAGTCGTTCACGCCGATGTTGATCGGCACGGTCCCGAGGAACGACGCGAGGACGAACACCACCAACGCGGTCATCGCGGCGATGCGCCACCCGAGGCCGTCGCCCGCGCCGGCCGTCACGAGGACGGCGACGGACGCGAGCACTGCCGGCACCATCACGATCGGCACCACGACCTTGAGGGACCGCACCAACGCGATGCGCGTGCGCACGTGGGCGTCGTCGGGCAGGGCGGCGATCGCCGGTTGCACGCCCCAGCGGACGATGAACTCCTCGCCGGCGAGCACGCCGACGAGGACGAGTTGGACCACCAGGAGGACGTTCACGAGGCCACCTTCGTCCGAGCCACTCACACCGCGCTGACGCGACGCTGACGCAGACCGGCCCCGACCTCCGAGGTCACCGGGCCAGCGCGTGCTCGATCCAGCCGCGGCGGTGCGCCCGCACCCCGAGCGTCACCGCCCGGACACCGATGTACCCGAGCGCGAACACGGCCCACAGCCCCGCGAGGGTCCCACCCGCCCACCAGAGCAGCGGCAGGTACACGACGAGGTTCACACCACCCGCGATCGCGAGGTACCGTGCGTCCCCGGCGCCGATCAGCACGCCGTCGAGCACGAAGACGTACCCGGCGATCGGCATCCCGACGGCGATGAGCACGAGCACTGCGGGCAGAGCGTCCCGCACGGCGGACGAGTCCGAGAACACCGGCGCGAGTACCCCGCTGACGGCGAGGGTGAGCACACCGAGCACCGCACCACCGGCGATCCCGAGCAGGACGAGCCGCCGGGTGACCAACCGCACACGCGAGGGGTCCCGCGCGCCGAGTCCGTGCCCGACGAGCGCCTGTCCGGCGATCGCGAGCGCATCGAGCGCGAACGCCAGGGTCGAGAACACCGTCAGACCCACCTGTGTGGTCGCGAGACCGGTCGTCCCGAGCCCCGCCGCGGCGCCGACCGTCGCGAGCATCGCCACGCGCAGTGACGCGGTCCGGAGGAACAGCCAGGCCCCGGACCGGAGCGCCCGTGCGACACCCGAGGCGCCTGGGCGGAGCGGAGCCCCCGATGCCCGCGCTGCGCGAACAGCGATCCGGACGTAGACGACCGCCATCGCCCACTGCACGATGACGGTGCCGGCCGCCGACCCCTCGACGCCCCAGCCGGCGCCGTAGATGAGGAGGGCGTTGAGCAGCCCGTTCGTGACGAATCCGACGGTCGCGACGACGAGCGGTGTCCTCGTGTCCTGCAGCCCGCGCAGCAGCCCGGTCGACGCGGTCACGACCAGGATCCCGGGGAGTCCGACGAGCGAGACCGTCAGGTACGCGGTCGCGGCCGCCGAGACGTCGGGCGACGCACCGAACAGGTCGACCAGCGGTCCGGCGAGCGGCCACCCGACGAGCGCGAGGACGACCCCCAGCCCGAGCGCCAGCCACATCCCGTCGATGCCGGCGTGCACGGCTCCGCGTCGGTCCCCGCCCCCGAGCGCCCGCGCGACGGCCGGGGTCGTCGAGTACGCCAGGAACACGAGCAGTCCGGTCACGGTCTGCAGCACGGCGCCCGCGAGCCCGACGGCAGCGAGCGGCGTCGCACCGAGGTGTCCGACGAGAGCGGTGTCGGTCAGCAGGAACAACGGCTCGACGACGAGTGCGCCGAGCGCCGGTACAGCCAGGCGGACGATGTCGCGGTCGACGGCGCGCCGCTCGGTGGTCGCTGCGGGTCGCGTCGGTCCGGGCACCGACCCATTCTGGCCGTGCTGCGGACCGTGCGCGGCACGCGATGTGGGACCGACCACCCCGCTGGCCGCGGGGGCGGGGCGGAGCCGACCCGCGCCTCCAGGCCGGGATACGCTCCGGACGTGGACATCGCCGCACTGGTTCCGGGAGCGATCGGCATCGCGCTCAGTCCCCTGCCGGTGGCGTCGGTCGTGTTCCTGCTCGGGCACCGGCGCGGCTACGGCTCGGCCGTCGCGTGTGCCGCGGGTTGGATGGCGGCGGTGGCGGTCGCCCTCGTCGTCGCGGTGTCCGTGGGCGAGCAGCTCCCGGCGCCGACGGACGACGGCCCACCGGTGCAGGCGCTGGTCGCGCTCGTCGCCTCGGTGGTGCTCCTCGCGCTCGCCGCGTGGCAGTGGGTGCGCCGCCGTCTGCCGGACGGCTCGCCGGCGAGCACGCGGTGGGCCGATGCGATGGAGGCACTCGGTCCAGGGCGCGCCTTCGGACTCGGGGCGCTCTTGTTCGTCAGCCCGAAGTCGGTCGTCCTGGCGTTCGCGGCCGGCGTGACGCTCGGCGATGCGGACCCGCAGGCCGCCCTGACGGTCGTCGTCGGAGCGGTGTTCGTGCTCGCGTCCGGCGTCGTCGTGCTGCTGCCGGTCGTTCTCGCCGTCGCGCTCGGACCGCGGGCCGAGCGGCCGCTCGAGGCCATGCGCTCGTGGATCGCGCGGTGGGGTGTGCACGCCCTCGTCGTGGTCCTGGTCGTCCTCGGGGTCGTGCAACTCGTCATCGGGCTGACCGGGCTGCGCTGAGCGCGGGCCTGGAGGCGCGACCCACCTCGACACGTCGGGTGCCGGGACGAGACGGCCGGGTCAGTCGTGGCGTGGATCCGCCGGGATGCCGCCGGTCGCCGCGTGCGCGGCGTCGGACGCCGTCGGCGTCGGCTCGTCGGTGCCGCGCGCCCGGCCGACGAGGTCCATCAGGTGGTAGACCACGATCGCCGCGACGGTGCCGAGGATGATGCCCCCGAAGCTCGCCGCACCGAACGAGAACGTGAAGTCCGCGATCCCGATGATGAGCGCGATGCCCGCGGTGAGCTGGTTCTTCGGCTTCGAGAAGTCGACCCGGTTCTCGACCCAGATCCGGATGCCGATGACGCCGATGAGGCCGTAGAGCGCGGTGGTCGCGCCGCCGAGGACCCCTGGCGGGACGGAGGAGATGACCGCGCCGATCTTCGGGGAGAGCCCGAGCAGCACGGCGACGATCGCCGCCACCCAGTACGCCGCCGTGGAGAACACCCGGGTGGCCGCCATCACGCCGATGTTCTCGCCGTAGGTGGTGGTCGCCGAACCGCCGCCGAGGCCGGCGAGCACGGTGGAGACGCCGTCCGCGAAGAGCGCCCGGCCGGTGAGCGGGGTGAGGTCGCGCCCGGTGAGCTGCCCGACGCCCTTCACGTGGCCGACGTTCTCGGCGACGAGCGCGAGGACGACCGGTACGAACGCCAGGTAGATCGCGAGCTGTGACGGGTCGAACGCGGGGGCCGTGAACTCCGGCAGCCCGATCCACGCTGCCTTGTCGACGGCGGTGAACGAGACCTCGCCGCCGATGAGGGCCGCGACGTACCCGACCACCACGCCGATCACGATGGACAGCCGCCCGACGAGGCCCTTGAAGAGGACCGTCACGAGGATGATCGCACCGAGGGTGATGAGGGCGACGACCGGCGCCTTCGTGAAGTTGTCGCGCGCAGCCGGCGCGAGGTTGAACCCGATGAGCGCAACGATCGCCCCGGACACCACGGGCGGCATGAGCCGATCGATCCACCCGGCGCCGGCCAGGTGCACGACGGCACCGACGATGGCGAGTAGAGCGCCGACCACGATGATCCCGGAGAGCGCGAGCGGGATGCCGCCGATCTTCGTCGCGGCGGCGATCGGCGCGATGAAGGCGAACGACGAGCCGAGGTAGCTCGGCAGGCGGTTGCCGGTGATGAGCAGGAACAGGATCGTCCCGATGCCGCTGAAGAGCAGCGTCGTCGACGGCGGGAACCCGGTCAGCAGTGGGACGAGGAACGTCGCCCCGAACATCGCGACCACGTGCTGCACGCCCAGGCCGATCGTCCGGCCCCACGTGAGGCGCTCGTCCGGCGCGACGATCGTCGTCGCGGAGACGGTCGCGCCGTCCCCGTGCAGCTTCCACGGAAGTCCCATGCGACGACCGTACCGGCAGGTCTCCACCGGTGACGGCACCACGGGTGCGCACGACTGAACACCATGTATAAGGTGTGTGAAGTACCAGCAAAGGAGTCCCATGTCGCAGCCCCGCCTCGTGGCCGTCGGCCGTCGAGCGATGGCGACCGTCGCCGTCGCAGCGGTCGCGCTCTCGCCCGTGATCGTGGCCACCACGGCCGATGCGGCGCCCGATCGGCCGGCAGCAGCCTCGGACCGGACGCCGACGTCCGACTTCACCGTCGGCGTGCGTTCGATCGACCACGGGCTGGGGATCGTCACGCTCGCCGGGACCGGGCCGGTCGGCGGCAGCATCGGCATCGCGGGCGACGTCGTCGCGCCCGAGTGGACCGACGCCGGCCCTGACGGCACGTGGTCGGCGTCGGTGCGGGTCCGGTCCGGGGAACGGGTCATCCGCGTGACCTCGCAGGTCACGGATCAGTCGATCGACGTCCCGGTGGACGTGCTCTACCTCCAGCCGCCCGGGATGCTGGCCACGGTCGACGGCATCGGTCGGAAGATCGAACTCGACGGGACCGGCTACCCGGATGCGCACTTCGTCATCAAGGACAACGGGACGACCGTCGGCGAGACCGACGCGGATCACGACGGTGCCTGGTCGTTCACCCTGCGCGGGCTCGCGTTCGGTGAGCACCACATCGAGGCCTGGCAGTACTTCGACGGCACGCACAACGGCGGGGCGGACGACGTCTACACGATCTCGGGCGCCGCGGTGGTCCAGGAGACGACCGCCTCGCGTGAGACCGAACGGGTGTCGCTCGCGGGCCGGGCGCCCGCCGGTGCGACGCTCCGGTTCTCCGATGCCGACGGCCCGGTGCTCGACGCCGACGGGAAGCCGCTGACGGTCCGGGCCTCGGCAGACACGACCTGGTCGGCGGAACTGCCCATCCCCGAGGCCGCGCGCTTCTACTCGGTCACCGTGACCACCTTCGACGGTGCGACCGAACTCGGCACGACGGAGGCTCGAGTCACCGTGCCGATGGCGCTCACCGGCACGGCGGAAGAGCTCGCCGACGGCTCCGTGCGGCTCGCCGGCAGGGGCGAGGTCGGCGGCGTGGTCGCCCTCGAGACCGAGAGCGGCACTCCGGTCGAGAGCGCCGACGGGCAGCCGCTCGCCACCACGATCGGGCGCAGCTGGGAACTCGTCGTCCCGCGTGCGGTGCTCCCGGACGACGTCGTGGTCGCACGGCAGCGTGTCAACGGAGTCGAGCAGGGCGCTCTCCGCCTGATCCTGCCGAAGCTCCCCGTCCGACCGGCACCGAAGCCGGACCCGGGCGCGGGTCCCGGGGTGTCCACGGGCAACCACCCAGCCGCGCAGCAGGCCGCCGCGGGCCCGATCACCGTCGGGTCGGCGAAGCATCTCGCGTACACGGGTGACGACCCCACCATGCCGCTCAGCATCGCCGGCGCGTTGCTGGCGCTGGGGCTCGGCGGGCTCGCCGGCGCTCGACTCCTGCGCCGGCGTGGCGTCCATCGCGGCTGACACCGCTCTGACAGGGCGGCGGTGGCTATCGTGGACCGCATGACCGACGTCGCAAGCACCTCCGGGATCCACAACGCTTCTGGGATCAGCATCGACGAGCTGGACGCAACTGTCCGCCCGCAGGACGACCTGTACCGCCACGTGAACGGCTCGTGGGTCGACGCGACGCCGATCCCCGACGACAAGGCGCGGTACGGCTCGTTCACGGTGCTGGCCGAGGCCGCCGAGATCGCCGTGCGGGACATCATCGAGCGGTCGCAGCAGGCGGCACCGGGGACCGAGGAGCGCAAGGTCGGCGACCTCTTCACGTCCTTCACCGACGAGGACCGGTTGGAGGCCCTCGGCACCGCGCCCATAGAGCCGCTCCTCGCCGAGATCGCAGCGATCGATTCGACCGAGGACGTGATCCGGATCGTCGGGCGCTTCGAACGGCTCGGTCTGCCGAGCTTCCTGCAGCTCTTCGTCGACAACGACCCGGGCGACCCGGAGTCGTACGTCGTGTTCCTCGAGCAGTCCGGCCTCGGGCTGCCCGACGAGTCCTACTACCGCGAAGAGCGTTTCGCCGACATCCGCACGAAGTACCGCGAGTTCGTGGCGGCGATGTTCCCCCTCGCGGGCTTCGAGGACGCCGGCGACCGCACCGAGCACGTCATAGCGCTCGAGACCGCGCTGGCGTCGAAGCACTGGGACAACGTCACCACGCGTGACAGCCAGAAGACGTACAACAAGCTGCCGTGGGCCGAGGTCGCGGCGCTCGCCGAGGGCATCGACCTGCAGCTGTGGTGGGAGGCCATCGACGCCCCCGCCGGTGCCTTCTCGACCGTCGTCGTCCGCGAGCCCTCGTTCGTGACGGGCCTGGCGGAGCTGCTCCGCACCGAGCCGCTGGACGTCTGGAAGGACTGGCTCCGCTGGCAGGTGATCCGCGCCTCCGCGGCGTACCTGACCAGTGCGTTCTCGGCGACCAACTTCTCCTTCTACGGCACGGCGCTGACCGGTGCGCCGAAGCAGTGCGAGCGCTGGAAGCGCGGTGTCTCCCTCGTCGAGGGCGCGATGGGCGAGGCCGTCGGGCGCATCTACGTGCAGGAGCACTTCGACGAGACGTCGAAGGCGACGATGGACGTCCTCGTCGCGAACCTCGTCGAGGCGTACCGCCAGAGCATCACGGCGCTCGAGTGGATGACCGACGAGACCCGTGCGCGGGCGCTCGACAAGCTCGACAAGTTCACGCCGAAGATCGGCTACCCGGTGCAGTGGCGCGACTACTCGGCGCTCCCGGTGTCGGCCGACGACCTCATCGGCAACGTCCGCGCCGTGGCGTCGTTCCAGGTCGACCGCGAACTCGGGAAGATCGGCAAGCCGATCGACCGCGACGAGTGGTTCATGACGCCGCAGACGATCAACGCGTACTACAACCCCGGCTTCAACGAGATCGTCTTCCCCGCGGCGATCCTGCAGTTCCCGTTCTTCGACGCCGGACGTGACGCCGCCGCGAACTACGGTGCGATCGGGGCCGTCATCGGTCACGAGATCGGCCACGGCTTCGACGACCAGGGCTCGCAGTACGACGGTGACGGCCGACTGCAGGACTGGTGGACCGAGGCCGACCGCACCGCGTTCGAGGAGCGCACGAAGGCCCTCATCGCGCAGTACGACGCGCTCGTCCCGACCGAGGTCCCGGACGGTCACGTCAACGGGGCCCTGACGATCGGCGAGAACATCGGTGACCTGGGCGGCCTGTCGATCGCGTGGAAGGCGTACCTGCTCTCCCTCGACGGCCAGGAGCCGCCGGTGGTGGACGGGCTGACCGGCGCCGAGCGGTTCTTCCTCAGCTGGGCCCAGGCCTGGCGGATGGCGATCCGTCCGGAGGAGGCAGCTCGGCTCCTGAGCATCGACCCGCACTCGCCGAACGAGTTCCGCTGCAACCAGGTCGTCCGCAACATCGACGTCTGGTACGACACCTTCGGCGTGACCGAGCGGGACGCGATGTACCTCGACCCGGCCGAGCGCGTCTCGATCTGGTGATGGCCGAGCCGGACGCGGCTCCGTCGTCGGAGCCGGGAGCGGCTCGACGGTCGCGTCGACGACAGGACGTCGGCGGTGCCGACGGCCGTGCGCGCGGTCGGCACCGCGGCGGCGCCGACGAGCGCTTCGCGGCCACCCTGGAGGCACTGGGCGCGATCGCGCGCGACGGTGCCTCGGTCAGCGCGTCGGTCATCGACACCTCGACCGGGAAGTCCCTGCTGGCGGTGGACGACACGCTCGTCCACCCGGTGGCGAGCCTCGGTCGTGTGCTGCTGCTGGTCGAGGTCGCGGCGCGACTCGAGGACGGTGGGCTGCACGGCGACCGGCTGCAGCGGATGGCGCGCGACACCGCGACGGGTGCCGGACTGTGGCAGTTCCTGCAGGAGCCGACGATGCAGGTGCCCGACCTCGCGACCCTGGTCGGTGCGAACGCCGACGCGTGGGCGATGAACGCGCTGCTGTCGACGGTCGGGATCGACGCCGTCCGCGAGCGTGCGGAGTCGCTCGGGATCGAGCGCACGGCCCTCATCGACCGGGTGCGGGACCGCCGCGGGCCAGACGACGCCCCGGACGCGTCGGTCGCGCCGACGGGGGAGCTCGCCTGGCTGATGCGGGGGCTGGCCCTCGGCGAGGTCGTCGACGAAGCGGTGTCGAACCGGGTGCTCGGGTGGCTGTCGCTCGCGAGCGACCTCAGTCTCGTCGCCGGCTCGTTCGGGCTCGACCCGCTCGCGCACCGGGCGCTCGACCACGGGCTCCAGGTGGTGTCCGTGACGGGATCGAGCACGGGTGTCCGGGCCGAGGCCGGGATCCTCCGCGGTCCCGGATCGTCCGTGAGCTACGCCGTGACCGTCACGTTCGACGACGCCTCGCTGCAGCGGCGGCTCGCGGTGGTCGAGGCGATGCGGACCCTGGGCACTGAGGTGCTCGAGGTCGTGCACGAGCCAGCCGTGTAGCGCGACTGTCCCGTGGCGGTCAGCGCTGGAGTCGCGTACCGATGAGGGAGCCGACCCAGGTGTCGAAGCGCGACCGGAGCAGTCGACCGTCGATCTCCGGCCGCCCGATGCCGGCGTAGTTCGGCGCCCAGGTCTCCAGGTAGGCGTCCGCCCGCGCCGCGGCGATGACGTCCCAGGCGCGTACGTCGCGCACACGCTGACCCGTCGCGCCCTCGTAGACGGCGAGGAACCGGTCGGCCGCCGCGGTCGACCCGAGGAGGACGAGGTCCTGCCGGCACCAGGCGATGTCCACGCCGCGCGGAGCGGACATCGCGCCCGACCAGTCGACGATCCCCGTCAGCCGCTCGCCCTCCCACAGGGCGTTGCCGCTCCAGAAGTCGCCGTGCGTGAGGACCCGGTCGAGGTCGACCTCGCGCCAGGCCTCGTGCGCGCTCGTGGCGAGGCGTCCGGCACGGCGCGTGGGCTGTCGGGACTCGTCGGGCAGGTCGACCGGGTCGAGTCGGTGGATCTCCGCCAGCGCGCGGCCCATCTGCTCGCCGATCACCACGGGGTCGAGACCAGGCGCCGGTGGACCACCGGGTACCGCGTCGGTCACGATCACCGGGTGACCCTGTGCCTCGCCGTGCGCCAGGAGCCGTGGGACGAGCGTGCCGAGGGGGCCGAGCCGTCGCAGGACCTCGCGTTCCCGCACGACCGCGTCGTCGCCGCGGGGGAACATCCGGACCACCACCCGGGCGTCGCTGTCGACGGCCATGAGGGTGCGGGCGTGCTGGCCGCCGGTGAGTTCGCGGTCGAGGGTCAGCGGCCGGCCGAGCAGGTCCGCCGCCCCGGCGACGATGACCGGTGAGGTGAGCTGGTCCACGGCGACGAGCGTACTGTCGCGGCCTTCGACGAGGGGACGAGGGCGTTCCCGGTGGCCGAGCCGGACGGCGTGTCCAGAGTCCTCACCGGAGGAGGACGAACGACCGCAGCGGCTGCGGTTCCACGTCGTGCACCTCGACGAGCCCCCGCGACTCGTAGAACGCCCGCTGACCCGGCTCGGCATCGGTGAGGAGCACGGTCTGGCGGACGTGGGCGTACCGCTCGAGGACGGCATCGAGCAGTCGCCCGCCGACCCCTGCTCCCTGGTGCGCCGGCAGTACGAGGACGTCCTGCACGTACGCGATCGTCACGCCGTCGGACAGTGTCCGGACGAGACCGACCAGAGCGCCGGTGTGATCACGGGCCGTCAGCACGAGGTGCGAGCCGGCGACCGCGGCGACGAGCGCATCCGGGTCCCGCGTGTACGCCGTCCACCCGACACCGTCGTACAGCCCGAGGAGCTCGTCGCGTCCCGGTCGTTCCTCCGTGATCGTCACCATGCGGTCATGGTCGCAGACGTCAGTCGGCAGCCTGGCCCTCCGGGACGAGCGCCTGCACGTTCAGCACGGTGACGGCGGCGGACCGGCACGCGGTGTACTCGGTCGCGGCGACGAACAGGGACTGCTTCGACCCGGGCGGGTACACGCGGAGGCCGTCGGGCGAGATCGGGTCGCACTGCCCGGACGGGTAGTTCTCGGCGTTGGTGATCTTGAGCGGCGCCACCGCCTTCTGCCCCGCCGTGAGCGTCACGATCGGGTGTGCGGAGGCACGGTCCTCGGACGCGGCGTTCCCCAGCTGGGTGCCGTTGGTCTCGCCGACGAACGAGACGCCGGGCCACCCCTGCAGCGTGCAGGTCGCGGAACCGGTGTTCTGCAGGACGAGATGGACGTAGGTGCTGCCTGCAGCACCTCCGCTGCCGGCCTCGATGCTGCCCGTCAGTGCGGACGCAGCGCACACCCCGGTTCCGCCGGTCGCACCACCGGCGGGCGTCGAGGCGGATGCCGCCGAGGTCGACGTGGAGGCCGACGGAGCGGACGACGACGGTGCCGCCGTGACGGTCTTCGTGGCCGTCGCGGACGGCGTCGCGGTGCCACCCGACGAACACCCGGCGAGGACGCCGACCGCGACGAGGCCGACGGCGAGGAGGAGCGGAGGACGAACGCGACGTTGCATGTCCCAACGCAATCACCGTGCCGGGGTACACGTCTCGGGTGGCGTCCAGCCGTCACGAGCACACTCCGGAGCACGCGCGCCAGCGCACGAGCAACCCAGCGCACGAGCAACGGAGGTCGACATGGCAGGCAAGCACGAACAGGCACGGGGCGAAGAGGGCCGTTCGGACGGCGTCGAGCCGCGCGCGGGGTCCTTCACGGACAGCGAGATCCCCGGCGAGAGCCCGGTCGCGTCGAACGAGCCGGCCGGCGAGTTCGTCTCGAGTGACATCCCCGGCGAGACCCGTCCCGAGGGCGGCGACGGCGAGGGCGAGTACGTGGAGTCGGACATCCCCGGCGAGGCCGAGCCCACTCCGGACGGCGAGGTCGGCCACTACACCGACGCCGAGACCGGCTCCAACCCTTCCTGATGCAGGGCGGTCCGCCGACTAGTCGACGAGCCCCGCCGCGACCAGTCGGCGGAGCGTCTCGACGCCCGCCGGCGGGCACCGGTCCGCATCCGCTGAGGTGACCCACTCGACCTCGTCCACCTCCGCCGAGGCGACGGGCGTGGCGGAGTCGAGCGAGCCTCCAGGCCGGACGAGGAACAGCGCCATGGCGACCATCGTCCCCGGAGCCTGCCCGTGCGCGGGCTCCGTGACGGTGCCGAAGGCATCGACGTCGTCGGCGGTGAGTCGCAGCCCGGTCTCCTCGAACGCCTCGCGGATGACGGCCTCGACGTCGGTCTCGTGCGGCTCGGCCTTGCCGCCCGGCAGGTAGAGCACGTCGCGCGCTCGCGCGCGCACCATGAGCACGCGTCGGTCACGCACCAGCAGCAGCGCACTGACGCGCAGGGTCACCGGGTCGGACGGGAGGCTCAGCTCGCGTCCGCCTCGTCGGCTCGGTCTGCGACGGAGCGCTCGGGCGCGGTGCGCTCCGCGAGGGGTACGACGGGCGTCGGCAGTTCCGCCTCGGGCTCGGGGCGGACGCCGAACAGGGTGTCGAGCGCGCCGACGAACTCCTCGCCGCGTCCGGCGCGGCCGAGTTCACGTGCGCGGACGGACGGGCGGTGGAGCAGGACGCCCACGAGGTGTCGCAGGGCCCGCTCGGTCTGCTCGGCCGACGCGTCGTCACCGTCGGCACGGCGCGTGGCGCGGTCGATCTCGTCGTCGAGGATGTCGAACACGTGCTTGCGGAAGGCCACGAGCGCCGGGGTCGTCGACTGCTCGAGCGCCTGCGCCCGGAAGCGGGAGACGGCGTCGTCGACCATCGCTCGGGCCTCGGACTCGGCGTTCAGCTCGGCGACCGGGGCGTGGATGCTGATCGTCTCGAGGTCGAGCATCTCGACACCGTCGACGTCGGCCGCGTCGGGGTGGACGTTGCGGGGGAGCCCGAGGTCGATGACGATGCGGCGGACGCCGTCGTCGAGGTCGGACGCCTGGACGACCGGGAGCTCGCTCGAGGTGCAGGTGATGACGACGTCGCTCGTGGCGATGGCCTGGCGGAGGTCGTGGGCGGCCACGAGCTCGTGCTTCGCGGCGAACCAGGGGGCCCGGCCGGAGGGCGAGAAGACCTGGATGGTCGTGGCCCCACGGTCACGCAGCGCGGCGATGGTCGTCGCGGCGTAGCTGCCGGTGCCGATGAGGAGCACCCGGGTGTGGGCCCAGTCGGTGATGCGCGACGACGCGAGCTCCAGGCCGAGGCGCACGAGCGAGCGGCCGGCGGCACCGATCCGGGTGCGGGTCTTCACGCCGCGGGAGGTGTGCGCGGCCTCCTGGAAGAGGCGCTCGAGGTCCGAGGTGGTGGTGCCGTTGGAGCGGGCGTCCTCGAGCGAGCGACGGACCTGCCCGGAGATCTCGGTCTCGCCGACCACGACGGACTCGAGGCCGCTCGACACGGCGAAGAGGTGCTGGACGACGTCCTTGCCGCCGAGCACGTTGACGGAGTGCAGGACCTCGGTGGGGTCCAGGTCACTGGCGGTGGCGACGGCTTCGACGGTGGCCGAGACGGCGGAGTCGCGGTCGTCGCCCGCGATGTCGAGGTAGGCCTCGAAGCGGTTGCACGTGGCGAGGACGACGGCCCCGTCCAGCACGTCGGAGTCCGTCACGAGACGGCTCGCGGCGGTCGGTGCGCCGATGCTCAGTCGCTCCAGGAGATCGAAGCTGGCGTTGCGGTGCGACGCCGTGAGACAGATGAGCACGTCTTCCATGGTAACCCGCGTTCCGCCCGGCTCCCGTTCTCATCATGCGTGCACGGGATACGTTCCGTTCGCCGATGGGAGAATCGTGCGGTGACCGATGCACCGACCACCTCCCTCCCCGCCTCGCACCCGCTCGTCTCCGGGCGCACGTCGGGCTCGCCGCTCGTCCGCGCGCTCCGCGGTGACCGGCCGGAGACCCTGCCGGTGTGGTTCATGCGTCAGGCGGGGCGATCGCTGCCCGAGTACCGCGAACTCCGGGTCGGCACGGCCATGCTCGACGCCTGCCTCGACCCGGCGATGGCGTCGGAGATCACGCTGCAGCCGGTGCGCCGGCACGGCGTCGACGCGGGCATCTTCTTCAGCGACATCGTCGTGCCGATCAAGCTCGCGGGCGTCGACGTCGAGATCGTCCCCGGACGTGGCCCGGTCCTCGGCTCCCCGATCCGGTCGGCGGCGGACGTCGAGGCGCTCGAGCAGCTCGACCCGACGGCCCTCGCCCCGATCTCCGAGGCCGTCGCACGCACCGTAGAACAGCTCGGGGACACCCCGCTGATCGGGTTCGCCGGCGCCCCCTTCACGCTCGCCGCCTACCTCGTGGAGGGCGGCCCGTCGAAGGACCACATCCGCGCCCGCACGCTCATGCACTCCGACCCGGATACCTGGTCGCGCCTGCTCGCCTGGGCCGCCGACGTGTCGGGGGCGTTCCTCCGGGCCCAGGTGCTCGCCGGGGCCTCGGCCGCGCAGCTCTTCGACTCGTGGGTCGGCTCGTTGTCCCGGGCGGACTACGTGCAGTCCGTCGCACCGCACTCCGCCGCGGCACTCGCCCACGTGGCCGACCTCGGCGTCCCCCGCATCCACTTCGGTGTCGGCAGCGGCGAGGTCCTGCGCGACATGACCACGCTCGGCACGGGCACCGTGGGCGTCGACGCGGTCGGGGTCGACTGGCGCCTGCCGCTCGACGAGGCCGTCCGCCGCGTCGGCACGGGCGTCACCGTGCAGGGCAACATCGACCCGGCGATGCTCTCCGCCCCGTGGGAGGTGCTCGAGGCCCACGTGCGCGACGTCGTCCGTCGCGGTGGTGCGGCCCGTGCCCACGTCGTGAACCTCGGGCACGGAGTGCCCCCGGAGACCGACCCGGCCGTGCTCACCCGGATCGTGGCGCTCGTCCACGAGCTCGGCGACGGGACGGACGGAGCCGCCGCGTGACCGACGTCGTCGTGGTCGGCGGCGGGGTCGCCGGTCTCGTCGCCGCCCGTGACCTCGCGAAGGGCGGCGCACACGTGGTCCTCGTCGAGGCGTCCGGCGTGCTCGGCGGGATGGTCCGTCGGCACACCGTGGCCGGGCTCGACCTCGACATGGCCGCGGACTCGTTCGCGACCCGGAACGACGCCGTCGGACGACTGGCGATCGAGCTCGGTCTCGGCAACGAGATCACGACGCCCGACCCCCGCGGCGCCTGGCTGATGACACGCGACGGTCGCACCTTCCCGATCCCCGCCACCGGCCTGCTCGGGATCCCGGGCAGCCCGATGGCGGCGGACGTGCTCGCGGTCGTGGGGCAGAAGGCCGCGTTCCGGGCGCAGATGGACTCCCTGCTGCCGTCGCTCGTCGGCTCGAAGGCGACGTCGCTCGGCGAGCTGGTCCGGAAGCGCATGGGCGAGCGGGTGCTCGACGACCTGGTCGTGCCGATCGTCGCGGGCGTGCACTCCACGCACCCGGACCACCTCGACCCGGACCGCGTCGCACCAGGGTTGCGTGCCGCGCTGCTCCGGGACGGCTCCCTCGCCCGCGCCGTCCTCGCGCTCCGGGCCCGGGCGACCGCGGGGTCGGCGGTGCAGGGGATCCGCGGCGGCATCGTCCGGCTCGTGGACGAGCTCGTCGCCGACATGGACACCTACGGCGTCGAGGTCCGGCTGCACACCCGGGCCACGGCGATCGAGGAGCACGCGGTCGAGCTCGTCTCCGCCGACGGGCCGACCGAACGCCTGCCGGCCGATCACGTCCTCGCCTCGACCCCCGACCCCGCCCGGACCACCCCGGCCACGCGGACGGGCATCGAGCTCGTCACGCTCGTGGTCGACCAGCCCGAGCTGGACGCGGCTCCGCGGGGCACCGGGATGCTCGTGCACCCCGATGCCGCCGAGGTCGCCGCCAAGGCGATCACGCACGCGACGGTGAAGTGGCCGTGGCTCGCCGAGGCGGCCGCGGGCCGACACGTCCTGCGACTCAGCTACGCGACCGACGCGACCGACGGGGCGGACGTCGCCACGAGCCTCCCGGTCGACCCCGCCGACGCCACCGGGACCCGCGCCACCCGCGATGCGACCGCCCTGCTCGGCGTGCCGGTCGCACCGAGTGCGGTCGTCGGCGCCGCCCGCGTCCGCTGGCACGGGCCGGACACGACCGCAGCCGGTCTGGCGGAGGGGGTCGTCGCGATCGGGGAGGCCTCGACCGGCCGGGGCCTCGCCGGGATCGTGGCGTCTTCGCGCACCGCCGCTGAGCACATCCTGGATTCCTGAGCGGACCCCACCCTGGTGGAGGGCTACTGTTGCAGGAACGCCGGACGTATTCCGTTCGGCGCATGACCACCGCACACTGACCCAACGGAGGAATCGCAGATGCGAGGCAAGCTCCTGTTCGTCGCCGGCGCCGCACTCGGGTACGTCCTGGGATCGCGAGCCGGACGGGCGCGGTACGAGCAGATCAAGACCGTCAGCGGCAAGATCTGGAACAGCAACGGCGTCCAGAAGGGCGTCCACGTCGCCGAGGACTTCATCGCCGACAAGACCCCGGACGTCGCCGAGTTCGTCGGTGAGCAGACGAAGAAGGTCGTCCGCAAGGTCGGCCAGAAGAAGGACAACGCCACCTCATGACGGACACGCGCGACCGCAAGCCGCGTTCGCTGTTCGGCCTGGTCGGCGACGTCCCCAAGCTCGTCAAGGAGCTGGTCAAGGGCGAGCTGAACCTGCTCAAGGCCGAGATGCTGACCAAGGCGAAGATCTTCGGTCTCGCCGCCGGTCTGCTCGTGGGCGCGCTCGTCATCGTCCTGTACGCGATCGGCGTCCTGCTGACCGCTGCCGTGATGGGCCTGGCGACCGTGATGCCCGCGTGGCTCGCGGCGCTGGTGATCGCCGTCGCGATGCTGCTCGTCGCCGCGATCCTCGGGCTCCTCGGCTGGCGGCGCCTGAAGACCGGACTCCCGATCACGCCCAAGCGCACGATCGACAGCGTGAAGAACGACGTCAACGCGGTGAAGGGCCTGGGCAAGAAGCCGACCCCGCCGACCCAGTACGGCACCCGCAAGCCGGACGTCGGTGGCCGCTTCTAGCGGCTCGTACCCGCACCACCCCCTCGGAGGAACCACGTGACCGATCAGCACGACGACCTGGCCGACCGCGTCGCAGCGACGCGCGCCCAGCTCTTCGACACCCTCGACGCGATCGAGGACAAGCTCAACGTGCCGAAGCAGATCGGGATCGCGGCCTCGAAGGTCAAGCGTGGGATCGACGAGAAGCCGGTGCCGTACCTGGCCGGGCTCGCAGCGGGCGTGGCGGTGGTCGGGGGTATCGTCGTAGCGGTGCTCCGACGGCGGTAGACCGCTCGAGCGCGGTCCACGGGATGCGGGGCGGCCAACACCCTGGCAACCGATAGGACAATGGATTCCATGAGCTCCACCGCGCCCTCGTCCGCGCACGACGCCCACGAGACCGCCCCCGACGGCATCGACCCCAACCTGCTCACGGCGTACGCCCTCTGGGCCGTGTTCCGTCGGCCCCTCGGCCCGATCCACACCGTCGGAGACGACGCGGTGGCCGAGCTCGACGCCGTCGTCACGGCCGCCGCCGAGCGAGGCGTGACGATCCGCGGCTTCTACGACGTGTCCGGCTTCCGCGCCGACGCCGACGTGATGATCTGGCTGCACGGCGACGACGCGCAGGCGATCCAGTCCGTCCTGCGCGAGATCCGCCGGACCGGCCTGTTCCAGGACGCCGAGCCGGTGTGGCACGCCATGGCCATGCACCGCGAGGCCGAGTTCAACAAGCGGCACACCCCTGCGTTCCTGCGCGGCAAGGACCCCGAGGCGTGGATCACGGTGTACCCGTTCGTCCGCTCCTACGAGTGGTACCTCCTGCCCGAAGAAGAGCGCTCGAAGATGCTCCGCGACCACGGCATCGCCGGCGCGAAGTACCGCCGGGTGCTCACGAACACGATCGCCACGTTCGCGCTGAGCGACTACGAGTGGATCCTGCCGCTCGAGAGCCCGGACCTGGTGGACCTCGTCGACCTGATGCGCGACCTGCGCTACACCGAGGCGCGCCTGCACGTGCGCGAGGAGGTCCCCTTCTTCACCGGTCGTCGGGTGACGACCGCCGAGCTGCCGGAGGTGCTGTCATGACCGACACGACCCACATCACGAACGGTCAGCCCGTGCTCGCCGCGACGCCGGCAGCGGCCGACGGTCCCGAGCACGTCGAGGTCCCGGTCGCGTACGACGCGATCCTGCTCGCCGGCTTCGGCGGTCCCGAGGGCCAGGACGACGTCATCCCGTTCCTCCGCAACGTCACGCGTGGTCGCGGCATCCCGGACGAGCGACTGGAAGAGGTCGCGCACCACTACCGGCACTTCGGCGGTGTCAGCCCCATCAACGCGCAGAACCGCGCGCTCAAGGCGGCTCTCGAAGGTGAACTCGCGAGCCGCGGCATCGACATGCCGGTGCTCTGGGGCAACCGCAACTGGGAGCCCTACCTGGAGCAGGCGTTCACCGAGGCCGCAGACCACGGCTACACCAAGCTCATCGCGATCGCCACGAGCGCCTACTCGTCGTTCTCGAGCTGCCGCCAGTACCGCGAGGACTACGCCCGCGTGCTCACCGAGACCGGTCTGATCGACACCATCCAGATCGACAAGGTCCGGCAGTTCTTCGACCACCCCGGCTTCGTCCGCCCGTTCGTCGACGGTGTCCGCGACGGCATGGCGAAGGCCATCGCCGAGAACGACGGCCTCGACGTCGCGACCGAGCTGCACGTGCTGTTCTCGACGCACTCGATCCCGTCGACCGACGCGGCGAAGTCCGGCCCCGACTACGGCGGCTTCGACGAGCACGGGGCGTACGAGGCCCAGCACCTCGCCGTGGCGCAGGTCGTCCTCGACCAGGCGTGGGCCGAGCTGCTCGAACTCCCCGAGCACGCGTCCCTCCGCGGCACGAGCACGCCGCCGTGGAAGCTCGTCTACCAGTCGCGCTCGGGCCCGCCGTCGCAGCCGTGGCTCGAGCCGGACATCAACGACTACATGAACGAGACGCTCAAGGGCGGCCCGACGCGTGCGGTCCTCATCGTCCCGCTCGGCTTCGTGAGCGACCACATGGAGGTCATGTGGGACCTCGACGAAGAAGCCACCGAGACCGCTGGCGAGCTCGGCTTCTGGTCGGTCCGGACGCAGACCCCGGGCGTCGACCCGGCCTACGTCGCCGGCCTGGTGGACCTCGTCCTCGAGCGCGTCAACGGCACGCCGACGAGCGAGCGGCCGCACGAGACGGACCTCGGCCCCTGGTACGACGTCTGCCGTCCGGGCTGCTGCGAGAACGTGCGCGCCGGGTTCAAGCCCGCCGCCGCAGGGCTCGCCCCGTGACGGACGAAGCAGGCGTGACGGACGGAGCAGCCGGCGGCCCGCCGCCGATCCGCCTCGGCACCCGCGCCAGCCGCCTCGCCGTCGCGCAGTCCCAGGACATCGCCGACCGCCTGGCGAAGGCATCGGGTCGCCCGGTCGAACTCGTGACCGTGACGAGCGAGGGCGACACGAACCGTGCCTCGCTCGCGAGCCTCGGCGGCACCGGCGTCTTCGCCAGTGCCCTCCGCGAAGCCCTCGTCGCGAACGAGGTCGACGTGCTCGTGCACTCGCTGAAGGACCTGCCGACCGCGCCGTACCCCGGCCTGCGGATCGGCGCGGTGCCGAAGCGCGCGGACGCCCGCGACGTCCTGGTCGCCCGGAACGCCGCGACGCTCGACACCCTGCCCGAGGGCGCGAAGGTCGGCACCGGATCGCCCCGCCGCGTCGCGCAGCTCAAGGCGAAGCGCCCCGACCTCGACGTCGTGGACATCCGCGGGAACATCGACACCCGTCTCGGCCGCGTCGAGGACGACCTCGACGCCGTGGTGCTCGCCGCCGCCGGCCTCGGTCGGATCGACCGGCTGAACGAGGCGACCGAGCTCCTGGACCTCGGCTTCTGGCCGAGTGCTCCCGGCCAGGGCGCACTCGCGGTCGAGATCCGGGCGGACGAGACCGACCGGAACCTGCTCGCCGCGCTGGGCAAGATCGAGCACGCCCCGACCCGTCTGACGGTGTCGGCCGAACGCGAGGTCCTCGCGAAGCTCGAGGCCGGCTGCTCCGCACCGATCGGCGCGACGGCGATCGTCGACGCCGAACTCCTGCTCGTCTCGGCGACGGTCTACCGTCCCGACGGCTCCGAGTACCGCACCGCATCGCACGCATCGGTGCTCGAGGGATCCGCGCAGGACCGCCAGGCCGAGGCACTCGAGGTCGGCGCCCGCGTCGCCGCCGAACTGCTCGAGAACGGCGCGGCCGAGCTGGCCGACATCGCCTCCGCCGCCGAGTAGGCACGTCACGGACACGCGGTCGCCCGTCGTCGTCATCCCGCGGGGTGGCGACTGGGGCGACCGCGTGGCCGCTGCCGCACACGACCGGGGGCTCGACCCGCGGATCGTCCCGCTCATCGGGACGGAGGCACCGAAGGACCCCGCCCCGCTCGCCGCTGCGGTCCGCCGTCTGGTCGCCTCCGGAGCGGCCGGGAGGCACGACGCACCATCCGCGGTCGGCGACCGTCCACGCGTGGCCGGCTCCGACTGGCTCGTGGTGACCAGTGCGACGGCGGTGCGCGTGATCGCGGGACTGGTGACGCGCCTCCCGTCCGACCTGCTGGTGGCGGCGGTCGGCGAGCCGACCGCACGAGCCGCGCGTGCCGCCGACTGGGTCGTCGACCTGGTGCCGCCGGACGCCTCGGCGGCGGCGCTCGTCGAGGCGCTGCCGGACACGGCTCGATCCGTCCTGTTCCCGCGGTCCGACCTGGCCGCACCGACGCTGGTGGACGGTCTGCGCGCCCGCGGGATCGACGTGGACGACGTGGTGGCGTACCGTACCGTGGGGACCGGCGACGAGCCGATCACCTTCGACACGGTGCCCGCCGCGGTGCTCGTGACGAGCGGCAGCGTCGCCCGCGAGATCGCCCGCCGGATGACCCCGCTCGACCCCGGCACCCTCGTGGCCTGCATCGGGCCCGGGACCGCCGCCGACGCTCGCGCAGCCGGACTGCCCGTCCACGTGATCGGACGCACCCGGTCCGCCGAAGCCCTGCTCGACGCCGTCGTCGAGACCCTGCACCACCCCGCCCCCGAACAGGAAGGCACCTCAGTGACCGGCCGCTTCCCCCAGGTCCGCCCCCGTCGACTCCGCGCCACCCCCGCGATGCGACGCCTCGTCGCCGAGACCCGGCTCCACTCCGCCGAGCTCGTGCTGCCGATGTTCATCCGCGAAGGGGCGCGCGACGCGATCGACATCTCGAGCATGCCCGGGGTGCAGCAGCACTCGCTCGACTCGTTCCGGCGTGCGCTGGTCGAGGCCGCGTCCGTCGGCATCGGGGGCGTGAACCTGTTCGGCGTGCCCGAACGCAAGGACGCCGTCGGCTCCGGCGCGACCGACCCGGACGGCATCCTCAACGTGGCGATCCGGATCGCGAAGGAAGAGGTCGGCGACGCGCTCGTCGTGCAGTCCGACCTGTGCCTCGACGAGTTCACGGACCACGGGCACTGCGGTGTCCTGGCGGCGGACGGGTCGGTCGACAACGACGCGACCCTGCTGCGCTACCGCGACATGGCCGTCGCTCAGGCCGAGGCGGGTGCCGAGCTCGTCTGCATGAGCGGGATGATGGACGGCCAGATCGCCGCCGCACGTGACGCGCTCGACGTCGCGGGCCACTCCGGGACGGCCCTGCTCGCCTACGCGGCGAAGTACGCGTCCGCGTTCTACGGCCCCTTCCGCGAGGCCGTCGACTCCTCGCTCGTGGGCGACCGCCGGACGTACCAGATCGACGCCGCCAACGGTCGGCAGGGGCTGCGCGAGGTCGAGCAGGACATCGAGGAGGGCGCCGACATCGTCATGGTGAAGCCCGCGATGAGCTACCTCGACGTGCTCGCCGAGACCGCTGCGACCTCGCCCGTGCCGGTGTGGGCGTACCAGATCTCCGGCGAGTACGCGATGATCACGGCAGCCGCGCAGAACGGCTGGATCGACCGCGACGCCGCCGCGATGGAGTCGCTCATCGGCATCAAGCGTGCCGGCGCCGACGCGATCCTGACCTACTTCGCCGTCGACATCGCACGGAAGCTCAACCAGGAGGCCGGTCTCCGCACCTCCGGCACCACCGCCGTAGTCGCCGGCATCGCCTCGACCGGGAAGGCCCCCGAATGACCACGAACGACCAGCTGTTCGGCCGTGCCAAGAACGCGATCCCCGGCGGCGTGAACTCGCCCGTCCGTGCCTACGGATCGGTGGGCGGCACCCCGCGTTTCCTGGTGTCGGCGAAGGGAGCGTACGTCACCGACGCCGAGGGACGTGAGTACGTCGACCTCGTGGCGTCGTGGGGTCCCGCGATCCTCGGTCACGCGCACCCCGGTACCGTCGAGGCCGTGCAGCAGGCTGCCGCGCGCGGACTGTCCTTCGGGGCCTCGACCCCGGGCGAGACCGAGCTCGCCGAGCTCGTGAAGCAGCGGGTGTCGGTCGACGGCGACGGCCCCATCGAGAAGCTCCGCATGGTGTCGACCGGTACCGAGGCCACGATGACGGCGATCCGGTTGGCCCGCGGCTACACCGGCCGCGACCTGCTCGTGAAGTTCGCCGGGCACTACCACGGGCACTCCGACTCCCTGCTCGCCGAGGCTGGTTCGGGGGTCGCCACCCTGGCCCTTCCCGGCAGCGCGGGCATCACCGAGGAGACCGCGGCGCAGACCCTGGTGCTGCCGTACAACGACCTGGACGCCGTCCGCCGCGCGTTCGACGAGCACTCCGAGCGCATCGCCGGCGTGATCGTCGAGGCCGCCGCCGCGAACATGGGCGTGCTCGCACCGGAGCGCGGGTTCAACCGGGCGCTGGCGCAGATCGTCCAGTCGCACGGCGCACTCCTCATCGTCGACGAGGTCCTGACGGGCTTCCGTGTCGGCTCTGCCGGCTGGTGGGGGCTCGAGGCGTCCAAGGTCGTTCCGGACGGTGCCGGCTGGAAGCCCGACATCATCACGTTCGGCAAGGTCATCGGCGGCGGCATGCCGCTCGCCGCACTCGGTGGTCGCCGGGAGGTCATGGACTACCTGGCACCGCTCGGCCCCGTGTACCAGGCGGGCACCCTGTCCGGGAACCCGCTCGCCGTCGCTGCCGGCATCGCCACGCTCCGGGCCGCGACCCCGGACGTGTACGCGCACCTGGACCGCACGGCGTCGACCATCGCGACCGCCACCAGCGAGGCACTCTCCGCCGAGGGCGTCGCACACACCGTGCAGCGCGCCGGGAACCTGTTCTCCTTCGCCTTCAGCGAGACCGCCCCTCGGAACTACGACGACGTCCGCGCGCAGGACGCGTTCCGGTACGCGCCGTTCTTCCACGCGATGCTCGACGCCGGGGTCACCCTGCCGCCGAGCGTGTTCGAGGCGTGGTTCGTCACCGCCGCCCACGACGACCGGGCCGTCGGCCGGGTGCTCGACGCGCTGCCGGCCGCGGCGAAGGCGGCGGCGAGCGCGACGCCGTAGAGCCGACCGTCCCCGCGACGGCAGGCCCGTGCCGGACCCGGCCCGTGCCTCCCGTCCGCTGGTTGGATGGCGACATGCAACTCGCTGAAGCGCTCATCGAACGCGCGGACCTGCAGAAGCGCATCGAGCAGCTCCGATCGCGGATCGCCGCCAACGCCCGCTACCAGGAGGGCGAGGAGCCCGACGAGGACGCCGCCGCCCTGCTGGCCGAGGCCGAGCAGGCCGTCGACGCACTCGAGGTGCTGCTCGCGCGCATCAACGCGACCAACGCGTCGACCGTGCTGGCCTCCGGGGACACCGTCACCGCGCTCCTCGCACGCCGGGACGCCCTGCGGCTGCGGCACTCGCTCGTGACCGGTGCGGCCGACGCGACCGCGGGCGGTGGTGGCGGCTACCGGCAACTCCGCAGCGAGCTCCGGACGTTCGCCGCCCTGCCGACGGCCGAGCTGCGGAGTCGTGCGGACGCCCTGGCGAAGGAACTCCGCGAGCTCGACGCGACCATCCAGCGCAGCAACTGGGAGGTGGCGCTCCTGGAGCCGACCGACTGAACGAACGGGGCGGTGCGTCGGTAGGCGGACCGGGGCGGGTACGGACCCGACGGACCGGCGGGCAATCCGGTCCTCATGTGGCGCAGTGGGCAGCGCCGTGGCGCGAGCCGGCACAACGCAGCCCAGCACCGCGCACCGGCGACGGTGCACGCAGCACCACGCACAACCGCGTACCGACCGGACCACCGAGGGTGGGACAGGGGACACCACCGCCCCGTCAGCAGGTCGCGCTGTCGCCGTCCGCTCCCTGGAGGCGCGGGTCGGCTACGACGCGCGGCGTGCGGCCCAGCGGCCCTCGGCGCGCAGGATCGCGAGGGGGAAGTCGAACGCGTGGGAGACCGCGGACGACGTGATGACCTCGTCGGAGGTGCCCTGCGCGACCGACGCGCCGTCCCGCAGGAGCATCGCGTGCGAGGTCGAGGCCGGCAGGTCCTCCAGGTGGTGGGTCACCATCACGCTGCCGAGCTCGGGGTGCCGGTGCCGCAGCGCGTCGACGGTCTCGAGCAGGTGCTCCCGGGCGGCGACGTCCAACCCGGTGGCGGGTTCGTCGAGCAGGAGCAGCTGCGGCTCGGACATCAGCGCGCGGGCGATCAGGGCCCGGCCGCGCTCACCCTGGGAGAGCACGGGCCAGCGGGCATCGAGCCGGTCGGTCAGCCCGACGTCGGCGATGTGCCGCTCGGCCGTGGCCACCTGGGCGTCCGTCGGCGTCCACCGCATCATGAGGTCGGTCGTCCCGGTGAGCCCGGTCAGAACCGTCTCGAGGACGGTCAGCGGCGAGAGCATGCGGTGCCGCGGGTCGACGTGCCCGATGTGCTCGCGGAGCTCCCGGACGTCCACCCGCCCGAGTCGGCGGCCCAGCACCTCGACGGTGCCCGCCGTCGGGTGGCTGTTCGCACCGAGGACCGCGAGCAGCGTCGACTTGCCGGCACCGTTCGGCCCGAGGAGTGCCCAGTGCTCGCCGCGCCGGACGGTCAGGTCGATGCCGTGCAGGAGGTCCCGGCCGGACCGGGTCACGCGGACGCCGGTGGCGTGGATGAGGACGTCGGTCACGATCCCATCGTGCCCGACGCCGCTCATGCGCGAGCGGCGCGGAGCGTCTTCAGGTGGTCGTCGACGGCACGGGCGAGTGAGCGCATGACCGCGGCCCCGGCCTCGCCGTCACGACCTCGTGCCGCAGCGGCGAGGGGGTCGACGGCGTGCTTGACGTCCCAGAAGATGAACTCGTCGGCGGTCAGCGCGAGGAACTTCACGCGCGGCACGAGCGACGTGGTGAACGTCGCGAGCAGCTCGTTGTCGGCCACGCGGACCAGGAGTTCGAGGAAGTCGGAGATGTCGTCGTTCGTTGCGCGGTCCTCGTTCTCCGCGTGGACCCGGAGGTTCTCGAGGACGTCCACGAGCTGCGCGAGATCGGTTTCGTCGAGCTTCGGGAACGACCACCGCACCGCGAGCTCGGCGATGCCGAGGGAGACCTGGAGCGCTTCGTCGTACTGCTTGGCGTTCGGCGTCGCGATCCGGGTGTACCGGTTCGCCTCCATCTCGACCAGGCCGTAGTCGACGAGCTTGGCGATCGCCTCGCGGATCGGGGTGCGACTGACTCCGAGCCACTGCACGAGCTCGTCGTCGTTGAGACGCTCGCCGGCCTGGAGGGTGCCGTCCTGGATCGCGGCGAGCATCTTCTCGAGCACGACGTCTCGCAGGAGCTTCCGCGGCGAGTTCTCGACGGTCGACTTGGGTACCGGCATGCCGGACTCCTCACAGGGTCAGGTGTTCTGTACTCCAATCCTAACGTGTCAATATGCAAACGCTTGTGAAATCTTAGCATGATGGAATGTCATGCATCAATCCTGACGATGGTCCGCCCGTGCACCTTTGCCGCGACGACCTCCGGACCCACCCGCACGGCCTCGTCGAGCGACACGGTCCGCACCACCCCCGCCAGCACCGCCGGGTCGAGATCGGTCGCGAGTCGGTCCCACGCCTGCTGCCGGAGCGGCAGCGGTGCGTCGACCGAGTTGATGCCGAGCAGGGACACCGCTCGCAGGATGAACGGCATCACCGTCATCGGCAGCGCGGCGTCCTGCGCGAGTCCGCACGCCGTGACCGCTCCGCCCCACCGTGTCGCAGCGATGACGTTCGCGAGTGTGGCGCCACCGACGCTGTCCACCGCGCCCGCCCAGGCCGCACGCTGCAGGGGCTTGCCGGGTTCGGACAGCGTGGCCCGGTCGACGACGGCCGTCGCGCCCAGGGCACGGAGCGAGTCCTCGTTGGCGAGCCGTCCGGTCGACGCGGTGACGTCGTACCCGCGGGCGGCGAGCAACGCGATCGCGACGGTACCGACACCGCCGGACGCGCCGGTCACGAGCACCGGACCGTCCCCGGGGGCGACGAACCGTTCGAGTGCGAGCACGCTGAGCATCGCGGTGAACCCCGCCGTGCCGATCGCGGCGGCGACGGAGTCGTCGAGGCCGTCGGGCAGCACCACCAGCGACCCGGACGGCACCACGGCGTGCTCCGCCCAGCCGCCGTGCCGGGTCTCGCCCAGCCCGGCGCCGTTCAGCACGACACGGTCGCCGATCGCGACGTCGTGCACACCCGGGCCGAGGGCCGACACCCGACCGACGACGTCGATGCCGGGAACGAGGGGATCGACCCGCGCCACACCGGGGTTCCGGGCGAGCGCAAGGCCGTCCTTGTAGTTGACGCTCGAGTACGTCACGTCGACGAGGGCCTCGCCCTCGGCCGGGTCGGCGAGGTCGACCTCGGTGACGGTGGGCGGGGCGGAACTGGAGACGAGGACTGCGCGGGTCACGAGACGGACGCTACCCCGCGCCTCCCGGCCCTGCTTACCCGGCAGTGCTCATCCGAACATGATGGCGGCTTCGTCGTACCGGGCCTGCGGCACGGTCTTCAGCTCGCCGAGTGCCTCGTCGAACGAGACGTGCACGATGTCCGTGCCCCTCAGCGCGACCATCCGGCCCCACCGCTCCTCGACGACCGCGTCGATGGCCGCCAGGCCGAGGCGCGTCGACAGCACGCGGTCGTACGCCGTCGGCGTCCCACCGCGCTGGATGTGGCCCAGGGTGGTGGCGCGGCTCTCGATGCCCGTCATCTCCTCGATGAGGGGCGCGAGGCGTTCACCGATACCGCCGAGCCGCGGCCGCCCGAAGGCGTCGAGCCCACGCTCGGTGTGCGCGTTGTCCTCGTGGTCGGGGACGAAGCCCTCGGCGACGACGACCAGGGGTGCCCGGCCGCGGTCGTAGGCGGCACGCACCCACTGCGCGATCTGCTCCATGCTCGTCTTCTGCTCCGGGATCAGGATCGCGTGCGCACCCGAGGCCATCCCCGAGTGCAGGGCGATCCAGCCGACGTGGCGGCCCATGACCTCGGCCACCATGCAGCGCGAGTGCGACTCGCCCGTCGTGCGGAGGCGGTCCATGGCCTCGGTCGCGATGGCGACGGCGGTGTCGAAGCCGAACGTGTAGTCGGTCGCGCCGAGGTCGTTGTCGACGGTCTTCGGGACGCCGACGATCTTCAGGCCGGCGTCGGTCAGGCGCTTCGCCGCGGCCAGGGTGCCCTCGCCGCCGATCGCGACGATGGCGTCGATGCCGTGCCGCTCCAGCGTCTTCTCGATGTTCTCCACGCCGCCGTTCGGGCCCTCGAAGGGGTTCGTCCGGCTCGTGCCGAGGATCGTGCCGCCCTGCTTCGCGATGCCCTGGATGTCCTTGCGACCGAGCGGGACGATGTCGCCGTCGACGACGCCGCGCCAACCGTCGCGGAACCCCACGAAGTCGTGTCCGTAGATCGCGATGCCCTTCAGCACGATCGCGCGGATGACCGCGTTCAGGCCGGGGCAGTCGCCTCCGGAGGTGAGGATGCCGATGCGCATGGGAACTCCGTCGTCGGGTGGTGGGGGACTGCCCCCATCATGACTGACGGTGGTTCCGCATTACCATCCCCGTGTGTCCCTGCATGCTGCCGCCGCGTCGTCGTCCGTCGCCGCGCCGGACGACGCGGCTCGCGTGGACACGCTCTACCGGCCTGGAGGCGCGGTGGACGTCCGCGCGACCCTCCGGCCCCTGCAGCGCGGCTCCGGTGACCCCGCCTTCCGCGTGGTCGGCGCCGACACGTGGCTCGCCCTCCGCACGCCGACCGGGCCGGCCTCGGTGCTCGTGCGCCGCGCGGGGTCGTCCACGATCGCGGTGTCCGCGTGGGGAGACGGTGCCGCCTGGGCCGTCACCCACGCACCCGACCTGCTCGGCCGCGGCGACGACTGGTCGTCGTTGGACGTCTCGGGGCACCCGTTCCTCGCCGACGCGCGGCACCGGCAACCCGGGCTCCGGCTGCTCCGCACCAACACCGTCGTCGCGATGCTCGTGCCGGCGATCATGGAGCAGAAGGTGACCTCGCGCCAGGCCTGGCGCGCCTGGCGGTACCTGCTCCGGCGGTACGGCACGCCCGCCCCCGGACCGGCCCCGGCGGACATGTTCGTCCCGCCGGACGCTGCGACCTGGTCCAGGATCCCGAGCTGGGAGTGGCACCGGGCCGGCATCGAACCCGGGCGGTCGGCCACCGTGATGCGGGCGATGCGGGTCGCGCCCGCACTCGAGCGGACGCTGACGCTGGGCCGCGGCGGCACCGTCGTGTCCGAGCGCCTGCAGTCGGTGCCGGGCATCGGGAAGTGGACGGCTGCCGAGACGGCACAGCGTGCGCACGGCGACCCGGACTCCCCGAGCGTGGGGGACTTCCACGTACCGGCCCTCGTCGGGTGGGCACTCACCGGCGGGCCGGTCGACGACGACGGGATGCTCGAGCTCCTCGAACCCTGGCGCGGGCACCGGGAGCGGGTCGTGCGGTTGATCGGGGGCTCGGGCTTCCGGAAGCCGGCGTTCGGGCCCCGGATGACGATCCAGGACCACCGGTTCCACTAGGAAATACCGAGGATTCGGGCTGCAGTCGCAGGGGTCTGGATGATCCGTTATGAAAGCGCCCATTCATAACGAATCATCCGGAGGCAGACCATGCAGCCCAGCCCATACACGCCTGGCGAGGTAGCCCGTGCGGTACCTGGACGGGCGATTCAGCTGGCGGAGATCGACGAACGACTGTCGGTTCTGGCGGACCTGGGCCGGCTGGTGGGCCGCATCCGCGTCGACCACGCCCCGAGGGGTTTCGGGAAGACATCGCTGTTGCGGGAGTACCAGCGTCGGGCAGAGGCACGCGGACTGCTCTCGGTGTGGGTGACAGCGGGTGAGGAGGCGGGCCTGGTCGCCCAGATCTGCACTGCGCTCGCTTCCGCCACCGAGACATCTGGTGACCGGGCCCGGGCGTCCGTGGGGCGCCTGGAGTCGGTCGAACTGACGCTCGGTGTGCCCGGGCTCGCGCAGGTCTCCGGTACTCGTTCCGTCGGCCCACGTGTCGAACCCCGCGGCGCTCGAGCGTTCGAAGCCGCCATCAGGGACAAGACCGATGGCGTCGGCGGAGTCGTCGTGCTCATCGATGAGATCCAGGCCGCGGACGAAGTCGGCTTGCGGACCCTCGTGTACGCCTGGCAACACCTGCAAGCGGAGGGTGCTGACGTCCCCGCTGCGGTGTTCGCTGCGGGGCTCCCGAGCGCACCGGAGCGGATCGCCGCCGTCGTCACGTTCAGTGAGCGAATCGCGTACCGACCGCTCGGGACGCTCGGACGCGAAGCAGAGGAGATCGCCGTCGTCGGACCGGCCCGCGCCCTCGGCGTCAGATGGACCGAGGAGGCAGTCGAGCTCGCCCTCTCGATCGCCCAGGGCTACCCGTACGCGGTTCAGCTGATCGCGGACGCGGCGTGGACCGCAGCCGGACGCCCTGACCCGGGTCATGTCGTCGACGTCCGAGCGGTCGAACGCGGTCGATCGGTCATGCAGGCTGACCTCGAAGCGCTCTTCCGAGCTCGATGGGCCGGATGCACGGCCTTCGAACGTCGTCTTCTCGGGGCCATGGCTGATCTCGGTGCCGGGCCGGTCGCGCGGGCGACGTTGGCGCAGGCGATGCACGCGACACCGAACAGCCTCTCAGCGCCGAGGGCGCGACTGATCGACAAGGGACTGATCCAACCGGCGGACCGCGGGCTGCTCCAGTTCACGATGCCGGGATTCGCTGAGTTCGTGCGTGGCAACGGCGGTGAGTAGGCGTCTGCGCCCCGGTGGTCAGGGGTGGCGGGTGCCCTCGCCGGCGATCACGGCGCGGTAGCCCTCGCGGAACGACGGGAAGCGTGGGGCCCATCCCGTCGAGCGGAGCAGGGCGTTCGACAGGCGCTTGTCCCCGGCGCCCTGCCGTCCGGAGGCCTCGGCGGCTTCGGCGCGGGGAAGCTCCGGAACGCCGAGTTCGGCGGCGAGGAACGCGTACACGTCGTCGAGCCGCGCGGGTTCGTCGTCGGTGACGAGGTACGTCGGCGCGGGTTCGTCCAGTGTCGCGAGGTGCACCAGTGCGGCGGCGGCGTCGTCGCGGTGGATCCGGTTCGTGTGCGGTGAGACCCCCGGTGCCAGGCGCGCAGAACCGGAGCGGACCTGGTCGATCAGGCGCTCACGCCCGGGGCCGTACACGCCCGACAGCCGAGCGAGCACGGCATCTGGGACGCGGGACCGGAGCAGCGCCTCGGTCTCGAGCAGCACACCAGCCGTCGGAGTGGAGGCGACCGCCGGGGTCGCCTCCGTGACGGTGCTGCCGTCGTCCACGTCGTACACGGCAGTGGAGGACACCACGATCACCCGCGGGTCGGACCCCGACGCGTCGATGCCGTCCAGGACGTTCCGCAGCCCGTCGACGTAGGTCGCGCGGTACTCGTCGACGTCACGGCTCCCCGCCGCCAGGGCCACGACGACGACGTCCGTGGCGGGGTCGATCGGTGCGACCTCGTGCCGGAGGTCCACCGACCGGCCGACGAGCGGCAAGGGGACGAGTTCACCCCGGCGCCGGAGCCCGACCACACGGTGCCCCTCCGCGGCGAAGCGCAGGCCGGTCTCGATCCCGAGGTCGCCGCAGCCGGCGATGACGATGTCCACCGTCCCATCATGGGCCAGCAGCGCCTCAGCGGTGCTCGGTGCCGTCCGGGTTCACCGCGTACCAGACCCCTCCCACGCCCTGCCCGGTGACGTCCCCGGCCGTCGTGTCCGCCGCGTACGTGTAGATCGGCCGCCCGTCGACGGTGACCTGGAGCTTCCCGTCGACACCCGTGATCGTGCCGACCGTGCCGGTGACACCGGACACCGAGGGGGTGGTGGCGTCGGACTCGATCGCCGGCCAGGCCGAGGCGCACCCACCGGTGCAGGTGCTCTTGCCCGAGCCCTTGACGTCCTGGTCGTAGAAGTACGCCGTCATCCCCTTGCCGTCGACGACGACCGTACCGAGCGAGGCCGAGGCGGTCGCGATGCCGTCGTCGGCACCGTGGCCGCCACTGTCACCGCCGCTGTCGTCGGACCCGTACAGGCCCCCGGAAGAAGACGAAGAAGATGCCGGTGACGACGACGAAGCCGACGAGCCGGACGACGCCGTCGACTGCGACGCGCACCCGGCGAGGGCCAACGCGCCGAACGCGACGCCGACGACCAGCAGGACCGAACGATTGGAACGTGTGGAACGCATGGGGTGACCCCTGTCCTGCGGACCCGGGCCGGGCCTCCCGGCTGGAACGGATCCGCTCATGAGGTGACACGGCACGACGGGCCGGATCGTTCGATCCCGACCCGGATCGAACGATCCGGCGACCTGCCTCGTTGACCGGGTGTGAAGAGACGAACGAAGGTCCTGCTCGGCATCGCCGCCGGTGTGGTCGTCGTCGGCGGTCCGATCGTCTACGCGAACCTCGTGAACAACGCCGCGGACGCGGCGCCGTCCCTGGCACCGACCGGGGGCGCCACCCTGAGCGCGACCGAGGCAAACGGCACGTGGACCTCGACGTCCGCAGGTTTCGCGGGGTACCGGGTGCACGAGGTGCTCCGGGGCCAGGATGTGACCGTGACCGGACGCACCAAGGACGTCGATGCCCGGGCCACCGTGGCGGACGGGTCCCTCACGGCGGCCACGGTGACGGTGCAGGTCGCGTCGATCAGCACGCCCGAGTCCGCCCGCGACGACTACTTCCGCGGGACCGCGATGCAGACGGACCGCTTCCCGACGGCGACGTTCCGGGTGACCACGCCCGTCGACGTGCGCGCGGCGCTCGCCGGGACGGACTCCGACGTCGCCCTGCGCGGCGAGCTCACCCTGCACGGCGTCACCAAGGCCGTGACGGCGGACGCGCAGCTCGGTGTCGACCGGGACGGCCACGTGCAGGTCGCGGGCTCGGTGCCGATCACGTTCGCTGACTACGGCGTGCAGGCGCCGGACCTCGGTTTCGTGCGGGTCGACGACCACGGTGCGGTCGAGTTCTCGGTCGAGCTGGCACGGTGACCGTGGACGCCCGGCCCGCCGACGAGCTCCTGACGGCGCTGCACGCCGAGCACGGGGACGCACTCCGGCGGTACGCGCTGCACCTCACGACGGACCGGGCGCTCGCCGAGGACGTCGTCCAGGAGACCCTCGTGCGAGCCTGGCAGCGGCCCGCGGTGCTCGAGCGCGACGCGGATGCCGCCCGTGCGTGGTTGTTCACGGTCGCGCGGAACCTCGTCGTCGACGATGCGCGGTCCGCCCGGCGCCGCCGCGAGGTCGGCTCCGACCTGCCCGTCGACGAGGTCCAGCCCGACCGGACGGACGCCGTCCTCGACGGGATCGTCGTCGCGGACGCGCTCGCCGGCCTCTCACCGGAACACCGGCGGGTCGTCGTCGACGCGTACTGGCTCGGCCACACCGTGCCCGAGATCGCCCGACGCCACGGGATCCCGGAGGGCACCGCGAAGTCGCGCCTGCACTACGGCCTCCGCGCGCTCCGGCTCGCACTGCAGGAACGAGGGGTGACCCGATGACCGACGACCGCTACCGGGACTGGGACGCCGCGTACGTTCTCGGCTCGCTGCCGACCGACGAGCGGCTCGAGTACGAGCGGCACCTGGAGACGTGCGCCGCGTGCCGCGCCGCCGTCGCGGAGCTGGCCGGGATGCCCGGGCTCCTGGGGCGGCTGCCGGCCGGGGACGCGGTGGCGATCGCAGAACCGGACGGGAGGCCCGACCCGGCCCCGCAGCGCTCGCTCGCCGTGGTCGCGCACCGCGTCCGCACCCGGCGGCGCCGTCGCCGGGTGCTGGTCGCGTCCACAGCGGGGCTTGCCGTCGTCGCGGCGGTGCTCGGCGGGGTCGCGGTCGGGACGGGAGCCGGTTCGCCGGGGTCGCCCTCGGCGCCGCCGCTGTCGACGTCCGTGCCGCAGGCGGGGGAGCGCTACGCGATGTCGTCGGGGTCCGGCCTGACGGTGGACCTCGACGTGACGGGCAAGGCGTGGGGCACCCGGTTCGACTGGGGGTGCGAGTACGGCGGCCGCGACTGGGGCACGGGCAGCGCGGTCATGTACGACCTCGTGGTGGTGCGGGAGGACGGCACCGACGAGACCGTCGCGTCGTGGAGCGCGACGGGCGAGCGTGCGACGGGGCTCGCGGCGGCGACGGACGTGCCGCTCGGATCGATCGCGTCGGTCGAGGTCCGACTGCACGGTGCAGCGCGGTCGTTGGCGTCCGTCGAACTCTGATCGAACGATTTCCCGAACTCGACCAAACCGGTCGGCCGAGGGTGCCGAATCACCTGCAACAACCGGGGAACACCCGGAGCGCTCACCAGCCGCACATCGCTGGTTCTCCACCCTCGCACGGGGTGTGTTCGGC
>NZ_VDZH01000040.1 GCF_007673235.1 Curtobacterium pusillum
TATCATTTACAACGACGAGATTCGGCTGTTTTGACACACTGAAATTATGATCCGTATTCCAGCTTGTAAACAAACTGCCTCCCATCAAAATGAGAAAGAGGGCAGCGGCCACCATCAGCGGATGAGCTTTGATCCACCTTTGAATCGACACACGCTTTTTTTCCTTTGGAAGACCTGCCATCACCTTTGCAGTGAAATCAGTTGGTGCTTCTATATGAGATGTACTCTGC
>NZ_VDZH01000041.1 GCF_007673235.1 Curtobacterium pusillum
GTGGTCGGGATGGGGGAGGTGGGAGTCGGTGGGGATGGTGGGGGGGGAGGAGGTGGGGGTGGTTGGGGGGGGGGAGGTGGAGGGGGGCGAGGGGGACTGGGGGGGTCTGTTTGAGATGGGGTGGTGGGAGGGATGGGGTAGGGAGGGGGAAGTCAGGGAGATCAGCTAGGGGATGAAGGTGTTGTAGGAGCGGCTCGTGAAGATCGGTGGCTGGGAGAGGATGAGC
>NZ_VDZH01000042.1 GCF_007673235.1 Curtobacterium pusillum
TAATCCGGCTCAACACAATGTCGCCATATGTACCAGTCCCATATACATTCGTTAATAAATCAGAATTTCCGTAAATAAAATTCATCAGAGATGGATAAATCACTAAAGATAAGGCACCTAAAATACCCGACCATATAAACACTGTTTTGATTCGACTGTTTATAAACATCATTAGGAAAAACGTACAAGCTCCATAATAGAGAAGAATGTCGCCACTCCAAATG
>NZ_VDZH01000043.1 GCF_007673235.1 Curtobacterium pusillum
AATTTCCTCATCATAATCACAGACATCCTTCCGGTGGGTAATAAAGTCAAATTGTAGGACATTTCTATCGAGTGCACGATAGATGTTCATGATCATCGTTTCAGCTCCGCCCCGGTTCATCCCGCCCACAATATGTAGGACACGCTTTGGCTCACTCACCCCGAATCGTCCTCCTTTTCAACAAAGACGCCGCCAGCTTCCGCTGATGATAAAATTTCATGATC
>NZ_VDZH01000044.1 GCF_007673235.1 Curtobacterium pusillum
CACTATATCCCCACTCGCTAATACTTTGCGCGCACCTTCATGAACTTGACCAATTCTACGCTTATCAAACGAAGCAATGATTTCTCCATTAAAATTCATTATATTAATATTACTATTCGTTCTTTTTACTGTTTCCTCAACGATTAATGCAGCTAATTCATCTGTTAATACATTCATCATTTTATCCCCTATCATTTTCATACAAATTAATAACATCATTTTT
>NZ_VDZH01000045.1 GCF_007673235.1 Curtobacterium pusillum
GACGGTGCCCGTGACCGGGGGGAGCAGGGCGGGGGCGACAGGGGGGGCGGGGGGGATGGGGAAGAGGAGCAGGATGAGGGGGAGGAGGAGGATGGGGGGGTGGATGAGGGGGGGGAGGAGGAGGAGGAGGGGGGGGAGGGGGTTGGGGGAGGTGCTGGGCCGGACGGGGGTGGGGATGCGGTGGAGGCGGGTGGTGGTGCGGGGGGTGGGTTTGGGGGGGGA
>NZ_VDZH01000046.1 GCF_007673235.1 Curtobacterium pusillum
TGAAGTGTCAGCATGCCTGGCACATCTCCACTAAACTTCGAATAAGCCAAGTAACTTAAAGCAAACGGAATATTGATCTCCGCAGAGTTTTCTTTTTTATCTGTATCAATGTTGGCAAATAGTGTCCAAGCCGCTGGATCTCCACTATCCTTCCAAAGGGCTTCACTTGCTGCCATCTTCATCGGCTGTGATTCCATTAAGTGCTTCGCTTGATCATGTCC
>NZ_VDZH01000047.1 GCF_007673235.1 Curtobacterium pusillum
TACACAAAAACAGGAGAAACTTTAGGAGAATTACACAAACAAAGGGGGATATTAGATGGTAATAATTGAGCAGTTTGTCACAACGATGAACAATTTTTTGTGGGGGCCTCCCCTGTTGATTTTAATTGTTGGTACTGGAATATACCTCACCTTTCGCGTTCTCTTCATTCAAATTAGATTACTTCCTTATTCTTTAAAGCTCGCTTTTTCAAAACAAGACA
>NZ_VDZH01000048.1 GCF_007673235.1 Curtobacterium pusillum
TGAAGGATTCGTGAAAACATACGGAATTGAATTTGGAAGCACGTATCCAATGCAGATTGGTTTAGTCTACGATGCATTAAAAAATGAAAAAATGGATATTGTGCTTGCCTATTCAACAGATGGACGAATCAAAGCCTATGACCTCAAAATTTTAAAAGATGATAAGCGGTTTTTCCCGCCATATGACGCATCGCCTGTTGTCCCGAAAAAAGTCTTAAAA
>NZ_VDZH01000049.1 GCF_007673235.1 Curtobacterium pusillum
GATGAAGATGTTGTAGAAATACAACGCGCTCATATTGCTCAACGTTTCGATTGTGTTCCTTCTGAACTTAACTATGTTATTAAGACACGTTTTACTAATGAACATGGTTATGAAATAGAAAGTAAACGTGGTGGCGGTGGTTACATTCGAATCACTAAAATTGAAAATAAAGATGCTACAGGTTATATTAATCACTTACTACAATTAATAGGTCCAT
>NZ_VDZH01000004.1 GCF_007673235.1 Curtobacterium pusillum
AATTGGCATTGACAATGTGCACGCTGTTGAGTTCTCAAGGACCAGACGCACTCCCCACTCGACTCGCAGAAGCGAGCGTCGCCAGAGAGGCTTTTGGTTTTCGTTGCCCGGGGAAGAACCGTGGCGGACAAGATCTCCGGGTCTGTGACCAGGTGACCGTCTCGGCCGTTCCGTTCTCCGCCTCAGCGGCAACGAGTGATCACTTTACGCAGAGGTGAACGGCAGCACCAACCCGGCCCACATCCCGGGCGTGTCGGCTGCCTGAGGCCCGGAAACACGCGGATCGTGCGAGGTCCCGACGAGTGTGCGACCCGGTAGGGGTCCCACCGTGCCCGGAACCTCGCACCTGCGCCCGCGCCGGCGTGACCCCGGGAACGACGGAAGGCACGGTGCGAACCCGCACCGTGCCTCCCGGACGAACCAACGATCCGAACGCGGACCGAACCGACCTACTCGGCCGCGGCCAACTGCCCGCACGCCCCGTCGATCTCCTTGCCGCGGGTGTCGCGGAGGGTCGTGGGGATGCCCGCGGCGTTGAGTCGGCGGACGAACTCGTCCTGCACGTGCACCTCGGACGAGGTCCACACCGAGCCGGGCGTCGGGTTGAGCGGGATCGGGTTGACGTGCACCCACCCCTTGCCACGCTTGTTGAGCTTCTCGGCGAGCAGGTCCGCTCGCCACGCGTGGTCGTTCATGTCCTTGATGAGGGCGTACTCGATCGAGACCCGACGACCGGTCTTCGCGTAGTACTCGTACGCGGCGTCGATCGCCTCGTCGGCCTTCCACCGAGAGTTCACCGGGATGAGCTCGTCACGGAGCTCGTCGTCCGGCGCGTGCAGGGACAGGGCGAACGTGATCGGGATGTTCTCGTCGGCGAGCTTCTTGATCGCCGGCACCAGGCCGACCGTGGACACCGTGATGCCGCGGGCGCTCATGCCGAGTCCGTGCGGCTGCGGCGCCACCATGGTCCGGACGGCGTCCATCACCCGCTTGTAGTTCGCGAGCGGCTCCCCCATGCCCATGAAGACGATGTTCGTGACCCGCTCGGCGTCGACGCGGTCCTTCCCGCCCTTGCGCGGGTCACCGCCGAGCTCCCCCGCGGCGATGGCCGCGTTGGCCCGGACGATCTGCTCGATGATCTCGGCCGTGGACATGTTCCGGGTGAGCCCGGCCTGCCCGGTCGCGCAGAACGGGCAGTTCATGCCGCACCCCGCCTGCGACGACACGCAGAGGGTGATCCGGCCCGGGTAGCGCATGAGCACCGACTCGACCAGGGCGCCGTCGTGCAGCTTCCAGAGGAACTTGATCGTGTCGCCCTTGTCCGTCGCGAGCCGACGGGTCTCGGTGAGGAGCGGCGGGAGCATGCCCGCGACGAGTTCCTCGCGCTGGGCGGCCGGCAGGTCGGTCATCGTGTCCGGGTCGGACGAGTAGTGCGTGAAGTAGTGCGTCGACAGCTGCTTCGCACGGAACTTCGGGAGCCCGAGCGCCACGACGGCTTCCTCGCGTTCCGACACGGTCATGTCGGCGAGGTGCACCGGCGGCTTCCCCTTCTTCGGGGACGCGAACTGCAGGAGCGGTCGGCCGGCGGTGTCGGTCGCCTGGGTCCAGCCCTCGGTGCGCGGACGCACCTGCGGACGAGCAGAGCGCTGCTCTTCGAAGGGGGTGCGGGTGTCGGGGGCCATCACTCCAGCTTACGGGAGGGAACGCCGGGCCACGAGCCGGCTCAGCTGCCGGCCGGCAGGACCCGTGCGAAGTGGTGGGCGGCCGAGTACATCGGGACGATGTCCACCGGGTCGCCGGGGTGCGGGGCCTGCAGCACGAGGCCGTCGCCGAGGAAGATGCCCACGTGGTCCTCGTTGTCGTACACGACGAGGTCGCCGGCCTTCGCCTCGGACTCCGGGATCGTCGTCGCGGCGGCGTCCTGCGTCGGGACGTAGTGCACCAGCGGGATGCCGACGGCCGCGTACGCCACCATCGTCAGGCCCGAGCAGTCGATGCCCTGGTGGCTCGCACCGCCCTCGACGTACGGGTCGCCCATGTACTGCAGCGCCGTCGACACGATCGTCGCGCGGTCACCACCGGCGGAGAGCACCTTCGAGATGGCGTCCTCGGCCTGCTGTGTGCTGACGCCGAACTTCGTCACGATCGTCGGGTAGGACACCACCGTCGTGGTGGTCGTCATGCCGTCGGTCGACACGACCGGGACCTGGACGTCGCGGGCGACGGTGTACTCCTGCGCCTGCTGCGAGGTCGTGGTGCCGTGGTGCGCGTCGGTCGACGGGGTGGCCGCGTTCGCCGGCACGGACAACGTCAGGCTCGAGGTCACGGCGAGTGCCGGTGCGAGGAGGATCGCGGCGCGCTTGGCGTTCGCGGCCCGACGGATGTGTCGCGGGTCCACCGCACGCTCGGCGCGGAGCGCGGCGGAACGGCTCAGCACGGCGGTCCCGGCCCCGGCGGTCGACGCGAGCGGGCGGTGCTGCGACAGCGACACGGAGCGGGCCGGCTTGGTGTGCTCCACGAACGTCGAGCGGGCGACGGCCGGGCCGAACGCGGAGCGGCGACCGCGGGGACGACGCGGTGCACCGGTGTCGACGACGGACGGGCGATCAGCAACGGCAGGGCTGACGGCGGCGTCGGGTGCTGCGGGGAGTGCGTGGCGTCCCATGGTTCCTTCCGGGTCTTCACGAGCCGACCCGAGCAGGAGACGAGGCGACTCGGTTGGATAACGTATTGGTCACGAACCTGAACCCGGCTGGGCAGTCCCGGCGCGTTCCTGCGGGTCGTCACAGCCTCACCCGTTCCTCGCAGCCTGCTCAGATCCACCAGCGAGCGCCGGTCGGCCACCCCGCGCGGCTCGCCAGGCCAGCCGTCAGGCGGGCGTGGGCCGCATGACGGCGGCGATCCGTGCCTCCCGGCCGGCCGCCAGCGCGTCGAGGCGAGCCGCCGACGCACGCACCGACCCGTCGACCGGGCTGTCCCCCGAGATGTCCCCCGCCAGCGGCGCCCCGGCACGGACGGCGAGTGGCAGCACGCCCGCCCAGACCGCGTGGTCCTCGCCGTCGTCGACGGCCTCGCCGACACCGGCCGCGCGGATCTTCACGCTCGCGCGGTCGAGCGGGAGCTGCAGGACCTGGGTGGCGCGGATCTCCTTGGCGGTCATCTCGCGCACCTCGTCGCGACGGCCGGGCATGAGGTGGTCGGCGACCTGCCAGAGCGCCTCGGCGCGGAGGTCGTCGGGTACGACCGTGGCGTTCCCGACGATCATCGCGCTGCGGTAGTTCGCCGAGCTGTCGAAGGTCGACCGGGCGAAGACGAGCCCGTCGACGTGGGTGACCGTCGCGGCGACGGGGACGCCCGCCGCGCCGGCGTCGAGGAAGAGGCCGCCGCCGGTGGAGCCGTGCAGCAGCAGCACGGGGCCGTCGCCCAGGTCGCCGACGCCGCAGAGGAACGGCAGGACGAGCGGGTGGCCGCCGCGGACGAAGCCGACGTGGGCGACGATCGCCTCGTCGAGGACCGCCCGCAGGTCGGCGGGGTCGTGGGACTGGCGGTCGCGCAGGCGGCGGACGGTGAGCGAGGGGCTGGCGGGGGCGTCGGACGGGAGGCTCGTGGTGCGCATGCGTGCCACGCTAGGTTCGCGAGTGGTCCGGTTCGTGGACCAGATGGGCGGTACTCCGGTGGACCAGTCCGGCGCGGGCAAGACGGCGGGCGTCGTGGCGCGGGTGCGCGCGATGGTGCAGGACGGCACGCTCGGGGCAGGGGACGCGCTGCCGTCGACCCGAGCGCTCGCGGCGGAGCTCGGGGTGGCGCGGGGCACGGTGGTCGCGGCGTACGAGCAACTCGACGGCGAGGGGTGGATCCGGACGCGGCAGGGAGCTGCGGCGAGGGTGGCTCCGGGGGTCCCGCGGACAGCGACCCTCGGGGCATCCGCACCTCGCGCGACACCCTCCCCGGCTCGCGACACCTCCTCGGCAGCCCCCGTGCTCGACGCCCGGCCCGGGATCCCGGCCGTGACCGCGATCGCCACCCGGGACTGGCGCGCGGCCTGGCGTGCCGCTGCCGACGCCCCACTCCGGAACGCGCTGTCCGACCCCGCCGGTCTGCTCGAGCTCCGCGCGCAGATCGTCGCGCAGCTCGGCCTGAGCCGCGGCTTCGCGCCCGACGTCTCCCGCGTGCTCGTCACGGGCGGGACCTCCGAGGCACTGTCGCTCGTGGTCGAGGCGCTGCGGAACCACCTCGGCCGCACCCCGCGGATCGCCGTCGAGGACCCCGGTTACCGCTCCGGACGCCGTGCGATGACGAGCGCCGGGGCCGAGCTCGTCGGGGTCCCCGTGGACGACGGTGGGCTCGACGTCGACGCCCTGCGCGCACTCCCGCCGGTGGACGCCGTCGTCGTCACCCCCACGCACCAGTACCCGCTCGGCTCCGTCATGCCGGTCGCCCGGCGGCAGCGGCTGCTCTCCTGGGCCACCGACACGGCGACGATCGTCGTCGAGGACGACTACGACTCGGAGTTCCGGCACCGCGGCTCCCCCGTCCCCGCCCTGGCGGCGCTCGACACCGCCGGCGTCGTGCTGCACGTCGGCGGGTTCTCGAAGACGCTCGACCCGCGGCTGCGCTGCAGCTACGTGGTCCTGCCGCCCGGCGCCGTGCCGGACGCCGTCGCGGCTGCGCGGGTGGCGCGCGGCCCGGTCGTCGCCGAGCCCGTGCAGGTCGCGCTCGCGCACCTGCTCCGGACCGGCGCGCTGCGCCGACACCTCGGCCGGGTCCGGCGGGACTACACGCACCGACGTGAGCTGATCGCGTCGCGTCTCGACGGGGTCCCCGGCCTGGAGGCACGTGCCCTGAACGGTGGACTGCACGCGGTGGTGACGTGGTCGGGTCCGGCGACCGCGCGTGCCGTCGTGGCCAGGACGGCACGGGCCGGGGTCCTCGTCAGTGCACTCGCGGAGTACGAGGTGGTTCCGGGCAGCGCTCCGGACGGCGTCGTGCTCGGGTACGGCGGGCTCACCCTGCCGGACCTCGACCGGGCGCTCGACGCGTTCCTCGGGGCTCTCCACCGCGGCTGAGCGCTGCAAAACCAGGCTTCAGTCGGTTTCCGCGGTGTTTCGCGATCGTGAAGAAAAGTAACGTCACGATCATTCTGCTGGCGCTGTTTGTCACTTCTCGAACATGATTCGTGAACGTTCGACGCAGCGACAGGAGACACGGTGACCCACACCCCCGAACAACGCGAGGTGCTCGACCTCGTCGGCACTCAGTTCGACGACGCCGTGCAACTCGTCCGCGACCTCATCGACATCCCGAGCGTCGGACCGTGGTTCGGCGACGAGGCAGCAGTGAGCGGCGAAGGCGCCGTCCAGGCCTTCCTCCGCGGCCACCTCGAGGGACTCGGCGCCGGCATCGACCAGTGGGAGCCCTCGGCCGCAGAACTCGCCGTGCACGCCGACGGGCCCGGGTACTTCGCCGACCGCGACTTCACCGGGCGCCCGAACCTCGTCGGACGGTTCCGCTCCGCCGCGGACGGGTCGGACTCCCCCGCGCTGATGTTCCTCGGCCACTGCGACGTCGTGCCCGGCGGCCCCGGCTGGACCGACGGCCCATTCACGAGCTCGGTGCGCGACGGTCGGGTCACCGGCCGCGGCGCCTGCGACATGAAGGGCGGCATGGCTGCGGCCCTCGCGGCGATCCGCGCGGTGCGGTCGAGCGGCGTGCAGCTCGCCGGCGACGTGGCCTTCGCCTCGGTCACGGAGGAGGAGACCGGCGGCATGGGCACCCTCGCCCTGGTGCACCGCGGGTACCGCCCGGAGCTCGGCATCGTCATCCCGGAACCGACGAGCCTGCAGGTCGCGCCGCTGTGCCGCGGCATCGTCTGGGGCGAGATCACGATCCCCGGCAAGAGCGGGCACATCGAGATCGAGCAGCCCGACTGGCGGGACGGCGGCGCCGTGGACGCGATCGCGTACGGCCGCCGGCTCCTCGACGCCGTCGACGCGCTGAACTCCCGGTGGCGGGAGCTGCCGGAGAAGAACCACCGCCACGTGCCGCTGCCCTGCCAGCTCAACGTCGCCGAGATCGACGCCGGCACCTACCCGTCGTCGTGGGCGGGCTCGTTCACGATCCGCTTCGACGTGCAGTACCTGCCGGCCGAACTCGACGAGCACGGCGGCGGCGGGCTGGTCCGCGCCCAGATCGAGGAGATGGTCCGCGAGTTCGCCGGCGACGACGCCTGGCTCGCCGAGCACCCGCCCGTCGTGACCTGGCTCGTCGACGCCGACTGCGGCGAGACAGACGACACGCACCCGCTGGTCGTCGCGCCGCAGACCGCCCTCGATGCACTCGGCATCGCCCCGGTCGTGCAGGGCGTCACGTGCCACACCGACATGGGCCTGCCGATCAAGGCGGGCGTCCCGACGATCACGTTCGGACCGGGCCAGCTCAGCGTGGCGCACCAGCCGGACGAGTACCTCGACCTCGCCGAGTACCGCACGTGCATCGAGGCGATGGCGCTGATGATCCTGGACCTCTGCGGTGTGGACGGGGCAGCCGGCGCCGCCTCCGCCGCGCGAGCGACCGAGGCGGACGCCCGTGTCTGACCTCCACCCGCATCTGACCGCCCGCGGCGTCTCCGGCGTCCGCGGACTGCGCGACACCGGCTCCGAGACCGACCGCACCGTGCTCGTCGCGGCGGCGAGCGGCCCCGTCGTGCTGAAGCTGTCGTCGACCTCCCGGATGCAGGCGGCACTGCTCGAGGCCGTCGCCGCGAACGACCCCACGCTGCCCGTCCCCCGCGTGCTGCACGACGCCGACGGCACCGCCGTCACCCCGACCGACGCCGGCGACCTGTTCGTGATGACCGCACTCGACGGTGTCCCGCTCGAGGACGTCGACCTCTGGCCGTCACTCGTGGACGACCTCGCCGACGTGCAGGCCGCGCTCGTCACGGCCCTGCGCGACACCGACGCCGCCGCGGCCCACGTGCCCACCGAGAACGACTGGTCGATCGAGACGGTCGAGCGGCACGAACGACTCGTGGACACCGTCGCGGACGACCGGCACCGCGCCGCCATGCACGCCGCGGTCGCGACCTACCGCACCGACCTCGGCCCCGCGCTCGCCACCATGCCCCGGCAGGTGCTGCACGCCGACGCGAACCTGTCGAACGTCCTCGTCGCCGACGGCCGGGTGAGCGGCGTCATCGACTTCGGCGACGCCGTCGAGGCACCCCGGGTGCTCGACGTCGCGGTCACCGCCTGCTACCTCGCCATCGCGCTCGGCGACTTCGCGCACCCGCTCGTCACCCGGTACACGGACCGCATCGCCACCGCCCTCGACCTGTCGGCGGTGGAACAGGCGCTCGTCCTGCCCCTCGCGGCCTGCCGATTCGTGCAGGCCGTCGTGCTCGCCCGCGACACCGCCCGCCGGGAACCCGCCCGCGCCGACTACGTGCTCCGGTACGACCGCGCCGCCGTCGAACTCCTCGACCGCACCGGCGCGTTGCCCGCGGCCCCCGTCCACCTCACCTCGAAAGGCGCGTGACCACGTGCAGCAGATCGACGTCCCCGCGGTGCCGGCCGCGACCGCCATGGTGAACCGCTTCGACCCGGCCGACGCCGGACTCCTGCCGGCGGACGACCAGGCACTCCTCGCCCGGCGCCGCGAGGTCCTCGGCGACATCTACCCGCTCTTCTACGCCCGACCGATCCACGTGGTCCGCGGTGCCGGCGCGCGGCTCTGGGACGCCGACGGCACCGAGTACCTCGACGCGTACAACAACGTGCCGGCGGTCGGCCACGCGAACCCGCGCATCGCCACCGCGGTGCACGAGCAGCTCACGCGGATGAACACGCACACCCGGTACCTGCAGGACGGCATCGTCGCCTTCGCGGAACGGTTCCTGCAGACCCACCCGGAGCACCTCGACCGGGTGATCTTCTCGAACTCGGGGTCCGAGGCGAACGACCTCGCGATCACCATCGCGCAGTGGCGGACCGGCAACCAGGGCGTCATCGTGACCGAGAACGCCTACCACGGCACGACCGGGCTGCTGGCGGGCCTCTCCCCGGAGAACGGCCCGACGATGCCGTTGCACCCCTGGGTCCGCACGGTCCCGGCGCCGGACACGCACCGGGACGGCGACCGCGCCGGCGAGCTGTTCGCCGCCGCGATCACCGCTGCGGCGGCGGACCTGGACCGGCACGGCTTCGGCCTCGCCGCCCTGCTGCTCGACTCGATCATGTCGACGGACGGCATCTTCCCCGGTGCGCCGGGGATGCTCGTGCCGGCGTACCGCGCGACGCACGCCGCAGGCGGACTCGTCATCGCGGACGAGGTGCAGCCGGGCGTCGGCCGGACCGGCGACGCGATGTGGGGGTTCCAACGCCACACCGCGACCGAGCCGCCGCGACCCGTGGGAGCCGACCCGCGCCTCCGGGCCGACGGCCACGTCGACATGGTGACCTGCGGCAAGCCGCTCGCCGGCGGACTCCCGATCGGCACGCTCGTGCTCGGGTCGGCGCTCAGCGACGGGTACGCCGAGGGCCACCGCTACTTCAACACGTTCGGCGGGAACCCGGCGTCGATCGCCGCGGCCACCGCGGTGCTCGACGAGGTGCAGGAGCGCGGGCTCGTCGAGCACGCCCGCGACCTCGGCGCATCGCTGCTGCAGGGCATCGCAGAGCGGTCCGCCGGTTCCGGACTCGTGGCGGACGTCCGCGGCGCCGGGCTGTTCATCGGTGTCGAGATGGCCGGACCCGCGGCCGGCGCGCTCGCGAGCCGCGTCGTCAACGGGCTGCGCGCCCGCAACGTGCTCATCTCGGCGGTCGGATCGGACGGACGTGTCCTGAAGGTCCGCCCACCGCTCGTCTTCACCCACGAGGACGCCGACGCGTTCCTCGACGCCTACGACTCCGTGCTCACCACGCTCCAGCAGGAAGGACCCCTCTCATGAGCGACGCACCCACCGCACCCCGCGAGGTGCTCGGCATCTCCGGCGTCGGCAAGAACTTCGGTGCCGTCCGTGCCCTCCGCGACATCGACCTCAGCGTGCAGGCCGGCGAGATCGTCGCCCTGCTCGGCGACAACGGTGCCGGCAAGTCGACCCTGATGAACATCATCTGCGGGTCGAACACCCCCGACGAGGGCGAGATCCGCGTCAGCGGGCAGCCGATGTCCGGCCTCGCCGACGCGAAGCGCCTCGGCGTCGGCGTCGTCTACCAGGACCTGGCACTGGCACCGCACCTGTCCCTGACCGAGAACCTGTTCCTCGGCAACGAGCTCCGTCGCGGCCCCTGGCTCGACCGGAAGCGCATGCACGCCGAGGCCCGCGCCGCGATCGAGAAGCTCGGCATCTCGACGCTCCGCGACGTCCGGCTGCCGGTCGGGTCGCTGTCCGGCGGCCAGCGTCAGGTGCTCGCCGTCGCCCGCGCCATGAAGTGGGCGTCGGACCTGATCCTGCTCGACGAGCCGACGGCCGCCCTCGGCCCGAAGCAGGTCGGCATCGTGCTCGACTCGATCCGCATCGCCGCCGACCACGGCCTCGGCGTGATCCTCGTGTCGCACGACATCCCCAACGTCCTGAAGCTGGCCGACCGCATCGTGATCCTCCGCCACGGCACGATCATCGCGGACATGCGCCCAGCCGGACTCTCCGTGGCCGACGTGATGACCGTGATGGTCGGAGACGAGGAAGCAGCATGACCGCAGCAGCACCCAACGCCAGCACCTCCATGGGGTCGGCGCCCGCCCTGAAGCACGGCGTCGCCCGCGTGTTCGGGAACCGTGCCGTGCAGATCATCGCCGTCGAGGTCGTCCTCATCGCGGTGTTCCAGACGCTCTCGCCCAGCGGTGCGTTCCTCAGCGAGGCGAACCTCCGCGGCATCCTGCTGACGGCGTCGCAGGTGCTCCTGCTCGCGGCCGGTCAGGCGGTGCTCATGTCCGCCGGGCAGATCGACATCTCGCAGGGTGCCGTGCTGATCCTGTCGTCGGTCGTGTCCGGGCAGGTGATGATCGCGATGGGCACGTCCTCCCCCGTCGGCGTGGTGATCCTCGTCGGACTGGTCGTCGCGATCGGCACCGGCGCGGTGCTCGGCGCGGTGAACGCCCTGTTCGTCGGGGTCGTCGGGATCAACTCGCTCGTCACCACCCTCGGCATGCTGTCGCTCGCCACCGGCATCGCGCAGGTCGCCACGAAGGGCGTGAACCTGGTCGGGATCCCCGCGGAGCTGGCCGCCGGGTTCGGATCGGCCACGGTCGGCGCCTTCCCGGTCCCGACCATCGTCGGGCTCGTGATCCTCGCCGTGATCTGGGCGCTCTACCGGTACACCGCCTGGGGCACCCACACGCTGGCGATGGGCTCGAACTTCCTGGCCGCCCGTCGCGTCGGCATCAAGACCCTGGTCAACACGATCGGCATCTTCGTCCTGTCGGCCGGGCTCGCCGGACTCGCCGGGTTCATCGACCTGGCGCGCTACTCGACCACGAACATCTCCGGGCACACGAACGACTCGATGGCCGCGATCGCCGCCGCCCTGATCGGCGGGACCGCACTGACCGGCGGTCGGATCAACTTCCTCGGCGTGATCGTCGGCGCGTTCCTGGCGATCATCCTGCAGTCCGGGCTCGTGATCATCAACCTGTCGCCCTTCTACCAGACCATCGCGATCGGAGCCATGCTCCTGGTCGCCGTCAGCTTGGACCGCAGCAGCCGCAACCGGCGCACGACCTAGCGGTCGCTCCGATCCGGCCGGGAGGCACGGCGCACCCTGCGTCGAGCCGCCCGGGTCCAGGAACCCACCGTTCCACCCCCGCCCCACCCCAACCCGCTCCACGGCACCACCTCCTGTCCACCCCCTCCCTGCTAGGAGACCCCCGTGTTCCGTTCCAAGACCACCTCCGTCCTCGCCGCCGCGTCGGCGCTCGGCATCGCCGTCGTCCTCGCCGGCTGCTCCACCGGCTCGAGCGCCGCCTCCGGCGACTCGTCCTCGGCGAAGAAGACCATCGCGATGGTCACCCCGGAGTCCACCGGCGAGTTCTACGGCACCATGTACTGCGGTGCGAAGGCCGCCGCCGAGAAGGAGGGCGTGACCCTCAAGATCCAGGGCACCCCCGAGACCACCACCGACGCCGAGATGCAGGTCCTGCAGTCGGTGCTCGCGACGAACCCCGACGGCCTGCTGCTGACCGTGTGGGACAACACCGCGTTCAACTCGACCCTGAAGTCGTACACCGACTCCGGCAAGCCGCTCGTCATGCCCGACTCGTTCCTGTCCAACAAGGACTACGTGCAGTCGATCCGCACCGACAACTATCAGTCGTCGTACGACGCGGCGGTCCAGGCGATCAAGGACTTCAAGCTCACCACCGGCAAGGTCGTCATCGTCACGGACTCCCCCGGCAACCAGGTGCAGTCCGACCGCGCCAAGGGCTTCAAGGACGCCATCGAGAAGGAGAGCAAGCTCACCGCGCTCGACATCCAGTACGTCGGCGGCGACTCGGCGAAAGCATCGCAGACCGTCTCGTCGCAGCTGTCGGCGAACTCCGACGTCAAGCTCGTCTTCTCGACGAACATCGGCGCCGGCACCGGTGCGGCGAACGCCATCTCGGCCTCGGGCGACGACGACATCGTGCACGTCGGCTACGACACCGCGTCGAACCAGGTCGCCTCGCTCAAGAAGGGCGAGTACGACGCCCTCGTCGCGCAGGACCCGTACACCGAGGGCTACGACGCCACCGAGCTCATGGCGAAGCTGGTCAAGGGCGACACGAAGGCCTCCGACGTGAAGGAGCAGACGGTGTACTCGCCGTGGAAGCTCGTCACGAAGGACAACGTCGACGACGCCGACGTCGCGAAGTACCTCTACACCTCGGACTGCTCGAAGCTCGGCTGACCCGTCCCACCCCGGGTGCGGAGCGGGTCCGCCCGCTCCGCACCCTCCCCTTCTTCCCCCACGGCACCTGGAGGCCCGCGATGCTGGACAGCGACATCGCCACCCTGCGCGAACGGCTCGAGCGTGGCGACACCACGGCGCTCGCCCTCGCGCAGCACGCGCTCCGACGGGTGGCCCGGCTGGACCGTGACGGCCCCCGCCTCGGCGCGGTCCCGGTGCTCGACCCGCGGCTGCTCGAGCGCGCGGCGGCGAGCGATGCCGAACGGGCCGCAGCCGCGGCCGGGGCCTCGGCGCCGCTCGGGCCGCTGCACGGGATCCCCTTCACCGTCAAGGACAGCTTCGCCGTCGCCGGTCTGACCGCCGCCGCCGGGTCCCCCGCGTTCGCGAACACCGTCGCCCGCACCGACGCCGTCGTCGTCGAGCGCCTGCTCGCCGCCGGCGCCCTGCTCGTCGGCAAGACGAACATGCCACCGATGGCGATCGGCGGCGGCCAGGCCGGACTCTACGGCCGCACCCGCAGCCCGTACTCCCCCGAGTGGCTCGCGGCCGCGTGGCACTCCGGGTCGTCGATCGGCAGCGGTGTCGCCGTCGCCGCGGGGTTCTGCGCGTTCGGCCTCGGCGAGGAGACCGTGTCCTCCGGGCGGTCCCCCGCGTCGAACAACGCACTGGTGGCGTACACGCCGTCGTGGGGCGTGGTGCCGAGTGCCGGCAACTGGCCGCTGCACCCGTACCGCGACGTGGTCGTGCCGCACACCCGCACCGTCGCCGACCTGCGCGAGGTGCTCGCGGTGATCGCGGGGCCCGACGACCGGGACGTCTGGCGGCAGCAGGACACGGTGGACGTGTCGGCGGCCGACACCGTCGCCGCACGGTTCCGCACCCGCACGCCCGGCGCCGATCCGACACCCCTCGACGGACTGGTCGTCGGCGTCCCGACGCTGTACGTCCCGGCACCCGGGGTCAGGGCCACCGACGACGTCCCGTCCCCGATCCCGCTCCGGCCGAGCATCCGCGCACGCTGGGACGCCCTGGAGCGCGAACTCACCGCTGCCGGAGCCCGGGTCGTCCGCGTCCGGTTCCCGCTCGTCGAGGCGTACGAGGGCCGTGGCACCGCCCCCTCGCTCGAGGACAGCGGCCACCTCGATGCCGGCTGGACCGCGTTCGAACTGCGCGAACTCGTGACGTGGTCCTGGCAGCGGTTCCTCGACGACCACGCCGTCGAACCCGTCACGCTCTCCGCCCTCGCCCCCGGCGCGATCCGCCCGGACCCGCCGTACGCCGTCGACGCGGTCGAGAACGGCCGGCTCCACCCCGGTCGCGACGTCTTCGACTTCGCGGCGATCACCCGCGACGCACCCCTGCCCGACGACGCGGTCCGCGCGGTCGTCGGGCCCGCGGTCGCCGGACTCGACCGCGCCCGCCGCGAGCTCTTCGAGGCGTGGCTCCGACAGGAGGGCATCGACGTCCTCGCCTTCCCCGCGAACTCCGACGTCGGCCCGTACGACGCCGACGTCGACCCCGTGGCCGCCCGTGCGGCCTGGGCGGACGGTGCCGTCTTCTCGACGACGAACCACGTACTCCGCCGCGTCGGCATCCCGAGCGTCACGATCCCGATGGGCACGATGGCCGACACCGGCATGCCGGTCGGCGCGACCATCTGCGGCCCGGCCTGGTCGGACACGCACCTGGTCGACATGGCGGACGCCCTGGAGGCACGGCTCGCCCCGCGCACGCGCCCGCCGCTCCCACAGGTGGTCGCCCTCGGCGCGGTGCGCTCCCCCGGTGCGGCCCCGTCCGCCGGCCGCCGGCCCGGCGACCGCACGCACGGCAGCGCCGTCCTCGACGGGGTCGCGACGATCGCCGACGACGGGGGCGTGCTCGTCGAACTGCACGCCACGATCACCGACGAGGATGCCGCGGCGACCGCCTGGGTGGAGGTCGGGTCCCAGTCGGTGACCGTCCCGACCTCCGGCACCACCGCCGTGCGCTTCCACCTCGGCCCGGACACCCGACGCGTGCACCGGAGCACCCGTGTCCTCGCCCTGCTCACCGTCGTCGGACAGGACGGCCTCGTCGTCGCCGCCGACGTCCTCGACCTCCCCTTCCACCGCCCGGCCCCCGGACTCCGTCCCACCGAACCGATCAGGAGCACTCCGTGACGACCATCCCCGCCACCGAACCGACCGCCACCGCCACCCCGCTGCACTGGCGGACCGCGACGGACCTCCGCGACCAGATCGCCGACGGCTCGCTGACCGCGGTCGAGGTGATGACGGCGTTCTACGACCGCATCGAGGCGACGAACGACGCCGTGAACGTGATCGTCTACCGGCTGCCGCGCGACGAGGCACTCGCCCTGGCCGCCGAGGCCGATGCGCACCGTGCCTCGGGTGCGGCGCTCGGGTCGCTGCACGGCCTGCCGATCGCGATCAAGGACCTGGTCGACGTCGCCGGGATGCCGACCTCGCGCGGGTCCCGCGCGTTCGCCGACCGCGGTCCGATGCCGACCGACGCCCCGCACGTCGCGAAGCTCCGCGCCGCCGGTGCCCTCGTCATCGGCAAGACCAACTCGCCGGAGTTCGGCGTCGGCACCGTCACCTGGAACGACGTCTTCGGCATCACCCGCAACCCCTTCGACCTGTCCCGGCACGCCGGCGGTTCGACCGGCGGCGTCGCTGCCGTCGCGGCGGGCATGCTCCCGTTCGCCGACGGGTCCGACTCCGGCGGCAGCCTCCGCTACCCGGCGTCGTTCTGCAACGCCGTCGGGCTCCGCACCACCCCGGGCCTCGTGCCCGCCGCGCAGGGAGCGACCTCGTGGGAGCCGCACTCGGTGAACGGCCCGGTGGCCCGGAACTGCCGCGACGTCGCGCTGCTGCTCACCGGGATGTCCGGCACGGACCAGCTCGCACCGCTCTCCGCCGGCCGCGCCGTGGCGACCGAGCTCGGGGACGTCACGACCACCCCGATCCGGATCGCCTGGAGCGACGACCTCGGCGGGCTGCCGATCTCCGCCGAGGTCCGGGCCGCCCACGCCGCCACCCGTGCCACGCTCGAAGCCGCCGGGGTCGAGGTCGTCGACGTCGCGATCGACACCGAGGGACTCGACGAGACCTGGCAGACCATCGAGCTGTTCGGCTGGTTCGCCCTGCTCGGCACCGACCCGATCGAGCACCCCGAGGCGTACCGCGACGACTTCGTCCGGAACGTCACCGAGGCGTCGGGCTACCCGTCCGGGCAGATCATCGCCGCACTCGACCGCCGGTACCGCGCGTACACCGAGATGGCGACGTTGCTCGAGGGCTTCGACGCCTTCGTCGTCCCCGGCGCACCGGTGGTCGCTCCGGACGCGGGCGACAAGTGGGTCACCGAGGTCGACGGCACCGAGTTCGACCGGTACTTCCTCTGGCAGCGCTTGGCCTGCCGGCTCGTCCCGTCCGCGCACCCGGTGCTCGCGATGGCCGCCGGGTTCGGCCCGGAGACCGGCCTGCCCGTCGGCATCCAGGTCGTCGGCCGCTACGGCGCCGACGACGAGCTGCTCGCGCTGGGTGATCGCCTCGAACGCATCCTCGGCGTGTCCGACGTGCACCCCGAGCTCGGCTGATGGCGGCCGGTACAGTGATCGGCGACGGAGGGGCGGCACGACGTGGGTGACAAGCGCGACCAGCGGCTGCTGCGCATCGTCGAGATGCTCGAGGAGGGCGGGAAGGTCGAGACCGCCACGCTGAGCCACGAACTCGGCGTCACCGAGCTCACGATCCGCCGCGACATCGACCACCTCGACACCCAGGGCATCGCACGCCGGGTGTACGGCGGTGCGGTGCTCGCCGCCGGGCGGAGCTTCGAACCGCCCTTCAGCCTGCGGGTGCGCACGAACGTCGCCGAGAAGCAGGCCATGGCCCGCGCGGTCGTCGACCTGATCCCGCGCAAGGCGAACGTGGCGATGGACTTCGGCACCAAGGCGTACCACGTCGCGATGGAGATGCGCGGCCGCCACCTGCAGGCCCTCGTCGCACCGACGAGCGTGCAGGTGATGGAGGTCCTCGGACAGGAGGAGGACATCCACCTGCTCGTCCCCGGCGGCGAGCTGAAGGCCGGCGAGCTGAGCCTGCACGGTTCCGCCACCGAGCAGTTCTTCCGCGCGCACCGCTGGGACGTCGCGGTCGTGAGCGTCGCCGGCATCAGCGCCGAGAGCGACTCGGTGACCGACTTCGACGAGACCGACGCGCGACTGAAGGCCACCATGATCGGCAGCGCGGACCACGTCATCGTGCTCTGCGAGGGCCGGCACCTCGGCCAGGTCTCCTTCGCCCCGGTCGCCACGCTCGACGGCGTCACCACCGTCGTCACCGACGCCGTCGGCCCGAACGACACCGCCGACGCGCTCGAGCAGCGGGGCATCCAGGTCATCCGTGCGCTGGAGACGCACCGTGTCGACTGACGTCGTCGACCTCACCCGCCGCCTCGTCCGCATCCCCTCGGTCTCCGGTTCACCCGGCGAGTCCGACGTGCTCGAGCTGCTGCTCGGGTCGTTCGACGACCGGTACCGGGTCCGGACGCTGCAGGGGCCGGACGGTGGACTGCGGGCGGTCGCCGTCGTGCCGGCGGTCCCGACCGGCCCGCCGATGGTGTTCACCGGCCACGTCGACGTCGTCCCGACGGGCGATCCCGACGCCTGGGCGCGGCCGCCGTTCTCCGGCGACCTGACGGACGGACGAGTCTGGGGCCGGGGCACCACCGACATGAAGGGCGGCGTCGCCGCGATCGTCGCGGCGCTCGACGCCGCGCCGGCCGGCAGCGCCGTGGCCGCACTGTTCACCGTCGAGGAGGAGACCGGCAGTCGCGGCGCCGCCGACGCTGCGACCCTGCTCGACGGACTCGACACGGGCCTCCTGGTCGTCGCGGAACCGACCGACGGACGCGTGGTCCGCGGCCACCGTGGCGTCACGTGGCTGCGGGTCGTCACCGACGGCGTGGCAGCGCACGGCAGTGCCCCGCACCTCGGTCGGAACGCGATCTCGGGGCTCACCCGGGTGCTCGACCGCGCCGCAGCCGAGGGCACCGGGTGGGACACGCTCAACGTCGGGACGATCGGCGGCGGGACGGCCGTCAACGTCGTGCCCGACCACGCGTGGGCCCGGGTCGACCTGCGGACGACCGACCCGCTCGCCGACCCCGCAGCGTGGTGGCGGGAGCAACCGGACCTCGCCGCGGTCGAGCCCGAACTCGCCCTGCCCGCCGTGCTGCTCGACCCGGACGACCCCGAGGTCGTCCGACTCGGGATCGAACCCGACGACCGCGTCGTCGGGTACTTCACCGACGCCGCCGTGCTGACCGGCGCGCTCGGCTGCGACCGCGTGGTGCTGCTCGGTCCGGGACAGACCGACCTGGCACACCGCCGCGACGAGTCCGTCGCGGTCGACGCCCTGCACCGCGCCGTCGCCGACTACACCGACCTGATCACCCGATGGGACCACCGATGACGACCACCACACCCACCACCGGTGCCGCGACCGCCGCGGTCGAGCACGCGCTGACCCGCCTCGCCGAGGTCGACCAGCCGGAGATCTGGATCACGCTCCGCACCGAGGACGAGCTGCGCGAACTCGCCGCCGGGATCGACGGACGCCGCGCGGCGGGCGAGGACCTCCCGCTCGCCGGGTGGACCGTCGCCGTGAAGGACAACATCGACGTGGCGGGGCTGCCCACGACCGCGGCGTCGCCGGAGGTGCTGCACACGCCGGACGTCAGCGCACCGACCGTCGCCCGACTCGAAGCAGCCGGAGCCGTGGTCGTCGGCAAGACGAACCTCGACCAGTTCGCCACCGGACTCGTCGGCGCCCGCTCGCCGTACGGGGTGCCGCACGCCGCCGGCGATGCCACCCGGGTCTCCGGCGGGTCGAGCGCCGGGTCCGGGCTCGCCGTCGCGCACGGCATCGTCGACGTGGCACTCGGCACCGACACCGCGGGCTCCGGCCGGGTGCCGGCGGCGTTCAACCACGTCGTCGGGATCAAGCCCACGCTCGGCGTGTTCCCCGTCGACGGCGTCGTCCCGGCGTCGCCGAGCTACGACACCGTCTCGGTGTTCGCCGCCGACCTCGCCACGGCCGTCGTCGCGGCCGACGTCATCGCCGCTGCCGGCTCGCCGCGGCCGTGGCCCGCCGATGCACCGCTCGCCGCCCGCGTGACCGGTGCCGCGCCGCGCGTCGGCGTCGCCCGTCCACAGGACCTCACGCCGATGTCCCCGGCCTGGCGGGCGGCGTACGACGACACCGTCGCGGCCGTCCGGGCGAGCGGCGCCGAGGTCGTGGAGCTCGACGTCTCCCCGCTCGTCGACGTCGCGGTCCTCCTCTACGGCGGCGCGCTGCTGGCCGAGCGCGCCCAGGCGTTCGGGGACCGGCTCGCCGACCTCGGCGACCGTGCGGACCCCACCGTCGCCCGGATCGTCCTGCCGGCGCGGGAGTTCGCCGCGGTCGACCTCGTCCGTGACCAGCAGGCGCTCGTCGCGGTCCGGGCGAGCTCCGAGGCGCTGTGGGACTCCGTCGACGCGCTGCTGCTCCCGACCGCTCCGGGACACCCCACCCTCGCGGAGCTCGCCGCCGACCCGGTCGGCGTCAACGCCTGGGTCGGGACGTACACGAACTTCGTGAACCTGCTCGACCTCAGCGCCCTGGCGGTGCCTGCCGTCGGGTCGACCCGGGACGCGCCCGCCGGGGTGAGCCTGATCGGGCCGGCCTTCGCCGACCTCGCGCTGGCCGACCTGGCGGTGCGCACCGGACTCGCCGACGACGCCGGACCCATCGAGGCGTTCTGGGGCGCCGGGCACGTCGACCTCGTCGTGTTCGGGGCGCACCGCACCGGGCAGCCCCTGCACCACGAGGTCGCCCGGACGGGTGCGCGGCTGCTCGGCACGGTGTCGACCGCCCCGGCGTACCGGATGGCGCGGCTCGCGACGACGCCGCCGAAGCCGGGCGTGTGGCGCTCCGACGCCGACGGCGCTTCGATCGTCGGCGAGCGCTGGGCGTTCCCGCGCGCGGGGTTCGCGGACTTCGTTTCGGGGCTGGCGGCGCCGATGGCGATCGGCGTCGTCGAGCTGGCGGACGGGTCGAGTGTGCTCGGGTTCCTGTGCGAGCCTCGGGCACTCGACGGCGCCGAGGACGTCACCGGGCACGGCGACTGGCTCGCCGTGCCACCCGCTCCGGTCATCGATTCTCATTCGTGAGACACTTGGCGTCCGATTCTCAATCGTGAGACACTGGTCGCATGCGGTACCGCGATGCGCTCGAGTCCTTCCGGGATGCTGGGGCGGCCAGCGTCCAGGAGCTCGCCGCCCGGGCGGGCATCAGCCGACCCACGATGTACCGACTGCTCTCCGGTGCCGTTCCGCGCGCGGACGACCTCGAAGAACTCGCACTCGCGACGGGCTGGGATCTCGACATCAGCCTCCGTCCGCTCTCCGACCCGCTGGCCGCGGTCGCCGTCCGCGTCCTGCTGGGCGACGAGGCGTCCCTGCCGTGGGCGGCTGAATCCGAACCATGGCAGGAGCGACTCCGACGGTTCGTCGCCGCTCGGCCGAACAGCGACCGGGACATCGCGCTCGTCGACGAGGCCGGTCGCGCCGCCGCTCCGGCGAGACGCCCCGGTGCGCACCGCCTACGGGGGGACGACTGGAGCATCGACCGCCTCGTCTCGGCGGGCCGGGCCTCCGGGAGACGCTGGGCGCTGTCCGGGTGGGCAGCCCTCGACGGGCTCGGCATCGATGCGCACGCCCCGACGATCATGTGGGTGGAGGACGCGCACGCGGTGGGACAGCTCCTGCACGACAGCTTCCGATCGACCAGGTCGGACGACGCCGACCTCATCGTCGTCCCGGCGCACCCGTCCGTGTTCGCCGGGACCACCGCGGTCTCCGACGTCGAACTGGTCGCCCCACTGCAGGCGTTCATCGACACGGCGGGTCTCGGCGGGGATGCACGGGACCAGGTGCTGGCACACCTGGAGCGAGTCCGATGAGCGACACGCCTCGGTGGGCCGTCGGCTCGGAGCAGTACGTCAGACGTCCCGAACGCCCCGCACACGTCGACGCATCGGTCTCCACCGTCTCGACGCCGGACGACGCCCGCGCAGCGACGGGCGTGCGGTGGGATGCGACACGGATCGACTTCGGCCGCATCCGTCAGACCTCGACGGCGCGGTCGCGGTTCCGGTTCGAGCGCTCGATGCCGGACCTGGTCTGGAACGCAGCCGCGCTCGAGGGGAACACGTTCACCCTCCCCGAGGTGCGCACGCTCCTGGACGGCGTCACGATCGGCGGCAAACGCATCGAGGAAGCAGAGCAGGTGCTCGCCCTCGTCGATGGGTACGGCCGTCTGGACGATCTGGTGGGGCGCGGTGCGTTCACGCTGACCAAGGAGACCTCCGACGACCTGCACGGCCGGGTCGCCCGACACGAGGCGATCGAGTCAGGAGCGTTCCGGGGCGAGGGCGTCACGGGTGGCGGCGGGGCGGTGCAGCTCGCGAACGGCGGCTCCGTCGAGGGCGTGCCACAGGAACTGCTGCAGGAGCGCTTGGAGGGGATGCTGGACTACCTGGGCACGCTTCGTGACCCACGCGAACGCGCACTCGGCTACTTCGCGGCGGCGACCCGGTCGCAGTTCTACTTCGACGGCAACAAGCGCACCGCTCGGTTGATGATGTCGGGCGTCCTCATGGCGGCGGGGTACGAGGTGGTGAACGTACCGTTCGCGCGCAAGTACGAGTTCAACCAGGCGCTCGACGTGTTGTTCACCGACGATGACGCGACGCCCCTGATGGCGTTCATCGCGGACTGCGCGACCACCCCGGCGCCCGAGGCGGCGGACTGACCCGAACGAGCACTGACCCGAACGAGCACTGTCCCGAACGAACACCGCCGTGATCGACCTCAGAGCAGACCGGGCGCCGGCGTGCGCTCGGGTCGCCGCATCGTCTCGGCGAGCGACCGCGCGAGCGGCACCGTCCACGCGATGTTCCGCGCGATGGCCGGGTCCGGGACGTCCTCCGGCTGGTGCAGCCGGTGCAGGTCGTTGAACGTGCAGAACACCGACGGGATCCCGGCGGCGTGGAACGAGGCGTCGTCGGTGCCGCGGGTCGGCGGGAAGCGGTCCACCGTGGTGAGCGTTCGTGCGGTGGCGCGGGCGTAGTCGCAGATCGCGTCCCGGACGGCGAACCCGAACCGCTCCGGCCCGACGAACGTCTCGAGGTGGTCTCCGCGGCCGAGTCCGTCGATGTTCAGCACGAAGTCGATCGCGTCGCGCGCGGCCGGGTCGAGATGCTCGACGTGGTGGCGGGAGCCGAGCAGGTGCCACTCCTCGGCGGTGAACCACACGATGCGCACGGGGCGTGGTGGCGGTGAGACAGCCCAGAGCCGTGCGAGTTCGAGGAGCGCGATCGATCCGCTGCCGTTGTCGTAGGCCCCGACGGTGTTGTAGAAGGAGTCCAGGTGGCCGCAGACCACGACCGTGCCGGACACCGCGGGGTCGGACGAGCCGGGCTCGGACGCCGCGATCTCGACGATCAGGTTGTCGGACACCGAGCGGTCCCGCGGCCCGGAGTCGAGCGACACCTCGACCGTCACCCGCTCGTGGTCGGCGATCCACTCGGCGAGCTGCAGGCCGTCGAGCCGCCCGATCGCCAGGTGCGCGACACCGTCGTCGGAGCCGGCGGGCAGGGGCTGGGGTGCCGCGGGCCCGTCGTCCCGTGCGTGCACGACCGCGGCGATCCGGCCACGGGTGTCCCGCACGCCGAACCGCTGCCACACGATCGAGTCGCCCCAGATCCCCTCGGGGCCGAGCACCTCGAGGTGACCGCGGACGACCCCGTCGGTGCCCGCGCTCCAGAGCATGGGCCACGCCGGGAGTTCCCGCTCGACGGGCGCGGTGACGAGCACACGCCGTACGGTGCCGGGGTGCCAGCCGGGCAGCGAGACGGGCTCACGGCGGACTGCGTGGCCCATCGCGACGAGTTCGGACTCCACCCAGGCGCTGGCGGCCCGCATCGTCTCGGTGCCGTGGAACCGCGGTCCGTGGGCGACCAGGGCCTCGAGCTGGGACAGGGCGTGGGCTTCGGTGGTCATCAGGTCCTCGTCGGGTCGGCGTAGACGGAATCGTGGAAGGCGTCCTCGGCGCGGAGCGTGTCCCGGAACCAGCCGATCACGGTGTCGTCGTCGATCGCCTCGGGGATGGCGTCGACCGCGGCGGCGAGGGCTCGGACCCCGGCGGCGAACGGGGGCGCGGTGTGCAGGGCGATCCAGGCCTCGAGGTCGGTGAACCGCTCGACGGGCTGGGCCGCCGCGCGGCCGCACCAGCCGGCGTACAGCGTCTCGGCCGCGAACATCGCGGTGACGGCTGCGGGCGCACCGTGCTCGGTGGTGAGCCGGAGGACGTGGGAGGCGAGCACCTCGGACCGCGCGACGGCGTCGGCGAGGTGATCCGCGCCTCCCGGCCATCGGACGCGCGTCGCGCGGAACCAGCCCAGCTGTTCGCCGACCAGCGCACCGACGGTCCGGGCGTGGGCGGCGGACTCCGCCCAGTCGGGAGCCGCCCACGTGAGGTAGCCCGTGACGCGGGTGGCGGTCCGGACGAAGCGCTCCTCGATCGCCAGGTAGGCGGCGAAGGCGTCGTCGTCGACGGTGCCGTCGGTGGCTTCGCGGACGAAGCGCACCTCGGCGGAGCGGGCGAGCGCACCGGCGCACGCGGCGACCACCCGCTCGCTGCGTCCGTCCGGCACGAGGGTCACCGAGCCGTCAGCCACCGGACGAGCCCGTCGAACAGCGCCGGGTACCCGGCCCACGTCTCACAGAACGCCGGCGGCGCCCAGTGCGGCGAGCAGTCGCTCGTGAAGACGGCGGTGCGCCCGGCGCCCTCGGTGCGGACCGCCACGAGCGGGTCGCCGTCGATCGTCACGGGGACCTCGGCGTCGGCCTTGGCGGTGAGGCGGTTGTACCCGAGGAGCGCCGGCCAGGCGCCGTCGACGCCCGACAGCACGGGGTGGGCGGGATCGTGCACGACGGCGACCGAACCGGCGGGTCGCTCGACGCGGTCGTCGTACGGGGCGATGTCGACCGGGAGCACGTCGGCGATCCGGGTGCCGGCGTACGCCCCGCGCGCCTGCCAGCCGGAGAACGACAGGTAGCCGCCGATCATGAGGAGTGCGCCACCGGCGGTGACCCAGTCGGCGAGGGTCGCGATGCGGTCCGCCCCGGCGACCGAGCGCTCGAACACGCCGGGGGCGAGCTGCAGCGAGTTCGCGCCGATGTCGGAGAGGACGACGACGTCGTACTCGGCCAGTGCATCCGGGGTCTCCGGGAAGTCGGTCGGCACGAGGTGGCCGGGCAGGTGCACGACCTCGTGGCCGGTGGCGGTGAGGGCGGTCCGGAGCTGCGTGACGCCCTCGGCGTAGGAGTGGACGGTGAACTCGTCGACGCCCTTCGCGTGGGTCGTGGTCGTGATCCAGCTCTCGCCGGCGATGAGGATGCGGGCCATGGGGTGTCCTGTGGTTCTCGTTCGGGGTCGGGACGATCGCGTTGGCAATCGATTGCCCTGAAACGCTATCCGGAGCGGCGTGCGCATGGGTTACGGTTGCGTTACGCCGGGCCTGGAGGCTCGGCAAACGTTCCCCAGAAACCCTCCGGAGACCGCATGGCCGTCACCCTCGCCGACGTCGCCGCCCGCGCGGGCGTCTCGACCACGACGGCGTCGCGTGTCCTGGCGCGCTCACGCGCGGTCTCCCCCGGCGTCCAGGCCGCCGTCGAACGGGCGGCGTCGGAGCTCGGCTACGCCGGCAACGGGGTCGCCCGCGCGCTCCGACGACAGCGCACCGACGCCGTCGGCATGGTGGTCCCGAGCATCCGGAACCCGTTCTTCACGGCGCTCGTCGACGCGGTCGAACGGACCCTGCAGACCACCGGCCGTGTGCTGTACCTGTGCGACGCCCGCGACGACGTCACGGTGGAGGCACAGCACCTGCGGTCACTCGTCGCGCGCGGCGTGGACGGGATCGTCGTCAGCCCCTGCGCCGACGACCGGAGCACCGCCGCCGTGGTCGAGGCGGCGGCACGCGTCCCGCTCGTGCAGCTCGACCGACACGTGCCCGAACCGGTGGCGGACTGGGTCGGGCTCGACGACCGCGCGGCGATGGACCTGGTGGTCGACCGGCTCGCAGCGCGTGGGGTCCGCGCCGCGGGGTTCGTCACGGCCGCGGTGGCGAACTCGTCCACCCGCGAGCGCGCCGCGGGCTTCGCCGACGCCTGTGCCCGTGTCGGCATCCGCACCGACCCGGCGTGGACGGTGACCGGGGCGTTCACGATCGCGGACGGCATCGCGGCTGGGCAGCGGTTCGTCGAACTCGGTGCCGCGCGCCCCGATGCCGTCGTCTGCGCGGACGACCTGCTCGCCATCGGGGTGTCGCACGCACTCCGGGGCGCCGGTTTCGACATCCCCGCCGACGTCGCGGTCACGGGCCTCGACGACCTCGAGTTCGCCCCGTACGTGTCCCCGCCGCTCACGACCGTCCGCCAGCCGACCGACCGGATGGCCGAGGAGGTCCTGCGGCTGCTCGACCGTCCGCCCGGTGCGACGCGGACGCCCGGCACCCGGATCGCGCTCCCGCCGACGTTGGTCGTCCGCGCGTCGGCGTGAGGCGTTCAGGCCTGGCGGAGGTGCTCGCGCACGCGGGCCTGCACGGCCTCGGCGTCGGGGTGGTCCCAGAGCGCGAAGTGCGTGCCGCCGGGCAGGACGGCGAGTTCGGCGCCGGGCACCTCGGCCGCCGCACGGGCGCTGTGCGACGGGAGCACGTCGGTGTCCGCGTCGCCGTGCACGAGCAGCGTCGGGGCACGGACCGCCGTCAGGCCGAGGTCGTCGATCGCCCCGAGGTTCCGGACGTCGGTGTCCCAGCCGTCGCGGTGCGGCCCCGAGGTGTTGCCCGTCCGGGCGAGGTCGAGCACGAACGCTCGACGGACGGGATCGTGCAGCACGCCGGCGACGTGGTCCCGCAGCGCCGACCCGCGCAGCGAGCTCACGCCGCCCACCGCCAGCCGGACGACCGTCCTCGGGAGCAGTCGCGCGGCCGCCCGCGCGAGCGACGCCCCGAACGCGGTGCCCCCGACGAGCCGTTCCGGCGCGGAGACCTCCGGCGGCGCCCAGGGGCCGGTCAGTCCGGCGGCCACCACGAGGGACCGGACACGATCGGGGTGGCGGACGGCGAACCGGTACGCGGCCGGGCCGCCACCCGACCAGGCGAGCACGCCGACCCGGTCGAGGCCGAGGCCGTCGAGCACGGCGGCGTAGAGGTCGGCCTCGTCGTCGAGCGACGGAGCGTCGGTCGGGAGCGGGGTCCGGAGGTACCCGGGCCGGGAGAGCGTGACGACACGGAAGTCGGTCGACGGCAGGAACCGCGCCATGATCTCCGCGACGTCGATGCCACCGGGCGTCCCGTGCACGACCAGGACCGGTGCGCCGACGCCGCGGGTGGCGACCTCGGCACCGGCCGCGGTCGCGGCCGGACACGTCTCGGGCTGCATCACCCGACGATATCCGCGCGACCACGGGACGGGCTGGGCGGGACCACGGAACGCACCCCGTGCCTCCAGTCCGTCCTGATGGTCGACTCAGGACCGGTGGTCAACCGAGCAGGGATGCCCGCCGGTCGGTGCCGTCGGTCCGCTCCGAGACGGCGATGAGCCGACGGCGGCCGCGGAGCGTGTCGCCCGGGTACTCGCCGTACGTCGCGAAGTAGGCGCCCGAGAACCGGCCCATGTGCCGGAACCCGCAGGACTGCGCGACCGCGGCGACCGACGTCTCCCGCGCATCCGCGAGCTGCAGACCGAGTCGCGCCTTCTCGAGCCGGAGGTCGCGCAGGTACCCCATCGGGGTGCTGCCCTCCCGTCGTTGGAAGGCCTCCTGCAGGGTGCGGACGCTGACCTCGGCGGCGGCGGCGATGTCCGTCGCCGCGAGCGACCGGTCGAAGTGCGCGTACATGAAGGCCTTCGCGCGGGCCAGGGTGCCGACGGGGACCCCGAGGTCGAGCTCGTCCGGGGCCGGCCGGAACGCGTCGAGGGCAGCCTCGGCCAGTCGCAGGTCGAGCACCGCCCGGTCGCCGTCGACCACGTCGACGTCGAGCATCGGGCGCGCGATCTCGCGGAGGACGGACTGCAGCGGGGCGAGGCGCTCCGGGGACACCGCCACCGGGAAGCCGAGGGGCATCGGAGCGGACTCGGTGCCCACGACCGCGACGGCCTCCAGGAAGTCGGCGTCGAAGTGCACGAAGTGGACGGTCCCCGGGTCGGCGGCCACCCGGAAGGAGCGACCCGCCGGGAGCATGACGGGGACCCCGGCGTGCAGGCCGACGGGTTCGTCGCGGTCACCGTCGATCGTGACGTTCCCCTCCACCGACCACGCGAGCAGGTACTGCCGCTGCGGGGCGAGGAGGCCGGCCCGGCGTGCGGAGACCGACGAGGTGCGGAGGCTCACGCGACCGTCGCCCGTGGCCCGGTACCGGAAGCCGAAGCCGGTGCCGTCGAGGGCGACGGCGAAGTCGGGGCTGTCGTAGACGCCTCGGTAGAACGCGACCGCCTCGTCGGGGTCGGTGCCGCTGCGGACGGTCTCGCGGACCGCGGTCTGGCGGAGCTCCTCGGTCGGCACTCCGGTGAGCGGGCCGACCGGCTCGACGCGGGCGGACTCCGGGCCGACCGGCTCGGCGCGGGCGGACTCCGTGCCGTCCGACGCCGGTCCGGCGGTCGCGGTGGTCACGTGCGCTCCGCTCCGTCGAGCCGACGGGTGCGGGCACGAGGGCGTCCGCCGTTGCTCATGAGGTCGGCGAGCGAGGGCTCCGACTCGACCGGCACGGCCCATCCACGCCGTGTCGCCTTCCGGAGGTGCCGGTAGGTGGTCACCCGGACCGGCTGGACGTCGTCGTTCGATTCGTACGTGGTCATGCCGTGCTCCCTGTTCGAGACCCCTGGTTCCGCGTCGGCTTCTTCGGGTTGGCCGGACGTCCAGGACGGTCCTCGGGGTCACGGAGGTGTCACGGGAGCGCCTCTGGGACGCAGAGTGAGATCGTCGTTGTGCGTGACGCTACGCGCACCCCGGACAGCGATGCGGACCGGGCACCCAGTCCGCGCTATCCGGACGCCAGCGCATTGTTCGCATACAATGCAAACATGTTGATCACCGTCGACCCGGCTGCGAAGGCATCGCTCGCCGAGCAGGTCGCCGCCCAGGTCCGGTACGCCATCGCCCGCGGTGAGCTCCGGAGCGGCGAACGCCTGCCGTCCGCGCGCGACCTCGCCGCCGCCGTCGACGTCAACATGCACACGGTGCTCCGCGCCTACGCCCAGCTGCAGGACGACGGGCTCATCGAGCTCCGCCGCGGCCGGGGTGCGACCGTGCTCCGGTCCGGCAACGCGTCGTTCGACCGGCTCCGCACGCTCGTCGTGGAGCTCCGTGACCAGGCGGAGACCCTCGGGGTCCCGCTCGACGACCTGTTCACGATGATCAAGGGGGCACGATGACGACACGATCGATGGGGACCGGGGCACGGGTGGCGGTGGTGGCACCGTCCGTCGTGGTGGCGGCAGCGCTCGTCGTGGTGGCCGTGACGGTCGGGCCGAGACTGCCGGCCGGGGTCGCGACGCACTTCGACGGCAGCGGCACGCCGAACGGGTGGGGGTCCCCGTGGGTGTTCTTCTGGATCACCGCGGCGGTCGCGGTCGGTGCGATCGTCCTCGCGGTCGCCGCACTGCGGTTCCGCGACCGGCGCACCGCCGCGATGCTGACGCTCGTCGCGCACCTGCTCGCCGGCGTCCTCGTCACCGTCTGGATCGTGATCGCGCTGACGAACACGGCCGGCGACCCGACGATGCCGTGGTGGTGGACCGTGGTCGCACTCGTGGTGGCGGTCGCCGCAGCCCTGCCGCCGGCGCTCGTGCTCGTCCGGGCCGCTCCCCCGGTGCCCGCGCACGACGTCCGGCCGCTCGACGTGGCCCCGGACGCCCGGGTCGCCTGGCGTGCACGGATCGGTAGCCGGTTGTTCGCCGGGATCGGCGCCGCGGTGGTGCTCGTCGGAGCGCTCGCGACGTGGCTGACGGCGACGGAGGACCTCGGCATCGCGGTGTTCACGGGCGCCGTGATGGTGCTCGCGGGCCTCTCCGCGTTCGTCCTCGCCCGGGTCGAGGTCACCGTCGACCGGCGCGGGATGCGGCTCACCTCGACCTGGACGCGGATCCCGCTCATGCGCGTGCCGCTCGACCGCATCGAGTCGTGCGGGTTCGAGGACGTCTCGCCCGGACAGTGGGGCGGGTGGGGCTACCGGATCTCGGGACGCGGTGTCGCGTACGTGGCGCGGTCCGGGCCCGGGCTCGTCGCGCGGCTGCGTGGCGGGGGCGCCCGGATGGTGACGGTGCCCGACGCCGAGCGCGGCGCGGCGGCGCTCGGGGCGCTGCTCGCGGCGCGCGAGTCCGCGTAGCGCGCGGGCCGCTCCGCGCGGCGCGCGGCCCGTTCAGTGAGCAGAAATGGTCGGGTCCGCGATCTGGACCCGACGTTTTCTGCTCACCGTCTGCAGCCTGGAGGCGCGTGGCGGGCCCGCCCCGTGCCTCCAGTCCGGTGTTCAGTCCGTCCCGGGAAAGCGACACGTTGCTCGGAAGCCGCGCGGTCTCCGTCGCGAGGGCGACAGATTGCCGCGGAACCCCCGCGGGAATCTGTCGCTTCGGCGGAACCGGCCAGCCCGCCGGGCCAGACCCGGCCCGGCCCGGCCCGACCCAGCGCAGTCGGCGCTACAGGCTCGTCATGCCCCCGTCGACGCGGAACACCGCACCCGTCGCGTACGCCGACTCGTCGCTCGCCAGGTAGACCATGATCCCGGTGACGTCGTCGGGCGTCCCGGGGCGACCGAGCGGCGTCCGCGACACGATCGCCGCGCGCGCCGAGGGGTCGCCCGAGATCGTCGACACGAGCGACGTCTCGGTGTAGCCGGGCACCACGGTGTTCACCCGGATGCCGGCCCGCGCGTACGCCATCGCCGTCGCCCGGACGAGCGCGTGGACGCCGCCCTTCGTCGACGAGTACGCAGCGAAGTCCGCTCCCTCGCCGTTCAGTCCGGTCGGGGACCCCGTCGCGATGATCGACCCACCGCCACCGGCGAGCATCGCCCGCACGGCGTGCTTGACCGTCAGGAAGGTGCCCGTGAGGTTGACCGACACGGTGCGGTTCCAGGTCTCGAGGGAGACGTCCGCGACCTTGGCGTCATGACCGAAGAGCTGCACGCCGGCGTTCGCGACGACGACGTCGGGGGTGGCTCCGCGGGCGGCGAGGTCGGCGAACCCGGCTGCGACGCTGGCCTCGTCGGCGATGTCCACGGTGAGGGCGATCGCCCCGTCCCCGGCAGCATCCGCCGCGCTCGTCGCCGCAGCGGCGTCCCGGTCGGCGTAGACGACCCGTGCCCCCTCGGCGACGAAGCGGTCCGCGATCGCGCGGCCGATCCCCGCTCCGGCACCGGTCACCAGTGCGGTCCGGCCGGTCAGTCGTGCGGTCATGCGTGTGCTCCGTCCTCGGAGCACCCTTGCTCCACGAAGCCCATCATTGCGCAACCGGTTGACCGACTGCTAGCAAGGGACCATGAGCGACGATGCCTGGGACGACACAGCCGACCCGCCCGACGAGGTCGTCGCCGTCGGACCCTGGCGGTTCGTGCTGCGGGGCGCCGAGATCGCCGACGTGACCCACCGCGGGATCACCGTCCTCCGGGCGATCCGGTTCGTCACCCGCGACCACGACTGGCGAACCGCGTACGACACCGTCCTCCGCCGCACGGTGGAGACGGACGACGATGTCCCGAGCGCCCACGTCCGCATCGATGCGACGAGCAGGTACGACGACGCGCCCGTGCTCGAGTACCGGCTCGACGTCGTCCTCGACGGCGGCACGGTGCACGTCGACGCGGTCGGCACCACGACCACCGCGTTCCGCCGCAACCGCATCGGCCTGGTCGTCCTGCACCCGCCGGCCCTCGCGGGGACGCCGTTCACCACCCGGCACACGACCGCGGCACCGACCGAGAGCACCTTCCCGGTCTGGATCGCACCGCACCAGCCGGCCACGGACGTCGTCGGCTACGAGTGGACCGTCGACGGCATCGACGTCGACGTGTCCCTGACGGGCGACGGCTTCGAGATGGAGGACCAGCGCAACTGGACCGACGCCTCGTTCAAGACGTACTCGACGCCGCTGTCCGAGCCGTTCCCCGTCGCGCTCGACGCCGACACCGCGATCCACCAGTCCGTGACGCTCGCCTGCGGTCCGTCAGGCACGCCACGGCCTGGAGGCACGACCTCCCCCGCCACGGACCTCGCGCTGCTCGACGGCGCGGCCTCCACCCCCGTGGGCACCCCGCCGACGATCCAGCTGCTCGCCGCGTCGGCCCCGGCCGCTGCGCGTCCGGACGACCTCGCGCTCGCGCGCGGCGTGCCGATCCTCGTCGAACCCGTCCTCGGCGACCTGAACGTCGCCGCGGTCCTCGCCTCGGCGCGACACGACGCCGGTGACGCCCCGCTCGACGTCCGGTTCGTGACCGACGACCCGGCCCTGCTGCGCGCGGCGATCGACGACGTGCTCGAGTCCGGGCCCGTGGTCCGGGTGGGTGCGTTCGATCCGTCGACCCACGTGACGACGCCGGCGCTCCAGCGGGCACTCCGTGCGGCGGTCGCGGCGCACGGCGACGGCCTCGGCGTGGTGGCCGGCACGCGCGCGCACTTCACCGAGCTGAACCGCACGATCGACCTCTACAGCGACTGGGACGGCCCGCTGACCTTCAGCGTGACGCCGCAGATGCACGACCGGTCCCGTGCCCAGGTGACCGAGTCGGTGCGGATGCAGCGCTGGGTGATGAGCAGTGCCTCCAGGCTGGCCGCCGGCAGGCCGCTCCACGTCGGACCGGTGACCCTGCGGCCGCGGTTCAACGCGGTGGCGACGTCGCCGCGACGGATCGTGACGGACACGTCCGTGGTGGCCGGCTACGGGCCGCAGTTCGTGCCGGACGCGACGGATCCGGGGCAGTACTCGGCGGCAGCTGCGGCGTGGTTCGCCGCCGCCGTGGAGGCGCTCACGGTGCCCGGCGTCGCCTCGATCACGCTCGCCGAGGCGTGGGGACCACGAGGAACGCCCCGCCGGAAGGGGGTCGGCGGGGCGTTCCGGTCAGTGGGGCCGATCAGCGCTTGACGGCGTCGATCTTCAGCATCTTGGCGATGACCGAGTCGAGCTCGCTGTCGTCGAAGACCTGCTTCCAGTCCTCCTTGATGAGCTTCTCGCGGCCGTAGCCCATCGCGATGTGGCAGGCGTCCGAGAACGGGTTCGATCCGCGCAGGCCGTTCGTCAGGGCGATCCAGGTGTGGCCGTAGAGCATGGCGCGGGCGGCCTCGCGCGGGACGCCGACGCCGGTGACGGTCTCCTCGAGCGCGTCGTTGAGGAAGTCGCCGATCATGCAGGCGATGGTCTCGACGAGGGTCGGCTCGAGCACGGCGAGCTGCTTCACCGTGACCCAGTGCACCTGGATGACCGGTGCGTACATGGTCGTGATGACGGACTCGGCGATGGCCTTGGCGCTGTCGTCGGCGTCACCGAGCGACTCGGACGCGTCGAAGGCCGCGATGACCTCCTGCGGGGCGGCGATGCCACCGAAGGTGTCGTCCCACTCCTCCTTGGTCGTGCGCTCGAGGAACACCGACGGGTGGCACGGGTGCGCCACGGCGTAGTGGATGTCCTCGCGCTTGGCGAGCAGGCCCGCGTAGGCGGCGGCCGGGTCGAGCGTCAGGATCGTGGCGCCGGCCTTCATGGCGGGGACGAGCTGCTCGGAGATGCTGCCGAGCAGGACGTCGGGGACGGCGAGGATCACGACGTCGGCGACCTTGGCGGCCTCGACACTGTCGGTGAGCGACCGGCCGAGGGCCTCGATGCGCTCCTGACCGGCGGGCGAGGCCTCGCTGTACAGCGTCGTGTACTCGCTCTTCGCGAAGTTGTTCGAGACGCGGGTGCCCATCTTGCCGCCGGCACCGATCACGGCGACGGTGACGTCGGCCGTACCGGATCCGGCAGCGACGGTGTGGGTGGTGGTGACGGTGTCGGTCATGATTCCTTGCTCCTGATGTACTCGATGGTGTGTTCGGTCCACTCCGCCTCGATGCGGGTGGTGGTCTGTGCGGGGTCGTCGGTGTTGCCGACGGACGTGTCCTGCCAGGGCAGCCAGAACTCGATGACCCGGTTGATCCCACGGGCGTCCGGGTCGATGGCGGCGCGGACGGCGTCGTGGTCCAGGACCCCCGTGCCGGTGCGGACGCCGGTGTACTGGAACCCGACCCAGCCCGGCGAGCGGGTGAAGCCGGAGTCCTTGACGTGCCAGTTGACGACGTGCGGAGCCGTCATCGCGACGACGTCGGCGGGCTGCTCGAGCCGCGCGACGGTGTTCGCCGGGTCCAGGCAGACGCCGAGGCGGTCGGACCCGATCGCCCGGACCACGGCCACGAGGTCGGCGGTCGCCACCACCTCGTAGGTCTCCAGCGCGAGCGTGACGCCGGCAGCCTCGTAGGCGGGCAGTGCCTGGCGCAGGCGTCGCTCGGTCTCCGCCGCGTCGGGCTGGTCGTCGCCGCTCGTCCACATCGACCGGACGAGGGTCGCGCTGAGCACCTGCGCGATGTGCAGGTACCGCGCGAGGTGCGCCGGGTCCGTGCCGCGGGTGCCGACCTCGAGCGCGAGCCCGAGCTCGTCGGCCAGTGCCCGGATCGCGGCCAGGCGGTCGTCCGACGCAGTGTCGAGCGGCAGGTGGTCGCAGATCTGGAAGAGGTCGACGCCGTCGTGCGCTGCCGCGTCGCGGAGCGCGTCGTCGAGGGACATCGGCGACGCCACGCGGTCGGACATCCGCCAGAAGTAGGCGTAGGTGGACAGGCCGAGCAGGGAGGTCATGCGGTCGCCTCCAGCTGTGCGGTTTCGTCGAGGATCGTGCGGATCGCCTCGGGGTCGTGCGCGAAGCGGCCGAGGAACAGCCCGCCGATGTGCCCCTGCCCGCGGGTGAGCAGGCCGGGTCCGGCGCTGCCGCCGTAGATCGCGGTGCTGCCACGCAGCTCGGGTCGCGCGGCGAGGTACTGCTCGATGCCGGCGAGCACCGCGACGATGTGGTCGTCGGGCGCGGGCGCGGGGGCGCCGATGGCCCAGACCGGCTCGTAGGCGGCGATGACCGGTCCGGCGAGGCCGTCCGCGGTCGCGGTCGCCAGGAAGCGGTCGAGCTGCGCGGTCACCTCGTCGACGGCGGTCTGACTGGAGGCACGACTCACCTCGCCGACGCAGACCAGCGGACGCAGGTGGTTGCGGAAGGCGGCGTGCACCTTCCCCGCGACCTCGTCGTCGGTCTCGTGGAACAGGGAGCGCCGCTCCGCGTGCCCGATCTCGACGAGGTCGACGCCGATCTCACGGAGTTCGGCGCCGGACACCTCGCCGGTGTAGGCACCGTTGTCCGCCCACGCCAGGTCCTGCGCGCCGAGCGTCACGGGAGCGTCTCCGATCACCTCGCGCACCGGGACGAGCGCGGGGAACGTCGGGATGACGAAGAACTCCACCGTGCCGGACTGCACCGCGGGGTGGGTCCGGGCGATGTCGGCCACGGCGGCCGCCCACTCGAGCGTCCGGGCGTGGGAGAAGTACATCTTCAGCGACACCCCGATCGTGATCGGGGCGGCTGCCGTGGTGGCGGTCACCGGGCGTCGGTCCCGACCGGGGCGGAGCCGTCGTAGGTGCAGATCGCCTGGACCTTCTCGGCTGAGGCGCTCGACGGGTCGAAGGTGTAGCCGAGCCACTCCTTCGCCATGCGCCGGGCGACCTCGACGCCGACGACGCGCTGGCCCATGCAGAGCACCTGGGCGTCGTTGCTGAGGATCGAGCGCTCGACGCTGAACGAGTCGTGCGCGGTGACGGCACGGATGCCCGGGACCTTGTTCGCCGCGATCGCGACACCGAGGCCGGTGCCGCAGATCAGGATCGCGCGGTCCGCCTCGCCGTTCGCGACGAGGCGTGCGGCGTCGACCGCCACGTGCGGGTACGCGGTGTGCCCGTCCGCGTCGACACCGACGTCGGTGACGCTGACCACCCGCGGGTCCTTCGCCAGGTCGGCCTTGATGATCTCCTTGTAGTCGAAGCCGGCGTCGTCCGAGCCGACGACGATGCGGAACTGCTGCTCGGTCATGGGGACTTCCTTACTTCTCGGCCAGTGTCGCGAGGACCGCGGCGGTGATGAGGGCGAACGAGATGGCGCCGGCGTCGGGGGTGCCGACCGCGTCCTCGCCGTGGGTGCGGGCGCGGCCCATCCGCGGCAGCAGGTCGGCGGTGGCGTCCGCCGCCGCTGTGGCGGCGGCGGAGGCGGCGGACCAGGCGGTGACCAGGTCGTCGCCGGCCGTGGTGCGGGCGGTGAGCACCTCGTCGAACGGGACGAGTGCGTCGACCATGGTCTTGTCACCGGGGACGGCCCCGAAGGCCAGGACGGCCTCGGCGGCAGTGTGCACGGCCTGCGCGACGGTGGCACCCGACGGACGCTGGTCGTCCCCGAGGACTCGACCCAGTGCCTCCAGGGCGGCTCCCCAGATCGCGCCGGACGTTCCACCGGCCTTGTCCGACCACGCATCGCCGGCGACGGCGAGGACGGAACCCGCGCCGCCGCCGCGCGCGGCGGCGTCCTGCGCGGCCGCGTCGGCGGCGGTGGACCCGCGTTGCATGCCGATCCCGTGGTCGCCGTCACCCGCGACCGCGTCGATCCGGCCGAGCTCGTCGGCGTGCGCGTCGATGGTGGCGCGGACGGCGCTGATCGCCGTCGCGACGCGGGCGGCCGACGCCTGCGACTCCTCGGAGCCCGGCGTGATCGGTGCCTGCTCGTCGGCGGCGAGGGTCTCGGCCGCGACGCGCTCCTGCGGGACGGCACCGCCCTTGCGGTAGGCGGGGCTGTCGGCGGGCGCGGCCCAGAGCTGCTCGAGTTCGTCGTCGAGCCAGAAGAGGGTGAGGGAGACCCCGGCCATGTCGAAGCTCGTGACGAGCTCGCCGACCTCGGGCTCGACGATCTCGACGCCCGCTCCCCGGAGCCGGCGTTGGACGGCACCGAAGACGACGAAGAGCTCCTCGTACTTGACGCTGCCCAGGCCGTTGAGGATCGGGACGACGCGTGCCCCGTCGACGGCGACACCGGACGGCAGCTCGGTGAGCAGCTTGTCGACGAGCAGGTCGGCCAGTCCGGACGCGGTGGGGACGTCGGCTTCGTCGATGCCGCGTTCGCCGTGGATGCCCATCCCGATCGCCATGCGGCCCTCGGGGACGGTGAAGAGGGGTTCGTCCGACCCGGGGAGTGAGCACCCGGAGAAGGCGACGCCGAAGCTGCGCGTCCGGTCGTTCGCACGGGTGGCGACGGCCGTGACGTCGTCGAGGCTGCGGCCCTGCTCGGCGGCGGCTCCGGCGACCTTGAAGACGCAGAGGTCCCCCGCGATGCCGCGGCGCTTGTGGGCCTCGGCGCTCGGGGCGCTCGCGACGTCGTCGGTCACGCGGACCGTGCGGACCTCGATCCCCGCTGCGGTCAGGGCGCGTGCCGCGGCGTCGAAGTTGAGCACGTCGCCGGCGTAGTTGCCGTAGCTCAGCAGGACCCCGCCGCCGTGCTCGGATGCCTTCGCGACCGCGGTGACCTGCTGCGCGCTCGGGCTGGCGAACAGGTTCCCCATCGCCGCACCGGCCGCGAGCCCGTGCCCGACGAGGCCGCCGAACGCCGGGTAGTGGCCGGAGCCGCCGCCGACGACGAGTGCGACGGTGCCCTCGGGGCTGGTCGTGGCGCGGGCGACACCGCCGTGCACCTTCCGCACCCGGGACTGGTTCGCGGCGACGAAGCCGTCCACCATCTCGTCGGCGAAGTCGGCGGGGTCGTTGAACAGGCGGGTCATGCGGTGGTCTCCTGGACGGTCTGCTGCGGTTCGGCCGCTTCGTGCTGCTTGGTGTTCCGGGCGAGCGTGAACATCAGGACGCTCGACAGGACCATGAAGAAGCCGACGATGAACATCGGGACCTGGTAGCCGCCGGTCCACTCGCTGACGGCGCCGGTGATGTACGGGGCCGCGAAGCCGCCGAGGTTGCCGACGGTGTTGATGAGCGCGACACCCGCGGCCGCTGCCGCGCCGGTGAGGAACTGCGTCGGCACGGTCCAGAAGTTCGGCAGCGCGGCGAAGATCGAGCACGCGGTGATCGCGATGACGGCGACCGTGGCGGCCGGGCTGTTCATGTAGAGCGCGACCGGGATGCTCAGACCGCCGACGAGCGCCGGGACCGCGATGTGCCACACCCGCACCCCACGACGGAAGGCGTCACGCGACCAGAAGTAGAGCACAACGGCGGCGGGCACGTACGGGATCGCCGTGATGAGGCCCTTCTGGAACAGGTCGAACGTCGTGCCGAACTGCTCCTGGAAGCCGTCGATGATGGTCGGCAGGAAGAAGCTCAGCGCGTACAGGCCGTAGATGAAGCCGAAGTAGACCGCGGCGAGCATCCACACCCGGCCGGAACCGAAGGCCGCACGGAGACCGCCCTTGGCGTGCCCGTCTCCCCCGCCCTTGGCCTTGTTCTCGGCTGCGAGGGCACCCTCGAGCCACAGCTTCTCGTCCTCGTCGAGCCACTTCGCCTGCGACGGCTTGTCCTTGAGCACGAAGAGGCACAGGACACCGACGATGATCGCCGGGATCGAGACGCACAGGAACATGAAACGCCAGCCGGCCAGGCCGCCGAGCAGGCCCTCGTGGGTCATCAGCCAGCCGGCGAGCGGGGAGCCGATGACGCTCGTCAGGGGCTGGGCCAGGTAGAACAGCGCCAGCATCTTGCCGCGGTGCCGGGCGGGCACCCACGTCGACAGGAACAGGATCGCGCCGGGGAAGAACCCGGCCTCGGCGATGCCGAGCAGGAAGCGCAGCCCGACGAGCTGCGGGTAGTTCTGCACCCACGTGAAGAGCAGCGAGACGATGCCCCACGTGATCATGATGCGCGCGAGCCAGATGCGCGCGCCGAACTTGTGGAGCGCCAGGTTGGACGGGACCTCGAGCACGAGGTAGCCGATGAAGAACACGCCGGAGGCGAACCCGAACTGGGCGGCGGTCAGACCGAGGTCCGCCTCCATGCCGTTCGGGGCCGCGAAGGAGATCGCGGTGCGGTCGAGGAAGTTGATGAAGAACATCAGTGCCACGAACGGCACGATGCGGATCGCGATCTTGCGGATGGCCGTCTTCTCGACGACCGAGGTGGGGATGCCTCGCGTGGCGGGGATGTCCACGATGACTCCTGCTCGGTGGGGTGGTGCTCCGCGGGGCTGCTGCGCCGGGCACGGAGGTGGCGCATCGGTGCGCACGGACAAGTGTGCGCGGTCGGCAGCAACTTGTCAACCGGTTGACCAAACGGGTCGAGGCCGAACCGGTTGACCGAACGGTACGCTCACTGCATGCCCGCGTTCAGCCCGGACGACCCGCTCAACATCCGACTCGAACTCGAGTCGGTGCCCGCGGGGTCGCCCGCCTCCGAGGTCGCCCGACAGCTCGTCTCCCTGCTCACCGCGGGCGAACTGGCCCCTGGTTCGCGGCTGCCCTCCGAGCGGCTCCTGGCCGAGCGGCTCGGCGTCGGGCGGTCCGCCGTGCGCGAGGCCCTGGCCGCACTCGAGATCCTCGGCATCGTGCAGATCCGGCCGGGTTCCGGCACCTACCTGCAGGGCGGCACGTCGGACCTGCTGCCGACGACCCTGTCGTGGGGGCTCATGCTCGCGTCGAACCGCACGCGGGAGCTGCTCGAGATCCGGTCCTCGCTCGAACGGACGGCCGCGATCCTCGCCGCCCAGCGTGCCACGCCCGCGCAGCTCGAGGAGCTCCAGACCTACATCGACCGACAGCACGAGACGCTCGACGACCCGGACGCCTTCATCGACGCCGACGTCCGGTTCCACGTCCTGCTCGCGCGCTCGGCCGGGAACGACGTCCTCGCCGACCTGCTGCAGAGCCTCCGCTCGATGCTCAGCGTGTGGGTCGGCCGTCGTGTCCGCACCCGCCAGGCGACCGAGGCGGCGTACGAGGAGCACCGGGCGATCCTCGACGCACTCCGCGCTGGGGACGTCCTCGCCGTGCAGCGGGCGATGGACGACCACATGGCGACGGCGAGCGCCCGCATCGAGCACGCGGGCCCGGCCGACTGACGCGGGGCGGGCCACCGCGCCCGCCCGTGCTCACGCGCTGAGCGACACCTCACGGGCTCGCCGGCACGTGAACTGTCGCCCAGCGCGTGAGCCTGCCCGGGCACGGCGCGCGCGGCCCGCCCGGCCGGCCGCCTACGTGCGCAGCAGTGGCGCCACGAGCGGCTCGAGCCACGCCGAGTACGCCGTCGACATGTGCGTCTGGTCGCGGTACACGAGCTTGTCCTGCACCACCACCGGGCACCCGTCCTCGGTGCAGAACCAGTCGCGCGGCTCCACGGTCGGGACCCCGGCCGCCCGCACCGTGTCCGCGACGTCCTCGTGCCGCCCGGACACCGCGTAGGCCCGCCGCTCGGACTGGTTGCACTCCCCCACGGTGTCGAGGTGCTCGGCCACGCAGGACACCGCATCGCCCTCGGGTACGGGGGTGTCGAGCATGTACACGGTCCTGAGGCCGGCGGCCTGCATCGTCGCCGCGGTCTCAGCGGTGCCGTCCGCCCACGTGGTGTTCGACACCTGCTTGCCGGGCACGTTGTCCGACTGGGCCATCACCACGAGGTCCGGGGCGAGGGCCTCGATGCGCCGCATGGAGGCGTCGCGCCACTCCGGGCACTCCGTGTACGTGCGCTTCAACGAGGAGTTGAACAGCTCGACGTCCTGGGCGACCGGGCACGCGGCCTTCGTCCACGCGACGACCTTCCAGCCCTCGGACCTGCCGGCGGCGTCGAACGCGGGCAGCCACTGCTGCGCGTGCGAGTCGCCCCACAGCACGACGGTGCGGGCGCCGGTCGGGTCGCCGTACACGCACGCCTTCTGCTCGATCTGCAGGTAGCCCGCGTGGCAGCCGTCGTCCGTGGAGTCCGGCTGGTCGTCGGCCGCGGCGGTGAGGCTCGGGGTGAGGTTCGCCGGCACGTCCGAGGTCCGGAGCGCGGACCGGATCGTCGCCTGGATCTCGGCGGAGTCACCCTGGTCGAGCTGTGCGGCCTGCACCGTGCCGCCGCTGCCGACGAGCGCCGGTACGGAGAACACGACCACCACCGCGGTCGCCGTCGTCGCGGCCGCTGCGCCCGCTCCGATCGCGGCCCAGCGGATCCGCTTCCACCGGGCACGCGCCGACGGCGACTCGATCAGGTGGTACGTGACCGTGGCGACCCAGAGCGCGACCGCCATCACCTCGAGCTTCTCGAGCCAGCCGAGGTCGCGGTTCACCATCACCGGGACGAGGACGACCATCGGCCAGTGCCACAGGTACCAGCCGTACGACACCTTGCCGATCGCCTGGAACGGCTTCAGCTGCAGCACGGTCTCGACGGAGCCGCGACGGTAGGCGCCACCGCCGGCGATGACCGCGCAGGCACCGAGGACCGGCAGCAGTGCGGCGGTGCCGGGGAACGGCGTCTCGTCGGAGTACACGAGCGCACTCGCCAGGATCGCGCCGAGGCCGAGCCAGGTCAGACCGATCTGCAGCACGCCCGGGATCCTGGCGAGGTACCGGGCGCCGAGCGCCAGGAACGCCCCGGCGGCGAGCTCCCATGCGCGGGTCTGCATCGAGAAGTAGGCCAGCGGTGAGTCGTGCGCCGTGATCGTGACGGACGCCCACATCGACCCGCCGAACACGAGCGCGACGACCGCGGTCATCGCCTGGCGACGGTGGCGCTTCCACAGCACGATCGCCAGGGTGAGGACGAGCGGCCAGAGCAGGTAGAACTGCTCCTCGACACCGAGCGACCAGAAGTGCTCGAGCGGCGATGCCGGGCCGTCCGCCGCCTGGTAGTCGACGCCCTGTGCGGCGAGCCGGTAGTTCAGTGCGAAGAACGTCGCCGCGACGCCGTCCCACGCGACGTTCGACGCCCGGAGGATCGAGTCGAACACCCGCGTCGCGACCACCGTGACGGCGATCACGAGGAGCGCCGTGGGCAGCAACCGTCGGATGCGACCGGCGTAGAAGGACCCGAAGTCGATGCGGCCGTTCCGCTCGACCTCGCGCAGGAGCTGCCCGGTGATGAGGAAGCCCGAGATCGCGAAGAAGACGTCGACCCCGACGTACCCGCCCGTCAGGACGGGCGCACCCGTGTGGTAGACGACAACGAGCAGCACGGCGATCGCCCGCAACCCCTGGATGTCCGGCCGAAAACGGCGCGGCCCGGCGGCCTGCGGACGCTCGGCCTGCACCGGTTCCTCGACCGGGGCGGCGGTCGCGGCGAGCGCGACCGGGTCCAGCCGCTCACCGAATGCAGGAGGTGTCGGACTGGAGGCGCGGCTCGGCTCCGGCAGGGAGCCGACCGGTGTCGACGGGGTCACCACCGGCGACCGCGGGACCCGCTTCGGCGCCGTCGGTACCGACAGGAACAGCATCGGGACCTGCACGTAGGCGTGGATCGCGGCGAGGATCCACATCGCCCAGAGCACGTCGAACCCGTACCGGACGGTTGCCCAGGCGAGCCCCGTCCACGTGACGAGGAGCGAAGCGGTGACGGTGATGCGCATCACCCGGGCGATCTGCGTGCCGAGCGGTGTGGTGACCTTCTTCGCGGCACCGGTCGGCACCCATTCGCGCGTCTTGCCGGTGAGGACGTGCACGATCGCGACGGCGTGGGCGAACGAGTACAGCGTCTGGATCCGCAGGACGTCGATGCGCCACCGGGACTTGTACATGATCGGGACGACCACGAGCCACATCACCATCGCGCCGAGGAGCCACACCGAGTTCTGAGGCATGATCCACTGCGGCAACCCGAACAGCATCACGAGCCCGGGCAGGGGCGACAGGAACACGTTCACCGCGGTGGAGATGTAGTAGAGGAACCCCGACCAGAAGCACATGCGCTGCCGCAGGCTGATGTGCGGGTTCTCGTGGAAGGTCGTGTCGGCGAGGAGCGACATCGAACCCGTGCACCAGCGGTACTGCTGGTTGAGGAACGAGGCGAGGTCGTCGGGGCACATGCCCTTCGACACGAGGATCGGCACGTAGCGCACCAGGAACCCGACGCGCATGAGGTTCACGCCGGTGTGGACGTCCTCCGAGTGCCCGATCTGGGCGAAGCCACCGGCCCGCTCGAGGGCCGCGCGACGGTAGATCGCACACGTGCCGACGCAGATCGCGGCGTTCGAGCGGTCCCGGGCGGGCTGGATCCAGCGGTAGAAGAGCTCCTGCGTCGCGCCGGCGGTGCGCTGCAGCCAGTGCATGCCCTTCTGCGCGTCGAAGAACTGCGGCGACTGCACGATGCCGAGTTCCTGGTCGTCGAAGTACGGAACCAGCTCGTACAGGTAGTCGGCGCGCGGCACGAAGTCGGCGTCGAACACGGCGATGAGGTCCCCGTCCGACTGCTCGTAGCCGTGCCGGAGGTTGCCGGCCTTCTTGAGGTGGCCGCGGTTCGGTCGCACTTCGTACCGGAACCCGTGTCGGCGGGCGAGCTCGGCGACCTCGGGCCGGTCCCCGTCGTCGAGCACGTACACCGTCAGGGTCGTCGGCCAGTGGAGCTGCGCGACCCAGTGGTAGGTGTTCTCGAGGATCGCGATCGGCTCCCCTGCCGTGGGCAGGAACACGTCCACGGTCGGGTACCGGCCCGGTTGCCAACTCCGGACGCGCTCGATGTGGTCGCGCTTGCCGAAGCGCTTGCGCCGGGAGCTCGTGGTGAGCGAGATGCACAGCGTCAGGCAGTACAGCGTCGTCGGGATGAGGAACAGCAGCAGCCCCGGAGCGGATGTCGAGAACCGCCAGATGCTCGACGCGATGAGGGCGAACGCGGCGGCCTGGGCGAAGAGCATCCAGCGGTGCTGCGCGCCCATGTACCAGTACTTCTCGCGGTCGGTGGGCGGGGCGGGGAGGTACTGCTGCTCCCGCACGGCCGCCGGTGGCCGGGACTCCTGATCCGTGCTGTTCGTGGTCGACGCGTTGCGTGCGTCGACCACCGTGTCCGTGGACGTCATGTCGGGCCTTCCCCTGGTTCAGGCGTGACGAATGGCGTTGCAGTGGTGCGGGTACGGTGCGGTGCAGCGGTGCCGTGCGGTGATCGTTCGATGTTGACGGTTGCTCGTGCATGCGGAGTGACCGGCCGGTTACGCGCACCTGGCAGTGTGCCCCTCGAACGGGGGACACCCGTCCCCCTGGTGTCGTGCGGCCGAGGAGCCGATCGGCAGCGCGCTGCCGATCGGGACGTGTCCCCCGGCTCACCCTGCCGTTCACCCCGTCGGGCCCGGGCGTTGCCGGATCGGCAACGGTTCTTGTCCAGCGCGCGCGGGATGCGGTGGAGTGACGCCATGCACACGCACCAGGAGTCGACCGACCCGACCGCCCGCGCCTGGTGGGAGGCCCGCTACGCGCAGCAGGACGGCATCTGGTCGGGGCGCGTGAACGCGGTGCTCGCCGACGTCGCGTCCTCGCTGCCGACGGGGCGCGCGCTCGACCTCGGGTGCGGGGAGGGCGGCGACGTGGTGTGGCTCGCCCAGCAGGGGTGGGACGCGACCGGGGTGGACCTGTCCGTGACGGCGGTCGCGCGCGGCTCCCGGGCGGCCGTCGCCGCGGGCGTGGAAGACCGGACGGCGTTCGTCGCAGCGGACCTCGACGCGTGGGACACCGCGGCACGCTTCGACCTGGTGACGGCCTCGTTCCTGCAGTCGTGGCCGGTGCAGATCCCGCGTGCGGCGATCCTGCGCCGGGCCGCCGGGTTCGTGGGGTCGGGCGGGCACCTGCTCGTGACGGCCCACGCCGCACCGCCGCACGGCGACCTGCCCGAGGAGCTGCGGACGTACCGGTTCCCGACGCCGGAGGAGGACCTGGCAGCCCTCGACCTCGACGACGGGTGGGATGTCCTCGCCGCCGAGCTCCGCCCGCGCACGGCGACCACGCCCGAGGGTGCGCCGCACGAGGTGCTCGACAGCGTGGTGCTCGCCCGGCGCACCTGACCTCAGCGGGGCAGGGGCACCTCGGACGCGAACGCCCGGACGACACGGTCGACGACCTCCGGCGCCGGGGCGTCCCACACGGCCTGGTTGAAGATCTCCACCTCGACGTCACCGGTGTAGCCCGCCGCGGTCACGGCAGCGGTCACCGGCCCGAAGTCGATGTGCCCGTCCCCCATCACGCCCCGCGACAGGAGCGGGTCGGCGGCGATCGGCGTCGTCCAGTCGCAGACCTGGTAGCTCGCGATCCGACCCGCAGCGCCCGCGCGGGCCACCGAGGCCGAGAGTGCCGGGTCCCACCAGACGTGGAACGTGTCCACGACGACCCCGACGGCCGCTGCCGGGAACGGCGCCGCCAGGTCGAGCGCCTGCGCGAGGGTCGACACGACGGCCCGGTCGGCGGCGTACATCGGGTGCAACGGTTCGACGGCGAGCTGCACGCCGGCGTCGAGCGCATGCGGGACGAGGTCGGCGAGGGCGTCCGCGACACGACCGCGGGCACCGACCAGGTCGCGGGACCCCTCGGGCAGTCCCCCGGCGACGAGCACGAGCACGGCGGCGGAACCATCAGCCCCGGCGCCCGCCAACGCCGCGGTCTCGTCGATCGTTCGGCGGTTGTCGTCGAGCGCCCGCTGCCGTTCGGCGCCCGGCGGGAGGGTGAAGAAGCCCCCACGGCAGTGCGACGACACCCGGAGCCCGGAGTCGGCGACCATCCGTACGGCCTCGGTCAAGCCGACCTCGGCGACGGGCTCCCGCCACGTGCCGATCGCCTGGACACCGGCGGCGCGGACGGTGTGCAGGGCATCCCGCAGCGAGGCGTACTTGATCGTCGCCTGGTTGATCGACAGCCGCGGGTGCGGAAGTCCGGTGCCCGGGACCGCCCCGTCCCGCGTGGCACGGACCGTGGGCGTACTCACGCGACCGCCTCGGAGAGCGGGCGGTCGGCGGGTGCCGAGCCGCGCCTCCCGGCAGACACCGGCACCCCTGCCAGCGCGAGCAGGTCGTGCCAGCGCGACGCGGCGAGCGACGGGTCCTCGAGCGCGCCGCAGGCGTTCGCGAGCCGCACCGTCTCGGACAGGTGCGGCAGTGAGCGGCCGGCGTGCTGGCCGCCGACCATGGCGAAGGCGGGCTGGTGGCCGTTCAGCCAGGCGAGGAACGCGATGCCGGTCTTGTAGTGCCAGGTCGGGGCGCTGAAGACGTGCCGGGACAGGGCCTCGGTGGGCCCGAGGAGGGCACGGTAGGCGGCCTCGTCGGGGAGGGCCCGGACAGCGGCGGACGCGATCGGCGCCACCGCGGCGAACGCCCCGAGCAGGGCATCGGAGTGCGTCCGGTCGGTCCCGGCGATGAGGTCGACGTAGTGGAAGTCGTCGCCCGTGAACATCCGGACGCCGGCGGGCAGCTGGGATCGGAGGGAGACCTCGGCACGGGCGTCGAGCAGGCTCATCTTGATGCCGGCGACCTTCGACCCGGCGTCGCCCATGATGTCGAGCACGGTGTCGGGGCCCTGCAGGCCGCCGAAGTAGCCGACGAGGGCGGGGTCGAACGCCTCCCCCAGCCAGTGCAGGACGACGGGGCCGCCCGCGCGCGCGATGACCGCGCGGTACACGCGGCGGTAGGTGGCGGGATCGCCGTCAGCGAGGCGGGCCAGGTGCCGGCTCGCCATGAGCACGACCCCGGCGCCGGCGTCCTCGGCGTGGTGCAGCTGCCGGACGTAGGCGTCGACGATCTCCGGTTCGGTGGCTGTCTCGTCCGGCAGGTCGTCGGTGTTCACCCCGACGACGATCCGGCCGCCGACGGACTGCGCCTCGCGAGCGCTGCGCGTGATGAGCTCGCGGGTGGCGGCCGGGTCGAGCCCCATGTTCCGCTGCGCGGTGTCCATCGCGTCCGCCACACCCAGGCCCCACGACCAGAGGTGGTGCCGGAACGCCAGGGTGGCGTCCCAGTCGAGGTCGGCCGGGGCGCCCGGCGTGTTGTCGGCGGCGGCGCGCGGGACGACGTGGGCTGCGGCGTAGACCACGCGCTCGGTGAGCGGGGCGGTCGGCCTCTCCACAGCCGTCACGGCCGGCTCGCGCAGGTCGACCCGGCTGGTCGTGCCGTCGGGTGCGAGGAGGGTCAGCGTGCTCATGCGCGTGCCCCGACGGTCTCGGTGCGGTCCGCCGTGTCGGTGCGTTCCGCGTCGACGGCGCTGTCGGCGCTGTCGGCACTGTCGGCGCTGTCGGCGCTGTCGGCGCTGTCGGCGCGTTCCGTGCTGTCGGCCTGGAGGCGCGGCTCGGCCCCGGTGGGCAGCGCCAGCTCCGGCAGGTCGATGCGTCGGCCCTCGGCGCTCGACCGCAGACCGGCCTCCGCGAGCGCCACGCCGCGGGCACCGGACAGCAGGTCGTACGGGTGCGGGCGACCGGCGACGAGGTCACGCAGGAAGTCCTCCCACTGCGCACGGAAGCCGTTGCCGAACTCCTCGTTGTCGGGGACCTCGAGCCACTGCCCGCGGTAGTCCCGCTCGTCCTTGAGGTCCGGATTCCACACCGGCTTCGGCGTCGCCGTCCGCGGCTGGATCCGGCAGCCGAACAGCCCCGCGACCGCGCTGCCGTCGGTGCCGTCGACCTGGAACTCGACGAGTTCGTCACGGTCGACGCGCACCGCCCAGCTCGAGTTGATCTGCGCCGTGATGCCGCCCGCGAGGTCGAACACGCCGTAGGCCGCGTCGTCGGCCGTGGCCTCGTACGCCGAGCCCTGCTCGTCGGTGCGCTCCTCGATGTGGGTGACCGCGCGGGCGTACACCGACTCGACTCGGCCGAAGAGCTGCTCGAGGACGTAGTTCCAGTGCGGGAACATGTCGACGACGATGCCGCCGCCGTCCTGCTTGCGGTAGTTCCAGCTCGGCCGCTGCGCGGTCTGCCAGTCCCCCTCGAACACCCAGTAGCCGAACTCGCCACGGACGCTGAGGACCTTGCCGAAGAAGCCGGAGTCGATCAGGCGGCGGAGCTTGCGGAGGCCGGGCAGGTAGAGCTTGTCGTGCACGACGCCGTTCGGGACGCCGGCTGCGGCTGCGAGTCCGGCGAGTTCGAGGGCCTCGGCGGAGGTCTCGGCCGTCGGCTTCTCGGTGTAGACCGCCTTGCCGGCGGCGATCGCCTTCCGCAGGGCATCGGCGCGGGCGCTCGTCACGGCGAAGTCGGCGAAGACGTCCCAGCGGGGGTCGGCGAGGGCGGCGTCGAGGTCGGTCGTCCAGTGCTCGAGGCCGTGGCGCGTGGCGATCTCCTCGAGCTTCGCGGCGTTCCGACCGACCAGGATCGGTTCGACCTGCAGCCTCGTACCGTCCGGGAGCGGAAGCCCGCCGTCGTCGCGGATGGCCAGGATCGACCGGACGAGGTGCTGGCGGTAGCCCATGCGTCCCGTGACGCCGTTCATGATGATGCCGATGGTGCGCGTGGTCAACGCGTGCTCCCTTGCTCGCTGTGCCCCGCTTCCCGGTCGAGCGGGAAAGCGCTTGCCGGAACCGTACACCACGGGTCGGGGAGGCCGCACGCGCGTGTTCGGCCGCGTGCGTTCGGCGCGGCGGGCGCGCCGAACGGGCACAACACGCCGCTCACCTCCGCCGAGAGGGCACAAAACGTCACGCTCGAGCGCCCCGGGCGGCAGTTCGTGCCCACTCATCGCGACACCCCGGGGGTGGGCGGGCGCGGGGCGGGCGCGGGCTCGCATGGCCTTCGGCGCCCTCGAGCGGGCACGACATGCCGCTCACGTCCACCGAGAGCGCACGAACTGCCGCCGCCGGACGCCGAGCGCGACGTTTTGTGCCCTCTCGAGGCCCCCGTCGGCCCGGTGGGCGCGGACCCAGGCGCGGACCCTGGCGCTACCGCGCCGTGCTCGCGCGCAGGACGACCTCGCCGTCGACGGCTCCGTCGACCTCGACCCCGAGGGCCCGCCGCACCGCCCGCGCCCCGATCTCCTCGAGGGGCAACCGCACGGTGCTCAGCGCCGGTACGACGTCGGCGAGCATCCGCACGTCGTCGAACCCCGCCACGCCGACGTCGGCACCCGGCACGAGGCCGCGGTCCCGGATCGCCGCGACCGCCCCCACCGCCATCAGGTCCGTCACGGCGAACACGCACCGCGGCAGCACCGGACCGCCGTCGGCAGCGGCGTCGAGCAGCGCCGACATCGCCCGATACCCGCCGTCCCGCGAGAACTCCGACGGCACGACCGCACGGTCGGGCACCCGGATGCCGTGCGCCGCGAGTCCCGCCACGAAGCCGTCCACCCGCGCCCGGGCGGTGACGAGCTCGGGGTCGCCGGCGAGCACCGCGAACGAGTCGTGCCCCTGCTCGACGAGCGCTCCGGCGAGTGCCGCGGCACCGCTGAGGTTGCGGATCACCAGGGGTTGCACGCCCGGCACGCCCGGCACGGCACCGTCGAGGTCGGAGACGAGCGCCGACACTCCGGCACCAGCGGAGACCAGCCCGGACACCGCGGCCGCGACCTCGTCGCCGGCACCGAGCCGCCGGCTCACCGCGAGCACGACCGCGCGTGGCCGGAGTCCGGCGACGACTCCGAGCAGCGTGGCCTCCCGTGCGGGGTCGCCCCCGGTCGACGTGATCGTGACGACCAGTCCGGCCTCGTCAGCGGCCCGGATCGCCCCGGCGGCGATCGCCGCGAAGTACGGGTCCGCGATGTCCCCGACGACGAGCGCGAGGGTCGTCGTGGTCCCGCGGGCGACCGCCTGCGCCTGGACGTTGGCGGTGTAGCGGAGCTCCGATGCCGCCGCGTGCACCCGGTCCGACGAGTCCTGACGGACCTTCCGCGTACTGCCGTTGAGCGCGCGCGAGGCGGTCGCGAGCGACACGCCTGCCCGCTCGGCCACGTCGGCCAGGGTGACGGTGCCTCGCTCAGGCATGTCGTGCCTCCAGTCCGTCCGCATGTAAACGGTCCATGGTGAGGATACCGACCGAGGGAAGGCGCAGCCTGCCCACGGGGAAAGCGCTTGCTACCGTTGCAGACCATGGATGTCTCGGATCACCTGCCCGGCGTGGTGCTCGTCGGCGCGCGCGGCTTCGGCCTGCACCACCGCGCGAACATCGACCGGCTCGTCGCCACGGGGGCGTGCACGCTCACCGCGGTCATCGACCCTACCCTCGGCACGGACACCGACGGCGGTGTCCCGGTGGTCGCCGACGTCACCGCCGCGAAGCGCCTCGGGTCGGTCGACGTCGTGGTCGTCGCCGCCCCGATCGGCGCGCACCTGCCGCTGGCACTCGCCGCCCTGGAGGCCGGCGCGGACGTCCTGCTCGAGAAGCCCCCGGTGACGACGCGCGCGGCACTCGCGACCCTGCTCGACGCCGCGCACCGGACCGGCCGTGTCGTCCAGGTCGGGTTCCAGAGCCTCGGGTCGCACGCGGTCCCGGCGTTCCGGTCCGGCGAGCTCGTCGGGGCCGTGCGCTCCGCCGCCGCCGTCGGGACCTGGACCCGGAACCAGGCGTACTGGGACCGCTCCGCGTGGGCCGGACGTCGACGGGTCGGCGGGGTGGACGTCCTGGACGGCGTCGTCACGAACCCGCTCGCGCACGCCGTGGCCACCGCACTCGCACTCGTCGGATGCCGCCGTGCCGACCAGGTCGCCCGCGTCGAGGTCGAGCTCTACCGGGCGAACGCGATCGAGGGCGACGACACCTCGACCGTCCGGGTCACGACGACGGCCGGGCTCGAGGCGACCGCCGCGCTCACCCTGTGCGCCCCCGCCGAGGTCCCGCCCACCGTGCGGGTCCGCGGCACGACCGGAACGGCGACCCTCGGGTACACGACCGACGAGGTCACCGTCGACGGGGTGACGCGGGACCTCGGGCGGACGGACCTGCTCGAGAACCTGCTCGCCCACCGCTCCCGCGGCGACGACCTCCTGGTGCCGCTCGAGTCGACCGGTGCCTTCGTCGAGGTCCTCGAGGCCGTCCGCGCGACCGAGCCGGTGCGGATCGACCACCCTTGGGTGACGTGGGAGGGCGACGGCGCCGAGCGCCGCCCCCTCGTCACGGACGTCGAGGCGATCGTCGACCGAGCCGCGGACCAGCGCGCCCTGTTCTCCGAGGTCGGCGCCCCCTGGGCGCACACCGCCCACGACGAGGTCCTGCAGGAACTCGTCGTCGACGGCACCCGGGTCGCGACGGTGCTCGACGGCGCTGGCACCATCCCGTCGTCGTCCCCGCGCCCGTACCTGCACCCCGTGCGGACACTCGGCGGCACGACCGTGAGCGCGCGCCGCCCGCCGGACCACGACTGGCACTGCGGTGTCGGGTTCGCGATCCCGGACCTGGACGGGGTGAACTGCTGGGGCGGCCCGACGTACGTGCACGGTCAGGGCTACGTCTGGCGGGACGACCACGGCAGCGCCGACGTGCCGCACACCGAGGCGCACGGACGCTCGCTGCAGCAGGAGGTCGTCTGGCGCCGCCCCGACCGAGCCGTCGCACTCCACGAGGACCGTTCGACCTCGTGGCGCGCCGTCGCGCAGGGGTGGGAGCTGACGTGGTCCTCGTCGTTCCGGACAGCGGGTGACGCCGTCGTGCACCTCGGCGGCCCGGGCAGCAACGGACGCGTCGGTGCCGGCTACGGCGGGTTCTTCTGGCGGTTCCCACCCGGTGCGGACGCCACCGTGCGGACGGCGGACGTCATCGGCGAGGACGCCGTGCACGGGTCGGTCGCGCCCTGGGTCGAGTGGTCGGCCGTGTTCGACGGAGCACCCGCGACGGTCCGCCTCGAGGCGCTCGACCACCGCGACCCGTGGTTCGTCCGCGCCGCGGACTACCCCGCGATCGGGTCTGCACTGGCCTGGGACGAGCCGACGCTGGTCCGACCCGGCATCCCCTTCGTGCGCTCGTTCCGCGCGACGATCACCGACTGAGCACCCCTTCGTCGGGCCGCTCCGGATGGTGTCGACGCGGGTGTTGAAACGTTTCGGCGCAGCGTGCTAGCGTCTCGGAAAGCGCTATCCACAACAATCGACGACGATTCCGGAGCAGTGGCATGCAGCAGAACGACGACGTTCTCCAGGCGGCGGACCACCCGACGACCTCCTCCAAGCGGGCCCGACGAGCCGCCCTCAGCGGCTGGGTCGGCAGCGCCCTCGAGTACTACGACTTCTCCCTGTACGCGCAGGCGGCGGCGCTCGGGGTCCCGGCGGTGTTCTTCGCCACCGAGGACCCGGCGGTGATGATCATCGCCTCCCTGAGCACCTACGCGGTCGGGTACGTCGCGCGGCCCATCGGAGCGGTCGTCCTCGGTTCCTGGGGCGATCGGCACGGCCGGAAGAACGTCCTGGTGTTCGCCATGGTCCTGATGGGCCTGTCCACCTTCGCCGTCGGGCTCCTGCCGACGTACGCGCAGATCGGGGTCTGGGCGCCGATCCTCCTCGTCACGCTCCGACTCCTGCAGGGCTTCGCCGTCGCCGGGGAACTCGGTGGTGCGAGCGCGATGATCATCGAGCAGTCGTCGGCCGAGAAGCGCGGCTGGTTCGCCAGCTTCAGCCTGCAGGGCACGCAGATCGGATCGATCCTGGCGACGGCCATCATGCTGCCCCTGGCGGCGATCGTCGGCGACGAGGCGTTCCTCGCCTGGGCGTGGCGCATCCCCTTCCTGCTGAGCGCCGTGGTGGTGCTCGCGGGGTACCTGGTCCGCCGCCACGTCGAGGAGTCCCCGGCCTACACGGTCGTCGACACCACCGGGAACACGATCGAGCGACGCCCGTACCCGTTCATCGACCTGATCCGTTCCCACCCCGGTGCGGTCGCGCGCTGCGTCGTGATGACCTTCACGAACGCGCTCGGGATGGTCGCCCTGACCTTCGGCGTCTCGTACGGCACGCAGGAGAGCTACGGCAACGGCTTCTCGACGAGCCAGTTCCTGGTCGTGACGCTCATCACGAACGTGGTCGCGGCAGCGACGATCCCGCTGTTCGGCTCGCTGTCCGACCGGTTCGGTCGGCGCGTGTTCATGATCGGCGGCACCGTCCTCGGCGGCCTGAGCACCTTCGCCTACCTGTGGGCGATCTCGCAGCGGAACATCGTGCTCGTGATCGTCTTCGTGCTGATCCTGCACGCGGTCTTCTTCCAGATGTGGAACGCGACGTTCGCCACCTTCTTCCAGGAGCAGTTCCCCACCCGGATGCGCGTCACGGGCTTCGCGGTGTCGCAGAACCTCGGGCTCATGATCGCGGCGTTCTTCCCGAGCATCTTCGTCGCGATCGCCCCGCCCGGCACCGCCAACGTGCCGCTCGTGATCGGCGGGACGGCCCTCGGCCTCTGCGTGCTGTCGGCGGTCGCGACGTTCTGGACCCGCGAGACGAAGGGCCTGTCACTCCAGGAGCTCGACGCCCGCTGACGCGCGGCCCGCGCCCGGCGGGCGGGCGGCGGGCGGGCCGCCGGGCGATTCCGCGCGTTGGAGGCCGATCCGCGCAGAGGAGGCCGAATCGCTCGTAGGAGGCAGGACCTTCCGACCTCCTACGCGCGATTCCGCTTCCCACCGCTCCTGTCATGGGAAGGAACGCACGCGAGAACACCCCCGCTACGGTGTCCGGATGACCGACACCGACTGGGAAGCCCGGGTCGCAGCGCTCTGGGCGGACGACACGATCGACGACACCACGCGCATCGACCGCATGCGCGAGCTCGCCGAGACCGCCCCGCACCCCGCCCTCGGCGCGTTCGAACTCGGCGGATCGCTGGACTCCGCCGGCCACGAGGCCGAAGCCGACGTCCACTACACCGCTGCCACCGCCGCAGGCCTCGCGCAGGTCGACCCCGACCGCGCCGCGCGGCTCGTGGTGCAGCACGCGTCGACGCTCCGGAACCTGGACCGCGTCGACGAGGCGATCGCGATGCTCCGGGACGCACCCACCCACCCGACGACGGGCGCTGCCCCGCGGGTGTTCCTCGCGCTCGCCCTGCACAGCGCCGGCCGACACGACGAGGCACTCCGCATCGCGATCGAGGCCGTCGAGCCCACCCTCCCCCGCTACAACCGTTCGGTCCGCGCCTACGCCGCCGCGCTCACCGAGCCCGACGGCGCGTAGCGCCGGAACGCACGCACGCACCGACCCACCGGCCTGGAGGCACGTGGCGGCCCCGCCCCGCGCCTCCAGGCCGTCACCCGGTCACCCTCCCAGCAGAACCGCGCGTCGGGAGCCGACGACCGCGACGCCCTACCCCGCCAGCGCCCCGCTCTCGAACAGCACCCGCATCGCATCCGCCCGGATCCACCGCTCACTCACGAGCAGGGGCCTCCCGGTGCCCGCGTCCACCGTGCCGCTCTCGATGAACCACCCGAGCGTGACCTCGTCGAGGTCCAGGTGCCGGGCGACCTCCTCGGTGACGACGTCGGCGCTGGCGCGGACCCACCGCCGCACCGGGTCCGCACCGGCCGCCTCGCGCAGCACCTCGTACAGCGAGTTCCGCACCCGCAGCGCCTGCCCGAGCTCCGGGACGACGGCGGGCGGCACCCACTCGACACCCCACGCCGCGGGCAACCCGTCGACGAGCGAGCGACGGGTCAGCCGGTGGCACGGCGCACCCGGCTCGAGACCGAGGTGCCCGGCGACCCCGATCGGCACGGGCGCGAGCGCACACGACAGCGTGACGCTCGAGGGCTCCCCGCCGGCGGACCGGACGGTGTGGCTCCACGACGGTGCCGCGTCCGACCCGATGCGGTAGTCGATGCGCCGCGCGACGAAGCTCCCGACGCCCTTGACCCGGCGGATCCGGTTCCGGCGCTGCAGGTGCTGCAACGCCGCCCGGGCTGCCGAGCGTCCGACGTCGAAGCGGGCGGACAGCTCGGCCTCGCTGGCGACACGGGTGCCGACGGCGGCGTCGGCGAGCTCCTCCTCGAGGACCGCCGCGATGTCGAGGTAACGCGTTTCCGGCACGCTGCGGACTGTAACGGACCCGACCGCCCCGGCGCACACCTGTCCGGACAGGCCCGCGACCTCCGGCCGGTGCTGTTCACCTGCCGGACACCTCCCGACCGGATCGCCGTCACCGCGCCCCCGGACGCTGTCGGCAGCCCCGCAGCCGCGAGGCCCCGGACCACCAGGAGCCCCATGATCTCGCTCGTCTGCCTCGACATGGCAGGGACCACCGTCCAGGACGGCGGTGTCGTCGTCGACGCCTTCCGCACCGCACTGACCGACGTCGGTCTCGAGCCGGGCACCGCCGGGCACGACGACGCCGTGCAGTACGCGCTCGACACGATGGGGCAGTCCAAGATCGCCGTCTTCACCGCGCTGTTCGACGGCGACCAGGTCCGCGCCGATGCCGCCAACGCGGCCTTCGAGCGCGCGTACGCGGACACCGTGGAACGCGGCGTCCGGCCCGTCGACGGTGCGGTGGACAGCCTGGAGGCACTGCGCGCCTCCGGCAGGCGGGTCGCGTTGACGACGGGGTTCTCCCCGGCGACCCGGGACGCCGTACTCGACGCGCTGGGGTGGCGGGACCTCGTCGACCTGGCGCTGTCGCCCGCCGACGCCGGCCGCGGCCGCCCGTTCCCCGACATGGTCCTGCAGGCCGTGCTGCGCACGCAGACCGACGACGTCCGCCGGGTGGCGGTGGTCGGGGACACCGTGGCGGACCTCCTCACCGGGTCGCGTGCCGGGGCCTCCGTCGTCGCGGGTGTGCGGACGGGCACCCACGGGGACGCGGACTTCCGGGCGGTGCCGCACACGCACGTGATCGACTCGGTCGCCGACCTGCCTGCCCTGCTCGAACGGGTGGACGCCGGGGTCGACGCCCCACTGGCCACGCCGGTCGGAGCGTGACGGACCTCGACGTCCGCTCGACGCTCTGGCACGGTGTCGGCGAGCCCGTGACGGTCCAGCGGCTCGACGGCCCGGTGCCCCTGCCCGCCGGGGGCGTGCTCGTCGCGATCGAGGCGGCCACCGTCTGCGGGAGCGACCTGCACACCGCGCTCGGGCACCGACCCGGTCCGGCGCCGAGCGTCCTCGGCCACGAGCAGGTCGGCCACGTCGTCGCGCTCGGCCCGGGGGCACCGGCACCGACCGTCACGGGAGCGCCCGTCGCCGTCGGGGACCGGGTCGTCTGGTCGGTCGCGGCGTCCTGCGGCACGTGCGACCGGTGCGCGTCCGGTCTCCCGCAGAAGTGCCGCGCGCTCCGGAAGTACGGCCACGAGGAGTCGACTCCCGACTGGCCGCTGAACGGCGGCTTCGCGACCCACTGCGTCCTGCTGCCCGGCACGGGGATCGCCGTCGTGCCGGACACCATGCCCGCCACGGTCGCCGCGCCCGCCGCGTGCGCCACGGCCACCGTCGCCGCCGCGCTGGACGCCGTCGACCGCCCGCTCGCCGGCACCCGGGTGCTCGTCACGGGGGCCGGGATGCTCGGGATCACCGCGGTCGCGATGGCCGCCGCCGCCGGAGCGACCGTCACGGTGTCGGACCCGAACGCCCAGCGCCGTGCCCGGGCCGTGTGCTTCGGCGCCGACCGGGCCGTCTCCCCCGGCGACCCCGTCGGCACGGTCGACGTCGCGATCGAGCTCTCGGGCTACGCGGACGCCGTCGAGACCGCCGTGGACGCGCTCGACGTCGGCGGCACCGCCGTGCTGGTCGGGGCGGTGTCGTCCAGCCGACCGGTCTCGCTCGACCCCGAGCGGATCGTCCGCGGGCTGCTCCGGATCGTCGGCGTGCACAACTACGCCCCGCAGCACCTGGCGACGGCGGTGGCGTTCCTGGCGGAGACCGACCTGCCGTTCGCGGACCTGGTGGAACCCGCCGTCGGGCTGGACGGGGTTGCCCACGCGGTCGTCACGCCGCCGTCGTCCGGGTACCTCCGGCGCGCGATCGTGCCCACGGCGACGCCGACGCCATGACGGTGCGGTGACCACGTACCGCGCGGCCCGCGTCCACTCCGGCGCCGAGGCGACCGACCAGACCGACGACACCGTCCTGCACGTGCGGGACGGTGTCGTCGCGTCGTCGTCCCCCGACGACGACCCGGTGGTCGACCTCGGCGACGTCGAGCTCCTACCCGGCCTGGTCGACGTGCACGCCGACTCCCTCGCCCGGTTCGAGCAGCCCCGGCCCGGCGTCGGCGTCCCGTTGCCGCACGCCCTCGACGCGTTCGCCGCCGACGCCGTGCTCGCCGGGGTGACGACGGCGTTCCTCTGCTGCTCGCTCGAGCCGGACACCGTCCCCGCGCGCGGCGCCGCCCACGCCCGCGAGGTCCTCGAGGCGCTGGAGGCGACACCGCTCCCGATCGACGTCCGCGTGCACCTGCGCGTCGACGTCACGCACGACGACACCGTCGCCGCGCTCGAGGAGCTCGTCGCGGCGTTCCCGGAGCACATCGGGCTCGTGTCGTCGATGGACCACACACCCGGCCGGGGCCAGTACCCCGACGAGGCCGGGTGGCGCCGGGCCTACCGCACGCTCGACCGGCTCGACGACGACGCCCTCGACGCTCGGCTCGCCCGCTTCCGCGACGGCGCTGCAGGCATCCCGCGCCGGCGCGGACGGATCGCCGCGATCGCCCGGTCCGCCGGGGTCGTGCTCGCCGCGCACGACGACGACTCCGCCGAGGCCGTCCGGACCGCGATCGCCCTCGGCTCCGGCATCTCCGAGTTCCCGGTCACCACCGAGGCCGCGGCCGAGGCCCGGGCGGCGGACCTCGGCGTCGTCGTGGGCGCCCCGAACCTCTGGCGCGGCGGCTCGCACGGCTCCGGCCCATCCGCCCGCGAAACCGTTGCCGCCGGGAACGCCGACGTCGTCACGTCCGACTACCACCTCGGGTCGCTGCTGCCGGGTCTCCGCGCAGCGGCCGTCGCCGGGGTCGCACCGTTCGACGCACTCGTCCGCACCGTGACCGCCGCCCCGGCCACGAGGACCGGCCTCGCCGACCGTGGGACGCTCACGCCGGGCCGACGCGCGGACTTCGTGGCGGTCCGCGGCGAGCGCGTCGTCGGCGTGTGGGTCGCCGGGCAGCAGGTGCTGGCGCGCACCTGAGGCGCGCCAACCGTCAGGCTCCGTCGAGGACGAACGGCGCGAGCCCGAGCCCGGTCGTCATCCCGATGCCGGTGGTCACGGTGACGACGTCGACGCCGGGCACCGGACGCTCCACCAGGAACTCCTGCCGCGGCGAGGACGCGTACACGCCCTGCCAACGGTCGAGCACGCGGACCGGGGCGCCGAACAGTCGCTCGGTCTCGGCGAGGAGCAGCCGGAAGCCGTCCTCGTCCTGGAACGGCGGGGCGTCGGCCTCGCGCTCGTGGGTGTCCCCGACGATCACGCTGCCGTCCGGCGGGGACGTGTACATCTGGTTGAGGTCCCAGCGGATGCCCTCGGGCAGGGCCTCGGCGAGCGCGGTGCGGAGTGCTCCGGCGCTCGGCATGCCGGCGAACCCGGAGTACCGGAGCAGGGACCACCCGGTGAGCAGCGGCGTCGCGAGCGGGAACGCCAGCGGGATCGCGGCGCGGAGCATGTGCAGGCGGCAGCGGACCACCTCGGCGGCCTCGGCGAGCGCGGGGAACAGCTGGTCGACGTCGTGGTTCGTGCACACGACGATCCGGTCGGCCGTGAGGTCGCCGCGCGCGGTGCGGACCGCACCGGTCTCGATGCCGAGCGCAGCGGTCCGCCAGTGGAACTGCACCCCTTGGGTGGCGAGCCAGGCGGCGATCGCGGGTGCTGCCTCCCGGGGGTCGACCTGGAGGTCCTGTGGGAGGTGCGCTCCCCCGACGGCCGTGGCCGCGTCGACGGGGACGGCGTCCGCGATCGCGGCGGCGTCGAGCAGCCGGAGGTCGGCGCCCGTCGACCGGTGCTCCTCGAGCACCGCGAGCTCCTCCGCGCGACGCGCCACGACGTGCGCCCCGCGCTCACGCGCCGTGAACCCCGCGAGCGGAGCCAGCGTCGTCCACCGACGCCGTGCCTCCTGGGCGTACCGCGCGGCCTCGCCCGTCTGCGGGGTGATGCAGGCGTGTCCGAAGTTGCGGACGCTGGCGCCGACGATGCCGGCGGCGCGGTCGACGACCGCGACCCGCGCGCCGCGGAGCATCGCCTCGTAGGCGATGCCGAGGCCGACGATGCCGGCGCCGACGACGAGGACGTCGACGTGGTCGTCGGTGCGCCCGGTCACCGGAACACCCGCCGCATCCACATCGCGATGCCCTCGACGACCAGGACGGCGACGAGGATCATCAGGACGATCGCGGTCACCGTGCCGTAGTTCGAGCCCTGTGCGGCGTTGAGCAGGTAGTAGCCGATGCCGCCGCCCCCGACGACGCCGAGGATGGTCGCGGCGCGGATGTTCGTGTCGACGAGGTAGAAGGTGTGGCCGAGCATCGCGCGGATGCCCTGCGGCACGGTGGCCCCGGCGTAGCGCTGGAACCGGGTGGCTCCCGTCGCGGTGAGGGCGCGTTCCGGGCCGGCCGCGACCTCCTCCAGCGAGTCGGCGACGAGCTTGCCGAGCAGGCCGATGCCGCCGAACGCCAGGGCGAGGGTGCCGGCCTGGGCGCCGAGGCCGGTGATCACGATGAGCACGACGGCGAGGATCGTCTCGGGGATGCCGCGGACGACGACGAGCAGCAGGCGCGCTCCCCCGCGGACGCCTCGGGTCGGTGCGACGTTGCGGGCCGCGAACGACCCGATGACGACCGAGACCGCGAGGGCGAGCAGGGTCGCGGCGAGCGCGATGGCGACGGTGTCGAACACGGCGCCGAGCATCACGGAGGTGCCGTAGCTGCCGAAGGACGGCGGCCAGAACCGCGCGGCCACCGGAGCGATCTTCCCCCAGACCGTGGCGAGGTCACCCCAGGCGATGTCGCAGACGACGACGCTGCCGACGACGACGAGGACGGCGACCCAGGACCAGACGGTGGTGCGGACGCGGGCGGCGGTCCACGGGCGGCGGAGGGCCTCCTCGGGGGTCCGGAAGTGCACGGGGCGTCCGCGGGTCGCCCGGCTCGTGCGTCCGAGCATGGTGGCCCGGACGGCGCTCGAGACGATCTCCATGAGGACGCAGAGCGCGAAGATGACGATGGCGTACCCGATGCCGAGCGAGTAGTCGAGGGACTTGAAGGCGAAGGACATCTCCCGGCCGAGGCCGACGATCCCGACGAAGCCGAGGATCACCGAGCCGCGCAGGTTGATGTCGTTGCGGTGCAGCACGGTCGCGACCCAGGAGGGCAGGACCTGCGGCAGGACACCGGCGGTGAACTGCTGCACGCGGTTGCCCCCGGTCGCGCGGATCGCGGTGCGGGGCCCCTCGTCGATCTGCTCGATCGCGTCCGCGAAGAGCTTCGAGATCATCCCGATCGAGTGGATGCCGATGGCGAGGATGCCGGGCAGCGGTCCGATCGTGAACAGCAGCACGAACACCATGGCGAGCACGACGTCCGGGACCGCCCGGGTGAGGACGCTGACGAACCGGGCGGCGGCGATCCATCCGCGTCCCGGGCTGGTGTTCGCCGCGGCCAGGTACGCGATCGGCACGCTGAGCACGGCAGCGAGCAGGGTGCCGAGCAGCACGAGGCCGACGGTGAGCGCGGTCTGCTGCAGGAGCACCGGGAGCTCGGGGAACCGGACGGTGCCGACCCGCGCGAAGAAGTGCTGCGCGTTCGCCCACGACGCGATCATGTTCGGCACCGAGATGTCGATGCGTGCCAGGGCGACGCAGGCGAGGACCCCGAGGACGACCAGGGTCAGTCCGGCGGCGATCCGCTCCGGGGAGATCCGGCGCCGGGGTGCGGCGGAGACCGCCTGGGCGATGGTCCGGGGCGCGTGGACCCGGGGACGGTCGGTGACGGCGGTCATGCGGGCTGTCCCGTCCGCGCCGCCAGCGCCTCGACCGCGGCGAACTCGTCGGTCGTCGTGGCCACCTGCCCGTAGATCTCCATGACCTGCGCCTTGCTCAGCCCCTCGGTCCGGGTGTCGAGCACGACCCCGCCGTGCCGCAGTCCGACGATCCGGTCCGCCCAGGACAGCGCGAGGTCGACCTGGTGCAGGCTGCACAGGACGGTGAGGCCCTGGTCGGCGGCGATCTCCCGGATGAGCGTCATCACCTGGGCGCTCGACTCCGGGTCGAGCGACGCGACGGGCTCGTCGGCGAGCAGCACCGACGGGTCCTGCATGAGCGCGCGGGCGATCGCGACCCGCTGCTGCTGGCCACCGGAGAGCGTGTCCGCCCGCTGGTAGGCCCGGTCGAGCAGGCCGACGCGGTCGAGGTGCCCGAGCGCACGGTGCCGGAGTCGGCGCGGGTACGACCAGAGGCCGAGCCGCGGGCCGCGCAGCGTGGCGAGGGCCCCGGTGAGCACGTTCTCGAGCACGGTCAGGGACGGCACGAGCTCGAACTGCTGGAACACGAACCCGACCTGCTGCCGGAGTCGGCGGAGCGGCCGCCCGGACAGCTCCGACACGGCCGTCCCGGCGACGCGGACGCTGCCGGAGGTCGGGAGCTCCAGGGCGTCGACGTGCCGGAGCAGCGTCGACTTGCCCGACCCCGACAGTCCGAGGAGCACGACGACCTCGCCGGGCTGCACGCTCAGCGACACGTCGCGGAGGGCCGTGGTGTCACCGAACCGCTTGGTGAGTGCGGTGATCTCCACCGCCGGGTCGTCGCGCGTCATGCCTGGCAGGTGCTGGACTTGGTCGTCTTGCAGATGTCGCGGATCAGGTCGTAGTACCCGTCGTCGACCGGCTTGGTGCCGTAGAAGACGCTCCGGAACCCGTCGCTGTCGGCGCTCGTGATGCCGGCCGCGATGATGTCGTCGATGGTGACCTCGGACAGCGTCTTCGTCAGGGTGTCCTTCTCGTCCTGCGGGAGCGTGTCCGACACCACGATCGGCGCGCCGGGCACCATCGTCTTGTCGATGACCTTCACGTCCTTGTTCTTCTCGACCTCGCTGTCCTCGGCGAAGCCGGCCTCGCACTCGGTGCCCGCGGCGACCTTCTGCACGCTGACGTCGTGCTTGCCGGCGAACACCGGGGTGACGTCCTTCGTCGGGTCGATGCCGGCCTTGAGCAGGTTGTAGCTCGGGAACAGGTAGCCCGAGGTCGAGGACGGGTCGACGAAGCAGACCTTCTTGTCCTTGAAGTCCTCGATCGAGGTGATGTCGCTGCCCTTCGGCACGATCGCCTCGGAGTAGTAGCCCGGCTCCTGGCCCTCGGCGGTGATGATCGAGGAGATCGGGGTGATCTTCGCGCCGTTGTTCTTCGCGGTGACGTAGGTGAACCCGGAGAACGAGGCGACGTCGATCTTGCCGGCGACGCTGGCCTCGATGAGCGCGGCGTAGTCGGTCGACTCGTGGTACTCGACCTTCTTGCCGGTCTCCTTCGCGATGTAGTCCATCAGCGGCTGGTAGTTCGTCTCGGTGTCCACCGAGTCGGGCACGACACCGAAGACGATGGTGTCCGCGTCGACGGCGTACTTCGTCGACGACGTCTCGTCGCTGCCGGCCGCGGCCGTCGACCCGGCGGAGCAGGAGCTGAGCGTGGCGGCGAGCACCAGGGCACCCGCGAGGGCGACGAGGGGCTTGAGGACGGGGATGGGCATGATGACCTTTCGGGCGGTGGCTTGGTGTCCGCTCAGGACGGGCGCAACTGTGCCAGCCGACAGGTGAAGGGTCGTGCCCAGGCGGTGCACCGATCGTGTCCGGCAGGTGAACACGGCGTGCACCTGTCCGGACAGGCGCACGGCGCACGGCGCAGCGTGCGGCGCACGGCGCACGGCGCAGCGTGCGGCGCACGGCGCACGGCGCAGCGTGCGAGGTTCCGCGCACCGTGGCATCGCGCACGGCTCGCACGGCGCACGGAACCTCGCACACTACGGACTGGAGGCACGGCGCGGCGCCGCCACGCGCCTCCAGTCCGACCACACGCACCACCAGGGCACGCACGGCGCGCGGCACACCCGGCGCAGCGTGCGAGGTTCCGCGCACCGTGGCAGCGCACGCGGCTCGCACCGCGCACGGAACCTCGCACACTGCGAGCCGCCCGGCGCGCACGGCGCGGCGCGCGCACCGCGTCAGATCGCGAGCAGCGCGATCCCGGCGAGCACCACGACCGACGCGGCGATGCGCGTCGTCGCGCGACCCTCCCGGAGCACGAGCGCGCCGAACACGCTCACGAGGACGACGCTGACCTCACGCATCGGCGCGACGAGGGCGACCGGTGCGATCGTGATCGCGACGAGCACGAGGATGTAGGACAGCGGCGAGAGCACCCCGAACGCGAGCACCCGGCCCCAGTGCGCGCGGAGGACGGGCAGGACCTCGCGGCGCCGGGGACCGAGGAGTGCGCCGAACAGGACCACCTCCACCGCCGTGCACCCGACCATGAACGCCACCGGTGCCGCTCCGCCGCGGACGAAGTGCGCGTCCCAGATCGTGTACGCCGCGATCGCCACGCCGGTGAGCAGTCCGGCGACGATGCCGGGGTCGATGCGACGGCGTGGACGGGCCACCACGGGAGCAGAACCGGAGGCAACGGCTCCGGGATCCGCCCCGGCGTCGGCGAGGCCCACGGCCACGACGCCGACGAGGACGAGCAGGCCTCCGACGAGCGCGAGCCAGGAGGGCCGCTCCCCGAGCAGCGTCACCGCGAGCACCACGCTGATCGTCGGCCCGGTCCCCCGCGCCGTCGCGTACACCGTGGACAGCCGTCCGACCCGGTACCCGCGCTGAAGCACGAGCATGTACGCCACGTGCAGGAGCGCCGAGACGACGATGCCGAGCAGGAACGCCGACACGGTCCCGGTGCCGAGGCCCCCGGTGAACGGCACGACCCCGATCCACACGACGACACTCGACACGGCGCCGAGCCACAGGAACGGCATCCCGATCCGGCTCACCCCGTGGGCGATGACGTTCCAGGCGGCGTGCGCCACGGCGGCGGCGAGGACGAGGAGGACGGCGAACGACGACACGGGCAGGACCTTCCGCCCGGCGCGCGGCGCGTCGGGACCAGGTCCTCCAGGCTTTTGTCCGTTCAGATGACGGTCCGCACTCGGCGGCGGGCCGTGGCGCCGCTCGGACCAGACGGCCGGTGTGTCCCGGAACCCTAGGCGCTGTCGAGGGCACGGTAACACCGGTCGGGCGGCGAGCGCCAACCTGTCCGGACAGGTGCGGGTGCCGGTTCACCGGGCGTTCGTCGGAGGGGTGCCGGGCCGAACGCCCGCCGTCACGCGGCCCCGATGGTCTGGCGGCTCGTCCGACCTCGAGAAAGGCCTCGACCTTGCGCACCAGAACGACCATCCCCCTCGCCGTCGCGGCGGTCACCGTCGCCGCGACCGCCCTCGTCGGCGGCACCGCCGTCGCCGCGGCACCCGCTCCGGCCACACCCTCCGCGGCCGCGGCCGCCAGCACCGAGCACGTCGTCGTGATCGGCATCGACGGCGCGCTCCTCGACCGCATCGCCGCGGCCGACGCCCCGAACCTCGACGCGATGATCGCGTCCGGCTACTCGTCGAAGACCTCGCTGTACGCCTCCCCGATGGCGCCGACCCTGTCGGGCCCGGGTTGGGCGACGAACCTCACCGGTGTCTGGCCGGACAAGCACCGGGTGCTCAGCAACACCTGGGGCACCACGACCGGGCTCGACCGGTACCCCGACTTCCTCACCCGGCTCGAGCGGGCGAACAGTGCCCTGACGACCTACGCGGACGCCAGCTGGAACCCCATCGTCGACGGCTCCGTCGGCACTCCGCTCGTCCAGACCGTCGACCAGCGGTACGCCGCGTCGAGCGACGCCGACGCCGCGGCGAACGCCGTCTCGACCCTGCGGACGACCGGGCCGAACGCGTCCTTCGTGCACTTCGACGACGTCGACCACGCCGGTCACTCGTACGGCGCCGCGTCGCAGCAGTACCTCGACGCGATCGCCGAGGTCGACGGCTACGTCGGGCAGCTCCGCGCCGCCGTGCAGTCCCGTCCCACGTACTCGTCCGAACGTTGGTCGTTCATCGTGACCGCCGACCACGGGCACACCGACGCAGGCGGTCACGGCGGCAGCACCCCGGCGGAGCGGTCGGCGTTCATCCTGAAGACCGGCCCCGGCATCGCGAAGCAGACCCCGGCGATCCGGCCGAAGAACGTGGACATCGCGGCCGACGTCCTCGCGACGTTCGGGGTCGCACGACCGGCGGACCTCGACGGACGTCCGCTGGCGACGGTCTCGACCGACCCGTTCGACACCATGGTCGGTGCGCTGCGACCCCGCGTCGACGAGACCGGCATCCCCGCCGGGACCCTCGGGTGGACGCACAGCATGCCGTCCGGGTGGAGCGTCGACAACACCGGCATGGGCACGGGCGGCGTGACGGAGTGGGCGGGCTGGAGCCTGACCACCGACGAGTTCTGGACGCAGTCCCAGCGCGACCAGTCCCGCGAGACCAACGTCCGCGAACGCGGGGTCTTCGCCGTCGCGGACTCGGACGAGTGGGCGGACAAGACCCACACGGGGACGTTCGACTCGCGCATCACGTCGCAGCCGTACTCGGTGGCCGGCAAGACCTCGGCGACGGTGTCGTTCGGCAACCACTACCGGCAGGACGGCACGCAGCGGGCCACCGTGCTCGTCTCGTTCGACGGCGGTGCCTTCCGGCAGGTCGCCTCGTACGCGTCGGACCACATCGCGCAGACCGCCTCGGTGCCGGTGACCGTCCCCGCCGGCGCGAAGCAGGTCCGGGTGCAGTGGGCCCTGACGGACGCCGACAACGCCTGGTACTGGGCGATCGACGACCCGCAGGTGCGCTGACACGTCGGCCGGCCGGTGGCGTACCCTCAACGCCACCGACCGGCCCGACGAAGGAGTCAGCGATGCCCGCACGGTTCGTGTACTGGATGAACATCTCGCTCGACGGCTTCATCGAAGCCCGGGCCGGGGACCACCACGACCTCGGCGGCCCGGACTGGATCCGCATCGACGAGCAGCTCCACCGCTTCTTCAACGAGCGAGCGAAGGCGATGACGATGGGCGTCGAGGGTCGCGTGATCCACGACATGATGAACCCGTTCTGGCCCGACGCCCGGACCGACGAGTCGCTGCCCGACTACCTCCGCGAGTACGGCGAGATCTGGACCGAGCAGCCGAAGGTCCTCGTCTCACGCTCCCGGACGGCCGCCGACCACAACACGACGATCTACGGCGACGACGCGATCGCCCGGCTCGCCGAGCTGCGCCAGGAGTCCGAGGGCGACATCGGCGTCGGCGGCGCGGACGTCGCCACGCAGCTGCTCGCCGCCGGGCTCCTCGACGAGCTCCTGCTCTTCACGCACCCGGCCGTCCTCGGCGCCGGCCGGCCGCTGTTCGACTCCCCCGCCGACGCGATCCGGGAGCCGCTGCAGCTCGAGCTGCTGGAGCAGCGCCGCTTCGACAACGGCGTGACGATGCACCGCTACGAGATCCTGCGGAACGCGGGGCGGCGCGCTGACCTCGAGTGAGCAGCGATCGTCGAGTGCCGACGGGCGACCCGACGATTGCTGCTCCGTCGACAACGCGCGACCCGTGACGGACTGGAGGCACGGTGCCAGCTGGCACCGCGCCTCCAGGAATGCAGACGGTCGCGTCAGACGTCGCGTCGGCGCGCGACCGTGAGGGCGAGCGCGCCCACCACCACGACCTCGGCCGCGAGGACGGCGAACCCGCCCCAGCCGTTCAGCACGACACCGTCCTGCTGCACGCCCGTGTACGAGTACGTGTAGAGCTGCATCCCCGCCTGGTCGGGCAGGAACTTCGCGATGTCGAGCACCCACTGCTGTGCCATCAGGGTTCCGATCCCGGACAGCAGGATGGGCAGCACCAGGAGGATGCCGACCGTCACGGCGATGCCGCCGGCACTCGACCGCAGGAGCAGCCCGATGCCGTACGCCAGCAGTGCGAGGAGCGTCACGTACACCGAGGAACCGAGGATCGGCAGGAACACCGACGGGTCACTGACCACGATCTCGGCGCCCTTGGCCGACTGCAGCGCAGCGGACAGGAGCACGCCGATCCACGTGGAGACGACGCTCACGACGAACGTCGTCACCGCGAGCACGGTCGCCTTCGCCAGGACCACACCGGTCCGCCGCGGGTCGGCCGTGAACGTCGAGCGGACCTGACCGGTGCCGTACTCGCCGGTGATGATCAGGACGCCGAGGACACCGACCACGAGTGCGGTCAGGCTGACGCTCACCGTGTTGATGTTCACGAAGCCGCCGTACAGGGCGTCCTTCGGTTGGTCGGGGTCCGGCACGCCGACGGCATTGCCCAGCAGTGCCGCCATGCCGACGGTCACGACGACGAGGATCGCGTAGCACCACCACGTGGAGCGGATGCTGCGGAGCTTGATCCACTCGCTGCGGAGCAGACGACCGAACCCGAGGCGGACGGTGTCCGGCATGGTCGTGGCGGTCATCGGGTGCCCTCCGATCGGTACTCGACGTCGTCACGGGTGAGTGCCATGTAGGCCTCCTCGAGGCTGGCGCCCTGCGGGGTGAGCTCGTGCAGCGGGACGCCGACCTGCGCGGCGATGTTCCCGACCGTCACGGCGTCCGGTCCGACGACCAGGAAGGTGCCGTCCTCACGTGGGGTGATCGACGCGTTCGGGCCGATCGCCTGGAACAACTGGTCCGGCGCGGGCGTCCGGACGACGACACGACTGCCGCCGCCGTTCGCCGCGCCACCGGCCACGAACTCCTGGATGGGGGCGTCCGCGAGCACTCGTCCGCGGCCGAGCACGACGACGCGGTCCGCCGTCTGCGCCATCTCGCTCATGAGGTGGCTCGACAGGAAGACGGTGCGGCCGTCGGCTGCCATCCGCCGGGCGAGTTGCCGGACCCAGAGCACGCCGTCCGGGTCGAGGCCGTTGACCGGCTCGTCGAGGATGAGGGTCTTCGGGTCGCCGAGGAGTGCCGCCGCGATGCCGAGCCGCTGCCCCATGCCGAGGGAGAACCCGCCGACGCGCTTCTTGGCGACCGACTCCAGGCCGGTCATGTCGATGACCTCGTGGACGCGGGACTTCGGGATGCCGTGCGTCGCCGCGAGGGACAGCAGGTGGTTGTAGGCGCTCCGACCCTGGTGCACCGCCTTCGCCTCGAGCAGCGCGCCGACCTGCCGGAGCGGGTCGCGGAAGGTCCGGTACGGCTGACCGTTCACCGTCGCCCGTCCCGCGGTGGGGCGGTCGAGCCCCATGATCATGCGCATCGTGGTGGACTTCCCGGCGCCGTTCGGGCCCAGGAAGCCGGTCACGCTGCCCGGCCGCACGACGAACGAGACGTCGTCGACGGCGGTCTTCGGACCGTACTGTTTGGTGAGGTGCTCGACTTCGATCACGGCGGCCACGCTACGGGAGCGGCCCCGCCGACCGCGTCCGCCCTGAGGGGGAGATGCCGTGCACCCCGCGACGGACCCGGACCGTGCGGCCCGTCAGCCGCCCGCGCCCGAGGCGATCACGGCACGGAGGCCCGACCAGTCCGCACGGTGGTCGGGGTCGATCTCCGAGCGGCAGCGTCCCGCGAACTCGGCGGCCCGGAGCGCCAGCTCGGGTCCGAGCGGTCCGGCGAGCAGCGCACTGGCCTCCGACGCCCGGGCGTCCAGCGGCGATCCGGACCGGTGGTGGTCCGTCCCGGTCGCGCGGTCGACCGCGATCATCACGTCGACGAGGGCCGTCCGGACGATGCCGAGCACCAGGTGCATCCCGATCAGGTCGTTCCCGCGGCCGAACCGGACCGCGGCGAGCGCGGCGTCGAACCGCACGGAGGCGTCCACCGGGGATGCCGGCAGCCGGACGCGCTCCCCCTGCACGGTCAGGTCGACCCGCCGCCCGTCGACGAGCACGAGCCGGACGGTCTGCGTGGCTCCGTCCTGGTGCTCCTGCCACGCCCACGGTGTGCCGCCGAGGAGCGTCTCGGCGTCGACGTCCGCCGTGAGGGTGAGCGCGACGTCCACGTCGCTCCAGCCGTCGAGCGTGCCGGGCTCGGTCACCGAACCGTACGGCTCGACGGTGCTGCCGGCGGGTGCCCGTGTGCGGATCCCCTCGAGGAGGTCGGTCTGCCACGTCATGCGGGCAGCGTACGGGTGTGGGAGCGTGGACGGCACGCCGTCCGGGCGATCGGCAGCGCTACCCTGGCGCCGTGAGTGACGCACTGGACGACGGTCCCTTCTTCCACGGGACGAAGGCGGACCTCGGCGTGGGCGACCTGCTGACCGCCGGGTTCCGCTCGAACTACCGGCCCGAGGTCGTGATGAACCACGTGTACTTCACCGCTCTCCGTGACGGTGCGGGGCTCGCCGCCGAGCTCGCAGCGGGCGACGGGCTCCCCCGCGTCTACGAGGTCGAGCCGACCGGCGCGTACGAGGACGACCCGAACGTCACCGACAAGAAGTTCCCCGGCAACCCGACGCGCTCCTACCGCAGCGCCGAGCCGCTGCGGGTCGTCGCCGAGGTGCTCGACTGGCCACGACTGACGCCAGAGGCACTGCAGGCGTGGAGGGACCGGCTGGCCGCCCTCCGTGCGGACGAGCGGGGCGAGATCATCAACTGAGGACGGCGACGCCGGTCACTTCACGTAGTCGTACGTGGTGAACCAGTCGATGTGGAGGTGCCCCCACTTCCCCCAGTCGCCGACCTGGAACATGTAGCGGTGTCCGGTCGTCGGCACGTCCTTCGTGATGGTCTTGATGACCTTGCCGTCGAGTTGGTAGGTGACCGACTTCCCGGGGATCCACTCGATCGAGTAGGTGTGCCACGCACGCCACGAGACGCCCGTCCAGTGCTCGGTGGTGTTGACCTCGTTGCCGGGGATCATCGAGTGCTGGAACACCATGGGCGACGCCTCGAAGTTGCCCTCGGGGTAGTCGATCTCACCGTCCGCCCACCGGTTGGAGTTCGGCCAGAGCATGAAGGCCGCACCGTTCCCGTCGCCGCCGACCGCCCGGGCCCGGACGGTGAACTTCCCGCCGACGTGCGTCCACGCGTCCTTCGCCGTGCCGAACGTGCCCGCGGCGCCCTTCTTGCCGTCGAGCAGCACGTCCATCACGCCGTCGTGCGCGCTGATCTGCGTGCCGGAGTAGTACATGCCGCCGGTGCCGTCCGGGTAGGGCTGCCAGTTCTTCGCGTACGTCTTCGCGAACTTCCCGTTCGCTGCGGGAGCCTTCGTCGAGAAGTTCTCGACGACGCGTTGCTTGAACTTCCCGATGTTCCCGATCGGCGGCCCGGAGGCTGCCTCGGCCGTGGAGCCCTGCCCCATCGGTACGGCGATGATCATGGCGCTGAGGAGGACGGCCGCGACCGTCACCCGCACCGTCGAGCGCTGCTGCATGCGCTGTCACTCCCTCGGTGACCTGCGGCGCCCGTCCCGAGGCGCCGGAACGGCCGGGTGTCGGCCGTTCGCCGTGAACGCTAATCGGCGCGGGGACGCGGATCCGGGCTGCTCCGTCCCCAGTACGAGGGTGCGACGGTACCCAGTCCGAGGGTGTGCGGGGCGGTCTGTCCCCCGCCCCTCCGGCCGGCCGCGGAGCTCAGCCGACGTAGTCGTAGGTGCTGACCCAGTCGATGTAGAGGTGTCCGGCGGCGCCCCAGTTCCCGACCTGGAACATGTACCGGTGCGCCGTCCTCGGGACGTCCTTCGTGACGGTCATGATCGTCCGGCCGTCGACCGAGTACGACACCGACCTCCCGGGGATCCACTCCACCGAGTACGTGTGCCAGTCCCGCCAGGAGACCCCCGTCGAGGCGTTCGTCGTGTTGACCTCCTGGCCGGGGGTCATCGAGTGCTGGAACGCCATGGGTGTGGCGTCGAAGTTGCCCTCGGGGAAGTCGATCTCTCCGTCGGACCACGTGTTCGACGTCGGCCACACCATGAACGCCGCGCCGTTCCCGTTGCCCCCGGTCGCCTTGGCACGGACGGAGAACTTGCCGCCGATGTGCGTCCACGCGCCGGTCGGCGTCCCGAAGGTCCCGGCCGCCCCGTGCTCGCCGTCGAGCCGGACGTCCATCAGGCCGCCGTGCCCGGAGACCTGCGACCCGGAGGAGTACATGCCCCCGGCGCCGTCCGGGTACGGCTGCCAGGACTTCGCGTAGATCTTCGCGAAGGGTCCGTTCGCTGCGGCCGCGGTGCTGAAGTCCTCGACGAACCGCTGCTGGAACTTCCCGACGTTCCCGATCGGCGCCGGGGTCCCTGCGGACGCGGCGCTACCACCCCCGAGGGGGCCGGCGATGAGTGTCACTCCGAGGATCGCTCCTGCGAGTGCTGCCCGTTTCGTGGCGCGCTGGATCATGATCTGTCACTCCCTGACGTGACTGATGGCGTCGTTGGTGCGACGCCGGACGACCGGATCTCGGCCGCTCCGACGGGAACGGTAGCCGCCAGCCGGATCGCGCGCGCGGGGTTGACTTCGGGGCCCCGGCGTGGGTGCCCGGTCGCGGGGCCGAACCGCGCGTGGGGGGCCATTCCGCGCGTAGGAAGCCGTTCCGCGCGTAGGAAGCCGGATTTTCCAGCCTCCTATGCGCGATTCTGCCTTCCATGTCACGCGCGCTGGGAAGGAACGCGCGGACCACCGGCCTGGAGGCGCGGGGCGGGCTGGCACCGCGCCTCCAGGCCGTCAGGGGGTCGCGCCGGGCCGGTGGCCGCCCCGTGGCCGGTCCCCACGCGCCGCCCGCGTCAGACTGCTGCGCGGAGCGCAGCGCCCGCGACGCGCGCCGGCTCGGGCAAGCGCTCGTTCGTGGCCGATGCCCGGAACGAGTCGAGCGCGAGCGCGGCGAACCGCCGGGCTGCGACGAGCCGCTCCCCCGCGTCCTCGCCGCGGAGCCCCCGCGCAGCCAGCAGCACGAGCAGCAGGTCGTCGACGACGAAGTCCGACCGGAGCTGCCCCGTCGACTTCGCCCGGACCGCGAGCGCGGCCATCGCGTGCAGGAGCTCGGCGCGGTGCCGGGTGAGCCGGTCGGAAACCTGCCCCGCAGCGACGAGCGCGTCGACGAACCCCTGGTTGCGGGCGTTCAGCTCGACGGTCCGCTCGACGACGGTGCGCAGACCGTGCCAGGGGTCGGGGTGCGCGGCGCCCTCGAGGACGATGGCGCGGCACAGCTCGAGTTCGTCCTCGAAGGCCGCGTCGACGAGGTCCTGCCGGGTCGGGAACCGCCGGTAGAGCGTGGCGGGTCCGACCCCGGCGTGCCGAGCGACCTCACGCATCGTGACGTCGAGGCCGCGGGCGCCGAACAGGTCGCGGGCCGCCTGCAGCAGGCGGTCGCGGTTCTCCTGCGCGTCGGCACGGAGGTGAGACAGGTCGTCGGTCATCACTCCCACTTTAGTCAAGTGGACGCGGGCGTCCGTTAGCGTCGGCACCGTCCTGGTCAGACCCCCGGGACGTCGAAGGAGCAGTCATGCGCGCCGTCACGATCGAACGGTTCGGTCCCCCGGAGGGCCTCGTCCCGACCGACCTCCCCGACCCAGTCCCGGGGCCTGGTCAGGTCGTCATCGCGGTCGAGGCGATCGGCGTCGGCGGCGTGGACGCGGTGATCCGCCGCGGCACCATCGGGCGTGCGGGCATCGAGCCCGGGTACGTCCCCGGCAGCGAGGCAGCGGGGACGGTCGTCGCCGTCGCAGAAGACGTCGACCGGGCCTGGATCGGCCGCCGGGTGTGGGCGTTCACGGGGGTCGGCGGCGCGTACGCCGAGCGGGTCGTCGCCGCGGTGGGTGACCTGACACCACTCGACGACGGGTTCAGCGCCATCGACGCCGTGGCGCTCGGGTCCGCCGCGCCGGTCGCCCGGTTCGCTCTCGCGCACGGGCACCTCGTGGCCGGCGAACGGGTCCTCGTCCGTGGCGCTGCCGGCAGCATCGGCATCGCCGCCGTCGAGCTCGCCGTGCAGCTCGGGGCATCGGCCGTCGCGGTGACCGCGGGATCGCCCGCGCGCGGTGAGCGGCTGCGTGCACTCGGCGCGACCCACGTCCTCGACCGGCAGGGGCAGGGTGACGGACCGTCCTCCTACGACCTCGTGCTCGACATCGTCGGCGGGTCCGCCATGCCCGACTTCCTCGACCGCCTCGCCCCGAACGGCCGACTCGTGCTCGTCGGCGCGGTGGCCGGGATGCCGCCGGCGGACTTCGGCGGTCGGCTGCTCGCGGCGTTCCAGCAGTCGCGGTCGTTCGCGACCTTCAGCCTCGACTCCGTGCCGCGCGATGCCCTGGCAGCGGAGCGGGCCGAGCTGTTCCGGTCGGCAGCGGCTGGCACGCTGACGGCGGTCGTCGACGACGTCCTGCCGCTCGCGGGCGCGGCGGCGGCGCACCGGCGGATGGACGACGGCGAGGTGTTCGGGCGGATCGTGCTGACGCCCTGAGGACATCGCTGGTCACGGCCTCGGAGTGTCGGTCCGCAACGGTACGGTCGATCCTCGACACGGAGGAGGCTGCGATGGCAGAACCGTTGACACTGCTCGGCGCCGCGTTCACCGGCGCCCTGACCGGTCGGTTGCGGTCACTCAGTTCGTGGCTCGTCGCGAACACGGTCTCGGTGGCGCTGCTGGCCCTGCTCGGCGGCGTCATCCTCGAGAACATGTCGGGCCGATCGGACGAACTCGTGCTCGCCCCGGCCACCGCGGCGCACCGCGTGCTCCACGTTCTCGGTGTCACGGACACGTCAGCACTCGATGCCGTCGATCGGTGGCTTCAACGACCGGAGTTCGCTCCGGTCGCGCTCGCTGCGGCTGTGGTGGCCGGAGTTCTCGTGTTCCTCCCGGGGCGGTACACCGACGAGGTCGCCTGGGCGCTCGTCGTGCCCGCCTCCGTTGCCGTCGGGCGGACCGGGCTCGGGCTGGCCGTCGGGTCGTTGATCGCCACGACGGCCGTGCTCGCCGCGGTGTCCTCGGCCGTACCACGCCCCGATGCACACACCCCGGGGCGCAGGTGGCTCGGGCCGCTGTGGTGTCTGGAGGTCGGACTCCGTGGAGCCTTCAGCTTCGCCCTGACGCCGTTCACCGTGGTCATCCGACTGGTCCTGCGACTGGTCGACTCCGTGACGTTCGAGCGTGAGGCCGCGCCGCTCGCTGACGGAGCGCGCACGATTCGCCCGGGAGACGCAGCTTCGCGCTGAGCGACTGATCACGCGGGCGTGTGCCCGTGATCTGTCGCTCAGCGCGAAAACTGCTCCCGAGCGGGAAGCACGGACGTCAGCCGCGGATCACCGAGATCTGGTCCGCCTGCGGACCCTTCTTACCGGGCCCGACCACGTAGCGCACGTGCTCCGAGCCCTCGAGGGATCGGAGACCCGTCGTCACGACGATGCTGGAGAAGTGGGCGAACAGGTCCTGCGACCCGTCGTCCGGGGTGATGAAGCCGAACCCCTTGCTGCTGTCGAACCACTTCACGGTTCCGGTGGGCATGTTCCCCGCCCCCTAGTGGATGCGCAGTTGCGCGACCATCGGGCAGGCGAACGGGTCACGTGCAGCGAGTCCGACCCGGTTGAGGTACCGGACGACGATGCCGTAGGAGCGCAGCAGCGTGGTCTCGGTGTAGGGCACGTCGAGGGTGTCGCAGTGGTCCCGGACGAGCAGGCGTGCCTGCTTCAGGGCCGGACGCGGCATCGACGGGAACAGGTGGTGCTCAACCTGGTAGTTCAGGCCGCCCATCAGGAACGAGACCCACCAGCCGCCCCGGATGTTGCGGGAGGTGCGGACCTGGCGGGAGAAGAAGTCGACCTTCGCGTCGTGCGCGATGGTCGGCATGCCCTTGTGGTTCGGGGCGAACGAGGCGCCCATCATCACGCCGAAGACGGCGAGCTGCACACCGAGGAACGCGCAGGCCATGCCGAACGGCAGGAACCAGAACACGACCGTCAGGTAGATGCTGAAGCGGGCGACGAGCAGGGCGGCCTCGAGCCAGCGGTGCTTGACGTCGGCCTTCGTGCCGTTGCCGGTGACGATGCTCTGCACCGCGTAGCGGTGCAGGTTGAGGCCCTCGAGCGTCAGCAGGGGGAAGAACAACCAGCCCTGGAAGCGCATGAACGTCGTCATCAGCGGACCGCGAACGGCAGCGGCGTCCTCCGGCAGGAAGCGGATGCCGTCCGGGGCGATGTCCGGGTCCTTGCCGACGGTGTTCGGGTTGCCGTGGTGGCGGGTGTGCTTGTTCATCCACCACGAGTAGCTGAGGCCGACCATGAACGTGCCGAGCCAACGGCCGGCGTGGTCGTTCCACCGCTGCGAGGCGAAGACCTGCCGGTGTGCGGCCTCGTGCGAGAGGAACGCGAACTGCGTGAAGATGACGCCGAGTGCTCCGGCGACGATGAGCTGGAACCAGGAGTCACCGAGGAACGCGAAGGCGACCCAGGTGAGCGCGAGGCCGACGGCCAGGCTGGCGAACAGTGTCCAGTAGAACCCGGTGCGGCGGCGCAGGAGGCCGTTCTCCTTCACCTGCGCCAGGAGCGCGGAGTAGGTCGAGGTGCCGTTGCGGCTCCCCGATCCGGGACGAGTGCGGGTGTAACCCGGCGCGAGCGGAGTGGTGGTCATGAGGACCGACCTTCCGTTACGGATCGGTCCTTCAACCAATGCGAGTGAGTTCACGCGTTTGCGCTTGGCGCGACACTAGGGGCCGAAGATGCGTGTTCGCCTGGCAGTCCGCTTTGCGTCGGTCGGCGGTTCGGGGACCCCGGTGCGGCCCGCGCGCGCCGCCTGCTGCCCGTCTGGCACGATCGGGACATGCCCCTCGACGGAACTCCCCTGGCACGGCTCGGCTTCCTCACCATCGGGTCCTTCGACCCCGCCCGACCGTCCGCAGGCCACGAGGACACGCTGCGGGTCATCGAGCGCGCCGAGGCACTCGGCTTCGACAGCGCCTGGCTCCGGCACCGGCACCTGCAGCACGGCATCTCCTCCCCTGTGGCGGTGATGGCCGCCGCCTCGCAGCGGACGTCGCGGATCGACCTCGGCACCGCGGTCACGCCCATCGGAGCGGAGAACCCCTTCCGGCTCGCCGAGGACCTCAGCACGGTCGACGTCCTGTTGGGCGGACGCCTGAACCCCGGGTTCTCGGTCGGCACCCCGATGCACTACGACCTGTACCGCGAGGCGCTCTACCCCGACACCGCCGACCAGGAGGACCTTGGGAACGATCGTCTGCTGCGGTTCCGCGACCTGGTGCGCGGCGACACGGTGACCGGAACCGATGCCGTCGAACGTCGAGGGATCGAGGAGTTCGCGAGCACCGTCCAGCCGCACAGCCCCGGTCTGGTCGACCGCATCTGGTACGGGACCGGCAGCACCAGGTCGGCGGTGTGGGCCGGCGAGAACGGCTTCCACCTGCTGACCTCGAGTGTCACGCGCAGCGAGAACGGCACCGACTTCGCCACGAACCAGCGGGCACAGATCGACGCGTACCTCGCGGCCCACCCCGACCCCGGCACCGCCCGGGTGTCGCAGGGCCTGGTCGTCATCCCGACCGACACCGCGACGCGGGAGCAGGAGGCCCGCTACCGCGCCTACGTCGAGGGGCGTTCCGGGCGGGTCGGCGTACCGATGGGGCCGGCGGGCATGCTCTTCGCGGCCGACCTCGTCGGCTCCTCGACGGAGATCGCGGACCGGTTGCGCGCCGACGCCGGGTACCAGGCGGTCACCGAGGTCGCGTTCGCCCTGCCGTTCGCGTTCGAGCCTGAGGACTACGCCCAGATCATCACGGACATCGCGGAACGGCTCGGGCCCGAACTGGGCTGGACGCCGAAGCGCGCGGCCTGAGAACGGCGTCAGACCGTCGGACTGGAGGCACGGTGCCAGCTGGCACCGTGCCTCCCGTCCGTGGTCACGACCACTGCAGGCGGCGACGGCATCGGTGCCGTCGGCCAGGCAGCGATCAGCGCTCGATCGGCCCGTCGTGACTGAAGGGGCCGTCGTCGAACGGACCGGTCACGGTCCGGTTACGTCCGGTCCCGATCGCAGCAGTCTTGAGGGTCTCGTTGCCGGACCAGGTCAGCGGTACCTCGATGACGTCTGCGGCCGCGAACCCGCCGTGGACGTCGTTGGGAATCGAGGAGGTCTCCTCGTCGATGTACGGGTCGTTGACGAAGCCGCGGAGCACTCCGTCGGTGTCGGTCTCGATGGTGGCGTAGTACGCGCCGGCCGAGCCTGCGCCGGGCGGATCAGCGGGGTCGGAGAGCTGCACGCGGACGGTGTGTCCAATCGTGATCAGGTTGCGGATGCTCGGCTCGAGGTACTCGCCGCTCCAGTTGGTGATCTGGTCCCACTCCGGACGCTCGACACGGTAGGGCACGGTCATGGGGGCACGCTACGCCGATCGCGCCGCGATGTCGTCGAGCGCGTCGTCCACGGCTGCCAGGAGGCTGCGGCGGGTCTCGTCCCGATCAGCATCCGAGAGGACCGCATCGCCGATCGCCTCGGTGACCTGCTGCGTCACGGCGACGAGGGCGGCCGCGCGAGAACGTCGGGTCATCGGCTGCAGATCAGTGTCGTCCAGTGCTGTGCTGACCGCGGTGGAGAGGTCGTCGTAGAACTCCAGCGCACGGCGGCGCAGCGTCGGACTGCGACGGCACTGAGCAGGGAACTGTCCGCGCGCGAGGACCGGGTCGTCGCCGACGTACCGCTCGATGTCCGCGTGGACCACTGCTCGCATCGCGTCGGCCGGAGACTGGCCGGGCGGCCGCTCGGCGATCGCCACGGTGATGCGCCGGAGGACTTCATCGGCGTGGTCGAGGACGAGGTCGGGCTTGGTCGGGAAGTAGTTGTAGACCGTCTGCTCAGCCACACCAGCCGCACGGGCGACATCGGACATCGACACGTCGTCGTAGCCACGCTCCGCGAACAGACGCGCCGCCGCATCACCGAGACGCGAACGAGTCTCCTGCTTCTTCCGCTCCCGCAACCCAGACACCACCCGATCCTCCCACAATGATTAGGGTCACTCCAAGTTTGTGCTAGCGTTAAATTACTGGGGTCACTACAAGTTCGGCACGGAGCCGGAGGAACGAAGGCACTGATGAGCGCGACGACGGACAAGCGAGTCCTCATCTCAGGCGCGAGCTACGCAGGGCTCACCACGGCCCTCTGGATGAGGCGACTCGGTCACGAGGTCACCATCGTCGAGACCGGTTCCGACCTCAAGCGAGGCGGCACGCCCGTGGACATCCGAGACGAGACCATCGGGATGATCGAGCGCATGGGGCTGCTCGACGCTGTCGCGTCGAGGGCACTGCCCGGACGCGTGACCGAGTTCGCGACACCCGACAGTTCCGTCATCGCACGCATGGACCCGGAACCGCCGACAGCAGGATCCGCTGGGGATGGGTACGAGATCCACCGCGATGACCTGCTCGACATCCTCGCCGCTGCGACGGCGGGCGACGTCGAGATGCTGTGGGACAACTCCATCGCGTCACTGACCGAGCGTGACGGCGAGACCGTCCACGTCGTCTTCCGTGACGGCGCGGAGCGAGACTTCTCCATGGTGTTCGGCTGCGACGGCAACCACTCGACCGTGCGTCGCCTGCACTTCGGGCAGGAGGCGCTCTACAGCCGCTTCCTCGGGACGTACTTCTCCGTCGCGTCCGTCGACGGACTCATCACCACCCCGCAGACGACCCGGATCACGAACGCACCGGGCGTGACGATGCTGGTGAACTCCTACGACACCACCACCGAGATCGTCCTCGGCTTCCGGTCCGAGTGGGAGGTCCCGTACGACCACCACGACGTGGACGAGCAGAAGCGCATCCTCCGCGAGAACGTCCTGCGGGCCGGATCACCGTTCTCGGACCACCTCGACGCTGCGGTCCACGCCGCCGGCTTCTACTTCGACAAGCTCAGCCAGATCAGGATGCCAGCGTGGACGTCTGGACGGATCGCACTCGTCGGCGACGCCGGCTACTGCGCGTCGCCCGCAGCGGGCATGGGCGGCTCACTCGCCATCATCGGCGCGACGGCGCTCTTCGACGCCTTCGAGGTCACGGACGGTGACGTCGAGCGTGCCTTCGCCGAGTACGAACGGACGATGCGCCCCGTCGCCGAACGCGTCCAGACCACAGCTGAGCACTTCGGCGTCCCGACCTTCTTCCCGGCCACCGACGACGAGATCCAGGCGCGCAACGCCATGCTCCTCGGACACTGAGCACACCCCGCCTCGAAGTGGATCGCACCCAGGTGCCTCGTTGCCGACGATGCCGGTCGCTCCCGATGCCCCACGGTCGGAGTTCAAGGCGACGGCACGGAGGGGATGAGTCGCTGCACGGTGTCGGCGATGAAGGTCCGGAGCTCGTCCGGATCGTCCACACCCGTGCGGAGCATTCGAAGGCGCCCGGTGAGGCCGTAGAGGAACGTGTCGACTGCGCGGGCCGCGGACGAGGCGGTGCTGGGATCGAGCCCAGCACGTTCGAGGTTGCGGCGAAGTGGAACGAGGGACTCCCGATCGAGGATCCGGTCCAGCATGCGGGCAGCTTCGGGGTGCTCACCGGCTGCCCGCATCAGCGCCAGGAGCGGGTCGTTCGCCACCGAAGCCCACCGGGCGACGATGGTGCGCGCCATCCGCTCGCCGAGGCGGTCCAACGGCCCGTCGAACATCTCGTCCACGTGGAGGTCGACCTGCACCGCCTCGGCGAACAAGCCGTTCTTGCCGCCGAAGTAGCGGGTGATCAAGTTGGGCGAGACCTCCGCGGCGTGCGCGATCGAGCGCACGGTGGCAGACCCGAACCCGACCTGGCTGAACTCTCGGCGAGCAGCATCGAGGATCAGCGCTCGGGTGGCAGCGGCGTTCTTCTGACGAGTAGGGGCAGCCATCCGTCGAGGATACGGCCAGGATCGGTCATGTGTACAGTCGGGCACATTGTGTGTATGGTCGTGCACATGACCACTCCGTTCCCCCTCGCCAGCGGCGAGGACATCGCCGACCTCGTCCGTCGCTTGGGCAACACGCGGCTCCCGCAGGTTCCCGCGGACACCGGCTGGACCCGTGGGACGGACCTGGGAGCGCTCTCGGCGCTGCTGTCCCACTGGCAGTACGTCTACGACTGGCACCCGCACCAGGAGCGGATCGCGGCTCTGCCCTGGGCGACCGCGGCCGGGCTGAACCTCGTCCACCAGGCATCCCCCGTGTCAGACGCCCCCGCCGTCGTCCTCCTGCACGGCTGGCCGGACTCGGTGCTGCGGTTCGAGAAGGTCCTCCCCCTCCTCGACGACGTCAACGTCGTCGTTCCCGCACTGCCGGGCTTCCCGTTCTCCGAGCCGCTGACGGTGACCGGGATGTCTGCTGCGACGATCGCGACGATGATCGCCGAGGCGATGCACGAACTCGGCTACGAGCGGTACGTCATCTCCGCTGGCGATGTCGGCGCCGATGTCGCCGAACAGCTCGCCGCGGCGCACCCCGACCGAGTCACTGCCCTGCACCTGACGAACATCTCCCCGCTCCATGCCGTCTTCGCCGACCGGTCCGTCCTCGATGACGAGGAGCTGGCGTACCTCGACGTGGTCGCCAGGTGGTCCCGTGCCGAAGGGGGCTACATCGCCGAGCAGGGATCGAAACCGCACACCCTCGCGGTGGGTCTCGCCGACTCACCTGCCGGTCTCGCAGCATGGCTGCTCGAGAAGCTGCACGGCTGGTCGGAGGTCACTCCTGACCCGGACGATCTCCTGACCTGGATCAGCGCCTACTGGTTCTCGAACACCATCGGGTCGTCGTTCGCCACGTACGTCGACTTCGCGGTGTCCGTCCCGTACGTCGGCACCCCGACGGTCCTCAGCAAGTTCGCCTTCGACACCAAGCCCGCGCCACGGCAGTTCGTGGCCCGGTACGTCAACCTGCACGCATTCGTCGAGCACGAGCACGGCGGCCACTTCGCGGCCTGGGAGCAGCCCGACGTCTACCTGCGGGACCTCCGCCTGGCCATCGCACTCTGAGCGAGCCGCCGTGGCGTGGCGTCCGCACGACGATCCACTTCAGGACAGGATCGTGAGGAGCCGGTTCCCGAAGAGTGATGCGTAGCGTCCCTGCCTCTCCAGAATGTGCTGCACGTCGTCGGCTAACCGTGGGAGTCGTTGAGTGAAACGCTCGAAGCCGGAGAGGATCAGGACGAGACCAGTCTCGGTCGCATCCCACCCGTAGTCCGCCTCGGCTACGTCTGACATGCAGTCGTTGAGCGCGTCCAGGTTCTTCCCGAAGTTGCTGGGGAACTGGAGGGCTGTCGCGAAGGCGATGTGCATCTGCTTGTCTTCTTGCCAAACCCCGGCGTCCAGCCCGATGACCCGATAGCCCTCGCGCCGAAGCCACGTCTCGGCGTTGCGCAACGCAGCATCGTCTCGCAGACTGCGGACGAATCCGTCGCGGGCAATCTCGAAGTCCAGCCTGTTGCCGAGGATGTCGTCGGTGGAGAACGCGGGCACGCTCGAACCGTAGTACGTGAGGAGGTCAGAGTGCGGCCGCGACCATCTCGCAAGAGCCGTCGCTGCCCATCAGCGTCTCCGATGGGGGTCCTGATGGTCGTCCGACAGCCGGTCCTCCCCAGCCAGAGCGCTCAGAGCCCGCGTCGCACGCAACCACAGGAGCCGCGATGTCTCAGATGGATGGTCCGCTGATGATCGCAGAGCGGGAACCTCATGCGGACACCGCTGGAGCGTCCGCACGGAACGAAGAAACCCCGGCGGAACCGTGGTTCCGCCGGGGCGATCCGGTCGGGCTGACAGGATTTGAACCTGCGACCCCTTGACCCCCAGTCAAGTGCGCTACCAAGCTGCGCCACAGCCCGCGAGCCCCGAGGAGCTCACGTCGCCCGCGTCCGACCGGAGCGCGGAGCAACCCGACAAGCATAGCGGACGCCGGACCCCCTCCGCGCCACGGCGCGTCGCGGCCGGACCCGCCCGCCGCACCGTCAAGCGCCCGGCCGCACCACCGACCGCCGCGCCGCCAACCACGGCAACCCGAACCCGGCGAGCACTCCCCCGAGCCCGTCCGCAGCCAGGTCCCCGATCGTGTCGACGTACCCGACGAAGATCGCCGAGTCGACGTACGTGTGCCCGGCCCACTCCCCGATCTCCCACACGGCACCGATGCCGAACGCCGCCACGGCCGTCACGATGACGACGACCCCGAGCGGCGAGTCCGTCGCAGGCCGCACGACCCGCAGGTCGGCGGCGATCACGTACGCCACCGCCGCGAGCAGCCCGGTCAGCAGCACGTGCACCACCTTGTCCCAGAGGAACACCGAGGTGTACCACTCGAGCACGCTGGACCACCCGGCGACGAGCACGAGCACGCACACGAGCACGTCGAACGCCGGCCGCAGCCCGAGCATCCGCGGCACGACCACCCCGAGCAGGCACAGCGCCATCACCGGGAACGCGGTCCCGCCCCATCCGATCGTCGCGACGACGAGACTCACGAGCGTCAGCGCACGCACCACGTCGGCGACGAGGAACCGCGGCCGCAGGAACGTCGGCCCGAGCGTGCGGATCACGATGCCCACCGCACGACCGCGTGCACGGCCGCGTGGTCGGACGGCCACACTCCGCCCGGCTTCCGGTCCGACACGGCGACGCGCTCGACGGTCGCCTCCGCCGTCACCAGGACACCGTCGATGCGCCGGCCCCCGACACGCGGCGTCGCGTAGTGCGGGTACGTCCCGTACGGCTCGGTCACCGGCCTGGAGGCGCGACCCCAGCTGTCGACGACACCCGCCTCCGCCAGTTCTCGCCAGGGGGCGGAGCCCACCCCGCAGTTCCAGTCCGCCATCACGACGGCGGGCAGGCCGCGTTCCCGGACGAGCCGCCCGAGCAGTTCGCCGGACCGCAGTCTGGCCCAGGGCGAGGCGACGTCGAGGTGCGTGGCGATGGCGGTGAAGGTCACCCCCGTGGCCCGGTCGCGGACGACGGTGCCGACGACGTGCCGCGGGAAGGCGGTCGCCCAGCTCCGGGAGCCCGGCCGGTGCGGCGTGCGGGACAGCGCCCACGATCGTCGCTCGACGACCTCGAGGCGCGACCGGTCCAGGAACAGTCCCACCTGCTCCCCGCCCCCGCGCGGCCCGCGCCCGACCAGGACGGGTTCCCAACGCGACCCGAGGGCGGCCGTGAGGTCCGCCGACTGCGCGGGCAGTGCCTCCTGGACGGCGAGGACGGTGGGCGCTTCGGAGGTGACGAGCGCAACCACCGCGTCCCGCCGCCGTTCCCACGCGTCGGGGTGTCCGGCCGGGCGCGGCACGCGACGGCGGACGTTGAGCGTCATGCAGTGCACGTCGGGCGGCTGCACCGCGCCGATGAGCGGGCGGTCGTCGTCGGGCATGCCTCCCTTCTACGAGACGACACCCGTCGGATTCCCAGGGACCTCCCCGGACGGCTCGTAGGGTGGCCCGATGCGTTCCGGTCCCACCTCCCGTCTCCTCCTCCCACTCGCCGCCACCGGACTGCTGCTCGGGGCTGCCGGCTGCACGGCGGACCAGCACGCGCCGGCGCGACCGACCCTGGCGAAGGCGACCGCCTCCTCCGTGACGGTGGCCGCGCAGTCCGACGCCGCGGAACGCTCCGTCCGGGTCAGCCGGGCCTTGTTCGCGACCGCACCCGGCGCCGTCGTCGCGCCGGTCGACGACGCGTCGGCGGTCCGCGCCGCGGCGAGCGCCGCCGAGGCCGCGCACGTCCCGGTCCTGCTCGCCGGGAAGGACGACGCTCCCGTCGGCCGTGAGTTGCAGCGCCTCGGCGCCGACTGGTACCAGGCCGAGGGCGACGTGTCGGTCGACACCGACGTCCCGGAGCAGGATGCACCGGACCGGGGCGACGCGCCGGAGTCGAGCCGCGCCTCCAGGCAGGCCACCGTCGTCGTGGCGGACGCGAGTGCCGACGCCGCGGTCGTGGCGACCGCGAAGGCCGCCGGTGCGCACGTCGTGACGATGCCGAGCGGGGTGACCGACCCGGCGGCCGCACCCGGCGTGGTGACGGCGCTGCACGACCGGGCGGACCACCCGACGGTCCTCGTCGGCGCGGCGTTCGACGATCTCGGCGACCCCGAGTGGGCGGTCCGTGCCGCGGAGAACGGCTGGCAGCTGCCGAACGGCGGGCAGCGGCCGTTCGACGGGCACCGGTACGTGGCGCTGTACGGCGCGCCGGGAGCACCGGCCCTCGGCGTGCTCGGCGAGCAGGACCCCGCGGCGACCGTGCAGCGTGCGCGGTCGGTCGCGGCGTCGTACAAGGGCCTCGGGGACGTGCCGATCACGCCCGCGATGGAGGTCATCGCGACCGTCGCGGCAGGGGACGCCGGCGCAGACGGGGACTACTCCACCGAGCTCCCCGTGGAGACCCTCGAGCCGTACGTCGATGCCGCGCACGACGCCGGGATGCCGGTGATCCTCGACCTGCAGCCGGGGCGCTCGGACTTCCTGTCGCAGGCGAAGCGGTACGAGTCGCTGCTCGCGAAGCCGGGCGTGTGGTTGGCGCTCGACCCGGAGTGGCGGCTGACGAAGGACCAGGTCCCGCTCGCCCAGATCGGGAGCGTGCAGGCGTCCGAGGTGAACGCGGTGTCCTCGTGGCTGGCGTCGCTCGTGCGGTCGAAGGGGCTGCCGCCGAAGGCCTTCGTCCTGCACCAGTTCCGGCTGTCGATGATCCAGGACCGCTCGGCGCTCGAGTCGCACCCCGAGCTGGACATGCTCATCCACGTCGACGGGCAGGGGTCGCAGCCCGACAAGCAGGCGACGTGGAAGGCGCTGCACGACGGTGCGCCGGAGGGCGTGCACTGGGGCTGGAAGAACTTCTACGACGAGGACCAGCCGATGCTGTCGCCACAGCAGACCATGGCGGACGTGACGCCGACGCCCTCGTTGATCACCTACCAGTAGGGGTTTTCCACAGCCTGGAGGCGCGACCTGCGTTTCGTCGGTCGGTGCTGACAGCATGGGGGCATGGACACCACCGCCCCGCCTTCTGCAGACATCGCCGCCGAGGCACAGCAGGCGCTCGCTGCGCTCACGGGGCGCCCCGACGCGGTGTTCCACCCCGGCCAGCTCGAGGCGATCTCCGCCCTCGTCGAGCACCGGCAGCGGGCCCTCGTCGTGCAGCGCACCGGGTGGGGCAAGTCCGCCGTGTACTTCCTCGCGACGCTGCTGCTGCGCCGGCGTGGGGGCGGCCCGACGGTGCTCGTGTCCCCGCTGCTGGCGCTCATGCGCGACCAGGTCGCTGCGGCCGCCCGTGCTGGCGTCCGCGCGGTGTCGATCAACTCCGCGAACGCGCACGAGTGGGGCGAGACCCAGGCGGCATTGGCTCGTGACGAGGTCGACGTGCTGCTCGTCTCCCCCGAACGACTCAACAACCCGAAGTTCCGCGACGAGCAGATGCCGACGCTGATCGCCCGGATGGGGATGCTCGTCGTCGACGAGGCACACTGCATCTCCGACTGGGGCCACGACTTCCGACCGGACTACCGCCGGCTCGCCGAACTCATCCGGTCCCTCCCCCACGGCGTGCCCGTGCTGGCGACCACCGCGACGGCGAACGAACGCGTGGTCGAGGACGTCGCGGAGCAGCTCACCGCCGGCCCCGCCGACCCGGTCTTCACGATCCGCGGCTCGCTCGCCCGGGCATCGCTCCGGCTCGGCGTGCTCACGCTCCCGGATGCCCGGCAACGCCTCGGGTGGCTCCTCGCGCACCTCGGTGACCTGCCCGGCAGCGGCATCATCTACACGCTCACCGTCTCGGCGGCCGAGGACATCGCCCGGCTCCTGCGCGAGAACGGGTACGCCGTCCGTGCGTACACCGGGCGCACCGACACCGAGGAACGCGAACAACTCGAACAGCAGCTCAAGGGCAACGAGCTGAAGGCCCTCGTCGCGACGAGTGCGCTCGGGATGGGGTTCGACAAGCCCGACCTCGGGTTCGTCGTCCACGTCGGCGCGCCGTCCTCCCCCGTCGCGTACTACCAGCAGATCGGCCGTGCCGGGCGTGCCACCGACAACGCCGACGTGCTCCTGCTGCCCGGCCGTGAGGACCGCGAGATCTGGCAGTACTTCGCCAGCGCCTCGATGCCGACCGAGGCCCGGGCCTCCGCCGTGCTCAACGCCCTGTCCACCGACACCGCCATGTCGACCGTCGCACTCGAGGGCCTCGTCGACATCAAGCGGTCCACCCTCGAGCTCCTGCTCAAGGTGCTCGACGTCGACGGTGCCGTGCGCCGCGTCACCGGGGGCTGGGTGTCGACCGGGCAACCGTGGGAGTACGACGCGCCACGCTACGAGCGCGTCGCCGCCGCCCGTGCCGCCGAGGCCGCGTCGATGCTCGACTACGAGACGACCTCGCAGTGCCGCATGCAGCTCCTGCAGCAGGACCTCGACGACCCGTCCGCCGAACCCTGTGGTCGGTGCGACAACTGCGCCGGTGCGTGGTTCCCGACGGCCGTCTCCGACTCGGACTCGTCCGGGGCGGCCGCAGCCCTCGACAAGGTCGGCGTCGAGATCGCTCCGCGTGCGCAGTGGCCCTCGGGCATGTCGTCGCTCGGCGTCCCCGTCCGCGGGAAGATCGGCCCCGACGAACTGGTCCAGCCCGGCCGGGCCGTCGCCCGTCTGACCGACCTCGGGTGGGGTGGCCCCTTGCGAGCACTCTTCGCCTCGACCACCGCTGACGCACCGATCTCCCGCGAGCTCGTCGACGGCTGCGTCCGAGCGCTCAAGGACTGGCCGTGGGAGACCCGGCCGACCGGGGTCGTGGCGATGTCGTCGCTGTCACGGCCCGAGCTCGTCGGGTCGTTGGCGCAGGCGCTGTCCTCGATCGGGCGGCTGCAGTTCCTCGGGACGCTCGGCCGGAGTGGCGGAACACCCCGAGGCGACGGCGCAACGAACAGCGCCTACCGGTTGTCGGGGGTGTGGGACACGTTCGTGGTCGATCCCGCGCTCGCTGCGGCGCTGCAGTCGCACGCGGGGCCGGTGCTGCTCGTCGACGACCTGGTGGACAGCCGGTGGACGATGACCGTGGCAGGACGGGAGCTCCGGCGTGCGGGGGCGTCGGCCGTGTTGCCGTTCGCGCTGGCCACGGTCGCCTGACCCGGGGTCACTCGGTCGCTGCGCTGATCGCGTCGAGTTCCGCGAGCGCGTCGGCCGGAAGGGCGAAGCCTGCCGACTCGACGTTGTCACGGAGGTGCGCGACCGACGAGGTCCCGGGGATGAGCAGCATGTTCGGCGATCGCTGCAGGAGCCACGACAGCGCCACCGTGAGCCGGGAGACCCCGAGGCGCTCGGCGACGGCGTCGAGTGCACCGGACTGCAGCGGTGAGAAGCCACCGAGCGGGAAGTACGGCACGTAGGCGATGCCCTGGGCTGCCGTGAGGTCGACGAGCGCGTCGTCCTCGCGCCGGGCGACGTTGTACAGGTTCTGCACGCAGACGACCGGGGCGATCGACCGGGCCTCGGCGAGCTGCTCGGCGTTCACGGTCGACACGCCCAGGTGCTTGATGAGTCCCTGCTGCTGCAGTTCGGCGAGCGCCTCGAACTGCGGCGCGAGGCTGCCCGGCTCGGGTGCGTCGAAGCCGCCCACGCGGAGGTTCACGACGTCGAGCTGCTCGAGCCCGAGGTTCCGGAGGTTGTCGTGCACCTGGGCGACGAGCTCGTGCGGCTCGCGGGCGTGCGGCCACCCGCCCTCGGCATCGCGGCGGGCGCCGACCTTCGTGACGATGTGGAGTCCGTCGGCGTAGGGGTGCAGCGCCTCGCGGATGACCTCGTTCGTGACGTGCGGGCCGTAGAAGTCCGCCGTGTCGATGTGCAGGATGCCGAGTTCGACCACGGTGCGGAGGACGCGGATCGCCTCGGCCCGGTCGGTGGGCGGTCCGAAGACGCCGGGGCCGGCGAGCTGCATCGCGCCGTACCCGACGCGGGTGAGCTCGAGGTCGTCGGCGAGGCTGTAGGTGCCGCCGGGGAGTGTCGTGTCGGTCATGTCCACCACGATGCTCTCGTCGTCGATCCTGAGGCAGGCCCCGTCCGACCCTGGGACCACCAGGGCCAGGCTGCGGTCGGGGGCGGGGGTAGTGCCGACCGACTCGGAACGACGATGTCGACGTCGTACGACATCGACGAAGTCGCTTCCGCGCGCATGCAACTCCCCGCGCGTGCACGGTGCGACAAGACCGACGTCGTACGACATCGACGAAGTCGTTCCGAGTCCGCCCCCGACCGTCACCGCCGCGCGGGCTTCGGGAACGTCGCCCGCATGTGGTCGGTCGTCAGCACGTCACCGATGCCGATCATCAGCAACGAGAACACGATCTGCTCGATGACCATCCAGAACGGGTAGAGCCCCGGGATCGCCGCGATCACGAGCGTGACGACCGGGAAGATCCGGCTGAACAACCGCAGCCGCTGGTACGCCCAGTAGTAGCCGAGCTGCGCCCGCCACGCGAACACGTAGAGCGTCAGGGTGATCAGCAGCACGACCGTCGCCCGGAACCACACCGCCCACGGGATGGTCTGCCCGGCGTTCGTCAGGAGCACGGCGACCACGATCGCTGCGAGCCCCACGACCGTCTCGGCGACGAGCAGCCACCGGATCCACCGGAACGAGCGGACCGTCTCGGGGTGTTCGAGCATGTCCTCGCGGATGACGTAGCCCGCCTGGCGTCCACCGGCCAACCGGTCGAGGTGCAGACGGCACCACAGTCGGTCGGCGAGGGCACCGAGCCCGGCGTTCTGCTGCGTCACCCTCCCATGGTGCCGCATCCCGCGTCGGGAACACGCACCGAGCCCCCGGCGGGCGACGGTCAGCTGGTCGGTCGGTCAGCCGGTCGGTCGGTCGGTCGGTCACTCGGTCGGGATGAGGGCAGCACCACCGAGGACGTCGCCGGAGTCGGGGTCCAACACGACGAGCGAGCGGACCGGGTCCGGGACACCGCGGGGCGCCTCGAGGTCGAAGGTGATCGACCCGACGTCGGACGGGATCGTGCCGAGGTCGTCGTCCTCGCCGTGCCGCGTCCAGTACCCGCGACGCTCTCCGACCACGGTGCCCTCGGAGAGCAGCACCCGGACGTCGGGCAGCTCGGAGTCGTACGACGCCACCTTGAGGTCGGTGATCGTGACGAGCAGGTGTTCCCCGGTGCGCGCGATCCGGACGTGCCCCGAGGCGAACCGGTCGATCGGGAGGAGGTCGCCGGCGACCGGCGGGACGCGTCGCCACCAGGGGTCGATCGGCGATCCCTGGGCATCGTCATCGGTGGCGGGCACCGGAACCGGAGCGCCGAGCGTGTTCGACGGGGACACGCGCGTGCCGCCCTGCACCCCCTGCTCGGCGAGCGGGGTCGACGTCGCCACCGGCGTCGCGGCATCGATCCCACGCTCGGCCCGGATGGTGCGCCAGGCGAACAGGACCACGACGAGGGCGAGCACGGCGGCGGCTGCGAACAGCCATCGTCGTCTCGCCCCCGTCATGTGCGATCCCCCAGTGTCGCTCAGCGCTTGCGGCGCTCGCGCACGCGCATGTTGACGTTGATCGGCGTCCCCGAGAAGCCCCAGACCTCGCGCAGACGACGGGTGATGAACCGTCGGTACTGCGGGTCGAGGAAGCCCGTCGTGAACAGCACGAACGTCGGCGGCTGGCTCGAGGCCTGCGTCCCGAACAGGATGCGCGGCTGCTTGCCACCTCGGACCGGGTGCGGGTGCTCCTGCACGAGTTCGGCGATGAAGGCGTTGACCTTGCCCGTCGGGATGCGCGTGTCCCACGACTCGAGCGCGGTCTCGAGGGCCGGCACGAGCTTCTCGAGGTGGCGGCCGGTGCGGGCCGACATGTTCACGCGCGGGGCCCATGCGACGTGCGCGAGGTCCTGCTCGATCTCGCGCTCGAGGTAGCGGCGGCGGTCGTCGTCGAGCAGGTCCCACTTGTTGTAGGCCAGGACGAGCGCGCGACCGGACTCGAGGACGAGGTCGATGATGCGGAGGTCCTGCACGGAGATCGGCTCGGTGACGTCGAGGACGACCACGGCGACCTCGGCCTTCTCGAGCGCGGCCGTGGTGCGGAGCGAGGCGTAGAAGTCCGCGCCCTGCTGCAGGTGCACGCGCTTCCGGATGCCGGCGGTGTCGACGAAGCGCCAGACGCGGCCGCCGAGTTCGATCTGCTCGTCCACCGGGTCGCGGGTGGTGCCGGCGAGGTCGTTGACCACGACGCGTTCCTCGCCCGCGGCCTTGTTGAGGAGCGAGCTCTTGCCGACGTTCGGACGGCCGAGGATGGCGACGCGACGGGGCCCGCCGACCTCCTGCTTGGCGACGGCCGACGTGTCGGGCAGGGTCTTGATGATGAGGTCGAGGAGGTCCGCGACGCCACGGCCGTGCAGGGCCGACACGGGGTGCGGCTCGCCGAGACCGAGGTTCCAGAGCTCGTAGGCGTCGAGGTCGCGGCGGTCGTCGTCGGACTTGTTCGCGACGACGATGACCGGGCGGTCGGTGCCGCGGAGCATCTTCACGACGTGCTCGTCGGTGGCGGTGATGCCGACCGTGACGTCCACGACGAAGAGCACCGCGTCGGCGAGGTCGATCGCCACCTCGGCCTGGGCGGCGACGGAGGCGTTGATGCCCTGTGCGTCGGGCTCCCAGCCGCCGGTGTCGACGAGGGTGAAGCGCTTGTCGTTCCACTCCGCCTTGTACGAGACGCGGTCGCGCGTGACGCCGGGGACGTCCTGCACGACGGCCTCGCGACGGCCGAGGATGCGGTTCACGAGGGCCGACTTGCCGACGTTCGGGCGCCCGACGATCGCGAGCACCGGGTACGCCGGCAGGTAGGTGATGCCGTCCTCGCCGAGCTGGCCGGCTTCGAGCAGGGCGACGTCTTCCTCGTCGAGCTCGTAGTCCTCGAGCCCGGCGCGGAGCGCGGTCGCCCGCTGTTCGGCCTCGGCCTCGTCGAGCCCGGCGAGCCGCTCGCCGAGCGCGTCGTCGTACTCCGGGAAGTCGTCTCGGTCTGAGTTGTCCAGCTGCGCCATGTGGGTGTCCTTGCCGGCGACCGTTCGGCCGCGTGTTGTCAGTGCTTGGCCGCGCGTGGCCCTGGTGGTCAGTGCCCGGCCGCGCGGGCCAGGTCGACGACCGCTTGCACGGTCTGGTCGAAGTCGAGGTCGGTGGAGTCGAGCGTCGTGACGCCGTCGGCGGCGTTCATGAAGTCGACGACCTTCGCGTCCGCCGCGTCGCGACGAGCGAGTGCGGCGGAGGTCTCGGCGGCCGACTGGGTGGTGACCTCAGCCGAGCGCCGGGCCATTCTAACGGACTCGTCGGCCGTCAGCAGGATCCGGACCTCGGCGTCGGGTGCGACGACCGTGGTGATGTCCCGACCCTCGGTGATGATGCCCCGGCCATCGGCCTTGCGCATCACGTTCCGGAAGAGCTGCACGAGCCGCTGGCGGACCTCCGGCAGCTTCGCGATGTGGGCCACCGCGCCGGTGACCTCGGGCGTGCGGATCGCGTCGGTGACGTCGGCGCCGTTCACCCGGACGAAGTAGGCGTCGGGGTCGGTGCCGATCGCGTAGTCGAAGGTGTCCCAGCTCGCCAGGATCGCCGCGGCGTCGTCGAGGTCGACCTGTTCCTGCAGGGCGTGCCACGCCAGCGCCCGGTAGGCGGCGCCGGTGTCCTGGTAGCCGAACCCGAGCGCACGAGCCGCGGCCCGGGACACGCTCGACTTGCCGCTGCCCGCGGGGCCGTCGACCGCGATGACGAACTTCGCGACGAAGGCGCCGTCCGGCAGCCCGGCGGGGATCGGCGCGCTCGTGGAACCCGGCTCGCCACCGCCCTGCCCGTCGAGCCCGCCACCGGCACCGCCGATCGGGCCGGGCTGGTCGTCGGGCGTGGGCAGCCCCGTGTCGGGTCCGTCCGGACCACCGGTCACACCGGACTCGGCGGCTGCGTGCGTTTCGTTCAGGCCCATGCTGCTGCGATCCTCCATCCGCGACCCTCGAGTTCCTCGACGAGTCGCTGTTCCTGCTCGGGCACGACCGACACCTCGACGATGCCGATCTGCGCGCCCGGTGAGTGCTCGAGGCGCATGTCCTCGAGGTTGATGCCGATCTCCCCGATGAACGTGAGGAGGGCGGCGATCTGCCCGGGGGTGTCGTCGACGAGGACGACCACCTGGGCGAAGCGCTTGGTGGTGCCGTGCTTGCCCGGCAGCCGTTCGACACCGCGGTTGCCCGCGGCGATGGTCTCGGCGATGGCACGGGGCGAACCGGACCCGGCCGGGTCGTCCAGCGCCGTGAGGACACGGTCGAGGTCGTCACGGAGGTCCGCGAGCACCGGCCGGATGCGCGACGCGTTCGCGCCGATGATCTGCACCCACAGGCCAGGGTCGCTCGCGGCGATGCGGGTGACGTCGCGGACACCCCCGCCGGCGAGGCCGAGCGAGCCCGAAGGGGCATCCCGGAGCCGGGCGGCCATGAGCGTCGAGACGAGCTGCGGCGTGTGCGAGACGTAGGCGACCGCTAGGTCGTGCGACTCCGGGTCCATGGGGACGACCGTCGCACCGACGTCGAGCGCCAGGTCTTCGACCACGGCGGCTCGCTGGTAGGTGATGTCGTCGTGTCCGGCGATCACCCAGGGCTGCCCGAGGAACAGGTCGGCGCGCGCTGCCGTCGGGCCGCTGCGCTCGCGTCCGGCCATCGGGTGCGAGCCGATGTAGCGGCTGACGTCCGCACCCGCGGCACGCAGCGCGTCCAGCGGACCGGACTTCACGCTCGCGACGTCGGTGACCACCGCGTGCGGGGAGGCGGCGAGCTCCCGCGACACCACGCTCGCCACGACGTCCGGCGGGACGGCCACCACGATGAGTTCCGGATCGTCGCCAGAGGCCGGACGTCGCCCGGCGCCGTAGTCGACGGCCAGCGCGAGCGCCGCGGGCGAGACGTCGTCGAGGACGACGTCCACGCCCTTCTCGCGGAGCGCCAGGCCGATCGACGCACCGAGCAGTCCGGCGCCGACGATCCGCACGGGTCCGCGCAGCCGCCGGTCGATGTCCGGGGCGTCGTGCGGGGCGGGGGCGTCGGTCACCCGGCAAGCCTACCGATCGTCAGTCCGAGGACTCCCCGTCGTCGGCGCCCTGTGCAGAACCCTTCGCCTCGCGGGCGATGCGGAGGAGCTTGCCCAGCTCGACGGTCGAGAGCTCCCGGGTCTTGCCGATCGGCAGCGACCCGAGGTGCAGCGGCCCGAACGAGCGCCGGACGAGTTCGAGCACCGGGTGGTCGACCTCGTCGAGCATGCGGCGGACGATCCGGTTGCGACCGGAGTGCAGCGTGATCTCGACGAGCGACTCCCCGCGCGAGGACTCCAGCAGTCGCACCTTGTCGGCGGCGATCGGCCCGTCCTCGAGCTCCACACCGTCGAGCAGCCGCTGCACCGTCGCCGGGTTCACGTTGCCGCGCACCTTCGCGATGTACGTCTTCGTCACCCCGAACGACGGGTGCGCGAGCACGTGCGCCAGGTCGCCGTCGTTGGTGAGCACGAGCAGGCCCGACGTCTCGGTGTCGAGTCGGCCGACGTTGAAGAGGCGCTCCTCGTACCGGTCGACGTACTCGGACAGGTCGCGGCGTCCGCGCTCGTCCTGCAGGCTCGACACCATGCCGGTCGGCTTGTTGAGCAGCACGTAGCGGCGCGAGCTGTCGATCTGCACGGGGACCCCGTCGACGGCGATCTGGTCGGTCTCGGGGTCGACCCGGCGGCCGAGCGCGTCGACGACCTCGCCGTTGACCGTCACGCGGCCCTCGACGATCAGGTTCTCCGCGACGCGGCGAGATGCCACGCCCGCAGCGGCGATCACCTTCTGCAGGCGCTCGCCCTCAGCCTGGAGGCCCGGTGCGGCCCCGGCGGTCGCCGTCCCGTCCGCCGCGTCCCAGTCCGGGATGATCGGGCGCTCGGGCGTGCCCTCGAGCGGCTGGCCCTGCTGGTCGCGGGCGCCCTCGGGCCGCGGGGTGGTGCGGCGGTCGGTGCCGCGCGGGCCGGTGCTGCGGGGACGGTCGCCGTTGCGCGCCGTCGTGGTGCCGCCGACGTAGCGTCGGCCGTTGTGCCACACCGTGCTCGGTCGGCCGTCGGGGGCGCGGCGGTCCTCGCGGGCCGGGTCACGGCGGCGGTCGTCGTCGCGGCGTGGTGCAGGGCGCCGGTCGTCACGGCGATCATCGCGGCGGTCATCACGACGGTCGTCGCGGCCACGGTACCCACCGCGGTCGTCCTCACGGCGCGGGGCGTCACGGCGGTCGTCACGACCCCGGTACCCACCACCGTTCGCCGGACGCTCGTCACGGCCGCGGTACCCGCCGGAAGCGGGACGCTCGTCACGGCCGCGGTACCCGCCACTGGATGCCGGGCGGTCGTCCTCACGGCGGTTGAACCCGCCGCGGTCGCCACCACGGCGGTCGTCGTCACGGCCGACGAAACGGCCACGGTCTCCCCCGCGGTCGTCCCGACCGCGGTACCCACCCGACGCCGGACGCTCGTCGCGACCGCGGTACCCACCGGAGGTCGGACGGTCGTCGCGACCCCGGTACCCACCGGAGGTCGGACGGTCGTCGCGACCCCGGTACCCACGGCGGTCGTCGTCGCGGCGCGGGGCCTCCCGGCGGTCGTCACGACCCCGGTACCCGCCACCGTTCGACGGACGCTCATCGCGGCCGCGGTACCCGCCACCGGATGCCGGGCGGTCGTCACGGCCGCGGTACCCACCACGGTCGTCCTCACGGCGCCCGGAACCCGCACGGTCGTCACGCCCGCGGTACCCACCACCGTTCGACGGGCGGTCGTCACGGCCGCGGTACCCACCCGAAGCGGGACGCTCGTCACGACCCCGGTACCCACCGCGGTCGTCGCGACCCGAGTCGCCAGACCGGCCGCCTGCTCGACCGGAGCCGGCGTTGCGGTCGCGTGACGCGCCTCCAGTCCGACTCGAACCGCCCCGCGGGCCGCCTCGTCGTTCTTCCTCATACGCGGCCATCGGGGATCCCTTCGTTCTGCTCGAAGCCGTCCGCACCGTCGTCCAGGAGGGGCGAGATGAGCGGCAGCTCGTCGAGCGAGTTGATGCCGAGCTGCTGCAGGAGCAGGTCGGACGTGACGTAGTTGATGGCGCCGGTCTCGGCGTCGGTGAAGGACTCCTCGATGAGCCCGCGGGCGACGAGGGTCCGGACGACGCCGTCGACGTTCACCGCGCGGATCGAGGCGATCTGCGAGCGGGTGATCGGCTGCTTGTAGGCGACGACCGCGAGGGTCTCGAGCGCGGCCTGGGACAGTCGGGAGGGCCGTTCCGCCTCGACGAACTGCTCGACGACGTCGTCGAGGTCCTGTCGGACGTAGAAGCGCCAGCCGCCGCCGACCTCCCGGAGCTCGAACCCGCGGCGGACGGTGCCGTCGACACCGTCGAAGTCCGCCACGAGGCGCTCGATCGCCTGCCGGACCGCGGGCACCGGAGCACCGACGGCCGCGCCGAGCGACACGAGGGACTGGGGCTCGTCGGCGATCATGAGGATCGCCTCGAGCTGCCGGTCGATCGGGACCGCGTGCGCTGTGCGAGCGTGGATCTCCTGCTCGATCGCGCGGGCGTCGGCCATCTCGTCGGCGCCGCCGGGTTCGGCGCTGGACGTGTCGTGCACGTCATCCGTCATAGTCGGCTCCCAGGTTGGCGAGGCTCTCGTCGGACCAGTCCTCGGCGGTCCAACGCAGCGTCAGCTCCCCGAGCGGTTCGAACTGTTCGAACGAGATGGACGCGTTCCGGTACAGCTCCAGGATCGCGAGGAAGCGAGCCACCACGATACCCGTCTCCGAGACGCCGGCGACCAGTTCGCGGAACGAGACGTCCTCGTCGGCGCGGGTCCGGAGGATCGAGACGACGATGGCGGCCTGCTCGCGGATGCTCACGAGCGGGGCGTGCAGGTGGTCGAGTCCGACGGTGGGGAGCTCCCGCGGCGCGAACGCGAGGGTCGCCAGCGCGGCGAAGTCCTGCACCGACAGGGTCCACACGAGTTCGGGCGTCCTGGCGCGGAACCGTTCCTCGAGCCGGACGCTCCGGACGTGCCGGCGGGACTCGGTCAGCCATCGGGAGCCGAACCAGTCGGCGGCCTGCTTGAACGCCCGGTACTGCAGGAGCCGGGCGAACAGGAGGTCGCGGGCCTCGAGCAGGGCGACGTCCTCGGCGTCGACGAGTTCACCCTGCGGCAGGAGCCCGGCGATCTTCAGGTCGAGCAGGGTCGCCGCGACGACGAGGAACTCGCTGGCCTCGTCGAGCTCGTCCGCCGACTCGGCCAGGCGCACGTACTCGATGAACTCCCCCGTCACCGCGCCGAGCGAGACCTCGGTGATGTCGAGCTCGTGCTTCGTGATGAGCGACAGCAGCAGGTCGAACGGGCCGTCGAAGTTCCGGAGCCGAACCCGGAAGCCGGGCGCGGTCTGCGTGCCGGCGGGCGCGTCGGCCGGCTGCTGGACGACGGCGTCGTCAGGCGACGGCGCCACGCTCGACGAGCTCCCTGGCGAGCTGCCGGTACGCGTGCGCGGCGGCGTGGTCCGGAGCGGTCTGCGTGATCGGACGGGCCGAGACCGTGGCGTCCGGGAACTTCACCGTGCGGCCGATGACCGTGTCGAGGACGCGGTCGTCGAAGGTGTCCACGACGCGCTCCATGACCTCGCGCGAGTGCAGCGTTCGTGAGTCGTACATCGTCGCGAGGATGCCGTCGAGCGTCAGCGCCGGGTTGAGCCGGTCGCGCACCTTGTCGATCGTCTCGATGAGCAGGGCGACACCGCGCAGCGCGAAGAACTCGCACTCGAGCGGGATGAGCACGCCGTGCGCCGCGGTGAGGGCGTTCACGGTGAGCAGCCCGAGCGACGGCTGGCAGTCGACCAGGATCACGTCGTAGTCGTTCGCGACCTTCCGCAGCACGCTCGCGAGGATCTGCTCCCGAGCGACCTCGTTGACGAGGTGCACCTCGGCCGCGGACAGGTCGATGTTCGCCGGGATGACGTCGAGGTACGGCGTGTTCGTCGGCTGGATGACCTGGTTCGGGTCCTTGATCGACCCCATCAGCAGGTCGTAGACGGTGGGGATGTCGTGGGTCCGCACGCCGAGGCCCGCGGACAGCGCGCCCTGAGGGTCGAAGTCGACGGCGAGGACCTTGCGGCCGTACTCCGCCAGCGCCGCACCGAGGTTGATGGACGTCGTGGTCTTGCCGACGCCGCCCTTCTGGTTGCAGAGCGCGATGATGCGAGCGGGGCCGTGACCGTCGAGTTCCTCGGGCACCGCGAACTGCCGGACGGGCCGTCCGGTCGGACCGAAGGTGGTCTCGCCGGTTCCGGGGGTGGTCGTCGGGTTCGTGCTCACCCGGCCATCGTACCGGCGACCGGCCGCCGGGCCGGGCCGCACCGCCGTGGCGGCGACCGGCGGAGGTCGCTGGCCGCGGGGCGGACGCGAGCCGTGCCTCCAGACGGTCAACCGATGCGCGTCACGTGGGTGGGCCGCTCATCGGACTGGAGGCGCGGATCACGCTGGGCGGAGCGCCACCCTCATGCTGTCCACGCGTTCCGCGATGACGGCGTCCGCCGTCCAGCGCTGCTGCAGCCGACCGACGAGCTCCTGCACCTGCGCCTGGTCGAGCCCGGGGCGGAGCGCGAGGCCCACGGTCAGCTCCGCCCCGGCGAACCGCCCGAGCGGGTCCCCCGGTGCCAGCTCGACCCGCGCCACCGAACGCTCCCCGACGACGGAGTCGGCGAAGGCCTGCCCGACCTCCGGGTCCTCGAAGCAGGGCGTCCACGGCAGGTCCTGCCCGAGTGCCCACACGGCCGGGCGACGCAGGACGAACTCGGTCGGCGAGGTCGGGTCGAGCACGACGAGCTGGGTCTCCTCGCTCGCCGCCGCCATCGCGACCCGGCGAGACTCGGCCGGCACGGGCCGGGCGTCGGCGTCCCACGCACGCATCGCCGCCACCGAGGTGAACGCCGGCATCACGCTGCGCCCGTCCGGCCCGGCGACCGTGACGATCGAGAGTTCCTGGGTCTTGTCGACGAGCTTCCCGGTGTCGGTGTGTCCGACGTCCCCGGCCTCGGCGACGAGCGGGATGAGCAGGCGCGCGGTGCGCAGGGCCTCGACGATCGACCGCTGCGAGCCGCCGTCGGGCAGCGCGGTGATCGCCGCGACGAGCGATGGGTCGGCGAGGCCGTCGTCGTCGTCGAACGTCGTGTCGTGCTGCTCGAACGTCCGGCCGGCCCACGCGATGCCCGCGGAGTCGGCAGCGCCGCCGGGGGTGTGCGCGTCGTCGGGGTGGCCCTCGCCCGCCGGTGCGTCGGGTCCGGTGCCGCGGCCGTTCGAGATGCCCGCCACGCGGCTACTCCGAGGTGATGTCGAGGGCGGCCGGGAGCGTGAACGCCCCCGAGTAGAGCGCCTTGCCGATGATCGCGCCCTCGAGGCCGTGCGGCACGAGCTCACGCAGCGCCCGCAGGTCGTCGAGCGTCGAGATGCCGCCGGAGGCGACGACGGGCTGGTCGGTGCGGTCGCAGACCTCGCGGAGCAGGTCGACGTTCGGGCCCTGCAGCGTGCCGTCCTTCGTCACGTCGGTCACCACGTAGCGGGCGCAGCCGGCCTCCTCGAGCCGGTCGAGGACCTCCCACAGGTCCCCGGCGTCCTCGGTCCACCCACGGCTCGCGAGCGTGGTGCCGCGGACGTCGAGCCCGACGGCGATCTGCTCGCCGTACGTCCGGATCACGCGGGCGGCCCACTCGGGGTTCTCGAGCGCGGCCGTGCCGAGGTTGACGCGTGCGGCCCCGGTCGCGAGGGCGGCCTCGAGCGAGGCGTCGTCGCGGATGCCGCCGGAGAGCTCGACGGCGACGCCCTCGACCTCACGGATGGCGTGCGCGATGACCTTGCGGTTGTCACCACGGCCGAACGCGGCGTCGAGGTCGACGAGGTGGATCCACTCGGCGCCCTCGTCGCGCCACGTGCGGGCGGCCGACACCGGGTCGCCGTAGGAGGTCTCACTACCGGCCTCCCCCTGGGTGAGGCGCACCGCCTGGCCGTCGACGACGTCCACGGCGGGCAGCAGGACGAGGGGCGGGGTGGCGATGAGGTCGGTCATGGTCCTGTTCTCGGTTGCGGTGGGGTCGGACGGGTTCAGAGCGAGTCGACCCAGTTGCGGAGCAGGCGGATGCCCGGCTCGCCCGACTTCTCGGGGTGGAACTGCGTGGCGGTGAGCGGGCCGTTCTCGACGGCGGCGACGAACCGCTGGCCGTGCTCGGCCCAGGTCAGGCGCGGCGCGCGGAACGGGCCGTACGCCTCGAGCGGGAAGTCGGTGACGCCGTAGGAGTGCACGAAGTAGAAGCGCTCGTCGTGGAGGCCGTCGAACAGCACCGAGTCCGCAGGGGCCTCGACCGTGTTCCAGCCCATGTGCGGCAGTACCTCGGCCTGGATCTCCTCGACCGTGCCCGGCCACTGCCCGAGCCCCTCGACGTCGACCCCGCGTTCGATGCCGCGCGAGAAGAGCACCTGCATGCCGACGCAGATGCCGAGCACCGGCCGGCCACCCGCGAGCCGGTGGTCGACGATCTCGCCGCCCCGCACGCCCTCGAGCTGGTCGATCACGGCCGCGAACGCTCCGACGCCGGGGACGAGCAGGCCGTCGGCGTTCAGTGCGGCCTGCTTGTCCGACGTCAGCGTGACGTCGGCGCCGGCGCGCTCCAGCGCCTTGGCCGCGGAGTGGACGTTGCCCGATCCGTAGTCCAGGACGACGACGTTCGGCCTCGCGCCCGTCACAGCTTCCCCTTGGTGGAGGGGATGCCGTCGACGCGCGGGTCGAGTTCGACCGCCTTGCGCATGGCCCGGGCGAACGCCTTGAACTCGGCCTCGGCGATGTGGTGCGGGTCACGGCCCTCGAGGAGCCGCACGTGCACGGTGATCCCGGCGTTGAAGGTGATCGCCTCGAACACGTGACGGACCATCGATCCGGTGAAGTGTCCGCCGATGCGGTGGAACTCGAAGCCGGCGGGTTCACCCGTGTGCACGAGGAACGGACGGCCCGAGACGTCGACGACCGCCTGCGCCAGTGCCTCGTCGAGGGGCACGAGGGCGTCGCCGTAGCGGCCGATCCCCGACCGGTCGCCGAGGGCCTGCTTGAGCGCCTGTCCGAGCACGATGCCGGTGTCCTCGACCGTGTGGTGCACGTCGATGTGGGTGTCGCCGGACGACCGCACGCGGAGGTCGATCAGGGAGTGCTTGCTGAACGCCGTCAGCATGTGGTCGAAGAACGGCACGCTCGTCGAGATGTCGGACGTGCCGGTGCCGTCGAGGTCGAGCGCGAGTTCGATGCTCGACTCGCTCGTGCTCCGGCTGATCGTGGCGGTGCGCGCGGTCATGCTGCAACCCTAACCGGCGGCTGGTCGGCGGCGACGCGGCGCATGGCGTCGAGGAAGGCGGTCGTCTCCTCTTCCGTGCCCGCGCTCACACGGAGGTGGTTCGGGATGCCGAGGTCGCGCACGATGACGTCCTGGTCGAGCAGTGCCTCGAACGCCGCGTGCGGGTCCGCGACGCCGCCGAAGAGGACGAAGTTCGACCAGGTCTCGTAGGTGCGGTAGCCCATCGCCTGGAGTTCGGTGACCATCCGGTCGCGCTGCTGCTTGATGTCGTCGACCATCGCGAGCATCTCCGGGGCGTGCCGGAGCGCTGCGACCGCGGCCGCCTGGGTGAGGGCGGACAGGTGGTACGGCAGCCGGACCAGTCGGAACGCGTCGATCACGGCGGGGTGTGCGGCCATGTACCCGACGCGGGCACCGGCGAACGCGAACGCCTTGCTCATCGTGCGGGACACGACGAGGCGTTCCCGACCCGGCAGCAGGGTGAGCGCGCTCGGCACGTCGGTCGGCATGAACTCGGCGTAGGCCTCGTCCACCATCACGATGCCGTCGGTCGCGGCGTACGCGGCCTCGATGGTCTCGATCGGCAGCGGCGTGCCCGTCGGGTTGTTCGGCCCGCACAGGAACACGATGTCGGGCTGGTGCTCGCGGATCGCCGCCACGACCGTCTCGGGCGAGATGCGGAACACGTCGTCACGCTGCGCCGGGATCCACGTGGTCCCGGTCCCCGAGGCGAGGATCGAGTGCATCGAGTACGTGGGCGGGAAGCCGAGCACCGTACGCCCGGGTCCGCCGAACGCCTGGAGCAGCTGCTGCAGGACCTCGTTCGAGCCGTTCGCCGCCCAGATCTGCTCGGCGCTGATCGTCTGGCCGGTCCCGATTCCCTGGTCGGACCCGAGCCCGCGCTGGAGGTAGTCCGCCAGCGACTGTCGGAGCTCGGTGAACTCGCGATCGGGGTAGCGGTTCACGGTCGTGAGGGCCTGCCGAATTGACTCCACGATGTCCTCGGCGACGTCAGCCGGCACGGGATGCGTGTTCTCGTTGACGTTGAGCTGCACGCGCACGTGCTTCTGCGGAGCACCGTACGGGCTCTGCCCGCGCAGGTCGTCTCGGATCGGGAGGTCTTCGAGCGTGAATGCCACCGATCCATCGTAGGCCGCATGTGCACCACGGAGACCGGCCGTCCGGACGGTGCGCAGGCGTGCTGCTTCCGTCCGCCGCTCCCGCTCGGTTCTTCCGCCCGCTACTTGGCGGAGGTGTACTGCGCCGGGATCGCGATCTGCTCGCCCGCCTGCAGGCCGGAGCCGTCGAGTGCGTTCAGGCTGATGACGTCCTGCACGAAGTCGCGCGGGTCCGCGTTCGGAGCGGTCTCCTCCGCCAGCTGCCAGAGCGTCTCGCCCGGCTGGATGGTGACGGTGTCGAAGTGGACGTTCGCCTGGGTGTTGCCAGCGGACGCCTGCCCGCCGTTCAGCACCGCGAGGGCGACGACCAGGAGCAGGGGGATCGCGGCGAGCGTCGTGATGACGAACCGCCCGCGGCGCGTGAGGCGCAGGCGCGTACGCACGGCGCGCGCCGTGGGGCGCTGGATGTCAGCGATGGCGATGGTGCTCATGTCGTTCTTGCCTTCCCGTTCGGGTGAACCGAAGTCCTGTACCGAACATAGTTTCGAATGCGAGGTCGCACAAGTCCTGTCCGGAGATTTCTGGGGAGATTTCTGCCGACACGCTCGAACAGGTGTTTGTTCGGCGTGGGCCGGTCGGATACTGTTTCGATCGACTGGGACAAGTCAAACGGGGACCACCGACATTCCCGCGGGCACCGTCCCAGCACCGACGAAGGGCGAGACGACGTGGCGGACGAACTGCGGGTCCAGAAGCCGCTGACGGCGAAGCAGCAGGCGATCCTCGACGCGATCCGTGCGTCGATCGCCAGCCGGGGCTACCCGCCGAGCATGCGCGAGATCGGCGACGCTGCCGGCCTGTCGTCGCTCTCCAGCGTCTCCCACCAGCTCGGGCAGCTCGAGCTCGGCGGCTGGATCCGCCGCGACCCGAACCGCCCCCGCGCGCTCGAGGTGCTGGTCGACGAGCCGACGCCGGACGTCGACGGCCCCGACGTCGACGCCACGACCCTCGTCCCGCTCGTCGGCCGCATCGCCGCCGGTGTGCCGATCACGGCCGAGCAGCACGTCGACGAGATCGTGCCGCTCCCGCGTCAGCTGGTCGGGACGGGCGACCTCTTCATGCTCAAGGTCGTGGGCGAGTCGATGATCGACGCCGCGATCTGCGATGGCGACTGGGTCGTCGTCCGCTCGCAGCAGACCGCGGAGAACGGGGACATCGTCGCCGCGATGCTCGACGAGGAAGCGACCGTCAAGGTCTTCCGGCAGCGCGACGGCCACACGTGGCTGCTCCCCCGCAACACCGCGTTCGAACCGATCCTGGGCGACGCGGCCACCGTGCTCGGCAAGGTCGTGGCGGTCCTCCGCTCGATCTGACCTGCGTCCCCATCGAGGGAGCAGCAATCGTCGAGTCGAACGCGTCAACCCGACGATTCCTGCTCACTCGACGCCGTTGGCAGGCACGCGCTGGGTACGCCCCGCGGTCAGGACGCGACGGGCGCGACCACGAACGGGTCGAGTTCCGCGACCTGCCGCTGGAACACCCGCACCTCGAGCCGGGTGCCGTCCTCGACGTAGTCGACCGACTCCACGGCGCCCGCGTCGTGCAGGGACGACACGAGGTCGCCCCGGTCGTACGGGATCACGACGGTCAGCGACACGTCGGGCTCGGGCAGGCGGGACTCGATCGCCTCGAGCAGGTCCTGGATGCCCTCACCGGTGCGCGCCGAGACGAACACGGCGTCCGGCACGAGGCCGACCAGCACGAGTCGCTGCGACTCGTCGATCAGGTCCGCCTTGTTGAACGCGACGATCTCCGGGATCTCCCGCGCACCGACGTCGCCGATGACCTCGCGCACGGTCGCCAGCTGCGCGACCGGGTCGGGGTGCGAGCCGTCGACGACGTGCACGATGACGTCCGCCTCGCCCACTTCCTCCAGCGTGGAGCGGAAGGCCTCCACGAGCTGGTGCGGCAGGTTGCGCACGAAACCGACGGTGTCGACGAAGGTGAACTCGCGGCCCTTGGCGCTCTCGGTCCGGCGGACCGTGGCGTCCAGAGTCGCGAAGAGCTGGTTCTGGACGAGCACGCCCGCGCTCGTCAGCCGGTTCAGCAGCGAGGACTTGCCGGCGTTGGTGTAGCCAGCGATCGCGACGCTCGGCACGTCGTTGCGGTGCCGGTCGGCTCGCTTCGCCTCGCGTGCGGGACGGAAGCCGGCGATCTGCCGTCGGAGCTTCGACATCCGGGTGTGGATGCGACGTCGGTCGAGCTCGATCTTCGTTTCACCGGGACCACGGGAACCCATGCCGGCGCCGCCGGAGACCTGACCACCGGCCTGGCGGGACATCGACTCACCCCAGCCACGGAGTCGCGGCAGGAGGTACTCGAGCTGCGCCAGTTCGACCTGCGCCTTGCCCTCGCGGCTCTTGGCGTGCTGGCTGAAGATGTCGAGGATCACGGCCGTCCGGTCGATGACCTTGACCTTGACGACGTCCTCGAGCGCACGACGCTGGGACGGCGCGAGTTCGGTGTCGGCGATGACCGTGTCGGCGCCGGTCGCCTTGACGACCATCGCGAGTTCCTCGGCCTTGCCCTTGCCGAGGTAGGTGGAGGGGTCCGGGTTCGGCCGGCGCTGCAGCAGCCCGTCGAGCACCACGGCGCCCGCCGTCTCGGCGAGGGCAGCGAGTTCGCGCAGGGAGTTCTCGGCGTCGGAGGCGTCGCCGTGCGGGTAGACGCCGATCAGGACGACCTGTTCGAGCCGGAGCTGCCGGTACTCGACCTCGGTGACGTCCTCGAGTTCGGTGGAGAGGCCGGCGACGCGTCGGAGGGCCGCGCGGTCCTCGCGGTCGTACTGGTCGCCGTCGCCGTTCCAGCCGCGGTCGTCGACCGATCGGGTCTGGATCGCCTGCGCCGGTGCGAACACGGACGAGGCCGCGCGGGAGTCCGCGTTGCGCAGGACCCGTTCGACGACACCGGCAGCGCTGTCGTCGTTGATCTGGTCGTTCTGGTGGGTATCCGTCATCCTGTGCACAGGGTACCTCCGCGCGGCCCGGGACACACGGGCTTCCCGGTACGGTTCATCCATGGCGAACGACCACTACTTCTCCGCGAGCCCGACGTCGGACGCCCGCGAACGGCAGATCCAGGTCACCCTCGCCGGTCGGGCGCTCACGCTCACCACCGCGGCAGGGGTCTTCAGCCCGGACGGCCTCGACCGCGGCACCCGGGTCCTGCTCGGTTCCGTGCCGCCGCCCGCCCACGACGGCGCGCTGCTCGACGTCGGCTGCGGCTGGGGTCCGATCGCGATCACGATGGCCCTCGAGTCCCCCGACGCGCAGGTCTGGGGCGTCGACGTCAACGAGCGGGTCCTCGGGCTGGCCCGCGCGAACGCCGAGGCCGCCGGCACCGAGAACGTCTCTGTCGCGCTGCCCGACGACGTCCCGGCCGACCTGCGCTTCCGGACGATCTGGTCGAACCCCCCGATCCGCGTCGGCAAGGACGAGCTGCACCAGATCCTGCTGACGTGGCTCCCGCGGCTCGAGGTCGGCGGCGACGCCTGGCTCGTCGTCTCGAAGGACCTCGGTGGCGACTCGCTGCAGCGGTGGCTCGACGACACCCTCGACGCGGGCTTCCACGTGGCGCGGGCGACGACGGACAAGGGCTTCCGCGTGCTGCGGGTGCACCGCACAGCCGAAGCGATCGCGACCGACTAGGACCCGGCCAGGGCCGGGATGCGGTCTGGAGGCACGACCAGCGTCACCGACGTCGGCACGGTGATCCGTGCCTCCAGTCCGACGACCGCGGTCGGGTCAGACCGTCAGGTCACCCGAGAAGACGAGTTCCGCCGGACCGGACAACGAGACGTGCTCGCCGTCCTCCGCCGCGAACATGCGCACGGTGACGACGCCGCCGGGGACGCGGACGCGCCACGTGTCGGGCGCGCCGTTGCCGGCCCAGTACCGCGTCGCGAGCGCCGCGGCGACCGCGCCGGTGCCGCACGACAACGTCTCGCCGCTGCCGCGTTCGTGCACGCGCATCGTGATCTGCCCGACGCCGTCCTGGACGAGGGGGTCGCCGGGCAGGACGAACTCGACGTTCGCCCCCGCGGCCGGCGCCGGGTCGAGGACGGGCACGTAGGTGAGGTCGACGTCCGCGAGCTCGTCGTCGGTCGCGAGGGCGACGACCACGTGCGGGTTGCCCACGTCGATGCCGAGGCCGGGGCGCGCACGGTCGAGGTTCTTCGCGCGGACGAGGACGTCGTCCGACCCACCGCCCTCGATGCCGAGACCCCAGCGGCCGAGATCGGCTGCGAAGCCGTTGGTCGTGCGCTGGATGTCGACCAGGCCCTTGCGGCTGCCGACCGTCAGGGTCTCCCCCGGCGCGAGCTCGACGAGGCCGGACTCGGTGAGGTAGCGCGCGAACACGCGGATGCCGTTGCCGCACATCTCCGCGACGGTGCCGTCGGCGTTGTGGTAGTCCATGAACCAGGCCGCGGCGGGGTCCTCTGCCAGGAGCGCCTGCCCCTCCGGCAACGACTCGGACCGGACCGCGCGGATGACGCCGTCGCCGCCCACGCCGAAGCGCCGGTCCGCGATCGCACGGATCCGCTCGGGGGTCAGGTCGACCGTGGCGTCGGGGTCGGCGAACAGGACGAAGTCGTTGCCGGTCCCCTGGCCCTTGGTGAAGTGCAGCTCGGTCACGGGACGATCCTACGGGCCGTCTCGGTGAGTGCCGTCCGGTCGGCTCCGGTGACGTCGAGCACCTCGGCGTCGGCGTAGCGGCGGAACCAGGACACCTGGCGTCGCGCGTACTTGCGGGTTGCGATGCCCGTGGCCTCGACGGCCTGCGCGACGGTGGACTCGCCCCGCAGCACCTCGAGCGCCTGCGCGTACCCGATCGCGGCCCGTGCCGTCCTCCCGCGTTCCAGACCCTGATCACGCAGGGCGTCGACCTCGTCGACCAGACCGTCCGCGAACATGCGCGCTGCGCGCTCGTGCAGGCCGGCGATGAGCTGCTGCCGTTCACGGTGCAGGTGCAGGATCCGAGCTGGTCGCCAGGTGCGGGGCGCGGACGGGAGGCTCGGGGTGACGACCTCGGATCGGCTCGCGATCTCCAGGGCGCGGATCAACCGCCGTGGGTTGCGTGCGTCGATCGTCGCTGCGGCAGTCGGGTCGAGGGCCCGGAGCCGCTCGAGCAGGATGCCGGGGCCGAGCTCGTCGTGCTCTCGTTCGAGCTGTGCCCGGAGTTCGGGGTCGGTGCCGGGGAACGCGAGGTCGAACAGCACCGCCGACACGTACAGGCCACTGCCGCCGACGAGGATCGCGACGCCGCCGCGCCCGTGGATCGCGTCGATCTCGGCTCGGGCGTCGCGTTGGTACGCGGCAACGCTCGCCTCGTCCGTGACGTCGAGCACGTCGAGCTGGTGGTGCGGGACACCCCGACGTTCCGCGACGGTGAGCTTCGCGGTCCCGATGTCCATGCCGCGGTACAGCTGCATGGCGTCGGCGTTGACGATCTCCGCCGGGCGTCCGGATGCCCGCAGCCGTTCCGCCAGCGCGATCCCGAGGTCGGACTTGCCGGTGCCGGTGGCGCCGACGACGGCGATCAGGTCGGCGTCGGTGGCCGCGGTGGCGCCGTCGGCGTCGGTGGCCGCCGTGGCGCCATCGGCGTCGGTGGCCGCCGCGTCGCTGTCGGCGTCGGCGCCCGTCGCGTCGGTGTGGGCGTCGCCGGGCCCGCGGTCAGCGGCCGACACGGAGCGTGGGCAGGCCGAGCGAGACCGCGCGGGGGCCGTCGGCGGGGGCGGCCGGTGTCGGCACGCCACAGCTCTCCGCCTGCGCGCGGTCCCAGGCGTCGCCGGCGCGGGTGCGGCGGATCGACAGCGGCCCGGCGTTGTCGGCGATGAGGAAGTGCGGCGCGGAGCGGGTGACCTCGACCGTCACGACGTCGCCGGGCCGCGGCACGGCGGACCCCTCCGGCACGGCGAAGTGCACGAGTCGGGAGTCCTCGGCGCGGCCGGACAGCCGGTGGGTCGTGTCGTCCTTCTTGCCCTCGCCCGTCGCGACGAGCACCTCGATGCGTCGGCCGACCTGGGCGGCGTTCTCCTCCGCCGTGATGCGCTCCTGCAGCGCGACGAGTCGCTCGTAGCGCTGCTGCACGACCTGCTTCGGCAGCTGGTCGTCCATCGTCGCCGCGGGCGTACCGGGGCGGATGGAGTACTGGAAGGTGAACGCGGAGGCGAACCGAGCCTGCTCGACGACGCGCAGGGTGTCCTCGAAGTCCTGCTCGGTCTCGCCGGGGAACCCGACGATGATGTCCGTGGAGATCGCCGCGTGCGGGATCTTCGCGCGCACCCGGTCGAGGATGCCGAGGAACCGCTCGCTCCGGTAGCTCCGACGCATCGCCTTGAGCACCCGGTCCGACCCGGACTGCAGCGGCATGTGCAGCTGCGGCATAACGTTCGGGGTCTCGGCCATCGCGTCGATGACGTCGTCGGTGAAGGCCGCCGGGTGCGGGCTGGTGAACCGGACACGCTCGAGGCCCTCGATCTGCCCGGTGGCCCGCAGGAGCTTGCCGAACGCCTGCCGGTCACCGAACTCGACCCCGTACGAGTTGACGTTCTGACCGAGCAGGGTGACCTCGATCGCCCCGTCGTCGACGAGCGCCTGGATCTCGGCGAGGACGTCACCGGGGCGGCGGTCCTTCTCCTTCCCGCGGAGCGACGGGACGATGCAGAACGTGCACGTGTTGTTGCAGCCGACGGAGATCGACACCCAGCCGCTGAGCGTCGAGTCCCGCTTGGTCGGGAGGGTCGACGGGAAGACGTCGAGCGCCTCGAGGATCTCGATCTGCGCCTCGTCGTTGTGCCGCGCTCGCTCGAGGAGGGTCGGCAGCGACCCCATGTTGTGCGTGCCGAACACGACGTCGACCCACGGCGCCTTCTCGAGGATGACGTTCTTGTCCTTCTGCGCCAGGCACCCGCCGACCGCGATCTGCATGCCGGGGCGCTCGCGCTTGATGCCCGCGAGCTGCCCGAGGTTGCCGTACAGCCGGTTGTCGGCGTTCTCGCGCACGGCGCACGTGTTGATGACGACCACGTCGGCCTGGTCACCGTCGGCCATGACGTACCCGGCGGCCTGGAGCGAGCCGCTCAGACGCTCGGAGTCGTGCACGTTCATCTGGCACCCGTAGGTGCGGACTTCGTAGGTGCGGGGGCGCGCTGCGACGGTGGCCATGGTCGTCCCAGTGTAAATCCGCCGGAGCGCGCCTCGGCTACTCGAAGCGGACGGAGCCGCGGGGGCCACGGGGACCCCGACCGCCGCCGTCGAGCGCACGCTCCACCGCGATGCGGACGACACCGCCGTTGTAGCCCTTGCGCATCAGGAAGCCCGACAGGCGACGTTCCGCGGTCGCTCGGTCCAGCCCGCGGAGCTGTCCCGCACGCTTCTCGGCGAGCTCGATCGCGCGGACGAACTCGTCGTCTTCGTCATCGGCCGCTGCCTCGAGCGCAGCGTCGATCGCCGCCTGGTCGATCCCGCGGCGACGGAGTTCCGCCACCACGCCCTGACGACCGAGGCCCTTCCGGTCGTGCAGACGGTCGACGAGGTCGGTCGCCAGCGCGACGTCGTCCAGCAGGCCCACACGGGTGAGCCGCTCGACCTCGTGCTCGACGACCTCAGGGTCGAGGTCGTTCTTCGTCAGCATCGTCCGGAGCTCGGACTCGCTCACACCCTTGCGCCCGAGAGCCCGCATGCTGAGCCGTTCGGCATCGGCGCGTTGCTCGTCGATCGGGCGCGGTGCATCGACCGGGTCGATCTCCGCCCCGCCGTCGATCGCGAACACCGAGGCGGTGGTGGCGTCGGCGGTGTGGTCGTCGTCGTAGCCGTCCTGCTCCGCCCGGGCACTGCGTCCGGAGCCGTCCCCGACCACCGGCTGCAGCCACTCGGCCTGCGCTCGCGCCCCTTGGATCGGAAGCGGGATCGGGGCGTCCGCGTCCGCAGCGATGTCGCTCTCGTTGTCAGGAGCAGGAGCGTCCGTTTCGGGAGCTGGAGCTGGAGCGACGCGACGGGACCGCGCACCGAACAGATCGGTGACCGGTGCGAGGCCCGCGTCGTCGTCGTGGTCGGTCGTCACGCGCCCTTGCGCTCCGCGATCTTCGGCGCGATCGACTCGACCGGCGCCTCAGCCGCTTCGACGGACGCGCCGCCGACACCGAGCTTCGCGAGGATCTTGCCCTCGATCTCGGCAGCGATCTCCGGGTTCTGGATGAGGAACGACCGCGAGTTCTCCTTGCCCTGCCCGAGCTGGTCGCCGTCGTACGTGTACCAGGCACCCGACTTCTTGACGATGCCGTGGTCGACACCGAAGTCGAGCAACGAGCCCTCGCGCGAGATACCCGTGCCGTACAGGATGTCGAACTCGGCCTGCTTGAAGGGCGGCGCCATCTTGTTCTTGACGACCTTCACGCGGGTGCGGTTGCCGACTGCGTCGGTGCCGCTCTTGAGCGTCTCGATGCGTCGGATGTCGAGGCGGACCGACGCGTAGAACTTGAGCGCCTTACCGCCAGCCGTGGTCTCCGGGCTGCCGAAGAAGACACCGATCTTCTCGCGCAGCTGGTTGATGAAGATCATCGTGGTCTGGGTCTGGTTGAGCCCACCGGCGAGCTTGCGGAGCGCCTGCGACATGAGGCGCGCCTGGAGACCGACGTGCGAGTCGCCCATCTCGCCCTCGATCTCAGCGCGGGGCACGAGCGCCGCGACGGAGTCGATGACGACGAGGTCAATGGAGCCGGATCGGACGAGCATGTCGGCGATCTCGAGCGCCTGCTCACCGGTGTCCGGCTGGGAGACGAGGAGGGCGTCGATGTCGACGCCGAGCTTCTTGGCGTACTCCGGGTCGAGCGCGTGCTCCGCGTCGATGAACGCCGCGATGCCGCCGGCGCGCTGGGCGTTGGCGATCGCGTGCAGCGTCAGGGTGGTCTTACCCGACGACTCCGGGCCGTAGATCTCGATGATGCGGCCACGCGGCAGGCCACCGATGCCGAGCGCGACGTCGAGCGCGACCGAACCGGTCGGGATGGTGGCGACGGGGGCGCGCTCGTCCGAGCCGAGGCGCATCACCGTGCCCTTGCCGAACTGCCGGTCGATCTGGGCGAGGGCGGTCTCGAGGGCCTTCTCGCGGTCCTGGGGTGATGGCATGGGGTGCTCCTTCGTGCTCGGTGTCGGCCGCCTGTAGGCTGTCGCGTCCACCCCGGCCGGTGGTGCAGGGCCGGTGTCTCAGCGACAAGGCTTCGGGCTGTTCCCGATGACCTCGAACCTAGAGCGGGCCACCGACATCACTGCCGCCGGCCGCGCGATCTGTGGACGAAGTCCTCGTACAGCGCCGATGTGGAGGAAAGTACCACCGATCGAACACGCGTTCGAGCAACACGCCGAACACGTGTTCGGATCAGTCCCGCGGTTCGGCGAGCCCCTTGCCGTGCCGCTTGTCGAGCGGGACGTCCTGGGAGTCGCACAGCGCTTCCCAGACCCGGCGTGCGTCGATCCCCGCCGCGAGGGCCTCCGCCGCGGACCGCCCGCCGAGTTCCTCGAGCACCACGTCGCGACTGACGACGGCGCCGTAGGCATCGCCGAACACCTGGTCGACCGCTCGCCAGAACTCACTCACGCGCATCGTTCCAGCGTAGACGGCAGAGGACCACCGGACGCACGAACGCCCCCGCTGGCGGACCAGCGGGGGCGTCGTGGGGCGGTACGGGTCAGCGCACCGCGAGGTCGTTGTCGAACTCGGCGACGAGGTCGTCCGGGAGCGTGTCCGGCACAGGGGTGAGCCCCTCGACGATGGCGAGGCGGTCGCCCACCTCGCGCATGATCGTGGAGATGGGGGTGTCCAGCGCATCCGCGACGGATGCGAGGATCTCCGAGCTGGCCTCTTTCTGACCACGCTCGACCTCACTGAGGTACCCGAGAGCCACGCTGGCCTTGGACGCGACCTGACGGAGGGTCCGGCCCTTCTGCAAGCGGAAGTCCCGCAGAACGTCGCCGATTTCCTGACGAACGAGAACCATGAGAACTCCTCCTCTCTGTCGTCTCCGCGCCCGCTCGGACCGGATGGCCGAGTTCGGGTTGAGCAACTGTAGCGTTGCCGGTTGCAGCATGCTAGCGAGGCCGGCTGCTGTACCGCTGGAGATTGCGTGAGATGTAACCCAGTGGAAACGGGACCTATTCCCGGCCCCGGATCGTGGACGACATCCGTGCCAGGAGTTCGGAGACGGTCGCCTGACGGATTGCCTCGCGGTCGCCGTCGAGGTGCAGCTCGAACGCCGTGGCGCCGTCCTCGGAGGCGATCCCGACGAACACCGTGCCGACGGGCTTGCCGTCCTGCGGGTCCGGGCCGGCGACCCCGGTGGTGCTGATCCCCCACGTCGCGGCTGCTCCGTCGACCGCCAGAGCCGTGCGGACGCCGCTGGCCATCTGCTGGGCGACCTCCGGGTCGACGGCGCCGTTGCTGGCGAGCAGCGTGTCCGAGACACCGAGGACGGTGTGCTTGACGGGGGTCGCGTAGGCCACGACGCCGCCGCGGACGACCGCGCTGGCGCCGGGCACACCGACCAGGGTCGCCACCACGAGTCCCCCGGTGAGGGACTCGGCGACCGCGACGGTCTCCCCGCGGGCGGTCAGCTCGGCGACCAGGGCCGCCGCGTCCGACCCGTGCGTCACGCCGCGGTCCGGTTGTGCTTCCAGGCCTGCCAGAGGTAGTCGATGCCGCTCAGGACGGTCGCGAGGAACGCCGCCGTCATCAGGATGCCGTTGACCCAGTGCGCCCAGTCCCCCACGAGGTTCCACCACGGGAAGAGTGCCGCCGTGAGCGCCACGGCCTGCAGCACGGTCTTGATCTTCCCGCCGCGGCTCGCCGGGATCACCCGGTCGGAGAGCACCGCGAAGCGGAACACCGTGATGCCGATCTCGCGCACCATGATGAGCACGGTCACGTACCAGGGCAGTTCAGCCAGGATCGACAGGGCCACGAGGGCACCGCCGATGAGCACCTTGTCGGCGATCGGGTCGACGAGCTTGCCGAAGTCCGTGACGAGGTTCTGGCGTCGGGCGATGATGCCGTCGGCGCTGTCCGTGACGATCGCCACGACGAAGGTGATCGCCGCCCAGATCCGCAGCGGCCCGTCGGCTCCGGCGTCCGTCAGGAGCAGCACGAAGAACAGCGGGGCCATCAGGATCCGGATGACCGTGATGATGTTCGCGACGTTGCCCGTCGACGCCGGGCCGGGGCCCTTGCGGATGAGTCGTCCGCGCCACGGGAACTTCGCGCCGTGCGTGGTGTCCGTACCGTTCGAGGCGGTCATCGCCGTCACTCCCTGCCCGTCAGTCCCCACGCGTCCTCATCGGGCTCGTCGTCGGCTTCATCGTACCCGCGCGTCATGTCCCCCACCGGGTCGGCTCCGTAGCGGTCGCCGTCGTCTGACGGCGCGGACGTGGGCGCAGCCGGTGCAGCGGTCGTACCGACGAACCCGGCGCCGGCGGCGGGCGCTGCAGCGGCGGGCGGTTCCTCGCCCCGGAGCTTCGCGAGCACCGACGGCAGCTGGTCGGCCGTCACGAGCACGTCGCGGGCCTTCGACCCCTCGGACGGCCCGACGATGTCGCGCGACTCCATCAGGTCCATGAGGCGGCCGGCCTTGGCGAAGCCCACGCGGAGCTTGCGCTGCAGCATCGAGGTCGAGCCGAACTGCGTCGACACCACTTGCTCGACGGCGGCGAGCAGCAGCTCGAGGTCGTCGCCGATGTCCGCGTCGATCTCCTTGCGCTCGACCACGGCCTGGACGTCCTGGCGGTACTCCGGGCGGGCCTGGCGCGTGACGTGCTGGACGACCTCGGCGACCTCGCTCTCGTTCACCCAGGCACCCTGCACGCGCAGCGACTTCGACGACCCCATCGGCAGGAAGAGCGCGTCGCCCTGCCCGATGAGCTTGTCGGCACCGGGCTGGTCGAGGATGACGCGGGAGTCGGTGACGCTCGTGACGGCGAACGCGATGCGCGACGGGACGTTGGCCTTGATCAGACCGGTGATGACGTCGACCGAGGGCCGCTGCGTCGCGAGCACGAGGTGGATGCCCGCGGCACGGGCGAGCTGGGTGATGCGGACGATCGACTCCTCGACGTCGCGCGGGGCGACGAGCATGAGATCGGCGAGCTCGTCCACCACGACGAGCAGGTACGGGTACGGCTTGAGCTTCCGCTCGCTGCCCGCCGGCAGGACGATCTCGTTGTTCTCGATCGCCTTGTTGAAGTCGTCGACGTGGCGGAACCCGAACGACGCGAGGTCGTCGTACCGCATGTCCATCTCCTTCACGACCCACTGCAGCGCCTCGGCCGCCTTCTTCGGGTTCGTGATGATGGGCGTGATGAGGTGCGGGACGCCCGCGTAGATCGAGAGCTCCACGCGCTTCGGGTCGACGAGGACCATGCGGACCTCGGACGGCTTCGCGCGCATCAGGAGCGACGTGATCATCGAGTTGATGAACACCGACTTGCCGGAACCGGTGGAGCCGGCGACGAGCAGGTGCGGCATCTTCGCGAGGTTCGCCACGACGAACCCGCCCTCGACGTCCTTGCCGACGCCGATCGTCATCGGGTGCTTCGACTTGCGTGCGGCGTTCGACCGGAGCACGTCGCCGAGCGAGACCGTCTCGCGATCGGAGTTGGGGATCTCGACGCCGATCGCGCTCTTGCCCGGGATCGGCGACAGGATCCGGACCTCGTTCGAGGCGACGGCGTACGACAGGTTCTTCGACAGCGCCGTGACGCGCTCGACCTTGACGCCGGGGCCGAGCTCGATCTCGTACCGGGTGACGGTCGGGCCGCGCGAGAAGCCGGTGACCTTCGCGTCGACCTTGAACTCGGTGAGGACACCGGTGATCGCGGCGACGATGTCGTCGTTCGCCTGGCTGCGGGCGACCGACGGCGAGCCGGAGCTCAGGGTGGTCGCGGCCGGCAAGCGGTACGGCGCGGACGGGTCCTCTTCGGCAGCGGCGACGGGCGGGAGACCGTCGTCGGCAGCCTCCGGAACGTCGTCGGCCGGGAGGGACGGGGAGACCACCGGGGACACGGCCGCGTCCGGACGGATCACCTCGGTCGCCGCGGGACGCTCCGGCACGGGTGTCCCGAAGTCGCGGAGCGCCTGCTCGGCGTCCTGCAGGTCCTGTTCGACGGAATCGTTGAGGTTCACGGACGCCGGCTCGGCGGGCGTGTGGTCGATCAGCCCGGCCGCCGCGCCCGCGTTCGGGCTCGGCGCTGCCGCGGCTGCCGGTACCTCGGGCACCGTCGAGGTCGCGCCGGTGATCACGGGGCTGTCGTAGGCCGGGTCTTCCTCGCGCCCGGACTTGTTGCGGCGCCACCAGGGGATCGTGCCGCCCTCGGTCTCGTCGTCGGCAGCGGCCTTGTCGTCGTCGAAGCCGAGGTCGTCGAACAGCTGGAAGTCGGTGTCGCCCTTCTTCCCGCGCTTGGAGGACTTCGCGCGCGGCGCTGGGGCCTCGGCCACGGCGTCCTCGGTCTCGGCGGCGGGGGCCGGCGCGCCGAACAGGTACGCGTACAGCTCGTGCAGGCGTCGGCCGAGCTTGTTCGGCGGCGTCTTGGTGATGATGAAGAGCGAGAGGACGAGCAGGACGATCGCCACCGGGACGGCGACCCAGGCGGTGGCGATGGTCACGAGCCACCCGATGACCACCCAGCCGATCACCCCGCCGGCAGCGGCGAGCGCGGGCATGCCGTCCGTGGCGCTCGGCTGGCCGCCGAAGACGTGGCAGAGCGAGGCGATCGACACGAGCAGCAGCCCGAGGCCGATCCCGATGCGGGTGTTGTCGTGCACCGAAGCCGGGTGCCGGAAGAGCCAGCCGGCGAAGACGACCATGATGACGGGGAGCGCGAAGGCCAGCCGTCCGAACAGCCCGCCGAACGTGTAGGCGTCGAGTGCCACCGAGACGGAGTTCGTCGGGTTGAGCCACTCGACGACCGCGCCCGCGATCGCCAGGACGAACAGCAGGAACGGGAAGCCGTCGCGGCGCTGGTCCTTCTCGAGGGTCTCCTGACCGAGCAGGCGGAACATCGCCCCGACGCCGTGCGCCATCGCCAGCCAGAAGGTCACGAGCGGGTTCTGCTCGCGGAACACCGGTGTCGGTGCCGCCTGCGGGAGCTTCTTCGTCGTGGCCTGGGTGCGCGACGTACCGCGCGTCCCGCTTCCACGGGACGACGAGGACGCGCGCGAGCGCGTGGTCGACTTGGTGCCTCCGGCCATGGGCAGAACCCTAATCCCCTCCCAGGACAAACCAAGGGAGGCCCGCCGCATCCGTGACGGACGCGAGACGGCCTCCAGGCAGGTCGCGCCGGACGCGACCCACCGGTCAGTAGCGGATCGCGTCGATCACCTTCACGCGCACAGCGAGGATCGCCGGCAGGAACCCGGCGAGCGCACCGACGGCCACGGCCGACCCGACGCCGATCAGCGCGGCCTCGAGCGGGAACGGCGCACCCCCGACCTCGACACCGCTCGTGATGAGTCCACGGACGGTCTCGTTCCCGAGCACCGCGGCGCCGATCATCACACCGATGCCACCCGCGACCAGGGTGCCGAGCACGTTCTCGAGCAGCACCGCGACGAAGATCCGTCCGGCAGAGGCACCGACCCCGCGCCGGATGCCGATCTCGCGGATCCGCTGCCGGACGCTCACGAGCGAGACGTTGAGCAGCCCGAGCCCGCCGAGCACGAGCACGAGGACGGCCACGCCGGCGATCACGTAGCGCATCGCCCCGAGCGGGTCCCCGTCCACCGAGCCGGCGGCGTCCATCCGCCCGGCGTCGACCTGCATGCCGTTGCCGACGGCGCGCTCGGCGTCGCTGGCGATCCGGTTCGCGAGGGCCTTCGCGCCGGACTGCGGGATCCACACCTCGAAGGTGCGCTGGTTCCCGTCGTCGGTGCCCGCGGCCACGCTCGACGTCGCCGTGGAGTTCGCGAGCTGGTAGAACATCGGCTCGGTGTCGAACTCGGAGGACGCGTACTCGCCGACGACGACGGCGGTCACCCCCGGGGTGCCGGTGAGGCGGACGGTCGGGTGCGTGACGACGTCGGCACCGCCGAGCCGGTCGAGGAACGCCTGGTTCACCACGATCGCCGGGGCGAGTCGCTCCCGGTCGGCGGCGGTGAACCACGAGCCGGACGCCATCCGCAGCCGGTGCATCTCGGCGTAGGGCGGGTCGACGGTCATGCCCTGCACCTCGGCGACGCCGTCCGGGAACTGCACGCGGCGCGAGGTGTAGCTGGCCTCGGTGGCGTACCGCACGTCGTACCGGTCGGCTGCTGCTCGCAGTTCGCGGTCGAGCGTCACGGCGTCGGCCGCGGCGGCGGCTCCGGTCCCGTCGCCCGACGATGAGGCTCCGGTGAGGCTGTAGGTCGCGGCACGCCCGCCGTACTGCTCGCTGAAGGCCGCCGTCACGCGCTCGGCGAGGGAGCCGAACCCGACGACGACCGCCAGGGACGCCACGGCGATGGTGACGCCGATGAGGCTGAGGACGACGCGGCCGCGGTGGACCCGGAGTTCCTGCCAGGACTCGACGAGCGTCCCGACGACGGTCGTCACGACGCGGTTCACGAGGTCACCGCCGGAGCGGCGGCGCCGACGGTACCGGAACCGACGACCCCCAGAGCGGCCGGGTCCACGACCACCCCGTGGTCGATCCGGTGCACCACGTCCGCCCGTGCGGCGACCGCGGGGTCGTGCGTGATGGTCATGAGAGCCGCCCCGGTCTCGGTGGCGACGGTCTCGAGCAGTTCCATGACGATCCGGCCGGTGTCGACGTCGAGGGCGCCGGTGGGCTCGTCGGCCAGGATCAGCCGCGGCGCCCGGACGAGCGCGCGGGCGATCGCGACGCGCTGCTGTTCGCCGCCGGAGAGCCGGTGCGGTTGGGTGTCGGCTCGATCGGCGAGTCCGACGCGGTCGAGCATCTCGAGCGCGAGCCGGCGCCGTTGCCAGAAGGCCCGGCCGGTGGCGTAGAGCAGCGGGACCTCGACGTTCTCGAGCGCCGTGCGGCCCTGCAGCAGGTTGAACTGCTGGAACACGAACCCGACGTCGTCACCACGCACGCGGTCACGGCGGAGGGACCCGGCGCCGCCGACGTCGACGCCGTCGAACTCGTGCACGCCCTCGGTCGGGGTGTCGAGCAGCCCGAGCACGTTCAGCAGTGTCGACTTGCCGGAGCCGGAGCGTCCGACGATGGCGACGCGGCTGCCCGCGTCGACCTCGAGGTCGACGCCGCGGAGGATCTCGAGCGGTGAGCCGTCCGGCAGCTCGACCGACTTCCGGAGCCCACGGACACTGACCAGCGGCGCTGCGCGCGGCGTCACGGGGACACTCATCCCATCACCACGGAGCCGTCGGTCGTCTCGTCGTCGGAGACCTGCTCCTTGCCCGGGACGAACTGCAGGACGGTGTCGCCCTCGGCCAGGCCGGACTTCACCTCGACGCTCTCGCCGTCGTTGAGCCCGAGCGCGACGGCCTTCTCCGCGCGCTTGCCGGCGTCGTCGACCACGGTGACGACGCCCTTCTGCGCGGTCCCCTGCACGGCCGTGGTCGGCAGCGTGAGGACACCCTCGGCCTTGCCCGCCGGGACGGCCACCGTGACCTCGAGCCCGGGGAACACCGTGACGTCGCCGGGCACGTCGCACGCGAGCTCGGTGCCACCGGCCGACCCAGAGGCACCGGAGTTGTCGCCGGACTCGTCGGACGGGGTGTCGCCGCCGGCAGCGGCGCTGGTGAGCGCGAGGTTCGTGCACGTGAACGGCGCGGGGCCGTCCTTCACGGTCACGGTCGCCTCGGACGGTCGCGAGGTCAGGCGGTACAGCTGCGCGGCGTCGAGCGTCGCGGTCGCGCGGTACCGCTCCGGGGCGACCCGGGCGACGGTGTCCCCGACGGCGACGGGCTGCTTCGTGACGAGGTCGAGCCCGGACACGGTGCCGGACGCCGAGGCCACGACGGTGGAGAACGTGATCGTCGGGGGCAGCGGTTCGCCGTCGTCGGTCGTGCCCGTCGACGGGGTCTCGACACGGACGTCGATGACCGGCGCACCCTGCTCGACGTGCGCGCCGTTCGCGACGAACACCTTGTTGACGGTGCCCTCGACCGAGGACCGCACGGCGGTGGAGGCGACGCTGCGGATGGTGCCCGTGGCCTCGACGTCGTTGACGATGTCGCCGTTCGTCACGGTGACGGTCGGGTCCTCGATCTGCCCGGTCGGGACGGTCTCGGCCTCCTCCGGCTGGGCCGCGAAGAACGCGAGGCGGACGAGGGACACCGCGATGGCGGCGAACACGAGGAACTTCAGGCCGGGCCACACCCAGCGACGCAGGACGGTCACCTCGGCACACTATTGAGTGACATACCGACGGAACATCATCCTGTGGGATGAATCAGGATGGCCGACAGGCGGGGCGCACCGGACGCACGCCGTCGGCTCGCGCCCGCCACGGGGTGCGAACGCGACTGGAGGCCCGGTGCACGTCCGTCAGGAACGTGCACCGGGCCTCCGATCCGGCTGGGCGCGGCGCGCTACGCCTCGATGACCACCGGGACGATCATCGGCCGGCGACGGTGCTTCGTGTTCACCCAGCGGCCCACGGTCCGGCGCACGACCTGCTGGAAGGCGTGGCTGTCGCGGGTGCCGTTCGCGGCCGCCTCGGCGAGGGCCTTGGCGATCTGCGGACGGACCTCGTCGAAGACGGACTCGTCCTCCGCGAAGCCGCGCGACTGGATCTCCGGGCCGACGACGCACTGGCCCGTGGTGAAGTCCACCGCCGTGAAGATGGAGATGAAGCCCTCTTCGGCCAGGACGCGGCGGTCCTTGAGGTCGGCGTCGGTGATCTCGCCCACGGTCGAGCCGTCGACGTACACGTAGCCGATGTCGAGCTGTCCGGCGACCGTGGCGACGCCGTCCTTCAGGTCGACGACGATGCCGTCCTGCCCGAGGATCACGTTGCGCGGCGGCACACCCGTCTGGATCGCCAGGTCGGCGTTCGCGTACAGGTGGCGGTGCTCGCCGTGGACCGGCAGGACGTTCCGCGGACGCAGGATGTTGTAGCAGTAGAGGAGCTCACCGGCGGACGCGTGGCCGGAGACGTGCACCTTCGCGTTGCCCTTGTGCACGACCTTCGCGCCGAGCTTCGTCAGCCCGTCGATGACCCGGTACACGGCGTTCTCGTTGCCCGGGATGAGCGACGAGGCGAGGATGACGGTGTCGCCCTCGCCGATCTCGATCTGGTGCTCGAGGTTCGCCATGCGTGCCAGCACTGCCATCGGCTCACCCTGCGAGCCGGTCGACATGTAGACGATCTGGTCGTCGGGGACGTTCTTCGCCTTCTTCGTGTCGATGAGCACGTTCTCCGGCACCCGCAGGTACCCGAGCTCGGCGGCGATGTTCATGTTGCGGATCATCGAGCGCCCCATGAACGCGACCTTGCGGTTCGCGGCGGCGGCGGCGTCGAGGACCTGCTGCACGCGGTGGACGTGCGACGAGAAGCTCGCCACGACGACCTTCTTGCGGGCGCGCGTGATGATGTTCTCGAGCACCGGTCCGATGTCGCGCTCCGGCGCGGTGAACCCGGGGACGTCGGCGTTCGTCGAGTCCGGCAGGAACAGGTCGACGCCCTGCTCGCCGAGGCGAGCGAAGGCGCGGAGGTCCGTGATCCGGTCGTCGAGCGGGAGCTGGTCCATCTTGAAGTCGCCCGTGTGCAGGACCCGACCGGCGGGGGTCGTGATCGAGACGGCGAGGGCGTCCGGGATGGAGTGGTTCACGGCCACGAACTCGAGGTGGAACGGGCCGAGCTGCTCGGTCTGGTCCTCGGCCACGACGAGCGTGTACGGCTTGATCCGGTGTTCCTTGAGCTTGGCCTCGACGAGCGCGAGGGTCAGCGTGGAGCCGATCAGCGGGATGTCGTCGCGGAGCTTCAGCAGGTACGGGACGGCGCCGATGTGGTCCTCGTGACCGTGCGTGAGCACGACCCCGAGGACGTCGTCGAGGCGGTCCCGGATCGGCGCGAAGTCCGGCAGGATCAGGTCGACCCCGGGCTGGTGCTCCTCGGGGAAGAGCACGCCGGCGTCCACGATGAGGAGCTTGCCCTCGTACTCGTAGACGGTCATGTTGCGACCGATCTCGCCGAGTCCCCCGATGGGGATCACGCGGAGGGTGCCGGCTTCGAGCGGCTGCGGTTCGGAGATCTGTGTGGGCATTCGGTCCTACGGATTCGGGCGACGTGCGTGCTGCACGCCGCGGTGTTCGCTAGCGGGTGGTGCCTGGCACCTTCGGAAGAGCACCGCCGGCCGCAGCGTTGCGGTCGGGGCGGAAGTTGGAGAAGTCGGCGCCCGGGATGTCCCGGACGGCCTCGAGCGAGGTCTCGATGGCGTACGCCTCGGAGTCCTCGGGGCCGACGAGCGGCAGGCGGACGCGCGGGCTGCCGATGCGACCGAGCCCGTGCAGGACGTACTTCGCCGCGACGGTGCCGGGCACGTGCGTCATGATCGCGCGGACGAGCGGCTCGACGCGCTTGTGCTCGGCGGTCGCGGTCGCGAGGTCGCCCCGGTTCACCGCGTCGACGATGGTGCGGTACGGCGTGCTCGTGATGTTCGCGGTCACGCCGATGAGCCCCGTGGCGCCGATCGACAGGTGCGGGAGCACGTTGGTGTCGTCGCCGGAGAAGTACATGAGGTCGGTGTTGTTGAGTACCCGGGAGACCTCGGCGAAGTCGCCCTTGGCGTCCTTCACGGCGAGGATGTTCGGGTGGTGCGACGCGCGCACGATCGTCTCGTACGTGATCGGGATGCCGGTGCGCCCGGGGATGTCGTACAGGATCACCGGCAGGTCGGTGGCGTCGGCGATCATCCGGAAGTGCGTGAGCACGCCCGACTGGGTCGGCTTGTTGTAGTACGGCGTGACGATCATCACGCCGTCCGCGCCGGCCTTCTCGCTCTGCTTGTACAGGTGGATGGCGTGCGCGGTCTCGTTCGAGCCGCCGCCCGTGATGATCTTCGCGCGGCCCGCGGCGACGGACTTGCCGACCTCGACCAGCCGGAGCTTCTCCGGGTCGGTGAGGGTCGACGTCTCGCCGGTCGTGCCGGTCACGACGATGCCGTCGGCACCGGCGGTGATGCAGTCGTCGATGTGCTGCTCGACGCCGGGCCAGTCGACCTCGCCGTCAGCCGTGAACGGGGTCACGAGGGCGACGAGGACCTGGCCGAAGGGATTCTCACGCGGGGACACGGGCACCAGCGTACCGGGGATGCGGGCGAGGGCGGCCGTCCGCGTGGACGGTCACGTCCACGGCGCACCGCGCCCCCGTCCGAACACCGCGCCCCGGTGTGGCGGGGCGCGGTGTTCGGAGCGGGGCGCGATCACCCGAGCACCGTGCGCTACGCGCGACGGCGCCACTCGAGGAAGCGGTAGCGCACGCCGGTGCGGGACGTCTGCCACGGGCCCCCGTCGACGAGTGCCCAGCCGTCCGCCTCGGCGAGCGCCGGCGCGACCGTGTCACCGGGAACCTCGACGTCGATCACCGTCTCGGACACCCGGTCGGCGAAGGGCAGCCCCGCCGCGTACACCTGGCCGCCGCCCATGATCCAGACGGGTTCGTCGGTGTCGAGCGCGGTCGCGAGGTCGTGTGCGACCTCGGCACCCGCGGCATCGTCCGTCCCGGCCCACGACTCGTCACGGGTGAGCACGACGTTCCGGCGCCCGGGCAGGGGCCGGAAGCGCTCCGGCAGCGAGGCCCAGGTTCGGCGGCCCATCACGACGGTCGCGTCGCCGGTCACCTGCCGGAAGTGCGCGAGGTCCTCGGGCACGTGCCACGGCATCCCGCCGTCGGCGCCGATCACGCCGTTCGTCGAGCGGGCCCAGACCATGCCGACCCCGCGCACGGGCTCGGTCCAGTCGGTCCCGGGCATCAGACGGCGACCGCGGCCTTGATCGCCGGGTGGTGGTGGTAGCCGACGACCGTGAAGTCCTCGTACTCGTAGTCGTCGATCGAGTCGCGCGGGGCCAGCTCGAGCGTCGGGAGCGCGTACCCCGTGCGGGACAGCTGCTCCTCGACCTGCTCGACGTGGTTGTCGTAGACGTGGCAGTCGCCGCCGGTCCAGACGAACTCGCCGACCTCGAGCCCGGTCTGCGCCGCGATCATGTGCGTGAGCAGCGCGTACGAGGCGATGTTGAACGGGACGCCGAGGAACATGTCCGCGCTGCGCTGGTACAGCTGGCACGAGAGCTTGCCGTCGTTGACGTAGAACTGGAAGAACGCGTGGCACGGGGCGAGCGCCATCTCGGGGATGTCCGCGACGTTCCACGCCGAGACGATGAGTCGTCGCGAGTCCGGGTTCGTCCGGATCTGCTCGATCACCTGCGCGATCTGGTCGACGTGCTCCCCCGACGGCGTCGGCCACGAGCGCCACTGCACGCCGTAGACCGGGCCGAGATCGCCGTCCTCGTCCGCCCACTCGTTCCAGATCCGGACGCCGTGCTCCTGCAGCCAACGGGCGTTGCCGTCGCCGCGCAGGAACCAGAGCAGCTCGTACGCCACCGACTTGAAGTGCACGCGTTTCGTCGTGACAAGCGGGAACCCCTTCGCCAGGTCGTAGCGGAGCTGTGCGCCGAACAGGCTGCGGGTGCCGGTACCGGTGCGGTCGCCCTTCGGGGTGCCCTCCGTGAGGACGCGGCGGAGCAGGTCCTCGTACGGGGTCGGAACGGAGGCGTCGGGCTGCACGGTCTCGGTCACAGGAAGAGCCTACGACGAGCCGGAGACATCCACGGGCAGGAGACTTCGACGAGCGCTGAGTAGCGTGAACGACATGACGACAGAGCCGCTCTCGATCCTGGTCGCCGGTGCGTCCGGCTTCATCGGGACCCCGCTCGTCCGCGCGCTGCGCGAGGCGGGACACCACGTGACGACCCTGGTCCGGCGTGAGCCGCACACGGCGACCGAGTTCCGCTGGTCCCCCGGCAGCCGGAAGCTCGACCCGGCGATCCTCGACGGCGCCGACGTGGTGATCAACCTCGCCGGTGCGAACATCGGCAAGCTCCCCTGGACCGAGACCTACAAGCAGGAGATCCTCCGTTCGCGGGTCACCGCCACCGAGACCCTGGTCGAGGCGATGCGCCACGCCACGAACCCGCCGGCGCTGTTCCTGTCCGGCTCGGCCTCGGGCGTCTACGGCGACCGTCCCGCCGACGTGCTGCAGGACGACGCGGCCGCCGGCACCGGGTTCCTCGCCGAGGTCTGCACCGTGTGGGAGGCCGCCGCGAACGCCGCTCCCGAGGGCGTCCGCGTGGTCACCCTGCGCACCGGCATCGTCGTCGGGAAGGGCGGCGGCGCGCTCGCTCCCCTCGTGCCGCTCACGAAGGCGGGGCTCGGCGGTCGTCTCGGCCCCGGCGGGCAGCACTGGCCGTGGATCGCGCTCGAGGACGAGGTCGGCGCGATCGTGCACCTCGCGACGAGCCCGGACGCCACCGCAGTGACCGGTCCGGTCAACCTCGCCGGACCCGAGGCCGCCGTGGCCGACCGCATCACGAAGCGCGTCGCCGAGGACCTGCACCGGCCGTACCTGTTCCGGATCCCGGAGTTCGCGCTCCGCCTGCTCCTGCAGCAGGCGGCGGACGAGATGCTCCTGTCGAGCCAGCAGATGGTGCCGACGAAGCTGCTGGAGTCCGGCTACGCGTTCCGGTACGCGCGCGCCGAGGACGCGGTCGACGCCGCCTTCTGACGCACCGACAAATCGGACTGGAGGCGCGTGGCGGGGCCGCCACGCGCCTCCAGTCCGTCAGCCGCTTGCCCTGGTGAGCGCTTCGCGCATCGCAGCCCGCGCCCGCTTGCGGTCACCGGCGGCATCGTAGACGACGCCGAGGCGGTACCACCCGCGCCAGTCCGTCGGGTCGGTCTCGACGGCGGCCTTGTACTCGGGGAAGAGTTCGTCGGCCGCCTCGCGCGTCGGCCGACCCGACGGCCGCACGGGGACCACGTCCGCCGGTGCCGCCCCCTCGCGTTCGAGGCGCGCGCCGAGCCGGGTGATGCGGAGTCCGAAGCGGAACTCCAGGACGAGCAGCAGCGCGCCGATCGCCGCGACGACGAACAGTGCCACGCCGATGCCGATCCCGATCGGGATGCCGGTCGCGATGAACGCCACCGCCCGCTGCCCGACGAGCACGATGTAGAGCGCGAGCAGCACCGCCATCAGGGCGGCGCCCCAGAACGGCGAACGGAGCGAGCGGGTCAGGCGCACGGCGGGTCAGCCGATGCCGAGGACGCTGCCGAGGCCGACCGTCAGGCCCCGCATCGACCCGACGGCGGACAGCGCCGCGCGGATGCCCGCCACGTAGGCGACGTCGTCGTTCGTGTCGTGCCGGATCGTCAGGGTCTCGCCGGGGCCGCTCAGCAGGACGTCCTGCACGGCCTTCACGCCGGGCAACCGCAGCGAGTGGATCGGGACGCTCGCGACCTGCTGCCCGCGGGCTCGCTGGTCGACGTGCGGGGCCTCGACCGGACCGACCTCGCGCCGGGCGTCGGCGATGAGTTCGGCGGTGCGGACCGCGGTCCCGGACGGCGAGTCGATCTTGCCGGCGTGGTGCGTCTCGACGATCTCGACCGAGGGGAACCACGGCGCTGCGATCGTGGCGAGGTGCGTGCCGAGCACCGAGCCGATCGAGAAGTTCGGCACCACGAAGACGCCCTGCTCGGGACGCGACTCGAGTCCGGCGCGGAGCTTCGCGAGTCGGTCGCCCGACCACCCGGAGGTGCCGACGAGCACGTTCGCGCCGCTCGCGAGCGCGGTGTCGACGATGGCGGGGCTCAGCGCGGGGACGGTCACGTCGACGACGATCGCCGCTCCCCCGAACACCGACGGACCGGCTTCGTGCGCGCCGTCCTTCGACGACAGGCTCGCGACGAGCTCGAACTCGGGCAGTTCCTCGACGACGGCGGCCACGAGGCCCCCGAGACGACCGGTGGCGCCGACGACGGCGACGGGAGTGACCATGTCCACCATCCTAGGATCGACGCATGACGCTCGAGGTCAGGACCGTGCCGGCAGACATCCCCGAGGTCGACGCGCTGCTCGACGCCTACCTCGACGAGCGCGAGGCGACGTTCCCGAGCGCCCAGGGCTCCTACGCGCGGAAGCGCACCCCGGCGGCCGAGTTCACGCCGCCGAACGGGGTCTTCGCGGTCGCGTACGACGACGGTCTCGCGGTCGGGTGCGGTGGGCTCCGTCGGATCGCGGACGACACGGCTGGCGACCGCCCGGACGTCCGGTTCGAGGTCAAGCACGTGTTCGTGACACCCGCGGGCCGTGGGAAGGGGGTCGCGACGGCGCTGATGGACACGCTCGAGGCCGCGGCCGCCGAGCTCGGCGCGACGGCGATCGTCCTCGACACGAACGACTCCCTCGTCGCCGCCGGAGCGATGTACCGCGGCCGGGGCTACGAGCGTGTGCAGCCGTTCAACGACAACCCGAACGCGACGGCCTGGTACCGCAAGCCCGTGCGCGTCGGTTAGCCGTCAGACCGGCTGGTCGACCGGCAGGCCGGTCCGGAGCTCGACCGGCAGGTGCGCCAGGTCGTTGAGCGCCACGACCTCGGCGGGCTTGGCCGACCGGATGCGGATGATCGTCAGCGCGGTGTGGGCCACGTTGGTCCCCATCCACCGCCACTCCGGCGCCTGGAACGCCTCGCGCACGAACCAGCCGATCACGGCGTTGTGCGTGATGAGCAGGTCGTGCCGGTCGTCGCGGGCGGGGGTGAACCACTCGGCCACGGCGTCGCCCATCTGGGCCTGCCCGGCGACGATCTCCTCTTCGGTGATGCCGCCGTACCAGCCCTGGTAGGCGTGCGGCATGTCCGGCGTCGGCCCCGACGGGATGCAGTCGAAGAGCAGGGTCGACGGTTCGGGCTGGATCGCTGGCAGCCGCTGGGACAGGAACGACGCGGTCTCGCTCGGGGCCTCGAGCGGCGAGTGGTACACGCCGTCGAACGGGACGCCACCGAGTCGGTCGGCGACGAGCATGGCCTGCCGCTTGCCGCGCTCCGAGAGCTTGCCGTCACGCAGCCCGTGTTCCGCGTCCTGGTGCTCGCCGTGCCGGACGAGGTAGAGGTAGTGCGACATGTCGGTGCTCAACCGCCGATCCCGATCGCGGCCGCGAGCTCGTCCTGCTGCACCGCTCCGACCACGGAGGTGATCGTCGGGCGGGTCAGGAGGTCGCGCGCCAGGTCGAGGACGTCGCCCGTGGTCACACGGTCCACCCGCTCGAGGGCGGTGGCGAGGTCGGTGAACTCCCCCGTGCCGAGCTCGGACCGGCCGAGTCGGGTCATCCGGGCGTCGGAGTCCTCGAGCGAGAGCGTCAGCGCCCCCTCGATCTGCCCCTTCGCACGGCGGAGCTCGTCGGTGGTGATGCCGTCGTCGACCATCCGGCGGAACTCGGCGTCGACGATCTCGATCACCCCGCCGACGTTGTCGGGGGCGCACCCGGCGTAGACACCGAACGCACCGTTGTCCAGGTAGGCGGGCGCGAACGAGCTCACCGCGTAGGCGAGGCCGCGGCGCTCCCGGACCTCCTGGAAGAGGCGGGAGCTCATGCCACCGCCGAGCACGGCGTTGAGCACGCTGAGGACCGGACGACGCTCGTCGCGGAGGTCGAGCCCCTGCGAGCCGCGCAGCATGCTGACCTGTTCGGTCGGACGGTGCACGACCGAGAGCTTCGGGATCGCCGGGTCGGCCACGGGCTGCGGGGTCCGTCGCGCGAGCGGGGAGGCCTTCGGCGCACCCTGGAACACGGTCTCGACCAGTTCGCAGAAGCGGTCGTGGTCGATCGCGCCGGCGGCGGTGACGACGATGCCGTTCGGGGCGTAGTGCTCCCGGTAGTGCGCCAGGACCTCGTCACGCCCGACCGCACGGATGCTCTCCGGGGTGCCACCGATCGGTCGGCCGAGGGCGTGGCCGTCGAACGCGGCGGCGAAGAAGGCCTCGCCCGCGACGTCGGCCGGGTCGTCCGCGGCCATCGCGAGCTCCTCGAGGATCACGCCGCGCTCGACGTCGAACGCCGCGGACTCGAGCACGGAACCGGTGACCATGTCGCCGATCACCTCGACCGCCATCGGTACGTCGGCGTCACGGACCCGCGAGTAGTAGCAGGTGTACTCCTTCGCCGTGGCGGCGTTGTGCTCACCGCCGACCGAGTCGAACGCGATCGCGATGTCGAGGGCCGAACGCTTGGCGGTCCCCTTGAACAGCAGGTGCTCGAGGAAGTGCGTCGAGCCGTACTGACCGGCTCGCTCGTCGCGGGAGCCGACCCCGACCCAGAACCCGAGGCTCGTCGAACTGGCTCCGGGCATGGCCTCGGTCAGGACCCGCACGCCCGAAGGCAGGACGGATCGGCGGACGAAGGCGCCCCCGGACGTCAGGAACGACGTGTCCGGGGCCTCGAGCGGCAACGGCACTGGGTGGTTCATCGCAGACGAGCCTACTGACCCCCGAGCGCCCGCCGCCCAGTTTCCACAGGTGCACACGATGTCACTCGAAGTGGGGTACAGCCGAGGAGGATAGAAAGACTCGTCTGTCTGTCCTCCCTGTGGTACAGTTCTTACACCGGATCGAAAGCCCCCCTAGATTTCGATCCGGTGGCTCGGGACATCAGTCCTGCGCGACGCACGAGTCCCCCCACTCAGTCGCGGAGCCGATGAGCCCAAGGAGCCACGCTGTGACGGTCGATTCCCCCCAACCGGCCGTCCAGCGTCTCCTTGGCCCGAGCACGAACCTCGCGTCGCCGGACGGGTCGAGCGTCCCCCCGACTCCCCGCTCCGGCGGCGCGAAGGTCCGTGTCCTCGAGACCGCCACGCGACTCTTCTACGAAGAGGGCATCCACAGCGTCGGCGTCGACCGCCTCATCTCCGAGGCGAGCGTCACGAAGGCGACGTTCTACAAGCACTACGGGTCGAAGGACAACCTGATCCTCGCCTACATCCGGACGCAGCACGAGCGAGTGCAGCAGCGGATGGAGCAGCTCATCGCCGACGCCGGCTCCCCTGAACGGGCCGTCCGCGCGTGGGTCGCCGCCCTGGCAGACGAGGTCAACGACCCGGACTTCCGTGGCTGCGCGTTCCTCAACGCCGCCGCCGAGTACCACGACCCCCGTGACCCCGTGCGCGAGGTCGTCGCGATGCACCGCGACTGGTACACCGAACGCCTGGCCGACCTCTTGCAGGACGCCGGGCACGCCCTGCCCGGTGACGGCGCGGACGAGCTCATGCTCGCGCGCGACGGCGCCATGTCCGGCGCGTACGCCGGTGACGCGATCGCCGCGACGGCGGCCCTCGGCCGCGTCGTCGAGCGCGTACTCGCCGCCTGACGCGCACGCCGCAGGCGCCGCCCTGGCCGGACCCGCCCGGTCGCCGCACCCGTCACCGTCGCGAAAGCGACAGTCTGCCGCGAACCATCCGCGCACATCTGTCGCCCTCACGGGACGGACCGCGGGCGCACGCGCACATCTGTCGCTTTCGCGACCACAGTGCCCTCGCGACCACACGTCGGACTGGAGGCACGGATCGAGGCCGACCCGCGCCTCCCGTCCGGCCTCTGCCGCGCCCCGTCGCGCACCGGACGCGCACCGAGCGTGAGCCGAGGCGGCGGGTGTTGGCTGGGCGCATGGCCAACGACCCCAACTGGAACCTCCCCGAGGTCCCCTCGTTCACCCTGACCAGCCCCGACTTCGGTGACGGCGAAGTCCTGCCCACGTCCGCCCGCGGTACCGACGCCGGCGGCGAGGACCGCTCCCCCGCGCTCGAGTGGTCCGGCGCCCCCGAGGGCACGCAGAGCTACGTCCTCACCGTCTACGACCCCGACGCCCCGACCGGCTCGGGCTTCTGGCACTGGAGCCTGACCGACATCCCGGCCGGCGCGACCAGCCTGCCCGCGGGTGCCGGCACCGACGACACGCTGCTCCCCGCCGAGGCGCTCCGCCGGCGTAACGAGTTCGGCACGGACACGTTCCTCGGTGCCGCCCCGCCCGCCGGTCACGGCCCGCACCGCTACTTCTTCACGCTGAACGCGCTCGACGTCCCCGTGCTCGAGGCCCCCGCCGATGCGACGCCCGCCGTCGTGGGGTTCGTGCTGCGGGAGCACCTGCTCGGCCGTGCCCAGCTGGTCGGCACGCAGGAGACACCAGCCGCCTGACGGGCCTGCTCTGCCCGGGCCGCCCGGGCCGCCGCCCGCGGCTCGGCCGAGACTCGGTGTCAGCGACAGTTCTCGGGCCCCGGCGCCCGCGAACTGTCGCCCAGCCCGAGTCTCGGCGCAGTCGGCGCCCCGCGAACGGCGAACGGCCGTCGCCCCGCGAGGGACGACGGCCGTTCGTGTGCCAGGGGTGGATCAGACGGTGGCGTCCGTCGACTCCTCGCGGGCACCGCTGGAGTCGGTGTCCGACTCGTCGGCCACGACCGGCGCGAGCGAGAGCTTGCCGCGGTCGTCCACCTTGGTGACCTCGACCAGGATCTTCTGGCCCACGCCGAGGACGTCCTCGACGTTCTCCACACGCTTGCCGCCGGCGAGCTTGCGCACCTCGGAGACGTGGAGCAGACCGTCACGGCCCGGGAGCAGCGACACGAAGGCGCCGAACGTGGCGATCTTCACGACGGTGCCGAGGAACTGGTCCCCGATCTCCGGGTTGGTCGGGTTCGCGATCGCGTTGACCGACGCACGAGCGGCCTCGGCCGACGGACCGTCGACGGCGCCGATGTAGACGGTGCCGTTGTCCTCGATCGAGATGTCGGCACCGGTCTCGTCCTGGATGCCGTTGATCGTCTTGCCCTTCGGGCCGATCAGCTCGCCGATCTTGTCGACGGGGATCTGCACGGAGATGACGCGCGGCGCGGTGTCGGCCATCTCGTCGGGGGCGTCGATCGCCTCGTTCAGCACACCGAGGATCGCGGAGCGCGCTTCCTTGGCCTGCTTGAGGGCGGCGTCGAGGACCGACGAGGGGATGCCGTCGAGCTTCGTGTCCAGCTGGATGGCCGTGACGAAGTCCGAGGTGCCGGCGACCTTGAAGTCCATGTCGCCGAGGGCATCCTCGGCACCGAGGATGTCGGTCAGCGCCGCGTAGCGGGTCTGACCGTCGACGGTGTCGGAGACGAGGCCCATCGCGATGCCCGCGACCGGGGCCTTGAGGGGCACACCGGCGTTGAGGAGCGACAGGGTCGAGGCGCAGACGGAACCCATCGACGTCGAACCGTTGGAGCCGAGGGCCTCGGACACCTGACGGATGGCGTAGGGGAACTCCTCACGCGACGGCAGCACCGGCACGAGGGCGCGCTCGGCGAGGAAGCCGTGCCCGATCTCGCGACGCTTCGGCGAACCGACACGACCGGTCTCACCCGTCGAGTACGGCGGGAAGTTGTAGTGGTGCAGGTAGCGCTTCTTCGTGACGGGCGACAGCGAGTCGATCTGCTGCTCCATCTTGAGCATGTTCAGCGTGGTGACGCCCAGGATCTGGGTCTCGCCGCGCTGGAAGATCGCCGAACCGTGGACGCGCGGGATCACGGCGACCTCGGCGTCGAGCGGACGGATGTCGGCGAGGCCGCGACCGTCCATGCGGACCTGCTCGGTCAGGATCCGGCCGCGGACGACCTTCTTCGTGACCGACTTGTAGGCGCCGCTGACCTGGCCGTTGGCGCTCTCGGGGAGCTCGCCGGCCGTCACCTTGGCGGCGATGGCCTCCTTGACGCGGGCCTTCAGGGCGTCGTCGGCGTCCTGACGCTCGAGCTTGCCGGCGATCTTGTAGACGTCGCCGAGCTCGGACAGCGCGATGGCCTCGACCGCGTCGTAGACCTCGGGTGCGTACGGCGGGAAGACCGGGTAGTCCTGGATCTCCTTGGCCGACTGCGCGGCCATCTTCGCCTGCGCCTCGACGAGCTGCTTGAGGAACGGCTTCGCCGCCTCGAGTCCCTGCGCGACGACGGCCTCGTCGGGCTTGGTCGCGCCGCCCTGGATGAGGTCCCAGCTGTGCTCGGTGGCCTCGGCCTCGACCATCATGATCGCGACGTCCTCGTTGCCGGCCTCGTCCGTGACGACACGGCCCGCGACGGTGAGGTCGAAGACGGCCTCGGCGAGCTGCGACGCCTTCGGGAACGCGACCCACTGGTCACCGATGAGCGCGAGGCGCACACCGGCGATCGGGCCGGAGAACGGCAGACCGGAGATCTGCGTCGACGCGGACGCCGCGTTGATCGCGAGCGCGTCGTAGAACTCGTCCGGAGCGATGCTCAGGACGGTGATGACGATCTGGACCTCGTTGCGGAGGCCGTCGACGAACGACGGGCGCAGCGGCCGGTCGATGAGACGGCAGACGAGGATCGCCTCGGTGCTGGGACGGCCTTCGCGGCGGAAGAACGAACCGGGGATCTTGCCGGCGGCGTAGGAACGCTCCTCGACGTCGACGGTCAGCGGGAAGAAGTCGAACCCTTCACGCGGGTGCTTGCCGGCGCTGGTGGCCGAGAGGAGCATCGTGTCCTCGTCGAGGTACGCGGCGACCGCGCCCTGCGCCTGCTGTGCGAGCCGACCGGTCTCGAACCGGACGGTGCGCTTGCCGTACTTGCCGTTGTCGAGAACGGCCTCGGCGAACTTGATCTCGGGACCCTCCAAAAGGGTGCCTCCTTGAAGTGTTCGGCAGGCTGGGGCCACGGCACCCGATGGTGCGTGCGCGCCGAGGGGATCGGGACGCATGTCTGGCCAGCAGTAGAAGCACTCGGGAAACCGTCCGGCCCGCGAGCCACCACCGATGACCAGCTCCGTGCCCGGCCTGCGCAGTGTTTGTCGTTCCGCCCGGGGAAACGGTCCCCGGACGTGATGGACTTTACCAGTCCGCAGGGAATCGGCGGCGAGGCTCACGGCGAACGGGCGTGTCCTCGGTAGCCTGCTGCCATGCGCCTCACCCCCTCCCGGGGCTTGTTCGTCGCGGCCGCAGTGGTCGTCGGCGCGCTCGTCGCCCCCGTCGTCACCGCAGTCCCGGCGAACGCGACGGAGTACCCGAGCTGGCAGGACGTCGAGCGGGCGAAGGGCAACGAGCAGGCCAAGAAGGCCGAGGTCTCCCGCGTGCAGGCCGCACTGCAGGCGGCGCAGTCGGCCGCGGCGGCAAAGTCGCAGGCGGCGCTCGACGCCTCCGAGAAGGCGGACCAGGCCGAGGCGGACCTGGCCTCCGCCGCCCAGGCCGCCACGAGCCTCCAGGCCCAGGCCGACCAGGCGGCGAAGACCGCCGAGCGTGCGCAGCAGCGCGCCGGTCAGCTCGCGGCCAACCTGTACCGCGACGGCAGCTCGAACGAGATGACCACCCGCATCGCGACGGCGAAGAACCCGGACCAGCTGCTCTACCAGCTCGGCGCGCTCGACCAGCTGTCGTCGACGTGGGCCGGCGTCATGGACGACGCGTCCGTCGCGGCGAAGACCGCGTCGTCCCTGCACGACCAGGCGACCCGGGCCGAGGACGAGCGGGCGGACCTCGCCGACGCGGCGGAGACGAAGGCGAGCGCTGCGGAGTCCGCCGAGGCCGTCGCGAAGGCCGCCGTCGCCGACACGCAGGAGCACAGCGACGAGCTCTACGCGCAGCTGGCGTCGCTGAAGGACACCACCGCGACGACCGAGCAGCGCTACCAGCTCGGCGTGCAGGTGGCCGCGCAGAAGGCCGAGCAGCAGCGGAAGCGCCAGGCTGCGGCCGACGCGGCGGCGGCGAACACCGCCGTCCCAGCGACGAGCGGCGGCTCGGGCTCGTCGTACCCCAGCACGAGCGGCGTCGTGGTCGACCCGGCCGCCGCGCAGGCCTACGCCCGGAGCGCCATCGGCTCGTACGGCTGGGGTTCCGACCAGTTCTCGTGCCTCGTCTCGCTGTGGACGCAGGAGTCCGGCTGGCGCGCGAACGCCCTGAACGTGTCGAGCGGGGCGTACGGCATCCCGCAGTCGCTCCCCGCGAACAAGATGGCGGTCGCCGGCGCGGACTGGCGGACGAACGCGGCGACGCAGATCAACTGGGGTCTCGCGTACATCCACGACGCCTACGGCTCCCCGTGCGGGGCGTGGAGCCACGAGATGAGCGTCAACCCGCACTGGTACTGAACCCCGCGGTTCTGACGACCCCTCGTGACTCTGCGATGCTAGGTTGACGCGATTCGAATAGGAGCTCCATGTCGCCCCGTGCACTCATCACCGGCATCACCGGCCAGGACGGCCTCTACCTCTCCGAGCTGCTGACAGCGAAGGGCTACGAGGTCTTCGGCCTCGTCCGAGGGCAGAACAACCCAAAGATCGACCTGGTGAAGGAGCGGGTGCCCGGCGTCCAGATCGTCACCGGCGACCTCCTCGACCCGTCGAGCCTGCTGCGCACCATGAACACCGTGCGCCCCGACGAGGTCTACAACCTCGGGGCGATCTCCTTCGTCGCGTACTCGTGGGAGAACGCGAGCCTGACGAGCCAGGTCACCGGCATGGGCGTGCTCAACATGCTCGAGGCGGTGCGGCAGTACTCCGACCTCACCTCGACGAAGCCGCGCTTCTACCAGGCGTCCAGCTCCGAGATGTTCGGCCGGGTGCAGGAGGTCCCGCAGTCCGAGACGACGCTGCTCTGGCCGCGGTCGCCGTACGGCGTGGCGAAGGCCTTCGGTCACCACATGACCATCAACTACCGCGAGTCGTACGGGATGCACGCGTCGAGCGGCATGCTGTTCAACCACGAGTCCCCCCTGCGCGGCCCGGAGTTCGTGACGCGGAAGATCTCCACCGCCGTCGCCCGGATCGCCCTCGGGAAGCAGGACTCCCTGGTGCTCGGCAACCTCGACGCGAAGCGCGACTGGGGCTTCGCGGGCGACTACGTCGAGGCGATGTGGCGGATGCTGCAGCAGGACGAGCCGGACGACTACGTGATCTCGACGGGCGAGACCCACGAGGTCCGCGAGTACGTCGACCTCGCCTTCAAGCACGTCGGCATCGACGACTGGGAGCGCTACGTCAAGCAGGACGAGCGCTTCATGCGCCCGGCCGAGGTCGACCTGCTCATCGGTGACGCGACGAAGGCGCACGAACGTCTCGGCTGGAAGCCGCAGATGTCGTTCCCGCAGCTCGTCGCCACCATGGTCGACGCCGACCTCGCCCGCGAGCGCGGGACCGACGCGGTCGCCACGGCGTGAGCGTGCGGGTCCTCGTCACGGGGGTCACCGGCCAGACGGGCAGCTACCTGGCCGAGACCCTCCTCCGGCACGGACACGAGGTCGTCGGCGTCTCGAAGACGACCGAGAACGTCGTCGACGGGGTCGACCTCCGGCAGCTCGACCTGACGGACACGGACGCCCTCGGTCGCCTCGTGGACGAGGTCCGTCCGGACGCGATCGTGAACCTGGCGGCGCAGAGCTCCGTCGCGCGCGCCTGGCAGGACCCCGTCGGCACCGCGGTCGCGGACGCCATCGTGCCGGCAGCGGTCTTCGCGGCTGCCCGGCGCCTCGCGGACGACGGCATCGACTGCCAGGTCGTCCAGGCGTCGAGCTCGGAGGTCTTCGGCGCGCCGGCGTCCGGCGTCGTCGACGAGTCCACGCCGGTCGCACCGACGAACCCGTACGGCGCCGCGAAGGCGCACGCGCACCACCTGGTGGCCGCCTACCGTGCTGCCGGACTGCGCGCGTCGTCGTTGATCCTGTTCAACCACGAGTCGCCGCGCCGGCCGAAGCGCTTCGTCACCCGCCTCATCACGTCGGCGGTCGCCGACGTGGCACGGGGCCGGGCGGACGAGGTCGTCCTGGCGGACCCGTCGATCGAGCGCGACTGGGGCTGGGCGCCCGACGTCGCCGAGGCGATCCGCCTGGTCGTCGAGGCGCGCGCGTCACGCGACTACGTCGTGGCGACGGGCGTGGCGCACAGCGTCGGGTCCTTCGCACTGGCAGCACTCGCGGCAGCCGGCGTGTCCGACCCCGAGTCCCGGATCCGCGTCGACCCGTCGCTCGCACGACCGACGGACGTCAAGACCGTCGTGGGCGATTCCAGCCGGCTCCGCGAGGAGCTCGGCTGGCAGCCCACCGTCGGGTTCGAGGACATCGTCCGCGCGATGGTGGACGCCGACCTCGCCGCCACCCCAGAGGACTGACGCCGCCGGGGCGACGGGCTGCGGCCCGTCGCCCCGGCCATTTTCAGCGGCCGATCCGGCTCAGTGGCCGAGACCGCCGAGCAGGGACGCGAAGTCCGCCGTCGCCGGGAGCGCGTCGGCTTCCTGCGGGGTCCGCCTGGAGGCACGGATCGCCCAGGCCAGGTCGTCTCCCGCCCGGCGGATGCGTCCGTCCAGTGCGGCGGAGTCGCCTGCGCTCCCCCAGTCGTCCGTCGCCGCGAAGACGCCCGTCGGCACCACGGCGGCCCGGAGGTACGCGAAGACCGGGCGCAGGCCGTGCTCGATCGCGAGCGAGTGCCGTGCGGTCCCGCCGGTGGCACCGAGGAGGACGGGCATCTCGGCGAGCGCGTCCTTGTCGAGCACGTCGAGGAACGACTTCGCCAGGCCGCTCACCCCGGCGGTGAAGACCGGCGTGACGAACACGACGGCATCGGCCTCGACGACGGTCGCCATCGCGGCGGACAGTGCCGGCGCCGCGAACCGGGTGAGCATCGCGTCGGTGATCTCGTGCGCCAGCGGGCGCAGGTCGACGTGCAGGACCTTCGCCGCGCCTCCCGGCTCTCCACTGCGACCTGGTGCGGCGAGCGACGCGACGGTCGCCTCGGCCAGGCGGTCGGCGAGCAGGCGGGTGGAGCTGGGCTCGGAGAGCCCGGCGGAGACGACGGCGATGGTGGTCATGGTGAGTCCCGACTTTCGATGCGTTTGCATGAACATCGTACCCAACACGAGGCCCTGCGCAACCATTCCCGCGCGCCCGCACCAGCGCTCGCGCCCGGAACGGAGAACGCCCCGGTCCTCACGAGGAGGACCGGGGCGTTCGGTCAAGCGTGGGTCGGTCGACTAGCGACGCAGGCCGAGGCGCTCGATGAGCGCACGGTAGCGGGCGATGTCGACGTCGGAGAGGTAACCGAGGAGACGGCGACGCTGACCGACCATGAGCAGCAGACCACGACGCGAGTGGTGGTCGTGCTTGTGCTCCTTGAGGTGCTCGTTCAGGTCGTTGATGCGACGAGTCAGAACGGCGACCTGGACCTCGGGGGAACCGGTGTCGCCCGGGTGGGTCGCGTACTCTTCGATGATCTCCTGCTTGACCTTCGCGTCAAGTGCCATGCGTAGATCCCCTTTCAGTCCGTTGCGCGGTGCCCGTACCGAATGCACGAGCGCTCTTTGTCCGCGGCCGTTCGACGGCAACCGCCCAAGACTACCAGAGTGTCAGGCGGTCCGAGCCCGCAGACGGCGGCGCCTCGGTGCCGGCAGCAGGCTGCGGACGAGTCCGACGAGCGTCGCGCCGAGCAGACCGCCGAGGCCGTTCGAGAGCACGTCGCGCGGATCGGCCACGCGGTACGGCAGGTAGGTCGCCTGCGCGAACTCGATGCCGGTGGAGAGCACGACCGCGACGACGGCGCCGAGGATCCACCAGCGACGCGGCAGCCACAGCGCGGCGAGCATCCCGACGGGGACGAACATGGCGATGTTCGCGAGGAACTCCGTGCGGTCGTAGGAGAACCACGAGCCGTGCGGGAGCTGCTGGACCCAGGCGATCGCGTGCAGCACGAGGGAGTTCTGCGCCGACGTGAAGACCTGCGGTGTCAGCGTCATCCGCCAGATCACCCAGGCGTACGCCGCGGTCAGGGCGAGGAGGAGGAGCTTCCGGAACATCCCGCCAGTCTGCGGGACCGCCCTGACAGGGAGCACCGCCGAGGCTGGGGGAACGCCCAGCGGGTCTGGGCGTTCGCCCGTCCCACCTGCGAGCATGGGCGCATGCCGAGTGTCGAGGGAACCCGTGCACGTCGCAGTCCCGGCCGTCGTCAGTGGACGTGGATCGGGATCGCGGCGGTGGTCGTGGCGGCGCTCGTCACCACGCTCGTGCTGGTCCTCCCCCGCGGATCCGGCACCGACGGACGGCACGTCGCCGAGCGGAAGTCCGCCTCCGGGGCGTTCCCCGGCGGTCTCGCCCGACAGCCGGCGGACGAGAACCAACCCGGCAAGCGCGAGTCCCAGGCCCGGGCCGACGGCGACGACACCACCGCGGCCAAGATCGCCGTCATCGCCGACCAGCCGATCGCGACGTGGCTCACGAACACCTCGGTCAGCGAGACCCGACAGACCATCCGCGACGTCGTCCGGAGCGCCGAGGCGCAGCGGAAGACCCCGGTGTTCGTGCTGTACAACGTCCCCGATCGCGACTGCGGCAGCTACTCCAAGGGTGGGACACAGGCCGACGAGTACCTGCCGTGGGTGCGGTCCGCCGTGCGGGCGATGGCGGGGTCGAAGGCCGTCGTGCTCGTCGAACCCGACGCCATCGCCCAGATCCAGGTGTGCAAGCGACTCGAGCAGGACCGGCTCCCGCTCCTCCGGAAGGCGGTCGACGAGCTCAGCGGGCACGGCCTCACCGTCTACCTCGACGGCGGGAACGAGAACCGGGTACCGACCGCCACGATGGCGAAGTGGCTGCGTGCCGCCGGGGTCGACCAGACGCAGGGCTTCTTCACGAACGTGTCGAACTTCTACCGGGTCGACCAGGAGCGCGCCTACGCCGACGAGCTGGCGGACGCGATCGGTGACGACCCGCACTTCGTCATCGACGTCTCGCGCAACGGGCAGGGCTGGCGTGGCACGTGGTGCAACCCGCACGGCGCGGGGCTCGGGCAGGCACCGCACGTCACGCGCGGGTCGACCCGGCTGGACGCGCTGCTCTGGGTGAAGACGCCCGGCCTCAGCGACGGCACGTGCAACGGCGGACCCGCAGCCGGCCAGTGGTGGGAGTCGTACGCGCTCGGCCTCGTCGAGAACCGCAAGCGCTGACCGCCCCTGTCGGTGCCCGGTGGTTGCATGACGCCATGACCCCGACCGACCGCGTCCGATCCGTCGTCCCGCCGTACCTGCTCCGCGCCGTCGCCGACGCGGACGCCTTCCCCCGCGCGGCCTCGGCCGCCCGCACCGCCCTCGCGTCGCTCGACACCGTGCAGCGCCCGAAGCACGAGCACCGCGTCCGGTCGCAGGGCGTCAGCGGCACGGTCGACCGATCACCGCAGCGCACGATCTCGGACGCCCACGGCACCACGACGCTGCCCGGCACCACCGTCCGGCGCGAGGGCGACCCCGAATCCGGCGACGCCGCGGTGGACGAGGCGTACACCGGCCTCGGCGCCACGCACGCGTTCTGGCTCGAGGTGTTCGGCCGGGTGTCGATCGACGGCGCCGGTCTCCCACTCGACGCCACGGTGCACTACGGGCAGGACTACGACAACGCGTACTGGGACGGCAGTCGCATGGTGTTCGGCGACGGGGACGGCGAGGTCTTCAACCGCTTCACGATCGCCCTCGACGTCATCGGCCACGAGCTCGCGCACGGCGTCACGCAGTACACGGCTGACCTGACGTACCAGGGGCAGTCGGGCGCGCTGAACGAGTCGATCAGCGACGTCTTCGGCTCGCTCGTCGCGCAGTACGCCGCGCGCGAGACCGCGGAGCAGGCCTCGTGGCTCATCGGCGAAGGGCTCTTCACGGCCGCCGTGCACGGGGTCGCCCTGCGCTCGATGCGCGCCCCGGGCACGGCCTACGACGACCCGGTGCTCGGAAAGGACCCTCAGCCCGCGACGATGGCCGGGTACGTCGACACCACCGAGGACGCCGGCGGCGTGCACACGAACTCGGGCATCCCGAACCACGCGTTCTTCCTGGCCGCGACCACGATCGGCGGCAACGCGTGGGACGGTGCGGGAGCCGTCTGGTGGGACGCCCTCACCTCCGACGCCGTCACCGCGTCGATCGACTTCGCCGGGTTCGCGGCGGTGACGATCGACGCCGCTGCCGCCCGCTTCGGCACGGGCTCGTCGCAGCACACGGCGGTCCAGGAGGCCTGGCGGACGGTGGGCGTGCTCGACTGACGTGGGCGCCGGGCGTACGGTCGGGGCATGCGCATCGACGTCCGCCGCACCGGAGGGCTCGCGGGCCTCTCGCGGGGCTGGCGGGTCGACACCGACGTGTGCGACGACCCGTCCGGGTGGTCGGACCTCGTCGGTGCTCTGCCCCGCGATGCGCCGTCAGCCCCGGCGCCGGGCGTCCGCGACGACTACACGTGGACGATCACCGTCGAGCGGACGACGGTCACGATCCCAGGCACCCGCCTCGACGGCCCGTGGGCGGCCCTGGTGACGCGCGTGCGCGCCGAGGGCACCCCGACCTGACGGACGCACGCCGCGCCTCCGGTCCGTCGAGCCGCCCGCGAAGTGCCGCAGCCCGCGCTCACGCCACGTCGATGACCGTCAGTCGACGCGTCGGCCGCGTCATCGCGACGTAGACCGCCGCGGCGGCCCGCGCCGCGTCCGCCCCCACGCGGGCCGGGTCGACGAGCAGGACGCCGTCGAACTCCAGGCCCTTCGCGTCTGCCCCGGTCAGCACCGTGACCGACCCGGGCCGGGGCGACCCGAGCGAGCGGACGTCCGCCTCGGTCCGGGCGAGACGCTGTCGCACGGCGTCGACGTCTTCCTCGGGCACGATGACGCCGATCGTGCCGGAGCCGATGTGCTCCCGCTCGGTGTCGACGACCGACGCGACGGTGTCGAACAGGTCCGCGCGGGACGCCTGCAACCGCACCACGGGGTCGCCGTCGCGCACGGCCTCGTTCCGGGTGACCGTCAGACCCGCAGCGTCGGCGAACTCCCCCGCGGCCTGCACGATGGAGCGGGGCGTGCGGTAGTTCACCGTGAGCTCCTCGACGCGGTGCGCGATCGGCACCTGCGGCGCGCGGCCCCGGCGACGACGGGCGAGGGCGCCGATGACGTCGTCCCACGTTCGGGCGGCACCGGGCGAGGAGCCCTGCGCCATGTCGCCGACGATCGTGAACGACCGGAGCGGGTTCCGGCGGGCGAGGACCCGCCACTGCATCGGGGAGAGCTCCTGGGCCTCGTCGACGACGATGTGCCCGTAGGTCCACTCGCGGTCCTCGGCGGCACGTTCGGCGGTGCTCCGGGCGTCACCGCCCTCGGCGAAGGACCCGGCGACCTGCTCGGCGGTGACGATGCCCTCGACGCCCATGTTCTCGATCGCCTGGCGGGCGTTCTCGATGTCGCGGTTGCGGCTCGCCTTCGCCGCACGCTTCGCCGCGCCGCCGGTGGGGTCGAACGGGCCGAGGAGTTCGGCGGCTTCGTCGAGGAGCGGGACGTCCTCCACCGTGGAGGCGGCTCCGCGTGCGCGCAGCAGCAGGGCGCGGCGCTCCGGGGTCCAGTGCGGGGTGAGCGACGCCAGCCAGTTCGGCCGCGCGTAGAGGTCCTCGAGGAACTTCTCCGGCGACAGCGGCAGCCACGCGGTGTTGAGCAGCACGCGGGCGTCGTACGACGAGCGGATGTCCTCGCGCAGGACCTTCTCGTCCGCCTCGTCGACCGCGGTGCCGCGGGCGCGGAGCTGGTCGGCGAGCAACCGGGTCATCGCGTCGAGGGCGATCTTGTTGAACGTGACCCGCGCGACGTTGTGCGGCTTGCCTCGGTCCTGCGCACGCTTCATGGCGTCGGCGACGAGCTCGGGCGGCACCACGAGCCGTTCCCCCTCGACGTCGAGCGTGACGGACTCGGTCGGGACGACCTGCCGGGACCGCACGGCGCGGCGGAACAGCTGCGCCATCTCGGCCGAGCCCTTCACCGCGGCGACGTCACGGTGGTCGTGCTTCGTCGCGTGGACGCCCGGGTACAGCGACCCGAGGGACGCCATCACGACACCGGTCTCGCCGAGCGACGGCAGCACCTGCTCGATGTAGGTCAGGAACGCCGGGGACGGACCGACCATGAGCACGCCGGAGCCCCGGAGGCGCTCGCGGTACGAGTACAGCAGGTAGGCGGCGCGGTGCAGCGCGACGGCGGTCTTGCCGGTGCCGGGGCCGCCCTGCACGATGAGGACGCCCTCGAGCGGTGAACGGATGATCCGGTCCTGCTCGCCCTGGATCGTCGCGACGATGTCCGTCATCCGACCGGTGCGCTCGGCGGTGACGGCCGCGAGCAATGCGCCCTCGCCTTGCAGGTGCGTGCGTTCGTCGTCGTAGAGGGTGGCGTCGAAGACCTCGTCCTCGATGCCGACCACACTGCGCCCGTCGAGGGTCAGGTGCCGGCGCGCGCGCATCCCCATCGGGTGCGCGGCGGTCGCCTGGTAGAAGGCACTCGCACCGGGGACGCGCCAGTCGAGCAGGAGCGGGCGGTGCTCGCGGTCGCGCAGTCCGACGCGGCCGATGTAGCGGAAGGCGTCCTCGTCGCTGTCTGGCTCGGAGACCTCGAGCCGGCCGAAGACCAACCGGTCCCCCACGCGCTCGAGCGTCGCCATGGTGTCCTCGTAGAGCCGCGCGTAGGCGTCGCGCTCGCTGCGGCTCTGGTGGTTCCCGCCGACCGCCTGACGGCGGGTCTCGGCGAGTCGCTGTTCGGCCTCGGCGGTCAGCTCGTCGAGTCGGGCGAAGAGCCCGTCCACGTAGCCACGCTCGCGGTCGATCTCGGTCGGTTCGGACACACACAACCCTTCGGGAAATAGGGGTGTCCAGTGTAGTCCCGCCGGACCGACACCGCAGACGGGACCGCGGAACGGACTGGAGGCGCGGTGCCAGTTGGCACCGCGCCTCCGGTCCGTCGGACGCGAAGCGTCTACATCTCCTCGTGCGTGTCCGGGTCGCCGTCCCAGAGGCGGCCGCGCTCGAGCGCGGAGATCGCCGCGACCTCGGCGTCGGTCAGCTCGAAGCCGAAGACGTCGAGGTTCTCGCGCTGCCGTGCCGCGTCGCCCGACTTCGGCACCGGGACGGCACCGATCTGGACGTGCCAGCGGAGCACGACCTGACCCGGGGCGACCCCGTGCGCGGCGGCCGCGTCGACGATCGGCTGCTCGGTGAGGAGCTCCGACCGCTTCGCGAGGGGGCTCCAGCTCTCGGTCACGATCCCGAGCTCCTGGTGCACCTTCCGCAGTGCGGCCTGCGGGAAGTACGGGTGCAGCTCGACCTGGTTCACGGCCGGCGCGACCCCGGTGGCGTCGACGATGCGACGGAGGTGCTCCGGCGTGAAGTTCGAGACGCCGATCGAGCGGACCTTGCCGCTGTCGCGGAGGTCGACGAACGCCTTCCACGTGTCGACGAACTTGTCCACCGACGGGTTCGGCCAGTGGATGAGGTACAGGTCGACGTGGTCGAGGCCGAGGTTCCCGAGTGTCTCGTCGATCGACCGGTGCGCCTCGTCGTAGCCGTGGTGACGACCGGGGAGCTTCGACGTGACGACGAGGTCCTCACGCTCGACCTCGGACTCGCGCACGGCCTTGCCAACGGCGTCCTCGTTGCCGTAGTTCAGCGCCGTGTCGAGCAGCCGGTAGCCGCCCGAGATCGCGGTGCCGACCGCGGCGGCGCCCTCGTCGCCGTCCAGCCCGTAGGTCCCGAGACCGAGCTCGGGGAACCGGTGACCGTCGTTCAGCTCGATCGTCGGGGCACCGACCTGCATCAGCGGACCCCGAGCAGGTCGATCACGAAGATGAGGGTCTTGCCGGAGAGGAAGTGTCCGCCGCCGGCCGGGCCGTAGGCGAGCTCCGGCGGGACGACGAGCTTGCGGCGCCCACCGACCTTCATGCCGGGGATGCCCTCCTGCCAGCCGCGCACCAGGGCCGCGAGGGGGAAGTCGATCGGCTCGCCGCGGTTCCAGGAGCTGTCGAACTCCTCGCCCGTCTCGTACTCGACGCCGGCGTAGTGGACCTTGACGGTCGAGCCAGCGGAGGCCACGTCGCCGGAGCCCTCGACGATGTCGGTGATGACGAGCTCGGTGGGGGCCGGGCCCTCAGGGGCGTCGAACTCGGGCTTGCTGTTCAGGTCAGTCATGCCGCAAGTCAACCAGAGACGGCGGACAGCCCCCAGAATGGTTCCACCGTGACACGAACCGAACCGCGACGCCGCATCCTCGCCGACCTCACCCCGCTCCGCCGGTCCCCCGCCTTCGCCCGGCTCTGGGCCGGCACCGCCATCGCCGGCATCGGCACGCAGATGACCACCGTGGCCGTCGGCCTCGAGGTCTACGAGATCACGCACTCGACCTTCGCCGTGGCGCTCGTCGGAGTCATCGCGCTGCTGCCGATGATCGTCGCCGGACTGTACGGCGGGATGCTCGCGGACGCCTTCGACCGGCGCACCGTCGCGGTCGTCTCGTCGATCATCGCCTGGGTCGCGGTCGCGCTGATCGCCACGCACGCCTGGCTCGGGCTGCACAGCGTCATGCTCCTCTACGTACTCGCGACCGTGAACGCGGTGGCCGCGACCGTCAGCAACGCCGCACGCTCGGCGATCGTGCCGCGCCTGGTCGGCACCGATCTGCTGCCCGCGGCGAGCGCCCTCGGCGGGATCGCGGCGGGCTTCCAGGTCACCGTCGGTCCGGCGGTCGCCGGTGTGCTCATCGCGGCGGTCGGGTTCGCGCCGACCTACACGATCGACGTCGTCCTGTTCACCTTCGCGTTCCTCGGCGTCCTCACCCTGCCCCGGATGCCCGCCGACCACGACGCGCTCCGCCCCGGGCTGAGTTCCCTGATCGAGGGCGCGCGGTTCCTCCGGAGGTCCCGCAACATCACCATGACGTTCGTCCTCGACATCTGCGCGATGACGTTCGGGCAGCCGCGTGTGCTGTTCCCCGCGATCGGCGCGCTCGTCATCGGCGGCGGGTCGATCACGGTCGGCACGCTGACCGCCGCGTACGCGATCGGCGCGCTCCTGTCGAGCGTGTTCTCCGGTCCGCTCGGGCACGTCCGCCGACAGGGCGAGGCCGTCGGCTGGGCCATCACGGCGTACGGCGGGGCGATCGCGGCCTTCGGTGTCGTCATCGCCCTCGCCGGCGTGCTCGGCGGCCGGGCCGGCGAGTCGTTCTCGGTCGGCATCCTGCCCGCGCTCGGGCTGGCCGCGCTGTTCCTCGCTGCGGCCGGCGGCGCGGACAACGTCAGCTCGGTGTTCCGCAACACGATCCTGCAGGCGGCGTCGCCGGACGGGATGCGCGGGCGCCTGCAGGGCATCTTCATCGTGGTGGTGACGGGTGGGCCGCGGCTCGGTGACCTCTACGCGGGGCTCGTCGTCGCCGCGGGCATCGCGTACCCGCCGATCATCGGCGGCGTGCTCATCATCGGCCTCGTCGCGCTGCTCCTCCGCCTGGTGCCGTCGTTCCGCCGCTACGACGCCCTGCACCCGCACGCCAACTGACCCCTGCCGCGGAGCACCGGTGTTCGCGCGTGGAACACCCGCGTTCCGCGGTGCGGAGCGCGAACACCGGTGTTCAGCAGGTGCACCAGCGCGACCAAGGGCCGGACTGGAGGCACGGGGCGGCGCCGCCACGCGCCTCCAGGCCGTCACGTGTCGGGTACCGTACAACGCATGCCGGACAGCGCCTCGCGCGATCTCCAGCGGACGGGAGTCCGCGCCGTCGTCCGGCGCACCTACCACTCCGTGATCCGGCACCGCGTCGTCGACGCGGCGGCGTCGCTGACGTTCTTCGCCCTGCTGACGGTGTTCCCGACCGCGCTCACCGTCGTGTCCGCGCTGTCCATCGTCGACCGGCAGGGCGACAGCCTGTCGGACATCATCGAGGTGCTCGGGTTCATCGTGCGCCCCGAGACCGCGCAGCACCTCGAGGGTCCGCTCCGACAGCTCCTCACGCTCGACAACCCGTGGCTCGGGTTCTCGACCGGGGTCGTCCTGACGCTGTGGTCGCTGTCCGGGTACGCGACCGCGTTCGGCCGGGCGATGAACACCGCGTACGAGGTCGAGGAGGGGCGCCGGATCTGGAAGTTCCGCAGCATGATGCTCCTCGTCACGCTGCTCGTCATGGCCGGCGGTGCGATCGCGATCGTCATCCTGCTCGGCACCCCGACGATCTCCGCCGCGGTCATCCGGCAGCTCGGATGGGCACCGTGGATCGACGACGTGTGGAACGTGGTGAAGTGGCCCGTCCTCGCAGCCGACCTCGTGGTGATGGTCGCCGTGCTCTACTACGCGACGCCGAACGTGAAGACGCCGCAGCTGCGGTGGGTGTCCGCCGGCGCCGGGTTCGCGATCGTGACCTGGGCGATGGCGACGCTCGGGTTCTCGATCTACGTCGAGACCATCGGTGGCGGCAACAAGGCGTACGGCTGGCTCGGTGGCGCGATCCTGCTGCTCGTGTACCTGTACATCTCGAACTTCGTGCTGGTCGTCGGCGGTGAGCTCGACTCCGAGGTGATCCGGATGCGGCAGCTGCTCGCGGGGATCGAGGCCGACGAGTCGATCCGCCTGCCGCTCCGGGACGTCACGAGGAACTTCACGCTCGCGCGCTGGCGGGACGCGGACATCGCGGCCGCCCACCACGTCCGGACCGCGGCCATGCAGCGCAGCGACGATGGTGAGTCGCCCGAGTCGGAGGGGCAGCGGGAGCACCTGCGGGAGATGTCCCAGCAGGTGCGGGCCGGCGAGTCCCCGCTGCCGTAGCGCGCTCGCGACGCACGTGCGTCGCACGTGCGTCGCACGGTGCGAGGGGTCGCCCGCAGTGTGCGAGGTTCCGCGCAGCGTAGGACCCGCGCGGCCTCGCACACTGGCCGGAACCTCGCACCGTGGGGCGGCCTCGCACGGTGCACTCGCCCAGTGCCCTCGCACGGTGCGAGCGGCACGTGCCGGGCGCCGCGACGTCAGTCGCGCCGGGTCTCCCGCGCCGCAGCGTCGAGCATCTCCTCGGTGACGACGGGGATCGCCCCGGTCGCGAGCTCGATGCCCGACAGCCGCGCCGGGCTGAGCACCCGCTGCACCTGGTCCTCCTCCATCAGCCCCGCGGCGATGACGAGCGTGGCGATCGGCGTCGAGGTCGTCAACGCCGTGTGCGCGATCGACGCAGCGGCCGCGTAGCCGATGTACGGCGTGAGGGCAGTGACGACCCCGACGTTGGTGTCGACCTGCGCCGCGAGCTTCGCCTCGTTCGCCTCGATGCCGACGACGCAGTGGTCCCGGAGCGTCGCGCAGCCGTTCGCCATCCACTGCAGGGACTGCATGATCGAGTGCGCGATGATCGGCTCGAAGGCGTTGAGCTGCAGCTGACCGCCCTCGGCCGCCATGGTCACCGTGGTGTCCGCACCGGCGACGGCGAACGCGATCTGGTTCACCACTTCCGGGATCACCGGGTTGACCTTGCCGGGCATGATCGACGACCCCGCCTGGCGAGCCGGGAGGGTGATCTCGCCCAGCCCCGCCTGCGGCCCCGACGCGAGCAGCCGCAGGTCGTTGCAGATCTTCGAGAGCTTCGCCGCGCTGCGCTTCACGGTGCCGGACAGGGTCATGAAGGCGCCGGCGTCGCTCGTGGCCTCGATGAGGTCGGGGGCCGTCACGATGTCGAGGCCGCTCGCGACCTGGAGCTGCCGACGGACTTCGTCGCGGTACTGCGGGTCCGCCGTGATGCCCGTGCCGATCGCCGTCGCCCCGAGGTTCGTCTCCGCCAGCAGCGGCATGACCGTGCGGAGCAGGACGACGTCCTCCTGGATGGTGTGCGAGAACCCGGTGAACTCCTGGCCGAGCGTCATCGGCACCGCGTCCTGCAGCTGCGTGCGGCCGATCTTCAGGACGTCGGAGAAGGCACGCCCCCGCTCGGCGAACGCGTCGGACAGGAGCGACAGCTGCTCGGTCAACCGCTGCACGCCGAAGATCATCGCGAGCTTCACGCTCGTCGGGTAGGTGTCGTTCGTGGACTGGCTGCGGTTGACGTGGTCGATCGGGTGCAGGTACCCGTAGTCGCCCTTCTCGCGGCCGAGGAGCTCGAGGGCCCGGTTCGCCAGGACCTCGTTCGTGTTCATGTTCGTGCTGGTGCCCGCCCCGCCCTGCACGACGTCGACGACGAACTGGTCCCGGAGACGACCGTCCCGGACCTCCTGCGCGGCGCGGTCGATGGCGTCGGCCCGTTCGGCGTCGAGCACTCCGATCGCCTTGTTCGCCCGGGCTGCGGCCTGCTTCACGGTGGCGAGGGCCTCGATGAGGTCCGGGTACACCGCGATCGGCACCGACGTGATCGGGAAGTTCTCCAGCGCGCGGAGGGTGTTGATGCCCCAGTACGCGTCCGCCGGGACCTCCCGCGAGCCGAGCGAGTCGGTCTCAGTGCGGGTCTGGGCGCGCTCGTGGGTCTGTGCTGCTTCGTTGCCGGTCACGCCCACGAGGGTAGCCCGTCCGGCCGGTCGGATCCCGGCCCTGGCGTGTGCGGGCGCGTCGCGCGTGCCGTTCCGCGCGTGGGCTGCGGTTCCGCTCATAGGAGGCCGTTCCGCGCGTAGGAAGCCGGTTCTTCCGGCTTCCTACGCGCGATTCCGCTTTCCAGGACGCGCGCGATGGGTCGGAACGCACGCGGTGACGGCCTGGAGGCGCGGTGCGGGCTGGCACCGCGCCTCCAGGCCGTCAGGGGGTCGCGCCCAGGGCGCGCATCGCCATCAGTGGAACTGCGGGACGATCAGGTAGATGCCGTAGAGCACGGCTGCGCCGCAGACGGCGAAGCAGACGACCGAGAGCGTGCGGAACCAGCGCACCGCCGCCGTGACGTTCGACGGGTGCGGGAACCCGACGGTGGCCGGACCGATCGTGCCGTCGTCCTTCACGGTGAACTTGCCCGCGCGGGTGTCGGCGGCACTCCAGAAGCGCAGGCCGATCGAGTAGACGGTGACCACGAAGCACGCACCGATCAGCGAAACGATCGCCACGGTCAGGAACGCGAACCAGTCGATGCCCATCAGCGACGACCTCCCTTGCGGCCGGCCATCCGGCGGAGCGTGCGCTCCCGGCTCAGCTCGGCACGGCGTGCGGCGACGTTCTCCGCGCGCTTCTTGCGCTGCAGGTCGCGGAGTTCCTTGCGGGTGAAGACCGCGTTCGCGGCGACGTCGACCTCGATCGCGGCGGCCTGCTCGTGCGGCTTGCGGAGCGACCAGAGGTACAGGCCGAGGATCACGGCGGCACCGACGAGCGCGTCGATGACCAGACCGGTCACCCCGAGGCGCGCGATGCCCGAGGCCACCGCGCCGACCGCGGCCGCTGCCGGCAGGGTGATGAACCAGGCGATGACGATCTTGCCGGCGGTCGACCACTGGATCTTCGACCCGCGGCGACCGAGCCCGGCACCGATGATCGAGCCGGAGGACACCTGCGTGGTCGAGAGGGCGAAGCCGAGGTGGCTCGACGCGAGGATCGTCGCGGCGGTGGACGCCTCGGCCGCGAAGCCCTGCGTCGCACGGATCTCGGTGATGCCCGATCCGAGCGTGCGGATGATGCGCCAGCCACCGGTGTAGGTCCCGAGGGCGATCGCGAGCGCACAGGCGACGACGACCCAGAACTGCACGCCCTGGTTCGACGACTGCGCACCCGACGCGATGAGGGTGAGCGTGATGACACCCATCGTCTTCTGCGCGTCGTTCGTGCCGTGCGCGAGCGACACCATCGAGCTCGTGAAGATCTGGCCGATGCGGAAGCCGCCGCGCTCGTTCGGGAACACCGGGCGCTTGGTGATCCGGTAGGCGATGCGGGTCGACAGGAAGGACACCAAGGCCGCGATCACCGGCGACAGGAAGGCGGGGATGATCACCACCGTCAGCAGGGCCGCGTAGTTGACGGCGTTGAACCCGGCACCGACGATCGCGGCACCGATGAGCCCGCCGAACAGCGCGTGCGAGGACGACGACGGCAGCCCGCGCAGCCACGTGATCATGTTCCACACGACCGCGCCGATGAGGCCCGCGAAGATCATCTCGGGCGAGATCGCCACACCGCCGGGCCCCTCGTTGATGAGGCCGTGCGAGATCGACGTCGCGACGGCGGTGCTGAGGAACGCACCGACGAGGTTGAGCACCGCGGCGACCGTGACGGCCACCTTGGGCTTCATGGCCCCGGTGGCGATCGGTGTCGCCATCGCGTTGGCGGTGTCGTGAAAACCGTTTGTGAAGTCGAAGAAGAGGGCCAACGCGATGACCAGGACGACTATGAGTGTGATGTCCACCGCGGGCCAGTGTTCCCCATCAGACACCCCGAGGGCAAACCCTGTCGGAAACCTGTTGTTCACCGGACCTTCAGAGTCGTTCAGCATTCGAACCATGCCGATGGGAGAATGTACGGATGGACACCGTCGAGCTCCTCATCCTGTTGGTCGGATCGCTCGCGGTGACGGGGTTCGCTCGGGCGAAGGGGCTGCCCGCTCCACTGCTCGTGACCGCGGTCGCGCTCGCGGCGTCGTTCCTGCCGGGACTCCCGCCGATCGAGATCGACTCCGAGGTCATCCTGACGCTGATCCTGCCGCCGCTGCTCTACTCGGCCGCCCTCGACGTGTCGTGGCAGAGCTTCCGGCAGTCCATCAAGCAGATCCGCCGTCTCGGCATCTTCCTCGTGATCATCACCGCGCTCGCCGTCGGCGTGGTCGCGTACTTCCTCATCCCCGACATGACGCTGCCGGCGGCGATCCTGCTCGGCGCCATCGTGGCCCCGCCGGACGCCGTGTCGGCCGCAGCGATCGGTCGGAAGCTCGGACTCCCCCGACGGGTGATGACGGTGCTCTCCGGCGAGAGCCTCATCAACGACGCAGCCTCGCTGACCCTGGTGCGGGTGTTCACGCTGATCATCGCCGGCACCTCGCTCACGGTGTGGCAGGACCTCGGGATCTTCGGACTCGCGATCGGCGTCGGTCTCGCGGTCGGCATCGTCCTCGGGGTGCTCGTGCACTGGATCCGGATGCGGATCAACGACCCCGTGGTCGAGACGATCATGAGCATCCTGCTGCCGTTCGTCGCGTACATCCTGGCCGAGGACCTCTCCGGCTCCGGCGTCATCGCGGTCGTCACCGCCGGCCTCTACATCGGCTACAACTCGCCGAAGGAGGGCTACGCCACCCGACTCCAGGAACGCCCGCTGTGGACGAGCATCGACGTCATCCTCGAGGGGTTCGTCTTCGCCCTCATCGGCCTGCAGCTCAACACCGTCGTGCAGGACCTCGTCGAGAGCGAGCGCAGTCTGGCGCAGACGCTCACGGCCGCGGGGGTGGTGCTCGTCGTCGTGATCCTGGTGCGGCCGCTGTTCATCTTCGAGTCGTACGTCCGGAACCGGTTCAACGGCCGGTGGTTCCGACCACTGCGCATCCGGCTGTCCCGCGGGCACCCCTCGCTGCGGTGGATGCGCGGTTCGGCCGAGCCGAAGCTCAACTGGCGGGAGCTCACGGTCATCTCGTGGACGGGGATGCGCGGCGTGGTCACCCTCGCTGCCGCGGTGTCCGTCGTCGCCAGCCCGACGAAGATCCCGGCGCAGGACACCATCTTCGTGATCGCGTTCATCGTGACGGTCGGCACCCTGCTGCTCCAGGGCCTGACGCTGCCGTTCGTCATCCGGTCCCTCAAGGTGCAGGACCCGGCCGAGGACGACGAGGACATCCGCAGCGAGATGCGGCTCAACCAGCGCACCACCGAGGCCGCCATCGAGCTGCTCGAGAAGCGTCGACCCGACTGGGCGCAGCAGTTCGGCACCGAGGCCGTCGACTCCGTGGTGAACCGGTTGAAGGCCCGACTCGAACGCCAGGCCGAGACGTTCCGCCGCGACGCCGAGGAAGAGGAGGACGAGGAGCGCAACGCCCCGGTCCGTCTCCGTGGCTCGCAGATCCAGGACATCCGGCGAGAGCTGCTCGACCGGCGTCGGGAGATCGTGCTCGAGGAACGCGAGAAGGGGAACCTCGACGAGGAGGTCATGCGCCGGGTGCTCGTGACGCTCGACGCGGAGGAGCTCGCGATGGACTCGGCGCAGGCCTCCCGCAGCCGGTCCTGAGCGTCCGAGCCGCCCAGCGCGCGTGCGGCCCTCCGGGCGTATCCTGGCGGCCCGACCCAGAACAGGAGCGCTACGCCGAGTGAGCACGCCGCGGAACGACGTCCCCAGGAACAACGACCTCCCGGATCGTGACGGTGGGCCGCGGCAGAACCCCGCTCCGAAGCAGCGCGCGACGCGCCCCTCCACCCGAGGTGGATCGAGGCCCCGCCGTGGTGCCCCGGTCGCCGGCACCCGCCCGAACCGCAACGGCGGCAACGGCAGCGGCGCCCGCGTTCGCCAGGCCCCCGTCCCGGAGCCGCAGCGGATCAGCCGCTACCGACGCTGGTTCGGCACGCTCCACCCCTCACTGCAGCTCATCGGCCTGCAGCTCTGGATGCCGCTCTTCTTCATCGTCGGCTTCTGCCTCTGCTACGTCTTCGCGTTCCACGCCCCGCACCCGCACGACGTCCCCATCGCCCTCGTCGGCAGCGACCCGACCCTCGTCGCGGCGATGGACAAGGCGCTTCCCGGCGAGTACCTCTTCCACACCTACGACTCCCTCGCGCAGGCGAAGCGCGACGTCCTCGCCGGCACCATGGCGGTCGCGTACGACCCGTCGACGAACGAGGTCTTCAAGGCCACGGCGCACCAGTTCCAGGTCGCCTCGCTCGTCCCCGTGACCCTGAGCACCGTCCTGACCGGCATCGGGGTGGCCGCGCCGACCGTCACCGAGCTCGCACCCCTCCCCGCCTGGGATGAATACGGCACCGTCGCCATGTACGTCATGCTCGCGTGGTGCATCGGCGGCTACATGGTCGCGATGTTCATCGGCATCATGGGCGGCCCGCTCCGGCACCGCACCCGGATGGCGGTCATCGTCGTCGGTGGCCTCGTGATCTCGCTCATCACGAACACGCTCGCCGGCCCCGTCGTCGGCGCGATCCACGGACACTGGATCGAGCTCGTCCTCATCGCCTGGGGCTGGATCGTCGCGATCGGCCTGGCGGTCAACGGCCTGAGCTACTTCGTCGGCCGCTTCATCGCCGCACCGGCCATGATCTGCTTCGTCTTCCTGTCGATGCCCTCGTCCGGCGGCGCGTACCCGAAGTGGTTCATGCCGGAGCCCTTCGCGTGGCTCAACAACGTGGTCGTCGGCTCGAGCATGGTCGACATGATCAAGCACCAGATCTACGGCGTCGGCCCGTCGTACTCGCGCGGCCTCATCACGATGGCCTGCTACGCCGGCGCCGGACTCGTGCTCATGTACTTCGGCAAGATGTGGTGGGAGCGCCGCCGCATCCGCGCGATCGTCACCGGCCGCACCACGATGTTCCAGGACGCCCAGACCGCGAACCGCGAGTTCCTCGGCACGCAGCGCGACGCCGAGCTCGAGCGCCACGGGTTGACCTCGACGGAGACCGGCACCCTGAGCGTGCTGCACGACGTCGACTGGGAGGACGACCGCGCGAACGGCGACGTCTTCATGGGCGGCCGCGACGGCCTCGAGACCGAGACCACCCCGACCGGGCGCATCCCCGTGGTGCGTGGCGCGGACCGCACCGGTCCGGTGCAACGGCCTGGAGGCGCGGCGACCGGCCCACGGACCCGCCCCGTCCCCCGCGTGGACGGTTCACGGACCCCGGTCCGGTCCGACGCGTCGGGTCGCGACGCGGACGACGGGCGCCCGCACGGTCGCCACGCGGACCGCTGACGCGCGGGCCGGCGGGTATCCTGGAGGCATGAACCCCCGCATCGCCTGGCACCGCGTCCTCGTCACCGTCGTCGTCGTGTTCCTCGTGCTGACGGTCGGCTTCTACGCCGCGAGCGTGCTCCTCGCACCCGCCGACGGCCGGAACGTCGCGGGACTGTTCGTGGGCTGGGCGATGTTCGCCATGGTCGGCGCGATCGTCTTCGGCATCATCGACTTCTTCGTCCGCCCGCTCGGTGGCCGCAGCGGTGACGCCGAGGTGATGGCCGCCGCCGAGGAAGCCCGCACCGGCAGCACCCGCACCCAGACCCGTTAGGCCGGGGGTTCGACCCCGGTACCGGTGTAGCCCGACACCGTCGCGTCGTCTTCGGCGAAGGTGAAGCGGGCCCGCACCGATCCCCCGCGGAGCACCCCCGGCAGCCAGTACTTCGCGTCGTCCCACATGGCGTCGAACGGAACGGCGTCGACCGGGATCCACCGGGGCTCGAGTTCGTCGCTGCCCGACGGGCTGCCCTGCCAGCGGCGGCAGACGAAGACGTCCGAGACCTGGGACCAGGACGGACGGGACGGGAACTTGTAGTCCAACGTGCCCCGCGCCTCCAGGTCGTCCGTCTCGATCCGCAGGCCGACCTCCTCAGCGACCTCGCGTACCGCGGTCTCGACCGCGGACTCCCCCGGCTCCCGCTTGCCGCCGGGGCCGACGAGGCGGCCCGTGCCGAGGCCGCGCCGCTTCTCGCCGAGGAGCACCTCGGCACCGTGCGCCCCGTCGCGCACCAGGTAGACGACCACCACGGCGGGGTGCTGGGACTTGCTCTCGTCGCGCGGGTTCACGCGTCAAGTCTGGCCGAAGTTCTGGCGTAGGCTTTTTCCATGGCAGGCGTGCTGCGGGGGCATCATGGCTGAGTCTCGCAGGGCGGGGCGCAGCCTCGAAGTGCTGCGTGCCGAGGCCGCCGAGGAGATCTCGATGCTCGTGGAGCACCGGAGCCGCCAGGGCGAGGACCCGTGGGAGTTCATGCCGACGCTCCCCACCGTCGACGAGCAGGTCGTGCTCATCCTCCGCGCGGACGCCGTCGAGCTCGACGCTGCGATCGGGCAGCGGAGTGCGCAGTGGTCCATGCACCCGGCGTCCGGCCAGGGCACCCGCCTCGGCGAGGAGTACCACCGGTTGCGCCGCATCGCACTGCAGCACCCGGAGCTGACGCCGGCGGTGTGGAAGCTCCTGGGCGCTCTGCCCGAGGCCGGCTAGGTCCTTCCCGGCCGGGCTGCGGTTGGATGGGGACATGACCGAAACCGTCCTCGCTGTCCTGAACCAGCCCTCGCGCGACGCTGCACCGCACGACCCCGCCGCGGACGCCTTCACGTTCGCCGGGCCGCTCGAGGAGCACATCCAGGTGCAGGACCTCGGCATCATCCGCGGCGACGGCGTCTTCGAGACGATCACCGTCGTCGACGGGCACCCGCAGGCCGTCGAGCCGCACCTCGCCCGCTTCGAGCGCTCGGCGCGGATGCTCGACCTGCCCGCCCCCGACGTGGACACCTGGCGCCGAGCGATCGAGGCCGTGTGCGCCGAGCTGGACCCGGTCCGCGAGGCGATGGTGAAGACCGTCCTCACCCGTGGCGTCGAGGGGTCCGACCGGCCCACCGGGTGGGTGTACGCCGCGCCGTCCGGCGACTCGACCGCTGCGCGCACCGAGGGGATCTCGGTCGTGACGCTCGACCGGGGCTACCGGCACGACGTCGAGCGGACCTCCCCGTGGCTGCTGCAGGGCGCGAAGACGCTGTCCTACGCGGTGAACATGGCGGCCCTGCGCGAGGCGGCCCGCCGCGGCGCCGACGACGCCGTCTTCGTCTCCACCGACGGCTACGTGCTCGAGGGCACCCGCGCCAACCTGATCCTCTCCGTCGGCGGTCGGCTCGTGACGCCGCGCACCGACATCGGGATCCTCGCGGGCACCACGCAGGCGGACGTCTTCCGGTTCGCCGAGGAGTCGGGCATCGAGACGGCGTACGAACTCGTCACGCTCGACGACTTCCACGCGGCGGACGCGGCCTGGCTCGTGTCGAGCGTTCGGCAGGCTGCCCCGATCCGTGCGGTGAACGGGAACGAGCGGGCGATCGACGCCGAGCTCACCACCCGGATCAACGACTTCCTGCTGGCGCGCGCGGTCTGATCAGGTGACCGAATGACGGACTGGAGGCGCGGTGCCAGCTGGCACCGTGCCTCCCGTCCGTCAGCGGTCGCTACCAACGCGGCGTGGTGACGCCCGTCCCGTCGGCCCAGGTGAAGACGGACTTGCCGTCGATCCAGACGCGCGTCGCGCGGCTGGTGGCATCGAGCGGGTCACCGTCCCAGAGGACGAGGTCGGCGTCGTAGCCCTCGGCGAGACGACCGACGCGGTCACCGAACCCGAGGAACTCGGCCGGGTTCGTGGTGAGCGCCTCGAGCGCGGTCTGGCGCGGCAGGCCCTCCTTGACGGCAGCGGTCGCCTGGTCGACGAGCATGTTGATCGGCACGACGGGGGCGTCCGTGGTGATGGCGACACGGACCCCGGCGGCGGCGATCGTGGCGAGGTTCGGGATGCCGCGGTCGCGGAGCTCCACCTTCGAGCGGCTCGTGAAGAGCGGGCCGTAGATGACGGGGATGTCCTTCTCGGCGAGGACGTCGGCGATCTTGTGCGCCTCGGTGCCGTGGTTGACGACGAGGCGGTAGCCGAACTCCTCGGACAGGCGGATCGCGGTGGCGATGTCGTCGTGGCGGTGGGTGTGCTGGTCCCACACGAGCTCGCCGTCGAGGACGCGGACGAGGGTCTCCTTCGTGAGGTCGCGCGCGAACGGCTCGTCCTTCGCGGCGGCGGCGTCACGGGCGGCGCGGTAGTTCTGCGCCTCGACGAAGGCGTCGCGGATGATCTTGGCGACCCCGAGACGGGTGGACGGCGTCTGTCCCTTGCCGCCGTACACGCGCTTCGGGTTCTCGCCGAGGGCGCTCTTGATGCTCACCGAGTCCGAGATGAGCTGCTCGTCGATCGTGCGCCCGCCCCAGGTCTTGATCGCCACGCTCTGGCCGCCGATCGGGTTGCCGGACCCGGGCTTGACGACGATCGAGGTGATGCCACCGGCGAGGGCGTCGCGGAAGCCCTCGTCGTCGATGTCGATCGCGTCGATCGCCCGGACGCCGGCCATGTTCGGGCCGGTCATCTCGTTCGTGTCGTTGCCCGCCTCACCGTTGGCTTCCTCGTGGATGCCGACGTGACCGTGCGCCTCGACGAAGCCGGGCACGAGCCACGCACCAGCGGCGTCGACGACCTCGAGCCCCGGGGGCGGCGTGACGTCCGGGCCGAGGGCCGTGATCGTGCCGTCCTCGACGACGACCGTGCCGTCGAACTCGGGGGCGGAGACAGGGACCACGTGCGCGTTGGTGACGACGAAGGAGTTGCTCATGTCACCACGGTATCGAGATGGGCCGACATCCCTGTCATGCATACAACATGCCGATTCCTGGCGTGCGCGGGCGTGGGTCTCCTACGGTCGCCGGACCACGACGTCCACGCCACCCGGAGGAAGCATGCCGATCGACGAGCACCCCTGGCCCGCGCACACCACACGCACGGTGCCGTGGCGCAGCAGCGTCCGCCTTCCCCGTCACGATCGTCGGACGACCTCGATCAGCACCTCGATCCCGCCGTGCATCGTCGGCGCCACGTGGGTCCCCGATCGCGAGACCGAGGCGCTGCTCGACCGCGCCGCCACGGCGCTGACGGAGCTGGACGAGCGCCACGGCGCGGACCTCGGGGCGCTCGGCGGCGCACTCGACCGGACCGAGGCCGTCGCGTCCTCCCGCATCGAGCAGGAATCGGCGACCATCGACGACGTCGCCCGTGCCGTGGTCGGCGTCCGCGCGAACACGAGCGCGGTGGCTGTGGTGCGTGCCGGGGACGCCATCGAACGGCTGGTCTCGTCGGCCGGCTCCGGCACCATCACGCCGACCGCGGTGCTCGACGCCCACCGCGCACTCATGCGGGACGACCCGGTCGACGGTCGGTACGCCGGCCGGTACCGCGACGTGCAGAACTGGATCGGCGGGGGCGTCACACCCCGGCTCGCACGTCACGTTCCCCCACCGCCGGAACTGGTCCCGGCACTCATGGACGACCTGTTCGCGTTCCTCCACCGGGACGACCTGCACCCCCTCGCGCAGGCCGCCATCGGGCACGCGCAGTTCGAATCGATCCACCCGTTCACCGACGGCAACGGTCGGATCGGGCGGGCCCTGGTCGGCGCGGTCCTGCGTCGGCGCGGCATCACACGGGTGCTGACCGTACCGGTCGCCACCGCACTCGTCGCAGAACAGGACCGGTACTTCTGGCACCTGGAGCGGTACCGGGACGGCCGGGTCGACGCGTGGATCCGCGACCTCGCGATCGCCGTCGGCACCGTCTGCGACGAGGCCACCCTCACCGCGCTGCTGCTCGCTGAGGCATCCGCCGGACTGGGCCCGACGGTGCGCTCCGTCATCGGGGACGATCCGGTCCTGACCGAGGACCGCCTGGCGGACGGCCTCCGTGCGGCCGGACTGCACCACGACACAGCGGTCGACACCGTCGCCGCGGACCTCTGCCGGCGCGGGGTGCTCCGCGCGGTGACCGAACGCCGGCGGAACCGTGCGTGGGTGGTCGTCGCGCTGGCCGACGAGCTCGCGGCGTTCGGCGATCGCGTCCGGGCCGCCGTCCTGCAACGGGCGAATAGGGTGGGGTGGTGAGCAGCGAGCACGCCCAGGCCACCCCGCCCACCGCCGCCAAGCGGCCCGTGACACGGACCCACCACGGCATCGACTTCGTCGACGACTACGAGTGGCTGCGGGACAAGGAATCACCCGACACCCTGGCCTACCTCGAGGCCGAGAACGCCCACACCGACGCGGCGACCGCGCACCTCGGCGCCCTGCGTGACCGGATCTTCACCGAGGTGAAGGACCGCGTGCAGGAGACCGACCTCTCCGTGCCGGTGCGGATGGGCGACTGGTGGTACTTCACCCGGACGTCCGAGGGCAGCCAGTACGGCGTGCACTGCCGTGCCCCGATCAGCGGCCCCGACGACTGGACGCCGCCCGCGGTGCTCGAGGGCGAGGCCACGCTCCCCGGCGAGCACGTCGTCCTCGACGGCAACGCCCTCGCCGACGGGCACGAGTTCTTCTCGCTCGGCACCTACGACATCAGCGACGACGGCACCCGGCTCGTCTACGGCATCGACGTCGAAGGCGACGAGCGGTACACCCTGCACGTCCGCGACCTCACGTCCGGCGCCGACCTCGGGGACGAGATCCCGAACACCGGCGCCGGTGCGACCTTCGACCCGTCCGGTCGCTACGTGTTCTACCCGACCGTCGACGCCTCCTGGCGTCCAGACCGGATCTGGCGACACACCGTCGGCAGCACCGCCGCCGAGGACGTCGTCGTGTTCGAGGAACCCGACGACCGCTACTGGGTCGGCGTGGGCGTCACCCGGTCGTCGCAGTACATCGTCATCGAGCTCGGTTCGAAGATCACGTCCGAGGCCCTCGTCCTCGACGCCGCAGACCCCACCGGCGAGTTCCAGGTCGTGTGGCCGCGGCGCGAGGGCGTCGAGTACGAGATCGAGCACGCGATCGTCGGCGGCAGCGACCGCTTCCTCGTGCTCCACAACGACGGCGCCGAGAACTTCGAACTCGTCGACGTCCCCGCCGACGACCCGATGTCCGAGCGGGACCGACGTGTGGTCGTCGCGCACCACACCGAGCGGCGCATCGAGTCGGTGGACGCCTTCGCCGGTCACCTCGCGCTGGAGTACCGGTCCGAGGCACTCCCCCGTGTCGCGATCATCCCGATCGAGGGCGACGGCTACGGTGACGCGCACGAGGTCCCCTTCGACGAAGCCCTGTTCTCCGCCGGACTCGGTGGGAACCCCGAGTGGGACCAGCCCACCCTCCGCATCGGTTTCACCTCGTTCGTCACGCCGTCCGAGATCAGCGACCTCGACCTCGCGTCCGGCGAGGTCACCGTCCTGAAGCGCCAGCCCGTCCTCGGCGGGTACGACCCCGCCGACTACGTGCAGGAACGCGACTGGGCGACCGCGACGGACGGCACGCGCGTGCCGATCTCGCTCGTCTGGCGTCGTGACGCCGTCGACACCGATCGACCGGCACCCCTGCACCTGTACGGCTACGGGTCGTACGAGCACTCGATCGACCCGGGGTTCAGCGTCATGCGACTGTCGATGCTCGACCGCGGTGTGGTGTTCGCGGTGGCGCACGTCCGCGGCGGTGGCGAGATGGGGCGGCACTGGTACGAGAACGGCAAGACCCTCACGAAGAAGAACACCTTCACCGACTTCGTCGCGGTCGCGTCGCACCTCATCGAGTCCGGCCGGACCAGCGCCGACCGGCTCGTGGCCGAGGGCGGCAGCGCGGGAGGCCTGCTGATGGGCGCCGTGGCGAACCTCGCTCCCGAGCGCTTCGCCGGCATCCTCGCCGCCGTGCCGTTCGTCGACGCGCTGACGAGCATCCTCGACCCGGACCTCCCGCTCACCGTGATCGAGTGGGACGAGTGGGGTGACCCGCTGCACGACGCCGAGGTCTACCGCTACATGAGCGAGTACACCCCGTACGAGAACGTCCGGTCCGACGTGCAGTACCCGAAGATCCTCGCGGTGACCTCGATCAACGACACCCGCGTGCTCTACGTGGAGCCCGCGAAGTGGACGGCGAAGCTGCGCGAGGTCGGCGCGCCCGTCCTGCTCAAGACCGAGATGGCCGCCGGACACGGTGGCGTCAGCGGTCGGTACGACTCGTGGAAGGAACGGGCGTTCGAGCTCGCGTGGCTGCTCGACGTCCTCGGGCTGGCGGACGACGAGCCCGCCTGACGAGCGTGCGGCGCGCGCCGCACGCTCGTCGCCGGGCCGCGCGTTCACACGCGGTTGAGCGCGTGCACCGCCTCGTCGTAGGACTCTTCGGCCAGGCGGACACGGTCGCCCGCGAGGACGCCGTACCCGAACGTCCCCTCGCCACCGCGCTCGGCGATGCCCGAGTGCACCCGGAGCACGTCGAGCGCGTGCAGTGAGCGCACCCGCTCGGTGAGCACGTCCGCCGCGTCCCCGATGCGCTTCCACAGTGCGTGCGGGAAGGCATCGTCTCCGAGGACGTCCATGGCCATCCGCGCCCGGGTCGCTGCCTGCCAGGCCAGCTCGGTCGCTTCGCGCGCGGTCGCTTCACGGTCGAGCACCGCGGACGAATCGTCGTCGTCCCCCACCGAGTCCCGGACGAGCTCGCGCACACGCGGCTTCTCGACCGCTGAGACGTCCTGTGCCACCTTCTTCGGCGACCGCAGGGCCCATGCGGTCGGCGCGGGCCGCTCGACGGCGTCGTCGAGCACGTCGAGGAGTTCGAGAAACGGTTCGCCGTGGAGGAACGCGACGACGTCCCGCACCGCCACGGCACGGCGCTCCCGGGTCGCGGCGAGGATCCGCTCCCGGGTCATGGCGTCGACGAGGGCGTCCTGCGTCGGCGTCGAGGCGCGGGGCAGCCCGTCGACGAGGTACTCGGCCAACGCGGCACGTGCCGTGACGGCGGCGAGCCCCTCGGCGGCCTCCGCCGCGCGGTCCACGTCCTCCGTCGGCGGGAACGCGGGCCGGTAGGACCCGATCACCGCGGCGATCCCGAGGGCGGCGGCTGCCGTTTCGCGGAGGTCCGCCTGCCCACCGGACCGGAGCAGTGTCTCCTGGTCGAGCAACGTGGAACGCAGCTTCCGGAGTCGCTTCACGAGCGCGCGTGCCGCGGTGCCCTTGTCGGGCTTGTCGGCGGACTGGAGGCGCGGTGCCGGTGCGCCTGCCAGCCCACGTGCCAGCTTGGACGAGACGGCGGCGGGGCCGGCACCGACAGCCGCGAAGCGACCGTCGAGCGCGGCGAAGAGTTCGTGGGAGACCTGCGGGTCGACGCCGCCGACGGTTTCCACCTCGACCTCGCGCCAGGTGCGCGGCGTCTCCGGGGCGTCGTCGTCGAGTCGCTGCGCGGCGACCTGGTCGTCGGCGAGTTCGGCGATCTGGTCGCCGTCCTCGTCGAGCAGCCGGGTGACCGTGCGGGTGGTGGTGATCCGGACGACCGGACGCAGGCCACGACCACGGCGTTCGGTGAAGAGTGCGGCGAGGACCTCGTCCGGCACGGTGTCGGCGTCGTCGGTGAGCGGGAAGTGCTGCTCGTGCCGGACCGTGTCGGACGCTGCGCGCTTGATGTGCCAGCCGGCGTCGGGGCCACCCGTCCGGCGACGCACCGTCACCCGGGCGGCGACGAGGTCGTACCGCTCGGTGTCCCAGTAGGTCGCGTCGAGTTCGAACGGTTCCTGGTGGTCGGTGCGGAGGATGCCGCCGACACCGATCAGGTCGGGGAGGGCGCCTTCCTCGGGCAGGTCGTAGGTGCGCTCGATCTCGAGGTGCGTGTCACTCACGCGCTCTTGTCTACCAGTGCTTCCCCGTGCGCCTCGACCAGTGCGGGTGCATCTGTGGAGAACCGGGCGGCGATCGCCGCACCGGCCACGGCGACGAGGAACGGCACCGCGTCGACTGCCGTGGCCAGAGCCGCCTTGACGGAGTACGCGAGCGGCGTTCCGTACAGACCGTTCGACAACGGGAACACCACGACCGACGCCACGATCGGCAGGAGCAGCAGCGACCAGGTCCAGCGAGGACGCCGCAGCACGACGAGCCAGGCGGCGAGCCACGCGCCGGCGATGATCCCGAGCGCGAGAGCCGGGTGCGTGGGCAGGTCGAGGAACCCGGTGACGATCGCCCACCAGAGCACGCTCACCGCGAGCACGACCAGGGCACCCATCGTCCGGCGACGGAGCGGTGACCCTGTCGCCAGCATGACGCTGAGACCGACGGCGAGTCCTGGCACGACGGTCAGGCAGAACGAGACCAGCAGGGCCGACTGGGTGCCGCCTGGGTAGCCGTTGTAGCGCTGCAGGAGGCCGAGGCCGAGGCTCGCGCCCAGGAAGCTGACGACGGCGAGCGTCAGCAGGACCGGGATCGTCGGGATGGTGTGCGGCGCGGCACGGACGGTGAGCGGTGCTGCGGTCATGGATTCCCCCCATGTGGATCGGTGTCCGGCGCGTCGGTGGAAGAGCGCCGTGGTGAGTGCGCCGAACGCGAGTGCGGTCGGCGAGAGGTCGAGTTCCCGGGCATCCCGGACATCGGCGAGCCACTGCTCCCGACGGGTGTCGCGGTGGGCGGCGGGCGAGACGGCGACGGCCGCCCCGACGAGGAAGCGATCGAGCGCGGTCACGAGGTCACCGTCCGACCGGTCGGGCGCGCCGGACGAGCTGCGCGTGCTGCGGCGTCGGTCGCCGCCTGCCGCGCGTCGAGCAGCGCCCGGGCGGCCTCGGCACCGTCGGCCGTGAACTCGTAGAGCCGTCGACGTGGACCGGGGCGTTCGGCGTCGTCGTCCCACGAGGACCGGATCCACCCCTGCCGCTCGAGGCGCTCGAGGATCGGGTAGACGGTGCCCGCCTGTCGCCCGGTGGCCTTGATGACGAGCAGTCCCCACACGGCATCGTCGCTCGCGAGCAACGCGTCGAGCACGTCGAGCGTGGGAGCGGTCACGCGTCGGATCGGTTCCATGCACTCAACCTACCTATGTCGAATAAGCGGCGCAAGACCTCCAGGCGAGCGAGTTACCCTGGGCCCATGAGCGAGACGATCACCCGCGACGCGTTCGTGCCGGAGGCCGGCGCCGTCACGATGTTCACCACCACCTGGTGCGGCTACTGCGCGCGCCTGAAGAACCAGATGTCGAAGGCCGGCGTCCCCTACACCGAGGTCGACATCGAGCAGACCCCGGGGACGGCCGAGCTCGTCGCCGAGGTCAACGGCGGGAACCAGACCGTGCCGACGCTCGTGTTCCCGGACGGCAGCACGGCGACGAACCCGTCCCTCGCCGAGGTCCAGTCGCGCATCTGACGCATCGCGCCCGCGAACGAACATCGCGCCCCGTGCAAACGGGGCGCGATGTCTGTAGCGGGGCGCGGACGTGCGCAGGCGGGCCGGCCGCAGCCGCAGGCGAGCCGGACGCCCGCAGGCGAGCCCGGAAGCCCCTACCGGCCGCCGTGCTCCAGCGCCTCGGTCAGCAGCGCCGCCATCGCGTCGAGCTGGATGTCGCCCGAGTCGACGACTTCTTCGTCCGAGCCGTCCAGGGCCCGGGCCGCGAGGGACGCCTTCGAGTCGATGAGCTCCGCGATCTTCGTGTCGATCGTCTGCGCCGCGATGATGCGCCACGCGGTGACGGGCTCTTCCTGCCCGATGCGGTGCACGCGGTCGATCGCCTGGGTCTGCTCGGCCGACGTCCACGACAGTTCGGCGAGCACGACGTTGGACGACACCTGCAGGTTCAGACCGACGCCCGCCGCGGTGAGCGAGCAGACGATCACGGCGACGTCGGGGTCGTTGACGAACGAGTCGATCTCGGCGGTGCGCTGCGTCGGCGTCTGGTCGCCACGGACGGTGGCGGTGCGCAGGCCCCGGCGTGCGAAGACCTCCTCCGCCTGGTCCATGACGTCGAGGTGCTTCGCGAAGAAGACGACCTTGCCGACGTTCGACGCGAGCTGCGCCGCGTAGTCCGCCGCGAGCTGGGCCTTGGCGCGGCCGATCCGCCGGACCATCGAGAACACGTTCTCCCCGGTCGGCGAGGCGTCCTGGTCCTCGAGCTCCCACCGGGCGACCTGGCGGACGAGCTTGTGGTCGATGCCGACGACCGGGTCCTGGCCGGTGCGGGCGTCGAGCGCCTGGTGGTACCGCTTGACGAGCTTCGCGGTGAGTTCGCGCTCGGCGTCGCGGATGGAGCGACCGACCTCGTCGTCGAGTTCGACGGGGATGTCGGCGATCCGGCGCGCCGGGATGTCCGCAGCGACGTCGACCTTGCGGCGTCGGACGATGCCCTGGTCGATGACGGCCTTGCGCGCCTCGACGAAGAAGCCCGGGTCGGCCGGGGTGAGGCCGATCTCCTCGAGCTCGTTCATGAGCTTCGCGCGGGGCTTCTTGTCGTCGATCCAGCCGAGGTACTCCCAGATGGTGCGGAAGTCCTCGACCGAGTTGATCAGCGGGGTGCCCGTCAGCGCCATGAGCAGCGGGTGCGCCGTGCGCTGCCGGATCTTCTCGGCGAGCTGCAGCACGAACTTCGAGCGCTGCGAGTCCTTGTTCTTGATGAAGTGCGCCTCGTCGACGACCATGCCCTTGAACCCGAAGGCCCCGAGCCAGCCGGCGTGCCGGTCGAGGATCTCGTAGTTCACGATGACGATGTCCGCGAACCCGTCGAGGTCGTCGCCGTCACCGTGGATGACCGTCGACGTGCGGTTCGGGACCCAGCGGGAGGCCTCGCGCGCCCAGTTCGTCTTGACGACGTTCGGCACGACGACGAGGAGCGGGAACGCGTTCGCGGCGTCGGCGGCGAGCAGCGACTGCGCGGTCTTGCCGAGGCCCGGCTCGTCGGCGAGCAGGAACGTGCGGTGCCCCTGCGCGGCCGCCGCGATGAGCTCCGCCTGGTGCTTCATGAGCGTGGTGCCGGACTTCGAGTGCAGCGTCGCGGGCTCCGGCAGCGGCATCGTCGCCGCTCCCCCGCCCGCGCCGTACTCGAACGACTTGAACAGCGGCCCGAACAGCTCCCAGTTCGCCAGACGCCGCGGGTGCGCCACGGGCTGATCGGCGAGCGCGAAGTCCGGCGGGAGGAACGGGTTCGCGAGCTGGCGTGACACGACGGCCTGCGGGACGACCGCTCGCACGGGGCTCTCGACCGTCGGGGACGGCTCGGCCGCGATGACGAGTTCCTCGGGCTGCAGTTCCATGCCGCCCGCGATCATCATGTCGCGCTTGACCGTGCGGGTGGTCTCGCTGACCGACGCTTCCTCGGTGAGGAGCTGGATGACGCTCGTGTCGCGTGCCGCGGTCTTCGCCAGGATCGTCGCGACCCCGTCGAGCCGCTTGAGCTGCTCCGCGCGCTGCGCGTCGGTGAGCTCCGTGTCGCCCTTCACCCGTGCGCGTTCCTCGCGCATGAGCAGGGCGACCGCCTGGAACTTCGAACGGTTCGACGCCTTGAGTGGTCCACGCTGCGCTGCCGCCTCGACCTCGCGCACGGCGCGGGCGAGGACGGGGATGACGCCGTCGTTGTCGAGCGGCCGAGTGCGGCGCGACGCGGTCCGCGTCCCGCCGGCTGCTCGCCGGGTGCCTGATCGAGCCAACGCTCCTCCTTGTTCCGCCCGTTCATCGCGGGCGAGCCGCCCGTGGGCGGAAGTCCTGTGCCGGGGCCTGACGCGGCGTTCCGTCGCGGCCACCGGGTGTGCGCCGGATGCGACGGTCCGCGCCGGGATCCAGCGCCGTCACACGCACGTGACGCCCCCTCGGGACGACCACGGATCCGGTTCCCACGTCGGTCAAGTGACCGACTGCTGCGTCCGGAATCGACGCGGCACGCGGGAACGCGGTGCGTGCGCGCCCAGTTTACTCCCCGACCACCGACGGAGGCGACTCGACGACACCCGCGCGAGTCGCGCCTCCAGTCCGCCTCCCCCGCCACATGGCGGACGGGAGGCACGGTGCGACCCCGCCACGCGCCTCCCGTCCGCATGGGTCACTTCCCCAGGTCGCACGATCTGTCGCCGCCGGGGCCGCCCTGCGGCCGTCCGCGCGACCTCGATACCGCAGACGCGGCGTGTCTGGCGACCTCAGAGCGACGGTGCGGACCGCGGGCGGACGCGTCCGTCCGACGGGACGACGGGGGCGGCCTCCGCGAGGGCGGCCTGCGTCGCGGCCAGCAGCTGCTCCGCGGTCTGGATCCCGTTCGCCGAGCCGGTCGTCGCCTGGCCACCGGCGTGCGCGAGCAGCTGCGCGCCGATCGCCGGGCCGATCCGGTCCGCCTGGTCGGGGTTCCGCGCGACCCAGTCGCGCGCGACCGCGTCGGCGAGGCGCTCGGCCGCCGCACCACGCTCCGCGTCGCCGCGCGAACGGTGCCACAGCCCGGTGACGACGAGGTGCGCGACCACGGCGCCGATGTCGCGGACCGGGAAGCCCCAGCCCGCCGTGTCGATGTCGAGCAGACCGGAGATGCGCCACGGCTCGTCCTCGTCGACGAACACCTGCTCGAGGTGCAGGTCGCCGTGCACCACCTGCTTCGTCGCCGTCGCCCAACCGATCGACCGTCGGCCGATCGCGTCGTAGAGCCCGTCGATCTCCTCGGCGTCCTGCGGCAGCGCGGCGACCAGCGTCCGGCGGTGCCAGTCGGCGTGGTCCATCGCGTCCGCGCGTGCCTGCTGTGTCATCGGCACCGTCGCGATCCGACCGGTGAGCGCCGCGAGGGACGCCACGAAGCGCGGGTCGTCGGCGATGTCGAGGATGCGGCTGCCGGCGGGCACACCCCGGATGCGCTCGAGCACCAGGAGGCCGTCGCCACGGCTGGACAGCACCCGCGGGACCGGGAGCCCCGCCGCGACGAACTGCTCGTGCGACTTCTCGATCGGGCCGACGCGGTGCGGCCGGACCACCTTGAGGAACACGGTCCCCTCGGCGGCGTCCACCCGGACCACGGCGCGCTTGCCCGGCCGGTACGCCGCGACGGTCAGGGTCGGGTCGGTCACGGGCATGCCGAGCGTGGTGAGGAGCTCGGCGACGGCGTCACGGTACGTCACCTGAGGCAGCACCGGCAGCCCGGGGTCGTTCGGGTAGGCCCACACCGAGACGGGCTCCCCCGAGGACGGATCCGTGACGATCGCACTGTTCTGGTCGTGGGTCCCGCCGGTGTCGACGTAGGTCAGGACGGTGGCGCGCTGACCGTTGCGGTCGACCGTGTCCACCTCGTACCCGTAGAGGTAGCCGTTCCCCGACGGTTCGACGGAGTGGGCGCGTGCGGCCACCACGGAGGTCCCGGAGCCGGCGAAGGCCTGCGGGATGACGCGCTCATGGTTGGGCCACACAAGACCAGTCAACCGGACGGGGCGGGTTTCGTCGCGTTCGTGCACGGCTCGGCGCGCGGACCGTGGCTAGCGTGGTCGTCGTGAACCCGGTCGCGCGTCTCCGCAGCTCCAGTCGCACGCCGTTCCTGCAGGTCGTCAAGACCGCGGTCGCGGTGGTCGCCGCCGTGCTGCTCTGCCGGGTGCTCATCGACGGACCGTTCCCGACCTTCGCCGCGATCGCCGCACTGCTCGTCGTCCAGCCGAGCATCAACCAGTCGTTCGTGAAGGGGCTCGAACGCAGCGCCGGCGTCGTCCTCGGCGTCGTGCTCGCCACCGGGTTCCACCTGCTGCTCGGCGACACCGTGTGGGTCGTGCTGCTCGTCATCGTGCTCGCGATCCTCATCGCGTGGGCACTCCGGCTCACCCCGACCTCGGCGACCCAGGTCGGCATCAGCGGGATGCTCGTCCTCACTGCGGGCGTGGTGACGCCGAACTACTCGGCGGACCGGATCCTCGAGACCGTCCTCGGCGCGATCGTCGCCCTCATCGTGAACGCCGTCATCGTGCCGCCGGTGCTGCTCGGCCCCGCGCACCTCGCCGTCGCCCGGCTCGCCCGGGACACCGCGGCCGCGTTCGAACGGGTCGCGATCGGCCTCACCGAGGGGTGGGACCACGACCGCTGGCACGAGGCCCTGCTGCAGGCACGGGCACTCCGGCAGCAGCACGCCCGCGCCGAGGCCTCGCTCACCGCGGCCCGGGAGTCCCTCACCATGAACCCGCGCGGCGGCCGGCACCGCACCATCCTCGACGAGGACATCGTCGTCACCGAGCACCTGCGCGTCCTCGTCACGCGGGTCACCGGCATGACGCGGGCGATCCAGGACAACACCGCGCCGGACCTCCGGGCGGACCCGGTGGTGGGGAGCATCGCGACCGAGGTCGCTCGGATCGCGGCCGACGTCCGGGCGCTCAGTGCGCGGGTCGCGGCGTCGGAGGTCCCGGTGGCCCCGGCGGTCGGGTCGTCGGTCGGGTCATCGGTCTCGTCGCCGGTCGCGTCCGCTGCGGAGCCCGCGCTCACCGCGCCGCTCGAGGTCATCCGGCCGAACTCGCGGCACTGGGTGCTCATCGGGGCACTCCTGGAGGACATCCGGCGCGTCCGCGAGGAACTGCTCGGCGAGGACGACTAGCGCGCGGTCCTCCCATGACTCCCGCCGCAGGAAGCCGATCCGCGCATACCCGGCCGACGTCACGCTCCGCGCGATTCGGACTGGAGGCGCGGCCCACGTGAGCAGACCGGCCCACGTCGGTCGCGCCTCCAGTCCGACTGCCCGCGTTCAGTGAGCAGAAATGGTCGAGTCCGCGCGACGAACTCGACGTCTTCTGTTCACTCGATGCGCGGCGGGCGCGCGCGGGCGTCCGCGGGCACGCTCAGCGTGCGGCGCTCGCGGCCTCGGCCGCGGAGTGCACGATGTCGTCCCAGATCGTCGCCGTCGGCACGGCGGTGTCGGTCGAGACGACCTCGGCCGCCGCGAACCGGTTGATCTCCGCGACCACGGCATCGGTCCCCGCCGCACGCGCGGCCCGACTGGCGACGTCGGGAACCGCGGCGCGCAGTTCTGCGACGACGCGGTCACGGCTGACGTCCTCCATGTCACCGAGCACGCCCATGCCCTTCCAGGCAGCGTCGAGCTCGGCACGCAGACGGACGAGGGCCGGGTGGTCCGGCGAGTCGTTCATGGTGCCCCCTGTGGACGCAGCGTCGGGTACGCGCCGTCCGGAGCGCGAGCCTAGCAAGGAGGCAAGAAGTCCTCACGTCCCACGAACGAGGGACAGACCGTTCTGCCCGTTCACTGTGACGAGATTCAGCGAGTTCGGTGACGGAACGCCCCCGGTCGGCCGGTTCGATGCCACGATGGATCCGAGGAGGTCGCTATGCGCCTGTTGGTGGTCGAGGACGATGACGAGATGCGCGCGCTCATGGAGCGTGGGCTCGCGGCAGAGGGGTACCGCGTCACGGCGGTCGAGAACGGCGTCGAAGCGCTCATCGCGCTCGGCGAGCAGGCGTTCGAGCTCGCCGTCGTCGACGTGATGATGCCCGGCATGTCCGGCTTCGAGCTCGCCCGGCGCATCCGCGAGCGCGAGGACCCCGTGCGGATCCTGCTCGTGACCGCGCGCGACGCCGTCGACGACCGGGTGTTCGGCCTCGACGCCGGTGCCGACGACTACCTCACGAAGCCCTTCGCGTTCGCCGAGCTCACCGCTCGCCTGCGCGCCCTCGGCCGTCGCGAGTCCGCCGGCGCCCCCCGCACCATCGAGGTCGGCGACGTCGGCATCGACTCCGAGGCCCGCCGCATCACCATCAAGGGCCAGCGGGTCGCCGTGAGCCCCACCGAGTTCGCCCTGCTCCGGCTGCTCGCACGATCGGTCGGCACCGTGGTCGACCGTCCGAAGATCCTCGAGGAGGTCTGGGACGGATCGCAGCACGTCGACCCGAACGTCGTCGAGCAGTACATCTCGTACCTCCGGAAGAAGCTGACCTCGCACGAGGCCACGGTCGCGATCTCCACCGTGCGCGGCCGCGGCTACCGGCTCGACCTGCTCGGGGCGTGACCGGGCCCCTGCCCACCTCCGGATCGGACACCCCGAGGCGCGGTCTGATCCGTCCGCTGCGGATGCTGTCGCTCCGTTCGCGCATCACCATCGGCTCGACCGCGATCGCCGCGGTCGTCATCGTGCTGCTCGTGCTCGTCATGCGGTTCCAGGTGGTCAGCGTCGTCGCGAGTGCCACGCGCACCCTGCTCGACGCGGACGCCGACCCGTACGTCGCGACGCTCGAGGTCGACAGCGACCCCGACCTGTCCCCGCCCGGCAACGCGCAGCTCGTCGCGGTGGTGTCGCCGTCGGGCGACATCGCGCTGTCCACCATGCCGCCGCGCGTGGAACGCGCGCTCGGCAGCCTGACGTCGACGAAGGCCGGCACCTCGCTCATCCGGGTGTCCGGATCGGAGTACCGCGTCGTCGTCGAGCACCCGGTGAACCAGGCCGGACGCTGGACCGTCGTCGCGGCCCGGAACTCCCAGGCCGAGGCGATCGTCGTCGACGACCTCACGTCGACGCTCTCGCTGACGGGCCTGGCCATCCTCGTCGCGTTCGGAATCGCATCCTGGGCGCTCGCCACCGCGGCCCTGCGCCCGGTGAACCGCATGCGCCGCGAGGCAGAACGGCTCTCCGTCGCCCCGGAGCGCGCGGAGCTGCCGGTCGGCCCGGCCCAGGATGAACTGGCGTCCCTCGCCACGACGCTCAACGCCTTCCTCGCGCGCACCCGCCAGGCGACCGAGCGCGAGCGCCAGATGGTCTCGGACGCCAGCCACGAGCTCCGCACGCCCCTGGCGATCCTGACGACCCAGCTCGACCTCGCCTCGCTCGACGGCGACGACGCCGCAGCCCTCGCCGCCCACATCGAACGGGCGAAGCTCAGCGTCGCGCGGCTGTCCCGCCTGGCGAACGACCTGCTCGCGCTGTCCCGGATCGAGGAGTCGGAACGCCGTGACCAGGACGGCCAGCAGCAGACCCTCACCGGGTGGTCCGACCTCGGCGACGAGGTCATGTCCGCCGTCGACCGCGTCCGGCTGATCGCCTCGGCGAAGGACATCACGGTCGACTTCGACCTCGAGTCCCCCGTCGCCGTCGGCGGTTCCGGGCCGGGCATCGGCGGCGGTACGGTCGAACCGCGGTACCGACTCGACACCGGTGGGATGGCGCAGCTCGTCACGAACATCGCCGGCAACGCCGTGTCGGCACTCCCCCGCGGCGGCGGCATCTTCGTGTCCTGGCGGAGCACGGGCAACGAGGGCGTCCTGCAGATCACCGACGACGGCCCCGGCGTCCCGGAGTCGTTCATCCCCGTCGCCTTCGACCGGTTCACCCGCCCCGACGAGGCCCGGAAGTCGCGCCCGAACCCCGACCCGGCCACCGGCGGCATCCCGTTGCCCGGCGGCTCCGGACTCGGGCTCGCGATCGTCCGAGCGGTCGCGGAGCGGGCCGGAGGCACAGCATCCCTCCGCAACGTCCGCTCTGGTGGACTCGAGGTCACGGTCCGTCTCCCCGCGGTCTCCTGACGCCACCCGGTCACTGGAAGTCCCGCGACCGCGTGCGGACGGACAGGGACAGGTGCTCGATCCGGTCCGCCACCAGGTTCACGACCCCGTCGGGTGAGCGTTCGAGGATCCCCCGGATGACGACCGCTGGCGCCTCGCGCGCCACCCGCCGGTACCGCCCCCACACCCCGACGCTGCAGATCACGTTCACCAACCCGGTCTCGTCCTCGACGTTCATGAACGTGATGCCCGAGGCGGTCGCCGGTCGCTGCCGGTGCGTCACGATCCCACCGACCTCCACCCGCCGCCCCGTCTCCGCCGTCGCGGTGTCCTGCACGCTGAGGACCCCGCGGGCGACCAGCCCGTCACGGACGTGGCGCACGGGATGGTCGTCGGTCGTCATCCCCGTGGACCACATGTCCGCGATGAGGACGTCGCCGCTCGTCATCTGCCCGAACAGCGGTGGCTGCACCGTCACCTGGGTGTCCGGCAGCTGGTCCGGGCGCTCGGCAGCGGCCTGGGCGGCAGACCACATGCCCCCGCGGCGGTCCACCCCGAGTGCGGCGAAGGCATCGGCGGCGGCGAGCGCCTCGAGCTGGGCCGTGGTCAGGCCGACCCGACGTGCCAGGTCGGACATGTCGGTGAACGGCCCGTGGGCATCGCGTTCGGCCACGATCTTCTCGGCGCTCTTCCGTCCGAGCGAGGAGACCTCGGCCAGACCGAGCCGGACCGCGAAGGCGCCGTCGCGGCGGTGCCGTGCCGTGTCGTCGGGCGAGGCCTTGTCGAACGGCAGCACCGGGGGCTGTTCCTCGGCCAGGCAGGCGTCCGCGCCGCTGGGCGCACTCGCACGCTCACCCTCGGGCAGCGGCTCGAGCGTGGCGTCCACGCCGGACCGCAGGATGTCGGGCCGCAGTACCCGCACCCCGTGCCGACGGGCGTCCGCGACGAGCGTCTGCGGCGAGTAGAACCCCATCGGCTGGGCCCGGAGCAGCGCCGCCAGGAACGCTCCCGGGTAGTGCAACCGCATCCACGCGCTCGCGTAGACGATGAGCGCGAAGCTGATCGAGTGGCTCTCCGCGAAGCCGAAGTTCGCGAACGCCTGGATCTTCGCGTAGATGGCGTCGGCGTCCTCGCCGTGGATGTCGTTCGCTGCCATCCCCGCGTAGAGCTTCTCGCGCAGCCGGTCGATCTTCTCGTGCCCGCGCTTCGACCCCATCGCCCGCCGGAGCAGGTCGGCGTCGTCCCCCGAGCAGCCGCCCACGGCGATCGCCATCTGCATGAGCTGCTCCTGGAACAGCGGCACCCCGAGGGTCCGCTCGAGCACGGGTTCGAGTGACGGGTGGATGTAGGTGATCGGCTCCTCGCCGGTGCGGCGGCGGATGTACGGGTGCACCGCGCCGCCCTGGATGGGTCCGGGACGCACCAGGGCGACCTCGATCACGAGGTCGTAGAACCGCCGGGGCAGCAGACGGGGCAGCGTGCCCATCTGCGCGCGGGACTCCACCTGGAACACCCCGATCGTGTCCGCACGGCAGAGCTGGTCGTAGACGCCCTGTTCCTCCTTCGGGATCGAGTGCATGTCCCAGCGTTCCCCGCAGTGCTCGTCGGCGAGGTCGAACGAGTACTGCAGCGCGGCGAGCATGCCGAGTCCGAGCATGTCGAACTTCACGAGCCCCATGTACGCGCAGTCGTCCTTGTCCCACTGCAGCACCGTGCGGCCGTCCATCCGGGCGTGCTCGATCGGCACGACCTCGCCCACGGGCCGGGCGGTGAGCACCATGCCGCCGGAGTGGATGCCGAGGTGTCGCGGGAACCCGAGCACCTGCTGCGCCATGTCCACCACGGTGTCGGGGATGTCGTGGTCCTGGCTCTCGGTCACCGATCCCCAGCGCTCGACCTGCTTCGACCAGGCGTCCTGCTGCCCCGGGCTGTGTCCGAGCGCCTTCGCCATGTCCCGCACGGCGCCCTTGGGCCGGTAGGTGATGACGTTCGCGACCTGGGCGGCGTTGAACCGGCCGTACTTCTCGTACACGTACTGGATGACCTCTTCGCGCCGGTCGGAGTCGAAGTCGACGTCGATGTCGGGTTCCTCGTCGCGCATCGCCGACAGGAACCGCTCGAACGGCAACCCGTACCGGATCGAGTCCACCGCGGTGATCTCGAGCAGGTAGCAGACCGCCGAGTTCGCCGCCGAGCCCCGCCCCTGGCAGAGGATCCCGCGGTCCCGGGCGTACTGCACCATGTCCCGCACGATGAGGAAGTAGCCGGGGAAGTCCTTGTCCTCGATCACCGAGAGCTCGCGTTCGATGCGCTCCCGTTTCTGCGGGTCCACCCCGTCGGCGCTGCCCGGGTAGAACCGTCGGGCACCGCGCCACGTGAGCTCCCGCAGCCAGGACATCGTGGTGTGCCCCTCGGGGACGTCGATGTCCGGCAGCCCGGGCGTGACCGTCTTCAGCCGGAACCCGAGCTGGTCGGCGAGCTCCACGCTGTGCTCGACGGCCCCCGGGTACCGCGCGAACCGTCTGGCCATCTCGGCACCGGAGCGCAGGTACGCCGTGGGGGCGGCCGGCAACCAGCCGTCGATCTCGTCGAGGCTGCGCCGCGCCCGGACCGCGGCGAGCGCCGTCGCCACGGGGAACCGGTCGGGGGTGGCGTAGTGCACGTTCCCGGTGGCGACGGTCGGCAGGTCGTGCTTCGTGGCGAGCGCGGCGAGGGCGTCGTTCCGGGCGGTGTCCATCGGGTCGCCGTGGTCGATGAGCTCGACGACGACACCGGCTGTCCCGAACCGGTCGAGCAGTGCGCGCAGAGCGGCTTCGGCCGCGGTCTCGCCGCCGCGCTCGAGCGCCTGCCGGACAGCGCCCTTCCGGCAGCCGGTGAGGACCCGCCAGTGGCCGTCGGACCGGGCCGCGAGGTCGTCGAGGTCGTACCGCGGCCGTCCCTTCTCGGCCCCGGCGGCGAGGTGGGCGCTCGTCACGGCGCCGGCGAGCCGGTGGTAGCCGTCCTGGCCGTCGGCGAGCAGCAGCAGGTGCGTGCCCTCGGGGTCGGGCACGCCGTTCTGCGGTTCGGTCAGCCCGAGGGACAGCTCGGTGCCGTACACGGTCGCCACGGTCGGGTAGGCCTCGGCGACCTCGGCCATCCGGGCGGCGCCGTAGAAGCCGTCGTGGTCGGTGAGGGCGAGGCCGTGCAGGCGCAGCCGTGCTGCCTCTTCGAAGAGGTGCTCCGGTCCGCTCGCGCCGTCGAGGAAGCTGAAGGTGGAGTGCGCGTGGAGTTCGGCGTAGGGCACGACGGGCACGTTGCCCGTGTCCTGCTGGCCACCCGGCGCCTCGTACCGCGAGCGCTTCCGCGACCACGCCGGACTGTCGCCGCCGTCACCGTCGTGCGTGTTGCCGGGACTCCGCTTGTCGGACAGGGCACGTTCGAACTGCGACCACGGGATCGGCGGGTTGCTGTACCCCATCAGTGCTCCCCACTCGCGCGCGTCACGTCGCCACCGCCTCGGCCCACCACCGGTGGTCGGCGAGCACCAGGTACCACGCACGCCCCTCGGCGTCGACGAGCTGCAGCCGGTGCAGGCGTCGCCCGCCGGACTCCCACCAGCGGACGACGAGCGGCCAGGGCCCGGCCCACGCCGTCACGGGGTCGAACCGACCACCGCGCTCCCCCTCGGCCCGGAAGCGCTCGGGGGTCCCGGTCAGGACACCGCGGTCGTCGACGTCGACGGTGCCGCCGTCGGCAGCCACCACGTCGACCGGTCGGGGTCGGTCGAGCACGGTCGCCGGCGGCGGTCCGGGCAGCTTGCCGGGCCACGGACGGTCCCGCACGGTCGCCAGGGCGCGCTCACCGCCGACGGGGGCGTCACCCCACGGCACGAGCACGACACGCTCCGCCAGGGTGCGTCCGCCGCCGATGCGCGGTGTGACGACCCCGTCGTGTCCGACGAGTCCCTGCACGCGGGCGAGCCCGTGGTGGACCCGTTCGTCCGGGCCGGTCCCCCAGAGGCCGCGCTCGTGGTTCGCCGTGTCGTCCACGGCGACGGGTTCCAGGACCACCGAGACGACGGGGGCCTCGAGCCCGGTCGGGTCGACCCCGCCGGCGAGCTGCCAGCGGACCCGGTCGACCACGTCGGCCGCGTCGAACCACCGCGGGTGCACCCAGGTGCGCTCGAGCAGGATGTCCCGCTCGTCGAGGATGCCGACCCGGATCGTCGTGGCCACGAGGCCGGCGGCCTGCAGCCGGGCGGCGAAGTCGTCGGCCGACCGCCGGAACGCGAACGCGATCTGGTCGGCGCGGTCGAGCGGGGGTTCGAAGGCGGCCTCGACCCGGAGCTCCGGCGGGACGTCACGCGCCGCGACCGCCCGGGGGTCGCGCCCACCGGCGAGCCGGTGCAGGAACGCCCCGGCCACGCCGAACCGGTCGCGCACCTGTTCGTCGCCGAGCGCGGCGAACTCCCCGAGGGTCGTGATGCCGAGCCGCCCGAGCAGCATCGCGAGGTCGGCGTCACCGAGCACCCCGAGCTGCAGCCCGGCCAGGAACGGTGCCGAGCCGTCCACGGGCACGATCCGGACGCGCTCCCCGGGGCGCACGGGTCGGGCGCGTGCGGCCTGTTCGGCGGCGAACGGGGTGTCGGCGATCCCGGCTCGGACCCCGGGAGCGCCGTGGTCCGCCGCGATGCCCGCGAGGGTCGCCGCCGCGGCACGCTCACCGCCGTAGTAGCGCGCGGGACCCCGGGAGCGCAGCGCGAGGGTGCCGGGGCGCACGACCTCGACCCCGGGGACGGCTGCCTCGACCGCACGGATCACCGGTTCGAACGCCCGGTGGTCGAGGGCGTCGTCGTAGGACTGCACGACGAGCTCCGGGCACCGCGCCTGCGCTTCTCGCACGCGGAGGCCCCGCACGACCCCCTGCTGCCGGGCACTGGCGGAGCTGGCGTACACCTGCCCCTTCGCCACGAGCGCGAACGGGTGGTCCGGCGGCGACCCGGCGGCACGGGCGGCGGCGATGACCGGCCAGTCCGGGCACCACAGCACGATCGTCCGGGTCGGGGGCGGCTCGGGCAGGGCTCCCCCACGGGCGAGCGCGTCGGCACGGATCGACCGCGCGTCGGGCACCGCACCGCCACGACGGGGGCTCACGACGCCACCGCCACGGGACGGAGCACACGCCCGGTGTCCGACCCGGCACCCACGCCAGCGGCGGGGACGACGGCCCGCACCGTACCGTCCGCCGCGGGCAGCAGGAGCTCGGCGTCGACCGGCCGCACCGCCCCCGCACGCCCGGACGCCGACACCGTGGCCCGCCGCTCGGTCAGGAAGCCGTGGCCGTCCCCGATGCCGCTCCACTCGGACCGCGTCACCCGCAGCGTGACGTCCGCCCCCGGCCAGGACCCGAGCGCCACCAGCGCCCCGCCACGCTGCCGCAGGCGCGCCGACAGCCGGGAGACGTCACCCGGCACGACCCGGCCGAGCGGACGGGTGAGGACGATCTGCGCCACGTCCGCCAGGGCCGCGGTCACGGTGAGCCACTGGTCGCCCGGGTCCGGGACGAGCACGAGCCGATCGAGGTCGATCCCCGCGGCGGCGGCTGCCTCGACCCCGAAGGACGGGACGCCCACCACCGCGCACCAGGCACCGGCGGCCGAGGCGGCCTGCAGCATCGTCATCGCGAGGAGCACCGACTCGTGCACCGCGTAGGCGCCCCCGACCCGGATCGACCCGCCCGGCAGCAGGGGCGCGAGTGCCTCGGCGGTCGGCAGCCCCTCGGTGTCGACGCGCGTGGACTCCATCTCGGCGACCCGCGAGCGCAACGACGTGATGCGCTCGAGCGCCGCCCGGGCATCCCCGAGGTGGTCGACGCGACGCACCGGACGGGCAGGACCGGACCGCCCGGTCGACTCCTGTGGAGCCCCGGACGACCGGAGTGCCGCCGCCGTCTGCATGCCCTCATATTCGAACATGTGTTCGATGATGTCAACGAGGACCGACATCCTGTGGACAACCAGACCGAACACACGTTCGACACGCCGAATCCGCAGAAAAACCCAGCGCGACCTACCAGCGCGCGACGGCCCCCACCCCGGACAGCACCGACCGGGTCTTCGTCTCGACCTCGTCCGCCTCGTCCGCCGCCACCGACGACCACGTCACCGCGCCGCCGGCCCCGAACGTCCGCGACCGCACCGAACCCGCGTCGTCGACCACCGTCACCAGTGTGCGGATCGCCACCGACAGATCGACCGCGCCGCTGGCGGAGAAGTACCCGATCACGCCCGAGTACACGCCTCGGGGAGCCCCTTCGAGCCGGTCCGCGATCGCCATCGCACTGATCTTCGGCGCGCCGGTCATCGATCCCGGCGGGAACGCCGCGCGCACCACCGCCGCCCGCGAGGCACCGTCCGGCAGCACCGCACCGATCGTCGACACCATCTGGTGCACGCTCGCGTACGTCTCGACGTCGCAGAGCCGATCGACGTGCACCGACCCCGGCACGGCCGTCCGGAGCAGGTCGTTCCGCAGCAGGTCGACGATCATCACGTTCTCCGCGCGGTCCTTCACGCTCGCCGCGAGTTCCGCACGCACCGCCGCGTCCTCCCCCGGGTCCGCGCGCCGCCGCCGCGTCCCCTTGATCGGCTCCGCGGACACCGCCCCGGTGGCCTCGATCCGCAGGAACCGCTCCGGCGACCGGCTCGCCACGCGGAGCGGGCCGAGCCGCAGGTACGCACCGAACGGGACGGGGTCGGACGCGCGCAGTCGCAGGTACTCGGACAGGTGCGGGTCCGTACCGGGGCCGCGCCGCGCCTCCAGGCCGTCCGCCGGAACCAGCCCGAAGGCGGTCGTGAGGCACACCTGGAACGCGTTGCCGTCGCGGATCTCCGCGCGGCACGCGTCCACCGCCGTCTCGTAGACGGCCCGCGTGACGCGTCCGGTCGCCGCTCCACCGGCCGGGAGGCACGGGGGCACGTCGGCGACGTCGGCCGACGTCCGCCCGCTGGTCACCGTCTCGAGCCATGCGCGGTTCGCTGCGCTGGCCGCCGGTTCCGTGTCGGCCACCAGGGCGAGCGCCCAGGCGGCGCCGCCTGCGTCGACGACGACCGCGCGGTCCGTGAACCGCAGGTCGGCGTCCGCGTGCCCGTCAGCCGTGCGGTCGACGCCGCCGGACTCGCGTCCGAGCTCGTAGCCGAGGAACCCGACCCAACCGAGCGCGAAGCCGCACCCGGCGATCGGTTCCGGCAGCGCCGGCGTGCGCCCGAGCAGGTCGTCGAGGACCGCGAACGCCGGGGTGTCGTCGTGCCGGGACGGGCCGAACCACCGGTGCGACGACGGGGACACCGTGACGTCGGCACGGCGTCCCTCGTGCCGGAACCGGGCGGCGAAGGGGCCGTCCGTCAGCGCGAGGACCGACCAGCGCGCTCGGGCGTGCGCCGCTTCCGGGGCGTCCGGCGGCAGCGAGGAGTCGAGCCAGACGACGTCGCCGTCCGCCGCTGCTGACAGGGCCCCGAGGTCCGGGACGATCGGGAGGGCGCGGACCTCGATGCGGACGGCAGGGTCCGCCGTCAGACCGCGGCGATCGTCCACGACGCGGCGTGCGAGGCACCCGGCTCGAGCACGACGAGTCCGGCGTCCACACCGGCGTTGAACGCGTCCGGCGCGCAGGTCATCGGCTCGACCGCGAGACCCGCACGGTGGTACTCGGGGACGACGTGGTCGGCGGTGTGGACCTGCACCCACGGGCACTCCGGTCCGAACGACGCCCGGACACCGTGCCCGTCGGCCGCGGTGAGGAGGATCGTCGCGGTGCCGTCGGCGTCGCGGTCGAACCCCGTGTACGCGTGGTCGATGAACCGGTCGCCGATCAGCGTCGCGCTCCGCAGGTCGAACTCGTCGTGCACCGGTGCGAGCCCGGTCGGGATGAGCCGGTCCTCGGTGACCTCGAGCACCTCGGCGGCCGGGAGCGTCAGGGTCCAGTCGTCGACACGTCCCTCGCCGCCGACGAGGTACGGGTGCGGGCCGGTCCCCCACGGCGCGGCGTCGGGCCCGGTGTTCGTGCCGGTGATCGTCGTGTGCAGCCCTTCGGCGTCGAGGCGGTACTCGACGAGGACCTCGACGCGGAACGGGTACCCGGACTGCGCGGGGATCGTCGTGGCGAGGACGGCGCGGTCGGCTTCGTGCGCGACGGTCCGGAAGTCGGTCCAGGCGACCAGGCCGTGCAGGGCGTGGTGGCGGGTGGGCTCGGTGAGCGCGAGCTCGTGCAGGGTGTCGCCGTCGCCGTCGCCGTCGCCGTCGCCGTCGCCGTCGCCGTCGCCGGTGCCGGTTCCGGTCCCGGTCCCACCGAACCGGTACGTGCCGTCGACCACGCGGTTCGGCCACGGGGCCAGGACGGCACCGCGGAAGGCCGGACGGACCTCGTCGGCGTCGAACGGCACCACCAAGTCGCGGCCCTCGTACCGGAGCGCCCGCAGCGTCGCCCCCACCGAGGCGAGCTCGGCCGTGTAGCCGCCTGCGGCGATCGTCAGGGCGGAACCGGAGAGGGGGGCGTCGCTGCTCATGCGCTCAGCGTATCGGGACGGCGACGCGAGGTCGTCGATGCGTCGCGGCAACGGAAAACCCCCGCCGTTCCGGAGAACGACGGGGGTGATGGTGGATCTGAGGGGACTCGAACCCCTGACCCCCTGCATGCCATGCAGGTGCGCTACCAGCTGCGCCACAGACCCAAAAAGTGTTGCTTTCGTGCCGACCAGTTCCCCGGAGGCACCATAGAAGCGTACACCATGCGAACGCCGGGTGACGAAATCGTCGCCGCCACCCGGGCGCGTCGCGATCAGGCGGTGTGGTCCACCGGGAGCTCGAGCGGGATGGTCGGGCAGTCCGACCAGAGGCGCTCGAGCGAGTAGTACTGGCGGTCTTCTTCGTGGAAGACGTGCACGACGATGTCACCGAAGTCGATGAGGACCCAGCGGCCCTCGCTCCGGCCTTCACGGCGGAGCGGCTTGGCCCCGGCTTCGAGGAGGCGCTCTTCGATCTCGTCCGCGATGGCGAGCACGTTGCGCTCGTTCCGGCCGGTCGCGAGCAGGAACACGTCAGTGAGCTGCAGCGGCCCGGTCACGTCGAGGGCGACGAGGTCTTCGGCCTGCTTGGCGTCGGCCGCGAGGGCGGCTGTCTGCACGAGTTCCAGTGCGCGTGAGGAGGCGGTCACGGATTCCTTCCGGTCGTCGACCCGGGAGTGTCCGGATCGCTTGATGGGACCCGATCATAAGCCACCCACCGGCACCCGGCCAGGCCGTGCGTGGTGGGGAGGGCTCAGAACGGGTGGGTGATGAGGAGCGCGGCGACGATGACCGCGGCCGCGGCGACACCGACCGCACCGGCCGTCACGCCGAGGATGACCGGCATGCGCGACTCCTTCGGCTTGGCGGCGGCGAGGACGACCTGACGCGTCGAGGTGTGGCTCGACACCGCTCGGCTGGCACGGACCGGGCTGGCGTCCGTGTCGGGCTGCTCGTCGTGCTGCTCGAGCAGGCGGTCCACCTCGGCGCCGTCGATCGGCCGGTGCGACCCGGTCGAGGACAGCGACGCCGGCAGGTCGATCGAGCCGGTGAGGATGACCTCGCCCGTGGCGTTGAGCGCCCCGGTCGGGTCGGCGAGGGCCGAGTTCGGCAGGACGATCGCGTTCGTGTTCGTCACGGCGACGCGTCGGGTGCCGGTCTCCTCGTCGTGGATCTCGGCGTCGTTGGAGTCGTGCGCCTGCTGCGACCAGTGGCCCACCGGCGGCTCGAACGCCGTCGTGAGGGGCTTCGGCTCGGACGGGCGCTGGAACGATGCGGGCACACGGGGTGCGGCGTCCGCAGCGTCGTCGTCGCTCCCGGCGGAGCGCGGCGCGGACGTCGGCGCTGCCTGGACGGGGACCTCGTTCGTGTCGTCGTCGTCGAGCGACAGCGGGAACACCGCCGGCGTGGAGGACTCGACGGCGGGGTCACCGGTCGGTGTCGGCATCGCGGTCGCAACGGCATCGGCGTCACCCTCGGGCGCGTCGTGCGGCGCCCAGGTCGAGCGGTGCCGACGCGGCTCCTCGCTGTTGGCGACGGCGGTCTCGAGGGGTTCGATGGCGTCCGGCGAACCGTCGGCCTCGGTCGCCTGGGCGACGGCTGCCTGGTCCAACACGACGGTCTCGGGTGCCGGCTCGGTGTCGGCGCCGTCGGCCACGGCGTCGGGCTGGCCCGAGGCTGCTGTTCGGGGAGTCTCCTGCAGGGAGTCGACCGAGCCGAGCACGTCCTGCACGGTGCGGTCGGAGGACTGCGGCGTCGGGTTCTGCAGCGGAACGGGCTGGACCGCTCCGCCGTCGGCCTCACGCATGAGGCGGATCTGCCGACGGGTCAGGCCGCCGGAACCGGGGACGATCTCGGTCGCGGACGCCGGGGGCATCGCCGGGACCCCGGCCGGTGCCGAGGACGCCGAGGTCGGCGCTGCGGAGGCCGAGGTCGGCGCTGCAGCGGACGACGGTCCGGCAGCGGAGGCAGGCGCAGCGGACGTGGGCGCCGCCGACTGGGCTGGCGCGCCCGGTGCGGGCGCGACGTGCGATCCGGGACGGTGGCGGGTCTCCGGCTGTTCAGCCGGGGCCGCGACGGTCGGCGGCGGCGTCACGGGCTGTGCGCCGGCCGCGGCGGCACGCTCACGCTCGCGCGCCTGGCGCCGCGACAGTGGCGGCTGCGCGTCGGACGAACTCATGCAACGCTCCGATACAGATGGTGCTTGGAGATGTACTGGACGACACCGTCGGGGACCAAGTACCACACGGGGAAACCGCGTCTCACCCGGTCGCGGCAATCGGTCGACGATATGGCCAGCGCGGGAACTTCGAGCAAGCTTACGTCCCGTTCGGGCAATCCGGTGATGCTCAAGGCGTGTCCCGGACGCGTCACGGCGACGAAGTGCGCGAGGTCCCAGAGACCATCATGGTCTTTCCAGTCGACAATCTGCTGGACGGCGTCTGCGCCGGAGATGAAGACGAGCTGCGCATCCGGCCGCTGGTCGTGCAGATCACGGAGCGTGTCGACTGTGTAGGTCGGCCCTGGCCGGTCGATGTCGACGCGGCTCACGGTGAACATCGGGTTCGACGCGGTCGCGATGACTGTCATGAGGTATCGGTGCTCGGCGTCGGTCACGCCCGACTTCATGTACGGCTGACCGGTGGGGACGAAGACCACCTCGTCGAGGTCGAAGGCACGAGCGACCTCCGACGCCGCCACGAGGTGACCGTGGTGGATCGGGTCGAAGGTGCCACCCATCACACCGATGCGAGGGCGGCCCGTGCTCTCGAGCATGGAGTGGCGCGTCAGATCTTGGTGTGGCCGAACTCGTCGACACCCGTCTCGTGGTGGCGGGTGGCCTCGAACTTCTGCGAGTGACGGTAGGCCACGTCACGGAAGCTCCAGGTCACGAACCCGAGGAACGCGAAGAAGAGCGCACCGACGAGCGGGAAGACGTACGCGGGGACGCCCGAGGCGTGCTCAGCGGCTTCTGCGAGGAAGGTCATGTGTCCGATGCTCCGTTCGGTCGGGGGAAGTCGCCGTTCAGTCTAGCCGCGGATCTGGCCCTGCCCGCGCACGATCCACTTGGTGCTCGTGAGCTCGGGCAGTCCCATCGGCCCACGGGCGTGCAACTTCTGGGTGGAGATCCCGACCTCGGCGCCGAACCCGAACTCGCCGCCGTCGGTGAACCGTGTCGACGCGTTCGCCATCACGACGGCGGAGTCGACCTCTGCGATGAAGCGCTCGGCCGTGTCGACGTCGTTCGTCACGATCGACTCGGTGTGGTGCGTCGACCACCGGGCGATGTGCTCCATCGCCGCGTCCACGTCCGGCACGACGCGGATCGAGAGGTCGAGGTCCATCGACTCCGTCGCCCAGTCGGCGTCCGTCGCGCGGAGCACCCCGGGGACGATCACACGGGTGGCGTCGTCACCGCGCAGGGTCACCCCGGCGGCGCGGAGTCGGTCGGCGAGGGCCGGCAGGAGCCGCTCGGCCGCACGCTCGTGCACCAGGAGCGTCTCGAGGGCGTTGCACACGCTCGGCCGCTGGACCTTGCTGTTGAGCACGATGTCGACGGCGCGCTGGAGCGGCGCCGACTCGTCGAGGAACACGTGCACGACCCCGGCGCCGGTCTCGATCACGGGCACCTGGGACTCGGTGACGACCGTCTGGATCAGGGAGGCGCTCCCGCGCGGGATGAGGACGTCGACCAGCCCGCGAGCCCGCATCAGCTCGGTCGCCCCGGCGCGGCCGAACTCGTCGATGGTCTGCACGAGTTCCCGCGGCAGGCCCACCGAGGCCACGGCGTCCTGGAGGCGTGCGACCAGCACGGCGTTCGTCCGCTGCGCAGCCGATCCCCCGCGCAGGACCACGGCGTTGCCGCTCTTCAACGCGAGGCTGGCGATGTCGACCGTGACGTTCGGACGCGCCTCGTAGATCGCGCCGACGACCCCGAACGGCACCCGGACCTGGGTGAGCTGCAGGCCGTTCGCCAGACGCGACCCACGGACGTGCTCCCCCACCGGGTCGGTCAGTCCGACGACGTGCTCGACCGCGGCCGCGAGTGCCTCGATCCGAGCGGGGTCGAGGCGCAGCCGGTCGAGGAGTCCCCCGGACAGGCCGCCTTCTTCCCCGGCCACGAGGTCGCCGTGGTTCGCGGCGACGATCTCGTCAGTGGCCGCGCGCACCCCGGCCGCGATCGCGAGGAGCGCTGCGTCCTTCACCGCGGTGGTCGCCGTGGCGAGGGCCGACGACGCGTCGCGGGCGGCGACGAGCTTGTCGGTCAGGGTCGGTGCGGGTGCGGTCAGCGACATGGCTCGATTCTAGGCGCGGGCCCTCGCCGCGTGACGGCGGTCAGGTCCGCCTGTGGACGCGGCCTGGAGGCGCACCTCCTGTGGAGGGATCGGCCACCTGTCCTCGAGTCGGCAGCGCCCCGGAACAGGCGGGCTCGTCCGCCGTCGAGCGGTCACGACGTGCCGCTCACGGCCGCCGAGCGGGCGAGAACGGTCACCGATCCGCGCCGAGCGGGACGTGTTCCACCCGCTCGCCGAGCGGGACGGGTTCCACCGCTCGCCGAGCGGGACGTGTTCCTCCCGCTCGCCGACCGCACCAAGCGCCGCCCCCACCAGGGCGCCGACCGCACCAGGGCGCGCCGAGCGCCGGGGCCGAGCCGCGCCTCCAGTCCGGAGACGCGACGAAGTCGCGCAACACGCCGCCTGCCGATCGCCGAGGTCGCACGACACGCCGCGAGCCGTCGCGTGTGGCGACAGATCGAGCGACCTCGCGGCTCCGCGCCGACCGCGCGCCGACCGCGCGCCGACCAGCGCGCCCAGCCGGGAGGAACCCGCTCAGGTGCGGGGCGCCGCCTCGAACCAGGTCCCCACCTGCTCGCCCGCGAGCGCCCGCTCGACGAGCGCCGTCGCCGTCACGAGCACCGACGTCCCCGCCTCGGCGGCCAGGCGGGCGGCAGCGACCTTCGTCCCCGCTCCCCCGGTCCCGACGCCCGCGGCACCGATCGAGCCGAACGTGACACCGGCGAGCTCGTCCCCGAACGGCACGTGCGTGATCGGCGCTGCACCGGGCTGCTCCGGCGGCCGCGTGTACAGCGACTCGACGTCGGAGAGCAGCACGAGCGCATCGGCCCCGAGCAGGCGTGCCACGAGGGCCGCGAGCCGGTCGTTGTCGCCGAAGCGGATCTCGTGGGTCGCGACGGTGTCGTTCTCGTTCACGATCGGCAGCACCCGCAGTGCGAGCAGCCGGTCGACCGCCCGCTGCGCGTTCACCCGGTGCGTCGGGTTCTGCAGGTCCCCCGCGGTGAGGAGGATCTGCGCCGCGACCACACCGTGCCGGTCGAGTTCCTTCTGGTACCGGAACATCAGGACGTTCTGCCCGGTCGCCGCAGCCGCCTGCTGGGTGGCCAGGTCGTCGGGGCGGCCCTCGAGACCGAGGAACGGGAACCCCGTGGCGATGGCGCCGGACGACACGAGCACGACCTCGGTCCCCCGGGCGTGCGCGGCCGCGAGGGCGTCCACCAGCGGAGCGATCTGCGCGGTGTTGTCACCACTGACCGACGACGACCCGACCTTGACCACGATCCGCCTGGCACGCGGGAAGTCCTCGCGCCGGGTGACGGGTCCGAGGTCGGTGCGTGCGGTCGTGTCGGTCATGCTGCGGTCAGTCCCTGTCGTCCTGGTCGGATGCGGCAGGGGACAGCTCCCCGTCCTCCGCCCACAGTCCGGCGATGCGCTCCTGCTCGAGCTCGGCACGCGCGGCCGCCTTGGCGTCCATGCGTTCGAAGTACTCCTCGCGACGCTCGCTGCGGGTCGGCCGCGAGGTCGCCCCGATGCGGGCGTCGGTACCGCGGGCACTCGTGATGAGTTCGGCGGTCGAGGTGAGGGTGGGCTCCCAGTCGAAGACCGTGCCGCCGTCCCCACCGATGACGACGGTGGACCCGGCGACGGCACCGGCCTTGAACAGGCCGTCCTCGACGCCGAGCTTCGCCAGGCGGTCGGCGAGGTAGCCGATCGCCTCCTCGTTGGTGAAGTCGGTCTGCTGGACCCAGCGCTCCGGCTTCGCACCGCGGATGCGGTAGAAGCGGTGCTCCTCGCCGCCCTCGGCGCGGATCGTGAACGGCTTGTCGTCGACGGCCTTGGGACGGAGGACGATCCGCTCCGGCGCCGGCTCGGCGGCCTTGGTCGCACGCGCGGCGGAGACAACGTCGGCCAGCGCGAACGTCAGTTCCCGCAGGCCCTTGCGGGACGCGGTGGAGATCGGGAAGACGCGGTAGCCGCGGCCCTCGAGCTCAGCGGTGACGAACTCCGCCAGCTCGGCCGCCTCGGGCACGTCGACCTTGTTGAGCGCGATCATCTGCGGACGCTCGAGCAGCGGCACCTGGCCTTCCGGGACCGGGTAGCGCTCGAGCTCGCCGAGGATGACGTCGAGGTCGGTGATCGGGTCGCGGCCCGGGTCGAGCGTGGCGCAGTCGATGACGTGCAGCAGGGCTTCGCAGCGCTCGACGTGGCGGAGGAACTCGAGGCCGAGGCCCTTGCCCTCCGATGCGCCCTCGATCAGGCCCGGGACGTCCGCGACGGTGAAGCGGGTGGAACCGGACTCGACGACGCCGAGGTTCGGCGTGAGGGTCGTGAACGGGTAGTCGGCGATCTTCGGCTTCGCGGCGGAGATCGCGGCGATGAGCGAGGACTTGCCTGCGCTGGGGAACCCGACGAGTGCGACGTCGGCGATCGTCTTCAGCTCGAGGCTGACGTCGCCCGACCAGCCTTCGGTCCCGAGGAGCGCGAACCCGGGGGCCTTGCGCTTCGTGGTCGAGAGCGCGGCGTTGCCGAGACCGCCCTGACCACCGGGGGCGATCACGACGCGCATGCCCGGTTCGGTCATGTCGGCGATCACCTCGCCGTTCTCGTCGTGCACCACGGTGCCGATCGGCAGGGGCAGCTCGAGCGTCTCGCCGCTGATGCCGCTCCGCATGTCGCCCATGCCGGGCTGGCCGTTCTTCGAGGAACGGTGCGGCGAGCGGTGGTACCCGAGCAGGGTCGTCACCTGCGGGTCGGCGACGAGGACGATGTCGCCACCGTCACCGCCGTTGCCGCCGTCCGGGCCGGCGAGGGGCTTGAACTTCTCACGGCGGACCGACACGCAGCCGTTGCCGCCGTTCCCCGCGGTGAGGTGCAGGGTCACGCGGTCGACGAAGGTCGCCATGGGTCCACTCCTAGGTGTTGCACGAGCTGTTGCAGAAAAGAGAACGGGAGGGGCGGGCACGTGGCCCGCCCCTCCCGCAGAGTCAGATCGTCGGTGGTGTTACGCGTTGACGATGTTGACGACCTTGCGGCCGCCCTTGGTGCCGAACTCGACCGAACCGGCCGAGAGGGCGAACAGCGTGTCGTCGCCACCGCGGCCGACGTTGGCGCCCGGGTGGAAGTGGGTACCACGCTGGCGGAGGATGATCTCGCCGGCGTTGACGACCTCGCCACCGAAGCGCTTCACGCCGAGGCGCTGTGCGTTCGAGTCACGACCGTTGCGAGTGGAGCTCGCACCCTTCTTGTGTGCCATCTTCTACTCCCGCCTTACGCGATCGAGGTGATCTTGACACGGGTGAGCTCAGCGCGGAAACCCTGGCGCTTCTTGTACCCGGTCTTGTTCTTGAACTTCTGGATGACGACCTTCGGACCACGGAGGTCCTCGAGCACCTCGGCGGTGACGGTCACCTTGGCGAGCTCGGAAGCCGCCGACGTGATCTTGTCACCGTCCACGAGGAGCACCGGGGCGAGGTCGATGTTGCCCTTGTCGTCTGCCTTGGCGCGGGCGAGGGTGATGATCGTCCCGACCTCGACCTTTTCCTGACGGCCGCCGGCGCGCACTACTGCGTAAACCACGTGGAAATCCTTACGTATTTCTGCTTGAGGGAAGTCTCGGGTGCCCACTTCTGCACGAGCGGCTCCCGGAGGCCGGGCCCGATCGGCGACGCAGGCAGAACGGCCCGCTGACACCAGGGATCGAGAATACTCGATGCCCCCAGGTCCGGTCAAACGGCGACACACGTACGATTGCCGTGTGACCGTGTTGATCGACCCGCCGACGTGGCCCGCTCACGACACTCTGTGGTCACACCTCGTCAGTGACTCATCCTACGACGAGCTGCACGCGTTCGCCGAACTGGCCGGAATCCCGCGCCGGGCGTTCGACCACGACCACTACGACGTGCCGCTCTCCCGGTACGACGAACTCGTCGCCGCCGGGGCCTCGGCGGTCACCGGTCGCGAGCTGGTGCTGCGGCTCATCGCGAGCGGGCTGCGCGTCGCGCAGCGGGACAAGCGCGCGCTCTGACGCCGCCGGGCCGGGCGCGGACCCGGAACGACAGGCCCGACGTCGTACGACAGCGGAGACGTCGTCACCCCGCGCGCGCAACACCGCGCGCCCGCAACGTACGACCACCCCGACGTCGTACGACAGCGGAAACGTCGCACCGAGTCCGCACGGCGCGGCCCGACTCACCGCGCACCCGGACACCCGGCCTGGAGGCACGGCGCGCCCCCGCCTCGCCGCGCACCTCGCACGGTGCGCAGCCGGCTCCGCATCGTGCGAGGTTCCGCCCGCGGTGCGAGGGTCGGAGCCTCCCACCGGGCGCGGAACCTCGCACCGTACGCGCGCAGCACGCAGCACGCGGCGCGCGGCGCGCAGGCGCGCTGACGCGTCAGCGCGGCGCCGGACCACCCCACGGGTTGGTCGGGGGCTGCTGGCCGCCGTACGGCGGCACCGGCGGCTGCTGCGGCACTCCGTGCTGCGGTGCCGGGGGCTGCACGGTAGCGGGCGGCACGGCGTCGGCCGGCCGCACGGTGCCCGGCGTGCCCGGGGATCCCGGCGCACGGCGCCCACCACGCGGACGCCCGAGCCACAGCCACGCCGCGGTCGAGGTCGCGAGGAGCATCACGGTGAACGGGACGCCGTTCTGCAGCGGGGTCGTGAAGACGTCGATCACCAGACGCGCTCCCCCGGACCGGATCGCACCGACGGAGCCGGTGAAGACCCCGACGAGCGCGAGGGCGATGGTGCCGGCAGCCCCGGCGAGCACGGCACGGAGGAGCACCGTGGGCAGGGGGCTGCGGCGGGCGATCGGAGTCAGGAACGCGAGCGCCAGGAATGCGCCGGCGTAGAACGGGAACGGCGCGAGGAAGACCCCCGTGACGAACCCGCTCACCAGGCTGTCCCCGGTGCCGTAGGTCGAGAACGGGTGCACCACGAGCGAGGTCCCGATCAGCCCGATCATCCCGGAGACGAACTCGACGAGCACGAGTGACACGACGGCGATGAGCGCGCCGGCGGTGTTCGTGACCGAGGCGCCCGGCGCCCAGGCCTTCCTCGGATCGGCCGGCTGCCGGGGCGGACGCGCAGGTGCGTACGGCCCGGCAGCGTACGGTCCGCCGGGCTGCGACGGCGGTGCGGACCGGGACGACCCCGGCTGGGGCGGTGCGGGCTGCGACCAGCCCGCACCGTAGTACCCACGATCCTGCTGCGACCGCTGCGGGTCACCCGGGTTCGACATCGTCAGTTCCCCAGGATCACTGCGCCGTCGTCGGTGGCGTCGCCCTCGGCGGTCGCCGGTGCACTGATGCTCGGGGACGAGACACGGCGCGACCGCGAACGACCCTGCCCCGGCTGCTTCGGCTCCGGGAGCGCCTGCAGGACGGAGTCGAGCAGGGACTCGGCGTCACCGCTGACCTTGCGCGGCTCGCGCTTCGTGGCGGCGATCGGGATGTCGAGGATCGCGACGGACGTCTCCGTCGGGGTCACCGGTGCGCTCGAGCTGACCCGGCGACGGGTCGGTGCCTTCGCGGGCTCGGCGGCCTCGGCGGCGGCGGGCACGACCTCCGGGACGGCGGCAGCAGCAGGCTCGGGCGCGGACGACGGCGCGGCGGACTCCTCGGCGGGCTCCGCGGTGGGCTCGTCGATGGGCTCGGGTGCGACCTCGGTGGTGGCGTTCGCGTCGGGCGCGCCGGCACCACGGCCACCGCGGCGACGACGACGCTTCGACCCGGAGGCCTGCTCGCCGTGCTCCTGCCCGGACGACGACTCGCCGTTCTCCGGGGCCGAGGGCGCCGAGGGAACCGACGCTGCCGACGGCGCGGACGAGGCCGACGCCGGCGTCGCTGCACCCTCGTGCTCCTCGTGCGGGATGGTCGACGCGGCGATGCGCGACAGGGCGTTCTTCACGTCGTCCGTGATCTGGTGCGCCTGCGACGAGGAGCCGTGCGAGGACCCGGCGTTGCTGCCGCCGTTGCCGTTCGACCCGTTGCCGCCGCCGTTGCCGTTGCCGTTCGACCCGTTCCCGCTGCGGCCCTTGCGGCGACCCTTCGAGGGGCCGGGGTCCGCGTTGTTGTCGTTGACCTGCGCGTTGACCTCGTCGAGGGACTCGCGGAGACCCACACCGATCTTCTTGCGGGTCATCTGCACGAGCCCGAGCGAGGTGACCTCGGCGACCTGGTGCTTGGTGCGGTCGCGGCTGAGGCACTCGACGAGTCGGCGCAGCACCAGGTCGCGGTTCGACTCGAGCACCATGTCGATGAAGTCGACGACGATGATGCCGCCGATGTCGCGCAGGCGGAGCTGTCGGACGAGTTCCTCGGCGGCCTCGAGGTTGTTCTTCGTGACCGTCTCCTCGAGGTTGCCGCCGGACCCGACGAACTTCCCCGTGTTGACGTCGACGACCGTCATGGCCTCGGTGCGGTCGATCACGAGCGAACCACCGGAGGGCAGCCAGACCTTGCGGTCGAGGGCCTTCTCGATCTGCTCGTTGAGGCGGTGCTCCTCGAAGGAGTCCGGTCCGTCGTAGATCTCGACGCGGTCCTTGAGGTCGGGCGCGACGGCGGTGAGGTACTCGTCGATGGTCTCGCGCGCGGCGGAGCCGTCGATGATGAGCTTCGTGAAGTCCTCGTTGAAGACGTCGCGGACGATCTTGACGAGCAGGTCGGGCTCCGAGTGGAGCATGACCGGTGCCTGGCCGTTCGCGACCTTCTTCTGGATCGCCTCCCACTGGCTGGTGAGGCGCTGCACGTCGCGGGTCAGCTGCTCCTCGGTCGCGCCCTCGGCAGCCGTGCGGACGATGACGCCGGCGTGCTCGGGGAGGACCTCCTTGAGGATCTTCTTGAGGCGAGCGCGCTCGGTGTCCGGGAGCTTGCGCGAGATGCCGTTCATCGAGCCGTTCGGCACGTACACGAGGTAGCGGCCGGGCAGCGAGACCTGGCTGGTCAGGCGGGCGCCCTTGTGGCCGACCGGGTCCTTCGTGACCTGCACGAGGACCTTGTCGCCGGGCTTGAGCGCGGCCTCGATGCGGCGACCGTGGTTGCCGGTGTCGACCGAGTTCCAGTCGACCTCGCCCGCGTACAGCACGGCGTTGCGCCCGCGACCGATGTCGACGAAGGCCGCCTCCATCGAGGGCAGGACGTTCTGGACCTTGCCGAGGTACACGTTGCCGATGAGCGACACGTTGTGCGACTTGGTCACGTAGTGCTCGGCGAGGATGCCGTCCTCGAGCACGCCGATCTCGATCTTGGAGGCGCTCGACCGGACGATCATCTGGCGGTCGACGCTCTCGCGGCGCGCGAGGAACTCGTCCTCCGTCACGACCTGGCGACGACGACCGGCGTCACGCCCGTCGCGACGACGCTGCTTCTTCGCCTCGAGTCGCGTCGAGCCCTTCACCTTCTGCGGCTCGGTGATGTACTCGACCTCGCGCCGGCGCGGCTCCTGGTGGTCGCGCGGCTCGCGGTGGTCACGCGGTTCGCGGTGCTCGCGCGACTCACGGTCGGCGCTCGTGCCACGGCGACGCGAACGACGGCGTCCGCCGCCCTGCTCGTCGTCGTCCTCGTCCCGCTCGTCACGCGGGGCGCGGTACGGCAGCTCCGGCAGGACGGGGGCGTGGAAGATCAGGCTGAGGGTGCTCGTCGCCTTCGGGACGAACGGCTCCTCGGCGGCGGGTGCCGCGGGCGTCTCCGGTCCTGCGGGTGCGGCTGTCGCCGCTGTGTCCGGACTGGAGGCGCGGTCTGCCCCCGCCTCGTCGCTCACCGTCGGCGCCGTGGTCGCGTCCACCACCGGCAGGTCGCCGGTGAGGGTGCTCACGTCGTGCGGCTCGTCGCTCGGGCTGGCGACCGCGTCGACCTCGACCGAGACCGGCACCGCGTCGGCGGGCTGGACCGATCCCGACGTGGCGACCGCCTCGTCCGTCAGCGCGACCGTCTCGTCGACGGGAGCCGCCTGCGCGGCGTCACCCCGTGCCTCCAGGCTGCCCGCCGACCGGGCGCGACGGCCGCCGAACAGGCGACCGCGACGCTTCGGTGCGACTTCTTCGTTGTTCGTGTTGTCGTTGTTCTGCTCCACCATGGACCTGGTGCACTCCTTGACCCCGCTCGCGCCCGTGTCGGGCGGCGGGAACTCTGTAGTTGTGACGGGTGGCGACCACGCCCCCGCGTTCGCTGTCTTGTGACCGGTGCGTCGCGCGCATCCTGGCCACGGTGCGCTCTCACCACACCTGATCGTCCGGGCGGCGCCCGGAAAGCTCTCATCGTCGTGCGGATGGCCGCACGACCTCCGACGATTATCGCATGCCGCACCCGGAAAGGACCGGAACGGGCGTGCGATGATGACGCCGTGAGCTCGCCAGCACCTGCCGCCCGCCGTCCGATCGCCATCGCGGTGTTCCTGTTGATCACCGGCGCCGTCGGTCTCTACGGGTCCTTCTCGCTCGTCCTCGACGAGTTCGCGAAGTACGCGGACCCGAAGAAGGTGCTGTCCTGCGACGTCAACCCGTTCATCAGCTGCTCGGACGTGATGGCCAGCTGGCAGGGACACCTGTTCGGATTCCCGAACCCGCTGCTCGGCGTGATGGGCTTCGTCGCGCCGATCGCGGTCGCGGTGATGCTGCTCGCGGGCTTCCGGAACGGCTCGCGGTGGTTCTGGATCGCGTTCAACGCGGGCGTCTTCCTGGCGTGGGTGTTCGTCACGTGGCTGTTCACCCAGACCGTCTGGTTCATCGGCGCCCTGTGCCCGTGGTGCATGCTCGTGTGGTCGATGACGATCCCGATGTTCTGGGTGTTCACGATCTGGAACGCCGCGCAGGGACGCTTCGGCGCCCGGACGCAGCGACTCGGGCGTGTCCTGCTCCCGTTCTGCTGGGCGTTCCCGCTGGCGAACTACCTCTTCATCGTCGTCACGATCCTGATCAAGTTCCCGACGATCCTGCAGTCCTTCTGAGCCTCGGCTGAGGGTCGTCGATGACTCGTCGATGACGCGTCACCGAATTCCTGGGTGCTTCCCAGCCAGCAGGGCCGATCCGCGTTCCCGCGCGACCTACGCTCGAACTCGATGAGCGAGAACGAGAGCAAGAAGGCACGTCGGGACGCCGCGCGGGAACGCGCACGGGTCGCCCGCGTGCAGGAACAGGCGCGACGCCGCCGCAACCGGACGCTGGGCATCAGCGGGATCATCGTCGGCAGTCTCGCGGTCATCGCGATCGTCGTCGTGGTGATCGCGAACTCGGTGCAGCCCGCCGGCCCCGGGCCGAGGAACATGGCGAGCGACGGCGTCCTGCTGCACGGGGTGGAAGGGAAGATCGTCCCCGTCGAGACGAAGGCCACACCGGAGGGCGGGAAGCCGACGCCGACGAAGCAGGACGACTCCGTCGCGAACATCACGGTGTACTCGGACTACATGTGCCCGTACTGCAACCAGTTCGAGACGAGCCAGATGCCCCAGATCCAGCAGTGGGTGCAGGACGGCTCGGCGACGCTCGAGCTGCACCCGTTCAACCTGCTCGACCGGGTGTCCCTCGGGTCGAAGTACTCCACACGCTCCGCTGCTGCCGCCGCGTGCGTCGCGAACTACGACCCGGACGCGTTCCTGGCCTACAACACGTCGTTGTACGAGAACCAGCCGTCGGAGAGCACGCGAGGCCTGACGAACGACAAGCTCGCGTCCCTGGCGAAGGCCGCCGGCGCCACGAACAGCGAGGTCGCGTCCTGCATCACCGGGCAGCACTTCGCCGGGTGGGTGGCCGACGCCACGAACCGGGTGCTGAACGAGGCGATCCCGAACTCGTCGCTGGCGAAGGTCACCGGCACCCCGACGGTCATCGTGAACGGCAAGCAGTACAACGGGTCGCTCACCGACACGGACGCCTTCGCCGCGTTCGTCGAGCAGAACGGCGGCGCCGCGTAGCGCTCCGCGCCCGCACGGGTTCGCGCACGCGTCCGCGTCCGCGTCCGCGTCCGCGCCCGGGTTCGCACGCCGAACACGACACCGCGCGAGTCGATCGACGAGCGTGATGTCGGTCGATGTGCCCGCATCGGATGCACGTGCACCCTCCGACACGACGCGCGTCGATCGACTGGCGGAATGTCGAACAACGCGCGCGACCCGACCGTGCACCGCGCCCCGCACGACGAAGGCCCCCGCATCCGATCGGATGCGGGGGCCTTCGTCGTGGAACGGACGGCTACTTCGCGGCTGCGTCGATCTCGCTGATGACGTTCGTCAGTGTGTCGACCTTCTTGCCGTCGACGACGATCGTCGGCGTGCCGAAGCCCTGCGTGCCCTGCAGGTCCGGGTTGCTCGTCACGAGGCTGGTCGACCGCGTCACCCAGCCCTTGAACTGCTCGCTCGACAGGCACTCCGAGACGTTCGACCCGGTCGCGCCGCCCGCCTTCACGAGCTTCGCGATCTCGGCGTTCGTCAGACCCTTGGTGCCCTCTTCCGGCTGGTTGTCGAAGAACTGCGTCTGGACGTCGAGGAACTTGTCCGGGGCGTAGTTCGCGACGCACATCGCGGCGTTCGCGGCACGGCTGGCGTAGCGCGAGCTCTGGTAGCTGCGGTCGAGGATCGAGACGGGCTGGATCGCCAGCGTCGCGTCGCCGGACTTCACCTTGTCGAGGATCTGGTCGGCGTACGCGGCCTCGAACTGCTTGCAGACCGGGCAGGCCCAGTCGACGTACTCGGTCACCGCGACGGCGCCGTCACTGTTCGACGTCGGGACCGCCGAGGGGGTGCCCTTCGCCGTGACGGCCTTCGTGGTCACCGGGGTGACCTTGCCGTCGCCGCCGGTGAACTGGATGGCGCCGGTCGCCATGTTCTTCGGGCCGGTGGCCGACACGGTGTTCGCGTTGTTCACGTTCACGACGACGATCGCGACGATGGCTGCGATCGCGACGATGCCGAGGCCGATGCCGCCCTGGAGGAACCACTTGTTGCGGCGCTTCCGGCGCTTCTCGGCGGCGGCGCGCTCGCGGGCGAGGTCACGCGCGTGGGCGCGACGCTCGTTCTTGGTGGGACGGGGGTTGTTCGTCATCTCCGACTCCCTGCGGTCTCAGGCGAACCAGAGCGCGAGCTCGCGCGCCGACGACTCGGTGCTGTCCGACCCGTGCACCAGGTTCTGCTGCACCTTGAGGCCCCAGTCGCGACCGAGGTCGCCACGGATGGTGCCCGGCGCGGCCGAGGTCGGGTCGGTGGTGCCGGCGAGCGATCGGAAGCCGGCGATGACGCTGTTGCCGGCGACGCGCACGGCGACGACCGGGCCGGACTGCATGAACTCGACGAGCGGCTCGAAGAACGGCTTGCCCTGGTGCTCCTCGTAGTGGGCGTCGAGCAGGTCACGAGGGGCCGTCAGCATCTTCAGGTCGACGATCTCGTAGCCCTTGGCCTCGATCCGGCGGAGGATCTCACCGGTGAGCTGGCGGGCGACGCCGTCGGGCTTGACGAGGACGAGGGTCTCTTCGAGGTCGGACACGCAGAACTCCTAGTGTTCGGGGTCGAATGGGGGTGGTCAGTCCTCGCCCAGTGCGGCGCGTCGCGCGGCGTTCTGCCGGTCGAGCTGACCGCCCTTGACGAAGCAGAAGACCCACAGCGTCAGGAACACCACGGCGACCGCGAACATGAACGGTTCGATGAACCCGGTGGCGAGGATGGCCGCCTGCAGCAGCCACCCGAACCATACACCGGCGGGCTTGCCCGTCAGCCGCGAGGCCAGCGCCAGCACGACCATCGCGCCGATGCCGCCGCCGAACGCCAGGGCGGGCGGCAGGGTGCCCTTGCCGAACACGACGAGCATCGGGAAGAAGAACATGATCGCCTCGAGCACGAGCGCGATAGACAGCAGGCTCTCCTGCGCCCCGCGCTCGCGTCGCGGCCCGCGCACGCGCGGCGCGCGACCCGGTCCCGTCGGCCTGGAGGCACGGTTCGCGTCCGTCACTTCGTCTCGCCTTCCGTGTGGACCAGGTCCATGACCTTCCCCACCATCACGATGGAGCCCGCGACGAGCACGAGGGCGTCCTCGGCGTCCGCCTCGTCCGCGAGGTCGCGCGCTTCCTGCAGCGCGGCGGCGAGCGAGGGCTCGACGACCACACGGTCCTCGCCGACCTCGTCGACGACGATGCGGGCGAACTCGTCCGCGTCGAGCGCACGCTCCCCCGGCGGCTGGGTCACGACGAAGGTCGCGACGGTGTCCTTGAGCGCGCGCACGAAGCCGCGGGCGTCCTTGTCGCCGAGGATGCCGACGACGCCGACCACGTGCTCGGACGGGAACGCCACCGGCAGTGCGTCGGCGAGGGCGCGGGCGCCGTGCGGGTTGTGCGCCGCGTCGACCACGACGGTGGGACCCGTGGCGATCGGCTGGAGCCGGCCGGGACTGGTCGCCCCCGCGAGGCCCTCGGACAGGACGTCCTCGTCGAGGGCCTGCGACCCGCGGCCGAGGAACGACTCGACGGCGGCGATCGCGACGGCCGCGTTGTCGGCCTGGTGCCGCCCGAACAGCGGCAGGAACAGGTCGTCGTAGCGACCGGCGACGCCCTGCACGGTGATGAGCTGTCCGCCGACGGCCGGCGTCACGTCGACGACCCGGAAGGCGTCGCCCTCGACCGCGAGCGTCGACTCGGTGAGCTCCGCGGCGCGCTGCAGCTCGGCGAGCGCCTCGGGCGTCTGCACGCTCGACACGACGGACGACGACGGCTTGATGATCCCCGACTTGGTGCGGGCGATCTCGGCGACGGTGTTGCCGAGCTGCTTGGCGTGGTCGATGGCGATCGGGGTGAAGACCGACACCTGGCTCTGCACGACGTTGGTGGAGTCCCACTCGCCGCCCATGCCGACCTCGATGACCGCGACGTCGACCGGCGCCTCGGCGAAGCACGCCAGGGCGAGCACGGTGAGGGCCTCGAAGAACGTCAGCGGGAGTTCGCCCTTGTCGGTGAGCTCCTTGTCGGTCATCTCGAGGACGGGGGCGATGTCGTCCCAGTTCTCGACGAAGCGGTCCGGGGCGATGGGGGCGCCGTCGATGACGATGCGCTCCCGGATCGACACGAGGTGCGGGCTGGTCATCAGGCCCGTGCGGAGTCCGTGCGCCCGGACGATGCTCTCGGTGATCCGAGCGGTCGAGGTCTTGCCGTTCGTGCCCGTCAGGTGGATCACCGGGTACGCCAGGTGCGGGTCGCCGAGGAGCTCGACGGCGCGACGGGTGGCGGACAGCCGGTGTTCGGGCGACTGCTCGCCGATCCGGGCGTACAGGGCGGCCTCGACGCGCGTGACCTCGTCGTCGTCCGCACCGAACGGCACGGCCTCGGCGGGATTCGTCTCACCGGCGGGGCCGACGGGGATCTCGATGCCGTCCTCGGACGGGTCTTCGGGGTACTCGCTCATGCGCGTGACACCTCCACGGTCACCTTCGCACCGTCACCGACGTCGGTGGTGGTGGCGTCTGCCCCGAGGGGCACGATCTCGACGCTCGTCGACAGGGTCTCCCCCGCGATGAGCTGCTGGTGGGTGCGGACCGCCGCGTCGGCGACCTCGTCCGCACCGAGGGTGAGGACGATGCGGTCGCTGACGTCGAGGTCGGCGTCACGGCGAGCCTGCTGCACGGCGCGGACGACGTCGCGGGCGAGCCCTTCGGCCTCGAGTTCGGGCGTGGTCACGGTGTCGAGCACCACGAACCCGCCGCCGTCGAGGAAGGCCACCGCCACGGAGTCGTCGGCGACGGTGAGGTCGAGCGTGTACTCGCCCTCGACGAGGTCGATGCCACCGACGGTGACGCCGGTCTCGGTCGCGGTCCAGTCCCCCTTCTTGGCGGCCGGGATGACCTGCTGCACCTGCTTGCCGATCCGGGGTCCGGCGGCCCGGGCGTTCACGGTGAGCTTCCGCTCGATGCCGTAGCGGCCGAGGGAGGACTCCTCCTGCTGCTCGAGCACGACCTGCTTCACGTTGAGCTCGTCACGGAGGATGTCCGCGAAGGGCTCGACCGCGGTCGGGTCGGGCACGACGAGCGTGAGCGTCGCGAGCGGCAGGCGGACGCGCTTGCCGGTCGACTTGCGGAGCGCGAGTCCCTTCGAGGCGACGTCGCGCACGCGGTCCATCGCGGCGACGAGGGCGTCGTCGGCGGGGAACTCGTCCGCCGACGGGAAGTCCTCCAGGTGCACCGACCGCCCGCCGGTGAGTCCCTTCCAGATCTCCTCGGTGACGAGCGGTGCGAGCGGCGCGGCGACGCGGGTGAGCGTCTCGAGCACGGTGTACAGCGTGTCGAACGCGGCCTTCGCCTCGGGCGAGGACTCCGCGCCGAGCCAGAACTTGTCGCGCGACCGACGGACGTACCAGTTCGTCAGCACGTCGGCGAAGTCACGGACGGCCTGGGCCGCGAGCGGGGTGTCGAGCGCGTCGAGGTGCTGCTGCACGTCGGCCACCAGCACGCGGGTCTTCGCGAGGAGGTACCGGTCGAGGACGTCGGTGCTGTCGGTCCGGCGGGTGGCCTGGTACCCCGACTCCCCCGACGCGTTCGCGTACAGGGTGAAGAAGTAGTACGTCGACCACAGCGGCAGGAGGAACTCGCGGACGCCCTGGCGGATGCCTTCTTCGGTGACGACGAGGTTGCCGCCGCGGATCACCGACGACGACATCAGGAACCAGCGCATCGCGTCGGCGCCGTCGCGGTCGAACACCTCGGAGACGTCCGGGTAGTTCCGCAGCGACTTCGACATCTTCTGGCCGTCCGAGCCGAGGACGATGCCGTGGCTGATGACGTTCTGGAAGGCCGGGCGGTCGAACAGCGCGGTGGAGAGCACGTGCATGACGTAGAACCAGCCGCGGGTCTGCCCGATGTACTCGACGATGAAGTCGGCCGGGTTGTGCGACTCGAACCACTCTCGGTTCTCGAACGGGTAGTGCACCTGCGCGTACGGCATCGACCCGGAGTCGAACCAGACGTCGAACACGTCGGTGATCCGGCGCATGGTCGACTTCCCGGTGGGGTCGTCGGGGTTCGGGCGGGTCAGGTCGTCGATGAACGGACGGTGCAGGTCGACCTCGCCGTCGGCGTTCCGGGGCAGGCGCCCGAAGTCGCGCTCGATCTCCTCGAGCGAGCCGTAGACGTCCTGACGCGGGTACGACGGGTCGTCCGACTGCCACACCGGGATGGGCGTGCCGAAGTACCGGTTGCGGGACACCGACCAGTCGATGGCGTTCCCGACCCACTTGCCGAACTGGCCGTCCTTGACGTTGTCGGGCACCCAGTTGATGTCCTGGTTCAGCTCGCCCATGCGGTCGCGGAACTCGGTCACGCGGACGAACCAGCTCGAGACGGCCTTGTAGATGAGGGGCTTCCGGCAGCGCCAGCAGTGCGGGTAGCTGTGCTCGTAGGACGCCTGGCGGAGCAGTCGGCCGGCGTCGCGGACGGCCTTGGTCAGCGGCTTGTTCGCGTCCGACCAGAGCATGCCGGCGACCTCGCCGAACTGCGAGGTGAAGACCCCGCCCTCGTCGAGCGAGAGCACCACGGGGATGCCGGCGGCGGCGCAGACCACCTGGTCGTCGGCGCCGTAGGCCGGGGCCTGGTGCACGATGCCGGTGCCCTCGCCGGTCTCGACGTAGTCGGCGACCAGGATGCGCCAGGCGTGTTCCATGCCCTCGGTGTCGGCGAGGTGGTCGAACAGGCGCTCGTACTCGACGCCGTCGAGCTCGGCACCCGCCAGGGTGCGGACGACCGCGGCAGCGGCGTCCTCCGCGCTCTCGTAGCCGAGGTCCTTCGCGTAGGCGGCCACGGTGTCCGAAGCCAACAAGTAGGAGACGGAACCGGCGGCACCACCGTCAGCAGCGCCTCCAGGCCCGGCCGGCAGCACCACGTACGAGACCGCAGGCCCGACGGCCAACGCGGCGTTCGTGGGCAGGGTCCATGGGGTCGTCGTCCAGGCGAGCGCACGCACGCCGGCCAGGCCGAGCGACTCGGCACGTGCGCCCTGCAGCGGGAACGACACCGTGACGGACTGGTCCTGACGCATCTTGTAGACGTCGTCGTCCATGCGCAGCTCGTGGTTCGACAGCGGCGTCTGGTCGTTCCAGCAGTACGGCAGCACGCGGAAGCCCTCGTAGGCCAGACCCTTGTCCCAGAGCTGCTTCCACGCCCACAGCACGCTCTCCATGAACGTCACGTCGAGGGTCTTGTAGTCGTTCTCGAAGTCGACCCAGCGCGCCTGGCGGGTGACGTACTGCTGCCACTCGTCGGTGTACTGCAGGACGGACTTCTTGGCGGCGGCGTTGAACACGTCGACGCCCATCTCGTCGATCTCGTGCTTCTCGGTGATGCCGAGCTGCCGCATCGCCTCGAGCTCGGCGGGCAGGCCGTGGGTGTCCCAGCCGAAGCGGCGGTGCACCTGCTTGCCGCGCATGGTCTGGTAACGCGGGAAGACGTCCTTCGCGTACCCGGTCAGCAGGTGACCGTAGTGCGGCAGACCGTTGGCGAACGGCGGCCCGTCGTAGAACGTCCACTCGTCGCAGCCCTCGCGCTGGTCGATCGACGCCTGGAACGTGCCGTCACCCTTCCAGAAGGCGAGGATGCCCTGCTCGACGGCGGGGAAGGACGGCGACGGGGTGACTCCGTCGTTGCTGGAGTTGAGCGGGTACGGCACCGGGGGCTCCTGAGGATCGCGGATGTGACTTCCCACGAGGACGGAGCGTGCTCCGCGGTACCACCTCGCTTGCCGCGGGCTGCTGCCCACGACCGCTCGTGTTCGGGGATCGCTCGCGGCCCGGTCCGCCCGGTTCTACTGACGGGCGGACCCGCGTTCTTCCGGAGGCTCCCCGGTGATGGCCGGATCGACGCCTGTTCGAGAAGAGTTTAGCGGACGGGAGCATGCTGGAGCGATGCCCGACTCTCCTGAGCAGGAGGACCGCCCTGAGTCCCTGCTCACCGTCATCATCGCGTTCGGCGCGAACCTGCTCGTCGCGATCGCCAAGACGATCGCCTCCCTGATCACCGGATCGGCGTCGATGGTCGCCGAGGCGGCGCACTCGTGGGCCGACACGGGCAACGAGGTCTTCCTGCTCGTGGCGGAACGGCGGGGTGCCCGGAAGCGCGACACCGCGCACCCCCTCGGGTACGGGCGCGAGACCTACATCTGGTCGATGTTCGCGGCGTTCGGCCTGTTCACCGCCGGCGCCATCGTGTCGATCTACCACGGCATCACGGAGCTCGGGGACACCGGGCCCGCCGAGGACGTCCTGCTGAACTACATCGTGCTCGCGCTGTCGTTCTGCCTCGAGGGCACGAGCTTCCTGCAGGCCTACCGCCAGGCTCACGGAGCGGCGACGAAGCGCAAGGTGCCGGTGCTGCGCCACGTGCTGCAGTCCTCGAACCCGACGCTGCGGGCCGTCTTCGCCGAGGACGCCGCTGCGCTCATCGGCCTCGTCGTCGCGTTCCTCGGGGTGTTCCTGCACCAGGTCACCGGCCTGGCGGTCTTCGACGCGATCGGTTCCATCGCGATCGGCGTGCTGCTCGGGGTCGTGGCGATCATCCTCATCGACCGCAACCGCCGTTTCCTGCTCGGCGAGAGCACGTCCCCGGAGCTCGAGAACGCGGTGCTCGTCGAACTGCTCGGCCGCTCGCAGATCGAACGGGTCACCTACCTGCACCTGGAGTTCGTCGGGCCGTCACGGGTGTACCTCGTCGCCGCGGTCGACCTGACCGGGAACGAGAACGAGGAGCACGTCGCCGTGCGGTTGCGCGACGTCGAGAAGTCACTGGAGGACAGCCAGTACATCGAGGAGGCGGTCCTCACACTGAGCTACCCGGGGGACGCCTCGCTGCGGCCGACGGGCGACGAGGTGCCCGAGGTCGTCCGGGACGGCACCGTCGAGGACGTCGCGGCCGGCGGCGCGGGGACGCTGCGGACGGACTGACGGGCAGCAGGTGACGGTCAGCGGGTGACGGTCAGCGCCCGAGCGTCACCGACTCGCCGTCGACCACGATCTCGGAGCCGTCGGTCGGCACCCACACCTGCAGCTCGTCGACGCGGAAGGACGTCAGCCGTGACCGCTCCGCCCGGAGGAAGTCGGACACCTGCGGCGGTACCGGGAACCGTCCGTCGACCCCCTGCACGACCGCCCCGTACCGCCCGCTGACCGGCACGTCGACACCCCGGTCGGCGAAGTACGGCCTCCAGCCGGGTGCCCCGTACGCGGTGAAGAGGATCCGGCCGCCGTCCATCCCGTGTGCCCGGAGGGCGTGGTCGAGGAGCCCGACACCGGACGGGCGGACCCGGGCGACGGCGACGGTCTGCTGCACCGCGGGCACGACGGCTGCCCCGACGCCGAGCACGACCACGGCGGCGATCACTGCCCTCGCGACCGGTGGGGTCGTCCGCCGAGCACGACGACCGATCCGCACGCTCTGTGCGAGCCGGGTGTACCCGACGGCGGCCAGCGCGATGACGATCGGCATCCAGGCGTCGTAGTAGTGCGCGAGCGCCACCTTCGACGTCCCGAGGAACACCATCAGGGGAACGGCCGCGGCGACCAGGTAGAGGACGAGCCGTCCGGGGCGGACCACCAGGGCTGCGAGGATCCCGACCGCGAGCACCACGGCGAGGAGCGGCGTCACCCCACGTGCCATGTACCAGAACTCGGCCCACCAGGGAGCGAAGCGGTAGGTGTGCCCGGCGATCTCGGCCAGGTGCCCCTGCGCGTCGTGCTCGGACTGGAACTCGAGCATGTACCGGATCGCGTGCACCATCCCGACCGGGTGGTAGCAGGCCACGAAGGTCACGGCGAAGGCCGCCGCCGCGATCACCCCGCCGATCAGGAGCTCCCACCAGCGCCGGAACAGGATCGGCAGGACGACGATCGCGATCACGTACGGCGCTGCGGTGACCTTCGAGGTGACCGCGAGCCCGAGTGCCACCCCGGCGAGCGCTGCCCACGCCCAGCGCCACCGGCTGCTCGAGGTGATCCACACCCAGGCGGCGGCGAGTGCCACCACGACGAAGAACACCATGACCGGCTCGAGGAGCGCGATGCGGTCGATGCGCACCGGTGTGCCCGAGCCGGGGTCGAACTGGTCGGGTCCGGCGCCGCGGGGCGTCAGCCACCAGAGTCCTGCGGCGAGCAGCGCACCCCAGTGGCCGAGCGGACCGCGCAGCCAGCCGAAGAGGACGGCGCCGGTCCCGAAGACCGCCGCGCCGGCGACCAGCCGGGGACCGAGGATGCCCTCGCCGACGACCAACTGAGCGAGGCCGTAGAGGTACTTCGCGGTCGGCGGGTGCTCGAGGTTCAGCGTGACGATGCCGTGGACGTACTGCCAACCGGCCTGCGCGTAGAGGATCTCGTCGACGTTGATCGTCTGCTGACCGATGTGCCAGAAGCAGACGAAGAGCCCGGCCAGGGCGACGACGACGAACACGGGCCAGCGCCCCACACGTACCCACGACTGCACGGCGACGATCCTCCCACAGCGCGGCGGGCGGTCCGGGTGGTGCGGCGGCTCAGTGCGCGTCGAGGCCGGACGCGACCGGCGTGAGCGCGGCACCGACGTACTCGACGAGCGGTCGACGACCGACGCCGTCCGCCACCCACACCCCGAACGCTGCCCCCGCGGCACCGAGCATCGCCCCGGACACGGTCTGCGGCCAGAGCGCCGCCGGGTGGTCCCCCGTCCGCGTGGCCACGAACGCCGCGACGGTCGCGTGCTGCGCCGTCACCCGGGTCGCGACGCTCGCGACGAGTTCGGCACCGATGCCCATCACCTCGGCCTGGGCGATCGCCCACGGAACCCGCTCGGGGTCGTGGGCACGGGCGGCGGCGAGCAGCGCTTCCTCGACGGCGCGGACCGCGGAGGGCTCGGTCGACGCCGCCAGCAGTCCGGGCAGCGACGCGACGGCGGCGTCCAGGTCGAGCCAGAGCACGTCCGACTTCGCCGTGAAGTAGTTGAAGAACGTCGCCCGGCTGACCCCGGCGCGCACGGCGATCTGGTCGACCGTGGTCCGGCCGTAGCCCTGCTCGAGGAACAGCTCCGCGGCGGCGTCGGCGAGCACCTCGGCACTCGAGCGTCGGGGCCGTCCACCGCGGCGCATCGGTTCGTCCATGGGCCCCAGTAAACCGCTAGACTCGTCCAGCCATGATCTTGGACTCAGTACAGAAAACCGCCACGGCGGTCGCCGGCGCCGCAGCGCTCCTCCTCGTCCTCGCCGGGTGCACCGGCGGCAGCGCGACGAGCAGCAGCACGCCGGTGACCGGCGGCACGCTCGTGTACGCCTCGGGCGACGCCGAACCCACCTGCCTCGACCCGCACGTGGGCGGCAACTACCCGCAGGCGCTGCTGTCCAGCCAGTACATCGAGGAGCTCACCGCGCTCGACGACGGCAAGCCCGTCCCCGCGCTGGCGAAGTCGTGGACCACGAGCGACGACGGCAAGACCCTCACCTTCACGCTCCGCGACGACGTGACCTTCACCGACGGCACGCCCTTCGACGCCGCTGCCGTCGTGGCGAACATCGAGCACGTGCAGGACCCGGCGACGGCGTCGAGCACCGGGTACCTCGCGCTGCAGTCGATCACGAAGGCGACCGCCACCGACGACCACACCGTCACGCTGACGCTGAGCCGTCCGGACAGCGCGCTGCTCGAGTCGTTCTCGCAGCCGTGGGTCGGCATGGAGTCGCCGAAGGCCCTGCAGCGCTCGCAGGAGACCAACTGCGAGTCGCCCGTCGGGACCGGCCCGTTCGAGGTCACCGCCTGGAAGCACGGCGACCGCGTGACGCTGCAGAAGAACGCCGACTACTGGGGAGCGACCGCGCCCCGGCTCGACGGCATCACCTGGCGCTTCCTGCCCGACTCGACCTCGCGCTACGCGGCGCTGCAGTCCGGCCAGGTCGACGTCATCGACAACGCCCAGCCCGACCAGCTCAAGGCGGCGTCGGCGAAGGGCTCGATCCGCGACCTCGACGCCCCGCGACCCGGCGCGTCGAACCGGCTGGAGCTGAACTCCGGCCACGGGGTCTTCCGCGACGAGGCCGTCCGCAAGGCGTTCATCGCCGGCGCCGAGATCGACCCGGGCATCGAGTCGCTCTTCCTCGGGACGGCGAAGCGCTCGTACTCGGTGCTCTCCAGCGTCGAGCCGTACGGGTACTCCGACAAGAGCCTGTTCGGGTACTCCCCGAAGAAGGCGAAGCAGCTGCTCGACGACGCCGGCTGGAAGGTCGGCAGCGACGGCATCAGGGAGAAGGACGGCCAGCAGCTCACCGTCACCTTCCCGGTGTCGACGAACCAGTCCGTCCCTGCCGAGCGCAGCCTGTTCCAGCAGATCCAGGCGTCCGAGAAGGCAGTCGGGTTCAAGGTCGTCCTGAAGGAGCTCGACCTGTCCAGCTGGTACGCGGCCCTCGCGGCGAACCAGTACGACGTCGTCAGCGCCCCGTACACGAAGGTCGGCGCGGACGTCCTCCGCATCCTCTACGACAGCGCGAGCATCACGCCCGCCCCGTCGGGGTACTTCGCGAACCTCGCCCAGCTCGACGACCCGGAGCTCGACGACCTGCTGCAGCGTGCCGCGCAGACCTCGGACACGTCCGAGCGCGGCGACCTGTACGAGCGGGCGCAGAAGATCATCCTGTCGAGCGGCACCGTGCTCCCCCTCTACGACCAGCAGAACCACTTCCTGGTGCGCTCCAGCGTGCACGGCGTGCAGACCACCGCGGTGTCGACGCCGTGGTTCGGCACGGCCTGGATCGACCGCTGACACCGGCCTGGAGGCACGGATTGCGTCGCGGACGTCGGAGCACGCCCGCCGGGTGGTCGGCGTGGGCCCTGTGGGGACTCCGCCGCCTGGCCGGCGGCATCGGCGTGCTCTGGGCCGTCGCGACGATCGTGTTCGTCGCGATCCGGCTCATCCCCGGCGACCCGGCCCTCGCGATCCTCGGCGGACCCGGCTCGCAGGCCTCGGCCGAGGCAGTGGCGCAGGTCCGACAGGAGTACGGCCTCGACCGACCGGTGCTCGTGCAGTACGTCGTGTTCCTCGGGCGACTGGCGACCGGGCACCTCGGTGACTCGTACGCGTTCCGCACCCCGGTCGCGACGCTCCTCGGCCAGCAGCTCCCGGTGACGCTGACCCTCGCGGTCCTCGGGCTCGTCGTCGCCTGGGTGCTCGCGATCGTCGCCGCGTGGTGGTCGACCCAGCGCGGCCGGTTCGCCGCCGGTCTGACGAGCGCCCTGAGCGTCACCGCGAGCGTCACGCCGCACTTCTGGCTCGGCAGCGTCCTGATCGTGGTGTTCGCCAGCGCGCTGGGCTGGGTCCCCGCGGTGAGCGACGGCACCGCCCGCGGCTGGGTGCTGCCGGTGGTCACGGTCGCCGTGCCGGTCGCCGGGTACCTCGCCGAGACGGTCCGCGACGGCGTGGTGGACGCACAGCGGTCGGCGTTCGCCCTCGCCGCGCGGAGCCGCGGCGAGACCCGCGCCGGGCTCTTCGGCCGGCACCTCCTCCGGCACGCCGCGCTGCCGGGCATCGCCCTGTCCGCCTGGGCCTTCGGGTCGCTCGTCTCCGGGGCCGTCGTCGTCGAGTCGGTGTTCGCGCTCCCGGGCATCGGCCGCGCCCTCGTGACCGCCGTCACGCAGCGGGACATGCCCCTCGTCGCGGGCATCGCGCTCGTGTCGGCCGCGGCGTACGTCGTGGTGCTGGCCGTCGCCGACCTCGTCGAACGACTGGTGGACCCGCGTGCCGATGCGACCCGACCCGGTGGCCGCACCCGGCGGCGCGCCCCGCGCGTCACCCGCCCCGAGGCGGGCGCTCGGTGAGCGGCATCGCCGAGCCGAGCCTCCAGGCCGGTGCTCAGGGCGACCCGTCCGACGGACGGCCCGAGCGGTTCCGTGGGGGGACGCTCGGACCGGCCGGCACGGTCGCGGCGGTAGTGGTGGCCGTGGCGGTCGTCGCCGCCGTCTGGCCGGCGCTGCTGGGTGGCGGCGACCCGCTCGCCGTGCACCCGTCGGACGCCCTGCTCGCGCCGAGCGGCGCCCACCCGTTCGGCACCGACGAGTCGGGACGGGACGTCCTCGCCCGGGTGGTCGCGGGCACCCGGGCCTCGCTCGTCGTCGGGGTCGTCGCGACGCTCGTCGGCGGCGGGGTCGGCATCGTGCTCGGCGTCGTCGCGGGACTCGGCGGGCGGGTGGTCGACGCCGTCGTGGGACGGATCACCGAGGTGGCCTTCGCCCTGCCGCTGCTGCTCGTCGCACTCGTCGTCATCGCGGTGACCGGCCCTGGTCCCGTTCCGGCGATGCTCGCGGTCGGGTTCGCCACCGCGCCCGGGTACGCCCGCATCGTGCGGGGGCTCGTGCTCCGCGCCCGGTCCTCGCAGGTCGTCGAGACCGCCGTGGTGATGGGCCGCTCCCCCGGCCGCATCGTCCTCCGGCACGTGCTGCCCGCGGCGCTCTGGCCCGTGGTCGCGGTCGGGACCCTCGGCATCGGGCAGGCGATCGTGTGGGCCTCGGCCCTCAGCTACCTCGGCGTCGGCACGCCACCACCGGCCCCGGAGTGGGGCGCGATGCTCGCCGACGGCCGCACCTACCTGCAGACCGCCCCGTGGATGAGCACCTTCCCCGGTCTCGCGATCGTCGTCCTGGCGACCGCGGTGACGGTGCTCGGACGAGCGATCAGACGAACGGGAGCCCTCCGATGACCGTCCTCGACATGCGCGGCCTCACCGTCGCGATCGGCGGCACGACCGTCGTCCACGACGTCGCCCTCCGGGTCGAGGCGGGCGAGTGCGTCGCACTCGTCGGCGCGTCCGGATCGGGCAAGACCGTCACCGCGCGCGCCGCGCTGGGCCTGTCCGCCGCCGGTTCCGCCGTCCGGGTCGACCGGCTCACGGTGGCCGGACTCGACGTCCGTGCGTTCTCCGACCGGCGCTGGCGATCGGTCCGGGGGTCGCGTGTCGGCTACGTCGGCCAGGAGGCACTGGGCGCCCTGGACCCGCTGCGTCCCGTCGGGCGCGAGGTCGCCGACGCGCTGCGGCTGCACACTGAGATGACCGCGGCCGCGCGGGTGGACGCCGTCCGCTCCGCCTTCGAGGCCGTCGGCCTGGACCCGTCGATCGCGACGGACGGTCGCCTCGCCGGGACCCTGTCCGGGGGGATGCGGCAGCGGGCGCTCATCGCCGCCGCGACGGTCGGGTCGCCGGAGCTCGTCGTCGCGGACGAACCCACCACTGCACTCGACGCCGGGGTCGCCGTCACGGTGATGGAACAGCTCCGTGCCGCCCAGGCGCGAGGTGCCGGACTCCTCGTGATCACGCACGACCTCGGGCTCGTCGCGGGCTGGGCCGACCGGGTGGTCGTCATGCACGAGGGACGCGTCGTCGAGGAGGGCCCGGTGGACTCGGTGTTCGCCGCGCCGCAGCACGAGGCGACGCAGGCGTTGGTGCGCGCCGCGGGTGGCGCGGACGTCGCTGGCGCTGGCGCTGGCGCTGGCGCTGGCGCAGTGTGCGAGGTTCCGGGCACGGTGCGGGGCTCCGAGGCTCGCACGTCGCGCGGAACCTCGCACGGTGCGGGCCCGGTGCTCGCCGCCGCCGGGATCTCGCGTGTGTTCGACGGGGTGCGCGCCGTCGACGACGTGTCGTTCGGGCTCGCACGCGGGCGGGTGCTCGGCGTCATCGGCGCGTCCGGGTCCGGCAAGACGACCCTCGCGCGGATCCTGCTCGGGCTCGAGACCCCCGACACCGGAGCCGTCACGCTCGACGGGGCACCGTGGGTCCCGCTCGACGAACGCGACCGACGCCCGCACCGGCACCGGCTCGCTGCGGTCGTGCAGGACCCGGGCGCGACGTTCGACGAGCGGTGGAGCGTCGAGCGGGTCCTCGCGGACGCGTTCTCGGGCGGTGCCGAACGCTCGGCCCGGGGGCCGCTCGGACAGCGGGTCGACGCGGCGCTCGAACAGGTCGGTCTCGACCCCGCACTCCGACGCCGATCCCCGCTGACGCTGTCCGGCGGGCAACGGCAGCGGCTCGCGATCGCCCGCGCGCTCGCGACCTCACCCGAGGTGATCGTGCTCGACGAACCCGTCACGGCACTCGACGCCACGGTGCAGGACGCCGTGCTCACCCTGCTCGAGGGGCTGCGCGACACGACGGGCGTGGCGATGGTGTTCGTGTCGCACGACCTCCGGGCGGTGCGGCGGATGGCCGACGACGTGCTGGTCGTGCACGAGGGGCGCGTCGTGGAGCACGGTCCCGCGGCGTCGGTGTTCGACCGGCCGACGCACGCCGTGACCGCGCGGCTGCTGCACGCGGCCGACCGGCTCGCGACCGGCGTCGCGTAGCGCGGGCGCGGGCCGCGGCCGGCGCCGCCCCGAGTTTCGCGCTGAGCGACAGTTCTCGCGGCGCAGCGCGCGAGAACTGTCGCTCAGCGCGAATGACCGCGCGACCCCGCGCCCCCGCGCCCCCGCGACCGCGCGCCCGCGCGCCCGCGCCGAGTCTCGGGGACGCACGCGCAGCACTGGACGCGACCGGAGGCACGGCGCGACGCCCGTGGCGGACGCGTGCCGTGCCTCCAGGCCGTGGCGCGTCCGTTCCTTCCCGGAACGGGTGCGATGGGAAGCGGAAACGGGCGTACCCGGCCGAGAGGATCGACCGGGTACGCCCGTTTCTGGCACGTGCGCTGCGGGGCGCCGCGCGCTAGGAGCCCGCGGGCTCCTTCTTCTCGTCACCCGATGACGGAGCGTCGCCCGAGATGATCGGGATCTCACTCGTGGCGAACTCCTTCGCCCAGTCGGACTGCGCGAACTCCGACGACTCGTCGTTGTAGTCCGCGATGACCTCGGCGACCTCGTCCTCCGAGCCGACCGTCGGACCGGAACCCATGAGCGGCGTCGCGGCGGTCTCCTTCGTGAAGTACACGGCGACCAGGCCGATCACGGCGGCGAGCATCAGGTAGAACGCCGGGATGTCCTCGGCCCACCCGAAACCGGAGTCCTTCGCCCAGTTGATCAGGGCCGAGGTCGCGAGCGGGGTCGTGCCACCGAAGAGCGACACCGACACGTTGAACGCGATCGCCAGGGCGCCGTACCGGATGATCGTCGGGAAGAGCGCCGGCAGGGTCGAGGGCATCGTCGAGGTGAACGTCACGAGGACGACACCGAGGATGAGCAGGCCCGCGAACACCCCGAAGCCCGTGCCGGTCTGGACGAGCTTGAGCGCCGGCCAGGACAGCAGGATGAATCCGATGCAGCCCGCGGCGAGCACCGGACGACGACCGAACTTGTCGGACAGCCGCCCGCCGAACGTGATGACGACCATCATGAGCAGCATCACGACGACGATCAGGATGAGACCGAACGTGGCGTTCTGTCCGAGGTTCTGCTCGAGGTAGGTCGGCATGTACGACAGCAGCATGTAGTCGGTCACGTTGAAGACCAGGACCAGGCCGATGCAGATGATGAGCGAGCGCCAGTTCTCCGCGAAGAGCTTGAGGAACGGCGTCTTCTGCGACTCGCGCTCGGCGGCCTGCTCCTGCTGCTTCTGGAACGCCGGGGTCTCCTCCAGCTTGAGGCGCAGGTAGAGGCCGATGAGCCCGAGCGGGCCCGCGATGATGAACGGGATGCGCCAGCCCCAGCTGAGCAGGGCGTCCTCGGACAGGCCGAACTGCAGGCCGGTGACGATCGACGCACCGAGCACGTAGCCGGCGAGGGTGCCGAACTCGAGCCACGAACCCATGAACCCGCGGCGCTTGTCGGGCGAGTACTCGGCGATGAACGTCGCGGCGCCGCCGTACTCACCACCGGTCGAGAAGCCCTGCACGAAGCGGGCGACGAGCAGCAGGATGGGCGCCCAGAAGCCGATCGAGTCGTACGACGGGATCAGGCCGATCATGAGCGTGCCCGCGGCCATCAGGATCATCGTCAGGGCGAGGACCTTCTGCCGGCCGATCTTGTCGCCGATCGGGCCGAAGACGGCGCCACCGATCGGTCGGACGATGAACGCCGCGGCGAAGAACCCGAAGGTCGCGACGATGTTCGCGGCCGGGTCGCCCTGCGGCAGGAACACCTGCGAGATCGTGACCGTCAGGTACGCGAAGATGCCGAAGTCGAACCATTCCATGGCGTTGCCGAGCGCAGCGGCGGCGACGGCACGCTTGAGCAGCGACTCCTCGACGACGGTGACGTCGTCCTCGGTGAGCTTGCGGCGCGCGCGCTTCGCCGCTGCCTTCGTGCGCAACGGCCGATCGCCGTGCGGACGGTGTGCTTCGTTCGGTGCCAAGTCGTTCCTCCGGTAGTGCTGTGTCTTGCCTTCGGGCGTCCGGCGGAGAGCAACGGTGCAGTCCTCACGGACGCCGCGCCCGCCGGACAAACTCCGACAGACTATCAGGTGATCGGCGTGTCCGCAGTTCCGGTGTGGTAGGCGCGCTGCACTGCCCGGTCGCTCCACTACGATCGAACCACCGCGCAGCACGCGCGCACACTCAGGCACCTCATCACGGACTCGGTGCCGCACAGAGCGGTCGCAGCACCGCACGGAACGGAAGGCCGCCATGACGAAGCCCATGCCCGAGAAGCCCACGGTGGACGGTCTCGAAGACGTCTGGGGCCCCGTGTGGGAGCAGGACGGCACCTACCGCTTCGACCGCGACGCCGCCTGTGAGCGCAGCAACGTCTACTCGATCGACACCCCGCCGCCGACGGCCTCCGGTTCGCTGCACATCGGGCACGTGTTCTCGTACACGCACACCGACCTCAAGGCCCGGTACGAGCGCATGCGCGGCAAGCACGTCTTCTACCCGATGGGCTGGGACGACAACGGTCTCCCCACCGAGCGCCGCGTGCAGAACTACTACGGCGTCCGTTGCGACCCGCAGCTCCCCTACGACGCGACCTTCGTGCCGCCGTTCGAGGGCGGCGACAACAAGTCGAGCAAGGCCGCCGACCAGATCCCGGTGTCCCGTCGCAACTTCATCGAGCTGTGCGAGCGCCTGACCGTGCAGGACGAGCAGCAGTTCGAGCACCTCTTCCGCACGCTCGGCCTGTCGGTGGACTGGACGCAGTCGTACCGCACGATCGACGACACCTCCCGGGCGAGCGCCCAGCGCGCCTTCCTCCGCAACCTCGAGCGCGGCGAGGCCTACCAGGCCGACGCCCCGACGCTCTGGGACGTGACGTTCCGCACCGCCGTGGCCCAGGCCGAGCTCGAGGACAAGGAGATGCCGGGCGCCTACCACGGCATCGCGTTCCACAAGTCGGACGGCACGGGCGACGTCGTCATCCAGACCACCCGCCCGGAGCTCCTCCCCGCGTGCGTGGCCCTCGTCGCGCACCCGGACGACGAGCGCTTCCAGGACCTCTTCGGCACGACCGTCCGCTCCCCCCTCTTCGACGTCGAGGTCCCGGTGCTCGCACACCACCTCGCGCAGAAGGACAAGGGCGCCGGCATCGCGATGGTCTGCACGTTCGGTGACACCACCGACGTCGTGTGGTGGCGCGAGCTGCAGCTGCCGAACCGCGCGATCATCGGGTTCGACGGCCGCGTCCGCTCCGACGAGCCGGCGTGGATCGAGTCCGACGGGGGCAAGGCCCTCTACGCCGAGATGGCCGGCAAGACCGTGTTCTCGGCGAAGAAGGTCGTCGTGGACGCCCTGACCGAGTCCGGCGACCTGATCGGCGACGTCAAGACGATCAACCACCCGGTGAAGTTCTTCGAGAAGGGCGACAAGCCGCTCGAGATCGTCTCCACCCGCCAGTGGTACATCGTGAACGGTGCCCGCGACGAGCAGCTCAAGGCGACGCTCCGCCAGCGCGGCGAGGAGATCGCCTTCCACCCGGACTTCATGCGCGTCCGCTACGACAACTGGGTCGGCGGCCTGTCCGGCGACTGGCTCATCTCGCGCCAGCGCTTCTTCGGCGTCCCGCTGCCCGTCTGGTACCCGCTCGACGCCGACGGCAACCCGGTGTTCGACCAGCCGATCGTCCCGACCGAGGCCCAGCTGCCCGTCGACCCGGCGTCCGAGCCGGCCCCGGGCTACACGGAGGACCAGCGCGGCGTCGCCGGTGGGTTCCAGGGCGAGCTCGACGTGATGGACACCTGGGCCACCTCGTCGCTCACCCCGCAGCTCGCGGGCAAGTGGGAGACCGACCCGGCGCTCTACGACCTCGTGTACCCGTACGACGTCCGCCCGCAGGCGCAGGACATCATCCGCACGTGGCTCTTCACGACGGTGCTCCGCAGCCAGCTCGAGGCCGACACGGTGCCGTGGAAGCACGCGAGCATCTCGGGCTTCATCGTGGACCCGGACCGCAAGAAGATGTCGAAGTCGAAGGGCAACGTCGTCACGCCGCTGTCGATCCTCGAGCAGCACGGCGCCGACGCGGTCCGCTACTGGGCGGCCTCGTCGAAGCTCGGCACCGACGCGGCGTTCGACCCGCAGAACCCGAAGCAGATCAAGGTCGGCCGTCGTCTGGCGATCAAGGTGCTGAACGCGGCGAAGTTCGTCTACGGCTTCCCGCTGCCCGAGGGCGCCACGAGCGTCACCGAGCCGCTCGACGTCGACATGCTCGCCGAGCTCGGATCGGTCATCGAGCAGGCCACCACGGCGTTCGACGGGTTCGACCACGCCCGCGCCCTCGAGGTCATCGAGCGCTTCTTCTGGACCTTCTGCGACGACTACCTCGAGCTCGTCAAGGAGCGCGCCTACGGCACCGCGACCGAGTCGACGCACGAGACGCAGGCGAGCGCGGTCCTGGCGCTGCGCGCCGCGATCGACGCACTACTCCGTCTGCTGGCACCCTTCATCCCGTTCGCGACGGAGGAAGTGTGGGCCTGGACCCACGAGACCAGCGTGCACCGCGCCTCCTGGCCGACCGTGACCGAGCTGCCCACCCAGGCCGAGCCGACGGGGCTGCTGGCCGCTGTCGGGCAGGCGCTCATCGGGATCCGTGGTGCGAAGACGGCGGCGAAGGCGTCCCAGAAGACGCCCGTGACGCGCGCCGTCGTGGCGGCCCCGGCAGAGACGCGGGCGCTCATCGAGCGCGCGGCGGTCGACCTGGCGGCCGTCGGCCGCATCGAGAACCTGTCGTTCGCGGACGGCGCGGAGCTCGCGGTGACCGAGATCGAGTTGGCCGAGCAGCAGGCGTAGTCGCGGTCGCGACGGGGTCGGCAGACGGACTGGAGGCACGGATGCAGTTGGGCAGACGCTGGAACGTGGGCGCCGAGGCGCCCGGGCAACTCCCCGAGGCGATAATCGTCGCCGTGCGCGAGGTCGAGGCCGAGCTCGCGGACGAGTCCGTCGACACGGCCGGGTGGGGCTGGACCCTGACGTTCCTCGAGGGCAAGCCGATGGTCGCGCTCGACGACGGCACGTCCATCCACCTCGACGACGCCGGCCACGCCCAGGTCACGAACCCGGACGACGCCCCCGAAGAGGACTGAGCCGGGTCCGGTCTCGTCCACTGAACAGAAGACGTCGAGTGCATCCGATGCACTCGACGTCTTCTGCTCAGTCGAACGAACTCCGCGCTACTTCGCGAGCCAGCCCAGGAGCACTTCGTTCACCTCGGCGGTGTGCGTGGTGAGCAGGCCGTGCGGGGCGCCCTCGATCTCGACGTACTCCGCAGCCGGCAGCGCCTTGGTGAAGCGGCGACCGGTGGCGTCGATCGGCAGGATGTTGTCCGCCGTGCCGTGCACGATCAGCGCCGGGACGGTGACCTTCGGGATGTCCTGACGGAAGTCGGTCGGCCAGGTCAGGGGTGCTGCGGCAGAGGCGATCGCACCGGAGCCGGCGGCGACGTTCCAGGCGTTCCGGACGGCTTCCTCGGAGATGCGGGAGCCGAGGTTCTCCGACAGGTTGAAGAAGTCCTGGTAGAAGTTCGTGAAGTACGCGTACCGGTCCTTCTTCACGTCAGCCGCGATGCCCTCGAAGAACGACATCGGGCCGGCGCCGTCGGGGTTGTCGTCGGTGATCGCGAGGAACGGCTCGAGCGAGGCCAGGAACGCGACCTTCGCGATCCGGTCCTCACCGTGGCGGCCGATGTAGCGGGCGATCTCGCCGGTGCCCATCGAGAAGCCGACCAGGATCACGTCGCGCAGGTCGAGGGTCTCGAGGACGGCGTGCAGGTCGTCTGCGAAGGTGTCGTAGTCGTAGCCGGTGCTCGGCTGCGAGGACTGCCCGAAGCCGCGGCGGTCGTACGTGATCACGCGGTAGCCGGCCTCGAGGAGCGGCGGGACCTGCCCCTCCCACGAGTTGCCGTCGAGCGGGAATCCGTGGATCAGGACGATCGGCTGACCGGTGCCCTTGTCCTCGTAGTGGAGTTCGATGTCGACGCTGTTCTCGGTCCCGACGGTGATGGCACCCATGGTGGATCCTTCCCTGAGATTCGCGGAGAACGATCGTTCTCCGCTGATGTCGCCTACACTAGAGAACGTTCGTTCCCCGCGCAAGTCGGGAACGGTGAACGCGCAGCGAACGGGGTACGTCATGGCAAGCAGCACGCTCTCGACCGTCGACCCGGACACCCGGGCACACATCGTCGACGTCGCCGACCAGCTGTTCTACGCGCGCGGGATCCAGTCCGTCGGGATGGACGCGATCCGTACCGGTGCCGGGGTGTCCCTCAAGAAGCTGTACGCGGCGTTCCCGGGCAAGGAGCAACTCATCGCCGCCGTGCTCGCCGGCCGCCACGACGTCTGGGAGCGCGGGGTGCACGGCGCGGTCGACGCCGCCTCGACGCCGCGCGACAAGCTGCTGGCGATGTACGACTTCCTCGAGTCGTGGTTCGGCGACGACACGTTCCGCGGCTGCGGGTTCATCAACGCGTTCGGCGAGCTCGGGGCCACCTCGCCCGCAGTCGCCGAGATCGCCCGCGACCACAAGGACTCCTTCCAGCGGTTCGTGCAGGACCTCACCGCCGACGCCGTGTCCGACCCGGCCCGCGCCGAAGAACTCGCCGCACAGCTCGCGCTCCTGGCCGAGGGCGCGCAGACCACCGCGGCCATCGCCGGCACCACGGCCCCCGCAGTGCATGCCCGCCGCGCCGCCGAGACCCTGATCGACGCCGCCACGCGCTGAGGGCCTCTCCCGTGCCGTTCCGCGCGTAGGAGGCCGTTCCGCGCGTAGGAGGCTTTTCCGCTCGTAGGAAGCCGTTCCTTCCTGCTCCCGACGCGCGATTTCGCTTTCCAGGTCGGCCGCGATGGGAAGGAAGACGCAACCCCAGAGCGGACTGGAGGCGCGTGGCGGCGCCGCCACGGGCCTCCAGTCCGCCCCGCGGTCGCGCAGCGTCCGTAGGGTGGTGAGATGGCAACCCCGTTCGACGAACCGAGCACTCTCCCCTACGCCCTCCCGCCGTTCCGCGACGTGCGGCTCGAGCACTACCGCCCAGCCTTCGACGCAGGCCTCGCCGAGCAGCGCAACGAGGTCGAGGCGATCGCCGCCTCGCCCGAGGACCCGACCTTCGAGAACACCCTCGTGGCACTCGAGCGCACCGGGCAGCGACTCGCCCGCGTCAGCCACGTGTTCTTCACCCTGTCGTCGGCGGACTCGACGCCGGAGCTGCACGACCTCGAGGCCGAGGTCTCCCCACTCCTCGCCGCCCACCGCGACGCGATCACCCTCGACAGTCGGCTGTACGCCCGTGTGCGTGCCGTGCACGACGGGCTCGGCGACCGGTCCGACCTCACCGCCGAGGACCGCCGCCTGGTCGAGCGGACGCTCACCGAGATGACGCTCGCCGGCGCCGGGCTCGACGACGCCGGGAAGGAGCGCCTGACCGCGATCAACCAGGAGCTCTCGACGCTCACCACCACGTTCGAGCGGAACCTGCTCGAGGACACGAACGACCTCGCGGTGCACGTGACCGACGAGACCGAGCTGGAGGGCCTCGACGACGGCGCGAAGTCCGCCGCCGCCGGGGCCGCCGCCGACCGCGGCCTCGAGGGGTGGCTCATCACGCTGCCCCTCTACACCGGGCACCCGTGGCTGTCGTCGCTGGCGAACCGCGGCCTGCGCGAGCGGGTCATGCGCGCCTCGCAGTCCCGCGGCCGCCGCGGCAACGAGCACGACAACCGCGAGGTCCTGCTCCGCATCGTGCGGCTCCGCGCCGAGCGTGCCGAGCTCCTCGGCTTCCCGAACCACGCGGCCGTGGTCACCGCCGATGAGACCGCGAAGACGCCCGAGGCCGTCGAGGGACTCCTCTCGTCCCTCGTGCCGGCAGCGGCGGCGAACGCGGACGACGAACGAGCCGTCCGCTCCCGCACCGTCGGCTTCGACGTCGAGGCCTGGGACTGGGCGTACGCCACCGAGATCCTGCGCGGCGAGCAGTTCGCCGCCGACAGCTCGGCGCTCCGCCCGTACTTCGAGGCTGACCGGGTCCTGCACGACGGCGTCTTCCACGCCGCCGGCGAGCTCTACGGCCTGACCTTCACGGAGCGCCCGGACCTGCACGGCTACAACGACGAGGTCCGCGTATTCGAGGTGCACGGGGCTTCCGGCGAGGAGGTCGGTCTCTACCTGCTCGACCTGTACACGCGGGACGGCAAGCGCGGCGGCGCGTGGATGAACCCCGTCGTCGAGCAGTCCGCGCTGCTCGGCACGCTGCCCGTCGTGGTGAACAACCTCAACGTCGCGAAGCCCGCCGCCGGGTCCCCGACGCTCCTCATCCAGGACGAGGTCGAGACGCTCTTCCACGAGTTCGGGCACGCGCTGCACGGCCTCATCGCCCGGACGACGTACCCGCGCTTCTCGGGCACGAACGTCGAGCGCGACTTCGTCGAGTTCCCGAGCCAGGTGAACGAGATGTGGGTGTCGTGGCCGTCCGTACTGGCGAACTACGCGAAGCACCACGAGACCGGCGCGCCCCTGCCCCCGGAGCTCGTCCTCGGGCTGAGCGACTCGGCCGGGTTCAACGAGGGCTTCGCCACCACCGAGTACCTCGCCGCCGCGCTGCTCGACCAGGCGTGGCACCGGCTGTCGGCTGCTTCGGCTGCGGAGGTCACGGACGTCGAGGCGTTCGAGCGTCAGGCGCTGCAGGACGCCGGCATCGCCGTCGAGGCCGTCCCGCCGCGCTACTCGTCGACGTACTTCGCGCACACGTTCTCCGGCGGGTACGACGCCGGGTACTACGGGTACATCTGGTCCGAGGTGCTCGACGCCGACACGGTGGAGTGGTTCCGCGAGCACGGTGGACTCTCTCGCGAGGCCGGTGCGCGCTTCGCGGAGAAGCTGCTCGGCGTCGGCGGGGCGAAGGACCCGCTCGAGGCCTACCGCGACTTCCGTGGGCGAGACGCCGAGGTGGGGCCGCTGCTGCGCCGCCGCGGGCTGGAGTAGGCGCGCGGGGGCGCCGGCTCGGGACGAACCAGGCGTCGAACCGCGGGCCGCGCCGACTGCCCCGACGACGAAGGGCCCGCACCGACAGACGGTGCGGGCCCTTCGCGGGGGTGGCCTAGGCCGACTTCTCGACCCGCTTCGCCCGCGGACGCGGCACGATCGTCGGCGCCGCGTTCTCGAGCACCGACTCCCGCGTGATCACCACCCGTGCGACGTCGTCGTCCGAGGGGACGTCGAACATGACCGGGCCGAGGACCTCTTCGAGGATGGCACGGAGCCCACGGGCACCGGTCTGCCGGAGCACGGCCAGGTCGGCGATGGCCTCGAGCGCACCGCGGTCGAACTCCAGCTCGACGCCGTCGATCTGGAACATCCGCTGGTACTGCTTGACGAGCGCGTTCTTCGGCTCGGTGAGGATCTGCATGAGCGCGGACTGGTCGAGCTGCGACACCGTGGTCACGACGGGGAGGCGCCCGATGAACTCCGGGATGAGCCCGAACTTGTGCAGGTCCTCCGGCAGGACCTCGGAGTAGAGGTCCTGGTGGTCGGTGGCGCTGTGCAGCGGTGCACCGAAGCCGATCCCCCGCTTGCCGACGCGCGAGGACACGATGTCCTCGAGCCCGGCGAACGCCCCCGCCACGATGAACAGCACGTTCGTCGTGTCGATCTGGATGAACTCCTGGTGCGGGTGCTTCCGACCGCCCTGCGGCGGGACGGAGGCGACCGTGCCCTCGAGGATCTTGAGCAGCGCCTGCTGCACGCCCTCGCCCGAGACGTCGCGCGTGATCGAGGGGTTCTCGGCCTTGCGCGCGATCTTGTCGACCTCGTCGATGTAGATGATGCCGGTCTCGGCGCGCTTCACGTCGTAGTCGGCCGCCTGGATGAGCTTGAGGAGGATGTTCTCGACGTCCTCGCCCACGTAGCCGGCCTCGGTCAGGGCGGTGGCGTCCGCGACGGCGAACGGCACGTTGAGGCGCTTCGCGAGCGTCTGCGCGAGGTACGTCTTGCCGCAGCCCGTCGGGCCGATCAGCAGGATGTTCGACTTCGCGATCTCGACGTCGTCGCGGTCCTCGGCAGCGGTGATCTGGCCCTGGGCCCGGATGCGCTTGTAGTGGTTGTAGACGGCGACGGCCAGGGAGCGCTTCGCCGGGTCCTGCCCGATGACGTACTCCTGCAGGAAGTCGAAGATCTCACGCGGCTTCGGGAGCTCGAACTCGCCGCCGGCAGTGTCCTCGCCGGCCTCGGCCAGTCGCTCCTCGATGATCTCGTTGCACAACTCGACGCACTCGTCGCAGATGTACACGCCGGGACCGGCGATGAGCTGCTGGACCTGCTTCTGGCTCTTGCCGCAGAAGGAGCACTTGAGCAGGTCAGCGCTCTCTCCGATGCGTGCCATGTCGGTGCCCTCCCTGGTTGACCGCTGCGATCGCCGGATGCTGCCCAACGACCCATCCGACTGTGCACGAGCCTAATCGCAACCGATGACACCAGCCGCGACGCCGGGCCGGTTTCGCCCGGCGCGTTCGCCCAGGGCGTTCGATCCTGCTACCGTGTCCACGACTTCTCTACAACTTGTAGAACTGCAGCTCCGGAAGGAACCCCATGCCCAAGCGTCTCGCCGTCGTCGGCACCGCGACCCTCGGCGTCACCGCGCTCATCGTCCTCGGCACCGCGGGTGTCGCCAGCGCGCACGTGTCGGCCACCGCCACGTCGACCGCGGCGAACTCGTACACGACCGCGACGTTCTCCCTGCCGCACGGCTGCGACGGCTCCCCGACCACGCGGATCGCGTTCGAGGTGCCGGAGTCGATCATCGAGGTCACGCCGACGGTCAACCCGAACTGGACCATCACGAAGACGACCGAGCCGTACACGAGCGCCTCGGCCGCCACCGACGACGAGTCCGCCGAGGACGCCGGTGAGCGTGTCACGAGCGTCGTCTACACGGCGAAGACCCCGCTCCCCGCCGACGAGCGCGACACCTTCTCGCTGTCGTTCTCGCTGCCGGACGGCAAGGCGGGCGACCTCGTCGAGTTCCCGGCGATCCAGACCTGCGAGAAGGGGTCCGTCGAGTGGAACCAGGAGCAGAAGGCCGGCGAAGCCGAGCCCGAGCACCCGGCCCCTTCGATCACCCTGACCGCCGCTGAGACCGCGGGTGACGAGGACGGCCACGGCTCCCACGGCGCCGAGGCGACCGAAGCCGCCGCTCCGGCGTCGACCACGCCCGCCGACCCCGACCTGGTCGGCCGCTTCCTGGGCCTCGGTGGCCTGGTGCTCGGCGCGGTCGCCCTGGTCGTCGCCGTCGCGAACACGCGTCGCCGGAGCGCCTCCAAGTGACCGAGCGCGACGCACGTCGTGCGCGGGCCGGTCGACGGGCCTGGAGGCTCGTGGCCGGGATCGCCGCGGCCGTCGCCGTCGCGGGCGGTTCCGTCCTCGGACTCGCCGGTCCGGCCAGCGCGCACAACTACATGGTCGCCTCGACCCCGAAGGTCGACGGCACCCTGACCTCGCTGCCCGACGCGTTCGAGATCACCACGAACGACAAGCTGCTCGACATCGGCGGCTCGGACGCCGGGTTCGCGTACCGGATCGTCGGGCCGGACGGAGAGTACTACGAGGACGGCTGCCTCGACGTCGACGGCCCGTCCATGACCACGAAGGCCGCCCTCGGCGACTCGGGCAAGTACACCGTCGAGTGGCAGATCGTCTCCGCCGACGGCCACACCGTGTCCGACGAGTACGCGTTCACGTGGGACGCCCCGGCCGGCTTCACGCCCGCGAAGGGTGCGGCGAAGCCCCCGGTGTGCGCCACTGCGGGGAGCGACGCCAGCGCGAACGCGAGCGCCGACACCACGGGCACCGCTTCGGGGAACGGTGACTCGGCCGCGTCCGACGCTCTCTGGATCGGAGCCGGGGGCATCGTCCTGGTCGGCGTGGTCGTCGCCGTCCTGCTGCTCCTCCGCCGTCGTCCCGCCCCCGCGGCGGACGACACCGACGAGGACTGACGCACCGGGAACACCACGCACGACGAAGGCCCCGCACCGATCGGTGCGGGGCCTTCGTGCGTTGCGGGTCGTCGGTCTTACTTGACGAGCGCCGGCAGGTTCTTACGGCTCGTGAGGACCTGGTCGATCAGGCCGTACTCGAGGGCTTCCTCGGCGGACATGATCTTGTCGCGCTCGATGTCGTTGTTGACCTGCTCCGGCGTGCGGTTCGAGTGCTTCGACAGCGTCTCCTCGAGCCAGGTGCGCATGCGGAGGATCTCCGCCGCCTGGATCTCGATGTCGGACGCCTGACCGCCACCCTGCTGGGTCGCGGGCTGGTGGATGAGCACGCGGGCGTTCGGCAGCGCCAGACGCTTGCCGGGGGTACCGGCAGCGAGGAGCACCGACGCGGCCGAAGCGGCCTGACCGAGGCAGACCGTCTGGATCTGCGGACGGATGTACTGCATCGTGTCGTAGATCGCCGTCATCGCGGTGAACGAGCCACCGGGCGAGTTGATGTACATCACGATGTCGCGGTCCGGGTCCATCGACTCGAGCACGAGCAGCTGCGCCATGACGTCGTCCGCCGAGGCGTCGTCGACCTGGACGCCGAGGAACACGATGCGGTCCTCGAACAGCTTCGCGTAGGGGTCCTGCCGCTTGTAGCCGTAGGCCGTGCGCTCTTCGAAGCTCGGCAGGATGTACCGATCAGTGGGGGCCGGGACGTTCTGCGCGCCACCGAGCATGGGGAGATGCATTCTCGTTTCCTTTTCTTCGGTGGGTCGGGTCAGGACTGGGCGTCGGGCTCGGCCGCTGCGGTGGGGGTCTCGCCGTCGGCGACGGTGCCACCGCCGCCGATGACCTCGGCGCTCGACGCGCGGAGGTGGTCGACGAAGCCGTACTCGAGGGCTTCCTGCGCCGTGAACCAGTTGTCGCGGTCGTTGTCCTTGAGGATCTGCTCGATCGACTTGCCGGTCTGCTCCGCCGTGAGCTCGGCCATCCGCTGCTTCATGTCGAGGATGACCTTCGCCTGCGTCTGGATGTCGGCAGCCGTCCCACCGAAGCCACCCGACGGCTGGTGCAGGAGCACGCGGGCGTTCGGTGTGATGTAGCGCTTGCCCGGGGTGCCGGACGAGAGCAGGAACTGCCCCATCGAGGCGGCGAGGCCGATGCCCACCGTGACGATGTCGTTCGGCACGAACTGCATCGTGTCGTAGATCGCCATGCCGGCGGTGATCGAGCCACCGGGCGAGTTGATGTAGAGGTAGATGTCCTTCTCAGGGTCCTCGGCGGCGAGCAGCAGCAGCTTGGCTGCGATCTCGTTCGAGTTGTCGTCGCGGACCTCGGAGCCGAGCCACACGATCCGGTCTCTCAGAAGGCGGTCAAAAACACTGGGGTTCAGTGTTGCTTCGGCCATGGAAAAGCTCCCGTTCAGTTGTCGCTTGTTGTCGAACTTATCGGTTGCAACGCACCACTTCGCGTCTGTTCGCTGTCGGCAATGCGGGTGGCCCACAAACGGACTGGAGGCGCGGTGCCAGCTGGCACCGCGCCTCCAGTCAGAGAGGTGGTCGCGGACTACTCCGCGGCCTCCGCGGGGGTCTGCGCGACGCCCGCCGTGAAGGCGGAGAGGTCGACGTCGTCACCGTTGGAGTCCTTGACGGTCACCTTGGCGAGGACGGTCGCGACGGCCTTCGAACGGGCCACCTCGCCGACCATGCCCGGGATCTGCCCGTTCTGGTCGATCACCTTGATGAACTCGCCCGGCTCCATGCCGTACTGCGCAGCAGCCTGGATGAGGTACTGCGTGAGCTCCTCCTGCGAGACCTGGATCTCTTCCTTCTCGGCGATCGAGTCGAGGAGGATCTGCGAGCGGAAGGCCTTCTCGCTGGACTCGGAGACCTCCTTGCGGTGCTCGTCGTCCTCCAGACGGTTCTCCTGCTCGAGGTGACGGTGCACCTCGTCCTCGATGAGCTTCTCCGAGATCGGGATGTTGACGTCCTCGATGAGCTTCTCGACGAGCTTGTCGCGAGCCGCGGCGCCCTGACCGAAGGTCTTGGACTTCGCGATCTGCTCCTTGAGGTCCGCCTTGAGCTCGTCGATCGTGTCGAACTGGCTGGCGATCTGCGCGAACTCGTCGTCGGCCTCGGGGAGCTCGCGCTCCTTGACGGCGGTGACGGTCACGGCGATCTGGGCGATCTCGCCTTCGCGGTCGCCACCGACGAGCTTCGACTCGAAGGTGGTGGACTCGCCGGCAGTGAGGGACTCGAGTGCCTCGTCGACACCCTCGAGCAGGTCGCCCGAACCGATCTCGTAGGAGACGCCGGTGGCCGAGTCGACCTCGTCGTCGCCGATGGTCGCGGTGAGGTCGATCTGCGCGAAGTCGCCCGTGGTCGCCGGACGGTCGACCGTCACGAGCGTGCCGAAGCGGGTGCGGAGGTTCTGCAGCTCTTCTTCGATCTCGTCGTCCGACACCTCGACGGCGTCGACGGTGAGCTCGTACTTGTCGTACTCCGGCAGGTCGAACTCCGGACGCACGTCCACCTCGAAGGTGAGGACGAGGTCGCCCGTGAAGTCCTTGACGTTCGGGAGCTCGGAGACGTCCGCCTCGGCACGGCCGAGGATGCGCAGCTCCTGCTCCTCCACCGCCTGGCGGTAGAAGTTGTCGATCGCGTCGCCGACGGCGTGGTTCAGGACCTCGCCGCGGCCGACACGCTGGTCGACGATCGCCGGCGGGACCTTGCCCTTGCGGAAGCCGGGGATGTTGATCTGCTCGGCGATGTGCTTGTACGCGTGGTCGATGCTCGGCTTGAGATCTTCCGGCGTCACGTTCACGGTGAGCTTGACGCGGGTGTCGCTCACCTTGTCGACGGTGCTGGTGGCCAAGGGATGTTCTCCTGTTGGTTGACGTTCGTGTGGTCCTGGTCGGGGCGACAGGATTTGAACCTGCGACCTCCCGCTCCCAAAGCGGGCGCTCTACCAAGCTGAGCTACGCCCCGTTTGACTGAGCCAGGGTGTCCGCGCGCGCCGGACGGGCGCACGGGACGCCGATGAGTCTAGCGGTCCCCCGGCGCACGGTTCCCGGCAGGTTCGGAGCCGTCGTCGCCGTCGCCGAGTGCGCGTCGTCGCAGGCCCTTCCGCCACTGCACGCCGACCGCCACCTGGACGCCGAGCGCGGCCACCACGAAGAGCACCCCGACGACGATCCGCCAGACGTGCAGGAGCGCGTGCGCGGGCTGTCCCTGGGGATCCCCGAACAGCTCCGGGCGCATCGAGAACACGACCGCGGCGAGGACCACCAGCACGTACGAGACGACCCGCGACCGTTTGATCCGCCGGGCATCGGCGTCGGTCGGTGGGAGCGTCACACGGGGTGGCATGTCGGTGCTCGTTCGTCCGCTACGATGGTCGGGCTGCGACACGTGCGCAGCGCGGGGATGTAGCTCAATGGTAGAGCCCCAGTCTTCCAAACTGGCCACGCGGGTTCGATTCCCGTCATCCCCTCCACCTCCCCGTCGGCGTTCACGGACCACCGAGTTCGAGGGTCACCGTCGGCACGTCTCCGAGTTCGACTCCCGCACGCTTGCGTTCAGCGGCCCGCAACGGCACGAGGTACCCGCCGCCCTTCGGGAAGAGCGAGGTCGTCCACGTCACCCGGCCGATCGTCACCCGTGCCGGGATCACGCCCCAGCCGTACGTCAGCATCGGTGCGAGCTCGTGGATGACCTCAGCAGCGTCCGGAGGCACGACCGCGTAGAAGAACGGCGCCGGACCCCGCCACTCGATGACCTCGCCGCTGAACTCGAGTTCCACGCCGCGATCGTACGACCTCGAGCCGCTCAGACCGCCGTAGTGTGCGCTTCCTCGACTTCCTGACGCAGCATCCGGTAATGCCGCTCCCATCCAGGAGTCCCCCGTCCCGCGGCGTGCAGCGCGGTCCGTACTGCGCCGAGCGCCAGGTCGAGGGCGCCGAACTCGTCGGCCGCAGTGACTCCGATCGAGAAGGTGAGCGTCCCGGCGCCGAGGTCGGCAGCGAGGTCCTGGTCGTGGAGGTCCTCGAGCTCGAAGAGCGCCTCCGCGATGGCGTCGAAGTCCGTCGCGACGTCGTCCGGGTCGTCGAGCTGCGCCACGCATTCCACGCGCACGGTGTAGTTCGTCATGACGTTCTCCTGTCCCAGCAAGCCAAGCGGGCGAACCGATACTTCAGATGTACAACGTACCAGGGGTCCGATGGGGTCATGTGGACCGTGTGCAGGTGGTCTCCGCACGGGCAGTACGCCTTGTAGTACTTGCGCCCCTTCTCGAACCGCCAGCCACGCGCCTCGGCGTCCCGCATGACGCCTTCGATGTCCTTCTTGGGATGTCGTGGTCGCTGAACCATCGCCACCTCCCTTCCACGATCTCGACGCTAGGGAGGAGCACGACGACCTAGGAGGGCGATCGCCCGAGCCGTGGAGAACTCCGCCGCCGCTCGCCTTGTGGAGGAACAGCGGGGGCGAGCCACGAGGCGGACGTGCCCCGCGCCTCCAGGCCGATGCCGAGGAGACGCGGGGCACGAGCCGCCGCTGCGGGCGCGACGTCAGTGGTACGTCGCGGCCTGCCCGTAGAGCTTCTGCGTCATGGCGGAGACGTAGGCGGACTCGTCGCCTCCCGGCAGGTTGTACGTCATGAACACGCCGTAGCCGTCCTGCACGGTGCGCTGAGCGAGTGACACCGCGGTGGACTGCGCCGTGTTCTGGATGTCGACCGCGGCCGGGGACAGCGCGCTCTTGCCGAGGCCCGGGATCGACGGCGCCGAGTACGAGCCGTAGTACGGGTTCCATGCGTAGTTCAGCTTCGCGCCGATGGTGCTGCTCGACGACGACAGCGAGGACGCCGCCGGCCCGATGTTGTAGAACGACAGCAGCTTCGAGGGCATCTGGGCCCGCAGCGCCGTGATGAGCCAACCGATCGACTGCTGGTTCGGCTGCGGGGTGCCGTTCGTGCCGTAGTCGGCGTACTCGTCGTCGAGGTCCACCCCGTCGAGCCCGTACTTCGTGACGGTCGCGGTGACCTGCGACGCGAAGTCCTGCGCAGCCGCCTGGGTCGGGAAGTTGGCGATGCCGGCGCCCTGGTGGTTGCCGAGGATCGACAGCGAGACCTTGATCCCCTTCGCCTGCAGGGGCTTGATCTGGGTGGCCGCGGCGTCGAGCGTCGCCTGCACCTTGTCGTTGTTGTACAGGACGGCCTTCGAGCCGTTCCAGTTGATGTTGGCGGCGAAGATGATCGCGACGTCGAACGCGTTCGCGCCGTTCGCCAGCTGGTAGCGGCCGACGTTGGCGAGCTGGTCGTTGTTGACCTCGACGTACGCGATGCTCGTCGGACCGGACTTGGTGGCAGCGGTCGCAGCCGGGGCTGCGGTCGCTGCGGACGGCACGAGCGGTGCCGCCACCATCGCGGCGATGGCCGCCACGATCCCGAACTTCATGGACTTCTTCATGACACTCCTCTTCGAGTGATGAACCGGCCGGCGGTCGCCGACCGGGAGCCGCCGCCGGGACACCCGAAGTCCCGGCGGCGGGGTCTCAGGCGCGCGAGTACCGGAAGGTCCGGACCTCGTACGCGTCGACGGCGAACGACGACGCATCCGTGTCGGTCGACGGTTCCTCGAGCAGGGTGACCTCGGTGACGGGACCGAACGGCCCCTCGACCGAGATCCGACCGGTGCCGCGGCGTCCGCTCGGCTCGTAGACCCGCACGATCAGGTCGCCCGACCGGTCGTCGGCCAGCTTCACGCTCGACAGCACGACGTCGCCGGACACCTGCACGAGCGGGTCGAACCCGTGGTCACCCGTCACGGTGCGCGGACCGGCGTTCATGACCACACCGGCCGCCGTCGCTCCGAGCTGGTCGGTGCCGATCACGATGCCGTACCGGTGTGTCTGCACGCCCTGGTCGGTCTCGGGGTCGGGGAACCGCGGCGCCCGCAGCAGCGAGAGCCGCACCGTCGTGGTGACGTGTCCGTCGACGGCGTCGCGGGTGGTGTCGAACCCGTGGATCGAGTCGTTCACGAGCGCGACCCCGAAGCCCGGCTCCGAGACGAGGACGTAGCGGTGCATGGACGTCTCGAACTTCGCGGCCTCCCACGAGGTGTTCGTGTGCGTCACCCGCTTCTGCGCCCCGAACTGCGTCTCGGCGACGGTGTGCTCGGCGCGGACGTCGAGCGGGAACGCGACCTTGAGGAACTTCTCGGTCTCGTGCCAGTCGGTGGTCTGGTCGAACTCGAGCGTGCGGGAGTCCGGTGCGAGGAGGATCTCCTGCCGCACGGTCGAGTCGCCGAAGGCCCGCGACACGACGACCCGGGCGACACCGGCGTCGTCGACCGAGGCCTCGAGCGACGAGACGTCCACCAGGTCCTCGACCCGGTTCCGGTAGTACCGGTCGACGTCCCACGCGTCCCACATGTTCGGGAAGTCCTGGTGCAGCTGCAGCAGGTTGGCCGCCTGTCCGGCGGCGATCGCCTCGCGCCCGGTGGCCAGGTCGACCGCGCTCGTCACGAGTCCACGACCGTCGACGACGACCCGGACGAGGTCGTTCGCCAGCACGTAGCCGCCGTCCTGCTCGGCGAGGGTGACTGCGGTCGCCTCCGGCACGTCCGTCGCCACGATCGCGCCCTGCGCGGGTGCACCGGCCTGGAGGAACGGGGCCGGGTTGACGACGACCGTCGCGTCGCCGGGGCCGGCCAGTGCCGACAGCGCCGACTCGATCATCGCCGTGAGCGCAGCGGCCGTCTCGGCGTACTTCGCGACCGCTTCGCGGTGCACCCAGGCGATCGAGGTGCCGGGCAGGATGTCGTGGAACTGCTGCAGCAGGACCTGCTGCCAGAGTGCGTCGAGCTCGTCGTAGGGGTAGGCGAAGTCGGTGCGTGCAGCGGCGGTCGCGGCCCAGAGCTCGGCCTCGAGGAGCAGCTGCTCGCATCGGCGGTTGCCCTGCTTGGTGCCGTGCTGGCTCGTCAGGGTCGCACGGTGCAGCTCGAGGTACAGCTCGCCGACCCACACGGGCGGGTCCGGCAGCTCGGCCTTGGCCCGGTCGAAGAACGCGTCGGGGTGCTCCCAGCGGACCTTGGCACTGCCCTCGAGATCGGCAAGGCGCGCGGCCGTCCCGGTCATCTCGCGGGTGGTGCCGCCGCCGCCGTCACCCCAGCCGACGGGTGCGATCGACCCGGTGGCGAGTCGGTTCTCGCGGAACTGCCGGGAGGCCTTCGCGACCTCGCTGCCCGACAACCGCGAGTTGTAGGTGTCCATCGACGGGAAGTGCGAGAACACCCGTGACCCGTCGATGCCCTCCCACAGGAACGTGTGGTGCGGGAACTTGTTCACCTGGTTCCACGAGATCTTCTGCGTGAAGAACCACTCGAAGCCCGCACGGCGCATGAGCTGCGGCAGGGCCGGCGAGTACCCGAAGCTGTCCGGGAGCCAGACGCCCTTCGGCCGGATGCCGAACTCCCGCTCGAAGAACCGCTGGCCCTGCGAGAACTGCCGGACGATGCTCTCGCCCGTCGGCATCACGGTGTCGGACTCGACCCACATGCCACCGATCGGCAGGAACCGGCCGGCCTCGACGGCGGCCGTGACCCGGGCGTACACCTCGGGCCGGTGCTCCTTGATCCACGCGTACTGCTGCGCGCTCGACATGCCGTACAGGAAGTCGTCGGTCTGGTCGATGAGCTCGGTCATCGTCGAGGTGGTGCGGGCGACCTTGCGGATCGTCTCGCGGACGGGCCAGAGCCAGGCGGAGTCGATGTGGGCGTGCCCGACGGCGGAGATCGTGTGCGCGGAGGCCTCGGCCGGGGCGGCGAGCACGTCGGCGAGCGCCGCTCGGGCGTCCCCGGCCGTCTCGGCGATGTGCTGCAGGTCGAGCCGGTCGAGTGCGTCGTCGAGCGCCTGCAGGATGCGCATCCGACGCGGGCCCTCCGGCAGCTCGGCCTGGAGTTCGAGCAGGACGTCGATGTCGAGGGCGAGTTCGTGCACCTCGGACTCGAACACGGCGAGGTCCATCCGGCGCGAGGTGTACAGGCGCTTGGACGACGAGGTCTGGATGTCGCCCTCGTGCGTGACGAGGAAGGGGTGGTAGTCGAGCAGGACGGGGTTCGACGCCGCCTCGACGAAGAGCTCGACGGTCTCGCCGCCGACCGCTTCCTCGGCGACGAGGACCCACTGGTTCCGGGGGTTGATCGACTTCACCGGGGTGCCGTCCGCGAGGTACACGAGCCCCTCGCACTGGAACCCCGGCATGTTCTTGTCGAACCCGAGGTCGATCACGGCCTCGATCCGACGGCCGGCCCACTCGGCCGGCACGGTCCCGGACAGGCGGAACCAGGTCGTGCCCCACGCGGCGCCCCACGTCGTGCCCACCTCGTACGGCGTGAACTCGAGCGCGAGCCCCTCCGACGGCGGGATCGGCTCCCCCGGCAGCTCGTGCCACGCCGTGTCGAGCGGCGTCGCCGTCGCGTGCACGGCCGGCAGGATCCGTTCGTCGAGGACGCGTCGCGCCCGGCCGGTGGTGAGGGGGATGTCGTCGTGCATGGGGACCTTCCTGGAGGGGAGGGCCGGCGTCGGTGCCGGCGGGACGGGCGGGTGGTGCGGTCAGGCCATCGTCGCCGGGTGGGCGACCGACAGCAGGGCGGTGGCGGCGTCGTCGGGGACCTCGATGCACCGGGTGATGCCCCGTGCGGCGAGCAGGGCGTCGTCGCCGACGCGGGAGCGCAGGACGACCTGCGGCCCGCGGCGGTCCGGGGCGCCCTCGGCGAGTGCGAGCCAGGCGGCGGCGAACCGGCCGCCGGGGGCACTGTCGGCCCGGACTCCGTGCCGGGGTGCGCCGTCCGGTCGCACGTCGTCGAGGACGAGGGCGGTCGACGGCGGGGCCACCGGGGTGGCGGTGGCGTCGCGGGCCGAGCGGGCGAGTGCTGCGAAGGCCTCACCCGCGGGCTTCAGCCGACCGTCGTTCGTGAACAGGCCGAGGTCGTACTCGAGCTCCGGGAAGTCCGCGAGGGACCGGGAGACGTCGTGCGAGCACCACCACGTGACCCCGAGCACGTGCTGCGCGTCGAGGACGTGTCGGATCGTCTGCTCGGTGAACGAGGCGGCGTCGGCGGGGTCGACCACGTTCGTCGGGGCACCGACCTCCTGCAGCCAGTTCGGCCGCGCGGGGTCACGGTTCCACGCGGCGGCGAGCTGGAGCAGGTACTCGCCGTGCCGGACCGATCCGGGACCGAGTGCGCCGTGCAGCGCCGCCGAGCCGTTGAACACCCACGAGTGCGTGACCGTCGCGTCACCGTGGTCCGCCGCGTGCTCCGGGCCGAAGGGCTGCGCGTCGTCGTACCAGGCCGCGTCGTACTGCGCGACGGTGACCAGCGGCCCTGGACGCGACGCTGTGCCGGACGCGGGCGACGGGGCGGAGTCGCGCCGCGCCTCCAGGCCGTCGCCCAGCCCACGCCGGGCGGCGGCGACCATCGCCGCCGCCCACGCGTGCCCCTGCTCCGCGGTGGTGTCGTGCGGCGCCGGGTGCGGCGCGTGCGCGAACTGGTTCACCTCGTTGCCGACGGTGATCCCGAGCAGGTTCGGCTTGTCGGCGACGATCGCCGCGAGCGCCTCGACGTACGCCGCGGTCGACGCGACGACGTCCGGGTCGGTGAACATGTTCCGCCGGTGCCAGCTCTCCAGCCACGACGGGACGAAGTCGAAGCTCGACAGGTGTCCCTGCAGTGCGTCGACGTTGACGTCGAGCCCGAAGGACCCCGCGATGTCGACGACCGTCGCGACGTCCCGCAGCGCCGACTGCCGGATGAGCGTCCGGTTGGGCTGCACGACCGGCCACAGCGGGAAGATCCGCACGTGGTCCGCGCCGAGCGAGGCGATCTGCTCCATGTCCCGCGCCGTGTCCGACGGTGAGAAGTCGAGCCACGAGTGGAACCAGCCGACCGACGGGGTGTGGTTGACGCCGAAGCGCATCAGCCCTTCACCCCGCCCTCTTCGACGCCCTTGAAGAAGAAGCGCTGCAGGATCGCGAAGATCACGGCGATCGGGATGAACGCGATCATCGTGCCCGCGGCGATCATGCGCTGGTCGGTCGCGAACGTGCCCTGCAGGTACTGCAGGCCGACGGTCAGGGTCAGCTTGTCCGGGGACTGCAGCACGATGAGCGGCCAGAGGAAGTCGTCCCATGCTCCGATGAACGAGAAGATCGCGATGACGGCGATGGTCCCCTGCACGGCGGGCAGGGAAATGTACCGGAGCCGTTGCAGGGCGTTCGCGCCGTCCATCACGGCGGCCTGGTCGATCTCCTCCGGGATCTGCCGGAACGCGTTGAACATCAGCAGGACGTTGAGCGCCGCGATCATCCCGGGGAGCGCGACGCCGACGAGGGAGTCGGCGAGGCCGAGGTCCTTCACGGTGACGAACTGGGAGATGATCGTCGCCTCGCCCGGCAGCACCAGGGTCGCCAGGAAGAGGCCGAGCACCGCCTTGCGGAACCGCCACTGCAGCCGCGCGAGCGCGAAGCCGGCGAGGGTCGCGAACAGGATGTTCCCGAGCACGTCGATCGCGGCGACGACGAGGGAGTTGCCGATGTACCCGAACACCGGGATCGCCTCGCCGACCCGGAGGTAGTTGCCGAACGTCGGCTGCGTCGGGATGAACGACGGGTTCGCCGTGTAGATGTCCTCACCGGTGCCCTTGAGCGAGGTGGACAGCTGCCAGAGGAACGGGCCGATCGTGATGAAGAGCACTACGACGAGCAGGACGTAGCGGAGCACCTTCTCGCGGGTGGACATGACGCCCCACGCGGCTCGGCGCCGCTTGCGGGGCGGTCTGGAGGCACGGCCCGCGTCCGTCGCGCCGGCCACGTCCGGCGCGGGTGCGGCTGCGCCGGCGGCGCCCCTGAGGGCGGGTTCGGTGGTCGAGGTCGTGTTGGTCACTTGTCCGCCTTGCTGTTCATCCGGGCGAGGGCGAGCATCGGGATGAGCGTCACGACGAAGAGCAGGAGGCTCAGGGCGGACGCGTAGCCGAGGTTGCCGGTGAAGCCACGGGCGTACTGCTGGATGAGCATCACGAGCGAGTTGTCCTGCCCGCCCGGTCCGCCGGTGCCGTTGGTGAGGATGTAGAGCTCGCTGAACACCCGGAGCGCACTCACGCAGACGAGGATGCCGACGAGCGTCATCGTCCCGCGGACGCCCGGCATGGTGACCGACCAGAACCGGCGGACCGACCCGGCGCCGTCGAGCGCCGCGGCCTCGTGCAGGTCCTTCCCGACGTTCCCGAGGGCCGCCAGGAAGATGATCATGTAGTACCCGAGGCCCTTCCACACCGTGAGGCTGATCGCGCTGAACACCAGCAGCCACCGGTCGGTGAGGAACGGGATCGAGCTCTGGACGATCCCGAGGTGCTGCGCCATCTCGTTGATGACCCCGCGGTCGTCGAGGATCCAGTTCCAGATGAGCCCGACGACCACGGCGCTGGCGATGACCGGCGTGTAGTACGCGGTGCGGAAGAACGCGATGCCGGGGAGCTTCCGCTCGACGAGCACCGCCATCAGGAGCGGCAGGACCGTCAGGAGCGGCAGGCACACCGCCATGTAGATGACGCTGTTGAGGAGCGCTTCCCAGACCTGCGGATCGGCGAGCAGCGTCTCGAAGTTCTGCAGGCCCACCCACTGACTCACGCCCCCGAGCGGGCTGGCGTTCGTGAACGACAGCCGGACGGTGTTGATCGACGGCCAGAGGCTGAAGGCGAGCAACCAGACGAGCGCCGGCAGGACGAGCAGCCAGGGCGTGAACCAGCGGTTGGCGCGCATCAGCTGTTCGCCAGCAGGCTGTTCATCTTGGTCTGCGCGGTCTGCAGGGCCTTCTCGGGGGTGGTGCCGCCCTTCATCGCCAGCGCGATCTGCTGGTCGAGGAAGTCCGTCATCGCCGAGTTCGCCTCGACCGGGTTGAGGTTCTTCGCGGTCTTCAGGGCGTCGTTCGCGAGCACGCGGGCCTTCGCCTCGACGGTGCCGTCGTCCTTCGAGAAGTACGGGTCGGACTGCGACGAGGTGGTCGACGGGAAGATGTTGACCAGGTGTGCGAAGGCCTCCTGGTTCTTCGCGTTCGTCATGAAGGCGGCGAGGGCCTCGGCGGTGGCGATGTGCTTGCTCTTCGCGCTGACGCTCAGGCCCTGGACGTACAGCGGCGGGTTGTCGAGTGCCGACGAGACGATGATGTTGCCCTTGAGCGACGGGTTGTTCTTCTCGAAGTCGCTGATCGCGGTGGCGCCGCCGGTGGTCCAGGCGACCTTGCCCTGCGTGAACAGGGTGGAGTTGCCGAGGTAGTCCGTGTTCAGGACCGACGAGGGCATGAGGCCCTCCTTGTAGGCCTTCGCGTACTTCGCGATGAGGTCCGCGGCCTTCGACGAGTTCGCGAAGGTGAACTTCGTGCCCTGGTCGTTGATGATCTTCACGCCGGCGAGCGAGAAGTCCGACAGGCCGGGCTTGCGGCTCATCAGGTAGTCGTCCGGGCACTTCTGGTGCATGGTCTCGGCCTGCGTGAACAGCTCGTCGGTGGTCTTCGGCGGGTTCGCGGGGTCGAGGCCGCACTTCTGGAACATCGTCTTGTTCCAGTAGTCGACGTCGGTGTTGAGGTACCAGGGGTACCCGAAGGTGCCGTCGACGCCCTTGTAGTCGTACGCCGCCAGCGCGCCCTTGACGTAGGTGTTCGAGAGCTTCGAGTCGTCCTTCGCGACGTCTTGCAGGAAGCCGCGCTTCGCGAGGGGCAGGGCGATGTCCGGCGGTAGGTTGATCACGTCGGGCAGGGAGTTCGAGGACGCCTGGCTGAGGACCTTGTCGGCGTACCCGTCGCCGGGCTGGTCGACGAGCTTCACCTTCGCGTCCGGGTACTTCTTCTCGAAGTCCTTGATCACGCCGTTGAGGTAGTCCGTGTAGGTCGGGGTCAGTGCCCAGGTCTGGAGGGTGATGGACCCCTCGACCTTCCCGCTCCCGCCGTCGCTGCCCGAGGCGTTGCCGCCGCTCGAGCACGCGGTCAGTGCGAGGGCCGTGACGGCCGCTCCGGCGAGGAGCGCCACGGCGCGTCCCGTCGTCCTGCGTGTGGTGTTCTTCATCGCTCGTGACTCCTTCGTCGTGCGACGGCTGCTGCTTCCTCGCGCTGCCGATGATGCTGAACCGGTTCAGTTCCCGTTGCCGAACCGGTCGAATGCAGCGATGTTTGCGAACTAAAGCGCTATAGTCAAGCCCGTGGCCAAGAACCGTCGCACGACGATCGCCGACATCGCCGCTCGTGCCGGCGTGTCCATCAGCGCGGTCTCGTTCGCGCTCAACGACCGCCCAGGAGTGTCCGACGAGACCCGCGCCCGCGTGCGTGCCGTCGCCCGGGAACTCGACTGGCAGCCGCACACCGCCGCCCGCGCACTGGGCGGCGCGAAGGCGGGGTCGATCGGTTTCGTGCTGAACCGGCCGGCCAGGACCCTGGGCACCGAGTCGTTCTTCGGCGACCTCATCTCCGGCATCCAGCTCGGGCTCGCCGGCACCCACGTCGGCATGAACCTCCTCGTCGCCCGTGACGCCGCCGAGGAACTCGACACCTACCGGGACTGGTGGCGCGGACACCGGGTCGACGGCGTGATCGTGATCGACCCGCGGCGCGACGACGAGCGGCTCGCACTGCTCGCCGAGCTCGGCATGCCGACCGTGGTCGTCGGGTCGCACCCCTCGGTCGAGGGCGCGGCGCCGAGCGTCTGGATCGACGACTCCGACGCGACGGACACCGTCCTGCGGTACCTGCACGCGCTCGGGCACCGGCGGATCGCGCACGTCGCCGGGCGGCCCGAGTTCGAGCACACGGCGATGCGGATCGACCGCGTCCGGGCGTTCACCGCCACCGAGGGGCACGAGGGCTCCGGGTCCATCCCGACCGACTACTCCGCCGAGGCCGGCGCGAACGCGACCCGCACCCTGCTCTCGCGGCGCGTCCGCCCCACCGCGATCGTGTACGACAACGACGTGCTGGCGGTCGCCGGCCTGGGCGTGGCGAGCGAGATGGGCGTCGCCGTCCCGGGAGACGTCTCGATCGTCTCGTTCGACGACTCGGCGATGGTGCGGCTCGTCCGCCCGTCGATCACCTCGTTGACGCGCGACACGGTCGAGCTCGGGCAGCGCGCGGCGACCCTGCTCCGCGAGCAGATCGACGCCGGGTCGCCGCTGCCGTCCCGCCCGGGTCCGTCGCTGACGCTCAGCGTCCGTGAGTCGACGGGCCGCGCCGCCCCCTGACGCGGCGCGCCCCTCGCACGGTGCGACGGGTCGCCCACACGGTGCGAGGTTCCGCGCGCCGTGGGACGCCGCGCGCCTCGCACCATGCGCGGAACCTCGCACACTGCCGCGGCGCCATGCGCCCGCGCACCCCGCGCCGACACGCCGATCGCCGATCACGTGGGCGCACGATCGGCGCGGCCGACTTGACGCCGATTCGAACACACGTTCGAATACCCTCGTGGGACGGCGTCGCGAGAACCGGTGGCAGCCCCCGGAACACCCGGAGGTCGAACGCCCGCGCGCCTACTCCCTGTCGGAGGACGCCCGCGGGCCCGACGTCTGCCACGCCGTCACCCCCGTGCCGGTGTGGGCGTGGATCCAGTTCCCCACGTTCCACGTCCGCGTGAAGGCATTCGCGAAGAGCTGGACCCGCGACGCCGTCATGGTCGAGTGGGCGCAGTTCGGGCAGCAGGCGAACGCATGGGTGTGGCGTTCGGCGGTGAAACACCGCACCCTCCGCGCCGACATCGGCAAGCGCAGTCCGGAGAACGCACCGCATTGACTTCACCGGACATCACGAGGATCGTTTACGGAACACCGGTACAGCAAGTAACTCAATGATCGAGACATTCGATCCGAGTGCTGGGACTGGGAGGAGGCACCATGAAGAAGAGCGAGGTGCCGTCCTGGGTCGCCCACGTGCTCACCCCACCCGAGGTCATCGCGGCCTACGTCGAACGACGGGTCAACGATCCGGCACTGCTGACGGGTGAACACACGGAACCCACGTACGCGGACTTCCTCCGCGACGAATAGGCGGTCTTACTGGAGGCACGGATCACGTTCCGGATTCACGGAACGAGATCCGTGCCTCCTTTTCGACCGCCCCGCTCACGACGGGCGGACAGCGTCACGCCCACGCTCGCCGCGGTGACGCACGCGAGTGCGACGATCTCGAGCGGCGCGAGTCCCTCGTGCAGGATCAGCAGGCCCGCGAGGGCCGCGATCGCCGGCCCGAGGCTCTGCAGCACCCCGAAGACGCGGGTCGGCATCCGCCGGAGCGCGAGCATCTCGAGCGCGTACGGCAGGACGCTCGACAGCACGGCCACGGCACCGAACACGACGAGGAGCACCGGTTCGCGGACGACCCCGTCGACGGCCGCCCCGAGCCCGAACGGCAGCGACACGACCATCGCCACGAGCATCGACACCGCGAGCCCGTCCACCCCGGGGATCGCGGCGCCCACGTGCCGGTTCATCACGATGTAGCCCGCCCAGCACACCGCGGCGAGCACAGCGAAGACGACGCCCCCGACCGCGGTCACCGCCGCCGGCCCGACCCCGAGGAGTACGACCCCGGCGAGTGCCAGGACCGCCCAGAGGACGTCGCGCCAGCGTCGGGTGTGCACGAGCGAGAGCGCGAGGGGACCGAGGAACTCGATGGTGACGGCGACCCCGATCGGGATGCTCGCGAACGCGATGTAGATGAAGACGTTCATGCCGCCGAGGGCCAGGCCGAGTCCGATCGCCCCGAGCCACTGCTCCCGGGTCCAGTGCCGGACGCGTGGGCGCACGACGAGGGCGAGGACGACCGCGCCGATGACGAGCCGGAGCGTCGCGGCACCGACCGAGCCGACGTCGTCGAACCTCGTCTTCGCGATCGCGGCCCCGACCTGCACGGAGACCATCGCGGCGAGCGCCAGGAGCGGTGCCGGGACCCGGTTCACCGGCACGCCGTGTTCATCGGTTCCCCGTCACCCGAGGTAGGCGAGCACGGCGAGGACGCGGCGGTGGTCCTCGCCCGTGTCCTCGAGCGCGAGCTTGCCGAAGATGCTGGAGACGTGCTTCTCGACAGCGCCGGTGCCGATGACGAGTGCGCGGGCGATCGCGGCGTTCGTGCGCCCCTCGGCCATCAGCCCGAGGACCTCGCGCTCCCGCGGCGTGAGCGCCTCGAGCGGGTTGCGGCGACGGCTCATGAGCTGCGTGACGACCTCGGGGTCGAGCACGGTGCCGCCGGCGGCGATGCGGCGGACGGCGTCGTCGATCTCCTCGAGCCGGGTGACGCGGTCCTTCAGCAGGTAGCCGATGCCGGTCGCGCCGGAGGCGAGGACGTCCTCGGCGTAGGTGGCCTCGACGTACTGGGACAGCAGGAGCACGCCGGTGCGCGGTGCCAGGCGTCGGGTCTCGACGGCGGCGCGGACGCCCTCGTCGGTGAAGGTCGGCGGCATCCGGACGTCCATCACGACGACGTCGGGCGCGTGCTCCGGCAGCGTCGCGAGGAACGAGTCGGCGTCGGAGTACTGCCCGACGACGTCGATGCCGGCCTCGTCGAGCACGCGGGAGAGCCCTTCGCGCAGCAGGACGGCGTCGTCGACGACGACGGCCCGGATGCGTGCTGCATCCGGGCCGTCGCTCATGCCGACCAGCCTAGTGGGAGCGGTGGCGCTCCCGTGGTGTCAGGCGCGCGCCGTGGGCACCCCGTTGAGCGCACCGAGCGGGATCCGCGCGGTGGCCTCGGTCGGGCCACCCTCGGGGCTGGACACCGTGAGTTCGCCGTCGAGGGCACGCATCCTGCCCATCAGCCCCTCGATGCCGTGACCCTCCTGCGGGCGAGCACCGCCCCGGCCGTCGTCCGTGACGCTGAGCGTGAGGTACCAGAGACCCGAGGCGTCCACCACGAGGCCGAGGTAGACCCCGGCGGTCGAGGCGCCGGCGTGCTTCGTGGTGTTCGTGAGGAGCTCGCTCACCGTGAAGTACACGTTGCGCTGGATCTCCGTCGCGAGCTCGAGCCCCTCGGGCAGGCGGACGTCGAGGCCCACCGGGATCGGCGTGCGGGCGACGAGCGCTTCGAGGGCGGCGACGAGCCCGCGGTCGAGCAGGATCGGCGGTGCGAACCCGCGGGACAGGGCACGGAGTTCGTCGAGGGCGTCCTTGGCGTGCTCCGATGCCTCGCCGATGAGCTGCTTCGCCTTCGCCGGGTCCTTGTCGAACGCGCGCTCGGCAGCGGAGAGGTCCATGCGGAGCCGGACGAGGCGCTGCTGCGGGCCGTCGTGCAGGTCGCGCTCGATCTGGCGCAGGGCCTGCCCCTCGGCGGTGACGGCACCGGCACGGGAGGCCTGCAGCCCGGCTACGCGCTGCTCGAGCTGCTCCGCGCGGAAGCCGCCGAGCAGGCCGAAGTCCACCCAGTAGTGCGCGATGACGGAGCCGCGCGCCCAGAGCGGGAAGAGCGCGACCGAAGCGGCCATCGACAGCAGGCCGACGAGACCGACGCCGGCCACCAGACCGATGTCGGACGACGAGAAGTACCCGGTGCTCGCACCGTTGACGAGGAACACCGCGCCGAGGATGAGGGGCCACACGAAGCCGGCGAGCAGGACGACACCCGCGCCGACGGTGACGAGCGCGACGAGCGGGTACACGACCGCGGCGTGCAGCAGGTACAGCCAGTAGTGCGGGTTCGCGACGGCCGAACCCGTGCGGGTCCACCAGTTCTGCTGCCAGCGGGGCGTCCAGTCGACCGGGCGGATCGGACGCTTGTCGGCCCACCCGATGCGGAGCTTCTCGAACTGCCCGAGCCACCGCGCGACGAACAGCGCGATGAAGAACATCAGGAGGACGAACGGGTTGAAGAGGTCGCGGAACCCGCCGCCGAAGATCGCGGCGGGGAACGCGGCGTACAGCGTGCACAGCAGCACCGCCGTCAGCGCCATGTACCCGAAGTCGCGCGGCAGGCGCTTCCAGGCCTCGCGGTAGAACGCCCCCGCCGTCATGCCGGACCCGGCACCGGCCCCTCCGCCGCTGACGGGAGGCGTCGCGCTCCACGAGGCCGGAGGCGGCCCCGACGGCGTGCGGTCGTCCTGCTGCGGCTGCGGCTGCGTCGGCATCGGTTCGGTGGCTCCTGGTGGCACGGAGTCGTTCAGTGGGACGGTCTCGGCCTGGTCGAGGCGGGCGGTGTCGGTCATGACATCAAGCCTCGCGATTCCGGGCTCGTCCCCCCATCCTGCCCCCTCCCGAACCCGTGGTGGGGTTATCCCCCGCATCCGCGTACGCTGCTGTGCATGCAGAACATCACGGGGGTTCGGATGGTCTCGGCTGCGGCCACGGTCGGCGCACTGGTCTTCGGCGTGCGGGGGCTGGTCGGCAGCCTGCCGTTCGCGTTCGGTGTGCCGCAGTCGGTCCTGCTCGTGGCCACGGTGATCGGCGGTCTCGCGGGCGTCGTCGTGCTGATCGCCGCCGTCCGGGCTCGCGACCGCCGTGCCCTCGCGATCGCGGTCTCCGTGCTCGCGTTCGCGCTCGCGTGGGGAGTCCCGGGGCCCGTCGGCTCGGCACTGTCCTTCGTCGCCCAGGCCGCGCTCGTCGCCTTCGGGCTGCTCACGGTGTGGACCGCCCGCGGCGCGCAGCGTACCCTCGGGTGGGTCGTCACCGTCGCTGCGGCGCTCTGGTTCGTGATCGGTGTGCTGATCCAGACGGTGGTCCCGCTGTCGACCTCGCAGGAGTTCCTGGTCGTCGCGTTCGCGATCCCCGGCCTGCTCCAGGCGGTCGGGTACCTCGCAGCCGCGGTCCTCGTCGCGGTCCCCCTCCTGCGCACCGTCGGCGCAGGCGCCGGCCGCCTCTGGGACTCCGCCGAGGTCCGCTGACCCGTTCTCCACAGAACGCCGCACGGCCCCCGGAATCGGACGCTCAGCATGCCAGCGTCGTCGCATGGGCGATGCGCTCCGGACACTGATCGATGCCGCCGGACTCGTGGTGCACTACGGCCACGAGGTCCTGTCGGACGACGACCGCTGGACGCTGGACCTCGATGCATCCGTCGGCTCCGTGTGGGTCGCGTGCTCGTCCGGCACCGACGTCTGGATCCGGCAGGGCGACGAGGTCGACCTCGTCCGACAGGGCACCGCGGCGCTGTTCGGCCCGCACGGAGCCTTGACGATCGGGACGGACCTCGACCGCGCCCCGCCGCCGACCTCGGACGGTGGGTTCTTCGGCCCGACCGGTGTCCACACGGGCACTGCGACGTTCGGCCCGTTCGGCGCGGAGGCGTTCCCGCTCCCCCGTCTCGCCCGGACGCACCCGCTCGATGCTCCCCACGACGACGTCCTCCGCACCCTCGGCCACATCGAGACGATGTCCGGCGCGCGGTGGTGCGAGGCGCTGCGGGACGTCCTCGCGACGGTGGCGGTGACCGCGGTCCTCCGCGACAATCCACCCGCGTTCCTGGCCGACCGCAGCATCGCACGCTGCATCGACCGGCTCGTCGACGCCGACGTCCCGGTGCCGATCGACGAGCTCCGCCGCGGTACTCGCGTGTCCGCGAGCACGATCCGGCGGCGGTTCCGGACGACGACGGGCTGCTCCCCCGAGCAGCTGCGCCGCTGGTTCCGGTCGTTCCCGGTGCGCGCCGCCCTCGCCGACGGAACGGACCCGGCAGTGGTCGCCGGCCGGTTCGGGTACAGCACGGTGAGTTCGATGCGACGGGCGCTCGAACGGGTCCGCGCACCGGACACCCACGTTCCGTCCGCGTTCTGACCGTTCCGGTTCACGGATCCCGAGGATCGCGAACCGGAACGGTCAAACGCGAAAACGAATGTGTCTCTCCGCCGCCGACGCCAGGGGTCAGGACGACAGGGACGCCAGGCGAGCGGAACGGCGCTCGGCCTGCTCCACGGGGTCCGGTACCGGTGCGGCCTGGACGAGCCGGCGCGTGTACGGGTCCCGGGGATCGCGGAGGATGGCGTCGCAGGTGCCCTCCTCGACGACGCGTCCCCCGTGCAGCACGACGACCCGGTCGCACAGCGTGTCGACGACGGCGAGGTCGTGCGTGACGAACAGGCACGCGAAGCCCAGGCGCTCCTGGAGCTCCCGGAACACGTCGAGCACCCGTGCCTGCACCGAGACGTCGAGCGCGCTCGTCGGTTCGTCCGCGATGAGCAGCGCCGGGTCGAGTGCCACGGCTCGGGCGATCGCGACGCGCTGCCGCTGCCCGCCGGAGAGCTCGTGCGGGTACCGCTCCCGGAAGCCGCCGTCGAGTCCGACGTCGTCGAGGAGCCGTTCGACGCGGGCCTCGACCTCGGCCGAGGGCAGCCGGAGGATCTGACGGAGCGGCTCGGCCACGGTCTGCCCCACCGTGTAGCGCGGGTTCAGGGAGCGCAGCGGGTTCTGGAAGACGACGCCGACACGTCGCCGCATGGCCTTCCTGGAGGCACGGCTCGCCGCCGCCACGTCCGTCCCCTCGACGACGATGGTCCCGTCCGCGATCGGCGCGAGGCCGATGGCAGCGCGGCCGATGGTGGTCTTGCCGCTGCCGGACTCCCCCACCAGGCCAACGATCTCGCCGCGACCGACGCTGAACGACACGTCGTCGACGGCGCGGAAGCGGCCACGGAGGGCTCCGCCGTACTCGACCACGAGGTGCCGGACGTCCAGGACCGACGACGGTGGCTCCGTGGCGGAGACGACCCGCTCCTCCAGTCCGACGCTCGTCCCCATCCGTGGGACCGCAGCCAGCAGTTCGCGCGTGTAGTCCGCTGCCGGGGCGGCGAAGACCGCGTCGGCGGTGCCGGTCTCGACCACGCGACCGCGGCGCATGACGACCACGCGGTCGGCGATGTCGGCGACGACACCCATGTCGTGCGTGATGAGCAGGATCGCGGTGCCGGTGCGCTCGCGGAGGGCACGGAGGACGTCGAGGACCTCGGCCTGGACCGTGACGTCGAGGGCGGTCGTCGGCTCGTCGGCGATGAGGAGGTCGGGGTCGGCGGCGAGCGCCATCGCGATCATCACGCGCTGGCACTGCCCACCGGAGAGCTCGTGCGGGTACTGGCCGAGTCGGCGCTCGGGCTCGGGGACCTCCACGGCGCGCAGCAGCTCGAGCGAGCGCTCGCGCACGGTGGGCCGGTCGGCGGCGGCGTCGGCACGGCGGACGGCCTCGGCGAGCTGGAACCCGACCGTGAACACGGGGTTCAGGGCGGCGGACGGGTCCTGGAAGATCATCGAGACGCGGCGGCCCCGGACGGCTCGGAGGGTGCGCTCGTCGGCGCCGAGGACCTCGAGGGCGCCGAGCCGGATGCTTCCGGAGGCGCGGGCACCCTCGGGGGCGATGCCCATCGCGGTCATCGCCGTCATGCTCTTGCCGGAGCCGGACTCCCCGACGACCGCGACGACCTCGCCGGCCGCGACCGTGAACGAGGCGTCGTCGACCGCGCGGACCTCGTCCCCGTCGACGTCGAACGTGACGGTGAGGTGCTCGACGGTCAGGACGTCGCTCATGGGGTCTCCGATCGGGTGGTGTCGTCGCGGGCGGCCTTGAAGGCCTCCCACTCCTCGAGCATCTTGCGGTGGTAGCCCTGCAGCCACTGCATGTAGTCACGGCCGTTGAGCAGGCGCTCGCGGACCTCGGCGTCGACGTCACCCGTGCCCGTGCGCCCCGCCGCCTCGACGACGGTCAGGCCGCGGCCGATGATGTCACGCTGCCGGTCGAGGTACTTCCGCTCGCTCGCCAACCACGAACCCCACACGTCCGCCTCGGCGCGGAAGTAGTGGCTGCGCTCGCCGGCGACGATGTGCCGCTTCACGAACCCGGAGTCGACGAGCCGGCGGGTGGCCATCGAGACCGAGCCCGAGCTCGCGCCGAGTGCTGCCTGCAGGTCGGCGGAGGACGAGTGCGGCGCGCGGGTCATCATGAGGTAGCCGAGCACCCGGGCGTCGGTGAGGGGCATGCCGGCGCCGTCGTTGAGCATGAGGGCGAACTCCTCGACGAAGGCCTGCCGCTCGGGTTCGAGGACGACGTCGACGACGCGGACCTCGTCGGCGCGCACGCCGTCGCCGCGCACGCCCGTGCCCTCGGCGCTCACGGTGCCAGTCCCGCCGCGACCTCGGGCGACTCGGACGGGATCGCCCAGGGTTCCTCGGTCATGCCGCCACCGGCGCGGATCCGGCGGACGGAGCCGTCGGCGTCGCGTTCGTAGGTGATGTCCTCGTCGATGGACCCGAACCGGTTCCCGTGGGTCATCCGGAGGGTGTCCGCGTCGACCACCTGGAGTCGGGTCGGCGTCTCGAGCGGCGCCGGTGCGGAGGGGTCGAGCTCGACGAGCCGGTCGCCGACGCGCGCGATGTCGCTGACGCCCCAGGGGTTCGCGAAGCGGCCGGTGAACGTGTCGGTGTCGACGTCGTCGGGCACCGGGGTCCCCGGGGCGTCGGCGTCGGCCGCGGCGTCGAGCAGGGTGATGATCGCGGTGGCGATGAGCGTCGCGGGACCGGCCGCCGCGCTCGTCAGCACGGAGACGACGAGCCCGGACGCCGGGTCGAACAGCGACTGGGTGATGTGGCCCGGGAAGCCGCCGGAGTGGCCGCGGACCTCGCGCCCGCCGATCCGGTCGACGATGAACCCGGCGCCGTAGCCGCGGGCCGCCGGGTCCTCGGTGGCGCTCCACGCCTTCCGCTGCGCGAGCCGCTTCGAGTGGTCGTCGAGCAGGGTGCCCTGGCCGATGACGTGCTGCGAGAAGTACCGGACCAGGTCGGACGCGGTGCCGTGGAACCCGGTCGCCGCGGCCATCGCACGGGTGTCGACGTGGTCGATGCGCTGCCGGGACCGGGCGGTGTGGAAGCCGGTGTACCCGACCACGAAGTCGTCGGCGCGGGTGGGGTCCCAGTCCGGTCCGGTGTTGCGGAGGCCGAGCGGTTCGGTGATCGACTCGCGGACGAAGTCGTTGTAGGACTGCCCGGACACCGCTGCGATGACGAGCCCGAGCAGCGAGTACCCGAGGTTCGAGTAGTTGAACGACGACCCGGTGGGGACCTTCTGCCCGCGGTCGAGGACGAGCGCGAGCAGCTCCTGCTCGTCCGGGAACGGGCGGAGCAGCGACCAGTAGTCACCGTCGTGGCCGTCCCGGATGACCCCGGCGCCCATCTCCATGAGTTCCCGGATCGTGGCGTCGGCGAGCGGCGACCCGCCCTCGACGAGTGCCGGGACGTACGTGCCCACGGTGTCGTCGAGGCGGAGCGACCCGCGCTCGGCGAGCTGCAGGAGCGCGGTCGCGGTGAAGGTCTTCGAGTGCGAGGCGATGCGGAACAGGTCCGTCGTGGTCAGGCGGCGGCCGGCCTCGACGTCGGCGTAGCCCCAGGCCTCGTCGAACAGCACCTCGCCGCCGTACCCGATCGCGACCTGCACGCCGGGGACCCGGAGTTGCCAGACCTTGTACGACACCCAGTCGTGGATGTACGGCAGGGTCTTCCGGTAGGCGGCGAGGGTGTCGGTCACGGTGGTCCTTTCGAGGGGCGGTGGTTCGAGTCTGGCGCGTCAGCGCCGTCGGCGCGCGTCGCGACGCGGGTCGGTGGCCCGCGGGATGCGCGTCATCGTCGTCGTGGGTCGAGCGCCGCGCGGAGTGTGTCGCCGAGTGCGATGACGGACAGCACCGTCACGGCGAGGAACACCGCGGGTGCGACGAGCATGTGCGGCGCCCGGAGGAACTGCGACGTGGCGGCGGACAACTGCAGTCCCCAGGAGATCGCCGGGCTCTCGAGCCCGATGCCGAGGTACGTCAGCGACGACTCCGACACGATGACCCCGCCGACCGTGATGGTGGCGAGGACGAGCAGCGGCGAGATCGACGACGGCAGCACGTACCGCGTGGTGATCCGCCACGTGGACAGCCCCATCGTGCGGGCGGCCAGGACGAACTCGGCGTTCCGGACGCTCCGCACGCTCGAGCGCACGAGCCGGGCCATCGTCGGCCAGCCGAACAGAGCCAGCACGAGCGACACCGTCAGCACCGAGCGCTCGCCCACGCTGTTCAGCACGACGACGGCGCCGAGCAGGAACGGGAAGCCGAGGAACACGTCGGTGAGCCGGGCGAGCACAGCGTCGACCCAGCCGCCGACCATGCCCGCGACGGTCCCGACGACGACGGCCACGACGCCCGCGAGCACGGTGGTGAGCAGTGCGACCGCGATCGACGACCGGGTGCCGTAGACCACGTTGGCGTACACGTCGCAGCCCTGCAGGTCGTAGCCGAACGGGTGCCCGGCGGTCGGGGACGCTCCGCTCCGGCCGAGCTGGCACACGCGGGGGTCGCCGTGGCCGAAGAAGCCCGCGAAGAACGACGGGAACACCGCGACGAGCAGCACGACGACGAGCACCCCGGCCGGCAGCCAGAAGCCCGGCTTCCGGACCGCGGCGCGCAGCGGGCGGCGTTTCGTGACGACGGACGGCTCGACGGTGGCGCCGATGGCGGAGGTGGTCATGCGGAGGCTCCCGTCCGGACGCGCGGGTCGAGGGCGGCGTGCAGCAGGTCGACGAGCACGCTCGTGACGAGGAACACCAGGATGAGGGCGGTGGAGATGCCGACGACGACCGCGCCCTCGTGCGACCGGATCCCCTGGAACAGCAGGTTCCCGACGCCGGGCAGGTTGAAGATGCCCTCGATGATCACGGTGCCGCCCATCAGGTAGCCGAGGTCCGTCGCCAGGTACGTCGCCGTCGGGATGAGCGAGTTGCGCATCACGTGCACGCCGACGATCCGGCCCGGTGCCAGGCCCTTCGCCCGGGCGGTCCGGACGAAGTCGGCGTCGAGCGTCTCGATCATCGAGGTCCGGGTGAGCCGCGACACCGCCGCCAGGCCGAACAGCGCGATGACGAACGCCGGCAGCACGTACGCCTCCGGCCAGCCCGCCGTCACGCCGGCCACGGGGAACCAGTGCAGGCGCACCGAGAACACGAGCTGCAGGGCGACGCCGAGCACGAAGACCGGGATCGCACCGACGACGATGGTGCCGACGAGCACCGTCTTGTCGAGGACCGTCCCGCGGCGGAGCGCCGACACGACCCCGAGCCCGATGCCGAGCACGATCTCGAGCGCCCACGCGGTCAGCGCCAGGGTGATCGTGACCGGCCACCGCGATGCCATCTGCTCCCCGACGGACTGCCCGCTGAAGTCCGTGCCGAAGTCCCCGCGGAACAGCCCGCCGACGTACTGCACGTACTGCAGCCAGAGCGGCTGGTCGAGGTGGTACTCGGCCCGCAGCGCCCGGACGACCGAGTCGCTGAGCGGCCGGTCCCCACCGAGCGCCTTGATCGGGTCGCCCGGCAGCGCGAACGTCATCGCGTAGATGAGGAAGGTCACGCCGAGGAAGACGATGACCAGGCCGCCGACCCGCCTGCCGACTGCGAGCGCCGGACGCATCACGCGCCTCCAGGCCGACTCGTGGTGACCAGTGACGGACTGGAGGCGCGACTCGCGCCCGCCACGTGACTCGCGCAGGCGAGGATCGCCCCGAACTGCACCCCCACCAGTTTGCGGATCGGGATCGGTTCGGCGCCCGTGGCCGCGTCCGCCTGCCAGGTCGCGTACCGCTCCGCCAGGCGGTCGCGCAGCCGCCGGACCGGAGCCGGCGCGGTGCCGGCCGTCGTCTCCGCCTCGAGCGCGCGGAGCAGCATGCCGCCGTAGCGCAAGCGGAAGCACCGGACGAGGTCCTCGCACCCGAAGCGTTCGGCGACGGTGGCCATCCGGTCGGCGGGCTCCCGGTCGGCGCGGGCGTGGTCGGTCGCCGGGGTGGCGGTGAGCATCGGGATGAACGCCCGCGAGCCCTCGAGGAACGGCGTCTCGAGGGTGAGCATCGGCGACGCCTCGTCGAGGATCGCCTGCAGCTCCGTCCCCGACGCCCCGAGCTCGTCCGCGCACCGGCGGAGGAGGTCCGCGTAGGACTCCGCCGTCGGGGTCTGGTCGTCGGCGTCCGGGTGGCTCCAGTACGGCAGCTCGGCGACCATGCACAGCGCACCGTGCCGCATCGCCCACGCCGCGCTCGACGCCCCGTGGATGTGCTCGCCGGGGTCGACGCCGAGGCCCTCGAGGTACTCGTACGCCGTCTCGATGCCGTCCATCGCGAACACCGCCGGGGCGAGCTCCCGCAGGTACGGCGACTCGGGCTCCCCGGTGTCGAGCGGCAGCCCGAGCGCCGCTGGAACGGCGTGCAGGGTGTCGATCACGTCGCGGAGGTCCTCGGACAGGTAGTAGTAGACGCCGCCCATCTCGCCGTTGTGCAGGCTGACGAGCAGGTCCGGCTCGGTGTCGTCGATGAGCCGCATGAACGCGAGGGTCTCCGGCAGCACCTGGTCGAAGTACACCGACTTGTACGCATTCGGGAACGTCCACTCCACCTGCCTGTCCGGGGCCGGACGGTGGAAGTGCCGCGAGTAGAACACCCGGTCGTGCGGGTCGTGGAACCAGGCCTCGTTCAGCCGCATGCCGTCCGGGTCGATCGTCGGGACGACGTGCCACGTGACGTCGAGCTCCGCCGATCCGCCCTCGGCCGCCCACGTCGCCAGGTGCAGCGCCGTCCACGAGCCGATCGGTTCGTTCGGGTGCACGCCGCCGACGATGACGGCGGCGTGCGACCCGAACCCGATCCGGTAGGAGTGGAGCGGTTCGCCGAGCCGGCTCGTGCCGATCCGGGTGACCGTGACCTGCTCGGGGTGGGCCGCGGCGAGCGCGTCGAACCGGGCGTGCAGGTCGTCGACGAGCGGGAAGCCGTCGTGGTCGGGGACCTCGGCGACGAGCCGGAGGACGGAGTCGGTGTCCATGTGGAGCCTTCCGGACCGCTACTTGACGGTGATCTGCGAGACGACGGGGCTGCCGGCGACGGCCGGGAGCGACGCGATCTTGTCGCTCGTCACGTACGAGTACTTGTCGAAGAAGGTCGGGACGACCGGGAAGTCCTCCAGGACGGCCTTCTGGGTCTGCGCGTAGTACTCGTTCGCCTCGGCCTGGGACCCGGCGGAGTCGGCCTTCGCGAGCAGGTCGTCGACGGTGTCGTTCTGGTAGTAGCCGGTGCAGGGTGCGCAGCCGCCGGCCGTCGTGAACAGGGCCCGGAGGGTGTTCTGCTGGCTGATGTACAGCGCGCCCCAGTGGCCGAAGTGCGGACCCTCGATCTTCTTGTCCGTCAGTTCGGAGTAGTACGAGGCCCAGTCGGTGGTCGCCTTCGCCTCGGCGTCGACCCCGAGGTTCTGCCGGATCTGGTTCGCGTAGGCCTGGTAGAGCGAGTCGAGGCCGTTGCCGCCCGGGTAGACGAGCGTGATCGTGCCGTCGAACCCGCCGGCCTTCGCGAGGAGCTGCTTCGCCGCTGCCGGGTCGAACTCGCAGGCGTCACCGCAGATGCCCTCCTGCGTGCCGGACATCGACGGCGGGGTGAGTGCGGTCGCGGGCTCGTACAGGCCGCCGTAGATCGCCTTGTTCACCTGCTTGCGGTTGATCGACATCGAGATCGCGCGGCGGACGTCGGCGTTCGAGTAGCGCTCGTCCCAGAGCGGGAAGCCGATGTAGTCGATGCCGGGGGCGTCGAACGAGTGCAGCTTGTCGCCGAAGTCGCCCTTCGCGCTGGTCATCTTGTCGGCGGGCAGGAACAGCACGTCGGCGTTGCCGGCGAGGACGTCGGTGTAGGCGGTGTTCATGTCGGAGTAGCTGCGGAAGGTGACGTCCTTCGTCGCGGGCTTCGTGCCCTCGTAGCCCTTCCACGCGGTGACCGTGAACTCCTGGTTCGCCTTCCACGCCGCCGTCATCTCGTACGGGCCGTTGCCGATCGGCTTCTTGTCGTACGCCTTGAGGTCCTCGTACGCGGCCTCGGGCATCGGGTAGAACGCGGTCTGGGCCTGGCTGAGCTGGAGCGGGAACTGGCTGTCGGCGTGGGTGAGCGTGACCGTGAAGGTGTCGTCGCCGGTGACCTTCAGGCCGGACATCTCCTTGGTCTTCGGCGTCCCCTCCGCCGGGTTCAGGTCCGCGTACCCGACGATCGACGCGAGCTGACCGCTGTTCTCCCAGGCGTTCGGGCCGTACGCGGTCTGGTTCCACGCCTTGACGTAGCTCTCCGGGGTGACGGTCTCGCCGTTCTGGAACTTCCACCCGTCGCGGAGGGTGATCGTCCACGTGACGTTGTCGCTCGACTCGACGCTCTTCGCGGCGACGTCGTGCAGCTTGCCCTTCGAGTCGGTCTGCGTCAGCGGTGCGAACAGGCTCTGCACCTGGTCGAACGCGACGGTCTGACGACCCGGGGTGAGGTGGTCGGGCTCGCCGGTGGCGTAGACCAGGCTGCCGCCCGATCCGCCCGACTGGTCGGCGGTGCCACTCGCCGAACAGCCGGCGGCCATGAGCACCACGGTGGTCGCTGCTGCCAGCGCGGCGATCGTCCTGCGTCGCATGAAGTCTCCTCGGGTCGTCGTTGAAGAGTGAAGCTAGGCCCGTCGGAGTCTCCGAGGCAATGGTTCTTTCAATGAACTCTGAAACTTTTACCGATCTGAAACACTCGGGAAACGGGAGCCGTCGCGCTCGAGGGACCCGGTGTGCCACGCTCGGACCATGCGACACACACCGCACTTCCTGATGACGGACGTCGACGAGGTGGAACGGCTCATCGACGCCCACCCGTGGGCCACGATCGTGTCGCACACCGACTCCGGGCTCGTGGCGTCGCACTACCCGTTCCTGCTCGAGGCCACCGACGACGACGAGATCGTGCTCGTGTCCCACGTCGGCCGCCCCGACGAGGTCGCCCACGAACTCGGGCAGCACGAGGTCCTCGTCGTGTTCCAGGGCCCGCACGGCTACGTCTCCCCCGCCTGGTACCCGCCGGAACAGTTCGTGCCGACCTGGAACCACGTCACCGCGCACTGCTGGGGCACGCCGGAGATCCTGTCCGACGACAAGAACTTCCGAGTCCTCGGCGAGCTCGTCGACCACTTCGAGCGGGTCATGCCGTCGCCCGTGTCGTTGCAGGTCGACGAGGAGACCGCCCGCCGGATGGCCAAGGGCACCGTCGGGATCCGCATCCGGGTCACCCGGTTCGACGCCCGCGCGAAGCTCTCGCAGAACAAGGCACCCGAGGTGGTGGACCGGATCATCGCGGGCCTCCGCGGGGACGGCCCCTACGCGTCGCCGGCGCTCGCCGACGAGATGGAACGAGCACACGCTGCGCGTGTCGACGGCCTGGAGGCACTGGGCCCACGCCGCCGGTTCCGGGCCGACGCGCCAGCGGCGGACCGGCCGTGACGGTGGGGAGGACGGAGATCCTGCTGCGCACCGTCCGGCGGGTGGGAACCTCCGGAGCCCCTGCCGACGTCCGCATCGTCGACGGTCGCGTCACCGAGGTCGCACCGGCCGGCACGCTCGACGCGGCCGGCCCCGACACCGACATGCTCGAGGCGGCCGGCGCCTGGCTCGCGCCCGGCTTGGTCGACCACCACGTGCACTTCGACCAGTGGGCCCTCGTCCGCCGACGCGTCGACGTCTCCGGCTGCGACTCCGCCGAGGCGACCGCCGACCTCCTCGCCGAGGTCGCGCGCACCGGCGTCGCCGACCGTGTGCTCATCGGGCACGGCTACCGCGACGGGATGTGGCCCCGGCCCGCCCGACGCGAGCTGCTCGACCAGGCCGCGCCGCGCCTCCCGATCGTCGTCATCAGCGGTGACCTGCACGCCGTCTGGTGCAACGCCGCGGCCCTCGCGCACTTCTCGGAGCTCGTCGGGCGGCCGCTGGTCGCCGGCGAGGACGGCGTCCTGCGCGAGCAGGACGCCTTCGACGTGACCGGCGCGCTCTCCGTCGTGCCGGACGAGGTGCTCGACGGCTACGTCGCCGACGCCGTCGAGGCGGCGAGCGCCCGCGGACTGACGCGGATCGTCGACCTCGAGATGCGGTTCGGACTCGACCGGTGGGCCCGGCGGATCCACGCCGGGACGGACGGGCTCCGGGTGTCGTCCGGCGTCTACCCGATCGAGCTCGACGCGGTGCTCGACCGTGGGCTCCGCACCGGCGACGTCGTCCCCGGCACGCGCGGACTCCTCACCATGGGGCCGTTCAAGGTGATCACTGACGGGTCCCTCGGCACGCGCACGGCCGCGGTCGTGGACGCGTACGGCGAACTCGGCGGCCACGGCGTGCTCACCTGGCCCCTCGAGGAGGTCGTGCCGATGGTCCGCCGTGCGGTCGACGCCGGGCTCGTGCCCGCGATCCACGCGATCGGCGACCGGGCGAACACTCTCGCGCTCGACGTGTTCGAGGCGGTCGGCACCCGCGGCACGATCGAGCACGCGCAGCTGCTGGCCGACGACGACTTCGAACGGTTCGCGCGGCTCGGCGTCGCGGCGTCCGTGCAGCCCGAGCACGCGATGGACGACCGGGACATCGCCGACCGCTACTGGGCGGGTCGCACCGACCGGGCGTTCGCCTTCGCGTCGCTCGACCGTGCCGGGGCCCGGCTGCTGCTCGGGTCGGACGCGCCCGTGGCGCCGCTCGACCCGTGGGTGTCGCTGGCCGCTGCCGTCGGGCGCGACCGGGACGGCCGTCCTGCCTGGCACCCTGCCGAGCGGCTCTCGGCGCTGACGGCGTGGCGTGGGTCGACCGACGGGCGGGTCAGTGTGGCGGTCGGTGATGTCGCGGACCTCGTGCTGGTGGCGGACGACCCGCTCGCGGCGTCGGTGTCGTCGGCGGCACTGCGGTCGATGCGGGTGCTCGCGACCGCGGTCGAGGGGCGGTTCACCCACCGCGAGGTCTGAGCTACTTCTGGTCCTTCGGGCACCAGTAGAGCTTGCGGCCGGCCATGTCCGCCATCCGGATCTCCGTGCCGCAGACCCGGCAGGGCTCCCCTTCGCGGTGGTACACCCAGTGCCGGTCCTTCCGGGAGCGCTTCGCCTTCTTGAGCTCCGCCTCGGACAGGCCGTCCATGGTGAGCATCAGGCCGTCGCGGACGCCGTCGTGCAGGAGCTTCGACCAGTCTGCCCACAGCGCCTTCGCCTGCTTCACGGTGATCTTCTTGCCCGGCTTGTACGGGTCGATGCGCTGCCGGAACAGCAGCTCGGCTCGGTAGATGTTGCCGATCCCGGCCACCACCGACTGGTCCATGAGCAGCTGGCCGATCGCGACGTTGCGCTTCCGGACGTTGTCGACGAAGGTCTTCTCGGCTTCCGGGCCGTCGTCGTTGATCGGATCAGGGCCGAGTTTGTCGAGCGCCTGCTGCACCTCGGCCGGGGTCTCCACGACACACGCGGTCGGGCCGCGGAGGTCGGCGACGGTGTCCTCGGTGAGGATCCGCACGCGCACCTGGCCGACGGGGTCCGGCGGGAAGGACTCGATCGGGTCCTCGACCTTCTCCTGCTCGGCCATCCGGTACCGGGCGAGTCGCGGCGCACCGATCGAGGTCAGGGACTCCTCGCCGTCGTCGTCGGCCGACAGGGCGGTGGCGGTCGAGAGGTCGCCCGCGAAGTCCCACGCCCCGTACAGGCCGAGGTGCACGCGGAGGAACAGGTCCCCTTCGAACTCGAGGAACATCTGCTTCGCGACCGCGCGGGCGGCGATCATCCTCTTGCCGTCGAGCTGTGCGGCCCCGGCGGCGAAACGACCCTGCGGGCTGGACACCTCGCAGCGCTTGCCGACGAAGTGCCGGGAGAACTGGTTGGCGATACGGTGGACGGAGTGACCCTCGGGCATTGCTCTTGTCTACTCGGTACCGCTGACCTACTGGTCGACCTGCTTGCCGGCGATGTGCCCCGTCGTCTCGTACTCGGCGAGCTGGGCGATGCGGCGGGCGTGGCGCTCCTCGCCCGAGAACGGCTCGGCGATGAAGAGGTCCACGAAGCGGATCGCTTCTTCCTCGGTGTGCTGGCGCGCGCCGATCGAGATGACGTTGGCGTCGTTGTGCTGCCGGGCGAGGAGCGCGGTGGACTCGTTCCACACGAGCGCCGCGCGGATGCCCTCGACCTTGTTCGCCGCGATCTGCTCCCCGTTGCCGGAACCGCCGAACACGACGCCGAGCGCCTCGACGCCGGCGCGCTGGTCCACGACGACGGCGTGGGCGGCGTTGATGCAGAACGAGGGGTAGTCGTCGAGCGCGTCGTACTCGGTCGGACCGTGGTCCACCACCTCGTGCCCCGCTTCGGTGAGGTGCGTCGCGAGGGTCTTGTTGAACTCGAGGCCGGCGTGGTCCGTTCCGAGGTGGATGCGCATGGAACCGATCCTATTCCCGCGCGGGACCCGGTCCGGACGCGTGCTGCGCGTGCGTCGGCACGTCCGTCTCAGTGCGTGCGGACGACCACGACGACGTACCGCACGGTGTCGTCGCCGGGGTTCCGGTAGACGACGTCGGCGGGCTCGCCGAGCTCGATCCGGTCGCCTGCGGACAGCCGTGTCGGCTCGCCGCCGACGACGACCTCGAGCACGCCGTCGACCACCCAGATGCAGTGCCGCAGGAACGCGTACGCGGACGCCGGGTAGGCCACTTCGCGGCCGGCCGGGAGGCGCACCTCGGTCACGTCCGCGGGGAACGCCGCACTCGAGACAGGACGACGACGGTACCCGGTGTCGGGATCGGTCCAGGAGTCCGCGGTCGCGCCGCGCTGGACGCCGCGCGCCTCGTCGGGATCGACCCCCCGCGGCACCTCGTGGTCGAGCGCTTCGTCGAGGAGTTGTGAGATCGTGAGCCCGAACGCTCCCGACAGTCGGCCGAGGATCGTCGCCGTCGGGCTCGACACCCCGCGCTCGACGCGGTTGATCATGGCGCGGGAGACGCCGGACTCCTCCGCGAGCTCGGTGAGGCTCCACTTCCGCTCGGTGCGGAGGCGCTGTAGGCGCTCGCCGAGTCGCCGCTGGTCGGCGTCATCGGGGTGCTCTCCCGTTTCCGCATCCGGCGCCACGTCGTCTACGATCTGAGACATGACGACAGCATATGCGACGAACACGGGCGGGCCGGTCGCCGTCCGGGACTGCGAACCGCGCGACCTCGACGTCGTGCACGCGCTCCACGTCGACGCCGTCCTGCACTCCACCGCCATCTGGCAGGAGGAACCGCACCCGCGCTCGTACTTCGACGGCTGGCTCGCCGAGCGCCGCGCCGACGGCTACCCGGTCATCGTGGCCGAGGTCGACGGGCGCGTCGCCGGGTACGCCACGTACTCGCAGTGGCGGCCGCACCAGGGGTACCGGCTGACCGTCGAGCACAGCGTCTACGTCGTCGAGGAGTTCCGCGGCCGAGGCGTCGCCACGACCCTGATGAACACTCTGGTCGAGCGGGCGACGGCCGAGGGGCGGCACGTGATGATCGCCGGGATCTGCAGCACCAACGCGGGATCGATCGCACTGCACGAGCGGCTCGGGTTCACGACCGTTGCCGTGGTGCCCGAGGTCGGCCGGAAGTTCGACCGGTGGCTGGACCTGACGCTGATGCGGCTGCCGCTGGTCTGACGGGCCCGTCAGTCTGCATTCGGCATCGGGACGGCGATCGCTGGCGGTGATGGTCGGAACGGCGGCGCAGTGTCACCATGCGCGACGGGACGGTGGTCGGCGAACCACGCGTACGCGACCGCTTCGTCGGGCTCGGCCGGACTCTCGTCGAGGCAGTCGCTGCACCGCGCGCGCCACCCGTCGTCGTCGTGCCACCGGTGCGGGTGCCCCTTCGCCACCCAGTCCGGAGACCAGTTCACGTCGAAGGCATACACAATCTCGGCGGCGATCCCCCACGCGATGTTCTTGAGCGCCGCGTCCTCGATGCCCTTGCCCCACGAGAGCCAGCCGTTGCGGAGTTCCTCGAAGACGTTCTCCACGAGTAGCTCGTGGTTCTTGTCGTCCCATTCGTCACTCGAGGAGCGCACGACGACCGCGGGCGCGCTCGGGGTCGTTCGCGGCCCGGCATCGCGCGCTTGGTCGTCCTCGGCCTGCTCGGCGTTGTGCGTCCGCGCGTACCGCTCGCCGTCCGTCGTGTTCATCAACCACACCGAGTTCGCGAGGTCACCGTCAGACTCACCGGCCTGGGGCGCGCTGATGTAGCGGTCCCGGACGGACGCCATCCGCTCCGTGACGCTCCGCTCGGGTTCGACGAAGGCGAGCTCCGAACCGGCACGGACGAACATCCCGCTCGTCAGGAGGCCCCGACGGATGCCGACCTCGACGGTCCGCAGCGCCATCGCCCGGGCTCGGGTGCCGTCTGACTCGTGGTCGGTCCTCGCCATGCGGTGCAGCGCACGGAGGTCGGTGGCGCACCCGTTCCGGTTGAACTCCGTGAGCTCCAAGAGCAGCTGCTCCTCGGGAGTCCGGGGCGCCGGCTCCGTGCTCGGCGGCACGCCGGTGTCGTGCCGAACGCTGCGGCGCTGGACTCTGGGGTCCTCGGCGTCGACGGGAGGGATGACGTCGATGTACGCCTCATGACCGGGAAGCGGCTCCCGCATCGCGGCGATGGAGCCGTCCGGCATGGCGCGGACTTCCTCGGCGGGGAACGGGATGTACTCGAGACCGGCGTCAGACAACGATCTCATCCCCATGCGGTTCGATGACGTTGCCGTCTTCGTCCCAGATCCCTCCGAAACGGTCGTCGACGTGCGCCCACGGGTCCTGCCCGGCGGCCTCACGACCGGCTTCTTCCGCTTCGAAGACCTGCACTCCTCGAGGTGTTGCCGTGGCGAAGAGGTTCCAGACCGTGTCGGATGTCCCGTAGCGCACCGCAGCACGTTGGATGAGCTCGTCGACGTCACCGTGCCAGTTGGTCCAAACACCCCGGCCGGCTTCGTCCGCTTCGATCGAGCCGAGGCCGATCAGGTCTGCCGTGAGTAGCTCACGGAGGTACCCGAGGATCCGGACCTCCACCACGGCCTCCGGTTCTCGCGTCCGATCGGCGATCCCGATGTGCCATCCGTAGATGTCCACGCCGGTCTCGTCAGAAACGTCCGCGAGCAGTTGGTACGTCAGCTCGTTCATCGAGCCTCCTCGGGTAAGTCGTGCCGTGGTGAGTCCTTCGGGAGATGGATCTTGTACTTGCTGTTGCCACCGGCGTTGATCTCGATGGTCGGCCCGCCCGATTGGCTGTCGGGACGCCATTGCACGCGAGATCCGTCGGGGAGCTCGACTGACGTGGAGTCGGGAGCTCCGCCGTCCATCGGCTTGCCACCACGGGTGAGCTCCTTCCAGATGTCGACGAGCTCTTCCGGCGTGTCGACCTCTCCGACCGGCTTCTTCTTCGGAACTCTGCCGTACTTCCGTGCATGTTTGATTGCTTCCGCACCGGTCATCGGCCCGATGACATCGGTCATGATGCCAGCACCACCCGCCACCTCGCGCGGCTTGCCAGTGAGCGGATCGTGCGTCCACGCCCAGGCATCCCGGTCGGCCTGCGCCATCCGCTGCCGCATCGCATCCGCAGGCGTCTGCTGCTGCGTGTCGCCGCTCAGGCCGAACAGGATGCCGAGCAGTCCGAGTGCCGACAGGCCCCCGACCGCCGAACCGCTGCCCGCAGCAGTTCCGCCCGCGGCGCCGAGCCACGGCCACGGGAACTGGAACGGCGTCGACGGGAACCCCGGGAGCGGCATCGGTGCCACCAGGCTCGCAGTCCGGACGTCGGTCCCGTCCGTCGCGAGCCCAGCCGTCGACTCGCCACCGGAGATCGCGCGGATCCGTCCGGCCAGTTCTCGCTGCCACGACTGCCACTGCTCGTTCCAGGCGGCAACGGCCGTGCGGAGTGCGGCGTCCTCGATGGCGAGCGCGGGGACCTGCTGCCACGGCGTGGAGCTGGTGGGCGGTTCGGGGAGCGCCGCGTCGTGGCGAGCGACGGCCGCGTGCAGACCGCCGGCGAACGAGGAGATCCGCTCGGCGAGCGCCGCGCGGCTCGTTCGGAACTCCGCGAACTCGAACGACGCGTCGTCCAGCAGGCGATCGAGTCGATCGACGCTGTCGGCGAGGTCGTCGGCGACCTTGGTCGAGCGGTGTGTCATGGCGGGCATCGCGTCGCTCACGCCGGGCATCTCGAACGCCGCGGGCATCGCTGACCAGGACCGGTCGCCGTCCGAAGCGGTCGCGCGGACCTCCTCCGCGATGTCACGGAGCGATGCTGCGGCCGCGACGACCGATGCCATGTCCAGTCGGATCTCGTCGAGCGCGTCAGCCTCGATGATCGCGGTCACCGACGTGCCGCCCGAACCGTCTGGGTCGCCATGTGTGCGTCAGCCTCGTCGACGGCGGCGAGCGCGACTGCGCCGACGGCGCTGACGGCGTGCAGGTGCGTGCCGATCCTCGACGCGGTCCCGGTGCGTCCCGCGCCGAACGACGTCAGTGCAGACGCGATGTCGGGCGACCCGCTCGCCGCCGCGGCGAGCGCGTCGAACGCACCACGCATCGCTGCGGCCTGCTGTGCGACGTCCGCCGCGGCGACGCGCACGTCCGCGACCGTCCGTTCGGACGCCCCGCGGTCGACGCGGTACGACTCCCCCATCGAGATCCCTGTCCCCCTGATACTTCACCGAACGGAGGCGACGATAGCAGGGTCTGGAGGCGCGGTGCCAGCCCGTACCGTGCCTCCAGTCCGACAGCGACAGCTGCGCGATCGCGCCCCGCTCCGGACATCGCGCCCCTGCACAACCGGGCGCGATGTCCGAAACGGGGCGCGGTTGTCGGACTGGAGGCGCGGTGCCAGCCCCCACCGTGCCTCCAGTCCGACAGCGACAGCTGTCTCAGGCCGTGGTGTCGAAGATCGGGCCGACCGTGCGGGACCGCTTCAGCTCGAAGAAGGCGGGGACCTTCGCGACGGCGACGACGCCGTCCCACAGGTCGAGCGCTTCCTGGCCCTTCGGGGCCGGCGAGATCACGGGGCCGAAGAACGCGGTGCCCTCGACCGCGATCACGGGGGTGCCGACGTCCTGGCCGACGCGGTCGATGCCGTCCTGGTGGCTGACGCGCACGGCCCGGTCGACCTCGTCCGTCCAGGCGTACTCGAGCAGGTCGGCGTCGAGACCGAGCTCCGCGAGCACGGCGGGGACGACCTGCTCGGGGTCCTTCTCCTGCCGGTGGTGGATGTGCTCGCCGAGGGCGTCGTAGAGCGGCTTCACGATGTCCTGACCGTGCCGGAGCCGCGCCGCCGTGACGATGCGCGGGTACAGCTGCCCCTTGTGGATGCGCTCGCGGTACTCGTCGGGGATGTCCTGGTCCTCGTTGAGGACGAACAGGCTCATCACCTTCCACGTGACGTCGAGGTCGCGGTGCTGGGCGACCTCACCGACCCAGCGGCTCGTCATCCAGGCCCACGGGCAGTTCGGGTCGAACCAGAACTCCACGGTGGTCTGTCCACCCGTGGTGCGTTCGGTCGTGTTGTCCACAGTCGTCTCGGTCACGATGCGACTGTACGCGTGCTCGCTAGGCTGGAGTCGACCGTCCCGCCGGTGCACGACGCCGTGCCGGGACTCCCCCACGCGGACACCGATCGTCCGCGTCCGCAGCGAAGATGGAGCGTCCGTGCCCGGAGAGAACCTCACCCGAATCGAAGCCCAGGAACGTGCCGCGATCGTCGACGTGCAGACGTACGACGTCGAGCTCGACCTGACGCGTGGCGCCGAGACGTTCGGCAGCAGCACGCGCGTCCGGTTCACGGCCACGCCGGGTGCGTCGACGTTCATCGACGCGATCACGAAGACCGTGCACTCGATCACCCTGAACGGCACCGCGCTCGACGTCGCCGCCGTGAACGACGGCGTGCGCATACAGCTCGACGGCCTGCAGGAGCAGAACGAGCTCGTCGTCGTCGCCGACGCGCTGTACACGAACACGGGCGAGGGCCTGCACCGCTTCGTCGACCCGGTCGACGACGAGGTCTACCTGTACTCCCAGTTCGAGGTGCCCGACTCGCGCCGCATGTTCGCGGTGTTCGAGCAGCCCGACCTCAAGGCCGAGTTCTCCTTCACCGTGACGGCGCCGTCACGGTGGCAGGTCGTGTCGAACTCCCCGACGCCCGAGCCCCACGTCGACGGCGAGATCGCCACGTGGGCCTTCACGCCCACGGCGAAGATCTCCAGCTACATCACCGCGCTCGTCGCCGGCCCGTACGAGGTCGTCCGCGACGAACTGACCAGCCGTGACGGCCGCACGATCCCGCTCGGCGTCTTCGCGCGCAAGTCGCTCGCCGAGTACCTCGACCCCGAGTACGTGTTCGACATCACGAAGAAGGGCTTCGCCTACTACGAGGAGAAGTTCGACGTCGCGTACCCGTTCGAGAAGTACGACCAGCTGTTCGTCCCGGAGTTCAACGCCGGCGCGATGGAGAACGCCGGCGCGGTCACCTTCACCGAGACGTACGTGTTCCGGTCGAAGGTCACCGACGCGATCAAGGAGCGCCGGGTCGTCACGATCCTGCACGAGCTCGCGCACATGTGGTTCGGCGACCTCGTCACCATGAAGTGGTGGAACGACCTCTGGCTCAACGAGTCCTTCGCGGAGTGGGCCTCCACCATCGCGACGGCCGAGGCCACCGAGTGGACCGAGGCGTGGACGACGTTCCAGGCGATGGAGAAGTCCTGGGCCTACCGCCAGGACCAGCTCCCCTCGACGCACCCGATCGTCGCGACGATCAACGACCTCGAGGACGTGCAGGTCAACTTCGACGGCATCACCTACGCGAAGGGCGGCTCAGTCCTCAAGCAGCTCGTGGCGTGGGTCGGCATCGACGCGTTCTTCGCGGGCGTCTCGGCGTACTTCAAGAAGCACCACCACTCGAACACCGAGCTCCGCGACCTGCTCGTCGAGCTCGAGGCGACGAGCGGCCGTGACCTCTCCGAGTGGTCGAAGCTCTGGCTCGAGACCGCCGGGGTGAACACGCTCCGCCCGGAGATCGAGGTCGACGAGTCCGGCGTCATCACGTCGTTCGCCGTCCTGCAGGAAGCGCCGGCCGACTACCCGACGCTCCGCCCGCACCGTCTCGCGATCGGCGTCTACGCGTTCGCGCAGGACGCCGACGCACCGTTCGGTGCCGACACCGCGTCGGCCGGCGGCAAGCTCGAGCGCGCACACCGCGTCGAGATCGACGTCGACGGTGCCCGCACCGAGGTCCCCGAGCTCGTCGGCGTCCACCGTGGCGACCTCGTGCTCCTCAACGACGACGACCTGGCGTACGCCAAGATCCGCCTCGACGAGCAGTCCCGCCGCACCGCGATCGAGCACCTCGCCTCGATCGCGAACCCCCTCGCCCGCTCCATCGTCTGGGGCGCGATGTGGGACGCCACGCGTGACGCCGAGTCGCCCGCGAGCGACTACGTCCGACTCGTCCTCGGCAACATCGCGACCGAGACCGAGTCGACGACGATCCGCACGACCCTGTCGCAGCTGCTCCTGACGACCCGCAACTACGTCGCGCCGGCCAAGGTCGACACGACCGTCCGCACCGTCGGCGACACGCTGTGGAACCTCGCCTCGAGCGCCGAAGCGGGCTCCGACGCGCAGTTCCAGTTCGTGAAGTTCTTCGCGCAGATCGCCTCGACACCGGAGCACGTCGCCACCCTGAGCGGGCTGCGCGACGGCTCGGTCACGCTGAACGACCTGGAGATCGACACCGACCTCCGGTGGGAGCTGCTCGAGGGCCTCGTGCTCGCGGGCGCTGCCTCCGGTGCCGAGGTCGACGCCGAACTCGCCGCGGACAAGACCGCGTCGGGCGAGCAGGCCGCCGCGCGTGCCCGGGCGACGATCCCGACCGCCGAGGGCAAGCTCGCCGCGTTCTCGTCGCTCGTCGACTCCTCGGAGCTGCCGAACGCGATCGTCCGCCAGACCACGATCGGGTTCCAGCACGTGAACAGCCCGGTCGTGCTCGAGGGCCTCGTGCCGAAGTACTTCGAGGTGCTCACGCGCATCTGGGCCGAGCGCAGCTACCACATCGCCGACACCATCGTCACGGGCCTCTACCCGGCGCCGCTCGCGTCCGCCGAGCTCCGTGACGCAGCGGTGGCGTGGCTCGAGCAGCATCCGGAGACCCCGGCGCTGCGGCGCATCGTGTCCGAGGGCCTGGCCGGCACCGAGCGTGCCCTCCGGGTGCAGGCAGCGGACGCCTGAGCATCGGGTGACCATCGGCGGGGTCGTGGCGTTCCTCAGGGGACGCCAGGGCCCCGCCCTCTAGCATCGACCGGATCATGATCTTGGCTGCAACCCCGTCCCCGACCCCGACCGACGCTGCCCAGGCTGTCTCGCAGACGTTCGGTGAGTTCGTCGACACCTGGCACGTCCCGATCACGATCGTCATCACGCTGCTCGCCGCCGTCGTGCTGCGACTGATCCTCCGGCACTCGATCAAGGGCGTCGTCGACCGGGTCGTGAACGGTGTCAAGAAGCGCCAGGGCGCGACCGACACCCAGGCCCTCGTCGCGTCGCCGATCCAGACCGCCCGGGTCGTGCAGCGGACCCGGACGCTCGGCAGCGTGCTGGAGAACCTGGCGACCGTGATCGTCGTCGTGCTCGCCCTCGTCGTGATCATCCCGCTCGTGATCCCGGACGCCGCGGTCGGCATCGTGGGCGGCGCCTCCCTCGTCGCCGCCGGCCTCGCCGTCGGCGCCCAGAGCATCGTGAAGGACCTGCTGTCGGGGATCTTCATGATCCTCGAGGACCAGGCCGGCGTCGGCGACGTCGTCGACACCGGACAGGCCACGGGCGTGGTCGAGAACGTCGGGCTGCGCGTCATGCAGATCCGCGATGTGAACGGCATCCTGTGGTTCGTGCCGAACGGGCAGATCCTGCGCGTCGGCAACCTGTCCCAGGGCTGGTCGCGCGTCCTCGTCGACATCACCGTGCCGTACGACACCGACATCGACGCCGTGCAGGACGCCCTGCTCAAGGCGGCGGTCACGATGTCGCAGGAGCCCCGGTGGCGCCAGCGCATCGTCGAGAAGCCGGAGATCTGGGGCCTGCAGTCCATCACCGACGCGGGCATGGTGTTCCGACTCGTCGTGAAGACCCGGGCCTCGGAGCTCGACGTCGTCGGCCGCGAGCTCCGCATCCGACTGAAGCACGCCGTCGACGAACTCGGTGTGACGCTGCCGGCGATGGCGATGATCATGCCCGCGGGTTGGGAGAACGCCACCTCGATCAACGGCCTCCGCACCGTGCGGACGCAGCCGACGCCGGCGCCGACGAAGCCCCGGCGCAGCCGCAAGAACATCCTCGGTCAGCCGATCCGGACCGACGAGCCCGACGCCGGGAAGGACCCGCAGTGACCGAACCGACCCCCGCCGAACCGACTCCCGCCGCATCGACCCCCGCCGCACCCACCCCCGCCGCACCCACCCCGCCCCTCGGCACCGTGCCTGTCCAGCCGATCACCCTCCGCGTCGGCGAACACGGCGCTTCGGCGACCGGCTCGCTCTACGAACGCATCGGTGGCGCCTCCACCTTCGACCGGCTCGTCCGGCGCTTCTACGAGGGCGTCCAGCAGGACGAGGTCATCTGGCCGATGTACCCGGCCGACGACCTGGAGGGTGCGATCTGGCGTCTCTCCGCGTTCCTCCAGCAGTACTGGGGCGGCCCCGGCACCTACAGCGAGGAACGCGGCCACCCGCGCCTGCGGATGCGCCACATGCCGTTCCGCATCACGTCCGAGGCCCGCGAGCGCTGGCTCCACCACATGCGTGACGCCGTCGAGTCGCTCGGTCTGGCGCCCCTCGACGAGGCTGAGCTCTGGGCCTACCTCGACCGCGCCGCGCACGCGATGACGAACACGTTCGACTGACGTCCGAGCGCTGCCCCCTTGACGGTCGGCTCCGACTGGTCATAACCTCTCCACACCATTCCGCAACGTTCTTGCGGAATGGTGTGGTCCGGGCACGGCGCCCACTCCCGAGGGCCGCGACGCCTCATGAGGAGAACCATGCAGGTCGTTCCGAAACTCGCCGCCGTCGGAGCCGGGGTCGCCCTGCTCGCCGCGGCCGTCCTCCTGCCGCACACCGCTGACGCGGCGAGTGGCAACCTCGTGTCGAACCCGGGGTTCGAGACGGGGACCACGAGCGGCTGGGTGTGCTCCGGCGCCTCGGTCGTCTCCACGCCGGTCCACTCCGGTGCGAAGGCCGTGTCGGGTACGCCGACCTCGTCGGACACCGCGCAGTGCTCCCAGACGATCGCCGTGCAGCCGAGCACCTCGTACACGCTGTCCGGCTGGGTGTCGGGCAGCTACGTCTACCTCGGCGAGAGCGTCTCGGGTGCGAGCACGTGGACGTCGAGTTCGGGCTACCACCAGCTGTCCACGACGTTCACGACGGGGGCGTCCCAGAAGAGCGCCACGGTGTACGTCCACGGCTGGTACGGCCAGGGCACGTACTTCGCCGACGACCTCACGCTGGCCGGACCGGCCGGTGCCGGCGGCACGCCGACCGCGACCCCGACGGCGACGCCGACGCGAACACCGACACCGACACCGACACCGACACCCACGCCGACTCCGACGCCCGGCGCCGGGACCGGCGCGGCCGCGCAACTCCCGAAGCACACGCTGACCGGCTACTGGCAGGACTTCGACAACGGCGCGAAGGCACTCAAGCTCAGCGACGTCCCGACGAGCTACGACCTGATCGCGGTCGCCTTCGCGAACGCCGACCCGTCCAAGCCCGGCGCGGTGAGCTACTCGGTCGACCCCGGCCTCTCCACGAAGCTCGGCGGCTACACGGACGCCCAGTTCACCGCCGACGTGGCGACGGTCCACGCCCGCGGACAGAAGGTGATCGTCTCGGTCGGTGGGCAGAACGGCACGATCTCGGTGTCGGACAGCGCTTCGGCCGCGAACTTCGCCGCGAGCGTCGACTCGCTCATGAACACGTTCGGGTTCGACGGTGTGGACGTCGACCTCGAGAACGGGGTCAACCCGACGTACATGGCGCAGGCGTTGCACACGGTCGCGGCGAAGCACCCGGGCATGATCATCACGATGGCCCCGCAGACCATCGACATGCTCAGCACGTCGTCGGACTACTTCGCCCTCGCACTGAACATCAAGGACGTCCTGACGATCGTGCAGACGCAGTACTACAACTCCGGGTCGATGAACGGGTGCGACGGCGGCGTCTACGCACAGGGCTCGGTCGACTTCGCGACGGCGCTCGCGTGCACCTCGCTGCAGGGCGGCCTGCGCGCTGACCAGGTCGGACTCGGCTTCCCGGCGTCGACCAGCGGCGCCGGCAGCGGGTACGTCGCGCCGGGCGTCGTGAACAACGCGATGACCTGCCTCGCGAAGGGCACCGGTTGCGGCTCCTTCGTCCCGTCGGCGAAGTACCCCGGGCTCCGCGGCGCGATGACCTGGTCGATCAACTGGGACGCTTCGAACGGGTACGCGTTCGCGAACGCGGTGCGACCGGTGCTCAACGCGCTCGGTTAGCGACGAACGGGGCTGACGCCCCACCGGACTGGAGGCACGTGGCGGCGCCGCCACGTGCCTCCAGGCCGTCTTGTGGTCGCGTCAGCGGACGTAGGACCCGTCTGCCAGGTCCTCGAGCAGGGACGGACGGGTCGGGTCCCACCCGAAGGCGGCGCGCGCGTGCGCGCCGGACGCTTCCTGGTGCATGAGCAGGGCGTCCGCGTAGACCGCGCCGAGCCGTTCCCGGCTCGCGTCGACGCTCTCGGCGACCACGGGGGAACCGTGAGCGCCGGCCTCCGCGATCTCGCGGACCGTCGGGTTGTCCCCGGTCGCCGCGAGCACGTAGCCGTCCTGCTCGCCACGATGCAGTGCGAGGACGTAGAGCTCGCCGAGGTCGTCGATGTGCACGGTCGACCACCGCTGCGAGCCGTCGCCGACGAGTCGGACCTCGTGCTCGCCGTCGCCGACGAACATCGCGGGGATGCCGGCGCCGCGCCCGTAGACGATGCCAGGGGCGACGATCGTGGTGCGGACGTCGCTCGCACGGACGACGGCCTCGTTCGGACCACGCCACGCGGTCATGGCCGGCGGCGACGCGGGCGACTGCTCGGAGATGTCCGTCGAGTCGCCGAAGGTGAAGATCCCACCGGTGTGCACGAAGGGCTTCGGGGTGCCCTCGAGCGCCTCGAGGACGGTGGCGATGAAGGACTCGTCGACGCCCTGCGCGGACGCCGTGTGCACGACGGCGTCGGCCTCGTGCGCGAGACGACGGACCACGTCGGTGTCGGTGACGTCCCCGACGAGCGCCCGCCCGCCGGCGTCCCGGACCGCCTGCGCCTTCTCGTCCGTGCGCACGAGGGCCGTGACCTCGTGCCCGTGGGCGACGAGGGCGCGGAGGACGGAGGAACCGATGTAGCCGGAGGCGCCGGTGAGGAAGACGTGCATGCCACCAGCCAACCACGCGGCGTCCGGAGAACGCAGCCTAGAGGTTGAGGGTCCAGGCCCGCCGCTTCACGAGGACGTGCCCGCGGCTGGTCGTCAAGCGGCTCCACGGTCCGGTCTCGAACAGCCGGACGGGGTCGTGTCCCAGGAAGCCGAGACTCTCCCCCGCGAACCCGGCACCGGCCGGCACGTGCTCGATGCCCGCGACCGGACGGCCCCACACCTCGGCGCGGATCTTCCGGACGATCGCCTCGCCCGCGTTCGACGGCACGGCGTCGGCGACCTCGGCGATGCCGTCCCGCGCTGCGCGGCGGAGGTGCTCCGGCGAGACGTCCGGCAGCGGCACCCATCCACCGCGGGGCGGGGAGATGGCAGCCCACGTCACGGTGTGCACCTCGTGCGGGAGCTCGACCTCGATCGGGGTGGCACGGGTCGGGTCCGCACCGTCGGCGTGCTCGGCGTCGTGCGCCTCGGCCAGCACCCGCAGGCGCTCCTGCAACGAGGCGAGCGGCACGACGGCGTCGATCGTGGCCGGCTGCGCGAGCGAGAACGTGCGGAGACCGAGGACCGTCGGCAGTTCGTCGAGCAGGCCGAGCGGGTACAGGATCGCCGTGTACACCGCCAGCACGCCCGAGTCCGCGATCAGGCGGACGGACCCGTCCTCGATGCGGGCGGCCCGTCCGAGGTAGGTGCGGAGGTCTCCGAGGGAGGCTGCGTCAGGAAGCGTGAACGAGGTGCCCATGTCACCGCAGAGCCTACCGGGCGCCGCTGTCAGCGGCGGCTGGGCGACCTCACGGTCGGCTCCCGGCCGGTGCCGGGTGTCCGCCGATCCGGACCGACGACGCTGGCGTGCATGGTGCTCCTGCTCGCGAACCTCGTCGTGTCCGTCCTCGTCGCCACCACGGCCCTGGCCGTCCCGAGCATGGAACGGCGGGTCGCGATCCTGCTCGGCCTGGGCGGTGCGACGACCGCGAACTTCCTGTTCTGGGTGGTCGCCCCGACGATGTGGACGAACCTGCTGAGCGCCTGGGTGTGCAGCGTCGTCGGCGCGCTGCTCGCCGTCGTCGCCTGGGGTGTCGTGCGGTCGGTGGTCACCGCGGCCCCCGCACGGCGTCGTTCGTAGCGGGCTCGTGCCCCGGCTCGTGTGAGACTGCTCGTGTGAACGGTGAACCGGACTTCCTCAGCACCCTCCGACTCGAGGACACGGGTGCGAGCACCGGCGAGACGATCCTCACCGGTGCAAGCCACTGGTCCCCCGGCGGCCGCGTCTTCGGCGGTCAGGTCCTCGCGCAGTGCATCGTCGCCGCGCAGTCCACCATCGAGGACCGCGACATCCACTCGATGCACGGGTACTTCCTCCGCCCCGGCGACATCGACGTGCCGATCACGTTCGGCATCGAGCGCATCCACGACGGCCGGTCCTTCGCGGCCCGCCGGGTGCAGGCCTACCAGCGCGGCGTCCCGATCTTCTCGATGATCGCGTCCTTCCAGCGGCCGGACGAGGGCGTCGAGCACCAGGACCCGTTCCCGGTCGACGTCCCCGCGCCGGAGTCCCTGCCGTCGGCGGCCGCCATCCTGTCCGCGATCGACCACCCCGTCGCCCGGGCGTGGGCCGAACGCTCGATCGACCTCCGACACGTCGAGGGGCCGGTGTTCGTCGACGTGCAGGGCGAGCACGTCCCGCACCAGGCCGTCTGGTTCCGGGTGGAGGGCGACCTGCCGGAGGACCCGGCGCTGCACCGCGCGGTCCTCGGGTACGCGAGCGACCTGTCGATCCTCGAGCCGATCATGCGTCGGCACGGTGTGGCCTGGGGCACACCCGGGGTCAAGAGCGCGAGCCTCGACCACGCGATGTGGTGGCACCGCGACGGTCGTGCCGACGAGTGGGTGCTGTACACGCAGGAGTCCCCGAGCGCACAGGGCGGTCGGGGACTCGCGTTCGGCCGGATGTTCTCGCCGGACGGTCGGCTGCTGGCATCGGTCGCGCAGGAGGGCATGATGCGCATCCCGCGCTGACGCCGTCCCGTCGTGCGCCCGGTCTACGGCCGGGAGAACTCGACCGCCGGCTCGGTGTACGGCGCGCACGCCGCACGCTCGGCCTCGGTGAGCCGCCGTGGCCGGTTGCTCGCAGCGTCGACCATCACGAGCGCCGTCGTCGCACGGGTGTAGAGCACCGCGGGTTCGTGCCCGACGGGCGACCACACCTCGTACGAGACGTCGATGCTCGCTCCCCCGATCCGCCCGATCCACATCTGGATGTCGAGCGGCTGCCGGAAGTACGGGATCGAGGCCAGGTACTCCAGCCGCTGCCCCGCGATCACCGTCATCGTGCCGGAACCCGGACGCCCGTCGATGATCGGCTCCGGGATCGACCCGTCGGCCGCGAACTCGTCCGGGTCGGGTCCCCAGAACCCCACGATGCGCGCCTCTTCCAGGAGGCGCAGCATCGCGGAGTTGTTGACGTGACCGTAGGCGTCGATGTCGCTCCACCGCATGCGGATGGGAGCGTGCAGTCGCGCCACGGTCAGTCGCGGGTGAGCTTGCGGTACGTCGCCCGTCCGGGCTTCGCGGCCTCGGCCCCGAGTCGCTCGATCTTGTTCTCCTCGTAGGCCTCGAAGTTGCCCTCGAACCAGTACCAGTTCGGGGTGCCGTCCTCGTTCAGGCCCTCCCACGCGAGGATGTGCGTCGCGATGCGGTCGAGGAACCACCGGTCGTGCGTGATGACCACGGCGCAGCCGGGGTACTCGAGCAGTGCGTTCTCGAGGCTGCCGAGGGTTTCGACGTCCAGGTCGTTCGTCGGCTCGTCGAGGAGCAGCAGGTTGCCGCCCTGCTTCAGCGTCAGCGCGAGGTTGAGACGGTTGCGCTCACCACCGGAGAGGATGCCGGCACGCTTCTGCTGGTCCGGGCCCTTGAACCCGAACTGCGACACGTACGCACGCGACGGGATCTCGGTCTTGCCGACCTGGATGTAGTCGAGCCCGTCGGACACGACCTCCCACAGGTTCTTGTTCGGGTCGATGCCGCCACGGCTCTGGTCGACGTACGAGATGTCGACCGTCTCACCGATCTTCAGCGTGCCGCCGTCGAGGGGCTCGAGGCCGACGATCGTCTTGAAGAGCGTGGTCTTGCCGACACCGTTCGGGCCGATGACGCCGACGATGCCGTTGCGGGGCAGCGTGAACGACAGGTCGTCGATGATCACGCGCTCGCCGAACTGCTTGTGCAGCTTCTCCGCGTCGATGACCTGCGAGCCCAGACGCGGACCCACGGGGATGACGATCTCCTCGAAGTCGAGCTTGCGCGTGCGCTCGGCCTCGGTGACCATCTCCTCGTAGCGGGCCAGGCGGGCCTTCGACTTCGCCTGACGCCCCTTCGTGTTGCTGCGGACCCAGTCGAGCTCGGAGGACAGCCGCTTCGCGAGCTTGGCGTCCTTCTTGCCCTGGACCTCGAGCCGGGCGCGCTTCTTCTCGAGGTAGGTCGAGTAGTTGCCCTCGTACGGGTAGAGGCGGCCGCGGTCGACCTCGGCGATCCACTCGGCGACGTGGTCGAGGAAGTACCGGTCGTGGGTCACGGCCAGGACGGCGCCGTGGTACTGCTGCAGGTGCTGCTCGAGCCAGAGCACGGACTCGGCGTCGAGGTGATTGGTGGGCTCGTCGAGGAGGAGCAGGTCGGGCTTCTGCAGCAGGAGCTTGCAGAGCGCGACACGACGCTTCTCACCACCGGACAGGTGCGTGACGAGCTCGTCCCCCGGAGGGCACTGCAGCGCGGCCATCGCCTGCTCGAGCTGCGAGTCGAGGTCCCACGCGTCGGCCGCGTCGATCTCTTCCTGCAGGGTGCCCATCTCGGCGAGGAGGGCGTCGAAGTCGGCGTCCGGCTCCGCCATCAACGCGGAGATCTCGTTGAAGCGGGTGACCTTGGCGTGGATCTCGCCGACGCCTTCCTGCACGTTCTCGAGGACGGTCTTCGACTCGTCGAGCTCGGGTTCCTGCATGAGGATGCCGACGGTGAAGCCCGGTGTGAGCTTCGCCTCGCCGTTGGACGGCTGGTCGAGACCCGCCATGATCTTCAGGATCGTCGACTTGCCCGCACCGTTCGGTCCGACGACGCCGATCTTGGCGCCGGGGAGGAACGACATCGTGACGTCGTCGAGGATCAGCTTGTCGCCGACCGCCTTGCGGGCGCGGACCATCTGGTAGATGTACTCAGCCATATCGCGACAAGTCTACTGACCGAGCGCGCATGCTGCGCCTGCTGCGTCGTGCTCGCCGGAACCCGCACGGGGGCTGTTGCGCTCGCAGACTTCGACGTACCGTGGCCTGGCCTTCAACCAGAGGCATCCGTCGAACGCAAGCAGATCAGGATCATGGACATGGCCAGAACACGGTTGCACCGACTCGCGCTCCCCGTCATCGGAGCGTTCGCCCTCGCCGCGGGACTCGTCGTCCCCACGGGCGCCACGGCGTCCGCGGCGACGGTCGCCCCGCACGGCACCCCGCTCGCCGAGTACTCGGCGAGCATCTCCGAGACCGGGACGGGCACGGGGTACTCGTCCTACATCAACGTCCACGACGCGTACAACAACGCGTTCTCGGTCGGGATCCAGTCCGACAAGGGTTCGACGGTGAGCAAGGGCGCTCCCCGGTTCATCTGGGAGCGCGTGCAGAACGGCAAGTTCACGTACGGCTACCTCGGCCCCGCGACCCACGGCCTGACGCCGGTCATGCTGCGCTGGTACCCGAACGGCGTCGGCACCTTCCTGGCGAACAACCACACGGTGGCGGCGGTCCCCCTCACGCTGAAGGGCCGTCTCTTCTTCAACGCCGAGGCCAACGCGCGCCTGAACGGCGACGTCGTGCACTCGTCGATCCAGAACGTGAACATCATCACGCGGAACCGTCCGGGCGTGACCGGGCTCCAGGGGACCTGGAACACCTCGTTCACGTTCCGAGGGCTCAAGGCGCGGCAGACGAACGTGCCGAAGGTCCAGGGCGCGAGCTTCTGGGTCGACGGACGCGTGTCGGGTCTGCCGAAGGGCGGCAACTGGGACACCGAGGAGGTCGCGGGCATCGCGATGATCACGCAGCGCTGGTAGCCCGCGCTGCCGGCCGGGGCCGTCGGCGCTCACGCGGCGTCCCGTTCCTGCGGGTGCTCGAGGTCGTCCGGATCCGGGAGGTCGAACGCACCCCGGTGGACCGCGGCTGCGTGCAGCGCCGCGTCCGAGTCGTCGGGGAGGTCCTCGCCCGCTGCGGCATCGACGTCGAGGGACTCGTCGACGACCCCGGTGTGCGGGTCCACCGACCCGTGGACGGTGTGCGGGTCGACGGAGCCGTCGACAACGACGGTGCGCGGGTCCACCGACGACGCGGTGCTCGGCCCACCGGAGGCCTCGCCGGCATGACGCGGGACACGGATCCAGTTGCTGATCCCCCACGCGAGGTCGTGGCCGAGCCCCTCGGCGTCGATCTCGACCGAGGTGCCCCCGCGGCCGTCGCGTTCCCACGTCCGGATGCGGACCCGGCCCGTCACGACGACGCGGTCGCCCTTCTTCAACGACTTGTGGACGTTCGCGGCGAGGGACCGGAACGCGGTGACGGTGAACCAGTTAGTGGCGCCGTTCGTCCACGTGGCGGTGGCGCGGTCCCAGCGCCGCGAGGGTGAGGCGAGCCGCATGCTCGTGATGGCGATGCCGGTGTCGGTCACGAGGTGACGCGGCTCGGTGGCGATGATCCCGCAGACGGTGATGGTGTCGTTCATGCGTCGATCGTCATCGAGCCCCGGGGTGCGGAAGCACCCCGGGGCTCGATCTGTGACCGGATGTCTCGGGGAGGCGACCTGTGGAGGAGAAGTCCCCCGCGCCTCCGGTCCGGAACCGTCAGTGCGCGCGGAACTCGGGCCGATCGGCGAGCGGTCCGAGCGCCGCGTGGACCGCGCCCTTCGCGGACTCGAGCGACGGGTACGTCCCGCCGGCGCCGCGGTGACCGTAGAGCTCGACCCGGAAGCCGCCGTCGGCGAGGTGGATGCTGCCCACCGCTCCCGCCGGTCCGACCGCTACCCAGGTCCCGGTGTTGTTCGTCATCGTTCGACCACCTCCTCGTGGCCCCGACGCCCGACTGTCAGGACGCCAGGATGTACTGACTGTAGGCCTTGCGGACCTTGTTCACCTTCGGCAGTGCCACCGCGAGGCAGTAGCCCTGACCGGGGTTCTTCGCGAAGAAGTCCTGGTGGTACTCCTCCGCACGGTAGAAGGTACCCAACGGCTCGATCGTGGTCACGATGCCACCGTCCCAGATGTCCGAACCGCGCTCGATCGCACGCTCGAACAGGGCCTTCTGGTCGTCATCCGCCGGGAACATCGCCGACCGGTACTGGGTGCCGACGTCGGCACCCTGCCGGTTGAGCTGACGCGGGTCGTGCAGCGTGAAGAACACGTCGAGGACGACCTCGGCGGGGATCGCCGTCTCGTCGAAGGTGACCGCCACGGCCTCGGCGTGGCCGGTGGTCCCGGTGCAGACCAGTTCGTAGGAGGGGTCCTCCACCGCACCGCCGACGTACCCGGACACCACGTCCTGCACGCCCTGGAGCGTGCGGTACACGGCGTCGAGACACCAGAAACATCCACCTGCGAGCACGAACGTGGTCATGCGCTCAACCTACCTTCCCGGTCTTCGAGCGAGCCGCGACCGCGACTCCCTCCTCCACAACGCGGACGCGGTCGCCGACGTTCCCCAAGGAGGGCGACCGGCGCTCGGCGTGTCGGTGGTGCGCCGTAGCGTCCTTCCCAGGACGACGAACCGCACGACGAACCGGAGGCACCACTATGCACACGACGACCGAACCCGCACTGCGGATCCGCACCGTGCCCGTCGCCCGTTCGCGCGGTGACCTCCGGATCCTCGACGTCCGCGACGACCTCAGCCGGGTGACCCGCGCGAACGGCGAGATCGTCGGCTACGTGGACCGGGTCGACGTCGCCGGCGGGACCGCGTACCGTGCCCGCCGGTACGTGTCGACCGAGCGCCGGTTCGTCGAGCTGCCGAACGTGTGGTCCGCCGACGACGCCGTGGACTGCCTCCGGTGGGGCTGATGATGTTCCACATTGGAATCAAGTCCGGTCGGATGGACGGAACGCCGCCCGACCTCCCCGACGCCTGACCGTTTCGTGAGTATGGTGCGCGCATGGACTGGTGGAACGACCTGACCGACTGGATCTCGTCGGACAACGGCTGGCGAGTGATCTCCGGAGCACTCATCCCCTTCGTCGCGATCATCGTCGCCGGCGTCGTCGCGGCGCTCATCGGCCGTGGGGCGACGAAGCGCGTCGTAGCGATGCAGGAGCGCGAGGCCCGCAACACGGCCGTCGCGGGCATCGTCTCCGCGGCACGCAAGGCGGCGGCCTGGGGCTCGCTCGGGCACGACGAACGCGCCTACGCCGACCACCTGGCGGAGGACGCCGACATCCGTCTCCGACTGCTGCCCGTCGCCGGTGCTCCGCTCGCGGCCAACTGGACGCAGCACGAGATCGCCGACATCAAGAAGAACTCGTCGACGTTCAGCTTCCAGGCGGAGCAGTCGCTCGCCGAGTTCCGCGATCGCCTGCTCGAGTGGCAAGCACGTCCCGGTCGTGCTCGCAAGCTGTTCAAGAGCGACCTCGAGCGCTGGAAGTTCGACTCGCCGGACCCCGACGCCGACCTCATCAAGCGTCAGCAGGAGTGGAACGCCGACCAGGTCGCCCCGGCCGACACGGCCGCGCCCGCGACGACCGCTGCTCCGGCAGCCGAGCGGCCCACCCCGACCACGACGTCGCTCCGGCCCGCCGCACAGCGGCCCGGAGCCGCGGCCCCCTCCACCCCGACGGGTGCCGGCACAGGTGCAGGTGCAGGGTTCTCGGTCACCCGCGGTTCGGCCCCGGTCGACCCGAACGCCACCACGCCGATCACGGACACGAACGGCACGAACGGCACGCGCGGCACGAACCCCACGAATGCCACGAACGGCACGAACGCCACGAACGCCACGACGCCGATCTCGGATGCCAACACGACGCGCGCCTACGGTGACGGAGCGACCACACCGCTGCCCGGATCGCCCGTTCGCCCGACCCTGGGTTCCCCGGTGGGCAGGGACTCCGACGCCGACAACGCGGACGCCGTGGACGACGCGCGCGGTGCTGGATCGAAGCCGAGCACGACCGCAACGTCCGCGACCGCGCCCGGCTCCGTGCCGCCACCCGTCGCGAAGCCGACCTCGGCCGACGCGCACGTCAACCGCACGCCGGACACGGACGGCCGGAAGGTCGACGCACCCCGCGCGCCGATCACGACCTCGGTCCCCACGCGCATCGCCGACGCCCCGGCGGAACCGACCGACGCGAACGAGACCTCGGAGGCGCCCTACACGCAGCCGATCAGTGCCAGCGAGCTCCGTCGTCGCGCCGCAGAGGACGACGAGTAGACCATCGCTCCAGCACGAAGGCCGCCGTCCCGAGGGACGGCGGCCTTCGTCGTGGGTGCCCCCGGCAGGAATCGAACCCGCGGCACGGTGGGTAGAAACCACCTGCTCTATCCACTGAGCTACGGAGGCGGACGGCCACGATTCTATCCGCGGCCTCCGCCGAGGTGCTGCACGAACCGATCGATCTCCCGCTGCGACCGCAGGTGCACGATCCGCAGGTGTGGTGCCGACGTGGCGAGTTCGGGAACGCGCCGGCGCGAGACGTTCCGGGTCCGGATGCCCCAGCGCAGGATGTGCCCCTCGTCGGTGAAGAACGTCCAGAGCGACGGCTCGACGTTGCCGTTCCAGAGCTCGACGCGCCGCAGTCGTCGCCGGAGGGTCCGGCGGAGCAGCCTCCACAGTGCCACCGGTGTCGGCAGGTCGATCCACACCAGGGTGTCCGCTCGCTCCGCCAACAGCGCCCGGACCGGGGTGTACTGCCACTCCGTGACCCAGGTCGGTTCGCTCGTGTACGCCTCGACGTCGGCGACGAACGTCTCCCGCGGTTCCCAGTCCGGGCCGTGGAACAGCGAGTCGATCTCGGTGTGCGGGACCCCCAGTACGGCACCGATGCGTCCGGCCGTCGTGGTCTTCCCGACGCCCGTCGTGCCGGCGACCAGGATGCGCCGCGGGGTCGGATCGAGTGGGTCGTCGGCACCGAGCATCCATCGACCCTAGCCCGGCGTCACCCGGTCGTCAGGTCGTAGACGGTCACGCCGCCGATCGTCGTCGCCGCGTAGTGCGACTCGACCCACGCGGAGATCTCCGAGGCGGCGTCGCTCCCACCGTTCGACCGGCCGACGCTCCCGGCGATGAAGTAGTGGATCTCGCCCGCAGCCACGTACTCCTTGAACTCCGCGAGGGTCGGTGACGGGTCGGAGCCGTTGAACCCACCGATCGGCATCACGGACTCCCCCGTGGCGAGCTGGTACGTGGCAGCGCTGTTCGAACCGATCGTGGCGGCCACCCAGGTGTAGTCGGAAGCGTCCTCCCGCAGTGCCTCCTGCAGCGCGGAGGCCACGTCGGTCGACCCGCCCAGCAGACTGCCGGCTCCACCACCGCCGAACCCACGCCCGGCACCTCCCGCGCCCGGCCCGCCGACGCCTCCCGGCCCGCCCGTCGCACCACCGCCCGTCGCAGCACCGCCACCAGCGCCCCCGCCGCCAGCCGCACCACCGCCACCGCCGAAGCCCCGGCCGCCGCCACCACCGAAGCCGCCCCGGCCCCCGCCGCCGAACCCGGCACCCGCCACACTCGGCCCCGCCGACGGCAACGAGCCCGTGTGCGCGGTCGTCACCGTGTCGATCGAGTACGCCGTCGGACCGAGCAGTCCCGTGACCAGCGCGCCCACGACGGCCACGCCACCGACAGGACGGGCCCAGCGAGCGGGCAGCCCCCACGCCCGGCGAGCACCGCTCACATCGAGCGGAGGAACATCCGCCCAACCCCCGGCCCGCCGCACCGGCACGAGCACCGCGACCGCCGTCAGCACCCCGACCCCGAGCACCACCCACCGGATCCACGGCTGCCACCCCGACGCCGCCGTCAGCAGGTGCCACTGCCACACCACGGTCACGACCACCGCGAGCGCCGCGGTCCCCCGCCACCACCAGGATCCGCGTCGCTCCCACAGCAACCCGGCGCCGATCCCCACGATCCCGGCGAGGTACGGGGCGAGGGCGACCGTGTAGTACGGGTGGAAGATCCCGCCCATGAAGCTGAACACGAGGGCGGTGAGCAGCAGGGCGCCGCCGAGTGCGAGCACCGTCGCGAGTCTGGCCGAGGTCCGCTGCCGGAACCCGAGGGCGACGAGCGACGCCACGAGCAGGACGAGCGCGGTCGGCAGCAGCCAGGTGATCTGCCCGGCGAACTCCGAGCCGAACAGTCGCAGGAGCCCGGTGGCACCCCACGACCCCGCGCCGGCAGTGCCGCCCCCTCCACCGCCCGTGACGCTGCCGGTCTCGTCGCCGGTCACACGCCCGAGGCCGTTGTACCCGAAGGTCAACTCGAGGAACGAGTTCGTCTGCGATCCGCCGACGTACGGCCGCGCGGAACTCGGCACGAGTTCCACGATCGCCACCCACCAGCCGCCGGCGACGACCACGGCGAGCGCCGCCCACAGCAGGTGCACGAGGCGCTTCACGAACGGCAGTGACGAGCAGTACAGGTAAACGCCGACGAGCACGGGCAGGATGAGGAACCCCTGCAGCTGCTTCGTCAGGAACGCGATCCCGACGGCCACCCCGGCGAGCACGACCCACCGCACGCGCCCGCTCTCGACACCGCGCAGGACGAGCCAGAGCGACAGGACCATGAGCAGGGTGAGCAGCGCGTCCGGGTTGTTGAACCGGAACATGAGCGTCGCTACCGGGGTCGTCGCGAGCGCGGCTCCGGCGATCAGGGCCGATCCGGCCGAGAACCGTCGCCGCACGATGACGTACAGCAGCGCCACGGCACCGACGCCCATGAGCGCCTCGGGCACGAGGATCGCCCACGAGTTCAGGCCGAAGAGCCGCACGGACAGCTCCATGACCCATAGGAACGCGGGCGGCTTGTCGACGGTGATCGAGTTGCCGGCGTCCGAGGACCCGTAGAAGAACGCCTCCCAGTTCGTGCTGCCGGCCTGCACGGCGGCGGAGTAGAACGCGTTCGCGTACCCGTTCACCCCGAGGTTCACGATGTACAGCACCCCGGTGAAGAGGAGCAGCCCGAGGAACGCCGGGCGTTCCCAGCGTGCTCGCTGGACGACGGGTGTGCGGGACGTGACGCTCATGGTCCCAGGGTCACCGCGTCGGCTTTCGGCATCCGTTGGTACCGCTGTGCAACTGCCGGGAGGCACGGCTCGGCCCCGCAGGGCGGGTTCCGGAACGGTTCGGCGCGCGTCTGCCTGGTGTTCGCTTCCGGGTCACCGGCGCTTCGTAGCGTCCGGACATGCGCTCCACCGGTTCCGTCGTCGCGGTCGTCCCCGCCCGTGCCGGTTCGAAGGGGATCCCGGGGAAGAACCTCCGCGCGGTCGCAGGCCGGTCCCTGGTCCGCCGTGCGGTGGAGGCGGCGCTGGAGGCAACGTCGATCGACGCCGTGGTGGTCTCGACCGACGGCGACGCGATCGCCGCCGAGGCCGAGCGCGCCGGCGCCCGGGTGGTCCGACGGCCGACCGAGCTGGCGGGTGACGAGGCGTCGTCGGAGTCGGCGCTGCTGCACGTCCTCGACGATTTGGCGGCCGCGGGCGAGGAGCCCGAGGTCGTCGTGTTCCTGCAGGCCACGTCGCCGTTCACCGACCCGGCGGACCTCGATTCCGCCGTCGCCCGGGTGCGTGACGGCCTCGCCGACTCGGTGTTCGCGGCGACCCCCTCGCACGCCTTCCTGTGGCGCATCGAACGCGAGCCAGACGGTGCCGGCACCGCCCGCGCCGTGAACCACGACGCCGCGGTCCGTCCCCGCCGCCAGGACCGCGAGCCGGAGTACCGCGAGACCGGCGCGTTCTACGTCTTCCGGACCGCGGCCTTCCGGCAGCACCGCCACCGCTTCCACGGGCGGGTGGAACTCGTCGTCGTCGACCCCCGCGGCGCAATCGACATCGACGACCCCGGTGACCTCGCGGTCGCCGAAGCCCTCGCGCCGCACCTCGACCCAGCCCTGAACGGAGCACCATGACGGTCACCATCGGCACGTCCACGATCGGCGCGGGCCACCCCGCCTACCTGATCGGCGAGATCGGCCTCAACCACAACGGCGACGTCGACATCGCGAAGCGGCTCATCGACGTCGCGGCCGACGCCGGGCTGCAGGCGGTGAAGTTCCAGAAGCGCACGCCGGCGATCTCCACGCCGGAGCACATGAAGAACACGCCCCGGTCGACGCCGTGGGGCGAGATGACCTACCTGGAGTACCGCTACCGTGTGGAGTTCGACCGCGACCAGTACATCGAGATCGGCGACCACGCCACCATGCGTGGGCTCGACTGGTTCGCCTCGCCGTGGGACGAGCCGTCGGTGGACTTCCTCGAGGACCTGAACGTCGTCGCGTACAAGATCGCCTCGGCTTCGGTGACCGACCTCGGCCTGCTCGCCGCCGTCGCCGCGACCGGCAAGCCGGTGATCCTCTCGACGGGCATGTCGACGCTCGAGCAGATCGACCGGGCAGTGGAGGCCCTCGGCACCGAGCGGCTCGTGCTCCTGCACGCCACCTCGACGTACCCGCTCCCGCCCGAGGAGGCCAACCTCCGCATGATCGACACCCTCGCGAACCGCTACGCGGGCGTGCCGGTCGGCTACTCGGGCCACGAGCCCGGCCTGCAGATCTCGATCGCGGCGGTCGCCCTCGGGGCCACCGCGGTGGAGCGGCACATCACCCTCGACCGCACGATGTGGGGCTCCGACCACGCCGCCTCGCTCGAGCCGCACGGCCTGCAGACGCTGGCACGCGACGTGCGCATCATCGAGACGGCGCTCGGCGACGGCGTCAAGCGGGTCATGCCCGGCGAGCGGGCACCGCTCGCGAAGCTGCGCCGCGTCGGAGCGTGACCGGCGGCGGTCTGGACGTGACGGCTGACGGGGGCGGGCCGACGGGCGGACTGGAGGCGCGCCTCCAGTCCGGTACGGCGCCACGCGCCCGACGGGTGGTCGGCCTGGTCGACACCGACTCGTTCGCGAAGTGGGGTGCCCACCTGCTCGCCACCGCACCCGCGCACTGGGACCTGGAGCTGCTGACCGTCGCGACGCCGCGATCCGCGAGTCGCGCGCAGCTGCGGTCCGCGTTCCGGGGTCTCGACGACCGACTGGCGCACCTCGCCGCGGCCCCGCCGACGCCGATGCACGTCGACGCGATCGTCGAGCGGCTCCGACGGGACCCGCCGGACGCCGTGCTCGTGTCGGTGATCGGGCCGGTCGCGGAGCTCGTCGTCGACGAAGTGCTGCGTCGGGTCGGGCGGCGTCCGGTCCTCGTGACGGGGCTGCCGGGGATCTCGTACCCGGCGAAGTGGAAGGGTGTGTTCTTCCGCGCGCGGGCGGACCTGTTCGTCCTGCACAGCCACCGCGAGGTGCGCGCGTACGAGGACCTCGCGGCGGAGGGCGGCGTCGAGCCGCACTTCGCGCTCGCGACGCTGCCGTTCGCGCGTCGCGGTGATGCACCCGGCGTCCGTGACGGGGGCGGGCCGGTCCGTGACGCCGTCGTCTTCGCCGCCCAGCCGAGCGTCCCCGCCGAGCGCGCCGACCGCGAGCGCGTCGTCGACTGGCTGGTCGAGACGGCGCGCCGGCACCCGTCGTGGCGCGTGGTGATCAAGGTCCGTGCCGCCGCCGGTGAACACCAGACGCACCGGGAGCAGGACCCGTACCCGGACCTCGTGCCGGCGGACGCACCGGCGAACCTCGTGGTGGAGAGCGGGCCGATGTCCGAGCACCTCGACCGCGCCGTCGCCCTCGTCACGATCAGCTCGACGGCCGTGCTCGAAGCCGCCGCACGAGGCGTGCCGGCCCTGACGCTCACGGACTTCGGCACCGGTCGGCACCTCATCAACGAGGTGTTCGTGGGCAGCGGTCTGGAGGGCGACGCCCGTGACCTCGTCGACGGCCGCTTCGGCACGGTGCGGGCGGAGTGGATGCACGACAACCACTTCCACCCCGAGTCCGAGAACGACTGGGCGGCGCGGACCGAGGCGTTGATGGCGCTCCGCGATGCGGGTGGACTCGTCGATCGACCGGCAGCGCGGCGGAGCCGTGGCGGGGAACTCCGACGAGCGTGGGAGCGCAAGAACGCCCTCGGGCCGGACGACCGGAGCGTGCTGGGCACCGTGGCCCTCCTGATCGGGGCGCCGGTACGGGCCGCGAAGCGCCTCGGCCGGCGGGTCCTGCGGGTCGTCCGTCCGACGGAGGCGCCGGTCGTGCTCGCCCCGACGAGTCAGCGAGCGGGGGCGCGCCGGTCGGACGCATCGCGCCGGTCGGACGCGACGCGACGGTCGGACGTGTCAGACCGCCTCGGCGATCGCTCAGACGGCCTTCGCGATGGCGAGGAGCAGTTGATCGCGGGTTGGGACCCCCGGTGAACGGAAGACCTCGGCACCGTCGTCCCGCCGCACGATGATCGTGGGGGTCGACCGGATGCCGAGGTCCTCTGCCTGGTCCGGGTGGTTCGCCACGTCGCGCTCGGTCACGTGCAGTCCGGGGACGAGCTCCGACGCCTCAGCCGACACCCGGCGGGCGGCGGCGCACGGGGCGCAGAAGGAGGACGTCCAGAGGTCGAGCTGCATGTGATCGTGCAACGCGGGGGTGCGGGGATCCACTCCCGGTCCGTGGGGCTACTCGCGGTCGAACTCGCCGCTGCGGTCGCCGCGGTCGGCGAGGTCGTCCACCGGGTCGGACTCCCCCGGCACGTACTCGAACTCGGCGGAGGTCTGGTCGAGCACCTGGCGGGACTTCGTCATGCGGTAGGTGAACGCGGTCTGCAGGCCCTCGACGTCGGCGAACACCGTGACCTCGTCGTCCAGCGCGTCGCTCGTCGCGGTGCGGGTGTCGGTCGTGCCGTCGAAGGGTCCGCCGTGGAAGATCGCGGTGTACTCGTCGCCTTCGTGGATGGTGATGTCGCTCATGCATCCCTTCTACCAGGCGGCGCCTGTTGACTCATTCATAGCTTCGCTATATAGTTTTGCTATGGAAACGAGTCGCGAGCAGACCATCGAGACACTCCTCGTCTCGGTGAACCGCCTGATCCGCACCGCTGCCCAGGCGACGGGCAACACCACGTCCGCCGCCGTCTGGCGCACGCTCGGCATCCTCGAGACCGACCAGCCGCTCCGCCTCGGCGAGCTCGCCGCGGCCTCGCGCGTCGCGCAGCCCACCATGACCCGACTCGTCACCGGCATGACCGCCGACGGACTCATCACCCGCAGCGTCGACCCCGACGACTCCCGCGGGCAGCTCATCGAGCTCACGGAAGCCGGCCGCGCCCGACTCGCCGAGTGGCGCGCCACCATGACCCGCACGGTCGGCCCGATGTTCGCCGACCTCGACGACGACGACTGGGACGCCCTGCACACCGCGGCCGCCCTCATCGCCTCGCGGACCTCCACCACCACCAGAACGGAGACCCTCGCGTGAACGCCCACGCACCAGCCGGCCAGTCCGGCAGCATCCTCAAGCAGTCGTCAGCAGTGTGGGCGATCGCCTTCGCCTGCGTCGTCGCCTTCATGGGCATCGGCCTCGTCGACCCGATCCTCCCCGCGATCGCCGTCTCGCTGAAGGCGACCCCGGCGCAGACCGAGCTCCTCTTCACGAGCTACCTCGCCGTCACGGGCGTCGCGATGTTCTTCACCAGCTGGGTCTCGAGCCGCATCGGCGCGAAGAACACCCTGCTCATCGGACTCGCCCTGATCGTGCTGTTCTCGGTGCTCGCGGCGACGTCGAACAGTGTCTGGACGATCATCGACTTCCGCGCCGGCTGGGGCCTCGGCAACGCGCTCTTCATCTCCACCGCACTCGCGACGATCGTCGGGGCAGCCTCCGGCGGCACCGCGTCCGCGATCATCCTGTACGAGGCCGCCCTCGGTCTCGGCATCGCCGTCGGTCCCCTCGTCGGCGGCCTGCTCGGCTCGGTGAGCTGGCGCGGCCCGTTCTTCGGCGTCACCACGCTCATGGCCATCGCGTTCATCGCCATCGTCACGCTCCTCAAGACGAAGAACCTCGAGAAGCCCACCCCGACGAAGCTCTCGGCACCGTTCCGCGCCCTCGGTCGCCCGGCACTCGCCGCCCTCGCCGCGACCGCGCTGTTCTACAACATCGGCTTCTTCGTGCTGCTCGCCTACACGCCGTTCCCGCTCGGCTTCGGCGCGCTCGGCATCGGCTTCACCTTCTTCGGCTGGGGCGTCGGCCTCGCGATCACCTCGGTGTGGGTCGCCCCGATGCTCACCGCCCGTCTCCGCCGGACGACCGTGCTCAAGATCGCGCTCCCGCTGCTGGCGCTCGACCTGTTCGCCGCGGCCGTGGTCGTGCGGTCGCAGGTGGGACTCATCATCTGCGTGATCATCGGCGGACTCGTGCTCGGTGTCCTCAACACCGTGCTCACCGAGTGCGTCATGGAGGCCACCGACCTCCCCCGCTCCGTCGCCTCGAGCGCCTACTCCGCCGTGCGCTTCATCGGTGGCGCGATCGCCCCGCCCGTGGCCACGCTCCTCGCCGACGCCTACGCCCCCTCGGCCGCGTACGTCTTCGCCGGGCTGTCCGTCGCCGTCGCCTTCGTCGTCGTGGTCTGCACCACGAAGGTGCTGCGCCGCGTCGACGACGGTGCCGAGCCGGAGCGCGTCGAGGCCGAGGCGATCGGCGCCGGCGAGATGGCGTAGCGCCGCTCCCGTCGAGTGAGCAGAAACCGTCGGGTCCCGAACGTGGACCCGACGGTTTCCGCTCAGTGGACGCGCGCCTGCGCCCGCCAGCTCCGGTCGCCCGCCCGCTCCGCGAGCGGGCGGAATACGTGCCGTCCAGGCCCCGAGCCCGCCAGATTCCGCCCGTTCGCGAAGTGGAGGTGACGGCCTGGAGGCGCGGTGCCGGTCCCGGGACCGGCACCGCGCCTCCAGGCGGTTGCGACCACGGCAGCCCACCGACCGCGAGCGGGCGGAACCGGTCCGCTGCCCGCGTTGGACGGGGCGGAATCCGCCCGCTCGCGGGCTCCCGGGCTGCCACGCTGCCGAACGGGTGAAATGCGGCACGGCGATCGTGCGGATCCCGCATGATTCGCCCGCTGGCGGGCTCGGGGCAGGCGCGCTGCCGAACGGGTGAAATGCGGCCCATTGGTCGCGCGGGTCACACGCATTCCGCCCGCTCGCCGGGTCCGGGCCGAGACCCAGCGCGCGAGCGGGTGCAATGCGGCCCCGCGGTCGAGCGGAACCCACACATCCCGCCCGCTCGCCGCCTGGCGGACCAGACCAGCGCGCGAGCGGGTGAAATGCGGCTCGGCAGAGGCCCGAACGGTGTGTGTTTCGCCCGCTCGCGCGTGGGGCACGCAGCCCCGGCCACCGCGGCAGCACCTGCCCGCGACGGAGCCGACCACGACGCGGAATAGGATCGACACCATGGCAACTGCGAACGACCGCCTCGTCTGGATCGACTGCGAGATGACGGGCCTCGACCTCGAGGTCGACGAACTCGTCGAGGTGGCCGTGGTCATCACCGACTTCGACCTCGTCCCCGTGCACCCCGGGTTCGACATCGTGATCAAGCCCGATCAGTCAGCGCTCGACAACATGAACGAGTTCGTGACGAACATGCACACGACCTCGGGCCTCATCGAGGAGATCCCGAACGGGGTGAGCCTGGCGGACGCCGAGTACCAGGTGCTCGAGTACATCCTCCAGCACGTCCCGGCCGAGGGCACCGCTCCCCTCGCGGGCAACACGATCGGCACCGACCGGGCGTTCCTGTCGAAGTACATGCCCCGCGTCGACGGACACCTGCACTACCGCAGCGTCGACGTGTCGAGCATCAAGGAGCTCTGCCGTCGCTGGTTCCCGCGGGTGTACTTCAACGCCCCGGAGAAGCAAGGCGGGCACCGGGCCCTCGCGGACATCCTCGAGTCGATCCGTGAGCTCGAGTACTACCGCCGCGCGGGGTTCGTCGCCGAGCCCGGCCCGAGCACCGACGACGTCCGAGCCGTCCAGGCCGAGGTCGTCGAGAAGTGGGCCCCGCGCCTCGCGCAGTAGTGGTCCGACCCGGCTCCGGCATGTACTACTATTGAGTGGTCGCGCCGGTCAGCCGGTCCGAACATGGTGGATATAGCTCAGTTGGTAGAGCGCCTGGTTGTGGTCTAGGAGGTCGCGGGTTCGAGACCCGTTATTCACCCCAGTGCTGATGCAGATCAGCCGATGGCCCCGGTCCGATGGACCGGGGCCATCTTCGTCAGCAGCACGTGCATACGACATGTGTAAAATTCCGCATCTGCCACGTCGGGGTGGTTAACTTCCGTCGTGTTCACCGCAATTGGCAAGATGTGGCCCCGTCTCCTCCGCGATCACTGGGTCAACTCGATCTGCGCGTCACGTCTGATCCCGAACCAGGTTCGCTTCGCGTTCCTTCGGATGGCGGGTCTGCGTCTGCGTCGCAGCACGATCTACCAGGGCGTCGAGTGGTTCGGGAGCGGTCGGGTGACTTTCGAACGTGGGGTCACCCTCAACCGCGGCGTCGTGGTGAACCACAGCGGCGGACTGCACATGGGGGAGAACTCCGGACTCGGTCCCGGCACGCTGATCATCACTGCGACGCACGAGGTCGGACCAGCGGCGAAGCGCTGGGGTCGCGGCACCAGCACCCGTGTCGTGATCGGTCGCGGGGTGTGGGTGGGAGCAAACGTGACCATCCTCCCCGGCGTGCGCATCGGCGACGGGTGCATCATCGGAGCGGGCGCCGTCGTCACACGCGACTGTCGCCCCCACACCGTCTACGTGGGCGTCCCCGCCAGGCCGGTCCGCGAGCTCGACCCGACGCCGTGAAGGACCCTCCCTGCGCGGTGTGGGACGATCCTCGCGTGATGGAGATGTCGCTCGACGACTTCGAGCAGCTCGTGACCGACGAACTCGACCTGCTGCCCGACGAGATGGTCGACGGGCTCGACAACGTGGTGTTCGTCGTCGAGGATGAACCGGAGGACGGCTCCGACCTGTTCGGCGTGTACGACGGCATCGCGGCGACCGAACGCGGGCAGTACGGCTTCGGCGAGCTCCCGGACCGGATCGTGGTGTTCCGGAAGCAGCACCTCGCGGAGTGCGACACCGTCGAGGAACTCAAGGACGAGGTGCACACCACCCTCGTCCACGAGATCGGGCACTTCTACGGGATCGACGACGAGCGGCTGCACGAGCTCGGCTGGGCGTAGCGAGCCGCACGGCGCAGCCTCCCCGCAGCGCCCGGCACCCGAGTTTCGGGCTCAGCGACATTCCTCGGGTCCACGCGCGCGAGAACTGTCGCTCACCGCGAGAACTCGCGCCGCGCCCGCCGCGCGCGACGCACCCGCCGCGCGCCGCCCGCCGCCCGCCGCGCGCGCCGCGCCCGCCGCCCGCCGCCGTCGCAGCCCCGCCCTCAGAACCGCGTCGGCCCCACCTCGTGGTACTTCTCCCACGCGTCCACCGGCCCCCGCCCGTGCAGCACGTACTCCCCCACGAGCCGCTCCTTGTAGACCGCCGGGTTGTGCGACGCCACGACCCTCGCGTTCCGCCAGTGCCGGTCCAACGCCCGGGTGCGATCGGCGGCAGAGGCCCCGCCGACCTCGAACATCTCGGAGCACGATCGGAGCACCCGCGGCCCGATCTCGATCTGCGCCTGGTACACGGCGTTCTCGGCAGCGTCGAGCAGCGCGTGGTCGACCCCGGACCCGGGCACGTTCGTCGCGACGACCTCGTCGAGCAGTCCCGCCGCGGCGACGACGAGCGAGCGGGCGGTGAACGCCCCGGCGGAGAGCCGCCCGAGGACCGCGAGCACCTGCGGATCGTCCCCCGGCCGGGCGGCGTTCGCGTGGATGTACGTCCGGGTCCGCGGTCGCACGAACGCCACGGCATCGTCGACGACCGCCTGCCCGATCCCCGCGAGCACGGCCAGCAGGTACAGCTGGTAGAAGGCCTGGATGTGCGACAACGGTGCGTCCTTGTAGGCCGAAACCACGGAAGGATCGATGCTCACGCCCGAGAAGACCGTCGTCCCCGACGCCGTGAGCCGCTGCCCGAAGCCGTCCCAGTCGTCGACGCTCGTCACGCCGGGCGCGTCGACCGGCACGGCGAACGTGACGCGGTCGCCGGAGCGGTCCGCGGCCAGGTAGATCCAGTCGGCGTAGAGCGTGCCCGTCGAGTAGAACTTCCGTCCGTCCAGTCGGAGCGACCCGGAACCGGCAGGCGTCACCGTCGTCGAGATGTCGGCGAGCGTCGTCCCGGTCCGCTCCGAGGTCGCGTTCCCGACGATCGCTCCGTCGACGATCCGCTGCAGCCACTCGTCGCGCGACGCGGAGTCGGATCGGAGGAGCACCAGCTCGGTGTAGCCGAAGTGCCCGCGCCACAGGTGCGCGATGTTCGAGTCAGCGGCCGCCAGGTCGGCCACGAGGTGCGCGAGTTCGACCAGGGTCACGCCGAAGCCACCGCGATCCTCCGGCACGCGCAGCCGCCCGAACCCGGCGTCGGCGAGCGCGCGGACCTCGTCGTGCGGCATCGGCCGGTCACCAGGGGTTCCAGAGGCGAGCTCACGCTCGACCGCGCCGTCGCGGATGGTCGCGAACACGGGTGCGAATCGCGCCCGCAGGGTGACCAGGCGGTCGGCCGGGAGGCCCGTCCCGCGCCCGTCGGTCGAGGTCGCCGCCGTCATGCGGTCACCTCCACGGCACGTGCGGCCTCCGCGACGCCGCTCGCGCCGCCCGTGAACGCGCCGCGCCAGCGCCTTGCCGGGTGGGAGTCCGGCAGCTGCGCGTGCCCGAAGAGCTTCTCGCGCAGGGTCCCCTCGCGGTACTCGGACTGCATCAGCCCGCGATCCTGCAGGGTCGGCGCGATGTGGTCGACGAACTCCTCGTAGGAGCCGGGCAGGGTCCAGTTGATGACGTTCACCCCGTCGACGCCGACGCGCTGCCAGCCAGCGAGTTCGTCGGCGATCTGGTCGGGCGTGCCGACGACCCGGGCACGGAGCTTGGCGGACAGGCGGGCGAGGTCGGCGATCGTGGGTTCGCGGTCCCCGGCGGCCTCGCGGAGCCACTGCAGGTGCGACTGTCCGGCGTGGGTGCGGACCTCGGACAGCGGGGTGTCCGGGTCGAGCGCTTCGCCGGTGTCCGGGTCGAAGCCGAGGTTCGAGTGCACCAGGAATCCGTCGGCCGCGAGGTACTCGTCGATCTCGGCTTCCTTGGCCTTCGCCTCGGCCTCGGTGGACCCGGTGATGAAGGTGAGCCCGAGGAAGAAGGCGATGTCCTCCCGCCGGCGCCCGGCTGCCTGGGCGAGGTCGCGGGTCTCGCGGATGAGCTGCTCGGTGGCGTCCCGGTTCGAGGTGAGGATGAACTGGGCCTCGGCGTTCCGCGCGGCGAAGGCCCGGCCGGCCGGCGAGGACCCCGCCTGGAAGAGCACGGGCGTCCGCTGTGGTGACGGCGCGGACAGGTGCGGGCCCTGCACGTCGTAGCGCTTCCCGTGGTGGTCGATGCGGTGCACCTTCGACGGGTCCGCGTACCCGAGCACCGGGTCCTTCAGCACGGCGCCGTCCTCCCAGGAACCCTCCCAGAGCTTCGCGCAGACCTCGAGGTACTCCTCGGCCCAGACGTAGCGTTCGTCGTGTTCCTCGAGGCGGTCCTGCCCGAAGTTCCGGGCGGCGCTGTCGAGCGCACTCGTGACGACGTTCCAGCCGATCCGGCCCCGGGTGATGTGGTCGAGGGTGGAGACCTTGCGGGCGAAGTCGAACGGGTGCGACTGGATGACGCTCGAGGTGAACGCGAGCCCGAGGTGCTCCGTCGACACGGCGAGCGCGGAGAGCAGCACCGACGGGTCGTTCGAGGGGATCTGCAGCCCCTCGCGGAGGTTCGTCGAGTAGTCGCCGCGCGCCGGGCCGTACGTGCCGACGACGTCCGCGAAGAACATCGCGTCGAACTTCCCGCGCTCGAGGGTCTTCGCGAGGTCGGTCCACAGCGTCACGTCGTCGAAGTCCGTCTGGCGGGCGTCCGGGTGGCGCCACAGCCCGTGCTGGATGTGCGACGTCGTGTTCATGACGAAGGCCGCGAAGCGCAGCGGGCGGTTCGGTGCATCGCTCATGCGTTCCATGTTCCCCGTCGCGGCGTCACCGGAGGCCATGACGTGACCTCGCGTTACGCCGGGTGTTCCACGCACTGCGGGACCCGACCATGCTCCTGAGGGTGCCGAACCCGACAACCGCAGCCGCGCCTCCAGTCCGTTCCACCGCACCGTCCACCAACGCGACCCGCCGTCGTGTCGCCCTGGCGTCCTTCGTCGGCACGACCGTCGAGTACTACGACTTCTACCTGTACGCGACCGCGTCCGCGCTCGTCTTCGCGCCCACCTTCTTCCCGACCGTGACGCCGGCCGTCGGCGTGATCGCGTCGTTCGCGACCTACGGCGTCGGGTTCGTCGCCCGGCCGCTCGGCGGGATCATCGCCGGTCACCTGGGTGACCGGATCGGGCGGAAGAAGCTGCTCGTCGCGTCGCTCGTGCTGATGGGGATCGCGTCGACGCTGATCGGTGTGGTGCCCTCGGCGGCGACCATCGGCGTCGGTGCGGTCGTCGCCCTGGTGTTCCTGCGGCTGCTGCAGGGCGTCGCCGCAGGGGCGGAGTGGGGCGGGTCGGCGCTGCTGTCCGTCGAGCACGCGCCGGAACGGCACCGCGGCCTGTTCGGGGCGTTCACACAGATGGGGTCGGCGGGCGGGATGCTGCTCGCGACCGGTGTCTTCACGCTCGTGCGGCTGCTGCTCGGCAACGAGGTGTTCCTGGCCTGGGGCTGGCGGCTGCCGTTCCTGTTCTCCGCCGTGATCGTCGCCGTCGGGCTCGTGATCCGGCTCGGTGTGCAGGACGCGCCCGTCTTCCAGGAGCTGCGCGCTTCCGGGAACATCGAGCGGTTCCCGGTCTGGCAGGCGATCCGGAAGCACCCGCGGTCGATCCTGGTCACGGCCGGGCTGCGGCTCGTGCAGCCCGCGCTCTACTCGATCCTGACGACGTACTCGCTGACCTACCTGCTGGCGAAGCGGGGCGAGGAAGGGTCGGCCGCCGGGCTCCAGGCCGTGCTCGTCATCTCCGCGGTGTCGCTCGTGTCGACGCCGTTCTGGGGGTGGCTGTCCGACCGGGTCGGCCGGCGTGTCCTGACGATCTGGTCGGCGGTGGGGATCGCCGTGCTCATCTGGCCGTTCTTCGCGTTCCTCGACGCGGGGCCGCTCGTACTCCTGCCGCTCGTCGCGCTGATCGGGATGTGCGTGTTCCACGACAGCATCTACGGGCCGCAGGCCGCCTGGTTCGCCGAGCAGTTCCCGACCGGTCGGCGCTACTCGGGGATGTCGCTCGGGTACCAGATCGGGTCGATCTTCTCCGTCGGGCTGACGCCGCTGCTGGCCGCCGTGTTCGTCGAGCTCGGTGGGGGCTCGCCGTGGATCCTGTGCGGGTACCTCGGGGTGTACGCGGTGCTCTCGATCGTGGCGGCGGTGTTCGCGGTGGATCCGGTGGCTGCGGCGCGGCGGACGGAGCGGGTCGGCGCTAGCGCGGCTGGGCGAGTCTCGGGCTGAGCGACAGTTTTCGCGCTCCGCGGCCCGAGAACTGTCGGCTCACGCGAGACTCGGGGCAGCTCACGCGAGACTCGGGCGCCCGGGTCAGTAGTCGGGATCCCGGCGATCCTGGTCCTGCCACGGCAGCATCCTGCCGGCGACGAGGGACAGGAACCCGCCGAACACGAACACGAGGGCAACCGCCCACCAGGGGTTCCGCCGCTGCTGCTGGTCGCTCATGCGCTCACGGTAACGGGTCGGCCAGCGCCGGAACAGCTCACCGCCCGGAGGACAGGCTCACCCGGCAGCGGTGTCGCCGCAGCGTTGCTGCTTCCCGCAAAGTCATCGAGGAACTCTCGCAACCCACGCCCGAACGGCAGTACGGTCCGGGGAACAGCCTGACCCGAGGCTGCGAGAAGCCGACCCGAAGGCGACCCGATGATCGAGCACGACGAACGACGGCTCCGCACCTGGCGCATTGCGCGGGACGGAACGGGGGCAACACGGATCTCCCCCGTCACCTGGGGCGGGGCGGCGCTCGCGATGGTCGCGCCCTCGGTGATCGAACGCGACACCGACGAGCCGGAGGCGGACACCGTTATCCTGCCCGTCGTCGGTGACCGGGTGCACTACGCGAGCGGCTCCGGCCACCTCGTGGGGCTGCAGGGCGTCGTCGTTACGGACGACCACGGGCCGGACCTGCCCTCGGGGCTCCGGTACGTCCTGTTCGACGGCGAAGAGTGGCCCAAGGTCGTCGCAGTGGGGGCTCTCGACCGGATCGGCTTCCCGAGTCGTGTCGAGGTCGCACAGCACCTCCGTCGTCTCGAGGTGATTCCGGGGCGCTGAGCACTGCATCGCCCGGAAGATCGTCGAGCCGCTGGTGAGGATCAGCCGCGTTCTCTCCCCGGCAGGGGCGCTCCGAGCAGGAAGGCGTCGTACGCGGCCCGGACGTCAGCGTCGACCGTGGGTGTCAGGTGACGGTCCCGGCTGGTCGCTCCCCCGCGCCGGTGATCCCGCGCGTCGCATCGTGGTGCGCGTCGGCGCCCGTCAGCCAGCGCTCGAGCACTTCGCGGATCTGGTCGAGCTCCGCATCGGTCGGGCCCAAGGAGTCCAGCCGCTGCGGGTTGAACGCGTTGACCAGGGTCTCGCGAGGGATCCCGTCCGCGCCCCGCCAGTCGATCGACGGGAACCGGTGCACCATCAGGATGCGGTCACGGGCGATCCGCGTCGAGAACGTGTAGTCCCGCACCACCAGCTCGTCGCCCCGCAGCTCGACCCGGGCACGCACCCCACGGGACAGCACGAGCGACGCTGCCACCAGCAGTGCTGCACTGACCGGCCAGGCGCTCCGTTGTGCGAGCGGCAGCGTGACGGCCACCGCGACGGCGATGGCGGACCCGACCTGCATCGCCAGGCGCAATCGACGCGGAGCCCGGAGGATCCGGGCAGGCAGTTGCTTGCTCACGTGGACCATCCAACCGCAACCGCAACGGCCACCGCTCCCGCACTCGCACCCGGGACGGCGCACCGGGGCGCGGCCACGCCTGGCCGCACCCCGGCACGCACATCAGCGGTCAGCTGCGGATGAACGCGAGGATGTCGGGATTGATGACGTCGGCGTGCGTGGTCAGCATGCCGTGCGGGTACCCCTCGTAGATCTTGAGCGTGGAGTCACCGAGCAGTTCGGCCTGCTTCAGGGCCGCGTCCCTGTACGGCACGACCTGGTCGTCGTCACCCTGCAGGACGAGGACGGGCACGGTGATGGCCCGCAGGTCCTCGGTCTGGTCCGTCTCCGAGAAGGCCTTGATGCCCTCGTGGTGGGCCAGGGCGCTGCCCGTCATGCCCTGCCGCCACCAGTTGGCGATGACCGGCTCCGACGGCGTCGCACCGTCACGGTTGAAGCCGTAGAACGGGCCGGAGGCGACGGCCTGGAAGAACTCGGCCCGGTTGGCGGCGAGTGCAGCGCGGAACCCGTCGAAGACCGAGATGTCGGTGCCGTCGGGGTTCGCGTCGGTCTTGACCATCAGCGGCGGGACGGCGGACACGAGGACGGCCTTCGCGACCCGGCCCTGCGGCTGGCCGTACTTCGCGACGTAGCGGGCGACCTGGCCGCCACCGGTGGAGTGGCCGACGTGGATCGCGTCGTGCAGGTCGAGGTGCTCGACGACGGCGGACACGTCGCTCGCGTAGTGGTCCATGTCGTGGCCGGTACCGATCTGCGACGAGCGGCCGTGCCCGCGTCGGTCGGTCGCGATGACCCGGAAGCCCTCGGCCAGGAAGTACAGCATCTGCGCGTCCCAGTCGTCGGAGGACAGCGGCCAGCCGTGGTGGAAGACGATGGGCTGCGCGTCGGCGTCGCCCCAGTCCTTGAAGTAGATCTCTGCACCGTCGTCGGTGGTCACGTAACCCATGGTTGCTCCTGTGCGTGTTCTGCGGTCGTGGTGTCGGTGGGTGGTCAGCCGAGTTCGGCGACGGCGTCGGTGATGAACGCCGCGACCTCGGTGGGGTGCGTCTGCATCACCAGGTGCGGTCCGTCGATCTCGATCACCTTGCGGACGCCGGCGCGCTGGTAGCCGAACCGCTCGACGTCCGGGTTGATGGTGTGGTCCGCGCTGGAGACGATGCCCCAGGACGGCTTGGTCTTCCACGCCGCGACGGACGCGGGTTCACCGAACGCGACCGCGGACAGCGGGCGCTGCGACACGGCGAGGACCTTGGCCTTCTCGAGGTCGAGGCCGCCCGCGAAGACCGCCGGGAAGGCGTCGATGGCCACCGAGACGTCGGTGCCGGGCTCGGCACCCTCGACGGGGTACGGCGCGTAGACGAGGTTCGCGGCGAGGTCGCTGTCGGGGAAGCCGCCCTGGAGGGCGCCGAGGCTCTCGCCCTCCTCGAGTGCGTAGGCGGCGACGAAGACGAGACCCACGACGTTCTCCGCGACGCCCGCGACGGTGAGGATCGCGCCCCCGTAGGAGTGCCCGGCGAGCAGGACCGGTCCGTCGATCTGCTCGACGAAGGACTTGATGTAGGCCGCGTCGCCGGACAGGCTGCGGTTGAACACGGGCGGGACGAGGACGTCGAAGCCCTGGTCGAGGAGCAGCTCCGTGACGGGCGCCCAGCTGGCGGCGTCGGCGAAGGCTCCGTGGACGAGGACGATGGTGGGTGATCCGGGCACGGTGCGTCGCTTCCCGGTCCGCGGCCGGTGCCGTGGACCTGTGTCGGTGGCGGGAGCGTGGGCTCCCGTCCGTGACGCTAGGGCCGGGGCCGGCGGGGCACATCGGTCACGATGACCGAGATCTCCCAGAGCGTGACCTAGTCACCGACCGACGGCTCGGCGGACGGATCGACCGGTGGCGGGGACGGCAGCGCGGCGGACGGCGCGGTCGGCAGCGCGTTCGTCGTCGCCAGGACCGTCGGCAACTGCTGCCTCGTCGAGATCCCGAGCTTCTGGAACGCCGCGTACAGGTGGGCGCCCACCGTCCTCGGCGACACGAACAGGTGCTCGCCGATGGCCCGGTTGCTCATCCCCCGGGCGGCGAGCTCGCAGACGCGGAGCTCCTGCGGGGTGAGGAGCTCGACGCTGCGGCGTCCGGACGCCGGCAGCCGCTCGCCGGTGGCCCGGATGGCGCCACGCGCACGGTCTGCCCACGCCGGTGCGGGCATCGCCTCGAACCCGTCCAGGGCGGCGTGCAGCACGGCTCGGGCGGTGTCGTTCCGGCCCGCACGACGCAGACGGCCGCCCAGCCGGAGGAGCGCACGGGCCCGCAGGTACGGCATCGCCCAGCGCTCGTGCTGCAGGGTCGCCCACGCGGCCTCGAGTTCGTCATCGGGGGCGAGTGCGAGCCGGGCGTAGTCGATCGCCGTGCGGACCATGGGCGCGTGCCAGCGCGCGTGGAGCTGCTCGAGGTCCGCCAACCGCTGCTCGGCGTCCGCACGGTTGCCCGACTCCAACGCGGCGTCGACGTAGTCGTGGGAGGTCATGACGGCGAACGACGGGTTGAAGGCGTCGTGGTCGGCGTCGAAGAGGCACCGGAGGCGTTCGAGGGCGTCCGTCGCGCGACCCGAGACGAGGAACGCTGCTCCGGCGGCGCCGAGGAGCGTCGCGCGCATGGCACTGGAGCGGAGGACCTGGGCCCCGGCAGCGGTCCCGCCGGCGATGCGCTCGACGTCCGGTTCCGCTCCCTCGATGGCGTCGAACCAGGCGAGCGCGCACCGTGCCGCGGCCGAGAACCCGGCGTCTCCCAGGTCACCACCGAGCGATGCGGCCTGTTCCGCGAGGACACGGGCCCTCGCGACGTCCCCGGCGAGGTACGTCGTCATCGAGGTGCCCATGAGCGCCTGCGGGAACGTCCGCAGCTCGCCACGCGCCCGCATGCTCGCGAGGGCGCGGTCGAGCAGGACACGGGCGGTGTCGATCTCACCGACGAGGTTGAGCGCGTACCCGAGGAGCCAGGCGGAGTCCTCCTCCGAGGCCGCCGGAGCCGCCGCGAGCGCGAGCTCCAGCACGCGGTCCCCGCGTGCCACCGGTTCGGTCCGGGCGGCCAGCAGGATCGCCCGCGGATCGTCGTCGGGGAGCGCGAGGGCGTCGATGACGACGAGCATCGGGTCCCCGGGGTTCGCCTCTGCGGTGTGGTCCCAGGCGATCGCAGCGAGGTACAGCAGCGCAGCGGTGGCGTGTTCGACCCCGCCGGCCGCCTGCATCTCGGAGACCGCGTGCAGCGCCGGCCCGAGGTCGCCCACGGCGAGCCCCGTCCTGCCGGTGGGCAGCGTCTCGGCCACCCACGCCGCACGCGCCGCGAGCAGCCGGTCGGGCGCCTCGTCGCGTGCTCGCTGCACGAGGATCGACGCGTCCGAGATCCTGCCGGACAGCCCCGCGAGCTCGGCCGCGACGATGCGCCGCTCGACGCGCCGGGCCACGTCCGACGTCAGTTCGGCCGCCCGCTCGTACGCCTGGCTCGCGGCGAACGGGTCGGACATCGCCGTCCGTTCCCCGCCGAGCGCGGCGATCTCGTCGGCGAGGGGATCATCGGGACCGGCGGCGAGCTCGGCACGCCACCAGATGGTCCGAGCCGGATCGTCCTCGTGTTCGAGCACGAGCGACCGCAGGACCGCGGTGCGCGCGGACGCCGGCGCCGTCGTCAGGACCGCCGACTGCACGAGCGGGTGCCGGAACCGGATCGCACGAGGAGCGACCCACTCGAGGAGCGAGGACGCCGACGCCTGCTCCGTCCACGTCGGCGCCGGGAACCTGCCGATGGCCCGAGCGGCCACCCGCGCCGCTTCCTCGGCACTGCTGCCCCCGGACAACGCCACGGCGAGGATCGCCAACCGGACGGACTGGTCCAGTTCGGCGTACCGAGCGGCGAACTCCTGCTCGACCCTCCCCACGACGGGGCGCTCGCGGGCCCCGTCCGCCGATGCCGACCGACCGAGTTCGTACAGCGCCAGGGGGTTGCCCTCGGCGCGGAGCACGAGGTCGCGTCGAGCCTGCCCCCTCGGCGATCCGGGGACCCGGTCGAGCAGCGCACCGGCCGCCGAGTCGTCGAGCGGTGCGAGGTGCAGGCGCCGGAGGCCAGGGGACTCCGTCAGGTCGGTGTTCCTGGTCGTCATGACCATGACGACCGGGTCCTCACCGACACGGCGGGCCATCATCCGGAGCGCCCACTCGGAGGGCGCATCGATCCAGTGCAGGTCCTCGACGACGACCAGGAGCGGGCGTTCGGCGGCCGCGTCGGAGAGCAGTGTGAGTGCCGCGAGCCCGGCGAGGAGCGGCGAGGGCTGGACACCGTTCACGACCCCGAACGCCACGTCCAACGCGCGTCGCTGCGGTCCGGGCAGGTCGGCGATGCCGCCGCGCAACGGGTACAGGAGCATGTGGAGCGCGGCGTACGGCTCGGCCGACTCGGCCAGGGTGCCGGTGGTCGTGATCGTCCGCACGTCCGAGGCGTTCGCGGACGCGATCGCCTCGGCGACCAGCGACGACTTGCCGATGCCCGCTTCGCCGTCGACCACGAACGCGGAACCGCCGTCGGCCACGTCACGGAGGGCATCCCGGAGGACCGCCATCTCCCGCTCACGCCCGATGACGGGCTGCGCCATCGTCACCGCGCCAGTATGGCAGCGCTCAGGTCCGCAGCACCACGTCCGCCAACTCCGCCGGCTGCTCCGCCGCGATGAACACCGCCTCCTGCGCAGCCCACCGGTCCCACTCGCGCGCGAAGGACTCGCCGTCGCGCGCGATCGCGCGCGCCCACCGGGTGTCGTCGTCGGCCTCGAGCCACACCCGCAGCGATGCGAGCGGCGCGGATGCCCGGGAGAGCGCACCGCACCCCTCGACGACGATCGGCCGTGCCGGGTCCACGCCGGCCCACTCGGCAGGTCGCGAGGCCACCCAGTCCCAGCGCCGGTAGCCCGACGGCTGCCCCAGGACGTCCGTCACCACGGCCTCCGCGGCGGCCTGCAGCCCGTCCCACCCGGGGTAGACGTCGTCGAGGTGGACGATCTGCGCACCGAGCCGGTCCGCCAGGGAGTCCCCCAGCGTGGTCTTGCCGGTCCCGGACCTCCCGTCGACGAGCACCACCAGCCGCGCACCCGAGGCCGTCGCGGCCCTCGCTGCCGAAGCGGCGAGCCCGGCGACCCGGTCGGCGGCCGGCCGCGCCGACACCTCAGACACGCCACGTCCCCGCACCCACGGCGACCGCGATCGACACGACCCCGATGCCGACGAGCACCCCGACCATCGCCCACTCCGGCCCCGCGAACCGAGCAGTCCGTGCCCACGTCCGCCGACCGGGAGCACCGAAGCCCCGCGACTCCATCGCCACCGCCAACGTCGTCGCGCGCCGGAGCGCCAGCACGAGCAGCGCGAACGCCATCGACGCCCCGCGCCGCAACCGCCCGGTGTCGGCGACACCACGCGCGCGTCGAGCCATGCCGAGCTGTCGCCAGTCGTCCCCGAGGAGCGTCGTCATCCGAATGGCCGCGAGCGCACCGAGCACGAACCGGGCCGGCAGCCGCAGCAGCTGTGCGAGTCCGTCCGCGAGGTCCGTCGGGTCCACGCGGACGAACAGCGCCACCGCGGGCAGCCCCACCGCCAGCACGCGCAGCGCCGTGGCCAGCGCGAGTTCGAGCGATCCATCGGTGACGTGCGCGAACCCGAGGTCGAACCAGGAACGCCCCGAGGGCCGCCCGTACAGCGCGATGCTCAGCGCGGTCAGCGGCACGGCGACCAGCACCGGTGACGTCCGCAGCAACAGGGTGCGCGGCGGGATCCGCAGGAGCGGCAGGAGCAGGACCTCGAGCACGAGCGCGACGGCCGCGGACACGACGTCGAGACTCAGCACGAGGCACACGCCGAGCGCGAGGACGCCCAGCAGCGACGCCACCGGCTGGACACCGCGGGCCCCGCGTGCGCGCGTGGTTCCGTCGGCCCCGCCTGGAGGCACGGATCGCCCGGGCAGACCGGCCGCCGTCCCCGGGGCGGTCACCGTCGCACCCCCGTGGCCGGGTCGCGCAGGACGGGTCGCGCACCCGCTGCCCCGAGCACGACCTCGTCGGCGTCGAGCGCGCGCACGAGGTCCCGGTCGTGCGTCACCGCCACGATCGCGGTGCCGGTGTCGGCGAGTTCGCCGAGCCGGTCGACGACGGCCTGCCAGGTCGCACGGTCCTGCCCCGAGGTCGGTTCGTCGAGCACGACGACGGGCGGTCGGGAGGCGATGACCGTCCCGATCGCCAGCCGCCGCTGCTCCCCACCGGACAGCGTGAACGGGTTGGCGTCCGCGAGGTGCGCGAGCCCGAACGCGTCGAGGAGCTCGTCGACCCGCTCGTCGACGTCCTCGGCGCCGAGCGCCCGGGGGCCGACGGCGAGTTCCTCCCGCACGGTGCGGGCGACGAACTGGTGCTCGGGGTCCTGGAACACCGTGCCGATCCGGGCGGCGAGCTGCCGGCTGGTCCACGCCGCGGGGACGTCACCGGTACCGTCCGCCAGCGCGGGGGTGGCTCGGAGCGCGCCGTCGGCGGGCCGGAGGAGTCCGGCGAGCGTGAGGCCGAGGGTCGACTTGCCGATGCCGTTCGGACCGGTCACGGCGAGCACCCGGCCGGCGCGGACGTCGAGGTCGATCCCGGTGCCGACCCGCTGCCGCTTGCCCCGGGCGGTCCCGAGGCCGCGCGCCTCGAGCAGCACGCCGCCCGACTCCGACCCGGCGAGCTGCTCGGCGCCTGCCTCCGTGACCAGCTCCGCGAACGGGCGGAATGCACCCGGTCCCCCGCGCTCGACCCCGTGCATTTCGCCCGTTCGCGCAGGCGTGCGGGGGCCGCGGCGGGCCGAACCACGCGCGGGTTCGGAGCCGGGCACCCACACCCCGGCAGCGGTGAGGGCCGGACCGTGCGCCGCGAGGACCTCGGCCGGGGCCCCGTCCGCGACGACGCCGCCCGCCGGTTCGAGCAGCACGAGCCGGTCGACCAGGTCGAGCCACGTGCCGATGCGGTGCTCGACCACGAGCAACGAGCACCCGGTCTCGTCGAGCAGCGCCCGCACGGCGTCGTGCACCTGGACGACGCCGGAGGGGTCGAGGTTGGCGCAGGGTTCGTCGAGCACGAGGGCCCCCGGGCGCATCGCGAGCACGCCGGCCAGTGCGAGCCGCTGCCGCTGACCGCCGGACAGCCTCGTGGTGGACCGGTCGAGCGCCAGGTCGAGCCCGACGACGTCGAGGGCCGACCGCACCCGCGGCCAGATCTCGTCCCGCGGGACACCGGCGTTCTCGCACCCGAACGCCACGTCGTCACCGACGCGGGACATCACCGTGTGCGCCTCGGGGTCCTGCATGACGAGGCCGACGCGCCCGCGGACGGCGCGGGGCTCGGCACCGTCGACCAGGACCGTGCCCTGGACGGCCGCGGCGGTGTCGTCGTCGGGGTCGGGCTCGTCGGGCAGCACACCGGCGACGGCCCGGAGCAGCGTGGACTTGCCGGCGCCGGAGGGCCCGACGATCGCGACGCGCTCCCCCGGCTCGACGGTCAGGTCGACACCCCGAACGGCCCAGGCGTCACGTTCCGCGTACCGCCACCCCCAGTCGGAGAAGGTGATCCGTGCGGCTGCGGTGGTCACGCGACGGCACGGGTCCCGCGCCTGGAGTGCTCACGGCCCGCGGCGAACGAGGACAGCACGCCCGTCGCGGCGAGCGCACGGACCAGGAGCCACGACCCGACACCGGCGATCACCGCGCCGGACACGATCGCGGACACGACGTAGACGACCTTGAACGCGACGTCGAGGCCCGGGTACCAGAGGAACGTGTCGTTCAGGCCGAGTGCGAGTCCAGCGGCTGCACCGGCGAGCACGACGACCGGCAGCCGGTACACCCTGTACAGGAACAGGGCGAGGACGATCTCGGCGCCGAGGCCCTGCACGAGGCCGGCCTCGAGCGTGAGCCAACCCCACTGCGTGCCGAGCAGCGCCTCGACCGAGGCGGCCACCATCTCGGCGTAGAGCGCGGCGCCGGGCTTGCGGACGACGATCGCGACGACCGGCCCGGCGAGCAGCCACACCCCGCCGAAGAGCGCCTGCGTGCCGGGCAGCACGAGTGCCGCGACGGCGCTGATCGGCTCGTAGCCGAACTCCCAGAGCTTGAACACGACACCGATCGCGACGGCGAGGACGCTCGCGACGACGATGTCGACGACCCGCCAGCGCAGCGAGCGCCTGACGGGGGTGGACGGAACGGCAGGTGACGTGCGTGTGGACATGGTCCTGGACTCCTCCCTGCGCCGGCATGATCCGGATCAGGTTCGACGGTCGGAGCGCCACTCGCTCCCTCTCAGCCCGGCGATCCCGGACTCCCGTGTGTGTCCTGTCAGTCTAGACGCGGTCGCGACCGCATGACGGATCGCGACCGCACATCGGACTGGAGGCGCGTGGCGGGCCCGCCACGTCCTCCCTCGCAGGCTCGGTCGGCGCGGCCCGCGTGCCGCTGGCGCGTCACCGCTGAGCGGTCCGCGCCAGTCCGTCATCCGCTACTTCTTCAGGACCCGCACCAGCTTGCGCAGGACGGTGCCGGTCACCCAGATGACGGGCACGCTCACCGCGAGGAGCGAGATCAGGTTCGGCTCGAACTCGAGGTCCTTGCCGGGGCGGCGCACGTAGGCGCCGATCGGGACGGAAACGGCGCCGCCGCCACCGCCGCCGTTCTCGTCGCCGTCGCCGCCACCGCCGAACCCGAACCAGCCGAGGGACACCGGGATGAGGGTCTGGTCGCCGACCTCGACCGGCTCCCCGTAGTTGGTGGACACGCCCACGGGGCGCACCTTCTCTGCGATCTGCGTGACGATGTTGGCCATGCGCGCGAGGCTACTCGTCCGTTCCTCCACAGGCGGCGGCGCGCCGGAACCATCCACGGCTGGGGCTTGTCTGCGGACGCGGACGGGTCCCGCCGATATGTTGGCGCAACCCACACCTGGAGGACCGTTTGCACACCTGGCCCGGCAACCCGTACCCGCTCGGGGCGACCTACGACGGGAGCGGCACGAACTTCGCGCTCTTCAGTGAGGTCGCCGAGCGCGTCGAACTCTGTCTCTTCGACGACGACGGCGAGGGCGGCACCACCGAACTCTGCATCGACCTCGTCGAGGTCGATGCGTACGTGTGGCACGCGTACCTCCCGAACGTCGGCCCCGGACAGCAGTACGGCTTCCGCGTGCACGGCGAGTACGACCCCGCGACGGGGTCGCGCGCGAACCCGCACAAGCTGCTGCTCGACCCGTACGCGAAGGCGACGAGCGGGGACATCGACTGGGACCAGTCCCTGTTCTCGTACACGTTCGGCGACCCCGACTCGACGAACGACGAGGACTCGGCGTCCCACATGATGAAGGGCGTCGTCATCAACCCGTTCTTCGACTGGCAGGGCGACCGCGCACCGCGGACCCCCTACGGCGAGACGGTGATCTACGAGGCGCACGTCAAGGGCCTCACCGAGACCCACCCCGACGTGCCCGAGGAACAGCGCGGCACCTACGCCGGCGTCTCGCACCCGGCCGTCATCGAGCACCTCAAGCGACTCGGCGTCACGACGCTCGAGCTCATGCCCGTGCACCAGTTCGTGAACGACTCGACCCTGCAGGACAAGGGGCTGTCGAACTACTGGGGCTACAACACCATCGGGTTCTTCGCGCCGCACTCCCACTACTCGTCGTCCGGCGACCAGGGACAGCAGGTGCAGGAGTTCAAGACGATGGTGCGCGAGCTGCACCGCGCGGGCATCGAGGTCGTCCTCGACGTCGTCTACAACCACACCGCGGAGGGCAACCACCTCGGTCCGACGCTGTCGTTCCGCGGCATCGACAACGCGGCCTACTACCGCCTGGTCGACGACGACAAGCGCTACTACATGGACTACACGGGCACGGGGAACTCGCTCAACGTCGGGCACCCGCACTCGCTGCAGCTCATCATGGACTCGCTGCGGTACTGGGTGACCGAGATGCACGTCGACGGCTTCCGCTTCGACCTCGCGTCGGCGCTCGCCCGTGAGTTCTACGAGGTCGACCGGCTGTCGGCCTTCTTCGAGCTCGTGCAGCAGGACCCGATCGTCTCGCAGGTGAAGCTCATCGCCGAGCCGTGGGACGTCGGCCCCGGCGGGTACCAGGTCGGCAACTTCCCGCCGCAGTGGTCGGAGTGGAACGGCAAGTACCGCGACACGGTCCGTGACTTCTGGCGCGGGGAGTCCTCGACGCTCGGCGAGTTCGCCTCGCGCATCTCCGGCTCGGCGGACCTCTACGAGCACGACGGCCGTACGCCCAAGGCGAGCATCAACTTCATCACCGCGCACGACGGCTTCACGCTGTACGACCTCGTCGCCTACAACGACAAGCACAACGAGGCCAACGGCGAGGACAACAACGACGGCGAGAGCCACAACCGTTCCTGGAACTCCGGTGCCGAGGGACCGACCGACGACGAGGCCGTGAACGCCCTGCGGCTGCAGCGTCGACGGAACTTCCTCGCGACGCTCCTGCTCAGCCAGGGCGTGCCGATGATCGCGCACGGCGACGAGCTCGGCCGCTCGCAGTCGGGCAACAACAACGTCTACGCGCAGGACTCCGAGCTGAGTTGGATCGACTGGGAGACCGCCGACGACGACCTCGTGCAGTTCACCGCCGACGTCGTCAAGCTGCGGCACGACCACCCGACGTTCCGCCGCACCCGGTACTTCAACGGCCGCCCGGTCCGCCGCGGCGAGGGCGAACCGCTGCCCGACGTCGTGTGGCTCACCCCGTCCGGCGACGCCATGGAACCCGAGGACTGGGACTCCGGCTTCGGCAAGAGCGTCGGCATGTACCTGAACGGCAACGGGATCCGCGGGCGTGACGTCCGCGGCGACCGGGTCACCGACGTCGCGTTCATCACGTACTTCAACGCGCACGACGACACCGTCACGTTCACGCTGCCGCCGGAGGAGTACTCGCCCGGCTGGACCGTCCGGATCGACACCGCAGAGCCGGGTGCACGCGACGAGGTCATCGAGGCCGGCACGCCGCTCGACGTCCCCGCACGGTCGATGATCGTGCTCCGCGCCGAACCCGACCACGAGGTCACTGTGACGTCCGTCGACACGGACTCCTCTCGCCCGGCCACGGTCGCGCCGCAGGACGCCGTGACTCCGGCGAACCCCGCGGGGGCGACGGCTCCGTCCGACACCAGCGGCGGTCAGCAGTGACCGCGCGGCGGGTCCCGGCGTCGACGTACCGGCTGCAGGTCACACCGGACTTCGACCTCGCCGCCGCGACGGACGTCGTCGACTACGTGCGGGACCTCGGAGCGGACTGGCTGTACCTGTCGCCGGTGCTCCAGGCGGAGCCCGGATCGCAGCACGGCTACGACGTCGTGGACCACGCGCACGTCGACACGGAGCGCGGTGGCGACGCCGCGCTCCGTGCGCTCGCGGACGCGGCGCACGCCGCCGGGCTCGGCGTCCTGATCGACGTCGTGCCGAACCACGTGGGCGTCGCGACGCCCGAGGCGAACCCGTGGTGGTGGTCCCTGCTCGAACTCGGGCAGGGCTCCCCCGTGGCCTGGGCGTTCGACGTCGACTGGGCCGCCGGCGACGGCAAGCTCCGGGTCCCGGTGCTCGACGACCGGCTGCTCGACGGAGTCGAACTCCGCGGCGGCCGCCTGTACCTCGGCGACACCGCCTACCCGACCGCGCCGGACACCGTGCACGACGGCGACTCCGTGGCGGACGTCCACGCTCGCCAGCACTACGAGTTCGTGCACTGGAAGCGTGCCGACCACGAGCTGAACTACCGCCGGTTCTTCGCGGTGAACACCCTGGCGGCGATCCGGGTCGAGGAGCCCGAGGTCTTCGCGGCGTCGCACGACACGATCGGCCGGTGGTTCCGTGACGGGATCGCCGACGGTCTCCGGATCGACCACCCGGACGGCCTGTACGACCCGGCCGGGTACCTGCAGGACCTCGCCGGGCTGACCGGTGGGGCGTACACGCTCGTCGAGAAGATCCTCGAACCGGGCGAACAGCTGCCCTCGTCGTGGCCCGTCGACGGCACGACCGGATACGACGCGCTCGGCGTGCTCGACCGGGTGTTCATCGACCCGGCCGGTGAACCGGCACTCACCGCGGCGTCCGGTGCCGAGCCGTCCGACTGGCAGCAGCTGACGCACGACACCCGCCGTGGCATCGCCGACGGGATCCTCGGCAGCGAGGTCGAACGCCTCGCCCGACTGCTCGGCCCCGTCGCGCCGGACGTCGACCACGCGTCGATCGTCGACGCCGTGGCCGAGGTCGTGGCGTCCTTCGACGTCTACCGCACCTACCTGCCCGAGGGTGCCCACCACCTCATCGACGCCCTCGAGCGTGCTGCGTCGAACCGTCCGGAACTCGATCCCGTGATCGACCGCATCGCGCCGGCACTCGTCGACCCGACGAACGCCGCGGCGATCCGCCTCCAGCAGACCAGCGGCATGGTCATGGCGAAGGGCGTGGAGGACACCGCGTTCTACCGGACCTCGCGGTTGACGTCGCTGAGCGAGGTCGGCGGCGACCCGAGCGTGTTCTCGGTCTCCGTCGAGCAGTTCCACCAGGCACAGCGCGACCGCCTCGGCAGCTGGCCGCACACCATGACCACGCTGACCACGCACGACACCAAGCGCAGCGAGGACACCCGTGCCCGCATCGCCGTCCTGGCGGAGCTCGGCACGGAGTGGGCGAGCACCCTCGACCGGCTGCAGTCGCTCGCGCCCCTCGACGACGCCGTGCTGGCCGACCTGCTCTGGCAGGCGATCATCGGCGCGCGTCCGGCGAGCCGGGAGCGCCTGCACGCCTACGCAGAGAAGGCCTCGCGCGAGGCCGGCGACAGCACCACGTGGACCGAACCGGACGAGGACTTCGAGCGCCGGATGCACGCGCTCGTCGACGCCGCCTTCGACGACCCCGCCGTGGTCGCGGTGCTCGACGCCCTCGACGAGCGGATCGACGCCGCCGGATGGTCGAACGGCCTCGGGCAGAAGCTCGTCCAGCTCACGGCGCCCGGCGTCCCCGACGTCTACCAGGGCACCGAGTCCTGGGACCGCTCGCTCGTCGACCCGGACAACCGACGCCCGGTGGACTACACCGAGCGCCGGCACGTCCTGGCGGAACTCGACGGACCGGACGACGACGGCCCCGAGCAGTTGCCGACCATCGGCATCGACGGGGCAGCGAAGCTCCTCGTGACGAGCCGCGCGCTCCGACTCCGCCGCGACCACCCGGAGCTGTTCACCCGGTACCTGGCACTCGAGGCCACGGGCAGCGCGGCGGACCACGTGCTCGCGTTCGACCGCGGTGGTGCCGTGACGATCGCGACACGCCTGCCGATCGGCCTCGAACGGGTCGGTGGCTGGGGCGACACCCTCGTGCACGCCGTGCCGCTGGACCGCGTGGACCTGCTCACGGGTCGGACCGTGCCGGCGGGTCGGGGCATCGCGCTCGCCGACCTCCTGACGGACTACCCCGTCGCACTGCTCGTGCCGGCACACGTCGTCGAACCGACGGACCACGGCACTGCCGCGACGACGGGCGCGATCGCTCCGACTCCGGTCACCGAGTCCGACGCGCAGGCCGACATCGACATCCTGGAGGGCCACGCATGACCGCACCCGACCGCTACGCCGTCTGGGCCCCGACCCCGGAGCGCGTGCGCCTGGTCGTCGACGGCACCGAGTACCCGCTGACCCGCGGGGACGACGACTGGTGGACGACCGACGCGATCATCCCCGTCGTCGGTGCCCGCTACGGCTTCCGTCTCGGCGACGACGACGCCGTCCGACCCGACCCGCGCAGCCGGTACCAGCCCGAGGGCGTCCACGGACCGTCCGAGGTCGTCGACCCCGCGCGGTTCTCGTGGACCGACGAGGCCTGGACCGGGCGTCCGGCGCGCGGGGGCGTCATCTACGAGATGCACGTCGGCACCTACACCCCCGAAGGAACGCTCGACGCCGCCGCCGCCAAGCTCGACCACCTCGTCGAACTCGGCGTGGAGTTCGTCGAGCTCCTCCCCGTCAACGGTGTGAACGGCGAGTGGAACTGGGGGTACGACGGTGTCGCGTGGTTCGCGGTGCACGCGCCCTACGGCGGCCCGGACGCCTACGACCGGTTCGTCGACCGGGCGCACGCGCTGGGTCTCGGCGTGATCCAGGACGTCGTCTACAACCACCTCGGCCCGAGCGGCAACTACCTCCCGCTCTACGGCCCGTACCTGCTGCAGGGACTCGGCAACACGTGGGGCGACTCCGTGAACGTCGAGCACCCCGAGGTCCGCCGCTACGTGCTGGACAACGTGCGGATGTGGTTCCGGGACCACCACGTCGACGGGCTCCGACTCGACGCGGTGCACGCGATCCGGGACACCACCCGACCGCACGTGCTGCAGGCGATGGCATCCGAGACCGACGCGTACTCGGCCTTCGTCGGGCGGCCGTTGTCGCTCGTCGCGGAGTCGGACCTCAACGACCCGGTCATGTTCCGGCCGCAAGAGGCCTCGGGCTACGGCCTCGCTGGACAGTGGTCGGACGACTTCCACCACGCGGTGCACGTGGCCCTCACCGGCGAGACGAACGGCTACTACGCCGACTTCGCCCCGTTGTCGGCGCTGGTGAAGGTCCTCGACCACGGGTTCTTCCACGACGGCACCTGGTCGTCGTTCCGGCGGAAGCGGCACGGGCGACCGATCGACCGAGGGACCTCCCCCGCGACGGCGCTCGTCGTGGCGAACCAGAACCACGACCAGATCGGCAACCGCGCCGCCGGCGACCGCCTCGCCGCGACCGTCAGCGACGAGGGGCTCGTGATCGCCGCGGCCCTGACCCTGCTCGGGCCGTTCACGCCGATGCTCTTCATGGGCGAGGAGTTCGCCGCCTCGACGCCGTGGCAGTTCTTCACGTCGCACCCGGAGCCCGAGCTCGGGAAGGCGACGGCCGAGGGACGCATCCGGGAGTTCGCGGAGCACGGGTGGGACGAGTCCGCCGTGCCGGACCCGCAAGACCCGTCGACGTTCACGAACTCGAAGCTCGACTGGGCCGACGTCGACTCCGACCGAGGGGCGAGGATCCTCCGCGCCTACCGGGTGCTCGTCGCGCTGCGCCGCACGGACGAGGCGTTCGTCGACCCGCGGTACGAGGCGAACGCCGTTCGGTTCAGCGAGGACCGCCGCTGGCTCGTGCTCACGCGGGGGTTGCTCGGGCCGGACGTCCGACCGGTGCACGTCGTGGTGAACTTCCTCGACGACGCCGCCGAGGTGCCGGTCCCCGGAGCCACCGGCGAGGAGCTCTACCGCTTCGGCGAGGCCGAGGTCGCGACGGACTGCGTCCGCTTCACCGGCCGAGGTGTGGTCGTCCTGCGCTGACCAGCGCACACCGAACGGTCCGTGGCATGTCCGCCGCGGGCCGTTCGTCTGTCCGTCCCCGGCCGCGAAAGCGACAGGTTCCCGCCGCGATCCTCCGGGAATCTGTCGTGCTGCCGTCAGGAACGCCACGCGGATCCGCACGGAGTCGCTTTCGCAGCACCACCGTCGGCGGACGCCGCGAACACGCACGGGAGGCGCGGTGCCAGCTGGCACCGCGCCTCCCGTCCGTTCGTTCGTCGCCGGCCGTCAGGCCGCGTGGTCGGCGACCGCGTGCGCGTTCGTCCGCACGGAGGGCAGCCGACGGTGGTCCTTGACCAGGGAGCGCGCTTCGCGCAGCCGCCGGTCGATGCCCCACTTCGTGACGAGGGTGAGGCTCTCGCGGACGATGTTGCCGCTCATCTTCGAGACGCCGAACTCGCGCTCGGTGAAGGTGATGGGCGTCTCGACGACGCGCAGGCCGGCCTCGAGGGCACGCCAGCAGAGGTCCACCTGGAAGCAGTACCCCTTCGACGCGACACCGGCGAGGTCGATGCGCTCGAACGCCCGGGAGGTGAACACCCGGAAGCCGCCCGTCGCGTCCCGCACGGCGATGCCGAGGGCCAGACGCGTGTAGAGGTTCCCGCCGCGGGAGAGCATCTCGCGGTACCAGGGCCAGTTCTCGACCTTGCCGTGCTTGATCCAACGGGACCCGAGGACGAGGTCGTTCGTGTCCGCGAGCTCGATCATCCAGGGCAGGTACTCGGGGTGGTGGGAGCCGTCGGCGTCCATCTCGACGAGCTTGTCGTAGCCGTGCTCGAGGCCCCAGGCGAACCCGGCGAGGTACGCCCCGCCGAGGCCGTCCTTCACGGTGCGGTGCATCACGTGGACCCGGTCGGTCTCGCGGGCGATCGCGTCGGCGATGTCACCGGTGCCGTCCGGGGAGTTGTCGTCCACGACGAGCACGTGCACGGTGTCGTCGGTCGCGGCCAGCGTGCGCGTGACGATGGGGCGGACGTTCTCCGCCTCGTCGTAGGTCGGGATGATGACCAGGGTCGTGCTCATGATGCTCCTTGCGCTTGACATCGAAGATATCGGTCGGGTCCTGCGTCAATCCGACGAGAGGTCTGCGAACACGATCAGATTTTCCGTGTAGTGCCCTGTGGCCGTGTCGAAGGTGCCGTCGCAGGTGATGAGTCGCAGCTGCGGGGTGGGTGCGGTGCCGTAGACGTCGCTCGTCGGGAACGCGGACTTCGCGGCCCGCTCCGACCGGTCCACCGTGAAGGTGCGGGTGGTGCCGTCGGACATCGCGACGTGGATCTCGTCGCCGGCCACCAGCTCGTCGAGCCGGAAGAACACGGCTGCGGCGGTGGGGCTGTCGACGTGCCCGGCGATGACGGCGGGGCCGACCTCGCCGGGGACGATGCCGTCGCTGAACCAGCCGGCGCTGTCCCAGTCCTTCGGCGGGTCGAGCTCACCGGCGGCACCGCGGTGGAGGTCCTCGAGGGAGGACGACACCCCGATGGCGGGGATCGTCACGCTGACCGGGGTCGCGTCGGAGCGGTCGGTGGGGGCTGCGGGGTCCTGGAACCCGGCGGTGCCGTTGCTCCCGGACGACGGCGAGGACGTCGCCGGAGCGGCCGGCGCGCCCGCGGTACCGGACGTGCCGTTGGTCGTCGCGACGGCAACCCCCGCGACCCCGCCCACGACGACCACCGCCGCGACGACCGCGCCCACGACGACTCCGCGCCGCCGACCCGACGGCCCGAGACTCGGCCTGGGCGACGTTGCTCGGGCACCGGACCGCGAGTCTCGTCGCGCAGCCCGAGACTCGGCCCCGCCAGCCCGAGACTCGGCCCCACCACCTGCACCGGCACCGCGCGCGCGGCGCCGGCCGGTCACGAGGCCCCTCCCGCCGAGGTCCCGCACCCGCCGAGCACGTCCGAGGTGAGCATGGTCGCGCCGAGCGCCGCCCACGCGTCCCCGTAGTAGGTCGGCGTCGTCGCGGCCGTCCGGTCGGCCCGGCGCAGGTCGGCGGTCGCCGCGGAGGACTGCCCCGCCGCCTGCTCCGCCGCGGCCCGGGCGACGTACGCCAGGGCACTCGTGTCCCCGGTCACGGGCGTGCCGCCGAGGTCGAGCTGCGCCGCGAGCTGCGTGCTCCGCCGGAGCGTCGGCGCGATCGACCCTGCGAGGGACCGATCCGCCGCCGCACACCCCTCGGCGTACCGGAGCGGCATCCGCATCGCGTCGTAGCCGTACAGCACGCGGCCGTCGCCACCGGTCGCCGGCATCGGGTCGACGCTGCCGTCGGCGTGCACCTGTGACCAGTCACTCGGCAGGTCGGACTCGTCGAGCACCGCTGCGGTGACCGCACGGGAACCCGCCGACAGCGCCGTCCAGCGGTCGTCGCCCGTCGCCTTCGCGAGGACCTCGAACGCCGCGGGCGATGCGTACGAGGCGTCGTACCGGTACGGCTCGGAGTCGGCCCACGGACCCGGCAACAGGATCGTGCCGAGGTCCGTCGTCGCGGTCTCGTGCTCGAGGATCGCGGACGCCATGGTCTTCCCCGCGGCCGTGTACCGCGACTCGCCCCACTCCGAACCGGCGAGCACGAGGGCCCGCGCGGCGTCGAGGTCGGCGTCGCTCGCGGACTGCCCGTCGGCGACACCCTCGGCGGGTGTCCACCGCCAGGCGAGCAGGTCGTCGTCGGTCAGCAGGTGCCGCTTCGTCCACGACCAGATCTCGCCGAACGTCTTCCGGTCGCCGTTCGCGTAGGCGATGAGCAGCCCGTAGGCCTGCCCCTCGCTGACGGTGTCGCCGCCCTGGTCGGTGCGGACGACGCGCCCGTCACGGACGTACCGGTCGAGGAAGTCCGTCCGGAGCTGCTCCGGCGAGCGCGCCGCGTCCGGCGCCGCGGAGGACGTCGGGGTCGACGCACCTCCGGCCTGCGGCGCGGGGTCGCCCCACGGGCGCACCGCGACGAGCGCGATGCCGACGGCGACGACCAGCGCGGCTGCGGCGGTCACGGGGATCCAGGTCCTGCGGGTCATGCGGCCTGCCTTCCTGAGTGGGTGCGGGGGTCGGACTGGAGGCGCGGATCACGTGAGCGGATCGGCTGCGGTGATCCGCGCCTCCAGGCCGGTGCGTCAGCGGAACAGCGAACGGAGGGTCGCGATGACCGCGTGGACCGCCTGCGTGGTCGGGTCGGCGGCTGCGCCGCCACCGCCGGTCTGCACGCCGCCGGACGGTGTCGTGGCCGTGGCCGCGGCGTCCGTGACCGGGACGACCGTGAGGTCGCCCTTGCTGTCGTCGAGCACGAAGAGCGTCGACACGGTGTTTCCGGCCAGGTCGACCTTCGCGGTGCCCTGCTGCCCACTGCCGGAGACGTCGAGCGTCCACTTGCCGGCGTCGACGGTGGCGTACTTCGTGGCGGTGCCGAACGCGGCGCCCTCGGCGACGGCGGTCCCCTCGGAGGTGCTCACGTCGACCTTCTTCGCGGTCGTCGCGGCCTGGACGAGCCGGAGCTTCGCCTTGCCGTCGCCCGGCTGCTGCAGATCATCGGTGAAAGCCGTCGTCTTCAGGGAGTCGTTCTTGCCGTAGGCGACGACGGTGCTCGCGTCGCCCTTGTCGACCGTGACGTCGGTGGAGATCACGGGCGTGGAGTCGGGGGCGTTCGCGGCGCGCATCGAGAGGACGTAGGTGCCGACCGGGAGCTGCTGGTACGGGCTGACCTGGCCGTAGGTGACGTCGTCGAGCTCGAACACCTTCTTGCCGCCGGAGAGGCTCGACAGTTCGACGTCGACGCCCTTCGTGTCCGGGGAGAGGTGGCCGACGCGGAGCCAGCCCTCGTCGCTCGTGGTGGCGGCGGGCGTGGCGGCGGTGGCTGCTTGCGGGGCGAGGCCGACGGTGGCGGCCACGAGGGTCGCGGCGAGGGCGCCGACGACGAGGGTGCGGGTGCGACGAGGTGCGGGCATGGTGGTGCTCCTTCTGGTCGTGGTTCGGGTCTGGTGCTGCTGGTGCGGGCGCGTGTGCGCGTGCGCGGCTCGGCCGGTCACGCGAGCGGGCTCTTCCGGTTCGGTCACGTGGCTGATTCCCGTGTGTTTCGCCCGCTCGCCGGATGCGCTCCCCACCGCACCGTGACGCCGATCCCGCGAGCGGGCTCTTCCGGTTGGGGTCCGGGGCAGGAGCCCGCGTGTTTCGCCCGCTCGCGTCCGCGGGCCGTCACGAGGCGCTCGTCGCGGTCGTGGTGGGGTCGGCCGGCGTGTACGTCACGGTGAGCTCCGAGCCGTCCCGCTCCACCGAGGCGGGGCGGAAGGCGTCGGACATCGCGTCGAGCGTGGCGGCGATCCATGCGGCGGCCGAGGCGTCCGACGCGTCGAGGACCACCCGGCGGAACGGCTGCCCGGTCTCCCCCTCGAGCGGCGTGAACCGGTCGACACTGATCGCCCGGTCGGCGAGCACCTGGCCGAGCGCGATCATCGCCCGCGAGTCGACCTGGCCGGCACGGAACTGCGACTTCGTCCCGCCGTCCGCCCGGAGGGACGGGTTGGCGGCAAGTTCGGTGCCCATCGCCTTTCGCCCGTTCGACGCGGCGGTGATCGCCTCGGCAGCGGCGGAACGGCCCTCGGAGTGGATCCGGCGGACGTCGACCCGCTGGTTCCCGGTGCCGAACGCGGCGACGGACGTCGAGTTCTCGATCGCCTGGCGGATGTCGGACGACGAGTTGCCACCGGTCCGCATGGAGTCCGTCGTGACGACGTAGTCCGAGTCCTTCCACCCGTTCGGCGACTGGCGTTCGACCGCGGCGTCGGTGTCGAGCTTGTAGTACCAGACGACGTTGTTCCGGGCGAAGCCGTCCTGCACGAGGTCGACCCACATGGCATCGTCGACGAGCAGGCGGGAGGACTTCGGCACGTTGTCCCCGACCCACTCCTCGGCCTGCTGCATCGGCAGGTCGAGGTTGCCGAGCACGAAGCCGCGCAGCTGGCCGCCCCAGAGCGGGACCGCCACGACGAGCGCCGCGGTGGTGACCGCCAGCCAGGTGATGCCGAGGCCGCGACGGGTGGCACCGCCGAGGCGGGTGCGGGTCCGGGTGCGCCCGGCGATCGCGAGGACGGCGCGTTCGGCGGTGTACGCCACGAGCAGCGCGGCGAACGGGATGAGCATGATGACGTACGGCACGGGCAGGTACCCGTTCGGGCGGAACATGAAGAGCAGCAGGAACACGAGCATCGCGGCGATCGGGCGGACCCGACGCAGGAAGAGCCCGACGACGGCGGCCACGGACCCGAGCACGATGAAGACGGGGTCGAGGGCCCACCACTGCGAGGCGGCCTCGTTCGCGAGGCTCCCCGAGTCGAACACCGACCCCGAGGCCGCGCGGGACCCGAGCTGGTAGGTGATGCCCTCGAACAGGCTGACCCGTCCGGTCCCGGGCAGGAGCTCGCCCTTCACCGCGGCGAGCAGCAGGTAGCCGCCGCCGATCACGGCGAGCACGGCCCCGGCCACGCTCAGCGTGTACCGACGGGTGCTCTTGTCGGCCCGACGCACCGCGATCCAGATGAGGAACGGCAGCGCGAGCAGGTACGTCTCCTTCGAGAGTACGGCGATCCCGAGGCACGCGGCGGCCCCGGCGAACCCGGCGAGCTGCTGGCGTCGGCTCAGCACGAGGACGAACGCGGCGAGGAGCCACGGCGTCGCGACGTTGTCGATGTACACGGTGCGGTGGTACTGCAGCGCGAGCGGCGACAGGGCGAACACGAGGCCCGCGACGGCGGCGGTCGCCCGGCCCGTGCCGAGGCGGCGGGCGAGCACGAACAGCAGGATGCTCGACGCGGCGGCGAAGAAGACCATCGCCTCGCGCCCGGCCTCGACGGCGAACGGGTAGCGCGCGAACGCCCCGGTCAGCGAGGTGTACCCGGCGATCTGGATCCAGCCGAGCGGCGGGTGGTCGTACCAGTACGTGTAGTGCGTGATCTCGCCGAGGTGCGCGATCGCCCACGCCTGGGCGGTGTACGTCCCCTCGTCGTCGATGCGCTGGGGTGTGCCGGACATGTTCCACGCCTGCACGACGACCGTGACGGCGAGGACGGGCAGCAGCCAGCCGAGGCTCGCGGCGTGCCGTCGGAACCAGGCGCCGACGCCGGAGCGCTGGCCCGCGACGGCACCACGGATCGGGATGCCGGTCGTGTTGGTGATGCTGGCGGTCATCGGGTCCCTCCAGTGGTCGAAGCGGCGAGTTCACGCTCGTCCGAGCGATCCGTGGTGACGGCGTTCGCGAACCCCACGACCTCGGCCGGCTGCGCAGCGGTCCGGTGCTGCCCGGTGTGCTCCGTCTTCTCCCACCCGTTCTGCCCCTTGGCGTGCCGGACGACGGCACGGACGGCAGCCGCGGCGAGGAACACCTGGTAGGGCACGAGGCCGAGCACGAGCTTCACGTAGTCGCGCACGCGCACTCGTTCGCCGTAGATACGGCCGAACTCGTTGAGCCCCACGACCTCGACCGCGAGCAGCATCAGCGTCGGAGCGAGCGGCACGAAGGAGACGAGGGCGATCGCCGTCGGCACCTTGACGAACAGGATCATCACGACGCTCAGCGGGATGAGGAGCCCGGTCGCCGCCTGGATGAACGGCATCGTCAGCATGTACCGGGCGAAGAAGCGCTGTCGGAAGGACGGCAGCTTGCGCCACTCCCCCTTGCCGAGCACCTGCAGGAAGCCCTGGTTCCACCGGGTCCGCTGCTTGAGCAGGGAGGCGAAGGTGGGCGGGGTCTCCTCGCGGGTGACAGCCTCGGGACTGTACGCGACCACGACCTTGGCGCCGTCGGCGGAGAGCCGGACGCCGAGCTCGCAGTCCTCGGCGAGGCAGTGCGCGTCCCACCCGTTCGACCACTCCAGGCGGGAACGGGTGACGAAGACGGTGTTGCCGCCGAGCGGGATGAACTTGGAGCCGGCGTGGAAGTGCAGGCGCGAGCGGAACCAGAAGTAGTACTCGAGCACGTTCCGGAGCGACCACCAGCTCGACTTGAAGTTCATGAGCTGCACGCCGCCCTGCACGACGTCGGCGTCGGTCTCCTGGAAGCGCGAGTCCACCAGGGACAGCAGGCGCGGGTAGACCTCGTCCTCGGCGTCGAACACCCCGACGATGTCGCCCGTGGCGTACTGCAGCGCCAGGTTCATCGCCTTCGGTTTGTTCTTCGGCGCGGTGTCGTCCACCACGACGCGGATCAGCGAAGGGTGGCGGGCCGCGGCGGCGCGCACGACGGCGTCCGTCTCGGGGTCGTCCTCGCCGACGATCGCGATGATCTCGAAGTTCGGGTGGTCCTGCTTCGCGAGCATGTCGAGCGTCTCGCCCATCACGTCCTGCTCGTGACGTCCGGGCACCAGCAGGGTGAACCGGTGGGCGGCCGGCAGCGGGGTCTGGCTGAAGCTCGTCGACTTCAGCGCGTCCCGCGACCGCCAGGCGTGCAGCATCCACCAGAGGGTGGTGAGCGCGATGATCGTGAGCAGCACGGACACGGCGATGAGGGTCGAGTACCCGATCCACTCGCCCAGCGACCAGGCGCCCTGCGAGACCTGACCCGAGCCTCCCGTCGGCACGTCGGTCGTGCCCCGGTTCGGGACGCCCGACGGAGCGGTCCCCTCGTTGGGCTGGAGCAGCGGCCCGGCGGCCGTCAGCAGCGTGGCGGAGATGGTCATTCGGCGAGCTCCTTCGCGTGAGCGTCGGTGGAACGGAAGACGAGGGCCTTGTACGCGGCGAACCGGAACGCGGTGCCGAGCACGAGACCCACCCCGTTGCCGGCGACGTTGTCGGCGAGGGTGGAGATGAAACCGAGGACGTAGTGCGAGACGAACAGGCAGGCGGCGGCGATGCCGAGGCCGATGAGGTTCGTGGCCGCGAAGAGGAGCCCCTCGCGGAGGGTCTCGCGCCGGCCGGTCTGCCGTTCGGCGCGGAAGGTGATGAACCGGTTGCCGACCCAGGCGACGGCCGTGGACACGACGGCGGAGACGATCTTCGCGGCGATGGGCCCGTCGGGCATCACGGTCGCGCGGAGGAGGTTGTAGACGCCGAGGTCGATGACGAAGCAGACGGCGCCGATGCTGCCGAAGGAGACCAGCTGGCGGGCCAGCGTCACCAGCCGCGCGAGGGTCGCGCGCGGCGGGACGGGCACCGCACCGGTGGCGGATGGCACCACAACGGGGGTATCGGTTCGGGTCATGCCCCCGATTCGGGGGTGGTGGGGGTGCGGTTTGGGAGGGGTACAGGCTTACGGAGGCTTCTGCCAGTTTCGCGACACGTGCTGTTCACATGCGGGTCGCGGTGGACGCGACCCCCCGACGGACTGGAGGCGCGGTGCCAGCTGGCACCGCGCCTCCAGTCCGGGGCTGGTCGCGTCTACGCGGGGCGCGACGCCGGGCTGACCGTCTTCGACGCGTCGCGTTCCGGGATGTCCCCCAGTGCCGCGTCGATCGCGGCGAGCGCGTCGGCGTCGAGCGTGACGCCCGCAGCCTTCACGTTGTCGGTGACCTGCTCCGGACGCGAGGCGCCGACGATCGCGCTCGCGACGTTCTCGTTCTGGAGCGTCCACGCGATCGCGAGCTGGGCGAGCGTGAGCCCGGCCTCGTCCGCGACCGGCTGCAGGCGCTGGACGGCCTCGAGGACCTCGTCGCGCATGAACCGCTTGATCATGTCGGCGCCGCCCTTCTCGTCCGTGGCGCGCGAGCCCTCGGGCAGCGGCTGACCGGGCTTGTACTTGCCGGTGAGCACGCCCTGCGCGATGGGCGACCAGACGATCTGCGACAGGCCGAGCTGCTTCGAGGCCGGGACGACCTCGCCCTCGATGACCCGCCACAGCATCGAGTACTGGGGCTGGTTCGAGATGAGCTGGAAGCCGAGTTCCTTCGCCAGCGCCGCACCCGCGCGGATCTGCTCGGCGTTCCACTCGCTGACGCCGATGTAGAGCGCCTTGCCCTGGCGGACGACGTCGGCGAAGGCCTGCATCGTCTCCTCGAGCGGGGTCTCGTGGTCGTAGCGGTGCGCCTGGTAGAGGTCGACGTAGTCCGTCTGCAGCCGCTCGAGCGAGCCGTCGATCGACTCCATGATGTGCTTCCGGCTGAGGCCGGTGTCGTTGTGCCCCTTCGGCCCGGTCGGCCAGTAGACCTTCGTGAAGATCTCCAGCGACTGGCGACGCTCACCCTTGAGTGCCTCGCCGAGGACCGTCTCGGCCTTGGTGTTGGCGTACGTGTCGGCCGTGTCGAACGTGGTGATGCCGGCGTCGAGCGCTGCCCGAACGCACTGGGTGGCGACGTCGTTCTCGACCTGCGAGCCGTGCGTCAGCCAGTTGCCGTAGGTGATCTCGGAGATCTTGAGTCCGGAGTTGCCCAGGTACCTGAATTCCATGGTGTCGACGCTATCGGTCTTCCGGGTCGGGTGAGGGGCCGTGCGAGTACCTGCCGCGGGTGCGGCGCGGGGCGGTGCGGTGCGGTGGCCGGCGTTCTCGGCCGGCGCGGTGCGTTCGCGAGCGGGCGTTCTCGGCCGGCGGCGGTCCGTTCTCGGCCGTCCGGACCGCGAGCGGGCGGTATACCCACGCGACCGCTCCGGGACCGGACCTTTTCCACCCGCTCGCCCCGCGCCTCCAGGCCTGGCCGTCCCGCGGACCGCGAGCGGGCGGTATACCCACCCGACCGCCCTGGGACCGGACCTTTTCCACCCGCTCGCCCGGCGCCTCCAGGCCTGGCCATCCCGCCGCCCGCGAGCGGGCGGTATACCCACGCAACCACCCTGGGACCGGACCTTTTCCACCCGCTCGCACCGCGCCTCCAGGCCGGATTGTCCCTCCACAATTCGCCGCCGCCCAGCTGCATCCACAGATGCACCGACGAGCACCCCGCCCGGCGACCGTCCCCGCAACGCTGTCCCCATGCAGCTCGAGGCGACGTTCCCGATGGCCCTCCGGGGCCGCCCGTTCCGCGTCCGGGAGGCCCTCCACCGCGGTGTCAGCGCCGGCCGCCTCCGCTCCCGCGCATTCCTCCGCCCCTTCCACGGCATCCGGTCGTGGACCCGCCCGACGACCCATGAGCAACGCGCACGAGCAGTCCTCCCCCGACTCCGCCCCGACCAGGCGTTCAGTCACACCACGGCCGCTGCGATCCTCGGCATCCCCCTCCCGCGCCGCCTCGAACGCGATCCCCGTATCCACGTGACGACCCTCGGGACCGACCAGGCGATCCGGGTCCGTGGCACGGTCGGACACCGCGCGCGCCGCGGACGAGTCCGAACCGTCCACTCGGGGACAGCCGCGCTCACCCACCCGGCGGACACCTTCATCGCCCTGGCGACGATGCTCAGCCGTGACGAGTTGATCGTGGTCGGCGACGCGCTCGTCGGGTGGCTCGGCTGGTGCGACCGGGACGAACTCGTCGCCGCAGCCCATCGGTACCGCGGCGCGAGGGGCATCCGCCGCGTCCGCGCGGCACTGGAGGAGATCAGGCCCGGTTCGCGGTCACCGGGTGAAACGCGCCTGCGATTGGCACTGACGCGCCGGGGCCTCCCGCAGCCCGCGCTGAACCACGACGTCGTCGTCGACGGGCGATGGGTCGCGTGCGTGGACCTCGCCTACCCGGCAGCCCGGGTGGCGATCGAGTACGAGAGCGACCTGCACCGCACGGACGATCGCACGTTCCGCAAGGACCTCACCCGCGGTGAGCACCTCAAGGATGTCGGTTGGTGGCTCGTCCGCGCCACGGCCGACGACGTCGGCGCGGACGTCGAGGTGTTCGTCGCGCGGGTCCGCCGCCTGATCAGCGGGGTGCCGGCCGGGAGGCACGACCCGCGCCCGACACGTCGGCTCGCGACATCGGGGTGAACATTGGTTGACGCTTCAACCAAATGGGTGCACAATGGGCTAGCATCAGCTTCGATGCAGGCGCATGGAACTGGGGTTCCGTCCGACGCCTGCTCGGGAACGCAGACCACACGCTTCGAAGGAGTCACCATGACGCTCACCGCCACCACCATCCCCGGCTACCAGACCGGTACCTGGAGGATCGACCCCACGCACTCCGAGGTCACCTTCTCGGTCCGTCACCTCGCGATCAGCAAGGTCAAGGGCAAGTTCGAGACGTTCGACGCCACCGTCGTCACCGCCGAGAACCCGCTCGAGTCGACCGTCGAGGCGAACATCGACGTCGCGTCGATCAACACCGGCCAGGAGCAGCGCGACCAGCACCTCAAGACGAGCGACTTCTTCCTCACCGAGGAGCACCCGCAGCTCACTTTCCGCTCGACGGGCATCGAGGCCAAGGGCGACGACCTGCACATCGCTGGCGACCTCACCCTGCGCGGCGTCACCAAGCCGGTCGTCCTCAAGGCCGAGCTCGGCGGCTTCACGACCGACGGCTACGGCCAGGTCAAGTTCGGCGCCGAGGCGACGACGAAGATCGACCGCACCGAGTTCGGCGTGAACTGGAACGCCGCGCTCGAGGCCGGTGGCTTCACGCTCGGCAACGACGTCACGATCAACCTCGACGTGCAGTTCGTCCTCCAGGCGGCCTGATACCCGTCGGACTCCTGACCCGCGGGTCCGTGCGATGCGCATGACCTGAGGGCACCGAACCGCAGCACCCTGCAGTACCCGAGGCGAACGGCCCGGCTCCTCCTCTGGAGCCGGGCCGTTCGTCGTGGGGGGTGCGGGCTGGGGGCGGGGTGCACGGGGTGAACGAGGCGCACGGGGCTTGTGGGCTCCGCGAGCGGGCGAAACACACACCGCTCCAGTCCGGGATTGGGAAGATTTCGCCCACACGATCGGGTCCGGCCCCCGACAGGAGCATGCCCCTTCCACCCGAGGGCACTCGCCTCCTGGGTCAGCGTCCAAACCGCGTACGTCGAGTGGGTGATTTCGATCGGAGCACCCAACCATCCGCGATGGATTTCGCCCGGTCGCATCGCCAGAGCCCACGGATCGAGGTCCGGGAACGACGAATCTTCGCGGGGGCGCACCCACACCGGGTCAGCCCGGCCCGGCGCGGCCCGGCGCGGGCCTCCGATGCGCGAGCGGGCGGAACTCGTCGGGATCTCCGGTAGGTACGGATGTACTTCGCCCGCTCGGCACCCCCGGCGGGCAGTAGCGTGAGGACACACCCACGCATTTCGCCCGCTCGGCGGAGGCTCGGGGAATCGAGATCCTCGGCGGGCGGTTGCAGGGAAAGCCCGCTCGCGTGGCCAAACACTCCGGACACAAGCACAAGCACAAGCACAAGCACAAGCACGGACGAGCACGAGCACCACCCCGAACACGAGACACCCCGCAGCCGAAACACCCCCACGAACAGGAGCACCACAATGGCCACCGACTGGATCGCGTTGCAGGCCCTCGCGGCAGCCGAGTTCGGCCGCCGCGTCGCTGCCGTGACGGACTGGGACGCCTCCACTCCCGACTCCGAGTGGACCACCCGCGACCTCGTGCAGCACGTCGTCGACGAGCAGCGCTGGATCCCGAAGCTCCTCACGGGGTGCGACTACGCCCAGGCCGAGGCGGACCTCGAGTCGATCGGCGAGGACCTCGCCGTCGAGTGGGCGAAGTTCGCGACGGCAGCGACCGAAGCGTGGCGGAATACGCCCGCTGACGTTCCGGTGCACCTCAGCACGGACGTCGTGCCAGCCGGCGAGTACCTCACGGAGCAGACGAGCGACATCACCATCCACACGTGGGACCTCGCCCGCGCGACAGGGTCCGACGAGTCCCTCCCGGACGAGCTCGTGCGCGCAGTGTGGGAGTACTTCGAGCCGCAGATCGAGGACCTCGCGGCCACCGGTCTCTACGCTGCCCCGGTCGAGGTCGGCGAGGACGCCCCGCTCCAGGTCCGCCTCCTCGCCGTCACAGGACGCGATGCCAGGGTGAGCGCATGACCGCAGACGAAAACGCCCGATCGGGCGAGGCCAAAACCGAGACCGAAACCGAAAAGGCCCGCCCGGAGACCGGACAAGCCGGACCGGACGCAGAAAAGGCCCGCCCGGAGACCGGACAAGCCGGACAGGGCGCAGAAAAGGCCCGCCCGGCAGCAGCAGCAGCGACCACCCGCCTCGGCGCCACCGGCCTCGAGATCAGCAGCGTCGTCCTCGGCATGATGTCCTACGGCGACCCCGACCGCGGCGCCCATCCCTGGAGCGTCGGCATCGACGAGGCCCGGCCGTTCGTCCGCCGCGCCTTCGAGGCCGGCATCACGACGTTCGACACCGCCAACGTGTACTCGGCCGGCAGCTCCGAGGAGATCACCGGCACCCTCCTCGAGGAACTCGCCCCGCGCGAGGACGTCCAGGTCTTCACGAAGGTCTTCAACCGGATGCGACCGGGTCGGAACGGCGCCGGGCTGTCCCGCGCCGCGATCATGCACGAGATCGACGCGTCGCTCACCCGGCTCGGCACGGACTACGTCGACCTGTACCAGATCCACCGTTTCGACCCGCTCACACCGGTCGAGGAGACGATGGAGGCCCTGCACGACGTCGTCAAGGCCGGCAAGGCCCGCTACATCGGCGCGAGCAGCATGTGGGCGTGGCAGTTCGCCGAGATGCAGCACGTCGCCGAGCGGCACGGCTGGACGCGGTTCGTGAGCATGCAGGACCAGTACAACCTCCTCGAACGCGAGGAGGAGCGCGAGATGCACCCCTTCTGCGAGCACACCGGCGTCGGTGTGATCCCGTGGAGCCCTCTCGCCCGCGGCAAGCTCACGCGACCGTGGGACGCGCAGGGCTCGGGCAGCCGGGCGGACACCGACGAGTTCGGCAAGACGCTCTACCGGCAGGACGAGGCCGCCAACCGCGCGATCGTCGACGCGGTGCAGCAGGTCGCGGAGGCCCACGACGCGAGCATGGCCCAGATCGCCCTCGCGTGGGTGATGCGGCAGCCGGCGGTGAGCGCCCCGATCGTCGGCGCGACGAAGGAGCACCACATCGACGACGCGGTCGCCGCCACGGCGATCACGCTCACCGACGACGAGGTGACGCGACTCGAGTCCGCGTACACACCCCGGGTGCCGTCCGGTTTCTGACGCACCCACCAGTCGGACGGGAGGCGCGGTGCCAGCTGGCACCGCGCCTCCCGTCCGTCAGACGGTCGCGTCCGGAGCCCGGTGCGCGCTGTCCAGCCGCGCGATCCGGACGAGCGCCGCGCGCTCCGTCCCCGGTTGGTGACCGAGCACGGCACCGATGCCGTCGAGCACGAGGCCCGCTGTCCGCTGCACCGGGAACTCGACCGGCCCCACCGCCGGCGTCCGCAGCCGGAGCATCGAGCGGTGCCGCGGGTCGAGCGACGCGACCGCACCACCGAAGAGCGCGCGGTACCCGGGCCGCAGCATGTACGCGAGCGGCGGGTCCTTGATGAAGCGGACGACGTCCAGCGTGCGCGCGGTCACGGCGAGTTCCCCGCGGTCGAGGTACCCGTTCATCTGCTCGCGGAGCTCGGCGTCCGACTCCGGTGCATCTGCCACGCCCATGAGCCGCCCGGCGATCGCCCACTCGCGGACGTAGGCGTCGGCGCCGCCCGGGATGGGTTCGCCCCAGAGCTGGGCGCTGCGGAGGAAGGCATCGGTGAAGGCGAGGTGCACCCACCGCGCGAGGTCCGGGTCGTTCGCGGCGTACGGCTTCGTCACCCCGTGGCCGTCGACGTACTCCCCGCGGACCCGCTCGTGCAGCTTCCGCACCCAGGCACTCGCTCCGTCGGCAGCCGCGGTGTCACCGTGCGACACCGTGTAGATCCACCGGATCGTGCCGGCGAGGCGTCCGAACGGGTCCTCGCGGTACCGGGAGTGGTCGGCGACCCCGGCGAGCGCCCCGGGGTGCAGTGCCTGGACGAGCAGCGCGCGGACCCCGGCGAGGATCGTCTGTCGGCCGCCGTGCACCGACCAGGTGGCGGAACCGGGGCCGAAGTAGCCGGCGTCGGTGCCCTGTTCGAGCTCGTCGATCCAGGCCGGGCGCTCCGTGGCGCCCCCGGTGAACGTGTCGTTGAGACGGGAGCGGAAGGCATCGGTGACGGACGGCATGCGGTCATCGTCCGTCCTGCCCCTGACAACACGCCCTGACCGTGCGCCGGACGGTCGGCACGGACGGCCCGCTAGGTTGGGACCCGTGAGCATCGACACGCCTCGTCCCTGGCTTGCCTCGTACGCCCCGGGGGTCCCGCCCGACATCGAGGAGCCCACGGGTTCCCTCTCCGACATCGTGGAGGAGTCCGCCAGGCGCTTCCCGAAGCAGGTCGCGCTGGAGTTCTTCAAGCGCACCACGAGCTACGCGGAGCTGCAGGAGCAGATCGGCCGCGCGGCGAACGGGCTGCGGAAGCTCGGGGTCACGGCCGGTGACCGGGTGGCGATCGTCCTGCCGAACTGCCCGCAGCACATCGTCGCCTTCTACGCCGTGCTCCGGCTCGGGGCGATCGTCGTCGAGCACAACCCGCTGTACACGCCGCGGGAGCTCCGCCACCAGTTCGAGGACCACGGCGCGAAGGTCGCGATCGCGTGGGACAAGTCCGTCGCGACGCTGCAGGACTTCCCCGCCGACGTGAAGCTCGACGCGATCGTCTCGGTCGACCTCACCCGGGCGATGCCCCGCGGCACCCGGATCGCCCTGTCGCTGCCCGTCGCCAAGGCCCGCGAGTCCCGCGCCAAGCTGACGACGAAGGTGCGTGGGACGACGAAGTGGGACGACCTCGTGTCGAACCGGAAGCTGTCGAAGCGGCACCCGCGCCCGACGACGGACGACGTCGCGCTCATCCAGTACACGTCCGGCACGACCGGTGTCCCGAAGGGTGCCGTGCTGACGCACCGGAACCTGATCGCGAACGCGGCCCAGGCTCGGGCCTGGGTGCCGCAGATCCGCCGCGGCGACAACGTCGTGTACGCGGTGCTGCCGATGTTCCACGCGTACGGCCTGACGCTGTGCCTGACCTTCGCGATGAGCATGGCCTCGCGCCTGGTGCTCTTCCCGGCGTTCGACCCGGCGCTCGTCCTCGCGGCGATGAAGAAGCACCCGCCGACGTTCCTGCCGGCCGTGCCCCCGATCTACGCTCGGCTGCAGCACGCCGCGGACTCGGCGAAGGTGTCGCTCGAGGGCATCGAGATCGGGATCTCGGGCGCCATGCCGCTGTCGGCCGACGTCGTCGAACCGTGGGAGGCCCGCACCGGCGGCTACCTCGTCGAGGGCTACGGCCTGTCGGAGTGCTCCCCCGTGCTGATGGCGAACCCGGTCTCCCCCGACCGCCGGCTCGGTTCGATCGGGCTGCCGCTGTCCTCCACCGAGGCACGGGTGGCCGACCCGGACGACCCGACGAAGGTGCTCGGCACCGACGAGCCCGGCGAGCTCCAGGTGCGCGGTCCCCAGGTGTTCCGCGGGTACTGGGGCAAGGCGGAGGCGACCGACGAGGTCTTCACCTCCGACGGCTGGTTCCGCACCGGCGACGTCGTGGCGATCGGCGCCGACGGGTACGTCCGGATCGTCGACCGCCTCAAGGAACTCATCATCACGGGCGGCTTCAACGTCTCCCCCTCCGAGGTCGAGGACGCCCTCCTCAAGCACCCCAGCGTCAAGGAGGTCGCGGTCGTCGGCATCACGCAGGCCGGCAACGAGCAGGTCGTCGCCGCCGTGGTGCCGAAGGACTCGGCGACCTTCGACGCGGACGCGCTCCGGGCCTGGTCGCGGGACCACCTGGCGGCCTACAAGGTGCCGCGCCGGGTCGTCGTGGTGCAGGACCTGCCCCGCTCGATGATCGGCAAGGTGCTGCGGCGGAAGGTGCGCGACCAGATCATCGGCGACTAGCCGTCCCCCGCCGTGGCGGCACGGCCAGGACCGCCAACCCGACGACCACCAGCCCGATGCCGACCCACCCGCCGGCACCGAGGTGCTCGCCCACCACCAACACGGCGAGCACCGCGGCCACGACGGGCTCGAGCAACGAGAGCAGCGTCGCGACCGAGGCGCTCACGGACCGCAGCCCGACCGCGTACAGCGAGTGCCCGAGCACCGTCGGCACGAGCGCCAGGTACACGAACACCGGCCAGTTCGACGCGACCCCGAGCGACGCCTGCCCGCCCACGACGGCGAGGACCACGAGCGGGACCGCCGCGAGGCCGAACACCGCGCCCACGAGCCCACGCTCGCCCGGCAGGGACGCACGATCCGCCACGGACGCGCCACCCGGCAGCGCGACCGGAGCGGACACCGCGTGCATGCCCCGCGCGACCGCCCACGAGTACGACGCGTAGGTCAGGCCCGCCAGCAGCGCGCTCCCGAGGCCGAGCACGAGGGAGCCTCCTGGTCCGGAGCCCTCCGACCGCGCGAGCGTCACGACGACCATGCCGACCACGCTGACCAGGGTGGCGACGACCCACCGACGTGTGACGCGCCTCCCGTCCGCCGCCCACTCGATGAGTCCCGCGAACACGGGAGACGACCCGATGGCCACGGTCGTGCCCAGCGCGACGCCCGCGTCGGCGAGGGCCGCGTAGAACGCGACCGCGTAGACGACGAGCGAGGCCGCGCCGAGCAGGACCCAGCGCCGGGCCGCCGGGTCGGCCACCGCGCGGAGCGTGCCACTGCCCGCACCGAGGGCGAGCACAATCCCACCGAGTCCGAACGTCACCGCACCGAAGACGAAGGCCGGCACGCCCGGCGCGAAGTGCGTCGCGGTCCCTGTGGTCCCCCAGACGGCAGCGGCGACGACGACCGCGGCGATCCCGCCGACCGGCCTGGAGGCACGGCTCGCGTCCGCCCCGCCGGTCACGACACGTGGACGCTCGGTCGGCGGTTCACGTCGGGTTCGGCTTCGCGGAGGACCTCACGGGTGACCGGGGCGACGTCGCCGGCACCCGTGAACACGAAGCGGATCGCGTTCCGGATCGGGCTGCCCTCGTTCCACTCGAAGTAGATGCTCGGGACGACGCCGGCGATGTCCCGGATCGCCAGGAGGGTCGAGGCGATGGTGTTCGGCACGTTGCCGGAACGGACCTTGAGCACGCGGTGGCCGTGGATGACGTGTCCCTCGACGACGAGGTCCTCCTCGAAGTCGGAGGAGTCGGCGGGCAGCACCTCGAGGAACATCGTCGGCACACGGGCGGGGATGCCGGAGTCGCGGCGTTCCTCGCGGCCCTTCGAGCGGTACGCCTCGGCCGTGCCGGCACCCGGCTCGTTCGCGATGATGCAGACGGAGCTGAACTGGTCGGCGTCGGCCTCGATGAACTGCCGTGCGGTGGCGTCCAGCTCGATCGACGACGCGCGGAGCTCGAACGACCGGCGGACACGGGAGACCAGGGACACCACGACGATCGCGATGATGAAGATCGCTGCGATCCGGACGCCGTCCGGCCGCTCGATGACGTTCGCGATGGTCGTGTAGACGAACACGACCGTGATGATCCCGAAGCCGATGGTGCGCTTCTTCTGCTGCTTGCGCCGGGCCGACAGGGTCACCGCAACGGCAGCGCTCGTGATGAGGACGAGCACGCCGGTGGCGTAGGCGCCGCCCTGCGCGTCGACGTTCGCCTGGAAGACGATCGTGATGAGGAAGGCGATGAGCGTGAAGATGATGACGAGCGGTCGGGTCGCCCGAGCCCACTGCGGTGCCATGCCGTAGCGGGGCAGGAAACGGGGCACGAGGTTGAGCAGGCCGGCCATCGCGCTCGCGCCGGCGAACCACAGGATCGCGACGGTCGAGAAGTCGTAGACGGAGCCGAACACGCCACCGAGGTACTCGTGCGCGAGGTACGCCAACGCTCGACCGTTCGCCCCACCGCCCGGCTGGAACTCGTGCTGCGGGATGAGGAAGGTCGTCACGATCGACGAGGTGATGAGGAACGAGCTCATGATCACCGCGGCGACGGTCAGCAGGCGCTTCGTACCGCGGATCCGGCCCTCCGGTCGGGCACTCGTGTCGTCGGACGCGTCACCGCGCACCTGCGGCATGACCGCGACGCCGGTCTCGAACCCGGACAGGCCCAGCGCGAGCTTCGGGAAGACGACGAGGGCGATGCCGATCATCACGAGCGGGTTGCTGTGCTGCGCCGTGAGGCCGCCCCACCAGTCGCTCGCCACCATCGGGTGCTCGAACACGTGCCAGAGGGCGACCACGACGACGATCGCGTTGAGGGCGAGGAACACCCCGACGAGCGCCACCGCGATGCCGATCGCCTCCTTGAACCCGCGGAGGAACACGATGCCGAGCAGGAGCAGCAGCGCGAGGGTGAGGGGCACCGGGATCTGGGTGAACCAGTGCGGCGTGTACGGGTTCTCCGCGATGTGCGCCGTGGCGTCCGCCGCCGACAGGGTCATCGTGATCATGAAGTCCGTCACGGCGAACCCGAGCAGCACGAGCACGAAGAGCTTCCCGGCCCACCAGGGCAGGAGCTTCTCGAGCATCATGATCGACCCGGCGCCCCGGAAGCTGTCCTGGGCCACCCGGCGGTACACGGGCAGGGCCCCGAACAGCGTGACGAGCACGAGGACGATCGTCGCGATCGGCGAGAGGAGCCCGGCGGCCAGGGCGGCGATCGCGGGCTGGTACCCGAGCGTCGAGAAGTAGTCGACGCCGGTCAGGCACATCACCCGCCACCACGAGTGGGTCTTCTCGACCTCGACCTGGTGGGGTCCCTGGTGGGAGGCACCCTGGTCGGATCCCTGCAGCATCCAGCGGCGCACCCGGGTGGAGCGGTCGGGGGACGGCTCGGTCGCGTCGCGTTCCGCGGCCCGCTCGGAGTCAGTCGCGGTCACGGAGACGATCGTAGGCCGTCTCAGCGCCGTGGTCTCGCGATCACCGCGGCGACACCGGCCACCACGAGCAGGACCCCGGCAGCCAGGCAGGCACCGAGCAGGAGTGTCGTCGGGTCGACGTCGAACCACGGCAGGGCGGTCACGGCCATCGCCGCGGCGAAGACCAGGAGCACGACGCCCCAGAAGATCGTGCCGAAGCGCGGGGTGCGACGTGGGCCGGGCGCCGGGGCGGTCTCGCCCATCGGGGCGGTCTCGCCCATCGGGGTGGTCTGGTCGACCGGGGTGGTCTCGTCGTTCGTCATCGTCTCGTTCCTCACTGGTCGACGGCCAGGCCGCGCGGGACGTCGACGCCACCGCCGACGACCCACACGTGCACGGTCGTGATGTCCGCAGCGTCCGCCGACCGCGCTGCCCGGTTCTCCACGGTCGTCGTGCCGAGCACGCCGCCGAGGCTGTCGTCCGCGTCGTCGTCCGGGTGGAGGTCGACGCCGTACCCGACGCCGCTCACCTGCACGCGCACCGGGGCGTCGGTCGGCAGCAGTACCTCGGCTCCCCCGGCACCGAGCCAGAGGTTCACCTCCCCACCACCGTCGGACTCGCCGAGCCCGCGGAGGTCGAGCGTGGGTCCGCCGACCACCATCGCGTAGTTCCGCTCGGCCCCCTGCCCGACGTCGTCCACCCGCCAGGTGGTCCCGCCGATGACCGTGAGCTGCGTGCCGCCCGGCAACACACCCGTGACGACCAGCGCGACGACCCCGATGGTGGCGAACAGTCCGAGTCCACCGCTCTCCCGTCTGCGGATACCCGCCACCATGGTCGCCACCGCGAGCACCGCGACGGCGGCCGCGATGCCGAGCACGGGGACCGGCAGGTCGGTCTGCTGCGCCCAGACCGCGACGCCGGCGCCGGCGACGAGTGCGAGGCCGACGCTCAAGGCGACGAACGCGGCACCGGGGAGCCGCTCGGACCGCTTCGCACGTCGTTCCGCCGCCCGTTCGCGCTCGGCGCGCATCCGGTCGACGTGCTGACGGTGGCGGTCCGCCGCGCCGGTCCAGTCCGTCGGTGTCGGTGTCGGTGTCGGTGTCGGTGTCGGCATCGGCGCGGGCTCGTCGGCGCTCGTCCAGAAGTCGCGCCGCGCGCCGGCGTCGGCGGGGTCGGTGTCGGTGTCGGACGGCTGCGAGCCGCGACGTGCCAGGACCACCACGAGCCACACCGCACAGCCGACGAGGGCGATCGTCCAGGCGGTGCCGAGCGTGGCGGAGAGCCAATCGGGCATCCCCCACGCCACCGGGACTCCCTGCCACCAGATGCCCTGGACGGCCGGCACGAAGGTCAGCACGACGAGGACCCCGATGGCGACGAGCGCCGGGTCGAGCACGCCGCGGACCATCCGCTCGACGTGGATCCGTCCGGACGAGTCCGGCAGCAGCGCCCACCCCGCCGCGTAGGCGAGGAGCACCGGGCCGCCGAGGAGCGCCACGACGATCGCGACGCCGCGGACCACGAGCGGGTCGAGGCCCGTCCGGTCGGCGACGGCACCGCACACGCCGGCGAGCCAGCGGTCGTCGGAACGGGTGACGTGGATGCCCCGGATCCAGTCGAAGAACCGTGTTGCCGTCGCGGGGCCGCCGGTGTCCTGTTGTGTCATGGCCACCAGCATCGTGGCAGCCGACGACGGGCACCATCGGGGTTCACCCTGATCGTCCCCTGATCACGACCCCGTGCCGCCGATCGGTGGACCCGGGGTGCCAGGATTGGCCCATGCCGACCGCCACGATGTCCCGCCCGGCCCTCCGGGTCGTCGGCGGCGTCTGCGGCGGCTTCGCTGCCCACACCGGGCTGCCGGTGGGCGCGGTGCGGCTGGTGACCGCGGTGCTCGCCGTGTGCGGCGGCGCCGGGGTCCTGCTCTACGCCTGGCTCTGGGCGACGACGCCGAGCCAGGGTCCGGCGACGCCGACGTCCCTCAAGGCGATGCTCACCCGGCCGTCCACCGAGGGCGACTCCGACGCCGACCGGCACGCACGCCGAGCACCGGTCGTGGAGATCCTGCTCGGCATCGCCCTGCTCGCGGCCGGCGGAGCGATGGTCGCCGCCCGCCTGGGCGTCGACGTCCCGCTCGAGTTCGTCGTGCCCGGGATCGTCGTCGCGACGGGCGCAGCCCTGGCGTGGCGGCAGCTCGACGCGCTCCGCAACGTCCGCTCCGCCGGGTCCTCGGCCCTCGTCGTCCGGGCGCTCGGCGCGCTGGTGCTCGTCGCGCTCGGCATCCTGCTCTTCTTCACGTCGAGCACCCACCCGAACGTGTGGACCGTGCTCACCGCGGCGGCCGCCGTGCTGCTCGGCGTCGCCGTCGTGGTCGCCCCGTGGGTCGTCCGACTCGTCCGCGACCTGGCCGAGGAGCGCGCCGCCCGGGTCCGTGACGTCGAACGGGCCGAGATGGCTGCGCACCTCCACGACTCCGTGCTGCAGACGCTCGCGCTCATCCAGCAGCGGGCCGAACCGGGCTCCGACGCCGCCCGGCTCGCACGCGCCCAGGAACGGGAGCTCCGGTCGTGGCTCTTCACCGAGCAGGCGGAGTCGGCGAGCGACCTCGGCGCCCAGCTCCGCGCGGTCGCCGCCGAGGTCGAGACGGAGTACCCGGCGCGCGTCGAGGTGATCGCGATCGGACCCGCCCGTACCGACCTGCCCGAGGGGCTGGTCGCCGCCGCACGCGAGGCCGTGCGCAACGCCGCCCGGCACGCCGGCGGCGCCGTCAGCGTGTACGCCGAGACCGCGCGGGACCGGGTCGAGGTCAGCATCGGCGACCGCGGGCCGGGCTTCGACGTGGACACGATCCCCGAGGGCCGGTACGGCGTCCGCGAGTCGATCGTCGGTCGGATGGACCGGATCGGCGGCACGGCGACCATCGGACCGGGGCCGGGTCGTACCGGGACCGAGGTCCGGCTCACGCTGCCGCTCCGCGCTGACGACCACCCACCCGTGGGCCCCGCCGACGGTCGACCGACGAAGGAGTCCTCGTGACCGACGCCACCCCGCACCCGCAACCCGGACCGCTGACGGTCGCCATCGTCGACGACCACTCCATCTTCCGAGCCGGCGTGCGTGCCGGACTGCCACCGCGCCTCCAGGTCGTCGGTGAAGCGGCCACCGTCGACGAGGCGGTCGACCTCGTCGCGGCGACCGCCCCGCGAGTGGTCCTGCTCGACGTGCACCTGCCCGGCGGAGCCGGGGGCGGCGGTGCCGAGGTGATCACCCGGTCCGCACCCGACCACCCTGGGACGCGGTTCCTCGCGCTGAGCGTCTCGGACGCGGCGGACGACGTGGTCCGCGTGATCCGGGCCGGCGCCCGCGGCTACATCACGAAGAGCTCCTCGGAAACCGACGTCGCCGAGGCGATCGACCGTGTCGCCGAGGGTGACGCGGTGTTCTCCCCGCGGCTGGCCGGCTTCGTGCTCGACGCGTTCGGTGCGGTGAGCGGCGAGACCGCACAGGTCGACACGGAACTCGACCGCCTGTCCGCACGCGAGCAGGAGGTGATGCGGCTGATCGCCCGCGGGTACGCGTACAAGGAGGTCGCGGGCGACCTGTTCATCTCGGTCAAGACCGTGGAGACCCACGTGTCGAAGGTGCTGCGGAAGCTGCAGCTCTCGAACCGCCACGAGCTGACCGCGTGGGCACTCCGCCGGAAACTGCTCTGACCCGTTCCGTCCCTACTTCGCGCTGATGCGCGTGTACTTGTTGACCGCCCACGGCACGAAGACGACGAGCATCACGGCGATGCCGATGAGGACCGTCAGGATCGGGTGCTGCATCGTCCAGATGTCCGGCACGGGTGCCGATCCGACGTTGCCGAACAGCTCTCGCGCGGCCTGCACGAGCGACGACACCGGGTTCCACTCAGCGAAGACCCGCAGGACCAGCGGCAGGGTGTCGCTCGGCACGAACGCGTTCGAGATGAACGTCAGCGGGAACAGGATCATGAACGAGGCGTTGTTGATCACCTCGGGCGTCTTCACGCTCATGCCGAGCAGGGCCATCACCCAGCTGAACGCGTAGCTGAACAGCAGCAGCAATCCGATGCCCGCGAGGAACTCCAGCGGCGACGAGTTCACGCGCCACCCGATCGCGAGGCCGGTGAGCATCATGATCGCCATCGAGATCCCGTTGAGCGCGAGGTCCGAGTTCGTCCGGCCGACCAGTACCGCGGACGCCGACATCGGCAGGGTGCGGAAGCGGTCGATCAGCCCCTCCTTGAGGTCCTGCGCCATGGCGGACCCGGAGAACGTCGCACCGAACACGACGGTCTGGGCGAAGATCCCGGCCATCAGGAACTGCGTGTAGTCCGTGCCCTCGACCGCGATCGCGCCGCCGTAGACCTGGCTGAACAGCAGGACGAACATGATCGGCTGCAGGACGGCGAACACGAGCATGTCCGGCGAACGCTTGATCTTGGTGAGGTTCCGCTTCGTGACGGTCCAGCCGTCCTCGAACCAGACCGCGGCGGGCGAGGTGACGACGACCGGCAGCTGCCGACCGAGCGCCGTGGTGGTGGCGCTCATCGTGCCGTCTCCTTCTGCTTGTCCTGCTTGCGCTTCGTTCCCTTCGAGACGGTGTCGTCCGGATCGCCGTCGTCGTCGGTCGCGGCGTGCCCGGTGAGCCGGAGGAACACGTCGTCCAGGGTCGGTCGACGCATGCCGGCGTCGTGGAGCTCGATGCCCGCTTCGCCCAGGTCGGCCAGGACACGCTGGAGCGCCGACGGGCCGGCGTCGACCGCGACGGCTCGGGTGCGGCCGTCGCCGGAGACCTCGACGTCGCCGGTGCCGTACCGCCGCAGCACGGTCGTCGCGGCGTCACCGTCGGTCTGGTCGACCAGCGTCACGACGACGCGGTGTCCGCCGACCTGCGCCTTGAGGTGGTCGGAGGTGCCCTCGGCGATGACGGTCCCGCCGTCGATCACCGCGATGTCGTCGGCGAGCTGGTCGGCTTCCTCCAGGTACTGCGTGGTGAGCAGTACAGTCGTGCCGTCGGCCACGAGGCCCTCGATGATGCCCCAGAGCGCCAACCGGCTGCGAGGGTCGAGCCCCGTGGTGGGTTCGTCGAGGAACAGCACGCGGGGGTTCATCACGAGGGCGCCGGCGAGGTCGATCCGTCGGCGCATGCCCCCGGAGAACCCCTTCACCGGACGGTCGCCGGCTTCCGACAGGTCGAACACGTCGATGAGCTCACGTGCTCGGTCCCGGGCCGTGCGGCGGCCCAGGTGGTACAGCCGGCCGATCATCTCGAGGTTCTCGAACCCCGTGAGGTTCTCGTCGACCGCGGCGTACTGGCCGGAGACCCCGATCGACCGGCGAGTGGCCTGCGGGTCCGCGATGACGTCGATCCCGTCGATGGTCGCGGTGCCGGCGTCCGGCGTGATGAGGGTGGTCAGGACCTTGACGGTCGTGGTCTTGCCGGCACCGTTCGGCCCGAGCAGCGCCTTCACGGTGCCCTGCGGGACGGAGAGGTCGAGTCCCGCGAGTGCGTGGACCGGCCCGGACTTCGAACGGTAGGTCTTCGTCAGCCCGGAGGCTTCGATGATGGCCATGTCGCTCCTTTGTCGACCAGGAGAATGTCAGTAGGTCGGTCGGAGCTCTGACGCGTCACACGTCGAAGTCACCGCCGAAGTCACCGAAGCCACCGCCGAAATCGGATCCGCCGTCGCCCCAGCCCGCGCTGTCGACCCCACCGCCGTCGGACGCGCCGGCGTCAGCGGAGTCGGCACCAGTGTCCTCCGAACCACCGTCACCCGCAGCATCGGTACCGCCGTCGAACGATCCCGGGTCCGGCAGGAAGGCGCTCATGATGGCCGAACCGATGACGTAGCCCGCCACGGTGCCGAGGATCGAGGCGCCGATCATGCGGCCGAAGGACGGACCGCCGCCACGCTGCCCCATCCCACCACCCATGCCGCCGAGCGACCGCTCCATGAACCCCGGCTGCCGGATCTCCGAGCGGGTGGCCGCCTGCGCCAGGGAGCGCGGGTCGTCGGCGCGTGGGGCCTCGCCCGCGGGTGCCGTCCGGGTGAACTCGTCGTAGACCATCCGGCGCTGCTCGGGCGTCAGGGTCGCGAACGCTTCGGCGTGGACCTCCTCGATGCGCTCCGGCGGCGCGGTACGGAGGAGGTAGCGGTAGCGCTCGACCGCGCGCTCGTCGTCGGAAGTCGCCGCCGGGCCGGCCGCCTGAGGGGGCTGGTGGTACGACTGCTGGCCGTACTGGTACCCCTGCGGCTGCTGGCCGTACTGGGGCTGCTGGCCGTACTGGGGCTGGCCCCACTGGTTCTGTGTGGTGCCGTTCTGGTCGCGGTCCGGACGTCCGAGCAAGCGGTCGAGGAATCCCATGCCGCCACAGTAGGGAGCACGGACGACCGCTGACTGTACGCGCGCACAGAGTCCTCCGTGAGCCGGTCGTGCAGGATGTGGGCATGACCGCGGACCTCGACGAACTCCGACGGCTGCGCCGTGCACGCAGTCGGATGGACCGCGAGTACGCCGAACCACTCGACGTGCCGTCCCTCGCCGCGGCGGCGTTCATGTCCACCGCGCACTTCAGCCGCCGGTTCCGGGCTGCCTACGGCGAGACGCCGTACGCGTACCTGATGACGCGGCGGATCGAGCGGGCGCAGGCGCTGTTCCGCAGCACCGACCGCAGCGTGACCGAGGTCTGCATGGCCGTCGGCGCGACGAGCCTCGGGTCGTTCTCGTCGCGGTTCACCGAGCTCGTCGGGATGACCCCCACGCAGTACCGCGCCGCCGACCACGACGACCTCGCCGGGCAGTGGAGCTGCCACACGATGGTCGTCACCCGGCCGGTCCGAGCAGGATCGGAGAAGCGCGGGGACGCACAGCGGTCCTAGTGTCGCTGCCATGACGATCCAGATCAGTGGCGTGCACGTGCTCGCCGACGACATCGACGCCGCCGTCGCGTTCTACGGCGACGTCCTCGGGTTCACCGTCCGGAACACCGTCGAGAACGGCGGGTTCCGGTGGGTGACCCTCGTGAGCGACGACCACGCGGACCTCGAGCTCGTGCTCTCCGAGCCGCACGCCGGCCGGTCGCAGGAGGACGGCGACGCGATCGCCGCGCTGCTCGCGAAGGGCGGGCTCTCGATGCTCCAGCTCCGGGTGACGGACCTCGACGCCACGTTCGACCGCATCACGGCGAGCCCCGACGCCGAGGTCCTGCAGGAGCCGACCGACCAGTTCTGGGGCGTCCGCGACGCTGCCGTCCGGGACCCCGCCGGCAACATGGTCCGGATCGCTCAGGCCTGACCCGCGAGCGCCGCCGCCCACACCGCGTGCAGTTCGTCGGCCGCTCCGGGGTGCGCAACGAGGAACGGCTCTCCCACCGGCGGGAACCCGTCCACCGGCCCCTCGCGGGTGAGGACCACCCCGCCGGCTTCGTGGACGAGCAGCACCGCCGCACCGTGGTCGACCGGGTCGAAGGCCGACACGCAGCCGCCGATGCCCCGCCCCGCGGCGACCTGGGCGATCGTGAGCGTCCCGGAGCCCTGGACCCGCAGCGTGCACGATCGGTCGGCCAGCGCCTCGAGGAACGCCACGAATCCGGGCCACGGCCGGGGTCCGTCCAGCTCCGTCCCGACGACGGCCCCGGCGAGTGGCCGTGGTGTGTCGTCGAGCCGGAGCACCCGGTCCCGCAGGGTCGCCCCGCGCCCGCGGCGTGCTTCGAGCACCTCGCCGCGCCAGGGGTCCGCGACGACGCCGACGAGCGGTCGCCCGCCACGCGTCAGGCAGAGCGACATCGAGGTCCAGGGCACGCCGTTCGCCAGGTTCGTCGTGCCGTCGACGGGGTCGAGGTACCACCGGTGCCGGTCGCCGGGTGCCTCGCCGTACTCCTCGCCGGTGAAGCCGTGGGTCGGGAACACCATCCGGACCCGGGAGCGGACGTGCTGTTCGACGAGCCGGTCGACGTCCGTGACGAGGTCGGCCGCATGCGCCTTGGTGGTGACCTCGCTGACGGGGTGCTCCCGGGTGAAGGCGATTACCTCGTGCGCGATCCGGTGCGCGAGGGCCTGCGCACGTGACGCGACCTCGGTCTCGGTCGGCTCACGCTCGGGTTCGGGCCAGCCGTCCCGTTCGGCCTCGGCCAGCGCCGCACGGACCGTCACGACGTCGTTCGTCGTGACCGAGTCGACCCCGAGGCGGGCAGCCCAGAGCGCGGGCTCGGCGTCGTCGACGATCCGGACGGCGACACGGAGGCCGAGGACGTGCGCTGCCTCGACGGTCCGCGGCGTGAGGAACACGACGTCGAGGTCGAGCGTCGACGGGGTCAGGTCGGCGAGGTCGTCCGCGGTCGGCGGGAGGAGCGACTCCCACGTGAGCCAGACGTCCGCGGCGGGCATCTCGGCGCGGACTGCGGCCATTGCCTCGGGAGTACCCCGCCACGCGACGCCCGTGCTGCCGAGGTGTCCTGCGACGGTCCGGGCAGCGACGACCGCGTCCGCCGGGTCCACGAGGTCGACGAGCAGCGTCGCGCGGCACCCGTCGAGGCGTTCGAGTACGGCGTCGAGGCGCGGGATGCGGTCGAGGCCGTTCCCGAGGCGGGCGACGTCGCACCAGTCGACGTCGGAGACACGGCGGGCGTCGCCCCACAGTCGGCCGAGGGTCTCGTCGTGGAGCAGGACCGCGACGCCGTCGGCGGTACGCCGGACGTCGACCTCGATCATCTCCGCGCCGAGCGCCTCGGCGACCGCGACGGCTGGCAGGGTGTTCTCGCGCCGGACCCGCGGCGCACCGCGGTGGGCGACGAGACGCGGCGGACGCACGCCGTGCCTCCCGGCCGATGCCCGTGTCGTGGCGGACGTGACGGGCGCGCGCATGGTCGACGTCATCGGCCCATCCTGGTGACCCGCGACGAACCGCAGGTGGCCTGCGGGTGAACGGCCGACTGCGAGAATGGGGTGTGACCGAACGCACCTGGGGCTGGCTCGCAGCCGTGATCGACGTCGTGCTCATCGTCCTGTTCGCCCTGATCGGGCGCTCCTCGCATGGTGAGACGAACTCAGCCCTCGCGCTGTGGACGACCGCTTACCCGTTCCTCGCCGGCTGGGCCGTCGGCTACGTCACGAGTGGTGCGTGGGCCCGGCCGCTGCGCTTCTGGCCGACCGGCGTCGTGGTGTGGATCCTGACCGTCTTCATCGGACTCGCCATCCGCGTCGCCACGGGGCAGGGCGACGTGGACGGGAACCCGCTGCCGATCTCGTTCGTGATCGTCGCGACCATCGTGCTCGGGGTGTTCTTGCTCGGATGGCGTGGGCTCGCGCGACTGGTCCTCCGAGGGATGCGCCGGCGCACCGCGCGCTGACCCGTTAGAACAGCCCGGCTCGTGGGGCCTCGGGTCCGTCGAAGCCGCGGAACATGTCCGACACGAGCGCCTCGATCTGGGGTTCGACCAGGCGTTCGACCGCCTCGGCGATCCGCGGTCGGTGGTCGATGAGCGCCAGGCAGACCGCGGCCCCGGTGGCCTGGGCGCACTCGTCGGACAGCTCGATCTCGTGGCGGAGCGCCGACTTCGCCTCGTCGGACAGCGGTTCGCGGGGGGTCTGCTCCTGCGCGCCCGTACCGGTCAGCTCCCCGAGCGTGAACAGGAAGGGCTCCCCGGGCGACGGTTCGGGGTCGACGTCGAGCCCCCGGAACTCGGGCTGCAGTCCCTCGGTCGGCTGGTACCCGGCGTGCCGTTTCCGTGCGGCTGCACGCTCGAGTTCACGCTGGAGCAAGGGCAGGTTCCGCGCCGTGTAGTCGTCGACGGCGTCCTCGACGATGGTGGAGATGCGGCCGATCAGAGCGTGCTGCACGGCGTGCGGGACGTCCGGGCCGAAGCCGGCGGCGGTGGCGATCGGCGAGCCCGTGCACTTGCGGCAGATGCGGGTGCGGGGTCGAGCCGTGCCGATCTGCCACCGCGGGAGCCAGCGGAGCCAGACGTCGACAGCACCGCGCACGCGTCCGTCGATGCCGTCCATGGGTCCAGGGTATGCGCCACGCCCGGGATCGCCCCGGATTTCCGGGGCCGTGGGCCGGTCGCGCAGGTCGCACCGTGCGAGTCGCCGCACCGTCGCCGCACCGTCGCCGCACCGTCGCCGACGCAGTGTGCGAGGTTCCGGGCACGGTGCGGGGCCGCGCGGGTCCCACACTGCGCGGAACCTCGCACACTGCGGCTCGGCGGGCGTGCGCCTCGCACCGTGCGAGGCAAGCGCCCCGCGCACCACGCCCGCCCCGACGTCAGGCCTTCGGCTCCGTCACGAAGTCGATGAGCTCCTCGACGCGACCGAGCAGCTGCGGCTCCAGGTCCGCGAAGGTCCGCACCTGCCCGAGGATCCGCTGCCAGGCCCGGGCGATGTCGGCCTGCTCCGCGTGCGGCCACCCGAGGGCCTGGCAGATCCCCTTCTTCCACTCGATCGACCGCGGGATCGTCGGCCAGGCCTGCAGTCCGACGCGTGCCGGCTTCACGGACTGCCAGACGTCGACGAACGGGTGCCCGACGACGAGCACGTGCGCTCCCCACTTGCCAAGCATCACGGCGTCGGCAAACCGGGACTCCTTCGACCCGGGCACCAGGTGGTCGACGAGCACGCCGACACGACGGTCTCGCGAGGGCTGGAACTCATCGAGCACCGAAGCGAGGTTGTCGACGCCGGAGAGCTCCTCGACGACGACGCCCTCGACGCGCAGGTCGGTTCCCCAGACCTTCTCGACGAGCTCGGCGTCGTGCTTGCCCTCGACCATGATGCGCGAGGGCAGGGCCACCCGAGCACGCTGCGACTCCACCGCGAACGATCCGGATGCGGTACGGAGGCGACCGCCGTCGGAAGCATGCCGGACCGCCGGACCGGCACCGGGCCTCCAGTCAGCGTGGACGGAACCCGACGAACCAGCGGAACCCGACGAGCCAGCGGAACCCGACGAACCACCAGGCCGGCCGACCGGCGCCTGCGGGCGGCCCAGCGTCACGAGCTCGCCCTCGAGCAGGAACTGCCCGGTGAAGGGGAAGGAACGGGTGCGGCCCTTCCAGTCCTCGAGCGCGATGTTGCCCGCCTCGAGCCCGACGACGGCGCCCGCCCACCCGGAGTCCGGGTCCTCGAGCACCATGTCGCGTTCGAGCGGCACCTGCCGCACCTTCTTCACCCCGCGGGAGCGCCAGTCCCCCGAGAGCACATCCCCGCCGTACCGGTCGTCGTCCACCCGCACGAGGGTACTGTCGAGTGGGCTCCGGACGACGTCGACCGGCCGATCCCCCACCATCTCGACGGAAGGCTCCCCTTGCGCGCAGCGATCATCCACGCCCCGAACGACATCCGTGTCGAGGACCGCGACCAGCCCGACCTCATCACGCCGAAGGACGTCGTCGTCGAGGTCGTCGCGGCGTGCGTGTGCGGCTCCGACCTGTGGCCGTACCGCGGCGTCACGAAGACGAAGGAGCCGCACCCCATCGGGCACGAGCTCGTCGGGACCGTCGTCGAGGTCGGAGCCGACGTCACGGACCTGCACGTCGGTGACTTCGTCATCTCCCCCTTCACCATGAACGAGGGCACCTGCCAGGCCTGCCGCAACGGCATGACCACGGGCTGCGAGCACCTGTCGGGCTTCGGCGGGAAGGACGCGTACGGCGATCCGGTCGGCGGCGCCCAGGCCGAGTACGTGCGCATCCCGGACGCGTCGGCGACCCTCGTCGCCGTCCCCGGTCCGGTCGACCCGGCGCTCGTGCCGTCGCTGCTGACCCTGTCGGACGTGTTCTCGACGGGCCACCACGCCGCGGTGTCCGCAGCCGTGGGCCCGGGCAAGACCGTCGTCGTCGTGGGCGACGGCGCGGTCGGCCTGTCCGCGGTGCTCGCGTCGAAGCGGCTCGGTGCCGAGCGCATCATCGCGATGAGCCGGCACGCCGATCGTCAGGCGCTGGCACGTGAGTTCGGCGCGACGGACATCGTGTCGGAGCGTGGCGAGGCCGGCGTCGCAGCGATCCGCGAGCTGCTCGGCGGCGACCTGGCCGACTGCGCGGTCGAGGCCGTCGGCACCGAGGAGAGCATGGACCAGGCGCTGCACTCGGTCCGTGCGGGCGGTAACCTCGGCTTCGTCGGGGTCCCGCACGGGGTGCCGACGATCGGCACGCGGTACCTCTTCGACACGAACATCACGATCGCGGGCGGCATGGCTCCGGCGCGGAAGTACATCCCGGAGCTGCTGCCGGACGTGCTGTCGGGTGCGATCGAGCCGGGTCGGGTGTTCGACCTCGAGCTGCCCCTCGACGAGACCGCCGAGGCGTACCGGGCGATGGACGAGCGTCGCGCCATCAAGGTGCTGTTGCGCCCGTAGGGCGCGCACGCGACCACCCCACGGGCCTGGAGGCGCGGTGCCGGCCCGCACCGCGCCTCCAGGCCCGCTGTGGTCGCGTCTTCCCGCTCGACGTGCGCCCGTCCCGCCGCCGCACGTTTCGCGGAACAGAACGCGTGTTTCGAATCGGTAAACAAACCTTTCAGTAAAGAAGGTTGTCCGTTACAGTCCTCGACATGACCACACGAGGACGCACCCCCGGCCAGCCCGGCCTGCTTCGTGTCCTCAACGACCGCGCAGCCCTCGAGCTCCTGCTCGACGACGGCCCGCTCACCCGCAACGAGATCGCGCAGCGCACCGGGCTGAGCAAGCCCACCGCTGCCGAGATCATCCGTCGGCTCGAAGCGGCCGACCTCATCCACGACGCCGGCACCGCGACCCAGACCGGTCGCCGGGGCCCGAGCGCCGTGGTGTACGAGGCCACGACCGACCGCGACCTCGCCGTCGCCGTGGACGTGCAGCTCGTCGACGTCCGCTCCACGGTCGTCGACGCCACGGGCCGCTCGTACCCGGTCGCCACGCACCGGATGTCCCCGGACGAAGTCTGCTCTCCCGGTGCCGACATCGTCGCGGCCGCCATCTCGCGCGCCGCAGCGGCGGCCGGCATCGACCCCGAACTCGTCACCGCGGTCGCCGTCGGGGTCCAGGCGAGTGTCGACCACGCGACCGACACCCTCATCTTCACCGACGGGCTGCCCGGCTGGCCGCGCGACCAGGTCTCGACGACCCTGTCCGAGGCGCTCGGCGTCCGGGTCGTCATCGAGAACGACGCCAACCTCGCGGCGATCGCCGAGCGGAACATGGGCGCCGGACGGGCTCCCGAGTCGTTCGCCCTGTTCTGGATGGCGGAGGGCCTCGGCATGGCCCTCGACCTGCACGGCCACCTGCACACCGGCGCGTCCGGAGCAGCGGGTGAGATCGGCTACCTGAGCGTGCCCGCCGATGCACGCTCCATCGACCCGACGGCCACGATCGTCGCGGACCTCATCTCCGAGTCCGCGATCATCGCCCTGGCCGCCGAACACGGGATCACGGCACCGGACGGCACCGCGGCCGACTGGCGCCAGGTGCTCCCGCAGCTGCCCGGGCTCCCCGAGCAGCACCCCTTCACCACCGCCCTCGGCGAGCGCGTCGGGCACAACGTGCTCCCCGCCCTCGCCGTCGCCGATCCCGAGACGGTCGTGCTGCACGGCCCGACCGGGATCGCGGGTGGTCCCGCCCTGGCTGCCGCCGTGACCGCCTGGCTCCGGACCCGCACGCGCTGGTCCACCGCCGTAGTGGCACCCGGCGTCCCCGACACCCCCGTCCTGCACGGTGCGCGGCACGTCCTCATCGACGTCGTCCGCACCGCGCTCGCGGACCGGCTCGAACGCATCAGCGACGATGTGCCCGCACCGGACCCCGCCGAGCGCCCCTGAGCCGCTCCGCACAGCGGAGTTCCACCCGCACCACTCGAGGCACCACCACCCGGCCCTGTCCCAGGGCTCTTCGGCGCGCCCGGAAACGCAGCCGCCGAGTCGAGACCAGAGAGCGAGTACTGATGCACCCCTCCGCCAGACGATCCACCACGAGGATCCTCACCGCCACGGCCGTCGCCGCCGTCGGTGCGCTCGTGATCGCCGGCTGCAGCTCCGGCAGCAGCGCCGACACGATCGACAAGACCGCGCCGAAGGACCTCAAGGGCACCGTGTCCCTCTGGCACTTCTTCACCGGACGCGAGGCCCGCGTCGTGAAGAGCGCCGTCGCCGGCTTCGAGAAGGCGAACCCGGGCGTCACGGTCGACATCCACGCCGGCCAGGACGACGAGAAGCTCCAGAAGGCGATCTCGTCGGGTCAGAACATCGACGTCGGACTGTCCTACTCGACGGCGATCGTGGGCAGCTTCTGCTCGTCGGGTGCCTTCCGTGACCTCTCGCCGTACATCAAGCGGGACAAGGTCGACCTGTCCGACATCCCGAAGGCCGTGCAGTCGTACACGCAGTACAAGGGCACGCGTTGCACCCTGCCGGCACTCGCCGACGTCAGTGCGCTGATGGTCAACAAGCCGCTCCTGGCGAAGGCGGGCATCACGACGCCGCCGAAGACCCTCGACGAGCTGAAGGCCGACGCGCTGAAGCTCACCACGTACAACGCCGACGGGTCGATCAAGCAGCTCGGGTTCAACCCGCTGATCGACTTCTACGAGAACTCCCCGGAGCACTGGGCCCCGATGGTCGACGGGTCGTGGCTGGACAGCAAGGGCAACAGCGTGATCGGCACGTCCGACGCGTGGAAGAAGCTCATCACCTGGCAGAAGGGCTTCGTCGACGAGATCGGCTACGACAAGCTCAAGGCCTTCACCTCGGGGCTCGGCCAGGAGTTCTCCGCGGACAACGCCTTCCAGACCGGCCAGGTCGCGATGCAGATCGACGGTGAGTACCGCACCGCGTTCATCAAGGACCAGAAGCCGGACCTCGACTACGGCACCGCACCGACCCCGGTGATGGACGGCCTGGGCAACTACGGCTCGACGTACATCGCGGGCAACGTCGCGGGCATCGCGAAGGGCTCGAAGCACCCCGAGCTGGCCTGGGCGCTGCTGAAGTACCTGTCCACGAACACCGACGCACAGGTCACGATGGGCAACGGGCTGAAGAACATCCCGACGCTCACCTCGGCGCTGCAGTCCCCCGACCTCGAGGTCGACGAGAACTACAAGACCTTCGTCGACGTCGCAGGCAACGCGGACACCATGACGTCGCCGGGCACCGCGGACGGTGCCGCCTACATCGGCACCTTCACGAAGTTCTGGCAGGCCTACCAGGAGAAGGGCGGCGACCTCGACGCCAAGCTCAAGAAGCTCGACTCCGACATCGACAACGCCAACCAGCTGGCTGGTCCGTGACCATGACGGACGTCACCACCCCTGAGACCGGCAGCCTGGAGGCGCGGCCCACCCGCTCCTCCCGGCCGCCGGCCAGCGCCGGGTCGCGTTCGACGGCCCCCGGGACCCAGCCACGTCGGCGGCGCTCCGCCGAGTCCCGCCGCCTGGTCGCCCTGACGATGCTCGCCCCGGCCCTGGCGGGCCTGGTGATCTTCTTCGCCTACCCGCTCGTCGCGTCGATCTTCTACTCGTTCACGCGCTACAACCAGCTGCAGGAACCCGAGTTCGTCGGGCTGCTGAACTACCGGTTCCTGTTCACGCAGGACCCGCAGATCTGGCCCGCGGTCGTCAACACGCTGTGGTTCGTGGTCATCCTCGTGCCGGTCCGGATCGTCTGCGGGCTCCTGGTGGCCGGGCTGCTCAGCCGCGCCAAGACGGCAACAGGGTTCTGGCGGACGCTGTTCTACCTGCCCGCCCTGGTGCCGCCGGTCGCGAGCGTCGTCGCGTTCGTGTTCCTGTTCAACCCCGGCACCGGCCCCGTCAACCAGGTCCTCCGGGTGTTCGGCATCGACGGCCCGCTGTGGTTCAACGACCCGGCGTGGTCGAAGCCGTCACTCGTGATCATGGGCGTCTGGGTGATGGGCGACATCATGATCATCTTCCTGGCGTCGCTCCTGGACGTCCCGCGCGACCTGTACGAGGCCGCGTCGCTCGACGGTGCGAACGGTGTCCAGCAGGTTCGGCACATCACGCTGCCGACGATCGCGCCCGTCATCGGCTTCGCGGCCGTCACCGGGGTGATCGCCGCGCTGCAGTACTTCACCGAAGCCGCGGTGGCCTCGGGTGTCGCGAGCGGGAAGGCGACGATCGGCGGTGGGACGGCGGCGCAGCTCGGCTACCCGGGCACCTCGCTGCTCACCTACACCGAGCTGCTCTACCAGCACGGGTTCGCGAACTTCCAGTTCGGCTACGCGTCCGCGATGGCCGTGGTGCTGTTCGTGGTCACCGCGGTGGTGCTCGTCTTCACGATGCGCCGGATCAGTGTGTTCCGGCCGGAGGAGTCCTGATGACCGCTGTCTCCCAGTCCCCACTGGCCCGCGCGCCGCGGGGAACCGCCCCGCGCACCGGCCGCCCCCGTGGGCGCACCCTCGTCTGGATCGCCGAGCACGCCGCGCTCGTCGCGCTCGGTGTCCTGACGATCGCCCCGATCGTGTTCGTCGTCCTGACCTCGCTGATGTCGAGCAACCAGGCACTGACGGCGTCGATCCTGCCGCGCCCGTTCGACTTCTCGAACTACGCCCGGGTGTTCACCGAACTGCCGCTCGCGCAGTGGTTCGGCAACTCGTCGATGTACGCCGTGCTCGCCACCGCGTTCATGCTCGTCAGCTCGGTCCCGGCGGCGTACGCGCTCGCCCAGATCAAGTTCAAGGGCGCGAACCTGATCTTCACGGTGATCATCGTCGCGATGCTCCTGCCCCCGCAGGTCACCGCGGTGCCGGTCTACGTGATGTGGTCCCAGCTGCACCTGACCGGCACGCTCTGGCCGGTGATCCTGCCGAACCTGCTCGGCGACGCGTTCAGCATCTTCCTGCTCCGCCAGTTCTTCATGACCATCCCGAAGGAGTACGGCGACGCCGCACGGATGGACGGCTGCAGCGAGTGGGGCGTGCTCTGGCGGGTCGTCGTGCCGATGGCGCGTCCGGGCATCGCGTCGGCGGCGATCTTCATGTTCTTCCACTCCTGGAACGACTACTACGGCCCGCTCCTCTACGCGTCCGAGAACCAGGCCGCCTGGCCGGTGGCGTACGGACTCGCCACGTTCCGGGGCCAGCACGGCACGGACTGGTCGATGACGATGGCGATGACCGTCGTCGTCATGGTCCCCGTCGTCGTCATCTTCTTCTTCGCACAGAAGGCATTCGTCGAGGGCATCGCGCTCACCGGCGTGAAGGGATAGCACCACAGTGAAACTCGCAGTCATCGGTGGCGGATCCACCTACACCCCCGAACTCGTGGACGGCTTCGCCCGGCTCCGCGACCAGCTGCCCATCGACGAACTCTGGCTCGTCGACCCCGACCCGGTCCGACGCGAACTCGTCGGCGGCGTCGCCAAGCGGATGTTCGCGCACGCCGGACACCCGGGTACGGTCCACGTCACGGACGACGTCGTCGCCGGGGTCGCGGATGCCGACGCCGTCATGTTCCAGCTCCGCATCGGTGGGCAGGCCGCCCGGCAGCAGGACGAGACCTGGCCGCACGACGCGTGCTGCATCGGGCAGGAGACCACCGGGCCCGGCGGGTTCGCGAAGGCGCTCCGCACCGTGCCGGTCGTGCTCGAGTACGCGGAGCTCGTCCGGAAGCACGCGAAGCCGGACGCCTGGATCGTGGACTTCACGAACCCGGTCGGCATCGTCACCCGCGCCCTGCTCGAGGCCGGCCACCGCGCCGTCGGGCTCTGCAACGTCGCGATCGGGTTCCAACGGCGCTTCGCCGCCGAGTTCCAGGTCGACCCGTCGGCCGTCCGGCTCGACCACGTCGGCCTCAACCACCTCACGTGGGAGCGCGGCGTGCACGTCACGGACGCTTCCGGTGAGCGTGACGTGCTGTCCGACCTGCTCGCCGCCGACACCGGTGCCCTCGACCGGATGGCGGAGAGCGTGCACATGCCCGCCGACCTCATCCGCCTGCAGCACGCCGTCCCCTCGTACTACCTGCGCTACTTCTACAGCCACGACGTCGTGCTCGAGGAACAGCTGCACGAGCGCACGCGCGCCGAGGCCGTGATGGAGACCGAGTCGGCACTGCTGGCCAAGTACGCCGACGAGGCCGTCGTGACGAAGCCGGTCGAGCTCGAGCAGCGCGGCGGTGCGTACTACTCCGAGGCCGCCATCGACGTGCTGTCCTCGATCCTCGGCGACCGCGGCGAGGTGCAGGTCCTCAACGTCCGGAACGACGGCACGTTCCCGTTCCTGCCCGACGACCACGTGATCGAGGTCCCGGCACGCGTCACCCGGCAGGCGATCACGCCGCTGCCGGTCTCGCCGCTCGCCCCGGACATGGCAGGCCTGGTGTCGCACGTCGCCGGGTACGAACGACTCGCCCTCGACGCAGCCGTGCACGGTGGCCGCGACCGCGTGCTCCGCGCGATGTGGGCGCACCCCCTCGTCGGACAGGTCGACAAGGCCGAGAAGCTCACCGACCTGCTCCTGGCCGCGAACGCGGAGCACCTGCCGTGGACGCGATCGGAGCAGTTGACGTGGGCGGGCTGAGCCGGGGTCCGTCGGGGACCGCCCGGGTCGAACGGCCGCCGGCGCCGGTCCCCCCGCACCCGAACGACGTCGTCCTCGCCGTCGACGGCGGCGGGAGCAAGACCGACGTCGTCGCCATCGCACTCGACGGTTCGATCGTCGGGCACGCGCGGGGGCCCGGTTCGAACCCGCAGACGCGCGGGTGGGACGTCGCCGGGCCGATCCTCGACGACGTCCGCTCCCGGGTCGTCGGCGAGCTCGGCGACCGTCGGATCCGGACGACGCACGTGTACCTCGCCGGGCTCGACCTGCACGACGAACTCGTCGCCGCCACCACTGCGCTCGCGCACTGGGAGTCCGACGGCGGGGCGCCGCACGTCCTCGACAACGACCTGTTCGCGCTGCTGCGGGCGGGAACCCTGTCCCCGGACGCCGCCGCCGTGGTCTGCGGCACGGGCATCAACGCGCTTGCCGTGCGGGCCGACGGCACCACGGCCCGGTTCCCGGCCATCGGGGACGTCTCCGGCGACTGGGGCGGCGGCGCGTACCTCGGCAACCGGGCGCTGTGGCACGCTGCCCGGGCGGACGACGGCCGCGGTCCGGCGACGGCACTGGTCAGCGCGGTACCGGCGGCGGTCGGGCTCCGGAGCGTCCGCGAGGTGACCGAGGCCATCCACTTCGGACGCCTCGACCAGCGGGTGTTCAACCGGCTGTGCCCGGTGCTGTTCGAGGTAGCCGCGGCCGGTGACGTGGTGGCCTCACGCGTGGTCGCACGGCAGGCCGAGGAGATCGTGATCCTCGCGGCGGTCGCCCTCGAGCGGCTCGGACTCGGCGGCTCGGCAGCCCACCCCGTGCCCGTCGTGCTCGGCGGCGGGGTGCTCGCGGCCCGGCACCCGTTGCTCGTGGACGGGGTGGTGTCGGGACTCGCGGAGCGCGTGCCCGGAGCCGTCCCGACCTGGGTGACCGATCCTCCGGTGCTCGGGGCGGGGCTGGCGGCGCTGGAGTCGGTCGGAGCCGACGAGGCAGCGCTCGACCGCTACCGCGAGGCCGTGCGCTCCCGCTCCTTCACGAGCACGACGGCCCTCATCCGCTGACGCGGGACCCGGTGCGGCCGCGCCGCACGCCACGGGGTTTCGCGCCCAGCGACAGTTCACGGCCACCAGGACCCGTGAACTGTCGCACAGCCCGAAACGAGATCACTACCGGACGGGAGGCGCGGTACCAGCCCGCACCGCGCCTCCAGTCCGACCGGCCGACAGCCGACAGCCGACAGTGCGACCCGCCGCACCCGCCGCGGCCGCGGCCGCGCCCGCGGCCCCGCTACGCGCGCGCCAGCATCCCCAGCGTGTCGACCACCCGGTTCGAGAACCCCCACTCGTTGTCGTACCAGGCGACCACCTTCACGTGACGGCCCTCGTCGACGCGGGTGAGCAGCGAGTCGAACACGCTCGACTCCGGCCGCCCCGTGATGTCCGTCGACACGAGCGGGTCCGCCGTGAACGCGAGCACACCCGCGAGCGGCCCGGCGGCGGCTGCACGGTAGGCCTCGTTCACCTCGTCGACCGTGACGTCGCGCGACACCACGGTGTTCAGCTCGACGATCGACCCGACCGGCACGGGCACCCGGATCGCGTCACCCGAGAGCTTGCCCTCGAGACGCGGCAGCACGAGCCCGATGGCCTTCGCGGCACCGGTCGACGTCGGCACGATGTTCACCCCGGCAGCACGCGCGCGTCGGAGGTCCCGGTGCGGCCCGTCCTGCAGGTTCTGCTCCTGCGTGTACGCGTGCACGGTCGTCATGAACCCGTGCTCGATGCCCGCGAGGTCGTCCAGCACCGAGGCGAGCGGGGCGAGCGCGTTCGTCGTGCAGGACGCGTTCGAGATGACGGTGTGCGCCGCCGGGTCGAACACGTCCGTGTTCACGCCGTAGGCGATCGTGGCGTCGGCCCCGGTCGCCGGAGCGCTGATGAGGACACGACGGGCGCCCGCGGTGAGGTGTCCGGCAGCGGCGTCGCGTGCCGTGAAGCGCCCGGTGGACTCCAGGACGACCTCGACGCCGAGCTCGCCCCACGGCAGGTCCGCGGGTTCGCGCGACGCCAGGACGCGGACGCGTCGGCCGTCGATCACGAGCGTGTCGCCGTCGACCTCGACGGTGCCCGGGAACGGGCCGAGCGCGGAGTCGTACCGGAACAGGTGGGCGAGGGTGTCGGGTGCGGTGAGGTCGTTGACGGCGACGACCTCGAGGTCGTCGCCCCCACGCGCGATGAGTGCACGGAGGGTGTTCCGGCCGATGCGGCCGAAGCCGTTGATGGCGATGCGGGTCATGTGGACTTCCTTTCGTTCCGCGGTCCATGCTCACCGGCCTGGAGGCACGACTCCAGTGGCAGGGAAGCCAGCGTCCGAAAGGATGTCGCCACCAGAGCGTGGTTCGCGTCAGTCCTGGAACGTGCGGCGGTACGCGGTCGGCGAGGTCCCGAGGATCCGCCGGAAGTGCGTCCGCAGGTTCGCGTCCGACCCGAGGCCGGCACGCTCGGCGACCTGGTCGATCGACAGGTCCGAGCGCTCCAACAGCTCACGCGCGAGGTCGACCCGGGCACGGAGCACCCACTGCATCGGCGTGTACCCGGTGTCCTCCACGAAACGTCGCGAGAACGTCCGCGGCGAGACCCGGGCGATCCGGGCGAGCACCTCGAGCGTCAGCGGATCGGCGAGGTGCCGGAGTGCCCACTCGCGCGTCGCGGCGAACACGTCGCCGAGCGGCTCCGGCATGCTCCGGGGCACGTACTGCGCCTGACCGCCGCTCCGGTACGGGGCGCTCACCAGGCGCCGGGCGACGTGGTTCGACAGGCCGACGCCGTGGTCCTGGCGCACGATGTGCAGGCACAGGTCGATCCCGCTCGCCGCCCCGGCACTCGTCAGCACCGAGCCGGCGTCGACGAACAGGACGTCCTCGTCGACGTCGACCTCGGGGAACCGATCACGGAGCACCCGCGTGTAGTGCCAGTGCGTCGTCGCCCGGCGCCCGTCGAGCAGCCCGGCCTCGGCGAGCGCGAACGCCCCCGTGGAGATCGCCGCGATCCGCACGCCCCGCTCGTGGGCCCGGGCGAGCGCGGCCACCACGTCCGCGGGCGGTGGCGTGTCCGCGGGGAACCGGTAACCGGGCACGAACACCGTCTGCGCCCACTCGAGTGCGTCGAGCCCGTGGTCGACCGCGTAGGCGAGCCCGTCCCCGCCCGTGATCCGACCGACCCGGGGCCCGCACACCCGGACCTCGTACGGCATGCTCGGCCGGTTCGAGAACACCTGCGCGGGGATCCCGACGTCGAGCGGTTTCGCCCCGTCGAGCACGAGGACCGCGACGCGGTGCAGCGGTGTCGAGGACATGCTCCGACGCTAGCCGAGGAGCAGGTGCTCGACCTCGACGCCGCCGGCGCAGCGGCACTGCACGCGGACCTGCTCCGTCAGGCGGCGGAGCGGGACTGACTCAGGCGTCCCGGATGGCGAGCACCCGGTGCGGCGCGGCCTGTTCCGCCCGCCACCCGGTCGGCAGCGCGTCCCGGAGCTCGGGCAGTGTGAACGACCGCCGGATCGAGCGCAATCCGTCGACGCGCACGAACGTCCCGGCTGCGACGAGCGCCGATCCGATCGCGTACGCCCGGTAGGCCTCGGTGGAGCGCCGGATGTCCGAGTGCAGGCTCCGGCTGCCCGCCAGTGACTCCGAGTCGGCGAGGAACCCGTGGCGCTCCTCGTCGCCGAGGTGGTGCAGCACGTGGTTCGACACGACGACGTCGAACCGCTCCCCCGCGGCCACGAGCTCCTGGCTGGACTGCTGCCGGAACGTGACGCCGCGCGGGGTGGAGCGCTGTGCGGCCTCGATGGCACGGGCGTCCGGGTCGGCACCGACGACCTCGACCTCGAACCCGTCCGCCGCAGCCCACCGCACGAGCGCCCGTGCGAGGTCACCGCCGCCGCACCCGAGGTCGAGGATCCGCCCGCGACCGCTCGCCGGCAGCGCTGGAGCGACGTGCGTCCGCCACGCCGCACGCCAGCCGCTGACGAGGGCGTTGACGAGTGCGAAGCGACGGAACGTGCGCGCCAGGGCGCGCGGGTCGCAGTCGGGGTCGTCCATGAGTTCGGTCAGGTCGAGCGCACGGGTGCGCAGGTCAACGACCTGGAGGCGCGCCCCGGCTCCGTCCCGCTCGCTCACGCTGCTCCCGTGGTCGCGACCGGCACCCGCTGCGGTTCGACCGCGGGCGAGGCCTCGGTCCGCACGGCGGTCAGGCGCGCCGACTCGACCGTGAGCCCGGGACCGAACGCGAGGGCGACGACGTCGCTGCCGTCCTCGAGGCCGGCGTCGACGGCGTCCCGCAGCACGAAGAGCACGGTCGCGCTGGACATGTTCCCGTGTTCGCGGAGCACCCGACGGCTCGACGCCATGGCCGCGTCCGGCAGCCCGAGGGCCTCCTGCGTCCGGTCGAGGATGGCGCGTCCACCGGGGTGGACCGCCCACACCGGGACGTCCGCGGGCGTGCCCACGTGCTCGAGCAGCGGTGCGACGGCGCCGGGGACGTGTGCGCCGACGAGTTTCGGGACCGCAGTGGACAGCACCATCTCGAACCCCTCGTCGCCGATGTTCCACGCCATCTCCGACGCGCCTTCCGGGACGACGGCCGTCGCGAAGCCCTCGAGCCGGAGCCCGGCGCCGTCGGACGCCACCACGGCAGCAGCGGCTCCGTCGCCGAAGACGCTGTTCGCGACGATCTGGTCCGGGTCGTCCGATGCCCGGACGTGCAGCGTGCAGAGCTCGGCGCAGACGACGAGGACCACCGCGTCCGGGTCGGCCTCGACGAACGCGGCGGCGATCCGCAGCGCCGGGAAGGCCGCGCAGCACCCCATGAACCCGATGTGGTGGCGGAAGACCCCGGCCGGGAGTCCGAGTTGCTCGACGACGTCGATGTCGGGGCCCGGCTGCGTGAACCCGGTGCAGGAGACCGTCACGAGGTGCGTGATGCGTTCCGGGGCCACGCCCGCGCGCTCGACGGCGTCGCGGGCAGCGGCGACGAACAGCGGCGGCGCGAGTTCGCGGTACCGGTCGTTGCGGGCCCCGGTCGTCGGGGACCGCAGGGTGCCGTCGTCGTCCCGGAAGGCACCACCTGCGCGCGACGAGTCCAGCTCGTCGAGGACGGTGTGCCGGTGGTCCACGGCCGAGGCGTCGAACGCCGCCGGCACGAGTCGGCTGCCGAGCCGGCCGAGGCCCGGCTGCGAGGAGAAGAGGTCGCGCACGCGGCCCTGGTCGAGCGTCGTCGCGGGGACGGCGGTACCGATGGCGCGGATCGTTGCGGTCACGACCCATCTTGTCACCGGATCGCTGACGCGTCCCCAGGTTGTCGCTCTGGACCCGACGGACGACGGACGGGAGGCGCGGTGCCAGCTGGCACCGCGCCTCCCGTCCGCTCTGTGGCCTGGTCTACGACTGCTGCGCGCGCTCCAGCACCAGCTCGCGGACGCGAGCGGCGTCCGCCTGGCCCTTCATGGCCTTCATGACGGCACCGATGATCGCGCCGGCGGCCTGGACCTTGCCGTCCTTGATCTTCGCGAGCACGTCGGGCTGCCCGGCCAGTGCCTCGTCGACGGCGGCGGTGAGTGCCGAGTCGTCCGACACGACCTTGAGCCCACGGGACTCGACGACCTGCGCCGGCGAACCCTCGCCCGCGATGACGCCCTCGAGCACCTGGCGCGCCAGACGGTCCGTGAGGTCACCCGACTCGACGAGCGCGATGAGCTCCGCGACGTGCTTCGGGGCCACGAGGTCGCCCGCGGCCGCGTCCTGCGCGTTCGCGACGCGGCTGATCTCACCGGTCCACCACTTGCGGGCGGCCTGCGGCGCAGCACCGGCGGCGACCGTCCCCTCGAGCTCGTCGAGCAGCCCGCCGTTGACGACGTCCTGGAACTCGAGGTCGGTGAAGCCCCAGTCGCCCTTCAGGCGACGACGACGCGCGACCGGGGCCTCCGGCAGGGACGCCCGGAGTTCCTCGATCACGGCGGGGTCCGGCACCACGGGGAGCAGGTCGGGCTCCGGGAAGTAGCGGTAGTCGTCGGCGTCGGACTTCGGTCGGCCGGCCGAGGTGCGACCGGTGTCCTCGTGCCAGTGCCGGGTCTCCTGCGTGATCGAACCACCGGCGGCGAGGATCGCGGCCTGCCGCTGGATCTCGTAGCGGATCGCGCGCTCGACGGCACGGAACGAGTTCACGTTCTTCGTCTCGGTGCGGGTCCCGAGCTTCTCCTGGCCACGGGGACGCAGCGAGATGTTCGCGTCGCAGCGGAGGTTGCCCCGCTCCATGCGGGCCTCGGAGACCCCGAGCGCCCGGACGAGGTCACGGATGACCTGCACGTACGCGGCGCCGAGCTCCGGAGCGCGCTCCTCGGTGCCGAAGATCGGCTTCGTGACGATCTCGACCAGCGGGACACCCGCACGGTTGTAGTCGACGAGGGAGTACTCGGCACCCTGGATGCGGCCGGTGGCGCCACCCACGTGCGTGAGCTTGCCGGCGTCCTCCTCCATGTGGGCGCGCTCGATCGGCACGTTGAAGATCGTGCCGTCGGCCAGTTCGACCTCGACCTCGCCCTCGTACGCGATGGGCTCGTCGAACTGGGAGATCTGGTAGTTCTTCGGGTTGTCCGGGTAGTAGTAGTTCTTCCGGGCGAACCGCGAGGACTCGGCGATCGAGCAGCCGAGCGCGAGCCCGAGCTGGATCGAGTAGCGCACGGCCTGGGCGTTCACGACCGGCAGCGACCCGGGCAGCCCGAGGTCGACCGGGGTCACGTTCGTGTTCGGCTCGCCACCGAAGAAGTTCGGCGCGTCCGAGAACATCTTGGTCTTCGTCGCGAGCTCGACGTGGACCTCGAACCCGAGGACCGGCTCGTACAGCCGGAGTGCCTCGTCGAAGTCCATCAGCGCGTCCTTCTGCGCCATCAGATCACACCTTCCTGCGCAGCGGACTGCTGACTCTGGTCGAGGTCCGGGATGCTGTCGATGAGCGGTCGACCCCACTGCTGCTCGAGCAGTCGCTCGAGCGCGGCGCCGTACCGGTAGAGGCGGGCGTCCTCGCGCTGCGGCGCCATGAGCTGCACACCCGTGGGCAGGCCGTCCTCGGGCGCGAGGCCGTTCGGGATGCTCATGCCGGGGACACCGGCGAGGTTCGCCGGGATCGTCGTGAGGTCGTTGAGGTACATCGCGAGCGGGTCGTCGATGCGCTCGCCGATCGGGAAGGCGGTCGTCGGCGCCGAGGGGCTGACGAGGAGGTCGACCTGCTCGAACGCGGCCGCGAAGTCGCGCTGCACGAGCGTGCGGACCTTCTGCGCCGAGCCGTAGTACGCGTCGTAGTACCCGGCGCTGAGGGCGTAGGTGCCGAGGATGATGCGGCGCTTGACCTCGGGACCGAAGCCGGCTTCGCGCGTGGCGGCCATGACGTCCTCGACCGTTGCGCCGTTCTCGGGCGTGACACGGAGGCCGAAGCGCACCGAGTCGAACTTCGCCAGGTTGGACGAGGCCTCGGCCGGGAGGATCAGGTAGTAGGCGCTGATCGCGTACGCGAACGAGGGCGCGTCGATCTCGACGACCTCGGCGCCCGCGGCCTCGAGGATCGCGACGGTCTCCTGGAAGCGCTGGGTGACGCCGGCCTGGAAGCCCTCGCCCCCGGCGAGCTCCTTCACCACGCCGACCTTGAGGCCGCGCAGCGTGTCCGCCTGCAGCCCCTCGCGCGCGGCGGCGGCCATCGAGGGCCACGCGTCCGGGATGCTCGTCGAGTCCTTCGGGTCGTGCCCGCCGATGACGTCGTGCAGGAGCGCGGCGTCGAGGACGGTGCGCGACACCGGGCCGATCTGGTCGAGGCTGGACGCCAGGGCGATCGCGCCGTAGCGGCTGACACCGCCGTAGGTGGGCTTCACGCCGACGGTGCCCGTGACGGCACCCGGCTGGCGGATCGAGCCGCCGGTGTCGGAGCCGAGTGCGAGCGGTGCCTCGTGCGCGGCGACCGCGGCGGCCGAGCCACCGCCGGACCCGCCGGGGATCCGGTCGAGGTCCCATGGGTTGTGGGTCGGGCCGTACGCGGAGAACTCGGTCGTCGAGCCCATCGCGAACTCGTCCATGTTGGTCTTGCCGAGCGGCACGAGACCGGCGGCGCGGAGCTTCGCGACCGGCGTGGCGTCGTACGGCGGCACCCAGCCCTCGAGGATCTTCGAGCCGGAGGTGGTCGGCATGTCCTGCGTGCACAGGACGTCCTTCACCGCGATCGGCACGCCGGCGAGCGGGCCGAGGTCGTCGCCCGCGGCACGGCGGGAGTCGATCGACTTCGCCGCGGCGATGGCGTTCTGGTTGACGTGCAGGAAGGCGTGGACGTCGCCGTCCACCGCCTGGATGCGGTCGAGGTGGGCCTGGGTGGCCTCGACGCTCGAGACGTCGCGCGCCACGAGGGCGTCGGCGAGCGCCGCGGCGCTCATCCGCGTGATGTCGGTCACTGTTCTTCTCCCAGGATGGCGGTCACTCGGAACCGTTCGCCGTCCGAGTCGGGCGCCCCGGAGAGCGCCTGCTCCTGCGTCAGCGTCGGTCCGACCACATCGGGTCGGGTGACGTTGCCGAGCGGCACGGGGTGGCTCGTCGCGGGGACGTCGGGGGTCGCGACCTCGGCGACCTTAGCGACGCTCTCGACGATGTGCGACAGCTCCCCGGTCAGCTTCTCGATCTCGTCGGGCGTGAGTGCGATACGCGCGAGGTTCGCCAGGTGGGCGACCTGCTCGCTCGTGATGTCAGGCATGGTGCTCCGTCGATCGGTTCGTGGAATGCCCACCAGTCTATTGGTGCGTCACTTCCCCTTCTGCTTCTCCTGCTGCTTCTGTGGAGACTGCTGCTGGCTCTGCTGCTCGTTCGGCGTGGACTGGCCCGTGGCAGTGCCGGTGCCCTGTGACGACGACTGGGTCGACGCGTGGGTCGCCTGGCCGATCATCGCCGGGTCAGGCGTGGGCAGTGCTCCCCCGCCGACCGTCTGGTCGAGGTAGGACATCATCGACTTCCCGACCCCGAACTTCGCGCTGTACCCGGTCGTGCCCTGCAGGAACGGCCAGTTCGCCAGGCTAACGCCGCCCTGCACGTTCCCGATCCAGGTCGCGTTCGTGTACTTGGTGGACGACGCCACGAGCCAGTTCTGCACGTCGCCGTCGGTGGTCCCGGTCTTCGCGAACTTCGGGGTGCTGTCGCCCGGGTTCGCGCTCGCGGCCGTGCCGGCCCCGGTCAGGACGCCCTGCAACGCGTAGTCCACGGTGCCCGCGACGTCGGCCGAGACACCCTGCGTGCAGGACGACGGCGAGGGGGTGATCTTCGTGCCGTCCGACTCGGTCACGGAGTCGATCGCGGTCGGGGTGCAGACGACCCCGCCGTTCGCGAAGCCCGCGTAGGCCTCGGCCAGGTCGATCGGCGAGAGGTCGTTCACACCGAGGATCGACGACGGTGTCTGCGTCAGCTGGCCGCCCGACGCCGGGTGGATGCCCATCGACTGGGCGAGCTGCGCGATCTTGCAGAGGTCGAGCTGCTTGCCCATCTGCGCGTAGGCGGTGTTGATCGACTCCGAGGTCGCCGCCTGGACGGTCATCGATGCGGGGACGCTCTCGGCGTTGGACACCGGCCACGTCCCGCCGTTGACGTTCTGGCAGGAGTTCGTGAACTCGGAGTTCTCGAACGTGTGCTCACTGGTCGAGACCGACTCGGACAGCGTGTGCCCGGTGGCGAGCCACTCCGCCAGTGTGAAGACCTTGTACGTCGAACCGGTCTGGAAGCCGCCCGAGTTGCCGTAGCCGCTGTCAGCGCTGTAGTTCACCGCCGTGGACCCGGCGGCGGCGTTGTCGCCCTGCGTGTACGCGGTGTTCTGGACCATCGACAGGATCCGTCCGGTGCCCGGTTCGACGGTGACGTTCGAACCGCCGACGTCGACGCCCGCCATGGTCGCGGGGACGTAGGTCGACAGCGCGGTCTGTGCCTGCGCCTGCAGGTCGAGGTCGAGCGAGGTGTGGATCTCGAGTCCCTTGGTGTCGAGCGTCGCGATGCGCTCCGCTGCGGTCTTGCCGAACGCGGGGTCCTGCAGGACCTGGTTCCGCACGTAGTCGCAGAAGTAGCCGGCGTCGTAGCCCGTCGCGGCCGACGAGCAGCCGTTTGCGGTGGCGGTGATCTTCGGCGTCACGGGCGTCGCCTTCGCCGCGTCGAGCTGTGCCTCGGTGATGTCGTGGTGCACGTACATCCGCTGGAGCACGTAGTCGCGGCGGTCCTTCGTCGCCGCGTACCCGTTCGCCGTGCCGTTGTCGGCGTCGGAGGGCTGGTCGATCCGGAGGTTCGAGGGGTTGTTCAGGATGGCGACGAGGGTGGCGGACTGCACGAGGGAGAGGTCCTTCGCGTGTACGCCGAAGTAGTACTCGGCGCCGGCCTCGGCGCCGTACACCCGGCCGCCGAGCCCGACGAGGTTGAGGTACCCGGTGAGGATCTGGTCCTTCGAGTACTTCTTGTTGACGGCGATCGCGTACCGCATCTCCTGCAGCTTGCGCTGCGGGGTGACCCCGGCGGCGTCCTCGTAGCACGCGGCGATCTTCTTCTCGGTGTCGGCCGCGTTCGTGCCGGTGAGCTCCTCGCACTGCTGGACGAGGACGTTCTTCACGTACTGCTGCGTGATGCTCGACCCGCCCTGCACGTCACCGCCGACGACGGTCGCGGCAGCGCCGCGGAGGGTGCCGACGACGTCGATGCCGCCCTCGTCGTAGAAGCGCGGGTCCTCGGTGTCGATGGCCGCCTGCTTGAGCGACTTCGCCATCGCGTCGGAGGCCACGGTCGTGCGGTTCTCGGCGTAGAACGACGCGATCTTGACCTGCTGTCCGCCCTTGGTCGCGTAGACCGAGGACACCTGCTGCGGGGTCTGGATGTCGAGGTAGCTCGGCAGGTCCTCGAAGAAGGAGACCGCTCCGGAGGTGCCCTCGCCCGCGACGGCGACCCCCGGGGTGACCGCGACGGCCACGAGCATGCCGGCCAGCGCCGACATCGCGACGAACGTCAGGAGAGCACCAGGCCATCGCACCACACGCATGCTCCGCACCGTATGGGGGCGGTCTGTACTGGTTCTGCCGTGGAACGAGTCGAGGCTGCGCCGGTGTTCAGGTTGCCACCCAGGCTCGGTCAGTCGCGCGGCTGCAGGTCCTGCGGTCGGACGAGGTACATGTCCGGCGACTGCGGCACGCCGTCCCGGCCGCCCTCGCCGCGCCGGACCTGCTCGCGGACGAGGTCACCCCGTCCGACGGCGATGAGTGCCACGTCGTGCAGCGAGGCCGTGCCGGGCTTGAGGTAGTCGTTGTGTCCGACGGGGCGGCGGAACACGTCGCCGGCGTCCTGCGTGTCGACTCCCCCGGCGAGGTCGAGCAGCGTCGAGCCGAACGCCGCGGACCCGGGGTCGGTGCCGAAGTAGCCCGACCCGGCGATCGGGTCGCTGTGGGCGTCGCCGACGAAGACCTGGTCGCGCTGCACCGCGAGGTCGCCCGCGTGCTGCACGTCACTGCCCGGGGAACCGAGCACCGTCAGGGTGTCGGCGCGCATCTTGCCGGAGGCGAGTGCCATCAGGGCGGTCGTCGACCCGTACGAGTGGGCGACGATGTTCACGCGGGGCTCCTCGCCGTCCCGGACCTGGCGGACCCCGTCGACCGCACGTTCGAGCCGCGCCGCCCCGGTCTTGGCGAGCCCGAGCGACAGGATGTTGGACAGGTCCGGCGTGCGGTACCCCATCCAGGCCACCACGGCGACACCGCTGCCCGAACCCGGTGCGGCGATCCCGGAGAGCGTGGCCTGCTCGCTGTAGAGGTCGTTCGCGGTGTTCGTGAAGTCCGTCATCTGGCCCGTGACGGTGAAGAACATGCCCGGCACGACGACCGTGACGTCGGCCGCGGTGTCGAGGTCCCCGATGGCGATCGCCGCGCGGCCGGACCCGCGGGTGTCGAGGGTGACGAGGTACCGGTCCGGCGCTCCCACGTCGTGCCGCAGCGAGTCCCGCACCTGCCCGAGCAGCGCCGCGCGCGCCGCCGACGCCGCGTGGTCCGCCAGCCCGGACGCGAGCTCCGCGCGGTTCGCCCGGTCGCGGACGGCGTACGGGACGCCGTCGAGGTTGCCGACGACCGACGGCGCGAACGTCTCGAGTCGCTGGCGGTCCTCGGCACCGAGTCCCGCCCACCACGTGGCGACCTCGGCCGCGGTCGGCGGCGCGTCCTGCGCCGTGGCGAGCACCCTGCGGTCGCCGTTGGCCCGTAGGAGGTCGGAGCGTCCCAAGCCGGTCAGGTCGACCAGGAACGTGCGTCCGTGCGCGGCGCCCAGGTCGTCGACCGTGATCTGTACCCCGGTCATGACCGGGCGGGGTACTGAATTCCCCTCAGGTACTTTCGCCACCGCGGCGACGACGACCGCCGAGTGCGGCGCGGGCGCGACGGGGGCCTCGACCACTCCGAACGAGTGCATCGAGGCGGTGAGCAGAGCCGCGGCGATGAGCAGCAATCGGGTCTCCCCCGGGAAGGCCGTCCTGTCGTCTCCCTGCAGGCGACAGGTGATGCTCTGTCGAGTGTAAGGAGAATGGCCTTCCGAGGGCGTGCGGGATGCAACTTGACCCCTGAACTGGGTGCATCAACAGGCGCGCCGCGGCGTGCGGACAGGCGCGCGACGTGCTCCAGAGTTCCGCTCAGCTCTCCGGAGCGTCAGCCTCGGGTTCGCCGAGGGCACTGGGGCCCTCGGTCACGAGGACCCGGAACTGCTCGGCGTCGATGATGCGCACGCCGAGCTGTTCGGCCTTCGCGAGCTTCGAACCGGCGCCAGGCCCGGCCGCCACGAAGTCGGTCTTCTTGCTGACGCTCGAAGCTGCCTTGCCGCCCGCAGCGATGATCGCCTCCTGCGCGCCCTCCCGGCTGTACCCCTCCAGCGAACCGGTCGCGACCACCGTCAAGCCACTGAGGATCCCGCCCTCCTCGCTCGCCGCGCCGGGGCCGGGGTGGCCGGGTGTCGTGAACTGCACGCCCGCGGCCGTCCAACGGTCGATGATCTCGCGGTGCCAGTCGACCTCGAACCAGGCGAGCAGGGCATCGGCGATGATGCCGCCGACACCGTCCACCGCCGCGAGTTCCTCGCGGGAGGCCGCTCGGATCGCGTCGAGCGACCCGAAGTGGTTCGCCAGGGCACGGGCAGCGACGGGGCCGACGTGGCGGATGCTCAGGCCGACCATGATCCGCCACAGCGGCTTCGTCTTGGCGGCGTCGATGTTCGCGAGCATCTCGAACGCGTTCTTCGAGGGGTACCGGCTCGGCTCGCCGGTGTGGTCCGCGCCGCGGGCCTCCGGGTCGAAGGGCGGGTCGGTCTTCTTGCGCGCCCGGCTGAACGGCGTGACCCGCTTGGGTGCGCCGTCGTCGGTGGTCTTCTCCATGCCGGTCTCGGCGTCGCGGACGATCACCTCGATCGGGACGATGTCCTCCATCGTCAGGTCGAACAGGCCGGCCTCGGTCACGAGCGGGGGCTGCTCCGGGGACAGCGGCTGGGTGAGTGCTGCCGCAGCGACCTCGCCCAACCCCTCGATGTCGAGCGACCCGCGCGACGCGATGTGCTCGACCCGGCCGCGGACCTGCGCCGGGCAGCTCTTCGCGTTCGGGCAGCGGAGGTCGATGTCGCCCTCCTTCGCCGGGGCGAGGGGCGTGCCGCACTCGGGGCAGTTCGTCGGCATGACGAACTCGCGCTCGCTGCCGTCCCGGAGCTCGACGACCGGCCCGAGCACCTCGGGGATGACGTCGCCGGCCTTCCGCAGGACGACGGTGTCGCCGATGAGGACGCCCTTCGCCTTCACGACCTGCTGGTTGTGCAGGGTCGCCTGACGCACGACCGATCCGGCGACCTCGGCCGGGGCCATCACGGCGAACGGCGTCGCCCGACCGGTGCGGCCGACGCTGACCACCACGTCGAGGAGCTTCGTGTGGACCTCTTCCGGTGGGTACTTGTACGCGATCGCCCAGCGGGGTGCGCGCGAGGTCGACCCGAGTTCCTCGTGCAGGGCGAGGTCGTCGACCTTGATGACGATGCCGTCGATCTGGTGCTCCACCGACGCTCGTCGGTCGCCGTAGTCCTTGACGAACCCCAGGACCTCGTCGATGGAGTCGAAGACCCGGTAGTGCGTGCTCGTCGGCAGGCCCCAGGTCTGCAGGAGCTCGTAGACCTCGGACTGGGCGCGGACGTCGGTGTCCCGCTCGAGTTCCCGGACGGGCCAGGCGCCGATGCCGTGCACCAGCATGCGGAGCCGCCGCAACCGGTCGACCATGAGCTCACGCTTCGCCTCGGACTTGCCCTCCTCCTTCTGGCGGAGGGACCCGGCGGCGGCGTTGCGCGGGTTCGCGAAGACCCGCTCCCCCGCGTCGCGCTGCTTGGCGTTGAGTTCGTCGAACTGCTCGACCGGGAAGAAGATCTCGCCGCGGACCTCGACGATGGGCGGGTGCCCGGAGCCGGACAAGCGGTCCGGGATGGTGCCCATCGTGCGGACGTTGCCGGTCACGTCCTCGCCCACGACGCCGTCGCCGCGGGTGGCAGCCGAGACGAGCCGACCGTTCTCGTAGCGGAGGTTGATCGCGAGCCCGTCGATCTTGAGCTCGGTGAGGAACCGGACGCGCTCGGTGCCGGCGTCACGCTGGACCTTGATCGCCCAGTCGGTGAGTTCCTCGGGGCTGAAGACGTTGTCGAGGCTCAGCATCCGCTCGGCGTGCTCGACCGGGGCGAACTGGACGGTCTGCGCCTGACCACCGACCGTCTGCGTCGGGCTGTCCTCGGTCAGGAGGTCGGGGAAGCGCTGCTCGATCGCGTCGAGCCGGTGCACGAGCGCGTCGTATTCGCCGTCCGACGCCGTCGAACCGTTGCCCTCGTAGTACTGGTCGCGGAGCTCGTTGATCCGGACGCGGAGCCGTTCGACCTCCCGCTGCGCCTGGGCACCGTCGAGATCGGACGGGGCCAGGGTCTCGAACGTCGTGTCGCTCATGGCATCAGTTCTACCGTGAACCACCGACCCCGAACGTCAGGCGGAGACGGGCACCGCCGACACCGTCGCGTCGATCGTGCACTGCCCGAGCACGCGCGTCCCGACGTAGACCACCGCGGTCTGCCCCGGCGCGACGCCGGAGAGCGGCTCGTCGACGTCGATGACGAGCTGCCCCTCGGTCACCCGTGCGGTCGCGGGCACCGGGTCGGCGTGCGCCCGGATCTGCACGTCGCACGCGAACGGCACGGACGGGTCCGCCGGCGCGGTGCCCGCCCAGGTGAACCGCGAGCCCGACATCGAGGTGACGTCGAGCGCTGCCTTCGGGCCGACGACGACGGTGTTGTCCTTCGGACGGATCTCGAGCACGAAGCGCGGCTTGCCGTCGGCGGCGGGACGGCCGAGCGCGAGGCCCCGCCGTTGCCCGACCGTGTAGCCGGTCGCCCCGTCGTGCGAACCGACGACCGTGCCGTCCCGCTCGACCACGTCGCCGGGGGTCGTCCCCACGCGGTCGGCGAGCCAGCCGCGGGTGTCGCCGTCGGGGATGAAGCAGATGTCGTACGAGTCCGGCTTCTGCGCGACGGTGAGGCCGCGCGCTGCTGCCTCGGCCCGGACCTCGTCCTTCGACGGGGTGGCTCCGAGCGGGAACATCGCGTGCTGGAGCTGCTCGGCCGTCAGGACGCCGAGGACGTACGACTGGTCCTTCGCCCACGCCGCCGAGCGGTGCAGTTCACGGGCGCCGTCCGGGCCGGTGACGATCGAGGCGTAGTGGCCGGTCGCGACGGCGTCGAACCCGAGGGCGAGCGCCTTCTCGAGCAGCGCCGCGAACTTGATCCGCTCGTTGCAGCGCATGCACGGGTTCGGGGTGCGCCCGGCCTGGTACTCGGCCACGAAGTCGTCGACGACGTCCTCCTTGAACCGAGCCGAGAAGTCCCACACGTAGTACGGGATGCCGAGGGCGGCTGCGGCGCGCTGGGCGTCCATCGAGTCCTCGATCGTGCAGCAGCCGCGACTGCCGGTGCGGAGCGTGCCCGGCATCCGGCTCAGCGCGAGGTGCACGCCGACCACGTCGTGTCCGGCGTCGACGGCCCGGGCGGCGGCCACCGCCGAGTCGACGCCGCCGCTCATCGCTGCAAGTACTCGCATGCCACCAGGGTAAGCCGCGGGCGTACCCTTGCACGAGCGATGACCTCCGAGACCCCCGCCTTCGACTTCCGGGCGGTGCTGCTGTCCGGCTTCCTGCCCGCCGCCCTCTTCGCGATCGGCGAGGGCGCCATCATCCCGATCATCCCGATCGCAGCGAGTTCCCTCGGGGCCAGCCTGGCGTTCGCGGGCTTCGTCGCGGCCCTCATCCTCGTCGGCGAGCTCATCGGCGACGTGCCGTCCGGAGTCGTCGTCGCGCGGATCGGCGAGCGGAACGCGATGATCGGCGCAGCGGCCGTCTCCGTCGTCGGGCTCCTGGTCTGCACCGTGGCGCCGAACGCCTGGGTCCTGGCGCTCGGCGTGTTCCTCGTCGGTGTCTCCACGGCCGTCTTCGCCCTCGCGCGGCACGCCTACATGACGACCGCGATCCCGCTCGCCATCCGGGCCCGGGCCCTGTCGAGCCTCGGCGGGGTGTTCCGCTTCGGCTACTTCGTCGGCCCGTTCATCGCCGCCGGCGTCGTGCACCTGACCGGCACCACGCAGAGCGCGTTCTGGATCCACATCGTCTGCTGCCTCCTGGCAGCGGTGGTGCTCCTCGTCCTGCGCGACCCCGCGACGGGCGCACGCGGCTTCCGCAAGCCGCCCCGCGCCTCCAGGCCGACCGTCGACCCCACGACCGACGCAGGCCGCCCGACCGAGCCACCCACCGACACCGGCGCGCAGTTCGTCCAGCAGGAGGCCCACGGTCTCTTCCGCACCATCCGCGCGAACCGAGCCGTCCTGCTGCGGCTCGGCAGCGGTGCCGGCCTGATCGGCGCGCTCCGCGCCGGACGGCAGGTCATCCTGCCGCTCTGGGCCGTCAGCGTCGGACTCGACGACTCGACCGCCGCCCTCGTCATCGGCATCGCCGGTGCGGTCGACTTCGCACTCTTCTACACGAGCGGGCAGATCATGGACCGCTGGGGGCGCCTGGCCAGCGCCCTCCCCTGCATGCTCGGCCTGAGCGTGAGCTACTTCCTGCTCGCGTGGTCCGGGCACCTCGACGCCCGGGTGGGCTGGTTCGTCGCGATCGCGATCGGCATGTCCCTCGCGAACGGCGTCGGCTCGGGCATCCTCATGACGCTCGGTGCCGACCTCGCGCCACGGGACCACCCGGCACCGTTCCTCGGCGCGTGGCGCTTCACCGGCGACTTCGGGCAGGCGGCTGCGCCACTGGTCATCTCCGGCGTCACCGCCGTCGCGTCGATCGCGGTGGCGAGCGGGGTGATGGGCGTGCTCGGCCTGGTCGGCGCGGGCATCCTGCTGCGCTACGTCCCGCGGTACCTCCCCCGTCGACTGCGCTGACGGTCGTCCCGTGGTCGCGCAGGACCGGCCGGGAGGCACGGATCGCGTCCGGCACGTCGGTCACGCTCGGTAGACTGCCGCTGCTCGCGGGAGTGGTGGAATCGGTAGACACGCAGGATTTAGGTTCCTGTGCCCCAGGCGTGAGGGTTCGAGTCCCTCCTTCCGCACCGGCCGGTGCGTGCTCACGCATCTCATACCACCGAGGGACGTCGCCGTCACCCGCGGACGGTACCCTCGTCGTGCGGGTGACCCTCCCGTCACCGCATCTGCACGACCGGAAGAGACATGCACTCCGTCGCACTCGCCCTGATCCCATGGCTGGATCCGCAGTACATCCTCGACCACTTCGGGGCCGTCGCCGTGCTCGTCGTCTGTGCGATCGTCTTCGCCGAGACCGGTCTGCTCGTCGGCTTCATCTTCCCGGGCGACAGCCTGCTGGTGATCACGGGCCTGTTCGCGTTCGACCGCGGCGGCGAGATCGGCGGCATCCCGATCTGGGTCGCGGCGCTCATGATCGGCGCAGCCGCGTTCCTCGGCGGCGAGCTCGGGTACTACATCGGGAAGAAGGCCGGCCCCGCGATCTTCGAACGCAAGGAGAGCGGACTGTTCTCCAAGGCGAACGTCGACCGGACCAACGCCTTCTTCCACCGGTTCGGTCCCCTCGCGGTCATCCTCGCCCGGTTCGTCCCGGTGGTGCGCACCTTCCTGCCGATCGCCGCGGGTGTCGGGCGCATGAACTACAAGAAGTACTCGCTCTACAACGCCGTCGGCGCCGTGATCTGGGGCGTCGGCGTGACGTTCCTCGGGTACTTCATCGGGCACATCCCGTTCGTGGCGCACATCGTTCGCGAGTACATCGACGTCATCCTGCTCGCCGCCGTCGTCGTCACGGTCGTGCCGATGGCGCTGACCTACCTCCGGAACGCCCGCAAGGCCAAACGCACGGCGGAAGCCGAAGCCGGGACCGAACCGCAGCACTGAGGGTCACCACCAGACGGACGGGAGGCGCGGTGCCAGCTGGCACCGCGCCTCCCGTCCGTCTGCCGGTGACGGCGCGACGCCCGCGACGTCAGACGCCGAAGTGCTCCCGCACGATCGGAGCGATCCCCCGGAAGGCCTTGCTGCGGTGGCTCAGCTGGTTCTTCTCCTCGCGCGTGAGCTCCGCCGAGGACCGGTCGGCGTCGTCCGCCTTGAACACCGGGTCGTAGCCGTGTCCACCGGTGCCGGTCGGCTCGGTGAGGACCTCGCCGTTCCAGACGGCCTCGACGACGTGTTCCTCTCCCTCGGGCGTCACGAACGCCGCCGCGCAGACGAACGCTGCCGTGCGCTCGAGCACGCCTTCGAGGTTCTGCAGCAGCAGCGCGATGTTGTCCGCGTCCGCACGGGTGCCGGCGTACCGGGCCGAGTGGATGCCGGGCGCGCCGCCGAGGGCGTCCACCGCGATCCCGGAGTCGTCGGCGAGCGCCGGCAGCCCGGTGTGCGCGACCGCGGCGCGCGCCTTGATGAGGGCGTTCGCGGCGTAGGTGTCGCCGTCCTCGACCGGCTCCGGGCCGTCGTAGCCGACGAGTTCGACACCGCCCAGTGCCTCGCCGAGGATCTCGCGCAGCTCGACGACCTTGCCCTGGTTGTGCGTCGCGAGGACGACGGTGCCGCTCACAGCCCCAGCACCTCGCGCTGGATGGCTGCGAGGGACTGGTTCCCGGCGAGGCCGAGGTCGAGCAGCGTGTTCAGCTCGTCGCGGTCGAACGGCGCGTGCTCGGCGGTGCCCTGCACCTCGATGAACTTGCCCGAACCGGTCGTGACGATGTTCATGTCGGTGTCCGCCGCCGAGTCTTCGGTGTAGGCCAGGTCGAGCATCGGCTCACCCTTGACGATGCCGACCGAGATCGCCTGCACGCTGTCGGTCAGCGGCGTGGCCTTCTTGCCGATGAAGCCCTTCTCGCGGCCCCACTCGATCGCGTCGACCATCGCCACGTAGGCACCGGTGATCGACGCCGTGCGGGTGCCACCGTCGGCCTGCAGGACGTCGCAGTCGATCACGAGGGTGTTCTCGCCGAGGCCCTTCGTGTCGATGACCGCCCGGAGCGACCGGCCGATCAGGCGGGAGATCTCGTGCGTGCGGCCGCCGACCTTGCCCTTGATCGACTCGCGCTGCATGCGCTCGTTCGTGGAGCGGGGCAGCATCGAGTACTCGGCGGTGACCCAACCGGTCCCCTTGCCGGCGAGCCAGCGCGGCACGCCGTTCGTGAACGACGCGGTGCAGAGCACCTTGGTGTTGCCGAACGAGATGAGCGCGCTGCCCTCGGCCTGCGTGCTCCACCCCCGCTCGATCGTGACGGGACGGTGGTCGGTCGCGGTGCGGCCGTCGATGCGGAGCGTGTCGCTCATGGGGTCCTTTCGATGCGGGGCAGCGTGATGGCCCCGGTCTGGAGGTGGCCGACGCTGGAGACCTCGGGGCCGAGGAAGCGTCGGGCGAGTCGGATGAAGCCGTTCTTGTCGTCGCCGGTCGCCTCGAACGAGTACGTCGGCGGCTCCGGGGCGGTGCGTTCGAGCCCGTGCTCGACGAGTCGCCGGTACACGTCGTTGGCGGTCTCCTCGGCGCTGGAGACGAGCGTCACGTCCGACCCCATCACGTACTGGATCGCGGCGGACATGAGCGGGTAGTGGGTGCAGCCGAGCACGAGCGTGTCGACGTCGGCCTGGCGGATCGGCGCGAGGTACTGCTCCGCGACGGTGCGGAGGGCCGGCGAGGAGGTGTCACCCGTCTCGACGAACTCGACGAACCGGGGGCAGGCCGCCAGGGTGAGGCTGATGTCCGACGCGACCGCGAAGGCGTCCTCGTACGACCGCGAGGCGATGGTGCCGACGGTGCCGATCACGCCTATGCGCCCGGTGCGGGTCTGCTTCACGGCGGCGCGGGCCGCGGGCTGGATGACCTCGACCACGGGGATGCCGTACGCCTGCTCGTACCGCTCGCGGGCGTCCCGGAGCACCGCGGACGAGGCCGTGTTGCACGCGATCACGAGGGCCTTCACGCCCTGGTCGACGAGGTCGTCCATGACCTCGAGCGCGTACCGGCGGACGTCGGCGATCGGCTTCGGGCCGTACGGCGAGTGGAGGGTGTCCCCGACGTACCGGATGCTCTCGCGCGGCAGCTGGTCGATGATCGCGCGGGCCACCGTGAGCCCGCCGACCCCGCTGTCGAAGACTCCGATCGGTGCATCCGTCACGGTGACAGCGTACCGACGCCCGCTGCCCACGCGCTCGCCCTGCGCTTCCGCGCCGCCCCCGCGCCCGCCCCCGCTCCGCCCCGCGACCGCTCCCGTTCCGCTCCCGCGAGCGGGTGAAATGCGTCCCGTCCGGCGCGCGACCGAACCGTATTCCGCCCGCTCGCGCAACCAGCCGCCCCGCAGCAATGCGAGCGGGCGAAATGCGTCCCGTCCGGCGCGCGACCGGAACACGTTCCGCCCGTTCGCGCGACCAGCCGACCCGAATCCACGCGAGCGGGTGAAACGCGTCCCCGTCGGCGAGCGGGCGGGACGTGTTCCGCCCGCTCGCGCACACGCCGTGGGCGCGACTGCCTGGAGGCGCGACCCGACTCCCGGGGCCTGCCCGCGCCTCCAGGCAGTCGCCTCCACCGCCAACCCGCCGCGAGCGGGCGAAATGCGTTCCCGTCGGCGCGCGGGCGGGACGTATACGGCCCGCTCGCCGCAACCCGTCGCCGCGCGCCGTGGCGAGCGGGTGAAATGCGCCGCCCTCAGGGCGCGAACGGGACGTGTTTCGCCCGCTCGCGTGGCTGCCCGCCGACCGCCCCACCCACGCGAGCGGGCGGAATGCGTCACCCTCAGCGCGCGACCGAGACGCATTCCGCCCGCTCGCGCCGCCCCGACGACGCAATCCGCGCCTCCCGGAGGCCGCGACAGTAGTGTCGGAGAGGTGACCAGCGCGCTCCTGACGGACCAGTACGAACTCACCATGGTCGATGCGGCCCTCAAGGACGGCACGGCCGACCGCCGCTGCGTGTTCGAGGTCTTCGCCCGCAGACTCCCCGACGGCCGGCGCTACGGCGTGGTCGCGGGCCTCGGCCGGTTGCTCACGGCCCTGACCGACTTCCGGTTCGGCGACGAGGAGATCGGCTTCCTCCGCGACCGCGACGTCATCGACGCCGGCACGGCCAACTACCTCGCCGACTACCGCTTCACCGGTGACGTTCGCGCCTACCGCGAGGGCGAGGTCTTCTTCCCGAACTCCCCCGTGCTCCAGGTCGAGGGCACCTTCGCCGAGGCCGTCGTGCTCGAGACGCTCGCGCTGAGCATCTTCAACGCGGACTCCGCGATCGCCTCCGCCGCGGCACGCATGGTGTCCGCCGCCGACAAGCGTCCGCTCGCCGAGATGGGTTCACGGCGCACCGGGGAGTGGAACGCCGTCGCCGCCGCCCGCGCCGCGTACATCGCCGGGTTCGGTGCGACGAGCAACCTCGAGGCCGGGCGCACCTGGGGCATCCCGACGATGGGTACCGCGGCGCACGCCTTCACGCTCCTGCACGACTCCGAAGAAGCGGCGTTCCGCTCGCAGCTCGACGCCCTCGGCACGGGGACGACCCTGCTCGTCGACACGTACGACATCGAGGCGGCGGTCGACACCGCGGTCCGGCTGACCGACGGCAAGCTGGGCGCCGTCCGCATCGACAGCGGTGACCTGCCGTCGGTCGTCGCGTCGGTCCGTGCGCAGCTCGACCGGCTCGGCGCCACGGACACGAAGATCACCGTGACGAACGACCTCGACGAGTACACGATCGCCGCGCTGCGGGCGGCGCCGGTCGACTCGTACGGGGTCGGGACGAGTGTCGTGTCCGGTTCGGGGCACCCGGCCGCGGGGATGGTCTTCAAGCTCGTCGCCCACAAGGAGGACGGTGGCGACTGGGTGCCGGTCGCGAAGAAGTCGGCCGACAAGGCGTCGCTCGGTGGCCGGAAGGAGGCCGGTCGTCGGCTCCGCAACGGCATCGCCACGGCCGAGGTGGTCCTCACCACGGGGCAAGTCGGACCCGACGAGCGCCCGCTGCTCGTCCCCGTGGTGACGAACGGCGAGGTCCACCAGGAGTTCCTGGGCGTGCACGGAGTCGAGGCAGCACGCGCGCACCACAAGCTCGCGAAGGCCGAACTGCCGGCGGACGCCGCGCGCATCGGTCGCGGCGACCCGGCGATCCCGACGCTGGTGATCTGAGCCGGGGCTACTCGGCCTTCATCTTCTCGTAGATCGCCTTGCAGTCTGGGCACACCGGGAACTTCTCGGGGTCGCGGCCGGGGATCCACTTCTTGCCGCACAGTGCCTTCACGGGCTTGCCGCTGAGGGCAGACTGCAGGATCTTGTCCTTCTTGACGTAGTGCGAGAACCGCTCGTGGTCGCCGGGTTCGATCGCTTCCTCTTCGAGGAGCTTCTCGAGCTCACGGTCCATCACGTCGAGGCCGCCACCGGGTTCCGTCATGCTCATGCACCAAGGGTACGACGGTGCGCCGCGCGCCGCGACGGTGCGGTGGCGAGTGCGGCTCGCGATCGCGACCGGATGACGGACTGGAGGCGCAGTGCGGGGCCGCCACGCGCCTCCAGTCCGTCGTGTGGTCGCGTCGGACGCGATCAGGTTCAGTTGCGCTGCGCGGCGGCCAGCAGGTCCGGCCCGTGACGGTCGAAGAGCCGGCCGCCCGCGACGACACCGGCGGCGAGCACGACCACGCCGACCACGACGCCGATCACGAGCGTCAGGACGCTCCACGGTGACGGACCGTCCGCGAAGGCGAGCACGGCGGTCCACGCCGCCGGCACCGAGCACACGACGATCCCGACCACCATCGAGGACTGCGCCACCGAGGCGACCGCACCCGCGGCCTGCGGCTGCTGGAAGGGGTGGTCGCCGGGACGCACGGTCGGGTAGGGCAGCAGTACCGACACGACGCTGGACAGTCCGAGGCCGGACAGCAGCGCGCTCGCACTCACCCCGATGAGCACCGGGAACGCGGTCCAGTCGCCGAACAGCCACGCGGACAGCCACGACCCGAGGACGATCGCGGGGATGCCGACCGCGAGCACGGGGACGAGCCGACCGAGACGGTCGCTCCAGCCCGGCGCTCCCGAGGCGACGTGCAGCCACACGGCCGTGTTGTCGTACGAGACGTCGTTGTGCGGCAGGAAGCCGGCGATCAGCGCCATCAGCGGCAGCGGCACGAGCGCGGTCCAGTGCCACGGGACGCCGGCGACCCCGAGCGGGATCACGACGACCGGGACGAACACGATGATGAGGTACGACGCGCGGTACCGGGGATCGCGCACCCAGTAGGTGAGCGCCCGAGCGGCGACCGCGCCGACGGGGGTCGAACCGAGCCGGTCGAACCAGCCGAGCCCGCGGTACCGCCGGGCCGTGGCGCGACCGTCCACGGTCTCGAGCGCACGCCCGACGACGGCCCACCACGCCCATCCGAGCAGGGCCACGACGACGACGGCGATCAGGAGTTTGACGATGCCCTCGCCGACCAGGCCGTTCGCGACGTCCGCCGGGACCGCCCAGGCCGCACCCCACGGGGTCCAGCCGGCGACGTCGGCGATGCGCTGCATCTCGGCACCGGCCGGGTCGAGCCAGTCGACACGGAGCAACAGCGACAGGGTGGGGATCCCGAGCACCACGATGAGCAGCGCCACGAGCCACCCGGCGTCCCGCGAACGGTGCGGACCGATGAGCGCGGCACCGACCGCGCAGCCGACCCGGACGAGCAGTGCGCAGGTCGCGATCGCGAGCAGGCCACCGACGACGCCGAGCACCCCGGCACCGGCACCGCGCATCCACGCGACGGACTGCGCGACGGCGACGATCGCCACGGCGACGACGGGGACACCCACGAGACCGGCGACGCCGAGGCCGACGGCCAGGTCGCGACGGCCGATCCCGAACACCGTGAACCGACGCGGGTCGAACTGGTCGCTCCGGCCGACGACGAGCGGCACGACGGTGAACGCGAAGGCGACGAGGGTGCCGACGGGGACGATGACGGCGCGTGCCACCTCGGGCGAGGCGTCACGGAGTCCGACGACCTCGACCGCGACGAACACCGCGGCGAGGAGACCGGCGAGGCTGCCGAGCACGACGAGGACGGACCGGCGGGCGCTGCCGCGGACCTCCCCCGCGAGCAGGTCGGCCCTCAGCCGGAGAAGCTGTGCAACCATTCCATGCTCTCTGCCACGACGCGGCCGCCCGCGAGTTCGACGAACTTGTCCTCGAGGCTCTTGCGCCCGCGGACCTGCGCCATCGTGCCGGAGGCCAGGACCCGCCCGCCGACGATGATGGCGACGGAGTCACAGGTGCGCTGCACGAGCTCCATCGAGTGGCTGGAGAGCACCACCGTGCCACCCCCGCGGGTGTACCGGCGGAGGATCTCGGTGATGGTGGCCGCGCTCACCGGGTCGACCGATTCGAACGGTTCGTCGAGCACGAGCACCCGGGGCGAGTGGATGAGCGTCGCCGCGAGGGCGATCTTCTTCGCCATGCCCACGGAGTAGTCCGCGACCTGACGACCGAGCGCCTCGCCCAGGCCGAACGCCTCGGCGAGGTCCGCGCTGCGCTTCCGGGCCGTCGTGCCGTCGAGCCCGCGGAGGGTCGCCGAGTAGTAGAGGAGCTGCGCGCCGGTGAGCCGGTCGAACAGTCGCAGCCGGTCGGGCAGGACGCCGAGGTCGCGCTTGGCGGCGGTCGGGTCGGCCCAGACGTCGTGGTCGAGCACGGTCACGTTCCCCGCGTCGGGGCGGAGCAGACCGGTCACGATCGACAGGGTGGTGGTCTTGCCGGCGCCGTTCGGACCGACGACGCCGAAGATCGAGCCCTGGCGGATCTCGAGGTCGACCTCGTCGACGGCGAGGGTCTGGCCGTAGCGCTTCACCAGGCCGCTGGCACGCAGCACCACGGGCTGCGTGGGCTGCTTCGGGCCGGCGGCGGGGCGCTTCGTGGAGGCAGGACGCTTCTTCGACTTGGGGGCGGGCTCGTCGGAGACCGTGGCAGGGGCGTCGGTGGTGCCGTCCGTCGCGGTGTCGGTGGTGCCGTCCGTCGCGTCCGTCTCGTTCTGCTTCTCCTGGCCTGGAGGCACGGTGCCGGTCGTTCCCGCGGCCTGCGTCGGGCGCGTGGCGCGTCCCTTGCCGCCGCGCGGCTTGCCGGGTCGGCGACCGGTGGTCGTCGCGGTCGTCGGGGTCGCCGTCGTCGCGCCGGTCTCGTCCGACCCCGGTTCCCTCGTGTCGGTGACCGTCGTGTCCGTGACCGTCGTGTCCGTGTCGGTGACCGTCGTGTCGTCGGTCATCGCGTCCTCAGCGGAGGCGTCGCGCGCATCCCCGTCCCCCATGTCGTCCTGCTCGGCGTCGTCGCGCTCGGCGTCGTCGGCCTCGGTCAGCCAGGCAGCGTCCGACGTGCTGTACACGTCGTCGTCATCCGTTGCTCCAGCTGCCACGGCCCCACCGTACCAACGCTCTCCGGACAGCGGGGAACCGCGGGACGCAGTGTCACGAATTGAGCACGAAGCGCTCGCAGCCGTACCCCGAGGGAGGGACGTTCCGTATCATTCACCGGGGCACGACGAAGTGTTCACCACTTGGAAACCTGCTCAGTTCGGGCCTTCCGTGTTGCCCGTTCCCTGCGAATGACCGCAGAGACGGCGTGCTTCACGGCCAACTCGGACCTTCCGCGAGCAGACTCGACCAGGCCCGCCCGTGCCCCAGGGCGCGCGGGCGGACACCAGAAGGGACCAGCATGACCACGCAGATCGTGATCCTCGCAGCGGGGATGGGCAGCCGCCTCGGGCGCAGCCTGCCGAAGCCGCTCACCGAACTCAGCGACGGCCGCACCATCATGCAGCAGCAGTTCGACAACATCCGCGCAGCGTTCGGTTCGAGCGCACGCGTGACGATCGTCGTCGGCTACAAGTCGGAGTACATCGTCGAGGCGTTCCCCGAGGCGAACTTCGTCTACAACGAGTCCTACGACTCGACGAACACCTCGAAGAGCCTCCTCCGTGCGCTCAAGGCCACGGGCAAGGGCGGTGTCCTCTGGATGAACGGTGACGTCGTGTTCGACCCGCGCGCGCTCGTGCGTGCTGCGGACATGATCGACGAGGACCGCTCGTTCGTCAGCGTCAACACCGACAAGGTCTCCGACGAAGAGGTCAAGTACACGGTCGACGCCGAGGGCTTCATCCACAAGCTGTCGAAGCAGGTCGTGGGCGGTCTCGGCGAGGCGGTCGGGATCAACTACGTCTCCTCCGCCGACAAGCAGGCGCTCATCCGTCAGCTCGGCCGTGTCGACGACCAGGAGTACTTCGAGGGCGGCATCGAGGCTGCCATCGCCGAGGACGGGCTACTCTGGAGCCCGATCGACATCTCCGACATGTACGCCGTCGAGATCGACTTCGCCGAGGACCTCGAGCGCGCGAACAACCTGTTCGCCTGAACCACCGTCAGGACCCCCTCGGCGGTTCCGCCCGAAGGGAAACCGTGACCACAGCGAGTGCGCCGACCGCGCCCGCGGCTGCCACACCCGCGGCCTCCCGGAGCGCCGGTCGGCGCTATCGTCATGCCCTCTGGCTGCTGACCGTCCGGGACCTCCGCGTCCGGTACTCGACGTCGGCGTTGGGCTACTTCTGGTCGATCCTCGACCCGCTCGTGATGTCGGCGATCTACTGGTTCGTCTTCACGCAGGTGTTCCACCGCGGCAAGGTCGGCGAAGAGCCCTACATCGTGTTCCTGCTCTCGGCGCTGCTGCCGTGGATGTGGTTCACGGGTGCCGTCTCGGACTCCACGCGTGCGTTCATCAAGGAGACCAAGCTCATCCGGTCGACGACGATCCCGCGCAGCATCTGGGTCGCACGGGTGAACGCGTCGAAGGGCATCGAGTTCCTGCTGAGCCTGCCGGTGCTCGCCGTGTTCGCCATCGCGACCGGGGCCCAGGTGCACTGGGAACTCGCGCTATACCCCCTCGCGATCGTGCTGCAGTGCGGGCTCGTGTACGGGCTCGGGCTGATCGTCGCGCCACTCGTCGTCTTCTTCCGTGACCTCGAGCGGGCCGTGAAGCTCGTGCTCCGCTTCCTGTTCTACGCGTCGCCGATCATCTACAGCACGCAGGCCCTGCCGGACCGGCTGCACGACCTGGCGGCCTTCAACCCGTTGAGCGGCATCTTCGGCATCTACCGCTCGGCGTTCTTCCCGTCCCAGCTGGACTGGTTCGAGGTCGCGGTGTCGGTCGTCGTCACCGTGGTGGTCATCGGGATCGGGATCGTCGTCTTCCGGCGCAGCGAGCACCGTGTCCTGAAGGAGCTGTGATGACCGCCACCGAGCAGACCGGGCGGAACACGACCGTCGCCCCCGTGATCTCCGTCCGCGACGCCGGGATCCGGTTCAAGCGCAACCGTCGTGCGAGCCGCAGCTTCAAGGACCTCTTCGCCGGGAGCAACCGGCGGAAGCGGGCCGACGAGTTCTGGGCGCTGCGGGGCGTGACCTTCGACGTCCGTCCGGGTGAGGCGATCGGTGTCGTCGGGCGGAACGGTCAGGGCAAGTCGACGCTGCTCAAGCTCGTGGCGCAGGTCATGCTCCCCGACGAGGGCCGCGTGCACGTCGGAGCCGGCGTCGCACCGCTCATCGAGATCACCGGCGGCTTCGTCGGCGATCTCTCGGTCCGCGACAACGTGTTCCTCACGGCGGGGCTGCACGGCATGTCACGCGCCGAGATCCGGGACGCCTTCGACGAGATCATCGACTTCGCCGAGATCGGCGACTTCGTCGACACCCCTTACAAGCACCTGTCGAGCGGGATGAAGGTGCGGATCGCGTTCGCGGTCATCTCCCGCCTCGACGAACCGGTCATCCTGGTGGACGAGGTCCTCGCCGTCGGTGACAAGGCGTTCCGCGAGAAGTGCTACAAGCGCATCGAAGAACTGCTCGCCGGCGGTCGGACCCTCTTCTTCGTCTCGCACAGCGACAAGGACCTCCGACGGTTCTGCGACCGCGGGCTCTACCTCGACAAGGGGCACCTGCAGCTCGACGGCACGATCGAGGAAGCCCTCGCGCGGTACTCCGCCGACTACGGCGTCTGAGCCCGCCTCCCCCTCAACAACCCGGCCCTCGAACCCCCGCTCCACAGCCGCCGGCTCCCGCGTCGGAACGCCACCCCGAACGTCGGACCCTCCCCCTACCGTGACGGCATGCACCACCCGACACCGACGGCCTACGCCGTCCCGTTCACGATCGACCGTTCCCTCGCGCCACGTCGCTACGACCTGGTGAACACCGGCGACGAACCCGTCGACGGTCTCACCCTCACCCATCTGGGCAACGGGTACTGCCCACCGCTCGCCGTCCGCCGACTCGAGCCCGGCCGCGCACTCTCGATCGCGGTGTTCGGTGCCGACGCCGAGGACACCGGCGTGGTCGTCGTCCGGTGGCGCCGTCCGGACCGGTCCGAGTACCTCTGGCGGATGTCCCTCGTGGGCGACGGCCGTGCTGCCTGACGACGCAGGACCGGCGTCCGTCCGGTCAGCCCTCGCCGCGGGTCGCCGCGACCGAACGCCAGCGGTCGAGCAGCCGTTCGATCGCGCTGTGGAACCGCGCCGTCGCCGCGCCCGGCGTCGTGTCGCCGAAGTACCGCTGCACCCAGTGCTGCAACTTCGCGAGTTCGGCGGCGTCGTTCGCCGCGGCATCGACCCGGGCGACCACGTCGGACGCGTCCGCTGCCGACAGCCAGTTCGCGTCGCCGAGGTAGCCGCGCTCGTCGACGTCCGCTTCCGAAGACTCCGGCCTGGTCACGATGAGCGGCTTCCCGACGGCCAGGCGGTCGTAGATCATCGCGCTGATGTCGGTGATGGCGACGTCCGCACCGGCGAGCTGCCAGCCGAGCTCGGCGCCGTCGTCGTACACGTGCTGCGCGTTCGGGTCAGCCGCGTTCGCGCTCGTGATCGCCGCGACGATGCGCTCGTGGGCGGCCTTGTAGGCAGCGTCACGGACACCGCTGCGCGGGTGCGGCCGGTAGACCAGGCGGTGCGCGGGAGACGCCAGGACCCGATCGGCGATCGTGGTGCCGTGCGTCGCGATCGAGCCGTAGGCGGCCGCGGCCCGGTCACCCTCCCAGGTCGGCGCGTAGAGCACGACGGTGCGGTCGTCGTCCGGGTACGGCGCCGCACCGGCGAAGTGGTCGGCCTGGGGGCGACCGATCGCGATGGCGCGCGCGTCGAGGTCGTAGTCCCACAGCGCATCGGCGAGCCGGTCACGAGCGGCGTCGCCGGCGATCAGGGCGTAGTCGTACGCCTTGAACTGGTTCGTCGTCATGTACATCTTGTCGCTCTCGCCGTGGTTGACGAAGACGTGCCACATCCGCCCGTACCGCATCATCTGGAAGTTGCGGGCGTTCTGGTTGACGTACAGGACGATCTTGGGCGCCTGCTCGTCGACGAACCGCTCGAGGTCGACGACCTGTCGCGCGTAGACCGCCGGCACCGGGGACTCGTCGAGCAGCGTGAGCATGGTGCCGGGGCTGCGCGAGATGATCGCCACCGGGTGGGTGGCCGCGAGCTTCGCGAGCGGGGCGTACCACTGGCGGACCTGGTACATGTTCACCGGACCGTCGGCGAAGTACACCGCGATCTCGATCGTGCCCGGAGCGGGTGCCGGCGCGGCGGGCAGCCGGCGCGCGAGTGCACGACGGCTCCGACGCGACTTCAGCAGTCGCTCGGCCAGTCGCACGGCGGTGCGCACGTCGTGGATGATCGGCATGGTCCCTCTCCCGGTGTCGGCGGACGGTTCGTGGTCGTCGGGTCAGACGACGGGGGGCCGGCCGGCGACCGTCATGCGACCGATGGTCAGCCACCCCATGACCTGCACGGGGCCGCAGTCCGAGGTCCAGCCCTCGCGGACGCCACCGAACCAGGTCGCCAGGCGACGCGGGTGCCGCCACCAGCGCGCGACCTGGATCGCCGCCCACGACCCGACGTACAGCGGGCGGAGCACGGCGGGCAGGTTGCGACGGGCGAGCCAGACGCGGTTCCGGGCGTTCAGTCGGTAGTACTCGGTGTGGCGGGCCGGATCGATCGCGGGGTGGTGCGCGACGAGGTCCCCGGCGTACCAGGTGCGTCGTCCGGCGTCCCACACGCGCCAGGCGAGTTCGATGCCCTCGTGCGCGTAGAAGTACTCGGCTCCCCAACCGCCGGTGGCGCGGTAGACGTCCATGGGCAGCACGACTGCGCCCTCCCACACCGAGAACACGGGCGACGAGTGGTCCGGCTCCCCCTTGCGGATCCGGGGGATCCAGCGGGTGGGGTTCGCGGCTCCGGTCGGGTCGACCACCCGCGGTTGCACGAGTCCGAGCGAGGGGTCCCGTTCGAAGAGCCCGATCGCGTCCCGCAGGAAGGTCTCGGACGGCACGGACGCGTCGTCGTCGAGGAAGAACACGTAGTCGCCGTCGACCACCTCGACCCCCGCGTTGCGTCCGGCCGGGATCCCGACGTTCTCGGGCAACGCCAGCGCACGGACGCCGTCGGGCAGGCCCTCGGGCTCCCAGCCGTTTCCGACGCACACGACGTCGAGTTCGACGTCCTGCTGCGCGAGCACGCTCTCGAGTCCGCGGCGCAGGTCGTCCGGGCGGGTGCCCTGTGACAGGCTCACGACGGCCACGCGGGGCCGGTCGCGGTGCGGGACCGCGTGGCGTCGGACGGTCCCGGGCGTCACGCGCGGACCCGCTTCGACGAGATGATCGCCAGGAAGTGCCCGAACGTGGCGATCACCGCCAGCGGCAGCAGTGCCCCGACCAGGATGCGGTCGGCCAGCGGGTGCCCGATCACGAGTGCCACCAGGGCGAAGACGAAGGCCAGGATGCTCAGTTCGACCGAGTGGTACAGCCGGTGGAACGGCAGGAACCGGGCGGCACGGCGCAGGGTGGCGAGCCGTCGCCCGGACGGGACGGTGCCGGCGTCACGACGGTCGACGAGCTTGTCGAGACCGGCGTTCGCACGAGCGACGTGCACCATGTCGTTCAGCGCCTTGTTCAGCACGATGACGAGCCCCAGGGCGCAGCCGATCGTCGTCCACATCCAGTCGGCGCCGTGGATCGGCCACGTGGCGGCACGGACGCCGAGTGCGATCGGGATCAGTCCCTCGGTCGTGTAGTGCCCGACCTTGTCGAGGAACACGCCGGCGGGCGACCGGGTCCCCCGCCACCGGGCGACCTCGCCGTCGCTGCAGTCGACGAGCATCTGCAGCTGCCCGAGGACGAGCGCGATCACCGCACCCCAGATGCCCGGGATGAGCAGTGCAGCGGCGATGCTCCACCCGACGAGGATCATCAGGCCGGTGACCTGGTTCGCGCTGATCCGCGTCTTCAGGAGGAACCAGGTCAGGTACGGCGAAACGTCCCGCAGGTACAGCGACGCCGTCCAGTGCTCGGCGTTCGCCCGCGAACGGACCTCGTCCGGCTGGGCGACGGCACGGAGCTCGGCGATCGAGGTGGGGCGGGTGTTCCCGCGGCCGGTCGTGTCATCGGTCAAGAGGTCAGGTCACCGTCCCGTGTGCGTGGTCAGTTCGGACGTCCGGGTGAGGAAGCCGATGATGAAGCCGAGGCCCCAGCCCACGTGGATGCAGGGCAGCACCACGAGGAGCCAGAGCAGCGTCGGCAGCCCCGACCGCCGGGCGACCGCGACGGCCCCCAGGACGACGAAGACGATGTAGACCGCAGGCACGACGAACCCGAGCAGCGCCCACGCCGCCCCGGAGCCGAGTGCTGCGCCGATGATGCCGACGATCCCGGCGACGATGCCGAGCGCCATCGCGGCGACCATCGCCGGCGGGACGAAGTAGCGCAGGCCGTTGTTCGCGGGGAACCGGCGGGCGAGTTCTCCGCGCCACAGCCCCGTCGCGACGAACTGCCGCACGAGTCGCTTGAGGCTCGGCCGCGGACGGTAGGTGACGACGAGCTCCGGCGTGAACCACACCGTGCCGCCGGTCTGCCGGAGCCGCTTGTTGAGCTCCCAGTCCTGGCCGCGCTTGATCCCCTCGTCGAAGAGGCCGACCTCGAACAGGCGGTCACGGCGGAACACCCCGAGGTAGGCGGTCTCGGCCGGTCCGGCCTCGCCACCGACGTGGTGCGGGGTACCACCGAGACCGACGCGGCTGCCGTAGGCGAGCGCGACGGCTCGTTCGAACGGTGTCCGGCCCTCGGCGTGCATGATGCCGCCCACGTTGTCCGCCCCGGACTCCTGCAGCACGCGCACCGCGATCCGCGTGTAGTCCTGCGGCAGCACCGAGTGTGCGTCGACGCGGACGACTATCGGGTGCACCGAGGCTCGGATGGCCACGTTCAGGCCGGCCGGGGTCGACCCGACCGGGTTGTCGATCGCCCGGATGCGGGAGTCTGCGGCGCTCATCTCGGCGACGAGTTCGTTCGTGCCGTCGATCGACGGGCCGAGCGCGAGGATGACCTCGAACGGACCGGCGTAGTCCTGGTCGAGCAGGCTCTGGACAGCCGCACGGACCTCGGTCACCTCGTTGAGGACGGGCATCACGTACGAGACGCCCGGCAGGGGGTGTCCGTCTGTCTGCATGCGTACCTCGGGGTCCTGGCTGGGTGCACGGGACGCACCGCGGACGGTGCCGCCCCGCAGAGCGACCCTGAGCCTATCAAGGACGTCGCCCATCAAGGACGTCGCCTGTCGGGGACGCAACCGGAAGACGGCCTGGAGGCGCGGTGCCAGCTGGCACCGCGCCTCCAGGCCGTCGTGTGGTTGCGTTCCGCTGACGCGCGTCAGCCCTTGTAGGTCCCGAGCGTGACGTCCGTCTCGCGGGTCTCGCCACCACGGATGTACGTGATGGTGGTCTTCGCACCGCCGGCGAAGTAGCGGACCTGCGCCGTCAGGTCGGTGGCGTCGGAGACCGTCGCCGAACCGATCTTCGTGACCACGTCGCCCTTCTGCAGGCCGGCCTTCGCCGCCGCACCGCCGGACGAGACGGACTTGATGAGCCCGCCCATCTGGGTGGCCTTGGCGTCCTCGGCGGCGTCGCCGACCGTCGCGCCGAGCAGGCCGTGCGTCGCCGAGCCGCTCTCCTTGATCTCGTTCGCCACGCGCTTGACGAGGTTCGCTGGGATCGAGAAGCCGACGCCGATGCTGCCGGACTGGCTCGACGAGTCGGACGAGCTGCTCGCGCTCGCGATCGCCACGTTGATGCCGATCAGCTTGCCCTTCGAGTCGAGCAGCGCGCCGCCCGAGTTGCCGGGGTTGATCGACGCGTCGGTCTGGATGACCGGGAGTGAGACCGTGGTGTTCGAGGACGAGCTGCTGCCGTTGTCGCCGTTGCCCCAGAAGTCGAACGGGCCGCCGCTGCCGTTGCCGCCCTCGTTGGAGTCGCCGCCCTCGCTCGGGGCGCTCGACGTCACCTGGATGCTGCGGCTGAGGGTCGAGACGATGCCGTCGGTGACGGTGTTCGACAGGCCGAGCGGGGCACCGATCGCGACGGCGGTGTCACCGACGTTGAGGTCGGACGAGTCCGCGAAGCTGATCGGCTTCATGTCGGTCGCGTCGATCTTGATGACTGCGAGGTCGACCGTCGGGTCCGTGCCGACGAGCTTCGCCGGGTAGATCTTGCCGTCCGAGGTCGTGACCGTGATCGAACCGTTCGAGCTGTCACCGTCGAGCGTCACCACGTGGGTGTTCGTGACGATGTAGCCGTCCTTGCTGAACACGACGCCCGAACCGGTACCCGCTTCGCTGCTCGACGAGACGTTGATCGTCACGACCGACGGCGTCGCCTGGGCAGCCACGGCGGTGACGACCGTCGCGTTGTTGTAGTCGTTGACGGTCAGGTTCCCGCCGCTCTGGGAGTTCGAGGAACCGACGACGGTGCCGCCGCCCTGGCTCGAGCCGGCGAGCCACCCGGCGCCGCCGCCGACGAGGCCCGCGACGACGAGGCCCGCGACGATCGGCAGGACGAGGCGTCCGCGGCCGTCCTTCGAGCGGGTCGTGGTGCCCGTCGCGGCACCCGCCCCGGCACCGGTCGCGGCTGCGCCGAAGTAGTGGCCGTTGCGCTGGTTGGAGCCGTCGACGTCCCCGAAGGAGCTGGCGGCCGAGGTGGGGGCCTGGGCCGACGGCGCGCCCGCGTACCCGGAGTACTCGGAGGCCGATGCGGGGGCCGAGGTGGGCTGGGCGTACTCGCCGTACCGGGGCTGCTGCTGGCCGGACCCGTACTGACCCTGGCCGTACGGGTTCTGGTCCTGTCCGTACTGGCCGTACTTCGCGGTCGGCTGGGCCGCCTGCTGGCCGTACTGCGCGGTCGGCTGGGCCGCCTGCTGGCCGTACTGCGCGGTCGGCTGGGCCGTCTGCTGGCCGTACTGGCTGGTCGGCTGGGCCGCCTGCTGGCCGTACTGGGCGGTCTGCGCCGGGTCCGAACCGTACGGCGTCGCGTGCTGCCCGTAGCCCCCGGCCGCCTGGCCGGTCTGGCCCTGGCCGTACTGGCTGGCCTGACCGTACTGGCTCGTCTGCCCGTACTGGCTCGTGCTCGCCGCGCCGTCGGCCGGGGCCGGGTTCTCCGACGCGACCGTCGGGTACGGCGCGGTGTAGCGGTCGGTGGGGTGATCGGTCGACGCGGCGATGACGTCGGTCTCGTTCGCGGGGGCGGCGGCGTCGATCACGTCGGTGTGGTCCGGTTCCGCGTCGTTCCCCGGAACGGCGTTCGTGTGCTCGGAGTCGTGCGTCGCGGCGTCGTCGGAAGCGGCCGGTGCGGCCGTGTCCTCGGGACGGAAGTCGTCGTCCTGCCCGTGGGGCGTGGTGTCGGTCATGCTGGACGTGCTCCTTTCAAGCTCGTGCAGTCTGTCGGACCCACCTGAGCGGTGCACCTGGTGACGCTGCAAGCGACCTATGGCGATCTTATGCGTGGGCTGTGGATGGCCGCCCGGATGGTGCGTGAGGCCGCCAGTAGGTTGGGGTGCGGGCAGCGCTGGACGGCGCGGTCGACACCTCGGAGGGAACCACATGCGGCAGGCAGGACCCTGGTTGCGAGCAGCCGAAGGAGCGATGCTCCTTGGGCCCGACGGTGTCCCCGCACCGACCGTGTTCGCCGAGATGAGCGCCCTCGCGGCGGCGACCGGCGCGATCAACCTCGGACAGGGCTTCCCGGACGAGGACGGCCCCGTCGAGGTGCTCGACGCCGCGGTGGCCGCGATCCGCGACGGCGTCAACCAGTACCCGCCGGGTCGCGGGACACCGGACCTCCGGCTGGCCGTCAGCGAGCACCAGTCGCGGTGGTACGGGCTCGAGGTCGATCCCGACCGCCAGGTCCTCGTCACCGCCGGCGCGACCGAGGCACTGGCCGCCACCCTGCTCGCGTTCGTCGAGCCCGGCGACGAGGTCGTGACCTTCGAACCCTTCTACGACGCGTACGGCGCGCTCATCCGGCTGGCCGGCGGGACGCACGTGACGGTCCCCCTCACCGCCCCCGACTTCCTGCCCGACGAGGACATCCTCCGCGCCGCGTTCTCGGACCGCACCCGGGTCGTCCTGGTGAACACGCCGCACAACCCCACCGGGCGGGTCCTCCCGGACGAGGTGCTCGCGACGATCGTCGAACTCGCCGAGCAGTACGACGCCCTGATCGTCACGGACGAGGTCTACGAGCACCTGACGTTCGACGTGCCGCACGTGCCGATCGCCACGCTCCCCGGAGCCGCCGACCGCACCGTCTCGATCTCGAGCGCTGGGAAGACCTTCAGCACAACGGGTTGGAAGATCGGCTGGCTCACGGCTCCCCCGGCGCTGGTCGACGCCATCACGAGCGTGAAGCAGTTCCTGACCTTCGTGAACGGTGCCCCGTTCCAGCCCGCGGTGGCCGCCGGACTGCGGTTGCCCGACGCGGTGTTCACCGGCATCGCGGCAGAGCTCTCGGCGAAGCACGACCTGCTCGCCGACGGTCTCCGTGCCGCCGGCTTCGAGCTCATGCGGCCCGACGGCGGCTACTTCGTCATCGCAGACGCCGCCCCGCTCGGGTACGAGGACGCCCGCGAGTTCTGCCTGCAGCTGCCCGAGCTGGTCGGCGTCGTCGGTGTCCCCGTGTCCGCGTTCGTCCGGCCGGACCACGCCGCCGGGTACCGCTCGCTCGTCCGGTTCGCCTTCTGCAAGCGGCGCCCCGTGCTCGAGGACGCCGCCGCCCGCCTGGCCGGGCTCACCTCCCGCGCCTGACACCGCGCGGACACCGCCCGCGCGCCCACCCGCCCGCCCGCCCCGCGTGTCTCTGCGCGGGCGGGCGAAATACGTCCCCCTCGCCGCCCGAACGGTGCATATTTCGCCCGCTCGCTCGCGCACGGACCGCCCGCATGGCCGCCCGCGCTTGCGCCCCGGTCCACTTCTGAACACGAGCGGGCGAAACACATCCCCTCGCAGGTCTGGCGGTGCGGATTTCACCCGCTCGCGCGCGTCCAGACCGTCGGCCGTCTCCACGTTCGACGAGCGGGCGGAGAACGCACTGTCCGGCACCCGGCCCGGGCAGTGTTCGCCCGCTCGCAGCGGAAACCCGTCCGAGCCACGGCCCGTCGAACGCATCGCGAGTGCGAACGGGCGAAATCCTCGCCACCCGGACGTCCTCCAGAGCAGACATCGCCCGCTCGCGGACGGACGAGCAGCAAATGGCGAACGCCCGGGCCAGCGCCAGCAGCCGAGAGCCCGCGCGTCAGTCGCGCAGCGTGACCTCGTAGCGCCGCAGGGACAGCGACGGGTTCGTCTGTCGGACAGCGTCGGTGACCGCCGTGTCGACCGTCGCGACGAGCATCCCCGGGACCGCCCCGGCCGCCGCGACCGCCACTCCGGACGGGTCCAGCACGACCGACCCGCCGATGCCGACGGGCGGCGTCTGCCCGACGCCCACCACCCAGACGGTGTTCTCGATCGCACGTGCGGTGAGGAGTGTCCGCCAGTGGTGCTCCTTGCCGGGGCCGCGGACCCACTCGGCGGGCAGGACGACGACGTCGGCGGCACCGTGCTCCGGAGCGGCGAGGCGGCGGGTGACCTCGGGGAAGCGCAGGTCGTAGCAGGTCTCGAGGCCCACCCGGACGCCACCGAGCTCGAACACCGGCAGCTGCGCGGGATCGCCGGACTCGATGTGGTCGGACTCGCGGGACCCGAACGCGTCGTACAGGTGCACCTTCCGGTACGCCGCGGCGATCGAGCCGTCGGGCAGCACCGCGACGAGGGTGTTCCGGAAGCGATCGCCGGAGCCGGTCTCGGCCACCCCGACGACGAGCGCGATCCCGGTGTCGCGGGCGATCGTCTGCAGGCCGCTGACGAACGGGCCGCCGAGGGGCTCTGCGGCTGCGACGAACCGGTCGTCGATCTCGGCCGTGAAGTACGACGTGTACTCCGGCGTGACGAGGAGGTCGGCGCCTCGCGCGGCCGCGTCGACCGCTGCGGCACGGACGGTCTCGAGGTTGGCGGTGGGGTCGTCGACCGGCGCGAACTGCGCCGCTGCGATCGTCAGGGTGCCCATCCGCCGAGCGTACCGGCCAGCGAGATCCGAGCAGCCCGGCACACGAAGAAGGCCCCGGTCCGACTGGACCGGGGCCTTCTCTGTGACGCTTGGTTGCGGGGGCAGGATTTGAACCTACGACCTCTGGGTTATGAGCCCAGCGAGCTACCGAACTGCTCCACCCCGCGGCACGTTGATAAGCCTACACGGGGCCGTGGCGGGGCACAAATCGAGTGCCCCGCCACGGTGTGTCTAGTTCCCGCTCTCGGCCTCGGTGGCGGCCTGGATCGCTTCCTGCAGGCGCTGATCGGCCTCTGCGGCGGCGACCAGGTCGTTGTCCGCGTAGGCGTCCTGACGGTCCTGCAACGCCTGCTTGGCGTCGTTGAGAGCCTTCTGCAGCGCCGCGTTGTCGGTGGTCCCCGACCCGGACGACGAACCCGAACCCGCGGACGAGCCGGAGTCGGACCCCGAGGAGGACCCGGAGTCGGATCCCGAGGACGACCCGGAGTCGGACCCGGAGGACCCCGACGAACCGCCGGCCGCACCCTGGTCACCGGCAGCAGCACCCGAGTCACCGCCGAACAGGCTGTTGAGAGCCTCGTCGAGGGTGTCCTCGAACGCGATCTTGTCGCCGAACGCCACGAGGACCTTCTGCAGCAGCGGGTACGAACCGCTCGACGTCGACTGGACGTACACCGGCTGGACGTAGAGGAACCCGCCACCGACCGGGAGCGTCAGCAGGTTGCCCTGCTTGACGGTCGAGTTGCCCCGCTTCAGGATGTTCAGCTCCTGCGACACCGTGGTGTCCGAGTTGAACAGGTTCTGCACCTGCGCCGGACCCGGGATGTTGTCCGTCTTCGGCATCGTCAACAACGTGAGCTTGCCGTAGCCGGACGCCTTCTTGCCCTTGCCCGCGCCTCCGGCGTCGGAGTCCACCGCGAGGTACCCGGTGAGCACGTTGCGGTTGTTCGAGCCGGCGGACTGCTGGGGTATGTACGTCGTGTACAGCGTGTACGCGGTCCCCTGGCCCGGCACCTTCATCGTGAGGTAGTACGGGTCCTGCAGGTTCGCCTTGGACGTCGTCGTGGTGGCCCCGAGCGCGTTCGCCCCCGAGTTCGTCGTGGTCGACGTGTCGGCGGTGTCGGACGAGTCGTTCGTGCCCGACGTCGGTTCCTGCGGCGTGTTCCACGCGTCGTCACCCGAGTAGAACGAGTTCGCGTTCGTGACGTGGTACGTGCCGAGGATCGACCGCTGCACCTTGAACAGGTCGGTCGGGTAGCGGACGTGGTCGAGCAGCTCGGCACTCATCGACGACACCGGCTTGATCGCGGTCGGGAAGATCTTCTCCCACGTCTTCAGGACCGGGTCCTTGGTGTCCCAGGAGTACAGGGTCACCTTGCCCGTGTACGCGTCGACCGTCGCCTTCACCGAGTTCCGGATGTAGTTCACCTGGTCGGTCCGGTACGCCGAACTCTCCGCGCCGGCGATGCTGTCCGAGAGGCTCTGGCTCTGCGAGTACGGGTAGGCGTCGCTCGTGGTGTAGCCGTCGACGACCCACTGGATGCGGTGGTCGACGATCGCCGGGTACGCGTCCGAGTCGGTCGTCAGGTACGGCGCGACCTGCTGCACGCGCTTGATCGGGTCGCGGTCGTACAGGATCTGCGAGTCCTTGTTCACCGCGTCCGACAGCAGGATCTGCTCCGACTGGAACTTCGCCGCGTAGACGAGACGGTTGAAGAAGTTGCCGAGGCTCGGTCCGCCGTTGCCGGCGTACGTCGTCGTGGCGTTGCCGCCGTTGTCGTCGTCGGAGCCGGACGGGTAGTCGAGCTCGACGTTCTTCGAGCCCTTCGGCGCACCGACGATCGAGTACGCCGGCGAGGTCTCGCCGAAGTAGACGCGCTGCTGGAAGTCCCCGAGCGCGCCGTTCGACGGGATGCCCGACTCGAGGAACACCGGCTTGCCGTCGCTGGCGCGCTGGTTGCCGAACGCCGCGGTCACGCCGTAGCCGTGCGTGTAGACGAACGCCCGGTTGTAGGGGGTGTTCGCCTGCGCGCTGAGGCCGTCGAGGTCGATGTCGCGGACCGCGATCACGGTGTCCTCGGTCTCACCCTTGACGTCGTACCGGTCGACGTCGAGCTCGTCCGGGAACTGGTAGTACTGCCGGTACTGCTGCAGCTGGCTGAACGTGTCCGAGACGATCTTCGGGTCGATCAGGCGGATGTTCGCCGTGGTCTGGGCGTCCTGCGCGAGGGCGCCGGAGCTCGCCTCGGTCGTCGCGTCGTAGTTCTGCTCCTGGACTCCGGAGACGCCGTACGCGTCACGGGTGGCCTTGATGTTCCGCTCGATGTACGCCGACTCGAACGTGCGCTCGGACGGCTTCACCTGCAGGCGCTGGACGATCCAGGGGTAGATGCCGCCGATCACGATCGCCGCGACGAGCAGCAGTCCGGTGCCGACGATCGAGATGCGCCAGCGGCCGATGACCGCGGTGACGATGAACAGGATGGCGACGATGGCCGCGATGCCGGCCATGATCTCGCGACCCGGGATGACGGCGTTCACCTCGGTGTACTGCGCACCGGTGATGAGCGAGTTCGACTTCGTCAGCGCCGCGTACTGGTCGAGCCAGAGGCTCACGGCCTGCAGGGCGACGTAGACGGCAGCGGTCACCGCGAGCTGGATCCGCGCGGCCTTCGAGATGCGGACCTCGCGACCGCCGAAGCGCATGGCGCCGTAGAGGTAGCAGGCGGCGAGCGCGGCGAGTCCCGCGATGAGCACGACGGCCGACGAGTACGCCACGATCGCGCGCCAGAACGGCAGCTCGAACACGTAGAACCCGATGTCGAGCCCGAACTGCGGGTCCGTCTTGCCGAACGGCGTCCGGTTGAAGTACTCGAGCACCATGCTCCAGCGCCCCGCGGTCGACAGCCCGGCGAAGATGCCGAGGACGACCGGGATGCCGATCATCACGGCACGACGCAGTGGCTCGATGACCTGCTGGTAGCGGTCGAGCTGCGAGTTGAGCTTCGCGTAGACCGGCCGGAACCGGAACGCGATCGCGATGCTCGCGTAGACGGGCACCGCCATCCCGAGGAACCCGGCGAGGAACATCAGCGTCCCGGCGATCCACCGCGTGGTCAGGACCTGCTGGAAGCCGAGCTGCGCGAACCACGCGTAGTCGGTGTACAGGCTCGCGAAGATGAAGAAGGCGATCACCAGTGCGGCCAGCACGATGATCGTGACCACGATCGGGACCCGCGGCGAACGCCGCCCCGAGGTGGACGAGGTTGTCGTCACTTGATGTGCTCCAGACGTTTCGAACCGGCGGGCCCGGCGCGGCGGGCCGTCAGTGCATCGATCCTATGTGGCCCGAGCACGCTTGAAACTGTACGGAGACTCAGGAAGGCGATCCGCGCCTCCAGTCGGACTGCCTGGAGGCACGGATCGCGACGTCCGCGGACGTCGCGTGGAGCGCGTGGCCGGCCCTACGACGTGCAGCGTGCGAGCTTCGCGGTGCTCTTGCCGGAGGCGATGGTCTGGAGGTCGGTGACCGCCTGGTCGAGGGTGCCGACCTTATAGACGTCGAGTCCGGACGGGACGTGCCCGACGACCTCGTCGCAGTTGTCTGCCGGTGCGAGGAAGACGGTCGCGCCGGCGTCCTTCGCGCCGTACATCTTCTGGCGGATGCCGCCGATCGCGCCGACCTCGCCGTCGGCCGTGATGGTCCCGGTGCCCGCGACGTGCTTGCCGCCGTTGAGCTTGCCCGGCGTGATCTCGTCGATGATCCCGAGGGCGAACATCATGCCGGCCGAGGGGCCGCCGACGTCCTGGAGCTCGATGGAGACGCGGAACGGGAAGTCGTACTGCTCGGTGACGCCGACGCCGATGAGCGCCGTTCCCTGCTCGTTCCGCGGCGTGAGCTCCACGGTCTTCTCGCTGCCGTCGCGCTCGATGACGACCTTCGCCGGGTCGGACGTGCCGTGCTTCGCGACGAGTTCCCGGAGCGACGTGGCGTCCGCGTTCTCGGTGAGGGAGGTGCCGTCGAACGAGCGGATGACGTCGCCCTTCTCGATGACGCCGTCCGCGGCGGAGCCCTTCTGGACGGTGCCGACCTCGAGGTCGGTGGGCAGTTCGTAGCCCTGCTGGACGAGGGCGGCGGCGACTGCGGACTGCTGCGAGGCCTGCATGTCGGCGGTGTCCTGCTGGTTCACCTGGTCGGTGGTCACGCCCTCGGGGTAGATCGCGGACGCCGGGATCACCGCTTCGGACTCGGTGAACAGCGCGCGGATGACGCTGGTCCAGGACGGTCGGTTCGTGGCGTCGCCCTGGATCCCGACGGTGAGCATGTCGAGCGCGCCGGCGGTCGGGTAGGTGGGGTGTCCGTCGATCTGGATGAGCTTGACGTCCTTCGCGTCCTTGCCCGTGCCCTGCTTCTGCGTCCCGATCGTGTTGTACACGGGGCCTGGTACCTCGATGAGGTACGGGCTCGGCAGGAAGCTCGCGAGCAGCCCGAGGACCACGGCCCCGATCACGAACCCCCAGCCGATGGTCCGGGAACGCGAGCGGCGGCGGGGCTCGGCGGCGAAGAGGGTCACACAACGTCCTTCCAGGGCGGGCTGTTCGCCCTCGGCGCAGCGGTTCGGGCGTTCCCACGGGGGCGTCCCAGGTGCGGCCCCGTGAGCAGCGATTAGCGTAGTCGTCATGCCTGATGAACCGCAGCCGGGGCCGGACGACGACTTCCAGGAGATGCTCCGCAAGCTCCTGTCCGGCGAGGGCCAGATCGACCCGTCGCAGCTCGCCGGTGCCGCCGGCCTGCCGAACGACCCGGCCTTCGTGGCGAACCTGATGAGCCAGCTGCAGCGCGCTGCGCAGTCGGGCGGGGACGGCATCGACTTCTCGGTCGCCGCCGAGCGCGCCACGACCATCGCGCGGGAGGGCGGCCACCCGGTCGACCCCGCCACGTCGCAGGCAGCGGACCAGGCGTTCCAGGTGGCAGCCCTCTGGCTGGACGAGGCCACCACGGTCGCGGAGCTCACCGCGACCCCGAGCCTGTACACGCGTGAGCAGTGGGCGAAGGCGACCACCCCGGTGTGGGCGCAGATCGCCGAACCCGTGGCGCTGAGCATCTCGAACGCCCTCACGGAGGCGATCGAGCAGCGGGCACCGGAGCAGCTCAAGGCGATGCTCGGCGATGTGTCGAAGGCCATGCGGGGCGTCGGCGGCGCACTGTTCGCGATCCAGCTCGGCCAGGTCGTCGGGCAGCTCTCGAAGGAGGTCGTGTCCGGCGGCGACGTCGGCGTGCCGCTCCTCGACGAACAGGTCGCCGCGCTCCTGCCGCAGAACGTGGCCGAGTTCGCCGAGGGCCTGGACGTCCCCGAGGACGAGGTCCGCATCTACCTGGCGGTCCGCGAGCTCGCGCACGCCCGGCTGTTCCGTTCGGCACGCTGGCTCCGGCTGCACATCATCTCGTCGATCACCGACTACGCGCGGGGCATCCACATCCCGTTCGACCGTGTCGAGGAACTCGCGTCCGAGATCGACCCCACGAACCAGGAGCAGCTCCGCGACGCGCTGGCGTCCGGTGCCCTCATCCCGCCGCGGACCGAGGAGCAGGAAGCAGCGCTCGCCCGCCTCGAGACCATGCTCGCGCTCGTCGAGGGCTGGGTCGACACCGTCACCGCCGCCGCGACCGAACGCCTGCCGAAGTCCGGCGCGATCGCCGAGATGGTCCGACGCCGTCGTGCTGCCGGCGGTCCGGCGGAGTCGGCCTTCGCCACGCTCGTCGGCCTCGAGCTGCGGCCCCGCCGTCTCCGCGAGGCCGCGGCGATGTGGCAGCGGGTCACCGACGAGCTCGGCACCGAGCAGCGGGACGCCCTGTGGTCGCACTTCGACGCGGTTCCCACCTCCGACGACATCGACTCGCCGGACGCCTTCGTGGCACGGCTCCGGAACCCGGGCCGCTCCGCCGAGGACGACGAGTTCGACAAGGCGCTCGAGGACCTGCTCAACGATGCGACCGGCGACCGGCCGCGCGAGGACGAGTCCGGCAACGTCGACGAAGGGAACTCGGACGGCGGCACGGCTGCCGACGGCGCCGGCGACGCTCCGAAGTAGTTCTCCACAGATCCGGGACAGCTCCCCCACGCGACGGCCGGGTCCGCCAGCGTTGGGGGCATGGGCATCCGCATCGATCCGACGCTCGAGTTCGTCTGGCGTGACCCGAGGACGGTCCAGCTCGGGGTCGACCCGCCGCGCGCGGTGATCGCCGTCCCGACCACGGGCGAAGAGCGGTTCCTGTGCGCGCTCCGTCGGGAGACCGGGCGCGAGGCACTGTCCGGCCTGGCCGCTGCGACCGGGTGTCCGCCGGACGTCGCCGCCCGCGTGCTCGGGGCGGCGTCCCCCGCCGTCATCGACGTCCTGCCCGAGCCGCTGTCCCGCGTCGAGGTCCACGGCGCCGGGACGCTGGCGGACACGATCGGCGCGCTGCTCGAGGGCGAGGGCGTCACCGTCGCCCGGACGTCGGCGCCCCGCGGTGGTCCGGTCGACCTCCCGTCGCAGGAGCCACGCCTCGCCGTCGTGGTCGCCGAACACGTCGTCGACCCGGCACTGCGCGCGGCGTGGACCAGGCGGGGCGTGCCGCACCTGTCGGTCGTGGTGGGTGACGGTCGGGTGCGCGTCGGACCGTTGCTCGTCCCGGGTGCCGGGCCGTGCCTCCAGTGCATCGAGTACGCACGCGCCGACGACGACCCTGCCTGGCCGGCGATCGCCGCACAGGTCTGGGGCCGCCCCGCTGCACCGCTGTCGCCCTACCGGACTGCGGCGATCGCCGCCGCGGCGAGCCGGCTGCTCCTCGAGCGGCTGCCGCTCAGGACCCAACGGCCCGGCGACGACCAGGTGGTGTTCGACCGTGACGACCTGTCGGTCAGCCGCCAGCCGGTGCGGCTCCATCCGCGCTGTGCGTGCCGAGCGCTGCCAGGAAGCGACTCGCCACCCGGGCTCCCCCACGCGTGGAGCCCTGTGCGGACCACGTGATCGTCACGGAACGGCGGGCTCGGGTCAGGCCGACGTAGAACAGCCGTCGTTCCTCGTCGACCTCGGCGTCGGTCGTGGCGTGCGAGATCGGGAGCAGCCCCTCGGCGGCACCGATCACGATGACGTGCGGCCACTCGAGGCCCTTCGACGAGTGCAGCGTGGCCAGGGTGACGGCGTCGAGCTCGGGTTCGTGGTGGGTCGCCGCGCGGTCGACGAGGTCCTGGGTGAACTGCTGCATGGTCGTGCCCGCGGGGGCGTCCTCGGCGAGCCCCATGATCGCCTGCAGCGCGTCCCACTGGTCGCGGACCGCCCCGGTGCCCTCGGGCGGGGACGGCGTCCACCCGCTGACCTGCAGCACGAGGCCGACCCGTCGGGTGAGTTCGTCGTCGGTCTGCCGGACGGCCTCGCCGCGCATGTGGTGCACCGCGAGCTTCACCTCGGGTCGGTCGAAGAACCGGGTGCCGCCCTGGACGCGGTACGGGATGCCGGCACGTCCGAGCGCCGACTCGATCGCCGCGGCCTGGGCACCGACGCGGTAGAGCACCGCGACGTCGCCGTAGGACGCGGGCGTCGACGGGGCGGCGACCAGCGACGCTATGGTGCGCGCGACCGTCTGGGCTTCATCGCCGTCGTGGACGCACGCCAGCACCTCGGGCTCCGGTCCGGGCTCCGCGGTCTGTGCGACGAGGTCGAGGGCCCCCGGCTGCCCGCGCATCAGGGCGTTCGCGGCGTGCACGACCTCCCGCGTCGACCGGTAGTTCCGCTCGAGGCGCAGCACGGACCCCCGCGGGAACTCCGAGCCGAAGCCGAGCAGGTAGCGACTCGAGGCGCCCGCGAACGAGTAGATCGTCTGGCTGGCGTCACCGACGACGCACAGGTCGTCGCGGCCGCCGAGCCAGGCCCGGAGCAGGTCGTGCTGCACGGGCGAGACGTCCTGGTACTCGTCGACGACGAAGAACCGGTACTGCTGCCGGACGTACGAGGCCACGCGCGGCTCGGACTCGACCATCCCGAGGGTGGCGAGCAGGACGTCCTCGAAGTCGAGCTGACGGCGGTCGTCCTTGAGCTGCTCGTAGGCGCGCATGAGGTCGAGGACCCGGCGGGGCGAGGTGTCCCGGGGCATCACCCGGTCGGCCGCCGCAGCCTCGTACTCGTCGTAGGAGAGCATCTGGACCTTGCGCCACTCGAGCTCGCCCGCCAGGTCGCGGAGCGTCGGGGTGTCCACCCGCAGCCCGACGGTGTCCGCCGCGTGCGCGATCATCCGGCCCTTCGACTCGACGATGCGCGGGGCGTGCCCGCCGACGGTGTCCGGCCAGAAGTAGCTGAGCTGCGCCATCGCCGCCGCGTGGAAGGTCCGTGCCTGCACGGTGCCCGCACCGAGCGACCGCAGCCGCGACCGCAGCTCACCGGCGGCGCGCGTGGTGAAGGTCAGCGCCAGGACGTGGTTCGGCGCGTAGGTGCCCGTCGCGACGCCGTACGCGATGCGGTGGGTGATCGCGCGGGTCTTGCCGGTGCCGGCGCCCGCCAGGACCGCCACCGGGCCGAGCAGGGTCCGAGCGACGGTGCGCTGTTCGGCGTCGAGGGCGGCGAGGAGCTCGTCCGGCGACGGCGGTCGGACGTCCGGGGCCACCTCGCTCACGGCAGGTCCAGCGGCCCGCCGTACCACTCCTCGATGATGGCGCGGGCGATCGACGTCCTGCCCGGCAGCAGCAGGGTGTCGCCGGCGCGATCCCGGATCTCCTCGCGGGAGAACCAGCGCACGTCGAGGATCTCCACGCCGTCGGGCCGCGCGGTCGTCGGGTCGCCGTCCACCGCCCGGGCGCGGAACCCGAGCATGAGCGACGCGGGGAACGGCCACGGCTGCGACCCGAGGTACTCGGGTTCCTCGACGTGGACGCCGGACTCCTCCCAGACCTCGCGGCGGACGGCGTCCTCCAGGGACTCGCCCGGTTCGACGAAGCCCGCGAGCAGGGAGTACCGGTTCGAGTCCCACGCGGCGTTCGACCCGAGCAGGATCCGGTCGTCGGCGTCGGTCACGCCGACGATGATCGCCGCGTCGGTGCGCGGGAAGTGCTCGTGTCCCTCGGGGTCGCGGCGGACCCAGCCGCCGGTGACGACGTCGGTCGCGGAACCGGTCCGCGGCGAGAACCCGTGCACGGCGTGCCAGTTCGCCATCGCGACGGCCTCCACCGCGAGGCCCTGGTCACGCGGGGACAACTCGGTGCCGAACATGCGCAGGCTCTCCCACGCGTCGTCGTCGGGTTCAATCGCGTCGGCGGTGGCGGCGTCGACGAAGGCGGCCACGAACCGGGTGCCGGCGGGCGCATCGGGAGCGTCCGACACGGCACGACCGAGGTACAGCGTGACCGTTCCATCGCTGATGTCGGACGCGGTCACGAACCGCAACGTGCCGTCGGCGTTCCGGAGCATCTCCGAACCGCGGACGGGCAGGTACCGGGTCGACGGGTCGTCCCGCAGCACGCGTTCGACGTCGGGCGTCGTGCGGAACTCGGCGTCGCGGTCGAGGTCGTTGCGGGAGAGCGGAAGCCGGGCGGCGAACTCGACGGTCACGGCAGGGGGCTCCTCGGGTCGATCGGTACGGGACGGGAACGACCGGCACGGCCCGGGCCAGCGTGGCGCACGCTCGTCCACCTGCTGCGGACCTACCCTGAGGGGCATGGCGGGATCCCAGTTCACTCTAGCCGCGTTGGCGACGACGGCCGTCTCAGGCCTCCTCGTCACGGGCACGCGCACGCTCGGCTCGGCCGCGTCCGGGGACTACGAGTCGGCTGTCCTCCGCGACGCCGACGGCGTCGAGACGGCCATCCGCCGTCCGCGCAACCAGCGTGCCGAGGCCCGGCAGTCGGCCGACCTCGTCGCGATCCGTGCGCTGAGCGCCGGGATCCGCACGCGCCTCCCCTTCGCCGTGGCCGAGTACCGCGGACAGGCGCCGATCGGATCGACCCGCGCCATCGTCACGACCTACCTGCCGGGTTCCCACCCGACCATGAAGGCGCTCGTCGAGCGGCCCGAGCTCGCCACGAGTGTCGGCCGTGCCGTCGCGGCGATCCACCAGCTGCCGACGAGCTTCGTCACCGACGCCGGCCTGCCGTCCCTCACACCGTTCGAGGTGCTCCGCTCCGCCGTCTCCGTGATGGACCGCGCCGTCGCCACGAAGCTCGTTCCCGCCGCGCTCAAGGAACGGTGGGAGGGCGCCGCGCGCGACCAGCAGCTGTGGCAGTTCACGCCGACGGTGGTGCACGGCTCCCTCGGCACCGAGACGATCCTGGTCGAGGGCGACGCGGTCTCCGGGGTCATCGACTGGGGCGAGCTGCGGCTCGGCGACCCGGCGAAGGACCTCGCGTGGGTCCTCTCCGGCAGGAAGGACGCGTTCGACACCGTCCTCAGCGCGTACGAGGCGAACGGCGGCGGTCGCGACCGCCAGCTCGCGCAGCGAGCTCGGGTCCACCACGAGCTCGAGACGGCACAGTGGCTGCTGCACGGTGTGCAGGCGAAGAGCACCGAGGTCGTCGACGACGCGGTCGCGATGATGCACCGGCTGGTCGACGCGGTGCAGACGCCGAGCGCGGCACCGCTGCAGTCGGTCTCCCCCGAGACGATGGAGATCGGCGAGGTCGAACAGCTGCTGTCGTCAACCGAACGTCGACACGGCTGAGCGCGCGCGTCACGTCGCGCTGACGGTCGACGGCCTGGCGCGTCCCGCTGAGAGGCAGCGCGAAGCGCTGCGCGGGACGCGCCGACCGAGCCTGCGAGGGAGGTCGGCGCGCGCCCGCCTCGCCGGTCCCGGCCGGCAGACGGTCGCGACCGGCAGACGGGCGCCGCCGACAGACGATCGCGGCCGGCTGACGGTCGCGTCGTCAGCCGATCGCGTCGCGCCACGCCTGCTCGAGCCCGGCGCGGTCGAGGAGTTCGGTCGGGCGCACCTCGAGGTCGTCGGCGACGAAGTAGAACACCGCGTCGACCTCGTCGACGGGTCGTCCGGTGAACTCGGCGTACGCCACCCGGTACAGAGCGAGCTGCAGCTGGCGCTTCGCCAGGTCGTCCGTGCCCGTCGGAGCCTTGCCCGTCTTCCAGTCGACGACCTCGGCCCGGCCGTCGATCTCGTAGACGGCGTCGAGCTTGCAGACGACGCTGTGGCCGCGGAACGGGATGTGGATCTCGCGCTCGACCTCGATCGGGGTGAGTCCCGCCCAACGTGAACGGGCGAAGGTCGCCTGGAAGTCGGCCAGCCGGCGGGCGTCGTCGTCGGTCACGATCGGCTCGGCGGAGGCGTCGACCACGTCCTCGGGGTCGAGGTCGAGCTCGCCGTCCCAGGCGTCGAGCGTCTCGAGCGAGCCGCCGCTCCGGGCGCGCTGCTCGACCCACTGGTGGAACAGCGTGCCGAGGCGCGTCGCCCGGTACGGCCGCTCCGGCATCGGTCGGCGGAGTCGTTCGGCGACGGTGTCCGGCGCCGAGAGGTAGTCCTTGAAGCCCGACGCCGGCACCCGGTGCGGCACCACCACCGCGTGCCGAGCGGAACGGTTCGCGGTGCGTTCGGCGAGCAGCAGGTCGATGTCCGCGGCGAACCGTCCGGACGCGCCGGGGTTCGCGTTCCGGACACGGTCGGCGGCAGCGACGACCCGCGCGGCCCGCTGCCCGAACGGCACGTGCGGCCAGGACTGCGTCGCCCCGGCGTCGCCGAGGGGGTTCTCCTCGTGCTCGGTCGTCTCGGGCACGGCGGCGCCGTCGACCACGCCCGCCTCGACCAGGTCGTGCAGGTACCGGCTCGGCTCGGTCGGCCGGACACCGCCCGCCCAGAACGACCCGGTGACGAGCAGATCGTGCTTCGCGCGGGTCAGGGCGACGTAGGTCAGACGACGTTCCTCGTCCTCGTTGCGGGCCTTGACCTGCTCCTTGTAGGCGTCGATCGCGAGGGTGACGTCCTTCTGCGCGTCGTGACCACGCCAGTCCAGGCGCGGGAGCTCGTCGGCGTCGCCCCGGAACTCGTAGGGCAGGCGACCGAAGCCGATCCAGCCGGAGGAGCCCTCCTGCGGACGTGCCGGGAGCCCGCCCTCGACCATGCGGGGCACCGCCACGGCGTCCCACTCGAGCCCCTTCGACCCGTGGATCGTCAGGATCTGCACGGTGCCGGCCTCGGGTTCCTCGGACCGTGGCCCCATGTCGTCCCGGCGCGCGGCGGCGTCGATCCACCCGAGGAACGCGCCGAGGTCGGCACGGTCGTCGGTCGTCACGAAGCCGGCGAGCTCGTCGATGAAGGCGTCGAGGAAGGCACCGCTGCCCTGTTCGTGCGCCGCGACCTCGATGTCGAGCCGCATCTCCTGGACGACCAGCGTGACGAAGTCGACCAGGTCCCCGCCGGCCCGTGACCGCAGGGCGGCGAGCTGCTTTCCGAGCTCGCGCATCCGTCGGCGTCCGACTTCACTGATGTCCGCGAGGGCGCCGTGCTCGTCCGGGGCGGTGGCGACGAAGTCGAGCGCGTCGACGATCGAGCCGTGCTCCCCCGCGGCGACCGAGGCCCGGAATGCCGCGGTCAGGTCGTCGTCCAACCGCTGCTGGGTGTGGTCGCGTCCGAACAGCCACCGTGCGAGGGCGTGCAGTGCGGCGATGTCCGCGGCACCGATCCGCCACCGGGCTCCGGCGAGCACGCGGATGAGGTCGTTGCCGGCGGCCGGGTCGTGCAGCACGCGGAGGCACGCCACGAGGTCGACGATCTCCGGACGCTGCAGCAGCCCGCCGGTCCCGAGCACGTGGTACGGCACGCGGTGGTCGCCGAGCGCGCCGGTGAAGGCGGCGAGGTCCTTCCGGGAACGCAGGAGCAGGGCCATCGAGCCCTTCGGGTCCGCGGCGCGACGGTCGGCGAACCACCGGGCGACGGCGGCGGCTTCCTCGGGGAGGGTCTCGGGGAACACCGCGTGCACCGTGCCGGCGTCGGCGCCGGGCCGCGGTTCGAGCCGTTCGACGTCGACCTCGGACGCCTCGGACAACGGCGCGACGACGGCGTTCGCCCCGGCGAGGACGTCGACCGGGTTCCGCCAGCTCGTCGAGAGGGCGAAGGTGACGGGGCGCTCACCACCGGCGCTGTCGTCGGCGAAGTCCCGCGGGAAGCGCGCCAGGTTCGCCGCGCTCGCACCACGGAACCCGTAGATGGACTGGTGCGGGTCCCCCACCGCCATCACCGGGTGCCCCCGGAACAGCCGGGCGAGGAACCGGGTCTGCACGACCGAGGTGTCCTGGTACTCGTCGAGGAGGACGACCCCGTACCGCTGGCGCAGGTCGGTGACCACCCGCGGCGCGGACTCGGCTGCGGCCAGCGCGAGGGCGATCTGGTCGGAGAACTCCACGAAGCCGCGGTCAACCTTCTGCCGGCGGAACTCCTCGACCAGGTCCACCAGCGGTTCGAGCGCACCGATCGCGGCGACGGCGTCGGTGATCGCCTTGTACGGCGCACCGCGGTTGTTGCCCGGGAGCTCGAGGAGCCCGGCGAACTCGATCGCGAACCGCCGCAGCCGTTCGGGTTCGACGAGGTGCTCGGACACGGCTCCGGCGAGCGCCACGACCGCCGCGGTGACGGTGTCGACGTCGCGGTCGAGTCCGGGCAGCCGGTCGTCCCGCGCCGCGACGACCACACGCCGCGCGAGCTGCCAGGCGGACGGCTCGGTGAGGACCTGGGACTCGCCGTCGCGTCCGACGAGCAGGGCGTTCTCGCGGAAGACCGAGTTCGCGAACGCGTTGTAGGTCGACACCGTCGGCGCCTCGAACGCGTCGCCGGCGTCGAGCAGTCCGACGTCCTCGAGTGCGCGGATCCGGTCGTTGATCCGGACCGAGAGTTCGCCGGCGGCCTTGCGGGTGAAGGTCAGGCCGAGGATCCCGTCGGGGCGGACCATCCCGTTCGCGAGCAGCCAGACGACGCGGGACGCCATCGTCTCGGTCTTCCCGCTGCCGGCACCCGCCACGACGAGGGCCGGGGTGAGCGGCGACTCGATGACGGCGCGCTGCTGCGGAGTGGGCCGAGGACGACCGAGGGCATCGGCGATCGTGTCCGCGTCGTGGCGAGGGGCATCGACCAGGACGTCGTCGGACGGCTGCAGCACCTGTTCCCCGGTCACCAGGTCACCTCTCCCACGACGTGGATCCGGCACTCGACGCCCGTGCGGGCCTTCTCGCAGTGGTCGTCGACGTTCGCCAGGAACGTCCGGCCGGCCATGCCGGTCGCGACGGTGTGCAGGCGCTGCCTGTAGGCGTCGCGGGCGTCGTCATCGAAGGCCTGCTGCGTCCGCTCGGAGTAGGCGTGTCCACCGCGGGGGTTCTGCACGAAGACGAGCCGGGCATCGGCCATCTCCGAGCCGGCCGGGACGCCCTCCACAGCGCCGTCCTCGACCGCGAGCTGGTACGCGCCGAGCTGCGGGTGCTCGGGCATGTCGTTCTTCTCGCTCGGCATCGATCGCCCGGTCTTCAGGTCGACCACGCTGACCCGGCCGTCGGGGTCGACCTCGATCCGGTCGATGCTGCCGCGCATCCGCGCCGGACCGGTCACGAGCGCGAAGGAGGTCTCCGCCCCGAGCAGTCGTCGCCCGGCGCTCGCGAAGGTCCGGAGGTAGTCGCTGAGCCCCTCGATCATCCGCCGGGTCCGGGCGCGCTCGCGGTCGGCGACCCACGGCGACTCGAAGGTCAGCTCGTCCCAGCGCCCCTCGACGTGCTGCCAGAGCGACTCGACGTCGACCTCGGTCGCGTGCTCCATCGCCGCGTGCACAATCGTCCCGATGCCCATCGCGGGGCTCGGGGCGCTGCCGCCGAAGGTCTGCACGAACCAGTGGACGGGGCACTCCTCGTACGTGCCGATGCGGGACGGGGACACCGACACCGTGGGGGGCACGGGTTCCCCGCCGTCCTCCGCCGGCTCCGGAGCCGCGGCGAGGTCGACGAGGGGGTCCTCGGTCGACGGCTCGGCCAGCCCGTACCAGTCGTCCGGCGACGCCCCGGGCACCTCGGCCTCGGCGAGGCGTGCGAGGGCGGACGCCGCTTCGTGGTCCCCCGACGCCACCACGCGGCGACGCAGCGAACCGGCGAGGCCGCGGAGCGACAGCGGGTGCACGGTCGGCTGCCGGTCGGGTGGCACCGGGACGAGCCGGACGAACGGCGACGGGGCCTCGTCGTCGTTCGCGACCGTGCCGATGACGACCTGGGTGGTCGCCCGGGACACGGCACGGGCGAACAGCCGGAGCTCGTCCGCGATGACGGCGGCGCGGTCGTCGATCGTCGTCTGGTCGATCCCGGCGGCGGCTCGGACGAGCCCGTCCGGGTCGAGCAGGCTGCCCCGGACCCGGGTGTTCGGCCAGACCCCGTCCTGCAGCCCGAGCACCACGACGACGTCGCACTCGAGTCCGATCGTGGCCGAGGGGGTGAGCACGCGCACCCGTCCGGCCGTGCGGTCCGGGCCGATGGAGTCCTCGGGCAGGTCGGCGCCGAGCAGGTCGTCGACGAACACCCGGGCGGGGGCGTCCGGCGTTCGCTCGACGAACCGCTTCGCGGCGGTGAACAGCCCGACCACGGCATCGAGGTGCCGGTCGGCCTCGGCGGCGCCGACGCCCCCTGCCGCGGACTGCCCGCCCCACGTGCCCGCGAGGCCGCTGCGCTCCCAGAGGCCCCAGAGGATCTCCTCGATGCTGGCACCGGCGTCGGCGTCCGTGCGGGCCTGCACGAGGCTGCGCGCCAGTCGTGTCGCCCGGCGCGCGAAGCCGGCGTCGACCGTGGCGAGTCGTTCCGGTGCACCGAGCGCGTCCACCAGGAGCTCGTCGGCCGTCCGGGTCCCGCCGCCGGCGAGCTCCTCCCGCCGCAGGGCGAGCCGGAGCCGCCGCATCGCGAGGGTGTCGAGGCCGCCCAGCGGGCCGGTCGCGAACGAGGTCGCGAGCACGGCGTCGGGCGGCAGCACCCCGAGGGAGACCGCCGCCGCGTCGAGCAGCGCACGGGCGGCGGTGTCGTCCCGGGGCCGGACGGGCGCGGCGCCGGCGGTCGCGGGGACCTCGGCTACCGACAGCGCCCGGACCAGTTCGGGGATCGCGGCACCGCTGCGCGTGACGACGGCCATCCGGTGCCACGGCACACCATCGAGCAGGCGGTGTTCGCGCAGGCGACGGGCGACCGCCACGATCAGCGCGGCGCGGCTCGCACCCTCGAGGTGCAGGACCGCGTCGGACCGCGCGTCGACCGTGGTCGCCGTGGCGGTCCGCTGACGACCCGCTGCGGCGGCACCGATGCGCCCGGTGATGCCGGAGACGAGCGCGCGGATGGGAGCGGCGTGCCGGTGCACCGTCGTGAGCACGAGCTCGTCCACCCGGTCGACACCGAGCCGCACGGCCAACCGGCCGAGGACGTCCGGCTCGGCGCCGCGGAACGCCGAGGCCGCGATGTCCGGGTCGCCGAACGCCACGAGCTGCACGCCGGACCGGGCGAGGGCCCCGAGCAGGGCGATCTCCCCCTCCACCAGCTCCTGCGTGTCGTCCACCACGACGAGCCGGAGCGCGGCGACGCTCGCGGGCACCTGGCCGCGCAGGACCGCGGCCGTGGCGTAGGCGACGAGTTCGGCGGCGTCGAGGCTGGTGGAGCGGAACGAGGTCACGGCCGCGCGGTACTCGTCGACGAAGTCCCCGACGGCTCGCCACTCCGGCCGGCCGGTGTCGTCCCCGAGCTCGCGCATGTCCTCCGGTTCGACCCCCGCGGCGACGGCGCGCATCATGACGTCACGGAGCGCGGTGCGGAACCCGGCGCGCTCCCGGACGACCTCGGTGATCGGCGCCGGCCAGTCCGGGCCGGTGCCGTCGAGTTCGTGGCCCTCGAGCAGGTCGGCGATGATGCGGTCCTGCTCGCCACCGGTGAGGAGCGTCGGGGCCTCCTGCCCCTGCACGGCGGCGGCGTGGGCGACGATCTGGAACGCGAGGGAGTTCACGGTCCGGGCGAGCGCCCCCGGCATCACGCGTTCCACGGAGGACGCCAGGCGGTCCCGGAGCGCCGTCGCGGCGGAGCGGGCGGACGTCAGCGCGAGGACCGTGGCGTGGCCGTCGGGCGAGATCGCGTCGGCGCGGGTGAGCCGCAGGGCGACGAGTCGGGCGAGCGTCGTGGTCTTGCCGGTGCCCGGAGCACCGATGACGGCAGCGTGCCGGTCGTCCGGCAGGGCGAGCACCGCGGCCTGGGAGGGGTCGGCCGCCAGCGCGACGCCGACTGCCTCGGGGGCGGGCGTCAGGGTCGTCTGGGGCACCCTCGTACGGTAACCGCCGCGACCGACACCGGGCGGCAGCCACGACCAGTGCGCCTGCGGCGAACGTCCGATGTCCCCGTGGGCGGCTCGGATACGCTGTGCTCGTGGACATCAAGATCGGCATCACCAACAGCCCGCGTGAGATCGCGTTCGAGACCGCCCAGACCGCGGACGAGATCGAGAAGGCCGTGTCGGAGGCCCTCGACGCGAAGTCGACGCACCTCGCACTCCAGGACGAGAAGGGCCGTCGGTTCATCGTCCCCGTCGCCTCGCTCGCGTACGTCGAGGTCGGCGCGGAAGAGGCCCGTCGCATCGGCTTCGTCGCCTGACGACGTGGAACTGCTCTTCGCGGTCCTCGGCGGCCTGATCGTCGGGGCCGTCGCGCACGTCGTCGTGCCCTGGCGCTCCAGCCGCGGCTCCCTGCTCGGACCGGCGGTCGGCGGCATCGTCGCGGCCGTCCTGTGGGAAGCGCTGACCTGGATCGGCTGGCAGTACGACGCGACCTGGATCTGGGTCGTCACCCTGGTCGGCGCGGGCGTGGTCGCCCTGGTCGCGGAGTGGGTGCTCGGCAAGCGCCGCACGGCGGCCGACGCGGCCTTCTACGAGCAGGTCAAGGCCCAGGGCGCCTGACGGTCAGTCGGCCCACTCGCCGAGCGTGAACTGGTGGGTGTTCGCCGTCAGGAGCACCACGCCGACGACGAGCACGCCCGTGGTCACCCAGCGCCCGACGGTGTGCCGTTGTGACGCCGCGCCCAACGCGATCCAGATCGGGAAGAGCGTCAGCGTGTTCCGTGCCAGCGACACGTAGGTCGAGCTCGTCATGAGCGACACCGCGGTGAGCCCGAGCAGCGTGGCCTCGGCCCAGCGCCGCCGGACCGCGAAGTACGCCACCGCCGCGAGCAGCAGCGCAGCGAAGACGATGTCGAGCAGGAACTGCGGTCGGGCCGACAGGAGCGGGTGGTGCAGCACGTTCTGCACCGTCGCCGCGAAGGTCGTCCACGGCGCCGACGTCGACCGCACCCACCCCTCGCGCTGTGCGGTGTTCCACGCGGCGGGGTCGCCCGTCAGGACCCACAGCGACACCATGTAGCCGAGGAACCCGAGGACCCCCGTCGCCAGCCCGAGCACCGGCCAGGCGACGACCCGCCGTCCGGCCGCCCGACGACGGACGACGTACAGGACGAGGAGCGCGGCGAGCAGGAACAGCCCGTTCGGCCGGATCGTCCCGGCGACCGCGGTCACGAGCCCCGCCGCGAGCCAGCGGTCGCGCACCGCCAGGTACCACGCCCCGATCGCCGCCGCCGCGAAGGACGACTCGGCGTAGGACGCGTGCAGGAACACCGCGTACGGACCGACCACGAACAGCAGCGTCGCGACGAACGCGGCCCGCCGACCGACGGTCACCTCGGCGAGCCGCCAGAGCAGCACCGCCGCCACCAGGCCTCCGAGTGCCGCGACGAGCACGAGCGCCGTCGGGACCGCGTCGGCGCCGACCCCGACGGTCCGGAGCACCGCTGCGACGGCCCGGGCTGCCATCGGGTACCCCGGGAAGAACGCGACGTCGGTGGACCCTGCGGCGTAGCCGTCCGAGGCGATCGCGGCGTAGTGCGACGAGTCCCACCGTGCCAGGAGGTCGGCGAACGGACGGCCGCCGAGGAGGGACCCCGTCGCGGCCCACTGGGACACGAGGGCGATCGTCGTCACGAGGACGCGTGACGCGACCCACAGCGCAGCACCGCCGAGCACGGCAGGACCCCACGGGACCGCGTCGAACCCGCGTCCGGCCGTCCGCCGGTGCGCTCCTCCCGAGCGCATCAGGCGGTCAGGCCCAGGGCGTCCATCCGACGGGTGTGTGCGGCGATGAGCTCGGTCCAGACCGGCTCGAGGCGCTCCTGGTCCTCACGCGCGTGGGAGGCGAGCGCCGACCGGGCGACGAGCAACGTGTCCCCGACGAGCCGTCGGCCCCACATCGCCAGGCGCGACCCGACGGACGGGTCCTCGGCGATGCGCGCGGAGAGCTCCTCGACGACGGCGGCTTCCTCGCGCGCGTCGAACACGGTCTTCAGGCGCTGCCGGACCTCGGCGGGCAGCGACCGGAGCAGCGAGCCGAACAGGTCGTTGAGGATCCCGGCGGTCACGTAACCGGTGAGCATCGACTCGTACCAGTCCGCACCGCTCGTGCGCTCGAGGAACAGGTCGATCGCCTCGCGGTGGGGCGCCATCAGCGCGGCCGGGTCACCGCCGGTGCGTTCGATCTCGGCAACGATCGTCCGGTGCCGCTCGAGCGCGGTCGTCGCCAGCACACCGGTGACGAGGCGACCGGACAGGGTGGGGGCACCGGCTCCGGCACGGCCCATCGTCTCGTAGAGCGACAGCTCGAGGTACGCGGCCTGGCCGAGGTAGACGTCGAGCTCGGGGCTGACGTCGTCGAGCTGCAGGCGTTCCACGGGCGACGCGTTCCGCGGGTTCCGCGACGCGAGCCACGCGGACGCGAGCTCCGCCGCGCGCTTCCGGTTCCACCACGACACCACCCGACGAGCATAGCGGGAAGGACCCCGCACCCCCGCCCGACCGGCCCGCCGGTAGACTGGTCGGGACTTCCACCAGAACTAAGGTGATTCTTTGACTTTCGCAGACCTCTCCATCGAGCAGGACATCGTCGACGCGCTCGCGACGAAGGGCATCCTCGAGCCCTTCCCGATCCAGCAGCAGACGATCCCGCTCGCCCTCACCGGCCAGGACATCATCGGCCAGGCCAAGACGGGTACCGGCAAGACCTTCGGCTTCGGCCTCCCCCTGATCCAGCGACTCGGCGCCGACCCGGCACCCGGTGTGAAGGCCCTCGTGGTCGTCCCCACCCGTGAGCTCGCGGTCCAGGTCACCGAGGACCTCGAGCTCGCCACGTCGAACCGTCCGACGACCATCGTGTCGATCTACGGCGGCAAGGCGTACGAGGGCCAGATCGAGCAGCTCAAGGCCGGCGCCCAGATCGTCGTCGGCACGCCCGGTCGCCTCATCGACCTGCAGCGCCAGCGGCTCCTCGACCTGTCCCACGTGCAGGAGGTCGTGCTCGACGAGGCCGACCGCATGCTCGACCTCGGCTTCCTCTCGGACATCGAGCGCATCTTCCAGGCCATCCCCGAGGTGCGGCACACCATGCTGTTCTCGGCCACGATGCCCGCGCCGATCGTCGCGCTCGCCCGCCGGTTCATGAGCCGCCCGGTGCACATCCGCGCGACCGACCCGGACGAGGGCCTCATGCAGGCCAACATCAAGCACGTCATCTACCGGGCGCACTCGCTCGACAAGGACGAGGTCATCGCCCGCATCCTGCAGGCCGAGGGTCGCGGCAAGACCGTGATCTTCACCCGCACGAAGCGCGCCGCCGCGAAGCTCGTCGAGGAACTGAAGGACCGCGGCTTCAACGCCGCAGCGGTCCACGGCGACCTCAACCAGGAGCAGCGCGAGCGCGCGATGGCCGCCTTCAAGGCCGGCAAGCGCGACGTGCTCATCGCGACCGACGTCGCGGCTCGCGGCATCGACGTGGACGACGTGACGCACGTCATCAACCACACGATCCCGGACGACCCGGACACGTACCTGCACCGCGCCGGCCGCACCGGCCGTGCCGGCAAGACGGGCATCGCGGTCACGTTCGTCGACTGGGACGACCTGCACAAGTGGACGCTGATCGACAAGGCCCTCGAGTTCGGCATCCCCGAGCCCGTCGAGACCTACTCGTCGTCGCCCCACCTCTTCGAGGAACTCGACATCCCGAAGGGCACCAAGGGCCGTCTCCCCGGCGCGTCCGCGCACGCGGCCTCGGCCGGTGGCCCCGCCGACAAGAAGACGAGCGACCGTCCGCGCAGCGGCTCGCGTCCGCCCCGCACCCGCACCCGGTCTGGAGGCACGGACCAGCCCGCCTCGCAGGCCCCGGCCTCCGATTCGGCGGCTCCGCAGTCCGCGGGTGCCGAGGGCGCCGAGGCCGCGTCCGGCGACGGTGCGGCGAAGCGTCGTCGGCGTCGCCGTCGTCGCGGTGCCGGCACCGGGTCGTCCGAGGCGACCGCCTCGGCACCGCAGGGCACGTCGGACGGCGAGTAGCGCCTCCAGGCCGAAGGGTCCGTCGCTGACGCGACGGGCCCTTCGTCGTTCCCACCCACCTGCCGCGTGACGAGCTCACGCTGTCAGCGACACCTCACGTGCGCGTGACCCCGTGAGGTGTCGCCCCGCCCGCGAAGTCGTACGGGATGGTTCAGGCCAGGCGTGAGCCGGCGCCGACGACGGGCGCACTGCCGGTCGCCTCGGCGAGGATGGCCTCGAACGCGACGCGGGCCGTGCGGTGCTCGCCGAGCCGGTTCGGCTTGCCGGTGCCGTGGTAGTCGCTCGAGCCGGTGACGAAGAGGTCGTAGCGCGCTGCCCAGTCGAGCAGGGTGCGCTTGCCGTGGGCGAGGTTCTCGCGGTGGTCGACCTCGAGGCCGCCGAGTCCGGCCTCGACGAGTTCGCGGAGCATCGGCTCGTCGATCACGATGCCGCGCGAGGACGCCGCCGGGTGCGCGATCACCGGGACGCCGCCGGCCTGACGGATGAGTTCGACGCCCCGGAGCGGGGTCGGTGCCTCGTGCGGTTCGTAGTACCCGGAGGCCGGGTGCAGGATGCCGCGGAACGCCGCACTGCGGTCGGACTCGAGGCCTCGGGCGACGAGCGCGTCGGCGATGTGCGGACGACCGATCGTCGCGCCCTCGCTGGCCTGGGCGATGACGTCGTCCCACGTGATCGGGTGGTCGCGGCCGATGCGCTCCACCATGCGCCGGGCGCGGGACAGCCGGCCGTCGCGGATGCGCTCGGTCTCCGCGACGAGGCCCGGGTGCTCGGGATCGACGAGGTAGCCGAGGACGTGCACGCTGCGGTACCCGACGCGGGTGCTGAGTTCGAGCCCGGGGAGGAGCGTCAGCGGCAGGCCTCGGGCGGTCGCGATCGCCTCGGCCCACCCCGCGGTCGTGTCGTGGTCCGTCAGCGCGACGGCGTCCAGCCCGGCGGCTGCTGCCGCCCGGACGAGGTCCGCGGGTCGCTCGGTGCCGTCGGAGACGCTCGAGTGCGCGTGCAGGTCGATGAACGGATCGGGCACGTGGCCAATGGTATCCACAGGTGAGCGGGCGCACAGGCCGCGCGCCGTCGGGCGGTGCGATGATGGGGGCATGTCCGACACCACTCCCCGCGCGACGAGCAACCGTTCCACCACTCCCGGATCCTCGACGTTCAAGGACTACATCGGTTCGCAGTGGGCCGATCGTGACCGTCCGCTGCCCGAGCCCCGCGAGCAGGCCGCCTTCGCAGCCGAGCGCCGCGCGAAGGTCTCCGAGCTGCACCCGGGTCGCACCATCGTCGTGCCGGCCGGCCAGGCGAAGGTCCGCTCGAACGACTGTGACTACCCGTTCCGCCCGCACTCCACCTTCGCGCACCTCACCGGCTGGGGCACCGACACCGTCGTCGGCTCCGTGCTCGTGATGACGCCGAACGGCTCCGGGCACGACGCCACGCTGTACTTCCGCGCCACCGCTGGCCGCGACTCCGAGGAGTTCTACGCCAACCCCGAGATCGGCGAGTTCTGGGTCGGCCCGCGTCCCTCCCTCGACGAGGTCGCTGCGGACCTCGGGCTCGCGACGGCCGACCTCGGCACGTTCGACACCGTGACCGCCGGGCTCGACGCCTCGGCGCTGCTGGTCCGTGACGCCGACACCGACCTCACCCGGACGCTCGACGAGCGGATCGGCAGCGCCGTCGGCGGCGCTGCCGAGACCGACGGCGTGCCCGCGACCGACGACGCCCTCGCCCGCGACCTCTCCGAGCTCCGCCTGGTGAAGGACGCGTACGAGGTCAACGAGCTCCGCAAGGCCGTGAACGCCACCAAGGCCGGGTTCGACGACGTCATCGCCGACTTCGACGCCGTGCTGGCGCACCCCCGCGGCGAGCGCATCGTCGAGGGCACGTTCAACCGCCGTGCCCGCGCCGACGGCAACACCGTGGGCTACGACACCATCGCCGCGTCGGGCCACCACGCCTGCATCCTGCACTGGACCCGAAACGACGGTGCCGTCGAGCCGGGCGACCTGATCCTCATCGACGCCGGCGTCGAGGTCGACTCCTTCTACACGGCCGACATCACGCGCACGCTCCCGGTCAGCGGAACCTTCACCGACGTCCAGCGCCTGGTGTACGAAGCCGTGCTCGAAGCCGCCGACGCGGCGTTCGCGATCGTCAAGCCCGGCATCACCTTCCGCCAGGTGCACGCCACCGCGATGGAGGTCATCGCCCGGAAGACCGCCGAGTGGGGCTTCCTGCCCGGCACCGCCGAGGAATCGCTCCAGCAGGACAACCAGTTCCACCGCCGCTACATGGTGCACGGCACGAGCCACCACCTCGGCCTCGACGTGCACGACTGCGCCAAGGCCCGCCGTGAGATTTACATCGACGGCATCGTGCAGCCCGGCATGGTCTTCACGATCGAGCCGGGCTTGTACTTCCAGCAGGACGACCTCACCGTGCCCGAGGAGTTCCGCGGCATCGGCGTCCGCATCGAGGACGACATCCTGGTGACCGAGGACGGCGCCGAGAACCTGTCGGTCGGCATCCCCCGGACCCCCTCGGAAGTGGAGGGGTGGATCGCCCGCTCCGGCCGCTAGCCTGAGCGGGTGACGACACCGGAGGTCTCCCCCAGCCCCAGCGAGGGCGCGTTCTCGATCGACGTCGAGCACTTCGACTCCCCCGACGCCCAGCGGCTCCGTGCTGCGCAGCGCCTGGAGATCGACCGTGCGTACGGCGGCGACACCGAGCCGGGCGAGAAGCCCACGGCCGAGTCGATCGCGGTGTTCTTCCTCGCGCGCGACGAGGACGGCACCCCGCTCGGCTGCGGTGGGCTGCGCATCGTGCAGGACGGCATCACCGAGATCAAGCGCATGTACGTGCGGCCGGAGTCCCGGGGTGTCGGTGTCGCGGCGGCCCTGCTGCGTCGGCTGGAGGAGGCCGCGCTCGACCTCGGCTCACCCGCACTCGTGCTCGAGACGGGCAACGAGCAGAAGCGCGCGATCGGGTTCTACGAGCGCGAGGGCTTCGGTCGCATCGCCAACTTCGGCCCGTACGTCGGGGTGCCCACGTCGATCTGCTACTCGAAGGTCCTGTAGCCCGGTCCGCCCGGCCCCGTCGGGACCGCCCGCCCGCCGCCCGCCGAGGTCGCGAAAACGGTCGCTCCCAGCGATGGGAAGCGACCGTTCGTGCGACCTCGGCGGACCTGAGCGGCGCGTCGTGCGACCTCGCCTGCCTCGCCCGCCTCGCCCGCAGCGGGGTCAGCGGGACTCGTCGTCCTTCGACTCGTCCGAGGACGACGGCGACGACGACGAGGGCGTGGACGACGACGGGGTTGCGGGCGCTGACGTCGGCGTCGCCCCGGTCACCCGCTCGCCGTAGCGCGGCGGCTCGTCAGCCCGGGGCTGCGGCACGGCCGACGGCGCAGCCGGTGCCGGCGCCGTGGACGGCGTCTCCCCGTACCGGGGCCCGTCGTTCGTACCGTAGCGGGGCGTGCCCGAGGGGGCACCCGACTGCGGGGCGGGAGCCGACGTGCCGGGCTGCTGCGTGCCTCCAGGCTGCTGGTGGGGTGTGGCGTGCCCACCGTACGGCGACTGCTGGGGTGGCACCTGACCACCCGCGGAGCCAGGACCGGGCCGCCACGGCTGCTGTCCGTGCAGCCCAGGACCACCGGCACCCGGGCCGCTCTGCGGTCCCGGAGCACCCGGGGTCCCGGGGTTCCAGTGGGTGGCGGGGGCGAGCCCGGCCTCCCCGAGGATGCGACGGGCCTGGCCGACGAGCTGCGGCTCGACGACGATCTGGTAGTTCGTGGCGAGCACCTGGTGCACGCTCGTGAAGTCCCGCTGCCGCTTGGTGATGGCGAACGACACGATGCCGTAGAGCATGCCGAACGCGGCGCCGATGATGGCGGCGGCGAGGATGAGCCCGCCGGCGCTCGGCGAGAACAGGGTGAGCACGATGCCGAAGAAGATGCCGAGCCAGAGCCCGGACAGGGCACCGGCGATGGCGGCGCGGCCGTAGGTCATCTTGCCCGTGACCCGTTCGACGGTCTTGAGGTCGTTGCCGACGATCGAGAGCTGGTTGACGGGGAAGTCGGCCTCGGCGAGCTTCGCCACGACGCGCTGGGCGTCGGGGTAGCTGTCGTAGGTGCCGAGGACGTCGCCCTTGGGCAGCGTCGGGAAGGCCTGGGCGGTCCTGCCGGCGAAGGGGCTCTGATTGCTCACCCAGCCATCATTCACCGAACACCTTGCAATCGCACGTGCGCCCACAGGGAAGAACCCCCATGCACAGCGACTACGCTGGGTCGGGTGAGCGCCACGAAGGTCTTCGTCGCCCGCCTCGCCGGGTGCTCCGTCTTCGACCCCGCGGGCGACCGCGTCGGCAGGGTGCGCGACGTCCTCGTCGTGTACCGCCGCGTCGACGCCCCGCACGTCGTCGGACTCATCGTCGAGGTCCCGGGCAAACGACGGATCTTCGTGAGCATCGGCCGGATCACCTCGATCGGTGCCGGGCAGGTCATCACGACGGGTCTCGTCAACATGCGCCGCTTCGAGCAGCGCGGCGGCGAGGTGCGCGTGATCGCCGAGATGCTCGGCCGCAAGGTCCTCATCAAGAAGGAGCGCATCCGCGCCACCATCGAGGACGTCGCGATCGAGGACCGCGGGCAGGGCGACTGGGAGGTCTCGCAGCTCTTCCTCCGCAAGCCGAAGACCACGCCGTCGCCGTTCGGCAAGGGCCCGACGACCTTCGCGACCTGGAACGAGGTCACCGAGGACGAGCTCCCCGGCGAGGCCCAGTCGGCCGAGCACGTCATCGCCGCGTACTCCGACCTGCTGCCGGCCGACCTCGCGTCGACGCTGCTCGACCTGCCCGAGGAACGCCGGTTCGAGGTCGCCGAGGAGCTGCCGGACGACCGCCTCGCCGACGTGCTCGAGGAGATGCCCGACCAGGAACGGATCGAGATCCTCACCCGGCTCACCGACTCGCGCGCCGCCGACGTCCTCGACCACATGCAGCCCGACGACGCGGCCGACGTCCTCGCGCAGTTCTCCGACGAGCGCAGTGAGGCCCTCCTCCAGCTCATGGAGCCCGAGGAGGCGCAGGACGTGCGCATGCTCCTCGAGTACGAGCCGGACACCGCCGGCGGGCTCATGACGACCGAGCCGGTGATCGTCTCCGGCGACGCCACCGTCGCCGAGGGACTCGCACTGGTCCGCCGCCACGAACTCGCACCGGTGCTCGGTGCCGCCGTCTGCGTCACGCTGCCGCCGTACGAGCCGCCGACCGGTCGGTTCCTCGGCCTCGTGCACTTCCAGCGGATGCTGCGGTACCCGCCGAACGAACGGCTCGGCACCCTGATCGACCAGCAGACCGAACCGGTCCGGGTCGATGCGAGCGCCGCCGAGGTCACCCGGATCATGGCGACCTACAACCTGTTGTCCGTCCCCGTGGTCGACGACGCCCACCGACTCGTCGGGGTGGTGACGATCGACGATGTCCTCGACCACGTCCTGCCGGACGACTGGCGAAGTCAGGGCGAGGGGGAACCCTCACCGCTCCCACGCCAACGCCCGCGCAAGACGCCCGTGACGACGGGAAGGAGGACCACCCGTGGCCCGAACGGATGAGAACCGCCAGGAGCGGCTCGAGCGTCAGGAACGTCTCGACTCGCCCAAGGGCATGCGCACGCGCGTGCTCCCGACCCGCCGCCGGTCCGGCCGCGGTGACACCTTCGGCCGTGCCACCGAGGGCATCGCCCGCGCCATGGGCACCCCGTGGTTCCTCGTCGGCCTGACCCTGTTCTGCGTCGTCTGGATGGGCTACAACACGCTCGCCCCGAAGTCGTGGCAGTTCGACTCGGCGGCGATCGGCTTCACGGCCCTGACCCTCGTGCTCTCCCTGCAGGCGTCGTACGCGGCCCCGCTGATCCTGCTCGCCCAGAACCGGCAGGACGACCGCGACCGCGTGCAGTTCGAGCAGGACCGTCAGCGTGCCGAGCGGAACCTGGCGGACACCGAGTACCTGGCGCGCGAGGTCGTGGCCCTGCGGCTCGCGATGCGCGACATGGCGTCGAAGGACTTCATCCGCGCCGAGATCCGGTCGCTGCTCGAGGAGCTGGACCGTCGCGACACGGAGGACGCCGGCTTCGCGGACGAGCCCGGCAGCACCGCCCGTGGCTGAGGCCGTCTCCCCCGACGAACGGCTCGGCTCCGCGGTCCTCGCTGCGCTCGGCCGCGTGATCGACCCCGAGATCCGCCGCCCCGTCACGGAGCTCGACATGATCCGTGGTGTCGATGTGCAGCCTGGAGGCGCGGTGCGCGTCGACCTGCAGCTCACGATCGTGGGGTGCCCCGCCGCCGACACCATCGAGCGCGACGTGCGCGCCGCCGCCGGTTCCGTGGACGGCGTGTCCGCCGTGTCGGTCGACGTGTCGGTCATGGCCCCGGCGACCCGCGCCGCGCTGACCGAGCGGCTCCGCGCCGGTCGACCGAAGGGCGTGCAGTTCACGCCGGACTCCCTCACCCGGGTGATCGCTGTCACGAGCGGCAAGGGCGGCGTCGGGAAGTCGACCGTCACCGCGAACCTGGCAGTCGCGCTCGCTGCGCGTGGCCAGCGGGTGGGCATCGTCGACGTCGACGTGCACGGCTTCAGCATCCCCGGGCTGATGGGCCTGACCGACGCGAACGGCGTGGCGCCACGCCCCACCCGGGTGGACAGCATGATCCTGCCGCCGGTGGCCCACGACGTGAAGGTCGTGTCGATCGGCATGTTCGTGGACGACGCCTCGACCGCGGTGTCCTGGCGCGGGCCGATGCTGCACCGGACCGTGTCGCAGTTCCTCACCGACGTGTTCTTCGGCGACCTCGACGTGCTGCTGCTCGACCTGCCGCCGGGCACCGGGGACGTGGCGATCTCGGTCGGCCAGCTGCTCCCGCACGCCGAGGTCCTGGTCGTGACCACCCCGCAGGCGGCCGCCGCCGACGTGGCCGAGCGGAGCGGGATCGTCGCGCGGCAGACCGGGCAGCGGGTCATCGGTGTCATCGAGAACATGGCGGGTCTCGTGCAGCCCGACGGCAGCGTCCTGCACCTGTTCGGTGAGGGCGGCGGTGCGGAGACCGCTCGGCGACTGTCCCGTGACCAGGAGTCCCCCGTGCGGGTGCTCGGCAGCGTGCCGTTGTCCGTGCCGCTCAGAGAGGGCGGGGACACCGGCCTGCCGGTCGTGCTCGGCGCGCCGGAGGACCCCGCCGCCGTCGCACTCGCCGCGATCGCCGACGGCATCACGACGATGGGGCGCGGGCTGGCCGGACGGAAGCTGGGCTTGTCGCTGTCCTAGGCTCGAACGCATGAGCACGGATCACGTCGACGTCGACTGGGAGCAGGCCCGCGACACCAACCGCGCCAACTGGGACGACCGCGTGCCGATCCACGAGGGTGCCTACGAGATCGACGAGCTGTCCGATCCCGAGCACCGCTCGACCGTCGTCCGCGACGACCTCCCCGCGCTGGCACCCTGGCTGCCGTCGGGCTCTCTGCACGGCCTCGACGTCTGCCACCTGCAGTGTCACATCGGAACCGACACCGTGTCCCTCGCCCGCGAGGGCGCCCGGGTCACCGGCGTCGACTTCTCCCCCGCTGCGCTCGCCTCCGCCGCCGGACTCGCTTCGCGGCTCGATCTCGACATCACCTGGGTCGAGACCGACGTCCTCGACGCCCGAGCCGCGGTGGTGGGGGACTTCGACGTGGTCTACACGAGCATCGGCACCATCTGCTGGCTCGCGGATCTCGACCGGTGGGCCGCACAGGTCGCCGCGCTGCTCCGACCGGGCGGGGTGTTCTTCATCCGCGACGGCCACCCGGCGTTGTACGCGCTCGACGAGTCCGCCGACGGGCTCGTCACCCGGTACCGCTACTTCCCGGACGGCACCGCGCAGCAGTGGGACGATGCCGGGACGTACGCGGGCGACGGGACCGTGGCGAACACCCGGACGTACGAGTGGCCGCACCCGCTCTCCGAGATCGTGAACGCGCTCCTCGGCGCCGGGCTGCGTATCCGCCGACTGGACGAGGGCACGACGCTCCCGTGGCGCTTCAGTCCGCGGATGGAGGACACCGGTGACGGCTCCTGGGCCTGGCCCGCCGCGGATCGGGACCGGTTGCCGACCACGTACACCGTCGTCGCGACGAAGGACTGATCCCGCAGCTGTACGTCCTTTCATGGACAGGTCGTTCCACCTGAGAGCAATATGCAGGGGTATTCCACAATGCTCCTGCGAAATCGGGTCGCAGGGGTTCCACCCGCCGGACGACGACGTCCGGCCGAGGACAGGAGAACCGTGTGAAGAACGACATCCGCGTGCGGATCGGCCTCGTGGCCGCCGCAGTGGCGACGATCGCAGGAGGATCGCTCGCCGCGGCACCGGCCATCGCCGCGACACCGTCGTGTGCGACCGCCTGGGCTGCCGGCACCGCCTACTCCGGCGGCGCCACCGTCAGCGAGAACGGCACGAACTACACCGCGAACTGGTGGACGCAGGGCGACGACCCCGCGACGCATTCGGGGGCGACAGGGAGCGGGCAGCCGTGGACGTCCACCGGCGCCTGCACCGGTACGGGTGGTGGCGGCACGACCACTCCGGGCGGCGGCACCACGAACCCGGGCACGGGTGGCAGTGGGGGCACCGCCAGCGGCCTGGTGTTCAGCCCGTACAAGGACGTCACCGTGAACCTCGACTGGAACACGAACGTGATGAACACCGCCGTCACCGGGACGCGCATCCCGGTCGTCGGCTCGAGCAACAGCCTCGTCTCCACACGGGAGCCCGGCCTCAAGGCGATCACCCTCGCGTTCGCGACCGGCACCTGCGGCAGCGAGAACTGGGGCGGTGTGGCGGCCGACGCGTTCGCGAGCGCCAACATCCCGAAGCTCGACGCCGCGGGCGTGAACTACATCGTGAGCACCGGCGGCGCAGCGGGCTCGTTCAAGTGCTCCGGCACGGCGCTGCAGAGCTTCATCGCCCGGTACGCCACCCCGCACATGATCGGCGTCGACTTCGACATCGAGAGCGGCCAGTCCGCCTCAGACGTCCAGAACCTCGTGAACGCCGCAGCTCTCGCCCAGTCGAAGTACCCGGGCCTGCGCTTCTCCTTCACCCTCGCGACCCTCGCGGCCAGCGACGGGAGCTTCGGCGGGCTCAACAGCACGGGTGACGCCACGGTCAAGGCGATCAAGGCATCGTCGCTGACGAACTACACCGTCAACCTCATGACGATGGACTTCGGCCGCGCGACGACCGCGAACTGCGTGCTGTCCGGATCGACCTGCGAGATGGGCAAGTCCTCGATCCAGGCCGTGACGAACCTCGAGCACACCTACGGCATCGCGCCGTCGAAGATCGAGGTCACCCCGATGATCGGCGTGAACGACACCTCCGACGAGGTCTTCACCCTCGCCGACGTCGACACCCTGTCCGCGTACGCCAAGGCGAACGGCCTCGCCGGCGTCCACTACTGGTCCCTCGACCGCGACACCCCGTGCTCCTCGACGACGGCGATGTCCACCTGCAGCTCGGTACCGAGCGCACCGGCCCTCGCCTGGACGGACCGCTTCATCGCCGACCTGAAGTAGCGGGGCGGCGTGCTGATCCGCGCGTAGGAAGTCGAATCGCGCGTAGGAGGTCGGTTCTTCCGGCCACCTACGCGCGATTCCGCTTTCCATCGCGCACGGTGTGGGACGGAACCACCAACGGCCTGGAGGCGCGGTGCCAGCTGGCACCGCGCCTCCAGTCCGTCAAGCGGTCACGTGACGGGCGTGGGGCGCCCTCGTCAGGTCGCTTCGGCGTCGAAGGGTGCGGCCTCGCCGATGGCGAGGGGCACCACCGGTGCCGTCGCACGCACGTTGGAGGCGGTGACCTGCGCGGTCTGCACGGCCGCCGCACTGCCGCCCGAGTCGAGGAGCGCGTCGCGGATGATCCGGCGCGGGTCGTACTGCCGGGGGTCGAGCTTCTGCCAGTCGACCTCGTCGAACTCGGGGCCCATCTCCTCGCGCATCCGGTCCTTCGCGGTGTCGGCGAAGCGACGGACGGCCTTCACGAACTCGGCGAGCTTCTGGGCGTACATCGGCAGCCGCTGCGGTCCGAGCAGGAGGACGCCGATGATCCCGATCACCAGGAACTTCTCGAAGCCGTCGAACACGGTACGAGCGTAACCCGTCCGCACTGCGCCGCACCCGTAGAGTTGTCATCCGAACGGAGTGTGCGTGTCAGAGAAAGAGTCGAACTGGAAGTTCGCCGAGGACATCGTCTCGGAGTCCGAGGTGATCGCCCGTGCTCGTGAGCACTCCCTCGAGCTCGGGGTGGAGGCGATCTCCCCCGCCATCGGTGCGCAGATCGGCGTCGTCGCGGCGGCATCGCGGGCGACGAGCATCATCGAGATCGGCACCGGACTCGGCGTGTCCGGACTGTACCTGCTCGGCGGCGCACCGACCGCGACCCTGACGACGATCGACGTCGAGGTCGACCACCAGCAGTACGCCCGCGACGCCTACATCGCGGCCGGCACCGCACCCGCCCGCATCCGGCTCATCCCCGGCCGTGCGAACCAGGTGCTGCCGCGCATGAACGAGGCGTCGTACGACGTCGTCCTCGTCGACGCCGACCCAGAGCACGTAATCGAGTACGTCGAGCACGGGCTGCGGCTCGCTCGCGTCGGCGGGACCGTGCTGGTGCCGCACGCGCTCTGGCGTGGCCGGGTCGCCGACCCGGTGAAGCGGGACCGCGCGACCACCGACTTCCGGCTGCTCCTGACCGAGGTGTCGACCTCGGGTGCGGTCATCAGCGCGCTGTCTCCGGCGGGCGACGGGCTGCTGCAGATGACGAAGGTGTCCGCGTAGCCGCTCAGTCGAGGTGGCGCAGGTAGCGCTCCGGGGACTCCAGGAACGCCCGCTGGTTGCGCACCAGGTCCAGGTCGCCCCAGGCGGTGCGGCGGATGCCCCAGTCCCCGACCTCGTGGATGGTCGCGCCCGGGAACGCAGCGAGCACCGGCGAGTGCGTCGACAGCACGACCTGGCCGATGCCGCTCTCGACGATGGACTGTAGCAGGCCGATGAGCGCCAGACAGCCGGAGAACGACAGCGCCGACTCCGGTTCGTCGAGGATCCAGAGCCCGGGCCACTGCGATCGGTCGATCACGAAGTCCAGGAACGACTCGCCGTGGCTGCGCTCGTGGAAGACCGGCTCCGGTCGGGGGCCCGGGTGCTCCTCGAGGAACGTGAACAGCCCGTGCATGGTCTCGGCGCGCAGGAAGAACCCGCCCTTCGCGGCGCCGGGCTCCCGGACGAGCACGAGGTGTTCCCAGAGCTGCGACTCGGTCGCGCGGGTGGTGTGCCCGGACATCGTCGAACCACCCTCCGGCCCCATCCCGAACGCGAGGGCGATCGCCTCGACCAGGGTCGACTTGCCGACGCCGTTGTCGCCGACGAACACCGTCACGGGATCGAGGTCGAGCCCGTCGTCGAGGAGCTGGCGGACGGGCGCGAGGGTCCCGGGCCACTGATCGCGCGCCAGTGGGTCCGGCGCGTACTCCTCGACGCGGCGGATCGGCAGGCGGGTCCGTGGCACCCGTTCATCCTGCCGGACGGTACCGACAGCGCGGTCCCGGACGGCACCGACAGCGCTATCCCGAACGGCGCCGACAGCGCTGTCCCGAACTGCGCCGACGCCTCTGTCCCGGACGCGAAGGAGCCCGGAGCGTACGCGCTCCGGGCTCCCCCGTTCGGTGCTTCGACGTACTAGGCCGAGACGACCTCGGCGAGTGCGTCGTGGAGTTCCTTGGCCTCGGCATCGTTGACCGAGACGACCAGGCGGCCTCCACCTTCGAGCGGAACCCGCACGATGATGAGTCGACCCTCCTTAACAGCCTCCATCGGCCCGTCACCGGTCCTCGGCTTCATGGCTGCCATCAGATGTCCCCTTTCGTGCAGTACATGCCCGCTCATTATCTCGTATCGATGGGGGAACTGCGAAACCGCCCAGGTTGGGGGTGGCGAATCGCGACGTTCTCGCGGGTCGGATTCCTAACCTTGGCGTGTGCCGAACATCCGCTCCACGCGTCGTCCACACGCAGATCCCGCGCTCGAAGCCGTCCCGCCGGGCGTGCGGGTGGCCGGTGCGTTCTCGTGGCGGATCCTCGTCGTCGTCGCCGCCATCGCCATCGTCGTCGTCCTCGTGGTCCTGCTGCGCGACATCGTGGTGCCGTTCCTCGTCGGCCTGCTCGTCTGCGCTCTGCTCGCGCCCCTGTCGGCGTTCCTCCAGCGGCACCGGTGGCCGAAGTGGCTGGCGGTCCTGTCGTGCCTCGTCGGCGTCCTGGTCGCCCTCGGGGTCCTCGCGCTGGTCGTCACCGCGCAGATCCGGTACGACCTCCCGTCCCTCGCACACCGACTCGACCACAACGTGCAGTCGCTGCAGACGCTGTTGGCGACGGAACCGTTCGGCATCACGGCGTCACAGGTGACGAAGTGGCTCGCTGACGGGACCAGGTTCCTGCAGACGCACGCGTCGTCGATCCTGTCGGGTGCGCTCGAGGCCGGGAGCGGGCTCGTGCACGCCCTCGAGGGGCTCTTCATCGTGGTCTTCACGACGATCTTCGTGCTCGTCGACGGGCCTCGGATCTGGTCCTGGACGGTGCGGCTGTTCCCCCGGCGGGCCCGCCCCCGCATCGACGTCGCCGGGCACGCCGGATGGAAGACACTGACGAGCTTCATCCGCGTCCAGCTCGTCGTCGCCGTCACCGACGCGCTCGGGATCGTCATCGGCGCCCTGGCGCTCCAGGTGCCACTCGCCATCCCGATCGGCGTCATCGTGTTCTTCGGGGCGTTCGTCCCGGTCGTCGGTGCCATCGTCGCCGGCGGCGTCGCCGTGCTCGTCGCGCTGGTGTTCAACGGTTGGGTCCCGGCACTCGTGATGCTCGGCGTGGTCATCGTCGTGCAGCAGCTGGAGAGCCACGTCCTGCACCCGTTCCTCACCGGCAGCGCCGTCAAGGTCCACCCGCTCGGCGTCGTGCTCGGCGTGACGGCCGGCACCACGATCGCCGGGGTGGTCGGGGCGTTCTTCGCGGTGCCGTTCATCGCCACGGTCAACTCGATGATCACGGCCGCGGCAGCGTGGCGCCCGGATGACCCGGCGCCGTCAGCGCCGCCGACCGGACCGACCACCGATCACGGCGGCGTCCAGTCGTAGCCGTCCACCCACCAGCAGTAGTACAGCCACACCCACTGCAGGGCGAGGCACACGACGACGACCGCCACCCGGTACACCCGTGACCGCGGCAGTGCGACGATCCCGAGCAGGGGTGCGATCGGCAGCAGGATGCGCCAGGTACTCGACTGCGGGAAGAACACGGCCAGCAGGTACACGACGTAGGCGACACCCCAGAGCCGCAGCTCCAGACCGATCCGCCGCGCCGCCGGCATGAACACGAACGCCGCAAACCCGACGACCACCACGGCGAGCAGGATCGCCCCGGCCGGCTGGCGGAACCACCACCCGAAGCCCTGGATCCAGGGGGCGAACGGCACGAGTTCCTTCCACCCGATGTACGACGAGCGCCAGGCGAGCTCGGTGTCCGTGTACGCCTTCGGCACCCCGGTGACCGCCCACGCGATCGCCGGCCACGCGAGCCCGACGACCCCGGAGACCACCGCCACCACCGCGGGCGGCACGAACCGTCGGACGGTCAGCGGTGCGGACTCACGGACCCACGTCGGCCGGACGAACCAGGCGCCCAGGAACAGCACGATGAGGAACGCGAACGCGAGCCCGGTCGGCCGGGTCATCCCGAGCAGCAGCACGACGGGCAGCATCGTCCACCAGCGGCGTTCCACCATCAGGACGAGGGCGACGAGGAGCAGGAACATCCCCATCGACTCGGCGTACGCCACCTGGAACATCACGGCGACCGGTGCGACGCAGAACAGCACGGTGGCGAACGTCGCCCGCGCCGGGTCGAGGAACTTCCCCATCAGCCGACGGAAGACGAGCGCGGCACCCCAACCGAACAGCAGGGAGACCGACACCGCGACGAGCTCGAACGACGCCCCGGTGAGCACCATGAGCCCGCGGACCAGGAACGGGTACGCGGGCATGAACGCCCACGCGTTCTCCGTCACGTGCCCGGCGGCGTCCACCGGCAGCGTCGACGGGTACCCGCTCGCCGCGATCACGCGGTACCAGGCGCCGTCCCAGATCGACGAGAACGAGAGCAGCCCCGGGTGCTGCACGGTGAAGGAGTTCGCGGCCTGGACGCTCGCGAACGCCGAGAGCATCACGCCCGTGACGACGCGCGCGAGCACGTAGACGACCGTGATCCGCGCCCACCACGGCACGACGCGGTAGCGGGCGTGCCAGCGGGCTCGGGCGGGGCTCAGCCGGGTCGACCCGGCCGTGGTCAGGCCGTCAGCCACCGACGCAGACCGTCCTCGACCGAGGTGATCTGGTCGACGGGGACCTGCTCGTCGTCGTGGTGCGCGAACACGGGCTCGCCCGGACCGTAGTTGACGGCGGGGACCCCGAGGGCGGAGAAGCGGGCGACGTCGGTCCAGCCGTACTTCGGGCGGGGCGCGGGGCCACCGACCGCGGCGACGAAGTCCTGCGCGAGCGCGGCGTCGAGCCCCGGACGGGCACCGGCGGCGAGGTCGACGATCTGCACGTCGTACCCGTCGAAGAGCTCGCGGATGTGGGCGACTGCTTCGTCCGCGCTGCGCGAGGGGGCGAACCGGTAGTTGACGTGCACCATCGCTTCGTCGGGGATGACGTTGCCGGCGATGCCACCGGAGATGCCGACGGCGTTGAGGCCCTCGCGGTACTCCAGCCCGTCGACCGTGACGGCGCGGGGCTCGTACGCGGCGAGGGTCGCCAGGATCGGTGCCGCCTTGTGGATCGCGTTGTCGCCGATCCAGCTGCGGGCACTGTGCGACCGCTTGCCGAAGGTGCGGATCTCGGCGCGGAGGTTGCCGTTGCAGCCACCCTCGATCTGCGCCCCGGAGGGCTCCCCCAGGATGGCGAAGTCGCCGGCGAGGAGCTCGGGACGCGTCCGGGCCAGACGGCCGAGGCCGTTGAGCGAGTCGCTCACCTCCTCGTGGTCGTAGAACACCCACGTGACGTCGACGCTCGGGTCCGCGAGGTCGTACGCGAGCTTCAGCTGCACGGCGACGCCGGCCTTCATGTCGACGGTGCCGCGCCCCCAGAGGACCCGCTGCCCGTCGACCTCGCGGAAGGAGGTCGGCAGGTTGTCGTTCAGCGGCACCGTGTCGATGTGCCCGGCGATGACGACGCGGCGGTCCCGGCCGAGGTTCGTGCGCGCGACGATGGCGTCGCCGTCGCGGATCACCTCGAGGTGCGCGAGCGGCGTGAGGGCCGCTTCGATCGCGTCGGCGAGCGGTCCCTCGTTGCCGGACACCGACTCGATGTCGCAGATGGCACGGGTGATGTCGATGGACGAGGCGGTGAGGTCGAGCTGCTCCGGCATGCGGGAAGCCTACCGGCCGACCCTTGAGTACCCTGGTCCGGTGACCGACACGACCGCTGCCACCGACCTCCCGACCCACGCCTGGGGCCACGGCCTCGCGACGATCGCCGCCGACGGCACGACGCTGGACACCTGGTACCCGGAGACGCACCTCGGCGCACTGCCGACCGACGAGGCCTTCCCCGCCGAACTGCAGGCGCACGTCGGCGACGACGCCCGCCGCGACGTCCGCATCGAGGCCGTCACGACCGAGGTCACCATCGACGCCGCCCCGTCGAGCACCGAGGACGCGTACCTGCGTCTGCACCTCCTGAGCCACCTGCACGTGCGCCCGAACGAGATCAACCTCGACGGCGTCTTCGCGTACCTGCCGATCGTCGCGTGGACGAACGCCGGCCCCGTGCACCCCGACTCCCTCACGCGCTTGCGTCCGGGCCTGCAGCGCGCGGGCATCGCCGTGCACGCCATCGACAAGTTCCCGCGCCTGGTCGACTACGTCGTCCCGGACCGCGTCCGCATCGGTGACGCCAACCGCGTCCGTCTCGGTGCGCACCTCGCACCGGGCACGACCGTGATGCACGAGGGCTTCGTGAACTTCAACGCGGGCACCCTCGGCGACGCCATGATCGAGGGCCGTGTCTCGCAGGGAGTCGTCGTCGGCAACGGCACCGACATCGGCGGCGGGGCGTCCATCATGGGCACGCTCTCCGGCGGCGGCACGCACCGGGTCTCCCTCGGTGAGCGCGCACTCCTCGGGGCGAACGCCGGCCTCGGCATCTCGCTCGGCGACGACTCCGTCATCGAGGCGGGTCTCTACGTGACGGCCGGCACGAAGGTCGTCCTCGTCGGTGCGGCACCGAACCCGGACGGCACCCCGAAGACCGTCAAGGCCGCTGAGCTCTCCGGCACCCCGAACATCCTGTTCCGCCGCAACTCGCTCTCCGGCGCCGTCGAGGCGCTCCAGCGCCAGGGGCAGGGCATCCAGCTCAACACCGCGCTCCACGCGTGACGCACCGGACTGGAGGCACGGTGCCAGCCCGCCCCGCGCCTCCAGTCCGACACTGAGTGAGCAGCAATGGTCGGGTCCCGTCTCGGGACCCGACCATTCGTGCTCTCTGAACGCGCCGCGCCGCGCGTCAGCGCGCGGGCAGGTCGCGCTCCGGGTGTCCGACGTACAGCTGCTGCGGGCGGCCGATCTTGTTGAGCGGGTCGTTGTTCAGCTCGCGCCACTGGGCGATCCAGCCGGGCAGCCGCCCGATGGCGAACAGGACCGTGAACATCCGCGGCGGGAAGCCCATCGCCTTGTAGATGATGCCCGTGTAGAAGTCGACGTTGGGGTAGAGCTTGCGGCTGACGAAGTACTCGTCCTCCAGCGCGATCCCCTCGAGCTCCATCGCGATGTCGAGCAGGTCGTCCTGCACGCCCAGCGCTTCGAGCACCTCGTGCGCGGACTCCTTCACGAGCTTGGCGCGCGGGTCGTAGTTCTTGTAGACGCGGTGTCCGAAGCCCATGAGCTTCACCCCGCGCTCCTTGTTCTTCACCCGCTCGACGAAGCGCTGCACGGGCTCGCCGGAGTCCTTGATCTGCTGGAGCATCTCGAGGACGGCCTCGTTCGCGCCGCCGTGCAGCGGGCCGTACAGGGCGTTGATCCCGGCGGAGATCGAGGCGAACATGTTCGCCTTCGTCGACCCGACCAGGCGGACGGTCGCCGTGGAGGCGTTCTGCTCGTGGTCCTCGTGCAGGATCAGCAGCCGCTCGAGCGCCTTGGACAGCACCGGGTTCGGCACGTACGTCTCGGCCATGGTGCCGAAGTTCAGGCGCAGGAAGTTGTCGACGAACGACAGCGAGTTGTCCGGGTACAGGAACGCCTGTCCGATGGCCTTCTTGTGCGCGTACGCGGCGATGACCGGGAGCTTGGCGAGGAGACGCACGGTCTGCAGCTCGACCTTCTCCGGGTCGTCGACGTCCATGTCGTCCTCGTAGTAGGTCGACAGGGCACTGACGGCGCTGGAGAGGACGGACATCGGGTGCGCCGAGTGCGGGAGGGCGTCGAAGAGGCGACGGAGGTCCTCGTGCAGCAGCGTGTGCCGACGGATGCGGGCGTCGAAGTCGGCCAGCTCGGCCTCGTTCGGCAGCTCACCGTAGATGAGGAGCCAGGCGACCTCGAGGAAGGTGCAGTTCGAGGCGACCTGGTCGATCGGGTAGCCGCGGTACCGCAGGATGCCCTGGTCGCCGTCGATGTAGGTGATGGCGCTCTTCGTCGACCCGGTGTTCACGAACCCGTAGTCGAGCGTGTTCATCCCGGTCTGCTTCTTGAACGTCGAGATGTCGATGGTGGACGCACCGTCGACGCTCGGCAGGATCGGGAACTCCGCCGTGCCGCCCGGGTACGTCAGCGTCGCGGTCTCCGTCGTCTGCTCGGCGGCGGGACTCACGGGGACGGGCGTGGTGGGCGGTGTGGCCGTCTTCTGAGCGTCATTGGCAGTGTCAGTCACGATGACAGCCTAATCGCGCCCACTGTCGGTCGTGCACACATCGAGCCTCAGGACTTGGTGGGAACCACGGATTGCGCGCAGCGCGAAAGCGTCAGGCGGACGCCAGACGCTGGGCACTCGCCAGGCGCTGGGCGGCTGCGGCGATGCGCTCGTCGGTCGCCGTGAGCGCCACGCGCACGTGCTCGGACCCCGCCGGACCGTAGAACGTACCGGGAGCGACGAGGATGCCGCGTTCGGCCAGCCACGCCACGGTGTCCAGGGCGGGCTCGCCGCGGGTGGCCCAGAGGTACAGGCCGGCGTCGCTGTGGTCGATCCGGAAGCCGGCACCCTCGAGTGCCCGTCGGAGCATGTTCCGTCGGGCCCGGTAGCGCGCCTTCTGCTGCTGCACGTGGCTCTCGTCGGCGAGGGCGACGATCATGGCCTCCTGCACGGGCAGCGGCGGCATCATGCCAGTGTGCTTCCGGACCGCCAGGACGTCGGCGAGGACCGCTGCGTCACCGGCGACGAACGCGGCACGGTACCCGGCGAGGTTCGACTGCTTCGACAGCGAGTACACGCTGAGGACGCCGTCGAGCGAGTCGCCCACCACGCGGGGGTCGAGGATCGTCGGGGTCGGGGTGGTGTCGTACGGTGCGACCCAGCCGAGTTCGGCGTAGCACTCGTCTCCGACGATGACCGCACCGAGCTCACGGGCGCGGGCGACCGCGACCCGGAGGTCCTCGACGGACAGCACGCGGCCGTCGGGGTTGCCCGGCGAGTTCAGCCAGACGAGCTTCGTCGATTCCGGCCACGCCGCGGGGTCGTCGGACGCCAGGGCGGTGGCTCCGACCAGCGCCGCACCGAGCTCGTACGTCGGGTACGCGGCCGCGGGGAACACCACGGTGTCGCCGCGCCCGATGCCGAGCCAGAGCGCCAGCCCGGCGATGAACTCCTTCGAGCCGATCGTCGGCAGCACCTGGTCGGGCGTCAGCGTCACGCCCTGGCGTCGGCCGTACCAGGCGGCGATCGCCTCACGCAGGGCCGGGGTGCCGGCGACCTGCGGGTAGGCGTGCGCGTCCGTGGCCTCGGCGAGTGCCGTGCGCACGACCGCGGGTGTCGGGTCGACGGGCGAGCCGACGCTGAGGTCGACGATGCCGCCCTCGTAGGCTGCGGCCTGCTGCTTGAACGGGACCAGCTGGTCCCAGGGGAAGTCGGGGAGGTCGAGCGCCACGTGCGAGCTCCGGTTCAGCCGCGGGGCGGTTCGGCCATGACGACCGGGTGGTCCTTGTGGATCACACCGACCTTCGCGGCACCGCCGGGCGAACCGACCTCCTCGAAGAACTCGACGTTGGCCTTGTAGTAGTCGGCCCACTCGTCGGGGAGGTCGTCCTCGTAGTAGATCGCCTCGACCGGGCAGACGGGCTCACACGCACCGCAGTCGACGCACTCGTCGGGGTGGATGTACAGCGACCGGTCACCCTCGTAGATGCAGTCGACCGGGCATTCGTCGATGCACGCGCGGTCCTTCACGTCGACACAGGGCTGGGCGATCACGTACGTCACGGCTGGGGTGCTCCCTTCGGACTGAGCGTTGTCAAGTCTACTCGCGGCGGGCGGGATCCCCTGACCGCGAGCCGGTGCCGACATCGGTACCCACGCGCGCACCGGACCGCAGCCCGGACAGGTCCGGCCATGCCAGCACGAGCGCGGCGACCACGGCCGGCCCGAACGTCCACACGTACCCCGCGGTGTTCGCGAGGACGAGCGGCGAGCTCTGCCCACCGACGGACACGAGGACCTGGGTCGCCAGGATGATCCCGAGCCCGACGGCGGCGACCATCGCCCGCGAGCGGTACAGGAGCCGGATGCCGACGGTCAGCCCGACCACGATCAGCGACGTGAGGACCATGCCGATCGGGAACGCACCGAGGGTCTGCTGGTGGGTGACCGTGCCGAGCCCGCCGACGACGAGTCCGAGCACGAGGGCGACGACGACCGCGGTGACCTTCCCCTGGCCGGACATCTCGGCGTAGGTCTGCGGGGCCGGAACCGCGGGGGCGTCGGCGTGGCGGAACGCCTCCACGGCGGGAGCGTGGTGGCGGACACCGTGCGGCATCACCCACGAGAGCGCGGTCGGGTCGGCGGGGTCCGCCGGGTCGACGGTCACCTGCGAGCGGTACTGCTCGACGGCGGCACGGAGCTTCGCCCGGACCGGCAGGACGTCGACCGTGACGTCGGCTTCGGTCGTCGTCGGGTCGACGATCATCGAGAACGGCAGTTCCTCGGCCCTGGCTGCGTACCGCGCGGCGTGGTGGACGCGGACGTGGTCCGGGTGGCCGTACCCGCCGTCGTCGGCGTAGCTGACCACGGCGTCGGCGGCGGTGGACCGGATCGCGGCCCGGATGTCGTCCACGACCTCGCCGAGGTCCGCCGCCGTCAGCGAGTCGGCAGGGGCGTCGTCGGCGGCGATCGCACGGCCGTCCGGCCCCCACTGCATGCCGGAGTCGCTGTAGCGCCGCTCCGGGAGGTCGGTCGGACGTGCTCCCGCCCCACCGAGCCACAGGTGCGCCGGTCCCCCGAGGGCAGCCAGCGCGCCGGCGATCTCGGTCTCCCGGTGGGCGGCGACACGGGGACCGTCGCCGAAGAGCGGCGCGAGCAGCGGTGTGAGCATCTCGCCGCGCTCACCCCGCGTCGCGGTGAGCACGGTGACCTCGGCGCCCAGCTCGAGCAGCGTGGCGATCGTCCCGCCCGACGAGAGCGTCTCGTCGTCGGGGTGGGCGTGCACGAACAGCACGCGTTCGGGGCGGGTGGCAGCGACCTTCGACATCGGGTCCCAGCGTACGGGCTGGGCGACTAACGGGGCGTCACGATGTACGTCGCGGTCACGCCGTCCGCGCCGTCCGAGAAGGTCAGGACGACCCGGTACGCGTCGCTGCGGAACATCCCGAAGGCACTCGACGAGTCCGCGCGCTTCGCCGACTCCGTGAACCCGGCGTCGGTGAGCTGCTGGTCGGCGGTCGCGAAGTCGTCCACCGACGACGCGCGCACCTGGGCGACCCAGCCGGAGCCGTTCGGCCCCGCACCGCCGCCGAGCACGGTGCCGTCGACGAGCGGGACCTCGGTCGTCGGGAAGCCGTCGGGCACCTTGCCGTCGGAGGTCACGTTCGTGCCCTTGAGCGCCGTGTCGAGCGCACCGTCGATCCCTCCGGCGACCGAGGCCATGCCGTCCTGGATCGCCTTGCCGTCGATCCCCTTGACCCCGTCGGCGACGCTCGACGCCACCGAGGACCCGAGGTCCGTCGCCTGCTTCACGGCGTCGGACGAGCAGCCGGCCAGGCCGGCGAGGGCGATGCCGGCAGCGACGGCGGCGATCAGGGTGCGGGTCGGGGTGCGCATGCGCAGAACCCTAGAGGGCCAGCCGGGAGGCGCGGCGTGAGTCCCCTGGGAACGTCACGTGCGTGACGGGGTCGCGCCGCGCCTCCCGGTCGCCTTGTGCAGGACCGCCTGCGTCAGGCGACGTACGCGCGCGTCGCCGCCACGAGGGCGTCGACGCCCACCGGGATGGCCGTCTCGGCCTGCGGCGCGTAGAACGGCGAGTGGTTGCTCGGGATGTCCTCACCGCGGCGGAAGAGCTCCGGGTCCGTGATGCCCGTGAACCAGTAGACGAGCGGTGCGCCGCTGGCCGTGGCGAGCTGCCCGACGTCCTCGGACGCCATCGCGAGCCCGATCTCGAGGTCCCGGGCGCCGGACACCTCGGCACGGATCGCGTCGAGGACGACCTGCGCCTGCTCGGCGTCGTTCACGGTGACCTCGGCGCCGGGCGAGCGCACGATCGTCGGCTCGGGCAGCCCGCCGGCCTCGCTCTCGGCTCGGACGATCCGCTCGATCGACGCGATGATCCGCGCGCGGGTCCCCTCGTTGCGGGCACGCGTCGAGATCTCGATGACGGCCTGGTCCGGGATGATGTTCGCGCGGGTGCCGGAGTGGAAGCTGCCGACGGTGACGACGCCGGCGTCGCTCGGCGAGACCTCGCGCGAGACCACGGTCTGCAGGCGGACGACGGCGGACGCGGCCGTGACGATCGGGTCGAGGGACGCCTGCGGGGCGGAACCGTGCGCGCCCCGGCCGTTGAACGTCACGGTGAGCCGGTCGCTCGATGCCATCACCGGGCCGCTGCCCACCGCGACGATGCCGACGGGTGCCGGCGCGGAGTGCTGCCCGAGGACGACGTCGGGCTTCGGGAACCGGTCGACCAGGCCGTCCTCGACCATGGACCGGGCGCCGGAGATGACCTCTTCGGCGGGCTGGAAGACGGCGACGACCGTGCCGTGCCAGTCGTCCGTGGTCGCGGCGAGGCGTTCGAGGGTGCCGAGCAGCCACGTCACGTGGATGTCGTGGCCGCAGGCGTGCATCGTCGGGACGTCGTTGCCCTCTTCGTCGGTGCCGCGGTGCTCGCTCGCGTAGGGCAGGCCGGTGCGCTCCTGCACGGGCAACCCGTCCATGTCGGCGCGGAGCCACACCACGGGGCCCTCGCCGTTCGACAGCACGCCCACGACGCCGGTCCGGCCGACGCCCGTCGTCACCTCGATCCCGCCGATCTCCTCGAGCTTCGCGGCGACGATGCCCGCCGTGCGGTGCTCCTGGAAGCCGAGCTCGGGGTGTGCGTGGAGGTCCTGGTACAGCGAGAGGAGGTCGAGAGTCACGCACCCCACGCTACAACCGAAGACCGGCCCGGCCACCTCGACGAGGTGACCGGGCCGGTCGTGGAGGGCGTGCCTCCAGGCTGTCCGCGCTTACGCGTCCTGACGCTTCAGGCGGGCGTACGCACGCTGGCGGGCCTGCGCGTCGAGCTCCACCTTGCGGATGCGCACGGCGTCGGGCGTGACCTCGACGCACTCGTCCTCACGAGCGAACTCGAGGCACTCCTCGAGCGACAGCTGGCGTGACGGCGTCATCGACTCGAAGGAGTCCGCGTTCGCCGAACGCATGTTCGTGAGCTTCTTCTCCTTGGTGATGTTGACGTCCATGTCGTCGGCGCGCGAGTTCTCGCCGATGACCATGCCCTCGTAGACCTCTTCCGTGGGGTTGACGAAGAACGTCATCCGCTCCTGGAGGTTCGTGATGGCGAACGGCGTGACGACACCCGAACGGTCGGACACGATCGAGCCGTTGATGCGGGTCTGGATCGGGCCGGCCCACTCGGCGTAGCCGTGCGAGATCGCGTTGGCGATGCCGGTGCCGCGGGTCTCGGTGAGGAACGCGGTGCGGAAGCCGATCAGGCCACGCGACGGCACGATGAACTCCATGCGGATCCAGCCGGTGCCGTGGTTCGTCATGTTCTCCATGCGACCCTTGCGCGCGGCCATGAGCTGCGTGATCGCGCCGAGGTGCTCCTCCGGCGTGTCGATCGTCATGTGCTCGTACGGCTCCTGGAGCTTGCCGTTCTCGTCACGCTTGGTGACGACCTGCGGCTTGCCGACCGTGAGCTCGAAGCCCTCACGACGCATCTGCTCGACGAGGATGGCCAGCGCGAGCTCGCCGCGGCCCTGGACCTCCCACGCGTCCGGACGACCGATGTCGAGGACCTTGAGCGAGACGTTGCCGATGAGCTCGCGGTCGAGGCGGTCCTTGACCATGCGCGCCGTGAGCTTATGGCCCTTGACCTTGCCGACGAGCGGGCTGGTGTTCGTGCCGATCGTCATCGAGATCGCCGGGTCGTCGACCGTGATGGTCGGCAGCGGGCGGACGTCCTCGGGGTCGGTCAGGGTCTCACCGATGGTGATCGTGTCGAAGCCGGCGACGGCGACGATGTCACCGGGGCCCGCCGACTCGGCCGGGTAGCGCTCGAGCGCCTTGGTGACGAGGAGCTCGGTGATGCGGGCGTTCGCGACGGTGCCGTCGTGCTTGACCCACGCGACCGTCTGGCCCTTCTTCATCGTGCCGTGGAAGATGCGGAGCAGCGCGAGGCGACCGAGGAACGGCGACGCGTCGAGGTTCGTGACGTGCGCCTGCAGCGGGTGCTCGTCGTCGTACTTCGGGGCCGGGACGTGCTGCAGGATCGCCTCGAACAGCGGCTCGAGGTCGTCGTTGTCAGGCAGCGAGCCGTCGGCCGGCTTGTTGCGGCTGGCCGCACCCGCACGGCCCGAGGCGTACACCACGGGGACGTCGAGGATGGCGTCGAGGTCGAGGTCGTCGACCTCGTCCGACAGGTCGGACGCGAGGCCGAGGAGCAGGTCCTGCGACTCGGAGACGACCTCGTCGATGCGGGAGTCCGGGCGGTCCGTCTTGTTGACGAGCAGGATCACCGGGAGCTTCGCCGCGAGCGCCTTGCGGAGCACGAAGCGGGTCTGGGGCAGCGGACCCTCGGACGCGTCGACGAGCAGCACGACACCGTCGACCATGGAGAGGCCGCGCTCGACCTCGCCACCGAAGTCGGCGTGACCCGGGGTGTCGATCACGTTGATCGTGATCGGGCCGTCCGAGCCGAACTCCGTCGCGTGCTTGCCGTTGTAGAGCACCGACGTGTTCTTCGCGAGGATGGTGATGCCCTTCTCGCGCTCGAGGTCGTTCGAGTCCATCATCCGGTCTTCGCCCTCGAAGTGGGCGTCGAACGAGTTGGTCTGCGTGAGCATCGCGTCGACGAGCGTGGTCTTGCCGTGGTCGACGTGTGCCACGATGGCGACGTTGCGCAGGTCGGACCGGGTGGCGAGCGCCATACAGGACATCCTTCAATTTCTTGGGAAGAGTCGGGCCGGCAGCATCGGCGCCACGCCCGCGGGCAGAACGCCCGACACGCCAGTCTACCGGTAGTTCGCAACCGACAGGAGTACAGCCGATGAGCCGACGGCGAACGTGGACCGAGATCACGATCGTGCTCATGCTCTCGCTGGGTGGCAGCGCCCTGTACTCGGTGCTCCAGATCATCGACGACCTGTCCCAGACGACCCCCCTCGGACAGCAGTCCACGGCGCTCAACACGTCGACGACCACGGTGCAGTACGTCGACCTCGCACGGCAGCTGGTCGGCATCGCGGTCGACCTGGCGCCGGTGGCCCTCGTCTGCTTCCTGCTCTGGAGCACGACGCGCCCGCACCTCGCCCGGCTGGGCATCGACCGGTTCCGCGCACGCCCCGACCTCGGTGGCGCGGCGCTCATCGCCCTGTGCATCGGCATCCCGGGGCTGGCGCTGTACTTCACGGGCCGCGCACTCGGCTTCACCGTGAACGTGAACCCCGCGGCGCTCGACTCGTACTGGTGGACGATCCCCGTCCTGCTGCTGTCCGCGATCCGCTCCGGCCTGCAGGAGGAAGTGATCGTCGTCGGGTACCTGTACGAGCGCCTCGGGGGCCTCGGGTGGGGCCGCTGGCAGATCATCCTGTCGACCGCCGTCCTGCGGGGCAGCTACCACCTGTACCAGGGCTTCGGCGCCTTCGTCGGCAACGCCGTGATGGGCGTCGTGTTCGGCTGGATCTACACGAAGTGGGGCCGGCTCCTCCCGCTCGTGATCACGCACTGCCTGCTCGACGCCGCGGTGTTCGTCGGGTACCCGTGGGTCGCGCACGCGTTCCCGCAGCTCTTCCGCTGACCGGACCCACAGAGAACCCACAGCGCGGCGCGGCGACGCACCGATCCCGCGGCCCTAGCGTGAGCACATGAGCATCCCCGAGATCGGCGATCCTGCGCCGGGCTTCACCCTGCCCGGCATGATCGTCCGCGACGGGACACGCCTCGACGACGAGTACTCGCTGTCCGCCGAGATCGGCCGGACGATCGTCCTCGCCTTCTACCCCGGCGACGCCTCCCCCGTCTGCACCGCCCAGCTCTGCAGCTACCAGGAGGAGCTCGACGACTTCGGCGACCTCGGGGCCGTCGTGTGGGGCGTCAGCCCGCAGGCGCTCGACTCCCACGAGGACTTCGCCCGCGGCTCCTCGCTCACCTTCCCGCTGCTCAGTGACACCTCGGGCGACGTCATCCGCGCCTACGGCGTGCAGGCGCCGGGCATCGGGCTCCGCCGTTCGGTGTTCGTCATCGGCCCCGACGGCGTGGTCCGCTGGCGGCACGTCGGACTCGTCGGACTGCGCTTCCCGAAGGCCGAGACGATCCGGGCGCAGATCGAGCTCCTGGTCGCCTGAGCGCACCCTCGATGCGCGTGCATTCAGTTCCCGCACGATCAGCGTGTCGATTTCCGGAAATAAGTCCAGTGGGGTATTGACACCCGAACTGGGGGCCGAGGAACATTGTCCGCACGAGAGGTCCACACAGGATCTGCCTCCCCGGAGAATCGGGTCGTCCGGAGATACGCGCCGGTGTGTCACACCCGCTCCCCGGACGTCTCCGGGGAGGCATCTCGTCACTGCGTCTCGTACGCTCGTCGGCGTGACCACGATCCTCGCCCCCGGCATGCGCACGCTCGCCGTCGTCCTCTGGGTCGCCGCCGTCGCCCTCGTCCCGCTCGCGCTCATCACCGGTGACACCCCCTGGCTCGCGCCCGTCCCGAGCCTGTTCATCGCCTTCGTCGCCTGGGCGGTGCTGTGGCGGCCCCGGTACGAGCTCACGTCGGAGCACCTCCGCATCGTCGACGTCCGGCGCACGAGCACGTACGCCTGGCGGCGCGTCACCGAGGTCCGCACCAAGTACGGCATCGAGGTCGTCTCGAGCGAGGGCGTCCGTCGCACCTGGCTCGCGACCCGCAGGTCGGCACGGCTCAGCGCCGTGGTCGACGGACGGCCTGGAGGCGCGGATCACCTCGACGTCGACGCTGCGGCCGAGCGCATGCGGGCCTTCGTGCCCGCCCCGCCGGCGCAGAACGGCCGACCTCCGGCGACGGTGACGGCTGCGCCGATCACCCACCGCGCGCACGGATGGACCGTCGTCGGGCTGATCGTCCTCGGCGTCGTCGCGACCATGGCGGCCGCGCAGCTCTGACTGCAGCCGCTGGGCGCTGGCTGCTGGTTGCTGGCGCCTGTGGGCTGTTCCGCTCGTAGGCTGCCGTTCCGCGCGTAGGAAGCTGTTCCGCTCGTAGGGGGCCGTTCCTTCCTGCTCCCAACGCGCGAACCCGCTTCCTCCTGCACCCGTCATGGGACAGAACGTGCATGGCAGGGCCGCACCGCGCCTCCAGGCCGATGCTCGCGGGCCGACCCGCTCATAGGAAGCCGTTCCGCTCGTAGGAGGCCGTTCCTTCCTGCTCCCAACGCGCGAAACCGCTTCCCACTGCACCCGTCATGGGACAGAACGGACGCAGGAAACACGACATCCCCGACGTCGTGGGACGTCGGGGATGTCGTTCGGTGTCGGCGGCGGCTACTCGTCCGAGCCCGCGGCGAGGATCTGCCGGCGCAGCTCCCGACGCTCGCGCTGGACGTCCGGGTCCGGCAGGGGCACCGCGGCGATGAGTCGCTGCGTGTACGGGTCCTGCGGGTCGCGGAGGATCTGGTCGCGCGTGCCGACCTCGGCGAGGTGACCGTGGTGGAGCACCGCGATCCGGTCGGCGAGGACGTCGATGACCGCGAGGTCGTGCGTCACGAACAGGCAGGCGAAGGCGAACTCACGCTGCAGGTCCTTGAGCAGCTCGAGGACGGTGGCCTGCACCGACACGTCGAGCGCCGACGTCGGCTCGTCCGCGATGAGCAGCTTCGGGCGCAGGGCCAGCGCACGGGCGATGCCGATGCGCTGCTTCTGCCCACCGGAGAGCTCGTGCGGGAACCGCGTGGAGTACGCGGTGGGGAGACGGACCGCCTCGAGCAGGTTCTCGACCTCGCGCTCGAGCTCGCGACCCTTCATGCCCTTGCCGAGCAGCAGCGGCTCACCGATGGACTGCCCGATCGTCATGCGCGGGTTGAGCGACGACGACGGGTCCTGGAAGACGATGCCGGCGTTCTGGTGCACCTGGCGGACGAGCGAACGGGTCGGCTTCGAGAGGTCGACACCGGTGACCTCGAGGCCGCCCGAGGTGATGGGCAGGAGGCCGATCGCCGCGCGGCCGAGGGTCGACTTGCCGGAACCCGACTCGCCCACCAGGCCCACGACCTCGCCCTCGTGCACCGTCAGGTCGACGCCGTCGATGGCACGGAAGGCCTTGACCCGCCCGCGACCCGGGTACTCGATGACGACGTCCTTGAATTCGAGCACCGCCGGGCCGAGTGTCTGGACGACGTCGGTGTGGAGCAGGGTCTCCCCCACCTGGACCGAGGTGTCCTGGTTCTCCTGCTCGACGACGGACTCGAGGGTCTCGGTGAGGTCGATGACGACGTCGCCCGCCTGGCCGAGCCGGGGCACGGCGTCGAGCAGCGTCTGCGTGTACTCGTGCTGCGGGGCGGCGAAGACGTCGCGCACGCTGCCGGTCTCGACGGCCACACCCTGCTTCATGACCACGATGCGGTCGGCGAGGTCCGCGACGACGCCCATGTCGTGGGTGATGAGCAGCACCGCGCTGCCGAGCTTGCCGGCGAGGTCGCGGATGAGGTCGAGGATCTCGGCCTGCACGGTGACGTCGAGGGCCGTCGTGGGCTCGTCGGCGATGAGGAGCTTCGGGTCGCAGGAGATCGACTGCGCGATCATGGCACGCTGCCGCTGACCGCCCGAGAGCTGGTGCGGGTACGAGTCGAAGGCCTTCTGCGGGTCGGGCATCTCCACCAGGGTGAGCAGCTCGATCGCGCGGGTCTTCGCCTCGCTCGGCGAGATGCCGTAGTGGATGCGGAGCGTCTCGACGATCTGCGACCCGACGGTGAAGACCGGGTTGAGGGCCGTCATCGGCTCCTGGAAGATCACCGCGATCTCCTTGCCGCGGTACTCGCGCAGCTGCGCCGACCGGAGGCCGAGGAGCTCGGTGCCGTTGAACTCGATCGACCCGTTCACGCGGGCGTTCCGTGGCAGGAGGCCGAGGATCGACATCGAGCTCACGGACTTGCCGGAGCCGGACTCGCCCACGAGCGCGAGGACCTCACCGGAGCGGATCTCGTAGGAGAGCTTCTTGACGGCGGGGGTCCAGACGTCGTCGACCGCGAAGTCGACGTCGAGCCCGGAGACCTTGACGACGGGGGTGCTGGTGGCGGCCGGGGTGGTGGCCGCGGAGGCGGGCGTGCTCAACGACGTCCGGTCCTTTCCCGGCCGCTCGTGGCGACCGCGTGGGTGGTGATGGTGGAGCGCTGGCGTCGGGGCTGCAGGCGTGCGGAGCGACGGCTCCGACCTGCGACGATGGAGGCATGCCTGCCACCCCGACGACGCGCGATGTGTTCGTGTCCCAGTTCAACCGCGGACTCGCGATCGCCCTGTGGCTGATCGTGGCCCTGCTCTTCGTCACGACGGTGCTGAACGACACGACCTGGCAGGACCGTGTCCTCGCCCTCGTGCCGACGGCCTTCGGCGTCCTGCTCGGCTGGGTGGCGCTCTGGCGTCCGCGACTGACGGTCGGCGACGACGGCATCGAGGTCGTCAACGTCTTCCACACGGTGCGGGTGCCCTGGGCGGCGCTCGTGCACGTCGACACGCGCTTCGCCCTGACGCTCGTCACGCCGAACCGCAAGGTCGCCGTCTGGGCGGCCCCGGCCCCCGGTCGAGCCGGCGTCGCCCTGGCCCGCCGGCAGAACCAGCGTCACGGCAACGTCGTGCCCGACACCGGGGACGGCAACCGCCGCGCGGGCGACCTGCTGTCCACGGCGTCCGGCGACGCGGCGTACCTGATCCGCCACCGCTGGGACGACCTGCGCGAGCGCGGCGCCATCGAACTCGGCACGGCGGACACCGTGCGCGTGCCGGTCACGCTGCACTGGGCGTCGATCGCGCTGCTCGCGGCGACCGCCGTCGGTGGCTGGTTCGCCATCGCGGCTCGCTAGGACCCGGGGGGACGTCACGCGCTGATCATCTCCGAACCGGAGGTGTTCTCCGGCTCGCGCGTCTTGCGGAGGCTGAACCGCTTCGAGCGCGGGTCGAACGCGTCGCGCAGGCCGTCACCGATGAAGTTCACGCAGAGCGCGAGCAGCACGATGAACGATGCAGGCCACCAGAACAGGTACGGACGCGTCTGGAACGCCGACTGGTTCTGGCTGATGAGCAGACCGAGCGACGAGTCCGGCGCCTTGATGCCGTAGCCGAGGTAGCTCAGGGCCGTCTCGAGCAGGATCGCGGAGGCGATGAGCAGCGTCGCGGAGACGATGATCACGCCGATCGCGTTCGGCAGGATGTGCCGGAAGATGATCCGGCCGTCCGAGGCACCGGCGACCCGGGCCGCCTCGACGAACTCACGCTCGCGGAGCGACAGGAACTCGGCACGCACCAGACGGGCGATGACCATCCAGGAAACAAGGCCGAGCAGGAGCGCCAGCCCCCACGCGCCGAGACCGTTGGCCGTCTTGCCGACCACGGCACCGATCACGATCGCCGGGATGACGATGAAGATGTCGGTGATGCGCATGAGCACGGCGTCGACGGTGCCGCGGAAGTAGCCCGCGATGGCGCCGACGACGACACCGATGATCGTCGCGAAGACGCCGATCACGATCATCACGAGCACCGAGTTCTGGATGCCGCGCATCGTCAGGGCGAAGTAGTCCTTGCCGATGCGGTCCTGCCCGAACGGGTGGTCCGAGGTCGGGGCGCCGCCGTTCTGCAGGTCCTCGAGCGCCTTGTACGAGTAGTGCCACCAGCCCGGGATCGGACCGAGGCCGACCGCCGAGACGGCGAAGACCAGCACGAGGACGTAGACGATCAGCGCGATGACCGCGAGGCGGTTGGCGAGGAAGCGACGGAGGATGATCCGTCCCTGGCTCTCGCCGAGCTGCTTCTCGTGGGAGTCCGGGGTGTTCCCGACGCCCGTGCCGTCGCCGATGTTGGGTTCGAGCGGTGCGCCGCCCTGGATGGTGCTCATCGGGTTCCCTCCTGGGAGTGCAGGGTCGTCGGTCCCGTCGTCGCGGTCATCGGACACGCACCCGCGGGTCGAGGGCCGAGTAGGCGAGGTCGGCGAGGAAGTTGAACGCGATCGCGGTGATCGCGATGACGAGGAAGTACCCCATCACCGGGTTCACGTCCGTGATCGACAACCCGCTGTTGAACAGGCTGCCCATGCCGGAGATGGCGAAGACGCGCTCGGTGATGATCGCGCCACCGAGCAGCGCGCCGATGTCGGTCGCCACGAGGGTCGCGATCGGGATCAGCATGTTGCGGAGCGCGTGGCGCACGATGACGGTGCGCTCCGGCAGGCCCTTCGCACGGGCGGTGCGCACGTAGTCCTGGTCGAGGACCTCGAGCATGCCCGAGCGGGAGTACCGCGTGTAGCTCGCGAAGCTGATGAGCAGGAGCGAGATCGTCGGCAGCAGCAGGTGCGTGTAGGTGTCGATCCCGTTGATCCAGAAGTCACCGGTCAGCCCGGGCGTCTGCGAACCGACGGTCGCGATCGGACGGGACACGTAGTTCTGCGTGTAGTCGATCCACGAGCGCATGAAGCGGTCGAGCAGGATGACGCCGGCGCTCAGGAACGCGGTCAGTGCACCGATGCGCATCATCAGGCCGCGGTCGTGGCCGCCGACGAACCAGCCGGACGCCAGCCCGACCAGGACGGTGACCACCGCGAGGATGAAGATCGTCGCCCCGGACGAGACGTTGAGCAGCCCCTGCAGCGCGAAGTAGCAGACGATCGCGACGAGCACGTTGATGCCCGCGACGAGCCATGCCCGACGGTTCTTCGTGCCGGCGAGCAGCGCGACCATGGCCAGGCCGATACCGGCGCTGAACAGGATCACGAAGACCGGACCGAGCGACGGGTTGGTGAACCACCCGGTCGCCTGCATGAGCAGCAGCATGCCCGCGGTCACGACGGCGCTGATCGCACCGACCACGAGCCGACGCTTGAGGATGCCCCCGACGACGAGCTGGATGACCAGGCCGACGACTATCGCGATGACCACGAGGTTGACCGGTGGGATCTTCGGGTCGACGAGGAAGTTGTTGTAGTCGAGCGCGATGAACGACTTCAGCAGCACGGCCATCAGGAAGGACGGCAGCGAGTACAGGAAGAAGCTGACCAGCGTGATCGAGTAGTCGAAGCCCGAGTAGACGCGGAGGGCGGTGACGACGCCGAGGCCGATGCCGAAGATGATCGCCAGGATGAACGAGAACGTCACCAGCTGGATCGTCGAACCGACGGCCTGCGGGAGGAGCTCGGCGACCGGCTGGTTGTTGAACGTCGTGCCGAGGTCGCACTGACCGATGACGCACTTGCCGACGCCGGTGATCCAGAGGCCCCAGCGGAGCGGCGGGATGACGTCGAGGTGCTGCGCCGCGGTCCGTGCAGCGATGAGCTGGTCACGGTTCGGCGAGTTGCTGCTCTGGAGGTCCTGCAGGGGGTTTCCCGCGATCGCCGCCAGGTTGTACATGATGAACGATGCAGCGATGAGGATGAGGACCGAGACGAGGATCCGTCTCGCGATGAAACTCACCATGGGCGATGGGTGCCTCTCCGGTGTGGTGGATCGTACTGCTGGTCGTCCGATCGGGCGGCCCGAGCAGCAAGAGTACTGGGTCCCGCCACGCGGTCTTCGTCGACTGCGTGCGGCGGTGGGTGCCGGGGTCTCCGGCGGAGGGTGGGGGCCGGGCAGGGTCCCGGCTCACGGGAGGGCGCCGGACTCGTCGAGTCCGGCGCCCCCTCGTGTGTGGTGCTGATCAGCGACCGGTCAGGATCACTTGGTCCAGTCCCAGACGTTCCAGACGATGCCCGTCTGGCCGCCGAAGTACTTGACACCCTTCAGCTGCGAGCTCGTGGCGAACAGCCCCGGGCTCTGGAACAGCGGCAGGCCGTAGGCCTGGTCGAAGGCGATCTTGTCGATCTGCTGCTTCATGTCGTCGAGCTTCGACTCGTCCAGGGTCGTCTGCGTCTCGACAGCGAGCTTCGAGGCCTCTTCGTTGGCGAACTTGTTGTAGTTGCCCTCGTTGTTGGTCTGGAAGAGCTGCGGGATCGCGGCGTTGCCGGCACCCGGGTTGACCCAACCGAAGATCGAGGCGTCGTAGTCGCCGCCCGCGAGGAGCGAGGACCAGTCGGGCGAACCGCCGTCGACGACCTTGATGCCGGCCTTGGCGGCCGAGGACTGGATCGCCTGGAAGGTGTCCACGCGGTTCGGGTTCTCGGTGTTGTAGAGGATCTTGACGGTCGGGGTCGCACCGTTCAGGAGCTTCTTCGCCTGGTCGATGTCGACCTTCGAGTACTCGTCGGAGTCGTTCGACTTCACGGCCTCGTCGTAGCCGTCCTGGCCCGGCAGGTAGAGCTGCGAGTCGAGGACCTTGGCGTCCTTCTGGATCGGGGTGACGATCGACTTGAGGATCTGGTCACGCGGGATCGTGAGGAGGAAGGCCTTGCGGACGTTCTCGTCCTTGAACACGGACGAGCCGAAGTTCAGGTCGAGGTGGTCGTAGGCGACCTGGGCGCCGTCGATGACCTTGACGCCGGAAGCGGCGTCGAGGGCCTTGACGGTGTCGGCGGACGCCTGCGGCTGGATCGCGTCGACCTCGCCGTTCTGGAGGGCCGTGACCTGGGCGTTGGCGTCACCGATGAAGCGGACGACGAGCTTGCCGAAGTTCACCTTGTGGTCGCCGGTGTACTCCGGGTTCGGCACGAAGGTCATCGACTGCTTCGGGGTCCAGGCGGACACCATGAGCGGGCCACCCGAGACGAGCAGCTTCTTGTCGCTCGGCAGGCTGGTCTTGTCGTAGCCCGTGTTGATGAAGTCGGCGACCTTCTTCAGCGTCGAGTTCGCCGGGGCCGGGTTCGCGGTGTCACCGGCCGGGGTGTCCTTGAGCGCCTTGAGCAGGTCGTCGGTGGTCGTGCCCGCCTCGTCCGCGACGACGTGCGCCGGGAACTGGATCGGGTTGACGAGGTTCCAGTCGACGTACGGCTTCTTGTACGTGAGGGTGATCGACGTCTTGGTGATGTCGGTCGGGTAGTCCGTCTGGAACGGCGACGCGGCGGCGAGCGAGAAGTACTGCGTCCCGCTGGTCACCTTGCCGTCGGCGTCCTGCGTGTCGGAGTCGTAGTACCCGGAGGCCTGCGCCCAGCCCAGGAGGAGGTCGTCAGAGGTGATGGCCTTGCCGTCGGACCACTTCGCGTCCTTGTTCAGCGTGTACTTGACCTTGAGCGGGTCGTCGCTGAGCTTCTTGACGGTGCCGAGGTCGGTGTTCGGCGTGATCTTGTAGTCCGAACCCAGGGTCACGAACTGCGGCTGCGTCATGTAGTTGAGCATGCCGTTCATGTCCAGGTTGCCCTGGGGGGTGTTGAAGTTGAACGACGTGACCTCGTTCACCTGCGCGATGGTGATGGTCTTGTTCGACGCCGAACCGGACTCGTTGGCACTCGGAGAGGTGGTGCAGCCGGCGAGGGCGATCGCTGCCGCCCCGGCCAGGGCGACGACGCCGAGCAGCTGGCGTCCCCGCTTCTTGGTGATGTTCACTCTGTGATCCTCCTGATGGAATGTGATCGAACGTGCAGGAGGCATGCCTCCACGGCGCGTTCGCAAGAACCATAGGTGCGGGTCGGAGGGCCCTCAAAATCTCCGGAGAAGTTGTTACACACCGGAAACGTGCGCGGCAGATCGTTGCGTGAGACTGTGAATATTTGCGCCACTACGGTGCCATACGCAACGCGTGCGCTTGACGTTGCAAAGGATTCTGAACAGTCTTGCAACACACCCCGGAGTCGATGAACGCTCGGGGAACGTCTCGCGGCAGGTTCCGAGGACGCCGGACCGAGTCTGGCCGTAGCGTGAACACGTGCTCGCGAACGACATCCCCCACCTCCACGTCCCGTCCTCCCCCACCGTCAGCGGCGATCCCCGGAGCGGAGGTGCAGCCTTCGTCGCGGTCTCGCGACCGGACCTCGAGCAGGACGCCTACCGCAGCACGATCGAGCGGGTGACCGGCGACGGTGCCGTCCGCTGGACCGCCGGTGACCACGACTCGTCGCCTGTTCTCTCCCCCGACGGCCGGTGGCTGGCGTTCCTCCGCAACGACGAGAAGGACCGTCCCCAGCTCGCTGTCGCGCCGGTCGACGGCGGCGAGGCCCGTGTCGTCACCGCACTGCCCCTCGGCACCGGGACGCCCGTCTGGTCCCCCGACTCCACGCGCGTCGCCGTCACGGCACGCTTCCCCGAGCCGGGCCGCTACGGGTCGGCCGTGTCCGGAACCGACCGCCGTCCGGCTCCGAACGCCGAGGCTCCGCGTCTCATCACCCGGCTGGACTTCCACGTCAACGGCACCGGGTACCTGCTGGACAAGCCGCAGCAGTTGGTCGTCGTGGACGTGACCGACCGCGACGCCCCGCTCGTCGACTCCGCGCTGACGAGCGCCCCGTGCTCCGTCTCCGCGCCGGTCTGGTACCCGGACGGCAGCGCGCTGCTCGTCGTCGCACCGCGCGACCTCGGAGCCCGCGAGACGCACGACGACGACCTCTACCGCGTCGACGCCGCCGAGGGGACGATCACCCTCGCCGTCCGCACCGAGGGCTCGGTCAGTTCCGCCACGGCGACCCCTGACGGCACCGTCTACTACACCGGTGCGTCCCACCTCGAGGGTCGGCTGGTCGGCGAGCCGGAAGGCCTCTGGGCGGCTGCGCACGGCAGCGACCCCGTCCGCCTGACCGCGCGCGAGACGGTCGACGTCACGGGGACGCCCGTGGTGCACGGCGACGACGTTCTGATCGCCGTCCTCGACCGCGGCACCGTCGGGATCCGCCGGGTCCCGACGGGGACGGCTGCGCCGCTGCAGCTCGACGAGCTCCCGACGGTGCTCGGCGGCCACGTGGTCGTGTCGGGCTTCGACGTGGACGGGGACGTGCTCGTCGCGACCGCCGGCACGCCGGCATCCCCCGGCGAGGTGCACGTCCTCGACCTCACCGAGCGAAACGACGGATCCACCAACCCCGGCGCGCAGCCCGCCACCGTCCTCACCGACTACGCCGCACCGCTCCGCACCGACGCTGCGGTCCCAGGGGTCCGCCGTATCGAGGAGCTCACCGGCACCTCCCCCGACGGCGCCCCGGTGCACGGCTGGGTCGTCCTGCCCGAGGGCGAGGGCCCGCACCCCGTGCTCCGGGTGGTCCACGGCGGCCCGTTCGGCCAGGACACGTGGGCGTTCTTCGACGAGGCGCAGGTGTACGCCAGCGCCGGCTACGCCGTCGTCATCGGCAACCCGCGCGGTTCCGGCGGCTACGGCCTCGAACACGGCCGCGCGGTCATCGGGGCGATGGGCACCGTCGACGTGGACGACGTGCTCGCCCTGCTCGACGCCGCACTCGAGCGACCCGACCTCGACGCGACCCGCGTCGGCATCATGGGCGGCTCGTACGGCGGCTTCATGACGAGCTGGGTCGCGGCGCACCACGGCGAGCGCTTCGTCGCCGCGTGGAGCGAGCGTGCCGTGAACGCCTGGGACTCGTTCGCCGGCAGCTCCGACATCGGCTGGTTCTTCGCGGACGCGTACGTGGGCGCGGACCCGGAGGAGCAGCGTCGCCGCAGCCCGTTGTCGTACGCCCACCAGGTCACGATCCCGTTCATGGTCGCGCACTCCGAGGAGGACTGGCGCTGCCCGATCGAGCAGGGACAGCGGCAGTTCGTCGCGCTGAAGCGCGCCGGTGTCGACGCTTCGTTCCTGGTGTTCCCGGGTGAGGGGCACGAGCTATCGCGCGCGGGTCGTCCGCAGCACCGCGTGCAGCGGTTCGAGCACGTGCTCACGTGGTGGGCGAAGCACCTGCCCGTCACGCCGGTCGCCTGACCGGCCGGACGACGGACGGGAGGCGCGGTGCCAGCTGGCACCGCGCCTCCCGTCATCGGGACGCCGTCATCAGGTGTTGTACTGGGCGAAGACCGACTGCGCCCCCTCCCCGCCGAAGGGGAGCGCCACCCACGTCAGCCCGACCTGGCCACGGACGTTGCCGTCGTAGGTCGTCAGGGTCCGGTTGACGGAGTACGTGTTGCACCCGGCTGCCGGGATGTCCTTCGTGCCGTGGTCCTTGTTCGCACCCGGGTGGTAGGTCGTCACCGTCGGCGAGATGAAGTTCGGGGTGGCGCCGGGCAGCTTGCCGACGCAGACCCGCACGGAGTCCAGGTGTGCGGACTTGGCGGAGACCGACGACCAGTTCGAGTAGATGGCGAGGCTGATGCTCGAGCCGTCGACCACCGGGTAGGTGAGCGTCGACGTGTACTGCCCCGCCTTGGTCACCCGCGTGGTCGTCTCGGACGCTGCGTGCGCCGGTGTGGCGACGCCGATGGCGAGGACCGCTGCGGCGCCGGCGGCCACGGTGGCGGCCCAGCGCCCTCCCCGGGTGAAGCCCCGACGGGCTCGGTGTTCCGTGCTGGTGTTCGTGTTCGTGATCGTCATGTGGTTCCCCTCTCACTGTTCCAATCGGACCCGTCCAGGTGACCAGTGCGGTCGGACGGGTGTCGCGGGTGCTCAGGGAATGCACGAGAACATCGGTTGGTCGGTGCCCGCCCCGACGACGCGGGGCGGGCACCGCCGACAACGGCACCGTCGGTCAGGCGAACGCCTCGACCGGCGGGCAGGCGCAGACCAGGTTGCGGTCGCCGTAGGCCTGGTCGATCCGTCGCACCGGCGGCCAGTACTTCCGGGCGCTGATGCCCGGCAGCGGGTAGACGGCCTGCTCGCGCGTGTACGCGTGCGTCCACTCGCCGGAGATCACCGACGACGCCGTGTGCGGCGCGTGGACGAGCGGGTTGTCGTCCGCCGGCCACTCCCCACGCTCGACGGCCGAGGCCTCGGCGCGGATCGCGAGCATCGCGTCGACGAACCGGTCGAGCTCGGCCAGGTCCTCGCTCTCGGTCGGTTCGACCATGAGCGTGCCCGCGACCGGGAACGACATCGTCGGCGCGTGGAAGCCGTAGTCGACCAGGCGCTTCGCGACGTCGTCCACGGTGATGCCGGTGGTGTCACGCAGCGGGCGGAGGTCGAGGATGCACTCGTGCGCCACGAGGCCGTCCTCGCCCGTGTAGAGCACCGGGAACGCGTCCCGCAGGCGGGCGGCGATGTAGTTCGCCCCGAGCACGGCGGCCTCGGTCGCACGGGTGAGCCCCTCGAGCCCCATCATCCGGACGTAGGTCCAGGTGATCGGCAGGATGCTCGGGCTGCCGTACGGTGCCGCGCTGACGGGACCGCCGGCGTGCGCCAGGCGGTCGTCGGCATCGGCGCTCGTCGCGCCCGTGCGCCGGTCGGCCTGCTGCGCGAACGGGTGTCCGGGCAGGAACGGTGCGAGGTGCGACTTCGCCGCGACCGGTCCGACGCCGGGTCCGCCGCCACCGTGCGGGATGCAGAACGTCTTGTGCAGGTTGAGGTGCGAGACGTCGCCGCCGAAGTCGCCGAACCGGGCGTGACCGAGCAGGGCGTTGAGGTTCGCCCCGTCGACGTAGACCTGGCCGCCGGCGTCGTGCACGGCGTCGCAGACCTCGCGGATGTCGTGCTCGTAGACGCCGTGGGTGGACGGGTACGTGATCATCAGCGCCGCGAGCTGCTCGCCGTGCTGCACCGTCTTCGCGCGGAGGTCGTCCAGGTCGACGTTGCCGTTCTCGTCGCAGGCCACGACGACGACCTTCATGCCGGCGAGGACTGCGGACGCCGCGTTCGTGCCGTGCGCACTCGACGGGATGAGGCAGACCGTCCGGGACTCGTCGCCACGGGACCGGTGGTAGCCGCGGATCGCGAGGAGTCCGGCGAGCTCGCCCTGGCTCCCGGCGTTCGGCTGCAGGGAGACGGTGTCGTACCCGGTGACCTCGGCCAGCCAGGTCTCCAGGTCACCGATCATGTCGAGGTAGCCCTCGACGTCCTCGCGGGGGGCGAACGGGTGCACGTTCGCGAACTCCGGCCAGGTCACCGCGGCCATCTCGGTGGCTGCGTTGAGCTTCATCGTGCAGCTGCCGAGCGGGATCATGCCGCGGTCGAGGGCGTAGTCCTTGTCGGCGAGGTGCTTCAGGTACCGCATCATGCGGGTCTCGCTGCGGTGCGCACTGAACACCGGGTGCGTCAGGTACTCGCTCTGGCGCTGGAGGGCGGACGGGAGGCCCGTGGCCGCGCCACGCACGGCCGCCTCGGTCGCGGGGACGGTCACGTCCACCGCCCCGAACACGCCCGCCAGGCGGGTGACGTCGTCGGGCGTGGTCGTCTCGTCGACGGAGAGCTGGAACAGGTCCTCGTCCACCCGGTGCAGCAGGAGGTCGGCGTCCTGCGCCGCGGCGACGACCGCCCCGGCGCGACCGGCGGCCCGCAGGGTGAGCGTGTCGAAGAACGCATCGTGCACGACGTCGAGACCGGCGTCGCGGGCGACCGCGGCGAGCGCCGACGTCGTCCGGGCCACCCGGTCCGCGATGAACCGCAGCCCTTCGGGCCCGTGGTAGACCGCGTACATCGAGGCCATGACGGCGAGCAGGACCTGCGCGGTGCAGATGTTGCTCGTCGCCTTCTCGCGGCGGATGTGCTGCTCGCGGGTCTGCAGGCTGAGTCGGTAGGCCATCGCGCCGTCGGCGTCGAAGGACACCCCGACCAGGCGACCCGGCAGCTGGCGCTCGAGCCCCGCGCGGACGGCGAGGTACCCGGCGTGCGGCCCGCCGAAGCCGAGCGGGACACCGAAGCGCTGGCTGGTCCCGACGGCGACGTCGGCGCCGAGGTCACCGGGGCTGGCGAGCAGGGTCATGGCGAGCAGGTCGGCCGCGACGACGGCGATGCCGCCACCGGCGTGGACGCGCTCGATGGTGCTCGACGGGTCCACGATCCGTCCGGAGGCACCCGGGTACTGCAGGATGACGCCGAAGGCACCGTCGAGCTGCTCGTCACTCGGTCCGGCAACCGGGTCGAAGGACCGCAGCGTGATGCCGACGGCCTCGGCCCGGTGGTCGAGCAGCGCACGGGTCTGCGGGAGGAGGTCGGTGTCGACGAGGAACGCATCGCCCTTGACCTTGGAGGCGCGGCGGGCGAGGAGCATGCCCTCGACCACGGCGGTGCCCTCGTCGAGCATCGAGGCGCCGGCCGTGGCCATGCCCGTCAGGTCGGAGACCATCGTCTGGAAGTTGATGAGTGCTTCGAGCCGGCCCTGCGAGATCTCCGGCTGGTACGGCGTGTAGGCCGTGTACCAGCTGGGGTTCTCGAGCACGTTCCGCTGGATCACCGCGGGCGTGTGGGTGCCGTGGTACCCGAGGCCGATCATGGCGCGGCGGACCGTGTTGCGTCCGGCCTTCGCGCGGAGTTCGGCGAGCGCCTCGGTCTCGCCGACGGCGGCGGGGATGGACGAGCGTGACACCGGGGCGGCGTGGATCGACTCCGGGATCGCGGCACGGACCAACGCGTCGAGCGACGTGTGCCCGACCGCGTCGAGCATCGTCTGCTGATCGGCCGGCGTGGTGCCGATGTGCCGGTCGGCGAAGGACGTCTGGAGGTTCTCGAGGTCGCCGGTCATGCGATGGACGCCCGGTACGCGTCGTGGTCCATGAGGTCCTCGGGGAAGGACGTGCCGTCCACCTTGATCTTCACGAGCCAGCCGGCGCCGAACGGGTCCTGGTTGACGGTGTCCGGCGCGTCGACGACGGCGTCGTTCACGGCGACGACCTCGCCCTCGATCGGGGCGAACAGCTCACCGACGCTCTTGGTCGACTCGATCTCGCCGATCTGCTCGCCGGCGGTCGTCGCGGTGCCCACGGCGGGGAGCTCGACGTAGACGACGTCACCGAGCTGCTCGGCGGCGTGGTCCGTGATGCCGACGGTGACGGTGTCGCCCTCGACGAGGAGCCACTCGTGGTCGGCGGTGTACTGGAGTGCGGTCTGGTCGGTCACGGGATCAGCCTTTCTGAGGGCGGCGGTAGAAGGGGAACGCGGTGACGGTGCTGGGGATGGCCGTGCCGCGGACGTCGATGTGGAGGAGTTGTCCCTCGGTGGCGAGCGCCGGGTCGACGAACGCCATCGCGACGGGGTGTCCGAGCGTCGGCGAGAGCGCTCCGGAGGTGACGGTGCCGACGATCACGCCCTCGTGCACGATGTCGTACCCGGCCCGCGGCGCGCGACGGCCCTCGGTCACGAGTCCCACGAGGACACGCGCGTCGGTGGCGGGCACCACGCTGTCGGACCCGACGAAGTCACCGTCCTGGGCAACGACCCGGCCGAGCCCCGCCTGCGCCGGGCGCACGTCGGTGCCGAGCTCGTGTCCGTAGAGCGGCATGCCGGCCTCGAGCCGCAGGGTGTCGCGCGCGGCGAGCCCGGCGGGGACGACGCCACGGTCGGCACCGGCCTCGAGCAGGGCGTCCCAGAGCGCGGTCGCGACGGACGGGTCGCTGTAGACCTCGAAGCCGTCCTCGCCGGTGTACCCGGTGCGGGCGACGAGGACGTCGGACCCGTCGAACACGGCGTGCAGGACCCGGTAGTACCGGAGCTCGTCGAGCGGGGACTCCGGCTGCAGGCGGTCGGCGACGACGAGGGCGTCGAGCGTCCCGGCGGCCGCGGGCCCCTGGATCGCGACGAGCGCGGTGCTGTCGGAGTCGTCGGAGACCACGACGTCGAACCCGTTGGCGCGGGCGGTCAGGGCGTCGACCGCCACCTGCCGGTTGGACGCGTTCGCGACGACGAGGAAGACGTCCTCGTCGGTGCGGTAGACCACGAGGTCGTCGAGGATCCCGCCGTCCTCCGCCAGGAGCAGCGAGTACTTCGCCCGTCCGACGGTCATCGCGCCGAAGGACCCCGCGAGCGCGCGGTCGAGGAACCGGACGGCCTCGGCGCCGGTGACGCCGATCTCCGCCATGTGCGAGAGGTCGAACACCCCCGCCGCCTGACGCACCGCATGGTGCTCGGCGAGGTCGGACGAGTAGCGCACGGGCATGCGGTACCCGGCGAAGTCGGTGAAGGACGCACCGGCGGCTTCGTGCGCGGGTTCCAGCGGGGAGGAGCGCAGTGGGGACGGACTCATGGCGGAGTTCTCCTGGCATCGGCAGGGCCCGACGACCGTCGTCGGGTGGAACTCCCCCTCTGTCATGTGCCTGAGAGTTTCACCGCGGCCCGTGAGGTCCGGCGGCTTTCACCGTGGGCGAGACGACCGAGCGTCTGCTTTTCAGAGTGGCCTGTCCGCTGCGGTGTTGGACCTGAGAGATTGGCGGGGGGATTGCTCCTTCGGTGTCGATCCGGTGCCAGGGGCACCGCACGACGTCTCCCGCGACGGATGAGCGGCCGGTGTTCAGTTGTCCGCGCACGAGCATACCCAGCCCGCGTTACGGGCATGTGTCGTGTGCCGCGCTTCGACATCTCGTAGAATGCCCGGGTGGCAGGACAGCGATCGCGCCCCCGTGGGCAGCTGGAGCAGGCGGTGCTCGACGCGCTCTGGTCCGCCGAGACCGGGCACAGCGCTCATGAAGGGCTCAGTGCCCGGCAGGTGCTCGACGCGTTCCCGGAGCCACGCCCAGCACTGACGACCGTGCTCACGGTGCTCGACCGGCTCGGCCGCAAGGGCCAGGTGGAACGGCAGCACCACGACGATGCGCCACTGACCTTCCGCGCGACGAACAGCCGCGAAGAACAGACCGCCTCCCTCATGTCGAACGCCCTCGCGGCCGCGACCGACCGCGAAGCCGCCCTCCTGCAGTTCACGGGGTCACTCGCCTCCGACGACCTCGACGTCCTCCGCCGCGCCCTCGACGCCCGAGCCCGCTCCTGACGGACCCCCTGCCGTGGTCGTCACCGGAGTCGTCCTCATCGCGCTCGCCCTCGCGGTCGTGGTCCTCGCGCCCCGGTTCCTGACCCGCTCGGCGTGGACGATCGACCGTCCCCGCACCGCGCTCGTGTCGTGGTCGGTCGCCGTGCTCCTCGGCGTGGTCGGCTTCGTCGCCGGCATCACCCTCGTGGTCCTCGCGAACCGGCCGATCACCGACCCGTTCCGCCTCGGCGACTCCCCCACGCACGGCCTGAACATCGGCGTCGCACTGCTCGCGGTCCTCGCGTTCGTCATCGCGGTGCGCGTCCGCCCCGGCCCCGAGCACGACGCCGTCCGCGAGGCCATGCGCTCCGGCGCGGCCCCCCACCGCGAGATCGACGGCACGCCCGTCGCGGTCGTCGAGGCCGAGCACGCACTGGCTTGCGCGGTCCCCGGCAGGTCCGGCGGGGTGCTGGTGAGCACCGGGCTCGCGGACCGACTGCGGACGGACGAACTGGAGGCCGTGGTCGCCCACGAGCGAGCGCACCTGACCCAGCGCCACGCGATCGCGGTCGGGGTCGCCGAATCGATCGAGCGTGCGGTCCCGTGGATCCCGGGGGCACGCGCCATGGCGCGGTCGACGCGCGTCCTCGTGGAGTTCGCGGCCGACGACGCGGCCGCCCGCCGCGTCGGGCGGGACGCGCTGCGCCGGGCTGTCCTGGTGGCGGACGGGACGAGCGCGCTCGGGGCGATCCGTGCCTCCAGGCTGTCCTGAGGGAGCATCTGTCGGAGGCGAGGAATAAGGTGATCGGACCGTGAAGCCACTGACCGAAGCAGACATCCGTTCGTCGTTCGTCAACGCCACCCCGGACGAACTCGCCCAGCTGCCCATCCCGGGCCTGCACGAGATGCTCTGGGACGAGCGCGAGTTCCTCGGCTGGCGCGACCCCCAGGCCGCCCGCCGCGGGTACATCGTGTCCTGGATCGACGAGCGCCCCGTGGGCATCGTCGTGCGTTCCGCCGGTGGATCCCTGCGTCCCGGCATCGCCGCGATGTGCTCGTTCTGCCACTCCCCGCAGCCCGCGACCCAGGTGCGTCTGTTCTCGGCCGCACGCGCCGGCGAGTCCGGGCGGAACGGCAACACCATCGGCTCCTACATCTGCGAGGACCTCGGCTGCTCCATGCTGATCCGCACGGCACCGCCGCACCTCAACCCACCGGCGACGATCGCGATGCGGGGCGAGGCACTGCTGCAGCGGGTCCGGAACTTCACCGAGGACGTCGCGAAGACCGCATGAGTCGGTTCAGCACCGCGCGGTGGGCCGTCGTCGAGGAGCTCGGGGACGGCCGGTGGCGTCTCACCCTGCGTGACGAGGCCGACGACGAACTCGGGGCCTTCGGTCTCGGGGTGGAGGGCCCGTGGGACCCGGACGTCGAGCCGCACGTGGGCTTCGTGCTCGTGCAGCTCGGCCTGACACTGCGCGGCGCTCGGCCGTGGCGCACCGACGAGCTGGGCGACCAGCGGGCACCGGTGCTGCCGCTCGGCTGATCCGCGTCAGCTCGACCGCGTGTACCCGTAGAGGTCCTGCTGGACGCCGTTGACCCAGAGGTCGGGGCCGTCGGGCCGAGCGACGCGCAGGGTCCGGTTGTAGGCCTCATCGATGATCCTCGGCTCGAACCCGGCCTCGGTGAGGCGCGTCGCGAGCGCGTCGAGGTCCCCGGAGTACTCGAACGACAGCTCGACGCCGTGCTGGTCGGCCCCATGCAACGCCAGAGCGCCGCCGCCTGCCGCGGTGAAGTCGATCCACACACCGCTGTCCGACGTGAGCCGGCGACGGAGTCCCACCGCCTCGGCGACCCCTGCCTGGGCCGTGAGGTCGGCGCCGTACCAGATCGGCATCACCGTCAGCGGCGACGAGGTGCTCCCGGTCGCGGACGTCGACGTCGTCGCGGACATCGGGAGCGGGTCGCCGACCACGAGCAGCGGACCGATGTCGTCGAGGACGGTCCGGCGAACCGTCGCACCGGTGTCGACCAGGGTGCGCTCGAGGTCGTCGAGCGCGGCCGCGGAGTCGGTGAGCAGGACGATCTCGGTCCGTTCCTCGGCGACGGTGTCGACCCGGTGGACCGCGAGGACACCGTCCCCGGCGAACTCGGACCACACGTCGTCGCCGCCCGGCAACGGCTGGAGACCAAGGCCACTGGCGAGTGCGTGCCACGCGGGCGGATCGGTCGTGTACTGGATCTGCTGCACGGTGATCGTCATCGGGTTCCCCCTTCGGATTCGGAGACGTACGCGGCAGCGATGCGCTCGACGAGCGCGGAGAGCGAGACCCCCTCGTCGATCGCACGGTGCTTGAGGTCACGCACCAGATCGGCAGGGAGGTACACGTTGAACTGCACCTTCGGGCTGTTCGCCTGGGCTACCATGCTAGCAATCTAGCGCCGTGGCGCCGGATTGTCACGCGGTTCTCACTCGGTGGCGGCGACGAAGTTCCGCAGGATCTCGCGGTCGTCGTCGGCACGGGCCGCCCAGACGAGCTCGCTCCGGTGGTCGTCGGCCTCGAGCGGCAGCAGGACGACCGAGGCGGGCGCCGCCAGGGTGGCGCTCTCCGGCGCGACCGTCACCCCGAGGCCCGCGCCGACGAGGTGCAGGACGGTGGCCCAGGTCGTGGCCTCCTGCACGACGGTGGGACGGCGGGCTCCGGAGACGACCGGAGCGAGGTTGCGCTCCGTCGCGACCGAACCGGCCGCCGCCGGGAAGAACACGAACGGGTCGTCGAGCAGCTCCGGCCCGCGGATCGACGTCCGGTCGGCGAGCCGGTGCCCGTGCGGGACGGCGGCGACGAAGCGCTCGCTGCGGAACGGCAGGAAGCGCACGGCCGGGTCGGGATCTGGGTCCCGCACGATCGCCAGGTCGAGCTCGCCGCGGACGATCCGTGCCAGCAGCGTGGACGAGTACCCCTCGGTGAGTTCCACGCGCACGAGCGGGTAGCGCTCCCGGAACGCCTGCACCCGTTCGATGGGACCGAGCGGCAGCGCCGAGACGACGAACCCGACGTCGAGCCGACCGGCCTCGCCCCGACCCACACGCACCGTCTCGTCGAGGTCCCGGCGGGCCTGTTCCAGGAGCGACCGCGCTCGACCCTGCAGCACGCGTCCTGCCGGGGTGAGCGCCACGCTGCGACTCGTCCGGGCGAACAGGTCGACACCGAGGTCGCGTTCGGTCCGCCGGATCTGCTGCGACAGTGCCGGCTGGGCGATCCGGAGAAGTGCGGCGGCCCGTCCGAAGTGCAGTTCGTCGGCCACTGCGAGGAATGCCCGCAGCTGGCGGAGGTCGACATCTGGCATCCGATCCATGCACACAGCGTATCGATCGGCGCGAACGAGTATTGGACGCCGCTCGACGGGCAGTCGAGGATGGGTGCATGCCCGATGCGACCACCGCCGACACCCTCACCATCACCGACATCGCCTCGACCGCCGACGCCGAGGCCTTCCGGGTCCTCAACGAGGCCTGGATCAGCCGGTTCTTCACGCTGGAGGACGAGGACCGCAAGCTCCTCGGCGACCCGCTCGGCCAGATCGTCGAGCCCGGCGGTGCCGCGTTCGTCGCACGCCTCGACCAGGACGGTCCGGTCATCGGTTGCGTCGGCATCGCCCCCGTCGCCCCCGGGGTGTTCGAGCTCGTCAAGATGGCAGTCTCCCCCGAGCACCAGGGCCACGGCACCGGCCGGAAGCTCATCGCCGTCGCACTCGACGGCGCCCGGGCACTCGGCGCGCACCGGGTCGTCCTCGAGAGCAACGCCCAGCTCGCCAGCGCCGTGCACCTGTACGAGGCGTTCGGCTTCCGGCACCTCGGCCACGACGAGGTCGCCCCGAGCCCCTACGCCCGCGCCGACGTGCACATGGCGCTCGACCTCTGACCTCGGCCACGGCGGCGGAACGACCAGTCCGAGCCGCCGGATCGCGCGGGACCGTAACGGGGCAGCCCGGCCGTCCGATAGCGTCCGACGAGATGCGGATCCACGAGCGCGCCGAGACCGACCTCGACCCCCTGGTCGAGGTGCTCTGGCGCGTCCACGGCACCGGCTACCCCAGCACCTGGCCGGACGCGCCGCGCGACTGGATCTCCCCCGACGGCCTGCTGGGCGCCTGGGTCGCGGTCCACGACGACCAGGTCGTGGGCCACGTCGGCGTCGCCGTGCCGGCACCCGGTCGGATGGCCGAGGTCACCCGACTGTTCGTCGACCCCTCGCACCGCGGCAAGGGGATCGCCGACGCGCTCCTCGCCGCCGCCGAGGCCGCGGCACCAGGCACGCACCTGCGACTCGACGTCACCGAGGAGACACCCGACGCGTGGCGCCTCTACGAGCGCCGTGGCTGGTGCATGACCGGTCGCGGCCCCGCCGACTGGAGCAAGCCCTCGGGCGAGGTCCCGACAGTGCGGTACTACGCGAAGCGGGTCGGCTGAGCCGGTACGCTCGCGGCATGGCGACGTACGAGGTCCAGGCCGTCCGAGAGCGCGGCGCGTGGCAGGTCTTCATCGACGGGATCCTGGTGACCGAGGTCACGCGGTGGCCGTCCGTCGGGTTCGTGTCCCGTGAGTTCCTCGCGATGGATCGCACCGACGACCTCCGCATCCGTGTCGTGGGTCGCAACCAGTACGTCGACGACTGACGCGCCGAGCTCGCGGAGTGGGCCGACGCGCCTGACTCGATCCGCGCCTCCGGTCCGAGGACCCTGCCCGCCGCTCACGCGACGTGCCAGACCAGCCCCTCCTGCGCACTCGACGGGTAGGCCGCCGCGATCCGCAGCACGGCCTCGCGCAGCGTGTCCGGCGAACACGCCAGGTTGAGTCGCGCGAACCCGCGCCCCTGCGACCCGAACCCGAGGCCGGAGTTGAGCGCGACGTACGCGTGCTCGCGGAGCGGCACCGCCGGGTCGTCACCGAGCCCGATGCCGCGGAAGTCGAGCCACGCCAGGTACCCGGCCCGGGGCCGGGTGTACACGACGCCGGGCAGGTGCTCCGCCAACAGCGAGCCGAGCAGCCGCTCGTTCGCGACGATCCGGGCGACCACGTCGTCCAACCAGTCCGTCGCGAGCGTGAACGCCGCGAGGTTCGCGTGCAGCCCGAGGATGCTCGTGCGGCAGGCCACTTCCTCCCACAGGGTGTCGAGCAGGGTGGCGGTGCGCGCGTCCCCGGCGACGATGACGGAGCACTTCACCCCCGCGAGGTTCCACCCCTTGCTCGCACTCGTGACGCACACGCTGCGCGCCCCGGCGGGCTCGGCGATCGCGGCGAACGGCGTGAACTGGACGCCGGGGTGGGTCAGGGGTGCGTGGATCTCGTCGCTGATGACGAGCACGTCGTAGCGCGCGGCCAGTTCGGCGAGCGCCAGGAGGTCGGCGCGGTCGTGCACGAGGCCGACGGGGTTGTGCGGGTTGCAGAGCAGGAACACGCCGACACCGCTGGCGAAGGCGCGCTCGAGGCCCTCGAGGTCGAGCCGGTAGACGCCCCACTGTTCGAGCAGCGGGACCTCCTCGACCTGACATCGGGCCTCTTCGACGAGCTCGAAGAACGGCGGGTAGACGGGCGGCGTGATGGCGACCCGGCCGCCGTCGGGCAGCGCGAGCCGCAGCGACTCGACGATGCCGACGCTGACGTCCGTCGCCAGGTAGACGCGGCCCGGGTCGACGTCCCACCCCCACCGGTCCGCGGCGAACGACGCGAACGCGGGCGCGAGCGGCCCAGGACCGTCGAGGTACCCGAGGTCGGACTGCTGCACCCGCTCGATGAGCGCCTGCCGGATCGCCGGAGCGACCTCGTGGTCCATCTCGGCGACGAACAGGGGCAGCACGTCGGGCGCGTAGCGCGTCCACTTGATGCTCGTGCGGACCCCGCGGAGCGTGCCGACCGGGTCCTCCTCGTCGTGCGCCATGCGTCCCAGCATGCATCGGACTGGAGGCACGGCGCGAGTCCGGACGTCATCTCGCGTCGTCTGCGGGGCGGGTGACGGCCGGGGGCCGCCCCGTCGGCCGGGCACGCGGACCTGCCGGTCTGCGATCGTCCACTGAGCAGAAATCGTCGGGTCGCCGGCGCCGACTCGACGATTTCTGCTCCGTGGACGCGCGTCACCCTCGACGCTACGGTGACGTCGTGCGACGCACACGATGATCCCTGCCCGGGCTGGTCGGCCTACTGTCGGCGTCATGAGCACGAGCACCGCCGACAAGGCGACAACCCTCAAGCAGCTGCACGAAGCCCCCGAGATCCTCCGGGTCGTCAACGTCTGGGACGCGATCAGCGCCAAGGTCGTCAGTGACCTCCCCGAGACGAAGGCGATCGCCACAGCCGGTCACTCGATCGCGGCGAGCCACGGGTACGACGACGGCGGGATGCCGCTGGACGTCGCCCTCGCCGGCGCAGCCACGATCGCCGCCGCCACCGATCTGCCCGTCACCGCCGACCTGGACGACGGCTACGAGGACCCGGCCGAGACGATCCGCCGCGCAATCGGTTCCGGGATCGTCGGCGCGAACGTCGAGGACCGCCTGCGCCCGTTCGACGAGGCCGTCGCCCGCGTGGCCGCCATCACCGCCGCCGCGCAGACCGAGGGCGTCGACTTCCAGCTGAACGCTCGCACCGACGCGATCGCCCGCGGTGGCGACCGGCCACTCGACGAGAGCATCGCCGACGCCATCGCTCGCGGGAAGGCGTTCCTGGACAACGGCGCCGCCCTGGTCTTCGTGCCGGGAGCCATCCAGCGGGACGTCGTGGAGCGGCTCGTCGAGGGGCTCGGCCGCGGGAAGCTCTCCGTCATCGGCCTGCCCGGAGCCCTCCCCGCTGCCGAGTACGAGGCCCTCGGGGTCGCCCGGATCTCCTACGGCCCACTGACGCAACGCGTCGCGCTGCGCGCGCTCCGCGACCTGGCGACCGACCTGTACGGCGGTGGCGTCGTGCCGGAGGACACCCCGACCCTGAACTGAACCAGGAACCGGACTGGAGGCGCGGTGCCAGCTGGCTCCGCGCCTCCAGTCCGTCTGTCGGTCACCTCCGCTACGTTCGTGCCATGACCCTGGACGTCGACGCACTGCTCGCACCGCCCTCCCCCGTGGCCGCGCGAGCGCTCGACGTCGTGCGGGCGTGGTCCTCGCCGGCGCTGGTGAACCACTGCCTGCGCTCGTGGGCCTGGGCGTCGCTGCTCGCACCGACCATCGACCTCGACCCCGATCGCGAGCTCCTCTTCGTCGCGACGATGCTGCACGACCTCGGCGTGACCCAGTCCTTCGACGCCCACTCGGTGCCGTTCGAGGACGCCGGCGGCGCCGTCGGCTCCGTGTTCGCGCTCGGGGCCGGCTGGGACGCCGCGCGGGCCCGTCGGGTCGGCGAGGTGATCGAGCGGCACATGTGGACGTCCGTCGACCCCGCTCTCGACGCCGAGGGGCACCTGCTCGAGGTCGCGACGTCGCTCGACGTCTCCGGGGTCGGGTTCGCTCGGTGGAAGGCGTCGGACCTCCGTGCCGTCACCGATGCCGTCCCCCGACTCGACTTCTCCGAGGCCTTCGACGGGGCGATCCACGAGCAGGCCGATCGCAAGCCGTCCTCGTCCGCTGCCAGACTCGACGGTTCGGGGAACGTCGCCGCCGGCGGGACCCGTTGGACATCGTTCCTGGACAATCCGGCCACCGTCGGGTAGTGTGTTCATTTGGTGCACTGCAGCGAACCCATCTGACTCGCGCACACCGAACCGTCTCGAAGCCGATTCACCCGAATCGCATTCCGACGAGACCACCGCTCGATCCGAACGGACGAGCTGCACGTCGAAACGCGACGTGCCCGCCCCGCACTCGATGCGTCGCGCCGGACTCAGCCGTCCGCCGACACCGAGGCCCTTGGCGCCGAACGACCAGGAAGTACCGCAACACCATGACCAGCAACGAACGAATCACCATCATCGGCACCGCACTCGCGGCGCCGACCGTCTCCCCCGACCGCATCGCCGAGTTCGGTGTGCGCGACGAGCGCTCGCAGCGCGAGTACCTCGTCCGCATCCCGGCCGACGACCTCGGTCGCTTCATCACCCGTGGGTCCCGCGTGGACATCGACGGCGAGGCCGGCTGGACCGTGCCCGGCCGCTCGTGGCGCGGCGAAGCGAGCCGCACGCTCGTGCAGGCGCGGTCCGTCCGCACGGGCGAGCTCGCACTCGCTGCCTGAGCCCCACGCTCCACACACACGAATGCCGCCGAGCAGTGCTCGGCGGCATTCGTCGTCTCAGGGCCGGCTTCCCTCGTAGGCGTCGGGGTCGTCGGGGAGGTCAGGGTCGTCCGCCCCCACGAACCGCTGTCCGCCGTCGACGTCGAGTGGACGCTCCGCGCCGGCCCGGACCGCGGCGTCACGCAGGTTGCGGATGAACCCGTGGTCCTCGGGTTCGAGTTCGTCGTCCGGTGCCGTGCTCACGGTCAGTTCGCTCGCCGGACCCACGAGCACCGTCGTCCGGGTCGCGGACCCGTCGTCCGCGACGGACGGGATCGAGACCGTGTCCGTCCGGCCGTTCGCTCCGAGGACCGCTGCGTAGTCCGCGACCGCGTCGGCGATCAGGTCGCCTGTCAGGATCAGGCTGCCGTCGTAGTGGATGTACTTCACGTTTCCTCCTCGTAACCGACGGTAGGTGCGGGCGATGCACGTGGGCACAAGAAGCGCGTTCGGTGGCCAATCGGGGCGATCGAGCGGTGACGGACACGACACGATCGCAGCGTACGAGAACGGCGAGCGACGCCCAGCCCCAGAGGACCTCATTCGGATCATGAAGGCCGCGGACACTCGTCTCAGTATCCCGCTGGCCGTCTACGCCGACGAGGTCATCGCGGCGGCACACCGGTTCCGCCTCGAGAACGTCAGGGTGTTCGGCTCGACGATCCGCGGTCACGACACTGCTGACAGTGACATCGACCTGTTGGTGTCACTCACTGCAGCCACGTCGTTGTTCGACCTCGTAGGTTTCGCCCATGCGGCCGAGAGCATCACCGGCTTCCCGGTCGACGTCCTGACTGACGACCTCGACGACGACGTGCACTTCCGACAGGTCCTGGACGAAGCCGTTCCGCTGTGACGAGCGGTCAGTACTCACCCTTCACGACGAAGAACGACCCGCGGATCGTGCCGGCGAGCTTCGACTTCTGTCGAGCGAACTTGAACTTGTCCGCGAGCTCGTCCGGCACCTCCATGCCGTCGGACAGCTTGAAGCCGACCGCCCGCTTCCCGCCGGGCTCCAGTGTGTAGAGCACGTTGATCGCGAGCCCGGATTCGTAGAACACGTACGTCCAGCGAACCCCGTCCACCAGCGCCTCGGTCGCCTCGAGCGGCGGCGATGCGATCACGAGACCGCGCTCCTCCTGGAGCACCCGTGCGACGTAGTCGACCAGGTCGGGGACCTCGGCGGCCGGATGGGTCGTGAACACGTGGTCGTACTTGTTTTTGAAGTACCGAGCCTCGTTGGCACGGAGTCCCGCGAGGGCATCAGCAACCGGCGAGGACTCCAACCCGGCGGTGGACACGTTCTCGAAGTCGACAACGTACGACATGGGGCCTCCTGGTGCATCGCTCGTGGCGAACCTACCGCGCCCTAGCGTTCGCGGCGAGGATCGTCGCTTCAGCGTCCCCCACCAGCAGGTACATGCAGCGTGATGTCTCCGGGATCACGGCGAACCCGAATCGCTCGTAGAACGCCGCAGCCTCGTCGTCGATCGCGTACACGATCACAGCGCGCGCACCGACGAGCCGCGATGCTTCGATGCTCTTGACGAGCGCATCCTGCAGCAGACTCGTACCGAGGCCCAGACCCTGGAACGTCAGGTCCACGGCAAGCCGACCGATGAGGACGACGGGGATCGGATCGGGCATGTTCCGCCGCAACGAGCCCGGAACACCCGCCGACTGGAGCGAGCTGGCCGCGAGGCAGTAGTAGCCAGCGATCCGATCCGTCTCGTCGTCGATCGAGATGAACGTGCGGGATGCTCCGCCTGCTTCGTTGCGGATCGCGCGGATCTGCAGCCAGCTCGTCAGGGTGGGCTTGCCGCAGTCGAAGTGGCTGGTGTCGTCGTGCTGCGTGATCGGCCGAGGGCGCCGGAGGATCGCCATCGCTTCAGTCGACGAAGACGCTGGGGCGAGCCAGGAGGTCGGCCAACCCGGCGACGGACTTCGCCGGACGGTCGAGCACAGCAGAGAACGCGGCGAAGCTCTTGTCGGACATCGCGATCTCGCGCTCGCGGCGGATCGTGTCCTCCGCGTGTTCCACCAGGACGCTGACCGAGAAGTCCGTGATCGATCGGCCCGAGATCGCCGCGGCTGCTTCGATCTCATGCTTCTGCTCCGGGGTGAGCCGGAGGTCGAGCCGATCTGACTTACGCGGGGCAACCATGTCGCTATCGTACGGCAGATCGCCGTACATTGTCGACACGGTCATCCCCGCGGCACGTCGAGCAGCGTGCAAGCCAGCCGGACGGTCGGAGTCACCGACACACTCGAGTCGCGGGCGCCGCCTAGTTGTTGGAGCGGATCTAACGTTGGGGAAGAGCCGAGTAGTGCCGAGTCCGGATAGGCCCATGACTACGCGGATGGGAGCGTAGGGCAGCCCGGCGCGGGCAGGGCCCGTTGTGGCCCTCTTGCGGACTCGTTGCGGACTCGTCACTGGTCGCTCGTAGGCTGCGATGGAGATCCGGAGACGCCGGTGCTGCAGGAAAGGGTTAGCGATGATCGTTGAGCTGCACAAAGACTGCGGGGCACTGGTACAGCAGGGAGTGACCCGCCAGGGGATCTTCAGCTGTGAGCAGGGACACAGCTTCGGCAAGGAAAGCATCATGCGGGTCGAGAAGTGAGCGACTGGGCACTGGACAAGGTCGCGACACTCATCCGGAGTCTCGAGCTGACGGACGAGTGCCTGACTGGGTCTGACGAGGTCGTGGACCGCCTGCAGCGCATTAAGTTGACCCTCGGGGAGCTGCCGTCGTCCGAGCCGTGGCTCAAGTCTTGGCTCGACCGAGAACACGTCAAGGCCGCGTTGCTCTTCACCGCCGCGAAGACGAGCTACCGCAAGCGGTACGGCACTCCGAACTTCGCCGCGCAGGCCGCGCGCGATAACGCGATCAGCCGATTCAATGAGTGGCGCGACGAGACACTTACGCACGTCGGCGAGTACCGACGCTCGGACCGCACCGCGGACACCGTCCAGACCTGGTACGCGAGGGCTCAGGCGTTTCTCAACGATCCGAGCAAACCCGGGACCTGACGCCGGCCCGTCAGCCCCTGGCATTCGGGGGTGTCAGTCCCGACTCGCCATGTGGTTCTCAACGGTCATGAGTCGAATCAGGCGGTTGATCGCGAAGAACACCGCGACTACTTGATAACCGCCACACACCGCGACCCATACGGACCAGTCCTCGTTGATGCGCGCCGGAACGCACACTGCGACAGCGCAAATCACTGTGCCACCGAGCGCTGCGATCGGCGAGAGTGCCGTGATCGTCTCCCAGAAGTTCCGGAAGCTCAGGATCCAAGCGCGCCAAGCCCGGAAGCCGTCCCCGCGCTTCCATTCAGGTCCGGCCACCCCGCCAGCTGCGCGCGCCTCCACGAGCAGGACGAGCATGCTGATGGGGAACAAGGTCGCGAGGAGCGACGCGCCTTCGATCGAGATGGTCACCCGGGCACGCTACTGGTGCACTCGCGACCGCATCTTCCCCCTCTTGTGGTGTCGGCCCCGTGACTGTCAGAGGTCCGACGCTGGCCGGACGCTGTCAGGGCGCTGCCACGGGCGGAGGGTCCGCCTCCGCGTGAGCCGGATCCACGAGCCCGGCCGCACCGAGCGCTCGGAGCGCGGCGCCGTCGTAGTCCGACCGCATGAACGAGCGCGAGAAGACCCGCTTGATGAGTGGGGGCTGCGAGTCCTTGAGCGTTGCGAATGCCAAGAAGTAGGCGTCAAGGTCGCTGACGCGGGCGGCGAGGGACTTGGCGTAGTCGAACTTGGGTTCATCGTCGCTTGACGCTGTAGTCAGAAGCCCCCGCACGAAGCTGATACGGAGCGCCGCTCGCGCGACCTGCGCATTGTGCTGTTCCATCCAGGAGCTGGACAGCTGACTGAACGCTGCAATGACCTCTTGCGCCGCCTCGGTCCGCGTCCGCGGGCCCTATGCGCCAGGTCTCCGGCAATTCTGCGGACTGCCTGCGGACGCAGGCGGCCGAATAGCGCCCGATCAGCGTCGTTCCGAGCCTGTTAGTTGTTGAAGCGGAACTCCACCACGTCGCCGTCCTGCATGACGTAGTCCTTGCCCTCGATCCGAGCCTTGCCCGCGGAACGGGCCTCGGCGATGGAGCCGGTCGCGACCAGGTCGTCGAAGGAGATGACCTCGGCCTTGATGAAGCCCTTCTCGAAGTCGGTGTGGATCACGCCGGCAGCCTGGGGAGCCTTCCACCCCTTGCCGATCGTCCACGCACGGGCTTCCTTCGGACCGGCCGTCAGGTAGGTCTGCAGCCCGAGGGTGTCGAAGCCGATGCGGGCGAGCTGGTCGAGGCCGGACTCGGTCTGGCCGGTCGACTCGAGCAGTTCGGCGGCGTCGGCCGGGTCGAGCTCGATCAGCTCGGACTCGACCTGCGCGTCGAGGAACACCGCCTGGGCGGGGGCGACGAGCGCTGCGAGCTCGGCCTTGCGCGCGTCGTCGGTGAGGATCGCCTCGTCGACGTTGAACACGAAGATGAACGGCTTGGCCGACAGGAGGCCGAGCTCCGCGATCGGGGTCAGGTCGATCGAGGTGGCGGACAGCAGCGTGCCCGCCTCGAGCGCTGCCTTCGCCTCCTGCGCGGTCTCGAGCACGATCGGCTCGGCCTGCTTGAGCTTCACGGTCTTCTCGTACCGGGGCAGGGCCTTCTCGATGGTCTCGAGGTCGGCGAGGATAAGTTCGGTGTTGATGACCTCGAGGTCGTCCTTCGGGGAGACCTTGTTCGCCACGTGCACGACGTCGTCGTCGGTGAACCCGCGGACGACCTGCGCGATGGCGTCGGCCTCGCGGATGTTCGCGAGGAACTTGTTGCCGAGCCCCTCACCCTCGCTCGCACCCTTGACGATGCCCGCGATGTCGACGAACGACACCGGCGCGGGGACGGTCTTCTCGGAGTGGAACAGCTCCGCGAGCTGGTCGAGGCGCGGGTCTGGCAGGTTCACCACGCCGACGTTCGGCTCGATCGTCGCGAACGGGTAGTTCGCGGCGAGGACCTGGTTCTTGGTCAGGGCGTTGAACAGGGTCGACTTGCCGACGTTCGGGAGACCGACGATTCCGATGGTGAGTGCCACGGGAGTACAGCCTACCGGCGGCTGCGTGGCGAAGCCGCGCCGTGCCTCCAGGCCGCCGTGCCGGCCACGCTCAGAACAGGTCGCCCCAGCGCCCGAACGCCGCACGGAGCACCGCGCCGAGCACTGCGGACGCCCCGGAGGTGAGACCGACGGCGACGGCGACCCCGATGCCCGTCAGGGCGACTCCCAGACCGACCGCGCGACGCACGGTGTGCGACGGCGCGTCGACGACGTCGGCGCGGGCCAGCAGTTCGTCCAGGTCGCGAGGATCCCCCATGCGGGCAGCGTAGGCGTGTTCCGGCCCGGAGAACAGCACACGTGGAGCGCCCGGGTGGCAGCGTGGTCCGGACGACACGGATGGAGGACGTCGATGTGGTTCGAACGTGACCGGCGCGGGGTGCACTCGATGGGGCTCGACGCCCGCGGGCAACGGCGGTACTTCGCCGCGGAGACGATCGCCGCGTTGGAGGAACTTCCACCGAGCGAACTCGACGCGCTGCACGACGCATTGGCCGAGCTTGAGGCGGACGTCCTGGTCGACTACGACCCGGAGGACGGGGCGATCGACCACGCGGAGGAGGACCGCTACCGGATGGTCCTGCCGCCGACGAACTTGGCGTTCCCCGCGGTGACCGACGACTTCGCAGCGGCGTTCACCGCTCACGTCGAGGGCACCGACCGCCGGTGGCGACTGGACGCGTCGGCGCTCGCGTTCGAGCTGGTCGGCTCGATCCTGGCGCCGCACCTGGCGGAGGAACGTGCCCGCCGGAGTGCCACCTGGCGGCTGACGGCACGACGCCAGCGCGGCTCCCGCCGTCTCCGCCGCCGCTGACGCAACGCCGATGCGGCTTCCGGCGATGTCGGCGCCGCGTGCGACCATCGGGGACGTGCCGTTGAACTTCACCGCGATCGACTTCGAGACCGCGAACAGCTCGCCCGCCAGCGCCTGCTCGGTCGGACTCGTCAAGGTCCGTGCGGGGAAGGTCGTCGAACGGGCCTCGTGGTTCATCCGACCGCCGTTCGGGCACGACGCGTTCCTCGAGTGGAACACACGCATCCACGGCATCGTCGCGGACGACGTCGTCGGTGCGAAGACCTGGGAACAGCAGTACCCGGACATCGTCGCGTTCGCCGAGGGGGACGTCCTCGTCGCGCACAACGCCCGCTTCGACATGGGCGTGATCGCGGGCGGCTGCTCGGCGACGGGCATCGCCCTGGCCGAGCACCACTCGATGTGCTCGTTGCAGGTCGCACGCAAGACCTACACGCTCGACTCGTACCGTCTCCCGATGGCAGCGCGAGCCGCGGGCTACGAGGGCTTCCGGCACCACGACGCCGCCGCCGACGCCGAGGCCTGCGCGGCCATCGTGGTGCACGCCGCCGGCCACCACGGCGTCGGGACGGTCGAGGCGCTCGGTGCCGCCACACGCGTGCACATCGCGCCGGTCCGACCCCGCGCCGAGAAGCCGAAGCAGGCGAGCCAGCCCCGGCTGTCGAACCGCCCGATGATCTTCGCCGACTGAACCGACTGAACCGGCCGAGCCGACTCAGCCGACTGACCCGCCCGGGCCGGTCCAGCGACGACGGGAGCGGGCTCCCCGGTGCCGAGCACCCCCGGTGGTATTGTCACGACATTCCCTCGGCACCGACGCCGAACCCCGCACTCCGAAGGACCGCGATGACCAACGAAGGCCAGCTGCCGTCCGACCTGTTCATGGACCTGGACCGGTCGGGTCCGATGCCCCTGTACTTCCAGGTGGCCTCCCGCATCGAGGAATCGATCCGTTCCGGGGCGATGCCGCCGGGTGCACGGCTGGAGAACGAGATCGCGCTCGGTGAACGGCTCGGGCTCTCCCGCCCGACGATCCGCCGTGCGATCCAGGACCTCGTCGACAAGGGCCTGCTCGTCCGCCGCCGTGGCATCGGCACGCAGGTCGTCCACGGCCCGGTGACGCGCAAGGTCGAGCTGACGAGCCTCTACGACGACCTCGCGCAGGGCTCGCAGGCGCCGGCGACGAAACTGCTCGAGCGCAACGACGTCCCTGCGTCCGAAGTCGTCGCGGAGGCGCTCGGACTCACCCCGGGCACGACGGTGGCGCACATCCGACGCGTGCGGTTCGCCGAGGACGTCCCGATGGCGATCCTCGAGAACTACCTGCCGCCGGAGTTCCTCGAGATCACCGACCAGGACCTGCAGGACCACGGCCTCTACCAGCTGCTCCGGGGCCGCGGCGTGACGATGCGGGTCGCGAAGCAGCGGATCGGCGCCCGCGCGGTGACCGACGACGAAGCAAGTCTGCTCGAGATCGAGGACGGCGACCCCGTCCTCACGATGAGCCGCACCGCGTACGACGCCTCGGGCCGGGCGGTCGAGTACGGTGTGCACTGCTACCGCCCCGACCGCTACTCGTTCGAGGTCACGCTGGTCGACAAGTAGGCGATCAGACCGGAACGGACGCGGGCACGCCCAGCTCGCCCGTCACGTACTGCGCGCGCCCGAACCCGAACGACCAGTCCTGCGGCCCGTTCTCGACGTAGCCGATGAAGACGTCCTCCGACGCGACACCGACCGCGGCGAGCGCGTCGTGGATCGCCGCGTACAGCGTCGTCTTCGCCTCGTCGGTCCGTCCGCGCTGGGTGAAGACCTGGATCATGACGACCCCGTCGGTGCGCTCGAAGCCGAGCCCGGCGTCCTCGGCGATGATCTGCTGCGCCGGGTGCTCGGTGATCACCTGGAACCGGTCGCGCACGGGGATCGCGTAGACGTCGACGATCGCGGTGTGGATCGCGTCGGCGATGGCGCGCACCGCCTCGGGCGTGCGGCCGGTGGCGAGGTCGATACGGACGAGCGGCATGGTGCCTCCTGCAGTTCGGGACTTTGTCCTGACAAACTAACATGGATGGCGAACCTGGGAAAGAGCGGACGGGAGGCACGGTGCCAGCTGGCACCGTGCCTCCCGTCCGGTGGGTGGTCGCGGAAGACTACGCAGCCGGCACGATGATGTCGCGCACCAGCGCGTCCAGCTTCGCGTCCGCGTCGAGGAACTGCCGCAGGGTCGTGACCGTCGCCCCGAAGCGGTCGAACTCGTCGATCGTCATGCCGTCGACGTCGTAGCCGCGGGCGAACTCGGGCGTCGCGGCGCGGAGTGCCTCGATGACCGACGCCGGAACCTCGTCGTCGATGGCGTCCGGACGGAACGGGAACGCGTTGTCGTTGATGTCCTTCGACCACTGGAACGGCGGGGAGACGACGAGGTCGCCGCCCTGGAACTCGGACCACTGCAGCGCGTTCCGGAAGGCCGCGACGAGCACGCGCGACCGGAAGCCGCGCCCCTGGAAGACCCGGTACGCGTTCTTGACCGCGGCGACGCCTGCCCACTCCAGGATGCCGGGGTCGACCATGACGTGGTCGCGCTTGACGACGGTCTTCAGCCAGTCGTCGAACCGGCCGGCCATCAGCGTGACGACGTGCCCGAACTCCTGCTCCGGCAGACCGTCGGCGGCACGGCGGTCGAGGGCGCGCTCGATGGCCTCGCCCACGGCGACGACCTGCGGCACCGTGAACGACACGGTGGCGTTGATCGAGACACCGCGGTAGGCGGCCTCCTCGATCGCGCCGATGCCGACCTTCGTCGCGGGGATCTTCACGATGATGTTCGGCGCGAGCTGCGAGAACCGCACGGCCTGCTCGACGAGCGCGTCCTGGTCGCGGTGGAAGCGCGGGTCGGTCTGCATGCTCAGTCGGCCGTTGCGGCCACCCGACGCCTCGAAGGCGGGCAGCAGCTGCTCCGCCGCGGCGATCGAGAGCTCCTCGACGGCCTTCCAGCCGATCCAGGACTCCCCCGCGGTCGGGTGCTCGGCAGCGATCTCGCGGATGCGCGGTACCCATGTGTCGGGGTCCTGCTTGATGCACGTGTACGCGATCACCGGGTTGCACGTCGCACCGACGGCGCCGTACTCGTGGATGGCGGTGGACAGCTCGTGCGGATCCGCGGAGTCGTTCCAGAGCGCGGTCACCGTCTGCGAAGCCGCCTGCAGGGTGACGGGGCGGGTGTCTGCATCGGTCGTGGTGGCCGACGTCTCGAGGGTCGTGGTCATCGTGTGAGTCCCTTCGTGATCGTGTCGAGCTGGAAGCGCGAGACCTCGTCGGCGTTCTCGTCCTCGGCGAAGACGCTCGACACCGCGACGGTGTCCTCGCGAGCGGAGAAGCCGACGCGGTCGAGCGCCGCCCAGAAGGCGTCGAAGTCGACGTCCGCCTGGCCGACCGGGAGGTGCTGGTGCACGCGGACCGGGTTGCCGGGCGGGTTCGTGATGTAGCGCAGGCCGTGCGAACGACGGTGGTCGTAGGCGTCGGCGACGTGGACCAGCTGAAGCGAGTCCCCCGCGGCGTCGATGATCTCGTCCATGTTGCCGCCGTAGTGGAACGTGTGGCAGGCGACGTAGACGAACCCGACGTGCTTCGAGTTCAGGCCGCGGATCACCCGCAGTGCCTCGAGCCCGTCCTCGACGAAGTCGTCCGGGTGCGGGTCGATGAGCACACGGATCCCGGCGTCCTCGATGATCGGCAGGAGTTCCTCCATCGAGCGGTAGAAGGCGTCCTCGGACTCCTCGGGGCGCTCGGGGCGTCCGGAGAACTCGGTGTTGATCGTGTCCACACCGAGGCGCTTCGTGATCTCGATGACCCGCTTCCACTTCGTCACCGCGGCCTCGCGGGCGTCACGGTCGGGGCCGGACCACCGCAGGACCGGCAGGACCGATGCGACCTGGACCCCGGCCTTCCGGCACGCGGCGGCGAACGCGTCGACGAGGTCGTCGTCGGCCTTCGGGTGCCGGTAGAAGGGGATGAAGTCCTTGTGGGGGGTGAGTTGGAGGTGGTCGTAGCCGAGGTCCGCGACCTTCTGCGGGAACTCCAGCAGCGACAGGTCGTGGTGGAACGGCGTCGGATCGAGGGCGATCTTCGGCATCGATCAGGCCCCCGCGAGCGCACCGGCGCCGACACCGGCGCCGGCACCGGCGTCGTAGAACGCCGGCTTCGCGGTGGCGTAGGCGACCTGCTCGAGCGCACCGGTCTGCTGCGCACGCACGGCGACCTCGGCGACGACGGACGCCGTGTACCCGTCCCAGGCGCTCGGGCCGTCGATCCCGCCGTTCTTCGCGGCGTCGACCCAGCGCTGGACCTCCTCGTCGTAGGCGGCACCGAAGCGCTCGACGAACGACGGGGTGACGCCCTGACCGGAGACGCCCTGCGACACCAGGTTGAGCGAGGTCTCGCGGCCGATGTACGCGACACCCGACTCGAACACCGCGTCGGTCGTGACCTGGTAGCCGAACTGGGCGTTGACGTTGATCTCGACGATCGCCATCGTGCCCGACTCGGTGGTGAACAGGACGAACTGCGGCTCGGGCAGGTCGGCCGGTGCGAGGGAGTTCTTGCGCGGCTTCTTCACCTCGACGCTCGTGATCGGCTCGCCCGTGATGAACGGGATGATGTCGATCTCGTGGATCACCGAGTCGTGGATGAGCATCGACTCGCTGAAGTTCGGCGGGGTCGTCGGGTTGCGGTGCGCGTGGTGCAGGGCCAGCAGGGCACCGTTCGAGCCGGACTCACGGAGCGCACGGAGCTCCTGGTAGCCCTTGTCGAAGCGGCGCATGAACCCGACCTGGATCTTCGGGCGGTCGGACTTCGCCTGCTCGAGCTCGACGATGCGCAGCGAGTCCTCGGCGCTCGTGGTCAGCGGCTTCTCGCACAGCACCGCGAGGCCACGCTCGATGGCCGGCACGAGCACGGGCTCGTGCAGGAAGCCCGGGGTCGCGACGATCACGGCGTCGATCGGGGTGGCGTCGAGCGCCTCCTCGAAGGACGCGGCGGTGATAGCGCCCGGGGCCTTCTCGGCCGCGGCGGTGGCGCGAGCGGTGTCGGGGTCGACGATCGCGACGACGTCCGCGCCGGCGATGGTGGACGTGATGCGACGGACGTGGTCGCTGCCCATGGCGCCGGCACCGACGACGGCGACGCGGAGGTTCTCGGTGGTCATGCTGTTCTCCAGAGGTGGTGGACGGTCGCTCGTCAGAGCGCGCGGGCGGCGGCGGTCGAGCCGAAGATGTGCTGGAACGTCCGCTCGGCGATCGGGCCGGGAGCGTCGACGGAGCAGCCGTACATGTCCTGCTCGACGATGCCGAAGACGTCCGGGTTGATCTTCGCGACGGCCTCGATGATCGGCGCGAGCTCGGGGGTGCCGTGCGGCGGCTCGGTCATGATCCCCTGTGAGACGGCGGTGGCGAACGGCACGTCGTTCTTCAGCACGTCGAACAGCAGGTCGGTGTCGACCTGCTTGAGGTGCAGGTACCCGATGCGCTCCGGGTGCTCGGCGATGAGCTTGAGGTTGTCGCCGCCGTAGTACGCGAAGTGGCCGGTGTCGAGGCAGAGGTTCGTGTACGCCGGGTCCGTCTCGGACAGGAAGCGCACGGTCTCCTTGTACGTGCCGACGTGGCTGTCGGCGTGCGTGTGGAACTGCTGGTGGACGCCGAACTCCTCGAGCAGCGCCTTGCCGAGCTGGTCGTGGCCCTTGCCGAGTCGCTGCCACTGCTCGTCGGTCAGCGTGCGCGACTCCAGCACCTCTTCCGTGGCGTCGGAGCGCCAGAGGTCGGGGATGGTGACGAGGTGCTCGGCGCCGAGCGCAGCGGCGAGGCCGGCGACCTTCACCGCCTGGTCCCAGGCGCGCTGGAACTGGTCGTCACCCTTGTGGAACCCGGTGAAGACGGTGCCGGCGGACAGCTGGAGCCCGCGGGACTCCAGCTCGTCGCGCAGCTGCGAGGGGTCGGTCGGCAGGTAGCCGTACGGCCCCAGCTCGATCCACTTGTAGCCGGCCGCGGTCGCCTCGTCGAGGAAGCGCTGCCACGGGACCTGCTTCGGGTCGTCCGGGAACCAGACGCCCCACGAGTCGGGGGCGGTGCCGATCCGGATGGCGTCGGTGGCGGTGGCGGTGTCGGTCATGACGTCGTCGTCCTTCTGCAGTCGTGGTGGAGGGTGTTCAGCCGAGCAGTGGCCGCTGGGCCGCGACCTGCTGCTCGTACTCGGCTCGGGCCTGCTGCGTGCTCGGCAGCGTGGAGGTCTGGGCGACGGGAACGTCCCACCAGCCGTCGCCGTCCGGGGCGTAGACGAGCGGGTCGGAGTGGACGTGCACGAGCGTGGTGTGGTCGTTCGCCTTCGCCTGGCGCACCGCGGCCTTGAGGTCCTCGATCGCGTTCGGTCCGGGCTGGACCTCGATCACGTCGACGCCGTACGAGCGGGCGTTCGCGGCGAGGTCGACGGGCAGGACGTCGTCGCCCTCGAACGAGCCGGTCTCGTCCAGGTAGCGGTACTTCGTGCCGTAGCGCTCGGACCCGACGGTCTCGGACAGGTGCCCGATCGACGCGTACCCGTTGTTCTGGATGAGGACGACGACGATCTTGATGCCCTCGGCCACGGCGGTCACGAGCTCGGTGTGCAGCATGAGGTAGCTGCCGTCGCCGACCATGACGATCGCGTCGCGGTCCGGGGCACCCCGGCGGACGCCGATGCCGCCGGCGATCTCGTAGCCCATGCACGAGAAGGCGTACTCGACGTGGTAACCGAGTTCGTCCCGCACCCGCCAGAGCTTGTGCAGGTCGCCGGGCAGCGAGCCCGCGGCCTGGATGACGACGTCGCGGGGATCGGTCACCGACTGCACGGCGCCGATGATCTCGGGCTGGCCGGGCAGGGCGAGGCCGGACGGCGCGAACGCGGCGTCCACCGCCGCGTCCCACGCGGCCTTCTGGGATGCGATCTCGGCGGCGTAGGCGTCGTCGACGACGTACGCGGGCTCTGCGGGCGACGACCCGGCGGACGTGAGCGACGCGGTCAGGGCGACCAGTGCCTCCCGGGCGTCCGCGATCAGCGGCAGCTGCGAACCGTGCTTGTACGCGTCGAACGCAGCGACGTTCACGTTGACGAACGTGACGTCCGGGTTCTGGAACGCGGTCCGCGACGCCGTCGTGAAGTCGCTGTACCGCGTGCCGATCCCGATGACGACGTCGGCCTGCGCCGCGATCGCGTTCGCGGCTGCGGTGCCGGTCGCACCGATGCCGCCGAGGTACTGCGGGTGGTCCCACACGAGCGAGCCGCCGCCGGCCTGCGAGGTGCCGACGGGGATGCCGGTGGCCTCGACGAACGCGGCGAGTTCGTCGGCCGCGTCCGAGTAGAGCACCCCACCACCCGCGACGACGACCGGACGCTCCGCCGCTCGGATCGCCGCCACCGCACGCGCCAGCGGCCCGTGCTCGGGCAGCGGACGACGGATGTGCCACTCGCGCGGCTGCAGGAAGGCGACGGGGACGTCGAACTCCTCGGCCTGGACGTCCTCCGGCAGCGCGATCGTCACGGCACCGGTCTCGGCCGGGTCGGTCAGGACGCGCATCGCCGCGAGGGCGATCGAGAAGAGCTGCTCCGGGCGCTCGACACGGTCGAAGTAGCGGGACAGCGGACGGAACGCGTCGGTCACCTGCAACGAGGTGTCGTGCGGCAGCTCGATCTGCTGCAGCACGGGGTCGGTCGTGCGCGTGGCGAAGGTGTCCGACGGCAGCAGCAGTGCGGGCAGCCGGTTCGTCGTCGCGAGCGCCGCGGCGGTGAGCATGTTGGCGGCACCCGGGCCGACCGACGCCGTCGCGGCGAAGGTCGCTCGGCGGCGGTGCATGCGCGCGAAGCCGACGGCCTCGTGCACCATCGCCTGCTCGTTGCGGGCCTGGTGGTACGGCAGCAGACCGGGCTGCTCGACGTGGAGCTGCTTGATGGCCTGACCGACGCCCGCGACGTTGCCGTGCCCGAAGATGCCGAAGATCCCCGGGATGGTGCGTTCGCGGACGTCGCCGTCGACGGTCCACTGGTTGGCCAGGAACTCGACGAGCGCCTGGCCGACGGTCATCCGGCGCGTCGCGCCGGCTGCGCGCGTGGTGGTGGTCACGCGGACTCCTTCTCGTAGGGCAGGCGCGGGTCGAGCTGCTCGCTCTCCCACACCTGGCGGACCCAGCCGTGGGCCGGGTCGTCGGTGATGTTCCAGACGCGCTCCGGGTCGGGGCCGGCCATCACGTTGAGGTAGTACATGTCGTAGCCCGGCGCTGCGACGGCCGGGCCGTGCCAGCCGTACGGCACGAGGGCGATGTCGCCCGTGCGGACCTCGCGGAACTCGTCGATCGCACGGTCGTCAGACGCGTACGTCCGGTGCAGCGCGAACGGGTCAGCGCTGGCCGGGGCGGAGACCCCCCGGGCCACCGCGGACTCGTAGTAGTAGATCTCCTCGAGGTTCGACTCCTCGCCGGGCACGTTCGTGTCGTGCTTGTGCGGCGGGTACGACGACCAGTTGCCGGCCGGCGTGATCACCTCGCAGACCAGGAGCTTCACCGCGTCGAGCCCGGCCGGGGTGCCGAAGTTGTGCACCTGTCGGCTGGACTGGCCGGCGCCGCGGAGCTCCACGGGCACGTCGCCCTTCGCGATGTACCCGACCGGCTTGACGACGTCGGTGGGCGCCTCGGCGACCGCGACCCGTCCCGATCCGGTGATCCGCGCCTCCAGGCCGGAACCCAGGTACAGGACGTCGGTGGGGCCTTCGAAGACCCCGCCACGTCCCTCCAGGCCCTGCTCGCCGGTCTCGGCGCCGGACCACGCGACGTGGAAGCTCCCCGAGAGCGGCACGACCATGCGCTCCACGGCAGCGGCCTGGAGGCGCAGCTCACCTCCGTCGGTCAGCGCGCCGGTCCGCAGACCGGTGTGCGCCCACCCCTCGATGCGTCCGTCCACCACGTCGGTCCAGCCCGCCTCGGGGCGGGATCCGGCGGGGACGAACCAGTCGTCGTGCTGGTGCTGTTCGTTCGTCATGCGCGGGTCAGTTGCTCGACGGGAAGCCGAGGTTGATGCCGCCGTGCGACGGGTCGAGCCAGCGGCTCGTGATCGCCTTCTGGCGGGTGAAGAAGCTCACGCCGTCGGCGCCGTACGCCTTGTGGTCGCCGAACAGCGAGTTCTTCCAGCCACCGAACGAGTAGTACGCGACCGGCACCGGGATCGGCACGTTGATGCCGATCATGCCGACCTGCACATCGCGCTGGAAGCGACGGGCGGCGCCGCCGTCGTTCGTGAAGATGGCGGTCCCGTTGCCGTACGCACCCGAGTTGATGAGCTCGAGGCCCTCTTCGTACGTGGCGACGCGGACGACGCTCAGCACCGGACCGAAGATCTCCTCGGTGTAGACGCGGCTCGTGGTGGGGACCTGGTCGATCAGCGTCGGGCCCAGCCAGAAGCCGTTCTCGTCGCCGTCGGGTCGGACGGTGCGGCCGTCCACCACAACCACCGCACCGTCCTGCTCTGCGACCTCGATGTACGAGGCGACCTTGTCACGGTGCTGCTTCGTGACGAGCGGGCCCATGTCGCACCCGCGACGACCGTCGCCGATGCGCAGGGTGGCCGCGCGGTCCTTGATCTTCTGGATGAGATCGTCGGCCACGGGCTCGACGGCGACGACGACCGAGATCGCCATGCAGCGCTCGCCGGCGGACCCGAAGCCCGCGTTGATGGCGTTGTCCGCGACGAGGTCGAGGTCTGCGTCCGGCAGCACCAGCATGTGGTTCTTCGCGCCGCCGAGGGCCTGCACGCGCTTGCCGTGCTTGGTGCCGGTCTCGTAGACGTACTGGGCGATCGGGGTCGAGCCGACGAACGAGATCGACTCGACGTCGGGGCTGGTGAGCAGCCCGTCGACGCTCAGCTTGTCGCCGTTCAGGACGTTGAAGACGCCATCGGGCAGCCCGGCCTCGGAGAACTTCTCGGCGAGCCAGATGGCGGCGCTCGGGTCCTTCTCGCTCGGCTTCAGCACGACGGTGTTGCCCGCGGCGATCGCGATCGGCAGGAACCACAGCGGCACCATGGCCGGGAAGTTGAACGGGCTGATGATGCCCACCACGCCGAGCGGCTGCCGGATCGAGTACACGTCGATGCCGGTCGACACCTGGTCGCTGAACTCACCCTTGAGCAGGCTCGGGATGTTCGTCGCGAGCTCCACGACCTCCTGACCACGGGCGATCTCACCGAGCGCGTCGTCGATGACCTTGCCGTGCTCGCTCGTGATGATCTCGGCGAGCTCGCCCTTGTCGCGGTTGAGGATCTCGCGGAAGGAGAACAGGATCTGCTGGCGCTTGGTGAGCGAGAGGTTGCTCCACGCCGGGAACGCGGCCTTGGCGCTCGCGATGGCGGCCTGGATCTCGTCCTCGTTCGCCAGGGCGACCTGCTTCGTCGCGACGCCGAGCGCGGGGTCGTACACGGGAGCGGTGTTTCCCGACACGGACTCGACGCGCTTGCCGTCGATCCAGTGGCCGACGGTGGAGGTGGTGGTCTCCGTGATGGTCATGCGTTGCTTCCTTCGAGTGTGGTGGCTTCTTCGTGCGTGGCGGCGTCTTCGTGCGTGCTGACGTCTTCTTGCGTGGTTCCGCCGCCCGTGTGGACGAGACCGGCGGCGACGTCCACCGCGGCGGCGACGTCGCCGTCCGGTGGGTAGAGCAGGGTGCGGCCGACGACCAGGCCGCGCACTCCGGGGAGCGCGAGGGCGTCGGCCCACTTGGCGTAGGTCTCGAGCGGGCGGGACGAGGGGTCCCCGCCGAGCAGCAGCGTCGGCAGCGTCGTCGCGGCCATCACCCGCTCCATGTCGTCGACGACCGGGATCTTCAGCCAGCTGTAGGCGCTCGACTCCCCCAGGCCCGCGGCGATCGCCATCGAGGTGATGACGGCGTCGGCGGTCAGGTCGTTCACGACCCGGCCGTCCTGCCACGCGGACATGAACGGTTCGAGCATGATCGGCAGCTGGAGTGCGGCGGCTTCGCTGACCGCACGGGCCGTGGCCTCGAGCGTCGGGGCCGTGCCCGAGTCCTCGAGCGCGATGCGCACCAGGAGCTTGGCGAAGTCGAGCCCGGAGTCCTTGATGGCCTGCGCCGAGTACGCCGTGTAGCGGTCGTCCATCTCGAACGACGCACCGCGCAGACCACCGCGGTTCATCGAGCCGACGACGACCTTGCCGTCGAGGGCGCCGAGCAGCGCCAGGTCCTCGAGGATGTCCGGCGTGCCGAGGACGCCGTCGACGCCCGGGCGGCCGAGGGCCGTGACGAGCCGCTCGAGCAGGTCGTAGCGGTCGGCCATGGCGGACTCGTCGTTCCTGACGGCCAGGGCTCCGCGGGCCGGGTGGTCGGCGGCGACGATGAAGAGCTTGCCGTCGTCGGCGAGCAGGGAGCGCTTGCGGCGGGCGTCGAGCGTGGCCCGCACGAGGTCGGGCTGTCCGGCGCGGATGTCCCGCAGCCGGGCGAAGTCCGCGGTGCTGATCTCAGGCATCGACCTTCTCCTCGGTGCTGTCGTGAGTGCTGTCGTGGGTGGTGCCTTCGGCCGGGTTCGACTGGATGAAGGCGTCGATCTCGTCGCTGGTCGGCATGGCCGTGGAGCACTCGAACCGGGTCGCGACGATGGCGCCGGCGGCGTTGCAGAAGGCGAGGATCCGCTCGAGGCCCCAGCCCTGCAGCAGGCCGTGGGTCAGCGCGCCGCCGAAGCCGTCGCCCGACCCGAGGCCGTTCACGACGTCGATGTGGTGCGGGCGGAACTCGACGAACTCGTCGCGGGTCTTCGCGAGCACGCCCTTGGGGCCCTGCTTCACGATGGCGATCTCGACACCACGTTCGAGCAGGGCGTCGGCGGCGCGCACCGGGTCGGTCTCCCCGACGGCGACCTCGCACTCCTCGCGGTTGCCGACGGCGACGGTGGCGTGCTCGAGGGCGACGGCGACCTCACGCGTGGCGGCCTCGGGACTCGACCAGAACATCGACCGGTAGTCCAGGTCCAGGACGGTGTGGAGCTTCGTGTCGTTCTGCGACGCGCTCCGCGCTTCGTAGGCAACGTGGTGGGCCTGGCGGCTCGGCTCCTCGCTGAGGCCGGTCACCGTGGTCCAGAAGATCTTCGCCCGCTCGATCTCGTGCAGCGGGAGGGACTTCGCCGTGATCATCAGGTCCGGGGCCTTGGGCGCCCGGTAGAAGTACAGCGGGAAGTCGTCCGGCGGGAAGATCTCGCAGAACGCGACGGGGGTGTTCAGCCCGTCGACGGTCTCGACGAAGTCGTTCGCGACGCCGAACTCCGGCAGGGTGCGGGCGATGTAGCGGCCGAACGGGTCGTTGCCCGTGCGGGTGATGACGGCTGCGTCGGCGCCGTGGCGCGCAGCCGCGATCGCGACGTTCGTGGCGCTGCCGCCGACGGACTTCGAGAACGTCGAGACGTCTTCGAGCGGGCCCGTCTGCTGGGGGTAGATGTCGACGCTCACGCGACCCATGGTGATCACGTCGTAGGCGTGGGGAGCTCGGTTCGTCATGCGACGTGGTGGACCTTCCGTGCGGCTTCATCGGCGGACGATCACGACTGTACACCTTGTTTGCCCTAATGTCATGACATGGATTCCGGCGGCCTGGAGGCGCGGTGTCGGTGGGTCCTGCCAAGGTCACGACATGCAGATCCTCGCCCTGGTCATCGGTCTCGTGATCGGCGTCGCCGTCGGCGCCGTCGTCGCCTGGTCGCTCGCCCGCTCCCGCGCCGGCGTGGACGCCGCGTCCGCCCGGGCCACGGCCGAGGCGCTGCGCGGGCAGCTCGACGCCGCCCGTCGTGACGCCGAGGAACGGCTCGACGCGCAGGACGCGCAGTACCGGCGGCAGGTCGACTCCCTCGAGCGCCGCGGCGCCGAGTTGGAGCACCTCGTGCAGCGCATGCACGGAGCCGACGCGGCCCGCAACGAGAACGAGTCGAAGGTGCTCTCCGCCCTCAGCCCGGTCGCCCAGACCCTCGACGTCATGCGCACCAAGATCGCCGAGCTCGAACAGGCCCGCAGCGAGCAGTACGGCACCCTGTCCGCGCAGCTCCGCTCCGCCGCCGAGTCCGAGGAGCGCCTGCGCGCCACGGCCGAGACCCTCGCGAGTGCCCTCTCCGCCAACAGCACGCGCGGGGTCTGGGGCGAGACACAGCTGCGGAACGTGGTGGAGGCCGCCGGGCTGCTCGAACGGGTCGACTTCGACGTGCAGTCCTCGGTGACGACCTCGGCCGGCGCCGCCCGCCCCGACATGATCGTGCACCTGCCCGGGGGCAAGAGCCTCGCCGTCGACGCCAAGGTGCCCTTCAGCGCCTACCTGCAGGCCGCCGAGATCCCCGCGAGCGCCACCGGGGCCGAGGGAGCCCGCCGCGACCAGCTCCTCCAGCAGCACGTCAAGGCACTCCGGGCGCACGTCGACGCCCTGGCCGCGCGGGAGTACTGGTCCGGGTACGACGCCTCCCCCGAACTGACCGTCGCGTTCATCCCGTCGGAGTCCCTCATCGCCAGCGCCCTCGCCGCCGACCCGGGGCTGCTCGACCACGCCTTCCGCAAGCGGGTCGCCCTGGCCTCACCCGTGACGCTCTGGTCGGTGCTCAAGACCGTGGCGTTCTCGTGGCAGCAGGACGTCGTCACGCAGGAGGCCCGCGAGCTCTTCACGATCTCGCGCGAACTGCACGGACGCCTGGCCACGATGGCGCAGCACATCGACAAGCTCGGGCGGTCGATCCGGGGCTCCGTCGTCGACTACAACCGGTTCGTTGGGTCACTCGAGCGGCAGGTGCTCCCGAGTGCCCGGCGCCTGTCACTGCTCGACGAGTCGAAGGTCATCGCCGACCCCGCCACGATCGAGGACGAGCCGCGGCTGCTCACCGCCCCGGAGCTCGTCGCCGCCGCCGACCGCGACTGACGCACGCGGTCGCCGGCCCCGGCGCGGCTGCCGCCCGGCCCGGCCCGGCCGCCGCTGCCGCCGCTGC
>NZ_VDZH01000050.1 GCF_007673235.1 Curtobacterium pusillum
GTGAGGAGCGTGGGTGGGGAGCGTGGGTTCGTGGGGAGGATGGTGGGGGGGTGGGGGGTGGTGGTCGGGGTGAGGGGGGGGGTGGTGGAGGAGCTGGGGGAGGAGGGTGGGGGGGTGGGGGAAGTGGTGGTGGTGGGGGTGGGGGGTGGTGTCGGTGATGGTGGAGGTGGTGCTTTGAAGTTGGTGGAGTCTGTGGGAGGGACGTGAGGGGTGGAC
>NZ_VDZH01000051.1 GCF_007673235.1 Curtobacterium pusillum
GGGGATTTAGTCGATACGTTGCTGCCTCATAAATATCAGTGGGAGCGCTCGCTTGTCTGGACGGAAGATGAGAAATCTATCCTAGGAGCCAGCTTTGGAAAAACGTATTGTGAATGGTCTATTGAAAAGGGGAAAGTTGTATCAGATGAGGTCGAAATGGCGACACCATCTATTAATGATATTGCACTGACTGAGGCAGGAGATATTATCACAG
>NZ_VDZH01000052.1 GCF_007673235.1 Curtobacterium pusillum
TACCTTGAGGCCACCCCTAAACCTATTTCGGAGAGAACCCGCTACCTCCAGGTCCGATTGCCATTTCACCCCTACCCACACCTCATCCCCGCACTTTTCAACGTGCGTGGGTTCGGGCCTCCATTCAGTGTTACCTGAACTTCACCCTGGACATGGGTAGATCACCTGGTTTCGGGTCTACAACCACATACTAAACGCCCTATTCAGACTCGCT
>NZ_VDZH01000053.1 GCF_007673235.1 Curtobacterium pusillum
CTCCAGCACCTTCCGCTCCTCGCCAACCAACAAGCCGTTCTCGCCCTTCACCTTCTTCATCTCCTTCCCACCCTTCCCCCCGATCTCCATCCTCCTCATCTGCTACCTCCATCCCATCCCCCTCCCTCCCATCCTCCCACCCCACTCCCTCACCGACACCCCGCCCACCCCCTACCCCCCCCCCAACCCCTCGATCATCGCCTCCCGTCATCAC
>NZ_VDZH01000054.1 GCF_007673235.1 Curtobacterium pusillum
GGAACCTCACACGACGCGGGCCGCGACGATGTCGCGGGCCAGCGTCCGGACCGCGCGGTTCGGTTCCGGGCTCGTCCTCGAGCTCGAGCACGACGCCCACCCCGAGGCCGGCCGACGCGAATCGCACCACCTCGGCGGCCGCGCAGCGTTCGGTGGAGGGCGTCGCGCACCTGCTCCGGGACTGAGGCCCGGCCGGCGACACGCCCGGGGTC
>NZ_VDZH01000005.1 GCF_007673235.1 Curtobacterium pusillum
GCCCCGGCGCGGCTGCCGCCCGGCCCGGCCCGGCCGCCGCTGCCGCCGCTGCCGCTGCCGCTGCCGCTGCCGCTGCCGCCCTCGCGGTATCGCGCCCCCGAACGAACATTGCGCCCCGTCGTGACGGGGCGCAATGTTCACATCGGGGCGCGATCGGTCCAGATCACGACCGGCTCAGCGGATCAGAACCACTTCTCCGCGCGGTGGTCCGCCTGGATGCGGCGGATCGTGTTCGAGCGGGACCGGAGCACGAGCGAGTCGGTGTGGATGACACCACGCGACCGGCGGACACCGTCGACGAGGACACCGTCGGTGACACCCGTCGCGACGAAGAACGTGTTGTCGCCCGTGACGAGGTCGTCCTGGTCGAGGACCTTGTCGAGGTCGTGTCCGGCAGCAATCGCCTTCTCGCGCTCCTCGTCGTCCTTCGGCTGGAGCTTGCCGAGGATCACACCACCGAGCGCCTTGATCGCGCACGCCGTGATGATGCCCTCCGGAGTACCGCCGACACCGACGCACATGTCGATCGTCGAGCCGGGCAGCGCCGCGGCGATGCCACCGGCGACGTCACCGTCGAGCAGCAGTCGGGTACCGGCACCGGTCGCGCGGATCGCACGGATGAGCTCGTCGTGGCGGGGACGGTCGAGGACGGCGATCTGCATGTCCTCGAGGTCCTTGCCCTTCGCCTTCGCGAGCGCACGGATGTTGTCACCGATCGGCTTCTCGAGGTCGAGGACGCCACGGCCCTCGGGACCAGCGGCGATCTTGTCCATGTAGAACACGGCGGACGGGTCGTACATCGAGCCGCGGTCCGAGACGGCCATGACCGAGATGGCGTTCTGGCGACCAGCGGCGGTGAGCGAGGTGCCGTCGATCGGGTCCACGGCGATGTCGCAGGCCGGACCGTGTCCGTTGCCGACGTGCTCGCCGTTGTAGAGCATCGGGGCGTTGTCCTTCTCGCCCTCACCGATGACGACCACGCCGTCGAAGTTCACCGTACCGAGGAACTTCCGCATCGCGTCGACGGCGGCACCGTCGGCGAGGTTCTTCTCACCCCGCCCGACCCACGGCTGCGCACGGATCGCCGCGGCCTCCGTCGCACGCACGAGCTCGAGCGCCAGGTTGCGGTCGGGCTGGAGGAACAGGCTGCCGGTCTCAGTGGTGGGAGTCACAGCCTCCAGCCTACCGACGGCTGCCCCGACGTCCGTCCGGGTCACACTCCGGTGGGGCTGACTAGGCTCGGACCGGACACCACCACGTCGAAGGAGATCCCAGTGCCCATCGCAACGCCGGAACAGTACGCCGAGATGATCGAACGAGCGAAGGCCGGCAAGTTCGCGTACCCCGCCGTCAACGTGTCGTCGTCCCAGACCATCAACGCGGTCCTCCAGGGCCTCGCCGAGGCGGGCTCGGACGGCATCCTCCAGGTCACCACCGGTGGCGCCGACTACTTCGCCGGCCACACCGTGAAGAACCGTGCCGCGGGTGCGCTCGCGATGGCGAAGTTCGCCCACGAGGTCGCGAAGAACTACGACATCACCGTCGCCCTGCACACCGACCACTGCCCGAAGGACGCCCTCGACGGCTTCGTCCTCCCGCTCATCGCGGCGAGCGAGGAAGAGGTCCGTGCCGGCCGCAACCCGATCTTCCAGTCGCACATGTGGGACGGTTCGGCCGTGCCGCTCGACGAGAACATCGAGATCGCGAAGACCATGATCGAGAAGACGCGGAACATCAACGCGATCCTCGAGGTCGAGATCGGCGTCGTCGGCGGCGAGGAGGACGGCGTGGAGCACGAGGGCACGAACGACGCCCTGTACACGACCCCGAACGACGTCGAGAAGGTCGTCGACGCGCTCGGCCTCGGAGACAAGGGCCGCTGGATCGCCGCGCTCACCTTCGGCAACGTGCACGGCGTCTACAAGCCGGGCAACGTCAAGCTCCGCCCCGAGCTCCTCGGCGAGATCCAGGCCTCCGTCGCGGCCAAGCACGGCACCGGCGAGAACCCGCTCGACCTCGTGTTCCACGGCGGCTCGGGATCGACCGACGACGAGATCCACGAGGCTGTCCGCAACGGCGTCATCAAGATGAACATCGACACGGACACGCAGTACGCGTTCACGCGCTCGATCGCCGGCTCGATGTTCACCAACTACGAGGGCGTCCTGAAGATCGACGGCGAGGTCGGCAACAAGAAGCAGTACGACCCGCGCGCCTGGGGCAAGGTCGCCGAGTCCGCCATGGCGGCTCGCGTGGGCGAAGCCGCGAAGGTGCTCGGCTCGGCCGGGCACACCAAGGGCTGACACCCAGAGCAACTGCCTGGAGGAACGGGGCGCGTCCGTCGGACGCGCCCCGTTCTACGTCCGGTCGCCTCCACCGCGTGCCACGATGGGCGGGTGACCGCCGACGCCATCGCCTTCGAGTTCGCCCAGTACGTCATCGAGTCCCCCACCGCGTTCCACGCGGCGGCCGCGGCCCGGGACCGACTCGTCGAGGCAGGGTTCACCGAGCTGTCCGAACTCGACGCGTGGCCGACCGAGGCCGGTGCCTACGTCGTGGTCCGCGACGGTGCGGTCATCGCCTGGCGACTGCCGTCCGGCGCCACGAGCACGACGCCGTTCCGCATCCTCGGCGCGCACACCGACTCCCCCGGGTTCCGCATCAAGCCGAACCCCGGCGTCCGGACCGGTGGGTGGGAGCAGCTCAACGTCGAGGTCTACGGCGGAGCACTGCTCTCCACGTGGTTCGACCGGGACCTCCGGATCGCCGGCCGGGTGGTCGACGCCGACGGCACCGTCCGCCTCGTGTCGACCGACGCCGTCGCCCGGATCCCGAACCTCGCGATCCACCTCGACCGCGGCGTGAACGACGGCAAGGAGATCGACCGCCAGCGCCACACCCTGCCGATCGTCGGCGTGGACGGCGACGCTGGCGGCACCGACGTGGTGTCGTGGCTCCGCGCCCGAGTCGGCGCGGACGCGGTGTCGTGGGACCTCTTCCTCGCCGACACGCAGCCTCCCGCCCGGATCGGCATCGACCGCGAATTCCTCGCCTCCGGCCGGATGGACAACCTCACGAGCGTGCACGCCGGCATCCGCGGGGTCATCGCCGCGCCGACCGACGGCGACCACATCCCGGTGTTCGCGGCGTTCGACCACGAGGAGATCGGCTCGTCGACGCCGTCCGGAGCCGGTGGGCCGTTCCTCGAGGACGTGCTCGGCCGAGTGCAGGAGGGCCTCGGCGCCACCCGCTCCGAGGCCGCGCGGGCGTTCCGTGCCTCGTGGCTGCTGTCGAGCGACGCCGGGCACCTGGTGCACCCGAACCAGCCGGAGAAGCACGACCCGACGAACCGTCCGCGCCCCGGTGGTGGTCCGCTCCTGAAGATCAGTGCGAACCAGCGCTACATGACCGAGGCGAAGGGCGAGGCCGTCTGGGCCGCCGCGTGCGACACGGCCGGAGTGCCGTGGCAGCCGTTCGTCAACGTGAACACGATCCCCGGCGGCTCGACCATCGGTCCGATCGCGGCGACCCGACTCGGGATCCCGACGATCGACATCGGCGTCGGCTTGTTGTCGATGCACTCGGTCCGGGAGCTCGTGCACGTCGACGACCTCGCGGCCCTGCACGGCGCCGTCGCCGCGTTCCTGGCCGGCTGAGTCCTGGCCGGCTGACCAGAGTGCGCGGTGCCTGCCGGAGCCGCGCAAGCGCACATCAGGACGACAACTGCGCAGGGCGCACCACGAACACTCGTCGTCCGGCCGCGCAGTTGCGGCAGGGCAGTCGGGCGGGTCAGCCGCCCGGGGTCATCCGGTGCACGTAGTCCATGAACGCCGGGTCCTGGAAGAGCACGATCAACAAGGGCACGACACCGAGCACGGTCGCGACGACTCCGCCGATGAGCGGCACCCAGAACGTGCGACGACCGGCACGGAGACGTCGGATGGACCACCAGGCCACCAGCACGAACACGATCGCCATCACGACGGCACGGACGGCGGCCGCCTGGGACAGTGCTCCCGGATCGGCGAGCTCGGTGGACTGACGTTCGATGCCGATTCGGAACGCTGACGCGAATTTCCCCACGGACAGGGCTTGGACGACGGTCAAGAGGCCGATCACGAGCAGGCCGACGGTCAGCACGAAGTCGAGCGGCGACGCACCGAAGTGTCCGGCGGCCGGGGTCGCGCGGGCCGGAGCCTCCGTCGCCGTGACCGGCTCCGCCGGACGCTCGGCCTGCTCGAGCCTCTGCTGCTCGCGCCGTTCGTGCTCAATGACCGGGTTCACCCAGCCCTCCGGGGCGTACTCGCCGTACTGCGGTGCCGGGCGGCCGTGGACACGACCGTCCTGCACACCGGCGGCCGACGTAGCGGGGGTGCGCCGCGCCTCCAGGCCGTCTGCCGTCTCGGCGACGTGACCCGGGTCACGGGCCGGGACCGCGGACCAGCCGTCCGTCCCGCCGCTCACGAGCGACGCCCGCCGAGGGCGCGCGTCGGGTTGCCCGCCGCGTCGGTGCGGAGCTCCTTCGGCAGCGAGAACATGAGGTCCTCGTGCGCGGTGACCACTTCCTCCACGGTGCCGTAGCCGGCGTCCGCGAGCTGGTCGAGGACCTCGGCGACGAGTTCCTCGGGGACGGACGCCCCGCTCGTGACACCCACCGTGCGGACGCCGTCGAGCCAGTCCTGCTGGATCTCGGAGGCGTAGTCCACCCGGTGCGCTGCGTGGGCGCCGTGCTCGAGCGCGACCTCGACCAGGCGGACGCTGTTCGACGAGTTCGCCGAGCCGACCACGATCACGAGGTCGGCTCCGGGAGCGACCTTCTTGATCGCGACCTGGCGGTTCTGGGTGGCGTAGCAGATGTCGTCCGACGGCGGGTTCTCGATGGCGGGGAACTTCTCGCGCAGCAGGCGGACGGTCTCCATCGTCTCGTCGACGCTCAGTGTGGTCTGCGACAGCCAGACGAGGTTGTCCGGGTCCGGGACCTCGAGTGCGGCGACGTCCTCCGGTCCGTTGACCAGGATGGTGCGCTCGGGGGCGTGACCCATGGTGCCCTCGACCTCTTCGTGGCCGGCGTGGCCGATGAGGATGATGGTGCGCTCGGCCTTGGCGAAGCGCGTTGCCTCGCGGTGGACCTTGGTGACGAGCGGGCACGTCGCGTCGATGGCGTGCAGGTCGCGGTCGGCGGCGCCGGCCACCACCGCGGGCGAGACGCCGTGCGCGCTGAAGACGACGTGCGAGCCGCGCGGGACCTCGGCGACGTCGTCGACGAAGACCGCTCCCCGCTGCTCGAGGGTCGAGACGACGTGGACGTTGTGGACGATCTGCTTGCGGACGTAGACGGGCTCGCCGTACTGCTCGAGCGCCTTCTCGACGGCCACGACGGCACGGTCGACACCGGCGCAGTAGCCGCGGGGCGCGGCGAGCAGGACCTTCTTCGTGCCGGCGACCGGTTCGTCCCGCAGGCGGCCGCGCGCCGCGAGGACCCGCGGCGGGGCGAGCGGAACGGAGTGGCCGTTGGTGATCGTCACGTCCCCGATGATAGGTGCCGAGCGCGCGCGGGGCCTGGGTGTCGCCGAGCGCGCGGGCCCGGTGTCGCCGGGCGGGTGCGGGCCCGGTGTCGCCGGGATGCGGCAGCATGGGGGCCATGGCGATCGAACAGGGACCCCCGACGGCCGACAACCCGTGGCCCGTCGCGCTGCTCGGCGCGAAGCTGCGGGACTGGATCGACCGGCTCGGCACGGCCTGGGTCGAGGGTGAGATCACCCAGTGGAACGTCGCCGGCGGCAACGTCTACGGCAAGCTCAAGGACGTCGAGGTCGACGCGACGGTGTCGTTCTCCATCTGGTCGAGCGTGCGCTCCCGGGTGCCGGCGGACATCAAGCAGGGTGACCGCGTCGTCGCGGCCGTCAAGCCGAACTACTGGGTCAAGGGCGGCTCGCTGACGATGCAGGTCGTCGAGATGAAGCACGTCGGGCTCGGGGACCTGCTCGAACGACTCGAACGACTCCGACGGACCCTCGGCGAGGAAGGCCTGTTCGACCCCGCGCGCAAGAAGCGCCTGCCGTTCCTGCCGCACCGCATCGGCCTGATCACGGGCAAGGACTCCGACGCCGAGAAGGACGTCAAGCGCAACGCGCAGCTCCGGTGGCCCCAGGTCGAGTTCCGCACGGTCCACACCGCCGTGCAGGGCGAGCGCGCCGTCAGCGAGGTCACCGCGGCGATCCTCGAACTCGACGCCGACCCCGAGGTCGACGTGATCATCGTCGCCCGCGGTGGCGGCGACTTCCAGAACCTGCTCGGCTTCAGCGACGAGGGACTCGTCCGGACCGCAGCGGCGGCGAGCACGCCGATCGTCTCGGCGATCGGGCACGAGGCCGACCGGCCGATCCTCGACGAGGTCGCCGACCTCCGTGCCTCCACCCCGACGGACGCCGCGAAGCGGGTCGTTCCGGACGTGGCAGAGGAACTCGCGAACGTCCGCGCGGCGCGTGCACGGCTCGGACTGCGGCTGTCGCACACGCTCTCGGTCGAGGCGGACCGCATCGCGTCGCTGCGCTCCCGGCCGGCCCTCGCGTCGACCGCGTGGCTCGTCGACACCCGCGCCGAAGAGGTCGCACGCGACCTCTCCCGCGCCCGGGAGCTCCTGGACCGACGGCTCGAACGGTCGCACTCCGAGGTCGGGCACCTCACGGCGCGACTCCGGGCGCTGTCGCCGCGGGACACCCTGCGCCGCGGGTACGCGATCGTGCAGACCTCGGACGGCGGCGTGGTGCGCGGTTCGGAGGACCTCGTCGGCGCGACGCCGGTGCACGTGACGCTCGGCGCCGGGACGGCGACGGGGACGCTCGCGCCGGACGGGCCCGGCCCCGACGGGGTCTGACCGGACCGGCGCGCACGGACGCCGCCGCGCGCGTGCCCGCGGGCGTCGTCGCGCGCGTGCCCGCGGGCGTCGTCGCGCGCGTACGGGCTCGCGTGTGCGGCTCCGGCGGCCGTCACCACCCGCGGTCGCGCAGCCAGGCCTCGGCGACACCCGGCCACGCCGCCGCGGTCCCGGTCCCCTCGGCGAGCCCGATCCCGTGCGCCCCGCGCTCGAAGACGTGCAGCTCGAACGGCACCGCCCGCCGCGCGAGCGCCTGCCCGTACAGGAGCGAGTGCGTGACGTGCACGGCCGGGTCCTCGGCGGTGTGCCAGAGGAACGTCGGCGGGGTCGCGGCGTCGACCATGAGCTCGGTGTCGAGCGCACCCTGCGCCCACACCGTCGCTCCCTTCCCGAGCAGGTTGTCGGCGCTCCCGCGGTGCTGGTGGTCGGTCATCGAGATCACCGGGTAGCAGAGCAGCGCGAGGTCGGGCCGGTCGTCGACGTCCGACACGGCGCGTTCCCCGGGCGTCGGCGCGCTCGAGACGAGGGCGGCGAGGTGGCCGCCTGCGGACGAACCGACCAGCAGGATCCGGGGATCGGACGGGAGGCCCGGGTGGGCTCCGGCGCGCAGGCTGCGGACGAGCGCGCGGGTCGCGACCACGGCGTCGGGGTACCGGTGCGGGACGACCGGGTACTCGAAGACGACTGCGGGGATGCCGATGGCGTTGAGCCACCGGGCGTAGCCCTCGCCCTCGTGGGCGGCGTGCCCGTGGTAGCCGCCGCCGGGCAGGACGAGGGCGAGAGCGGGTCGCGCGTCGGCGGTCGCGTTCGCGTTCGCGGGGTCCGGGATGGTCGGGGCCGGGTACCAGGTCGCGCCGTCGGGGAGGTCCGTCATGCACGCGAACCTACTCGCCGCCCGGCTGTCCACAGGTTGCGCGGACGGACCGCACGTCGGTGGAGCCTCGGTAGGATCGAGGTGTGTCATCCCAGCAGGAACCCGAGCAGGCCGACGTCCAGTCGCTGAGCTACGAAGCCGCGCGCGACGAACTCGTGCGCGTCGTCGCCGAGCTCGAGCAGGGTTCCGCCACGCTCGAACGGTCGCTGTCGCTGTGGGAGCGGGGCGAGTCCCTCGCCGCTCGGTGCGAGGAATGGCTCGTCGGTGCACGTGCACGCCTCGACGCCGCCCGTGCCGCCTCCGAGACCGAGGACGGCGCCGCCCGATGACCGACCCCGACGGCCGCCCGATCGTCGCCGAGCTCGGTCGCCCCGAGACGGCGGAGGAGACCTGGGCCCGGAAGGACGCCGCACGCACCGCGCGACGGCAGCACCAGACGGCGTTCAACCTCGTGATCGCGCTCATCGCGTCGCTCGGGATCGTGCTGTTCCTCGTCGCCGTCGTGGTCCGACCGAACACCACCGTCGTCGACCGGGACGTCGACTACCAGAAGGTCGCGGCGCAGGCGAAGGTCCCCGGCGTGACCCTGGCGGCACCGGCCCTGCCCGACACGTTCTCGTCCAACCGCGCCGACTACAAGGACAAGACCACCGACGGCGTCAGCGTCTGGACCGTCGGACTGATCACGCCCGACAAGCAGTACATCGGGCTGCAGCAGGGCATCAGGGCGAACGACACGTGGGTGTCGAACCAGCTCGACCAGCACGCGGCCACCGGCTCCCGCACGATCGCGGGCACGAAGTGGACCGTGTACGACCGACGGTCCGAGGGCAAGGACGCCGCCAACCAGGCGTACTCGCTCGTGTCGACGTTCGGCTCGAACACCATCGTCCTGTCCGGCACCGCCGACCAGTCCTCGTTCCGTACCGTCGCCACCGCCGTCAGCAAGCAGTTCGCGGACTGACCGGCGACCGGACCCACCCGCAGCACGTCCCCCGAAGACCAGTACCCGAGGAGCCCCATGCCCGACCGCGCCGCAGCCACTCCGTCCGACGCCCTCCGTCTCCTCGTCGACGGCAACGCCCGCTTCGCCGCGGACAAGCGCCGCACCGGCCGGATCGACCCGGACCGCCGCTCGGAGCTCGCCGGATCGCAGGCGCCGTTCGCGACCGTCCTCGGCTGCTCGGACTCGCGCGTGCCGTTCGAGCACGTGTTCGACGCCGGCATCGGTGACCTCTTCGCCATCCGCAACGCCGGGCAGATCGTCGACGACGTCGTGCTGGGCTCGATCGAGTTCGCGGTCGTCGCGCTCGGCACCCCGCTCGTGGTCGTGCTCCGGCACACCAAGTGCGGCGCCGTCGCGGCCGCCCGCTCCGGCGAGCCCGTCCCGGCGCCCCACCTGCAGGCCCTCGTCGACGCCATCGCCCCGAGCGTCGAGCGCGTGCGCGCCACCGACGCCGACGTCCCCCAGGAATCCGTCGGCGCCGCCCACCTCGAGGCCACCCTGCGCCAGGTGCTCGAACGCTCCGGCGCGGTCTCCGACGCGATCGCCGAGGGTAGATTGGCCGTCGTCGGGGCGACTTACGACCTCACCACGGGCGAGGTCACCATCGACACCGTCGTGGGCCAGGCCTGACCGACCGCCACGACGACCGTCCCGGGCACCGGCGGAGACCCCGCCACCCGGACACCACACCAGCCGGCGCGACCGCGGCCGGCGAGCACTCCAGGAAGGACCACGACGACGTGACCGACACCACCGCGACCACCGTGACCGACAGCGACGGCGACTACCGCATCGAGCACGACACCATGGGCGAGGTACGGGTGCCGAAGTCGGCGCTCTACCGGGCGCAGACGCAGCGTGCGGTCGAGAACTTCCCGATCTCGGGCAGTGGTCTCGAGTCGGCGCAGATCGTCGCCCTCGCCCGGATCAAGCGTGCCGCGGCGATCGTCAACGGGGAACTCGGCATCGTCGACCCCGCCGTGGCCGACGCCGTGGCCGAGGCCGCCGACGCGATCATCGGCGGCGCCCACCACGACCAGTTCCCGGTGGACGTCTACCAGACCGGCAGCGGCACCTCGTCGAACATGAACATGAACGAGGTCCTGGCGACCCTGGCGTCCGAGATCGCCGGTTCGGCCGTGCACCCGAACGACCACGTGAACGCCTCCCAGTCGTCGAACGACGTCTTCCCGACCTCGGTGCACGTCGCGGTGACCGAAGCCCTCCTCCGCACGCTCGTCCCCGCACTCGAGCACCTCGCCGAGTCGCTCGAGGCGAAGGCGACGCTCTGGGCCGACGCCGTGAAGTCCGGCCGCACGCACCTGATGGACGCCACCCCGGTCACCCTCGGGCAGGAGTTCGGCGGCTACGCGCGCCAGGTCCGCCTCGGCATCGAGCGCGTGAACGCCACGCTCCCCCGCGTGGCCGAGGTCCCGCTCGGCGGCACCGCGGTCGGCACCGGCATCAACACCCCGAAGGGCTTCCCGCAGCGGGTGATCGCCCAGCTCGCGAGCGACACCGGTCTGCCGATCACCGAAGCGCTCGACCACTTCGAGGCGCAGGGCGCGCGTGACGCCCTCGTCGAGGCCTCCGGCGCGCTCAAGGTCATCGCGGTCAGCCTGACCAAGATCAACAACGACCTCCGTTGGATGGGCTCGGGGCCGAACACCGGCCTCGGTGAGCTCCACATCCCGGACCTCCAGCCGGGGTCGTCGATCATGCCCGGCAAGGTCAACCCGGTCATCCCCGAGGCCACCCTCATGGTCGCCGCGCGCGTGATCGGCAACGACGCCACGATCGCGTGGGCCGGGGCTTCCGGTGCGTTCGAGCTGAACGTCGCGATCCCGGTGATGGGCACGGCGCTCCTCGAGTCGATCCGGCTGCTGGCGAACAGCTCCCGGGTCCTCGCCGACAAGACGATCGACGGGCTGCAGGCGAACCTCGAGCGGGCCCGCGCGTTCGCCGAGTCGTCGCCGTCCATCGTCACGCCGCTCAACCGCGTGATCGGGTACGAGGCCGCGGCGAAGGTCGCGAAGTTCGCCGTCGCCGAGGGCATCACCGTGCGCGAGGCCGTCATCGCGCTCGGGCACGTCGAGCGCGGCGAGGTCACCGAGGAGCAGCTCGACAGCGCACTGGACGTCCTGTCCATGACGCACCCGAACTGACGCTGCCCCGAAACTGACGCTGCCCCGAGACTCGCGCCCAGCGACAGTTCTCGCGCCGATCAGCGCGAGAACTGTCGCTCAGGCCGAGACTCGCCGACGCCGGGCCGACGCCGACGCCGGGCCACCCGCCGCTCGCTACACCAGGTCCGGCGAGTCGAGCATCTCCGTCACGAGCGCAGCGATCGCCGACCGCTCGGAGCGTGTCAGCGTCACGTGGGCGAACAGCGGGTGCCCCTTGAGCCGCTCGATCACCGAGGCGACCCCGTCGTGCCGACCGACCCGCAGGTTGTCGCGCTGGGCGACGTCGTGCGTGAGGACGACCCGGGAGTTCTGACCGATCCGGGACAGCATGGTGAGCAGGACGTTGCGCTCGAGGGACTGCGCCTCGTCGACGATCACGAACGCGTCGTGCAGGGAGCGCCCGCGGATGTGCGTCAGCGGGAGCACCTCGAGCATGCCCCGCTCGACGACCTCGTCGAGCACGTTGTCCGACACCAGGGCACCGAGCGTGTCGTACACCGCCTGCGCCCACGGGTTCATCTTCTCGGAGGCGTCCCCGGGCAGGTAGCCGAGCTCCTGACCGCCCACGGCGTACAGCGGGCGGAACACCATGATCTTCTTGTGCTGCTGCCGTTCGAGCACGGCTTCGAGTCCGGCGCAGAGCGCGAGCGCCGACTTGCCGGTGCCTGCGCTGCCGCCGAGGGACACGATGCCGATCTCCGGGTCGAGCAACGCGTCGATGGCGAGCCGCTGTTCCGCGGACCGGCCGCGGAGGCCGAAGACCTCGCGGTCGCCGCGGACGAGCGCCACCGCACCGGCGGTGTGCACGCGACCGAGGGCCGACCCGCGCTCGGAGTGGATGACGACGCCGGTGTTGACCGGGACCCCGTCGAGCTGCGTCGAGCGGATCTCCTCCTTCTCGTACAGGTCGGACATCTGCTCGCCCGACACCTGCAGGTCGGTGATGCCGGTGTAGCCGGAGTCGACCGCGAGTTCGGCGCGGTACTCCTCCGCCGCCATGCCGATCGAGGACGCCTTGACGCGCAGCGGCAGGTCCTTCGACACGACGACGACGTCGAGCCCGTCGTTCTTCAGGTTCGAGGCGACCGCGAGGATCCGCGAGTCGTTGTCGCCGAGCTGCAGCCCGGACGGCAGCACGGACTGGTTGGAGTGGTTCAGCTCGACCCGGAACGAGCCGCCCTCGCCGATCGCGATCGGGAAGTCGAGCCGTTCGTGTTCGATGCGCAGCTCGTCGAGGAGCCGGAGCGCCTGTCGGGCGAAGTACCCGATCTCCGGGTCGTTGCGCTTGGACTCCAGTTCACTGACGACCACGACGGGCAGGACGACCGCGTGCTCCGCGAAGCGGAACAGTGCCCGCGGATCGCTGAGGAGCACCGAGGTGTCGAGCACGTACGTGCGCTGGGCGACCGATGTGGACGAGTCCGCGGTGTGCTGCTGCTGTGTTCCGCGAGAGACGTTCTGAGAGGTCACGACCACTCCATCCCCGGGCCGCGCTCGGCCCGGTCCATGTCCTCGAACGCGGCCGTGGAGCGGGTCCCGAAGCACCGACTGTGGCCGCTTCGATCGGGCGCGGTGCCCGATGGGGACAAGCTACGTCCGACCCCCGACACGACACCAGCGACACGCGGTTTCCCGAGTTACGGTCACGTGAACAACGCAGCCGCCTGTCGGACTGGAGGCGCGGTGCCAGCCCGCACCGCGCCTCCAGTCCGAAGCGGCGCAGCCGGCCCCACTGCCCCACTCGCCAAAGCGACAGAGTCCCGCGAACCGTCGACGCAGAAGTGTCGCTTTCGCGACAAGGACGGCTCGCGTCGGGCGCGGACTGTCGCTTTCACGGGACGACACGGGCGGGGCGCCGCGGCGCGACGCGACGCGACGCAGCCGCTACTGCATCGTGGCGTACGACAGACAGGCGTCGCGGAACATGTCGAGCGTCTCGTCCGTCGTGGACGCGAACACCGACACGCGCGCGACGCCGAGCCGCGTCGTCGCGGTGACCCCGTGGTTGTGGAACGCGGCGGACAGCGCCGTGAGGCGCCCCTGCGGCGGCCGGAGCACCACGATGCCCGCCCGCTCGCGCGGGTCGCGGCTGGACTCCACGGACAGCCCGAACTCGTCGGCGATGTCGAACACCCGCTCGACCCGGTCGGCGACGCGCTCCTGGACGGCGGCGACCCCGACGGCCGTCAGCCGGTCGAGCGACACGGCCATCCGAGCCTGCGCCACGGGGTCGATGCGCGTCATCTGGAAGCCGGCGGCTCCCGGGCGGACGGAGGGGACCTCGGTCGGCCAGCCGGACGTGCCGTGCGGGCCGGACAACGCCGGGCGCAGACGGTTCAGGGCCCGGTCGCTGAAGGCCGTGAACCCGGTCCCCCACCCGGCGTGCAACCACTTCTGGCCGCCGGTCGCGACGACGTCGGCGAGCTCGTAGGGGGCGTCCACGACGCCGAAGCCCTGGATCGCGTCCACGATGAGCAGGCGTTCGCCGATGACCTCGCGGATGGCGGCGAGGTCGGCGAGGTACCCGGTCTGCCAGTCGACGAGCGAGACCGCGACGGCGGTGAGGTCGTCCGACAGCCGCGACTCGATGAGCGACGGCGTCATCCACCCGGCACCGGACTCGACGACGACGGGCTGCACGCGCCCGCCGGTGGCCGAGGCGGCGCTGGCGAGGGCGAGCGGCAGCGACGGGTACTCGTCCGCGGCGACGAGGACACCACCGGTGAGCCCGAACGCGGTGTGCAGGAGCCCGGGGGTGGTGGCGGTCTGCGAGACGACCTGGTCCTCGCGGCGGCCGACGAGCCGCGCGGCGACCGTGCGGACCCGGGCATCCTGCTCGTCGAGGGTCTCCATGGCGCCGAAGCGCATGTGCTCCTGGATCGTGCCGAGCACGCGCTGCTCCTCGAGGACCGCGGTCTGCACGGGACCGAACGCGGCGTGGTCGAGGTAGCCGGGCTCCTCAGCGAAGCCTGCGGCGTACTCGTCGATGTTCACAGGGGCAACCTTCCATGGGACGAAAAACCCTGTGAGTCTACTGGGATCGAAGCCCGTCGGTCGTCGCAGCGCGGGGATCGGCGGACGTCAGCCGCCGAAGCGCCGGGAACGCAGCCCGAAGTCGCGGACCGCTCGGAGGAAGTCGACCTCGCGCAGGTCCGGGTAGAACGCCTCGACGAAGTAGAACTCGCTGTGCGCGCTCTGCCACAGCATGAAGTCGGACAGTCGCTGCTCGCCCGAGGTCCGGATGACCAGGTCGGGGTCGGGCTGTCCCTGCGTGTAGAGGTGGTCGCCGATGAGCTCCGGGGTGAGCACCTCGGCCAGGGTGTCGAGCGTGCCGCCGCCCTCGCCGTGCGCCCGCACGATGCTGCGCATGGCGTCCGCGATCTCCCGGCGTCCGCCGTACCCGACCGCGAGGTTGACGTGCAGCCCGGTGTGGTCCGCGGACCGGGTCTCGGCCGCAGCGAGGGCCTCGACGAGCGCCGCGGGCAGCCCCTCGTTCGACCCGACGTGCTGCACCCGCCAGTCCCGGTGGTCGGCGAGCGTGCCGGCCAGGTCCGCGATGATGCCGACGAGCTGCTCGAGTTCGTCGCCCCCGCGACCCGTGAGGTTGTCGGACGACAGCAGGTAGAGCGTCACGACCTCGATCCCGAGGTCGTCGCACCAGGTCAGGAACTCGGGGATCTTCGCGGCGCCGGCCCGGTGACCGTGCGCGGCGGACTCGAGCCCGAGCTGCTTCGCCCACCGTCGGTTGCCGTCCACGATCATGGCGACGTGCTTCGGCTTCGCCGCATCGTCGATCTGCCGACGGATGCGGCTCTGGTAGGCGCGGTAGAGGATTCCCCGTCCTGCCCATCCCACCGTGCCGGTCACGGAACGAACATAGTGCACCGCACCTCGGAAGGGCGTGTTCGGCGTTCGTTCGGCAACGGCCCCTACGGTCGGACCATGCAGGCCGAGAACGACACCGGGACGCTCCCCCACGTCCCCTTCACCGAGGAGGCCGCGAGCACCGCGGACGCCCGCAGCCCCGAGCCCCGACCGGCCTGGCGCGGGTGGATCCACCTCGGTGCGTTCCCGTTCGCCATCGCGATGGGCATCGTGCTCATCGCCCTCGCCGGGTCCCCCGCCGCGAAGGTCGGCAGTGCCGTGTTCATGGCCACCTCGCTCGCGATGTTCGGCGTCTCGGCGACCTACCACCGCTTCCCGTGGGGACCGACGGTCAAGGCCGTCCTGAAGCGCATCGACCACACCAACATCCTGCTGCTGATCGCCGGCACGTACACCCCGGTGGCGATCTGCGCCCTGCCGCACACGCTGATGGTCGTCGTGCTCTGGGTGATGTGGTCCGGGGCGGCCCTCGGCATCGCGTTCCGGGTGCTCTGGATCGGGGCACCGCGGTGGTTGTACGTGCCGATCTACCTCGTGCTCGGCTGCGCGGCGCTCGGGCTCCTGCCGCAGTTCTTCGCCGCCAGCGTCCCGATGACCGTGCTGATCCTGTCGGGTGGTGTGGCGTACATCCTCGGCGCACTCGTGTACGGCTTCAAGCGTCCGAACCCGTCACCGACGGTGTTCGGCTTCCACGAGGTCTTCCACGCCCTCACCGTCGTCGCCTTCGGCGCGCAGTGGGTCGGCGTGCTCCTGGTGGCCCTGCACCCGGTCCGCTGACGCGGGTGTCGGTCCCGTCGAGCGGGTTGCTCCCGCCGCGCGGGTTCGTCCCGCCGTGCGGGTACTGCCTGGAGGCACGACTCGCCTCCCCCGGGCACGCCCAGCCCGGCGCGGTGTGCGTTCCGACCCATCACGCCCGCGGTGGGAAGCCGAATCGCGCGTAGGCGGCTGAAAGGAACGGCCTCCTACGCGCGGAACAGCTTTCCACGAGCGGAACAACCTCCTACGAGCGGAACGACTTCCTGCGCGCGGAACAGCCCGCGTCTACCCGCGCTCCGTGTCGTCGCCGACGTCGGCCCGGCCGTCCTCGGCCGCGCGGCGCTCCGGCTCGTCCGTCGCGACACCGTCGTCCCCGCCTGCCTCAGCCTCGAGCCGCTCCCGGATCTCGGACCGGTAGCGGGTCCGGCGGATGCGCCGGGTCATGTCGATGACGAGCAGGATCGTCACGACCGCGACGAGCGCGATCGCGATGAAGCCCGCGACGCCCGGCGTCACGTCGACGTCGGGGACGGTCGAGGTCGGGCTCGGGCTGGGGGTGGCGGCGAGTACCGCCGTGATGGTGCTCACGCAGTGGTGTCCTTGTCGACAGGGATCCCCGCAAACAGGTCGGACTCCGGCATCGACGTGGGCACGCGTGCCTCGACGAGCTGGTAGTCCTCGGTCGGCCACACCGTCGCGAGGAGGTCGTTCGGCCAGTAGAAGAAGGCGCTGTCCGGCGGCACCTGACTCGCGTGCGCCCGGAGCGCGGCGTCGCGGGCGTCGAAGTACTCGTGCACGTCGACGTGGGTGGTCGCGAGGTCGGGACGATCGGCGAACCGCTCGACCCACTCGCGGAGCTGCTCGACGGCCGGGCTGTCCGGGTCGCGTTCCCGCAGGGCCTCGAAGATCGTCCGGAACCGGCGCGGGTTCATGGTGCGCTCGTAGTAGAGCTTGGAGATCGACCACGCGGGCCCGGCGGACGGGTACGCCTCCGGGTCGGCGGCGGCGGTCCAGGCCGCCACGGAGACCTCGTGCGTCCGGATGTGGTCGGGGTGGGGGTAGCCGCCGTTCTCGTCGTAGGTGACGAGCACGTGCGGCCGGAAGCGCCGGATCACGCGGACGAGCGCCTCGGTCGAGTACTCGAGCGGCACCGTGGAGAACGTGCCCGGACGCACCGTCTCGCCCTTCTCGGCGTCCGGCAGCCCGGAGTCGTGGTAGCCGAGCCAGACGTGGTCGATGCCGAGCGCGGCCTGCGCGGCCGCCATCTCGGTGCGGCGGTACCCGGCCATGTCGCGGTGCGCGCGGCTCGTGGCGGGCTCGCCGAGCTGGTCGTTGAGGATGTCCCCCGCCTCACCACCCGTGCAGGAGACCACCAGGACCTCGTTCCCCTCGGCCGCGTACTTCGCCGCGGTCGCCGCTCCCTTGCTCGACTCGTCGTCGGGGTGGGCGTGGACGGCCATCAGGCGGTACGGCACGTGGGGATCCTCACTCGGTCGTGCGGCGGACGCGGGCAGCGCACAGCGTCACGTGAACTACCCTGGTCATCAGGATAATCACCCCGGGAGCCCCGAACTGTCCGAACCGCAGCACCCATCGGCACCTCAGCCGTCCGCCGCCACCACCGCGACGCTGGACGACCGCTACGGCCGCACCCCCGGACGCGCCCGCCGGACACGGTTCATCGGGATCGTCGCCGCAGCCGCGGTCGCCCTCGTCTTCGTCGTCTGGGTGATCTGGGCGGGCCCGGGACAGACCAGCCACGGCCTCGACACCGACGACATCGGGTACCAGGTCGTCTCCGACCACGAGACCGTCGTGCACTCGCAGATCTCGGTGGACCCCGGGACGGCAGCGAAGTGCGCGGTGCAGGTGCTCGACAAGTCGTACACGATCGTCGGCTGGAAGGAGATCCGGGTCCCCGCGATCGACCAGCGCACCCGGAGCGTCAGCACGCCCGTGCAGACCGTGTCCCGCGGCGTCACCGGGTTGATCCACGACTGCTGGGTTCCCTAGACTGCTGTGATTCGCGGACAAGACCGGCCACACCGGCCGGTCTTGTTCTTTGCTGAAGGGATTCACGATGAGCAACGACACGCAGGTCACCTGGCTGACCCAGGAGGCGCACGACCGACTCAAGGCCGAGCTCGAGACGCTCTCCGGTGCTGGTCGTCAGGAGATCGCGGACCGCATCGAGGCCGCTCGCGAAGAAGGCGACCTGAAGGAGAACGGCGGCTACCACGCTGCGAAGGACGAGCAGGGCAAGATCGAGGCCCGCATCCGTCAGCTCACCGAGCTCCTGAAGAACGCCACCGTGGGCGAGGCGGACTTCGACGGCACCGTCGAGCCCGGCACCGTCGTCACGGCGGTCATCGCCGGTGACGAGTCGACCTTCCTCGTCGGCAACCGCGAGATCGTCGGCGAGGGCTCGGACCTCACCGTCTACAGCCCCGTCAGCCCGGTCGGCGCCGCGATCGTCGGCCTCCGTCCCGGTGCCAAGACCACGTACACCGCGCCGAACGGCAAGGAGATCGCCGTCGAGGTGACGAACGTCGAGCGCTACGTCCCGTAGGTCGCGTGCCCTGCGGGCGACCGCAGACGGACTGGAGGCGCGGTGCCAGCTGGCACCGCGCCTCCAGTCCGTCCTGGGGTCTCGTTTCAGTGCTCCAGCAGCTCCGGACGGAAGCCCACCTCGCGCAGCCGGTGGATGACCTCCTGCGCGTGCTCCGGGCCGCGCGCCTCGATCGAGAGGTCGAGCGCGACCTCGTTGATCACGAGTCCCTGGCCGTGGCGAGTGTGCAGCACCTCGACGACGTTCGCGCCCGCGTCGGAGATGACCTGCGAGACGCGTGCGAGCTGCCCCGGGCGGTCCGGCAGCATGATCCGGATGCCGATGTAGCGCGACGCCGCGACGAGACCGCGGGTGATCACACGCTCCATCATGAGCGGGTCGATGTTGCCCCCACTGAGCAGCACGACGGTGCGGCCCGTGTCCCGCACCGCGCCCGACATGATCGCCGCGACGCCCACCGCACCGGCCGGCTCGACGACGAGCTTGGCGCGCTCGAGGAGCACCAGGAGCGCACGGGCGACGTCGTCGTCGGACACCGTGACGATGTCGTCGACGAGGTCGCGGATGATCGGGAAGTTCAGGTCGCCGGGGCGCGCCACGGCGATGCCGTCCGCGATCGTCGGCTTCGTGGTGACCGTGACCGGCTCGCCCGCCTCGAGCGAGCTCGGGTAGGCGGCGGCGTTCTCGGCCTGGACGCCGATCACGCGGATCGGACGTCCGAGGCGCTCGGCGACGCCCTTCACGGCGAGGGCGATGCCGGCGATGACCCCGCCGCCGCCGATCGGCACGATGACGGTGTCGGCGTCGGGCACCTGGTCGAGGATCTCGAGGCCGAGGGTCCCCTGGCCGGCGATCACGGCGGGGTGGTCGAACGGCGGGATGAAGACCGCGCCGGTCCGGGCCGCGAAGTCCTTGGCGGCGCTCAGCGCCTCCTCGACGGAGTGTCCACGGAGGACGACCTCGGCGCCGTAGTGCCGTGTGGCCTGCAGCTTCGGCAGTGCGACACCGACCGGGGTGAAGATCGTGGCGGGGATGCCGAGCTCACGGGCGGCGAGGGCGACGCCCTGCGCGTGGTTGCCCGCGCTCGCGGCGACGACGCCCGCAGCGCGCTGCTCCGGCGTGAGGGTCGACAGGCGGTTGTACGCCCCGCGGACCTTGTAGGCACCGGTCCGCTGCAGGTTCTCGCACTTGAGGTGCACCGGGGACCCGAGCAGCTCCGCGAGGAACTGCGACGTCTCCATCGGCGTGACCCGTGCGACCCCGGCGATCGTCTCGCGCGCCTTCTCGATGTCGTCGAGCGTGGGGATCAGCGGCGTAGTCGTGTCGGTCACCGTCCCATCATCCTCGGTCCGGACGCTCGTGACGAACCCGTGACGTCAGTTGGTGCTGGCAGTGCCCTCAGCCGCGGTGGGTTCCGGCTTGCTGCCCGGCGCGGGGACCGGGTCGCCGACCTTGTGGCGACGGCCCCGGCGGAGCTGGAGTTGCCCGTGCTGGCCACGCTTCGGAGTCGCTTCGAGCACGTGCTCGGAGTCGAGTCCGCGCCACCGACCGCTCGCGATCGTCATGACCATGGTGTTCACGGTGGCGATCAGCGGGACGGCGAAGAACGCCCCGGCGATGCCCGCGAGCCCGGACGCCGCCGTGACGCCGAGGACGACGGCGAGCGGGTGCACCTTGACGGCGTTCCCCATCACGAGCGGCTGGAGGATGTGCCCCTCGATCTGCTGCACGAGCAGGACGACGGCGAGCACGAGCACCGCGGCGACCGGCCCGTTGAAGATCAACGCGACGAAGACGGCGAGGAAGCCGGTGACGATCGCACCGACCACCGGGATGAACGCGCCGAGGAAGACGAACGCGGCGATCGGGATGACGAGCGGCATCCCGCCGAAGAACAGTCCGACGATGAACGCGCCGAGGCCGATGCCGACCGCGTCGACGAACGCGACGAAGATCTGCACGCGGATGAAGCTCGTCAGGGTGATCCACCCGGCGACACCGGCGCCGTCGACGGTCGCACGGGCCTTCTTCGGGAAGAGCCGGACGGCCCAGCGCCAGACGTTCTTGCCGTCGATGAGCAGGAAGATCGTGGTGAACAGGATGATGAAGAGCGCCTCGAACACGTGCGTGGCGCCGGAACCCGCGCTCGCGACGCCGGACAGGATCGACGCCGAGTTGTCCTGCAGCCACTTCGTGCCGTCGTCCAGCCAACCGTTGACGTCGCTCTGCGTGATGCCGAGGCCGGAGTTCAGGACCAGGTCCTTGATGTTCGCGTACTGGTCGACGGTTCGGTCACGTAGTGACGGGTACGACGCGATGATCTGGTCGACGACGAGCCACACGAGAGCACCGATCGCTGCCAGCCCGCCGAGCAGGCTGATCACGACCGCCAGCCACTTCGGCACGTGGTGTCGCTGCATCCAGTTCGAGATCGGCACGAGCAGCGCGGACACGACGATGCCGACGAGGAACGGGATGAGGATCTGACTGAAGATCGTCATCAGCCAGATGAAGACCGCGATCACGCCGATGACCACGAGGATCCGCCACGACCAGGCACCCGCGATGCGCATGCCCGTCGGGACCGAGTCCTCGACCACGGGGTCGGGATGCGTCGGTTGCTGCTTTCTGCCCCATGCCATTCCTGGAGTGTACCGATGTGCTGACCGACAGGTACCAGATGCGGCATACGCCGGGGTACGTGCGGTGTCGGCGGCGATCGGTAGCGTCGTGCGCATGGTCAGGACCACGCTCTCCGCTGCCGAGACCCGCCGTGTCGCACTTGCCGCCCAGGGGTTCGGGCAGCCGCCGGCCGACTCCGTCTCGACCCGGGCGCTGAACGCCGGGTTCGCGCGGCTCGGGCTGCTCCAGATCGACTCCGTGAACGTGTTCGAGCGCAGTCACTACCTCCCACTGTTCGCCCGGCTCGGCGCGTACGACAAGGCGACGCTCGACCGGCTGACGATGGCGAAACGCGGTCCCTACGCCGAGTACTGGGCGCACGAGGCAGCGTTCGTCGACCGCGCCGACCTCCCGCTCTTCCGGTGGCGGATGGACGCGCTGCGCGACCGGGACTCCTGGCCCACCCGGGTCGAGAGCGTCACCCGGACCGAGGGCGTCCGCCGCGAACTCCAGGCGTTGCTCCGGGCCGAGGGACCGATGCCGGCGAGCGCGGTCGAGCACGAGTCGAACGTCCGCCGCGGGCCGTGGTGGGGCTGGAGCGACGTCAAGCTCGGACTCGAGCAGATGTTCCGCTGGGGCGACGTCGTGAGCGCCGGGCGGTCCGGGTTCGAACGCGTGTACGCGCTGCCCGAGCAGGTCCTGCCCGCGGGGACCCTCGAGACGGCACCCGCACGGCCCGTCGCGATCCGGGAGCTCGTCCGCCGGTCCGCCCGTGCGCTCGGCATCGGCACCCGCGCCGACATCGCCGACTACTTCCGACTGCGCTCCGACGACACCGCTGCCGCGATCGCCGAACTCGTCGCCGCCGGGGAGCTCGTCCCGGTCACGGTCGAGGGATGGGGCGAGCGCGCCTGGATGCACGCCGACGCCCGGGTCCCCCGTCGCCTGACCGCGGACGCCGTCCTCAGCCCGTTCGACCCCGTCGTCTGGTTCCGGCGACGGGCCGAGCGGATGTACGGCTTCCACTACCGGATCGAGATCTACACGCCCGCGCCGAAGCGGGTGTTCGGGTACTACGTGCTGCCGGTGCTGCAGGACGACCGGCTGGTCGGACGCATCGACCTGAAGAGCGATCGGCAGCGCGGGGTGCTCCGCGTCCGGACGGCGTGGCAGGAACCGGGCGAACGACTCGATCCCGACCGACTTGCCGACACCCTGCGTCGGACCGCGGCGTGGCAGGGGCTCGACGGGGTCGAGGTCACCGACCGCGGCACGGCCGCCGCAGCGGTCGCGGGAGCGCTCGGCGTCGCGCTCGTCCCGCACGTCGCGGCGGACGACGCCGAGGCGACCGCGGCCCTGGAACCGGCCGTCTGAATCCTGGAGGCGCGGGGCGGGCCCGCACCGCGCCTCCAGGCCGTCTCAGAAGCGGTCGAGGCTGCCGCGCAGCCGAGCGATGCGGTCCTGCAGCGGCGGGTGCGTGGAGAACAGGCGGTCCATCACGCCCGGACGCATCGGGTCCGCGATCCAGAGGTGCGCCATCGACGAGTTCTGGGTCTGCATCGGTCGCCCGTACGCGCCGAGCTTCTCGAGCGCGCGGGCCAGTCCTTCGGGGTGCCGGGTCGTCATCGCGCCGGTCGCGTCGGCGAGGTACTCGCGCTGGCGCGACACCGCTGCCTGGACGCCCGCGGCCGCGATCGGCGCGACGATGACGGCAACGATGCCCGCGATGAGCAGGATCGGGTTGTTCCCGCCGCCGTTGTCGTTGTTGCGGTTCCGCCCGCCGGCGAGGCCGCTGAAGATCGAGATGCGCAGGAGCACGTCGGCGATGAGACCGACCGCGACGACGAGCCCGAACACCATCGTCGAGACCCGGATGTCGTAGTTCCGGACGTGCCCGAGCTCGTGCGCCATGACGCCCTGCAGCTCCTGGTCGTCCATGATCGCGAGCAGACCGGTGGTGGCCGCGACGATGGCGTGGTCCGGGTCGCGGCCGGTGGCGAAGGCGTTCGGCGACGGGTCCTCGATGACGAAGACCCGCGGCATCGGCATGCCCGTCGCGATCGCGAGGTTCTCCACCGTCCGCCAGAGCCGCGGCTCGGTGTTCCGGTCGATCTCGATGCCACCCGCGATCGCCGTGGCCTGCCTGCCGGCGAGGAAGTACTGCAGCACCGCGTACCCGAGCGCGACGACGAGCACGATCACGCCGATGGAGACGTTGCCGGCGAGGTACCCGCCGAGGAAGCCGAGGGCTCCGATGACGAGCAGGAAGACGAGGACGATCAGGACGGTGTTGCGCTTGTTCCGCGCGATGGCGCTGTACACGTCAGGACGACGCCGGAGGGATCAGAACTGGACGCGCGGCGGTTCGGCGATGGCCGCGGGCTCGGCGGTCTCGAAGAACGATGCCTCGGTGAAGCCACGGCTCTTCGCGAACGAGGAGTTCGGGAACACCCGGATCTTCGTGTTGAGCTCGCGGACGCCACCGTTGTAGAAGCGCCGGGCCGACTGGATCTTGTCCTCGGTGTCGACGAGCTCGGACTGCAGCTGCAGGAAGTTCTGGCTCGACTGCAGTTGCGGGTAGCCCTCGGCCACGGCGAAGACGCTCTTCAGGGCCTTCTGCATGTGCCCCTCGGCAGCGGAGGCCGTCGACGCGTCGCCGGCGCTGAGCGTCTCGGAGCGTGCCTTCGTGACGTCGTCGAAGACGGACTTCTCGTGCGTGGCGTAGCCCTTCACCGTCTCGACGATGGTCGGGATGAGGTCCGCGCGACGCTTCAGCTGGACGGAGATGTCGCTCCACGCCTCGTCGACGCGCACCTTCAGCGTGACGAGCGAGTTGTACGTGACCCAGAGGTAGATCCCGATGATCACGAGGAGGACCACCACCACTCCGACGACGATCAGCGTCGTGATGAGTCCGGTGTCCATGAGGTCGTACTCCTTTGCGCGTCGGGATCCGCGGTGGTTCGGGGACCGCAGAACGGCCGGGATTGATTGTACCGAGCGGGCACGGGTGCTCCCGCCCGGGACGTCGGTTCACGGCCGATTCCCGAGTCGCACACACCAGGCGTTCGGGCTCAGCGGCGTGTCGCTCGGTCGGCGGACATCATCCGTTCGGCGTATTGACCGCAGCCGTTCGATCACGTGGGATGGAGGCGGATGAACACGCTGCGGGAGAACGTGGACGGACAGGCAGTCGGGGGCGACGGCCGTGTTCGGCGATCCCGGTTCACCGTGCTCGCGATGTCCGCGGCCGCCCTGGTCGCCGGCCTGCTCGCGGCGATCGCGATCCCGGCGGTCGTGATCGCGGCCCCGGCGCCGTCCGTCGCGGTCGCTGAGACCTCGGCGCCGTCCGTCGCGGTCGCTGAGACCGCAGCGCCGTCCGTCGCTGTCGCGGAGACAACCGCGCCGACGTCGACCCCGGTGCCGCAGAACCAGCTCACGCCCGCGCCGGGTACACCCACCTCGCCGCCGACCGGACGGCCCGTCCGACCGACGATCGCGGACCCGGGTGACATCACGAGCAGCACCGCCCGGTTCCACGGCACCGGGACGCCCGGTCATGCCCTCCGGGTCACCGGGCCCGTCGCGACCGGTTCTGCCGGGTGTCCGGCGACCGTGCGCGACGACGGCTCGTGGTCGTGCGTCGCGGCCGTCCGGTCCGGGCCGCAGCAGGTCTTCACCGTCCAGGACCGCACGACCGCCGAGGTCGGGTCCGCGTCGGCCCCGGCGTCGGACGTCATCGTCCCGCCGGCCGTCACGACCTCCCGCCCCACCAACGGACCGGTGTCCGGCACCGGGTACGCCGGCGCCACGGTGATCCTCTCGGTGTCCGGCTCGACGACCGACCGCACCGCGACCGTGGGCCGCGACGGTCGGTGGACGATCTCGCTCGGCGGCGCCACGCCCGGCGCCGGTGGGGACGCCCGGCCCGTCGTCACCGCGACGCAGACCGCGAGCACCGCCGCCGGGTACCGGTCCGACCTGCGCAGTGCGGCCTCCGCACCCGTGACGATCACGCTCGACCGCACCGCCCCGGCCGCCCCGCGCATCACCGCTCCCGCGACCGGGGGACGGATCGGGTCCCAGGCCACCACGGTGTCCGGCGCCGGTGAGCCCGGCGCGGTCCTGACCGTGTACGTCGACCGTGCGCCGGTGTGCCGCACGGACGTCCCGGCCTCGGGCCGGTGGTCCTGCTCGACCGCGGGGTCGACGCTGCTCGGCGGCACACGGAGCATCACCGCGACGCAGCAGGACGCCGCCGGCAACTTCTCGACGTCGTCGGCTGCCGTGCGGGTGCGGGTCTCCCAGTCGTCCGGCGAGCCGACCGGCTCGTCGAGCGGTCCCGGTACGCCGGGGGCACCCGGGACCGGGAGCGCCTCCGGGCCGACGAGCGCCACCGGCACGGCGTCCGGGAACGGCACCGGACCGGGCTCGCCCGACGGCGATCCGACCTCGACCGGCGCTTCCAGCGACACCGGCTCCGGCTCGGGCACCGGTGGCACGTCGAACGGCCCCACCGATGGCGCCGGCGGCGTCGGCGGCACCGGTGCGGGTTCCGCGCACGGAGGCCTCGACTGGTCCGGACCGGCCGGCGACTGGACCGCGTCCACCGCGTACGACACCACGGTCCCGACGATCCAGGCCGCGTTCTCGTGGCGGACCGTCCTCGTGGCCACCGCGGTCGCGGCCGGGTTCCTCGTGCTCATCGCCGGCCCGCTCGCCCTCGTCGCCGGCGCCGTCCGGGGTCGGGTCCACAACCCCTTCGCCGGTGTGCTGGGGCGGAACCGCTCCCGGGACGAGCGGCGACGCGGGGACGACGTCCTGCCGACGTGGGTCTCGATCAGCATCGCCGTGGTGGTCGTCGCGCTGTGCACCGTCCTCGGCGTGGGGGTCTCCCTCGAAGCCCGCTACGTCCGCCTGGCGATCGCCGTCCTGCTCGGTGCCGCGGTCCTCACGACAACGGTCGTGCTCGCCGCGCGGTGGGCAGCCGGGTCCGACCGCCGCACGATCGGCTTCCGGGTGTCGCCGTGGCTGGTCCTCGCGGCACTCGTCGCCTGCGCCGTGACCCGGTCGTTCGAGCTGTCGCCGGCGGTGATCGTCGGAGTCGTCCTGGTCCCGATCGGCCGACCTGACCTCGACACCGCGGCCCTCCGCCTCGGGTCGTCGATCGTCGCGGGCGCTCGGAGCGCGACCTGGCGGTCGGTCGCCCTGCTCGTCGTCGCGGCCGCTGGGTGGGTCCTGCACTCGCTGACGCCGGGGTCCGGCTTCTGGATCTCGTTCGTGTCCGAGTTCGCCATCACCCTGTGCGTCGGCGGCCTCGGAGCGGTGGTGGCCACGCTGCTGCCGCTGACCGGATCGGCCGGCCACGCGCTGCTCACGCAGTCCCGTGGTCGCTACGTCGCGATCGCCGCGGTCGCCGTCGCCCTGGCCGCGGCGGTCTACTCCGGGACCGCCGGTACGCACGTCTCCCCCGTCGCGCTCGCGGTCATCGCCGCGTCCTGCACCGCGGCGGCCGTCGCGAGCACCCTGTGGACGCGCGGTGCACGAGCGGACAGCCGCGCCTGACACGCCGGCACGACTCGTCCGAGCGAGGCGCTTCCCCGAGCCGGTCCGGCGGATACGCTGACGAACGGTGCGCGGTGCACCAGCACGACCGCTTCAGGGAGCGACGATGACCGAGACCCGATCCGACTACGACCCGACGCGGTTCCGCGACGTCTTCGAGACCAGCTACACGTACGCGAACGGCTTCGCCCGGAACACCCACCGCTTCGCCGGCCGTCCCGCACTGCGGGAACCGGACAGCGGCCGGACGTGGACCTACGCCGAGCTCGGCGCGGACGTCGACCGGGTGGGCGGCTGGCTCCTTCGGCACGGGGTCGGCCGCGGCTCCGTCGTCATGGCGGAGCTGTTCAACTCCCCCGAGTTCGCGATCCTGTACCTGGCGTGCCACCGCATCGGCGCGGTGTTCTCCCCCACCAACTTCCGCCTGGCTCCGGACGAGGTCGGGTTCATCATCGAGGACTCCGCACCCGTCGTCCTCGTGTACGACGCCGCCCGCGCGGACGACATCCGGGCCGCACTCGCCAGTGCCCCGCACGCCCCCGAGCACGTGGTCGTGGTCGGCGACGTGTCGGACGACGGCGCCGTCCCCTTCGCCGAGGTCCTCGGTGCCGACCCCGTCACCGCCGACGAGCTCGCCGCCACCGAACCGCGCAGCACCTACGACGAGACGACCCGGCTCTACACGAGCGGCACCACCGGGCGTCCGAAGCCGGTGCCGCTCCCGAGCCTCGTCGAGGTGCTCAGCGCCCACGACGTCATCATGCACTTCCCGCTCAGCCCGTTCGACAAGACCCTCAACATGTCCCCGTTGTTCCACCGCGGCGGGCTCTACTCAGGCGGCCCGAACCCGGTGTTCTACGTGGGCGCGGAACTCACGACGCTCCGGCACTTCGACGCCGACCGGGTGCTGGACCTCGTCGAGACCGAGCGCCTCACCTTCCTCATCGGTGCCCCGCCGAACCTCGTGCAGCTCGCGAACGCCCAGGAGTCGAAGCCGCGCGACCTCTCGTCCCTGCACGGCATCGTGACGATGGGCGCCCCGCTCGACCGTGCAGCCGCCCTGCGCTACCAGGAGCTCCTGTCGCCGAGGATCTTCAACGGCTACGGCACGACGGAGACCTTCTGGAACACGTTCCTCCGCCCCGAGGACTTCCCCGACGGTGCCGGCTCCACGGGCCGGGCGAGCACCGACGACGACGTCGCCGTGGTCCGCGTGTACGAGGACCGTCTGGCCGATCCGAGCGACACGGTGCCGAAGGACGGCACGGAGATCGGCGAGTTCGCGGTCCGCACGGTGAAGTCGGGCTACTCCTACCGCAACCCGGGCCTCGAGGCCGAGAAGTTCGCGAACGGCTGGTTCTACCCGGGCGACCTCGCGACGTGGGACGAGCACGAGCGCGTCACCATCGTGGGCCGCAAGGACGACATGATCATCTCCGGCGGCGAGAACGTCCACCCGGTACAGGTGGAGGCCGCCCTGCAGGAGCACCCGGGCGTCGCGGACTCGATCGTGGTCGGCGTCCCCGACGAGCGCTGGGGCGAGGTCGTGACCGCGTACGTCGTGCGCGCGCCCGGCCGGCTGCCCGAGGACGACGCGGCCGCTGCAGCCGCCCTCGAGGAGTGGACCGGCACGCACCCCGGGCTCGCCCGCTACAAGCGGCCGCGCAGGTACCGGTTCGTCACCGAGCTGCCCTACAACGCGACGGGCAAGAAGGTGCACTACGTCGCCAAGGCGACGGCCGCGGACGACCAGGCCGCGGGCCTGCTGCTCGAGCCGTAGCGGACTGGAGGCACGTGGCGGCGCCGCCCCGTGCCTCCAGTCCGTCACCCGGTCGCGTCCACCCCGCGGTGCGGCGCGTTCCGCGCGAACAGGCCGGGCAGCAGCCCGCCGATCTTCGTGCCGATGCACAGGCTGACGAACGTGGCGAGCGGGGTCGCCAACGCCACCGGGTCGAAGGTCGCGACGGCGACGAGTCCCACTGTCCCGGGCACGAGCAGCAGGAACGCCGGGAAGAACGACACCGTCGCCGGGATCGCCGGCACGAGCCGTTCCAGCAGGCGCGTCGCCACGAAGAGGAGTGCGGCGGTCGCCCCGGTCGCGACGACGCTCCCCCACAGCGGAGTGGTTCCACTCACGAGCGCGTAGGCGGTGACCATGACCGCGACGGACACGAGCGTCAGCCGCCAGCCCGACCGGAACACCAGGCCGAGACCGACGGCGAGACCCGCGACGGCGACCCACGACACCCAGTAGGACGGCACCGCCTCCCACCCGCCGCGGTCCGTGCCGACGCCGGCGACTTCGCCGACGAGCGCCGCCGAGGACGGGTCGACGTGCAGCCCGGTCAGGGCGCTGCCAGCGGCGATCCCCGCCGCCATGAAGCCCAGCATGATGAGCCCCTGGACGAGCCTCGACGACCCGGTGACGATGTCCGCGGCGGTGAGTTCGAGCAGGGCGTTGGTGATGAGCGCCCCCGGCACGAACACCGCGACGGGGGCGCACACCGCGAAGAGCGGGACGTGGTCGAACCCGGTGCCGGCAGCGACGAGCCCGACGATCGTCGTCGACGCGAACGCCGCGAGGAAGGGGATGATCGCGACGGCCTCGCGGAAGCGCCGGAGGACCAGGCCGATCACCCCGACGAGCGCACCGACACCGAGGGCGACGAGGATCGCCCACCACGGGCAGCGGAACACGACCGCGAGGCCGGCGGAGGTCAGGGCGTTGCCGAGGATCCACGGCAGCGCGGGTGGCGGCACGGTGCCGGCGCGGATGGCCCGGACGCGTGCGGGGATCTCCGCGAGGGCGATGGACCCGCTCTCGAGGCCGAGGACGAGCCGGTTCGCCCGGGCGGCCTGCCGCGAGGACAGTTCCACGCCCTCGGCGTTCACGATCGTGGCGGCGCCGGTGGCGACCTCGCTCACCATCACCAGGGCGGGCAGGACCCCGACCGCGAGCGTCGGTCCGACCCCGGCGGCGTCACGCGCCTTCTCGAGCGCCGACCGGACGTCGGTGACGGAGCTGCCGGCGTCGAGGAGCAGGGCGCCGAGCGTGCCGAGCAGCATCCCGACCGGGACCGTCTCGCCGTCGACGACCTCGACGTGCGCCTCGGGTCGGTTGATGGCGTTCCGCAGGTTCGCGAGTGCGCTTCCGATTCCGACCACGAGAGTCGATCGTAGTGCGCGCGCGGCGCGAGGCCGAGTCTCGCGCCAGGCGACGGTTCTCGCACGTCGGAGCGCGAGAACTGTCGCTCAGGCCGAGTCTCGGCACGCCCGGCGCCCCACGCACGCCCGGCACCCTGCGCACTCGGTACCCCCGGTGGGACTCGAACCCACAACTCGGCGATTTTAAGTCGCATGCCTCTACCGATTGGGCCACGGGGGCGGGCCGCAACAGCCTACCGACAGCCGGGACGCAGCGAGGCGGCCACCCCGTCGGGAGTGACCGCCTCGTGTGGAGCGTGTCGCTACTTGGCGTCGGCCGAGGCCTCGGCCTTCACGGGCTCGGCGTCGTTGGAGACGTCCTTCGCCGGCTCGCCGTACGCCGGGCCAGCGGTCCCGGCGGGCTGACCCTCGGCGGGAGCCTGCGCGGCTGCCGGAGCGGCAGGCGCCTCGGCAGCGGGCTTCGGACGGGACGCGAACGCCTCGAACGCGGCGCGCGGGGTCTCGCGGTCGTCGAGCGACGCGATGTCGCGGCCGAGGAAGAAGCCACCGACCCAGTCGCCGATGACGCGCCACTTGCGCTCCCACGACGGCATCGCCATGCCGTGGTAGCCGCGGTGGGCGCCCCACGCGAGGAAGCCCTTCATCGCGAACTTGCCCGACTGGAAGACGCCGATGCCGAGACCGAGGCCCGCGACGGCGCCGAGGTTCTCGTGCTTGTAGTCGTTCGTCGCCTCGCCGCGGAGGGTGCCGACGAGGTTCTTCGCGAGCTGCTTCGCCTGACGGACCGCGTGCTGGGCGTTCGGCACGCAGAAGCCGCCGACGCCACCACCCGTGAGGTCCGGGACGGCCGCGACGTCACCGCAGGCCCACGCATCGGCGATCACGCCGTTGTCGTCGACGACGCGGAGGTCGGGCTGCACGCGGATGCGTCCACGCTGCTCGAGCGGGAAGTCGGTGCCCTTGACCATCGGGTTCGCCATGACGCCGGCGGTCCAGATGATGAGGTCGGACTCGATCTTCTCGATCGCGCCGTCGGTGGTCTTGAGCTCGCAGACGCCACCGACCGCGGAGGCCAGCTGGGTCTCGAGGTGCACCGTGGCACCGCGCTGCGCGAGGTTCTTGAGCACCCAGTGCGACGTCTCGAGCGACACCTCGGGCATGATGCGGCCCATGGCCTCCACCAGGTGGAAGTGCGTGTCGTCGAAGGACAGCTGCGGGTAGCTCTTCAGCAGGTCGGTGACGAAGGAGCGGAGCTCGGCGAACACCTCGATGCCGGCGAACCCACCGCCGACGACCACGACGGTCAGCAGGCGGTCGCGCTCGGGACCGGCCGGCAGGTTCGCGGCCTTGTGGAAGTTCGTGAGGATCTTGTCGCGGATCGCCGCGGCCTCTTCGATGGTCTTGAGGCCGATGGCCTCGTCCGCGACGCCCGGGATCGGGAAGGTGCGCGAGACCGCACCCGCGGTCATGACGATCTGGTCGTAGGACTCCTCCCACGCCTCGCCCTCGGCCGGGGTGATGGTCGCCGTCTTGGTGGCGTGGTCGACCTTCGTGACCTTCGCGGTGACGACGCGCGTCTTCTTGAGGTGGCGACGGTGCGACACGATCGCGTGGCGCGGCTCGATGGAACCGGCCGCGACCTCGGGGAGGAACGGCTGGTACGTCATGTACGGCAGCGGGTCCACCATCACGACCTCGGCTTCGCCCTGGCGAAGGTGCTTCTCGAGCTTCCAGGCGGTGTAGAAACCGGCGTAACCGCCGCCGACGACGAGGATCTTGGGCACGGGGGATGATCTCCTTGGATGGGGGTTTCGGAGTCGAGTCAGACTTCGCCGCCACCCGCCCCGACTCCAGCGTCTGCACCGCCATCATACGCCCGGCACTCACACCGGGAGGGCGACCAGTCCGCGCGCTCGAGCGCGAGGTCGCCGATGGGGTTGACGCCGGGTCCGGCGGCGAGGGCGTGACCGACGAGGGCGTGCAGGCACTTCACGCGGGTGGGCATGCCACCGGCGCTGATGCCGTCGATCTCGTCGACGTGCTCGATCGACTCGCGATCGGCCAGGTAGGACTCGTGGGCCGCGAGGTACGCAGCCGCGGTGGTGTCGTCCTCGAGCAGTGCTGCCAGCTCCGGCATCACCTGGTTCGCCTCGAGGGTGCTGACCGCGGCGGTGGCCGCGGGGTGGCACAGGTAGTAGAACGTCGGGAACGGGGTGCCGTTCGACAGACGGGGCTTCGTGGAGACGACCGTGGGGTTGCCACAGACGCAGCGTGCCGCGATCCCGATGACGTCGCGCGCCGGTCGGCCGAGCTGCGCCGACACGACCTGGACGTCGCGGTCGGAGGGCGGGTCGAAGGGAGGGGTCGTCACGGGAACGTGAGCCTACCGGAGTCCCGCGTCAGGTCCTACTTGGTGTCACCGGTGCCGGAGACGTCCGGCGCGACGAGGTCCTGGGTGGTCTCGTCCGTGAGGCCCGACGTCAGCACCGACGACAGCATCGCCTGCACCCAGTCGACCTTCGGCGTCTGCACCGTCGAGCTCACGGGCGTCCCGGAGTCTGTGGTCGGCTGCCCGTCGGCCCTCGGGTTCTCCGCACCCATGACGAGGTAACTCTCCTCGCCCGGGTACACGTAGAGCAGCCGGTCGCGCGCCTGCGCCTCGATGTACGCCGGGTCGTCCCAGCGGGCGACGTCCTTCTTCTTCTGCGCGACGTCGGCCTTCTGGCTCGCGACCTCACGCTGCTGCTGGGCGATCTGCTCCTGCTGCTGGATGAGCGTCCGGAGCGACGGGGCGAGGACCACGACGAACAGCACGATGATCACGAGCATGAGCAGGCTGAAGCCGGAGAACCGGATCGAGCGGTACCACGGCTGGTCGGGCGTGCCGCCCTCCGGCATGGCCACGGGGACGCGGCGGACGCGGGGCTTCTGGCTGGGCACGGTCCGACGATAACCCGACTGCGGTGCGTCGGGCGGTCGGCACGCGGCCGTTCGTTGCCCTCTCAGGCGGCCTGGAGGCGCGGCTCGCCCCCGCCACGTCGCTCACGTCCGCCCCGTGGTCGCGTCACACGCCGCGCGCGCTTCGCCGAGGTCGCACGATCTGTCGCCTGCGCCCGGCGCGAGCGGCATGTCGTGCGACCTCGACGTCCTGCGGGCGGCCTGTCGTGCGACCTCGCGCGCAGCCCCGCGTGCACGACGAGACGCCGCCCTCCTGGAGGAGGACGGCGTCTCGTGGGGTGCGCTGGTTACAGGGAAGCCGAGCGCGGGAAGGCCGAGCGGCCCGCGTAGACCGCGGCGTCGCCGAGCTCTTCCTCGATGCGGAGCAGCTGGTTGTACTTCGCGACGCGGTCCGAGCGCGCCGGGGCGCCGGTCTTGATCTGGCCGCCGTCGACCGCCACCGCGATGTCGGCGATGGTGGTGTCCTCGGTCTCGCCGGAGCGGTGCGACAGGATCGACGTGAGGCCGTGGCGGTGCGCCAGGGACACGGCGTCGAGGGTCTCGGTCAGGGTGCCGATCTGGTTCACCTTGACGAGGATCGAGTTCGCGGCCTTCTCGTCGATGCCCCGCTGCAGACGCTTCGGGTTCGTGACGAACAGGTCGTCGCCGACGATCTGCACCTTGTCGCCGAGCTCGGCGGTCAGGTGGGTCCAGCCGGCCCAGTCGTCCTCGGCCAGCGGGTCCTCGATCGTGGCGAGCGGGTAGTCGCGGACGAGCTCGGCGAAGTACGCCGTGAACTCTTCGCTCGAGAGCTGCTTGCCCTCGAACGAGTACTTGCCGTCGTTGAAGAACTCGGTCGAGGCGACGTCGAGGCCCAGGGCGATGTCCTTGCCCGGGGTGAAGCCGGCCTTCTCGATCGCGGCGAGGAGGAAGTCGAGCGCGGCACGGTTCGACGCGAGCTCCGGCGCGAAGCCGCCCTCGTCGCCGAGGCCGGTCGCCAGGCCCTGCTTCTTCAGCTCGCCCTTGAGGGCGTGGTAGGTCTCGACACCCCAGCGGAGTGCCTCGGAGAAGGACTCGGCGCCGTAGGGCACCAGGAAGAACTCCTGGATGTCGACGTTGGTGTCAGCGTGCGCACCACCGTTGACGACGTTCATCAGCGGCACGGGCAGCGTGTGCGCGTTCGGGCCACCGAGGTAGCGGAACAGCGGCAGGTCGGCCGAGTCGGCGGCGGCACGGGCCACGGCGAGCGAGGCGCCGAGGATCGAGTTCGCGCCGAGACGGGACTTGTTCTCGGTGCCGTCGAGCTCGATGAGCGCGGCGTCGACGAGGCGCTGGTCGGTGGCGTCGAAGCCCTCGAGCGCCGGGCCGATCTCGTCGAGGACGGCGTCGACGGCCTTCAGGACGCCCTTGCCGCCGTAGCGGGCCTTGTCTCCGTCACGGAGTTCGTACGCCTCGAACGCACCGGTGGAGGCACCGGAGGGGACGAGCGCGCGGGACACGACGCCGTCGTCGAGGAGGACCTCGACCTCGACCGTCGGGTTGCCTCGGGAATCGAGGACTTCGCGTGCTCCTACGGCATCGATCACGGCCACGGGGTACTCCCTACACGTTCGGTTGTGGTGATTGCGGGATCGATCCTACCGACGCCGGGTGAACGCGAGGCGCGCATGACGCCCCCTGTGCACAACTCACGCCAGCGGGCGGAACTCCACACCCTCGAGCGACTCGGTGTCGGCACGGACGGAGGCGAACGCGTCGAAGCCCTGCTCGACGAGCCCGGAGAGCAGGTTCTTCGTGTTCTTGGTCCGCCGTTCGAGCCGGACACGACGGTGCGACTCGAGCGCCTCGGCCTTGAGCGCGGCGAGCCGGACGGGGTCGACGTCCTTGTCGTACACGAGCACGACGGCGTCGGACTCCGCGGACTCGGGCAGCGTGACGAGGTCCACCAGGCGCTCGAAGCCGAGCGAGAACCCGACGGCTGGCACGTCCTGACCGAGGAACCGGCCGATCATGCCGTCGTACCGACCGCCGCCGCCGAGGCTGTAGCCGAAGTCCGGGTGCGCCACCTCGAAGATCGTCCCGGTGTAGTACCCCATGCCCCGGACCAGCGTCGGGTCGAAGCGCAGGTCGACCCCGGGCAGCGCCGAGCGGAGGCGCAGCAGGTCGTCGAACGCGTCGGCGTCGAGCCACTCGGCGCCGGTCACCGCGTCCCAGTCGGCGGACTCGAGCGCGCGGATCGTGTCCTCGAGCCCCGGCAGCTCGGCGCCGATGGTCTCGCGGAGCTCCGCCGCGACGCCGTCCGGGCCGATCTTGTCGAGCTTGTCGATCGTGATGAGCGCCCGGTCCGCGGCGGCCGGCTCGGTGATCCCCCACGAGGCGAGGAGCGCCAGCAGGACGCGGCGGTCGTTGATCCGGATCGTGGTGCCAGCGATCCCCAGGGCGTCGAGCGCCGCCGTCGTCGCGCGGATCAGTTCGATCTCGGCGAGCTGTCCGGGCTCGCCGAGGATGTCGATGTCGCACTGCACGAACTGGCGGTAACGCCCCTTCTGCGGGCGCTCGGCACGCCAGACCGGAGCGATCTGCACGGACCGGAACACCGACGGCAGCTCGGCGCGGTGCGAGGCGTAGAACCGGGCCAGCGGCACGGTGAGGTCGAACCGGAGTCCGAGGTCGGCGAGGTCGAGCGGAGCCTCGGCACGCTGCAGGTCCTCGGTCGAGAGCCCGCGCTTCATCACCGCGAACGCGAGCTTCTCGTTGTCGCCCCCGAGGCCCGAGTGCAGGCGCGCGGCGTCCTCGACGACGGGGGTCTCGATCTCGTCGAACCCGTGCCGGGCGTACACGCCGCGGATGACTCCGAGCACGTGCTCGCGCCGGGCCTTGTCCGCCGGGAGGAAGTCACGCATGCCACGGGGTGCCGTCACGGTCGAAGCCATGCGGCAATTCTGGCAGATGGGCAACTCGGGCTTGCGCACCTCCCGACCGGGTGATATTCTGAATCCAGAACCTCGGTCCGACGGATGCCTGATCCATTCGTCGAACCGATCGCGTGGGCAACGTGCTGCAGTGTGCCCCGCGGTTCGAGCGGGCTTCCCTGCCGACACCTCTATCCCTGGTGGTGTCGTCTGCCCGCTCGCGGGCGTCCTCCTTTTTTCGGGTTGGGAGGACGCCCGCACTCTCCCGCCGTCCGCGGACCCGATCGTCGCGCCGCTGCGATGCGCGCGGGCGGCACTCCTCCCCCGCTCAGTCCCTCGCGCGACCGGCCGCTTCCAGGTCGGTGACCGCAGCACGCAGGCTCGCGATCGGATCGATCCCGGCGTCCCGCGCGTCCGCGACGGACGCGAGCAGCGCCGCGCCCCACGATCGGTCGACGGCCCTGGAATCGCCGTCACGCGTGACCGGGCCGCCCGACGCGACCACGTCGTCCTGGACGTCCGCCACGACCGTGGCGACGACCGTGGCGGCATCGCCACGTTCCTCCAGGCGTTCCAGCAGTTTCACCGCACGTTCCAGGGGCGGCATCGCCCGCGGGACCCCGTCGAACAGGCTCCGCCGCGACGACTTCTCCGCCGCCTTCGCCGCTCTCCAGACCCGGACGACCTCCTCGACGGTGTCGGCGTGCTCGGCCCCGAACACGTGCGGGTGGCGCCGGACCATCTTGTCGCGGGCACCGGCGGCCACGTCCTCGAGGTCGAACGACTCCGCGAGCCCCGCGTGCAGCACGACCTGGTAGAGCACGTCGCCGAGTTCCTCACGCAGTTCCTGCGGGTCCTCGTCGTCGATCGCGTCCACGAGTTCGTACGACTCCTCGACGGCGTACCGCGCGAGCGTGGCGTGGGTCTGCGCCCGGTTCCACACGCATCCACCGGACGGGGCGAGCAGGCGGTCGACGACTTCGACGAGGTCCGAGACGGCGGTCATGTCGTCATCGTGTCACGCCGGGATGCCTGGACGGCGGCTGGACGCGGCCGGTATGCTGGACGTGGCGTGTCGGGAAGTCTGGTCGACGGACCATCACCCGATCCCGATCGACGGAGCTCCATGTCCGCACTCTTCCGCTCCCCTCGGTTCAGCGCCGTCGCCCTCCTCGCTGCAGCCCTCCTCGGTCTTGCAGTGGCGAACTCCCCGCTCGGCCCCGGCCTCGAGCACGTCCTGCACGTCCACGCCCCGTGGGGCCCTGTCGGTCTCGACCTCTCGGTGTCGCACTGGATCAGCGACGGCCTGCTCGCGGTGTTCTTCCTGCTGGTCGCGATCGAACTGAAGCACGAGCTCGTCGTCGGGGAGCTGTCCAACCCGAAGACGGCGGTCATCCCCGCCATCGCCGCGGTCGGCGGTGTCGTCGTCCCCGCCGGCGTGTACCTCGCGGTGACGGCCGGCACCCCGTACGGGCACGGCTGGCCGATCCCGACCGCGACGGACATCGCCTTCGCCCTCGGTGTCCTCGCGATGTTCGGCCGCGGGCTGCCCTCGACGCTCCGGGTCTTCCTGCTCGCACTCGCCGTGCTCGACGACCTCATCGCGATCGTCATCATCGCGGTGGTGTTCGCCCACGACACCGACTTCCTCGCGCTCGCCGGCGCGGTGGTGGTGCTCGCGGCCTTCTGGCTGCTCGGCAAGGCCCTGCGCCCCGGGCGTTCCGGCCAGGCGTGGGTCATCGCGGGCATGGTCGTGCTCGGGCTCCTGACGTGGTGGCTCGTCTACCACTCTGGCGTGCACGCGACGATCGCCGGCGTCGCGCTCGGACTCGTGCTGCCGCGCCGCCCCGGCCACACCCTGCACGGGAACGTCGAGCCGTGGTCCAACGCGATCGTCCTGCCGGTGTTCGCGTTCGCCTCGGCTGCCGTCGTCGTTCCGGCAGTGGGCATCGGCCAGCTCTCCCCCACGTTCTGGGCCGTCGTGCTCGCGCTGCCGGTGGGCAAGGTGATCGGCATCACGCTGTTCGGGGCGGTCGCGACGCGGATCTTCCGGGCTCCCGGTCGGTCGACGCTGTCCTTCTGGTCCATCGTCACGGTCGGCGTCCTCGGCGGCATCGGCTTCACGGTGTCGTTGCTCATGAACGAGCTGGCGTTCGCACGCAACGAGGAGATCCTCGACGAGGGCGTCCTCGCGGTCCTGGTCGGCTCGGGCATCGCGATCGTCGCCTCGGCCGTGGTCGTCAGCGTGCGGGCGCGCCGCTACCGGGCACGACGCGAGCTCTCCGAGGCCGAGGCCACCGAGTAGCAGCCCGCGCGCGGGTGCGTCCGTGCCGGGACTCGCGTTGACCGATCGACTCCGAACGACTTCGTCGCTGTCGTACGACAGCGACGAAGTCGCTCCTTGCGGACGCGGGCAGTCGCGGACGCGCGGTTGCGACATCTCCGATGTCGTACGACATCGGAGATGTCGCACCGGGTCCGCGCCGCCGCGCACCACGGACGCCACTGGACGGGACCACCGACGGACTGGAGGCGCGGTGCCAGCCCGCACCGCGCCTCCAGTCCGTCGTCAGGCGCGTTCCGTGCGCCGCCCTCGCTACGCCGCGGGCGTCTCGGCGGGCGCCTTCGACGCCCCGTAGACGGCGGTCAGGATGCTCTCGACCCACTGGATCAGCGCGTCGTCCGGCAGGGTCTCGCCGTGCGGCTTCGGCAGCGGGATGCTCGCGGCGTCCTGCTGCGGGAACCACCGGGCGCCCGGGAACATCCGCTTGAGCCGCACCTGTGCCGAGTCCGGGAGCTCCTTGCCCGCGACCCGCAGGTTCGACCCCATCACGACGACGTCGGACAGGCCGACCTGCTGCGCCATCCGCCGGAGCCGCGAGACCTCGACGAGGGTGAGCACCGGCTGCGGCGGCTGGCCGTAGCGGTCGGTGAGCTCGTCGAGGACCATGTCGATCCCCTCCGCCTGCGCCGCGGGGGCCGAGGCGGCGGAGAGCTTCTGGTACGCCTCGAGCCGGAGCCGTTCGGACTCCACGTAGTCCTCGGGGATGTGCGCGTCGACGGGGATCTCGAGCCGGAGTTCGGTCTGCCCCTCGGCGACGTCCCCGCGGAACTGCGAGACGGCCTCGCCGATCATGCGGAGGTAGAGGTCGAACCCGACGCCCGCGATGTGTCCGGACTGCTCGCCACCGAGCAGGTTGCCCGCGCCGCGGAGCTCGAGGTCCTTCATGGCGACCTGCATGCCCGCGCCGAGCTCGTTGTTCGCGGCGATGGTCTCGAGGCGGTCCTGCGCGGTCTCGGACAGCGGCTTGTCGGCGTCGTACAGGAAGTACGCGTAGCCACGCTCGCGGCCACGACCGACACGTCCGCGCAGCTGGTGCAGCTGCGACAGCCCGTACTTGTCGGCCTTGTCGATGATGAGCGTGTTGGCGTTCGCGATGTCGAGGCCGGTCTCGACGATCGTGGTCGACACGAGGACGTCGAACCGACGCTCCCAGAAGTCGACCATGACCTGCTCGAGCGTCGACTCGGACATCTGCCCGTGGGCGACGGCGATGCGGGCGTCCGGCACGATCTCGGCGAGGTGCGCGGCGACCGACTGGATGTCCTTGACGCGGTTGTGCACGTAGAACACCTGGCCCTCGCGCAGGAGCTCGCGGCGGATCGCGGCGGCGACCTGCAGGTCCGACTGGGGTCCGACGAACGTCAGGATCGGGTGCCGGTCCTCGGGTGGGGTGGCGAGCGTGGACATCTCGCGGATGCCGGTCACCGCCATCTCCAGCGAACGCGGGATCGGGGTCGCGGACATCGCCAGGACGTCGACGTTCGTCTTGAGCTTCTTGAGCTGGTCCTTGTGCTCGACGCCGAACCGCTGTTCCTCGTCGATGATGACGAGGCCGACGTCCTTGAACTGGATGCCCTGGGACAGGATCCGGTGGGTGCCGATGACGATGTCGACGGTGCCGTCGGCGAGGCCCGCGATCGTCTCCTTCGACTCCTTCTCGGTCTGGAAGCGGCTCAGGGCCCGCAGGTGCACCGGGAAGCCCGCGAAGCGCTCCTGGAAGGTCTCCATGTGCTGGCGGACGAGCAGCGTCGTGGGGACGAGCACGGCCACCTGCTTGCCGTCCTGCACGGCCTTGAACGCGGCACGGATCGCGACCTCGGTCTTGCCGTAGCCGACGTCGCCGGAGAGCAGGCGGTCCATCGGGATCGGCCGCTCCATGTCGCGCTTGATCTCGTCGATGGTGGTGAGCTGGTCGGCGGTCTCCGCGAACGGGAACGCCTCCTCCAGCTCGCGCTGCCACGGGGTGTCCGGGCCGAACGCGTGCCCCTTCGACGCCATGCGCGCCGAGTAGAGCTTCACGAGGTCGACGGCGATGTCGCGGACGGCCTTCCGCGCCTTGCTCTTCGCCGCGGACCAGTCGCTGCCGCCCATCTTCGACAGGGTCGGGGACTCGCCACCGACGTAGCGCGAGAGCTGGTCGAGCTGGTCGGTGGGCACGAACAGCTTGTCGCCCGGGTAGCCGCGCTTCGACGGCGCGTACTCGAGCACGAGGTACTCGCGCTGCGTCTTCACGGCGTTGCGGCCGCCGCTGGACACCTCGCGCGAGACGAGCTCGACGAACTTGCCGATGCCGTGGGTGGCGTGCACGACGACGTCGCCCGGCTTGAGCTGCAGCGGGTCGACGACGTTCTTCCGCCGGCTCGCGAGCTTCTTCACCGTGCGGGCGCCCTGCTGGACGCTGCGACCGTAGAACTCGGCCTCGCTGAGGAGCGCGATGCGCGGATCCGGGGTGGCGAAGCCGTGCTCGACGGTGGCGGTCGTGACGATGGCCACGCCGGGCTCGGGAGGCGCGGTGAGGGCTTCGGCACGGGCTGCGACCCCGGCGTCGGCGAGCACCTGCACCGCCCGCTCGACGAGCCCCTGGCCCTGGGCGGTCACCACGACGGCCCATCCGTCGTCGGTGAGCTGCTTGACGTGCGCGATCGCCCCGTCGGCGCTGCCGGCGAAGCTCGGGACGGCCTCGGCCCGGACGCGGATGTAGTCCCCGGCCTCGGCCACCGCCTCGGCGTCGGTGAGGACGCGCTCGGTGTCGCCCTCGTCCAGCCCGGAGTCGAACGGCGACACCGTCCACCAGGTGCGCTGCCCGCGGCCGTTCTTGAGCTGCTGCACGGACAGGAAGTTGCCGGCGTCGAGGTCGATCGGCGCCTGGGCCCCGGCGACCGCGGCACTCCACGCGGCCTGCAGGAACTCGGTGTTCGTCTCGGCGAGGCTGTGCGCGCGCCCGCTGACCCGCTCCGGCCCGAGCACCGTGATGACGGCGTCGGTCGGCAGGTAGTGCGTCACGGGCACGAGGTCCTGCACGAGGGCGGGTGCGAGGGACTCCATGCCCTCGACCGGGATGCCCTCGGCGATCTTCGCGAGCATCTGGGACAGGTTCGGGAACTCGTGCAGCATCTCGCGCGCCCGCTGCCGGACGTCGTCGCTCAGCAGGAGTTCGCGCGAGGCCGTGAGCTCGACCGTGCCGAGCTCGTCGTCCGTGGTGCGCTGGTCGGCGACGGAGAAGGCCTTGATCGCCTCGATCTCGTCGCCGAAGAAGTCGACGCGCACGGGGTGGTCCGCCGTCGGCGGGAAGACGTCGAGGATGCCACCGCGCACGGCGAACTCACCGCGGCGGGTGACCAGGTCGACCCGCGCGTACGCCATGTCGACGAGCTGCCCGGCGATCGTTCCGAGGTCGTTGCCCCGGGAGTCCGTCCGCAGCACGACCGGAGCGAGCGAGGTCAGGTTGCCCGCGATCGGCTGCAGCGCCGCGCGGACGCTGGCCACGACGACGGTGGTCCGGCGCTCCCCCGCTGCGGCGTCCTGCCACGCGGCGAGCTTGCGGAGCGTCGCGATGCGCGTGCCCACGGTCTGCGCGCTCGGGCTGAGCCGCTCGTGCGGCAGGGTCTCCCACGCCGGGAACTCGAGGACCTCGGCGTCGGGCAGGTAGCTGCCGAGCGCGTCGCGGACCGCTTCGGCCTCGCGCCCGGTGGCCGTGACCACGAAGAGGCACTGCGGCCCGTTCCGCTCGGCCAGGAGCGCGCCCAGCAGCGGCACGCGCAGGCCGTCGACGACCGAGAAGTCGGCGTCACGGTTCGCGGTGCGGAGGACGCGATCGAACGCGGAGGCGCGCGAGAGCGCAGGGATGATGCCCGAGATCGTCACTCAGGACATGGTACCGGGGAGGTCCGACACCGGACCGGGCGTGCGCAGCTGGCGAACGGGGCGGTCAGCGGAGGCGACGCCGACGGCCGACCGCTCCGAGGACGACACCGGCGACGACGGCGGACACCGCGAGTGCGGCCCCGGGGACGACGAGCGCAGTCCCGGTCATCGCGAGCACCGGAGCGCCGGACCCGTGCGGTGGCGTCGCCGACGCAGCCGGCCCCGTCGCAGCACCGGTCGGGTCCGCGCCCGTCGGGGCCGCGCGGGTCGGGACCGTGCCGGTCGGAACCGCGGTCGTCGGGGGCGTACCACCGGGTGACGGGGCGGCCGCCGGCGGCGACGACGCCACCTCCGACGCCGACGGAACTGCCTCCGACGGCGATGGCACGGCCTGCGACGGTGACGCCGTGTCCTGCGGAGACGACGCCGTCCCCGACGCGCTGCCCTCGTCCACCCGAGCGGCCGTCACCACCCGCTGCCGGTTGTAGTCCGCGACCGCCAGGCGTCCCGCACCGACGGACACTGCGGTGGGGTTCACGAGGACGCTGCCGTCCGGTGCCGCGTCGAGCACGACCGACCACCCGTCGACGCCGAGCGACCACACACGACCGCCGCCGTTGTCGACCACGTACACGGCGCCCCTCGGGTCGACCGCCACACCGAGCAACCGCGCACGGTCGACGGTCGGGAACCCGAGCGACTCCGCCGACGGCTCGTCTTCACCACGTGCGAGCCGCCAGACCTCGTCGGTGACGGCGTCGCTCACGACCAGCGCCGTCCGGTCCGGTGTGAGCGCGACACCCGCCGGGTCGCTCCAGGGCCCGTCCACCGCCGTCCACGCGCCGACGCCGAGGTCGGCCGTCCAGAGCGCGCCACTGCCCGGCGCGGCCGCCCACACCGTCGAGCCCTCCACCGCGAGTTCGGACACGGCACGGCGGGTCGGCGGCGCGGGGACCCGACGCACCACGGCTCCCGTCGCGTCGAGCACCGTGACCGTGCGACGGCCGGCCTCGGCCACGACGAACCCACCGTCCGGCAGGGCGGCGACCGCCGATGGGTTCCACATCGCTGCGGCGTGGGTCCCGAAGCCGGCGATGGTCTCCCACGTGCCGTCGGTGCCCTGGCGGAGGACGCCGTTGGCTGCGAAGTCCGCGACGACGAGCCTGCCGATGTCGTCGAACGCGACGTCGTTCGGCGCGACGAACGACGATGCGACCGGAGGTGCCGCAGTGTGGACGCCGTCGACGCGCCACGGGACGCCGGCCGCGGCCGCTCGGGTGGTGGTGAGGGCGCCGGCGAGGCCGAGGGCCACGAGCGCGAGGACGCAGACGGACGCTGCCCACGGCAGCACGACGGGCCCTCTCCTGCGCTGCGGCGTGGTCGCGCGGCTCCCCATCGGTGCTCCCGGTCGTCGTCACGGGGGCGCTTCCCCCGGCGTGAAGCTACCGGGGCCGGGGGACGCGGGGGTCCCCCAGTTCGGGGACCGTGCGCCGATGGGACAGGTCAGGACGGGGCGTGCACCCGCTGCTGTGCGGCGAGGAGTCCGAGGTCCGCGATCGCCTCCACAGCGTCCGCGCCGTCGGCCAGCAGGTTCGGCAGCGTCTTCTTCTCGGTCGGCGAGAAGTCACGCAGCACGTAGTCGGCGGGGTCCTGTCGCCCGGGGGGTCGGCCGATGCCGATCCGCACGCGGGTGAACTCGTTCGTCCCGGTCGCCTTGATGATGTCGCGCAGGCCGTTGTGCCCGCCGTGACCGCCGCTGCCCTTGAGCCGCACGGTGTCGAACGGCAGGTCGAGCTCGTCGTGCACGACGACGAGCGACTCCGGGGGGGCGCTGTAGAACCCGAGCACGCTGGACACCGGACCGCCGGAGGTGTTCATGAACGATCCCGGCTTGGCGAGCACGAGCTTGGGGCCGCCGGGGACCAGACGCCCCTCGGCGACCTGGTTCGGGGTCTTGTGCTTCTTGAACGTCGCGCCCATCCGGGCAGCGAGTTCGTCGAGGACCATCTGGCCGACGTTGTGACGGTTCCCCGCGTAGCCGGGCCCGGGGTTCCCGAGCCCGACCACGATCAGGGTGCGATCCGCCACAGCGTCGACCAGATGTCCGCGAAGGGGGTGTTACTCGCCGTCGACCGGGGCGGAGCCGCCCTCGGCACCGGCTTCGGCGCCGGCCTCGGCAGCTGCCTCGTCGGCGGCGTCGTCGTCAGCGGTGCCACGCGGGGTCACGATCGCGACGACGAGGGCCTCGGCGTCGGTCTCGAGCTCGGCGCCCTCGGGCAGGGTGAGCTGCGAGGCGTGGATCTGCGTGCCGTCCTCGAGGCCCTCGACGTCGACCACGACGTGCTCGGGGATGTCGGTCGCGAGCACGAGCAGCGAGACCGTGTTGAGGTCCTGCACGTGGATGGTGCCGGAGAAGGACTCGCCCTCGACCACGACGGGCACGTCGACCGTGACCTTCTCGCCGCGGCGGAGGACCACGAGGTCGATGTGCTCGATGATCTGGCGCACCGGGTCACGCTGGACGTCCTTGACGAGGGCGAGCTGCGCCGCGCCCTCGATGTCGAGGTCGACGACCGCGTTGGCGGTACGGACGAGCAGCATGGTCTCGTGACCCGGGAGGGTGATGTGCTTGGGCTCGGTGCCGTGGCCGTAGACGACCGCGGGGATCTTGTCGGCGGCACGGAGCTTGCGAGCAGCGCCCTTGCCGAACTTGGTGCGGACTTCCGCTGCGAGCTTGGTGTAGTCGGCCATGATGTCTCCTGGTCTCGGGGGCGACACCGGGGTGCCGGCATCGTGGGGGTCTGTGGTGTTGCAACTCGAACGCGTACACGCGTGAGGAACGCTCCCAGGACTGGGCCGGCTCTCCCACCGCGTCGATCACGGCCGCGCATGCGCGGCCCTCGCCGAAGTCAGTCACCGAGTCTAGCAGCACCGGTCCGGGCGTGTCGGCCCACGCCCTGGACGTGGGTACAGGGCGGCCTGGAGGCGCGTGGCGGGCCCGCACCGCGCCTCCAGACCGCTCGTGGGTCGCCTAGTGGCCGGCGGCCTCCGCGCCCTCCGGCACCTTCAGGAAGCACAGGACCACGAACGCGAGGACATACAGGAGGACGAAGGTCCACACGACGCCACCAGGGCCGCCCCAGGGCAGGACCGCGCTGACGACGGCGTTGCCGAGGAAGGTCGCGCCGCCGGCCGCGGTGGCGTACATCGCCATCGCCGGGCCGCGACGCTCCTCGCCCGCGAAGGCCGGGACGATCGCACCCATCGGGGTGAAGCCGGCGAGCATGATGCCGAACACCGTGCCGGCCGCCGTCGCGAGCCAGAAGCCCCACTCGGAGCCCGCGGGCACGAGGTGCGGGACGTACCACCAGGCGAGGAGCCCCACCGCGGAGGCCGCGATGCCGAACCACTTCACGGTGCGGATCCAGCCGATGCGGTCGCCGAGCGCGCCGAAGAACGCGTTGAAGAGGATGTTGCCCGCGTAGACGATCACGGTCATGGTCAGCCACTTCGACTGCCCCCAGCCGAGTTCCGTGCCGATGATCGCCGGCATGATCACGAACATGCCGAACTCCGGTGCCGTGTTGACCAGCCGGATCACGACGGCGAGCAGGACCTTGGGGCGACGGATGCAGACCTCGATGCCGGACGCGATGACCCGGGCCGCGGAGTGCTCGCGCGGAGCGATCCGACCGAGGCCGGTGGACTCGTGCACGCCGAAGCGGACGATCAGCCACCCGGCGACGACGAACACCAGCGAGGCCGCCATCGACCAGGTCTCACCGAGCGAGCCGCCGCCGAACGCGGGGATCGTGCCGATGGCGATGAGCGAACCGAGGGTCGGCAGGCCGCCGGTGAACACGACGTAGAACCAGCCGACGGCGGTGGCGTTCCGCTCCCGGGCGACGGTGTGGTTGATCCAGCAGAGGAACGAGAACGCGAACAGCGGGAAGCCGAGGCCGCGGAGGAAGTACGTCAGCGCGATGAGCCCGACGGACGCCGTGGGCAGCGCCGCGAGGAAGGCGACCTGGAACACGACCCAGAGCACGGCGCCGATGGTCATGACGCGGCGTGGACCCCAGAGCTCCGAGAGGACCCCGGCGAAGTACGACGCGACGAGGACCGCCACGCCGTAGATGCCGATGACCATGGCGGCGCTGTCGGCCCCGCCGCTCCCCAGGACGCCCGCGATGTGCGGCGAGATGAAGTTCGACTCGATGCCGTCGCCCGTCATGAAGACGAGCACGCCGAGGAAGCCCCAGCGCAGTGGGTGCGGGATGCCGAGGCGGGCGAGGAACGGGGTGCGCTGCGTGGGCGTGCGCGTGGCGGGTCCCGCTACGGGTGCGGGGACGCCGTTCGGCGGGGTCAGGGTGCTGGTTCGGTTGGTGCGGGGTTCCGACATGTGGTCGTCTCTCCTGGTGGGCCCCCGGAGTGCTCGACCCGCATCGCGGCATTCTCCGGGGTGCGCCGCGCACCGTGACGCCACCCGCGCAGTGGCTGCGGGTGGTCGATCTTCGGCGATGATGTGGGTCCTGAACCCGGGGCGGCGTGCTGCGGCGTGCGCTTGCTGCTGCGGGTGCCGCGCGTGCCGATCCCCGGCGGACCATCGCCGGCCCGAGGCATGGTGCCCGACATTAGACCGCTCCAACGCCCGTCGTCAAGAACGACAACTGTTGCGTAACGATGTGGGCGGCGGGGCCGTTCCGCGCGTAGGAGGCCGTTCCGCTCGTGGTGTGCCGTTCCGCGCGTGGTTGGCCGTTCCGCGTGTACCTGGCCGTTCCGGGCGTACTCAGCCGTTCCTTCCGACCCGGTACGCGAGATTCCGCTCGCTACCTCGACCGCTATGGGAAGGAACGGGCACGCTCGGCCCCCACCGGACGTCGGACGGGATGCAGATCTCGCTCTAGGCCCGGCGTCCCTTCCGCGCTGCGGTGAAGGCATCGCGTGCGCGGTCGCTCGCGGCTTCGGCGTCGTCGCGGCTGCGCTCGAGGCGTTCGACCTCGGCCGTCGCCGCTGCGAGCGCGCGTTCGAGCTCGGCGCGACGGTCTTCCGCGGCTTCCAGATCACTCTCCGCGCGGTCGAGCGCGGCATCTGCCTCGCGGGAGGCCGTGCGCGCCTCGGCTTCGGCCTCGCGGGCAGCCCGGCGCTCCGCCGCCGGGTCGGTCTTCGGCTCGCGTTGCGGCGCCGGCTTCGGTTCCCGTGCGGGAGCAGGCCTGGAGGCGCGGCTCGGCTTCCGGGAACGGCGCGCCTGGTCGATGGGGATCGGTGGTGCGTCGCTGCCGGACCAGGCATCCGGCACTGCATCGGGATCCGCGAGTGCGCCGTCGAGGTCGACCTCGTCGAACCCCACGCTCTCGAGCGGCCGGATGAGCAGCCCCGACCGGACGGCGGCTCCGGCGTGCGGATCGGCCATCGCGGCCTCGATCGTCGCTCGCACCTGGTCGAGCACCGCCCTCGTCACCGGGTGTCCGGCCTGCTCGGCGAGGTCGGCGCCTGCCTGGGCGAGTGCTCCGACGACACCGGACCGCTGCCGGCGGAGCGTCGCGATCTCCGTCGGGTCGGCGTCCGCCTGGGCCTTCCGCAGTGCGGGTCCGAGGTCGACGGCGTCGTCGAGTGCACCTTCGTCCGCCAGGAGGTCGATCACCCACGCGGCCGGGGCCGGCTTCCGCAGCGCACCGATCGCCGTCGCGAGGTCGCGGTCGTCCTTCCGGGCCGCGCGCTGCCGTGCGGTCCGCTCGGCCACGAAGTCCGCGGGCGCGACGAGGAGCAGTTCCCTCGCCACGTCCGCGAACCCCATGCGGCCCAGCTTGCCCGCTACCAGTCGTGGACGGTTCCGTCGGCCAGCCGGTTGAAGGGCAGGTAGGCCTGCTCGTACGGGTACTTGCCCGCTTCGTCGACGTCGAGCGAGACCCCGAGGCCCGGCTCGTCGCCGGGGTGCAGGTACCCATCGGTGAACGTGAACGTCTGCCGGAACACCTGGTTCGTCTTCGGCCCGTGCTGCATGTACTCCTGGATGCCGAAGTTGTGGATCGCGAGCCCGAGGTGCATCTGCGCCGCGAGGCCCACCGGGGAGATGTCGGTCGGCCCGTGGAACCCGGACTTGATCTGGTACATCGCCGCGTAGTCCATCGTCTTCTTCAGCGGGCTGATGCCGCCCATGTGCGTGACCGCGCCGCGGACGTAGTCGATGAGCTGGTCGCGGATGATGTCCTTGAAGTCCCAGATCGTGTTGAAGACCTCGCCGATCGCGAGCGGCGTGGTGGTGTGCTGGCGGACGAGCTTGAGTGCCTCCTGGTTCTCGGCGGGGGTGCAGTCCTCGAGCCAGAACAGGTCGTACGGCTCGAGCGACTTGCCGAGCTTCGCGGCCTGCAGCGGGGTCATCCGGTGGTGGCCGTCGTGCAGCAGCGGCAGCTCGGGGCCGAACTCGTTGCGGACGGCCTCGAACACGGTCGGCACGTGCCGCAGGTACGCCCGGGTGTCCCAGTCCTCCATCGCCGGGAACGCCCCACGCTGCGCCGGCTCGAAGTCGTACCGGACGCCGTCGTTGCCGACCGTGGTCTTGTTCGACGCGATGCCGTAGATGGACTCGAGGCCCGGCACGCCCGTCTGCACGCGGATCGACCGGTAGCCCTCGGCCTGGTGCTCCCGGATGGAGTCGAACAGCTCCGGCAGTTCCTTGCCCGATGCGTGCCCGTACGCCATCAGCCCGGTGCGGGAGGCCCCGCCGAGCAGCTGGTACACGGGCATCCCCGCGACCTTGCCCTTGATGTCCCAGAGCGCCATGTCGACGGCGGCGATCGCGGCCATCGTGACGGGACCCCGGCGCCAGTACGACGAGCGGTAGAGGAACTGCCACGCGTCCTCGATCCGGCTCGCGTCACGACCGATGAGGAGCGGGACGACGTGTTCGGACAGGTACGCGGCTGCGGCGAGCTCGCGCCCGTTCAGCGTCGCGTCGCCGAGACCCGTGACACCGTCGACGGTCGTGATCTTCAGCGTGACGAAGTTCCGGTTCGGGCTGGTCACGATGACCTCGGCGCGCTCGATGAGCTGGCCGCGGTCCGTGGACGCCCACGTGTCCGGGCGGCCGGCGGTCGGGTCGCTCGCGGCACCCGTGTCCGCCGCACCCGGCACCGGGGCCGCGGGGTTCGTGGTCGTGTCGGTCATGCGGGGACTCCTTCGTCGGTGCGGGTGGTGGTGCTGGCACGGATGCGGTCGGCGGCGGCCGTCACCGCCGTCACGGTCGCTTCGGTGTCGAGGTCGGGGGCGATGACGCGCAGTACGTCGTGCAGGTCCGAGTCTGCCCCGGGCGCTCCGGCGTCGCTCACGAACTCGGGTTGGTCGGTGACGTGCAGCCACCACGCGGCGATCGCGGTCGCGGCTCCGGGACCGATGCCGGCGGACGGGTCGCGGGCGAGCCGGTGCCGGAGCACGTCGACGACCCGGACGGGGAGCTTCTCGGAGCCTCCCGACGCGATCTGCCGCAGGGTGTGCCGGATGCGGGGGTTCGCGAACCGGTCGACGAGGGCATCGCGAGCTGCGGTGATCTCGGCCGAGGGAAGCGGGAGTTCGAGCGCTGCTTCGTCCCAGAGCTGTTCGACGGCCGCGCGGCAGACCGGGTCGCCCATCGCGGACGCGACGGTCTCGTGCCCGAGCTGCAGGCCGAGGTACGCGAGCAGGGAGTGCGAACCGTTCAGGAGCCAGAGCTTCCGCTGCTCGTACGGGGTGACGTCGTCGACGATGCGGACGCCGGCGGTCTCCCACGACGGCCGGTCGATGTCGTCGAAGGCGTCCTCGAGCACCCACTCCGAGAACGGCTCGGTGACCACGGGCACACGGTCGCCGTCGAGCGCTCCCGGGAGCGCGGCGAGGTCCGCGACGTCGGCCTCGGTCGTGGCGGGGGTGATCCGGTCCACCATCGACGACGGGAAGGAGACGTTCGCCTCGATCCACGAGCGCAGTCCGGCGTCGGTGGTGGCTCCGAGGACGGCGTCGCGCAGGACGTCGCCGTTGTGGGTCAGGTTGTCGAGGCTGATCAGCGCGATCCGGCCGGAGCCGGCGGCACGCCGCGCGTCGAGCCCTGCGACCAGGCGAGCCGGGACGTCGGAACCGGCCCGATAGCCCTGCTCGGTGACCGTCAGCGTGACGATGGTCGTCTCCGGGGACGCGACCGCGCACCTCCAGGCCGTGTCGTCGCTGCCGGGGTGCGCCGCCACGATCGCGTCGACCACGGCGGCGTCGTCACCCGACGCGGCACGCGTGACGAGCGTGTACCGGCAGCCCTGGGCGACGAGCGCGTCGGCGACGGCCGGCGAACGACCCGTGAAGGCGGTGATGCCCCACTCCCCCGCGTGCTGCGTGTACCAGGCGAGGTGGGCACGCGCGAACGCACCCACCCCGAGGTGGACGATGCCGGGTCGGCGATCGGTCATGCCGACACCGGGACGAGGGACTTGAGGTAGGCGAGGTTGTCGGCGGTCCGGGCCTCGAGCGGGAGGTCGGTGGAGAAGTCCTCGATGGTGACCCAGCCGTCGTAGCCGACCTGGCGCAGGGCGTCGAGGTACTCGGACACCGACGCCTGGCCGGTCCGGAGCGGTGCCCACTCGTTCCGCCAGACGGTGCTGCCGTCGGCCCGGGTGTCGCCGGAGTCGACCCAGCGGGCGTTCTTCACGTGGGCGTGCGCGAGGTACGGGCCGAGGAGCTCGAACGCCGCGAGGTGGTCCTCCTGCCCCTCGATCACGAGGTTCCCGAGGTCGTGGATGACCCCGACGTGCGCCGGGTCGAGGCCGTCCACGAGCCGGAGCGCGGCCGACGCCGAGGGCGTGATCGTCATGTGGTGCAGCTCGACGAGGGCCTTCACCCCGAGTTCCGTCGCACGGGAGACCGCCCACTCGAGGTCGGCGCGGGTGCGGTCGAAGATCTGCGCGTAGGTCTCCCCCGTCCGCTCCTTCTCCTGCCGGTACATCGGCATCGAGACGCGGACCTGGCGGGCACCGAGCTCACTCGTCACGCGCAGCATCGTGTCGACGCCGTCGCGGTTCGACGCCTGCTGGTACCCGCCGATGCCGGAGTACTCGAGCCCGGCGGCGTCGGTGATGCGGGCGATCTCACCGATGTTGTCCTCGATGCCGGTGAACTGCCACGTCGAGTTGTTGCCAGCCCAGAACGAGCGGCCGCTCGGCACCTCGGCGCCGTCGGCCGGGCGGTCGTCGACGATGCGCCACTCGATGCCGTCCCAGCCCTGCTCGGCCAGCGTCGAGGCGGCCTGCGACGGGGTCCAGTCGGGGGTGGACGCGGTGAACACGGAGAACTTCATCGGTTGGCTCCTTCTGCTGCGTGTGCGCCGACGACGGGGACGACGTCGTCGTAGGCGCCCTCGATCACGTCGTCGATCCGGACGGGCTTGCCGAGCGTCGCGCTGACGTAGAGGCCGCGGACGGTGGCGAGGGACACGAGGGCTGCGTCGACGGTCACGCCGGGGTCACGACCCTCGCGGATCGCGGCGACGATGTCGGTGTACTGCCGTCCGTGTCCGGCGGCGAAGTGGTCGGGCTCGGCCGGGCCGCCGACGACGTGCTCCGGCGGGACGACCTGGTCCTTGTGGTCGACCGCTCCCTCGACCGCAGAGGCGTTCGAGGTCGTCGAGGCGGACTCGAGCGTCGCGCTGTCGGGTGCGATGTGGAAGTAGGCGAGCCGGTCGTCGTCGACGATCGCGGACCCGTGCGTGCCGTACACGGCGTAGCGGGCGGAGAGGCCCGGGTACGCCGCGGTCGTGCAGTGGATGACCCCGAGCGCCCCGCCGGCGAACCGGACGGTGGCGACGGCGGTGTCCTCGACCTCGATGCGGTCGTGCGCGAGCAGCCCGGTCTGCGCTGAGATCTCCACCGGTCGACCGAGTGCCCAGACGAGCAGGTCGACGGTGTGCACGCCCTGGTTCATCACCGCACCGCCGCCGTCGAGGGCCCAGGTGCCGCGCCAGTCGCCGGAGTCGTAGTAGCCCTGCGACCGGTACCAGGCGACGCTCGCCAGGCCCGAGGTCACCGTGCCGAACCCGCCGTCGTGGGCGGCTGCCGCGACGGCGGCGGACGCCGGGTCGAAGCGGTGCTGGCTGATGACGCTCGTCACCAGGCCGCGGTCACGGGCAGCAGTGGCCAGCGACGCGATCTGCCGGGCGCGCGGCATGGTGGTGTCGAGCGGCTTCTCGATGACGACGTGCTTGCCCGCGGCCAAGGCGGCCTCGGCGAGCTGCACGTGCATGCCGGACGGCGAGCAGATCGCGACGACGTCGATGTCGGTCTGCGCGATCGCTTCCTCGATGGTCTCGGTGGTGATCGGGCGCGCCACGCCCATCGCCTCGATCTCGTCGGCGGCGCTCGTGGCCGCGGCGGGGACGGCGTCGACGAGGGCGACGACCTGCAGGTCCGGGTGGTGGACGGCGACCTTGGCGTGGTGGCGTCCGATGACGCCGGCGCCGACGACTGCCAACTTCAGTGGGGTGGTCATCGCAGGGTGACTCCGATCTGGTCGGTGAGGGTCCGGAAGGCGCGGCCGGCGCGACCGAAGGCCGCGGGACCGGAGAACCCGCCGAGGTGGGTGAAGTCGCTGAGGTGCGGCTCGAGGGAGGCGTAGCCGGAGTACCCGGCGTCGCGGAGCGCGGTGAGCGTCTCGAGGAGCTCGCCGTCGCCCTCGCCCGCGGGTACCACGGAGGAGTCGGTGGCGAGAGCGTCCTTGACCTGCAGGTAGTCGACGTAGGGCGCGAGCCGGGCCCAGCCGTCGGTGAACGGCTTGACGCCGCACTGCACGTAGTTCGCGTTGTCCCACGCCAGGCGGAGCGCCGAGGACCCGACGCTCTCGACGATGTCGAGCACGCGCTCCGGGACGTCGCCGTAGATGTCCTTCTCGTTCTCGTGCAGCAGCGTGACGCCTTCGCGCTCTGCGAGGTCGGCCAGGGCGCGCATCCGCACGAGCACGTCGTCGCGGACGGCCTCGGGCGCGCGGCCCTCGAAGTAGAACGAGAAGATCCGGATGTTCGTGGTGCCGAGCGCGTGTGCGGCGGCGATCGCGCGGCCGAGTCGCTCGACCTCGTGCTCGACGGGCTCGTCGACGGCGACCTTGCCGATCGGTGAGGCGATCGCGGAGACGGTCTGCCCGCGTTCCTGGAACAGGCGGTGCAGGCCGGCGCGCTGGTCCTCGTCGAGATCGACGACGTTCACGCCCCAGGCGCTGCGGACCTCGATGGCGCTGGCTCCCAGCGCCTGGAGGACCGCGACCTGGATCGCGGGATCGGCGTCGATCTCGTCGCCGAAACCGGAGAGCTCCCAACTGAGCTGGGTCATTGCATTCCCTTCGTGGTGACCGGAAGACCAGCCTGGCGGCGCGGGGCGGGCTGGCACCGCGCCTCCAGGCAGTCTGTGGAGAGTTCGGCAGACTCCACAGCGCTACTTGACGGAACCGGCGGTGAGACCGCCGACCAGGTAGCGCTGGAAGATCAGGTAGAGGGCGACGACCGGTACGGCGCAGACGATGGACGCGGCCATCATCTGGCCGTAGATCGGGACGGCCCCGCCCTCCTGGGTGGTGCCGAGCACCTGCAGGACCACGGCCACGGTGCGCGTGTTCGGGGTGGTCATGATCGTCGAGAACAGGACGTCGTTCCAGCCGAGCAGGAACGCGAAGATCGCCGACACGACGATGCCCGGCCACGACAGCGGCAGGACGATCTTCGTGAGGATCTTCGTCGATGAGGCGCCGTCGATGCGGGCGGCTTCCTCCAGTTCCTTCGGCAGGCCACGGAGGTACGTGACCATCACCCAGGTCGAGAACGGCAGGGCGAACGTCAGGTACGTGACGAACAGGCCCCAGCGCGTCCCGATGATCTGCACGCCGGTCGCGCTCGCGATGTTCGAGAACACCACGAACACGGGCAGGAGCAGCAGGGTGCCGGGGATGGACTGCAGCGCGAGCAGTCCGCGCAGGAACGTCAGGCGTCCGAGGAACCGGAAGCGGACGAGGACGTAGGCGGTGGACACGGCGAGCGCGGCGCTCGCGACGGCGACGGCACCGGCGGTCAGGATGCTGTTGACCAGCCCGGACCCGAGCGCGACCGTCGACCAGATGTTGACGTAGTTCGACAGGGTGAACTCGGACGGGAAGTACTCGCCGCGGGCGACCGCGACGTCGGAGTTCACCGAGCCGAACAGGATGTAGAGCACCGGGACCGCGATGAACGCGATGATGACGGCGATCACGGTCACGAGCAGCCAGCGCGGCAGGAGCCGGGTGACGTCCGTGTCGTAGGGGCGCTTGTGCCGACGGCCGCGGTCGCCGGCGGTGATGCTCTCGGTCAGCGTCGCCGTGGGACGGGTCCGCGTGGAGGTGGTGAAGGCGCTCATGCTCGGGCTCCGTCGATGTCGGCGGCAGCGGCCGGGGTCGCTGCGGCGAGGGTGCGCCGGTCGGCACGGCGCTGCTTCCGGTTGGGGCCGGCGTCGTCACCGGTGTCGAGCTTGACGGCCCGGAGGTAGACGAACAGCGGGATGGCGACGATCACGAGCGAGCAGATCGCCATCGCCGCGGACAGGCCGAAGCGGAACGACTGGAAGCTGGCGATGTACGTCAGGACGGGCATCACCTCGACGCTCGACGGCAACGGGATGCCGAAGAGCACGAACGGCAGGGTGAAGTTGTTGATGTTGTGCAGGATCGAGATGATGATCGCGAGCGACAGCGGTCCGCGCAGGTACGGGAAGATGATGTAGCGCAGCTTCGCCCACCAGGTCACCCCGTCGAGGGCGGCGGCCTCGTGCACCTCGTTGTCGACGGCCTGCAGTCCGGCGAGGGAGAGCAGGTAGACGAACGGCCAGCTCGTCCAGATCATCACGCCGGCGAGCGCCCAGTACGACGCCGAGCCGTTCAGCCAGAGCACGTCGGTGTGCAGGATCGAGTTCACGACGCCCTGCGGCTGGAGCATGGTCCGGAAGAACGTGCCGACGACGAACGCCGGGAGCACGTACGGGATGAGGTAGATCGACCGGACGAGTCCGCGGCCGGGGAACCGGTTCTGCGTGGAGATCGCCGCGGCGACCCCGATCGGCACGGTGACCGCGGTGACGAGCACCGACAGCGACACCGAGATCCAGATCGAGTGGAGCAGCGGCGAGTCGGTGAAGGCCTCGGCGAAGTTCTGGAACCCGATGAACGGGGCGCTGAACCACTGGCGCAGCGTGTACTGGTCGAGGTCGAGCATCGCGATGTACACGCCCACCAGGAGCGGCACGACGATGACGGCGAGCATGAGGACGCCGCCGGGCAGGAGCATCCAGAGCGGACGTTCGCGCTTGTACAGCGGGGTCTTCCCGTGCGGCCGCACCTCGCGGCCGTGCTGCTCGCCCGCACGCGGTGCGGGGGTCTGGACCTGCGTCATCACAGGCCTCCGTTCTTCTGCCGGTCGAGCGTGGACTGGGCGTCCTTCTGGGCGTCCTGCAGACGCTTCCGGAGCTGGTCGTCGGTCACCTCGCCGCTCTTCAGCGACGGGATGGACTGGACGACGACGTCCACGAGCGAGAGCTGGATGTCCGACCAGGCACCGGTGAAGGCGGTCGGCTTCGAGAGCTTCCCGGCGTCGATGATCGGCTTGAGCTGCGGGTTCGCCGCCGCGAGCTGGGCCGCGGCGTCGGTGTTCGTCGGCAGGTTGCCGAAGAGCTTGTAGTACTCGAGCTGGGCCTTCGGCGTGCTGAGCTGCTTGATGAAGTCGAACGACAGGTCCTGCTTCTTCCCGTAGTCGGCCACCACCCAGTTGTCGCCGGAGAGGATGCTCGCGGCCTCGATGCCGTCGGCCGGCCGTTCGTCGGCTCCCGGTGGGACCGTCGGGAGCAGGGCGAACTCGTACTTGCCGTCCACGGGGGTGTTCTTGAACGAGTTGATCGCGGTGGTCGTCGTCATCGGGAAGAACGCGGCCTTCCCCTCGGTGAACTGCGCGAGGGCCTGGGCGTTGTTCCACCCGATCGCGGCCTTGTCGACGACGCCGTCCTTGGTGACCCAGTCGAAGTAGGTGCGGTAGGCGTTCTGGACGGCCTTCGTGTCGATCTCGGCCTTGCCGTCCTTCGACACGATCGTGTTGCCGGCGTTCTGCGCCATGCCCCAGACGAACTTCCATGGGTCGAAGCCGTCCGCGTAGGCGATCGCCATACCGTGCCGGTCACCCGTGGTGGTGGCCTTCGCGTCCGCGGTGAGCTCGTCCCAGGTGGTGGGCATCGAGTCGATCCCGGCGTCGGCGAGCAGGTCCTTGTTCACGGCCATCACGAACGGACGGCTGGCGAACGGGATGCCGATCTGCTTCGAGCTGCTCGGACCCGAGATGCCGAAGGACGCAGGGTCGAACTGGTCCTTGCCGCCGACCGCCTTCCAGTCCTTCGAGTCCATCTCGACGAAGGCGCCGGTGGCGTACGCGGTGGGGGTGAACGTGCTGCCGATGGCGTACACGTCGGGGCCCTGCCCGGAGATGACGCTCGTCTGGATGGCCGTCAACTCCTCCTGCGCGGAGGAGTACGTCTCCCACTGGACCTTCGCCCCGGTGGTGCGCTGGAACTCGGCGGCGACGTCCTGCTGCCACTGCTTGCGTTCCTTGGGGTAGGTGGTGTCCGCGCCCATCATGACGCGGAGGGTGTTCGGGTCGTCGCCGCTGCCGTTCACCACGGCGCACCCCTGCAGGGACAGCGCGGTGAGGGCGACCACGGCCACGGCACCGATCAGGGTGCGTGTCCTGAGTCTTCCTGTGCTCATGCGGGGGTTTCCTCCTCGAGACCTCCTCCCGGGAGCGACGCTGCGTCCCGGGTGCCGGGTGGTCGTGCCCCCGGCGTGACACCACTGTTCCCGTCATGGCAACATCCGGCAACCGGTTGCCACTTGTTGCCAGACCGGCCTACGTTCGGCAGCGTGAGCAGCGCAGACACCGACACCGCCCGGCGGGTGACCATCCGCGACATCGCCGACGCGACCGGTGTGGCTCCGTCGACCGTGTCCCGTGCGCTGTCGCTCCCCGACCGGGTCAACCACACCACGCAGCAGCGCATCCAGCAGGCGGCCCGCGAGCTCGGCTACGTCCCGAACTCGCAGGCGCGGGCGCTCACGTCCGGCCGGACCCGAGCGGTCGCCGTCCTGGTCTCCGACATCACGAACCCCTTCTACTTCGACGTCATCCGCGGCACCCAGCACCAGCTCGCCGGTGCCGGGTGGACACAGCTCCTCGTCGACACCGAGGAGTCCGCCGACGCCGAGATGGCCGCCCTCAGCGCGATCGCCGGGAAGGCCGACGGGGCCGTGCTCACCGCGTCGCGACTCTCCGACGCGCAGATCGCCCGGTTCGCCGAACGCACCCCGCTCGTCGTCGTGAACCGCCGGCCCGCCGGGGTCCCCTCCGTCCTGATCGACACCCCCGGCGGGGTCGAGCAGGCCGTACAGCACCTGGTGTCGCTCGGCCACCGGGACATCCTGTACGTCGCCGGCCCGGACAGCTCGTGGTCGAACGAACGCCGGTGGAAGGCCCTCGTGCGCGTCGCCAAGCGGCTCGGCGTGCGGGTCGCCCGCGTCGGTCCGCACGCCCCCTTCGTGGACTCCGGCGCCGCGGCCGCCGACGCCGCCGTGCACGCCGGCGCGACCGCCTGCATCGCCTTCAACGACCTCATCGCGATCGGCATGCTCACCCGGCTGCGGGAGCGCGGCGTCCGCGTCCCCGAGGACATGAGCATCGTCGGCTGCGACGACATCTTCGGCGCCGACTTCTGCAACCCGCCGCTCACCACCATGACGTCGCCGATCGAGCGCGCCGGACGGGTCGCGATCCGCATGCTTCTGGGCCGACTCGGCGCGATCCCCGCCGAGGAGCTGCCCGGTGAGCACATGAGCGGCGCCGTCGCGTTGCCCACCCACCTGACCGTCCGCGAGTCCACCGGCCCCGCGCCCGCCCCGCACCCGTCCTGAAGGAGTCGACGATGACCCAGCTCAGCACCGCCACCCCGCTCGCCCCGCACCCCGACCGGCTCTTCGCCGCCGACCCGGGAGCGCGCGCGGTCGCCCGCACGGTCTACGACGCCGTCAAGGACGCGCCGATCATCTCGCCCCACGGTCACGTCGACGCCTCGCTGATCGCGGACGACCAGCCGTTCGAGGACCCCGCGTCGCTGCTCATCACGCCGGACCACTACGTCCTGCGGCTCCTGCACGCGAACGGTGTCGGACTGGAGGCGCTGGGTCGCGCCGACCTGTCCGGAACCCGTCCGGGCTCGCAGGCTCGCCCGGCGGGGTCGGCGCATCGCTGGCGCGATGCCGCTGAGCCGACCCCGCCAGGCAGGTCCGTCTGGCGGACGCTGGCCGAGCACTGGGACGACTTCCTCGGGACCCCCGTCCGCTACTGGTTCGAGACGGAGCTGCACGACGTCTTCGGGCTGACGGAGCAGCCGTCGGCCGCGAACGCGGACGCCCAGTACGACCACATCGCCGACCTGCTGGCGTCACCCGCGTTCCGTCCGCGCGCTCTGTTCGACGCCTTCGGCATCGAGGTCCTCGCGACCACCGACGCCCCCACCGCCGACCTCGCCGCGCACGCGCGGCTCGCCGCCGACCCCACCTTCACCGGCCGGGTGGTCCCCACGTTCCGCGCGGACGCCGTGTTCGACCCGTCGGGATCGGACTGGAGGCACGTGGTCGCGTCGATCGGTGAAGCCGCCGGCATCGACACGGGAACCCACGACGGGCTGCTGGCGGCTCTCCGCGCGCGTCGCCAGTACTTCATCCAGCACGGCGCGACGGCCACCGACACCGGGGTCCTCGATGCCGGATCGGCACCGCTGTCGGCGTCGGAGCGCTCGCGGATCCACGCGGCCGCGCTCTCGGGTCCGGAAGGCGTGACCGCCGCGGAGGCCGTCGCGTACCGGCACGACATGCTCTACCGCTGGGCCGAGATGAGCGTCGAGGACGGCCTCGTCATGCAGCTCCACCCCGGGGTGCACCGGAACCACCACGCGCCGACGCTCGAGCGCTTCGGGCCGGACACCGGGCACGACCTGCCCGCGGTCGGGTCCTTCACCGAACCGCTGCGCCCCCTGCTGGAGTCCTTCGGCACCGCGCCCGGCTTCCACCTCGTGCTCTTCACCGTCGACGAGACCGTGTTCTCCCGCGAGATCGGTCCGCTCGCCGGCTTCTACCCCGCCGTGTACGCCGGCGCTCCCTGGTGGTTCATCGACACCCCGGCGGCGATCGGACGGTACCGAGCGGCCATCACCGACTCGGCGTCGTTCACGAAGACCTCGGGGTTCATCGACGACACCCGGGCGTACTGCTCGATCCCCGCGCGGCACGACATGGCCCGCCGGGCGGACGCGGCCTACCTGGCATCGCTCGTCGTGACGCACGAGATCTCCGAGGAGGACGCCGTCCGCACCGCGCGGCGCATCGTGTCGGACATCCCGAAGGCGACGTTCAAGCTCTGAGCGCGTGCGGCGGGGTGCGGGCGCTGTTCCGCAGTGTGCGAGGTTCCGCGGATGGTGCGAGGCGCGCGGCGTCGCACACTGCGCGAAACCTCGCACCGTCGCGGCCGTGCCTCGCACGGTGCGAGGGTCAGCTCCGTGCGCCGCCTCGCACGGTGCGACGCATGAGCACGCGGGGGACGCCGTTCAGCACGGACGTCGTGTCCACCGCGTGCTCGAACCCGGCGTGCTCGAACAGCGCGCGGGTCCCGACGTACGCCATCGTCAGGTCGACCCGTTCGCCGCGGTTGTCGACGGGGTAGCCCTCCACCGTGCGTGCGCCGTGATCACGGGCGAAGTCGACCGCGCCCGCGAGCAGCGCGTGCGAGATGCCCTCGCCCCGGTGCCCCGGCCGGACCCGGATGCACCAGACACTCCACACGGTCCTGTCGCCCGGCTCGTCGAGGTGCGGGATCTTCCGGTTCCGCGCGAACGTCGTGTCCGGGCGGGGGTGCACCGCGGCCCACCCGACGACCTCACCGCCGTCGTACGCCAGGACCCCGGGCGGCAGGTCCTCGTCGAGCAGTGCTCGGACGCGATCCCCACGCGCCGTCCCGATGAGCGCCTGGTTCTCCTTCGCCGGGATCCGGTAGCTCAGGCACCAGCACACGTTCGCGTCCGGGCGCTTCGGCCCGACCATGGTGCGGACGTCGTCGAAGGACGTCGCGGAGCGCACCTCGATCGTCATGCCACGAGCATGGCACCCGATCGTCGGAGGAGTTCGAGCGATCGACCGATCTCCCGCTCGGCGGCCGTGGTGGTGTCCCGGGACCAGTTGCACTCCAGCGAGACCGAGCCGCGGTAGCCGCCGTCGTGCACGGCGTGGAGGAAGTCGCGCCAGACGTCGTCGCCGCCCTCGGCCCCGAGCGGGAGCCGGTCGCGATCGCTGACGTGCACGTGGCCGATGCGGTCCCCGTGCTCGCGGAGGACGTCGAGTGACTCCCCCTCGTTCCGGATGTGGAACAGGTCGGCGACGACGTCAACCCCGTCGATGGCCGCGTCGTCCAGGAACCGGACGGCCTCGGCGAACGAGTTCAGGACGTTCGTCTCCGACCGGCTCAGCGGTTCGAGCACGATGCGCAGGTCGTTCGCCACGGCAGTGTCCCGGGCCGTGCGGAGCACCTCGGCGAACCGGCGGTCGGCCTCGGCCTCGGGCATGCCGTCTGGTGCCGTCCGGGCGGTCCCCGACCCGAACACGATCTTCGCGCCGGGGTCGGCGACGGAGTGGACGATCGGGAGGACGGCGTCGAAGTAGCCCCGGACGGCGGTGGGTTCTGCGGTCAGGAGCGGGAGGTCTCCGGGGACGAGGATCGCGAACGACGGGAATCGGTCACCGGCGTAGAGGTCGTTCAGCGCCCAGTCACCGCCGTCACCGTCCGGCTGGATCACCAGGTTGCCGGCGATCGTCGGTTCCACGTGGTCGGCGCCCGCACGACGGACGGCCTCGGTCAGTTCTGCTCCGGCGACGACGCCGAATCCGGTGAACGACATGGGCTCCATGCAACTCGGGGTTCCGCGGTCCGGCAGTCGTTGCCGTTCGTTGCCACGGATCCGATCAGCGCAGCGCGGGATCACGGGCGCCACCCCGGCGTCACGAGGCCGGTCTCGTAGGCGAAGACGACGAGCTGGGCGCGGTCGCGGGCGCCGAGCTTGATCATCGCCCGGGACACGTGCGTCTTCGTGGTCATCGGGCTCACGAACAGCTGCTCGGCGATCTCGGCGTTCGTCATCCCCACGGCGACGAGCTGCATGACCTGGCGCTCCCGGTCGGTCAGGACGCCGAGCTCCGGTGCGAGGGAGGACGGCTTGGCGTGGGTGGCGTACGCCTCGACCAGGGAACGGGTCGCCCGGGGCGAGAGCAGGGACTCCCCCGCGACGACGGTCCGGATCGCCCGGAGGAGTTCGGCCGGCTCGGTGTCCTTCACGAGGAACCCGGCAGCACCACCCCGGATCGCCTCGAACACGTGGTCGTCCTCCTCGAAGGTCGTGAGGATGACGACGTGCACGCCGGCGAGTTCCGGGTCGGCCGAGATCCGCTGCGTCGCCGAGAGACCGTCAGTACCCGGCATCCGGATGTCCATCAGCACGACGTCGGGGAGTTCCCGCCGGGCGACGTCCACCGCGGCGTCACCGTCGCCGGCCTCACCGACGACGGTCATCCCGGGTTCGGCGTCGACGAGCGCCCGGAGTCCCGCGCGGACGAGCACCTGGTCGTCGACGAGGAGCACGCGGATCGGGTCGGAAGTGGTGGGGTCGGTGGTCATCGGATGTCCTCCGGTTCGGTGCCGACGATCGGCAGGCGCGCTGCCACCCGCCAGCCGCCGTCGGTCGTCGGCCCGGAGGACAGCGTGCCGTCAACCGCGTTCGCACGTTCGCGCATCCCGATGATCCCGTTGCCGGTCGACGCGAGCGGTTCGGTCGACGGGATGCCGGCCGCCTGCGACTGCGCCGGGTGGTCCTCGACGAGGAGGTCGACGACGTCCGGCCCGATCGAGATCGTCACGGCGGCTCGGTGCCCCGGGGCGTGCTTCATCACGTTGGTCACCGACTCCTGCACGATGCGGAAGGCGTTCCGATCGGTGACGCCGTGCACGCCCGCACGATCGCCGTCGAGCGACAGGGTGACGTCGACGCCGGCGGCACGCGCTCGCTCCACGAGCTCGGCGACGCGATCGAGGCCGGCGGTCGGGGCGCGTTCGGACCCCTCGCCGTCAGCCGCCCCCTCGCGCGTTCCGTCGACCGAACGGAGGACGCCGAGGATCGTGCGGAGCTCGACGAGGGCATCGCGGCTCGAGTCCCGGATGTTGGCGAGGGAGTCCCGGGTCTGTTCCGGCAGGTCAGCGCCGAGGTGGAGGGCGACACCCGCCTGGAGGTTGATGAGCGACATGCTGTGGGCGACCGAGTCGTGCAGTTCCCGGGCGATCCGGACCCGTTCGTCCGTGGCGCGGCGACGGTCGGCCTCGGCACGCTGCCGACGGCGTTCAGCGACGCGCTCGAGGCGGACCCGGACGAGCTCGGACACCGCGATCGTCACCGTGACCCACGCCACGCACAGCAGCACGGCGCTGAGGTCGAGCACCGAGGAACGGCCGAGGACGGCGTCGGCGGTCGGGAGCACGGCGATCGCGACCGCCCCGGAGACGGCGACCCACCACCTGTGTCCGCGGAGCCAGGCGTTCGCCATGGCCATCGTGAGGGCAGCGACGAACGGTCCGCGCGGACTCACCACCAGGGCGAAGCCGACCGTCGTGGCCAGGGTGACGAGCAGCACGCCCCGCGGCCAGCGCCACCGCCACGGGAGCACGACGACACCCGCCACGAGCAGGGCGATCGCGATCGGCCCGACGAGCACCGGGTCGACCGTGCCGCCGAAGGCGTGCCGCGCCCACGGGGGTCCGCCGTTCGACCCGTCGCCGCCGGCTGAGGTCGCGAAGCGGGACGCGACGAGCGTGCCGACGATCTGCAGGAACGCCACGGGCAGCACGCGCCCGACGCGGGCGAAGCGTCGACGCCCGCCCCAGCGGGAGGCGTCGGCGACGGTCGGGGTGCGGTCCATGGCTCGAGCCTAGGGTCGGTGCTGAACTCCGGCATCGGGCGGGAGCACGACCTGTGGACTACTCCCGCGGGAGTAGTCGCCTGGTGAGGAGGACGTGCCCTACGACCGCGGGAGCAGGCGGAAGTGGGCCTCCGTGGCGGACGCGCGCCATGCCTCCAGACCGGATCCTGGAACGGTCGCGACAGCGGCACCGAAACCGACCTCAGGAGGTCCTCGTGCTCACCAACACCATCGCAGCCACCGCCCCGTACTGGCACGGCGGCGGGTTCCCGTTCTTCGTCTTCCCCGCGTTCTTCTTCTTCGCGTTCCTCGTCGTGTTCGTGGTGTTCGGGGTCCTCCGTCGCGGCAGCTGGCGTGCTCGTTCGGACGCGCGGTCCGTGCTCGCCGACCGCTTCGCCCGCGGCGACATCGACGCCGAGGAGTACCGCTCGCGGCTCTCCGAGCTCAGCCGGAAGTGACCGACAGCGCCGCGAGGATCGCCGTCACCGTGTCGTCGACCGACCCGTCGATCGGCACGGCGACGGCGGCCTCGTCCGGCTCCGGCCGCTCCAGCGTGGCGAACTGCGAGTCGAGCAGCGACGTCGGCATGTACTCGTGGTGCCGGTGCGACTGCCGCTCGGCGATGAGGTCGTGCGAGCCGTCGAGGTACGCGATGACGAGGCCCGGAGCCGATTCGCGGAGACGGTCGCGGTAGACGCGCTTGAGCGCCGAGTTCGCCATCACGCACCGGCTTCCGGATGCCTCGACGGACGCGATCCGGGCGGCGCAGGCATCGAGCCACGGCCACCGGTCCTCGTCGGTGAGCGGGATGCCCTGACGCATCTTCTCCTTGTTCGCGGCCGGGTGCAGGTCGTCCGCGTCGACGAACACGCTCGGGTCACCACGGTCGGCGAGCGCATCGGCGAGGGCCTGACCGATCGTCGACTTGCCGGAGCCGGAGACCCCCATCACGAGCACGGGCGGGAGGACAACGCTCTCGGTCATTCCTCCACAGTATTGGTCGGGGTGAACAGTCATCCCCAGTTGCCGTAACACCCGTGCGGTCCCGAGCCGCGGACCGTAGGTTGGTGGCGAACGTCAGGACAAAGGAGACCTTCGTGGCAGACAACAACGGACAGGCGAACATCGGCGTGGTCGGTCTGGCGGTGATGGGGTCGAACCTCGCGCGCAACCTCGCGTCGCGTGAGGGCAACACGGTCGCGGTCTACAACCGCACGTACGCCCGCACCGAGGAGCTGCTGAACGAGCACGCCGACGCCGGGTTCATCGCGTCCGAGTCGATCGACGACTTCGTCGCCTCCCTGTCCAAGCCGCGCACCGCCATCATCATGGTGCAGGCCGGCAAAGGCACCGACGCCGTCATCGAGCAGCTGGCCGAGCGGTTCGAGGAAGGCGACATCATCGTCGACGGCGGCAACGCGAACTTCCACGACACCATCCGGCGTGAGCACGACCTGCGCGAGAAGGGCCTCAACTTCGTCGGCACCGGCATCTCGGGTGGTGAAGAGGGCGCGCTGAAGGGCCCGTCGATCATGCCCGGCGGCTCGAAGGAGGCCTGGGAGACGCTCGGCCCGATCCTCAAGTCGATCGCGGCGGTCGCCGAGGGCGAGCCCTGCGTCACCCACATCGGCACCGACGGCGCCGGCCACTTCGTGAAGATGGTGCACAACGGCATCGAGTACGCCGACATGCAGCTCATCGCCGAGTCCTACGACCTGCTCCGTCGCGTCGGTGGGCTCAGTGTCGAGGACCTCGTGAAGGTGTTCGACGAGTGGAACGGCGGCGACCTCGAGTCCTACCTGATCGAGATCACCGTCGAGGTCCTCAAGCAGCAGGATGCCGACACCGGCAAGCCCCTCGTCGACGTCATCCGTGACGAGGCCGGCTCGAAGGGCACCGGTGTCTGGACCGTGCAGAACGCGGTCGGTCTCGGCATCCCCGTCTCCGGCATCGGCGAAGCGGTGTTCGCCCGTGCCGTGTCGTCCAAGCCGACCCAGCGGTCCGCGGTGCAGAAGGCCTTCCCGGACCGCCCCACCATCGCCGAGGTCGCCGACGGGTTCGCCGACGACGTCCGTGCAGCGCTGTACGCGTCGAAGGTCGTCGCGTACGCGCAGGGCTTCGACCTGATCATCGCCGGGGCCAAGGAGTACGGCTGGGACATCAACCTCGGCAACATCGCGAAGATCTGGCGCGGCGGCTGCATCATCCGCGCCCAGTTCCTCAACCGCATCGTCGAGGCGTACGACAAGAACCCCTCGCTCGAGAGCCTGCTGGTCGACCCGTACTTCGCGAACGCCGTGCAGGAGGGCGAAGCCGCCTGGCGCCGCATCGTCGGGATCGCCGCAGCGTCGGGGATCCCCGCACCGGGCTTCTCGTCGGCGCTGTCGTACTTCGACTCGCTCGCCTCCGACCGCCTGCCCGCCGCCCTCATCCAGGGGCAGCGCGACTTCTTCGGTGCGCACACCTACCAGCGCATCGACAAGGACGGCACCTTCCACACGCTGTGGTCCGACGACGACCGCCGCGAGGTCGACCAGGAACCGTCCACCCACTAGACCGCGGCGACAACCGCACCACGGGAAGGCCTCGCCGATCGGCGGGGCCTTCCGCCTTCCCGTCCACGCCGCAGGACGCCGCGCGCCCGCCGCAAGACGCCACGCGCCGCGCCGCAAGACGCCCCGAGCCCTGCCGCAAGCCGCTACGCGACGATGCGCTCCCGTGCCAGGTCAGCGACGAGCCGTTCGAGCCGCGGCCCGCGCCCGAGCATCCGCCGCGAACCCGGGGCCGCGCGGACGAAGAACGTCGCCACCGCCGTCGTGTCGTCGGGTCGGACGTAGTGCATGGCGATCGCCCAGGACCGGCCGTCGCCCTGCACGTCTTCGAGTCCGACGTGCACCATGCGACTCCACCGGATCACGAGCAGCCGGGTCGCGCGTCGATCCTCGAGTTCCCACAGCGACGCCTCGGTCGCGCCGAACGCCCATGTCACACGGTGGCCGAGCGAGACCTCGGGTCGGATCGTCTCGATCGAGGTACGGAGTTCCGGGGTCGGAGCAGCGGGGACCAGCCACACGGTCGGGTCGATGCGGCGGATGGCGAGTGCAAGGGCCTCGTCCTCGCGGCGCCGTCGGATCGACTGCGCCCGGACCACCGCCACCCCGATGACCACGACGCCGAGTGTGATCGCGACGACCTCGGCGATCCCGAAGTACGTCAGGTCGGCGTCCGGCGTCGTGGCCACGACGATGATCCGGGCGGTGAGGAGGGCGGCCCACACGCCGACGATGACCCAGCGCAGGACCATCAGGCGTCGTACGGCGGACATCGGGTGGCGTTCCCGTCGCCGGGCGCGACCGAACCGCGGAACGCGGTCGGGTCGCCTCAGCACACCCTGATCCTCGCACGCCCCGCTCGGTACCGGCTGGCTCGGCCCGGTGAACGGGTGCCGAACCACACCAGGCCCGCGAACGGGACCTGAAGCACACCCGGCCCGATGGACGGACGCAGACCCACTCCTGCCGACCAGCCCCACGTGCACGACTGTCAGCCCACGCGCGGCAGCCGCGACCTACGCTCGGCCCGTGACCACTGACGTCGAGACCGCAGTCGAGACCGCACCACGGACCGTCCATCGACCGGTGTTGCTCGCGGCGGGCGCCGGTCTCGTCGCCGCCGCAGCGTTCTTCGCCGCCGCCGAGCTCGGCGCGCTCGTGCTGGGCGGCGCCGGCAGTCCGCTCGTGGCCGTCGGCTCGGCCGTCATCGACCTCGCCCCTCGCGGTGCGAAGGACCTCATGGTCGCCCTGTTCGGGACCGGCGACAAGGTGGCGTTGTTCGTCCTGATGGCGGTCCTCGTCGCCGCGATCAGTGCCTGCGCCGGCGTCCTCGAGCGGGCGCGGCCGCCGTTCGGGGCGCTCGTGTTCGCGGTCGGCGGGGTCCTGTCCCTCGTGGCCGTCAGCACCCGCTCCGGCAGCGGGACGTGGGACGGCGCACCGTCGGTGCTCGGCGTGGCCGCGGCGATCATCGTGCTGCGGCTGCTCGCGGTCCGGCTCCGCCGCTGGGAGGCAGCGGCCGCCGTGCCGTCCGCCGCACCGCGGCCGGCGTCGACCGAGCGTCGCGCGTTCCTGGTCTGGGGCGTCACCGCGGCGACCCTCGCGGTCGTGGTGGGCACCGCCTCCAGGCTGGGGACCTCGGCCATGCAGGCAGCGGCGGCCGCTCGTCGGGCGATCCGACTGCCGGAGCCCGCGACGACGGCGCCGGCCGTCCCCGCCGGGGCGTCGCTCGACGTCGCCGGCATCACCCCGTACGTGACCCCGAACGCCGACTTCTACCGGATCGACACCGCGCTGCGCGTGCCATCGGTCGACACCGCGGACTGGCGGTTGCGGATCCACGGCGCCGTCGACCACGAGGTCGAGCTGACGTGGGACGACCTGCTCGCCCTGCCGCTCGAGGAGCACCTCGCCACCCTGAGCTGCGTCTCGAACGAGGTCGGCGGCGACCTCATCGGCAACGCGCTGTGGCTCGGCTACCCCATCCGGCACCTGCTCGAACGCGCCGGGCCGCACGCGGGCGCCGACATGGTGCTGTCCCGCAGCGTCGACGGCTTCACCGCGGGGACACCCCTCGACGTGCTGCAGGACGACGGGACCGCGGCGCTGCTGGCGGTCGGCATGAACGGTGAGCCGCTGCCGCCGGAGCACGGTTTCCCGGTCCGGATGGTCGTCCCCGGGCTGTTCGGCTACGTGTCTGCCACGAAGTGGGTCACCGAACTCGAGGTCACCCGCTTCGCCGACGCGCAGGGCTACTGGACGCCCCGCGGATGGTCGGAGCGCGGCCCCGTCAAGCTCGAATCGCGCATCGACACGCCCCGCGACGGTTCCACCGTCGACGCCGGGTCGACCGTCGCCATCGCGGGCGTCGCCTGGCAGCCGCACACCGGGGTCAAGGCCGTGCAGGTCCGGGTCGGCGACGGCGCGTGGCAGGAGGCCACGCTCGCGGACTCCGTGTCCGCCGACACGTGGCGGCAGTGGGTGTACCGGTGGACGCCGACGAAGGGGTCGCACCGCATCCAGGTGCGTGCCGTGAGCGCGGACGGCGAGGTGCAGACGAGCGTCGAGCGGCCGCCGGCACCGAACGGCGCCTCGGGATGGCACAGCGTCGAGGTGCGGGCGGCCTGACGGTCGACGGTCAACGGCATGGAGGCGCGGCTCGACTCGGGCGACACCGTCGCATCCTCGAGACAGCGCGTCCACTGCGCCACGTCGCCGGATCCGGCGACGTCCCGTCCGGCGGGTGGCGACTCCCGCGCGCCGAGCCGCGTCCCGCGCGCCGGGCCGCGCCTCGCGCGCCGGGCCTCGCGCGTTCGGCTCGGTCTCAGCCCGGGAGGGTCGCCACGATGCAGGTGCCGTCGACGGCGTCGTCGGACTCGACGGACGCACGGAACCCGGCGTCGGCGAACAGGGCGCAGGACACCGCTGCCTGCGCTTCCGACACCTCGATGACGACCGATCCACCCGGGCGGAGCCACTCCCCTGCCCCCGCAGCGATCCGCCGGTGCAGGTCGAGCCCGTCCGCACCGCCGTCGAGCGCGACGCGGTGCTCGTGGTCGCGGGCCTCTGACGGCATCATCGGGATCGACCCGGTGGGCACGTACGGGGCGTTCACGGCGACGACGTCCACGGCGCCGCGGAACCGGTCAGGCAACGGCGCGAAGAGGTCCCCCACGACGACGATGCCCCGGTCGCCGATGTTCTCCGCGGCGACGTCCACCGCATCGGGGTCGATGTCCGCCGCCACGAGGTCGAGCGCTCCGACGCGTCCGAGCAGCGCCACCGAGATCGCCCCGGCACCGCAACACAGGTCGACGACCCGGTCGTAGCGCTGCAGACGACGCGCGGCCTGCTCCACCACGACGGTCGTCCGGGCACGAGGAACGAACACCCCCGGTGTCACGCGGATGCGGTGCCCGTCGAACGCGGCCCAACCGAGGACGTACTCGAGCGGCTCACCACCGAGCCGCCGCTGCACCACCGAACGGAGGCGTGCCGGGTCGCCGTCGCCGGCCTCGAGCAGGAGGTCGGCTTCGTCCTCGGCGAAGACGCTGCCCGCGGCCCGGAGTCGGGCCGCGAGCGCGTCACGCGCGGGTGCGGTCAAGCAGCACCATCGAACATCGAGGTGACCGACCCGTCGTCGAAGACCTCGTGGATGGCGCGCGCGATGAGCGGAGCGATCGGCAGGACCTCGAGCCGGTCCCAGCGCTTCTCCTCCGGCAGGGGCAGCGTGTCCGTGACGACCACCCGGTCGATGAACTCGCTCTGCAGCAGCTCGGTCGCCGGGTCCGAGAACACCGCGTGGGTCGCCGCGACGACGACACCGGTGGCGCCGGCGGCCTTGAGCGCCTCTGCGGCCTTGGCGATCGTTCGACCGGTGTCGATGAGGTCGTCGACGAGCAGGCACACACGGCCGGAGACGTCACCGACGATCTCGTGCACGGAGACCTGGTTCGGGACCAGCGGGTCACGGCGCTTGTGGATGATCGCGAGCGGCGCGCCGAGCTTCTCGGACCAGATGTCGGCGACCCGGACGCGACCCATGTCCGGCGAGACGACGGTGAGCGTCGACGGGTCGAGGATCTCCTGGAAGCGCTGGAGCAGGACGGGCATCGCGAACAGGTGGTCGACGGGGCCGTCGAAGAAGCCCTGGATCTGCGCGGCGTGCAGGTCGACGCTCATGATCCGGTGGGCGCCCGCGGCCTTGAACAGGTCGGCGACGAGCCGGGCCGAGATCGGCTCACGCCCGCGGCCCTTCTTGTCCTGCCGGGCGTAGGGGTAGAACGGCGCCACAACGGTGATGCGCTTCGCCGAGGCACGCTTCAGCGCGTCGACGATGATGAGCTGCTCCATGAGCCACTCGTTGATCGGCGCGGTGTGCGACTGGATGACGAAGGCGTCGCAGCCGCGGACCGACTCATCGAACCGGGCGTAGAGCTCCCCGTTCGCGAAGGTCCGGGCGTCGGTCGGGACGAGCTCGACACCGAGTTCTTCGGCGATCTCGGCCGAGAGCGCCGGGTGTGCTCGTCCTGAGACGAGGACGAGTCGTTTCTGGCCGGTCGTTTTGATTCCGGACAAGTGCGGTGCTCACTCCCTGACCCCGCGGGGCCGTGTCGATCGGCCCGAGAGCCGTCAGATCTGTTCGCCGTTCGCGCGCCGAGCCGCCTCGGCCGCCGGCGTGCCGGGTCGGTGTTCCTCGACCCATCCGTCGGTGTTGCGCTGTGGGGCGTAGCTGATGGCCAGCGAACCGGCCGGTACGTCCTTGCGGACGGTCGTACCCGCGCCGGTGTACGCCCCGTCGCCAATCCTAACCGGGGCGACGAACACGTTGTGCGAGCCTGTACGGACGTTCGACCCGACCTCGGTCCGGTGCTTGTGCACGCCGTCGTAGTTCGCGGTGATGGTGTTCGCGCCGATGTTCGAGTCCTCGCCCACTTCGGCATCGCCGATGTACGACAGGTGCGGCACCTTGCTGCCCCGGCCGATCGTCGCGTTCTTCGTCTCGACGAACGTCCCGATCTTGCCCTGGTCGCCGAGGATCGTGCCCGGGCGGAGGTACGCGAACGGCCCCACCGAGGCCCCGTCGCCGATGACCGCCAGGGTCGCGTCGACGCGGTTGACGACCGCACCGGCACCGACCTCGGTGTCGCGGAGGGTGGTGTCCGGGCCGACGACCGCCCCGGCGGCGATCGCGGTCGCGCCCACGAGCTGCGTGCCCGGGAGGATCTCGGCGTCGGGTTCGATCGACACGTCGAGGTCGATCCACGTGGTGGCCGGGTCCTGCACGGTGACCCCGGCGAGCTGGTGACGGCGGACGATGCGCTCGTTGAGCACCCGGGCGGCGTCGGACAACTGCGCGCGGTCGTTGATGCCGGCGACGAGCCACGGGTCGGTGAGGGTGACGACGTCGATCCGGCCGCCCCGCTCGCCGATGAGTGCCGGCGCGTCGGTGATGTACTTCTCGCCCTGCGCGTTCGCCGTGGTCAACGACGGCAGCACTGCACGGAGGTGGGTGACGTCGAACGCGTAGATGCCGGCGTTCGCCTCGGTGATGGTCAGCTGCTCGGCCGACGCGTCCTTGTGCTCGACGACCCCGACGAACGCCCCGTCGGCGCCGCGGACGATGCGGCCGAGCCCGGTGGGGTCCGGAGCGATCGCGCTGACGAACGTCGCACCGTTGCGACCGTCGACGTGGGCGTCCACGAGCGACCGGAGGGACGGCGCGTCGAGCAGCGGCACGTCGCCCGACAGCACCACGACGGCGCCGTCGAAGTCCGCGGGCAGCGCCTGCACGGCGACCTCGACCGCACGCCCGGTGCCGGGCACGTCGTCCTGGTCGACGACGATCGCGTCCGGCGCGCGCTCGACGACCTCGGCCGCGACCCGGTCACGCTCGTGCCGCACGACGACGGCGACGTGCTCGGGCTCGAGGGACGACGCCGTCCGGAGCACGTGTGCGATGAGCGGGAGGCCCGCGAGACGGTGCAGCACCTTCGGTGTGGACGACTTCATGCGCGTGCCCTGCCCGGCGGCGAGGACGACGACGGCGATCCGCTGGTCGGTCATGCCACCATCCTGGCGCACGCGACCTGCGGAGTCCGACCGAGCCGCGGCTCTGTGCGTAACCGTGCGCTGAACCGCACCTGTGGAGGAGTGCCGAGCCGCGCCTCCAGGCCGGGTCAGCGACGACATTCCGACCCATCACGGTTGCGATGGGAGGCAGGAACGCGCGTGGGAGGACGGAAGTTTCGACCTCCTACGCGCGAAACGACCTCCTAAGCGCGGAACGGCTCCCCCCACCCGGCCCTTCGCCGCCGAGCCGCCTCCCGGCGGGGTCAGCGCCTCCAGGCCGGGTCAGCGACGACATTCCGACCCATCACGGTTGCGATGGGAGGCAGGAACGCGCGTAGGAGGCCGGAAGTTTCGACCACCTACGCGCGAAATGGCCACCTACGAGCGGAACGGCTCCCTACGCGCGGACCGGCTCGCGCCGCACCAGCGCCATCAGCACCAGCCCGGCGACGAGCACCACCACGACGCCGAGGATCCCGTACCGCGTCGACCCGCCGACGGTCACCGCGACCCCGAACAACGCCGGGGCCAGGAACGACGCCGCGCGGCCGGTGGTGGCGTACAGGCCGAAGAGCTCGCCCTCGCGGCCGGGCGTGGCCAGCCGGGCGAGGTACGCCCTCGAGGACGCCTGCACCGGCCCGACGAACACCGCCAGCGTCAGGCCGAGCACCCAGAAGCCCGCCGTCACCGTGCCCACCGCGAAGACGCCGATCCCGCACACCGCGAGCCCGACGAGCGACACCGTGATGATCGCTCGAGAGCCGAAGCGGTCGTCGAGCCGCCCGGACAGGAACGTGGCGAGACCGGCGACGACGTTCGCGGCGATGGCGAACAGGATGACCTGCGCCGGGCTGAACCCGAAGACCTGCGCGGCGACGATCCCGCCGAAGGTGAACACCGCACCGACACCGTCCCGGAACACGGCGCTCGCGAGCAGGAACGCCAGAACGTTCCGCCGCTCGCGCCAGAGCCGGGCGATGTCCCGCCCGAGGTCCCGGTAGGCGCCGAACACCCCGCCGCCGCGCACCGAAGGGTCCGACGCGGCCTCGGGCACGGTGACGAACAGCGGGATCGAGCTGACCGCGAGCCAGACGGCGGCGATGCCGATCGCGACGCGGACGTCCCACTGCCCGGACGCCACGGTCGCCGGCAGCTGCAGGAGTCCCGCGACGTCGCCGCCACCGAAGTCCTGGATGCACAGCACGAGCAGCACGACGAGCAGCACGATGCCGCCGAAGTACCCGGCCGCCCAGCCGATCGCCGAGACCCGCCCGGTCTCCTCCCCCGACGCGACCTGGCCGAGCATGGCGTTGTAGCCGACGCTCGCGATCTCGTACGCGACCGTCCCGATGCCGAGCAGGGCGGCACCGAGCAGCAGGTACGGCTGACTCGGTGCGACGAAGACCATGCCGGCGATGGACAGCACGATGCCGATCGTGGCGATGAGGACCGAGCGCCGGCGGTGCCCGGACGAGTCGGCGAGGCGGCCGATCGCCGGGGCGACCAGGGCGACGACGATCCCTGCGATGGTCAGTGCCGTCGAGACCACGGCCGCGTTGTGGGCGAGCGCGCGTTCGACGATCGCCTTCCCGGCGGTCGAGGTGTCGGCGACGAGCGCGGGGTCGACGAACGCCCGGCTCGCCAGGTAGGTGCTGAACACGAACGTCGTGACGACGGCGTTGAAGGCCGCGGACCCCCAGTCCCACAGGGCCCAGGACACGAGCGCGCGGCGGTCGGTGCGCTGCGGCACTGCAGCCGCGGGGGAAGCCGTCATGCGCGAACCGTAGCGCGTCCGGGTGTCGCGCCGGTGGCCCCAGTCGGGGCGTCCCGACGCGGGTCGCGTGCAGTGGTGGTCACCAGCAGGCGGACTGGAGGCGCGTGGCGGCGCCGCCACGCGCCTCCAGTCCGGCCTTGGTCGCCCGGCAAGGGCGACGTTCGTCGCCGCCGCGGACGGTGCGACGTCAGGCGGGGACGCCACCCGGGTAGACCACTGACTTGAGTGACTCGGGGTCGGTGTCGCTCTCGAGTGCCTCGCGGACCTCGTCGAGACCGAACCGCCCCGTCACGAGCGAGTCGAGGTCCACCTGCCCGGAGGCGACCAACTCGATCGCGACCGGCCACGTGCCGGTGTACCGGAAGATCCCGGTGACCGTGACCTCGAGGTTCTGGATGTGCTCGACCGGCAGCGTCATCTCGGAGTTGCCGAGCCCCACGAGGACCGCGGCACCGGCTGGTCCGACTGCCTTGATGCCGTCGGAGACCGCGCGCGGGGCGCCGCTGGCGTCGATGAACGCGTCGAACGGCGGCAGGTCGGACGCGACGGACACCACGGTCGGGTCGACGGTCTCGGTGGCACCGTACGACAGCGCACGCTCGCGACGCTCCGGGACGAGGTCGCTGATGACGATCCGCGAGGCGCCGAACGCCTTCGCGGCCTGCGCGCAGATGATCCCGATCGGACCGGCACCGGCGATGAGCACGCTCGAACCGGGGACGATCCCGGCCTTGCGGACGGCGGCGATGCCGACGGACAGCGGTTCGAGCAGCGCGCCTGCCTCGAAGGACACCGAGTCGGGCAGCGTGTGTGCGAACGCGGACTCGATCGTGACGAACTCGGCGAAGGCCCCGTCGACGGGCGGCGTCGCGTAGAAGCGCATGTGCGGGCAGAGGTTGTAGCGCCCGGTGAGGCACTGCGCACACCGGTGGCAGGGCCGCTGCGGCTCGATCGCGACGCGCTCCCCGACGCGGGCCGGGTCGACGCCCTCGCCGACGGCGGCGATCGTGCCGGACAGCTCGTGGCCGAGGACGAGCGGCTCCTCGACGACGAAGTCCCCGATGCGGCCGTGCCGGTAGTAGTGGACGTCGGAGCCGCACACGCCCACGGCGGCGACCCGGACGAGCACGTCGCCGGGGTCGACGGTGGGGACGGGTCGGTCCTCGACGGTGAGCTCCTGCGTGCCGAGCAGGACGCTCGTGCGCTGACGCTGGACGGAGGTCATGGGGTTCTCGATTCAGTGGTGGGTGATGACGGGTCGAGCAGGAGGTCGCGGAAGCCGATCTCGGCGGCACCGCGCACCAGGACGTCGGTGCCGAGGGCGGCCGGGACGATCCGGAGCCGCTCGGTCATGGCCGGCATGGACTGGGCACGGACGTCGGCTTCGATGCGGCCCCCGACGTGGCCGAGGAGGGTCCCGAGGAACCCGCCGAGCACGACGACCTCCGGGTCGACCGTGTGGATCGCGTTCCGGAGCCCCGTCGCGAGCGCGGTGACCTGCCGGTCGACGACCCGCTCGACCTCCGGGCGTCCGGCGGCGAGCGCCACGGCGAGCGCCGCCAGGTCGTCCGGTGGCGTGCCGGTGACGAGCGTGAGGGCTGATCGGGAGGCCTCGGTCTCGAGGCACCCGACGGCACCGCAGTGGCAGCGGATGCCGTTCGCGGCGACGAAGGTGTGACCGAGCTCCCCCGCGTACCCGTCTGCGCCGCTGAAGGGTCGGCCGGCGCTGACGATCCCGCCGCCGATGCCGCTCGCGCCGCCGTTGAGGTACACCAGGTCGTCGACACCGCGGGCGCTGCCGTACAGGCGCTCCGCCCAGGCGCCGAGGTTGGCGTCGTTCGCCGCACGCACCGGGAGCCCGATCCGGTCGGCGAGGGGCGCGGCGAAGGGTTCGTCGCGCCACCCGAGGTGCGGCGCGTCCCGGACGGTGCCGTCCTCGACGCGGACGATGCCCGGGACGGCGACGCCGACCCCGACGATCCGGGCTGCTGGGTCGGTCCGGGCCGTCAGCACCGCGAGGACCCGGGCGACGGCGTCCATCGCCTGCGCTGCGCTGGGGACGTCCTGCTGGGATTCGACCTCGCGGTCGCGCACGGTGCCGTCGAGGCCGACGAGTGCGACGCCGACCGCGTCGATCTCGACCGTGACCGCCGCGGCGAGCACGTCGCTCGAGGCTCGGACGACGCTGCTCGGTCGCCCGACGCCGGCTCCGGGGGTGCCCGGCGCGGGGGTCTCCTCGTGCACGAGTCGGAGGTCGACGAGCTCCCCGACGAGTGCGAGGGTCGTGGACCGGTTGAGCCCGGTGCGGCGCGTCAGTTCGGCGCGGGTGACCGGGCCGTCCTCGTGCACGATGCGGAGGACCCGCGCGGCGTTGCCGGGCGCCGCCTGCTTGGGCGCCGCCTGCTTGGGCGCCGAGACTCGGCCTGCGCGACCGTTCTCGGGCCCTGGAGCGCGAGAGCTGTCGCTGCGGCCGAGTCTCGGGCCCCGCGCGCCGCTCACCGCGACCGCGAGAACGCCGCGTCGAACGATGCCTCCGGCGGCGCGATCGTCCCGAGCCGCCGTACGAACGCCAACGCCTCCGGCCCGCCGACGAGCCGGTCCATCCCGGCGTCCTCCCACTCGACGCTCGTCGGACCCGCGTACCCGATGTGGTTCAGCACGCGGAACACCCGCTCCCACGGCACGTCCCCGTGCCCGGCGGTGACGAAGTCCCAGCCGCGCCGGGGGTCGCCCCACGGCAGGTGCGACGAGAGCCGCCCGTTCCGACCGTCGAGCTGCTTGACCGACTCCTTGCAGTGCACGTGGTAGACCCGGTCGGCGAAGTCGAGCAGGAACGCGGCGGGGTCGAGGTCCTGCCACACGAAGTGCGACGGGTCGAAGTTGAACCCGAACGCCGGCCGGTCCGCGAACACCTCGAGCGCGCGCTGAGCCGTCCAGTAGTCGTAGGCGATCTCGGACGGGTGCACCTCGAGCGCGAAGCGGACCCCGACCTCCTCGAACACGTCGAGGATCGGCGACCACCGGTCGTGGAAGTCCTGGTACCCGGCGTCGATCATCGAGGCGGGCACGGGCGGGAACCCGGCGACGGTCTTCCAGATCGAGGAGCCCGAGAACCCGGTGACGGTGTCGACGCCGAGCGCCGCGGCCGCACGCGCGGTCCACTGCAGTTCCTCGGCGGCACGCTGCCGGACGCCCTCGGGATCGCCGTCGCCCCACACGTGCGGCGCGAGGATGTCCTCGTGGCGCTGGTCGATCGGGTCGTCGCACACGGCCTGGCCGGTCAGGTGGTTCGCGATGGTCCAGACCTGCAGGCCGTTCCGCTCCAGGATCGCCCGGCGGTCGGCGACGTACGACGGGTCGGTCGCGGCACGACGGACGTCGAGGTGGTCGCCCCAGCAGGCGATCTCCAGCCCGTCGTACCCCCACTCGCCCGCGAGGCGCGCGACCTCCTCGAAGGGCAGGTCCGCCCACTGGCCGGTGAACAGGGTCACCGGTCGCGTCGTCGCCTGTCTGGAGGCACGGGTCGTGTCCGTCATGCTGCTTCCTTCCTCCTGTGGCCGGTGCTCGGTCACCACGTGTCCGGTCGTGCGCCGAGCGGTACCGTCTCCGGCCGTGCCGGCCGGGACCGGACCTCGACGACGACGTGCTCGCGGGAGGCCGTCCCGACCGCTTCCATGATCTCGAGCACGTGGAACGCGAGCTCGCCCGGAGCACGGTGCGCTCGGTCGGTGGCGATCGCGTGGGCCATGTCGGCGAGGCCGTAGCCGCGTCCGGCGTCGGCGTACCCGGCGCTCGTCGGCAGGTCCCGCCACTCGCGGGTCTCGGCGTCGGCGATCGACACCGTGTCCGAGAACCGGTTCGGGTCGGGGACGCCGAGGGTCCCGGCGGTGCCGTAGACCTCGAACAGCGGGCTGCGGGTGGCCCAGACCTCGAACGAGACCGTCACCGTGGAGACGACGCCGCTCTCGTGCTCGAGGATCGCCACGACGTGGGTGTCGACGTCGACCGGGATCGGGGTGCCCGCGTTCGGTCCGGTGGCGATGGTCCGCTCCCGGGTCGACCGCGTGCCGCTGCCGCTGACCCGCACGACCGGGCCGAAGAAGGTGACGAGGCTGGTCAGGTAGTACGGCCCCATGTCGAGGAGCGGTCCGCCGCCCGGCTGGTAGTAGAACGCGGGTGCCGGGTGCCACAGCTCGTGGCCCGCCGCACTCCAGGCGACCGAAGCCCCGACGGGAGTCCCGATCAGCCCGTCGTCGAGCGCGGCACGGGCGGTCTGGATGCCGGTGCCGAGCACGGTGTCCGGTGCGCTGCCGACCCGCAGGCCGGCCCGGTTCGCGAGCTCGAGCACGGGCGCTGCCTGCTCCGTCGAGAGCGCGAGCGGCTTCTCGCCGTACACGTGCTTGCCGGCGGTGAGCGCTCGGGTGGCGACCTCGGCGTGGGCGGCGGGGATCGTCAGGTTGAGCACGACGTCGACGTCGTCCGCGGCGAGGAGCTCGTCGACGCTCGTGCCTCGGACCCCCTGGGTGGCCCCGATGGAGCGTGCCCGGTCGACGTCGAGGTCGGCGACCGCGGTGAGTTCGAGCCCGTCCAGCGACGGGAAGTGGTCGAAGTACTGCTGGCTGATGACGCCGACCCCGACCACTCCGACCTTCATCGGGCTGCCCACAGGAGTCCCCTCTCGATGATCGTGCGGAGCGGCTGTGACTCGACGACCTCGAGCCGGTGCCCTGGGGCGGACACGAACACGCGCCCATCGCCCCACTGCCGGGTCCAGATCGCGGGCGCCGTGACCGGTCGGTTCCAGGCGTCGAAGTCCCGGGCCGCCTGCGTGGTGGTCGCGAGGACGTCGTTGTACTCGTCGCTCAGCACCCAGTACTGCTCGGTGACGAGGTCGAAGTCCTCGAGGCCCTGCGTGATCGGGTGCTGGTGCCCGAGGTCGGTGATGTGCACCGTGTACGGGATGTAGTTGTCGGACTGCTCGCCGACGCGTTCCGCGGGGGCCTTGGCCGCGTGGTGGGCGAACTGCCCGCCGATCATGTGCAGGTAGTCGGCGGTGTTCCGGAAGGCGTCCGCGATGCCGCCGTGCCACCCGGCCAGTCCGGTCCCGCGGAGGACGGCCCGCTGCAGTCCGGCGAACTCGTCGTCGGCGATCGTGGACATCGTGACGACCTGCACGATCAGGTCGACCGAAGCCATGACGGCCTCGTCGGCGTACACGGCGGTCGAGTCGGACACCCGGACGTCGAAACCGTTGTCGCGCAGGAACGGCACGAACGAGTCGGTGGTCTCGAGGGGCTGGTGGCCGTCCCACCCACCGCGGACGACGAGGGCGTTCTTCGTCGGAGCCACTCAGATCACCGTCCAGCTGCTGCCGTCGGCGGCGCTGCGTTCGACGGCGTCGAGCACGCGCTGCACGTGCAGGCCGTCCTCGAACGACGGCGACGGGTCGGTGCCGGCGACGATCGCCTCGACGAAGTCCTTCACCTGGTGACTGAAGGTGTGTTCGTACCCGATGAGGTGTCCGGTGGGCCACCACGCCGCCATGTAGGGGTGCTCGGGTTCGGTGACGAGGATGCGACGGAAGCCCTGCTCCCCAGCCGGCGCCGACGACTCGTACAGCCGGAGCTCGTTCATGGACTCGAGGTCGAACTGGATCGCACCGTCGGACCCGCTGATCTCGAGCGTCAGGCCGTTCTTCCGGCCGGTGGCGTACCGCGTGGCCTCGAACGTGCCGATCGCTCCGTCGGCCGCGCCACCGCCGAGCCGTGCGGTGAAGAACGCGGCGTCGTCGACCGTGACCTGCCCGCGTTCACTCGACGCGGTGCCGGAGAGTCCGACGCCGTCGGCGAGCAGCGGGCGCTCGGTCACGAAGGTCTCGAGCAGCCCCGACACCGTGGTGAGCGACGCACCGGTGACGTGCTCGACCAGGTCGATCGCGTGCGCACCGATGTCACCGAGCGCTCCGGACCCGGCGAGTTCCTTGTCGAGTCGCCACGTCATCGGGCCGTCGGCGTCGGCCAGCCAGTCCTGCAGGTACAGCGCGCGGACCTGCCGCACGGTCCCCACCCGGCCGGACGCGACGAGCTGCTTCGCGAACGCGATCGCCGGGACGCGTCGGTAGCTGAACCCGACCATCGCGCGCACACCCTTCACCCGGGCAGCCGCGGCGGCAGCGGTCATCGCCTCGGCCTCGGCGACGCTGTTGGCGAGGGGCTTCTCGCACAGCACGTGCTTGCCGGCCTCGAGCGCGGCGATCGCGATCTCGACGTGCGACGAACCCGGCGACACGATGTCCACGACGTCGATGTCCGGGTCGGCGACGACGGCACGCCAGTCGGTGGACGCGGTCTGCCAGCCGTACTGCGCCCGCGCAGCCTCGGTGCGGTCCGGATCGCGCCCGACGACCACCGCCATCTCCGGTTCGGCCCCGAGGTCGAAGAACCTCGGGGCGGTCCGCCAGGCCTGTGAGTGCGCGGCTCCCATGAAGCCGTGCCCGATCATGGCGACCCGCAGTCGATCCTGTGCCATCCGCTCGCTCCCTTGCGATCACGTCCTTGCCACAGCCAACACTACCGCTTATGTTGGGCGCGGCAACATTTTGTTTCGACGACGAACGGTGACCCCCATGGCAACGACGCCCACCCGTGCAGACAAGTTCTCCTTCGGTCTCTGGACCATCGGCTACAACGGCTCCGACCCCTTCGGCGGCCCGACCCGCCCCGCCCTCGACGTGGTCGAGGGCGTCGAGAAGCTCGACGAACTCGGTGCCTACGGCCTGACGTTCCACGACGACGACCTCTTCGCGTTCGGCTCGACCGACGCAGAACGCCAGAAGCAGATCGACCGGCTGAAGGGCGCGCTCGACGCCACGGGCATCGTCGTGCCGATGGTCACCACGAACCTGTTCTCGGCCCCGGTGTTCAAGGACGGCGGCTTCACCTCGAACGACCGCCAGGTGCGCCGGTTCGCGCTCCGCAAGGTCCTGCGCAACATCGACCTGGCTGCTGAGCTCGGTGCGAAGACGTTCGTGATGTGGGGCGGCCGCGAGGGCGCCGAGTACGACGCCGCGAAGGACGTGCAGGCCGCGCTCGAGCGCTACCGCGAGGCCGTGAACCTGCTCGCCGACTACGTCACGGACAAGGGCTACGGCATCCGGTTCGCCATCGAGCCGAAGCCGAACGAGCCCCGCGGCGACATCCTCCTGCCGACCCTCGGCCACGCGATCGCCTTCACCGAGACGCTCGAGCGCCCGGAGCTCTTCGGCATCAACCCCGAGGTCGGCCACGAGCAGATGGCGGGCCTGAACTTCACGGCCGGCATCGCCCAGGCGCTCTACCAGGGCAAGCTCTTCCACATCGACCTCAACGGGCAGCGCGGCATCAAGTACGACCAGGACCTCGTGTTCGGTCACGGCGACCTGCAGAACGCGTTCTCGCTCGTCGACCTGCTCGAGCACGGCGCCCCCCAGGGCGGCCCGGCGTACGACGGCCCGCGCCACTTCGACTACAAGCCGAGCCGCACCGAGGACATCTCCGGCGTCTGGGACTCGGCGGCCGCGAACATGCGGATGTACCTCCTGCTCAAGGAGCGTGCCGAGGCGTTCCGCGCCGACCCCGAGGTCCAGGCAGCGCTCGAGGCGTCCAAGGTCCCGGAGCTGAGCACCCCGACGCTGAACAGTGGCGAGTCGTACGACGACTTCCTCGCGGACCGCTCCGCGTACGAGGACTTCGACGCCGAGGCGTACTTCGGCGGCAAGGGCTTCGGCTTCGTCAAGCTGCAGCAGCTCGCCATCGAGCACCTCATGGGCGCTCGTTCCTGATGGCACTGGTCGCGGGGGTCGACTCGTCGACCCAGTCCTGCAAGGTCACGATCCGCGACGCGGACACCGGTGCCGTCGTCCGGGAGGGACGTGCGTCCCACCCGGACGGCACCTCCGTCGACCCCCGCCACTGGTGGGACGCACTCGGCACCGCGGTCGCGGACGCCGGCGGGCTCGCTGACGTCGGAGCCGTCGCGATCGCCGGGCAGCAGCACGGCATGGTCGCGCTCGACGCCGACGGTCACGTGGTCCGCGACGCCCTCCTCTGGAACGACGTGCGCAGTGCGGATGCGGCCGCGCAGATGGTCGACGAGCTCGGCCGGGAGGCATGGGTCGCCCGGACGGGTCTGGTGCCGGTCGCGTCGTTCACCGGCACCAAGCTGCGGTGGCTCCGCGATGCGGAAGCCGCGAACGCAGCGCGCGTCGCCGCGGTCGCGCTCCCCCACGACTGGTTGTCGTGGCGGCTGCGCGGGTACGGTCCGGCCGACGAGAGCCCGCTCGGCCCCGACCTCGACGCCCTCGCGACGGACGCCTCCGACGCCAGTGGCACCGCGTACTGGGACCCGGTGCGGCGGGAGTACGACGCCGAGCTGTTCGAGCTCGCGCTCGGTCGCCCGCTCCGGGTCGCCGGGTCCGAGCCGTCACCCGACACCGTCGTGGTGCCCCGCGTCGTCCTGCACGACGAGGCGATGGGCACGCTGGACAACGACGTGCCGCTGCCGAACGGCGCCACGGCGCCGTCCGGCCTCGTCGTCGGCGCCGGACTCGGCGACAACGCCGGGGCAGCGCTCGGCCTCGGTCTCGGCCCTGGTGACGTCGCGGTGTCCCTCGGCACGAGCGGCACGGTCTTCGGGGTCACCGACGCCGAGGTGCGCGACCCGAGCGGCACGGTGGCGGGCTTCGCCGACGGAGGCGGGTCGCGCCTCCCGATCGTCACCACGCTCAACGCGGCCCGCGTGCTCGAGGTGATCGGCGGCCTGCTCGGCGTGGACCACGACGCGCTCGGCGCGCTGGCGCTGCAGGCGCCGGCCGGTGCCGACGGACTCGTCCTCGTGCCGTACTTCGTCGGCGAGCGCACCCCGAACCGGCCGGACGCGACCGCGTCACTGCTCGGCATGACGCCCGCGACGACGGACCGTGCGCACCTGGCGCGGGCCGCCGTCGAGGGGATGCTGTGCGCGCTCGCGGACGGCCTCGCGGCCGTCGAGGACACCGGCGTCACGGTGGAACGGCTGCTGCTCATCGGCGGTGCCGCCCGCAACGACGCCGTCCGCGTCGTCGCCGCGCAGGTGTTCGGGCGGGACGTCATCGTGCCGGAAGCCGGCGAGTACGTCGCGGCGGGCGCTGCGAAGCAGGCCGCGTGGGCGCTCACCGGCGCTCTACCGACCTGGGCGACCGACTCGACGACCGTCCCGGCGGACCCGCACCCCGCGGTGCTCGCGCAGTACCGTGGAGCGGCTCGCTGACACCAGCACACTCGGAGGAACCCGCATGCCCCTGACCGACCTGCCCCTCGACGCGCTCCGATCGTACCGACCCGAGGTCCGGCGCCCCGCCGACTTCGACGCGTTCTGGGCGGAGACGATTGAGACCGCACGGACGGCCGGGGCCGGCGTCGCACCCGTCGTCGTCCCCGCGGACACCCCGGTGACGGGACTCGTCGTCGAGGACCTCACGTTCCCGGGCTTCGCCGGCGACCCGGTCCGTGCTTGGGTCACCCGTCCGGTCGGTGCCACCGAGCCCCTGCCCGTCGTCGTCGAGTTCCTCGGCTACAACGGCGGGCGGGGGCTCCCCGGTGAGCGTGTCTCGTGGGCCCTCGCCGGGTACGTGCACGTCGTGATGGACACCCGCGGGCAGGGCAGCGGGTGGGGCTCCGGTGGCGACACCCCCGACCCGCACGGCTCCGCCCCGCACATCGGCGGATGGATGACGAGCGGCATCGGTTCACCCGCCGAGCACTACTACCGACGCGTGTACACCGACGCCGTCCGGCTCGTCGACGCCGTCCGGACGCTCTCCGGCGTCGACGCGTCGAGGATCGCCCTCACCGGCGGCAGCCAGGGCGGCGGGATCACCATCGCTGCGGCCGCCCTCGTCGAGGCGCACGTCGGACCGATCACCGCACTGCTGCCCGACGTCGCGTTCCTCAGCGACTGGGAGAACGGCACGGCGGTCGCGGTCGGCGGACCGTACCGCGAACTCGCGCAGTACCTGTCCGTGCACCGCGACGCGATCGACACCGTGTGGGACACCGCGGCGTACTTCGACGGGGTGCACTTCGCCGCCGGGATCACCGCACCGGCGCTGTTCTCCGTCGCGCTCATGGACGACGTCGTGCCGCCGCGGACGACCTTCGCGGCCTACAACGCCCTCGGCTCGGCGGACAAGGAGATCGAGGTCTACCCGTACAACGGGCACGAGGGCGGCGGCTTCCGGCACTGGGAGCGGCAGGTGGCGTTCCTCCGGGCGCGGGGCTGACCGATCTCAGAACGCGGAGGGCAGATCTTCTGACTGCGCGCACTCACTCAGCACATCGAGGACGCCGGGCGGGAACACCGGGACATCGGTGTCCAGCGGCGCCCAGCGCACCCGGCTGCCCTCGTCGAGCACCACGAGCTCGGCGTCCAACGGGACCGCGTCGAGCGCTGCCGAGCGGACCGCGAACACGTGCACGACCTCGTGCCCGGGGGTCCCCTCGAACTCGAACCGGTTCTCGAGCACGCCGAGCAGTTCGGTCTCCTCGATCGCCACGTCGAGTTCTTCGCGGAACTCCCGGTGCAGTGCTTCGACGGCGAGCTCACCGAACTCGATGCCGCCGCCGACCGCCCGGTGGAAGCGGAGCTGCCGGACCCGGTCGAACCCCTCGGAGAGCAGCACGTGGCCGTCCCGGACGGGCAACCCGACGGCGATGTTCCTGATCGTCCCCATCGGTCCACCCTGCCACCGGTCGACGACCGGCGTCGCGGTCAGCGCCCCACGCGCGACAACGACTCCGACAGCGCGTCCCGCGTCGCGAGCAACCGCTGCGCGCGGGCGTCCATGTCGTCCCGGATCGCGACGACCTGGTCGATGATCCCCGGACACTGGTCCTCGACCTTCGTGCCCCGGGTACACGGCAGGACCTGCTCGATGAGAGCCGTCGGGAGTCCGAGGTCGAGCAGCATCTTGATCGTGCCGACCGTCTCGACGTCCGACTCGTCGTACTCGCGGTACCCGTTCGACCGGCGCTCGGGGCTGATGAACCCGAGCTGCTCGTAGTACCGCAGCGAGCGGGCGCTCGCCCCACTGGCCCGGCTCAGGTCACTGATCTGCATCGTGCCGCCTCCCGCTTGACCTTGACACTGATGTCAGAGTTTAGCGTGCCGTCCATGAACGTCTTCGTCATCGGCGGCACCGGCTACTTCGGCTCGGTCCTCGTCGAACACCTCCTCACCGCCGGCCACACCGTCACCGCCCTCGCCCGGTCCGACCGGAGCGCGGGACGCCTCCGGGCAGCGGGCGCCGAACCCGTCGCCGGATCGATCGCCGACACCTCGGTGCTGCGATCTACTGCTGCGACCGCGGACGCCGTGGTGTACGCCGCCTCCGACTACACCCCGACCGAGGAGTCGATGCAGGCGGAACTCGCCGCCGTCGCCGCGATCGTCGACGGTGCTGCCACGAGCGGGACGACCCCGAAACCCGTCGTCTACACCTCGACCGGCCTGGTCTACGGCCCCGACCCGACCGACGTCACCGAGGACGCCGAGCTCCCCGAGGTGAGCGCACAGCCCGTCAAGGCGCAGGCGGAGCGGATCGTGCTCGGCGACGCCCGGGTCGCGGGCATCGCGATCCGCGCCGGGCTCGTCTTCGGCCGCGGGGGCACCGGTCTCGTCACGGGCCTGATCGGAGCCGCGGCGGCGAACGGCGCGTCCACGTACATCGGCGACGGCGCGAACGCCTGGTACCCGGTACACGTCGACGACCTCGCGAACCTCTACGTCCGGGCGATCGAGCACCCGGTCCCCGGCGTCTTCAACGCGGTCGGGACCGTCCCGTTCACGTTCCGCGAACTCGCCGAGGCCATCGGCGACCTCACGGGCACCCCGAGCGTGTCCGTCCCGCTCGAGGTCGCCGAAGCGCAGATGGGCCCGTCCGTCCGCACGCTGACGACGTCGACCCACCTCCTCGCGACGAAGGCGCAGTCCGCCTACGGCTGGCGTCCTTCCGAGCGCTCGCTGCTCGACGACGTCCGGAACGGCTCGTACGTCGCCCCGACGCCGGCCTGACGTCCGCGACGCCACCAGACGGCGGACTGGAGGCGCGGTGCCAGCCCGCACCGCGCCTCCAGTCCGTCGGTGCGTCGCTCACCGCGCGTCGGCCGGCGGTGTCCAGACGGGGCCGCCGCCGACGGCCTCCGCGATGCGGCGGCCGATCACGCCGAGCTGGCGGGCCTGCGCCGGCGTGACGGCGTCGAAGACGACACGGCGGACGAGGGCCTGGTGCGCCGGCGTGGAGACCACCACGTGGTCGTGACCGGCCTCGGTGAGCTCGGCGAGGGTGAACCGGCCGTCGCTCGGGTCGACCGTGCGGCGGACCCACCCCTTCCCCTCGAGGCGGGTCACGGCACGGGACAGGCGCGAGAGCGTGCAGCTCGCGTACCCGGCGAGCGTGCTCATCCGGAGGGTCCGGTCGGGCGCGCCGTCCAACGCGGAGAGGACGCCGTGCTCGAAGTGCGTCAGACCACTGTCGCGCTGGAGCTGCGCGTCGAGCGCGGTGGGGAGCCGTTCGAGGACGGTCGCCAGGGCGGCCCAGACCTCCATCTGCTCGGCGCTCAGCGCGGTGTCCTCGTCGGGGTTCGGCATGTGTCGAGGCTAGCACCGTGACTTGCCCAGGCAAGTCATCCGCCGTAGGTTGACTTGCCTGAGCAAGTAAAACGACAGGAGTGGACATGGATCTGGGACTGACCGGCAGGACGGCGTTCGTCAGCGGTTCGACGCAGGGAATCGGGTACGCGATCGCCGCGGCGCTGGCCGCCGAGGGCGCGCGGGTGATGCTGAACGGGCGGGAACAGTCCCGTGTCGACGACGCCGTGGGACGGCTGCGGGCCGCACACCCCGGCGCGGAGGTGTCCGGCATCGCGGCGGACTTCGCCGACGCGGACGAGGTCGCCGGGTTGATCGAGCGGCTGCCCGAGGTCGACGTCCTCGTGAACAACGTCGGGCTCTTCGGGCTCGCCGAATTCGACGCGATCGGGGACGACGAGTGGGCCAGGTACCTCGACGTCAACCTGATGAGCGGCGTCCGACTGTCCCGCGCGCTGCTCGGTCCGATGCTCGACCGCGGTCGGGGCCGCGTCGTGTTCATCAGCAGCGAGTCCGGCGTGAACGTGCCGGTCGACATGGTCCACTACGGCGTCACGAAGGCCGCGACGGTGGCGCTCGCGAACGGCCTCGCGAAGCGGACGCGCGGCACCGGCGTGACGGTGAACACGGTGCTGGGCGGCCCGACGTACTCCGACGGTGTGGCCTCGACGGTCGAGGCGATCGCGGCGGCGCAGGGCGCGCCGGTCGAAGCGGTGCAGGCGGCGGTGATCGGCCAGAACCGGACGACGCTGCTCGAACGGTTCATCGCACCGGAGGAGATCGCGCACCTCGTGACCTACCTGGCGAGCCCGCGGTCCTCGGCGACGAACGGTGCGGCGGTCCGGGCGGACGGCGGCGTCCTGACCGGCATCCTCTGACGCCCGCGCGTACCCTCCGCCGCGCGGGCATCGAGTGAGCAGAAATGGTCGAGTCGCGCGAACGGACTCGACCATTTCTGCTCCCTGAACGCGTCCGCGCCAGCGCCAGGCGCCCCCTCAGACGCACTCCCACGTGACGATCCGACGGTCCGACGCCTCGACCTCGCGGACGGCGCCGGTGACGCGCACCACCGCGCGGTCCGTGGCGGAGCCGGGGACGGGCTCTGGACCGGACCCGCTGCCGACGGCCACGATCCCGTCGGCGTGCACCGTGCCTCCAGGCCGTGACGCGGCGGCATGCGACGCGACCCACACCTCGACGTCGCCGGGCTCGACCACCTTCCGGAGGTCGCGACCGGTGAACGCGAACCGCTGGACCGGCACCCTGAACCGCACCCGCACCGTCTCCCCCGGTGCCAGCGCGACCCGCGCGTAGCCGAGCAGCTGCACGACGGGGCGGGTGACGCTGGCGTGCACGTCGTGGCCGTAGAGCTGCACCACGTCGTCGCCCGCGCGCTCCCCGGTGTTCCGGACCGTCACCGACACGTCGAACGTGCCGTCGCTGCGGACCGTGGGGTCGGTGACGAGGTCCTCGTACGCGAACGACGTGTACGCGAGCCCGAAGCCGAACGGCCGCACGGGCGTCGAGTCCGCGGCGGTGACGTCGGACGGACCGCCGAGCCGCGGGTGCAGGTACGTGTACGGCTGCGCTCCGGCGGCGCGCGGGAGCGAGACGGGCAGGCGGCCAGAGGGGTAGGCCGCTCCGGTGAGGAGCTCGGCGATGGCGGTCCCGCCCTCCTCGCCGGGGAAGAACGCCTGGACGACGGCAGCCGGCCGCAGCGCGTCGGGCCGCTGGGCGTCGCCGTCGAGCGCCCACCCGATCGCGTACGGCCGCCCGGTCAGCAGCACCACGACGGTGGGCGTGCCGGTGGCGACGACGGCCTCGACGAGTTCGCGCTGCACACCGGGCAGGTCGAGGGACTCGGTGTCGTTGCCCTCGCCGACGGTGCCGCGGCCGAACAGTCCGGCCTGGTCACCGACCACCACCACGGCGATGTCGGAGCGCTTCGCCACGGCGACGGCGTCCGCGAACCCCGAGCGATCCGTGCCGGTGACGGCGCAGCCGGTGGCGAACCGGACGGCGGACGGCCCGAGCGAGGTGGTGAGGGCCTCGCGGACGGTCGGGATGTCGAAGCCGAGCGGCAGGTCCGGGTGCGCGGCGAGCACGTGGTTCGCGAAGGAGTAACAGCCCTGCAGGGCCTCGGCACGGTCGGCGTTCGGGCCGATCAGGGCGACCGAGGTGCCGGGGCACAGGGGCAGGACGGGCGCGGCACCGGCGACAACCGGCTCGTTCGTCAGCAGGACCAGCGACCGTGCCGCCAGTTCCTTCGCGAGCGCCCGGTGCCGGGGTGTGTCCAGGTCGATGCCGGCGGGCGCGTCGCCGTCGAACGCGGACGGGTCGAGCAGCCCGAGCCGCTCCTTCTGCCGGAGGACCCGGAGCACCGCCCGGTCGACGAGCGCCTCGTCGAGCAGCCCGGCACGCACGCGGTCGACGAGCGGCTGCAGGAACGCGTCCCCCGTCGGCAGCTCGACGTCGATGCCCGCGGACAGCGCCAGCGCCGCAGCCTCACCGCGGTCGGCGGCGATGCCGTGCATGACCTCGAGGAACGCGACCGAGAAGTAGTCGGCGACGACCGTCCCGTTGAACCCGAGCCGGTCGCGCAGCAGGTCCGTCAGCAGCTCGTCGTTCGCCGCGACGGGCACGCCGTCGATCTCGGCGTACGAGTTCATGACGCTCCGCGCGCCGCCGTCCCGCAGCGCCATCTCGAAGGGCGGCAGGAAGACGTCCGCGATCTCGCGCGGTCCGGCGTGCACGGGCGCGTGGTTCCGCCCGGCCTGCGACGCCGAGTAGCCGAGGAAGTGCTTCAGCGTCGCGTCGACGCCGGCGCCCTGCAGCCCCCGGACGTACGCCGTGCCGATGGTCCCGACCAGGTACGGGTCCTCGCCGATGCACTCGTCGACGCGTCCCCAGCGCGGGTCGCGGACCACGTCGAGCACGGGCGCGAGGCCCTGGTGAACACCGAGCTGCCGCATCGACTGCCCGATCACGGCACCCACCTGCTCGACGAGGTCCGGGTCGAACGCGGCACCCCACGCCAGCGGGGTCGGGAACGTGGCGGCCTTCCAGGCGGCGAGTCCGGTGAGGCACTCCTCGTGCACGAGCGCCGGGATCCCGAGCCGGGTCTCACGGGTGAGTCGTCGCTGTTCGGCCCACAGCCAGGCGGCACGCTCGTCCGGTTCGACGGGTCGGGTGCCGTAGACGCGGGTGAACTGGCCGATGCCGTGCCGGGTGATGTCCGCCAGCGATCGGCCGTCCGTGGGGGCCGTCATCTCGCCCTGCATCGGGGCGACGACGCCGTTCTGGTCGAGCCAGTAGCCGACGAGCTGGGCGGTCTTCTCCTCGAGGGTCATCGCGGCGAGCAGGGCGGTGGCGCGGGTGGTGCGGGTCGCGTCCGTCGTGTGCACGGCATCGGCCTGGAGGCGCGGGTCACCCCCGGCGGTCCGCGTCGCGTCCGTCGCCGTCACCCCTTCACCGCCCCGGTCAGGCCGCCGACGATGCGGCGCTGGAAGACGGCGAAGAACACGAGCGCCGGGATCATCGACAGCGACGTGAACGCCAGGACCCGTGCGGTGTCGACGGAGTACTGCGACGAGAACGCCTGCACCCCGAGCGGCAGGGTGTACGCCGATGCGTCGTTGAGGATGAACAGCGGCAGGATGTAGCTGTTCCAGCTGCCGATGAACGCCAGGATGCCGACGGTCACGACGCCGGGCAGCGACAGCGGCACGACCATCCGGAAGAAGAACCCGAGCCGGCTGGCGCCGTCGATCGACGCGGCTTCCTCGAGTTCGTCCGGGATCGCCCGGAGGAACGGTACGAGGATGATCACCGTCGTCGGCAGCGCGAACGCGATCTGCGGCAGGATCACCCCGGCCAGGCTGTTCGTGAGCCCGAGGTCCTTGACGAGCAGGTACAGCGGCGTGATCGCGACGGTGATCGGGAACATCAGGCCCGCCGCGAACAGGGAGTACAGCGCGTCCCGGCCGCGGAACCGGTACCGGGCGATCACGAAGCTCACCATGAGACCGAGGACGACGACGCCGACCGTGGTGGTGACGCCGGCGATCACCGAGTTGCCGAGCTGCTGCCAGAAGACGCCGCTCGACAGCACCGAGAGGTAGTTGCCGAACTGCCACGGGCTGGGCAGGCCGGCCGGGCTCGCGGTGATCTGCGAGTTGCTGCGGAACCCGCCGAGCACGATGTACAGCACCGGCCCGACGCAGACCGCGATGAACAGCAGGGCGACGAAGTACGTGCCGAGGTTCCGTTCACGACGCACGGGTCCGGTGTCCCGGGGCGGACGGCCCCGTCCCGGCGAGACGATGGAGGCGGTGGCGGTCATCGGTCGGCCTTCTCGGTGAGGGCGCCGGCGGTGTCCCGGCGCAGGACGAACCGCTGGTAGACGAGGGCGACCGCCAGCGAGATGAGGAAGATGACCACGGCGACGGCGTTGCCGTACCCGTAGTTGCCGGACATGCGGCCGTTCGCGACCATGTACGTCGCCATCGTCGAGGTGCCCGCCGTCGCGGCGATGTACTGACCCCAGATGATGTAGACGAGGTCGAACAGCTGCAGCGACCCGATGATCGACAGGAACGCCCAGATGCGGACGGTCGGGCCGAGGAGCGGCAGGGTGATCCGCCGCTGGATCTGCCAGTAGCTCGCGCCGTCGAGCTGCGCTGCCTCGAACAGCTCCTCCGGGATGCTCTGCAGGCCGGCGAGGAACAGGATCACCGCGAAGCCGATGTACTTCCACGAGATGATCGCCAGCAGCGTCCAGATCGCGATGTCCGGGTTCGACAGCCAGTCGGCGCGCAGGGCACCGAGGCCCACCGCCTGGAGCAGGTCGTTCACGGCGCCGCTCGACTGCAGCATGAGGCTCCAGCCGGTGCCGACGATCACCTCGGAGATGACATACGGCAGGAAGATGAGGACGCGGATGAGCCCGCGGCCGCGGATGCGCTGGTTGAGCAGCAGCGCGAGCACGATCGCGATCGGCCCCTGCACCAGGAGCGATCCGATCACGATGAACGCGTTGTGGAGCAGCACGCCCCGGAAGTCCGGGTCGGTGAAGATGATCGCGTAGTTCTGCAGGCCGACGAAGTCGGTGGGGGTGCCGTACCCCTGCCACTTGTAGAAGCCGTAGTAGGCGGCGAGCGCGACGGGCAGGATGACGAACCCGACGAACATGATCGTCGCCGGGCCGGCGAGGACCGCGATCTCGACGCGGGTACGGACGTCGGTGCCCTTCCGGGCCCGGCGGGCCGGGGCCGACGGCGAACCGTCGGCCCCTCCCTGGTTCCGTCCCGTCCCGGACCGCGCTTCGGGGCGGGGTGCGACGGAGGTGGTCATCGTGTCGTCACCCCTTGGCCGCGGCCTGGTTGATGGTCTTCACGATGTCGTCCACCGATCCCTTGCCGGCGAGCAGGTTCACGACGCTCGTGTTGAGGGCGTTGCCGACGTTCTGGCCGTAGACGGTGTCGAGGTAGTTCGAGACGAACGGCGCCTTGTTGTAGGCCTCGAGCACGGTCTTCAGGTAGGGCTCGGTGACCACCGACTGCGCGGACTGGTTCGCCGGGATCGCGTTGAAGGCCTTGTAGTAGGCCTCCTGCACGGGCTTCTCGGTCATGTAGTTGAGGAAGTCGGTGCAGGCCTGCTTCGGAGCCTTCGCCGAGCAGGAGAACCCGTCGACGGCGCCCATCATCGAGCCGGGTGCGCCCTTGCCGCCGGAGACCTCCGGGAACGGGAAGAAGCCGAGGTCGGCGAGGGGCTTGCCGTCCGGGGTGAGCGAGGAGATCACTCCGGGGTCCCAGGCGCCCATGAGCTCCATCGCGGCCTTGTGGTTCGCGACGAGACCGGCGGAGCTGCCGGCACCCTGCTGCGATGCCGTGGTGAGGTACCCGTCGTTGAACGGCTTCGTGTCGAAGAACGCCTTGGTGTCCTTGCCCGCCTGCGTCCAGCAGGAGTTCGTGAACTTCAGGTCCTTCGCGGTCTTCGTCAGCGTGCTCTCGCTGCAGGCACGGAGGGCGAAGTTGTAGTACCAGTGCGCTGCCGGCCAGGCGTCCTTGGCCCCGACGGCGACGGGTTGGATGCCGGCGTCCTTGAGCTTCTGGATGTCCGCGTTCAGCTCGTCCATCGTGGTGGGCGTGCCCTCGATGCCGGCCTGCTCGAACAGGTCCTGGCTGTACCAGATGCCCTCGGGGTTGACGTCGACCGGCATGGCCCACGTCTTGCCGTCCTGCTCGTACCCGCCGAACGCGGCGTCGCTGATCTCGCTCTTCGCCGTCTTCCCGATCGAGCCGGAGATGTCCATGAGCTGGCCGGCGTTCACCATCGCGGCCATCTTGCCGCCGCCGCGCTGCAGGAACACATCGGGGGCGGACCCGGAGTTGAGCGCGGTCTGGAGCTTGCCGTCCAGGTCCTCGTTCTGGATCGCCTGGATCTTGATCGTCACGTTCGGGTTCTTCGCCTCGAAGTCCTTGACGGTCTTCGCCCAGAACGCCTTGCCGGGTCCGGTGGTGGAGTTGTGCCAGAAGGTCATCGAGACCTTCCCGCCGTCACCCCCGGCGGCGTCGCTGCCCGCTGAGCAGCCTGCGGCCACCAGTGTTGTGACCCCGATCAGCGCGATGGCTGCCGCGGCACGGATCTTCCTCGTCATCGTGGAACTCCTGAGTGTCGTCGTTGACATGCAGCGACATCGACTGCCGCTTGCGGAGAGCGTGCCAGGTGGTCAGGAGCCTTGTCAATCGATATCGATAACGTTTTCTTTGCCGATTTCGCGCCGAGGCAGCGGTACGGTGTGCACATGGACACGGCTCTCGGCATGCGTCCCGGAGCCGGCCGGGTGACGATCGCGGACGTCGCGCGGGCCGCCGGGGTGTCGATCCCCACGGTGTCGAAGGTCATCAACCAGCGCGACGGCGTCGCACCGGCGACGATCCTCCGCGTGCAGGAGGTCGTCGAGCAGCTCGGGTACGAGACCTCGCTCGTCGCCCGGAGCCTCCGCAGCTCCCGGACCGGGGTCGTGGGCATCCTCGTGCCCGAGTTCGAGCCGTTCTCGACCGAGCTCCTGCGCGGGATCTCGAGCGCCACCATCGGCACCGGCTACGAACTGCTCGCCTACGCGGGTCTCGTCACGGGCGCCGGCCAGCCGGGGTGGGAGCGGCGGTCACTCTCGCGGCTGTCGGGCACGCTCATCGACGGCGCCATCGTCGTCACGCCCACCACGGCACTGTCGAGCACGTCGATCCCGGTCGTCGCCATCGACCCGCACACCGGCCCCGAGGGACACGCGACCGTCGACGCCGACAACGAGGACGGCGCGGTCCAGGCGGTCGAGCACCTGGTCGCGCTCGGACACACACGCATCGCGCACCTCCGCGGCCGCCCGGACCTGGCGTCCGCGCAGCTCCGCGAGGCCGGTTACCGTCGCGCCCTCGTCGCCGCCGGACTGCCGGTCGACGAGGGGCTCGTCCGGGACGGTGGCTACCAGGAGGACCAGTCCGCCACGGTCGCCCGCGACCTCCTCGCCGCAGCCGATCGGCCGACCGCGGTGTTCGCCGCCAACGACTCCTCGGCGGTGGGTGTCCTCCGCGCCGCGGCCGAGCTCGGGCTCCGCGTCCCCGAGGACGTGTCCGTGGTCGGCTTCGACGACGTGCCGCAGGCGTCGACCACGACCCCACCGCTGACGACCGTCGCACAGCCGCTCGCCGAACTCGGGTCGCGCGCCGTCGAGATGCTGCTCACGATGCTGCGCGGCGAGCCGACGTCCGACCACGTCCGGTTGCCGACGACCCTCCGCGTCCGGGCGAGCACGGCGCCGCCGGCCGTCGACTGAGCAGCAATCGTCGAGTCGATCGATGGGACTCGACAATTGCTGCTCACTCAACGCGAGCGGGCGAGCGGGCGAACGGGCGGGCGGGCGAGCGGGCGAGCGGGCGAGCCCAGTCCCACGAGACTGCGCGACTCAGCCCACCGACCGCCGCAGCGTCTCCTTCGGGTACTCGCCGAACCGCTCCGCGTACGCCGCCGAGAACCGCCCGAGGTGCGCGAACCCCCACCGCCGCGCGACGTCGCCGACCGCCCCGGCCTGCGGGTCCGCGTCGAGCAGTTCGGCCCGCACGCGGTCGAGCCGCACCTGCCGGAGGTACGTGAGCGGCGACACGTCGAACACCCGGCGGAACGACTCCTGCACCGACCGCACGCTCAGCCCGGACGCCGCCGACAGGTCCGAGATCGTGACGGGTTCCGACGCGTGGTTGTGCACGTACTCGACGGCAGCCCGGAGCCGTGCGTTGCGCGGCTGCCCGAGGACTGCTGGCAGGTCGTCGAGGAGCGGCGGGAACACGTCGAGGAACACCTCGGCAGCGGCCACCTTCGCCCCCTGCCAGGCGACCGACTCGGTCCCGCCGACCCGCAGCGCGCGGGCGAGTGCGGTGAGCGCTCCCTGCCACCGCCGGGCGGACTCGGAATCGGGCTCCCCGTGGGCGTCGAAGCGCAGCGCGGCGTCGCCGTGGGAGCCCGCGACCCGACGGACGAAGGCCCGGTCGAGGTGCACGATGCGCAGGTCGTGGTCCGCCGTCCGGAACGCGAACTCCTGGTCGGGCGGGAGCAGGAGGGGGACGTCGTGCGGCAGTGTGCGCCGCTCGGTCTCCACGGAACCGGCGCCGATCCAGAGGACGACGTAGTCACCGCCGGCCGGGACGACCCCCTGCAGCACGCCGTGCAACTGCGCGCGGCGGATCGTCACCTCGGTGTCACCGACGGCGGTGTAGCGGTGGTCGAAGGCGCCGTCGCTCGGATGCGCGACCCAGCGGCCGACGACGTCCGACCCGGCGCCGTAGACGCCGGCCAGGTCGCGCACGGCGTCGTCCGGGCGGTGGCCGGTGAACTCGAACCGGATCGCCTCCGGACCCTCGGAGGGACTCGTCACCTGCTCGCTCACACGCACCCCCGATCCGACCCGGGTGTCCACATCCCGCTGTCACCCTCGTTATCTGGATACGCTGGCCCGATGAGCGCGGCGTATCGTGGCGCGCAATCGATCCGCACCGAGGGGGCGACCACGTGAGTGAGATCGACCTGACCGCGGCCCTCACCCGGCTCGAAGCCGCGATGGGGTCGCTGCGAGGTCGACTCCGCGACCGGCTCGACGTGACCGGATCGGACCTCACGGTGCTGCAGTTCGTCGCCCGTGCCGCAGCGGCCGAGCGGAAGGTCCGCGTGAAGGACCTCGCCACGCACCTGGGCCTGAGCGGGCCGGCGGTCACGGGCACGGTCGACCGGCTCGAGCGCGCGGGCCACCTGTGCCGCGTCCCGAACCCGGACGACGGCCGGAGCCGCTTCATCGAGCTGACGCCGGAGACCGAGCGCGCCTACGCATCGGCGATGGACAGCACGAACGAGCACCTGCACGAGCTGTTGTCCTCCTTCACTGATCGCGAGCGGGCGAAGTACGTCCGGGTCATCGACCGCGTCATCGAGGCGCTCGAGTTCGGCGCCCCGTCGCCTTGACGGCAGGGTACGGGCGACGACGACCGCACCCCGATCATTTGTCCACCAAGCGCAGTTAGGTAACTTCCCTACCTATCTTGCCGGACGCCCCGCCCGCGCGCCCGTACCTTCGTCCACGGATGCCCCCGATCGGGGGTACGAGGGCGAAGGGAGCGAACGATGAGCCACTACGAGTCGCAACAGGGCGTCGACCCGGTCCGCATCGAGACGTTGCGGCTGATGCGCAAGCGCTGGAAGCACGGCGAGCAGCAGGACGGCGCCGGGCTGTACGAGGACTTCTTCACGGACACGGTCCGCGACCCGCGTCGCGGCTGACGACGGGTCACCCGGTCCGGCCTGGAGGCGCGGCGCGGCTCCGTCACGGACGCTCCGGCACCAGGGACACCGAGTTCGGCCCCACGGTCGCCGTGGCCAGGTCGACCCGGGCCAGGCCCCCGGCAACGAGCGCGTCGGCGATCGTCAGGCGCAGGGCCGTCTCGGTGTGACGGCCGGTCGCCGCGCGGGCGCCGCCCGCGCCGGAGGGCGCGGTGTCCTCCTGCACGTTCACCCGCAACGAGAGCACCCCGGGCAGTCCGACGAGCACCGTCGCGAGCGCGGTGACGACCGGTCCGCCGATGGTCGTCGTGATCGTCGTCCCGAGGGAGCCGACGAGCGCGAACAGCCTGGTCGAGAGCGTCCCGACCACCGCCTGCGTCAACGGGTTCACGAGCGAGGTCGCCAGCCCGGTGACGACGCCGAGCAAGCCGCCGAGCGGCAGGCCGAGCAGGTCGACGCCGACCGTCAGCTTCGTCTGACCGGACATCAGCGCTGCGATCCCGGTGTCGACCCCGACGGAGAGCTTCGCGATCGGGACCCGCACGCCGAGCAGGGGCGCGCTGAGGTCCGCCGCGAGGGCGATCTGGAGGCGGATCGACCCGAGCGCCGTCGTGAGCGCCGCGGTGATCCGGCCTGCCCAGGCGTCCACGACCTGGCCGAGCCGGTCGGCGAGCGCGCCGAGGGTGACCGCGTCGAGGACCACCTCGTGGTTCGGCGGCAGGTCGTTCAGGCCGTGCTCGTCGTCGCCGAGCAGGTGCGCGAGGTCGACGCGGATCGACCCGGCCGACAGGTCGAGCACGAGCGTGCCGCCCGGGTCCTGGACGGGTTCGGACAGCAGCGGGGACACTGCGGCCCCGAGGTCCGGGCCGGTGAGCACGACGGTGCCGCCGACCGTGCCGAGTCCGAGACTGCCGGTCAGCGTGCCGAGGACGCCGAGCACACCCTGGTTGATCGTCCGTGCCAGGACGCCGTCGCTGCCGCCGAGGGCACCCACGGCGGTGTCGAGCTGGACCACGGTGTCGTCGACGGCGGTGACGAGTGCGCCGACGAGCGGGCTGTCCACGCGGAGGTCGAGGCTCGCGATGCCGTAGTCCCGGGTGACCCCGGTCGTCTCCCCCGCCGCGACGGCCCGCTGCACGGCTGCGCGGAGGTTCGTGCGGAGCGCCTGCTGCACGACCCCGCCCCAGAGCTCGTCCTCGAGCGCGTCGCACCCGGCGAGCTGCGCGGTCGCCCCCACCGCACCGACGTCCAGACCGACGTCGGTGACGTTCGCGATCCCCGGCAGGGCACGACCGAGGGTGACGGCCGCCGGTTCGGGCAGCTCGCTCGTGGGTGTCGTGTCGGTGAAGAGCAGGCCGCCGGAGTCCGCGACGAGCCCCGCGGCCGCCACGGCGTCCCCGGTCCCGGCGGCGGTGGCGACCTGGTTCACCGCGCCCGCCGAGCCCGCCGGCAGCCCGACGCCGAGCCCGGTCAGGTCGATGCCGACCAGGTCGCCGAGCAGCCCCACGTCGAGCGGGTTGCCGAACGACTGCGCGTACGGCTGCGCGTTCCCGATCTCCGGCGACGTGGCCGGCTCGACCGATGCGGGAGCGGCGCCGGTCTTGGCGACGGCGACGCCCCGCACGGTGGCGAGGTCGTCGAGGTCGGTCCCCGCCAGGGAGCCGCTGAGGAACCGGCTCGAGGCGGTGGCGGTGTACCCGGAGTCCGCCCCGCAGTCGAACGACGAGGTCCCGACGGCCGCCGTATTCCACTCCCGGTCGGTCCAGGACGCCGTGCTCGGGACGGCGGTCGGCACGACGAGCGCGGCGGCGAGGGCGATGCCCGCCGCCACGGCGGACCGGCCCCGCGGGGTCACGGTCGCACCTCCGCTGCCCGCGCTCCCCGGCGGCTGCGCAGCGCGATGCCGGCGAGGACCGCGGCGAGGGCGACGAGCGCCGGACCGACGAGGGGACCGCCGGTGTACGCCAGGGCCGGAGCGGGAGCCCCCGGCCGCCCGGTCACCACCGGGTCGTCCCCGCGGGCGGTGACCCCGAGGCCGAGGCGTCCGCTCAGTCCGGCGAGCCCGGGGTCCGCGGCGTCGGCCAGCGACGAGCGGACCAGCAGGTACGCCGTGCCGTCACCGTCGGGATCGGGCACTCGGACGACCGGGCTCGTCGTTGCCCAGTCCTCGGCCGGCGTCGCTCGGACGAGGTCGATCGCGTCACCGGTGCAGCTCGGGGTGCCGCTCGCATCCCGCCACGCGCGGTCGCAGGACGACACCGTGACGAGGAGCCCGGTCGGGGCCTCGGCGAGCGCGCCGTCCTTGCGCACCTCGAGGTCGAGCGTGACGGGCCCCGGGGCCCGCACCTCCGTGCGCACCTGCCACGCCGTCTCGGTGACGCCGGCCGTGTCGGGGAGCGTCCGCGGCTCTGGTCCGGTGTGCAGCACGAGGCGACCCGGCGTGCCGGTCTCGGGCACGGGCCTCCAGTCCGACGCGGCGACCGCCGCCACCGTCGTCCCGGCTCCGGCGCACCCGACGACCACGGCGGCGAGCGCCAGGAGAGACGTCAGCCGCCGGATCACGTGTCCTCCTCCTGTCGGCGGTCCGGCCAGAACGCCCAGGCGACGAGCGCGCCGACGGCCGCGACGGCGATCCCGCGGGCGACCGGACTCGTCAGGGCCACGAGCACCGAGCCGAGCGTGGGTGCGTGGGCGAGGACGAGTCCGGCCTCGCGCACGACGTACGGGTCGCGGTCGTCCGAGGCGTTGTCGTCGCCGCGGAGCGTCAGCGACCGCGCACCGGTCTCGCCCGGAACCGGTTCGACGGCGACGATCCGGTGCGTGACCGGCAGGGCGGAGCCCGGTCGGGGCACCGTGACGACGTCGCCCTCGTGCAGTTCCGTCGCCGGGACGTCGTGCGTGATCGCGAGTCCCCCCGCGGGGATCGTCGGCGCCATCGACCCGGTGGTGACGACGACGAACGACAGCCCGGTCAGGGCGATCGCCACCCACCCGAGCAAGCAGGCGAGGCCGATCGCGCCCGCGACGGTCACGACGACCGTGCGGACCCGGTCGACGAGACGACGGGGTGGCGCCGTGTCCTCTGCTGAGGACGACGGCGCGGTGGTGCCGCGCACGACGCGCTCAGTCGGACTCGGCGGCGAACTGCCAGGCCGGTGCGGCGGTCCTCCCCTGCAGGGCGTCGAGCGGCACGCCCGCGGGCAGGGTCGGCGACGCGGGCAGGGAGACCTCGAAGCAGTACAGCTGCGTCGAGGCCCCGGCGGCAGCGAGCCGTTGCGGTGCCGAGGCGGCGGTGGTGCCGAGCGGCCCGTCGGCGATGACGTTCGCCGGGGTCGCGAAGGCGGTGGCGTCACAGGCCGCCGTGGTGCTCGTCGCCGTGGCGACCCGGACGTGCAGCGCATCCCAGAGTGCGTCGTCGGCGTCGGTCACGGTGATGCCGTCGGCGGGGACGGCCGCGCGGAGGGCCACGTCGCCGGCGACCGAGTCGGCGGTGGTGCGCAGGGCGACGGGGGCGTACGTCGCGGTACCAGGGGAGAGCGCCAGAGCGTCGACCGTGAACCGGAGCGCCTGACCCGGGTTCGTCTCGTCCGAGGTGAATCCGGCCGCGGTGAACGGTGCCGTGACGTTCTGCTCGACCTCGAAGCGCGAGGTGCCGACGCCACCGCCTCCGGAGCCGTTGCCGCCGAACACCCACTCGGTGTCGGTCCACGAGGCGAGCGTGTAGCCGAGGCCGCCCACGACGAGGGCTCCTCCGGCCGCGAGTGCGAACGCCCTGGTGCGGTTGGTGCGGCGTCGAGCGCGCGCGGGTGTGCTGGTGTCAGCCATTGCCGTGTCTCCTGATCCGTGACGTCGACCGGATGCGACGACGGCCCGGGGTGGTTGGTCCCGGGCCGTCGTGCTCGACGTCGTGCGTCGATCCTCTCGCAGAGCTGAGAGATCGACAAGGTCTGCTCAGCCCTTGACCGCCCCCGACGTCAGCCCGGACACGATCGACCGGCGGAACACCAGCACGAGGATGACGATCGGCACCGTCGCCGCGACGCTCGCCGCGAAGATCTGGGCGAACGGCACGGTGAACTGCGTCCCGAACAGGGCGATCCCGACCGGGATGGTCCGGAACGAGTTCTCGCTGTTGAACGTCAACGCCATCAGGAACTCGCTCCACGACGCCGTGAAGGTGAACACCCCGACCGTGAAGAGCCCCGGCTTGGCCATCGGCAGGATCACCGACAGCACCGTGCGCCAGGCTCCGGCGCCGTCGATCTCGGAGGCCTCCTCGATCGTCGAGGGGATGCCCTGCAGGTAGTTCCGCATGATCCAGATGGCGAAGGGCAGGTTGAACGCCACGTACGGAACGATCAGTCCGGGGTACGAGTTGAGCAGCCCGAGGTTGCGCTCGAGCAGGTACAGGGGCGTCAGGACCGCGATCGCCGGGAACACCGAGAGCATGAGCAACGAGGTCATGATCGCCGTGCGGCCCCGGATGAAGCGGCCGGCCAGCGCGTACCCGGCGAGGAACGCCAGGGCGAGCACGATGACCGTCGTCGACACCGACACGATGACGCTGTTCACCATGTACTGGCCCAGGGCGTTGTCGCGGAAGGCCACCACGAAGTTGTCGAACGTGATCGCCTGCGGCCACGCGGTCGGCGGCGACTGCGAGATCTCGGACGCCGGCTTGAGCGACGTCGTGACGAGCCAGTACAGCGGCAGCGCGGTGAGCACCGCGATGACGACGCCACTGACGTTGACGGTGTTGACCCACTTGCGCCACCCCCGGCGCACGCGTTGACGGGGCATCAGTCGTCCCCTCCCTTCGCCTGGTTCCGGAACGCCCGGAGGAACAGCAGACAGCCCGCAGCGACGATGACCGCCGTGGAGGTCGCGATCGCCGCGCCGGGCCCGATGTTGATGTCCTGGAACAGGACCTTGTAGCCCATGATCGCGAGCGACTGGGTGCTGGTGCCCGGTCCGCCGTTCGTCAGCACGAACGGCAGGTCGAACACTCCGAACGCCTGCAGGATGCGGAACAGCACGGCGATCGTGAGCGTCGGCGTGAGCTGCGGCAGGACCACGCGCCAGAACGTCTGCCACGTGCTGGCGCCGTCGAGCTCGGCCGCCTCGTAGTGGTCCTCGGAGATCTGCACGAGCCCCGCGAGCAGGATGATCGCCACGAACGGCGTCGTCTTCCAGATGTCCGCGACCATCAGGCCGGTGATCGCGGGGACCGGTTCACCGAGGATCACGGGCGCCTCGCCGAACAGGCCGAAGAACCACGTCGCGACCCCGTAGGTGGAGTCGTAGACGTACTTCCACAGCTGCGCGTTGACGATGGTGACGAGCGACCACGGGACGAGCATGAGCGCGAGCATCCAGCCGCGCGTGGCCCCGAGCCGCTCGAGCACGAGGGCGACGAGCATCCCGAGCACGAGCTCCACCGACACCGTCACGAGCGTGTACAGCACCGTGAAGCCCAGTGCCCGGTACCAGTCGGCGCTCTGCAGCAGCGCCGCGTAGTTGCCGAGCCCGAACGACTGGATGGAGAAGCCCTCGTAGCCGACCTCGACGTCCGCGAAGCTCAGGACGATCGAGTACACCACCGGGAAGATCGTGACCGCCGCCACGACCAGGAGCGCCGGGGCCGCGAAGCCCCACGCGCCCCGCGCGCGGATGCGGTCGAGCCGCGACCGCCCGGTGAGGCGAGGCGGCGGGTCGAGGCGATCCGTGCCTCCAGGCCTGGTCGACGCCCGTGTGGCGGTGCCGGCGCTCACAGCGCTTCCCCCTGCAGCGCGAGCGAGATGGCGGAGGCCATCGCACTCGTGCCGCCGTCCACCGATGCCTGCCCGCCGAGGATGCTGTTGCCGTTCTGGTACACGCCCTGCGAGACCTTCGGGTAGTACGCCGTCGAGGTCGGGCGGGGCACGAGCGTGATGCCCGCGGCGGTGTCGTACGTCGGGCGCTGCTGCCGCTTGGCATCAGCGCTGACGAGCGACGCGCTGCGGGCCGGCAGGACGCCGCCCTCGCGGGTGAGGAACTGCTGCGCGGTCTCGCTCGACATCCAGCTCGCGAACGTCAGCGCCGCGGCGGGCTGCTGCGTGTGCGGGTTGATGTAGTTCCCCCACCCGCCGATCGTCGAGTGGTGCTCGTCCATGCCGTCGAACGTCGGTCGTGCGGCGAGCCCGACCTTGCCGGCGACCCGGCTGTCCGGGCCGTTCGCGATGCCCCAGGCGTACGACCAGTTGCGGAGGAACGCCGCCCGCCCGCCGGAGAACGCGTCGTTCGTGTCCTGCTCCTGGTACGTCAGGGTGGCCCGCGGGCTCGCGCCGTCCGTGATCAGGGACCGCATGAACTCGAACGCCCGCTTCGTCTCCGAGCTGGTCGTCTCCGGCTTCGTCAGGTCGTCGTTGAGCAGCGAGCCGCCGGCGTCCGCGACGAACTCGGTGACGTTGCAGGTGAGCCCCTCGTACACGTCGCCCTGGAACGCGAACCCGTACGACACGTCACCCGTGTCGACGAGCTTCGCGGCGGTCTCGCGCACTTCCTCCCACGACTTCGGCACCTGCAGGGAGTGCTTGGCGAGCAGGTCCTTCCGGTAGAGGAAGAACGACTCGTCGATGTAGAGCGGGAACATGTAGTACGTGCCGTCGACGCTCGCCGCCCGGCGCAGGCCCTCGGGGAACTGGTCGAAGAAGTCCTCGCCGACGAGCTGGTTCACCGGGGTGGCGAGCTTGTTCTTCGCGAACTGGCCCGGCCACGCGACGTCGCCGAGGTACACGTCCGGCGTGCTCGACCCCGCGGCGATCTGCGTCGTCAGGCTCGTCCGGTTCGTGTCGGTGTCGCTCGGAGCGCTGACGATCCGGACCCGGATGTTCGGGTGCTCCTTCTGGAACTCGGCGATGAGCCGGCGCCGGAGGTCGCCGCCGTCCTTCGACGCGACCTGACCGGCCCACCAGCTGATCGTGACGTCGCCCTCGGGCGGATCGGTCGGCCAGTTCTCGACGGTGGTGCGCTCCGGGCGGGTGGAGCAGCCGGCGAGCAGCAGCACCCCCGCTCCCCCGAGCAGGAAGAACCTGCGGTCGATTGCCATCCGTCCTCCTCGACGTGTGGTGTGGCGTTCCTGTGGATCCACACAACCAACGCTCCCTGGACGCCCGGTGGGCGGGGTGTGGAGCGCGACCCGACGGCGGCCTGGAGGCGCGGTGCGGGCCCGCCACGCGCCTCCAGGCCGACACGATGTCGCGATGGCGACAGATCTCGGGTCCGGGCCGCGGGTCGTGTCGCGAAAGCGACAGAGGTGCACGGAAGTTCGGCGGCAGACTGTCGCTCTCGCGGCGGGTCAGCCGGGCGCGGGGGCCGTCGAGTCGGCGAGGTGGATGGCGCAGGGGATGAGCGTGTGCGTGAGCGCGGTCGTCCGACCCTCGAGGCGGTCGGTCAGGGACTCCACCGCGAGCCGCCCGAGTTCCGGCCCCGGGGCGTTCAGCGTCGTCAGCACGGGTTCGGTCGCGGCACCCGCACCGTCGGAGGAGACGATCGCGATGACGGAGACGTCCTCGGGGACCCGCCGCCCCGCTGCGATCAGGCCGCTGACGAGCCCGAAGTTCGAGTCGTCCTTCATGATGATCGTCGCCGTGACGTCGGGGTCGCTCGCGAGGAGCTCCCGCGCAGCCCGCCGCCCGCCCTCGGCCGAGGCCCCTGACGCGACGACCGTGCCGTGCAGACCCCGGCGGGCCATCGAGGCCCGGAACGCCGCCTCGGACCGGACCTTCGGCCCGTAGTCGGCCATGGCGGTGCCGTCGAGGTCCTCCACGACGAGCCCGATCCGCCGGTGCCCGAGGCCGGCGAGGTGGTCGAGCGCGTCCTCGACGGTGCGCTCGAAGTCGATGTCGACGTACGACATCGACGACGGCTCCGCGGTGCGGCCGATGGCGACGAACGGGACGTCCATCGCGGCGAGCTGCTCGATCCGGGGGTCGTGCATGGTGACCTCCATGACGACGACGCCGTCCGCGAGGCCGCCCGAGATGAGGTCGCGGACGTCCTCCGCGGTGGTCGCGGCGGGCCAGAGCACGAGGTGGTACCCGAGCTCCGAGGCCCGGCTGGCCGCGCTCGTGAAGAACTGCAGCGCCGTCTGGCCGAGCCGGTGTTCGAGCACCGGGAACAGCAGCGCCAGGATGTGCGTCCGTCTGGAGGCCAGTGCTCGCGCGACGACGTTGTTGCGGTACCCGAGCTCGCGCATCGCCGCCGTCACCCGGGCGCGGGTGTCCTCCGACACGCGCTTGTTGCCGTTCACCACGAACGACACCGTGGCGATCGACACCCCAGCCCGGTCGGCGACCTGCTGCATCGTCGCCATGACGTCTCCCGTTCGTGTGATCCGCTCACTGTAGCGCCGCGGAGACCGGAGAAAGTCTGTCTAAGCGCTTTACTGTCGAAGCGCTTAGATGCTAGCTTCGTGCCACTCGGGACGCGACGGAGCGCTTCTGGTCCGGTTCGCACCCGATCCACGGACGGCACGCCCGCCCGTGCCCGGCAACCATCCAGAGAAGAGCGAAGCAATGAAGCCTCGACACCGCAGGACGCCCAAGGTCCTCAGCGCGGTCGCCATGCTGGCGGCCGTCCCCCTCGTCCTCGCCGGCTGCTCCGGGGGCTCCTCCGCGAGCTCCGGCGGCAAGGTGGACTCGATCACCGTCCTCGACTACTACAACCAGGGCAACGACAAGAAGGTCATCGGCGAGTACCTCGACAAGTGCGGCGCCGAGAACGACGTCACCATCAAGCGCAGCCTGGTGCCCGGCGCCTCGCTGATCCAGAAGGTGCTCCAGCAGGCGTCGTCGAAGACGCTGCCGGACGTCCTGATGCTCGACAACCCCGACCTGCAGCAGATCGCCGAGACGGGTGCGCTCTCACCGCTCACCGACTACGGCATCTCGACCGACGGCTACGCGAAGGGCGTGCTGCAGGCCGGCACGTACAAGGGCAAGGTCTACGGCCTCGCCCCGACCGTGAACACCATCGCGCTGTTCTACGACAAGAAGAAGCTCGCCGCCGCCGGCGTCACCCCGCCGAAGACGTGGGACGAGCTGAAGACCGCCTCCGCGAAGCTCACCGCGAACGGCGAGTACGGGTTCGCCGTGGACGCCAACGCCACGTACGAGGGCACCTGGCAGTTCCTGCCGTTCATGTGGTCGAACGGCGGCGACGAGAAGGACATCGCCACCGCGAAGACCGCCGAGGCGCTGTCGCTCTGGACGGACCTCGTCAAGGACGGCTCGATGTCGAAGAGCGTCGTCAACTGGACCCAGGCCGACGTCAACGACCAGTTCATGGCCGGCAAGGCCGCGATGATGATCAACGGCCCGTGGCAGATCCCGGCGCTCAAGGACTCCGGCATCGACTACGGGATCGCGCAGATCCCCGTGCAGTCCGCCAGCGACACCGCCGTGGCACCGCTCGGCGGCGAGGTCTGGACCGTCCCGAACACCGGCGACAAGGCGAAGCAGCAGGTCGCGGCCAAGGTCGTCGACTGCATGAACGACGCGAAGAACCAGCTCGCGATGGCCAAGCTCCGCTACACGATCCCGTCGAAGACCGAGGTCGCGCAGCAGTTCGGCAAGGACGTCCCGGAGGAGCAGGTCTTCGTCGACCTGGTCGCCGACGCCCGTGCCCGCACCGGTGAGCTCGGAGCGGACTGGCCCAAGGCGGCGACGAAGATCTACACCGCCGTGCAGTCCGCGCTGACCGGGCAGGACTCGCCCGCCGACGCGCTGAAGAACGCGCAGTCGAGCAACTGAGCATGACCTCCACCGCGACGCACGTCGCCCCGCAGCGGGCCGCCGGGGACGGGAGCACCACTCCCGCCCCGCGGCCCGCCCGCCGGGGCCGCGGTCTGCGCTTCGAGCGGATCGCCCAGCTCCTGTTCCTGCTGCCCGCCGTGCTGTTCCTCGTGCTGTTCTTCGGCTACCCGGTCGTCAAGAACATCGTGATGAGCTTCCAGGCCTACACGACCTCGACGTTCTACACGGGCGAGGCGCCGTGGGTCGGGCTCTCGAACTACGTCTCCGTGGTGTCGTCGCAGCTGTTCAGCACGGCGCTGCTCAACACCGCGCTGTTCACGATCGGGTCGATCGTCGGCCAGTTCGTCCTCGGGCTGCTCCTCGCCCTGTTCTTCCGGCGGAACTTCCCGCTGTCCGGGCTCCTCCGCTCGCTGCTCCTGCTCCCCTGGCTGCTGCCGCTCATCGTCTCGAGCGCGGTGTGGAAGTGGATGCTCGACCAGGACTCCGGCGTCGTGAACCAGTTCCTCGGGATCTTCGGCATCGGCTCGGTCCCGTGGCTCACCAGCCCGGCGGTCGCGCTCATCACCGTGATCGGCGTGAACATCTGGATCGGCATCCCGTTCAACACGACGATCCTCTACGGCGGCCTGCAGGACATCCCGACCGAGCTGTACGAGGCCGCCGCGCTCGACGGGGCGACCGGGTGGAAGGCGTTCTGGTCGATCACCTGGCCGATGCTCCGACCGGTCGTCAGCGTCACGCTCGTGCTCGGTGTCGTCTACACGATCAAGGTGCTCGACATCATCCTCGGGTTGACGAACGGCGGGCCGGCGAACGCCACCCAGACGATCGCGACCCAGTCCTACGACCTGTCGTTCAAGCAGTTCGACTTCGGCCAGGGCGCCGCGCTGAGCAACATCCTCATCGTGATCTCCGCCCTGTTCGCGATCGTCTACCTCCGTCTCAACCGGAAGGCCATCGATGACTGACGCAGCAGCGACGCGGGCCGTCGTGACCCGCGGAACCCGTCGCACCACCCGCCCGACCACCCCGAAGCAGTGGGTGCTGTCCGGTGTCGGGATCCTGATCCTCGCCGTGATGCTCTTCCCGGTCTACTGGATGATCAACATCTCGCTGCAGCCGGCCGGTCCCGCGATCGAGGCCGCCTGGTTCCCGATCCACGCGCAGCTCGGCGGGTACGCACAGGCCATTGCCGACCAGGGCGGCGCCCTCGTCACGAGCCTCGCGATCGCCCTCGGCAGCGTGGTCGTCAGCCTGCTCATCGCCACGCCCGCGTCCTACGCCCTCGCGCAGTTCAAGGTGAAGGGCGTCGGGGCGGTCCTGTTCGGGATCCTCATCTCGCAGATGATCCCGGGCATCGTCGTGGCGAACGCGCTGTACGCCGCGTACAACGACCTCGGGCTCCTCAACACGATCCCCGGACTCATCCTCGCCGACTCCACCGCCGGGGTGCCCTTCGCGATCCTCATCATGCGGGCGTTCATGCAGAACATCCCGCCGTCGATCATCGAGGCCGCGAAGGTTGACGGTGCGGGGAACTTCCGCGCGTTCCGCTCCGTGGTCGTGCCGATCAGCGCCAACGCCCTCATCACCGCCGGGCTCTTCACGTTCCTGTTCACCTGGAGCGACTTCCTGTTCGCCCTGACGCTCACCACCACGGGTGACGTCCGGCCGATCACGCTCGGCATCTACAACTACATCGGCACCTTCACCGCCGACTGGTCGACCGTCATGGCCGCCGCGGTGATGGCCTCGGTCCCCGCCATCGTGCTGCTGCTCGTGGCGCAGAAGTTCATCGCTGCCGGGGCCACCGGCGGCGCCGTCAAGTGACCGGGTCCACCGGCCCCCGAACCGGGCCTACCGGCCCCGGAAAGGCACACACCATGACCACCACCCCGCTCCGCATCACCGTCTGGGGCGAGAACGTCCACGAGCAGGTCGAGCAGCACGTCGCCGAGCGCTACCCCGACGGCATGCACGGCGCCATCGCGGACGGCATCCGCGAGAACCTGCCCGACGCCGTCGTCCGCACCGCCACCATGCAGGAGCCCGAGCACGGCCTCACCGACGAGGTCCTCGCCGAGACGGACGTCCTCACCTGGTGGGGGCACGCCGCGCACCAGGACGTCGACGACGCCGTGGTGGACCGCGTGCACAAGCACGTGCTCGCCGGCATGGGACTCGTCGTGCTGCACTCCGGGCACTGGTCGAAGATCTTCGGCAAGCTCATGGGCACGACCTGCACGCTCCGGTGGCGCAGCGAGCACGACCAGGAGCTCGTCTGGACCGTGAACCCGCAGCACCCCATCACGCGCGGCGTCCCGAACCCGATCGTCATCCCCGAGCAGGAGATGTACGGCGAGTACTTCGACGTCCCGACCCCAGACGAGCTCGTGTTCATCTCGGGCTTCACCGGCGGCGAGGTGTTCCGGAGCGGCATGACGTACCGCCGCGGCCTCGGGAAGATCTTCTACTTCTCCCCCGGCGACCAGGACTTCCCCGTGTACCACCACAAGGACGTCCGCCGCGTGATCGCGAACGCCACCGAGTGGGCCCGGCCGGAGCGCGAACGGGAGATCCCGACCCTGCGCCGGTACGACCTCGGCGAGTACTTCGACGGGCAGCACTACCGCGGCCCGTTCGACGACGCGCCCGTGGACGAACCGGCAGAAGCCGGGGCGCAGGCGTGATCCCCCTCCGCGTCGTCCAGGTCGGCGCCGGCGGCATGGGGCGGGCCTGGCTCGCCACCGTCGCCGCCGACCCCGACGTCGAGCTGGTCGGCATCGTCGACCTCGACCTCGACGCCGCACGGGTCGGTGCAGCCGTCGCGGGCGACCCGTCGATCCCCGTCGGCACGGACCTGACCGCCCTCGCCGCGGAGACGGGTGCCGAGGCGGTGCTCGACATCACCGTGCCGGTCGCCCACCACCCGGTCACGCTCGAGGCCCTCCGCGCCGGGCTCCCGGTGCTCGGCGAGAAGCCCGCCGCGCAGACGGTCGCCGAGGCGCTGTCGCTCGCGGCCGCCGCCGAGGCCACCGGCAAGCTGTTCATGGTGTCGCAGTCGCGCCGGTACAACGACCACCTCGTCGCGTTCCGGCAGCACGTCCGCGACCTCGGCGCCGTCGGTGGCCTGAGCACCCGGTTCGCGAAGGCCCCGCACTTCGGCGGCTTCCGCGAGGAGATGGACGACGTCCTCCTGCTCGACATGGCGATCCACGCGTTCGACTCCGCCCGCTACGTGCTCGAACGCGACCCCGTGTCGGTGTACTGCGAGTCGTGGAACCCGTCGTGGTCCTGGTACCGGGGCGACGCCGCGGCCGCAGCGATCTTCACCTTCGAGGACGACGTCCGCTACGTGTACGACGGCTCCTGGTGCGCGCCCGGCGCGGAGACCTCGTGGAACGGCGACTGGCGCGCCTCCGGAGCGGCCGGCACGGCGCTGTGGGACGGCGACCACGACCCGTGGAGCGACCTCGACGGCACACCGGGAGCCCCCGCGGTCGCTCCGAGCGTCGGGAACGAGATCGCCGGGGCGCTCGCGTCGTTCGTGCGCGCGGTCCGGTCCGGTGAAACCCCGGACGGCGAGGTCCACGGCAACGTCATGAGCCTCACCATGGTGGACGCCGCGATCGCCTCGGCACGATCAGGACGGCGCATCGTCATCGACGAGGTGCTCGAGCAAGCGCACGCCGCTGCGCTCGAGGCTGAGCAGGACGCGGCGATCCGCGAGCGGCTCGCATCGTGGGGGTCGGTGCGGGGCGCGCTCGCGACGGGGTCACCGGGCGCAGCCGCGCTCAGCTGACGTCCCGCGGGGGAGGCCGTTCCGCGCGTAGGGAGACGTTTCGCGCGTAGGGAGCAGGAAGTTCTTGCCTCCAACGCGCGATTCGGCTTTCCAGGACGCGTGCGATGGGCAGGAACGTCACGACGCGACCGGGCGACGGACTGGAGGCGCGGTGCCAGCTGGCACCGCGCCTCCAGTCCGTCCGTGCGCGCGTCAGCGCGGGATGACCGAGAAGAGGAACCGCTTCCGCACCATGTACCAGGCGAGGAGGATCAGCACCGTGTGGGTCGCGAAACCGATCCACGGGTTGCCCCAGTCCAGGCCCGGGATCGACGCGATCGCCAGCGCGAAGAACACCTGCCAGACGAACACGTAGAGGCTCGCCTGCCCGATCGGGATCCAGAGCCAGCCGATCGTCTTCGCGATCGGCTTCCAGAACACGGTGAGGATCGCGTACGACACGATCGCGAAGAACGCGATGTCCACCAACCGGCCCCACTGCAGGTCGACCCGCTGGTACGCCGTGTTGTACAGCTGGTCGTACATCGACGCCGGGAACGGCACGGGCGTGAACCCGTACTGGTCGCCGGCCCAGACGTAGACCAGGAACAGCGCGTAGCCGCTCAGGCCGATGCCGACCAGGACCTTGCCGAGCCGGCCGGTCAGGGCGCCGATGATCTGGCGTCGGTAGTACCCGAGCACCAGTCCGTGCGTGAAGACGACCTGCCAGGTGAGCAGCGGGAACACCGACTCGAACTGCGAGTTCAGCGGCCGGAAGTCCGGGTTGACGGCCTGGAACACGTAGAGCGCCCAGCTGACGACGAGCAGCGCCCACCAGTAGCCGCGCCGGATCACCCACATGAACGCCGGGATGAACAGGCTGAGCACCACGAACAGGCCCATGATGTTGAACGGCCACGGGCCCATCTCGAGCAGCAGGAACTGCCGGATCGCGTACCAGGGCGGCGGGTAGGCCAGCAGCTGCATCGCGTTCGGGTACAGGTCGTACACGCGTCCCTCGGCACCGACCCCGCCGGTGCCGGTCCCCCGGTCCGTGAAGGTCGTGATCGCGTCCGTGTTCAGGAAGGGCACGAAGCTCATTGCGAAGACGACGAGGATCACCCCGAGCGTCACGAAGTACTGCTTCCGCGCGCGCTTCCACGCCCCGATCGCCGCCGCCCACTCGCCGAACTTCTTGATGGCGAACGGGTACGTCATGCCGAGGACCATGCCGGACAGGAACACGAACATCTCGGCGCCCGTGATCGCACCCGTGGCGTGCAGGGTGATGTACGAGTACGGTCCGCCGATCTCGATGTGCGTGATCACCACCGCGAGGATGATGAACCCGCGGAACAGGTCGAGTCGCAGGTCGCGTCCGGGTTTCCCGTCGTCCGGGTAGCGCCAGCCGGGCAGGAGCCGACCGAACACCCCGCTCAGCAGGAACACCACCGCCAGGCCCACCGCGAGCCAGACGATCCACGCCATCTGGTCGCCGCCGGTGTCGTACTGCTGGTCGGTCGCCGCGGCGCCGTCCTGCGGGGTCACCCGGTCGGTGACCGGCCCGAAGACGAAGTCGCCGGCGCGCTCGAGGTCGGTGCGGAACGAGCCCGCGATGCCCGGCACGGCGGTGTCACGCCAGTCCGCGACGCGGTTGCCGGCCTCGGGTTCACGGCGGTTCGTCTCGAGGAACGTCACGCCCCGGATCAGCGGACGGTCCTGCACGGCGGCGATCACCTGCCGCCACCAGCCCTGCTTGACCGGGAGCTCGGCGTCGCCGCGGAGCGAGTGGTCGTACAGGGCACCGGTGTCGAGCAGCATCGGCCGGTCGTCCGCGACGGCGAACCGGTCGTAGAAGGTCCCGGACTGCGGCTGCTCGTAGCCCCAGGTCTCGTCGAAGCGCCCTGCGACCTCGCCGGCCTCGGGGACGTCGTTCCGGGTGAGCGGGACGTCGCGCCAAGCGGCCTCGGTCGCCTTCCCCTTGCCGAAGGAGTACATCGACAGCCCGACCCAGTCGACGGACGCGTCGCCAGGCCAGTACGGCTCGTACGGGTCGTCGGCAGCGGTGAGCTGCCCGTCGCCGTTCGTGTCGAGCTTGGCGACGTCGGTCGCCGACAGGTCGCGCAGCCGCCCGGCGGACTCACCGAACGGGTAGCCGGCGCCGTACGACGGCGACCAGACCATGCGAGCGTCCGAGCTGCCGTCGTGCACTGCGGTCGCCAGCGCGCGGAACGCCTTGACGAACTGCGTCGGCTGCTGCCCCCAGCGCACCCACGTGCCGTTCATCTGCGGGGCGAAGCGGACGAGCACCTGGGTGTCGTACTGCCGGTGGACCTCCTCGAGCAGGGTGTTCGCCGTCCGGGCGTCCGCCGCGGTGAGGGACCGGAGCGACTGGTCGGGCTCGAAGCTCACGACGAGCACCGCCCCCTGGGTCGCCGCGGCCCGGGTCGCACGGAGGAACTCCTTGCGGGCGCTGCGGTCGAGCGGGTACGGGATCTCGACGCCGTACATCGACGGTGTCGCACCGAGTCGGCCGGCGTACCCGTCCGGAGCGTCGTCGCCCCAGTCGATGTCCGGTCCGAACCACGTCTTCCCCGAAACCGGCGATACCGCGCTCGTCGTCGCCGCCGTCGTCGTCGCGCCCGCCGTCGCAGCGCCCGTCGGCGGCGCAGCTGCCGAGGCGGGGAGCGCACCGCCGAGCGCCAGCGTCGCGACCACCACGAGGAACGCGACCGCCCGCTGGATCACCGAGTGCACGCCAGCGTCCAGACGTTGTGGCCGCCCTCGTGCCGGTGCTCGAGCCGGTCGAGCGCCGCGATCGCGAGGGCGAGGCCGCGTCCGCTCTCCTGGTCGACGTCCGCCATCGTCACCGCGGCGAGGTCGACGTCGGCGGGCAGCCCGTTGTCCCTGAGCACGGCGACGAGCTCGTCGTCGGTCGCGTCGAGTTCCACCGTGTAGCGCCGGCCGGCCTCCCGGTCGGCGCGTCGGGTGTGCTCGACGATGTTCGCCGCGATCTCGGCGACGGCCGTCTCGAGCCCGAAGCGGAGCCGGAGGTCGTCGACGCCGAGGGTGTCCCACCACGCGCCGAAGCGGTCCTGGACCTCGTCGAGGGACGCCACCGTCGCCGGGACCTCGAACTCGATCCGTGCCGCGCTCACAGGGGTCCCCCGGCCGTGCTCGACTCGTGTTCGGACTGCACGGTGCCCGGCCCTCGGTAGAGCACCGCCCGGATGACGACGCTGAAGATGAAGAGGTCGAACACCACCCACGCGGTGTTCACGAGCGGCGCGATGCCGGACGCCTGCCCGGTCAGGTAGCGGATGCCGATGAGCACCAGCGCGGCGACGAGCGCCCCCATCGCGATGAGCTGCGGCTTGACGAGGTCCCACCGCGGCTTCTGCTCGGACTCGTCGCGGACCTTCGGGGTGACCCGGAAACCGAGCGGCTTGCCCCGGAACACGTTCTCGAACGCACTCGTCACGGACTCGATCCAGACCGGGAACAGGGCGAGCGAGTACTGCTGCCCGCGCCAGGTCGGCCGTCCGGCGGCCACCACCCAGAACAGCAGCTGGTTGAGGACGAGGAACGGGATGAGCCGGGCGAAGAAGTCGACGCTGTACGCCTGGACGGGCACGACGCCGAACGACAGGCAGAGCACGGGAGCGGCGATGTAGACGATCGCGGCGAACCCGGACAGGTAGCTCCACATCGTCGAGAAGTACATGAGGCGCTGCCCCCACGACAGGCCCTTCTGCACGAGCGGGTTCTCGCGGAAGAAGACCTGCATGGTGCCCTGCGCCCAGCGGAGTCGCTGCACGAGCATGGTCGGCAGGTCCTCCGGCGCGAGCCCCTTCGCCAGGATCTCGTCGTGGTAAGCGGACTTCCAGCCGAGGCCGTGCAGGCGCATCGCGGTCGCCATGTCCTCGGTGACGGAGATCGTCGCCAGCGGCATGATCGGCTGCGCCTCGTCGTCGCGGTTGACGTCGAGCGCACGAGCCAGCACGGCGATGGACTCGATCGCCGCGACGGGAGAGGCGTCGCGGCGGCCGAGCACGTCGAGCGCTGCGTCGTCGAGGCCGGCGAAGGTGTTCGCGTCCGTCGACATCGCGGCGAGTTCCTGCAGGTCGTTGCGGACGGACTCGAGGTCCGACGCGGCGAACCGGTACGAGATCGCGTCGATGCCCCGCTGGAAGTCGTAGGTGACGTCGCCGAGCGGTTCGCCGCGCTGCACCTGGTCGCGGGCGCGGTCGACGACGGCCTCGGCCTCGTCGAGGGCGCCGAGTACCCGGGGGTCGGTCTCGGTCTCCCGCGCACGGGCCACGAGCTTCCGGGAGGTCTTGATGGTGCGGGCCACCGAGGCCTCGACCTCGCGCACGTACCGGGTCACCCCCAGTTGCATGAGCGCCTCGCGCCGGAGGATCGCGTTCGACCCGCAGAAGAACGCGGCGTTCCACCCGTCCTTCGACTGCTGAATCGGCCCGTAGAACAGCGGCGCCTGGCTGCCGAGCAGGTCGGCGTCGGGCACGTTCTCGAACCACTGCGGCGTCTGCACGAGCGCCATCCGCGGGTCCTTGAAGTACCCGAGCGTCCGGTCGAGGATCGACGGCTCCGGCACCTGGTCGGCGTCGAGGATGAGCAGGAACTCACCCTGCGTCGCCAGCAGTGCGTTGTTGAGGTTGCCGGCCTTGGCGTGCCGCGGCCGGTCGATCCAGTCCGCGCCGCGCGTGATCACCCCGATGCCGAGCGACTCGGCGGCGGCACGCATCTCCGGGCGGTTGCCGTCATCGAGGATCCACGTGGTGTGCGGGTGCGTGATGGCCTTCGCCGCACGGGCCGTGCGGACGACGAGGTCGACCGGCTCGTTGTACGTCGTGATGAAGACGTCGACGGTCACGGGGTCGCTCGGGGGCGCTGGCGGCTCCCCGCGTTCACGGAGCCGCCACGCGCCGAAGGCGAAGAGCAGGGAGTCGATGACGCTGTAGGTCTCGGCCAGGATGAGCGGCACGGCGATCCACCACGAGTGCCAGTTCACCGAGGCGGCCCAGCGCCAGACGACGTAGTTCACACCGGCGAGCGAGGCGAGCAGCGCGACCGTCCGCACCGTGACGATCCGCCGCCGTGACGTTCCGGTCGTCAGCCGCCGACGGTCCTGACGGCTGAGGTCGAGTGCGGTCACCGGGTACCACCGTCCGCGGCGTCGCCGAACGTGCTGCGTCGCAAGCGTGCCTCCCTGATCCGCCGGCCCCCGACCGCGGCGTGCGCCCGAGGGGTGGTTGCCGACCGGTCGCCGGCTCCAGGTGCCGCTGCCCGATCGTCTGCCCTGACCGTCGGGTGCGATCCGGGCGTAGCGACCTGTCTACCGCAGGACGGGGTCGTTCGTCAGTCCGGCGCCCCGATCTGGGGACGGTCAGCCGAAGTCGGCGGCGAACCCGAGGTCGTCGGCGAGCCGGGCGATGACCTCGTCGAAGTAGGCCGCACCGTCCGACACCGAACCGACGTAGTGCCCGAACAGCTCGAAGGAGATCACCCCGAACACGGTCGTCCAGGCCATCAGCGCGCGGAGGAGGACCTCCTCCGGCAGGTCCAGGCCGAACGCGTGCAGCGAGGCCACGCCGTCGGCGACCGCAGTGCCGACCACCCCGGGAGCCGCCGTGGGCGGAACGGGCGATCCGTGCCTCCCGGCAGGCGCTGACGCAGACGCACCCTGCGCGTCCGCCACCACCCGGACGATCGTGAGCGTCGTCCGGGACGCCGGCTCGACCGTCTCGCGCGGAGCGGCGTACCCCGGGACGGGCGATCCGAAGAGCAGCGCGAAGTCCCCGGGGTGCGCGAGCGACCACGTGCGGATCGCACGACACACGGCGACCCAGCGCGCCCCGGCACCGGGCCCGGCGGCGGCGTCCGCGGCCTCGACAGCGGCGCCGAGTTCGTCGTAGTCGGCGATGAGCAGTGCGGTGAGCAGGTCGTCCCGGCTCGGGAAGTAGCGGTAGACCGCGGACGACACCATCCCGACGTCCCGCGCCACCGCGCGCAGGCTCAGCTGGGACGGACCCTCCTCGGTGAGCCGGGCGCGGGCGGCCGCGAGGATGCTGGCGTGCACGCTCTCACGAGCGAGTTCGCGTGCGGTCGGTGCCCGGTCTGCCATGCCCCCACCCTGCCACGAGAGAGCACTGCACACAAATGAGAGCACTGCTCTTGCAAATGGTGCGGAAGGAGTGCATGCTGAGTTCCGAGAGCAGTGCTCTCGCAAACGAGACGAAAGCAGGAACGCATGTCGCAGCACCACGTCGTCATCGGCGCCGGCCCCGTGGGCCGTCACGTCGCCGCCCTCCTCGCCGAGCGCGGAGACCGCGTCACGGTCGCCACGCGATCGGGTCGAGACACCGGCCTGGAGGCAGTGGGTCACGTCGCCCTCGACGCCTCCGACGTCGAGGCGCTCACCCGGGCGACCGAGGGGGCCGCGGTCCTCTACAACTGCGCCAACCCCGGGAACTACACGCAGTGGGAGCAGACCTGGCCGCCGCTCGCCGCCTCCCTGCTCACGGCGGCCGAACGAACGGGGGCGGTGTACGCGATCACCGGGAACCTCTACCCGTACGGCCCCGTCGACGGGCCGATGCGCCCGGACCTGCCCGACGCGGCGACCGACCACAAGGGCATCCTCCGCGCACGACTCTGGGCCGATGCCCTCGCCGCGCACGACGCCGGACGGGTCCGCGCCGTCGAGGTCCGCGCCTCGGACTACGTCGGCCGTGGCATCGGCGAGAACGGGCACATCACCCGCGTGCTCCCCGCAGCGCTCCAGGGCAAGGCCGTGTCGATGGTCGGCCGGACCGACCTGCCGCACACCTTCACGGACGTGCTCGACGTCGCCCGGATGCTCGTCGCCGCCGCGGAGGACCCGAGCTCGCACGGTCGTACGTGGATGGTGCCGAGCAACGCGCCGCGGTCGCAGCAGCAGGCCCTCACCGAGGTCCTGGCAGCGGCGGGCAAGCCCCCGGTGACGGTCCGACGGCTGCCTGCGGGGATGCTCCGCGCGATGGGGATCGTCTCGCCGATGATGCGCGAGATCGCCCAGATGAGCTACCAGTGGACTGCGCCGTACGTGGTCGACGACACCGAGACCCGGGCGCACTTCGGCATCGAGCCGACGCCGTGGGACGAGGTGTGCCGCCGCACGGCGGACGGCGTGTAGGTGTACACATCTCCGCACCACTTGGTGCGTTTCTGTGGACACCGGCCTGGAGGCACGGGGCGGGCCCGCACCGCGCCTCCAGTCCGCAAGGCGGTCGCGCTAGATCACCAGCAACCGTGACCACTGCGCCGTCGACAGCCGCTGCGCGGCCCCGCCGGCGGCGGGGATCCGCCAGAGACCGGACTCGGCGTCCACGAACAGGTCACCTGCGGTGTCGGCAGCACCGAGCCACAGCCCGTTCGGCCGCGCCAGCACACCGCTGGTCGAGACCTCCCCCGTCGCGCCGGAGGCGTCCTGCGACCAGAGGTGTGTGACCGTGTGGTCGGCGACGCACGGGTTCGGCGGGCCCTGCTCGGCGATCGCGGCACACCACTCGGCCGACTGCCCGAGGACCAGCGAGCTGTCGTTGGTCGCGCTGTACTGGTACGCCAGGCGGGTCTGCACCTGCTGCAGGGTCGACGACCCCGCCGCGAGCGACCACCAGCCGTGGTAGAAACTCCCGCCGAACGCGCGGTAGCTGACGTAGAGCGTGCCCTTCCCGTCGGCGAGGAGTCCGGCGAAGTACCCGATCGCGGTGCCGTTGACTGCCGCGACCGTCCGGGTCTGCACGGTGCCCTGCGGCGACGCGGTAACGACCGTCCCGCCGGAGTTCGTGGCCGTGAAGGCCGAGACGGTGCCGTCGCGACCGACCGTCCACGCCGAGCCGCTCGAGGGCAGCACGGTCGACACGGAGCCGCCCTTGAGGCCGAGCTTCGTGATCGCTCCGGACACCGAGTCGACCCAGTACAGGTTGCCGGCGACGTCCGCGCGCAGGTCCGGCGTCAGGTGCAGCCCGGTCGCGAGCACCCGTGCACCGCCGCCGCGTGCGGGGTGGAACAGGATCGCGGTGCGGTCGGCCGACGGGACGTACACGTTGCCGACGTCGTCCGCGGTGTACCCGTTTCCGGCAGCCGTCACCGTGCGGGGAGCGCCCGTGCCCGACGTCGGGTACCGCACCAGTGCACCGGTGCCGTCCAGCGCGAAGAGCGACTGCGCGACCGTGGTGCTCCGCGGCGCCGTGTACCGGACCCGCACCTCGGGTCCGGAGCCACGGGAGGTCGTCGCCCGCACCGAGAACGCGTAGGTCACGCCGGCCCGGATCCAGCCGAAGCGGTCCGAGCGGGCGTTCGCGGGCAGCCGGTCGACGCCGTGCCCGGGCTGGTTCGTGTTCGGCGAGACGGTCACCCGCCACCCGGTGGGCGTCGCGCCCGACCGTGGCGGACTCCAGGTCACGGCGGCACCGTCCCCGGAACCGCTCACCTGCACGGACGTCGGCGCTCCCGGGAGCCCCGACGACGGAGCCGCCACTGCGGGCGTCACTCCCCCGATCACCAGCGCCGCGGTGGCCGCGACAGTGAGTACTGCTCTGTACACGATCGATCCCCTGTCGTCCCCGTGGCTTCCCTGCGCCGCGGCTGCAGGAATTGCACCACCGCGCGGGGGCTCCGGGGCGATCGGGAGCGGATCGTGCGGTCCGTCGTGCGCCATCCCGCAAGCCGGACAGGAGGGGGTCCCCGGCGACGGAAGATCCCATCACGCCCGCAGTAGGAAGCCGTTTCGCGCGTAGGGGGCAGGAAGAAACTGCTTCCTACGCGCGAAACTGCCTCCTACGCGCGGATCATCCTCCTACGCGCGGAACGGCCACCGGACAGACCCACAGACAGGACGGGAGGCGCGGTGCCAGCTGGCACCGCGCCTCCCGTCATGAGCGCACTCGCGTCAGTAGCGCGGCTTGCGCGGCCCGCGGTCGTCGCGGTCGCGGTCGCGGTCCTCGCGACGCGGCCCGCGGTCGTCGCGGTCGTACCGACGCGCTCCGCCACCGCCACCACGGCGGTCCGGCTTGATCTCGATGAGCTTCCCGCTGATCCGGGTGTCCGTCAGACGGTCGAGCACGCCGCCGTCCATGTCGGCCGGCAGCTCCACGATCGAGAAGTCCGGACGGATCTGGATCGCCCCGAAGTCGTCGCGGCGCAGACCACCCTCGTTCGCGAGCGCACCGACGATCTGGCGCGGCTCGACACGGTGTCGACGGCCGACCTCGATGCGGTACGCGGTCATCGGCTGCGAGCGGCGCGGACCCCGGTCGGCACGGTCGCCGCGGTCAGCACGATCACCGCGTGCGCCACGGTCGTCGTCACGGCGGTCACCGCGACGCTGGTCGCGGTCCACCTGGTTGCGGAGTGCGTCGGCCTTCGGGTCGAGCAGCAGCGGGTCCTCGCCCTGCGCCACGACGGCGAGGGCGGCGGCGACGTCGTCGGCCGGGACGTCGTGGTGCTCGACGTAGTGCGCGATGATGTCGCGGAACGCGGTGATCCGGTCCTGCTGCTCGAGCGCCGCGGTGATGGCGTCGTCGAAGCGGGTCAGGCGCGTCTCGTTGACGTCCTCGATCGTCGGGAGCTGCATCTGCGTGAGCGGCTGCTTGGTGTGCCGTTCGATGGCGGAGAGCAGGCGGCGCTCACGCGGCGTGACGAAGCTGATCGAGTCACCCTTGCGGCCGGCGCGACCGGTGCGGCCGATGCGGTGCACGTACGACTCGATGTCGACGGGGATGTCGTAGTTCACGACGTGCGTGATGCGGTCGACGTCGAGGCCGCGGGCGGCGACGTCGGTGGCGACGAGGATGTCGAGCTTGCCGGACTTCAGCTGGTTCACGGTGCGCTCACGCTGCGCCTGGGCGACGTCGCCGCTGATCGCCGCAGCCGCGTAGCCACGGGCGCGGAGCTTCTCGGCGAGGGTCTCGGTCTCGCTCTTCGTGCGGACGAAGATGATCATGCCCTCGAAGTCCTCGACCTCGAGGATGCGGGTGAGCGCGTCGACCTTCTGCGGGTACGACACCATCAGGTACCGCTGCGTGATGTTCGCCGCGGTCTTCGTCTTCGTCTTGACCGTGATCTCGGCCGGGTCGGTGAGGTACTGCTGCGAGATGCGACGGATCTGGGCGGGCATCGTCGCGGAGAACAGCGCGACCTGCTTGTCGTCCGGGGTCTCGGCGAGGATCGTCTCGACGTCCTCGGCGAAGCCCATCTTGAGCATCTCGTCGGCCTCGTCGAGCACGAGGTACTTCAGCTCGGACAGGTCGAGCGTGCCCTTGGCGATGTGGTCCATGATGCGACCGGGCGTGCCGACGACGACGTCGACGCCGCGGCGCAGGGCCGAGAGCTGCACGCCGTAGGCCTGGCCGCCGTAGACGGGCAGGACGTGCACGTGCTTCATGTGGGAGGCGAACTGTTCGAACGCCTCGCAGACCTGCAGCGCGAGTTCACGGGTCGGGGACAGCACGAGCGCCTGCGGCACCTTGCTGCCCGCCTCCATGCGGGACAGGATCGGCAGCGCGAACGCCGCCGTCTTGCCGGTTCCGGTCTGCGCGAGGCCGACGACGTCGCGCCCCTCGAGCAGCGTCGGGATCGTTGCCTCCTGGATGGCGGAGGGGGTCTCGTAGCCGATGTCCTTGACGGCCTTGAGCACCGGGTCGCTCAGGCCGAGGTCGGCGAAGGTCACCACGGGCCCCTCGTCGGCGGTCTCGGTGGTGGTGGCGGTGTCCGTGCTCATGCGCAAACGGTATCTCGAATACGGCGTCAGCAGTGACGGACTGGAGGAACGGGGCGGGCCCGCACCGCGCCTCCAGGCCGTCTCGTGGGCACCTGCAGGGCGTCGGCCGCGCGATCAGGCCGGGTCGCGTCGCGCTGTCGCGCCCACGCCGAGGACCGCGTCGGCGCGGTCGTTGAGGCGCGCGAGCAGCCCGGCCAGGGTGTGCAGCTCCCCGGTCGCGAACGCCTGGGTGAGGTCGTCGAAGACCTCGGCGCCGGCCACGTCGAGCGTGTCGAGGAGCGTGCGTCCGGCGGGGGCGATCGACACCAGGCTGGCGCGTCCGTCCGCCGGATCGGGTGTGGTGCCGAGGTAGCCGGACTCCACGAGGGACGCGACGCGGCGGCTGATCACGGGGCGGGACAGCCCCGTGGCGTCGGCGATGGCCATCGAGCGCACGGCACCGAAGTGGTCCACCGCGCGGAGGATCACGCGCGCCGTCGGGTCGAGTCCCCCACGCGATTCGATGAGCGACGCCCGCAGGGTCTGCCGCACCCAGAGTCGGTCGAGCTGCGCGCGCAGCAGTCGCTCGGCATCGTCCCGTTCGGCGGTCACCCGGTCAGCGTAGTGGCCACATTTAGTTGCTTGCCGGAAGCAATGGATGTATCGTTGCGCGGTCTGCAAACTTTCACAGCAGGAAACACAGCACGAAGCAAGGAGTTCGATGACCGCCACCGCACCCGTCCCGGTGCAGCACGGCCGACGCGCGGCAGGGGTCCCCACGACCCCCGACGCCCCCGGCCAGCAGCCGCTGATGACCCACCGCCAGATCCTCCTCGTGATCTACGGGCTGATGGCGGGCATGTTCCTGTCGTCCCTCGGTCAGACGGTGTTCGGCACGGCGATCCGGACGATCGGTGACGACCTGCACGGCCTCGACCAGCAGGCCTGGGTGACGACCGCCTACCTCATCACCTCGACCATCGCGACGCCGATCTACGGCAAGCTGTCCGACATCTTCGGCCGGCGCCCGCTCTACATCTTCGGCATCGTCGTGTTCATCCTCGGCGCCGTGCTCTCGTCGATGTCCACGTCGATGCTCATGCTCGCCGGCTTCCGCGCCGTGCAGGGCATCGGTGCCGGTGCGCTGATGTCGCTGCCGCTGGCGATCATGGGCGACATCCTCGCCCCGCGTGAGCGCGCCAAGTACCAGGGCTACTTCCTCGCGGTGTTCGGCATCTCCTCGGTGATCGGCCCGCTGATCGGTGGCCTGCTCGCCGGTTCCTCCGAGATCCTGTGGATCACCGGCTGGCGCTGGGTCCTCCTCATCAACGTGCCGATCGGCATCGCCGCGCTCGTCATGGTGCTCGTCTTCCTGCACCTGCCGAAGGTGCACAGCGCCGACGACGCGAAGCCGAAGGTCGACTGGTGGGGAGCCACCGCCGTCATCGTCACGCTCGTGCCGCTGCTGCTCGTCGCCGAACAGGGCCGCACCTGGGGCTGGGGTTCGCCCGCGGCGATCGCCTGCTACGTCATCGGTGTCGTCGGCCTCGTCGCGCTACTCGTCATCGAGTCGAAGATGGGCGACGCTGCGATCATCCCGCTCAAGCTCTTCCGCTCCGGCACGTTCTCGATGGCGACCGTCATCGGCTTCCTGGTCGGCTTCGCGATGTTCGGCGCCATGCTGACCATCCCGCTGTACCTGCAGATCGTCGTCGGCCTCACCCCGACCGAGTCCGGGTTCGCGACGCTGCCCCTCGTCGGTGGCCTGATGATCGCCTCGATCACGAGCGGTCAGATCGTCGCCCGGGTCGGCCGCTACCGGATCTTCCCGGTCATCGGCACGGCCCTGGTGTCCTCCGGCTACGTCGTCCTGACGTTCATGAGCATCGACAAGCCGCTCTGGTTCCTGATGATCGGCATGTTCCTGATCGGCCTCGGGCTCGGCTCGGTCATGCAGTCGCTGACCCTGGCGTCGCAGGGCTCGGTCGAGGCGCGGGACATGGGCGTCGCCACGTCGTCCGCCACGTTCTTCAGGCAGATCGGTGGAACGCTCGGCACCGCCGTGCTGCTGTCGATCCTGTTCTCGGTGATGCCGTCGAACATCCTGCACGCCACCGCGGACCGGACCGACCTGCGCTCCGCCCTCGACGCGGCGACGAACCCGACCGTGGCCACCGCCTCCGAGAACCGCGGCGTCATGGAGAAGATCTGGTCGCCGATCGTCACGCCGCTCGAGCAGAACGTGCAGTCCTCGCTCGACGACGTCACCGCCCAGGTGCGGCAGTCGACCGCCAGCGCTCCCACCGCCGTGCAGGACGAGGCCCTCGCCGCCGCGGCCGACAAGGCGCACGCGTCGGTGCAGGACGGCACGCTCGTGGTCGACTGGTCGGACGCGTCACAGCGCTCGTACTGGGTTGGCGAGCTCACCCCGGCCGTGGCGAAGCAGGTCTCCGACGGCAGCGGCTCGAACAGCACGATCAGCACGAACGACACCTCGTTCCTGACCGGCGCCGACACCCGGCTGACCCGTCCGTTCATGGCGGGCTTCAACGCCTCGTCGGTGACGATCTACTGGGTCGGCCTCGGCGTGATCCTGCTCGCGTTCGTCCTCACCTGGTTCTTCCGGGTGCCGCCGCTCCGCCAGCGTTCGGCGCTGCAGGAGCGTGCCGACGCCGCCGGCGGGTCCGGGACCGGCGGTTCCGGGTCCGGCCCCTCGCCGGAGGACGAACTCGAGGCGTCGGCCGGCCTGGCCGCCGCCGAAGCCGGGTCCTTCACGGGTCCGATGACCGGATCCACACCGACGCAGCGTCGGTGACCGACCGGGGCGTCCGTCCGCTGTCCCCCTTCGTGGACGGGCGCCCCACCCACCCCCATCACCAGGAGTCCACGTGACCACCACCCCGGCAGCGACAGCGGCGACGGAGCCGTGCACGCTCCGTGAACGCAAGAAGCAGCAGACGCGCCAGGCGCTGCACGACGCCGCGCTGACCCTGGTGTCCGCCAACGGCCTCGACGGGGTCACCGTCGAGCAGATCTGCGCCGACGCCGACGTGTCGCCGCGGACCTTCTTCAACTACTTCACGTCGAAGGCGCACGCCGCCCTCGGGCTCGACACCGTCGAGGTCCCGGAGGCCGCCGCGACCTGGTTCGCCGCCGCCGACGGACGCCTGATCGACGACCTCTGCCGCCTGGTCGCCCGAGCCGTGCCGCTGTCGCAGGACCGTCGTCGGATGAAGGAGCTGCTCGTGCTCCGGCCGGAGATGACCCCGATGGTGATGCAGTGGATGGCCGAGTCGCGGCAGTCGCTCCTCGCCACCGTGGGCACCCGGACCGACGAGCGGACCGCTCGGACGGCAGTCGCCCTGGTCATGTCGGCGCTGACCGAGGTCGCCCACCGCGAGACGGTCGGCAGCACCGAGGAGCTCGCCACGCGGCTGCGCGCCGTGGTGGGCGAGATGGGCGCGCTCGCCTCCGCCTGACGCGAGCGTGCGGGGCGGGTCGGGTCGGGCGCGCCCGGCGTCGCGAGCCGCTGCGGAACGACTTCGTCGACGTCGTACGACACCGGAGTCGTCGTTGCTTGCGCCCGCGGGCAGTTGCGTACGCGGGCAGGCGACAACTGCGCTGTCGTACGACGTCGGAGCTGTCGTTCCGCGTCGACGTCCGCCTCCGCCAGGCCCACGGGAACCCGGCCTGGAGGCACGTCACGACCCCGCAACGCCGGTCCCGTCGCCCAGTGCGGGATTGCGGCAACCCGCGGGGCTGCGTGGTCCCACAGGTCGCGTTCGGCATCCCGCAGGAGTCCTCCAGGGCGACTCGAAGCGCGCCTACGCTCCGAGCAACCGGCCGTACCCGACGGCTGGTCCCGGCTGTCCCGACAGCCGCTCGCACGTCGAGGAGCCCGACCCGATGAAGCACCGTCCGAGCTGTCGCACAGCAGCCCTCATCACCGCAGCAACCGGCACCGTCCTGGTCACGAGCGCGTTCGGCATCGTCCCCGCGATGGCCGTCACGGCGTCCCCGGAGGCGGTGACGTCGACGTCGACGTCCGCCCCCGCCGACACCGTCGCGGCACCGGCGACGCCGACGCCCTCCGCCGACACCACGGCGAGCGCCCCCGAACCGTCGACCGCGGCCACGCCGAGCACACCGACGGCACCGGAACCCGCTGCCCCGGCCGCGACGACAGCACCGACGCTGACCACCCCGGCCGCTCCCGCCGCCCCGGCCGCAACCACGACGGCCCCGACCACCGCAGGCCGACAGCCGACCTCGTCGACGACGACCGGCCGGACCCCGACCAGCCGACCGAGCACGCCCGGCCACGGCGATGACCACCGACCGGCCCCGACATACTCCTCCACTTCGTCGCAGTCCGCCCCGGTCGTCCTGCCCACCGTGCAGGCCGGCGAGCAGTTCACGGCCGACCTCCGCGCCCAGCACGCCGACGGCGCGACCTACACGCTGACGACCGTCGAGGGCGGCGCGGTCGTCCTGCCCGAGGGCCTGTCGTTCCGCCACGGCATCCTCAGCGGCGTCCCCACGACGTCGGGGACCTTCACCGCCCTGGTCACGGCGACGAACGATTGCGGCTCCGCCAGCCAGTGGATCCGCATCACCGTCGAGCCCACCGAGGCGGCCCACCTCGGCGCCGCCGTGTACAGCGTCCCCGCTGCCTCGGACGGCTCGTACACGTGGGTCGCCCCGGACGGCACGACCGCTCCGGCCCCGATCCGCGTCGACGAGGACGGATCGATCACCGTCGTCCCGTGGGCGTTCGACGCGAACTGGAACCGCGTGGACGTGAGCGATGTCGTCCAGCTCACCTCGGACCAGGAGACCGACGTCATCGTGCCGACCGACGGCGGGTTCACCGTGACGTTCCCGCACGCCTCCCCGCACATCCTGACCCTCACGGTGGACTGCGTGTCCGTCACGTTCGCGGTGGAGGTGGTCGACACCACGCCGACGACGACCCCGACCGAGCCGACGACGCCGACGACACCGGCGACTCCGGTCACGCCGACCACGCCCGTCAGCGAGCCGGACGTCCCGACGCAGGTGGTGGCGCTGCCGACCGAGGTCCGCATCACGCAGACCACGTCGGGCGCACTCACCCCCGTCGCGACGTCCGATCCGGTGGCGACGGCCGACCAGCTCGCCTACACCGGCGCCGACACCACGACACCGATCGGTTGGGCAGCAGGCCTGCTCGCCGCCGGTGCCGCGCTCCTCGGGATCCGCCGGCTCCGGCGCAGCCGCCACCGCGCCTGAGCGACCGAGACCGACCGGGCAGTGCCGCGGTGTGCAACGACGCACGCCGCGGCACTGCTCTGTCAGGCGTGCGCTCGTCAGGCGTGCGCGAGCGGGTCCAGCTGCTCGGGCGTCGCGTCCGCGGCGGCGGTCGACCGGCTGAGCGTCTCCCACCGCTCGTCCTCGGCGAGGAGCGCCCGACCCGCGGCGGTGGCGATGCCGTAGGCGTCGGGACCGACGAGCAGGCGGAGCGGCGGCTCGTCCATCGCGACCACCTCGAGCACGAGCCGCGCGACGAGGTCCGGGTCGCTCGCTCCGATGCTCGTACTCCCGTGCATGCGGGCGGAGGCACCGACAGTGGCCGCGTACTCGGGGCGCACCGGCGCGACCCGCATCGACGAACCGGCCCAGTCCGTCCGCATCCCGCCCGGCTCGAGGACCGTGACGCGGACCCCGAGCGGCGCGACCTCGGCGGCGAGCACGGAGGAGAACCCACCCACCGCCCACTTCGCCGTCTGGTACGCGCCGAGGCCCGGAGTGGCCAGGCGACCGCCGACGGACGACACCTGCACGACGTGCCCGCTCCCCTGCTCCCGCATGACCGGCAGTGCCGCCTGCGTCAGGGTCACGACGCCGAAGAGGTTCGTCTCCACCTGTGCGCGGAAGTCGTCGGGCTCGACGTCCTCGATGCTCGCGAGGTTCGCGTACCCGGCGTTGTTCACGAGCACGTCGAGCCGACCGAACCGCTCGACGGCCGTGTGGACAGCGGCGCGGGCGGCGTCGGCGTCGGTGACGTCGAGCGCGACGGGCACGAGCGCAGACCCCTCGGGGACGGTGACGTCGTCGAGGGCGTGGAGGTCACGCACCCCGGCGACGACCTGGTGGCCAGCGGCGAGCGCGGCGGAGACGATCGAGCGACCGAGGCCTCGGGAGGCGCCGGTGACGAGGAAGACGGACATGGTGTTCCTAACTGACTGGTTGGTTGACAGCAGCCATGGAACACCCGCTGCGCTCGGTTGTCAACCGTCCGGTTGATAGCATGCCGTCGTGCCCATGCCCCGTGATGCCGACGCGACCCGCGCCCGCCTGCTGCTCGCCGCGCGCGACGAGTTCGCCGCCGTCGGCATCGCCGGTGCCCGCGTCGACCGGATCGCCGCCGCAGCCGCGAGCAACAAGGCGCAGATCTACCACTACTTCGGCAGCAAGGACGGCCTGTTCGACGCGGTCTTCGACGCCATGGTGGCGGAGACCCTCGACGAGGTCACGATCGACCCGGACGACCTGGCCGAGTACGCCGGACGGCTCCACGACTCCTACGTGCGGCGACCGTGGGTGCAGCGACTGGCGACCTGGTACAGGCTCGAGCGAGGCGACTCCGACCAGCCGATCGACGCCGTGGTCCGGAGCAACGCCGGGAAGCTCCGGGCGATCGAGGAGGCGCAGCGCGACGGCCGGCTGTCCTCGACGTTCTCGCCGTCGGAGCTCCTCGGCGTCGTCATCCACACCGCCGCGCTCTGGAGCGGCGCCACCCCGGAGTACGCCCGACTGACCGACGAGGTCGGGGCCGCCCGCCGACGCACGGTCGTCGTGGCGACGGTCGCCGCCGCCCTCCGGGCCTGAGCGGCCGTCAGACGACCGACCACCCGCCGTCGCTCGGCAGCACCGCACCGTTCACGTTCGCCGAATCGTCACTGAGCAGCCACGTGATCGCGGCCGCCAGCTGCTCCGGCTGCGCGACCGGCGGGATGGCCACCTGCATGATCGGACCGACCCGGCCCGCCGCGTACTCGCTGCGCATCGGCGCCTCGATGTTCGTGGCGACCGCTCCCGGCGCGACCGCGTTGGCACGGATGCCCTGCGGCCCGTGGAAGAACGCGACGCTCTTCGTGAACCCGGCGATCGCGTGCTTCGAGGCCGTGTACGCAGCACCGGCAGCCGAGGCCCGGAGCGCGGCTTCGGACGCCACGTTCACGACGGCCCCTCGGCCGGCGGCGATCATCAGCGGCAGGACCGCCCGTGTGAGGCGCATCGGCCCGGTGACGTTCACACTGAACACGCGGTCCCAGGTGGCGTCGTCGACCTCGCTCGGCGGCAGGAAGGCGTCCATGATGCCGGCGACGTTCGCGAGTCCGTCGATGCGCTCCCCCGCGGCGGCGATCAGGGCGTCGATCGTGTCGGCCGCGGCGACGTCCCCGACCACGGTCTCGACGGCGCCGGGCAGACCGGTCAGCTCGGCACGCAACGCGTCGAGCCGCTCGGACACGACGTCGGTGGCGATCACACGCCCGCCCTCGTTCGCGATCCGCGTCGCCGTGGCGCGTCCGATGCCGGACCCCGCTCCGGTGACGATGATGGTCCTGCCGGTGAACCGTCCGGCGGTGGTGTCGGTCATGTCGTCTCCTCACTGAGAGGCGCTCGATGCGCCATGCTGGTTATAGCACTCAGTGCCGAAAGGAATCCATGAGCTCGACGAGCGACCGACAGACCGGCCGCCCCCGGACGATCGACCCGGCTGCGGTCTCGCTCGTCGCACTGCGGATGTTCGACGAGCGGGGCTTCGACGCGGTGTCGATGGACGACGTCGCCACGGCCGCCGGGATCAGCCGTCGATCACTGTTCCGACTGTTCCCCAGCAAGGCGGCGCTCGTGTGGGGCGGCCTCGACGAGTTCGCGGTCCGGTTCACCGACGAACTCCGCGTGCGGCCGGCATCCGAGTCCGCCTGGGTCGCACTCCGCGCGGCCTACCGTGTCGGAGCCACGTTCCCGGACGGTACCGTCGAGGTCACCCGACACCGACTCCGCGTGATCCGGGCCAACCCGTCGCTCGAACGCGGCGGCGAGGCTGCGTCGAACGCTCTCACCGGCGTCATCGAGCGGTTCGTCGCTGAGCGCGACGGCGGGAGGGTCGACGACCTGACGACGACCGTGCGGGCGCACGCCCTCGCCGCGGCGGTGAGCGCCGCGCTCACCTGGTGGGCGCTGCACGGCGACGGGCGGCCGGAGGACGTGGTGGACGAGGCCCTGGGGCTGTTCCACTGACGGACTGGAGGCACGGGTCGACGCCGCCACGTGCCTCCAGTCCGTCACCGGGTGACCATCTCGATCAGTGGCTGCGGATGCGCTTGCCGCGCACGTCACGGGACAGCGCGTCGATGCGCGCGAGGTCGTCGGCCGTCAGGACGACGTCCGCTGCCGCAACGTTGTCCGCGACGCGGACCGGGTTCTTCGAACCCGGGATCGGGACGATGTCGTCACGCTGGGCGAGGATCCACGCGAGGGACAACTGCGCGAGCGAGATCCCGCGCTCGGCTGCGATCCTCGACAGCCCCTCGGCCACGACGACGTTCTGGTCGAAGTGCTCCGGAGCCCACCACTCGAGGATGTGCCGGATGTCGTCCTCCGGGTAGTCGGCACGCGGGCGGACGGCGCCGCTGAGGAACCCGCGGGCGAGCGGTGAGTACGCGACGAGACCGATGCCGAGCTCGTCGACGACGGGGAAGAGCTCCTCGGACTCCCGCGCGAAGACCGAGTACTCGGTCTGGAACACCGAGATCGGGTGCACGGCATGGGCGCGGCGGATGTGCTCGCCGTCCGTGTTCGACAGCCCGAGGTACTTGACCTTGCCGGCCTGCACGAACTCCTGCATGACGCCGACGACGTCCTCGACCGGCACGGCGGGGTCGTGCACGTGCTGGTACAGGAGGTCGATCGAGTCGATGCCGAGGTTGGTGAGGCTCTGGTCGACGACCTGGCGGATGTGCTCGGGGCGGGAGTCCGGCTTCCAGTCGTCGGTGGTGAACCCGAACTTCGTCGCGATCGTGACCTCGTCGCGGATCGGGGCGAGCGCGGCGCCGAGGAGTCGTTCCCCGTCACCCCAGCCGTACATCTCCGCGGTGTCGAAGTGGGTGACCCCGAGTTCGTGGGCGCGGCGGATCGCGGCGATCGACTCCGTGTCGTCGGTCGGGCCGTACGCGAAGACCGTGCCCATCGCGCCGTAGCCGATCGACCCGGCCGAGAGCCCCTGTGTTCCGAGTGTGCGCTGCTGCATGTGTCGTCCTTTCGTGGTGTCCGTGTCGAGCATGTGACACTGTACGCCGTTTCTGTCAGACTCTGACAACTTCGGCACGAAGCGTCGCGCACGGTAGGATGCGGACGTGAGCGAGACGAACGTGCGGGGCGGCCTGCGGGACATCACCCGCGAGGCCGTGCGGTCCCGCATCGCCGCGGTCGCGGTCGCCCGCTTCGACGAGCAGGGCTTCGACGCCGTGACGGTCGAGCAGATCGCCGCCGAGGTCGGCATCTCGGCGCGCAGCTTCCACCGCTACTTCCCGGCGAAGGAGGACGCCGTCATCGGCGACCCCAGCCGACACCGCGGTGCCCTCGCCGCGGCGTTCGAGGAGCGTCCCGCGACCGAGCCCGTGTGGGAGTCCCTGCGCGAGGCGTTCGCCGGGATGATGGTCCGTGCCGACGAGGACGTCGAGTACGGCCGTCGGTCGGTCCGCGTGATGATGTCGACGCCCTCACTGCGGGCCCGGAACCTCGAGAAGCACCTCGCGTGGGCGGAGGTGCTGACGCCGCTCGTGTCCGCCAGGCTCGACGGCGCCGACGTCGAACTCCGCGCGGCCGTCCTTGTGCAGGCGTCCCTCGGGTGCTTCGACGTCGCGATCACGCGGTGGTCCGTCACCGACGAACCGGCGCCGGCACTCCTGCGCCGGACCTTCGACACGCTCCGCGCCGCCGTCTGAGCGGGTACGGTGCGGGCATGAACGTCAGCGGGCCCTCGCCCTACTTCCTCCTCGACGGCACCGCGCGTCGGGCTCTCGACCGCTGGCAGCGGGTGTTCGGCGGCGAGGTGCGGATCGCGACCTTCGCGGACTTCTCACGCGACGACGGTCCCGCCGACGCGGTCGCGCACGGCCAGCTCGCCGGCGGGCTGCAGCTCTTCGCGGCCGACGCCGGGACCGATGACACCGCCTTCACCTCGACCGGGTTGATGTTCTCGCTGCTCGGCGCCGCAGAGCCCGACGTCCTCCGAGGGTGGTTCGACGACCTCGCCGCCGACGGGACGATCGTCGAGCCGCTCCAGGAACGGCCGTGGGGCGACTGGGACGGCACGGTGCGGGACGTCTTCGGCGTCACGTGGCTGATCGGCTTCGAGGCGTCGGCGCTGGCGTGAGCGATCGTCCGACGGTCCTGTTCGTCTGCGTGCACAACGCCGGACGATCGCAGATGGCGGCGGGGTACCTGCAGCACCTCGGCGGGGACCGCGTCCGCGTGTACTCGGCGGGCAGCGAACCGGCCGACCGGGTCAACGCGGTCGCCGTGCAGGCGATGGCCGAGGACGGCATCGACATCGCCGGCGCCGAGCCTGCCGTGCTCGAGACTGACACCGTGCGGGAGTCCGACGTCGTGATCACGATGGGGTGCGGGGACGCCTGCCCGGTCTTCCCCGGCAAGCGCTACGAGGACTGGTCGCTCGATGACCCGGCCGGGCTGCCGATCCAGGACGTCCGGCCGATCCGCGACGCGATCCGTGCCCGGGTCGAGGGCCTGATCGCGTCGCTCTGAGGCGGTGCCCGACCTACCGCGCGTCGATCGGGAGCAGCGGTGCCCAGTACGCGTCCGGCCCGTCGGCCACGACGGCGTCGGACTCGAACCGGAAGCCGTAGTCGCGCACGAAGTCGAGCGCGGCGGCCTGCTCGCCGGCGGCATCGTCGCCCGCGGCGTCGAAGAGGTACTCGCCGTGCCCCATCCGCACACCGGAGTCGCTGATCACCGTGAGGTCCCAGCGCCCTTCCTCGGCGCGCTCGATCCGGACGACGGCGGCCTGGGATGCGGTGAAGTCAGCCATGCCGCGAGCATACGGAGGACGGCTGCGCGCCGTTCAGCCTAGGCCTAGGGTGGCGCCATGACGGCGACGGTGCGGCAGGTGCAGGTGACGTTCGACTGCGCGGAACCCGAGCGGGTGGCGCGCTTCTGGTGCGAGGTGCTCGGCTACGTGGTGCCGCCGCCACCGCCCGGGTTCGACTCGTGGGACGCCTTCGACCGGTCGCTGCCGCTCGAGCACCGGGGGTCGGCGTTCGCGTGCGTCGACCCGACCGGCGTCGGCCCACGGCTGTTCTTCCAGCGGGTGCCGGAGGGCAAGGTCGTGAAGAACCGCGTGCACCTCGACGTCCGTGTCGGCACCGGGATGGTCGGCGACGAACGACTCGCCGCCCTCGACGCCGAGAGCGACCGGCTCGTCGCCCTCGGGGCCACGCAGTTCCGCCGGATGCTCGCGGACGAGGTCAACGAGTCGTGCATCGTCATGCAGGACGTCGAGGGCAACGAGTTCTGCCTCGACTGATCCCGGTCAGGCGACCGGGCCGTACTGCGGCACCTCGGCCTGGTCGAGCTCGATTTCCGCGGTCTGCTGGATGAGCGCGAGGAGATCGGCGTCGAGACCCGGCGCGAACTCCTCGAGCCGCTCCGGCGCGATGAACGACGGGACGCCGACGGGTGCCTGCTCGGTGGCGGACAGGTCGGTGCCGTCCTTCGACGGGGACGCCCCGCGGAAGATCTTCGCCGCCTCGGACGCACCGTCGAGGTCGAAGCTGTACTGCTTGCTCTGCAGACCGAGGTCGACGAGCTGCTTGACCTCGGGGAAGCGCTCGGCGTTCGTCTTCGGGATCGGCAGCAGGGTCTTCCAGTCGACACCGAGCGCCTCGAGTGCCTTGGCGTAGGCGTTCTCGTGCGCCTGGTCGCGGACGATCAGGTACGCGATGGTGCCACGGGCCGTGGGGTTGTCGGTCATCTCGTAGATGCGGCACTTCTGCAGGCGCCCGGTCGACTCGAGCATGAGGTTGTAGAGCAGGTCGAGGGGCAGGTTGCCGGAGTTGTAGACGTAGCTGCCGCTCCACGGGTTGCCGGCCGCGTCGACCGGCAGGGCGCCCTGGGCACCGACGAGGTAGTGGTGGATGTTGCCCGTGTCGAGGGCGATGTTCAGCGGCGTGGCACCCTTCGCACCGGGCTCGTCCACCGGGTCGGTGACCTTGCCGGCGTACCCCGGAGCACCGTCGAGCAGCCGGGAGATCGTGGTCCCGATGAGCTCGACGTGGCTGATCTCCTCGGTCCCGACGCCCTGGATGAGGTCGCGGAACGGCTTCGCCGCCGGTCCGCGGAAGTTCATCGCCTGGAAGAGGTACTGCATCATCGTGCGCATCTCGCCGAACTGCCCGCCGAGTCCCTCCTGCAGGGCGTTCGCAGCTGCGGGGTCCGGCTCGCCGTCGGCGATCTCGTTGATCCAGGTCTGTGCGTGGAAGTACATGGAGCCTCCTTGCTGTCGAGCGGCTGGTCACCGCTGACCTCACCGTCCTCGGGACCGACTGGCAGCCCGCACGGTTCAGCCAGCAAGCGCAGTGGACGCGAGCCGTGGGTAGCGTCGACGCATGCAGACGACGGCGTCGATGCCCCACCACCTCCGGACGACCCGGCTGGTCCTGGACGGCTGGTCGGACGGCGATGCCGACTGGTACGCGGACCTCGTCGGCGAACGGAGTGCCGCTGCCGCCCGTCGGGGTGAACCGCCGACTCCCCGGACCGCCGGTCGTCCGGACCACGACGCGGCCGCGGCCTCGGTGCTGTCCCTCACCGGCACGATCGGCACCGCGCTGCCGCTCTACCCGGTCCGACTGGCCGCGACCGGGTCGCCCCTCGGGTACTGCGGACTCGTCGTCGGGCGGTCGACACCGGAGGAGCCCGAGCTCGCGTACGAGTTCCTCGAGGCCGCGCACGGCCACGGGCACGCCACCGAGGCAGCCACTGCCGTCGTCGCAGCGGCACGAGCCGTCGGGTACGAACGGCTCTGGGCCACGATCCGGGCGTGGAACGCGCCGTCGTTCGGGGTCGCCGAGCGACTCGGGTTCGTCCCCGACGCCGCCGCGACCGCCGCCCACCCGGAGCCCGACGACGGCCGCGGAGCACAGACCTGGAACCGACTCGACCTCTGATCTCGCCCAGCCGTCCCGCGCAGTGGGGGTCCCTTCCGCGCCGAGATGGACGACACTGGACGTGTATGCAACCAGCAGTGACGCCGATCCACGTCGATCGTCGGGGTTCCCTCGTCGACGACGCCGTCGCACTGTACGAGCGTGCGTACACCAGCCGCGACATCCACATCGGCGAGGCCGCTCCGGACGGGTTCTCCTTCCGCTTCCGAGCCGTCGGTGACCAGGACGTCACCGTGGGGACGTCCGACGTGCGGGCGCACCGCTGGGGCACGATCACCCCCGGCGCCGACTACGTCCTCGTGTGGGCGACGTCACCCGGCATGACCATCGACACGGACACCCGTGACCCCGTGCCGCTCCTGCCGGGCATCCCCGTGATGTACCCGGCCGGCCGCGACTTCCGCTTCGACGGACTCCCGTCCGGGCAGCACTCGGTGCGCTTCGGCGGAGCGTTCCTCGAGTCGATCGCGGCGGCTCGACGCGGGGACGACGAGCCGCGGCAGCTCGCGTTCCGGGGCGCGCTCGGGGTGGACGCGCTCCGTCGACTCCGCAGCCGGATCGGGGAAGCCGCACCGCGCCTCCTGGACGCTTCGACGCCCGCGGCGGACCGGGCCCGGTGGAACCAGTCCATCGCGGACGCCGTCGTCGCCGCGTTCGACGCGACCCCGTCGCGAGCGCCGACGGCGGCCGTCGGCTCGTCGACGATCCGCTTCGCCAAGGAGTGGATGGTCGCGAACGCCCGGCGACCGCTCACCGTCGCCGAGGTGAGCGAGGCGGCCGGCGTCAGCGCGCGCGGGCTGCAGGCGGCGTTCCAGCGGCACGTCGGCGTACGGCCGATGCAGTTCCTGAGGGAGGCCCGGCTGCACGGGGTCCGGTCGGACCTGCTGGCCGCCGACCCCGACGGGACGACCGTCGCCGAGATCGCCGTGTCGTGGGGGTTCCACCACCTCGGTCGCTTCTCGGGTTACTACGCCGACGTGTACGGCGAGCCGCCGTCCGAGACCCTCCGCGGGCGACGCGGTCCCCGCTAGGGGCTCGCGGCTCCCGCTAGGGTGAGCCCATGTCAGTCGGTCTGCTCGCCATCGTCGACGACGTGCTCTCCGCAGCGCTGAAGGCCAGTGCCAAGACGGCGGGTGTCGTCATCGACGACGCCGCGGTCACCCCGCAGTACGTCCAGGGGCTCACCCCCGCCCGTGAGCTGCCGGTCGTCGGCCGGATCGCACTCGGCAGCCTCTTCAACAAGTTCGTCATCATCATCCCGCTGGCGCTGCTGCTGTCGGCGTTCGCGCCGTGGGTGCTGCCGTGGCTGCTGCTCATCGGCGGCACCTACCTGTGCTTCGAGGGCGCCGAGAAGGTCACCGAGTGGTTCGGCCACCACCACGCCACCGGCGACGAGCCCTCCGCCGACGAGCGGAAGCTGGTGTTCGGCGCCATCCGCACGGACCTCATCCTGAGCACCGAGATCATGCTCATCGCGCTCGCGAGCCTCGACCCGGACCTCGGGACCTGGCTCACGCTCGGCGCGCTGATCGTCATCGGGCTCGGTATGACGGCGCTGGTCTACGGCGCCGTCGCGCTCCTCGTGAAGGTCGACGACATCGGCCTGCAGATGATGAAGAACCCCGTCCGTCGGACCCGGCGCACCGGAGCGCGGATCGTGCTCGCGATGCCGACGGTCTTCCGGGTGATCAGCATCGTCGGCACGGTCGCGATGCTCTGGGTCGGCGGGCACCTCGTCATCGCGAACCTGGCGGAGACGTTCTGGCACGGGCCGTACGACCTGCTGCACGTCGTCGAGCACGGGGTCGAGGCCACCGGGCCCGTCGTCACGTGGATCGTCGACACGGCGATCTCGGCGGTGTTCGGACTGGCGCTCGGGCTGGTGGTCGTCGCGATCGCGCTCGGGGTCGGACGACTGCGGAGCCGGTCCACGGAGCACAGCCGGTCCACGCAGGGCAGCCACACGGCCCACTGAGGGAGACCTCGGGCCGTGACACTGTTCAGTGAGCGCTGTACAGTTGCGCCATGCTGACCGCCGCCCCGCGACTCGACGTGATGAACCGCCTCGGTCGCGCCCTCGCCGATCCGACGCGCGCACGGATCCTGCTGCGCCTGCTCGACTCCCCCGGGTACCCCTCCGAGCTCGCGGACGAACTCGGCCTCACCCGGGCGAACGTGTCGAACCACCTCGCGTGCCTGCGCGGGTGCGGCATCGTCGCGACCGTCCCCGAAGGGCGTCGCACCCGGTACGAGATCGCCGACGCGCACCTCACCCGGGCGCTGGAGTCCCTGGTCGACGTCGTCCTCGCCGTCGACGACGGCGTCGGTTGCACCGACGACGACTGCGACGTCCCGCTCTGCTGCGGACCGGGCGCATGACCGGAGCAGTGTCCATCGGCGTCCGGCCCGCCCCGGCGGCCGCGCGGCAGGCGCTCCTCCGGAAGCGCATCCGGTGGATCGTCGCCGCGACCATCACCTACAACGTGGTCGAGGCGGTCGTCGCGATCGCCGCGGGCTCGGTGGCGTCGTCGACCGCGCTCATCGGCTTCGGGCTGGACTCGATCGTCGAGGTCCTGTCGGCAGCGGCCGTCGCGTGGCAGTTCGCCGGGCGTGACCCGGAGGCACGCGAGCGGACGGCGCTCCGGGTCATCGCCGTGTCGTTCTTCGGACTCGCGCTCTACGTCACCGTCGACGCCGTGCTGACGCTGACCGGGCTGCGCGAGCCGGAGCACAGCACCGTCGGCATCGTCCTGGCAGCGGTCAGCCTGGCCGTGATGCCGTTCCTCAGCCTGCTCGAACGGCGGACGGGCACGGAACTCGGCTCGGCGTCGGCGATCGCGGACTCCAAGCAGACGCTCGTGTGCAGCTACCTCTCCGCCGCCGTCCTGGTCGGACTCCTCCTCAACACCCTGTTCGGGTGGACCTGGGCCGACCCCGTCGCCGGCCTCGTCGTGGTCGTCTTCGCGGTGCGCGAGGGCCTCGAGGCGTGGCGCGGCGACGCCTGCAAGCAGCCGGTCGCGGCGCTCACGGGTGAGCGCGCGGGCGACGCGTGCGACTGCTGCTGACGGTCCACTGTCGGACTGGAGGCACGGTGCGGGCCCGCCACGCGCCTCCAGTCCGACAGCCCGTCGGCGTCGTCAGATCTCGACGTCGCTGCCCATCGTCACCGTCCGGTGGGCGGGCAGGCCGAACCGCGCTGCCGGGTCGGCCGCGTTGTGCGCCAGCCCGACGAACAGCTTCTTCCGCCACCCGACCATGCCGTGGTGCCCCGGCGTCGGCCGGAGCGCGCCGCGGGAGATGAAGTACGACGCGTGCTCCATCTCGTCCGGGTCGATGTCGAGTACCTCGGCCAGGCACGCGGCGTGCAGGGCCTTCGGCAGGTCCTGGTCGTCCGAGAACCCGAACTTGATGGTGATGTGGTCGATGCCGTCGTCCTCGTACCCGAGGTCGTCGCGGAAGAACGCCCGCGCGTGCGGCACGTGGGGCACGTTGGCGGTGAGGACGGACACGATGAGCACGGTCCGGTGCAGCACGTGGTTGTGGTCGACGTTGGCGCGGAGGGCGAGCGGTGTCGTCTCCTTGTTCGGGTGCGGGAACACCGCGACACCGGGCACGCGCGGGACGTGGTCCTCGTTCACGCGCTCGATGAAGTCGGCGAGGGAGCCCTCCCGTTCCTTGCGTTCCTCCTGCACGAGCGCCCGACCGCGGCGCCACGTCGTCATCACGGTGATCACCGCGAGCGCGATGAGGAGCGGCACCCACCCTCCGTGGATGATCTTCGACAGGTTGCCGGCCAGGAAGGTCAGCTCGAGTCCACCGAACGCCACGGCGGCGAGCACGAGCTTCCACGGCTTCCACTTCCAGAGCGGCCGCACGACGAGCAACAGCAGGAGGGTGTCGACGACCAGTGCACCGGTCACGGACACCCCGTACGCGGTGGCGAGGTTCGCCGAGGACCGGAACGCGAGCATGATCGCCAGCACGCCGATGAACAGCAGCAGGTTCACGGCCGGCAGGTAGATCTGGCCGCTCTCCCGCCGCGAGGTCTGCCGGATCGTCAGGGGCGGCAGCAGTCCGAGCTGCACGGCCTGACGGGTGAGCGAGAACGCGCCGGAGATCACGGCCTGGCTGGCGATCACCGTCGCCATCGTCGCGAGCACCACGACCGGCAGCCGGAGCGCGTCCGGGAACAGCAGGAAGAACGGGTCCTTCGCGGCCGACGGGTCGCGGAGCACGAGGGAGGCCTGGCCGAGGTAGTTCAGCACGAGCGCCGGGAAGACGACGAAGAACCAGGCCCGGAGGATCGCCGGCCGGCCGAAGTGCCCCATGTCGGCGTAGAGGGCCTCGGCGCCGGTGATCACCAGGACGACGGCGCCCATCGCCACGAACGTGATGTACGGGTGCGCGAACGTGAAGGCGATCGCCCACGTCGGCGACAGCCCCTGCAGCACCCCGGGGTGGGCGATGATGTGCGGTACCCCGGCGGCCGCGATGACCACGAACCAGAGCAGCATCACGGGGCCGAAGAGATTGCCGACCTTGCCGGTGCCGAACCGCTGGGCAGCGAACAGCACGACGAGGATGACCGCGGCGATCGGCACGATCAGGTGCCCGACCGCGGGTGCGGCGGTACCGAGGCCCTCGACCGCGGACAGCACCGAGACCGCGGGCGTGATGACCGAGTCGCCGTAGAAGAGCGAGACGCCGACGATCCCGATGACCAGGAAGATCACCGCACCGCCGCGACGCTTCGCGTAGAGCCTGCGGGCGAGTGCCGCGAGGGCCATCACCCCACCCTCGCCGTCGTTGTCGGCGCGCATGAGCACGAGGACGTACTTGATCGAGACGATGATCGTGATGCTCCAGAACATCATCGAGATCACGCCGTAGACGTCCTCCTGGTTGGCCTTCACGATGCCGTCGTCGATCGTGAACACCGTCCGCAGGGCGTACAGCGGACTCGTGCCGATGTCGCCGAACACCACCCCGAGGGCGGCGAGGGCGAGCACGGCGGCGCCCTTCTTGACCGCGCCGTGGCCGCCGTCCTCGGCGGTCTCGGTCGTCGGTGTCTCGGAGCGGGTCTCGGTCACGCTCGTCACTTCCGTCTCCGGCCGTCCGGACGACGGCCGCCGCTCATCCTCGCACCGCCGACCTCGGCACGCTCGCAGCGCGCGCACATCATGCGGGAGTCGCTGGGCGCTGCCGTTCCAGTTCGTCGGCGACGACCGCCGCGAAGGCGTCCGCGCCGAAGTGGTCGTCGGCCGTGACGGTCACCACGGTGCCGCCGTCGACGTCGCGGTCGGTGTCGGTGTCGGTGTCGCGGTCGAACAGCAGCATCTGGCCGTACGCGCCGTGCAGCCGCCAGAGCCGCCCGGGTCCGCCCCACCCTGCCATCGCGTACCGCTCGTAGCCCGGCCCGGTCCCCTCGCGCTCGACCCAGTCGCCGTGCATGGCGTCGCACCACCGCGCGCCGACGATGCGCCGACCCCCGAACACCCCGCGGTCCCGGATCAGCTGTCCGAGCCGGGCGAGCTCCTCCGTCCGGAGCGCCAGGCCCTCACCGGCGGCGACGAAGCCGTTCGGGCAGCGCTGCCAGGCGACGTCCTCGATGCCGAGCGGGTCGAACAGCCGGCAGGACACGTACTCCCCCACGTCGCCGATGCGCGTGGCGAGCACCCGCATCGCCGTGTACGTGCTCGCGTTCGCGTACTGGAACACCCGCCCGCGGGAGGGCCGCCCGAGGAACTCCACCGCCAGGTCCGGCCAGTCCGTCAGCTCCGTCTCGGACCACGGCATGTCCACGCCGCTCGCCATGGTGAGGAGGTGCCGGAGGGTCACCTCGTCGGTCCCCGCGCCGAACGTCCAGTCGGGCAGGGACGAGGCGACCGGCTCGTCGACGTCCACGAGCCCGTCGTCCGCGGCCATCCCGGCGGCGAGGACGCAGACGCCCTTCGCGACGGAGTGGACCTCGCGTCGGACGTCGGGTGCCCAGTGGTGCTCGACGTCGTCGTCGCCGACGCGCACGTGCAGTCCCTGGGCGCCGAACCCGGTCTCCTCGACACGGCGGACGAGGGCGTCCAGGATCGTCTGCGCGGAGCTCACACCCCATCTTCTCGCGCCGGGCGCGTGGTGACCCCGGAACGGACTGGAGGCGCGGTGCCAGCCGGCACCGCGCCTCCAGTCCGTCACCCGGTCGCGTCGCGAGCCGGGCGGACGTCGTCAGCGACGACGGAAGTAGCCGTTCGCGCCACCGACGAACATCAGGACGGTCGCGACGATCACCGCGACGGCACCGATCCAACCGAAGGCGTTGCCGCCCGAGGCCGCGCCCACGCCGACACCGATGACCTGCAGGATCGCGAGGACCAGCAGGACGATGCGGGCCCAGTTCCGGCCGTCGCGCATCTTGAAGACGATGATGAGCTCGATCACGGCGAGGATGAAGGCGAAGATCGCGCCGCCGACGAGCGGGGCGGTGCCGACGCTCTCCGCGGCGGACGATCCACCGCCGGACACCAGGCTGATGATCCCTTGGAGGATGTTGGCGAGGACCACCACCAGCCAGATGACGAACGAGACGGTGACGGAGGTCGGACGACCTGTCGTGCTTGCCATGTGCTGCTCCTTCTGACCTGGCCGCGTCCAGCGACCTTTCCGCCAACGTACAGCGTCATCTGAGGTTTGTCCGGATGTCCGTTCCGCGTTGGCGACGGCGAGGGAGGGACGCCGCGGGGCGCAGGGTCCCTCCCTCCTGAGCACGCTCGTCCCCCCACCACAGGAGTCTCCGCAGAGGAGCGCGCTCGACGCGATCAGTTCCTGATCGCGAGCTCTGGTCAGCCGACCACGGACGGCACCGCCCGGGTCGGGGTCACGCGACCTCCTCGAGTCGCCGCGCGAGCTGGTCGAGCCGGGCACGGAGACGGGCCGGCACGCGCTCACCGAAGCGATCGAAGTGTGCCCGGAGCTGTTCGACCTCGGCCGACCACGCGGCGGGGTCGACCGAGAACAACTCGTCGAGCGCGAAGCCGTCGAGTTCCAGCCCGGCGAGGTCGAGGCCACCGACGGCCGGGAGCCCGCCGACGGGGCTCCAGTCCACGTCGGCCGAGCCGTCCAGCCGGCCGGCGATCCACTCGAGCACCCGAACGTTCTCGCCGAACCCCGGCCAGAGGTACGCACCGTCGGACGACTTCCGGAACCAGTTCACCCGGAACACCCGCGGCGCCTTCGACCCGAGGCGGTCGCCGATCTCGAGCCAGTGCGCCCAGTGGTCGGCCATGTTGTACCCGCAGAAGGGTTGCATCGCGAAGGGGTCGAGTCGGAGTGCACCGACGGGCCCCTCCGCCGCCGCGGTCTGCTCGCTCGAGATGGTCGAACCGAAGAAGACGCCGTGCTCCCAGTCCTCGGCCTCGGCCACGAGCGGCACGTTCGTCGCGCGACGGCCGCCGAACACGATGGCATCGATCGGGACGCCGTCCGGGCTGTCCCAGTCCTCGGAGATCGTCGGGCACTGGTCGGCGGCGACGGTGAACCGGGCGTTCGGGTGCGCTGCGGGCGTGGTGCTGCCGGGCTCCCACGCGTGGCCCTGCCAGTCGATCAGGTGCTGGGGCGGCTCCTCGGAGGCGCCCTCCCACCACACGTCGCCGTCGAGCGTGAGGGCGACGTTCGTGAAGATCGTCCCGGACCGGACGGTGGCCATCGCCGCGGGGTTCGTGTCGGGCCCCGTGCCCGGGGCGACGCCGAAGAACCCGGCCTCCGGGTTGATCGCCCACAGCCGGCCGTCCGCGCCCGGGCGCAGCCAGGCGATGTCGTCCCCGATCGTCTCGACCGTCCAGCCGGGCAGCGTCGGCGTCATCATCGCGAAGTTCGTCTTCCCGCACGCCGACGGGAACGCCGCCGCGACGTGCAGGACCTTCCCCGCCGGCGTCGTGACGCGGATCAGGAGCATGTGCTCGGCGAGCCATCCGTCCTGCCGGGCCATGCTCGAGGCGATGCGGAGCGCGAAGCACTTCTTCGCGAGCAGGGCGTTCCCGCCGTACCCGGAGCCGTACGACCAGATCTCCCGGGTCTCCGGGAAGTGGGCGATGACCTTCGTCTCGTTCGACGGCCACGGCACGTCGCCGATCCGGGTCCCGTCGTCGTCGACGAGCGGCCGCCCGACGGTGTGCAGCGCGGGGACCCAGACGGTGTCGTGCCCGATCTGCGCCAGGGCGTCCGACCCCATCCGCGTCATGATCCGGGTGGACACGACGACGTAGGGCGAGTCGGTGATCTGGACGCCGACCTGCGAGATCGCACCGCCGACCGGGCCCATCGAGAACGGGACGACGTACAGCGTCCGCCCGCGCATCGAGCCACGGAACCGCTCGGTGAGCTCAGAGCGCATGGCGTCCGGCGCCCGCCAGTTGTTCGTGGGGCCGGCGTCCGATTCCGACTCGGAGCAGATGAAGGTCCGGTCCTCGACCCGGGCGACGTCGGCCGGGTCGCTCCGGGCGAGGTAGCTGCTCGGGCGCAGCCCGTCGTCGAGCGCGATGAGTGAGCCGGCGGCGACCATCTCGGCGAGCAGTGCGCGGTTCTCGGCGTCACTGCCGGAGCACCACGTGACCTGGTCCGGTTCCGTCAGGGCGGCGACGTCGCCCACCCAGCGGTGGAGTGCCTCCAGGCCGGGTCCCGGCGTGATGATCGGTCCGATGGTCTCGGTGATGGTGGTCATGCTGGTCCTTCGAGGTCGGGGCCTGCGGTGGTCCTGCGGACGGTGGTCAGCCGGCCGCGACGAGCGTGTCGGCAGGTTCGGCGGTGTCGTGCCGGTGGGGTGTCGGGCGGATCGCCCGGGTGGCCGGTGTGGCCCGGAGGGTCGCGCCGCGTTGCGCCACGGCGGCGGATCCCCAGCGCACCGCGCGGCGGGCGGCGACCGCGGGTGCCACGCCGTCGACGTCGGCCGCGAGGTACCCGGCGAGCGCCGCGTCGCCGGCACCGGTCGTGTCGACGCAGGCTGCCGCGATGCCCGGGACCAGGGTGTGTCCGTGCGCGTCCACGAGGAGCGCTCCTGCCTCGCCCATCGTGACGAGCGCGCGCCTCGCGCCGCGGGCGAGCAGCCCGCGTGCTGCACGGACGACGTCGTCCACGGTGGCGAGCGGGTGCCCGACGGCCTGCGCGAGCTCGTCGACGTTCGGTTTCACGAGGTCGACGGGTGCGAGGGGGTCGAGCACGGCGGTGAGCTGGTGGCCGGGGACGTCGAACGCGACGGACAGTCCGATGGTGCGCGCGGCGAGGACGAGCGGCAGGACGTCGACGAGGTCGCCGTCGGCGCGGTGGTCGCCGTGTGCGCGGTGGTCGCCGTCCGTGCGTTGGTCGTCGTCCGCGCGGGCCGGGAGGCACCCGGTCACCACGAGCCATCGGGCATCGGTCTCGAGCGTGGTGCGGAGCGCAGCCACGGTGAGCGCGGTCCACTGGGCGCGGGTGAGGGGCGCGGGGGCCTCGTTGACGTTGGTGGTCGTGCCGTCGTGCGCGGTGACGACGGTGTTCACCCGGGTGCGGACGCCGAGGTCGACGGGACGCAGTCCTGCGCGTTCCGTGTCGTCGAGTCCCGCGAGCACGTCGGCCGCCAGCGGGACGACGGCGTGCGACGCGGCGCCGTGTGCGAGGAGGGCCCGCGTCACGTTCACACCGTTGCCGCCGAGGGTCTCCGTGACCGAGGCGGCACGGTTCACCGCACCCGGTCGGAGAGACGCGATCGAGTACGTCCGGTCGACCGCGGGCGCCGGGGTGAGCGTGACGACCGAGCGCCCCGCCCCGGTCCCGGTCCACGCGGCGGCGTCCGGACGCACGACGCTCATGCTGCGACTCGCTCCCCGAGGACGTCGCGGATGCGGTCCGCGACGCGGTCGACCGACAGGCCGTACTTCTCGAGCAGGAAGTCGTTCGGCCCGGACTCAGCCCACGCGTCCGCGAGGCCGACCTTCGTCAGGCGGGCACCGCTCGCTCGGCCGGCGAGGACCGCGGCGACGACGTCGCCCAGCCCGCCGACGACGGAGTGCTCCTCGACGGTGACGACGTCGGTCGCCCCCGCGAGGTGCTGCCAGAGGGCGTCCTCGTCGAGGGGCTTGATGGTCGGCAGGTGGACGTGCCGGACGGACCGTCCGCCGGAATCGACCGTGGTGATCGCGTCGACGGTCCGGGAGGTCTGCACGCCGGTGGAGACGACCGTCGCCTCCGGGGCGTCGCCGCCGGCGCGGAGCAGTACCGGGGCTCCGAGGCGGAACTCGTAGCCGCTGTCGAAGACGTCGGCGACGGCGTCGCGGGCGAGCCGGAGGTAGACGGGCCCGTCGTGGTCGGCCGCCCAGCGGATCATCGCCTCGGCCTCGGTCTCGTCGGCGGGCGCGAGGACGGTCATGTTCGGGAGTGCCCGCATGACGGACAGGTCCTCGATGTCCTGGTGCGTCTTGCCGCTCGCCCCGTTGAGCAGCCCCGTGTAGGCGGCGGCGAGGCGGACGGGCGCCTTCGTCTGCGAGACGAGCATGCGCACCTGGTCGAGTGCACGGTTCGTCAGGAACACACCGAACGACGACAGCCACGGTCGGTAGCCGAGCGTCGACATCCCGAACGCGATGCCGACCATGTTCTGCTCGGCGATGCCGGCCTGGACGAAGCGCTCGGGGTGGGCGTTCGCGAACGTCACCGCCATGGTGGACGTGGCGAGGTCGCCGTCCACCACGACGATGCGGTCGTCGGTCTCGGCGAGTTCGGTGAGGGTGTCGCCCCACACTGCGCGTTGCGCCTTCATGCGAGGGCCTCCGTCTTCTGGTCGATGAGCAGTTCTGCCCGTGCGGTGTCGAGCTGTTCGTCGGTGGGGACGCCGTTGTGCCACTTGAACGTCGCGCGGGTGAACGAGACGCCGTTGCCCTTGACCGTGTGGGCGATGATCGCCGTCGGCTTCCCCGTCGTGCCGCGGGCCGCGTCGACCTCGGCGTAGGCGTCGAGGATCTCGTCGTAGTCGTGACCGTTGATCTCGATGACGTTCCAGCCGAACCCGCGGAACACGGCGGGCAGGTTCACGTGCCCCATGGGCTCGCTGCGGTCGTAGCGGTCGTGCTCGCCTGCGGGCCAGCCGTACTGCTGCAGGCCGTTCAGGTCGACGATCGCGGTGAGGTTGTCGAGGCCGTACCGGGGAGCGTGGATCACGGTCTCCCAGACCATGCCCTCCTCGATCTCGCCGTCGCCGAGCACGACCCAGGTGTGGAAGTCCTTTCCCTGCATCTTCGCGGCGATGGCCATCCCGGAACCGGCGGAGAGGCCCTGACCGAGCGAGCCGGTCGACGAGTCCACGCCGGGCGTGAGCTTCATGTCGGGGTGGCCCTGCAGGCGGGAGTCACCGTGGTCGAAGGTGGCGAGCTCCTCGACGGGGAAGTACCCGCGGAGCGCCAGGACCGAGTACAGCCCGATCGCGGAGTGCCCCTTGGACAGGATGAACCGGTCGCGGTCCGGGTCCTGCGGCGTCGACGGGTCGATGCGGAGCTGGTGGAAGTAGAGGGCGACCATGAGGTCCATCGCGGACATCGGCCCGCCGATGTGTCCCGCCTTGCTGGTCGCGACGGTCTCGAGCACCCGCCAGCGCCCTTCGCGGGCCACGGTCTCGAGGTGTTCGACGTCTCTCGCGTCGTTGCGTGTCACGGCGACTCCTTCGTTCTGCGGTGGTGACCTCAAACTATCACTCTGTGAACGATGTGTCTACTGAGTGAGATTCTGCGAGGGACTTCGACGTGGGAGGATGGCCGCATGGCAGACGGCGCCTCCGACGACGGCGGGATCGAGATCCTCAGCAAGGCCGGGGCGATCATCGACGCCCTGGCCGGGACGCAGGCCTTGACCGTGAGTGCCCTCGCGGAAGCCGTCGACGAGCCCACGAGCTCCACGTACCGACTGCTGCAGAGCCTCCTCGCGATGGGGTGGGTCGACGCCGCTCCGACGCGCGGTACCTACCGCCTCGGCCTCGCGTGCATGCAGATCGGCGGTGTGCTCGAGGACTCGCTCGACGTCCGCGGCGTCGCACTCCCGCGGATGCGCGAACTGCGGTCGACCGCCGGGGTTGCTGCGCTGCTCTGCTACCGGCGCGGGGTCCGGGCCGTGTGCGTGGAACGCCTCGAGGGACACGACGTCCGATCGGTGGCGATGCAGGTCGGCGACGCGCTGCCGCTCCACGTCGGGGGCGCCCCACGAGCCCTGCTGGCGTTCCTGGCGGCGGGCGAACAGCACGCCGTGGTCGACGAGCTCCTCGCCGGGGGCGGCGGGGTCGGCGGCGACGGGGTCGGCAGGGCCGCCGACCCGTACCCGGTGCCGAGCGCGGCCGAACTCGACACCGAGTTGCGGGCGACGCGGGAGCGCGGGTACGCCCGCTCCGACCAGGACGTCACCATCGGCATCGCCGCCTTCGGCAGCCCCGTCTTCAACCACCGGGGTGAACTCGTCGCAGCGGTGTCCATCAGCGGCCTGCGCGAGCGCCTCGTCGAACGGGAAGCCGAGATGAGCGCCCTCGTGGTCTCCACGGCCGCCGCGATCAGCGCGGACCTCGGGTTCGACGGAGGTCCTCGTGGCTGAGCGGAAGCCGATGCGCGTGCTCGCGAACTCGATGGCGGTCGTCGAGGCACTCGCCGAACGCGGGGACCTGTCCCCCGCCGAGCTCGCCGAGGCCACCGGACTCCCCCGCCCCAGCGTGTACCGGTTCGTCGACGGACTGAAGACCGTCGGCCTGGCGACCACCACGGACGAGAACCGTGCGCGCCTCAGCGTGAAGTGGCTCCACCTCGCCGACGCCGCCCGCGACGCCATGACCGAGTGGGCATCGGCACGACGGGTGCTCGACGACCTCGCCGACGGCACCGAGCAGACCGCCTTCCTGACGGTGCCGCGCGGGGACGAGGCCCTCTGCATCGACTGGGCACCCGGACGCGGCATCGGCGTGCTGACCCTCGCGCCCGGCCGAGCGCTGCCGCTCTACGCCGGCGGTGCCGGCCGTCTCGTGCTCGCCTACGCCCGCGACGTCGACGACTACCTCGAGCACGGACCAGACCGGCGTCCGCTCACCACCGAGACGATCACCGACGCCGGAGCCCTGCGGGCCGACGTCGAGCGGACCCGCGAGCAGGGCTACACCCTGTCGCTCGACGACGCCACGATCGGGATCGGCGCGCTCGCCTTCCCGGTGTTCGGCGGCGACGGGGGGCTGCTCGGGTGCGTGTCCGTCGCGGGGCGGTCGGTGGACGTCCGCGAACGACAGGACGAGTTCACCGCGGCCGCACGGGCAGCGGTGGCGGAACTGACGAGCGGGGCCACCAGCGAACTGGCGACCCCGCTGGTCGATCGCGACGCCTGACGGCGCTGCGCTGGCGGGCGCGGTGCGGTGCGCTCTGCGCTACCAGCTCACCGCGATGTACTGCGACTCCATGTACTCGAGCAGTCCCTCGGCGCCGCCCTCGCGGCCGATCCCGGACTCCTTCATCCCGCCGAACGGCGCAGCGGGGTCGGAGACGAGCCCACGGTTGAGCCCGACCATCCCCGACTCGATCCGCTCGCTGACCCGGAGTCCCCGGCCGATGTCCTGCGTGTAGACGTACGACACGAGTCCGTACGGCGTGCCGTTCGCCAGGCGGACGGCGTCGTCGTCGGTCCGGAACGTCACGATCGGCGCCACGGGTCCGAAGATCTCCTCCTGCAGGATCCGGGCGTGCTCGGGCACGTCACCGAGCACCGTCGCCGGGTAGAACCACCCGGCGCCGTCCGGCGTGCTGCCCCCGGTGAGCACGGTCGCCCCGTCGGCCTTCGCACCGTCCACGAGCGCCGCGATGTCGTCGCGGGCCCTCTCGTTCACCATCGGGCCGAGCTGCACCTCGGGGTCGAGACCGTCCCCGGTGCGGAGTGCCCCCATCGCCTCGGCGAGTCGACGGGAGAACTCAGGCGCGATGCCCTCCTGCACGTAGAACCGGTTCGCGGCGGTGCACGCCTCGCCCCCGTTCCGCATCTTGGCGATCATCGCTCCGGCGACCGCCGACTCGAGATCGGCGTCGTCGAACACCACGAAGGGCGCGTTGCCGCCGAGCTCCATCGACGTGCTCACGACCGACTCGGCCGCGAGCTGCATGAGCGTGACGCCGACCTCGGTGGACCCGGTGAAGGACAGCTTCCGGGCACGGGGGTCACGCACCATCTGCTCGACGACGGCACCGGAGGACCGGCTCGGCAACACGTTGAGGACGCCGGCCGGCAGCCCTGCCTCGTCGAACAGCTTCCCGATCGCGAGCGCCGTGAGCGGGGTGTCGCTGGCCGGCTTCAACACGGCGGTGCACCCGGCGGCGAGCGCCGGACCGATCTTCCGGGTCGCCATCGCGGCGGGGAAGTTCCACGGCGTCACCAGGATCGCGATCCCGATCGGGCGGTGCTCGACGAGGATCTTGTTCGCACCGCCAGGGGCCGTCTGGAGCGTGCCGGGGATCCGGACCGCTTCCTCGGCGTACCAGCGGAGGAACTCGGCCGCGTACAGGACCTCGCCGCGTGCGTCCGCGAACACCTTGCCGTTCTCCGCCGTGATGAGCCGCGCGAACCAGTCGGCCCGTTCGATCATCAGGTCGTACGCGCGGGAGAGTACTTCTGAACGCTTCCGCGGTGGTGTCGCCGCCCAGTCAGCCGCGGCGTCCGCGGCCGCGTCGACCGCGGCCTGCGCGTCCGCGCGCGTCCCGCTGGACACCGTGGCGAGCACACTGCCGTCGACCGGGTCGTGCACGTCGAAGGTGGCGCCGTCGCTCGCGGCGCGTTCCGTGCCACCGATCAGGAGGCCCGTGGGGACCCCGGCGGTGATGGTCGCGGACACGTCGGTCCGGTCACGGGCATCGGCCACGTCGGTCATGAGTGCTCCAGTTCGCGGACTCGGGGTGCGGACTGCGTCAGGTAGAGCCGCTGCTCGCGCTTGTGCTCCTCGTAGGTCGCACGGGCGTCCCGGGTGCTGTCCAGGGTCGAGACCTCGGCGACCGGGACGTCCCACCACGCACCGGAGCCGCCGAAGCGCCCCTGTGCGTCCACACGGACGTAGACGACGCTCGTGCCGTCGTGCGCGCGCGCCTGGTCGAGGGCCGACCGGAAGGTGTCGGCGGTGTCGGCCGAGAACACCTCGGCGCCGTAGCTCGCCGCGTTCTGCACGAAGTCGACCTCGAGCCGACGCCCGTCGTGTCGGAGCGCTTCGCCGCGTTCGTTGAACCGGGTACCGAACGTCTGCGACCCGAGCGTCTCGGACAGCGCCGCGATCGAGCCGTACCCGAAGTTGTCGACGATGACGATCGTCATCTGCAGGTGCTCCTGCACCGCGGTCATGATCTCCTGCGACATCATCAGGTAGGAGCCGTCGCCCACGAGCACGTGGACGCGGCGGTCCGGGGCGGCGAGCTGCGCGCCCACGCCTCCGGCGACCTCGTAGCCCATGCACGAGTTGCCGTACTCGATGTCGTAGCCCTTGGGGGTACCGGCGCGCCACAGGCGGTGCAGGTCCCCGGGCATCGAGCCGGCGGCGTTGATGACGACGTCCTCGGTGTGCGCCGATGCGTTGAGGAGTCCGAGCATCTCGGCCTGGGACAGCGTGGCGCTCTCCTGGACCTCGACGATGCGGTCGACCTCGGTGCGCCAGTCGGCTGCCGCACGCTCGTTCGCGGCGACGACCTCGGCGTCGAGCCGGAACCCGTCGAGTGCCGCGCGGAGCTCGGCCAGGGTCTCGCGGGCGTCGCCGACGAGCGGGATCCCGGACTCCTTGAACGCGTCGACCTCGGCCACGTTGATGTTGACGAACGCCACGTCGGGGTTCGTGAACATCGTGTTCGACGCCGTCGTGAAGTCGGTGTAGCGCGTGCCGATGCCGATCACGACGTCGGCGTCGTTCGCGATGCCGTTGGCGTACGCCGAGCCCGAGGACCCGAGGGCGCCCAATGCGAGCGCGTGGTCCCACGGCATGCCGGCCTTGCCCGCCTGGGTGACCCCGACGCCGATGCCGGTCGACTCGGCGAAGCGCACGAGTTCCTCGGTGGCGTCCGAGTACACGACACCACCACCGGCGATCACGACGGCGTTCCGTGCCGACTTGATGAGCTCGGCGGCGCGCTGGATGGCGGCACGGTCCGGGCGGTTGCGGGCGACGTGCCAGACGCGGCGGGAGAACAGCGCCTCGGGGAAGTCGTACGCCTCGGCCTGCACGTCCTGCGGCACCGCGATGGTGACGGCTCCGGTGTCGGCCGGGCTGGTGAGGACGCGCATCGCCTCGAGGAGCGCCGACGCGAGCTGTTCGGGACGGCTGATCCGGTCGAAGTACCGCGAGACCGCGCGGAACGAGTCGTTGGCGGTGACGTCCATCGCGTACGGGTGCTCCTGCTGCTGCAGGACCGCACCCGTGGACCGGGTGGCGAAGGCATCCGAGGGGAACAGGAGGACGGGGATGTGGTTCACCGTCGCCGTGCCGGCGCCCGTGACCATGTTGGTCGCGCCCGGGCCGATGGAGGTCGACACGGCGAGCGCGCCGAGTCGGTTCTTCATCTTGGCGAAGCCCGTCGCGATGTGGACCATGCCCTGCTCGTTGCGGCCCTGGTAGTACGGGAACTCGTCCTGGTACTGCAGGAGCGCCTGGCCGAGGCCGGCGACGTTGCCGTGGCCGAAGATGCCGAAGGCACCGCCGAAGAACGGACTCGTCACCCCGTCACGTTCGACGTGCTGGGCCTGCATGAACTCGACGATCGCCTGGCCCACCGTGAGGCGGCGGGTCGGCTGAGGGTGTTGCACCATTGCGAACTTCCTTCTTCGGGGTGGGTCAGGGGCGGACGGGGACGAACGGCACGCGGGGGTCGGTGCCGAGGTCGTCCCACTTGGCCCGGGCGGGGGCGAGTGCCGGGTCCTCGGCGGCCTGGAGGGTGCGCTTCGGCGCCGGTCCCGCCAGGACGTTGAGGTAGTAGAGGTCCTGGTCGTGGGCCGCGACGGTGGTGTGGTACCCCCACGGGATCAGGCAGATGTCGCCGTCGCGGACCGGGACGTCCAGGTCGAAGTCGCGCTCCGGGCTGTACACGCGCTGCAGCGCCCACCCGTTCTCCGGGTCGCGGAGGCGGTAGTAGTAGACCTCTTCCAGCTGCGCCTCGCCGTCGATGTCGTGCTCGTGCTTGTGCGGCGGGAAGCTCGACCAGTTGCCACCGGGGGTCCACACCTCGACGATGTGCAGCCGGTCGGCCGGGAAGTCGGGCGACATCGGCGTCGAGACCTGCCGGGTGGCGTTCCCGGCACCGCGGGTGGCGGAGCCGACCTCGTCCGGCGTGACGAGGACGACCTCGTGCCGTTCGGTGGCCGGTGACGACGCGATCGCGAGCTCGGCGCCCGGTGTCGCCGTGATGGTCACGGCGGTGTCGCGCGGGACCGACAGGGTGTGCCCGAGCCCGTCGAACACGGTGTCGCGCCCACCGAGGCGGTACTCCGTGCCGTCGGCGGTGACGACCAGATCGCCGTGCAGGTTGACGAACGCCCGCTCGTTGCCGTCGGCCGGGAGCTCGACGGTCTCGCCGTCGCCGAAGGTCTTCACCTGGAAGGTGACGAACTCCCATCCGGCGATCTCCGGGGTGATGACGTCCCATTCACCGTGCTTGAGCACCTGCGGGTCGACCATGTTCTGATCCTCTCTGCGTCGTTGCGTTCGGACGGGATGAGCATACCGCTCTTCTCACTGAATGGACGAATCGTCCGCGAGACGAATGCATCGAAGTGTCGTTTCGCGGGCTGCGTCCAGCGCGTCGCCGAGCGACTTCGCGCGGTGCTCGGTCGAGAGCATCTCGACCCCCCACGGTCCGGACCAGCCGACCTCGGCCATCGTGCGGAGGAACCCGACGACGTCCTGCGCGCCCTCGCCGGGGTAGCGGCGGTTGTCGCGGGTGTCCTCGAAGAGCGTCCGCCCGGGCTGCGGCTGTGCGTCGGCGTCGTTCACCTCGACCCCGAACACGGTGACCGGGTCGAGGGTGCGGGCCAGTTCCTCGAGCGAGGTCCCGGCGCGGAACACGTGCCACGAGTCCACCACCAGACCGGCGTGCGAGTGGTCCACGGCCGCGACGAACTCAGACCCCTGGGGCATCGACGAGATCCCGGCGAACGGCAGCGGTTCGAGCGCCAGTCGTGTCCCGACCGCCGCGGCCTCGTCGGCCAGACGTCGGAACGGTCCGGTGAACGGCTCGAACGAGTCCACCGTCGGGGCCGGCGGCGGGGCGATCTTCACCATCGGACTGTCGAACGCCCGGGCGGCGTCGCGGAGCAGGTCCCAGCGGGCTCGCCACGGCACTTCCTCGGGATCACGCCACCAGTCCTTGACGAGCTCGACCTCGAGGTGCCGGATGCCGACCGCGTCGGCGTGCGACCGCAGCGCCTCGAAGCCGATCGTGTCCCGGACGACCTCGAGGTCGTCGACGACGAACCCGAGCCCGACGAAGCCGGCCTCGGCCGCGGCGCTCACCCGGTCCTTCGCCGAGAACGGACTCCGCTCCGACGGGCCGTCGGGGACGGCGGTGCCGGCGGTGGTCCAGCAGGTGGCGACGAGGTCGCGGCCGAGGGTGCTCACCGGGACAGGTCCACGGCGACCGACTCGCCGGTCCGCGCCGAACGGTCCGCGGCGTCGGCGAGCACGAGCGCCGCACGCCCGTCCTCGAACCCCGGGCTGCGCGACGGCTCGCCACGGACGGCCTTGAGGAACTCGACGACCTCGAGGCGGTACGCCTCGGCGTACCGCTGCAGGAAGAAGTTCTGGTACGGCTCGAGGGACTCGACGGCCCCGGCTCCCCAGTGCCGGACGAGCGTGTCGGTCTGGTTGCCGACCTGCAGCAGCCCCTCGGACCCGAAGACCTCGAAGCGCTGGTCGTACCCGTACGCCGCGTGCCGCGAGTTCGTGATGTTGACGAGTTCGTCGTTCGCACCCCGGAGCGTCACGACCGCGGAGTCGTAGTCGCCGAGCTCCCGGGCCGTCGCGCTGAAGGTGTTCGCCCCGCGCGCGGTGACCTCGACGATGTCCGGCACGAAGAACCGCGCCATGTCCAGGTCGTGGATGGTCATGTCCCGGAAGATCCCGCCCGACGACGCCAGGTAGGCCGCCGGGGGCTCCCCCGGGTCGCGGCTCGTGATGAGGACCTGCTCGAGCGTGCCGATGTCGCCCGCGCGGACGCGCCGCTGGAGCTCGGCGAAGTGCCGGTCGAACCGCCGGTTGAACCCGAGGACGATCGGCACGGTCGCCGCCGCGGCCTTCGCCCGGAGCCCGTCCACCCGGGCGAGGTCGAGGTCGATCGGCTTCTCGCAGAGGACCGGGACGCCCGCGTCGATCGCGGCGTCGATGAGGTCGACGTGCGTCGGGGTGGGCGCCGCGATGATCACGGCGTCGACCCCACCCGACGCGAAGACCTCGGCGGGGTCCGTGCTCACGCGACCGCCGTACTCGGCAGCCGTGCGCTCGGCGCCCTCGACGAAGGGGTCGCAGACCCACGCGAGCTCCGCGTCGTCGATGGCGGCCACGCTCATCGCGTGGACCTGTCCGATGCGCCCGGTGCCGAAGAGGCCGATCCGGATCTGTTGCGTCATTGCAATCTCCAGTGTGTGGTGTGTGACGAGTGGTGCGTGGTGGTGCTGGATCAGGTCGTCGCGGGGAACTCGACCGCACGGGGTCGGACCGGTCGGCCACCGCTCCGGAACGACTCCCGGGCGGCCTCGGCGAGCGACGTCGCGACGAGCCCGGACGCCGGCGGCGTGAGGCTCTCCGCCTCGCCGCGCACCATCCGGACGAAGTGCGCGACCTCCTCCTCGAAGGCCGGGACGAACCGGTCGCCGAACGTGTCGTACGGGTGTGCCGGGGCGGTGCCGTCCGGCTCGGTCGAGGTGATCGGGGTGCGCGGCCCGTACCCGGCGCCGAAGGCCCCCTTCGTCCCGGTGACCTCGAGCCGGACGTCCTGCCCGGCATCGCTGCGCCGGAGCGCGCCGATGCTGCCGACCGCGCCGGACGCGAAGCGCAGCGTCACCATCGCGGTGTCCGTGTCGTCGTGCTCCCCGTACACCGGTTCGTCGAGGACCGATCCGATCATGGACAGTTCGACCACCGGGTCGCCGACGACCCACGGGATGCTGTCGAAGTCGTGGATGAGCAGGTCGAGCCACATCCCGTGCGACTGCGGGATGTAGTCGATCGGCAGTGCGTAGTGGTCGTTCTCGGTCGCCTGCACGAGTCGGAGCGTGCCGACGTCCCCGTCGACGACGTGTCGGCGGAGCCGCTGGTAGCCCGGGTCGTAGCGGCGGTGGAACGCCACCATGATCGGCGATCCCGTCCGGTCGAGATCGCTCGACAGAGCCGCGAGCTCGTCGACGCCGAGTGCCAACGGCTTCTCGATGAGCAGTGGCGTGCGGGACTCGGCGACCACCCGTGCGAGGTCGGCGTGGGTGTCGGTGGCCGAGGCGACGAGCACGCCGTCGAGACGAGGCAGGACGTCGGCGAGCGGTTCGACGGTGCTCGTGACGGCGGCCCACCCGGTGGCGTCCGTGCCCTCGGCCGAGCGCTGGGCCTCGAGCCGTTCGGCGACCGATGCCGTGCGTCCGGCGTCGCGGCCGATGAGCACGACCTCGTCGACCCCGGCCGCGCGCGCGGCGTTCCGCGCGTGCATCGTGCCGATGCGGCCGAGTCCGGCGACGCCGATCCTCATCGCGCGGCCCCGGACCGGGAGGACTCGAGTTCCGCGACGAGCGCGCGCACGAACTCGACGCTCGCGCGGGCGTCCTCGATCGGACCGGTCCCGTCGGCCGGTTCCTCGAGCACGACCTTGTCCTGCTCCAGCACGATCCAGCCGTCGAACCCGGCGTCGACCAGGCTCTGCAGGATCGCGCGGATGTCGACGTCGCCCTGTCCGACGGGACGGTAGAGCACGTCGGCCTTGATCGCGTCGAAGTAGCTGATCTCGCCGTCCGCGACACGGCGCATGCCGTCGAGCGAGACGTCCTTCAGGTGCATGTACGCGATGCGGTCCGAGTGCTCGGCGGCGAACTGCACGGGGTCGGTGCCGCCGAGGAACAGGTGGCCGGTGTCGAAGCAGAACGGGATCGTCGATCCCCGGAGCACCGCGTCGACGTCGTCCTTGGTCTCGACGACGGTCCCGACGTGCGGGTGCAGGGTCGCCGTGACCCCGACGGCCGCCGCGGCCGCGGTGATGCGGTCGAGGTTCGTGAAGAGCGTCGACCACTGCTCGTCGGTGAGCGGCTCGCGCTGGGCGTCGTACCCGGTCTGCTCGCTGTCGGCGCAGACCACGAGCACGGTCGCACCCGAGGCCGCGTAGTCACGCAGCTCCTGCTCGATGCGGGGCAGCGGGTCGATCCCGGGCTGGTGCGCGATGACCGGCACGAAGCTGCCGATCGCGGTCATGCCGAACTCGGCGAGGCGTGCCGCCTTGTCCTCCGGTGCCGGCGGCAGGAACCCCTGTGCACCGAGCTCGGTGGCCTCGAACCCGAGGGACCGCATCTCGGCGAGGACCCGCTCGGGCGGCAGCTGGACACCCCAGCCGTCGACCTCGCTGACGCCCCAGGAGATCGGTGCGGTGGCGATGCGGAGGCTCATACGCGGGCTCCTTCGGTGGCGCGGACGTTCGCGGTCGTACCGGGCTCGGCCGGCAGGTCGACCCACTGGCCGGAGGCGGCGGACTGCTCGGCGGCGCTGAGCACCCGCGCCGAGGTCACGGCGTCGTGGATGTTGGAACCGGTCGCCTCGCCACCGGTCGCGGCGGTGAGGAACTTCGCGGCCTCGATGACCTTGAGGTCGTCGTAGCCCATGCTCGTGCCGGAGCTCGGCTGGAAGCGCGAGTAGTCGGGGAAGTACCCGTCCGCGAAGGCGCGGGTGTACCCGACGTGCTGCCCGGTGCGGGCGAGGGCGACCTCGAGTTCGTTGAGGCGCTCGAAGTCCCAGCGGAGCGAGCCCTCGGTGCCGAAGATCTCGAACGCGTACTCGGACCGGGGACCGACCGCGATGCGGGACGCCTCGAGGTTGCCGATCGCACCGGCACCGACCGCCGACTCGTCGAACCGGACGAGCATGGTCGCGTAGTCCTCGTTCTCGACGGGGAGCAACTTGCCCTCGTCCGGCGTGCCCGGCAGACCCGGTCGCTCGGTGAGGTAGGTGCCGGTCGCCGCGGAGATCGAGCCGATCGGGCCGAGGACGTAGTGCATGAGGTCGACCAGGTGCCCCATCAGGTCGCCGAGGACACCGCTGCCCGAGGTCGCGCGGACGAAGCGCCAGGTCAGGGGGTCCTGCGGGTTCGACGAGAACCCGCCGAAGAACCGACCGCGGACGTTCGTGATCCGGCCGAGTGCGCCGTCGAGGACGAGCTGGCGCGCGTGCTGCACGGCGGGGACGTGTCGGTAGTTGAACCCGATCGTCGTCGCAACCCCGGCTGCGTCCGCTGCTGCGGCGACGGCTTCGGTCTCCTCGGCGCCGCGGCCGACCGGCTTCTCGATCCAGAAGGGCTTGCCGGCGTGGGCCGCCGCGATGCCGATCTCGGCGTGCAGCGAGTTCGGCGCGCAGATCGAGACGACGTCCACCTCGGGGTCGGCGAGGACCTCGCGGTAGTCCGAGACGACCTTCTCGTAGCCGAGGACGTCCTTCGCGTAGTCCCGACCCGCGGGCGCGACGTCCGCCGCCGCGACGAGACGGGGGCGGATGCCGAGCTCCGGGTACAGGAGCGGGAGGAGGGCGTAGGAGCGGGAGTGCAGCCGCCCCATCCAGCCGACGCTGATGAGCCCCACACCGACGGTGCGGGGAGCGCTGTTCGTGGGCGCGCTGTTCTCTGTCACAGGGGCTCCTTTGCTTCCTGGAGAGGATTTTGAACCGGTCCAAAATCTTGGACCGGTTCAATGTACGACCGCGTCCCCGATCGTGTCAACCGGCACGCGGACCGGACCGGACCGGACCTGGTCAGGTGCGATCAGGACGCGGCGGGCACCGAGGACGCCCGTACACGGAGCGTCGGTGCGACCAGGACCTCACCCGGGTCGTCGTCGGACAGCAGCACCTCGGCGGCACGGCGTCCGATCGTCGCGTTGTCGGGGTCGACCGAGGTGAGCTCGACCGCCCCGAGGGCCGCCAGGTAGGTGTTGTCGTACCCGGTCACGGCGACGTGCCCGGTCAGTCCTCGCTGTCGGACCGCAGCGGTCACGCCGATCGCCGCCAGGTCGTTGACCGCCGTGATGGCGGTCGGCGGTTCAGCGAGGTCGAGCAGTTCTCCCGCGGCCCGGAACCCCGCGGCCTCGGAGAAGTCGCTCTCGGCCACCATCGTCCCGTCCAGCCCGTGCTCCCCCATCGCCGCCGCGAACGCGCTGGCACGCCCGGACGCGACTCGGCCGCCGGCACCGCCGACGTGGCCGATCCGCCGGTGCCCGAGCCCGGTGAGGTGGTCGATGACGAGCCGCAACCCGACCTCGTCGTCGCCGCGGACGGTCGCCGCCCCGGCGAGCCGCTCCGGTCGGGCGCTGGCGATCACGATCCGGGCGGACCCCATCGCCTCGACGACCCGGTCCATGCTCGGAACCGACCCGACGACGATGAGTCCGGACGGCTGCAGGTCGCCCAGCATCGCGACGGCCTCGGCGTCGAGCTCGGGGCGCGCGGACACACCGGTGCCGCCGGGCAGGACCGCACTCGTCATCAGGCCGAGACGACCACCGGCCGACAGCGCGACCCGTGCCGCGTCGACGACCTCCGCGAACACCGGGTTGCGGGAGTCGGCGACGAGGATGCCCACGAAGTCGTCCCGCAGGCCGTTGAGGGACCGTGCGACCCGGTTCGGGCGGAACCCGAGCGCCTCGGCCGCGTCGAGGATGCGGCCGAGGCGCTGCGGACTGACGGACTCCGGCGAGCTGAACGCCAGCGACACCAGGGACTTCGAGACGCCGGCCCGTTCGGCGACGTCCCGCATGGTCGCGCGGCGCACGAGCACCCCGGATCCGTCGTCAGCCATGGACCTCATCTTGCAGCACGATCACCCACGGTCGCGCGCGGCCCGCTTGGCCTTGCCCTTGATCGTGTCGATGTAGATCGCGCCGGTCGTGACCTCCTCCTCGAGCTTCTCGAGCGACCAACCACGGGTCTCCGGCACCTGCGTGACGATGAACAGCAGCGCGATCGCCCCGATCACGGCGAACAGGAAGAACGTCCCGGTGATGCCGATGCCCTGGATGAGCGACGGCACGTACAGGGCGAGCACGCCGTTCATCAGCCAGCCGGCGAACGCGGCGATGCCGGTCCCGAGCCCGCGCATGTTCAGCGGGAAGATCTCGGCGAGCCACACCCAGACGGCGATGTTCAGGCAGGACTGCATCGACAGGACGAACGCGCAGATCAGGAACAGCAGCACGTACGGACGGATGGGGTTGCCCGCCGGGATCACGAGTGACGAGACGCCGATCAGGATGTGGCAGGTGGTGGTGAGCGTCAGGCCGAGGATGAACGTCTTGCGACGGTCGACGCGGTCCATGTTCCGGAGTGCGATGAGCCCGCCCACCACCGCGAGGATGCCGGGCGCGATGTTCGCGACGAGGGCCGCACTCGAACCGAACCCGGACTCGATGAGGATCCGCTGCCCGTAGTACATGATCGAGTTGATGCCGGTGACCTGCTGCGCGATCGCGACGCCGCAACCGATGAGCACGATGCGGATCAGCCAACGGCTGGAGAACAGGGCCTTCAGTCCGTTGAGGCGGGTCTCGTTCGGTTCCTCGGCGGTGATGCGCCGGATGTCCGCCAGCTCGGCCTCGGCACGCTCCTCGTTGCGGACGGTCTTCAGGATCTCGAGCGCGCGGTCCTCGTGCCCGTGTTCGACGAGCCACCGCGGCGACTCCGGCATCCGGAGCATCCCGAAGAACAGGCACGCGGCGGGGATCGCGCAGATGAAGAACATGACGCGCCAGACGCCGCCCTCGTCACCGAGTACGAGCCCGATGATCGCGTTGATCACGAACGCCGCGAGCTGCCCGCTGACGATGGCGAGCTCGTTCCGTCCGGTGATCATGCCGCGGATCTCGAGCGGTGCGAGTTCTGCGAGGTAGACGGGGACCACGATCGACGCGGCGCCGACCGCCAGCCCGACGGCGATGCGGCCGGCGAGCAGGATCTCGAAGTTCGGGGAGAACACGGCGAGTAGCGTGCCGCAGAAGAAGAACACGGCCATCGCGATGATCGTCGACCGGCGACCGATGCGGTCCGAGACCGGGCCGCCGATCAGGCCACCGACCGCCGCGGCGAAGACGAGCGACGAGATGACGACACCGAGACCGATGTCGTCGAGGCCGAGCTGGGACTGGATCGAGATCTCGGCGCCGTTGCTGACGCCGGTGTCGTACCCGAAGAGCAGGCCGCCGAGGCAGGCGATGACCGAGATGAACCCGATCCGCTTGCGGTGCGGTCCACTGGTCAACGGCGGCAGCTCGGTGGCTTCGCGCGCTGGGATCTGTCCGGACATCAAGACTCCTTCGTCGTGGTCAGGGCGCCCGGCCAGTTCTCACTCTCCGGACGAACTGTTCACACTGTAACAGGAGGGCCCCTCGAATCGACCTCTTGTGCACCAGGATGATTCGTTATACCGTACGCCGAACAGATGGCCCGCCAGGTGAGAATCGACGCAGTTGTCGAGTCCCGCATTCCCACCCCTGGTCGGCATCTCCACCCGAGCACCTCAGCGGAACCACTGGACAAAGGAGTCTTCCGTGAAGCGCATCTCTGCAGTCATGGGCATCACCGTCGCCGTCGCGGCGAGTGCCCTCGTCCTCGCCGGCTGTTCCTCGCAGGGAGGACGGGTCGCCTCGAGCGACGACGGCTCCTCCGGGGGGACGAGCAAGAACTCCGGCCTCACCATCGCCCTCGTCACCCACGCCGCCCCCGGAGACACCTTCTGGGACATCGTCCGCAAGGGCGCCGAGGACGCCGCGAAGAAGGACGGCGTCAAGCTCCTCTACGCCTCCGACCCCGACGGCTCGAAGCAGGCACAGCTCGTGCAGCAGTACACCGACCAGAAGGTCGACGGGATCGCCGTGTCACTCGCGAAGCCCGATGCGCTGAGGAGCGCGGTGCAGGGCGCCGAGAAGGCCGGCATCCCGGTCGTGTCGTTCAACTCCGGCAGCGACGCGTACTCGGCACTCGGGATCCTCGCGCACTTCGGACAGGACGAATCCGTCGCCGGCGAGGCCGTCGGCAACGAACTCAAGGCGCAGGGACTCTCCAAGCCGATCTGCGTCATCCAGGAGCAGGGCAACGTCGCACTCGAGGCCCGGTGCGGCGGCATCAAGAAGGTCCTGCCCGACACCGAGACCCTCTACGTGAACGGCACCGACAACAGCGCGGTGCAGTCCACCGTCACCGCGAAGCTCCAGGCGGACTCGAGCGCCGACACGATCGTGGGCCTCGGAGCGCCGTACACCGCGGTGATCCTCAAGGCGGTCAAGGCAGCCGGCAGCGACATCAAGGTCGCCTCGTTCGACCTCAACGCCGCGCTCGCGAAGAGCATCAAGGCCGGCGACGTGATCTTCACCGTCGACCAGCAGCCCTTCATGCAGGGGTACGAGTCGATCGACTCGATCGTGCTCTACAAGCAGGGCGGGTTCGTCCTCGGCGGTGGCAAGCCGACCCTGACCGGACCGGCGATCGTCGACAAGTCGAACATCGGCAAGGTGCTCAAGTACGCCGAGGACGGTCTCCGGTGACCGCCGTCGGGACCGTCCCGGCCGGGGACGAACGGCTCGCGGCGCGCAGCCCGGTCCGCAAGCTGCTCGGACGCCCCGAGGTGGGTGCCGTCGTCGGTGCCGTCGCGATGTTCGTGTTCTTCGCGGTCATCGCCCCGGTGTTCGTGCAGCCGGACTCGATCTCCACCGTGCTCTACGGATCCTCGACGATCGGGATCATGGCCGTCGGCGTCTCGCTCCTGATGATCGGCGGCGAGTTCGACCTGTCGGCCGGCGTCGGGGTGATCTCCTCGTCCCTCACCGCGAGCCTGTTCGCCTGGTACTTCTCCACGAACGTGTGGGTCGGCGTCCTCCTCGCCCTGGTGTTCTCGCTCGGCGTCGGGTTCGTGAACGGCTGGATCCTCGTCCGCACGAAGCTCCCGTCGTTCATCGTCACCCTGGCGACGTTCCTGATGCTCACCGGTCTGAACCTCGCGATCACCCGCCTGGTGTCCGGATCGGTGTCGACGCTCGACATCTCGCGCCTCGACGGGTTCGCCGTCGCGGAGCAGATGTTCGCCGCCGACGTCCCGGTGTTCGGCATCACCGTCAAGATCACCGTGTTCATCTGGATCGCCCTGGTCGCCATCGCGTCCTGGGTGCTCCTCCGGACGCGGGTCGGCAACTGGATCTTCGCGGTCGGCGGTGACGAGAACGCCGCCCGCGCGGTCGGCGTCCCCGTCACGAAGACGAAGATCGGCCTGTTCATGGGTGTCGGGTTCTGCGCCTGGATCGGCGGCATGCACAACCTCTTCGCCTTCAACGTCGTGCAGTCCGGCGAGGGCGTCGGCAACGAGTTCCTCTACATCATCGCCGCCGTCATCGGCGGGTGCCTGCTCACCGGCGGGTACGGCTCGGCGGTGGGCGGCGCGATCGGAGCGCTCATCTTCGGGATGGCGAACAAGGGCATCGTCTACGCGCAGTGGAACCCGGACTGGTTCAAGTTCTTCCTGGGCCTGATGCTCTTGCTCGCCACGATCATCAACCTCGTCGTCAAGAAGCGAGCGGAGCAGAAATGACCCCGAACACCGCGAACCCGGTGACCCAGGCCGTCGAGGTGCCGGTCACCGAGCACCCGGACGTCATCGCCGGGGCACCCCACCTCATCGCGCTCCGCGAGGTCGGCAAGCACTACGGCAACGTGATCGCGCTCTCCGGCATCACGATGGACGTCGACGCCGGACGGGTGACCTGCGTGCTCGGTGACAACGGTGCCGGGAAGTCCACGTTGATCAAGATCATCGCCGGACTCCACCAGCACGACGCCGGCACGTTCTCCATCACGGGCGAGGACCGGAAGCTCTCGTCCCCACGCGAGGCCCTCGACGCCGGCATCGCCGCGGTCTACCAGGACCTCGCCGTCGTGCCGCTCATGCCGATCTGGCGGAACTTCTTCCTCGGGTCGGAGCTGCGCGGGCCGCTCGGTGCCCTGAACGTCAAGGAGATGAAACGGATCACGAAGCAGGAGCTGCTCGACATGGGCATCGACCTGCGGGACGTCGACCAGCCGATCGGCACCCTGTCCGGCGGTGAGAAGCAGTGCGTCGCGATCGCCCGCGCGGTGTACTTCGGCGCGAAGGCGCTCATCCTCGACGAGCCGACCGCCGCGCTGGGCGTGAAGCAGTCGGGCGTCGTCCTGAAGTACATCCTGCGCGCACGGGACCGCGGGCTCGGGGTGATCTTCATCACCCACAACCCGCACCACGCCTACCCCGTGGGCGACCGCTTCCTGCTGCTCCGTCGTGGCAAGAGCATCGGGTACTTCGAGAAGACGGACGTCACCCTGCCCGAGCTCACCGGGATGATGGCCGGCGGCGCCGAGCTCGAGGAACTCGCGCACGAACTCGAACAGGTCGGCGGGCAGGCCGACCGCATCGAGGAGATCCGTGCGGCCGAGGTCGTCCCCGGCGCGTAGGCGCACCGAACACGAACGCCGTCCGGCTGGTGCCGGGCGGCGTTCGTGCGTCGTACCCGGCAGATCCGCAGCACCCGGCAGACTCGTCGCATGCGCGTCGTGACCTGGACCCTGGAGAGCCGCACCCCGCCCACCGCACCGCCTCGGCCGGTGCCGGACGGCGTCCGCCTCGACCACCCGACCGCGGTGGACCCCGAGTACGCCCGGTTCCTCTACGGCTACGTGGGCGGTCCGTGGCGGTGGACCGATCGGCTCGGGTGGACGCGCGAGCAGTGGGAGGACGAGCTCGCCGTCCCCGGCACGTCGTTCTGGATCCCCACGGCCGACGGTGTGCCGCTCGGCTACGTGCAGCTGCAACCGCTCGTCCAGGAGGACGGCACCCACGTCGAGATCCGGTACTTCGGCCTCGCCGCTCCCGGGCTCGGCCGGGGCCTCGGCGGCCCGCTGCTCGAGCACGCGATCACGAACGCCTGGGCGATCCCGGGCACCGTGCGCGTCTGGGTGCACACGTGCAGCCTGGACGGACCGGCTGCGCGCCCGAACTACGAGGCCCGGGGTCTCGCGCTCTGCCGCACCGAGACCACCGACGAGGACGTCCCCGACGCGCCGCTCGGCGCGTGGGTCTCGACGGGTGGCCCGGCGGAACCGGCGTCCGTCAGCCGGCCGACGTCCTGAGACGGTCCGGACACCGGACTGGAGGCACGTGGCGGCGCCGCCACGTGCCTCCAGTCCGGTCTCCTGGCCCGGTCCACTGCGTCAGTCCGTCGCGTCCTGCATCTCCTGCTCGATGTCGGTGAGGGACTTGCCACCGGTCTCCGGTACCGCCCGCCGGACGAACACCACGCCGAGGACGCCGATCGCCGCGAAGGCGATGAACGTCCACGATCCCCCGATGGCGTGCACCACGGGCAGGAACGCGAGCGAGACCGCCCAGTTCGCCAGCCACAGGAACACGCCCGCGACGCCCATCCCGACGCCGCGGACGGCAGACGGCACGAGCTCCGAGATGATGAGCCAGGTCGTCGTCGCGACGGCGGACTGCTGGAACGCGAGGAACAGCACCATCACGCCGAGCACCAGGTAGCTGAAGCCCGGGCCGAGGTCGGTGAGCGGGTACGTGCAGCCGAGCGCGACGAGCGAGACGATCCCGCCGAGCGAGCCCCCGATGAGGAGCTTCTTCCGTGGGATCCGGTCGACGAGCCGCAGCCCGACGATCGTGGCGACGACGCTGATGACGCCGATCGCGATCGTCGCGACCACCGCGGTCGACGACGGCAGGCCGGTGTCGACGAGGAGCGTCGGGGCGAAGTAGATGACCGTGTTCACGCCAGTCGCCTGCTGCAGCACGGCGACGCCGATCGCGATGATCACGGAGCGTCGGATCCACGGCTCGCGGAAGCCGCGCCAGCCCTGGTTCTCCGACGACTGCGACTGCTGCGCCTGGCCGATCGACCGCAGCTCGCGGTGCGCCTCGCGCTCCGGGTACGCGCGGCGGAGCACCTGCAGGGCGTCGTCCGGTCGGTCCCGCATCCGGTACCAGGTCGGGGTGTCCGGCAGTAGGAACATCCCGACGACCAGGACCACGGCGGGTACCGCGGCGAGGCCGAGCATCCACCGCCACGCGCCGTACTGCGCGAGCCAGGCGTTCACGAGGTACGCGAGCAGCTGCCCCGTCACAATCATGAGCGAGTTGAGGGACACCAGGCGACCGCGGATGTCGGCCGGTGCCATCTCCGCGATGTACAGCGGCACGATGATCGAGGACACCCCGACCGCCAGGCCGAGCACCACTCGGCTCACCAGCAGGACGGCGTAGTCCGGGGCGAATGCGCACCCGATCGTGGCGACGACGAACACCACGCCCGCGAGGACGAGCGCGAGCCGCCGCCCGATCCGGTCGGCCACCCGTCCGCCCGCGAACGCACCGACCGCGGCGCCGACGAGCAGCACGCTCGTGACCATGCCCTCCTCGAAGACGCTGAGGGCGAAGTCCGATGACACGTAGAGGAGTGCGCCGGAGATGACCCCGGTGTCGTAGCCGAAGAGCGCTCCCCCGACGGCGGCGACGGCGGCCACGACGCGGACGAAGCGCTTCCGGGCACGGGCGTCCGGCGGCAGGACGGGGATCGCGGTGGTCTCGATGCCGACGGCGTAGGCGCTGCGGTCCTCGGGCGTGCGGGTCCGCGGGCGTGGGGCGGGCGAGGGCATGCTGCTCCTTCGATGTGGCGTCGGGTCGCACATCGACGGTGATGGCAGGGCGGGTCGGTCCGTCGAGGAGCCTACGGAGCGGCCGCGCGCGATCGTTACCGGACACTCAGGATTCTCGCCGGACGAACGATGTGTCCGTCCGGCCGGGTTCCGTCTCAGTCCAGCAGCTCGACCCCGGCACGGGCGACGACCGCCCGGACCTCGTCGAGGTAGGTCTGCGCCTGCTCGGAGAGCGGGATCGCGGTGTGCGCGATCCACCCGATCTCGATGCGTTCGTCGACGTCGAGGGGCACGGCGACGATCCCGGGGTCGAGGTCGTCGCTGATGAGCCCCGTCGAGATCGTGTACCCGTCGAGGCCGATCATGAGATTGAAGATCGTGGCCCGGTCCGACACCCGGATCTCGCGCTTGCTGGACAGGGTCGAGAGGATCTCCTCGGACAGGTAGAACGAGTTGTTGGCGCCCTGGTCGAAGGTCAGCCGTGGCAGGTCCGCCAGGTCGGCGAGCGTGGCCCGGCCCCGGGACGCGAGCGGGTTCCGCCGCGACACGAAGATGTGCGGCTCCGCGACGAACAGCGGGTGGAACGCGACTCCTGCATCCCGGAGCAGCTTGGCGATGACCTTCCCGTTGAAGTCGTTGCGGTACAGGATGCCCACCTCGCTCCGCAGCGTCCGGACGTCCTCGATGATGTCCCACGTGCGCGTCTCGCGGAGGGAGAACTCGTACTCGTCGGCGTCGGCCCCGTCGACCATGCGGACGAACGCCTCGACGGCGAACGAGTAGTGCTGCGTGGACACCCCGAGCAGCCGCCGCGACGGCTGCCGCCCGACGTACCGCTGCTCGAGCAGGGACACCTGTTCGACGACCTGACGCGCGTAGCCGAGGAACTCGACACCGTCGACGGTGAGTTCGACGCCTCGGGCCGACCGGATGAAGAGCGCGCGCCCGACCCGTGCCTCGAGGTCCTTCATCGCCGCGGACAGGGTCGGCTGCGCGACGTAGAGCAGGTCGGCCGCCGCGCTGATCGAGCCCTCGGACGCGACCTCGATGAAGTAACGGAGCTGCTGCAGGGTGATGTCGTTCGACACGCGAGGCATAGGCGCAGCCTATACGTGGCCATAGCAGCTATGGATTACCCGATGACCCTCCATCGACGGCACGATGAACGCACACTTCCCGCACCCTACGGACTGGCCGGCCTTGGACTTCTCCTTCCACATCGACACGACTCGGTTCGACGAGGACTACACCCCGTCGACGAGTTCGCGAGCGACCACGAACTTCGCCAACCTCGCCCGCGGCGAGCACCGCCAGCAGAACCTCCGCAACGCGCTCACCATGATCGACCGGCGGTGCAACGACCTCGCACGGTGGGACAACCCGAACGGTGACCGCTACCGCGTCGAGCTCGAGATCGTCTCGGCCGCCGTCCGGTTCGAGGCGTCCGGCGCGGACCAGGAGTTCCCGCTCCTCGAGGTGCTCGACGTCCGCATCGTCGACCAGCACACCGGGCTGCGCCACCAGGGGATCGTGGGCAACAACTTCTCGTCGTACCTGCGCGACTACGACTTCGCGGTCCGGCTGCCGTCGGTCGACAAGGCCGCGGGCATCCCCGACGACTTCGGCCGTCTGCACGGGCTGCTCTTCCAGGACTTCCTGGCGTCGGACGCCTACCGCGCCCGCTTCGACACGCAGCCCGTCGTGTGCATCAGCGTCTCGTCGAGCCAGACCTACCGCCGCACGGACAACGTCCACCCGGTGCTCGGCGTCGAGTACCACCACGAGCGGTCCTCGCTGACCGACGAGTACTTCGGCCGGATGGGCCTGCAGGTGCGCTACTTCATGCCGCCCGGGTCGAAGGCGCCGCTCGCCTTCTACGCCAGCGGTGACCTGCTGAACGACTACTCGGACCTCCAACTCGCCGGCACGATCAGCACCATGGAGACGTTCCAGAAGATCTACCGACCGGAGATCTACAACGCGAACGCGGCCGCCCCGAGCGTCTACCGCCCGAGCCTCGAGCACCAGGACTTCTCGAAGACCGCCGTCGACTACGACCGCGAGGAGCGCAGCCGACTCGCGGTCACCCAGGGGCACTGGACGGCCGAGCACTTCGTGCAGCCGCACGGAGCACTCCTCGACCGCTGGGCCGCCAGCGCCGCCACGATCCGATGACCGACAGGGACACCATGACGAACACCCTCCTGCCCACCTCGATCGTCGGCAGCCTGCCGAAGCCGTCCTGGCTCGCCGAGCCGGAGCGGCTCTGGTCCCCGTGGCTGCTCGATGGCGACGCACTGGCCGAGGGCAAGCAGGACGCACTCCGGTCGGCCGTCCACGAGCAGGTGCACCGCGGCATCGACATCGTCAGCGACGGCGAGCAGACCCGGCAGCACTTCGTCACGACGTTCATCGAGCACCTCGACGGCGTCGACTTCGAGCACAAGGAGACCGTCCGGATCCGTGACCGGTACGACGCACAGGTGCCGACCGTGGTCGGAGCGGTGAGCCGCCGGCAGCCCGTCTTCGTCGAGGACGCGAAGTTCCTGCGTGCGCAGACCGACCGGCGGATCAAGTGGGCGCTCCCCGGTCCGATGACGATGATCGACACCCTTGCGGACCGCCACTACGGGAGCCGCGAGCAGCTCGCGTGGGAGTTCGCCACGATCCTCAACCAGGAGGCGCGCCAGCTCGAGGCCGCCGGTGTCGACGTCATCCAGTTCGACGAGCCCGCCTTCACCGTCTTCCACGACGAGGTGCGGGACTGGGGCGTCGCCGCGCTCGAACGCGCCGCCGAAGGGCTCCGGGCCGAGACCGTCGTGCACATCTGCTACGGCTACGGCATCGAAGCGAACAACAAGTGGAAGGCGACCCTCGGGGCCGAGTGGCGCCAGTACGAGCAGTCGTTCCCGCTCCTGCAGCAGTCGTCGATCGACACCGTCTCGCTGGAGAGCATCCACTCGCACGTGCCGCTCGAGCTCGTCGAGCTCATCCGCGGCAAGAAGGTCATGCTCGGCGCCGTCGACGTCGCGACCGAGACGGTGGAGACGCCCGAGGAGGTCGCGGAGGTCCTCCGCCGCGCCCTCGACTTCGTCGACGCCGACAAGCTCGTTCCGAGCTCGAACTGCGGGATGGCTCCGCTCGGCCGGCAGGCCGCACTCGGCAAGCTGAGCGCGTTGTCCGCTGGTGCGGAGATCGTCCGGAGCGAGCTCTCGGGGCGCGGCTGACGGTCGCGACCTGACCGATCGACGGACTGGAGGCACGGTGCCAGCTGGCACCGTGCCTCCAGTCCGTCTGTGCGCGCGTCAGCGCGACGTCGCGCCGACCGGCCGGATCAGCGCGCGTGCGCTGCGGAGGTAGGACGCGGCCAGCGCCGCCTCGCCGTCGAGGTACCCGGCGACCATCGCACCGTCCCGCAGCAGCATGAGGTCCGTCGCAACCCCCTCGGGGTCCGGCAGGTGCAACGGCTCGATGACCTGCGCGTAGGTGGCCTTGCACCAAGCCCGGTGGCGGTCCACCGCCTGGCGCACGCCGCTGTCGCGGTCCGGGTACTCGGCCGCGGCGTTGATGAACGGGCAGCCTCGGAACCCGGGCTCGCACGCCATCGAGCCGAGGGTCCCCGCGATGAGCTCGAAGGTCCGCTCGGCATCGCCGCCAGCGAGTTCGATCGCGGCGCCGACGCCGTCCCGCTCCTGCTGCGCACGGCGCTCGAGGTGGGCGACGACGAGGTCGTCCTTGCTCGTGAAGTGCCGGTAGAACGTGACCTTCGTCGTCCCGGCACGCTCGATGACCCGGTCCACGCTCACGGCCCGGATGCCCGACGCGTAGAAGAGCTCGGTCGCCGCATCGATGAGTCGATCGCGCATGGACACCTTCACCGCACCGATCATAAGCGGTCCTTCGCCCTCTCTTGCGCTTCCGAGACGCACGCCCTAGCGTCAGTAGAGTTACTAGTCATTCTACTTCTGATCTCGACGAGAGGCACCCCGTGTCCACCACCTCCGCTCCGCGTTCGGCAGGCATCGCCGCGACGCTCCGCACCCTGTACGCCGTCCGTTTCGTCTTCCAGCTCGTCTGGGCGCTCGTACTGATCCTGACGGCCTCCGCTGGCCTTGGTCCGGTGAGCGTCACGCTGCTGCTGCTCTACCCGCTGTTCGACGTCGTCGCGGCGATCGTCGACCACCGGGCGTCCCGCGGCACCGGCTCGTCACCGCTGCTGTACGTCAACATGGGCCTCAGCCTCCTGGCCGCGATCGGCCTCGCGTTCGCCGTCGCCTCGGGCATCCCGGCAGTCATGGTCGTCTGGGGGCTGTGGGCGATCAGCGCCGGCGCGGTGCAGCTCGTCGTGGCGCTCCGGCGCCGTCGCCTCGGTGGGCAGTGGCCGATGATCCTGAGCGGCGGCATCTCGGTGCTCGCCGGTGCGGGCTTCATCGCCGGGTCGGCGAACAGCGAGTCCGTCGCCGGGGTCGGCGGGTACGCGATCCTCGGAGCGGTGTTCTTCCTCGTCTCGGCGGTCCGGCTGCAGCGTGCCGCGAGGGCGGACGGAACCGGTGCCGTCCGGGCATGAGCGGTGGCGAAGTGTTCGGCGCTGCGATTCGCAAACAGCGTGTTCGTGGGAGCCGCGCATCTGCGCTGCGACGGTCCCACCGTCAGTGGTCACGGCGGGTGGGCACGTGAGCCGCGTCGAGATGCAGCCCGCTTCGGCCCGTTTGTCCCACGGCATCGGAGCGCGTTCGCGCTGACTCTTCATCGGTAGATCCGCTGAGCCGTCCGGGAGACGGCGCTCTGGGATCGTCCTCCCACTATTGGGCTGTCCCCGGCCGCTGGTGCACACGGTGCGCGGTAGCCGCGGTGACGATGAGCCCCGGACCGATGATCCACCTGGCGTCGATGTGCGCACCCGGTGGGCCCGGAGTCGTCCGGATCGTCCCGTCCGCAAGCACCTGGGTGATCTCGATCCGGTGTCCTGGCTCGAGGTGGGCCTGCAGCTTGAAGAGAGATTCCTTGGCGCTGAACAGCAGGCGATCCCAGTTGATGCCGGCGGGTAGGCCCCGAGTTGCTGCGGCCTCCCCAACCGTGAAGATTGCTCGTGCGACGCCGGGCGGGAGGGGCGCATCGGGTTCAGCGTCGACGCCCACGGCGAGCACGTGCTCGCGCTTGGCGACGACCGCGGCTCGGTACCCGACGCAGTGGGTGATGCTTCCGACGATTCCTGCCGGCCAGACCGGTGCGCGGTCCGCGCCGACCGGGATGCTGATCATGGGTTCACCGAGCGTCCGGAGGGCCTCCCGTGCGCAAGACCGCGCCGTGCGGAACTCGGCAAGGCGTTCCGGCGATGCGTGCGCGAGCGTTGTCTCTTCCTGTTCGAAGAGTTCAAGGTCAGTGCGGTTGCCGAACGTTTCGTCGGTAGCCGTGTGGCTCCCGAAGAGAGCGGCGGCAAGCATGCCTGATCCGTTCATGCTCGCCGCCGCTCCGGCCCGTTACATGGAGTAGCCCGGTTTGCGGACGAGGCCTTCGTGGCGTGGCCCGATCTCGACGTCGAACACGTCGACTTTCCAGGCATCCTCCGGTACCGCGATCTCATCGACGGACACCGCGTTCGGCGAGGTTCCGAAGACGTCGACCGCGACGGTTTCGAGCGCGGCGGCGAGCCGCTGCCGTTGGCCATCAGTGAGTTCTGGGGGAAAGTGCCAGATCTTGAAGTGGGGCATCATCCCTCCTGCAGTTGTCGGTCACCGAGCATCTCGACGATGGTCGCCACCGTCGGGTCGCGAAGGATCGTGTAATGGTCGACGGGAACGCGACGAAGCCGACCAGCGTCTTCGAGGTTCGTCTCTGCTGCTCGGAGGAACGATGGGCTGTCGCCGGTGGCGGTGAACACTTCCATGTTTTCCAGCAGCCCGGTGACGTCCGGGCCTATCTCTGCCCGGAACTGGAAGGTGGTCGATGCGACGCGGAGGATCCTCGTTGCGAGTTCGGTGTCGAGGTCCGGCCGCCAGACCGTCAAGGCAGCGAGGAAGTCAGCCTCATCGGAGACCGTGTCCAGGCGTGCTGACGCTGCAGCGTCGGGGAGCTGGCCGAGGAACACTGAGTACGCCATCCTGAGGAAGTACGGCTCGGTGAATCGGTCGCCCGGTGTGACACGAAGCCCCGGAACGAATGGTGAGCCTGGCGCGACGAGGATGAGCCGACTGATGGCGCGTTCCTCCCGCCGCAGGGCGGCGGCGACGGTGGTCGCGACCCGAGCGCCGAACGAATAGCCAGCGAGGGACAGCTCCTGGTCGGGGAACGCTGTGCGGAGGAGCGCAACGTCTCGGTCGACCATCTCCTGCAAGGTCGGATACGGGTTCTCTCCCACGTTCAGCCCATGGGTTTGGATCGCGTAGACCGTGAACTCCGAAGACAGGTGCTTCGCCAACGTGCGGAGGTTCATCGGGTATCCGCCGAGGCCCGGCCAGACGACGCATGGCCGCCCCGGACCGTCGGCGAGTTTGATCAGCCTGGAGCCGGACGAGTCGGCGCTCAGCGCCGTGGCAATGGCGCGGACGGTGGGCCGTTCGAAGACAGTCTGCACCGGGAGTGTCCCGCCGAGTTCCCGATTGATGCGGTTGATCAGTTGCACCGCGTCAAGGGAATTCCCGCCGACATCGAAGAAGTCCGCCGTGACGGAATGCTGCTCGCTGCGGATCACCTCGTTCCAGATGGCGAGTATGCGCCCCTCGACTTCGTTCGCTGGCGGAACTGATTCGGCTGGGGGTGCGACGGTCGTCTCCATCGTCGTGATGAGCGCGGACCGGTCGTGTTTTCCACTGTTGGACACGGGGATGCTGTCGATGACGGTGACCCGTGACGGCACCATGTAGTACGGAAGGGTCTTCCGGAGGTCGTCGCGGAGGATTTCCTCCGGACCGCGCGTGTGGACAGAGTCCTCACGCATGCCGACCGAATCGACCTGCTCATCGGATACCGCCCCGGCGACAGCGAAGTACACCAGGGGATCACCTCCGATGATGGTCCGGTAGCGGACAGCGGATGGCAGGTCACGTCCCGTCAGTGACGAGTAACCAGCGGACATCAGTCCGATGTTGGAGGAGTTCATCTGCAGACGGTGGAGGGTGCGACCGAGTTCTACGAAACCGCGCCACCCTGCCCCGGCAGGCACTGACATCGCCACTCCGAAGCTGGACCGATCGTACGTTTCCTGGTTGATCGCGATGACGTGCCGACGTTCGATGACGTCTGCGCTGACACGTTCCAGACCGTTCGGCCCGACGTCGTAGGTTCCGGCGCGTCCGTTCGCGACGTTGCTGTGGAGCTGCACCGTCGTCCGCACCGGGAAGCCGTCCGGAGCCGGTCGGTCCGTTCGAAGCTCCATGACTGCGGTGCAGACCCGGTGGGTGCCAGAGATCCGCGGATCCTGCACCGGGGTGCGGTGGTGGCTGAAGTAGCCGAGCTCCGCGGAGGCATGGTCGAGGAGGCCGGCGATGTGCCCTGCTTCGAAGTGCAGCACCTCGTCGACGTTGGTGGCGTACACCGCTTCGATTGCGTCACGGTCACCGACGAGCAGCACGCGGATCAGTCCGGACGCGGCTTCGGTTGGCACCGTTCCGACCTGGAGGAGCGAGTGGGTGTCGGGGTGGTACTCGTGAAGTCCATCGTCAATGCCGTCGACGCCGACGACCTCGAGGTAGACGGTGGTCGCGTTGAGGGCTCCGGGCGACGCGTACGCGTACTTCGGGAGAAGGCGTTCGCTGCTGCTGAACGGCCCGAACCAGCGGAGGAGGTGCCCGATGCGTTCGACGTCCATGGGCACGGGCGGCATGGTCGGTTCCGGTTGCCGGTCGTCGGCGATGAACGCGGAGATGTCGTCCTTGGTCAGGTCGCCGCCGTCGTAGAACCGGTACGTCTTCCGGGCGAACGCCGTCTTTCGCTGCTCGGGGGAGCCGTCCGCGTTGGGAAGGGCAATTTGCTCTGATGGTGACAGGACGCTGTCGCGCTCGAGTGCGGCGAGTTGTGCCCGGACTTGCTCGTGCCCCTTCTTCGACCGATGATGCTGTCCAGCACGGTCGGCGTCCATGACCGCCGCCTCTTCAGGGTCAAGCTCCACGAAGGCGGCCAGGCGTGCGAGGCCATCACGTGGGTCAGTCCAGGGGACGACCGCGGCGGAGCGCACCCAGTGATGCTGCTCGATGGCGAGGCGGACTTCTTCGGTCTCCACACGGTGGCCGTTGATCTTCACCTGGTCATCTACTCGGCCGTGGAAGTGCAGGTCCCCGTTCGGGGACTGAGAGACGAGGTCCCCGGTGACGTACACACGCGCAGGTTCCCGGTCGATGTGGAGGAACCGTTCCGCTGTTCGCTCCGGGTCGTTCATGTACCCGGATGCGACTTGAGGGCCTCCGATGGCAAGCTCGCCGACGTCTCCAACGGCGACGGGTCGATTTGCGCCGTCCAGGATGTGGATGGTGCAGCCGGGCACGGGCTGTCCGATAGCGATCACCGACCGGACATCGTCGATGTCCTCGGCGCTCACTCGGTGGAAGGTGGCGTTGATCGTCGTCTCAGTCGGGCCGTAGAGGTTGATCAGCGCCGCGCGAGGTACCGCGTCCATGATTTCTCGCGCGTCGGTGGCCGTCAGCGCCTCGCCGCCGCTGAACACGTGGGTGAGTGTGTCGTTGGTGGTGAACGAGGGCTGTCGCACGAGGGCACGCCACAGGGTGGGTACACATTGCAGATGTGTCACCCGCTGCTCGCGGATGAACTGGACGATCTGTGCCGGGTCTCTGTGAATACCGGCGGGGCCGATGATGATGGTCCCGCCTGCAGCGTTGGCAAGGATCTCCCACTGCGCCGCATCGAAACTCGTCGGCGTTTTGAGGAGGATGCGTGAGCTGCCGAGGGTCATCTCGCGAGCAAGCCAACCCATCTGGTGGCTGATTGCCCGATGCGGGACCACGACACCCTTCGGCTTCCCCGTCGAGCCGGACGTGAAGATGACGTACGCGGGTCCGGCAGGGTTCGGGAGGTGGTGGTCGACCGTCTGGTTCACGGATGACGGAGCGTGGCCATCTACCTGGTGCACCCGCACAGTGTCCGGCGTCAACTGTCGAACGAGGGCTTCAGATCGCCCGTCCGTGATGATGTTCTCGAGCTTCGAGTGGTTGATCATGTACTTGATGCGTTCCGCCGGGTAGTCCACAGCCAACGGGACGTACGCGGCCCCGGCGAGGAGGACACTCCAGACTGCAGTGACGAGTTCGACCCCGGGTTCCAGGAAGAGCCCTACGGCGTCGCCGAGGCGGACACCGGAGTTCGTGAGATGCGCTGCCTGCGCTTGGGCCTGTGTCCACAGGTCCGCGAAGGTGACGACGGTGTCACCGTCTATGACCGCTGCTTTCCGAGGGTTCTCCTGGGCTGCCGCTCGAAGCAGCGCGGTCAATGTCGCTGCGTCCCCAGATGCAGCGACCGATGTGAGTGGTTCCATCAGATTCCCCTTCCTGACGGTGATGCTTATGAGATGGCTTGGCGCAGGGCCGCACGTGGCTTGTACGCCGGCGTGAGCTGACCGCCGAGCGAGCCGCCGAGCGCGACCACGAACCCGATGATCTGCACGAGTGTGAGTGCCTGCCCGAGGACGACCCAGCCGAGGACGGCTGCCGTGACCGGGCTGAGTACACCGAGGAGTGCGATGCCCGTGGGGGCGAGGGCGCGGGCGCCTCGGAACCAGAGGCTGTATGCGAGTGCCCCACCGATGAAGGTCAGCCATGCGTAGCCCGCGAGGCCACCTGCTGTTGGGTCCCAGGGCCCCCGGTCGAAGACGGGGATGAGCGGGATGATGGCAGCACCACCGACGATGAGCTGCCACGCAGTCGAGTTCAGCGGATGCGTGTTCGGTGGGGTACCCCACCGGCGGGTCAGGAGGATCCCAGACGCCATCGACACGGTGCCGAGGACCGACGCGCCGAACCCGACGAGGTCGAAGGACTCTCCTCCCGTTACGGACACCAACGACACTCCGATGAGGGCGACGATGCCCCAGAGCAGGTGTGCCAGCGACGGTCTGCCCCATCGGAGCACCAGCGTCAGCCCGATGATGATGAGGGGTTGCAGTGCGCCGACGACTGACGCAAGTCCGCCGGGAAGGCGGTATGCGGCGATGAACAGCAGCGGGAAGAAGCAGCCGATGTTGAGCATTCCGAGGACCGCGGTCCGGAGACGCCACCCCCGAGGAGGGAGGCCGGGCCGCATTGCCAGCAGGAGCAGCCCCGCCGGCAGGGCGCGGAGGACGCTGGCGGTCATCGGGTGAGCGGCGGGTAGCAGCTGAGTGGTCACGACGTAGGTCGTTCCCCAGACGATGGGCGCCACGGCGGCTGCCGCGGTGATGCCAGCGACACCGATGACCGGCGTGCTCGCGGAGGGGGTCATCGGAAGGTTCCGTAGTACCTGTCGCCGAAGTCTCCGATGCCCGGGCGCATGAACGCCTGCTCGGTGAGTCCCTCGTCGATGAAGCTGGTGACGACGCGAATCTCCGGATAGTCGTCGAAGAGCTTCTCGAGCGCCTCGGGGCAGGTGAGGAAGTTGACGAGGACGATGTCCGCCGGTCGGACGCCAGCTGCGGCGAGGATACTGACCGCCATCTTCACTGTGCCCGCGGTCGCCATCATCGGGTCGAGGAGGAGCACTTCCTTGCCTGCGAGGCCCTCTGGCAGCTTGCTCCAATGGAAGACGGGGACCTTCCTGTCGGGATCCCTCTGGATGAGGATCTTCCCCAGCCGCGCATCCGGGACGATCGCTCGCAGTTCCGCTTCCAGGGCGTCGCCTGCGCGTGGAACTGACACAGCGAAAGTCTCGTGCTGGACTCGGCGGCGTCCGGGGAACTCAGCACCGATGGGAGTGGTCGGGATGCTGTCCGTGTGTCGCAGCCTTCCGAGTGCGTCCTCGAGGAGGAGCCGCATGATGCGTTGCGTTGCGAGGACGAACTCCAGATGGGTGGCGTCGGCGTTCCGCGCTGCCGCGTGCAGAGCCAGTAGGGCATCAGTGCGGGCGAGTGCGTGGACCTGGCGGACAGCTTCCATCGGCCGGGCGAGCGTTTCGGTTCTGTGGTTGCTCACGAGTGGACCGCGTCCTTTGCAGTGGAGTCAGTGGCGAGCGCGGATGCGACCGCCGGGAAGTCGTTCACGATGAAGGTGGGCTGCAGGGCTGCCATCGCTGCTGCACTGGTCGCCCCGTAGGTCACCCCGATGGACTGCATGGGGACCGCGTCAGCCATGTGGATGTCGTCCGCGGTGTCGCCGACCATCACTGCAGAAGCAGGCTTCGCACAGAGCAACTGCAAGGCGTGACGGCCGGCGTCTGCCGCGGGTTTCGGGGTTCGAACGTCGTCAGCGCCGACGATGACCTCGAAGAACGGCAGGAGGCCTGCCGAGTCAAGGATCAGTTCCGCGGCATGGTGGTTCTTGCTGGTGACGACGGCGAGTTGTTTCCCGTCCGCTGCCAGCGCGGCGATGCCGACCGCAACGTCGGGGAACAACAGGTTCTCCGCGTTCGGGACGATGTCTCGCCGGTAGTGGTCCTGGTACGCGGCGATGACAGCGATCGTCACCGGGTCGTCTTCGTCCCGGTTGACGAGCCGCGCGCACAGTGCCGGCAACGGTCTGCCGATCAGTGGGACGATGCTGGCCAGGTCCAGTTCCTCACCAGTCGTGTCCACAACCGCCGCCTGAAGCGCGACCGCGATCGCGGGAGGGGTGTTGATGAGCGTGCCGTCCAGGTCGAACAACACCGCTTCGACGCCGTTCACGAGCGACTCTCCCGCGTCGCTTCGGCATGAGCGACTGCAGCCTCCGCGCCGATCGCGGTGGTGCTGATGAGGACGGCGGCGTTCGCTGCACTCGCTCGACCCTCTGTGGCGTCGTTCACCGCGTCGAGGAGATACCGAGTCACGCGTTGTCCGCTGATGCGTTCGGACGCCACTCGGAGAAGCGCTTCATCGATGGCTGCGTCGACCTCAACAGATGAGAGTGCATCTGTGTCGGGAATCGGGTGGGTGACGAGGATCGCCCCGCTGTCCCGCATCGACCAGTGGTTGAGTGCTGTTCGCACGATCTCCGACATGTCGTCGGTTCGATGTGGCACCGGCAGACCGCTGGAAACACAGTAGAACGCTGGGAAGTCATCGGACCGGTAGCCGACGATGGGGACGCCCGCTGTTTCGAGGTACTCCAAGGTGGCCTGCAAGTCGAGGATCTTCTTCGCGCCTGCGGACACGACGATGACTTTGGAGCGCACGAGTTGTGGCAGGTCTGCGGAGATGTCGAAGCTCTGGCTCGCGCCGCGATGCACGCCGCCGAGCCCGGCAGATGACACGACGGCGATGCCGGCAAGCTCCGCAATGGCCATGGTCGCAGCGATCGTCGTTACACCGGTGCCACCGCGCGCCAGGCACGCGCCGATGTCTCGGGTGGAGAGTTTCGGCAGCGTCGGCGAGGATGCGATCCGTTCGAGTTCCTCCTGGGTGAGGCCGACGCGGAGGACACCGTCGAGGACCGCAGTGGTCGCAGGGACGGCGCCGGCGTTCCGCGCAGTTTCCTCCACCTGCAGCGCGGTGTCGAGGTTCCTCGGATACGGCAGCCCCTGGGCAACGACGTTCGATTCGAGCGCCAGTACGGCAGCACCGTCGGCGAGCGCGTCCGCGACCTCGTTGCCGAGGCGCAGCTCCATCGCTCCTCGAGTGACGCCCCGCCCGTTGTTGCTCATATCGCCGCCCCCACCGTTCTCTTAACGTCGTACTGTTGAACGTTCATGAGTATAGGGGGCGTACAGTCGACGTCAAACAGTTCGACGTGAAGGAGTGTGGATGCCCGACGCCGTCGACCGCGTGCTCGCGCAGTGGGCGAAGGAACGTCCAGAACTCGATGTGAGCCCGATGGCGCTGATCGGACGCATCAGCCGCGCGGAAGCAATCCTTGACAGGCGCATCGCCGCGGTCCTTGCCGAACACGATCTCCTGCCGGGTGAGTTCGACCTTCTTGCAGCGCTCCGCCGCGCCGGCACACCTCATCGGCTGACCGTCGGCGAGATACTCGCCAGCACGATGGTCACATCCGGCGCCATCACGAACCGCCTCAACCGGCTGGTGGTGAAAGGGCTCGTCACCCGAGAGACCGACCCCGCGAACCGCCGCAGCGTCATCGTGGCGCTCACACCGCAGGGGCTCGCAGCCGTCAATGATGCGCTCGTCAGCCACGTCGAGAACGAGCGACAGCTCCTCGCAGCGCTCGACGACGACGAGCGGTCGCAGATGATCGGCCTGCTCAGAAAGTTCCTCGAGGGCCTCGGGGACGGCGGCGACCGTCGCCCCTTCCCCTGAACACCCGTGGCTCCGCCTCCAGGATTCGAACCCGGACCTAACGGCACCAAAGGCCGTCGTGCTGCCATTACACCAAGGCGGAACGCGCACGGAGGCGCCCGACCATCCTCCCACGACCGACGAGGCTGGCCGTGCAGCCCTCGCGTCCGCCAAGATGGGGGGATGCCGCAGGAGGACGAGGTCGATCGCATCGTCGCTGCGTGGGGACGGGAACGAGCCGACCTGGACTTCGGCCCGCTCGAGGTCCTGTCCCGCGTCGACCGGCTCGCCCGGCACCTCGACCGTGCACGTCGGGCCGCGTTCGACGAGAGCGGCGTGGAGCCGTGGGAGTTCGACGTCCTGTCGGCACTGCGGCGGGCGGGCGAGCCGTACGAGCTGAGCCCGAAGACGCTCCTGCAGCAGACCCTCGTGTCGAGCGGCACGATGACGAACCGGGTGGACCGGCTGGCGGCGCGCGGACTCGTTGCGCGACGGACCGACCCGAAGGACGGTCGGGGCATCCTCGTGTCGCTCACCGCCGAGGGCCGCGCCGCGGTGGACGCCGCGATCGCCGATCTCCTGGCGGCCGAGCGGGACATCCTCACCGGGGTGTCCGACACCGAGCAGGACCAGCTGTCCGGACTGCTGCGGCGACTGATCCTGGGCCTCGGGGACTGACCCGCCGGCCGGCGACTACGCTCCGGCGCATGCATGCGATCACCCTGGCCGTCGCCGACGTCGCACGATCGGCGGAGTTCTACCGTGCCCTGCTCGGGATCGACGGCAGCGGGGTGATCGGTACCGAGTACCCCGCGACCGAGACCGAAGCGGGCGGCACCACGGCGATGTTCACGCTCGACGACGCCCTGATCGTGAGCGTGTACGGCCGGGACGACATGGCGAAGGACTCCGGCGTGTCACTCGCCACCGCACCGAGCAGCACGATCGGGCACTTCGTCGACTCGCAGGCCGACGCCGAGGCGTTCCTCGAACGGGCACGGACAGCGGGAGCGACGATGCTCGCGGCGCCGTACACGCGACCGTGGGGCATGTGGTCCGGCTTCTTCCAGGACCCGGACGGCCACCTCTGGGAGGTCGTCGCCAACCCCGGCGGGGGCGCCCCCGAGGACGCGAAGCCAGCCGCGTAGAGCTCGCTCAGGCTCAGCGCCGGATCGCGCCCCGTGACGAACACCGCGCCCCGGCACAACGGGGCGCGATGTTCAGGACGGGGCGCTATCGCACATCGACAGCCGCCGACCGACCCGCGCCTCAGACCCCGAGCAACTCCGCGACCTCGAGCCAGCGCTCCTCGAGCTGCTCGACCTCGGACTCCAGGCCGGCCAGGCGCGACTGCAGCTCCCCGAGGCCGGCGTAGTCCGACTGGTCATGTGTCGCGAACGCGTCGAGCAGCTTCTTCCGCTCGTCCCCGACCTTCGCGATGCGACGATCGAGCGCCGACATCTCCTTCTCCGCCGTCCGACGATCGGCACCGGAGAGCGACGACGCGGCAGACCCGGAACCGGACCCGGCGGCACTGGACCCGGCCACCGCGGACGGCGAGCCGGTCCCGCCGGCGGTGTCGGGCCTCCCGGCAGACGCGGCGGCAGCCGCCGAAGCGGTCCCACCACCGGTGCCGGCCGCACGCAGCCGCATGTACTCGTCGACGCCGCCCGGCAGGTGCCGGAGGTGCCCGCCGAGCACGGCGTACTGCTGGTCGGTGACGCGCTCGAGCAGGTACCGGTCGTGGGAGACGACCAGGAGGGTGCCGGGCCAGGTGTCGAGCAGGTCCTCCATGGCGGCGAGCATGTCGGTGTCGAGGTCGTTCGTGGGCTCGTCGAGGATGAGCACGTTCGGCTCGTCGAGCAGGATGAGCATGAGCTGCAGGCGGCGCTTCTGGCCACCGCTCAGGTCCTTCACCGGGGTGGAGAGCTGCGCCGACGTGAAGCCGAGCCGCTCGAGCAGCTGAGAGGGCGTCATCTCCTTGCCGTCGGCGACGTAACTGGTCTTCTTGCGGGCGACGACCTCGCGGACGCGGTCGTCGGCGAACTGCGCGAGGTCGGCGAGCTGCTGGTCGAGCACGGCGATCTGCACGGTCTTGCCGGTCTTCACCCGGCCGGACGTCGGCTGGAGCTTCCCCGCCACGAGGTTGAGCAGCGTCGACTTACCGGCGCCGTTCGGGCCGAGGATGCCGGTGCGCTCCCCCGGCGCGATACGCCACTCGATGCGGTCGAGGATCTGGGTGCCGTCGAAGGAGACGCTGACGTCGAGCAGGTCGACGACGTCCTTGCCGAGGCGCGCGGTCGCGGTCTTCGCCAGCGCGACCGTGTCGCGGATCGGGGGCACGTCGTCGATGAGGGCGTTCGCCGCGTCGATGCGGAACTTCGGCTTGCTCGTGCGCGCCGGGGCACCGCGGCGGAGCCACGCGAGCTCCTTGCGGGCCAGGTTCTGGCGGCGCTGCTCGCTCGCCGCGGCCTGCCGGTCACGCTCGACGCGCTGCAGGATGTAGGCCGCGTAGCCGCCCTCGAAGGGGTCGACGACGCCGTCGTGCACCTCCCACGTGTCGGTCGACACCGCGTCGAGGAACCACCGGTCGTGCGTCACGACGACCATGCCGCCCTGGTTCGCCGACCACCGGCGGTTGATGTGCTCGGCGAGCCACTGGATGCCCTCGACGTCGAGGTGGTTCGTCGGCTCGTCGAGGAACAGGACGTCCCAGTCGCCGACCAGCAGCCGGGCGAGCGCGACGCGGCGCCGCTGCCCACCACTCAGGTCGTCGACCGACGCCTCCCACGGGATGTCGGACACGAGGCCGCCGATGATGTCGCGGATCTTCGGGTCGCCGGCCCACTCGTGCTCGGCCAGGTCGCCCACGACGACGGTGCCGACGGTCTCGCCCGCGGGCAGGATGTCGCGCTGGTCGAGGTACCCGACCGTCAGCCCGCGGCGGTGCGTGACGCGGCCGCCGTCCGGTTCGAGGCGCTGGGACAGCAGGGCGAGGAGCGTCGACTTGCCGTCGCCGTTGCGGCCGACCACGCCGATCCGGTCCCCCTCGTCGATGCCGAGGGTGACGTTGTCGAAGACGACCTTGGTGGGGAACTCGAGATGGAGGTTCTCGGCGCCGAGGAGATGAGCCACCCGTCAAGGGTAGGCGGCGCGCGGGGGTGCGTGGTGCGTGTGCGGGGGTGGGGTGCGGTGCGGTGCGGTGCGGACCGAGTCGGAACGACAAGTCCGCTGTCGTGCGACACCGGCGTTGTCGTTCCGAGTCCGGTCACGTCGTGCAGACGGGCGGCGAGCACCGGCCTGGAGGCGCGGGTCAGCTCCCAGGGGTCGGCTCGCCTTCGCCGGCAGCCTCCTTGGCACGGCGCAGTCGCGCCTGGGCCTCCCAGTACTCGATCTCACGCTCGAGCTCGGCGAGCTCCTGCTCCGTGCCGGTCACGCGCTTGTCACCGTGGGCCGCGCGGGCGTGACCGAGACTCGCGTACTGGTCCTCGTGACGCCTGGGCTCGATGTAACGGCCGTGGTTCCGGTCGCCCTGGCTCCAGTCGTGCCCGACGGCGAACCACACGATGCTGCCGACGACGGGCAGGAAGATGCAGATCAGGATCCACGCGAACTTCGGCAGGCCCCGGACCTGATCGTCGCTCTTCGTGATGATGTCGATCAGGGCGAAGACCAGCAGGACGATCGACGCCCCGTACAGCAGCACGCTCATGAGCAGCGAGTCTATGGATCGCCTACGAACCTGCGCTACGCCCCGAACGCGTGCCGCGGTTGCGATCCGGCAACGGTCTGCTGCGCGGTCAGGTGGACTCCGAGTCGAGGTACCGCCGCGCGAGCAAGACCTCGCGAAAGGCGTGGGTGCCGGCGACGCCCCAGAGCGCCGCGACAGCTGTGTACATCGGCCACAGGTCGGCACCCGAGACCGCGAGCGCGGTCCACAGCAGGAACGGAGCGCACGCGGCCGGGAGCGTCCGTCCTCGTGCTTGCTGCACCGCGGCGGCACGGACCACGTCGAGGCGGTCGTCTGGCACGGGACTGCGCCGGCGGATCGCTCTTGAGACTGCGGACTGCTCACGCGTGAGGAGACCCTTGATGACAGCCTGCCGTTCGGGGTGGCGCGCACCGTCGACGACGGTTCGGATGACCTCGACGATGACGACCGCCAGGCCGACGACCGCGCCGACCATCGCGGTCACCCACCTCCCGACTTCCTCCGGGTCGAACGACAACGCAACGACCACGAGGACGAGCTCTGCTGCCGCGAGCACGCCCAACGCAAGCGGGACAGAAGCCCGGCGTTGCACATCGCTCTCGAGGATGCGGTGCGCCTGCTCGGCGGCCTGCGTCCAGCGCCACTCGGCGGCTGCTGCGGTGTCGGTCATCGCCTCCGACCCAACCACACGGCGTGAGGATCCGTCAGAGGGCGGCGACCCACTCGTCGGAACCGTCGGTGAACTGCTGGCGCTTCCAGATCGGCACCCGCTCCTTCACCAGGTCGATGAGGGCCCCGCAGGCAGCGAAGGCCTCGGCCCGGTGCGGGGACGACACCGCGGCGGCGAGCGCCACGTCCCCGACACCGAGCGCCCCCACGCGGTGCAGCACCGCGATGCGGACCTCGGGGTGGGCGTCGGCGATGGTCCGGGCCACCTCGCTGATGACGGCACCGGCGCTCGGGTGCCGTTCGTACTCGAGCGCGGTGACGCCCTTGCCGCCGTCGTGGTCACGGACGACCCCGGCGAAGGTGACGACGGCGCCGTCCTGGTCGGTGGCGACGACGGCCGAGACCTCGTTCGCGGAGATCGACCGGTCGACGACGTCGGCGACCACGACACGGTCGTGCGCAGCTGCGCCCGTCACGAAGCGCTCCGCGGCGCGTGCCCCTCGCCCGACACCTGCGCCAGCACGTGGTCGAGCAGCCCGTCGAGGACGGCGAGCCCGTCCGCGACGCCGCCGCGCGACCCGGGCAACGTGACGAGGAGTGCGCCGCCGCTCGCGACCCCGGCCACACCGCGGCTGAGGAGCGCGGTCGGACCAGCGCCGGCGAGCCCGCGACGACGGATCTCCTCGGTGATGCCGGGCAGGTCGAGGTCGATGAGCGGTGCGACGGCCTCGGGTGTGCGGTCGGTCGGGGTGACGCCGGTGCCGCCCGTGGTGATCACGACGCGGGCATCGGCGATCAGTTCGCCGGCGACGGTGTCGGCGATCGGACCGCCGTCCGGCACGATGAGCGGCTCCGCCACGGTGAAGTCGTGTTCCCGGAGCCAGCCCGCGATGACCGGCCCGGTTCGGTCGAGCGCGGGGTCGGCGGCGGCCTGGGTCGACACGACGACGACGGCCGCACGGCCCCTGGTCGGTTGCGAGGTCATCGGTTGCTCCAGTCTCCGGAACGACCGCCGTGCTTCTCGAGCACCCGGACGTCCGTGATCGTGGCCGTCCGGTCGACGGCCTTCACCATGTCGTACACGGTCAGCGCCGCGACGCTCGCGCCGGTCAGGGCCTCCATCTCGACGCCCGTGCGGGAGGTCGTGCGGACCGACACCTCGACGACCACGCGGTCGTCGTCGCCGGTGATGTCGACCTCGACCCCCGCGATCGGCAGCGGGTGGCAGAGCGGGATGAGGTCGGAGGTCTTCTTCACCGCCATGATCGCCGCGATCCGCGCGGTGCCGATCACCTCGCCCTTCGGCAGCGAGCCGTCGAGGATGCGGGCGACGACGTCCGGCCGGGTGACGAGGGTCGCCGTCGCGGTCGCCGAACGGGCGGTGACGTCCTTCTCGGAGACGTCCACCATGTGCGCACTGCCGTCGGCGCGGACGTGCGAGAGCGCATCGGGGGCGGGTGCTGGTTCGGTCAACGGAGGCTCCAGACGGTCAGCGGGTCACCGGGCTCCACCGTGGCGGTGCCGATCGGGACGTGGACGAGGTGCGTGGCGGTGGCGTAGTGCGCGAGCAGGTGCGAGCTGGGACCGCCGACGAAGTGCACACGGCCGTCCTCGACCCGGCCGCGCCGGACCTGGTGCTTGCCCCCCGGTGAAGTCGCGGTGTCGGCTGCAGGCAGGACCTCGGCCACACGGTCGTCGGGGAGCCCGGCGTCGGCCGCCAGCGGCGGGCGCAGGAACACCTCGAAGGACACGAGCGCCGACACGGGGTTGCCGGGGAAGGACACCACCGGGATCGGACGGCCGGCGAGTTCCACGGTGCCGAACGCCTGCGGGCCACCGGGCTGCATCGCGACCGGTGTCACCGCGAGCCCGCGGGGTTCGAGGGCCTGACGCACGACCTCGTACGCCCCGGCACTGATGCCACCCGTGGTGAGCACGAGGTCGGCCCAGTCCCCCACGGCCTCGTCGAGCGCGGCGACGAACGTCGCGTCGTCGTCCGGCACCCGGACGGACCGTGAGACCGCCCCGACCTCTGCGAGCGCCGCCCGCAGCGCGATGCCGTTCGCGTCGCCGATCGTGGCGTCACCGGCACCCTGGAGTTCGGACCCGGTGGACACGACGAGGACGCGGAGCTGGCGGACCAGGTCGACCGTCGTGACCCCGGCGGCGGCGAGCGTGCCGAGCAACGCGGGGGTCACGGCAGCGCCGGCCGGAGCGAGTTCGCCCCCGCTCGGCAGGTCGGTGCCGGTCGCCCGGACGAAGGTCCCCGCTGCGAGGTCGTCGGGCACGGTGACCTGGTCGAGCGCCAACGCCGCAGGGAACGCTCCGACCGCTGTGGCCTCGACCGGGAACACCGCGTCGGCGCCGAGCGGGATGCGCGCTCCGGTCATGATCGGCGCCGCGGTACCGAGCTCCAGCGCCGGCGGCATCGCCCCCGCCGGGATCGGGGCGACCACCCGGAGCGCGCGTCCGGCCTCAGCGGCGCGGACGGCGAAGCCGTCCATCTGACTGTTGTCGAACGGCGGGAGGGGAACCGGTGCGACGACGGCCCGTCCGAGCACGCGGCGACCCCGTCCGGCGCCGGCGCTGGTCGCCAGGTCGTCGATCTCCCGTGCCTCCAGGCCGGAACGCCGTCTGCCGGACAGGACCGGTGCGACGAGGGCCGCGATCTCGTCGCGGTGCTGACCGATCGTTCGCACGTGTGCCTCCGAACAGGTGAGAAGTGCCCGCTCCCGGTTCGTCCGGGGGCGGTTTCAGTAGCGTAACGAGCGCGCAGAACGCGCCGAGGACCATTCGGAGGACCTGTGGAGAACGACGTGACCACGACCGGAGCTGTGGACGAGACGCGCATCGGGGTGATCGGGGGCTCGGGCCTCTACGAGCTGTTCGAGGCCGGCACCGCGGACGAGATCGACGTCGACACCCCGTTCGGCCCCACGTCGAGTCCCATCAGCATCGGCACGATGGCGGGCAAGCGCGTCGCGTTCCTCACCCGTCACGGCCGCGCGCACTCCGTCGCCCCGCACCGCATCAACCACCGGGCGAACCTGTGGGCCCTGCGCTCGCTCGGCGTCCGCGCCGTGGTGTCGTCGAGCGCCGTCGGCGGCCTGCACCCCGACTACGCACCGGGGACCTTCGTGGTGACCGACCAGCTCATCGACCGGACCTGGGGCCGCGCGGACACCTTCTTCGAGGACGCCGTCCAGCACCTGTCGTTCGCCGACCCGTTCGACCCGGTGCTCCGTCGTGTCGCGGTCGACGCGCTCGCGCAGCTCGACGTGCCGTTCCGCCCGACTGGTACCTGCGTGGTGATCCAGGGGCCGCGGTTCTCGACCCGTGCGGAGTCCGTGTGGATGCGCGAGGCCGGAGGCCACACGATCAACATGACGATGACGCCCGAGGTCCCGCTCGCCGCGGAGCTCGGCATCGGCACGGTGAACCTGTCGTTCGTGACCGATGCGGACGCCGGCCTGGCCCCGACCGAGGACGAGGCAGCGGCAGCCGGCGAGGCCCCGGTCACGCACGCGCTCGTGATGGAGCGCCTGGCCCGAGCGAACGAGGTCATCGTCCGCGCGATCGGCTCGATCGTCGGCGCGATCCCGGACGACTACAGGCCGCGCGAGCTCGTCCCGGCCGAGGCCAGCGCGAGCGCGCTGGCGACCCCGGGAGCCAACGCGTGACCCGCCTGCTCGTCACCGGCGGCGCAGGGTTCATCGGTTCCGCGATCGTCCGTCGCGCCCGTGCCGACGGGTACGACGTCCGGGTGCTCGACTCCCTCCGCGACGACGTGCACGGCGACCCCGCCGAGATCGTCACCGCGCACCAGCAGCAGGGCATCGAGTTCGTGCACGGCGACGTCCGGGACCGGGTCGCCCTCGACGCCGCCCTCGACGGGGTCGACGTCGTCTGCCACCAGGCCGCCAAGGTCGGCCTCGGTGTCGACTTCCAGGACGCCCCGGACTACGTGTCCTCGAACGACGCCGGCACCGCGCACGTGCTCGCCGGCATGGACCGCCACGGCATCGGCCGTCTAGTGGTCGCGAGCTCGATGGTCGTCTACGGCGAGGGCGCGTACACGACGGCGTCGGGCACCCCCGTCCGACCGCCGGCACGTCGCCGCGAAGACCTCGACGCCGGACGCTTCGACCCGATCGGCGAGGACGGCCAGCCGCTCCTACCGGGCCTGATCGACGAGTCCGCCGCCCTCGACCCGCGCAACGTGTACGCGCAGACGAAGGTCGCGCAGGAACACCTCGCGTCGTCGTGGGCCCGCGCCACCGGCGGTCGCGCGATCGCTCTCCGCTACCACAACGTCTACGGTCCGGGGATGCCGGCGAACACCCCCTACGCCGGTGTCGCGTCCCTGTTCCGCTCGGCGCTGGCCCGCGGCGAGGCCCCTCGCGTGTTCGAGGACGGCCGGCAGCGCCGCGACTTCGTGCACGTCGCGGACGTCGCCGGAGCGAACGCTGCGTCCATCGCCGCGACCGCCGAGCAGCCGTCCGAGTCCTTCCGCGCGTACAACGTCGGCTCCGGCGTCGTGCACACCATCGGCGAGATGGCCGCCGCGATCGCCGGACCCGATGGCCCGCAGCCGGTCGTGACGGGCGAGTACCGACTGGGCGACGTCCGGCACGTCACGGCCTCGTCGGACCGGATCGCGTCCGAGCTCGGCTGGCGAGCCGAGGTCGACTTCGAGCGCGGCATGCGCGAGTTCGCGACCGCGCCGCTGCGCGCCGCCGTGCTGTAGCGGACCCGGTGGGCGGACTGCCGCGCTGGTCGCAACCGCCTGGAGGCGCGTTGCCGGTCCCGCAGACCGGCACCGCGCCTCCAGGCGGTCACGTCGCGTCCCCGCACTGACCGACGCGCCTGTCCCCCGTTCGCGGGTCGCAGCAGACCGAGAGTGCGCGGAACGTCCAGCGGGGGACACCGAACCTGTACCCCGCCGGACTGTTACGTGTTGTGTCGTAGGCATGGATCGACAGCCGGCCGACGAGACCGACCGCACCGACGCGGCGACACACGCGGAGGGCGCCGCGACCAGTCGATCCGGCGCCCGGCACCGAATGGATGCCATGAACGTCGACGTGATCCTGCCCTGTCTCGACGAGGCGGACGCCCTCCCCGAGGTCCTGGGCAGACTCCCCCGCGGCTACCGCGCGATCGTCGTCGACAACGGCTCCACCGACGGTTCAGCCGACGTCGCCCGCGCACACGGCGCGACGGTGGTCACCGAACCCGTCAAGGGCTTCGGCTCGGCATGTGCCGCTGGCGTCGCCGCTGCGACGGCCGAGTACGTCGCGTTCTGCGACGCCGACGCCTCGATGGACCCCGCCGAACTCGTCCCGCTCGTCGCACGCGTCGCGACCGGGCACACCGACCTCGCGCTCGGCCGACGCGTTCCGACCACCCCCGGCGCCTGGGCGCCACACGCACGCTTCGCGAACCGTGTCCTCGCCGTGCTCATGCACCGCGCGACCGGCTACCGCCTCCGCGACCTCGGTCCGATGCGCGTCATGCGTCGCGAGGACCTCGTCGCACTCGACCTCCGCGACCGTCGCAGCGGGTACCCGCTCGAGATGGTCCTGGCCGCGCACGCGGCGGGCTGGCGCGTCGACGAGTCCGACATCGGGTACGCGCAGCGCATCGGCGACAGCAAGGTCACGGGCACGCTCCGCGGCACGGTCAACGCTGTCAAGGACATGTCACGTCTCCTGCGTCGGTACCGCCTGGAGGCACGACGCACCATGGGCGCACCGGCTCCCGTCCGCCAGGCGGCCGGTCCGGTCGAGACAGCTGATCCGGTCGAGACGGCCGGTCCGGTCGGATCGGCCGCGACCGAGGGGGTCCGGTCGTGATCGACATCACCGTGGCCGTGGTCGCCAAGGAGTGCCTGCCGGGCAAGGTGAAGACCCGGCTCACGCCGGCACTCACCCCGTCGGGGGCGGCGCGGGTCGCTGCCGCCAGCCTCGCGGACACGCTCGCCACCGTTGCTGCACTCCCCGCCGCCCGCCGCGTGCTGTTCTTCGACGGCGACGTCCTCCCTGACGGCGCCGACGACTTCGACGTGCTGCTCCAGCCCGGTGGTGGCCTCGACGAGCGGCTCGGGTTCCTCTTCGACGCGATCGACGGCCCCCTGCTGCTCGTCGGCATGGACACGCCCCAGGTCTCCGCCGAGGCGCTCGCCCCGCTGTTCGACGACCCCGAGCGGGACGCCTGGTTCGGACCCGCTGAGGACGGGGGCTTCTGGTCGCTGTACCTGCGCGAGCCGACCGGGGACCTGCTGCGCGGCGTGCCGATGTCGCAGGACGACACGGGTGCGGTCCAGTTCGCTCGACTGACGGACGCCGGGCTCGACGTGGGCACGCTCGAAACCCTGCTCGACGTCGACACCGTGCCCGATGCCGAGCGCGTCGCCGAACTCGTGCCGGACTCCCGGTTCGCGCGGGCGCTGCAGGCGGAGGAGTCCTCGGCCGGGTCGTCGTCCGCTCCGTCTTCGTTCGCCCGGTCTTCGTTCACCACAACCGGAGGGACTCGCTCATGACCATGGAAGCCCCCGTGTCCTTCGGCGCCGGTGGCGGCGAGCCGTACGCCCGAGCCCTCCGCACCGACGGCCGGATCCGACTCACCGACACCTCGCGCCCGGGTTCCGCCGTGACGCTCGACGTCGGACGGTGGAGCGCCGCCGCCGACCGGGTCGACCGATCGCTGCTCGACGGCGTCGACGGTCCCGTGATCGACATCGGTTGCGGTCCGGGCCGGATGCTCGTCGCCGCACGGACCCTCGGGATCCCGGCGCTCGGCGTGGACGTCTCCGCCGATGCCGTCGCGATCGCGCAGCGCTCCGGTGGCACGGCACTGCAGGGGTCCGTCTTCGACGAGGTCCCCGACGAGGGCCACTGGGACACCGCGCTCGTCATCGACGGGAACATCGGCATCGGCGGCGACCCCGCAGCACTGCTCGCCCGCTGCGCCGAGATCGTCCGGGTCGGTGGACGCATCGTCGTCGAGACCCACGTCGACCGGAGCGCCGACCGGGTCTACACCGCCCGCGTCGTGGACGCCGACGGCCACCAGAGCGAGGGGTTCCCCTGGGCCGAGGTCGGTGTCGACGCACTGCTCGACCACGCCGAGTCGGTGGGCCTCGTCGCCCGACAGAGCTGGACCGCGAGCGGCCGGACGTTCTGCGAGCTCGTCGCCTGAGGTTTCCTTTCTTTGCATCATGCAAAAGAACACGGTAGGCTCAACGTCATCAGGCCGACGGAGTCGTGGTCGCCGGCCCGGTGACCGACGACCCTCGGCACGACGACGAGGAGCACCCATGCAGAACCGTCAGAACCCCCTGGGCGGCGCCTACGTGACCGGCCTCGAAGCACGCGACGAGATCGGTGGCTACGCGGTCGACGCGGCATGGCGACCGGTCGGCAGCTACACCGGAACCGGCATCGGGCGTGCGCTCGGTCGGTTCGTCGACACGCAGTTCCGTCGGCCCGGCACGGCGACGTCCTCGACGCGCACGGCGACCGGGTCGCTGCGCACGGCGACGGGATCGTTCCGTACCGCCTGACGTACTCCCCCAGACCGCGAGCGGTCGTCCGACCCGGGTCGTCCCCCCTTTCGACCCGGTGTGGGCGGCCGCTCGCTCCGTGCTCACCAGTCGACTTGTGGCCCCCATGGCTGGCGCTTCGCCATCGGATGCTGGATGAGGTGCGGCGACCACTTGTCGGGATGACGCTGCGCCCACTCGAGTGCGCGCAGGAATCGAGCCTGCGTGGACGGTGCGCAGTCCCCGAGCCATCCCGACGGTTCGTCGTTGTAGGGAAACTCCCACATGAGAAACCGATGGGCGACCCCCTCGCCGAGATCGATGCGGTCGATGGTCGCTCGATCTCCGCACGGATCCTCCTGTCGATCGTCGCCCTCCCAGACGATTCCCGCGTTGTCGAGCGCGTCCGTGAACGCATCCCACGTCGGAGCCGCTGGCGCGTGTTCCAGCGCGACTTCGTCGAGGTGGGCGAACAATTCACTCCGCACCGCCGCACGCCGCTGCCAGGAGTCAGCAGTCACGAGCGCCCGGACCACCTGATCGTGGTCGCCGAAACAGGCAATCGTCACGGCGTCTGGTTCGACGGACTCCGTGACGGGATCATCGAGTCCGAGCGCCCACGCCAGGACCTCTTGCCGGGAACGAGACTCGAAACGATCATCCTCACGGCGCAAGCGCACGGCGACCCCGGATCGGTCGCCCTGCAGCGCTTCCACCCCGAGGACATCCTCGGCGGGAGGCAAGAGTGCCTCGACCTGCCGGATCAAGGCCTCAGCAACTTCCTTTCCTTCCACGACGGCAACGACGCCCTCGAACTCGGATGAAGGGTTGAGCTCCGCGGGGAAGCTCCGATGAACCACCGGGTTCGCCGTGGTGTCTCGATAGCGCAGCCAGACATGCTCCCCGGCCCGCAACAGTGCACTCCAAAGGTTCGGAACAGCGAGAGCGAAGAGTGCTCGCTGACAAACAACTCGAGGCGGAGCAGGTACCGCTCTTCTCGCCCAATCCGACAGGAGGTTGCCGTCCGCGAACCCGTGTTCATCCGTGATGGACGCTGCGTCCAACGCGACCGGGCCGAGCTGGTCGGCCGCTGCCATGAGCTGTGCTGACGTCATTCCGCCATCGCCTCCTTTGTTCGGCCGCACTCCTTTGGCCTGCACCATCGACACCCACGTGCTCCACTGCAAGGACACGCGCGCTGGAACAGTGCAGAGTCTGCCGTTGAATCCATCAGCGCTCGGCGTCTCGACGTTCGCCCGGCTGCTTACACATCGGCAGCGTCGAGCGCGTTGATGCGTTGGACGAGACGGTCGACCCAACCGAGAGCGCTCACCTGCGCATCGACCTCCGGCCGGAAGCCACTACTCATCGACTCCAACAATTCCACCACGTCAGCCTCCGAGCACGTTTCCCGCATCTGGAGCAACTCGGGCAAGAGCGCTCTCCTGGTCGCAGGGAAACCGTCGAGGGCTTCGGACAGGACCTCGTCAACCGAAGACCACTCGTCCTTCCAATCCTGGTTGAAGGCGCCACCCATGAGCGCATCAAAGCCGGGGTACTCGGGGGACGCGTCCAAGTGATTCACTTCTTCTCGATCTGCGGCGATCGGCCGCTCATCGACGGCGAACCACGCCGACCCGGTGCGGACGGCCCCTGACCGCAGATCATCATCGGTCACCGCGGGGCTCCCGGGTCGAAGTCACTGAGCCGCCGTTCAACTCGCTCGGCCACCGTTCTCAGCCACACGTCGAGCGCGTACGCCACCACCTCATTTGCTCGCTCGACGCTCGGGAAGTAGGACTCGCCGGTCCGGAGGCTATGCATCATCAGACCGCGTCGACCTTCTGACGACGGTGCGATCGGAGAACGTTAGGCATGACTATCCCCGCAGTCTCCGCGCGACGGTGAGCAGCCACTCTCGGCCGCTCACACCAAGGTCTGAGTGCGGGCGGATGCCGGTTTGACTCGCGCGGATGACGTCATCGACCTCATCCTCCGAACGAGTCGCGACGAACGCCTCGATCTGCTCTGCTCGCGCCAGGCGCGCGACGAGCGGCTCGTCATCGAGGATGTCTTCGTAGACTTCCTCGACACGGTCGTAGTCTTCCCGCCAGTCCTGGTTGAAGACCGCGCCGAGGAGGTTTCGGACAAGCGGGTACTCGCGCAGCTCAGCTTGATAATCCAGTGTCATCCACTCGTTCTCGGGGTTGCCAAGGTGTAGCTCCTGTACACCTCGTACCAGGGCGGTACCTTCGTCGCCTGGAGCAGGACCTGCGCTCTGAACCACTCGGAACTCCGCGGTCATGCTTTCGTTCGACGCCGTAAGGGTGCGCCATGAGTTCTCTTCAATCAGGAGGCGACCCCCGCACGACCCCGCGGGCAGCTTCAAGCCAGGCGCGAACATCTCCACCAAAATCGCGTCGGAAGTCGATGTCAACATTGAAGGAGAGGAAAAATCCCTCGACGTCCTCCGTCGTCGGAAGCGCCGCAAGGAGTCCATCGATTTCGCGCACGATCGCTTCTCGCTCCGCCAGCGGGCGGTATGCGAAGGCCAGTTCCAACGTCTCGTCCGCCGAACGATCCTCGTACCAACCTTGGTAGAAAAGGCCCCCGATGACGTTGGCCATTCGCGGAGCCCTACGAGCTAGGGTCTGACTGTCCATTATTTTACCGTTCCATCCGGATAGGCACTGACGATACGGAAGCCAGCCGAGTCGTCTGGAATGCGAACGACCACCACGCGGAGCGCGCGAATCTCGGGATTCCAAATCCCATTGACTTCACCATATCCAATTGGATCATCAAAGCGCATGGTCCGATCAAAGACTGGAGCTCCGCGATTCAGCCAGCTCTGAATTTCTGCACGATTCTTTTCAAGGTAGTCGCCGACGAGTGAATTCACCTGCTCCACACCCCCAGAGAACACGGTGTGGTTGGGCTTCGGCGAATTTCGTATCTCCTCGGGCGTAAAATGTTCTCCAGTTTGCGGGTTGACGATATGTCGCGATGCGACATGCCCACCGGCTGCATCGACTCCCTGCACGCCGCCCGTCCTGGCGAATGAGTCCGGATCGAATCTCGGGCCGAGAAGACCGGACTCCGGGTGCGCCGCTTTGTACGCCCCGACCTCCACATTGAACATCCGATCGAAGGCACTCCCAGCCCCCGCCGCGCCCTGGTCTTCACGAAGGACCCGTTGGATGAGATCGTCCATAGCGTCGACATCGGAATCGGACGCACCTGACCTGAGCCAATGCTCGACATCGGATCGAAGTGCGCGCTGTCCGATTCGATCCAGATCGCCGAGGATCTTCTCGGCCCGACCCGCACGCCCTGCCCAACCTTCGGGCCCGAGGAAACTCGTCCCCACCGCCGATGCCGCCGCTCCGGCCGCGATGCCCGGGTGCTCGCGTGCGTCCTTCCACCAGTCCTGCGCCGCGTCACCCATCGCACCGAGTGTCTGCCCTGCCTGGCCTTTCGGGTTCACCGCCGCGTCGAGCCATGCCATCGGGTCCACGAGCAGGCTGAACGCGACAGCGCCGTCGGCGGCGCCCTTCCACGCCGACCCGAGGTTGCCCCAGCTCCAATCGCCGCTGTTGTCCCAGCCACCCAAGTGCAGGAGGCCGCTCAGGGTCTTCAGCAGATCGTCCTTGAAGCCGTCTTCGAACTGCTCGGCCCACGTCTTTCCCTCGGCTGTCCCCACGCGCGACCAGGGCAGGTCGACGCCCCGGGCATTGAGGTCGCTTTCGGAAGGCGCCTTGAAAGCCTTCTTGACGGACGCGCCCGCAGCCTTCTTGATCGCGAGGGCGCACTCCGCCTGCGCCGCCTGCAACAACGCGACCTGTTCGTTGATCCGCTGGATCAGCTGGTCGTTCTCGTACCGGGTGCCGACGTCCTCGTACCACGGCACCGTCTTCGACTGCGGTTTGGGCTTCTCCGGCTGGTACGCGTTCCAGGATCCGGACACCGGCGCTTCGGCTTTCGGTGTGAAGGCGGACTCGAACCGTGGGACGCCGTGCTCGACCTTCGCGACGAACGCAGCAGCCTCCACCCGCAGCTCGTCGAGCTTGCGCTTCGGATCGGCCGCGGCCGACGCGTAGGTCTCGAGCGCCGAAGCGACCTTCCGCGCGACGGTTCCGATCGTGTGGACGTCATCGGTCACGGGGTCCATCAGGGCGAACACCTGCTCGGACTCCGGTGACTCGTACACGCCGGACAGCCGCTGCCACTTCGCCGGCAGGTCGTCGGCGACGGTCTTCATCGACTGGCCGCCGGACTTGATCGTGCCGGCGCCGGAGGACACGACCGCCAAGTCGAGGTCCGCACCGGGGATGCCGTCCGGATCGACCAATCCGTGGTCGCCGTACCCGACGCCGCTCACCGTCGCGCCTCCGCCGCTCGGATGAAGAACGACACGTCGTGACTCTCGTGCGCCGACAGCCCGGCGCGCTGCGCGTTCGCTGCCATCTCGAGGTCCCCAGCGCGGTAGGCGTCGACGGCGTTCGTCACGCCCTGGACCCCGCCGATCAGCCGGTACGTGACCTGGTCGACGTCGTCCTGCGTCTTCGTCAGGAACGCGCCCAGTGCCTCGTTCACGATGTCGCCCGCTCCGCCCGCGACCTCGGCCACACCGCCCTGCACCGACTGCAGTGCGCTCGCGGTGCCGTTCACCGAAGCGCTCACGTCGTTCATCACGGATTCGACCCCCGCCGGATCGATCCGCCAGCCCGCTGCACTCATCACTGTCCCCCCGTACGGGTGCCATCGTGGCGGAGCCCGCCACGCTCTCGCAAGTCCTCGGGATGCACGGCATCCGCTTGCAGATCCCGCAGCCCGCTGGCCAGCGCCGCGGCGTCGGACCAACGATCCCGTTCCGTGCCGTCGAACCAGAAGACGACTCCCGGAGACGGACTGACGCCGATCGTGTGGCCACCGAGGGCCTCGGCCGCGTCCGCCAAGCCACGAGTGCGCGTCTCGCGCGCTCCGGAGAACAGACCGAGCGGGGCCGGCGGCCCCGCGATCGCCGTGTCGACGACGCCGTCGACGCGCCCACGACTGGTCGAGAACTGTGCCGACTGCGGGTGGCGACCGAGCATGACGGACTGGAGGCCCGCCTCCAGGCCGTCTCGGACCGCGCGGAGATCGTCGGTCGGCTCCGGCAACGCGACCATGCACCGGAGCGTCTCGACGACGGACCGAGGGCCACGCTGGACGGTGAGCACCCCGCCGACTGCGCGCGATCCCGTGCCGGTCACGACGAAGGAGGCGTTACGAGGGGATCGGCGCTCGGCCATCGCCGTCAGGCGGGCCGGCGCGAGTGCGGACGAGCCCTCGGCGAGACTGAACGCGAGCTCCGTCCCGAACGAACGCTCGATGAACCGCGCGGGCGTCGCGGCGAGCACCAGTCCTGCGTGTGCGGCGTGCTCGATCGTCAGGTCGACGTGCAACCGCAAGCCTGTCGGTCCAGGCTCCACGGTGCTCGGGTCCTCCGGCGCCCAGCGGAACCCGTGCGCTGCCAGCAGGTGCAGCGCCGCCCAGGACACGACCGCGCCGCTCACCGTGTGCAGCGTCGCCCCGTCGCCGGCCTGCACCTCGGCGAGCAGCGCTGCGTCGGCGCGGATCACGTCCCCCATGCACTCCACCCTAGCCCCGGCCGGTGACATGCCGGATACCGCGGTCCCGCTGGCGACTGCACACCGCGACGACGAGTGCGCACGGTCCACCGCGCGCAGATGTCGTCAGCGTGCGCACAAGCGCGCACCCCGCACCCCGCGCCCACACCCGCACCGCCGCCCCGCACGCGCACCCCGACGCGACCCTGAGCGCCCCGAGCCCCGCGATGCCAGGATGGACCCATGAACGACCGCGCCGGCACCCCCGCCACTGCAGACGACCTCGTCGACCTCGACGCCCTCATCGCCGCGTACCACGAGCGCGTGCCGGACGTCTCGGTCCCCGAGCAGAAGGTCGTGTTCGGCACCTCGGGCCACCGTGGCTCGTCCCTGGACTCCGCGTTCAACGACACCCACATCGCCGCGATCACGCAGGCGATCGTCGAGTACCGCAACTCGCAGGGCACCGACGGCCCGCTGTTCATCGGGCGCGACACCCACGCCCTGTCTGGTCCGGCGGAGCGGACGGCGCTCGAGGTCCTGGCCGCGAACGGCGTGCACGTGCTGGCCGACAGCGAGAACGGGTACGTGCCGACGCCGGCGCTGAGCCACGCGATCATCGCCTACAACAAGGCCGGCCACAGCGACACGGCGGACGGCATCGTGATCACGCCGAGCCACAACCCGCCCCGCGACGGCGGCTTCAAGTACAACCCGCCGCACGGCGGCCCGGCCGACAGCGACGCGACGAGCTGGATCGCCGACCGCGCGAACGCGATCATCGCGGGCGGGAACGCCGAGGTGCAGCGCACCGAGCAGGCCTCGCCGGACCGGTACGACTTCCTCGGGAACTACGTCGCCGACCTCGAGAACATCATCGACATCGACGCGATCAAGCGTGCGGGCGTGACGATCGGCGCGGACCCGCTCGGTGGCGCATCGCTGCCGTACTGGAACCGCATCCGCGACCACTACGGCCTCGACCTGACCGTGGTGAACCCGGACGTCGACCCGACGTGGTCGTTCATGACGCTCGACTGGGACGGCAAGATCCGGATGGACCCGTCGAGCGCGAGCGCGATGGCGTCCGTCGTGGCACGGAAGGACGAGTTCGACGTCCTGACCGGCAACGACGCGGACTCCGACCGACACGGCATCGTCACGCCCGACGGCGGCCTGATGAACCCGAACCACTACCTCGCCGTGGCGATCGAGTACCTCTACGCGCACCGTCCGGCCTGGCGCGAGGACGCCGCCATCGGCAAGACCCTGGTGTCGTCGAGCATCATCGACAAGGTCGCGGAGTCGCTCGGCCGGCGCCTGTGGGAGGTCCCGGTCGGCTTCAAGTGGTTCGTCCCCGGACTGATCGACGGCTCGGTGGCGTTCGGCGGCGAGGAGTCCGCGGGGGCGTCGTTCCTCCGCAAGGACGGCACGGCGTGGACGACCGACAAGGACGGCATCATCCTGGCGCTCCTCGCGTCGGAGATCATCGCCGTCACGGGCAAGACCCCGTCGCAGCTGTACGACGAGCTGACCGAGCGCTTCGGCGACCCCGTGTACCAGCGTGTCGACGCGGCGGCCAGCAAGGACCAGAAGGCACGCCTGTCGAAGCTCGACGGCGACGCCATCACCGCGGAGACCCTCGCGGGCGACCCGATCACCGCGAAGCTGTCGAAGGCCCCGGGCAACGACGCGGCGGTCGGCGGCGTGAAGGTCGTGACCGACAAGGCGTGGTTCGCGGCCCGGCCGTCCGGCACCGAGGACGTCTACAAGATCTACGCCGAGAGCTTCGTCGGGCAGGAGCACCTCGAACAGGTGCAGCGCGAGGCCAAGGAGATCGTGGACGCCGCCCTCGGCGCCTGACACCGCCGCGCGCATGGGATGGTTCGGACGGAAGAAGCCCGAGGGTTCGGCTCCGACGCTGGTCGTCCTCGCACAACAGGCCCTCGCCGAGCGCGGCATGGAGACCACCGTCGAGGTCCTGCCCGGTGAGCACGCTCGCCTGGTGGGCACCGACGGGCGGGTCTTCCTGCTCGAGAACCTGGCGTCGCAGGTGCACGGCGAGCCCCCGGCCGTGCAGGCCGACCTGGTGGCCGACCACTTCGACCGGATGATCCAGGCGTACAGCGAACCCGCGCCGGAGGAACTTGACGCCGACGAACTCCGCACCCGGATCCGGACGCGGATCCTGTCGGAGCACAGCGGGACCCCGTCGGACCCCGCCGACCTGTCGTACGCGCGGCCCTTCGCCCCCGGGCTCGTCCTCGGCCTGTGCGTCGACTACCCGACGATGGTGAGCACCCTCTCGGCGTCGTCCCTCCCGAGGCTCGCGCTCGGCATCGACGAGCTCTTCGCCATCGGCCAGCTCAACACCGACGACGAACCGGTGGACGGGCACGCCGAGATCGCTCCCGGGGTGTTCGTGGTCGAGGGTGAGTCGCTGTTCGTGGCGTCGAAGGCGGTGAACCTGCCCGCGTTGTTCGGTGCCGCCCCGTTCGGCACCGTGTTCGCGATCCCGCACCGGCACCTGCTGCTCGCGGCGCCGATCCGCGACGCGGACAGCATCCAGGCGGTGCAGACGCTCGCGGGGATGCTGCTGCAGGTCCTCACCAGCACGGACCGGGCGCTGCCGGGCGGGCAGCTCAGTCCGCTGCTGTTCTTCTCGCGGAACGGGCAGGTCAGCGCGGTGTCCGGCTTCGACGAGGACACCGGCGCGATGCGGATCGAGATCGACGAACGCTTCCAGACGGCCCTGGAACAGGCCGCCGAAGGCTAGTCGGTAGCCAGCGCCAGCTCGCAGAACATCGCGTCCGCCCACGAGAACCACGGCCGGGAGAACTGCGTCGGGTCGTCGACGTCGAACGACTCGTGCATGTCCCCGGTCCCGGCGTCGGTCGCCACGAGCAGGTCGAGCAACTCGCGGCGCCGTGCGGACGACGTCGAGACGAGCCCCTCGACCGCGAGCGCGATCGGCCACACCCGTCGCGGCAGCGTGTGCGGGCTCCCGATCCCGGACGCGACCGAGCCGGAGTACCAGTACGGGTTGGCCGGCGAGGTCACGAACGACCGGGTCGCCTCCCACACCGAGCGATCCACGACGTCAGGGGCGTCGAGCGGCAGGGACAGCAGCGACGGGGTGTTCGCGTCGTCCATCAGCAGAACCCCGCCGAGACCGTCCACCTCGTACGCGTACACGGGAGCGCCGTCCGGTCCCGGGACGATCCCGTGCCGGGCGACCCCGTCAAGGATCGCCGTCCGGAGCGCGTCCGCGTCGGCAGCGAGTCCGTCGTCGTCCCACACCGACCGCGCGATCGCCGCGATCGCGAGCAGTGCCTGCGCCGCGAACAGGTTCGCCGGGACGTTGTACCCGTACGTGCACGCGTCGTCGGACGGTCGGAAGCCGCTCCAGGTCATCCCCGTGACGGCCACCGGGGTGCCGCGGCCGTCCCGCGCGAGGGTCTCGGTCGCGATCGCCCCGGGTCGCACGAAGCGGTACGGCGAGCGGTCGTGGTCCTGCTCCGTCGTCCACTGGTCGACGATCGTCCGGAACACCCGCCGGGCCCGGTCGTCGAGCACGGCGGTCGACCCGGTGGCACGCCAGAGCGCGTGCGCGAAGGTCACCGGGTAGGCCAGGCTGTCGACCTCGTACTTCTGCTCCCAGACGAGCGGGTCGGCGTTCAGGTCGTGGTCGTCGTAGTGCGCACCGTTCGGTTCGCGGTTGAACGAGTTCGCGTACGGGTCGTGCTCGATGAGCCGGAACTGCCGTGCGACCACCGCCCACAGCACGTCGGCGAGCGCCGGGGACTCCCCCACGAGTCGCAGGTACGGGGTCATCTGCGTCGTCGAGTCGCGCAGCCACATCGCCGGGATGTCACCGGTGATGACGAACGCGCCGTCGTCGTCCACGGTGATCGTGTCGGTGAGGGTCCGGCGGAGCGCGCGTTCGACACGGTCACCGATCTCCGTCCCCAGCACGGTGCGGACACGGTCTGCCGCAGCGCGCACGGTGCGGGCGATCTCGTCGTCGAGCGTCGTCGTCATCCCACCCACGCTACGGCCCCGTCCTCGTCGGTGACGCGAAGACGCACCGCGTCCGGCGGCGGGTCGAGCACGTCGTCCGTCCAGCAGTCCACCTCGAGGGGGCGCACCGTCGGACGGAGGTCGTCGCCCCACGTCCCGAGGGCGGCGCGCCCGAGCGGGAACCCGGCCGTGACCGCGCGGCCGGCCGGCACGTCGAGCGTCACCAGGGCGAGCACGACCCGCCGTCGCGGCCGGACACCGGGCTCGCGGCGCCGCCCCCAGAGCGGCACCGACACCCGTCTCGGCACGTCCGACGTGTTCGTGACGGTCACCGGGACGGTCACCCGGTCTCCGGCCTGGAGGCGCGACACCGTGATCACGTGCGTCACCGCGCCGAGTCCCACCTCCACTGCCCGCCCCGGCCCCGGCAGGCCGGTCACGGCGTTCGGTGCGGCGACGTCGACGTAGCCGCGGGCGGTCTCGAGCCGCTCGTCGTGGGCGGCCGGCTGCACGCCGTCGGCGCCGGGCCACGTCGCCGGGAGTCGTCCCTCCGCCGCCGCCCCGAAGAGCACGTCGACGATCGCCGTGCCGCCGGTCGGCCCGGGGAACGGCACCACCAGGACGGCGTCCGCGAGCGCCCGGACCTCGGTGAGGACCCGGGGACGACCGTCCACCACGACCGCGACGACGGGCCGTCCGGCGTCCCGCGCTCGACGCAACAGCGCGAGTTGCGGGTCCGGGACGGCCACCGAGGCGAGATCGACCCCCTCGCCGTTCGTGGTGTCCGGGTCGGGCCCGCTCACGGCGCCGTTGTCCTCGAACCCGTCGTCGTAGGTGCGTCGGCTCGACCCGCCGAGCACGACGACGACGGCGTCCACGCCCGCGAGTGCTGCCGCGACCGCGTCCGCGGCGTCCGGCAGGGGGTGTCGGAGCCGACTGCCTGCGGTGTGGCGGACCCTGCCGGGGCCGAGCCGTGCCTCCAGGGCGGAGCGGACCGTGGACGTGCCGGGGTCGACCGGCCGTCGCGGTGGCGAGTAGTCGCCCAGCAGCGCGTCGACGTCGTCGGCGTTCGGACCGAGCAGCGCGACGGTCACGTCCGACGCGAGCGGGAGCACGCCGGTGTCGACGGCGACGACGGACCTGCGGGCCGCATGCTCGGCGAGGGTCGCCGTCGCGCGCTCGCGGGCGGAGTCGTGGGAGACGGGGACCGGGTGCGCGCCGAGCAGTCCGACCCGTTCCTTGAGCGCCAGCACGCGGTCGACGGCGCGGTCGAGGTCGGCGAGCGCGACGAGCCCGCGCTCGAGCGCCTCGTCGAGGTGCGTGTACGCGTCGTCCCACAGGCTCAGGTCGACGCCGGCCCGGAGCGCCACCGCGGCTGCGGTCGCCGGGTCCGGCGTCGTGTCACGGAGCCGGTCGATCGCGGTGCCGTCCGCCATGACGATGCCGTCCCACCCCCACCCGTCGCGGATGGTGGTGGTGAGCAGGTCGCGGTTGCCGCAGCAGGGGACCCCGTCGACGTCGTTGTAGGCGGCCATGAACCCGGCGACGTGCTCCTCGGCAGCGGCGAACGCGGGCGGCAGGTGGACCTCGGCGAGCTCCCGGCGGCCGATCGGTGCTCCGGAGCCGTTCCGACCGCCGATCCCCGCTCCCTGACCGGCGAGGTGCTTCGCGACGACGGCGACGTGCCGGTCGTCGATCGGCCCGCCACCGGCGCCCTGCATGCCGCGGACCGTGGCGCGCACCATGATCGCGGCGAGTGCGGCGTCCTCCGACCAGCACTCCTCGGCGCGGCCCCAGCGGGCGTCGCGGAGGACGTCGAGGCCGGACACCAACGCGACGTGGGTGCCGCGGGCGCGGACCTCGGCGGCGACCGCTGCGGCGAGTTCCTCGACGAGGTCGGCGTCCATCGCGGCTCCGAGCGCGAGGTTCACGGGGAGGGTGGTGGCACCGAGCGCCTGCAGTCCGTGCGGGACCTCCTCGACGAACAGGGTCGGGACACCGCCGTCGCTGTGCGCCACCACGTACTCCTGCACCGCCGCGTACGCCTCGGCCGAGCGCTCGGGCGGGATCCCGTTGCCCCAGTGCACGCCCGACCACGGGTCCGCACGGAGCACGCCGTAGACGGCTCCGACCGCGCCCCACCGGTCGACCTCGGCGCGGAGGACGTCGGTGATGCGCGGTCGGCCGTCGACCCAGCGCACGGCCTCCCAGCCCTTGAGCCGCTGGTTCACCTGACCGATCCGGGCCCGGACGTCGAGGTCGCTGGCGGAGACGGTCATCCCTTGATCGCCCCGGAGACGAGGGCCTTCTGCATCTGTCGCTGCAGGATCGTGTAGACGAGGTAGACCGGCAGCAGCGTGAAGAGGGTGCCGGCCATCAGCATCCCGTAGTCCGTCCCCGCGTCGACCTTGAGTGTCGGCAACGCCACCTGGATCGTGCGCTGCGCGGTGTCCGGTCCGATGAGGACGAGGGCGTAGAGGTACTCGTTCCAGAACGACAGGAAGTTGAGCAGGAGCACCGTGGCGATGCCGGGGATGCAGATCGGCAGGTAGACCTGACGCATCACCTGCCAGGCCGAGGCGCCGTCCATCGACGCGGCTTCCTCGAGTTCGCGCGGGATCGTCCGCATGAACTGCGTGAGGATGACGATCGCCAGGGGCATCGCCGTCGCGGGCAGGAGCAGCACGAGGAACGTCCGGGTGTGGAAGAGCCCCATGGTGGCGGCCAGCAGGAACGTCGGGAACAGCGCGGCGAAGGACGGGATGAGGAACCCGAGCGAGAACAGTCCCTCGACGACCTTGCCGGCGCGGCCGGTGGCCCGGGCGAGGGCGAACGACGCCGGCAACGCCAGCAGCAGCGTGAGCGCGAGGGCGGCGACGGTGGTGAGCACCGAGTTCGCGATCGCCGGGCCGAGGGATGCCTGCCGGATCGCGCCGACGAAGTTGTCGAGGTCCCACGACGCCGGCAACGCCAGTGGGGACTCGAAGATGCCGTCGTTGTCCTTGAAGGACGAGACGACGAAGTAGTAGAAGGGCAGGATCAGCAGTGCAGCGTAGATCCAGGCGACGGTCCCGCTGGTGATCGAGCCGATCCGGTCGCGGAGCTTCGTGCCGACGGGCGCTTTGGCCATGGTGGTCTCCCTGGTCGGTGCTGGTCAGTGCGTCTTGCGCAGGACGCGACGGATGATGAACATGCCCACGAGGCCGAAGACGAACAGGACCACGCCGACGGCCTGGCTGTAGCCGAGGTCGGTGTCGACGAACGCCTTCTGGTACACGAGGTACGACAGGGTGGTGGTCGCCGTCCCCGGTCCGCCCTGGGTCAGCAGCAGGACGTTCTGCGCCGAGCTGAAGAGCATCGACAGGAACTGCAGCATCGCGACGACCCCGATGAAGTCCCGGGCGATCGGCCAGTACACGCCCCACGCCAGGCGCCAGGATCCGGCACCGTCCATCCGGGCCGCCTGGACGACCTCGCCGTCGACACCGTCGAGCCGGCTCGCGATGAGGACCGCCGAGTAGCCGATGCCAGCCCAGAGGTCGACGACGATGAGGGCGCCGAGCGCCGTGGCGGGATCGGCCAGCCAGGCCTTGCCGCCGATCCCCAGCGTCTCGAGGACTCCGTTCACGAGGCCGTCGGGGTTGAGCATCGCGTAGAACATCATGGCGGTCGCCGGGGCCGAGATGAGCGCGGGGATGAACAGCAGGTAGCGGAGGACCCGGTGGCCGCGGGGCTTCTGCACCACGTGGAAGGCGAGCAGGAACGCGAGCACGATCATGATCGGCAGACCGATCACGATCTGGACCGTGCTGTTCCGGACCGCCGCCCAGAACGTCTCGTCGGAGAACAGCACCCGGAAGTTGTCGAGACCGGCGAACGTCGGCGTGACGAGCATGCCGGGCCAACTGAGGAACGCGATGACGATCATCGCGACGACCGGGCCGATCATGAAGACGCCGTACCAGGCGAGGGCCGGGATCGCGAACGTCGGGAAGCTGCCCCGGGCGGTGCCGACGGCCGGGCGACGACGGGACGGGCGCGGTGGGGTACCGGCGGACCGGACGGGTGGTTCCTCGACGAGCACTGCCATGGGGAGCTCCTTCTCGGGCGGGGTGGTCAGGCGGCCGTGTAGGCGCGCTCGAAGAGGTCGATGATGCGGTCGGCGGAGGTCCCGCTGCCGTAGGCGAGCGACGTCGCACGGATCATCGGCTCGTACGCCGAGTCGGGCACGAGCAGATCGGGCAGCATCACCGGGGTGACCTGGTCGTCGGTGAGCTTCGACGCCTGGGCCACGAGCGGGAAGTCACGGCTGACGGTCTCGGTGATGCGGCTCATGTCCCGGCCGGAGTCGAGGACGAACTCGCTCGTGACCGCGGCGGAGTAGAGGTACTGCACGAACGGCTTGATGAGGTCGAGCTTGTCCCGGCCGTTCTCGCTGATCCAGATGCCGTGCCCGTTGTAGCTCTTGATGACGCTCGGGTGCGTGATCGCGGCGTGCTCGGACGGCACCGGCCAGCCGCCGACCGTGACCTCCTCCGCTCGTTCCTTCGACACGAGCGCGAGCGCCGACGACATCGCCGGCACGATGGCCGCCTTGCGGGTGGTGAACTGCGTGAGCTCGGAGTCCGACGTGAAGCCCTGCACCGAGTCGACGAAGACCCCGGCGTCGCGGAGCTCGACGAAGTGCTGCACGCCGCGGACCGCTCCGGCACTCTCCGAGATCTTCCCGGTCGAGAAGACGGTGGCGGCCTCGTCCTGGGAGACGAACCCCTGGATGATCTGCATGAGGAGCTTCTGTCCGCTCCAGTCCGAGCCGCCGACGGTCACGGGGCCGATACCGGCAGCACGCAACCGGTCGGCCGCGGCGATGAGCTGGTCGGAGGTGGTCGGGATCTCGCTCACTCCGGCCTGCTCGAGGAGCGCGGTGTTGAACGACACGGGCCAGTTCGTCCGGGTGAAGGGGAACGCGCGGACCCGGCCCTCGGGATCGGTCCACTCGTCGATCGCCTCGGGGATGATCAGGTCGCGCAGCCCCCAGTCGTCGAGGTACTGGTTCACCGGGACGGTCGCGTGCTCCCCCGTCCACGACAGCGTGCGCCCGACCATGTTCACGATGGCGACGTCCGCTTCCTTGCCGGCGAGCGAACTGGTCTCGAAGACGATCGGCAGGTCCGAGCCGTTCGACAACAGGGCCACCCGGCGGTCGGTGCGGCGTCGGTAGGCCGCAACGACGTCCGTGAACGTCTGCGCCCCGGCGACCGCGCCGCTCAACTGGGTGTGGACGCTGAGCGTCCCGGGTCCGCTCGAGGCCGGCGTGAGTGCGCTGCACCCGGCGAGGATCGGCGCGAGGAGCCCGGCGCCGAGGCCGGCTCCGAGGAGGGTGCGCCTGCTGATGCCGTCCGTCACGGTGCCTCCCTGGCAGTGGTCGGTGGAGCGGTTCGCGATGCGTTTGGTACAGCGGTGTACTTCAGGTGACGAGCAACGTATACCGCTTTACACGAATGGGTCAACCCTCTACGCTCGACGGCATGAGCGACACCACCGCCGGCGCCGTCGACCGTCGCCGCGTCACCATCGCGCAGGTCGCCAAGCGCGCCGGGGTCTCCACGTCGGCGGTCTCGCACGTCTTCAACGGACGCCCGAACGTCTCCGCCGCGACCGCGGCCCGCATCCGCAAGGCGGCCGACGACCTGAACTGGCGCCCGAACCTCGCGAGCCGGAAGCTCTCCGGCAGCGCAGGACGGAGTCTCGGTCTCGTGCTCGCACGCTCGCGGGACACCTTCCAGCGCGACCCGTTCACGATGCGCCTGATCGCCGGCCTCACCGAGCCGCTCGCCGCGATCGGCTGGTCACTCTCGATGACGCTGGTGCGCGCCGAGGACGAAGCCGAGGTGTACCGACAGTGGTGGACCGAGCAGCGGGTCGACGGGTTCCTGCTCGTCGACGTCCGCACCGACGACCCGCGCACCTCGCTGCTGCAGCACCTCTCCGCCCCCGCGGTGATGCTCGGCGCACCCGTCCCGGGCAGCACGATCCCCGCGGTCACCGTCGGGGACGCCGACGCGACCGAGGCACTGCTCGACCACCTCGGTGCGCTCGGCCACCGGCGGATCGCCCGCGTCGGCGACGGGCCGACACTCGCGCACACGAGCGCCCGCGACGCCCGCTTCACCGCGGCGGCGGACCGACGCGGAGTGGACGCCCTCGTGCTCGACTGGCGCGCCCACAGCGAGGATCCGGTCGCCGACCTGCTCGGACGGCTCGACGGCGCGACCGCGATCGTCCTGGACGGCGAGGCGATCGCCGCCGAGGTGATCGCACACGCACCCGAACTCGGCGTCCGCGTGCCGGAGGACCTGTCCGTCGTCGCGTGGGAGGACTCGTGGGTCTCCTCGATCGTCCGCCCGACGCTCACCGCGCTGGACGCCCCGGTCGAGGAGTCCGCCCGCACCGCGGTCGCACTCGTCGAACGACTCGTCCGCGGCGAGGACGTCGCCGACGCCGAGGTGAGCGGCCGAGCCCTGCACGTCCGTGGGTCGACCGGCCCAGCACCCGCCGATGCCACCCCGACCGAGGGAGACCGATGACCATACCCACGCGCTTCGGCGTGAACTACGTGCCGTCGACCGACTGGATGTTCCAGTGGCAGGCGGTCGACGTCGACACCGTGCGCCGCGACCTCGAGGCGGTCGCGGGGCTCGGACTCGACCACGTCAGGCTGTTCCCGCTGTGGCCGACGCTCCAGCCGAACCGCACCCTGATCCGACGCCGGGCGCTCGACGACGTCGCCGCCGTGGTCGACGTGGCGGGCGAGTTCGGGTTGGACGCGAGTGTCGACGTGATCCAGGGGCACATGTCCGGATTCGACTTCGTCCCGGCGTGGCTCGTGAACTGGCACGACGGCAACATGTTCACGGACCAGCCGGCCATCGACGCGCAGGCAGCCCTCGTGTCCGCCGTCTACGACGCGGTCCGTGACCGGCCGAACTTCACGGGTCTGACGCTCGGCAACGAGGTCAACCAGTTCCAGCCGCCGAACCCCGCCGCGATGCCCGCCGACACCGCGCAGGTCACCCACTGGTTGCAGTCGTTGCTCGACGCACCGCGGGACAAGGACCCCCGCCACGTCGTCACGCACAGCGAGAACGACCACCTCTGGTACCGGGACGGCCACCCGTTCGTCCCGACGCACGCCAGCCGGCTCGGGGACGTCACGACCGTGCACTCGTGGATCTTCAACGGGGTGGCGGGTCGGTACGGGGCGCTCTCCGGCGAATCGGTGCGGCACGCCGAATGGATGATCGAGCTGTCCCGCGCGTTCGCGACCGATGCCGAGCGACCGGTGTGGTTGCAGGAGGTCGGTGCACCGGACCGCCACCTCGCCGAGTCCGAGATGCCGGAGTTCCTCGAGCGGACGATCGCGGCAGCCCTCACCACCGAGCGGCTGCACGCGGTCACGTGGTGGTGCTCGCACGACGTCTCGCGTGACCTCGGTGACTTCAAGGACCTCGAGTACTCACTGGGGCTCCTCGACGTCGACAACCGGGTCAAGCCACTCGGACGCCGCTACGCCGAGGTCGTCGCCGACGCCCGCCGCGCCGCCCCGGCGCCGACGCCGCGCACGGCGGCCGTCGTCGTGGAGGTCGACGGCGACGACCTGCCACTGCACCGGTCGGACCTGGCACCGGGTGGGCCGGTCTTCGACCGGTGGCACGGGCTCCGCGCAGCAGGCGAGGCGGTCACGGTCGTCACCAGCCGGACGGCGGCCGACCCGGAGGCACTGGCAGCACGTGGCGTGACGCGCGTCGTCGAGGCCGCGGCGGTCTGACTGGAGGCACGGATCGCCTCAGTCGGTCAGCACACGCTGGTACCGCAGCCAGCTCTCGCAGAGTCGCGTCCACTGCGACGTGTGCGGCTCGCGCACCGCGGTCCCGAGGCCGTGCCGACCGTGCGGGAAGACGTGCACCTCGACGTCGACCTCGTTCCGGACGAGGGCGTCGGCGTACCCCAGTGCGTTCGTCGCCCGGACGATCCGGTCGTCGGCGGTCGTCCACACGAAGGTCGGCGGGGTCCGTGCGTCCACCCGGGTCTCCATCGACAGCTCACGACGCTCGCGCCAGGTCGGGGCCTCCCCGAGCAGTCCCACGACGGGCCGCGGCCGGGTCGGCGCCTCCATGCTGATCACCGGGTAGTTCAGGACGCAGAAGTCCGGACGGTCGAGGGTGGGGTCGTCGATGCCGTTCGCCAGGCTCGCCGCCAGGTGTCCGCCGGCGCTCGACCCGACGACCCCGACCCGACCGGTGTCGATCGTCACGCCGGCGCCCGGAGCACCGGCGCGCAGCCAGTCGAACACTCGACGGGTCGCGTCGATCGGCGCGGGGTGCAGGGGCCCGGTGGTGTCCGGGGTGCGGAGCGGGTACCGGAACAGGAACGCGTGCAGGCCGATCCCGGCGAACCAGTCGGCCATCGGTTCGGAGCTCGCCCGGCCGTGCTCCTCGTACCCGCCGCCCGGCAGCACGATGACGGCCGGGCGGGAACCCGGTAGGACGCTCGGGCGTACTGTGACGGCGTCGGGCGTGCTCATGACCGCGACCCTACTGTTCCGGCGCCGGTGCTGCCGATCCACTCAGGAACCCTCCCGGGCGTGACCAGCCACCTTGCGGCAGATGTAACTTTGCAGCCAGCGCAAAGTTTTCGGGAGATCCTGCACATGACCCAGACCGCGACCGCACCCGCGGCACCCACCACGTCGTCGAACGCCGTGATGAGCCACCGGCAGATCCTGCTGGTCATCTACGGCCTGATGGCCGGCATGTTCCTCGGCGCCCTCGACCAGACGATCGTCGGTACCGCGATCCGGACGATCGGCGACGACCTGCACGGCCTCGACCAGCAGGCCTGGGTGACGACCGGCTACCTCATCGCCTCGACGATCACCACGCCGATCTACGGCAAGCTGTCCGACATCTTCGGCCGGCGCCCGCTGTTCCTCACCGCGATCGGCATCTTCATCGTCGGGTCGTTCGCGGCGTCGTTCTCCACCTCGATGCTCATGCTCGCCGGGTTCCGCGCGCTGCAGGGCCTCGGCGCCGGTGGTCTGATGTCGCTCCCCCTGGCGATCATGGGCGACATGCTCGCCCCCCGCGAGCGCGCGAAGTACCAGGGGTACTTCCTCGCCGTGTTCGGCATCTCGTCGGTGATCGGCCCGCTCGTCGGCGGTGTCTTCGCCGGGTCCGGCGAACTGCTCTTCATCTCCGGCTGGCGCTGGGTGTTCCTGATCAACGTGCCGATCGGCATCATCGCGCTCTTCATGGTGCTGACGTTCCTGCACCTGCCGAAGTTCGGCGACCGGGGCAAGCCGCGCATCGACTGGTGGGGCGCGACTCTCGTCATCGTCACCCTCGTGCCGCTGCTGCTCATCGCCGAGCAGGGTCGCGAGTGGGGCTGGAGCTCTCCGGGTGCCTTCGCCTGCTACGGCATCGGTGCAGCCGGCCTGATCGCGTTCATCCTCGTCGAGCGCGCCATGAAGGACGACGCGATCCTGCCGCTGAAGCTCTTCGGGTCGCGGGTGTTCTCGATGTCCGCGGTGCTCTCGGTCCTCGTCGGCTTCGGCATGTTCGGCGCGATGCTCACCATCCCGCTGTACCTGCAGATCGTGAAGGGCGTCACGCCGACCGAGTCCGGGTTCGCGATGCTCCCGATGGTCCTCGGCCTGATGATCTCGTCGATCGCCTCGGGTCAGATCATCTCGCGGACCGGGAACTACCAGGTGTTCCCGATCACCGGTACGGCGTTCACCGCGATCGGGTTCACCGTCCTGACCTTCCTGACCGCCGACCGCCCGCTGTGGTTCCTCATGCTCGGCATGTTCGGCATCGGCCTCGGGCTCGGGCAGCTCATGCAGACGCTGACCCTGGCGGCGCAGAACTCCGTCAGCCCGCGGGACATCGGTGTCGCCACCAGCGCGGCCACGTTCTTCCGGCAGATCGGCGGAACGATGGGCACGGCCGTGCTCCTGTCCGTCCTGTTCACGCTCATGCCGACGAACATCACGACCGCGATGCAGAACGAGAGCGACCTCAAGCCCGCCCTGAACGCTGCCCTCACGCCATCCGTCGCGAACGCCGCGGACAACAAGGGCGTGATGGACCAGATCTGGAACAAGATCGTCGACCCCGTCCAGCAGAACGTGCAGGACGGTCTGAACAAGGGCGCCGTGCAGGCCAAGGAGGCCGCCGACGCAGCAGTGACCAAGCAGGTCACCGCTGCGGTGCAGCAGAGAGTCGCCGCCGGGCAGATCCCCGCGGCCTCGGCCGACTCGGTCATCGCCCAGCAGGTCGCCGCCGCGAAGCCCGCCGCCGAGCAGCAGGCCCTCGAGACCGCCGCGTCGAAGGCGCAGGCCGACGTCGTGGACGGCACCCTCCAGGTCGACTACTCGAACGCCGACCAGCGGCAGAACGTCGTCGACGAGGTCGCCCCCACCCTGGTCAAGCAGCTCAAGAGCGGTGACTCGGCGGCGAACTCGTCCTCCAGCTCGTCGACGAGCGACACCTCGTTCCTGAACGGTGCGGACAAGCGACTCACCCGTCCGTTCCTCGTCGGGTTCAGCGACTCGGCCGTCGTCGTGTACTGGGTCGGCCTCGCGGTGATCCTGCTCGCGTTCGTCCTGACCTGGTTCTTCCGCGTGCCGCCCCTCCGCAAGGTCTCCGCACTGCAGGAGCAGGCGAACACCGACCGGGCGAACACCGAGAAGGCGGCATCGGACAAGGCCGATGCCGACCGGCTCACCGTCGACGCGCAGAACGCTGCGGCGGGCACCGGGTCGCTCGTCTCGCCGGACACCGGATCGATGGCGATCGTCCCGACCTCGCCGGACGTCCCGTCGCAGCCCCGATCCGCCGGATCCGCGGTCGGGATGGGGAAGCCGGGCATCGACACGGTGTCGATCGAGGGCACTCGTGCACCCCTGCCGGACGCGACCACGCACGGCGCGCACTCCGCCGCCGCGCCGGTCGACGAGCCACCGGTCACCACCGGCGCGATCCGGACCCGCGCCGCCCACGCCGCCGCGGCGCCTGTCGACGCGACCCCGGCACCGACCGCAGCCGACGCGGCGGACCCGAGCCGCGCCTCCAGGCCGGACGAGCACGCGCACGGCCGCCACTCGGCCGAGTAGGCGACCACCTGACGGAACCGCCCGTCGTCCCCGCGTCAGATCGCGGAGGCAGCGGGCGGTTCCACGACGTCGAAGGATGCCGACGGCAGCCGACGGCGCATGACGTCGACGGCGACCGGGTTGTCGTCGACCAGGACGAACCGTCGCCCGAGGGCCTGCGCGACCGCGCCGGTGGTGCCGCTGCCGGCGAAGAAGTCGAGGACCCAGTCGCCCTCGCGCGAGGACGCCTGCACGATCCGCCGCAGCACCCCCTCGGGCTTCTGCGTCGGGTAGCCCGTCTTCTCCTTGCCGGTCGGCGAGACGATCGTGTGCCACCAGACGTCCGTCGGGAGCTTGCCGCGCTCGCGCTTCTCGGCCGTGACGAGACCGGGCGCCATGTAGGGCTCGCGGTCGACGGCCTCGGAGTCGAAGTGGTACCGCGCCGGGTCCTTCACGTAGACCAGGATCGTGTCGTGCTTCGTGGGCCAGCGCGAACGGGACTTCGCGCCGAAGTCGTACGCCCAGACGATCTCGTTGAGGAAGGCGTCACGGCCGAACAGCGCGTCGAGCAGGACCTTGGCGTAGTGCGACTCGCGGTAGTCGAGGTGCAGGTAGAGGGTGCCGTCCTCGGCGAGCAGTCGCCACGCCTCGAGCAGCCGGGGCTCGAGGAAGGACCAGTAGTCCTCGAACCGGTCGTCGAAGCGCATCAGGTCGCCGCGGACGCGCTCGTAGGTGCTGCCCCGGAAGCCGGTGACGGTCTCGCGACGACCTGCTGCCGAGGCGCTCGGGAGCTCGCGCACCGCTGCACTGGCGTGCCGACGCTGGTAGCGGCCGGTGTTGAACGGCGGGTCGAGGTAGACGAGCGTGAACGAACCGTCCGCCAGGGTCGGGAGCACGTCGAGGTTGTCGCCGAGGACCACCCGGTCCGGGCCGCGATCGTCTCCGCTGTGCACGCGACCATTCTGGCGCACGGAGCGCGGCCGGCGGCGGTGCTTCCGGCGTCCGGTTCAGCCGCAGGTCACCTGGGCGAGCGTCGCGTCGTCGTCGGAGGACCAGGCGCCCGCCGCCCAGACGTCGACCGGCTGACCGGCGTGCAGCGCGGTCGTCACCACGAGGTCGTGCGGGTCGGGCAGGTCCGCGGCTTCCTCGTCGACGGAGAACTGCACGGTCGCCGACGGGCAGTCCGCAGCGGGCGTGATCTCCCACCCGGCGCACCCCCAGTCGATGCACCCGTCGGGCCAGGAGCCGTCGGCGTCCTCGTCGTCGGAGTCGAGCTCGGTGCGGGTCAGCGCGACCGGGCTCTTCGGGGCAGCGGAGCAGGTGATGTCCCGGATGCCGCCCCAGTCCTCGGACCCCTGTTCGGTGAGGACGAGCGGTGTTCCCGAGGTGAGCAGGACCGTGCGGGTGTCCGTCCGCATGTCGTCGCCGTCCTCGGTGGCCGAGAAGCCGACGGAGACCACGGCGGGGCCGTCGCACTCGCCCTCGATCTGGAACGCCCAGCACCCGTCCGCGAAGTCGGTCGCTCCGCAGGTCGCCTGCCAGGTGTCGTCGTCGGAGATGAACGACGCCGTGATGGTGCCGTCGACGGAGGTCCACGGAGCCTCGTCCGTGGCGGCGCCGTCACTGCCGGTGTCGCCGGGGGTCGTGGCGTCCGGAGCGGGGCCCGTGTCGTCCTGGTCGCCGCCGGCGAGGGTCGACCCCGCGCTGTGCTCCTGCACCGTGCGGACGACCGGGGCGAGGGCCGCGGTCGCGCCGAGGACCAGCGCGAACGCCGCCGCACCCGCCGTGATGCCCGTGACCGCGCGGCTGCGTCGGCGCAGTGGCGTCGCCTGCGGGTGCGGGTGTGGATGCACGGGCACGGGCGTGTGTGCGTGTGCGTGTGCTGTCGCCGCTCCCGCCGCTCCCGCCGCTGCCGCGAACGGCCGCGCGGCGTCCGTGCCCCAGGCCGCCGCCTCCCACGCCGCGACCGCCGCGGCGTCGTCCAGCGCCGGGTAGGCCGCCCGGGCGCGGGCCGGCAGTTCGGTGCGCCGCCACACGGCGGCGTCGTCACGGATCGAGGCCGCCGTGCGCGACGCCAGGTCCGCCTGCCGAGACGACGAGACGACCAGCACCGCGAGGCCGGCCACGAGCGGCGCGAGCCCGAACACCGCGGGCCCGCCGACGGCCCCCACGATGACCACCGCGGCGAGCGCGACGAGCGACACCCCCAGGCCGATCCACTGCGCGACCCGGAGGCGACGGGCGAACGGCGGCAGGAAACCGCGGAACGACCGCGGCTCGGGGCTCCAGAACGACCAGTCGGTCGGGGCGGGCGGGATGCCCGGAGCGGGTGTCCACCCCGGTGCTGGCTCCGCGGCCTGGTGGAGTTCGACCCACTCGGCCGAAGGTGTCGGCCATCCGGGCGGCGTCCGGAAGCGGAACGGCGGGGTCGTCTCGTGCTGCACGATCAGACGATAGCGGGGCCCACAGCCACCACACAGGCCCTTCTTCGGGAGGTGCGGCGTACCGTCGTCGGCATGGCAGCACCCGAGGTCCACAACGACACCGACAAGCGGCAGTACTCCCTCATCGAGGACGGCGAGGTGATCGGCTTCGCGGCGTACGAGGTCGACGGCGACGAGATCCGGTTCGTCCACACCGAGGTGGACCCGGCGCACCGCGGTGGTGGGCACGCGTCGATCCTCGTCGAGCACGCCCTGGACGACGTCCGCTCCGGGTCACTCCGTGTCGTTCCGCAGTGCAGCTACGTCGCGGCGTGGATCGAGCGGCACCCGGACTACCAGGAACTGACGACGCGCTGACGCGCTGGTGCACTGACGGGGCCGCCGTCAGTAGCTGCGGTCGTGCGTCCCGGCCCGCGCCTCGTGACGGCCGGCACCCCGCACCGCGGGGACCTTGATGAGCACGGAGCCGCTGAGCAGGTCGTGGTCGTCGTCCGCCGGTGTCGGTGCCTCCTTCGGGAGGCGCGACTGCCGTTCGTACTCCGCTTGCGTCTCGTGACGGGTCGGCGCGAACACCTCGTCCATCATCGAGATCACGCCGCCGGATCCGCCGCTGCGTGTGGCCTTGTTCGACAGGTCGATCCACCCCACGCGATCGGCGATCCACATCACGACGGCCGCGGCGGCCACCGCCCCCAGGAGGATCAACCAGTTCACGCACACGACGCTACGTGGACGATCAGGATGGGACATCAGCCGCGCGGAGGATTCTCGTGATCCACACACGTGGTTCTTCAGGACGATGTCCACACTGGTGGTGCGGCCGTCCGGGACCCCCTCCCCGGGCGGCCGACCACCGGAACCCCACAGTGCCCCCGACCACCGGAACCCCACAGTGCCCCCGACCGCACGGGCGGCCGACCACGTTGCGTCAGGGCGCGGCGTCAGGGGACGCGCTCGAGCCACTCCCGCGTCGCGAACTTCGACGCCACGAGCTCCTGCGCGCGCCGCCGCTCCTCCGCGGTGACGTGCCCCTCGTGCGCCCCGTAGAGCTTCGTGAACGTCGCGATGAGCCGGTCGATGATCTCGGCACGGGTGAGCCCGGTCTGTGAGCGCAGCGGGTCGACCCGCTTGGCGGCCGAGGTGGTCCCCTTGTCGCTCATCTTCTCGCGGCCGATGCGCAGCACCTGCACCATCTTCTCGCCGTCCATGTCGTAGCTCATGGTGGCGTGGTGCAGCAGTGACCCGGTGCCGAGGCGCTTCTGGGCGGCGCCACCGATCTTCCCCTTGGTCGAGGTGATGTCGTTGAGCGGCTGGTAGTACGCCTCGATGCCGAGGGACTTCAGCGCCTCGATCACCCACTCGTCGAGGTACGCGTAGGAGTCGGCGAACGTCATGCCCTGCACGAGGTCGGTCGGCACGTAGAGCGAGTACGAGATGATCGCGCCGGCGTCCATGAACATCGCGCCGCCGCCGGAGATCCGACGGACGACCTCGACGCCGTACTTCGCGGCACCCTCGGGGTCGACCTCGTTCTTGAGGGACTGGAACGACCCGATGACGACGGCCGGCTGGTCCCACTCCCAGATGCGGAGGGTCGGCCCGCGGCGGCCGGCGCCCACTTCCTCCGTCAGGACCTGGTCGAGCGCGAGGTGCTCGTTCGGGCTGATCGGTCCCTCGTGGATGATCTCCCAGTCGTACTCCTGCCACGTCGACGCGCGGGAGAGCGCCCGGCGGACGGCGACCCCGACGGCCTCGGGCGTGAAGCCGAGCAGCACGGCGTCCTCGGGCAGGGCGGCACGGACGGCGGCGGCGATGCCCGCGGCGTCGGTCGTGGCCGGCAGACCGTTCACGGCGGCGTCGATCAGGGGCAGCGCGTCGTCCGGCTCGAGGAAGAAGTCCCCGGCGAGCCGGAAGTCCTGGACACCTCCGTCGACGACCTCGAGGTCGACGACGACCAACTTGCCTCCCGGGACCTTGTACTCACCGTGCACGGGACGAGCCTACGCCCGCCACCTGTCGGACGGGAGGCGCGGGGCGGCGCCACCCCGCGCCTCCCGTCGTTCGCCTGGTCGCGTCAGCGAGCCGTCACCCGGTCCAGCCACGTGACCAGGTCGGCGACGACCTCGTCCCGGTTGGTCTCGTTGTAGACCTCGTGCCGCGCCCCCTCGTACACCCGCACCGACACGTCGGAGAGCCCGCCGCGTCGTCGGTACGCCTGCGCGAGCCGCTCGATCGAACGCGGGCCACCGAGGGTGTCCTCGGATCCCACCTGCAACAGCATCGGGAGGTCGTGCGAGATGCCCCGACGTGGGACCCCGAGCAGCCGCAGCGCGTCCCGGACGCCGAACAGCCCGATGACGTCCGCCTCGACTGCGAGCGGGTCTGCCTCGACCGCAGCGATGACCGCCCGGTCGCGGGTCAGCCACTCGAACTTCGTCGGGCCGGAGCCAGCGTGCCGGGCGTTGAGGTCGCCGCTGTTCATCCACCCGGGCAGCCGGTACGCGGTGGCGGAGAGGACCACCCCGTCGTACGACTCCGACGACGTGTTCACGATCCGCTGGGCCATCAGCGAGCCCCACGAGTGCCCGAGCAGGACGAGCGGGACGCCCGGGGTGTCCTCCTTGGCGACCGCGGTCATCTGCTCGACGGCGGCGATGGCGGCCCGGAGTCCGCCGGGGCCGAGCCGACCGAGCTTGGCGTGGTCGCCGTCCCACTGCGCGAGGCCGGTGCGACCGTGTCCGCGGTGGTCGTTGGCGTGCACGGTGTAGCCGGCACGCACGAGGTCCTGCGCGAGCGGCTCGTACCGCAGCCCGTGCTCCCCGACGCCGTGCGCGATCTGCACGATGCCCTTCGGCCGCGCCGCACGCCAGGTCGAGTAGACGATCTCGACGCCGTGCGCGTCGGTGAACGAGGCATCGCCTCGTGCTGCGGAGAAGGTGGGCACCTGTCGATCCTCCCAGATCAGGGACCGGTCCAGCCTGTTCACCCGGCGTTCACGCAGCCGGTGCGGGGCGGGCCTACCGTCTCGCGCATGGACGTCCTCGTCACCGTCGTGCTGGTGATCGTGGTGGCCCTCGTGTTCGACTTCACGAACGGGTTCCACGACACCGCGAACGCCATGGCCACCTCGGTCGCCACGGGTGCTCTCAAGCCCCGCACCGCCGTGCTCATCTCCGCCGTCCTCAACGTGGTCGGCGCGTTCCTGTCCACCGAGGTCGCGAAGACCGTCTCGCAGGGCATCATCCGCGAGGGCCAGGACGGCATCCACATCTCCCCCGTGATGATCTTCGCGGGACTCGTCGGCGCCGTGCTGTGGAACCTCGCCACGTGGTACTTCGGGCTGCCGTCGTCGTCGACGCACGCCCTGTTCGGTGGCCTGATCGGCGCGTCGATCATCGGCGCCGGCCTGAACTCGGTCGACTGGGCGACGGTCGTCTCGAAGGTCGTGCTGCCGGCACTGCTCTCGCCCGTGATCGCCGGGGTCATCGCGCTCGTGGCGACCTACCTGGCGTACACGATCACGAAGAACGCGACCACGCACGGTGCGGCGACGGGCTTCCGGCACGGGCAGACGATCTCCGCGTCGCTGGTGTCCCTGGCGCACGGCACGAACGACGCGCAGAAGACCATGGGTGTGATCACGCTGACCCTGATCGCCGCGAACTACCAGCCCGCCGGGAGCGGCCCGGCGCTCTGGGTGATCCTCGCTTGCGGTCTGGCGATCGGCCTCGGGACGTACATGGGCGGCTGGCGGATCATGCAGACCGTCGGCAAGAAGATCTCCGACGTGCAGTCCCCGCAGGGCTTCGCGGCCGAGACGAGCTCCGCCGCGACGATCCTCGTGTCGTCCCACCTCGGGTTCGCGCTCTCGACGACGCACGTCACGAGCGGCTCGGTGATCGGTTCTGGGCTCGGCAAGAAGCTGGCGGACGTGCACTGGTCGGTCGTCGGGCGGATCGTCGTCGCGTGGGTGATCACGCTGCCGGCAGCCGCGGTCGTCGGGGCGCTCGCGACCTGGGTGGCGTCGACCTCGGCGGTCGGCCTCGTCCTGGTCGCCGTCTTCGCACTGGCCGCGGGCCTCACCTTCTACGGCCTCGCCAAGCGCAAGCCGATCTCCCACGACGACGTCACCGCCGACACCGCCGAGCGCGAGCCGGCCACCACCGGGAACTGAGGGGAACGCACATGGACATCGACTTCGGTGCGATCGGCACCGTCGCGGGCGTCGGCTTCGTGGCCGCCGTCGGCGTGGTGCTCGTCTACACGCTCGGGTTGCGGCTGCTCGGGACCGGGCAGCCTGTCGACGCCGGTGGGGAGCGCACGCAGTACTCCGAGGAGACGCCGCGCTCCGGGCACACGCCGCCGCTCGCCCTCGCGGGGGCCGGGTTGTGCTTCGCGGTCTGCATCGCGGCGGTCCTCACGGGCATCTGGCTGACGATCCCCCAGTTCCACTGACGCGCACTGGAGGCGCGACCCACGCAAGCAGACCCGCTTACGCACCCCGCGCCTCCAGTCCGCATTCCCGCGTTCAGTGAGCAGAAGACGTCGAGTCCGCACCTCGGACCCGACGTCTTCTGCTCACTCGATGGCCGCGCGCCGCGCGCCGCGCGCCGCGCCCGCACCCGCGCTCAGTGCGCGCTGTAGCCGCCGTCGACCAGGTGGTAGCTGCCCGTGATGAACGAGGCCTTGTCGCTCAGCAGGAACAGCACGAGCGCCGCGACCTCCTTGTCGGTACCGAGGCGCTTCGTGGCGTGCTCGTCCTCCAGGGCGGTGATCGCCTCCGGGGTCATCGAGTTGCGGAGCAGCGGGGTGTCGATGAAGCCCGGGCCGACCGCGTTCGTGCGGACGCCCTGCGCCGAGTACTCGAGCGCCGCGACCTTGGTCAGGCCGGCGAGTGCGTGCTTCGACGCCACGTAGGCGGCGTTCTGCGCGATGCCGACCGTGCCGAGCACCGATGCCATGTTCACGATCGAGCCTCCGCCGGCGGCCACCATCGCGGGGATCTCGTAGCGGAGTCCGTAGAACACGCCGTCCAGGTCCACCGCACGCACACGGTCCCAGGCGGCGATGTCGTACTCGCCGATGGGCTGGGGTGCGGCACCGATGCCGGCGTTGTTCACGGCGAGGTGGAGCGCGCCGTAGGTGTCCACGGCGAACTGGACCATGCGCTCGTTGTCGGCGGCGACCGCGGAGTTCGCCTCGAAGGCGCTGGCGGTGCCGCCGGCCTCCACGATCGAGGTCGCGACGCGCTGGGCGGCGTCGAGTTTGATGTCGGTGACGACGACCGTCGCGCCCGCGGCGGCGAGCTCCTTGGCGACGGACTCGCCGATGCCGCTGCCGCCACCGGTGACGATGGCGACCTTGCCCTCGAACTCGGACATGATTCCTTCTCTCTAGGCAACACCTGTTGCCCAAAAACACGATACACCCGAAAACCAGTTCGTTCGCTGAACTAATTTGCTAGGCTAACGATCGTGACCGACGCCACCGACCTCCGCATCGCGGTGAACCGCCTCTCGCGCACCCTCCGTGCGCAGAAGGCCGACTCCACCGTCAGCGATGCCCAGTTCTCCGCACTCGCCCGGTTGCACCGCGACGGCCCGATGACGCTCGCCGAGCTCAGCCGCCAGGACGGCGTGACGCCCCCGTCGATGACGAAGACCGTCGCCGTGCTCATCGAGCGCGGACTGGTGTCGAAGGGCGGCCACGGGGACGACCGCCGCAAGGTGCTGCTCTGCGCGACCGACGCCGGAGCCGACTTCGTGCAGGAGACCCGTCGCCGTCGGGACGGCTGGCTCACCCCGCGCCTCGCCGACCTCACCGAGGCCGAGCGGCAGACCCTGGCCGACGCCACCGAGATCATGAGGAGGCTGGCCCAGCAGTGACCGCCATGTTCCGCTCCCTGTCCGGCCGCAACTACCGCATCTGGTTCGCGGGCGCCCTGGTGTCCAACGTCGGCACCTGGATGCAACGAACCGCCCAGGACTGGCTCGTCCTGACGAAGCTCTCCGACAACGACGCCATCGCGGTCGGCATCACCATGGCGCTGCAGTTCGGCCCACAGCTCCTCCTCCTGCCCCTCACCGGGCTCGCGGCCGACCGGTTCGACCGGCGCAAGATGCTCATGCTCACGCAGGGCCTGATGGGTGCGCTGGGGCTGGGCCTCGGGATCATGGTGCTCACCGACACCGCGACGATCTGGTCGCTGTACGGCTTCGCCCTGGCACTCGGCATCGTCGCCGCGTTCGACACCCCGATCCGTCAGACCTTCGTGTCCGACGTCGTGCAGGGCGAGAACGTCGCCAACGCGGTGGCGCTCAACTCGGCGTCGTTCAACGCCGCACGCCTGATCGGCCCCGCGGTCGCCGGTGTCCTCATCGCGGCGATCGGGTCCGGCTGGGTCTTCGTCATCAACGCCGCCTCGTTCCTGGCCGTCCTCGTCGCGCTGCGCTTCGTGGACCCCGCACAGCTCGCCGACCGCGTCCGGGCCAAGCGCGGCAAGGGCCAGATCATGGCGGGCATCCACTACGTGCGGACGAGGCCGGACATCATCGTCGTCCTCTGCATGATCTTCGTCGTCGGCACCTTCGGCGTGAACTTCCCGATCTTCACCTCCACGATGGCCCGGGTCGAGTTCCACAAGGGCGCGGGCGAGTTCGGCCTGCTGAACTCCGTGATGGCCATCGGCTCGGTCGCCGGTGCACTCCTGTCCGCCCGTCGCGACCGCCCGCGGATGCGCACGCTCGTGATCGCCTCCGCCGGGTTCGGCCTGGCGTGCACGGCCGCCGCGTTCGCCCCCACCTACTGGACCTTCGCGATCGTCCTGGTCTTCGTCGGACTCGCGTCGCTGACCTTCATGACGACGGCGAACGCCCTGGTGCAGACCACCACGGCCCAGGCGATGCGCGGGCGAGTGATGGCGCTCTACATGGCGATCTTCGCGGGAGGCACCCCCATCGGCGCCCCGATCGTCGGCGCCGTCGCGGACGCCTGGGGACCCCGCTGGGCCATCGGCGTCGGCGCGGTCTCCGGCTTCGTCGCCCTCGCGATCGCGCTCTTCTGGCTCCTCCGGTACGAGCGGTTCCGGGTGCGGTACGACGCGGACACCCGGCTGCACCTGGCGATCACGCACGCGGTGCCGGTGGTCGGGACGCGCGCGTCCCGCGCCGCCCTCCGGCAGGACCTGGAACGCGACGAGGCGGTCGCCGACCGGTCCAGCGCGGTCTGACGCGACCATCTACCGGACGGGAGGCACGGGTCGGCGCCGCACCGCGCCTCCCGTCCGCCTCCTGGTCACCACCACCGCGACGCAACCGTTCCGGACGGCGGCGCGCGTCAGTGCGTGGGAGCCGCTTCGGCGAACACGCGCTCGTCGAGCGCTGCGACCACGCGGTCGGCCGCGGCCGCGAGCCGCTCCCCCGCGACACGTGCCGCGAGGAGTGCCGTGTCCGCCGACACCGCCTCGAGGTCCGCCCGGGTCTCGGCGAAGGCCCGGGCCTCGTCCGCGACGCAGGACGGCGCCACGTCGGCCAGGCATTCGTCCGCCCGCCGCGCGAGGAACCGCAGCGACCGCGGACTGTGCTCGTCGAGGAGCAGGAACGCCGCGGCGTCCTCGGGGCTCGGCGCGTGGTGGTCGCGGCCCCGCTGGAACGCCTCACCGGCGCCGCAAGCCCGGAGCGCCGTCGACCACGACGCCCCCGACCCGGGGTCGAGCAGGCCGGACGCGAGCAACCGGGCGGAGGTCGCACAGCGCTGCAGCGAGCGGCCGAGGGTGAAGAACTCCCAGACCTCGTCGCGGCTGGCATCCGCCTCGACGACCCCGATCGCCAGGGCGCTCCGCTCGCGCACCCAGCCGAGGAACTCGTGGGCCCGGTCCGGCGCGACCTTCCGCGGCATCCGGGAGCGCGTGACGTTGAGGCAGTCCCAGAGCTCGGTGGAGACGACCTCGCGGGCGCGGCGGGCATGGTCCCGTGCGACCGCGACGGCGGAGGCGATCGAGGCCGCTTCGTGCCGGTCCAGTGCCAGGGAGTCGATCGTCGAGGCGCGGTCGGGGTCGTTCGCCGGACCAGCCGCGCCCACGACCGACCGGAGCTCCGCAGCGACCACACGGTCCTGCTCGACACCGGCCGGCTCACCGCGCGCCACGTAGACGTCGAGCATCCGGGCGACCACGTCGGTGCGCTCGACCGCGTTCCCGACGTGGAACACGCTCCCCGCGAGTCGGCTCAGCACGTCGGCTCCTGCATGTCGTGAACCTACTGACCGCGGATTGCCGGGGTGTTTCGTCGCCGCGTCACGGGTGTTGCAGTCGTCCGGGGCCCGATCCGGGTCGGCCGGTCCGCGCACTCGCTAGACAATCTAACTAGAGCGTCTAGCATTGTCCTCATGACTTCCGAGGTGATGACCGGCACCGCGGGATTCTGGTACGGCGATGCGTCCAGGGTCGATGCGGTGGACGTGCTGAACGCGCTCCGCCGGTACCGGAGTGCCGAGAGCGCCGCCCAGCGCCGTGCGCGCGAGGCCCTCGGCATCGGCGAGAACGCCCTGCTGGCGCTGCGTGTGCTCCTCGACGCCGAGTCGGCCGGCCGCACGGTCAACGCGAAGGACCTCGCCGAGGAGCTCGAGATCACGGCGGCGTCGACCTCGGCGCTCGTCGACCGACTCGTCCGCAGCGGGCACGTCGAGCGCCACCCGGACCCGAACGACCGCCGCGGCGTGATCCTCACCGCGTCCGGAGGCTCGATGCGCCAGGTGCTGCAGGTCATCGACCAGCTCGACTCCCGCGCGATCGAGGCCACCGAGCACCTGTCGGGCGACGACATGGCGGTGATCGTGTCGTTCCTCGACGAGATGGTCCGCGTGGTCGACGACGTGGACGCGGTCGGCAAGCGCTCCGCGTAGCCTGCCGCCATGCGTCGCGCGTAGCCTGCTGCCATGGCAACCACGGCGAACCCGGCGCCGCACGACCCCGAGGACGACATGCCCCTCGCGGAGCTCGACGCCCGAGCACGGGCGGACGCAGCCCTCCGCCGCATCCGGGCCGGTTCGGACCCCGCACGTGAGGCGTTCGACCTCGCCAACACCATGAACGACGAGACCGTCGGACGACTGACGAACGCCGTCCGACGGTTGTTCCGCCGGGGCTAGCGGTTCTGCGGCTCCGTCAGAAGGCGGTGCCGACCGCGGCGATGTCGTCGCCGCCGTGGCCCGCCGCGCTCGCGTCGGCGTAGACCCGCCCGAGCGCGTCCAGCAGGACGGTCGAGACGCCGGTGTCCCGCGCCGCGTCCGTGATCAGGCCGATGTCCTTGCGCAGGCCGTCGAGGGCGAACTGCGCCGGGAACGAACCGTCGATGATCGCCTTGCCCTTGGTGTGCGCGTACGCCGAGTCGCTGGCGCTGCCGTCGATCGCCTCGAGGAAGAGCGCCGGATCCAGCCCGAGCGACTTCGCGACCGCGAGGGACTGGCCCGTCGCCGCCGTGATCGACGCGATCCAGGCGTTCGCCGCGAGCTTGAGCGCCGTCCCGGCTCCGACCTGCTCGCCGGCACGGACCGTCTTCGCGCCGATCGCGTCGAGGGCCGGGTCGATGCGGTCGAGCACCTCCGACGGGCCGGCGGCGAGCATCGTCAGCGTGCCCTGCTCAGCCGGGGCCTTCGTGCCGAGCATCATCGCCTCGACGAGGGGGATGCCGTACTTCGCCGCGAGCTGCACGACGGTCTCGGTGCCGGCGACGCCGATCGTGGAGCACTGCACCCACACGGCGTCGATCGGGGCCTCGCCCGCGGCGGACTCGAGCACGTCCACGACGGCGTCGGTGTCGAACAGGGTCAGGAGGACGACCTCGGCGTCGGCGACCGCGACACTCGGGTCGGTGGCGACGGTCGCGCCCCGGTCACCGAGCGGAGCGGCCTTGTCGGCGCTCCGGTTCCACACCGTCACCTCGTGGCCCTCGCGGAGCAGCGATCCCGCCACTCCGGCACCCATCGTCCCGGTCCCCAGCACACTCACCCGCACGCGCGTCTCCGTCTCCGCAGCGACTCCCTGCCGCTGCGGCTCCGACGCTACGCGCCCGGGTTCAGAGCAGGCCGCGGTCCTGCAGCCAGGCGGCCGGATCGACGGGGGTACCGCCGATGATGACCTCGAAGTGCAGGTGCGAACCGGTGGAGACGCCGGTGTTGCCGACGGCGCCGATCCGCTGGCCGGCGGTGACGGTCTGACCGACACGGACGCCGATCTGCGACAGGTGGCCGTACCGGGTCTGGGAGCCGTCGGCGTGCTGCAGGAGGACCTGGTTCCCGTACCCGCCGGACACCCCGGCGGAGACCACGCGCCCGGACATCGCCGCGACGACGGTCGTGCCGGTGGGGGCGGCGAAGTCGAGTCCCTGGTGGCTCGTCGAGCACGCACCACACCCCCGCACCCAGCGGGATCCGAAGCCACCCGCTGCCGGGATCGACCCGGCGACCGGGCGCACGGACGACGCCCCGGAGCCCTCCGACGGCGCTGCCGGACCGACCGCGGGTGCCGTACGGGCGGGGACCTTCCCGATGGCGAACGCGTCCCGCTCGACCGCGATCGAGGTGCCGGCCGACGCGGTGTACTGCTGCGGGTCGAGCGCGGGGAGCATGCCCTGCGGCGTCGACGCCATCGCGGTCTGCGGGGTCGCGACGGACACGAACAGGCACGCGACCACGGCCGTGGCCGTGATCGGCACGGCCTTCGCCGAGGCGACGGCGCTGCCGAGGGTGCGAAGCGGGAGTGTGATGGCCTGCGTGACGGCTCGGCCGAGGTCGCCAGGCCCGGGCGTCCGGGACTCGGGACGGAGCGCACGGCGTGAGGACGGTGCGGGGGCCGCTTGCGCGGGGGTGGAGACCGGGACGGCGGGAGTGCGCACCGCCGCCCCGGTGGCTTCGTGGGTGACCGCACCGGCGGTCACGGTGGGCGAGACGACGGGGACGACGGGCCGCTGGGGCTGCTCGGACTGCTCGGCGCGCTGAGCCGCGGCCGTGGTGGTCCCCGCCGCGGCTTCGGCCGCACGGCGGGCGCGCCGGGTGAGCGGCACCTCAGGCGCGTCGGTGCCGGGGGCAGCCGCGGTGTTCGCCGCGTGCCGGGCTGCGCCGCGCGGGCGCATCGGCAAGTGGTCCGTCGTCGTGGTCATCGGGTTCGCCGGTGTTCGATCAGGCGCGGACGACGCCGTCGCAGGCGATGCGCTCGACCTCGGTCGCGACGGCGTCGACGACGGCTCGGGTGATCGCGTCGGCCACGGCCTCGACCAGGACGAGCTGCTCGGCGCTCACGTGGTGCTCGGTCTCCATCGCGGTGGCGACGCGGCCGGGGATCTCGTCGATCGCCGCGACGAGGGCAGCGGGGACGAGGAGGGATTCCTGCGCCGCGACCGGGGCCGACATCGGCGAGGTCGGGGCGGGTGTGAACGTCGCCCGGGCGACGGTCGGCGCCGGCGCGGACTGCACCGTGGTCCGTGCTGCGGATGCGGTCGCGGGAACGGCACGCTCGGTGCGGCGGGCGATGGAGTCGAAGAGTGGCGTGGAGGACATGCTGCTTGCCTTCCGATCAGGTGTCTGGACGATCCGTTCTCGGGCGGACCGCGGAGGGGTGTACCCGTAGGTACATCTCTATCCAAACACTGATATTTCGAATGTGCAATAGCAAGTGGTCACATACGCTGTGGCCAGCGCGTCAATCCGGTTCGACGGCCTCGGTCGGGTCGTCGCGCCGGAGGGCCTGCCGGACCCGCTCGACGATCGTCGCGGGCGGGTTGTTGTACGCGTTCGCGGGCTCCTGGCCGCTGAGCTCCTGGATCGCCGCCATCACGGCATCGGTGGCGTGTCGACGTGCACGCCCGGAGGACGCCTCGCCGTAACCGGACAGGTCGAGCGGCTTCCCGAACTCGATCGTGACCTTCGCGAGCTTCGGGATCCGCGACCCGACGGGCTGGACGTCCTCGGTGCCGGTGAGGGCGACGGGCACCACGGGAGCGCCACTGGTCAGCGCGAGCCAGGCCACGCCCGTCCGGCCCTTGTACAGGCGGCCGTCGAGGGAGCGGGTGCCCTCGGGGTAGATCGCGAACGCCTCCCCCGCCTCGAGCCGCTCGAGTCCGAGGTCCAGGGCGTGCTGCGCCGCCGAACCCGCGCCGCGCTCGACCCCGATCGCGCCGATGCCGCCGAAGAACGCCCGCGACACGGCACCGCGCAGGCCCGTGCCCGTGAAGTACTCCTGCTTCGCGAGGAAGGACACCTTCCGCGGCGCCATGAGCGTGATCGCCGGGGAGTCGATGAACGAGCGGTGGTTGCTCGCGAGGATCACCGGACCCCGCTTCGGGACGTTCTTCCGGCCGATGATCCGCGGACGCCACAGCATGCGGGCGAGCGGCGTCACCACCGCGCGGCTCAGCGTGGTGGTGAACTTGGTCGAACCGGACACCCGGGCCTCCTCGTGACGGGAGGTTCCGAGTGTAGTGATCACACCCGCGGTCGCATGCCCGCTGCGGAATGTGTCGGTCAGCCCGCCGCGGCGACCACGTCGAGCACGGCACGACCGTACCGCTCGAGCTTCGTGCCGCCGACGCCGGAGATCTCGGCGAGCTGGTCTTCGTCAGCAGGCTTGACCGCCGCGATCCCCCGCAGGGTGGCGTCGTTGAAGACCACGTAGGCGGGGACGCCCTGCTCGCGGGCCTGCGTCGCACGCCAGGCCCGTAGCGCCTCGAACAGGCCGAGGGCCTCCTGTGGCATGTCCGTGACGACGGTCCGACGGGAGCGGCTGGCACGCGGGGCCTTCACCGGGTCGCGGCGCATCCGGACGACGACCTTGCCGCCGAGGACGTCGGCGCTCGTCGGACTGAGCACGATCGTGCCGAAGCCGTCGCCCGAGACGGCGGCGTAGCCCTGCGCGAGCAGCTGCCGGGCGACCGCGCGCCACTCTGCTTCGCCGAGGTCGCTGCCGATGCCGAACGTCGCGAGGGACTCGTGCCGGAGTTCCTGCACGCGGGGCGACTGCTTGCCGACCAGGATGTCGACGAGGTGCGAGACGCCGTACCGCTGGCCACGCTCGCGGTCGAGGCGCACCACGGTGGAGAGGAGCTTCTGCGCCGGCACCGTGCCGTCCCAGGACTCGGGCGGTGCGATGCACGTGTCGCAGTTGCCGCAGGCGGTGCTGTCCTGCCCGAAGTACGCGAGCAGGCGCACCCGGCGGCACTCGATCGTCTCGCACAGGGCGAGCATGGCGTCGAGGTGGGCGCTGAGCTGCCGGCGGTGTGCGGCGTCGCCCTCGGACTGGTCGATCATCCGGCGCTGCTGCACCACGTCGTTCAGGCCGTACGCGAGCCACGCGGTCGAGGGCAGTCCGTCACGGCCGGCGCGACCGGTCTCCTGGTAGTAGCCCTCCACCGACTTCGGCAGGTCCAGGTGCGCCACGAACCGGACGTCCGGCTTGTCGATGCCCATGCCGAACGCGATGGTGGCGACCATGACGATGCCGTCCTCGCGCAGGAACGTGGACTGGTTGCGTTCCCGCACCTTGGCATCGAGACCGGCGTGGTACGGCAGCGCCGGGATGCCCTGGTCGGCGAGGGCGGCCGCCGTGCGCTCGACCGAGTTGCGGGACAGGCAGTAGACGATGCCCGCGTCGCCGCTGTGCTCCGTCCGGATGAAGGTGAGCAGCTGCTGCAGCGCGCCGGTCTTCGGCTCGATGCGGTACTGGATGTTCGGCCGATCGAAGTCGGCCACGAAGTGCGCGGCGTCGTCGAGGCCGAGCCGGGCGGAGATCTCGCGGTGGGTCTGCGGCGTCGCCGTGGCGGTCAGGGCGATGCGCGGCACCGTCGGCCAGCGCTCGTGCAGGACGCTGAGCTCGAGGTAGTCCGGGCGGAAGTCGTGGCCCCACTGCGCCACGCAGTGCGCCTCGTCGATGGCGAACAGGGCGATCTGCGCACGGTCGAGCAACGCGCGGGTGGACTCGAGCCGGAGCCGTTCCGGTGCGAGGTACAGCATGTCGACCTCGCCCGACACGACCGCACGCTCGACCCGCGCACGCTCGTCCGGCCCCTGCGTGGAGTTGAGGAACGCGGCCTTGACGCCGTTCGCCGCGAGGGCGTCGACCTGGTCCTGCATGAGCGCGATGAGGGGTGAGACGACCACCCCGACGCCGTCCCGCACGAGCGCGGGTACCTGGTAGCAGAGCGACTTGCCGCCACCGGTCGGCATCAGGACGAGCGCGTCCCCGCCGGAGACGACCTGGTCGATGATCGACGCCTGCTCGCCCCGGAAGTCGTCGTAGCCCCACACGCGGTGCAGCACGTCGAGCGCCGCGGCACGCGAAGCAGACACGGCAGCGGGCGCGGGCGTGGTGCTCATGCCACGAGCCTACGGGCGACCGGCGACACCCACGACGTTGTCCACAGGCTCCGCCGACGCGTTGCCGGACCCGGCCACGTCGTCGGGGCCGGCCGGCGCGTCCACCCAGCCCGTGCCTCCAGGCCGGAGCCACCGGGAGCCGCCCGCCCAGGCCGGGGCCACACCGCGGAACCGCGGCGCCTGGCGACCGGCGAAGCGCCGGTCCAGGTGCCGCCACTTGGCGAGCAGCTCGACCATGCCCCAGTACGCGAGCGAGGTCCCGAGGGTGATGAGCCAGCCGACGACGGTGCCGTTGGCGTCCTGCGACGTGAGGTCGATCTTCGACCAGCCCGGCGCCTGCACCACGAAGATCATGATGTTGTTGAAGGCGTGCTGCAGGACGGTGGCCTCGAGGCCACCGGTCCGCAGCACGATGATCGCGGCGATCAGGCCGAACGAACCGACGTCGAGGATGCCCCACACGTTGTAGCCGTTCGGGATGTGCAGCAGCGCGAACACCACCGTCGAGACGGCGACGGCGACGATCGTGCCGACGACCCGCACCGGGATCCACGAGCCGATGGTCTGCATGAGGAAGCCGCGGAAGATGTACTCCTCCGCCGCGCCCTGGAACGGGACGAGCAGCAGGACGAGCACGATCGTGACCGTCAGCGTGCCGACCGACACCGTCGACTGACCGATCGCATCGTGGTCCCACCCGAAGCCGCCCTCGAAGGTGAACATGCCGCCGGTCTGGACCAGGAACATGATCACGGAGATCACGAGCGTCGGGAGGAGGCACCACGCCGCCCACGCCCAGCGCACGCGGAAGCGCGTCGACGACAGGATGCCCGCCGGGCCGAGACGCGCGATCCGCACCGCGAGCAGGACGCCGGGCAGCAGGACCACCAGCGACACGAGGCTCAGCGAGAGGGTCAGCGGGTCGGTCGGGTCGAGGGCACCGCTCTGCAGGTCGTCGAGCAGGCTCGTCAGCCCGGACTCGCCCTGGACCGCGGCGATCGGGATGAAGTAGGCGATCGTGATGAGGACCTGGGACGCGATGTACCAGCCCGCCAGGAACGCCAGCGCCACGAGCGGGCGCCACCACCTCCAGCGTGCGTCGACGCGGGGCAGGCGGTGGTAGGGAACGCTCACGCCGTGCAGGCTACCGGGCCGGGCAGGATGGGAGCCGTGGGGCGGCGGGTCGGGGTGGTCGCTGGCGTAGGCGGTGTCCGCGGCCCGAGACTCGGGCTGAGCGACAGTTCTCGGGCGTTCCGGCACGAAGAGTGTCGCCCAGCGCGAGACTCGGGCGGGTCGCGGGTCGGCGGACGCGCGTCAGGCGTCGGGGATGAGGCGCTTGCCGAGCGAGACCGTTCGGTCGTCCGTGTAGCCGAGGGACTCGTAGAACCCGATGACCTGCTCGTTGCCGGCGCGCACCTGCAGGTTGAGCTTCGGGCAGCCGAGGTCCGTCAGCAGCCGCTCGAACTCGGACATGAACGCACGGCCGAGTCCGGAGCCCTGCAGGTCCGGCCGCACGGCGAGGTAGTTCACCCAGCCCCGGTGCCCGTCGAACCCGGCCATCCCCGCACCGACCACCGGGCGGGCCGGGTCGTCGGCGTCCTCGGCGACGAGGAACAGCTCGGGCTGCACCGAGAGCTTGCGGGCGATGTCACGTCGGGGGTCGTTCCACGGACGCACGAGACCGCACGCCTCCCACAGGGCGACGACGGACTCGGTGTCGGCGGGCGTGAAGGCGCGGAGGACGTGCTGCATCTCCACACGGTAACGGTGCTGTGGAGAACCTCGTCACGGAAGCGTCGTCGTGATCTGATAGACCTGTCCGACCACCCCATCCGGATCAGGAGCCCCGTGACCGCACACGAGACACTCCCGTCGCGTCGATCAGGCCGCGACGGCGACGGTCGATCCGCGCGTCCGGCGCCGCGCCGTCGCCAGACCGTCGGTGGCGCGATCGTCTCGCTCATCGCCGAGCTGCTCATCATCGCGGGTGCCGGCACCGGGCTCTACGTGGTGTGGACGGCGTGGTGGACCGACGTCGTCGCGGTGAACGCGCAGACGAAGCTCGTCGACGGGCTCGGGCAGAAGGACACCTCCGGGACCGGTACCGAGCACCGCGGGCCGGCGCCCGTGCTCGCCGAGCCGCCGACCGTGACCGACGTCTTCGGCACGATGCAGATCCCCCGCTTCGGCAAGGACTACGACCGCCCGATCGGCGAGGGCACGGACCGTGAGAAGGTCCTCAACACGATCGGCCTCGGCCACTACCAGGACACCGCGATGCCGGGCGCCGAGGGCAACTTCGCCGTCGCCGGACACCGCGTCACCTACGGCAAGCCGCTCAACCAGATCGCGGAGCTCAAGACCGGGGACGACATCGTCGTGCGGGTCACCGACGCCAAGACGAAGTTCGACGTCTGGTACGTGTACAAGGTCACCGACTCGCAGATCGTCACGCCGGACCACGTCGAGACGATCGCTCCGGTGCCGAACAAGCCCGGCGTCGAACCGACGGCCAGTGACCGCTGGCTGACCCTCACCGCGTGCCACCCGATGTGGTCGGCGAAGGAGCGGTACGTCACCCACGCCAAGCTCGACTACTGGATGCCCGCGTCGGAGGGCACCCCGAAGGAACTCTCGGAGACGACGAAGTGATCTTCCCGTTCGTCTGGCGGATCCTGCCCGGACCCACCGCACTCAAGGTGATCGAGCTGCTCGTGCTGCTCGCCGCGATCGTCTTCGTCCTCTTCACGTGGGTGTTCCCGTGGGTCGCGGCGGACATCCTGCCGCCGCCGGACGGCACGGTGGACGTCACCCCGTCCCCCTGACCCGCGAGACGCGGACCCTCGCACACTGCGCCGTGCGCGCCGCGCCCCGTGCGGGCGTGCGCGGGTCAGACGGTCGTCGTCACGCGTGAGCCGCCGTCGGCCGTCCGGCGCACGGCGATCCGCTCCGGGATCCGCTGCTTCAGTTCCTCGACGTGGCTGACGATCCCGACCTGACGCCCACCGGCCGTCAGTCGTGAAAGCTGACCGATGACGTCGTCGAGCGTCTCGGGGTCGAGCGTGCCGAAGCCTTCGTCGACGAACAACGTGCCGAGGGAGACACCGCCGGCCTCGGCCTGCACGACATCGGCGAGCCCGAGCGCCAGGCACAGCGACACCGTGAACGTCTCACCTCCGGACAGGCTGCGCGGGTCACGGACGGTGTCGGTCGTCTGGTCGTGCACGGCGAGCGCGAGTCCGGTGCGGCGTGCGCGTGAGCCCGACTCCCGCTCGTCGGAGGTCTCGAGGGTGAACCGGCCGGCGAGCATCGCCCGGAGCCGGTCGTTCGCCGCCGCCACGACGTCCTCGAAGCGCCGCATGAGCACGTAGGTGCCGAGCGTGATGCCGCTCGGGTTCACCGAGGGCGCCCCCGCCGCGATGTCCGCGAGCCGGACCACCGCACGGCTGCGCGCCGAGGTGTCGTCCCGCGCCCGGACAGCGGCGGCGAGGTCGGCGGCGCACTGCTCGGAAGCGGCAGCGCGGTCGCCGGCGGAGGTCGCGAGTCGGGTCGCGTCGTCCGCTGCGGCCGCGGTCTGCTCGCGCGCGGCACTGGCACCGTCGAGGTCGAGTCGTTCCCGGTCGTCGTCGGCAGCGGCGACCACGGCGGCGTCGGCGAGCCCCGCATCGACGACCGCACGCTCGCGGTCCGCCTCGGCGACCTCGTCGCGGAGCTGTTCCGCAGACACCCGGTCGAGCACACCGGTGCGGGCGTCCGCGACGTCGTCGAACTCCTGCTCGGCGAGGACCCGTTCGACGTCGGCCGTCCGGTCGTGCACGGCCTCGGCTGCGGTGGCGGCGCGGGCGTCTGCCTGTGCCACCGCATCGAGCCGGGCGACGAGGGCGTCGAGCTGCTCGACACCGGACTGCAGGTCGTCGGGGACGTCGTCGAGGTGCGTGGCGACCCGTGCGACGCCCTGCCGCACGAGTGCGGTGTCTGCCGCCACGCGCTCTCGGTCGGCCGCGACCGATCCGGCGAGGACCGCGCGCTCGGCGTCGACCTCGTTGCGCTGCCGCTCGAGGGCTCGGGTCTGCTCGTCGTGCGCGGCCCGCTGCTGTTCCAGCGTACGGACCAGCACGGCGGCGTCGTGTGCGGCCTGCACCCGTGCCGCAGCGGCGGCGGCCAACGCGTCGATCGTGACCGCGTCGGTGTCGCCGAGCGCCTGGACGAGGCGCTCCAGGGCCGCACGTTCGACCGCGAGCGTCGCGGCGGCGTCGGACAGGTCCTGCTCGGCACGACGTGCGACGGCACCCGCAGCCTCGATCGCCTCGGTCGTGGGGTGGTCGTCCTGCGGCGTCGCGACCACCGGGTGTTCGGTCGCGCCGCACACCGGGCACGGGTCCCCCGGGGCCAGCGCGGCGCCGAGCTCTCCGGCGAGCCCGGCGATCCGACGCTCACGGAGCTGCTGCTCCGCGCGGACCCGATCGAGCGCGGTGGCACCGGCGTCGGTCTTGGCCTGTTCGGCGAGGCGGACCCGGCGGTCCGCCTCGCCGCGCGCCGTCAGGTCGGCACGCAGCTGGTCGATCCGCTCGACCTCGACCCGAGCGGCCTCGGCTCCGGCGGCGAGTGCTGCGGCGGCGCGGGCGTCCTCGACGATCCGGGAGCGTTCGGCGGGGCGGGCCTCGAGCGCGGCGTCGAGTTCGGCGAGCCGCACGACGAGCTGCTCCCCCCGTCCCACCGCGTCGGCGATCGTCCGACGTCGGCCCGGGAGCGCACGTTCGACGGCGACGAGATGCCGGACCTCGGCGAGGGACTCCGCGGCGGCGGCACGCTCGCGGGCGAGATCCTCCGCTCCGCTCGTGACGGCGTGCCGAGCGCGGAGTGCCTCGGCGTCGGCAGTCGCCTGGGCCGACCGGGTCCGGGCCGCGTCGAGGCCGTCCGCGACGGCGACGACGCGGGCGGCCCGCTCGCCGAGTGCCAGACGGGTCCGGGCCGCGTCGACCCGCGGGGCGTGCTGCTCGAGCGCCGCCCGACGCCCGAGGAGCGCCGCCCGCCGGTCGAGGGCTGCCGCACGTGCGGTGACGGCCTGCTCGTGGGCCGCGGCGGCGGTCGCCGCCGCCGAGGCCGCCGCGCGTGCTGCCTCGGCGGCATCGGCGACGGAGCGCAGCGCGGCCACCGTCGTCGGGACCTCGGACTCCTCCGGGTCATCGGTGCCCGAGGCCTGGGCGAAGCGGTTCAGGGCGTCCCGCACGCGGGCGTCGGCGCCGTCGACCTCGGCCTGCACCGCTCGGCGCCGGGCGGCGAGCTCCTCGGCGGTCCGGTCGTAGACCTGCGTGCCGAACAGGGACTGCAGGAGCTTCCGGCGCTCTTCGCCCGGGGACCGCAGGAAACGTGCGAACTCACCCTGCGGCAGCACCACGGTCTGCAGGAACTGGGCCTTGTCGAGCCCGACGATCCGAGCGATCTCGGCACCCACCTCGGGGATGCGGGACGACACCGGTTCGCCCGCGACGTCGGCCGGACCGGCGAGCCGGAACAGCTGCGCCGCTGCCTGCTGCTTGACCGTGCCGGTCCCCCGCTGCTTGGGGCGGTCGTACTGCGGGGAGCGCCGGACCCGGTAGACGCCGGCACCGGTCTCGAAGACGAGCTCGACGTACGGCTCGACCGCGGGGTCGGCGTGCTGGCTGTGCAGCCGGTCGTTGCTGGCGTCGGCACCGGCGAGTCCGCCGTACAGGGCGAACACCACGGCGTCGATGATCGTCGACTTGCCGGAGCCCGTCGGCCCCTCGAGCAGGAACACCCCCGATGCAGCGAGCGCGGCGAAGTCGATCGACACGAGCTCCGGGTAGGGCCCGATCGCACGGAGTTCGAGACGGTGCAGGTACATCAGCGGTCCCCCTCGCGCTGCAGGGCGAGGGCCGCGGCCTCGTACGCCTCGGTCAGGATCGCGCGGTCGTCGTCGTCCGGCGCCGCACCGGTGGCGAAGGAGACGAAGTCGGCCGCGACCTCGACCGGGTCGGACGTCGCGGTGACGGCACGTGCGGCGGCGCGTTCGCCGCGGTCGGCCGGCTCGTGGGTGATCGCGAGGGCGAACGGGAAGTGGTCCTTCACCCGCGCGTACATCCGCTCGGGGTGCACGGAGTCGGTCACGGCCACGCGGACCCAGGCGTCCGACGCCGACCGGAACGCACCGGACTCGACGTCGTCGATCGTGCCGCGGACGTCGACGAGCCGGCGGGGCACCGGAGCGGGCACGAGCTCGACCGTGACCGAACCGGAGGCGTCGAGGTCGACGACCGTCACGGACTTCCGCTGGTTGCGCTCACCGAACGAGAACGCGAGCGGCGACCCGGCGTACCGGATCCGGTCGCCGTCGCCCACGCGCTGCGGACCGTGCAGGTGCCCGAGCGCCACGTAGTCGACCCCGTCGAACACCGACTCGGCGACCCGGTCGACCCCGCCGACGCGGATGTCCTGTTCGCTGTCGCTCGGCTCGGTGCCGCCGACGAAGGCGTGCGCCACGACGACGCTGCGCGTGTCCGGACGCCCGGCGAGGTCGGTGCGGACGCGGTCCATCGCGGCACCGACGACGGCCTGGTGCGACCGGGCGAGCGGTTCGTCGGGCACGGCGGCGAGGGCGTACCGCGTGAGGTCGGGGTGGAGGTACGGGATGCCGTAGACGGCCACCGGACCATCGGCGTCGTCGACGAGCACGGGGGTGGCGATGCCGGCGGGTTCGGCGAGGATCCGGACGCGCGCGCCCATCACCCCGGCGCCGAACCCCAACCGCGCGGCGGAGTCGTGGTTGCCGGGCGTCAGGACCACCGTGGTGGTCTCGGCGAGTCGCTCGAGCGCGTGGGAGAGCATCCGGACGGCGTCCACCGGCGGGATCGCGCGGTCGTACACGTCCCCCGCGATGACGACGAGGTCGACCGCGCGCGCCCGCACCAGGTCGACGAGCCAGTCCAGGAACGCCGCCTGGTGCTCGAGCAGGTCGGCGCCCAGCAGCGTGCGGCCGAGGTGCCAGTCGCCGGTGTGCAGGATGCGCATGCCGCCACGGTAGCGCCGGCCGCGGACATCCCCGGACGCCCCGCGGTCGCCTGTGGAGAACTCGCCGGCGTCAGCCGCAGCTGAGGTTCGTACCGATGAGCGCGGTCTGGATGCGTGCCGTCGCGGTGCTCGTCGACACCCAGTTCCCGAGGTAGTTGACCCGGAGCGTGACGGTGTACGCCTGCCCGAGCGGGAGCAGTCCGGAACCGACCACCCGCACCGGTGTCGTCGTGCCGGTCGCGAGTACGGTCGTGCCGTTCATCACCGAGAACGACGTCGCCGCCGGTCCCCCGTACGCGAACGCGATGTTCACGGAGCCGTCGCCGTTCGGCGAGCACACGAGCGTGGTCGCCTCCGGCACCGTCAGGGCACCGAAGGACAGCGCGGTGGTCGTCGTCCTGGACCACGGCGCTGCGACGGCCTGTGCGGGGAGGAGCACACCGGCGACGACGAGCGCGGCGGCCGCCGCGCCGAACCGGCGGACCCGCCGTGCGCGTCGCTCCCGTCGACGTGCGGCGCGGCGGCTGGCGGGTTCGGGGTCGTGGACGGTGGGAGCGACGGACTGGAGGCGCGTGGCGGCGCCGTCCCGCGCCTCCAGGCCGTCATCGGTACCGTCCGCACCCTCGTCACCCTCGTCACCGTCGGTGCCGTCGGTGCCGTCGGTGCCGTCGGCCGCGACGAGTCGCCGCAGCGACCCGTCGATCGTGCACAGGGCGAGCACCGCGAACAGCCCGAGCGCGAGCATGCCGGTCTTGGCCCACTCGCCCTGCCGGATCCACAGGACCGGCGCCCCGACGAACGGCACGCGCAGGAACGCGACCCCGTGCACGGCGGACTGCTCGATCGGTGTCGAGTCCTGCTGCGGGTTGGCGTCGCCCTTCGTGATCAGGGTGCCGCGGGGGCCGTCCTCGACGTAGCGGTGCATGCGCAGGTGCCCGGGCTGGTCCGGGTCGTCGGCGAGCAGGATCTTGCCCGTCTTGACCTCGCCGGCCGAGACCGGACGCGAGACGACCACGTCGCCCGGGGTGAGCCGCGGCTCCATCGACCCGGTCATCACCGTCGTCGGCTGCCAGCCGATGACGGCGGGCGCGGCGGCCCAGAGCGCGAGCCCGAGCAGGGTCGCGACGACCCCGCGGGCGAGCGTGGCGACGACGACGCGCCCCCAGTCGACGGCGTCGCGGAGCACGTCGTGCGGTGTGGGACCACCGTGCACTTCGATGCTGACCATGACTGCCTTCGACCGGGGGCGCGTTGACGGAGGGTGACGGACGGGACCGCGTCGGGCCCGGTCCCGGACGTCACCAGCGAGCGGGGACGGACCCCGGCTCAGCTGTTCTGGGCCTCCCAGGTGAGGCCGATCGACGCGGTGCCGCCCTGCACCGTGTTCGGCGCGGTGCTCGAGACCGTGTAGGTGAAGCGGTAGACGCGCGACTCGGACGCGGAGCCGGTCGGGGCCCACGTGCCGAGGCCGGTCGCGAAGTTGGTCGAGCCGGTGCCGAACGCGGCGAGCGTGCCGTTGTAGAGCGTGCCGCTGGTCGACGCCGGCGTGAAGCCCGTGCACGAGCCGAAGCCGCCGCCGGTGCCCTGCTCGACCTGCAGGTTGATGTTGCCGGCGAGGTTGTTCGTGGTGGCGGGGTTCGTGCCGTACAGCTTCACCGTCGAGGCGAGCGACCCGGTCGAGGTGACGGTGATGCAGTTCGCGCCGGTCGAACCGGGCTTGAGGCCCGTCGCGGTGAACAGCGCCGTGTTGTTGTCGTCGTCGGTCAGGGCGACGCTGCCGGCCGTCCAGTTGCTCGTCGGGTTCACGGTGGTGGCCGAGAACGCCGAGTACGACGCGGTCGAGACGACGACACCCGAGGCCACGAGTGCGGCGGGGATGGCGATCCAGGCGGCGAGACGAGCGGCGCGAGGGGTGACACGGGACATGACGGAGCTCCTGATCCATGGTGCGCCGGGCCCGCGGTGGTTGGCCGCGCTTCGACGCTGTGGTTGGTACCGCGTCGTGGTTGTTCGACGCAGTGGTTGGTACGACGATCAAGTTACTTGGAGGCCGTGCGGCTCACAAGGGAAGCTACGCCCCCACTGCTGGGGGTAGTTCGACGAGTGAGATACTTGTTCAATGAGCAGCACGACGGCGCACCAGTGCCGTCCCCACGATCGCGCAGGCGATCACGCACCCGAGAGAGCCGCCCGATGACGGACACCGTCCCCGCACTCGCGCACCCGCTGGACACCGCACAGCTCCCCCCTGCGCCGGTGTCACCCGTCGTGAGCGTGCCCGAGACCACGCCGGGCACCGACCTGGCGAAGCTCATGACCGCGTTCCGCGTGCTCCAGATGCAGCACGCCCGGGTGCTCCACCACGAGAGCTCCAGCCGTGGTCTGAACGCCACCGATGCCCGGTTCGTGTTCTTCCTCGCGGCAGCGGACGGCGAGGGCGTCACCCCGAAGCAGGCCGGCGAGTACCTCGAGCTCACCACCGGCGCGATGACCTCGCTGATCGACCGGCTCGAGAAGCGCGCCCACATCGAGCGCCGACCGAACCCGAACGACCGCCGCAGCATCCTCATCCACCTCACCCCGTCCGGGGCCGAGGTCGCGAAGCAGATCGGCGCCGTCTACACGTCGGCGTTCCGCGACGTGATCGCCCCCGGGGACCGTGACCGGCTCGCCGAGGCGTTCGACCGACTCGGGGTGGCGCTCGACCACCACTCGCGCACGGTCACCGCGCCGCGGGACGGGTCCGCGCCACGGGTCGGGTCCGCCTCGTGACCGCGGTGCTGCCGGACGACCCCACCGCGCCCGGTGCCGCCGCCGTCCCCGCCGGGTCGTCGTCGCCCGTGTCACCCGTGTCCGGGGCGGCACCGGAGACCGACCTCGACCGCGTGCTCGAGGTCTACCGGCGCCTGCAGATCCACCACGCCCGACTCGTGAACGTCGAGGCGTCGCGGCGCGGGCTCGGGCTCACCGACCTCCGCTTCCTGTTCTCGCTCGCCGCGCGCCCGGGCGGCAGCGTCCTGCCGAAGGAGGCCACCGCGTACCTCGGCCTCTCCACCGGTGCGATGACCTCGCTCATCGACCGGCTCGAGCAGCGCGACCTCGTCCGGCGAATCCCCAACCCGAACGACCGGCGGAGCGTCGAGGTGGTCATCCTCGACGCGGGCACCCGCACCGTCGACGAGGTCAAGGACGTCTACCGCGAGGCCTTCACCACCGCGATCCCGGCGGACCGGATGGGCACGCTCGCGACCCTGCTCGAGGCGTTCGACGCCGAGCTCGCGGCACACGGTGCCCGCGCGTAGCGTGGCCCGCATGACCCCCTCAGAACTCCTCATCGAAGCGTTCTCGCGCATCCCGTCGACCGTCGAACGGGCCGTCGACGGGCTGTCGGAGGACCAGCTGGCCGCACGTCCGGCCGCCGGTGCGAACACGCTCGCCTGGCTCGCGTGGCACATCGCGCGCGGGCAGGACGCCCAGGTCGCGGACCTCGCGGGCAGCGAGCAGGTGTGGACCGCGGACGGCTGGGTGGAGCGGTTCGGGCTGCCGTTCCCCGCCGAGGCGCTCGGGTACGGCATGTCCCGTGACGACGTCGGGCGCGTGCGTGCCTCGGCCGATCTGCTGGTCGGGTACCTCCGTGCCGTGCACGAGCGGACCGTCGCCTACGTGCGGACGCTCTCGCCGGAGGACTTCGACCCCGTGGTCGACGACGCGTGGGACCCGCCCGTCACGCGGGGCGCGCGGCTCGTGAGCATCCTCGACGACTGCACGCAGCACGCGGGGCAGACCGGGTACGTGCGCGGGTTGCTCTTCTTCAACCGCTGACGCGGTCCGGACGGACGGGAGGCACGGTGCCAGCTGGCACCGTGCCTCCCGTCGTCCGTCTGCTCGCGACTACCGCGCGGCGAGCTCCGCGACGATCCCGTCACCGGGAGCGGCGTCGACGAGCTCCGCTTCGATCTCCGCGTGCTCGAGGATGCCCTCGATCTTGCGGCGACGGCTGCGCGGGACGATCGTCACGACCGTGCCCTCCTTGCCGGCACGACCCGTGCGGCCCGAGCGGTGCATGTACGCCTTGTAGTCGTCCGGGGCGTCGGCCTGCACGACCAGCGACACGTCGTCCACGTGGATGCCGCGGGCGGCGACGTCGGTCGCGACGAGCACGTTCACCCGGCCACTCGTGAGCAGCTGCAGGTTGCGCGTACGACGGGACTGGTTCAGGTCGCCGTGGAGCGAGGTCGCGCGGATGCCGGCGTCCTCGAACTGGTCGGCCAGACGCTCGGCGTAGGCGCGGGTGCGGGCGAAGACGATGGTCTTGCCCTCACCGGCGACCAGTTCCTCGAGGAGCTGGTCCTTCTGGCGCTGCTCGACCACGAGCACGCGGTGGTCGATCGTCGACGACGCCTGGTCCTCACCGGCGACCTCGTGGACGGACGGCTCGTGCAGGAACTCCTCGACGAGCGAGGCGACCTGCGCGTCGAGCGTCGCACTGAACAGGAGCTTCTGGGCGCGGTTGCCCTCCGGGGTGACCTCGGCAGTGGCGGAGAGGATCTCCTGCACCGGCTCGAGGAACCCGAGGTCGCACATGTGGTCGGCCTCGTCGAGCACGGAGATGACGACCTCGCTGAGGTCGAGCTTCCCCTTGTTCATGAGGTCCTGCACGCGGCCCGGCGTCCCGACGATGATGTCGACGCCGCGCTGGAGCGCACCCTCTTGACGGCCGTACGGGACACCGCCGTAGATCTGCGTCGTGAACAGGCCGACCGAGCGGGCGATCGGCTGCACCGTGCGGTCGATCTGCAGGGCGAGCTCACGGGTCGGCGCGAGGATGAGCGCACGCGGGGCGCGGCCCATCTTCCGCTTCGTGCCGCCGCCGTTCTCCATGAGCTTCTCGACGAGGGGCGCACCGAAGGCGATCGTCTTGCCGGAGCCCGTGCGGCCACGGCCGAGCACGTCCTTGCCGGCGAGCACGTCGGGGATCGTCGCCGCCTGGATCGGGAACGGGCTGCTGGCGCCGAGCTCCTGCAGGGCGCGGGAGATGTTGCCGCCGATGCCGAGGTCGCCGAAGGTCACGCCCTCGACGTCGGCCGCGACGGTGGCCTCGGCCTGGAGCTTCTCGAGCTTGACGTCGTCCGCGGGGACGAACGGCTTGCGCTCGGTGCGGTCGCGGTCGTCGCGGTCGAAGTTCCGACGGGGACGGTCGTCGCGGTCGAAGTTCCGACGCGGACGGTCGTCGTTGTCACGACGCGGAGCGCGGTCGTCACGATCGAACCGGCGCGGGGCACGCTCGTCACGGTCGAACCGACGCGGACGGTCGTCGTTGTCACGACGGGGAGCGCGGTCGTCACGGTCGAAGCGACGGGGAGCGCGGTCGTCACGATCGAAGTTGCGACGCGGACGGTCGTCGCCGTCACGACGCGGCGCACGGTCGTCACGATCGAACCGACGCGGCGCACGATCGTCGCGATCGAACCGACGCGGGGCGCGGTCGTCACGGTCGAACCGACGCGGGGCACGGTCGTCGCGGTCGAAGTTCCGACGCGGACGGTCGTCGCTGTCACGACGGGGAGCGCGGTCGTCACGGTCGAAGCGACGGGGAGCGCGGTCATCACGGTCGAAGCGACGGCCGCCACGGTCGTCACGCTGCGGGCGGCTCTGGCCACCGTCGCGCGGCTCCCAGTTCGGACGGCTCGGGCGCTCGCCCTGCGATGCGCGGCCGCGACGCTCCTCGGCGTCCCAACGCTGCTTCTGTCGGGGTGCCGACGGGTCGGCAGCGCGGAACCCGCGGTGCTTGCTGCTGCGTGCGGCGGGGGTGCCGTTCGGGTGACGGACACGGTCGGAGGCGCGATTGTCCGCGCCGCCCTTGTTGTACGGGGCCATGGCTACTTTCTCGGGGTGCAGACGTACCGCAGCGCCCGGCAGCGACATCGGCGGGGGCTGAATGCGGAGAGGGGGTTCTTCCCGTCGCGGATCGACGTGAATCCAGCCCTCGAGCAACACACACCCAAACTTGAACTCCGTGATCGCAATGTCACGGCGTCGAAGGCCGACCGAGCGAGTCTACGCGACCACGCGCCCTGATGCCAGCCCCGAGGCGGGCGCGCGGTGCGCGGTGGCGGCGATCCGTGCCTCCAGGCCGGCCGCCGCGGTCAGGACTCGGCGAGCCGCTGTCGCTGCTCGGCCACGTCGAAGTCCGCCGCGGGCCACGTGAGCTGCATGTCCTCGAGTGTGCGGAGGAGCAGCTGCTGGACGGCGAGCCGCGCGTACCACTTGCGGTTCGCGGGGATCACGTACCAGGGCGCACGCGAGGTCGAGGTGCGGTCGAAGACCGTCTGGTACGCCTCCTGGTAGTCGTCCCAGAGCAGCCGCTCGTCGATGTCGCCCGGGTTGAACTTCCAGTGCTTGTCGGGGCGGTCCAGGCGTTCGCCGAGCCGTTCACGCTGTTCGTCCTTCGAGATGTGCAGCATCACCTTGACGATGCTCGTGCCCTGCTCGGCGAGCCCGTCCTCGAAGTCGACGATCGCGCCGTAGCGGCGCTCGATCTCCTCCGGGGGTGCGAACGAGCGGACCTTCTGGATGAGGACGTCCTCGTAGTGCGAGCGGTCGAACACGCCGAGCTGGCCTGCTCCCGGCAGCTGTCGTTCGATGCGCCAGAGGAAGTCGTGCTCGCGTTCCTCGGCGGTCGGGGCCTTGAAGCCGGCGTAGTGCACGCCGTTCGGGTCCACCGCGCCGACCACGTGCGAGACGATCCCGCCCTTGCCGGCGGTGTCCATCGCCTGGAGCACGAGGAGCACCCGGCGCTGGTCTCCCGCGGTCGATGCCGCCCAGAGCCGCTCCTGCAGGGCGGACAGGCGGGACTCGCCTGCGGCGAGCGCCTCGAGGCCGTCGATCTTGCGGCCGGGGAACCCCGGGGTGCCGTCGGGGTCGACGCGGTCGAGGCGGAAGCCCTCCTCGACGCGGAGCAGCGGTTCGGGGTCGGCGTTCCAGGCCTTGCGACGGCTCACGGGTCCTCCTGCGGGGTCGTCTCTCATCCTGGCACCGTGGGGGCGGGTTCGCCCGGGGGCCTTTTTTCGTCCGTCGGGGTCGTCCGCTGGGTGGAGTGCGGCGCGTGGCCGTTCGTCCCACCGGTGGACGTCGGCGCGCGGAGGGCGAGTTACGGTGGACTCGATGAGGTCAGGCCGTCGCACGTTGCTCGCGCTCGTCGCCGCGGTCGTGGCGCTCGGCGCGGTCGCGTCGTGCAGCGCGGACCCCGTCGGCGACGAGAACCGCACGGTCACCGCCGGCCCCGTCATCTACCCGCTGTCCCTGCGGTACCACGGCATCGACGTGGTCGCCGACGTGCCGTACGGGTCGGAGTCACTGCAGCGCCTCGACGTCTGCCTGCCCGCCGACAGCGCTCCGGACACCACGACGACGCCGACCGCGACGGCCGTCCCCACACCCACGGCCTCTGCGTCGGCTTCGACTCCGGCGAACCCGGGTGCACTCGCCGAGGCAGCCAGCGGCACCCGTCCCGCCGTGCTCATGATCCACGGCGGCAGCTGGTCGCACGGCGACAAGGCGACGGCGGCGTACCGGTCGGTGTGCAAGTACCTCGCCTCCGAGGGGTTCGTCACGTTCAACGTCGACTACCGCCTCGCGCCGACCGACCCGTTCCCGGCCGGGCTCGACGACGTCCGCCGGGCGCTCGACTTCGTGTTCCGTCCGACGACGCTGTCGACCTACGACGTGGACAGCAAGCGGGTCGGGGTGTTCGGGGGCAGCGCCGGCGGGAACCTCGCCGCGATGCTCGCCGTCACCGACCACGACTCGACCGCGTACGCCGAGGGCGACCGGATCCGTGCCGTCGTCGACCTGAGCGGGCCGACGAACCTGACCTCGCGGTCGACCCGGGCGGACGGGGTCTCGGCGTCGTTCCAGCGGAAGCAGTTGCTGTACCTCGGGTGCCGGACCTACGCGAACTGTCCGGCGGCGACCCGGGCATCGCCGGAGTACCACGTGACCTCGGACACGGCGCCGTTCTTCATCGGGCACTCCACGGACGAGTTCATCCCGCTGTGGGAGTCGCAGGAGTTCGCGGCGACCCTGCGGAAGCACGACGTGCCGGTGACGTTCGTGGCCGTGGAGGGGTCGGCGCACTCGATCGCGCAGCTCGACGAGGCGATGAGCAAGCGCGTGGCGACGTTCCTGCGGGGGCACTTGGGCTGAGCCGGCGGCGGGGCAGGGGCCCGTGGCTCCCCGAGTTTCGCGGTCAGCGACAGTTCTCGGGCGCCGGGGCACGAGAAGTGTCGCTCAGCCCGAAACTCGGGCGGACGAGCGAGCGGGCCCACGGCGGGCGCGGGCGCGGGCGTGCCCCGGGCGGGTGGCACCCGGAGTCGGGACTGCCGCCCGGGGCACGCCCGCAGCAGACTTTCGGGGTGACCGACACCTCGACCCGCCCTGCCCGCGACACCGCCACCCGCTGGGAGCGGCACTCGTCGCTGCAGACGTTCGCCGAGCTCCTGCTCGGGCTGTCGTTCGCCGCTGCCGTCGCGTTCGGTGGGTACGCAGCCGTGACGGGTCGGATGACCGTGCTGTCGCAGGGCGCCGGCGTCGTGTTCCTCGTGACGCTGACGTGCGTGCTCGTGTCGTGGTTCCGCGCCGTCGAGCGTGAGGAAGCCCCGACCGCGCCGGTCAACCCGATCGCGGCCGTCGACGCCGAGTACCGCCGCTAGCCCTCCGCCGTCGCCGCCGCATCCTCCGCAGCAGTCCCAGCCGCTGCGCGCCGGTCGGCCCGACGTTCGCGCGCCCGCTCGACGACGAAGTAGAGCGCCGGCAGCACCACGAGGGTGAGCAGCGTCGACGACACCAAACCGCCGATGACGACGAGCGCCAGCGGCTGCGAGATGAAGCCCGACTTGCCGGTGAGTCCGATCGCCATCGGGACGAGCGCGAAGATCGTCGCGAGTGCTGTCATCAGGATCGGGCGGAGGCGCCGTGTGGCTCCCTCGACCAGGGCGTCGCGGACGCGGAGCCCTCGTCGCCGGTACTGGTTGACGAGGTCGATGAGCACGATGGCGTTCGTCACGACGATGCCCACGAGCATGAGGACACCGATCAGCGACGCGACCCCGAGCGGGATGCCCGACACGATCTGCAGCAAGATCGCCCCGGTCGCGGCGAACGGCACCGAGACGAGCAGCAGGAGCGGCTGGAGCAGGCTGCGGAACGTCGCCACCATCACCACGTAGACGATGAGGATCGCGATCAGCGCCGCGAGCAGCAGCTGGCTGAACGCCGACGACTGGCTCGAGGCCACGCCGCCGATCGTCGCCGAGGCACCCCTCGGCAGGTCGAGCCCGTCCACCGCGGTGGTGACGGCCTGCACCGCCGCACCCAGGTTCGTGGCGTCCGGCGTGACGGTGATGGTCGCGGTGCGGACGGCGTCCGAGGTGGTGACGGTGGTCGGCCCCTCGGCCCGTTCGACGGTCGCGACGTCGGACAGAGGGACAGCCCCGGTCGACGTCGGGATCGACAGGCTCCGCAGCGCGGCCGTGGTCGTCGGCGGCTCCGGGTCGGCGATGTACACGTCGAGCGAGGCGTCGTCGATCTCCACCGTGCCGGTGTCCAGCGGCGAGACGGCCGCGGCGACGATCCCGCCGACCTGCGTCTCGGTGAGGCCGAGCGCCGCCGCCTTCGACCGGTCGACCCGGACGGCGAGGTACGGCTCCGCCGAGGACAGGTTGCTCGACGCCCCGGTGGTGTGGTCGACCTTGCGCATCTCGCGCAGGACCTGGTCCGCCGCGGTCCGGAGTTGGTCCTGGGTCGGCGCCGTGACGTCCACCTCGATGTCGCTGCTCCCGCCGAAGCCGCCGCCCGCCGACGAGACCGTGACGTCACCGGCACCCTCGAGCGCATTCAGCCGCTTCCGGGTGTCCGACTGGATGCGGTCCTGGTCGGCGTCGGCGTCCGTCGTCACGGCGTACTGGATCGATGCGGAGGCACCGCCGCCGAACGCCGCCTGGATGGACTGCCCGCTCGTGCCGATGGTCGTCTGCACCGTGTCGACGCCGTCCACGTCACGCAGCTGCCGTTCGACCTTCCGGGCCTCGTCGGACTGCACGTCGAGGCTGGTGCCCGGGTCGAGGTCCTGCGTCACCGTGAACGTGTTCTGCCCGGAGTCGCCGAGGTAGTTCGTCTTGACGAAGGGCAGCGCTGCCGCGGTGCCGCCCAGGACGACGACCGCCAGGATCAACACCGTCCACGGGGTCCGGAGCACCCACCGGAGGACAGGCTGGTAGCCCCGGCGCAGGCGGTCGGGAGCGGAGGCGTCGTGCAGGTCGGCTGCGGAGGCGAGTGCTCCCGTCGTCGCGGAGCGGCCTGGAGGCGCGGTGTCGGTGGGTGCGTCGGCTGCGGCTGACGGGGTGGTCGCGCCGGCGTGCTTGTGCGGCTTCGGCGCGCGCAGGAACCAGTACGCGAGCACGGGCACGATCGTCAGCGACACGAGCAGCGAGGCGACGAGCGCCATCGTGACGGTCAGGGCGAACGGCCGGAAGAGCTCGCCGACGAGCTCGGCCACGAACGCCACCGGCAGGAACACGACGACCGTGGTCACCGTCGACGCCGTCACGGCACCGGCGACCTCGCGCACGCCGTCGAGCACCGCCTGCCGTCGGTCGACGCCGGGTTGCAGGTGCCGCTTGATGTTCTCGATCACGACGATCGAGTCGTCGACGACTCGGCCGATGGCGATCGTGAGCGCCGCGAGGGTGATGATGTTCAGCGTGTAGTCCGCTGCCCGCATGCCGATCGCCGCGAGGAGCACCGACGTCGGGATCGAGATCGCGGTGACGATCGTGGACCGGACGGACAGCAGGAACAGCAGGATCACGACCACGGCGAACCCGAGGCCGAGCAGGCCTTCCTCGGCGAGGGAGTCGATCGACTGCTGGATGTACGGCGCCTGGTCGAACACCACGGTGATCTTCGGGTCACCGGTGATCTTCTTCTCGATCTCGGGCAGGGCGTCCCGCACGGTCGTCGAGACGTCGACGGTGTTGGCCTCTTGCGTCTTCGTGATCGCGATCGTCAGGGCCCGCTCGCCGTCGACGCGGCTGATCGAGGTGCGCGGGGACTCCTGGATCGCGACCTTCGCGACGTCGCCGATGGTCGCCGCCGAGGTCCCGCCCGTGAGCGGCAGCGCCTCGATGTCGTCGAGGGAGGCGATCCGCTGCCCGGTCTGCACCGAGAGCGTCGTGCCGTCCTGCGTGATCGTGCCGCCGGGGATGAGCGTGCCGTTGTCGTCGAGGGCGTCCGAGATGGCGGTCTGCGACAGCCCCCGTGCGGCGAGCGCCGCGCGGTCCGGGGTGATCACGACGCGTCGGCCGGGGTTGCCGAAGACGTCCGCCTCGCGCACGCCGTCGAGCTTCTCGAGGTCGGGGATCGCGGTGGCGTTCAAGCGGTCGACGAGCTGTTCCTGGTCGCCGGTCGCCGAGACCGCGAGCTGGATGACCGGTAGGTCGTCGAAGGACCCGGTGACGATCTGCGTCTGGACCGAGTCGGGCAGCGACAGTGCGTTGACGACGGTCTGGATCTTGTCCTCAGCGCTGGCGAGGTTCGATCCGTAGGCGAACTCGGCGGAGACGACGCTCTGGCCGGTGGACGACGTCGCCGTCGTGGACTCGAGGTCCGGCACCGCCTGGATCCCCTGCTCGATCTTCGTCGAGACGTCGTTCGACACGACTTCCGGTGTGGCACCGGGGTAGGCGCTGACGATCGCGATCTGCGGGAACTGGACGCTCGGGATGAGCTCCTGCTTGAGGCTCGTCAGCGCGATGCCGCCGAACACCGCGACGACGACGGTGACGAGCGCGATGAGGGCCCGGTTGCGGAGACTGAAGACCGAGAGGAGGTGCACGCTCCGATCCTTGCAGGACCCACCCGTGCGTGGACGCGATCACCGCGATCCGTGGAGAACCCAGGACGGACGAGTCCCTGTTGAGGACCGACCTCAGCCTCCCAGCGCCAGGTACACCCCGAGCACCCCGACCGTGCCGAGGACCCCGACCCCGAGCGCCAGGACCCGGCCGAGCGGGTCACGGGCGGTCAGGACGGCCACCGCGAGGAGCACCACCCCGACGACGATCTCGACCACCCAGGTCACCGGCCCGGTGGTGTCGGCGACCTGGAGTAGTGCCCGGACGCCCTCGCCGACGAGCACCGCCGCGGTCGCACCGAGTGCTGCGCCGCGCCACCGCACGTTCGGAGAACGGACGGCCACGGCGACGGCCCCGGCGAGCACCCCCGCGGGGATCCCCATGAGGACCCAGAAGTTCGTGATGGACAGGAAGTCCGGGAAGCCCCGGAGGTTCGTCGTCGCCCAGTACCCCACGTGCATGAGCTCGAGCAGGACCACACCGAGGAGCATCGCGAGCGGCAGCGCCACCCGGCCCGCACGGACGCCGGCGAGCATGCACAGCAACGCGGCGACGACGAACCACGGCCCGGCGGAGTTCGAGACGGTCGACAGCCCGGGGACCGCCTGGCCGAACGAGGTCAGCACGCCGGCGAGCAGCGAGCCGGTCAGCGCCATCGTGACGCGGGCAGCCGGGGGCACCGCCGCGCACGCGACGCGCTCCGGAGCCGTGGCCGTCGCCTTCATGGTCGTGTCCATGCGACAAGACTCCCGTGCCGACCGGCCGGACCACATCACCCCACGGAGCGAGATGCACGCCCCGCCGTCACCCCACAGGATGACGGGCCGCCCACACGCGCGCACCCGCACCCGCGCGCACCCGCGCGCTCACACCACCGCGGCCAACGACCCCCGCACCCCGGCACTGTCCCCACCGATCCGCGCCCACGACCGCTCCAGCACGTCGACGAGCCGCAGCCGATCGGCCGGCGGCATCGTGAACGGCACCCGCAGGAACCGTTCGAACCCGCCGTCCGGGCCGAACACCCCGCCGGAGGCGAGCACGACGCCCTCGGACCGTGCGGCGAGCACGAGTGCGCTCGACACCGGCCGACCGAGCCCGACCCACGTCGTCAACCCGCCCGCCGGCGACGGGACGTCCCACTCCGGGAGCCGCGCGCGCAACGCGCCCACGACGTCGTCGCGACCCTGCCGCAGGTACTCGCGCCGCGCCTCCAGGACGGCCGCCGTGCGTGGCACGAGCTCCCGCGCGACGAGCTGGTCGAGGACGGGCGTGCCGAGGTCGCCCGTCGGACGGGCGAGCAGCAGCCGCTGCAGGAGCTCGGGCGCAGCCCGGATCCAGCCGATGCGCAGGCCGCCCCAGAACACCTTGTCCGCCGACCCGATCATCACGACGGCATCGGAACCGGCGGCCAGTGGGAGCGACGGCGTCCCCTCGATCCGCAGCTCCCCCATGGTCTCGTCGGCGATCACCGTGGTGCCCGTCGATGCCGCCACGGACAGCAGCAGCTCCCGCGTGGACGCCGACATCGTCGCCCCGGTCGGGTTGTGCAGCTCGGGCATCACGTACGCCACGGCCGGTGCGGTCCGCCGCAGCGTGGTCTCGAGCGCGGCGGCGTCCCACCCGGTCCGGGCATCGACGGGCACGCCGACGAGGCGTCCGCCGGCCTCGCGGAAGGCCTCGTGCGCGTGCGGGTAGGTCGGCGACTCGACCAGGACGGCGTCGCCGCGTCGGACGAGCACCCGGGCGAGCAGGGCGATGGCGTGCTGCGCGCCGATGGTCACGACGATCTGGGAGGCGTCGGTGGACAGCCCGCGCTCGGTGTACCGCGCAGCGATCGCGGCGCGCAGCCCCGGGTCGCCGACGGTGTCGTAGCCGATGCCGGCGAGCGCCGCCGGGACGTGCCGCACCGCCCGCTCGACGGCCTCGGCGATGCCTGGGGCCGCGTGCATCGCCGCCTTGCGGAGGTCGAGCAGATCGCCGGACACCACGCCGCCGAGCCGTTCCGGGTCCGGCCGTCCGGCGAGGTCCCGCGGCAGGTGGACCACACTGCCGGAGCCACGGACCGACACGAGGAACCCGTCGGACCGCAGCCGCGCGTACGCGTTCGCCACGGTGGTGCGGGAGACGCCGAGGGCGGTCGCGAGTCCGCGTTCGGCGGGCAGGCGGACGCCGAGCGGGATCCGACCGTCGATCACGAGGACACGCAGGGCATCGGACAGCGCCTCGTACGCGGGGGCGTCGGTGCCCGCTCGCCAGTCGGTGAGGAGGTGCGCGGCGGCTCGGGCGCTGAGCAGGACGGCGCCGGTGCGGGTCGCGGGCAGGACGGTCATGGATCCACGGTAGCCGAATTGGCCCTCGACGTGCAGTCCAATCCCGAGCACGATCGACCCATGCCCCGCTCGACCGCCCTCACACTCCGCTTCGTCCAGCTCTTCGTCGGCCTGTTCCTCTACGGGGCGTCGACGGCACTGCAGGTCCGGGCCGTCGTCGGAGTGAGTTCGTGGACGGTGCTCACCGAGGGCCTCGAGAACGTCGTGCCGTGGTCGTTCGGCGTCATCACCGTGGTGTCGAGCGGCGTCATCCTGCTGTTCTGGATCCCGCTCCGGCAGAAGCCGGGCATCGGCACGCTGCTCAACGCCCTGGCGATCGGGCCGTCGGCTGACCTCGTGCTGTGGCTCGTCCCGACCCCGTCGGAGCTCGTCGGACGGGTCCTGCTGTTCGTCGCCGGACTCCTGCTGCTCGCGCTGGCAACGGCGTTCTACATCGGCGCCGGGTTCGGCACGGGCGCGCGGGACGGCCTGATGGTCGGCCTGCACGAGCGGCTCGGCTGGCCGGTGTGGGTGGCGCGGACCGCGATCGAGGTGTCGGTCGTCATCGCCGGCTGGCTGCTGGGCGGCGACGTCGGTGCGGGCACCGTGATCGCCGCGTTCGCGATCGGCCCCATGGTCCAGCCCCTGATGCCCCTCTTCCGCCGGTTCCCGTGGAGTCCGGAACGCACGGCTCACGCCGCGACCACCGGCCTGGAGGCACGACCCGCCTCCGTCACGCCGGCCCCGTGAGTGGAGATGGTCGGCTCCCAGGCCTTGCGGAGTCGACGGCGCTGCAGGTCCGGGCCGTCGTCGGCGTGAGTTCGTGGACCGTCCTCACCGAGGGCCTCGAGAACGTCGTGCCGTGGTCGTTCGGCGTCATCACCGTGGTGTCGAGCGGCGTCATCCTGCTGTTCTGGATCCCGCTCCGGCAGAAGCCGGGCATCGGCACGCTGCTCAACGCCCTGGCGATCGGACCGAGCGCCGACCTGGTGCTCTGGCTCGTGCCGGCGCCCTCCGGCCTGCTCGCCCGGATCGCCCTGTTCATCGCAGGACTGGTGCTGCTCGCCGTCGCGACCGCGTTCTACATCGGCGCAGGGTTCGGCACCGGGGCGCGTGATGGCCTGATGGTCGGGCTCCACGAGCGCCTCGGCTGGCCGCTCTGGCTCGCGCGCACCCTGGTCGAGGCGTCCGTTGTGGTCGTCGGCTGGATCCTCGGCGGCGACGTCGGTGCCGGCACCGTCATCGCCGCCTTCGCGATCGGTCCGATGGTGCAGCCACTCATGCCGTTCTTCCGCCGGTTCCCGTGGAGCCCGAAGCACGCACCACGCCGGGAGGCCCGGCCCACCTCCGTCGCGCACGTTTGATGAGCAGGAATGGGCGAATCGCAGAGACTTCAGCCGGCTTCACCCCGCGCGAGCGGCTTCTGCGCGTAACCAACCGAACAACTCGGTGCGAGAAGAGAGTCCGAGCTTCCGAAGGGCGTTCGAGACGTGATTCGCCACCGTCCGCGTGCTCAGGTGCAGGAGAACTGCGATCTCGCTGTTCGAGTGGACCCCCGCGAGCAGGCCGATTTCCCGTTCTCTGGGCGTCAGCTCCACCGCGAGCGCGTGTCGGCCGTCGAAGTACTCTGCTGGTCGCTCCCACCCCGCACGCTCGGTCAATAGCCGCGTCGCTTCGGCGAGATCCGCCGCATCATCCGTTGACGCCGCAACGGCACGTTCGGTGAGCGTTCGTAAGACGAGGATCGCGAAGAACGTACTCGAGTCGAGGACGTACGTGGCCGCCGCACCGGCGGCAGCCTGCGACCCCGTGCGCGCCGTCACGACGAACTCGAAGAACTGCGCTGAAGACTGCCCAGCAGGGTGACCCTGCAGCGTCTCGAGCTCCTGCACGTTCGAGTCGCTCGGATCGAGACAGACCGCGTAGACCTGCAACGACGACGCCGCCAGCAGCCACCCACGTGCGCGGCACTCCTGAGCGGTGGCCCGCATCCTGTCGGCCGCCTGCGCGTCGTCGCCGTCTGCCAGCGCGCGGATCGCATCCGAGAGGCCCCGCTGTGCACCGGGAAGCGCACCGTCGACGCTCACCACCGCGTCAGCACCATCGAGCAATGAGCGCGAGAAGGCAGGATCGTCGGACCGGAGCGCCAGCAGCGCCGAGAGACGGCACAGCCCCGCCCAGCAGTGGGCCAGGAACCTCGGCGGTGCGCCGAGGACGAGCACGCCACCCAGGACCCGTCGCGCATCGCGCCATCGGCCGATACGGATCAGGGCGATGGTGGCCAGGTACGACTGCAGGAACATCCCGGAACGGTCGAGGACGTCCCGGGCATCTTCCAGAGCGCGCAACGCTCGCTCGGCGAGTTCCTCGCCTCGCCCCTCAGCCAGTAAGGCGAGGCCGTTCGCCATCACCTCGACGTAGGCGATGACGGGCGACGGAGGGGCCGTGAGAGTCGTCAGCGTTCGAATCGCATCCGCCCCTCGGCCGCCGAGCGAATCGATCAGTCCCTGGATGGCCGCGACGGTGTTGCGGCCGACCGCCGGAGTCCGTGTATGAGGCGTTTCGTCCGCCCGGAGCGCCACGCCGCCTCGAAGCACGTCGATGAGCCGTTGTTGCCAGACGAGTGCATCGGTGAGTTCGGGCAGACGTGTCGTCACCTCGTCGAGGACCACCGATGTGGCGGTCGCGTCTCCATTGTCGAGGTCGCGGTGCATCACGGCGTACGCCGCGAACCCGAGGACCTCGGCAGCCGAATCGGCGCCGGTGACGGGGGTACGCGAGAGGACCTCGTCGACCCCGTACGGATCTTGTTGGCCGGTCATCGCAACCGAGAGGTACCGAAGGGCGGTCGGAACAGTCGGAGCGTCCTCCCACAACCTCCAGCGAACACGTTGTTCGCTCAGGTCCCGATCCGCGAAGTACCGGGCGAGCGCCGCATCGCCCGGTGTCGCGAGCGGGTCGCCGACACGACCGCGGACCTCATCGCTGTCCACACCGGACGCATCAGCGACACGCCGGATCCTGTCTTCCAGTACCAGCCGAGCAGGGTTCATCGGGGCGCGTCGGAAGTGGTCCGTCAGCAGTGGGGGCGTCACGGAGATCAGCGCACTGCCGGCGATGTCACCGAGCACCGTCAGGAGTTCCCTGTCCGAGAGGGCGGTCACCATGCTCGGTCCGACGAGTTCGAGCGCTGGGTCGAGCGGAAGTGCACCCGCCAGTGCAAGGGCGTGCAGTGCATCGATCTCGTCGGGGGTCAGCAACTCAATGAGTCGCATGACGTGCGGGTCCAGTTGACTGCTCCAGAGCGACGAGCCGGCCATCGACCAAGTCCCGTCCCGCTCGACTATCAGGTCGGCACGAGTCGCGGTCTCGACCAGCGCGTCGACTAGACCGGGCACGCCGCCTGACTTCGTGTAGACACGAGCGGCGAGCCGTGCATCGACGTGGATGCGGTGGCGCGTTCGGATGTAGTCCGTCGTCTCCGGGAACGGCAGCGGCCGCAGGCGTACCGTCACGGCTCGCCGCACGGCACGCGGGAGCGGGGGTCGTGCGGTGCGGGGCATCGGCGGCAGGACGAACACGGTCGGCGCGTTCAGTCGGGAGGCGACCATGTCGAGGACGAGCCTCGTCGTGTCATCGATCTCGATGGCGTCGTCAACGAAGAGCACCACGCCTCCCCCCGCCGCGAGTTCCTGGACGAGACCCTGCGCGAATATGACGGCATCCGAGTCCGCCGTGGAGACCGTCGTCCCACCTCGCCGCTGCCGCGTCCGATCGAACTGCAGGCCGGTCGACGTCACCGCTTGTACACCGGTCGCTTCGAGGTCCGCGACTGCTCGCCGGAGCACCTCGGTCCGACCGGTTCCGGGGAGACCTTCGAGGATCACACTGCTTCCCCGCCGGACGAGGTCGAGTACCTCGGCGAGTTCCGCTGCGCGTGCGTACATTCCGGCTCCTGACACACCAACGGCCGACAGTTCGTCGACGACGGCCACTTTGAACGCTGTCGACGAGGCTAGTCCGTGACGTCGACGGGACGATCGCCGAGCAACGTCTGGAACATCCTCGACTCCTGCGCCGGCAGCGCCCGGGCGATCGTGTCCACATCTTCATCCGCGATGCGGGTGAGCACGCCGACCTGCAGCGCTCCAGATCGTTCGACGACTCGGCAGATCGTCAGCGATTGCCCCTCGAAGAGGCCGATGTGGTTGAGCCAGAGCCTCCGGAGCACACCCACTGGCAAGCGGACGACGCTGGTGCGGGTCGAGGCAGTTGCGCCGAGCTGCTCTGCGAGCGCTTCGCGGACCGGTCGGATTTTCTTCGGTCTGGACGTCGTCACGGGCCTCTCGCGGAGGGCTGCCGCCTCCTCGGCTGTGACGATGAGCGGAAGGACTGCGGAGTTCATCGCCGTTTCGAACGCATCGACGATGCGCTGGCCGACGGGTGTGTTCTGGAGCCCCTGCCCGAGCAGTATCGACATCAGCAGCCCCCGCGTGCGCGCGTCGATCATCCGGTCGTGGTGACTTGACGGCGCGTCGTGTGTGACGGTGATGATGATGCTCCCCTCCGACTCGCACCGATGCTCTCCGATCATCAAGCCATAGTGAGGCCGGTTCGTCAGAACCAGGACAATCGGTTCCTGAACCAGGACAGATCGACCACGCAGCTGAGCGCTGCTCCGGCCACGGCCGTGCATCCGACTCCACGCCGTTGCACGTCGCTCGGGTCGAAGATCAGATCGAGGCGCGGCGGAGTTCGTCGTACTGCTCCGGTGAACGCACGGCTCGAATCCGGTCAGCCGAACCGACGAACCGCACCAGAGCCCGCAGGGCTGCGAGCAGGCGTGCTGCGCGGAGGCGGCGCGACGTCGCGCGGTCGCTGCCGGCAGCGATGTCGCGTTTGCGGAGCGTGGCATCGTCGGCGCGGACAGCGGCGAGGAGCGACCTGACTGGTGCCGGCCCGATCCCCAGCACAACGGCGACGCACCGACGCCCCACGCCGTCGGGGAAGAGGGTCCGCAGACGCCATTCGCGCGGCGCTGCCGGCCACGTCGGCTGCGCTGACGGCTCGACACGTTCGAGGAACGGGCGAGCGGTGCCGAGCGCGCCGAGCGCAACCGCAGCGTCGAACACCTTCGATGGCGCGTGTGGCGCTCCGCGTGGGGCTCGGCCGACGAGGTCCACGAGGTCGACGAGGTCGACGCGGTTGCGCTCACGGTCCAATGTGCGGAGCGAGTGCAGCGCCAGCACGACGACGTGTGAGGCACGATCAAGGGTCGTCACCCCTCGCCCGGCTGCTGTGAAAGTAGCCCGGCGCTCCCAAAGAAATTCGAAAGCATCCGCAGCCGCGACCGTGACTCCGGGGAACTGGTCGTGGACGTCGATGTCGCACGGCCAGGCCCGGTGGTACATGGTCGTCGAGTGTCGTGGGAAGGTGGCGCGATCAGCGTCCTCGTGTCTGGCCTCCCATCCACGGGTCCGGAGGACGTTCACGACGTCCTCCTTCGCCCCGGGTGGGACCAAGACATCGACGTCGCCGACCCTCCGCCTGCCGCGGAGACCCTGCTGTTGGCTCGCGATGCCCTTTATGACCAGTCCACGGGTTCCCGCGTGTGCACAGGAATCCAGGGCCAGCACGACCGCGAGCTCCACGGCGGCTTCGTGCGGAAGCGGCTCCACGACGCTCACCGGGGTCCGCGCGTCGGAGCGTGGTGAGCGGGTCCGGGCACCGACATCGAGCACTGGTCAGCGACCCCGCCGACGCTGGGCCGAGAGGCCGGGCCCGCGGCCGGCTGTTCGGCTTTGGTCATCTCCGACGCCGGGGACACGTAGTAGTGCGCGTCTGCGTAGTAGCCGAAGTAGTGCGCGTCGATCCCGCGAACCGGTACCCGGTTCAGGACAGCACCGAAGATCCGACCGCTGACGCGGTGTACCGCGTCGACCGCCCGTCGCACCTGGTCGAGGGTCGTCCGCTTCGCGGAGACGACGAGCAACATCCCGTCCGCTTCCCGCGACAGGATCGCCGCGTCGGTGACCGCGAGGAGTGGAGGCGCGTCGAGGACAAGAAATGCGTCCTGTTCCAACGTCGCGACGAGGTCGCGCATCGCGCGCGATGCGAGCAACTCGGACGGATTCGGAGGCGTCCGCCCCGACGTGATGACGTGCAGGTTCTCGACGTCTGACCGGTGTTGTACGACCTCGTGGAGCTTCGCGCGTCCGCTCAGCACATCGGACAAGCCGGTCCCGTTCGTGAGGCCGAGCAGGTTCGCCTGCGCTGGACGTCGCAGATCGCAGTCGATCAACACCACCTGCTGCCCGCTCTGGGCGATCGTCGCGGCGAGGTTCGCCGCCACCGTGGTCTTCCCCTCGCCCGCCGTGGAACTCGAGATCACCAGCGACCGGGGTGGGTCGTCGACGTTCAGGAACGAGAGGTTGGTCCGGATCTCACGGAGTGCCTCCGTCAGGGCTGCAGCGGTCCGCGTGTCGGCCCCGTCTCCAGGAACAGCGTCCGTCGCGAGAGCACGTCGATTCTCGAGGTGCTCGACGAACGGGAGTCGCCCGACGACCGGAAGACCCAGCTCCGCCTCGAGGATCTCGGCAGACCTGATCCGACGATCGAGCTGGTTCCTGACGAGCGCGTACAGAACGGCACCGACCGACCCGAGGAGGGTGGCAACGAGGATTACCGTCCCGACGCGTGGTTCCGTCGGGCTCGTCGGCAACGTTGCGACCGCCAGGGGCACCAGCCGCACGGTACCCGCACCCTCGGTATCCTGCCCGGCGTCCGTGTTCATCTGATCGACGTTCGCCGCCAGCGCGTCCGTCCAGGCCCGCGCAAGACGCTGAGCGTCCTCTGGATTGCCTGCGACGGCCTCGATCTCGACGATCGAAGTGTCCGCTGGAACGGACGACGCTATGCGCTTGATCAAGCGCTCGGCATCGGCATCGGCATCGGCCCCCAACGCAGCCGCAGCTCGATTCGCGACAGCGATGGAGTGCGACATCTCAGCGTAGGATTCCGCTTTGCTCTTCGCGAGGTTCTCGGCGCTCAGCGCGAGACCGACGTCGTCGGCGCCGGCCACCTGGACGATGGCGGATGCCGTCGAGGTGAACAAGCGGTCCTGCGTCATCGTCCAGCACGCGGCGATGGTGACGGTCAGCCCGAGCACCGTCACGGCCCCCGCCCAGAACGAGCGCAGCGTGCGGATGAAGTCACGGAGATCCAGTACGTGTGTCGTCACCGGCCCGGTCTCGGTCATCCGACGCGCCTCCGGTCACCACGAGCCACTGCCGCGCCGGGGTTCCGTCGGAGCGAGTCGGGGTCGACGATGACGCCGAGGTCGATCGCTCGGGCTACGGCCTGCGATGCGCTCGACACCCCGAGCTTCCGGTAGGCGCTGTGCAGCTGGGTCTTCACGGTGTTCGGTGACACGATGAGCCGTGCCGCCACTTCTCGGAGCGAGCCTGACCGTGCACGTGTCTCCAGGACGACCAGCTCCCTCGGCGTCAACTCGGGGACGACGGTCCCGGTCGGCAAGCGGGGACCGGCGGTCAGCACACGTCGCGATTCCGCGTCGAGTACGGTCTCAGCGGTCTCGAGGACGTCCGGTGCGACGAAGTACCACGGCGTCGTCAGGCCCTGCCGAGTGCACTCGGCAGCTGCCTCGAGGACGGCTCGCTGCGCCTCATGGCGCAACCCCGATCGGCACGACGCGGCACCGACCAGGAGAAGTGCATCGACCCGGTTACGGGTCGTCAGCTCCGCACTGCGGAGCACCGTGGTCGCTGACGCGAACGCCTCGTGCACGTCGCCGCGTCGAAGCGAGCAGCGGGCCATCGCCAGCTGGGAGGAAGCCGCTCGAGAGATCACCGCGAACAGAACCGCGCCCTGTGGCGCGTCGCGGCGCCCGCCGGAAACGTCCAGACGGACCGCCTCGAGCAGGTCACGGACCCGCGGCCCTTGAGGCCCCTTGGGTTCGCAGAGCGATGCCCGGGCGACCCGAGCAGCCCCCTGGAGGTCGCCAGCGTGCAGACGCGCAGTCGCCTCGACGACCGCCGCGAAGCACCGATCGCTTCCCCACTCGCCGCGCCGGATCTCTTCGGCTGTCGTCGCAGCCCGGTTCTCCTCCCCGCCCTCGAGCGCGAGCCATGCGTTCGCCAACCGGCGCGCACGGCCCCACGGGCCGGCTTCCCAGCGGAGAGCGAGCCCCGTCGGGACTCTGAGGAGTTCGTGGCGCGCGTCGGCCACGTCGCCGTCGAGACACTTGAGAAGCGCGATGTATCCCGCGGCCGCGAACGCGGCCTCGGTGCCGGGATGGGCTGCGACCACCTCCCGGAAGGTGCCGATCACTGCCTTCGATTCACTCACCTCGTGTGTGAGCGGCGCGGCGTGCATCAGAACCTGGGCCCGGGTGAGCGCCGTCAGAGCGGCGTAGCGGCCGGCTGCCTTGTCGGCGCGGAACGCGAGACCCCGCGCGATCTCGACGCTACCGGCACACAGCTGACGCACTGCCTCAGCGACGTCGAGGAGCGGATCTCTGGGCGCGGGCTCCTCGGTCGAACCCACCCGGTCGCATGGGGCCAGCGGGCCCGCGCCGGTGACGTGCCACTGCACCAGGTCGGTGAGCGCCCGGATGTCGACGGACTGCACGAGCTCGCGTCGGACCGCATCCCGGCATGCCGTTTCGAACTGGTGGGGGTCAGAACGGAGCCCGTCCGGGAAGGTCCCGTCGAGTACCCGCTCCACGACGTCTGCGTCGTCGCTGAGGAGCGCATGCCGGACAGCGTCACCAACGGAGCGGTCAACGGCGAGCTCCAAGGCGATCCGACCGTGCAGGCGACGGTCCGTCGCACTACGGACCTTGGAAGGGGCGACAATTCCACGAGTCACCGCCGAGATCCGGAATCGTCGTCGCCCGTTGACGAAGCGCCATGAGCCGAGGCCGACCTCGTCGAGCTCTGCGAGGATCACGGCTGCCTCGTCATCGTCGCACCCGAGGATGCGAGCGGCAGCCGCGGCCGAGCACTGCGAGACGAGGCTGAGCGGCGCGAGTGCCTCCACCGCCGCTGGTGTGAGGCGCCGGGCAAGGCCCGTGGTCATCACTTCACGGATCCGTTCGGTGAAGCGCAGCTCGTCCTCGATCGTCCTTGCGTCGCCGAACCCCTCGAACTGCAACACAGCTGACATCGCGCGGACGACGGGCGGCCAACCGGCGAAGGTCCGGAGGGCATCCGCAACGAGGACGGCGCTCGGGGCAACTCCGCGGTCGTGCATCAACTGCCGTACCTCGGTCTCGTCGAATGCCAGGACCCGATCGTCCACGGTCGCGACCTCCGATGACATCGCCAGCGCCTCTGCGAACCAGAGCCCGTCCCAACCCACCGCTCCGACGAGCCGAGCGTGCGGCGCAAGCTCAAGGGCATCGAGGAGTTCCGGCAGGTCCTCCAGCGTGAAGATGGTGTCGATGTCGTCTACCACTACCGTGGTGTCGCTCGGCCGCGATCGTGAAGCGATCTCGCCAAGCGCATCGAGGACACCGGTTCGTTCAGAGCACACGATGGTCGGGGTGGTCGCCAGTTCTGCCCAGTGCAACAGAGCCGTCGAGCGGCCGGATCGGTGCGCGCCGCACAGGAACGCGATCCGCGCGCGCGCAGCTGCAGTGATGGCTTCCATGACGCGAGGGCGGACAGTGGGTCGGTACATTCGGGTGGAGCGCTTCCGTCGAGGTGGATGACGAGGACGCCGTCGGCGCGGACCGCGAACGGCCTTCGAGTGTTCCGCCGAGGTCTCGTGTCCAATACCACCGAGCAGTGCAGGCGAGTGAGTGCCGCGATCATCAGAACCGGGTACGAGCGCACCAGGACCGTGACACCCGAGGAGCCGACCAGGAGGTGTCCCGCGGGCCGACTTCGGTACGCTTCTGGCCCGAGAGGATCACATGCACATCTCCGAACGCACGGCCACTGTTCCGGTCGCTGATGGCACCTACATCGTGACGAACCTCGACACGAGCGTCTGCATCCGGCTCGACGGGCCAGCAGCGCTCCTCTGGCGGGAGTGCACGCAGCGAGAGGTCGTCGATGTGCCCGGTGAACAGCAAGCAATCGCACTCGCTCTCCTAGAGCAGGGCTTCCTCGTCGCATGAGTCAATGGGCATCAGTCACGCGCGCCGACGACCGGGAGGACTCGTGCGAGGCGCTCGGAGAACGCCGTCGTGATGTGGCCTCGGTCGGCACGCACCACTGTCCCGTCCACGACGAGCGGACACCGGCCGTCGTCGTCGCAGAACCAGCGATCCGTCTGCACGTACCGCGCGGAGCTCCCGAGCTCGCGCACGGCAGCGGCCTCTGCGATCGCCATCGACTTCCTGCTGGTTCCCATGATGGTCAGACAATTGCGGGGATCGTTCATCCTGGTGGCGCAGACGGACGGGTCGCTCCCTTCGGGAGGTGCACCCAGCACGAACACTTCCGGCCCCGAGAGGGCGAGCTTCCGGAGCGTCCGCACGAGTCCCGCCTGCCAAGCTGCTGAGCGGCCGGACGAGGTCGTTTGATGTTGACGATCGAATGCGCCGACCGAGCTGCTCGTCAGGATCACCCGGGCCCCGAGTCCTGCGATGAACTCGATGGCGATCGTTCGGGCGTTCTTGCACGCTTCGACGAAGTCCGGGCGACCGGTCCGGTCGGGCACAGCGACGTCGCTCGTTGCGCAACTCTGCAAGCCGACAGCCACCACACGCCACCCCTCGGCGACGTAGCGATGGACCGCACCCGCTGTCCAGCCGAGGGCAATGGAGTCGCCGAAGACGGCGAGCACCGGACCGTCGGACGCTCCCCAGGAACAGTCCTTCAGGGACTCTCGCAGGGCCAGTTGGTCGACGGTCGCAGGATCGTGGAGGCACTGAGCCAGTCTGGATGCTTCTCCGTCGGCGGCGGTGATCGTAGTGATGTCCGGAACCGTGCTCGGCCAACGCCGCAGGGCCAGACCTTCTCCGACGTTGTGCGACAGCTGGGCGTCAGTGGTGAACGGCGCGAGACCGATGGACGAGGCATCGTCGGCGAGGGGCCTCGGCCCGCCCTGCACATGCGTCCCGCCGCCAGCCTGCACTCCGGAACCGACGACGACCACGAGGACCAGCCCGACGGCGGTGGCTCGCTCGACACCCCCGTGGGCTGTCCGTCGTTCGTCGTTCAGGTCGGCCCGGCGGGAGGGTGAGCGTCTACGCCGCAGCGGCTGCTCGATGTACCGGTGTGTCAGCCAGGCAGCTGCGCCGGTCGCGAGCAGCACCACGAAGACCATCACCGGGCCCAGGTGAGATCCCGGAGCGATCGCTTCGATGAAGGTGAGCAGCGGAAGGTGCCAGAGGTAGATGACGTACGACAGATCACCGATCAGCACGAGCGGCGGCGTACCGAGCATCTTGCTCGACCACGGTCCGTCACCGGCTTCGCCAGCCGCGAGCACCGCGGCAGCAGCGAATACCGGGAGCGCCGCTCCCGGGAAGGGGAACGACGTCCCGACCGAAGTGAGCGACGCCAGCGTGATCCCGGCGGCACCCAGTGCGCCGAGCATCCGCCTCGGCACCGCTCCGAGCTCGGCGGAGTGTCGGGCGAGCAACGCCACCAACGCGCCGACACCGAACTCCCACGCGCGAGACTCGGTCGTGAAGTACGCGGCAGCAGGACGCAGACTGCTCTCGAGCACGGCAACCGCGATGCTCCCCGCCACCGCCCCGGCGATCAGGAGCACCGCTAGCCGAGGCTGGTGCCCTCGACGGCCGATCTCGAGCGCTCCGATCAACAACACGGGGAAGATGACGTAGAACTGTTCCTCCACCGACAACGACCAGAAGTGCAGCAACGGCGACGGGGTGTCCGGTCCGAAGTAGTCCGCACCTGCTCGAAGGAAGTGCCAGTTCGCTGCCGATGTCACGCCGGCCAGTGCGTCGAGACCGACCGACCGGGCACGGGACTCGTTGAACAAGAAGAGCGCAGCGGCTGACGTGCAGGCGAGCACCAGGACCGCGGATGGGAGAAGCCGCCGAGCACGGCCGGTGAGGAACCCGGCCAGGTCGATCCGACCTGATTCCCGCCATTCCCCGAGGAGTGAGCGCGTGATCACGTATCCCGAGATGACGAAGAACAGGTCCACGCCCACGAAGCCCCCCGAAGGCTTCCCCAGCACGTGCTGCGCGACGACGAGGAGGACCGCGATGCCGCGGAGTCCTTGGACGTCGCGCCTCCGACCGGGTCCGGTCATCCTCCGAGCCCGCCCGCGGCTGCGAACGCCTCGCGCATCGCCGGGGCGAGGATGGTCGTCCACGTGGGGCTCGGATGCCAGGAGTCGTTACGCATCATCGCGGTACCGCCGAACGCCGGGCACGAACCTCCGGAAGTGCAGAACCACGGCAACGAATCGATGACGCTGACCTTCTGCGCACGAAGAGCTGCTGTCTGGGCACGGGCCATCGCCTTCCAATCTGTGTCTGACACCCGGCCAGCGCAGTCCTTGGGCTTCGAGATCGGCGTGTAGCACTCGCGGACGTCCGGTGTCTGCGGCGGCGGGAGCAGGTAGAAGGTGCGCTTTGCCGCGCCAGCCGTTCGGGAAACCTGGTCCGCCAATGCCGCGGACCACTCTCCGACCGAGGGGCGTTCGCCGGAGCGATCGACGTTGCGGATGTAGGTGTTCGCGATGATGAGCACGTCTGGCTTGAGTCGCTTCACTTCCTGCACCTCGAGCTTCTTCCGTTCGGCACAGCTGTCGATGCGGTTCGGCTGATCACCGAGTTCCAGGGCGACGAACGGGCAGGCGTACATGGAGACCATCCGGAGCTTCCACTCGCCTGTACCGAACAGCGTCGCGAGTGCCGGCGTGTACGCCTGGGCGATGCTGTCGCCAGCGAGCACAGCCGTCTTGGGGGCATCGGGCGATCCGATCGTGCATTCCTCGGCATCAAGCCACTCGGCGGATCCGCAGACGCCGGCCGCGCCGGGCAGCGCATCAGGTGCGTCAGGGTCGTTCACCGCCAGGTCGTCGGGCCAGGCGGTCGCTTTGTTCGCTTCCTCGACCAGAGCGGTGATCGCGTCCTGCTCGGATTCGTCGCGGCCTGCACGTGCACCGGTGTCCGCGGTGTCGTGTGGCTCCGCTGTGGCGGAGTTCGCGAACTCACTCGCCGAAGCGCGAGACGAACGCCCATCGACGGTGAGAGCGGCGCCTGAGGACAGCACCGCCATCGCCGAGACGGTGATCGCTACAGCGGTGTTCGCCGGGATCCGATGTCTCCGACCCGGTCGCCGGACCAGCCATCGGCTCCGCCGGACGGGTTCCTCGACGAAGTGGAAGGAACTCACTGCGAATCCGACCGCCAGCAGCAGCGCGGCGATCAGGACGAGGGGATTCGATCTCCCAAGGGCGGCTGCCAAGACGGGCACTGCGAGGACGAGCACGGGAAAGTGCCAGAGGTAGAGCGAGTACGAGACACGGCCGACGTAGTCGGTGAGCGGGTTCCGGAGGACGAACAGCGAGCGCGGTTCTGAGCCGACGCCGGCTGCGATCACCAACGCTGTGCCGAGTGTCGGCAGGAGCGCCGTCGGGAAGGGGAAGCCGTGCGCACCGTCCGCGATGACGTACGCGGCCGTGATCCCAGCGAGTCCAGCCCACGCCAGAGCCTCCCGCGCCCACTGCGGCAGCTGTTGGAAGTACCGCGCACCGACCGCGAGCATGGCTCCGACGGCCAGTTCCCACGCGCGGGCGCCGGTGGAGAAGTACGCCGAGGTCGGAGCGGCGTGGGTCGACCACGCCGCCCAACAGAGCGACAGCACGATGACGCCACCGCACAGGCCGGCGAGACGAGCCGTCGGGCGCACGATTCGGCTGCGCGCAGGGCGATGGCGGAGAACGACGACGATGAGCAGGGGCCACACCGCGTAGAACTGCTCCTCGATCGCCAGTGACCAGAAGTGCTGGAGCGGCGACGACGGTCCATCCGCGGTGAAGTAGTCGGTGCCGGTCTGGGCAAAGTGCCAGTTCGCGAGGAACACCGCCGCCCACACGCCGTCGCCGCGCACATCACTCGCCCTGTTCGGGTTCAACAGGAACGCACTCGCTCCGACGGTGACGATGAGCACGACGGCGGCGGCCGGTGCGATCCGCCGGATCCGCTTCGCGTAGAAGTCGACGAACGAGATTCGTCCGGTCGTGGCGTGTTCCCGAACGAGGTGCCCGGTGATGAGGAACCCGCTGATGACGAAGAACACGTCGACGCCGACGAAGCCGCCTCGGGGCCAACCCCAGAAGTGCGACAGGACGACCGCGGTCACCGCGAGAGCACGCAGCCCTTGGATGTCACGGCGTTGATTGCGCACGCGGCCACGCCGCCTTCCGTCGAAGGGCGTTGCGGCTGCGGCTGTCCTGTGGAGCGCCATGCGATCTCCTCGTTGCTCTCGGGTGGAGGGATGCAGCCGATGTCGTCGGCAGCTAGGGGACCGTACGACGGCATCAGAGTGCGAACGGGCCCGGGGAGCACGAGCCCGCGGGATCCGGCGGTGCCACTTCACCCCGAAGTTCATCCTTTCCGTCGTTGCGTTCAGCGCAGCTGGGACGCCGCAGTTCGCCTCGGTCACTGGCCACAGTCTCGATCCGATCGAAAGGAGCACCATGTCCGGACCCGTCGTCCTCCAGGTACTCGACTCTCTCGAAGTCGGTGGCGCACAGCGCGTCGCGTTGCAGCTGTCACGTTGGTGCGTCGAGAACGGCATCGCCTGCGTACTGGCTGCTCCCTCGGGCCCGCTGCTCCGGGAGCTACCGACAGGCGTGCGGTTCTTCGAACGTCGTGAACGGGGGTTCGGCGCGCAGACCCGGGAACTCCGCAAGATGCGACACCGCTCCCGCGCCACGGTGATGCACGCCCACCAGCGCCGCGAAGCGCTCCAAGCGCTCGCCGCGGCCGGCCGGAGCGCGCTCGTCGTCGAGCACGCGCACACGCTCCTCGCGAGCCGGTCCAAGGTGCTAGATCCGTTGTCGTTCCGGAGTCGGGCGATCTTCGCCGTGAGTCCTGCCGTCGCTTCGATGGTCGCCGAGGACTTCGGCCGGGCCGCGAGCAGGGTCGAGATGATCGGGAATCCTGTGGACCGCGACATGTTCGCCGACCACCACTTGCCGAGGCCGCGTGGACGGCGGGCGATGCACGTCGTCGCCATCGGACGCCTGGTCGATCAGAAGGACCCCCTACGTTTCGTCGGTGCGATCCGCGAGCTCGTGCGCCGCGGTACGGCGGTCGAAGCAAGCTGGTACGGCTCCGGGCCGCTCCTCGGCGCGGCTCGAACGGCTGCTGCCCGGCACCGGCTTCCCCTCCGATTCCTACCTCCGGTCCCCGACGTGCGCTCCGTTCTGGACCGGGCCGACGTCCTCGCGATGACGTCGAAGTTCGAAGGCACCCCGTTGGTCGCCCTCGAGGCCTTCGCGAGGCACACTCCGGTCGTTGCAACCGCATCAAGCGGCGGCGACGGTGCCCTCGGCGGCGGACGAGCGATCGTCCTCCCGGACGCGTCGGGTCCGGAGCAGTTCGCGGATGCCCTGATCGACGTCTGCAACGGGACGTTCGACGTCGACCGGATGACGTCCGACGCAGCGGAGTTCGCACGGATTCACGCGCATCCCGACCGGGTGTTCGCCCCCGTCGGACGCGCGTACCGGGTGTCGCTGCGATGACCGCCGATGCGCTCACCGTGATCGCCGGTTTCTGCGGCCTCGCCATGGTCGTGGCGCTCGCGCTCCTTCCCCCTCAGCACTGTCGGATCGTCGCGGTCGTGGTGAGCTTCGGGGCCGTGTGCATGTTCGGTTCGAACAGGACACCCACCGCCCTGTGGACCGCCGTCGCGCTCGGGTGCCCTGTCCTGCTCGTCGTCGCGTGGTACCGCGCAGGACTGGTCGTCCGGCAGGTCAGCGCGACGATGGGTGCCGCGACGACGTTCCTGGCGATCGTGTTGCTCAGCAGCGCTCTCAGCGGGGGCGGTTCTCCCGCATTCGTCCCGATCGCAGTCATGCTCGGCTGGACGGTGACGCAGCTCGACCGCCGGGAACGGGTCGCGGTGATACGCAGCATCATCGTCATCGGCGTCGCCGAGTTCGCGTACGCGGCGGCCCAGGCAGTCATCGGGCTCCAGCCGATCTGGGGACGGGTCGCTTCCCAGGGGATCGACAACCCGTTTGCTGAGGGCATCGATCGGGTCCAGGCGAGTTTCGGACAGGCGATCGTGTACGGCTTCTTCAGCGCAGTGATCGCCTTCCTGGCGTGGTCGGACGCTGCGCGCCTCCACCGCGGCCTGCGGCCCGTCGTGTTCTGTGTGCTCCTCGGTGGACTATTCCTCTCCGGCACCCGCAGCGCCCTCGTGGCGCTGGTCGGCGCCATCGCTGTGCACGCGCTCATGCGCCCCGGCCTCCTGCGGTGGGTACGCAACCTGGCGATCGCGCTGATCGGCGTGGCGCTCGTAGGCCTACTGGACTTCGGCGTCCGGGCACTTGCGACGGAAGCGCTCGACTCCGGTTCCTGGCTGCAACGACTGGGATCGGTGAACTCGGTACCGCGGCTCCTGTCGCGGACCGGGCACGACTTCTGGTTCGGGTCCGGCTTCGGGTCGGATCAAGAGCTCTACCGGACCGGGCTGCTCACGAGCCCCTACCACTTCACCGTGGTCGACAACTTCTACGTGTACGCCCTCGGCACCATGGGCGTCGTCGGGCTTGCCGCGCTCCTCGTGCCGCTCGTGGTTGGTTTCGTCACGACGGGTCGAACCGGGCGGGGAACGATCGTCGTCCTGGCCGTGATGTGCGCCGCGTTCGACCTCCTCGCGTGGCGATCCACGGCTGCGGTGTTCGTGCTCCTCCTCGTCATCGACCCGGCGCACGGGGTGATGCTGAGGCTCCGAACGGATGATGCGACGGGTGAAGTCGCCCAGAGGCCCGGGACACCTGCTTCTCGGCACGCTCGCCCGAGGACACGCAGATCGGCCCCGCTGGACGACCTCGCCCGCACCGAACCGCTGGCTCGAACATCCCCGACGTGGTCCGTACCGTCTCCCCGCACCGCCAAACCGGCGATGCCCTTCCGCCCCGCCGTCGCCACCGTTTCGGACGACGTGCAATCGAGACCGGAGAAGCGGCGACATGGCTACCCGACATGACCCCAGAACGGATCGTTCGCCGGTCAACATCATGACCGTATGCTCGGCGAACCTCGTGCGCTCGGTCCTCGCCGGTCGTCTGCTCGCGGACCGTCTCGAGCAGCTCGCCCCCGGCTCGTTCCGAGTGTCGAGCAGCGGTCTTCGGGCACTCGATGGTCTGGCCGCCCCAGAGGGCGTCCGAGCGATCACACGAGCCTACGGGGTCGATGTCACGGACCACCGTTCACACCGCACGCGAGACATCGACCTCGCGGCGATGGATACCGTGCTCACCGCGTCGAGCGCGCAACGCGACGAGATCGTGTTCCGCCGTCCCGCGCTCCTTGCTCGGGCGTTCACCGTGCGTGAGTTCGCCAGGGCGGTGTCACCACCGATCACCGGAGGTGGCGAGCTTCAGGTCAGGTGGCAGGCCATGGTCGGCGCCGCGCACGTGGGCCGCTGGAGATCAGTACCTGCCGACCGCGACGATGACGACATCCCTGACCCACTGGGGCGTTCCGGCGCAGACGCGTACTGCGAAACCGAGCGACTCGTTGTGAGCAGCCTGGCCTCCGTCCTCCGCGCCCTGGACGACGATGCACCTCGCTGACGAGCTCGAGTGCATCTTGTCGTCGCGGATGGCGGCCTTCACGGAGCCGAAGCCCGCGCGTCCTCGCGCGATTGCGGTCCTCTGCGCCGCGCTGCTCACAGTGATCGCAGGCACGACGATCACCGCAGTGGTGCTGACGCATTCGCTGATCGGCGGGCTGACTGTGCTGCCGGACGTCGTTGACGCGACTGCGCAGCCCGAGAGCGGCGCGCTCAACGTCTTGCTCCTCGGCGTCGACGGGTCCGCCCCGGACGATTCGTGGGCGAATCGATCGACCGGTGTCCGATCGGACACTGCCATGTTGGTGCACGTCCCGGCTGACCGGTCGTCGGTCCAGATCGTCTCGTTGATGCGGGACACGTGGGTCGAGGTGCCAGGACACGGTTCAGCGAAGTTGAACGCTGCTTTTTCGTGGGGCGGCGCCCGACTCGCGGTGAGGACCGTCGAGAATCTCCTCGCGGTGCAGGTGGATCATGTGGCTGTCGTCGACTTCGCCGGTCTGGGTGAGTTCGCCGATGCGCTCGGCGGAGTTCCCGTGGAGTCCCCGAAGGCGTTCCGCTCGAGGAACATGCCCGGTTTCTCCTACAAAGCGGGGCCGAACGTGCTGGAGGGCGACCGAGCGGTCGCCTTCGTGCGCGAACGCTACTCCTTCGAGGACGCGGACTTCCAGCGTGTGCGCAACCAAGCGTCGTTCGTCCGCGGTGCCGTCGACCGCCTCCACGAGGTTGCGACGGACCTGGACCTCCCCAAGTTCGTCGGCGTCGTGCAGCGGTTGTCCTCGACCGCCGCTGTCGACGCTGGACTCAGCCCCCTCGCCGCCGCCCGGATTGGCTGGTCGCTCCGCGAGGTCGACGGGAGCGCGGTCTCGAACACCACCCTCCCGACGGCGGGGACAGCCACCCGCCAGGGGCAATCGGTCGTCATGCAAGACAACGACGGGGTCGCCAGGCTCACAGAAGCGATCCGAGACGACCGCGTCGCCGACTTCATCCGACGCGAAGGGAGTTCGACATGACGTCCACCATGAGAGCTGCCGACCGCAGGGCGGAAGCGTCACCGGTGACCGTTCTCACCGCAGATCGGCGCAGTGCGAAGCACGCTCCCCGCTGGCTTCGCGTTGGTCCCTTCCTGACCGATGTCTTCGTCGTCCTCTGCACGGTCTCCATCGTCGAGATCTGCGTGCTCGGGACGGACCCCGGCCACGTGGATGTCCTCGGGACCGAGATCCCGTACCAGCTCTACTCCGTCGCACTCGCTGTGATCTGGATCAGTGCGCTCACGATGGGGGCCGCTCGGTCTGCGGCGACGGCTCTGGACACTTCAGCCTCCTACCGACGGGCCGTGCATGCGTCGGTGTTCGTGTTCCTCGGCGCCAGCGTCTTCGCACACTTCCTCAAGTCCGAGGTGTCGAGGACCTACACGGTCCTCGTGTTCGTGGTCGGCCTGGCTGGCCTCGTCCTCGGCAAGTCCTGCTGGAACGCGGTCGACGCTGCCCTCCGGGCGAGCGGCAGTTGCCGTGTTCCGGTGGTCTTGGCCGATCATGTGTGCTCGTCGACAGAGCACTTCCCCGGCGGCCGGGAGGGCGAGGGTTGGCACGGGTTGGAGATCGTCCAGTTCGTCACCGTCCCCCCATTCGACGACTCCACGACGGTGGACTCCGTCGACAGCTGGGTCGAGTCGACGGTCGAGACGGTCCGAGCGACCCGTGCGGGCTACCTCATCGTCGGGGCTCGCTTGGCTGCGGACCGACTCGCGATGCAGCGACTCGCATGGGGAATGGAAGGAACCGGTGCAGACCTCATGCTCTCGCCGCAGTTCGGCCTGGTCGGTCGGGGCAGGGTCGAGATGGTGCAGCTCGGCGGCCAGAAATGGGTCCATGTCCGCGTCGCAGGTCGAAGCCGGCTGCACCGGTTCGCGAAACGAGTGCTCGACGTCCTGGTGAGCAGTCTGGGCCTCGCGTTCCTGAGCCCTCTGATGCTGGTCATCGCTGTCCTTGTCCGCCGGGACAGCGATGGTCCTGCCATCTTCGTGCAGGAACGTATCGGGAAGGGCGGCCGACCGTTCTCCATGCTCAAGTTCCGCTCGATGAGGACGGGCAGCGCGGCGACGAGCGGCGTCCTCCGCAACGATGCGGACGGTCCGCTGTTCAAGATGCGGGATGATCCCAGGGTCACGTCGATCGGTCAGCGACTGAGGCGCTACTCGCTCGATGAGCTCCCCCAGCTCGTCAACGTCCTGCGTGGTGACATGAGCATCGTCGGTCCTCGGCCAGCGCTGCCAGAGGAAGTGGAACGGTACCGGAGTGCTGAGCAGCGCCGTCTCCTGCTGCAGCCCGGCCTGACGGGACCGTGGCAGGTCGGGGGACGCAGCGACCTGTCCTGGGAGCAGAGCATCCGGATGGACCTGTCCTACGTCGAGAACTGGTCCCTCACCGACGACCTCGCGATCATCGTCCGCACCTTCGGCGCGGTGCTCCGAGCCAGAGGGGCGTACTGATGATCGCGACCCGTCCCAGTCCGCGATGGCTGCTCCGGAGCGACGGAACCCAGTTGTTCCTCGCCTCGACGCCCCTCTTCGGCGCCGATCAATCTGCCCTGGTCACGAGGATCCGCGCGTTGCGCGAGACACGCGCGCCGACGTTCGTCCTCACACTCAACGTCGATCAACTCATCTCGACGTGCACCGATCCGACGCTCCGTCCCCTCGTGTCTCTGAGTGATCTCGTGACCATCGACGGCGCTCCGATCGCCGCGGTCGGCCGAGTCCTGGGTGGGCCTGCCACTTGTCGCAACACCGGGGCCGACATGCTGCCGCTCGTCGCCGCCAACGCCGCCGACCAGAGATGGCGCATCGTCGTGTGCGGCGGGGCGCCTGGGGCCGCCGCTGCGGCGGCGGCGAACCTCCGCACCAGACACCCCGGAGCCGATGTGCAGTCCGTGTCGGTACCTGTCCTCGACGGAGCGTCCGATCCCCGGGGCGCGGTCGCGGTCGAGGCGCTCGAGCGAGCCCGGCCGGACGTGGTGTTCCTCTGTTTGGGGTTTCCGCTCCAGGAGCAATGGTTCGCGCACTGGCGGGCAACCCTTCCGGATGCGGTCTACGTCGGCGCGGGAGCCGCTGTCGACTTCGCTGCCAACCGAGTCCGGCGCGCGCCACGCTTGGTGCAGCGCCTGGGAGCGGAGTGGTGTTGGCGGCTCGCGCTCGAGCCACGGCGCCTTGCACGTCGGTACCTCGTACGCGGGCCCCGTTTCATCGGGATCGCCGCACGCAGCATCGGCGATCGGTACCTGCGAGGGTGTCCGTGACCGCCTCTTCTCCGACCGTCGCTGTGATCGCCTGTACACACAACCCTGGCTCGAACGTGGATTCGTTCGCCGCCCGTCTACGGAATCTGGCGCTGTGGGCCGACACCGTGATCGTTGTCGATGACGCCTCGACGGACGGCTCGTCCGTTGTGCTGCGACGCATGGCAGATCAGGTCGAGAACGTCCTCCACGTGCCCGCTGCGACCAACCTCGGAATCGCTCGGGCACGCAACCTGGCGCTCGCGCTGTGCGACACCGATTACGTCTGGTTCGTCGATGATGACGACGAGTGGCCCGCCGGCATCGAGGTGGCCCTTCGGGAAGCCGCGACGCTGGATGCAGACCTCGTGCAGTTCCGCGCCGTCTACTGTCCCGCTCCGGGCAGTCCCACACGCGTGGTCGACGGCATCGACGGGGACGAGGTGGTCAGCGGTGCGTGCGGTCGGTCGGCTCTCCTCGGCGGACAAATCGGAGGGTTCCTGTGGTCGAAACTCATCCGGCGGAAGGCGTTGGGGAGAGACCCTTTCCCGCCGATCTCTGCACACAGCGACGTGGTTGGCGTCGCGCGTGTGCTCGCAAGCGCGCGACGTGTGGTCTTCCGGAGCACGGTCGTCTACCACTACGTTCACCGCGCTGAGTCGGTGTCTCGCCGCAGTGAGCCTGATTGGCGGGCACTCGAGTACGCCTGTCATCGCGTCGTCGAGCTTGTCGGCGGATCGTCGTCCCCGACCGATCGGTCCTTGTTCGTCGCGACGTTCCTCTGCCGAGCGCTCATCCGCACGCCGGTGCGGAGCCGGGTCGATCGCGCAAAGCGGTGCCAAGCCTCGGAGATGCTGCAGCGCACTTGGCGCGACCTCGATCGCGATCTCGTCCGTGCCCGGGACCCGATGCTGTGGTCCATCGTGTCGCTCGGCGCGCGCTCGCCCGGCACGACCCGGATCGTGTACGCCGCGTTGTACCGCACACTGGACGGGCTCCGCTGGCTCCGCCGCTCGGCCTTGGCACCCCACCGGTGACGGGCCGCCGTGACAGAGGACGACTGGTTGCCAGTCGGTTCTCCGTGTTCGTCGCCGTGCCGGCGTTGACGTCGCTGGTACCGCTGCTCGCGCTGCCCGGAGTGACGGCGTCGGCTGGCACCGCCGGGTGGGCGGCGGTAGCGATCGGTCAGTCCATCGGCGCAGCAGGCGCTGTCGTCACGGAACTCGGATGGGGTCTCACCGGCACGGTCCGGGTCGGTCGACAAGCAGCGTCGGCAGCACGTCAGCTCCTCGCCTGGTCGTTCGCTACCAAGGCCATCGTGCTCGTCGTGGTGGCTCCGGCGGCAGCCGGCGCAGCGGCTTTGCTCGCTCCGGCGTACCACCTCGAAGCAGCGGCGATCGCGGGATTCGGTGCGTTGAGTTCGGTCAACGCTGTCTGGTTCTTCATCGGTCGAGGTGACCCGACAGCACTCCTGCTCTTCGACGCGCTCCCCCGGACGCTCTGCGGAGTCACTGCGGCGGTGCTCCTGCTCGGTGGCTCCTCCCTGTGGATCTTCGTGCTCGGTGTCGGGATACCCGCCATGGCCGCGCCGGTACTCGCGGTACGTGCGGTGCGACTGCAGCGGTCACATCTCACCGGGATGACCTGGCGGCGGCTCCTGCGGGTCATCGTGATGCAGCGCACGGCGTTGGCCGGTCGGGCGGTGAGTGCCGTCTACATCGCCCTCCCGGTGACACTCGTCGCCGCGGTGGCTCCGACCTCGGTGGTCGCGAGCTTCGCTGGCGCAGACCGGTTGCAGCGCATGGCACTCACAGGTCTTCAGGCCGTGCCCAACACCGTCCAACACTGGGTCGGCTCGTCACCTGGCCTGCGGGAGCGCCTGATCCGGGCCCGGAACGCCGCCCTAGTGTCAGTAGTGGTCGGCGGAGGAGTCGGAGCGGTGTTCGTGCTGGTCGCCCCAGCCTTGTCGCGGATGCTCCTCTCGGAAGACACCGCGGTCACACCCTCCGCTGCGATGTGGTGCGCCGGAGTCATCACCGTCGTCAGCGGGTCGCGGATCACGGGCAGTGTCATCTTGGTCGTGCTGCGAAGAGTCCGGTTCATCGTCATCAGCGCCACCGTCGGTGCCAGCATCGGTCTGGTCGCTATCCCGCTCGGTGCGCAGCTGTACGGCGTCTCCGGCGCTCTCTGCGGGACCCTGCTCGCCGAACTCGGCGTGCTGGGAGTCCAGGTAGCCGCAGCAGTCCGCGGTTGGGCCGCGACGAGCCGAGTTTCGTGATGGCCAACGCGCTCGATGACCGGTTCGGCTCCGACCTCGCGTGAAGATCGAGTCGAACGTGTGGACAATCATCTGAACACGTGTTGTGGTGTTGCGCGCTGGACACGGCATCGAGGAGGTCGAAGGGTTCTTCCCCGACGCCAGGCTGATTCAGCCCTGGGCACGATCGGAGTTCCGGCCTCCCTGCACCAGTGCGTTGATCGCCGCAATGAACGCGCTGCAGTCCCGTTCGACGAGTTCGTCGATAATCGTCCGCGATCCGGGGAACGCCTGGCGCGGCGCGTCGGCGAGCACGTCGAGCGCTCGAGCCAACGTCTTCGGGTCCTCAGGCGGCACGGTGACGAGCTGTCCCGGAGGGAGGCGCCGTGAGAGCGCCGCGAGAGCGGGCGACTGTCTCGTGACGACGGCGCGCCCCATCGCGAGACCTTGCCAGACCTTGTTCGGGATGACCCCTGCGGCCTTCACCGACCCCCCGAACACGCCGAGGACGACATCGGCCTCCGCTACCAGGCTCGCGAGTGTCTTCGAGCTCACGGCGGCGTCGAGGAAATGGCAGCGCCCGTCAACGGCGAGCGCACGAGCAAGTGCGCGCGTGTCACGGACTCCGCCAGCGTGGTCGGCCTCGCCGACGAGCGTGAGGCGAATGTCCCGCGTCGTGGCGGCGAGCGCCTTGACGACGGTGGGAACACCATGCAATGGGATGTACCAGCCGTAGTACAGGACCCGGAGGGGCTCGTAGTCGCGTGTGGCTGGAATCGCGGTACTCATCGCCCACGACGGCGCCCCGACCGCGATCGACAAGACCCTCGACCGTGGGAGTCCGTGGGCGGTCCGCAACCGCTGTGCTCGCACCTCGGTGTCGATGAGGGCGAGGTCCGCGAGGTGGATCGCAACACGATCGACCAAGCGGGCGAGCACGCTGCGAAGTGAATGCGGCGAGGCCGATCCCCAGTCGCCGATGACGGTCTCGTGCCGGCCGACGAAGCTGTCGACGACCAACCGAGCACGCCGCGCGCGCGCGATGCACCAGGCGATCGGGACGAACGGGAGCGAGAACTCGGACACGAAGACCACCGTGGCACCCGCCGTGCCACGCCAGGTGGCGAGCAAGTCGCGCAGGTAGCGGACGAGCACGTTCCCACACTCGGTCCGCACCACGACGCGGACCGAGAACTCCCTCGCGAGAGCCGCACGCAGCAGGACGTTCCTTGGGTACTCGGGATCATCGACGCGGACGTAGGCGACCACTCGCTCGGTCACGCCGTCGCCCTGCTGGACGACGACAACGGAGGGCGGGGCCCCGGTCCGGAGACCTCCGCCCGAGCTCGTATCCACCGCAGCCGCCGCGCCAAGTGGATTCGATCCCCTATCGGCAACCTGTGAACGTGGTTGAGCATCCGCTCGACATCAACGTCGGTACCTTGCGGGGCCGCTCCTCGGGGGAATCCCGCTCGTCTCCAGCTGAACCATGCCGGTACCCAGCCGAGTTCGCGCCGTGCAAGTGCGTCGAACGCTGCCTCGACGTCGGGTGAAGCCGAACGCGCCCGGCTCCACGATGCCGACCGCGACAGCTGTGCGTCGTGCCGACGGTATGCGACGACGGGGATAGTGGTCCGTCTGAGCGAGTAGCCCGCTCCTGCCGCTCGAAGCCAGAGGTCGTAGTCCTCGCTCGCCACGGATCGGTAGCCAGCGAGGGTTTCGAGCGCATGAGTCCGAGCGATCATCGTCGGGTGCATGAACGGGTTCTCGACGAGGAGCCGGCTCGCCGCTCCTCGGTGCGAGACGGGAGTCAGACGCTGTGGGCGGCCCCAGGCACCGGTGTCGCTGAAGTGGAAGACGGGAGAGAACAGGAAGTCATCGTCGTCGCGGAAGGCGAGGAGCTGGCTGGAGAAGCGCCAGGGGAGCGAGACGTCATCGGCGTCCATCCTGGCGACGAGTTCTGTGTCAACGTACCTGAGTGCGTCGTTCATCGCGGCTCCGTGCCCGACCGAGTGGCGGTGCGGATGGAGCACGACGCGACGGTCGTCGATCGCCCGGACGATCTCGGACGTCTGGTCGTCACTGCCGTCGTCACGGATCACGACCCGCGCAACGTGCCGGCTCGCGAGAACGCTCGTGATCGCTCGCAGGATGGTGCGTCCAGCGTTGCGAGCTGGCATGCACACGGTGATCTGGGGCGCGGGGAAAGAGGACATCGTTGCTCCGAGACGAACGTCGTTCAACAGGGCGGGAGTGGAGGCGTCGGGCCGGACCGGTCGGGTTCGACCCGAGCGGCGTATCGCAGCAGATCGCGGTCGATGAGTTCGCTCGCGACTTCCCGCACGATGTCGGGAGCGAGGCCGAGCTTCGGCGCGATTGCATCCGGAGTCGTCGCGATCGCGCAGAGCCGCCAGACGGTGGCCGCAACCGGTGAGAGCCGAAGGAGTCGATCGCCCGCGAAGACTGTCAGGTCGCCACCGGCCTCGATGGCATCTGTGTACTCCGCCCGCACCATCGCGCCACTCGGCGCTTGCGCCCGATCATCTTGCATGTCGTCGACCACATCGGACCAGGGCAGGGTGCGCTTCGCGCAGCGTGCGATGACGGTTGCCAGGTCGACCTCTGCTGCCTCGCTGTAGCGCAGCCGGATCGCACCCCCACAGTCCGCGATGAGCCGCGCGAGTCGATGCAGCGGTCGGGGCAACGAGGACAATCCCGACGTGTGCGGGACCAGTGCTGCCATGGAATCGACCAAGTCGAGGCGAGTCGCGGTCACCTCACCGGTCTCGACTCGGTCGAGGAGGACGAGCGCATCGAGCTGCTGAGGGCCCCCTGCGAGCATCGTCGGCGGTCGCTGGTCCTTGACGGACCCGCCCGCCACGATCGAGAGCGGCTTGCGGTACGGCGAGACCATCCCAGCATGGTCGACCGCGACGAGCTCGTCTGTCAGGTAACCGCTGTGCGCGTGCGTCTGAACGAACGTGGTCTTCCCAGCACCAGACGCGCCGATGAGCGCACTGCAACGAGCTCCGCCGAGCCGAGGGAGCGCCGCAGCGTGCAGCAGAAGACGGCAAGAAGCCTGACGTCCCACCAGAAAGCGTGTGACCTCTCTCGAGAGGTCGCTCAAAACCGTTCGTACGGCGGCGTCACGTTCGCGAAGCGACCTCGTGTACGCGGACACACACCGGACGTCCGCTCGACCGTCGGGTGTTCCTACCGCGACGGGCGCGCAGCCAACCCAGACACGCATCGCTTCGCGTCTGCACAGTCGAACCACGCTGGCCTGCGCGCCCGCGAACTCAACCGTGAGGATGATCGCTCCGATCGTCAGCTCCATCCAGACGAGGAGCTCGGGCTGGAGGGCACCAGGAGCCAGGTCGGCCCGAGGACTCACGAGATGAGCGAGCTGATGTCGATGGCGGTCCGCCCGACGGCTGGCTGCACGGCATTCGCGTCGTACTCGGTTGCGTTCGTCACGTTCTGCCCGCCCACCCAGCTCAGGACGCCGACGTGGTAGCTGTTCAGGATGAAGAGGTAACTCGAGGCCCACTTGCCGGTCTGAGGACGGAGACGAACGTTGATGGTACCCGGGAAGTCGTCGGGCAGAACGGGGCTCTGCGACGGGTAGGGCATAGCGGCTTCATCGAGACTCAGCCCGAAATGCATCCCGACGCCCCCGTTCACCCACGTCCCCGGTGCCAGGACCGCGTTGGGTCCACGATTTGTCTTGCTCCGCCAGCCCCGGACCCCCTGCTTCCAGGTGCGTGCTGTGTAGTAGGACCCGCGTGGCGTCGTGTAGTCCGGAACCTGCAGATCGACATTGATGTCCACGCCGTTGTACGCGAACGCAGTCCCCGGGACGGCGGAGTCGGTCAGGAAGCTCAGGTAGGTCGACTTCTTCCCACGCCCCCACGTCGTCTCCGGTCCGGTGACGGCGGCGAGGAAGCTGATGTCGAGCGTTGCGACGAGGTAGTCGTCGGTCGCGGTGAGCGAGATCACCTTGGGCTCGAGCGGTCCGACGAGGTCGGCGTCGAAGGCACCGTTGGCCACCGGCACGCTCGATGGCACAGAAGCGCCACTGTCGGCGGGCAGACTCAACCGCACGGATGTGACACTCGGGTACGGCCCGAGGTTGAAGGGCTTCGCAACGGAACCCGTGACCCGCACGGTCGTTCCGACGGTCGGATTCTCGGTGTCGCCGGTGAGGGCGATCGATCCGTGGCCGAACTCTGCAGTCGCGTCAGTCGCCCCGACTCCGGACACGCCGGCGTTGAGGATGACCTTGCCGCCTTGGTCAGCTGTCAGCCGTCCGCATCGAGCCCTGAGCATGACCTGCCCTGAGGCGTCGGTCGTGGCCTGCAGGAAGCCGCCGGTGCCGACCGAGCCGCCCCCGTCGACGGAGACGGTGAACCCCGGCAACGTCGCCGAACTGCTGATGAAGAGGTTGACCGATTCGTTCGCGAGGGCTTTGCCGTTCCCCGAGAGGACGGTCAGCGTGAACAGTTGGGTGTCGCCGTCGGCGATCTGGGCGCTGCTGGGGCTCAGTGTCGCCGTTGCGGTCTCGGACGCCGCCAGAGCCGGCGCGGCGGCGAGGATCGTGACTGCGGGAACGGCCATGGCGGTAGCGGTGAGTAGCGTTCGCCTCGCGACCTTCGACGCGGTTTGGTCCTGAGACCCCGACTGTGGTCCTGCGGGCGAGTGATCGGCGGGTCTGGTCAATTCGAGCCTCTGGTACTGGGGGTGGGCGCACGTCGGAGTTGTGACGAGCGCTGACGACGCTACGGAGGTCGCAGCGCGGCGAGTACTGCGGTGCGTCCACCTGAGTAGCCGCGGCCGTGTACCTGAGGATGGAGCTCACACCTCATGGATCCCGTTGGAGACCGACGAGACGAGCTGCTGGGATCGTCACCCGAAAGACGAGCCCAGCAGCTCGCGGTGCCGCCCCACACCGCGCGGTCCCGGCCTGCGACCGGACACCACTCGATAACGATGGCCGCCCGGAAGCCACATCAACGCTCGGCTGTTCAGTTCTGAGTACTGATCATCGACTCTTTGAGCAATCGGGATCGGCCCGCCGGGACGGGTGCGGACAGCAAACGAGAGGGTCCGATCGTGGTGGCCGATCGGACCCTCCCTGCCCAGCGGACTCGACGATACGATCAGGGTCGTCGCCGAGGCGCGGGCAGCCGGTGACGCACTCACAAGGGGTGCGCGAACGGGCACATCGCCCAGACTGCAGGATTGCCTGCTCGAGCATCCTGCGGCGAGGAACACCCCGGTGACGAACGGGGTGCCGGTTCTGAGTACGTCGAGCGCGGCACTGAGCATCCGAAGGAGCCCGTGTGCGGCTCCGCTACTCCGTCCTGCGCACCCGGGGCGGTTCGATGGACACCCGGGCGCCGCCCGTCAGATGTCGGTTGATCGGCACCGAGGAGTGCTCAGTCCGACAGCGCGGCGTGACCATTCCTCCGACATCGGTTCACTGCTCCGACTCCAGCCAGTGACGATGGCCGACGTTCCCGGAGCGGGGGCGATCCGTTCCAGACCATCCACGGGAGAACCATGCAGAGCAGCGCGAGCCCCATGTCCCTTCGGCCACGCGGTAGACGCGCCACCCTCGTCGCGAGCCTCGTGACGGCTGCGAGCTTGATCGGCGTCGTCGGGCCGGCCAACGCTGCCGCCGTCGCCACCGAGGTGTCCTGCGGATCGGCGGCAGCTCCACCGGCGGCACCCGGACGCCCACAACTCGCTCGTGAACCGATCACCGTGCCGGACGAGGACGGTGCGCCGCTGCGGATGTACGCGGGCCTCATGCTGCCGCCGGCCGTCACGGTCGATCCTTCGACCGGCCACGTCCTCACCGCCCTCTACGCAGCCGACCGGACTGTTCACGTCGTCGAAGTCGATCCGGATAAACCTGAGCGCGCCACCGCGGATGTAGGGCTCGCGACGGCCGACGGCGCTCCTGCACGCTTCGACCAGGGGTATGCCACGTCGTCGGCGGCGAACGGCAACCTCAACGACTCCGCGAACAACCTCACGATCGCTGTCGACCGCTCCGGCTACGTCCACGTCGCGGGAAACGTCCACAACTCGCCGCTGTCGTACTGGCGCTCGACGGAACCGCACGACGTCCGGTCCCTGCGGAACGCTGCCGAACCGGGCGCGATGCAAGGCGTCTGGATCGTGAAGGACGCGACGGGCTCCGAGGTCAAGCGGTACCTGGGGTCCGGTGCCGAGCTCGGGGCGACGTCGTACCCGGACATCTTCGACGGCCCGGACGGCGCTCTCTTCATGTCGTGGCGATCGGGGATGGCCGGGCAGGGCAACGAGTTCCTCTACCGGTTCGACGAGTCGACACGCGTCTGGAAGAGCGTCGCCGGCTCGACGATGTACGGCTCCTACCCCGAGGGGCACGTCCTGCTCGAAGGCATGAGCAGCGGCGTGAGTCCGTTCTCCACCCGCCCGGTTCGCTTCCCGGACGGGTGGTACTGGAAAGCGTGGTCGTGGCGATCCGACAGCAACGACCCGGACTCGAACGGTCGCATCTCCGCCGCCAAGAGTCGCGACCTCACAACCTGGTACAGCCCCCGGGGCAAGGAGCTCCCGTCCACGATCAGCTTCTCGAACCCCGACGTCATCGTGGACGATCTCCCGCTCCACAGCTCCGGACTCCTGAACGGGCAGGTGCAGATCGGGTACGACAGCGCCGGCTTGCCTGTGGTCACGTACTTCAAGTACCGGGACAAGGACGGTCAGCGCACTTCTCAGATGTTCGCGGCCCGCCTCCCCGGGGTGTCGTCGTTCTGGGTGCCGCAGCAGGTCTCGAACTGGAGCGGCATCACCACGCCGGCGGCAGAGCCCCCTTTGGCCATGCTCGGCGGCGCACGTCCCGACACGAGCGGTGCAGGCGAGTTCACGATCCAGTACAGCTGCCCGGAGAGAAGCGAGGCGCGGACGGCGATCATCGCCACTGGCGCGTACATCGGCAGCTCGCGGCTGGTGTCTGACGGGTGGTCCGCCACCGCGTCGGAGCCAGCCGCCAGCCTGCAGCGCCGCACCGACCCGAACAGGTACCCGCAGCTCGTTCCGCGCGTCGCCTTCGGCTCGGCGTCTACTCCGACCACGTGGATGTTGGGGTGGGACAGTGGGCGGTACATCGTCGACGGGAGCGCTCCAGGGCAGGACTTCCCGTCCGGCGGTTCACCTGCCGTCCTGTACGCGGTCGAGCACGCGATGCCACTGCGAACACGCGCAGAGGACCGCTGAGCGCAGCGCGGCTGATGGAGGTTCAGGCGCAAGGCGGAGCACCTCGCGTCCACGTGGGTCTTGCGCGACGCACATTCGCGATATAACGTGACTCCGCAAACGCGATACATCGCGAGTTCGAGGAGGCAACATGGCCCAGGAGAAGTGGCTCGTCGAGGAGCCGAAGGTGATCGACACCGGGATCGTCCGCCGCTTGCGCGTGGGCCTCGCCGGTGGTCAGGTCGACGTCGTCGCCCACGACGAGCCGACCGCCCGCGTCGAGGTGCACAGCGTGTCCGGCAAGCCGATGAAGATCGAGCTCGACGGCGACACGCTCACGATCGACCACCCGCAGGTCCGCTGGGACGACCCGATCGGGTTCCTGAAGTCGTTCCGCGGCAAGGCCCACGCCGACGTCAGCGTGCTGGTGCCCCGCGACGCGGTCGTCACCGTCGGGGTCGTCTCCGCCGGCGCGCTGCTCTCCGGTACGAACCGCGGCGCCACGCTCAACACGGTGTCCGGCGACCTGGTCGTCGACGAGATCGCGGGCGACGTGACGGTCAACGCGGTGTCCGGCACCACGACCATCCGCGAGCTCGACGGAGCGCTGACGGTGCACACCGTCTCGGGCGACGTCGTGGCGACGGGTGCGATCCCGCGCTTCTCGGCCGACGGGGTGAGCGCCGACGTCGTGCTCGACCTGCACGGCACCCCGGACTCGGCACGCGTGAACACGGTGTCCGGGTCGGTGAGCGTCCGGCTCGAGGACGGCGTGCCCTACCGGTGCACCGTGAGCACGGCGTCCGGCAAGCTGCAGTTCGACGACTCCGAGATCCGCGGCGTCCGTGGCTCGTACGTCAAACAGGGCGGCGAGCTGTCCGGGCAGTGGCTGGACCTCCGGGTGAACTCGGTCTCCGGCGACATCGCGGTGCTGCACGCGGCACCCGAGGCGCCGGCGTTCGTGGAGACGGAGGTCGTCGAATGAGCCCCGTCTTCGCCCACGGCCACCTGCGCCTGTACCTCCTCGTCCTGCTCGCCGACCACCCGATGCACGGGTACGAGGTCATCCAGGCCCTCGGCGACCGCTTCGGCGGCACGTACGTCCCGAGTGCCGGCACCGTGTACCCGCGGCTCGCCAAGCTCGAGGAAGAGGGACTCGTCTCGAAGTCCGCGGACGGCCGGAAGACCGTCTACGCGATCACCGATGCGGGTCGGGCCGAGCTGGACGCCCGCGCCGACGAGATCGCCGAGGTCGAGAACGGCGTCAACGACTCCGTGAAGTCCCTCGCCGACGGCGTCCGCGCCTCGGTGGGCGAGGCCATGCGGTCGCTCCGCGCCGACCTCGCCGCGAGCGCGCAGAGCCCGCGCGGCCGGACCGTCGACGAGCCCGTCGACGTGCCGTCCGAGGGCGCCCGAGCACTCCGCGAGGTCGAGATGGCCCTGTCGTCGTTCCGGCAGCAGGTCCGTGCGGACCTCCGCCGCCGCGCCACGCGCGGCACGCTCACCGCCGACACCGTGACGCGTCTGCGCGACGGCCTGGAGGCTCTGCGCAAGTCGCTCTGACGGCCGTCGGCCGACAGACGGGGACGACCCGTGCCTCCAGGCAGTCCGCTCGTCGGCCGACGGCCACGGCATCGCGCCCGCCTCTGGACATCGCGCCCCGTCGCTCCGGGGCGCGATGTCCGTGTGCGGGCGCGACAGTACGCAAGCGGCCGCGCACCGCGCACCGCGCGCGGCGCACGTCACAGGCCGCGGTCGGCCAGTGCGTGCATCGCGTCCCGCAGGGCGCGTGCCGCGCCCGCACCCGCCCACTCGTAGGCGTGCGTGAACCGCTCGTCCTGCACGTACATGTCGGCGAGCGTGCGGAACCGGTCGGCGGTGAGCTCGGCCGGGGGCGTCGCCTGCGCGAGCCAGGCGAACTGGCGCCGCGCGAGTGCGGTGCCGGCGCCCGATGCCGGCCCCGCGCCGGACGCGGTGAGCGCCGCGGCGTCCTGCGCGATCGCCCGCTGCTCGGCCTGGAAGGCCTCCTTCGCACTGGCGTCCTTGGACTCCCACCAGCGTGCGCCGCGGTCCCAGGCGTCGGCGCCCCAGCGCTCCTCGACCTCCTGCTTGAACCGGGTCTGGTCGAACCCGTCGAACGTGTCGGTGGCGTTCATGTCCTCTCCCTTCTCGATCCTGGTGATGGTGGTGCGGACGGCGGCGAGCTGCCGGGCGAGCCGGTCACGCTCGCGTTCGAGCCACGCGACGTGCGCGGTGAGGGCCGTGACGTCGTCCTGCTCGCCGTCGAGGACCCGCCGGATCTCGGGAAGACCGAGTCCGAGTCCGCGGAGCAGCAGGATCCGCTGCAACCGGACGAGCGCCCGGTCGTCGTAGCGCCGGAGTCCGCCGCCACCGACCGCCGTGGCGGGCAGCAGCCCGATCGCGTCGTAGTGGCGGAGCGTGCGACTCGACACACCGGCGGAACGCGCCACGTCGGCGATGCCGTGCGGTGCTTTCGCAGCTGCGTCCACGCTGTCTGTCGAATCCCTCATGCAGACCACGCTAGGGGTTGACGCTGCGTCAACCGCAAGGGGTTTTCGGGGTGCACTCGGAACGAGTCGCGACCGACACGGAATAACGGTCCGGTCACCCGTGTTGACTCGCGCTCCGAAACGAGTAGGTTTGCCGCTCGTGACGAACGAGATCCGGTCGTTGAAAGCGCGACTGATCGGGGATCCCCTCCCCTCCGAGAAGCTCGAAGGGCAGCTCCTCCCGAAGCACCTGGCCCTGCCGATCTTCGCGAGTGACCCGCTGTCCTCCGTGGCGTACGCGCCGCAGGAACTCCTCATGATCCTGCTGCTCGGCGGGATGGCGTTCCTGACGTTCGCCCCGTGGGTCGCCGCTCTCGTCGTGCTGCTGCTCCTGGTGGTCGTCGCGTCCTACCGCCAGCTCATCAAGGCCTACCCGTCCGGCGGTGGCGACTACGAGGTGGCGCACCGGAACCTCGGCGAGAAGGCCGGCCTCGTCGTCGCGTCCGCGCTGCTCGTCGACTACGTGATGACCGTCGCCGTGTCGGTGGCGTCCGGCGTGGACAACATCATCTCGGCGCTCCCCGTGCTCAACGAGTTCCGGGTCGAGCTCGCCCTGCTCTTCGTCGTGCTCCTGGCGGCCGCGAACCTCCGCGGGGTGCGCGAGTCGAGCAAGGCCTTCGCCGTGCCGACGTACCTGTTCGTCGCGTCGGTGTTCGTGATGGTCGTCACGGGGCTGCTCCGTGCCGCGTTCGGCCACGCCCCGGTCGCCGAGTCCGCCGCCTACACGGTGCAGAACGTCGAGCACACCACGCAGGCGGCCTTCATCCTGCTGCTCCTGCGCGCGTTCGCGTCCGGCTGCTCGGCGCTGACCGGCGTCGAGGCGATCGCGAACGGCGTGCAGGCGTTCCGCCGCCCGAAGATCAAGAACGCACAGATGACCCTCGTGTTCATGGGCTCGATCGCGATCGTCCTGTTCGTCGGGCTCATCACGCTCGCGCTCATCTCCCGCGTGCACTACGCCGAGGACGCCTGCGACCTGCAGGGCTTCGCGGCCTGCGCGACGCACCCGCAGCGCTCCCTGATCGCCCAGATCGCGGCCGCGACCTTCGGGAACAACACGGTGCTGTTCTTCGTGATCCAGGCGACGACCGCGGCGGTCCTGCTCCTCGCGGCGAACACGGCGTTCAACGGCTTCCCGCTGCTGGGCTCGATCCTCGCCCGCGACTCGTACGCCCCGAAGGCATTGTCCACGCGCGGCGACCGGCTCATCTACTCGAACGGCGTGATCGTCCTCGCGCTCGTCGCGGCGGCGCTGCTCATCGTCTACCGGGCGAACGTCACCAGCCTGATCCAGCTCTACATCATCGGCGTCTTCGTGTCGTTCACGCTCGGGCAGACCGGGATGATCGTGCACTGGACGCGGCTGCTGCGCGAGGACCGTGCCGGGACCGCCGCCGAGCCCGTCAACCGCGGGCAGGTCATGCGCTCGCGGGCGATCAACGCCACCGGCGCGACCTTCACGTTCGTCGTCCTCGTCATCGTCACGATCACGAAGTTCACCCACGGCGCGTGGCTCGTGTTCCTGATCATGCCGATCCTCTTCGTCCTGATGCTCGGCGTGAACCGGTACTACCGCGACGTCTCGCACGAGATCGAGGCCGACGAGGAGACCCAGTTCGGCGCCACCGGCGACCACGCGATCGTCCTCGTGAACAAGCTGCAGAAGCCAGTGCTCAAGGCGCTCGACTACGCGATCGCCGCGAAGCACGCGAGCTTCGAAGCCGTGCACGTCGCGATCGACGACGCCGAGTCGGCCCGGCTGCGGGCGCAGTGGGCGGACTGGGGCATCGAGGTCCCCCTGACCATCGTGCCGAGCCCCTACCGCGACATCTCGATGCCGCTCATCAAGTACATCAAGGCGCACCGGATGGAGCACGGTTCCGAGGTCGTCACGGTCTACACGCCCGTGTTCGTCGTCGGGCACTGGTGGGAGAACTTCCTGCACAACCACCGCGGTCGCCGGATCCGGAAGAAGCTCCTGCTCGTGCACGGCGTGACGGTCGCCCTCGTGCCCTGGCTGCTCGACTCGTCGGAGCTCCTGTACGGCCGCCGTTCCCGTCCGCTGCCGGGCCAGGAACGCCGCGGCGAACCGATCCGCCCGGCCCTCCGCCGCTCCCCCCACGGCGTCTTCCAGCACGAGGCCCAGGACGACCGACTGTTCCGGTCCGCGCAGCGCAACAGCCTGCAGCCGCGGCGTGCGACCCGTCCCGCCGGTCCGGCCGAGGGCGTCGACCAGACCCAGTGCACCGGTGAGATGCGCGTGCTCGTGCCGTCTCCGCCGCGCAGCGACGGTGCTTCGTCCCCGCGCGGTGACGGTCGTACCATCTGACGTCATGACGATCTCCGACCTGCGCACCTTCGCGACCTTCGACGGGCACGGCGGCAAGGTCTCGAAGCGGGTCGAGGTGCTCGACCACGAGCCCACGCCCGGCGGCCCGCACGAGGGACTCGTCGCCGTCCGCGGACCGCACCCCCTCGGAGCGCTCGACGAGCGGACGGCGGAGGACTCGACGCACCGCATCGGCTGGGTCGACCCCGCCACGCTGCGCGACTGGTACCGCCCGGACCGCGTCGTCGTCTCGCGGCTCGACGCGCGGCAGTCCGGGCTCGAGCCCGGCACGTACGCCGATTCGCGCGGTCGTGGACGGGTCCGGATCGACGGCCTGGAGGCACGACTCGCCCCCGACGGTCGGCCCGCGTTCCGCGCACTGGCCGGCCCGGCGGACGCCCCGGTCGTCGACGTTCCGCTGCCGACGGACCAGGCGGTGCGGCTGGTGGTCGTCAGGCACGTCGACGAGGGCCTGGAGATCGTGACCACCCCGGTGTCGCCGTTCCTGTCGCCCGGGCGGTACACCGCCCACGACGACGACGTCGTCGGCCTGCCACCGCGAGAAGCGACCGGACACCAGGTCGTCAGCGCCGCGGTGCTGCTCGACGGCACGCTGCACCAGGTCGAGCGCATCGACGAGCGGGCCGCGACGATCTGGATCCGGCAGGGTGACCGGACGGTGCCGATCGCGGCGAGTGCCATCGGGCCGGACCTGGTGCGCTACACCGCGGTCGCCGGCTGACCCGGAGTCCCGTCCCCGGATTCGGTTCGGGGGACGCCAGGGTGGGCGTGACGGTCGGGGGTGCGGCGTAGCGTCCCCGGCATGAGTGGTGCAGACCCGACCCAGCAGCCCGAATCCGACCTCGCGGGTGAGACCCTCGGAGGTCCCCGTCCGGACCCGTCCACCGACGCGAGCAAGGACCCCGAGCAGTGGGTCACCGGTGACGAGCCGATGACCGGCCCGCAGCGCAGCTACCTCGACACCCTCGCCCGCGAAGCCGGCGAGGAGCTCCCCGCCGACCTCACCAAGGCCGAGGCCTCGGAGCACATCGACCGCCTGCAGCAGCAGACCGGACGCGGCGCTTCCTGAACGCGCGTCCGCGTTTCGGCGGACCCGGGGCTGAGCATGTCCTGGTGATGCCCGGGCAGTCCCCCGAACGAGGGGGAACGATGACGCGTCACCGGTTAGCTTCGACGCCATGCGAACGACATCGACCTCCATCGGCCTGACCGCGCTCCGCATCGTCCTCGGGGTGGTGTTCATCGCCCACGGCGCCCAGAAGTTCGCCCAGGGCATCGGCTCCGTGACCGAGGGGTTCTCCGGCATGGGTGTCCCGCTCGCCGAGGTCGCGGCACCCCTCGTGTCCGGCCTCGAACTCGTCGGGGGCGTGTTCCTCGTGCTCGGCGTCGCGACGCGGGTGGTCGGCGTGCTGCTCGCGGTCGACATGGTGGTCGCGGGTCTGCTCGCCCACGCGTCCTCGGGGTTCTACTCGCAGGACGGCGGGTTCGAGTACGTGCTCGTGCTCGCGGTGGCGTCCCTGGCCGTAGCGCTGACCGGGCCGGGGCGGTTCTCGCTCGACGCGGTGTTCCTGCTCGCCTCGCGTCGACGTCGTGGCGTGCAGGAGCCCCTGCCCGCCTGACGCTGGCGACCGCCCGCCTGCCTGCCTACCTCGCACCGTGCGAGGTCAGGACGCGGCGAGCACGTCCATCACCTGGCGAGCGATCCGCCGCCCGGCGCGGTTCGCCCCGATCGTCGAGGCCTGCGGGCCGTACCCGGCGAGGAACAGCCGCGGCTCGTCGACGGAGCGTCCGTCCTCGACCACGATCCCGCCCGCCGCGGTCCGCAGATGCAGCGGCGCGAGGTGCCGCAGGTCCGCCCGGAACCCCGTCGCCCAGATCACCGCATCGGCGTGCACGTGCTCGCCGTCCGCCGTGACGACCCCGGTCTCGTCGAGCCGCGTGAACATCGGCGACTCGCGGAGCACACCACGGTCGAGTCCCGCACGGATCCGCCTCGAGACGGGCACCCCGGTCCCACTGACGATGCTCGGCAGGGTCTCCCCCGCACGCGCCGCTCGGTCCTGCTCGTCGACGGCGGCGACGGCCGACTCGACGTCGAGCGCCGGGGCCTCCGACCACACCACCGGCCGCCGGGTGAACCAGCGGGTCCGGGCCGCCACCCCGTCGAGCTCGAGCAGGAACCCGATGGCGCTCGTCCCGCCGCCGACCACGACCACGTCCTGCCCGGCGAACTCCTTGGCGCTCCGGTACTCGGTCGTGTCCACCTGGCGGCCTCGGAAGACGTCGCGGCCCGGGTACCACGGGAGGAAGGGCGTGCCCCAGGTCCCGGAGGCGTTCACCACGATCTCGGCGGCGATCCGGGCGGTGCCGCCGTCCGCGGTCCTCGTGGCGACGCAGAGCTTCTCAGCGCCGTCGACGCGCGAAACGGACGACACCGAGACCGGGCGCCGGACCCGCAGGTCGTAGTGCTGCTCGAAGCGCCGGTAGTACTCACCGACGACATCCCGGGCCGGCCGCGACCGGTCGGCGTCGTCGAACCGGAGCCCCATCGCGTTCATGCCGGGCAGGTCGTGCACGCTGTGGGCAGCGCCGAGCCGCAGCGCTTCCCAGCGGAACTGCCACGCCCCACCGGTGCTCGGCGCGCGGTCGAGGAGCACCAGGTCGTTCCCCGGCGTCAACCCGAGTCGGCGCAGGTGGTATCCCACCGAGAGACCGGCCTGACCGGCGCCGATCACCACGACGCGGGCGTGCTGGTCGACCGGGGGCGGGGCGTCGTCTGTCATCACTTCGATTCTGCTGTGCGCGAGGCCGTCGCGGCGACGTCCAGATCGGGGTACATGGTAGAGTGATCGGCAGATTTCAAACCACGAACCGTTCGGTTCCCCGGGTGACTCCTCTCCCGCCAGGACCGGACCAGAGCCGATCACGAGGGGGTCACGCATGGGGCGCGGCCGTCAGAAGGCAAAGCACACCAAGGTCGCCCGGGAGCTGAAGTACTTCAGCCCGGAGACGAACTACGGTGCGCTCGAACGCGAGCTCTCCGCCGGGCAGCACTCGGACGAGAACTCCTACGTCGACCGCTGGGCAGACCAATACGGTGATGACCAGCTCGAAGAAGACGACGAGTTCGAACCGCAAGAGGACCAGAACAAGTCCGCCTGACCCAGGCTCGATGACGACGCCGCGCACCCCTCGGGGCAGCGCGGCGTTTCGTCGTGTGCGCCGACCCGCGCCCGCCAGTGCCGACGCGACACGTGCCCACGCATCAGACGCCCGCACGTGTCGCCCCCGAGGTCGCACGACGCGCCGCGAGCGTTGCGCCCCGGTCGCGCGAACTGCCGCCCGGAACGAGTCCGGACGGCAGTTCGCGCGACCTCGAGCCCCCGGCGAGCCCGCGCGCCCACCCGCGCCCGCCCGAGCGCAGCCCACTCAGCCCGCGTACGCCCCCACGAGCCGCACCGCGCCGCCGTCGACGCCCTTCGCGCCCTGTTCGAATCCGCTCAGGTCCCGCGCCGAGGTCGAGATCGTCCCGACGCTCCACGACGCCAGCCCCGCGGCCCCGAGCGACGCGATGACGTCCGACGCCGCAGCAGCCGAGACGACGGCGAACATGCCGATGCCGAGGTTCCAGGTGCCCTCGGTGTCCTCGATCGGGGTGCCGGCCATCGAGGCGAGCACCCGGAAGACGGGCAGGGGCTCCCACGTGGAGCGGTCGACCTCGACCCAGGACCCGACGGGCAGCACACGCGCCAGGTTCGCCGCGATGCCACCACCGGTGACGTGCGACAGCGAGTGCACGGCGCCCGGGTGCTGCTCGATGAGCGACAGGAGCGGCGTCGTGTAGAGGCGGGTCGGCTCGAGCAGGGCCTCACCGACCAGGCCGCCGAGCTCCGGCAGCGAATCGGTGTACCCGACGCCGCGGGACGACAGGATGTGGCGCACGAGCGAGTACCCGTTCGAGTGCAGCCCGGAGGACGCGATCGCCACGACGACGTCGCCGTCCTGCACGAGGTGCGCGCCGAGCTGTGAGCCGGCCTCGACCGCACCGACGGCGGCACCGGCCACGTCGTAGTCGTCCGGCCCGAGCAGCCCGGGGTGCTCCGCCGTCTCGCCGCCGACCAGGGCGGTGCCGGTCTCCGAGCAGCCGCGCGCGATACCGGCGACGATGTCCGCGATGCGTCCGGGGACGACCCGGCCGCAGGCGATGTAGTCCGTCATGAACAGCGGCTTCGCGCCGACCACGACGATGTCGTCGACGACCATGCCGACGAGGTCCTGGCCGATGGTGTCGTGCTTGTCGATCGCCTGCGCGATGGCGACCTTCGTGCCGACCCCGTCGGTCGAGGTCGCGAGCAGCGGTCGTTCGAAGTCCTTCAGGAACGAGACGTCGTAGAGTCCCGCGAATCCGCCCACACCGCCCAGCACGGACGTGTTGTGCGTCGCCGAGACGGCGGACTTCATGAGCTCGACTGCGAGGTCACCGGCAGCGGTGTCGACGCCGGCCTCTGCGTACGGGTTGGGCATGCGTAGTCCTCCGCTAGGGCATGGCAGACTTGTTCGGTACCACCCGATTCTACGGTCTGGAGCACACCGCGAATGTGCGGCATCGTCGGCCTCGTTGCGCAGGGGCCTGCAAACCAATCCATCTACGACGCTCTGCTCCTCCTGCAACACCGGGGACAGGACTCGACGGGCATCGCCACGGTCGAGGGTCACATCCACCACATGCACAAGACCCGTGGTCACGTGCGGGAGTCCTTCCGCACCCGTGACATGCGTGCCCTCCTCGGCACGATGGGCCTCGGGCACGTCCGGTACGCCACGAAGGGCACCGCGAGCAACGAGGAAGAGGCCCAGCCGTTCTACGTGAACGCGCCCTACGGCATCGTCCTCGTGCACAACGGCAACCTGACGAACACGCGGGAACTCACCCGTGAGCTGTTCGACATCGACCGGCGGCACCTCAACACGAGTTCCGACACCGAACTGCTGGTGAACGTGCTCGCGCACGAGCTCCAGGGCCAGGTGCGCGGCAAGGACCTCGATCCCGGGCAGGTGTTCGACGCCGTCGAGCGCGTGCACGAGCGGGTGGAGGGCTCCTACGCCGCCATCGCGACCATCGCCGGGCACGGACTGCTGGCGTTCCGCGACCCGTTCGGCATCCGTCCGCTGATCCTCGGGCACAAGTTCGACGAGGCCGGCAATCCCGAGTGGGTCGTCGCCTCCGAATCCCTGGTGCTCGAGTCCGGCGGCTACGAGATCGTCCGCGACGTCGCCCCCGGCGAGGCCGTCTTCATCGAGATGAACGGCCAGATGCACGCCCGCCAGTGCGCGAAGAACCCGCGTCTGGTGCCGTGCTCGTTCGAGTACGTCTACCTCGCCCGTCCCGACTCCGTCATGAACGGCATCTCGGTGTACGACGCCCGGCTCCGGCTCGGCAACCGTCTGGCGGACACGATCGCGCAGTACGCCCCCACCGGCGACATCGACGTGGTCATGCCGATCCCGGACTCGAGCCGCCCGGCCGCGATGCAGGTCGCGCAGAAGCTCGGCATCGAGTACCGCGAGGGCTTCTACAAGAACCGCTACGTCGGCCGCACGTTCATCATGCCGGGGCAGGCGGAGCGCAAGCGGTCCGTGCGCCAGAAGCTCAACGCGATGTCGTCGGAGTTCAAGGGCAAGAACATCCTGATCGTGGACGACTCGATCGTGCGCGGCACGACGAGCCGCGAGATCGTCGAGATGGCCCGCGCCGCCGGTGCGAACGAGGTCACCTTCACGAGCGCCGCTCCCCCGGTCCGGTACCCGCACGTCTACGGCATCAACATGCCGACCCGCGCGGAGCTCATCGCCCACGACCGGAAGATCCCGGAGATCAACAAGGTGCTCGGCAGCGACCACCTGATCTACCAGGAGATCGGCGACATGCGCGACGCGATCATCGAGGGGTCCGACGTCACGGACCTCGAGATGAGCTGCTTCACGGGCGAGTACGTCACGGGCACCGTGAGCCCGGAGTACCTGTCCTGGGTGGAGGCCAACCAGCTCAGCTGAGCGGGGGTCGCGAACGCGACCGCCTGACGGACTGGAGGCGCGGTGCCAGCTGGCACCGTGCCTCCAGTCCGTTCATGGTCGCGTCTACTGCGTCCGGTCGCTGCCCCCGGCAGCGTCGCCGTGGTCCTCGATCTCACCCTCGACCGTCTCGGGCGGCAGCTCGACCTCGACGCGCTCCGCCGTGAGGCGAGCGGCCCGTCGCGCGAACACGCGGTCCAGGACGACCGCGACCACCGCGCCGACGAAGGCGCCGATGGTGACGCCCCACAGGCTGAAGTACCCCACCAGGCTGCCGAAGCTCGTGGTCTCCTGCTGGTCGCCGCGGTCGATGTTCATGGTCAGCGACACCACGATCAGCGTCGCGACGAAGCCGAGCAGCGCCCCGCCCACGATGAAGACGCCGAACTTCGGGGCGCGGCGGATCGTCACCTCGTCGGAGGAGGTGACGGCGTTCGGCGCCGGAGCCGGTCGTTCGTCGGGTCGATCGGTGTTGCTCACCCCTCCATTGTCCCCCACTGTGGGACGTGCTCCGGCCTGTGCGGGTCGGGTCGTTCCGGGAGAGGATGGTCCCGACCGATCGGTATCCCACGCGGAGGAGGTGAGGCGGATGCGCGAACGGACAGCTCGTGCGGCCCGCATCCCGGCCCGTGTGGCGTGGCCGCTCCTCCAGCGTCGTGAGGAGGACCGGGCCGTCTCCGTGGTCGCCGAGCACCGGTGGAGCGTGGCGCTCGTCGGTGCCCCGGGCCTCGGCAAGAGCACCGCGGCCGCCCGGGTCACGGACCGTGTCTCCGGTCGTGACCCTTCCGGCCGGACACTCGTCGTCCCGATCACCGCGGTCGCCGCCAGCAGATCGATGCCGTTCGGGGCCGTCGCCGAGCGGTTCGGCGAACTGCCCGGGTCGCTGGCCGAACTCGTCGGTGCCGGCGGGGCCGAGCAGCGCCTGCGCGAGGCCGAGGACCTCGCCGACCGCGACGTCCTGCTCCGCGTGGACGACGCCGACCACCTCGACGCGATCTCCGCTCGGTACGTGGCGTGGCTCGTGCGGGACCAGGGCGCCCGTCTGGTGCTCACCTGCCGCGACTTCACCGCGCTGCCGGAGCCCCTCCGCGCCCTGTGGCAGGACGACCTGCTCGAGCGGATCGACCTCGAGCCGCTCGACCTGCACGAGACGTCCTCGCTCATCGCCGAGGCCCTCGGCGCCCAGCTCGAGACCGCCTCCGCCGAGCGGGTGCACCGTGCGACGGCCGGCAACCCGCTCTACATCCGCGAGGTCGTCCGGTCCGCACTCGCCTCCGGAGCCCTCGACCAGACCGCCACCGGGTGGTACTGGCGCGGCCGGGTCACGGCGTCGAACAGCCTCGCCGACATGTACCGCACCGAGCTCGGCTCCCTGCCGGAGGACCTCCGCGACGTGGTCGACATCGTGGCCCTCGCCGACCCCATCCCCCTCGCCCGGCTCGTCGGACTGGTCAGCGGCGGGGACGTCGACCGCGTCGTGGCGCTCGGGCTCGTCCGGATCGACTCGCTCGAGGACGGCGCGGCCGTGGTCCGGCCGTCGCACCCGCTCGTCGGCGAGGTCGTCCGTGCCCTCGTCCCGGTGGCGCGGCGCACCGCACTGTTCGCCCGCGCCAACGCCTTCCGCACCGACCGTCCCGAGGGCGCACCGCCGGCCGCACGGCTCCGCGCCGCGCTCTGGTCGCTCGAGTGCGGGGTGCTCCCGCCCGTCGACCAGCTGCTCGACGGCGCCCAGGTCGCGGTCCGGCTGCAGGAGCACGAGAGCGCCGTCGCCCTGGCCTCGGCTGCCCTCCGCACGACGCTGACCCCGACCGAACGGGTGGCCGCGCACTGCCTCCGGTCCCTCGCGTACTCGTACAGCACCGGTCGAGAAGCCGGCCGCGCGGACGCCGAGGCCGCGTGGGCCGTCGTCCGGTCCGCCCCGCACGAGGTCGACGACGCCGCGGTGATCGAGGCGTGCGAGACGCTCGCCAACATCCGGCAGTTCCACGACGACGACACCCTGGCCGCGGTGGCCCTGACGGACGTCGCGGTCCGCTTCGTGTCCGCCGACGGGGCCGAGCGGCTCCGGCTGCTGCGGCTGGCGCACCTCGGCTGGGGCGGCCGCTTCGACGAGGTCCGCGCCGAGCTCGAGCGGACGGGCATCGTGCACGCACCGACGATCCCGTTCGCGTTCCTCTGCCTGGCCCCGTGCGCGGTGATGGCCCTCGCGACCGCCGGTCGGCTCGACGACGCCGCGGCCCTCGGGAAGGCGTGTCTGGCGACCGCGGTCGAGCACCTCGAGGACGCCCCGTGGAGCGTCGGCGAGATCGTCTCCGTCATGCACCAGCTGCAGGTCTGGCGCGGTGACATCGCCGACCTCATCACCGAGGTCCCGGTCCGACGCTCCAGCCCCTACCTGAAGTACGACTTCACGCTCGAACTCATCGGCGAGGGCAACCTCGCGCTCGGCCAGCGCCGCTGGGACGACGCCGTCGCCGCGTTCTCGGCCGCCTGCGAGCGCTACGACGTGGCGGACCACGGCGGCTTCGCGGCGTACCCGTGGGCACGGCTCGCGATGTCGTACGCCTACGCCGGCCGCGCCGAGGAAGCGACGGCAGCGCTCGAACGGGCACGGTCGACACCGCTCCGGGCGATGCGGATCATCGGCGAGCAGGTCGCCGTGACGATCTCGTGGGCCGAGGCCGTGCTCGGCAACCCGGCCGGTCTCCGGCACGCCGACGAGATCATCGAACGCGGCACCGCGAACGGGTCCTGGACCCACGTCATGTACGCGCAGACCCTGCACTACACGAACGACATGCTGAACGGGCGGGACTCCGCGGCGTCCCTCGACCGGATGCGCACGGCGGCCGCGCGGGTGGACGGCCCGCTCGCAGGCGCGATCGTCGAGTACGCCGACGCGATCCGCGCGGACGACCGCACCCGGATCATCGCGGCGCAGGGGGTCCTGGCGACGCACGGCATGGCGGTCACCGCCGGCCGATCGAAGACACCCCTGACGAACCGCGAGTACGAGGTCGCGAAGCTCGCCGCCGAGGGTCTGAGCAACCGGCGGATCGCGGAGTCGCTGGGGCTGAGCGTCCGGACGATCGACGCGCACCTGTCACGGGTGTTCACGAAGTGGGACCTGCACGCGCGCACGGAGCTCGCCGAGCTGCTGTGAGGTCCGTGAACTGCTGCGCTCCGTGACCTGCTGCACCGGGCGCAACGGACCGTCCGGAAGTCGCAGGTTCGTTGCGGAATGCAGCACGACTCGCCGGAACAGTTGACACGGTGTGACAAATGTCGCGTACCTTTGACCCTGTCGCCGGGTTCGGACCCGTTCGGGTCGGGTCCGAATCCCGGCGACTTCTACGGTATTCGGCCGGTTGGTGACGTCACATCAGTAGGCACTACCTAATTCGGTTAGTCCGCCTACGCAAGTGCGTGCGTACCGGCCTGGAGGCACGGGTCGGGCCCGCCGCGCGCCTCCCGTCCGTCGCCGCGGACCGTCTCAGACGTCCAGCCGGACCGGCAGGAACGCCGTCAGGTCGGCACGCGATCCGGACGCGCTGACGCGCGACTGCGCGACCGCCTCTTCCCAGCGGAGCGCGCCGGTGGCGAGCGCCAACCACGTCGCCGCGTCCGTCTCGATGACGTTCGGCGGGGTCCCACGGGTGTGCCGCGGCCCGGGCACGGCCTGCACGGCGGCGAACGGTGGGACGCGGACCTCGACGCTGTTGCCCGGGACCTCGTCGGCGAGACGCTGCAACGACCAGCGGACCGCGGTCGCCAGGTCGGGCCGGGCGGTCGAGCCCTGCTGCACGGCGGCGAGCGCTGCGCGGCCCTCGGCGTCCTCGATCCTCCTGGGTGGCATGTCCACAGGCTAGCCGTCGCATCGCAACCGGCGAGTCGGGATCGGTAGGGTGATCGGGTGCGAATCCTCGTCCTCGGTTCCGGTGCCCGCGAGCACGCGATCATCACGGCCCTCCTCGCTGAGCGGGCCGGTCACGTCATCACGGCTGCGCCCGGCAACGCCGGCATCGCCGCCGACGTCGAGACGGTGTCCCTCGACCCGACGAACGGTGCGCTCGTCGCCGAGTACGCGATCGAGAACGGCATCGAACTCGTCGTCGTCGGGCCAGAGGCGCCGCTCATCGCGGGCGTCGCCGACCCCGTCCGGACCCGGGGCATCCCGGTGTTCGGCCCGAGCAAGGCCGCCGCGCAGCTCGAGGGTTCGAAGGCGTTCGCCAAGCGCATCATGGCCGAGGCAGCCGTGCCCACCGGGCGTCCGGTGTACGCCGGCACCGCAGAGGAAGCCGTCGCGGCGATCGACGAGCTCGGCGCACCGTACGTCGTGAAGGCCGACGGGCTGGCGGCGGGCAAGGGCGTCCTGGTGACCGAGGACCGTCAGGCCGCGATCGACCACGCCACCTACTGGCTCCAGCACGGCCACGTCGTGGTCGAGGAGTTCCTCGACGGTGAAGAGGTCTCGCTGTTCTTCCTGAGCGACGGGCACGACGTCCGGCCGCTCAGCCCTGCGCAGGACTACAAGCGCCTCGGCGACGGCGATGCCGGGCCGAACACGGGCGGCATGGGCGCGTACTCGCCGCTGCCGTGGCTCGCCGACCGCTGGGAGTCGGAACGCGCCTTCGTGGACGAGGTCACCGACCTGGTGGCGCTCCCCACCGTCCGCCGACTCGAGCACGAGGGCACGCCGTTCGTCGGGCTGCTCTACTGCGGCCTGATCGTCACCGAGCAGGGCGTGCGGGTCATCGAGTTCAACGCGCGCTTCGGCGACCCGGAGACCCAGGTGGTCCTCCCCCGCCTGGCGACCCCGCTGAGCGGCCTCATGTTCGCCGCGGCCACCGGTCAGCTCGGCGGGACCCCGGCACCGTCGTTCCGTCCGGACGCAGCGGTCACGGTCGTGCTCGCGAGCGAGGGCTACCCGGAGAACCCGCAGACCGGTCGTCCGATCACCGGGATCGACGCCGCGAACGCCCGCGAGGGGGTCTCCGTCGCGCACGCCGCCACCGGGGTCCTCGACGACCAGCTCGTCGCGACCGGGGGCCGGGTGCTGAGCGTCGTCGCGACCGGGTCCTCCTTCGCCGAGGCCCGCGACCGCGCGTACGCCGGCCTGGGCGACATCACGCTCGAGGGCGCGCAGTTCCGCACCGACATCGCCGCGAAGGTCACCCGATGAGCCCGGCACCCGTGCTCGACGGCTGGCAGCACGTGTCGTCTGGGAAGGTCCGGGAGCTCTACGTCCCGACCGGCACCGCCGACGTCGCGAGCGCCACCGAACTGCTGCTCGTCGCCTCGGACCGGGTGAGCGCCTACGACTTCGCGCTCGAACCGCCGATCCCGGGCAAGGGCGAACTGCTGACCCGCCTCTCCCGCTTCTGGTTCACCCGGCTGGCCGACGTCCCGAACCACCTCATCGCACCGTCCGCCGGCGGCACCCCGGTGCCCGCATCGGTGGCCTCGCGGTCGATGCACGTGATGCCGCTCGAGATGTTCCCGGTCGAGTGCGTCGTCCGCGGGTACCTGGTCGGCAGCGGCTGGGCGGAGTACCAGGAGTCGGGCAGCGTCTGCGGCGTGCCGCTCCCCGCCGGCCTGTCGAACGGCGACCAGTTGCCGGAACCGATCTACACGCCGGCGTACAAGGCGCCGCAGGGTGAGCACGACGAGAACATCTCGTTCGACCAGACCGTGGCGCTCGTCGGCGCCGAGGCGGCTGCGGCGCTGCGGGACCTGTCGCTCCGGGTGTACACCGAGGCGGCGGCGATCGCGCTGTCGCGTGGAGTGGTCATCGCGGACACGAAGTTCGAGTTCGGGCGCGATGCGTCGGGGCAGATCCGGATCGCGGACGAGGTCCTGACGAGCGACTCCAGCCGCTACTGGGACGCCCGGTCTGGGAACCGCACGGAGTCGTTCGACAAGCAGATCGTGCGGGACTGGCTCAGCGCGAACTGGGACCGGCAGGGGACGCCCCCGGTGCTGCCCGAGGAGATCGTCACCCGGACGGCCGAGCGCTACCGCGAGCTCATCGAGCGCCTCGGCGCGTAGCGCCCGCCGACGCGCGCGCCCGCGAGGTCGCACAACACGCCGCTCACGTCCGCCGAGGCCGCACGAAATGCCGCCCGCCGGCGCCGAGCGCGACACAAAACGCGACCTCGGCGCCCACCCCCGCGCACCCACCCGACGGGAGGGACGAGGACAGGCCGCCCCGCGCCTCCAGGCCGAGCGCCCGCCCGCGCCCCCGCGAGGTCGCACAACACGCCGCTCACGTCCGCCGAGGGCGCACGAAGTGCCGCCCGCCGGTGCCGAGCGCGACACAACATGCGACCTCGGCGCCCGCCCTCGGCGACCACCCGCGCGTCGCGCCCGTGCGGGCGTCAGTCGCGCGCGACGACGACGACCGTCAGGTCGTCCCCCGGGTCGTGCGTCACCGCACGGGCCCGCACCCGCCCCAGGAACACGTCGATGTCCGGCGCGTCACGCCACATCGCCCCGAGCGCACCGAGGGACGCCAGCGTGGAGTCCCACAGCTCGAGTGCCCCGTCGCTGACGAGCAGCAGGACGTCCCCCTGCTCGAGCTCGAGCGTGCCCGTGACCCGTGCGGCCCCCACCGGGTGCAGGCCGATCGGCAGGTCGTAGGAGCGCAGCACGCTCTCGGTCCCGTCGGCGTGGAGCTGGATCGCGAGGCCGTGGCCGGCGTCGGTGAACTCCATCCGCCCGGTCGCGGTCGTCAGGCGTCCGTGGAACAGGGTCGCGAAGGACTCCGCCCGGGACAGGTCGGGGCCGACCTGCGCCTCGAGCGCCGCCACGGCATCGCTCGAGGACGCCGTCCCCCGCGCGAGCAGGGCACCGCGGATGGTCGCGGCGAGGAGCCCGGCGGACATCCCCTTGCCCATGACGTCCGCGACGGTCACCACGAGGGAGTCCCCGTCGAGGTGCCAGTCGTGGAAGTCGCCGGACACGACGCCGTGCGGCTTCGACATGCCCCCGACGCGGTACCCGGGCAGGTCGACGGCGGAGGGTTCGAGGCCGGCGAGCACCGAGCGGAGGCGGTCCTCGTCGGCGCCGGCGGCCAGCTCGCGCTCCGCCCAGACGCCGAGCTCCTGGAGCAGGGCGAGGTCGTCGGGGTCGAGGGTGCGGGGCTGCGGGTCGATGAGGCAGAGCGTGCCGACCTTGACGTCGTCCTCCCCGGCGCGGAGCGGCACCCCGGCGTAGAAGCGGACGTTCGGGTCGTCGACGACCATCGGCATGTCCGCGTACCGGACGTCGGCGCGGGCGTCGGGAACGACCACGGGGCCCTCCATCGCGAGGGTCCGGCCGCAGAACGTGTCCTGCAGCGGGATCGTCGGGCCGAACACCGTGTCGCTCTGCTGCGACTTGATGAAGACATCGGTCTCGCGGGCGAGGTTGAGGAACGAACCGCTCACGCCGAAGGCCTCTCGCGCGATGCGGGTGATCCGTTCGAAGCGTTCCTCGGCGCCACCCTCGACGACGTCGAGCGCGGCGAGCAGCGCGGCCCGCCGCACGGCTTCCGGCGCGGTGCGGTCGGAGACGGCGGAGTCGAGGTGCATACGTCCACGCTAACGCGCCTACCGGACAGTCCTGTGTCCCCAGTACGGAGGACGCCGGGTCCGACCGTGACAGATGTCATGCCGGATCCGTGACGCACCGCAGAGGGCTCGGACTCCTCCGCGCGCCAGGCTCGGAGCCATGAACGACACACCGGTCATCCAGCTCCGCGACCTCCGCAAGCGCTTCGGCGCCGTGGCCGCGGTCGACGGCGTCGACCTGACGATCCGTCCGGGCGAGGTCGTCGCCCTCCTCGGCCCGAACGGCGCGGGCAAGACCACGACGGTCGACCTCGCGCTCGGGCTGTCCACGCCGACGACCGGCGAGGCACTGCTCTTCGGCGAGGAACCCCGCTCCGCGGTGGTCACCGGCCGGGTCGGGGCGATGCTCCAGGGCGGCGCGCTGTTGCCGGACATGACGGTCCGGGACGCGGTCGCCCTCGTCGCCGCGGCGCACCGTCGTCCGATGCCGGTCGACGAGGCCCTCCGCCGTGCGCGGTGCACCGAGATCGCCGGCCGTCGGGTGAACAAGCTCTCCGGCGGGCAGCTGCAGCGGGCGCGGTTCGCCGTCGCAGTGGTCTCGGACCCGGACCTGTTGGTGCTCGACGAACCGACCGCCGCGATGGACGTCGAGGCCAGGCACACGTTCTGGTCGTCGATGCGCGAGTTCACCGACGCGGGGCGCACCGTCGTGTTCGCCACGCACTACCTCGACGAGGCGGACACCTTCGCCGACCGGATCGTCATCATGCGCGCCGGCCGGATCGTGGCCGACGGCACGCCCGCCGAGATCAAGGCGATCACCGCCACGCGCTCGGTCCGGTTCTCCGGGGTGGGGACCGACGCGCACGTCACGTTGCGCGGTCTGCCTGGTGTCGTCTCCCTGGAGGCTCGGCACGACTGCGTCACGCTCCGCTCGGACCGCAGCGACGACACCCTCAGGGCCCTCCTCACCACGTTCCCGCAGGCGCACGACATCCAGGTGGTCGCCTCGACCATGGACGACGCCTTCCTCGCGCTCACCGCCGACCCCGCTCCCGAAGGGGTCCTCGCATGACCACCGTGACCGTGTCCGGCCGGCTGCCGATCCGCTACGTGTACCTCGAGACGAAACGGCAGCTCCGCAACATCCGCGCGATGGTGTTCACCTTCGCCGTCCCGGTGATCATGCTGCTCGTGTTCGGCTCGGCGTTCGGTTCGCAGACCGACCCGACCACGCACCTGCAGTACCTCGTCGTCACGACGCTGCAGATGGCGTCCTACGGGGCGATGATGGCCGCGCTCAGCCAGGCGTTCGCGATCGTCAACGAACGGTCGATCGGCTGGAACCGGCAGCTCCGCGTCACGCCGCTGTCCGGGTGGGGCTTCATGGTGTCGAAGGTGATCGCCGCGATGGCCTTCGCCGCGGTGTCGATCGTCATCACGGTGCTCGTCGCGACCGTGGGCATGCACGCCTCGCTCGACCCGGCGCACTGGTTCGCCGCCGGGTTCGGGATCTGGTGCGGGGTGATCCCCTTCGCGCTCATCGCCATCTTGATCGGGCAGTTCGCGAAGCCGTCCTTCGCGCAGCCGCTGTTCATGGTGGTGTTCATGGGCCTGGCGATCCTCGGCGGGCTCTGGGTCCCGCTGTCGGTGATGCCGGACTGGATGGGTTCCGTCGCACATCTGCTGCCCTCGTACTGGCTGAACCGCATCGGGCAGATGGGTGCCGGGGCGACCGGGTCCTCGGGCATGACCGAGCCAGCGATGGTCCTGGCGGGCTGGGCGATCGTCCTGGCCGCGGTGATCGTGTGGCGCTACCGCCGCGACGCCGCGCGACAGTGACCGACGGTCCTACGCTGGCACCGATGTCCGAGGCGACCAAGACGGCCGAGGCGCGTGGCGCGGAGAACGCACCATGCGCCTCCAGGCCGTCTCCCCGTTCGTTCCCGTGGGCCGTCCCTCCGGGCGCGAGCGACGACGACATCCGCATCGGGCGGCGCCGCTGGTACACCGGCGCGGTGTTCGCGCTCCTCTGGCAGGTGCTCGAGATCATCGCCGTCTGGAGCGACGGGCGGAGCCTCCGGGCGCACGTCGTCTCGACCATCGCCCTCGCCGTCGTCTACGCGGCGTACCTGTTCGCGCCGGAGCTGATGTGGCGGCGGAGCCTGCGCGGCCGGGTCGTCGTCCTGGCCGGCGTCGCCCTGCTGGCGGGGCTGCTGCTGTTCGTCGTCGGACCCCTCGCCGTCTGGACCTGGCTGCTCGTCGCCGCACTGTCCGGGTTCGTCGCCGAACGGTTCTGGGTGGCCGGGGCGGTCGTGCTCGCGATCCTCGGCGCACAGTTCCTCGTCGCGGCGAGCACCGGATGGAACGCGGCGGTGAACAGCGGCATCCTGTTCGCCCCGGTCATCACCGTGTCCGTCGGGGCGTCGATGCTCTTCTTCGGCCGGCAGCGCGAGGCGGAGCAGCGACTCGGCGTCGCGCAGGACGAGATCACCCGCCTCGCCGTGGTCGAGGAACGCGCACGGTTCTCCCGCGACCTGCACGACGTCCTCGGTCACTCGCTCACCGTCGTGGCGATGAAGTCCGAGCTCGCCGCACGGCTGGTCGACGTCGACCCGGCCCGGGCAAAGACCGAGATGCAGGACGTCGAACGGCTCTCCCGCGAGGCGCTGCAGGGCCTCCGGCGCGCGGTCAGCGGGTACCGTGAGGCCGATCTCGACGCCGAACTCGTGTCGGCGCGCGCGGCACTGGAAGCCGCGGCGATCGACGCGGTGCTCCCGACCGACGGCGACGCGGCGGCCGACGACGTGCGGAGCCTGTTCGCGTGGGTGCTGCGCGAGGGCGTCACGAACGTGGTCCGCCACGCTGCCGCCAGCCGGGTCCGGGTCACGCTCACCCGGACCGCACTGACGATCGAGGACGACGGGACCGGGCTGCTCGACCCGGATGCCGCGTCCACCACTCCCGGCAACGGGCTGCGTGGGCTCCGGGAGCGCGCGGACGCCGTCGGGGCGACGCTGACCACCGGGACGAGCGACCTCGGCGGATTCCTGCTGCGGGTCGAGAGGAAGCGACGATGACCGAGACGATCCGGGTGCTGCTCGCCGACGACCAGGCGCTCGTCCGGGGTGCCCTGGCGTCCCTGCTGTCGCTCGAGCGGGACATCGAGGTCGTCGCCCAGGTTGCCCGCGGCGACGAGGTCCTCGAGGCGGCACGGTCCTCGCGCGCCACCGTCGCCCTGCTCGACGTCGAGATGCCCGGCGCCGACGGCCTCACCGCCGCCGCTGCCCTCGCCCGCTCGCTGCCCACCTGCCGATCGCTCATCGTGACCACGTTCGGCCGGCCCGGGTACCTCCGCCGTGCGCTGGAGGCCGGGGCCGCGGGGTTCGTCGTGAAGGACACCCCCGCCGAACAGCTCGCCGACGCCGTCCGTCGCGTCGCCGGTGGGTTCCGAGTCGTCGACCCCGTGCTCGCCGCGGAGTCCCTCGCCGCCGGCCCGTCCCCGCTCACCCCGCGGGAGACCGACGTGCTCATCGCCTTCCGGACGGCGCCGACCGTGGCCGGGATCGCCGGGTCCCTGCACCTGTCCGAAGGCACAGTCCGCAATCACCTGTCGTCGGCGATCGGGAAGACCGCCGCGCGCAACGCGACCGAGGCGCTCCGGGTCGCCGCGGACAACGGCTGGCTCCTGGGGACGGCGTAGCCTTGCCCGTGTGCTCCGTCGTGTCGTCCCCGTATTCGTCCTCGGCATCGCCGCGGTCCTGACGCTCACCGGCTGCGGTGCGCACGACTCCACCGGGCAGGTCTCCGTGACCGTGTCGGCCAACGCGGCGGACCACCCTTACGAGGTGAAGGTCTTCGCGTCCACCGGCAAGCTCTCCGAGCACCAGCGGGTGTTCCCGGGCGGCACCGCGAACTTCGCGGGGGTCCCCCTCGGCGAGGTCACCGTGCGGGCGAACGACCTCTGCCCGCAGAAGACGACGGTGTCGAACGACGAGGTGGCTGCCGTGACGTTGACGACGACAGGCTGCTGACGGCTGGCACCGTGCATTGGCTGTCCCGTGGTCTGCTCGGTAGGGTCGTCCCCGGTAGCTGGAGATGGAACAGTTCTCTGAGCGCCGACTCGAGAAACCCACGCGTGAGCGTGGGTTTCTGCGTTGCGCCGGGGTGTGAGGCCGAACGCTTGGCGCGCGACGCGGGAACCGTCATGGCTAAGCGGCTGAACGATCACGAGTGTCAGTCGGTCACCCTATGATTCGATCATGCGAGGGGACTACCGACGGGGGAGTGATTCGAGGTGCTGCCACCCAGAGGGCGCACCATATGACTGGCAACACGAAGAACGGGACACCCATCCGTCCGTGGTTGCCCTCGATCGCTGGCTGTCGACACTTGCGCCGTTCTCGCGAAATCATGAGGAGGGCGAGATCGATGACCTCTTCGAGGCGGCCGCAGCAGGTTCGCTCTGGGACTCAGGCGATGCGTCGACTCCGATTAAGCCCGTGTTCGAGGATCCTGAGATCTACGAGCTTCGCCGGACGGCACTTAACAAGAAGCTCAGGTTCTACCACGCAGAACCGGAGCGTGACTCCACCAAGCTCGTCGCCCTACACCGTCACATCAAGGTCGACGGACCTTCGCAGCAGGTCGAGATCGAAGGCGCCGCCGACTTGTACGACGAAGTTCGAGAGCGCGCAGGCTGGTAGCGCGTATACAACTCGCAGGTTGTCCCGCTACTATCGTCCTCATGTCTGCCGCCCTTGACTTCCTCACGTCACGCCTTGGCCTGCGCATGGCCCGTGCTCGAGGCAAGATTTTGGCCAGCCAGGACCGACGGCTGAAGTCGAGGTTGATTGAGCTGCGACGCGCCAGCAATCTCACCCAGAACGACGTTGCCGAGCTGATCGGCGTGACGCAGCAGGCCGTTCAAAAGTTCGAGCGATACGACTCCGATCCCAAGGCTTCCACTCTTCGTCGCTACGCGAACGCAGTCGGCGCCATCGTCGAGCATCAGGTAGTTCGTGATGTCGGTCAGTCGATCGAGCTCGCTGGTCCGTCGACGTGGAAGACCTCGGGGCAATCAGTCACGATCGTCCAGACTGGTCCTCGACCTTCGATCAGTCACGCGCAGAACGAGTGGACCACGATGAAGCGCACTGACTTCGCGCTGGCGGGTTAGGGATGTCGTACTCGCTTGATTCAGCCGACATCGAGGCCGTTCAGGCGCTCGTCGCTCACTCGACGCTGTCGAGTATCGAACAGTACGAGTTGCACGCGCGTCGCGAGCAAGCCGAGAGCCCGAAGGATGCGGCCGAGGTATCGATCGCCGTGCAGCAACGTCTGGACGAAACGAGCTTCGGAATCCGACTCAACGCCGACATCCGACTCGGGGTAGGAACCATCTCCGCGAGCGTTGCTGGCGAGTATGAGCTGGCAGACGGCTATCAACCGACGGCTCGCACACTGCAACTCTTTGCCAACGAGGTTGGCGTGATGACCGTGTTTCCCTTCCTGCGGGAGGCGGTGTCCACGATGAGCATTCGAGTGTTCGGGCAAGCTCTCATGCTGCCGACGATTGAGCGAGGCCAGATCGCACTTGACGTCGACGAGCAGTAGGTAAGCTGTGGCGTCGCGGACGACTCAGCCGCCTCTGAACTCCGCACGCCCCGACCGCCGCAACGTCTCGTGCGGACTCTCCCCGAACCGCCGCCGGTAGGCCGCCGCGAACCGCCCGAGGTGCGCGAACCGCCACGCCCGCGCGATGTCACCGACGGTCACGAGCCGGTTCCGTCGGGCGGCGAGCTCGAGGTGCACCCGGTCGAGCCGGACCTCCCGCAGGTACCGCATCGGTGTGACCGCGAGCCGCCGGCGGAAGAGGTCCTGCAGCCCGCGTTCGCTGAGGTCCGCCGCCGCCGCGACGTCCGCGACCGTGAGGTCGTCGCCCGCATGGTCGTGCACGAACCGGATCGCCCGGCGGAGCCGGTGTTCGACGTCCGATCGCGACCGGGTGAAGGTCGAGAGCACGACGGTCGCGACGCGCCGGTTCAGCACGGCCCGTCCGGCACCGTCGAGCGTGGGGTCGAGGATGCGGTCGGTGACCTCGTTCAACAGGGTGAGGAGGGGTTCCACGCCGGGGTCCGCGGGTGCGGGCTGCACGAACTCCGAGAGTTCGTCGCCGTCGCCCAGCACCGCCGGGGCGATGTGCAGCAGCGTCATGGCGGTCGCGTCGGTGTCGAACGCGTAGGCGACCGGTGCGGAGAGCATCATCGGGCGGCCGGCCTCGACCTCCCACTCGCTCCCGTCGTCGGCGGTCAGCGTCGCGTGCCCGTCGGCGAGCACGAAGACGACGTGGTCGGGACGGGGGCCGATCGTGCCGGACTGCGGGCCGTCGGTGCGGATCTTCCGCAGGGAGACCTCGTCGTCGCCACCGGTGACGTAGTCGAACGTCTGCTCGGACGACGTCATGGCATCCCTCCGATCGGCGTTCGGCGCGCCGGGTCCGGCGGGCCACCGAACGCTACCGCGGGGCGCAGGCACACGCGAGTCCCCCGTCCACGTCGCGAGACGAGGCAAGCGAGCACATGAACCGAGATCACGACGGGTCGGGCACCCCGTCCCACACATCCGCGTGCCGCGACAGCACCGTCCACCGGGACACCGGCCACGTCGTCAGGAACGCTCGCCCGACGACGTCCGACACCGGCACGGTCCCGTGCGCGCGGGAGTCCGCGGACTCGTACCGGTTGTCACCCATCACCCAGAGCTGCCCCTTCGGCACGGTGACCGAGAAGTCCTGCAGTGAGACGCGGTCGGACCCCGGCTGGAGCACGACGTACGACTCGTCGACGGGGTGGCCGTTCACCGACAGCCGTCCCTGGGTGTCGCAGCACGAGACGGTGTCGCCCGGCAGCCCGATGACCCGCTTGATGAGGTCGTCGCCCTGCCCGGGGCCGAGCCACCCGCCCGGGTCCTGGAACACCACGACGTCGCCGCGCCTGACCGGCACGACACCCGGCACGAGTTCGTTGACGAGCACACGGTCCCCGATCAGGAGCGTGTTCTCCATCGACGCCGACGGGATGTAGAACGACCGGACGAGGTACGCCTTCACCAGGAACGACGCCAGCAACGCCGCGACCACGATGATCACGAGGTCGCGCAGGAACTTCCACCCGGGGCGCTTGCGCACCGGCACGGTCTGCTCGCTCAATGCGTCAGCACCACCTTCACGAACCCGATGACGAAGGCGACCGCGGCGAGCACGATGCCGCCCCAGAGGCCGAGGAAGGTCGGACGCTTCCCGCTGAACCGCTGCATGAACACGCCGACCATGCCGATGCGGACGGCCAGGATCACGAGCGCGGCGGTCTGCGCCCACGGTGCCGGGATCCACCCGATCCACGCCGCGGCGTAGAGCACCGCAGGGATCAGGCCGGACGTCGCGATCGGGTTGGCGTTGCGCACGATGGTGGCCACCGATTCGCGGCGAGCGTCGTCCGTCTCGGAGTCGTCGGCGCCGAACCCGTGCGCGACGAGGTGCGAGAGGACGTGCGCCAGGTACGTCAGCACCGCGGTCGCGAGCACGGCCCACACGGCCGAGCCGTGGTGGATCGCCTGCGGGTCGACGGCGATGGCCGCGGCGAGCACCGTGATGTTGCCGTAGATGTACGACGACATGCGGTCGCGCATCTGTTCGACGGGGAACTCGGACGGGTCCGGACGGCCGCCGCGGCGACCGCGTGGCCGGTCGGGCAGACGTCGTGTGCGTGGCATCCCTCCATCTTGGCCCTGTCCCGGCGCGCTCCGCCGACAGGACACCGGGTGCGATGCCAAGCTGGGCGCGTCGGCGCACCGCTGCGACGACCCCGACTGGAGGCACGACCCATGTCCCACAGACCCCTCGCCCTGGTGACCGGTGTCGGTCGACGAGCCGGGATCGGCGCCGCGATCGCGGCGCGGTTGGCGACCGACGGCTGGGACCTGGCCATCTCGTGGTGGGGCCCGTACGACGCCCGCGTCCACGGTGCGGCCGATCCGGACGGCGTCGACTCCGTCGTCGCCGAGTGCGAGCACGCGGGCGCACGCGTGACGCGCCTCCCGGTCGACCTGGCGGACCCGGAACAGGCGGCCGCGCTCGTGGGCCGCGCCGAGGCGGAGGCCGGCGCGCCCGTCACGGCGATCGTGATGTCGCACTGCGAGTCGGTGGACTCCGACTTCGAGACCACCACGCTCGAGTCGTTCGACCGGCACATGGCCGTCAACGTGCGGGCGCCGTTCTTGCTCGTCCAGGCGTACGCCGCACGCCTGCGGGCGGGGGCACCAGCGCCGGAGGACCGTCGACGCGTGATCGCGCTCACGAGCGACCACGTCGCGTTCAACCTGCCGTACGGCACGAGCAAGGGCGCGCTCGACCGCTTGGTCGTCGGGGCCGCGCAGGAGCTCGCGGACGTGCACGTCAGCGCGAACCTCGTCAACCCGGGGCCGAACGACACCGGGTGGATGACCGAGGAGATCCGGCAGTCGGCGATCGCGCAGACCCCGGGCGGGCGCCCGTCGATGCCGAGCGACACCGCAGCGCTGGTCGGGTTCCTCTGCGGGCCGGACGGCGGGTGGGTGAACGGGCAGCTCCTGAAGTCCGACGGCGGGTTCAGCGCGAAGTAGGCGCGCGCGCACGTAGCCCGTCGATCGCTCGGTGACCGGGGAGACTCGGAACGACTTCGCCGCTGTCGTACGACGACCACCGTGTCGCACCCGCGCGCGTGCAACTGTTGCGCGCGCGGACCAGCGTCATGACCGACGTCGTACGACATCGGCGTTGTCGCATGCCCGCATGCCGGTACACTCGAGCGTTTAGTTGACGCGTCAACCATTTCGGCGCACACTGGTGACATGCACACGCAGGACCTCCTCGCCGCCGACACCGGGATGGGCGCGGTCACGCTCCGGGTCGCGAACCTCGACCGGATGATCGGGTACTACCGCGAGGGCGTCCAGCTCTCCCTCCTGTCGAACGAGGGCGGTGTCGCCGTGCTCGGTCGTGGCGCCACGCCGATCGTCATCCTCGAGCACGCGCCGTCGATGCAGCACGCCGGCCCGCACGACGCCGGGCTGTTCCACACCGCGATCCTGTTCGACACGAAGGCCGACCTCGCTGCAGCCCTGTACTCCGTCGCGACGAAGTACCCGCAGACGTTCACCGGCAGCGCCGACCACCTGGTGAGCAATGCGTTCTACTTCACGGACCCGGAAGGGAACGGCGTCGAGCTGTACTGGGACCGCGACCGCACCGAGTGGTCGTGGACGCACGGCATGGTCGACATGGCCACGATCTTCGTCGACCCGAACGAGTTCCTGCGGGAGAACCTGACGTCCGCCGCGCTCGACGGTGCGGCCGTCGCTCCGGGACGCGTCGGCCACGTGCACCTCTCCGTCGGCGACGTCGCCACCGCGAAGGAGTTCTACGTCGACCAGCTCGGCTTCGCCACCACCGCGGGCTGGGGTGAGGCGTTGTTCGTCAGCGCCGGCGGCTACCACCACCACATGGCGATGAACACGTGGAACTCCCGCGGTGCCGGGCGCCGCCAGCTCGCGCTCGGCCTCGGGCTGGTCCGCATCGAGGTCCCGGCCGCCGACGACCTCGGGGCACTGGTCGCGCGCATGCACGACACCGGGGTGCAGACCGCGGACGACGGCCGGACCGTCGCGTTCGAGGACCCGTGGGCGAACCGCATCGAGGTCACGGCGCCGGGTCGGGGCTGACCGCTGCCCGCACGGGCACTGAGTTCTCGGCCTGAGCGACACTTCTCGCGCTCATCCGCGCGAGAAGTGTCGCTGACGCCGAGTCTCGGCCCGCGGCGCCGGTCCCACTCCGGCAGGATGGACCCGTGACTGAAGACATCCGGTGGGAGGTGGTCGAGGAGAGCACGCTGTCGCTCCCCGACCACGAAGCGATCGCAGCGCTGCTCGGGCAGGCCTTCCCCGACTGGTCGCACTGGTACGTGGGCGGCCGCGACTACGCGGGCATGCAGCCCGAGCGACGCGTGATCGGCCGGAGCGAGGACGGCGTCGTCCTCGCCCACGTCGGCATCCGCCGCATGTTCATCACGGTCGGTGGCGAGGACGTGCTCGTCGGCGACACCGGCATCGTCGCCGTGTCGCCTCGGCTGCAGGGAACCGGGGTCGGTCGCGAGCTGATGACCCGCACGCACGCGGTGCTCGAGGGGCTCCGCGTACCGTACGGGTTCCTCGGTGCCGGGGAGAACCGCATCCCGTTCTACGCACGCATGGGCTGGCACGAGATCGACGGTGCCGTGGGCACGTTCTCCGCGTTCACCGCGGACGGCGCCGGCATCTCGGAGACCGAGCAGGGTGGCTGGATGGTCCTGCCGGTCGCGGAGCGACTGGAGGACTGGCCGGCCGGCCCGATCTGGCTGAACGGCCAGCAGGTCTAGAACTCGCCTGAACGACGGACGGGAGGCACGGTGCCAGCTGGCACCGTGCCTCCCGTCCGTCAGGGGTCTCGCTGGGCTTACGCCTCGACCGCGACCTTCTCCGGGTCCTCGTTCGAACCCGGGGCGCTCGGCACGACCGCGGCGCGCACGCGCGCACCGAGGTCGGCGTCGACGTTCGTCCAGTACGCGAACACACGCTCGCGCAGGTCGTCGCGCGTCACCTTCGAGACGTGCCCGGCGATGTTGCCGACCAGGCGCTCACGGGCGGCGTCGTCGAGGACCTCGCGGACGAGGGTGCCGGCCTGGCCGAAGTCGTCGTCCTCCGGGTGGAGCGTCGCAGCGGAGCGCTGCAGCGCACCGTCGGACTCCCAGCCCGGGGTGTCGTCGGTCGCGGCGGGGTCGGCGTGCGCACCACCGAGCGTGTTCGGCGCGTAGACGGGCACCTCGGACTTCTGGAAGTCGAAGCGCATGGCCCCGTCCTTCGAGTACGAGTGCACCTCGTTCTTCGGGGCGTTCACGGGCAGCTGCGCGTGGTTCGTGCCGACACGGTAGCGGTGGGCGTCCGCGTAGCTGAAGATGCGCGCGAGGAGCATCTTGTCCGGGCTCGCCGCGATGCCGGGCACGAAGTTCGAAGGAGCGAAGGTCGCCTGCTCGATCTGCGCGAAGTAGTTCTCCGGGTTGCGGTTGAGCTCCATCGTGCCGACCTCGATGAGCGGGTAGTCCGCGTGCGGCCACACCTTCGTCAGGTCGAACGGGTTGAAGCGGTAAGCGGCGGCGTCCTCGTAGGGCATGACCTGCACCTTGAGGGTCCAGCGCGGGTTGTCGCCGCGCTCGATGGCGGCGTGGAGGTCGCGGATGTGGAAGTCCGCGTCCTCGCCGGCGATGCGGTCCGCGTCCTCCTGCGTCAGGGTCTTGTGGCCCTGCTCGGTGAGGAAGTGGTACTTGACCCAGAAGCGCTCGCCCGAGGCCGAGATCCACTGGTAGGTGTGCGAGCCGAAGCCGTCCATCTCGCGCCACGACGCGGGCAGGCCGCGGTCACCCATCAGCCACGTGACCTGGTGCGCCGACTCGGGCGAGAGGGTCCAGAAGTCCCACTGCATGTCGTGGTCGCGCAGGTGCGAACCCGGCAGGCGCTTCTGCGAGCGGATGAAGTCCGGGAACTTGATGCCGTCGCGGATGAAGAACACGGGGGTGTTGTTGCCGACGAGGTCGTAGTTGCCCTCTTCGGTGTAGAACTTCAGCGCGAAGCCGCGGGGGTCGCGCCAGGTGTCCGGGGAGCCCTGCTCACCGGCGACCGACGAGAAGCGCGCGAGCATCTCGGTCTGCTTGCCCGGCTGCAGGAACGCGGCACGGGTGAAGCGGCTGATGTCCTGCGTGACGGTGAAGGTACCGAAGGCGCCGCCGCCCTTGGCGTGCACGACCCGCTCCGGGACGCGCTCGCGGTTGAACTGCGCGAGCTTCTCGACGAGGTAGTGGTCGTGCAGCGCGAGCGGGCCGTCGGCGCCGACACCCATGGAGTGCTGGTCGCTCGAGACGGGGGCGCCGGAGTTGGTCGTCGTGGTGGGGGTGCCGGCCGGCTGGCCGGGCGTCGTGTTCTGGTCGGACACGGTTCCTCCTTGGGTGGAACGGTTGGTTCGGTCAGGGGTGCTCGGGTTGCTCAGGGGGCCTCGGCTGGTCGCCGGGGATCGCGGTGCGATCAGGCCGTGACGGGTGCCGCTGCGTCGTCACGCTCGGCCGCCGCGCACCGCTCGCAGATGCCCCAGTACGTGACCTCGGCGGTGGTGACCGCGAAGCCGTGGGTCTCCGACGGGGTGAGGCACGGCGCATGCCCGACGGCGCAGTCGACGTCCTCGATCGCGCCGCACATCGTGCAGACGACGTGGTGGTGGTTGTCGCCCGTCCGGCGTTCGTACCGGGCGGGGCTGCCTGCTGGCTCGATCCGGCGGACCAGTCCGACGCCGGTCAGCGCCGCGAGGACGCCGTACACGGCCTGGTGACTGGTGGTCGGCAGTTCCGCGGCGAGCGCCGTGACGATGTCGTCGGCGGTCGCGTGCGGCATCGTCTCGGTGGTGCGGAGGACGGCGAGCCGCGGTGTCGTGACCCGGAGACCGGAGGCGCGGAGCAGGTCGGCGTCGACGTCCATGCTGAGCCTTTCTTTTGCAGAGATCAAGACAACACCGCCACTGTACACCAGCCGCGTGGACGGTTGGCGACGTCGAAGTATGCCGCAACCGGAATGCGAAGTGTCACGATCCGGTCGCGATCAGCTGGAACGACGCTGGGATGCCACGACCTCGCGCTAGCGTCCGGACATGTCCACGAAGCAGAGCCTGCCCGTGCAGGCGAACCGCGCTCAGGACGTCCGGGGGATCATCGCGAAGCGGGACCTGGTCGTCGACCTCATCCGGACGGCGTGCGTCGTCCTCGTCGTCTTCGTGCACGTCACGATGGTCGGTGTCGCCGCCGGGCCCGACGGCATCGCGGTGACGAGCCCCCTCCAGGAACTCCCCTGGTACGTGGCCGCCACCTGGATCGGCCAGGTGATGCCGCTGTTCTTCGTGGTCGGCGGGTTCGCCAGCGCGGTCGGGTGGCGGAGCACGGTCGCGCGGGGCGGCGGCGGCCGAGACTACGTCGCCACGCGACTCGTCCGGCTCTTCCGCCCCGCGATCCCCCTGTTCGCGGTGCTCGCGATCGGGCTCGGTGTCGCGACGGCGCTCGGCACCCCGCCGGAACTGCTGGCCGAGGTCGCGTTCGGCATCGGGTCGCCGCTGTGGTTCCTCGCCGCCTACGGCATCACGCAGTGCTGCGTGCCGTTCATGGTGCGCCTGCACGAACGCGCTCCCTGGCGCACACTCGGGGTGCTGCTCCTCTTCGCCACCGCCGTCGACGCCCTCCGGTTCGCTACCGGCACCGCCGAGGTCGGGCTGCTCAACCTCGGACCGGTGTGGCTCTTCGCGCAGCAGGTCGGCTTCCTCTGGGCCGACGGGTGGTTCGCACGACGGTCCCGGGTCCTGCTCGTGGTCATCGCGGCGGCCGGGTACGCGCTGCTCGTCCCGATGACCTCGATCGGCCTCTGGGCGCCGGACATGCTGCAGGACCTCAACCCGCCGATGCTGCCGCTCGCGGTCCTCGCCGTCAGCCAGGCCTGCCTGGTGCAGGTCGTGCACGCACCGCTCACCCGGCTGATGCGGACGCGCGCGGCGCAGGCCACCGTGTTCCTGCTCGGCCGGGACGGCATGACGATCTACCTGTGGCACCTGCCGCTGTTCATCGCGCTGAACGGCGTGGCACTGCTCGTCGGTGTGCCGTTCCCCGAACCGGGTTCGGCGCCGTGGTGGCCCACGCGTGCGGTCGCACTGGTCGTCCTGCTCGTTGTGGCACTGGGAGTGGCGCGAGGCCTGCGGTGGTTCGACCGACCGCTCCCCCGACTGCTGCCCGGTGCCGACCGTCCGGCGTGGCCGGTGCTCGCCGTCGCCGCGCTCTGCACGATCGGCCCCGCGTTCGTCGTCATGCAGTTGCACCTGTCGTTCGGGGCCGCCCTGCTCGGTGCGCTGCTCGTCCCCGCCGGCGTGTGGCTGCTGACGAAGACGGTGCCGGCCCGGGGCGTCACGCGGATCTGAACCGGTTCTCACCGCCCGCAGCCCTCCGGAGGCGTGCTGCGGGCGGAGGATTGTCGTCGGCAGCACGATCCTCAGGAGGCACCCCACGCCGTCGACACCCGAGTTCTGGAGCATCTGGCACGTCGACCCGTTGGCAGCGGTGCTCATCGGCGTCGCGGCGATCACGTACGGGTGGTGGGTGGTCGGCGCAGCGCGCCGCGGTGCGCGCTGGCCGTGGTGGCGGAGCCTCGCGTTCCTCGGCGCGCTCGTCCTGTTCGGGATCCTGCAGTTCGGCGTCGTCGGCGTCTACGACCAGGAGCTCCGCTGGGCGTTCGTGCTGCGCCTCGCCCTGCTCTTCTTCGCGGTCCCCACCTTCGCCGCGTTCGCCGCGCCCGTCTCGTTGCTGCGGACCGGAGGCCCGGATCGCCTCGCGCAGACCGCCACCGCCGTGCTGCGGTCGCGTCCGGTGCGGTTCCTCGGCAACGCGATCGTCGCGCCGCTGATCGCCCTCGCGCTGTTCTGCGTGCTGCTCACCCCGTTCGCGGCGACCACCCGAGAGTCCCCGGTCTGGGCCACCGCGATCACGGTGCTCGTGCCGGTGCTGGGCTTCACGCTCCTCACGCCGCTGTCCGAGCCGGGCGTCCTCCGCTCGTCGACGTTCGTCACGGTCGAGTTCCTGCTGGCGTTCGTCGAGCTGATGGCGGACGCGATCCCGGGCATCGTGCTGCGGATCACGAACCACGTGCTCGACGGCTCGGTGGTGCAGGCGGTCGGGCAGCCGTGGTTCCCGTCACCGCTGCGCGATCAACACCTGGCGGGTGACCTGCTGTGGTTCATCGCCGAGGTCGCGGACATCCCGGTGCTCATCTCGCTCTTCATCCGGTGGCAGCGCACCGACCGCCGCGAGGCCCGCACGATCGACGCCCTCACCGACGAGGAGATGGACGAGCTCACCCGGGCGCACCTGCAGCGCCGGGGGTGAGCCGCGCGTCGCGTCGGCCCGCGCGTCGCGTCGGCCCGCGCGTCGCGTCGGCCCGCAGTGTGCGAGGTTCCGCGCACCGTGGGAGCGCCGCACCCTCGCACACAGCGCGGAAGCTCGCACCGTACGTCGAGTGACGCCGAACGCGAACGAGCCCCGCACTGCCGGGGCAGCGCGGGGCTCGTCGGTGCGCGGGGCTACTCGCCCGAGTGTCGCCCGTGGTGATCGGTCGCGGCGAGTTCCGCCTCGGGGGTCTCCGGCGCAGCTGCCGCGGCGTGCACCCCGTGACGCTGCTCGGCGGCCGTCGACGATCCGTCCGACACGGCACCGGTCTGCTGCCACGCCACGGTCTGCTTCGGCTTCGCCAGGAACAGTGCCGCCACGATCGCGATGACGAGCACCACGGCCGGCAGGACGAGCGACTGCCCCATCGCCGTGGCGAACGGCTGCTGCAGGAACCCGGGGAGCGCCCCGACCTGCCGCTCGGCACCGCCGCCGCTCGTGCCACCGGTCGACGCCGGGAAGTTCGCCGTGATGCGGGCCTCGATCAGCGCCGCGATGCCGGCGGAGCCGAGGACGGCACCGATCTGACGGGTGGTGTTGTAGACGCCCGAGCCCGCGCCGGCGAGCTTCGGCGGCAGGTTGCGGGTCGCGGAGACCGAGAGCGGTCCCCACATGCACGCGTTGGCGAGACCGAGCAGCGTCGACGGCAGCAGGACCCAGCCCCAGTCGGCGCCGGAGGCCAGGAGCGCCCCGAACCAGAAGAGCGCTCCCGAGAAGCAGGCGAGACCGAACGAAGCGACCCAGCGGAGGCTCCAGCGGTTGAGGTTCTTGCCGACGAGCGGCGCGAGGCCCGCGGACAGCACGGCCTGCGGGACGAGCAGCAGCGCGGCCTGGGTCGGGCTGAAGGTCAGGACGTCCTGCGCCCACAGCATGATCGGCAGCGCGAACGAGGAGATCGCGACGCCGACGGCGGTGATGGCGATGTTCGCCAGGGTGAAGTTGCGGTCCTTGAACAGACCGAGCGGCAGCAGCGGCTCGCCCTTCTGGACGCCCTGCCACACCACGAACGCGGCGAGCACGACGATGCCCGCGATGATGAGCGACCAGACCGAGATCGGCCCCGCGATGGTGCCCCAGTCGTAGGTCTCTCCCTCCTGGATGCCGAAGACGAGCAGGAACATGCCGACCGCGCTCAGCACGATGCCGAGGTAGTCGAAACGGTGCCCGTGGCGGTCGAACGTCGGGACGAAGCGCTGTGCGAGCACGAACGCGACGATGCCCACCGGGACGTTCACGAAGAAGATCCACTCCCAGCCGAAGCCGTCGACGAGCAGGCCGCCGACGATCGGTCCGACGAGCGAGGCGACACCGGCGACCGCACCCCAGAGGCCCATCGCCGCACCGCGGTTCTGCGGCGGGAAGATGCGTGTGATGACGGCCATCGTCTGCGGCGTCATCATCGCGGCGCCGAGGCCCTGCACGACGCGGGCGATGATGAGCACCTCGATGGAACCCGCCAGGCCGCACCAGAGGCTCGAGAGCGTGAAGACGACGAGACCGACCTGGTAGAGGATCTTCGGGCCGAACCGGTCACCCAGGCGGCCGGTGATGAGCAGCGGCACGGCGTAGGCGAGGAGGTACGCGCTCGTCACCCAGATCACGGAGTTGATGTCCGCGTGGAGCTTCGCGGCGATGGTGGGGGTCGCGACCGACACGATGGTCGAGTCGACGAGGATCATGAAGAATCCGACGACGAGGGCCCACAGGGCGGGCCACGGCTTCTTTTCGACGGTTGTCATCGAGTGCTTTCCTTGTTGGTCTGGGTGGTGTTCGGGGGGACGGCCGGGCCGTCCCAGGGGACGTCGCCGCTCGCGATCCGGTCGGCGGTCCCGGAGAGCCACTCGATCTGCGCGGTGAGCATGGCACGGACGTACGACACGTCGAGCCAGAAGCGGCCCGCCAGCTGCTTGGCCTGGAGGCCCGTGGCGGCCTGGTCGTACTCCTCGCGTTCGCCCCGGAGCGCGTCGGCGCGTGCCCGCAGGGCGGTCACCGCGTCCGCGGCGCTCAGGTTGTCGATGTGCGAGACCGCGAGTTGGAACTCCGGGTACTCGTCCGCCGGCTCGGCGATCATGCGACGGAGGCCGTCCTCGAGCGCGGTCCGACCGTGGTCGGTGATCGCGTAGGTCGTGCGTTCCGGGCGGTTGCCCTCGCGAGCGGTGCCGAGCGCCTCGGCGTACCCGAGGTCGACCAGCCGGCCGATCTGGTGGTACAGCGTGCTCGGCCGGACCTTGACGTTCTGGTCCTCGCGCCGCTGCAGCATCGTCTGGAACATCTCGTAGGGGTGCATGGGCGCCTCGGCGAGGAGCCCGAGCGCGGCGAACGCGAGCGGCGTGATCGACGTCATCCGTGCCTCCAGGTCGGTGTTCCGTGTGGACTATTCGGGTTGGAATATACGCCTTGGATGGGTTCTCCACAAGCGGTCGGGCGCGCCGCGCGCGCCGCTTAGACTGGTCGGGTCCCACCCACCCCCGAAGCGCTGGAGTGAACACGTGCCAACGATCGTCGTCGAGGTCATGCCCAAGGCCGAGATCCTCGACCCGCAGGGAAAGGCCGTGGGCAACGCCCTGGCCCGACTCGGCAACGCCGACCTGACCAACGTCCGCATCGGCAAGCGCTTCGAGGTGGCCGTCGACGGCCCGGTCGACGACGCCAAGCTCGCCGAGGTCCGTGCGATCGCCGCGGACGTCTTCTCGAACGCCGTCATCGAGGACGTCGTGTCCGTGACGGTCGAAGGCCAGTGACCTCGATGCGCATCGGCGTCATCACGTTCCCGGGTTCGCTCGACGACCGCGACGCCCAGCGCGCGGTCCGCCTCGCCGGTGCCGACCCCGTCGCGCTCTGGCACGGCGACCACGACCTCCAGGGGGTCGACGCCATCGTCCTGCCCGGCGGGTTCTCGTACGGCGACTACCTGCGTGCGGGTGCGATCGCCGCGAAGGCTCCGATCATGGCCGAGGTCATCGACGCCGCCGGCAAGGGCATGCCCGTGCTCGGCATCTGCAACGGGTTCCAGATGCTGGCCGAGGCCCGCCTCGTGCCCGGCGCGCACACCCGCAACGCGCACCAGCAGTTCATCCGCCGCGACCAGAAGCTCCGCGTCGAGACCACCGGGACCGCGTGGACCTCGGGCTTCACCGCCCAGCAGGAGATCACGATCCCGCTGAAGAACGCCGACGGTCGCTTCGTGGCGGACCCCGACGAGATCAAGCGCATCGAGGACAACGGCCAGGTCGTGTTCCGCTACGTCGGCGTGAACCCGAACGGGTCGATCGACGACATCGCGGGCGTCTCGAACGAGCGCGGCAACGTCGTCGGCCTCATGCCGCACCCCGAGCACGCGACGGAGCCCGGCTTCGGCCCGGACACCCCCGCGGCGATGGCCTCCGGCACGGACGGCCTCACCTTCTTCACCTCCGTGATCGAGTCGACGCTGGTCAAGTGACCGAGCCGACCGACGCCACCTCAGCAGGGAACGACAACACCGTGACGACCTTCGTGCGCCCCAAGCCCGACACCGTCCAGGACGCCGCCGCGACCCCCGACAAGGACCAGCCGTACGAGGCCCTCGGGCTCAAGACGGACGAGTACGCGAAGATCCGCGAGATCCTCGGCCGCCGCCCCACCTCGGGCGAGTTGGCGATGTACTCGGTGATGTGGTCCGAGCACTGCTCGTACAAGTCGAGCAAGAACTACCTCCGGCAGTTCGGCAAGAAGGTCACGCCGGAGATGACGAAGAACCTCATGGTCGGCATGGGCGAGAACGCCGGTGTCGTCGACGTCGGCAACGGCTGGGCGGTGACCTTCAAGGTCGAGTCGCACAACCACCCCTCCTACGTCGAGCCGTACCAGGGCGCCGCGACGGGTGTCGGCGGCATCGTCCGCGACATCATCTCGATGGGCGCTCGTCCGGTCGCCGTGATGGACCAGCTCCGCTTCGGCGCGATCGACCACGAGGACACCCAGCGCGTCGTGCACGGCGTCGTCGGTGGCATCTCGTTCTACGGCAACTGCCTCGGCCTGCCGAACATCGGCGGCGAGACCTACTTCGACTCCGTCTACCAGGGCAACCCGCTCGTCAACGCCCTCGCGGTCGGTGTCCTCCGGCACGAGGACCTGCACCTCGCGAACGCCTCCGGCGCCGGCAACAAGGTCGTGCTCTTCGGTGCGCGCACTGGTGGCGACGGCATCGGCGGCGCGTCGATCCTGGCGTCCGACACCTTCACCGAGGGTGGCCCGACCAAGCGTCCGGCGGTCCAGGTCGGCGACCCGTTCGCCGAGAAGGTCCTCATCGAGTGCTGCCTCGAGCTCTTCCAGAAGGAGCTCGTCGAGGGCATCCAGGACCTCGGTGCCGCCGGCATCTCCTGCGCCACGTCGGAGCTCGCATCGAACGGCGACGGCGGCATGCACATCTCGCTCGACGACGTCCTGCTGCGCGACCCGACGCTCACCGCCGAGGAGATCCTCATGTCGGAGAGCCAGGAGCGCATGATGGCGGTCGTCCGCCCCGAGAAGCTCGACGCGTTCCTCGCGGTCGTCGGCAAGTGGGAGGTCGAGACCAGCGTCCTGGGCGAGGTCACCGGCACCGGCCGTCTCGTCATCGACTGGCAGGGTCAGGAGATCGTGAACGTCGACCCGCGCACGGTCGCCGTCGACGGCCCGGTGTACGACCGTCCGGTCGCCTACCCGACCTGGATCGACGCGCTGCAGGCCGACACCGCCGCCTCGCTCGAGCGTCCGGCCGACGGCCCCGCGCTCAAGGCGCAGTTCCTCAGCCTGCTCGGCTCGCCGAACCTCGCGTCGAAGAACTGGGTGACGAACCAGTACGACACCTACGTGCTCGGCAACACCGCGCTCTCCTTCCCCGACGACGGCGGCATGATCCGCGTCGACGAGGAGACCGGGCTCGGCGTCACGATCGCCACCGACGCGAACGGCCGCTACTGCCAGCTCGACCCGAAGCAGGGCGCACGGCTGGCCCTCGCCGAGGCGTACCGGAACGTCGCCGTGACCGGCGCCGTCCCCGCGGCCGTGACCGACTGCCTGAACTTCGGCTCGCCGGAGAACCCCGAGGTCATGTGGCAGTTCTCCGAGGCCGTCGAGGGCCTCGCCGACGGCTGCATGGAGCTCGGGATCCCGGTGACCGGCGGCAACGTGTCGTTCTACAACCAGACCGGCACCACGCCGATCCACCCGACCCCGGTCGTCGGTGTCCTCGGTGTGATCGAGGACGTCGCACTCCGCGTGCCCTCCGGCTGGCAGGACGACGGACACAACATCTACCTGCTCGGCACCACGTCGCTCGAGCTGGACGGTTCGGCCTGGGCCGGCACCGTGCACGGCCACCTCGGTGGTCGGCCGCCAGCGGTCGACCTCGAGCGTGAGAAGGCCCTCGCGGACCTCCTGCACGCGGCGGCGAGCGAGCAGCTGCTGACCAGCGCCCACGACCTGGCGGACGGCGGCCTCGGCCAGTCGCTCGCGGAGTCGGTGCTCCGGTTCGGCCTCGGCGCCCGCGTGGTGCTCGACGAGCTCGAGGCCCGCGACGGCGTCGACACGGCAACCGCGCTCTTCTCCGAGTCGACCGCCCGCGTCATCGTGACCGTCCGACGCGAGGACGACGTCCGCTTCCAGGGCCTCTGCGACGGCCGGGGCTTCCCGGTGCTCCGCATCGGCGTCACGGACGCCACGAGCGGGTCGCTCGAGGTCCAGGGGGCGTTCGAGGCGACGATCGACGAGCTGCGCGGCACGCACAACGCCACGCTGCCGGGCCGCTTCGGGGACGTCATCGTCGAAGACGTGACCGAGGGCTACGTCGGCCGGGGTCCGCTCGACTCCGACGGCGCGTTCTCGCCGCGGACCGACTCCTGACAGCGGTCGCCGACAGGATGCCGATCGTCACGCTGCCGTTCGCCGAGCTCGTCGACCGGTTCGGCCCCGTGCCGGACGGCATCGAGCTGGACGTGTGGGACGTCGAGGCGCCGTACGGACGCCCCGACGACGTCGCCATCGCGTTCCTGCCGTTCTACTTCGGTGGACGGCACCGGTGGCAGTACGTGCACGACCTGCCGAACCTCCAGCTGCTGCAGCTGCCGAGCGCCGGGTACGAGCACGCGGTCCCGCACGTCCCCGGCCACGCGCAGCTCGCGAACGGCCGCGGCATCCACGACGACGAGACCGCCGAACTCGCGGTGGGGCTCGCGCTGACGTCACTGCGCGAGCTCGGGGCGTTCCAGACCGACCGCGCGAACGGGGTCTGGGACGCCCGGACCACCCGTTCCCTGGCCGACCGCCGGGTGACGGTGGTCGGCTACGGGGCGATCGGTTCCGCGATCGCCACGCGCTTCGAGGCGTTCCGCACCGAGGTGACCGTGGTGGCACGCACCGCGCGCGAGCAGGACGGCCGACAGGTGCACGCGTTCGGCGAGCTCCCGACGATCGTCCGCGAGACCGACGTGCTCGTCCTCATCGCGCCGCTGACCGACGAGACCGAGCGACTGGTGGACGCCGACCTGCTCGCCGCGCTCCCCGACGGCGCCCTCGTGGTGAACGTCGCGCGTGGCAAGGTCGTCGACACCGACGCCCTCGTGGCCGAGCTGCAGTCCGGACGCCTCTCGGCGGCGCTCGACGTCACCGATCCCGAACCGCTCCCCGCGCGGCACCCGCTCTGGACGACGCCGAACACGGTCCTGACCCCGCACGTCGGCGGCAACACCGACCTGAGCGTCCCGAGGTCGATCGAGCTCATGCGCCGGCAGGTGGCGGCGCTGGCCGAGGGTCGCCCGTTCGAGAACCTCATCGACAACTGACGGCTGACGGCTGGCGGCTGACGTCCGACGCGGTTCAGGTCAGTCGCGCCATCCCGAGGCTCGGTGCGACGTCCTCGAACCCGAGCGACCGGTAGAGCCGCTGCCCGGGCGGGTCCCCGACGAGGGTGACGTACGCTCCCTCGGGTGCCCGGGAGCGGACGTCCTCGAGGAGCCACTCGACGACCCGGCGTCCGAGACCGCGGCGCTGGTGAGCCGGGTCCGTGGCGATGTCCGCGATGTGGAAGTACCACCCGCCGTCGCCGATCGTCCGACCCATCGCGACCGGTGTGCCCTGCTCGTCCACGACGTGGCACGCCGACCAGCTGCCCGCGATCGCTCCGGCGCCCTGCTCGGCGTTCTTCGGCGTCAGGCCGGAGTCCCGGCGCAGCCGGAGGTAGTCGGCGAGCGGAGGCGGACCGGAGACGAGGGTGTAGGACGCGTCCATCTCCCCAGTCTGGCCGGTCCCGGTGACACGCACCGTGCCTCCAGGCTGGATCGCAGCGTCCCGGGGGCGACGTGACGCCGCGTCAGACCGGGATGATGCAGGTCGGCGTGCCGACCGGGATCTGCGCGACGGCCTCGCCGGGGACGCCGTCGTCGCCGGTCGGCAGGACGGCGATCGCGTCCGACATCTGGTTCGCGACGAGGACGTGTCCGGGCACGCGCGCGAAGTGTCGTGGCCAGACACCGCCCGACGACGCCGAACCGACGAGCGACAGCCCGCCGTCGGAGGCGTCGAGCACCACGATCAGGTCCCGCCCACGGACGGCGACGTACACGAGCCCGGCGTCGTCGACCTCGATGTGGCTGAGCAGCGACTCCCCCACCGAACCCTCGAAGGTCGCCGTCGACGCGATGGTCACGAACGAACCGGAGTCGTCACGGCGCAGGCGGTGCACGTGCCCGTCCAGCTCGCCGGCGACGATCAGGTCCCCGTCGTGCCAGGCCAAGTGTCGCGGACCGACCCCCGGTGCCACGTGGTGGACACGGACGAGGGAGATCGCGGGTTCGGCAGTGATCCGGAACTCGTGCAGGGCGTCGCCCCCGAGGTCCGCGACGAGCACGGTGCCGTCCGGGGTGGCGACCGACTGGTGGGCGTGCGGCCCCTCCTGGCGGTCCTCGACGGGTCCGGTGGCGTCGGGCAGGACCTCGGTCACGACGGCCGCGGCGGGCACGCCGACGTCATCGCTTCCGTGCGCCCCCACGACCCCGTCGCTCGCGAGGAGTGATGCGGCGTGGGACTCGGCGGCCTCGAGCGAGATCGCCGTCACGGTGCCGGAGACGTAGTTGGTGACGACGAGCGAACCGGACGGGTCGACCCGGACGTGGCACGGGGCGTCGCCGCCGGCCGGGGCGTCCCAGAGGTGCTCGAGCGCTGCGCCGTCGCGACGGAACGCCGAGACGCCGCCGTCCGCGGTCTCGGACACGGCGTAGACGCGGTCACCGGACACCGCGAGGAACGACGGGTCGTCCATGACCGCGACGGTACGGGCCTCGGCGTCACCGGCGGGACCGGCAGGGACGATCGAGATCCCCGTGGCGTTGCCGCCGCCCGTGGCGGTGTAGGAGCCGACGAGCAGCGCCGGGAGGGTGTCGCTCACGCGTCGCCGCCGGCGATCTGCTCGTGGTGGTGGATGACCTCGGCGACGATGAAGTTCAGGAACTTCTCGGCGAAGGCGGGGTCGAGGTGCGACTCGGCGGCGAGTGAGCGGAGCCGTGCGACCTGGACCTGCTCGCGACCGGGGTCGGCGGCCGGCATGCCCGCGGCGGCCTTGAGGTACCCCACCCGCTGGGTGTACTTGAACCGCTCGGCGAGCATGTGGATCACGGCGGCGTCGATGTTGTCGATGCTCTGCCGGATGCTGCCGAGTTCGGCGACGGCCGCCTGGTCGTACGCGGGCGTGGTGTCGTCGTCGCTCATGCTGCGAGCCTAACGGCCGGGGCTGGCCACCAGGTGTCGGTTACGCGCGCGTCCGCTGCCGGGTGTCGCGCGCGTCCGCCGCCGCAACCTGAGCGGGACCTGAGCACGGCCTCGGTCCTGCGAGAATGGAGTCCATGTCGGTCCTGCTCGTGATCTCGAGCGTGTTTGCGGTCCTCGCTGGCCTCGTGCACGTGTACATCTTCTTCCTCGAGTCCGTGGCGTGGACGAGTCCCCGGGTGCGCAAGATCTTCGGCCTGTCGTCGGAGACCGAGGTGCAGGCGACCCGCTCGATGGCGTTCAACCAGGGGTTCTACAACCTGTTCCTCGCGATCGGTGCGGTCCTCGGTGTGGTGCTCGTCGTCGCGGGCAACAGCGCGAGCGGGTGGACCCTCGTGGTGTTCGCGACCGCGTCGATGCTCGGTGCCGCGGTGGTCCTCGCCGGCACCGGCCGCCGCTACCTCAACTCCGCGTTCGTGCAGGGCGCGTTCCCCCTGATCGCACTGCTGTTCGCGTTCCTCGGGTCCACGTTCGGTTCCTGACCGACGCGACCGTCGCGTCCGCGGACGCCGGGCTGGCAGCTGTTTCGCGCGGAGAAGGCGGAACCGCGCGTAGGAAGCAGAAACGCGCGTAGGAGGCCGGAAGTTCCAGCCTCCTACGCGCGAAACGACCTCCTACGCGCGGATCGTCGCGTCAGCCGAGCTTCGCCTGGAACTCGTCCGGTAGCTTCTCGAGCGCCCACTCGATCGCCGCGGTGGTCCCCATCGAGAACGCCGAGGACACATCGGCGTCGTCGAACACGATGGAGTGCCCGGCCTCGACCGACGGCACCTTCTGGAACAGCGGGTCCGCCTCGGCCTTCGACGCGTCGACGTAGATCGGCAGGATGAGCGTCAGGTCGGCGTTCAACAGGTCGAGGTTCTCGTCCGACAGGTGCACCGAGAACGCCTTGCCGGCCTGCTCGTCGATGGCCTTCGGGATGGTGAAGCCGAGGTTCCGCATGAACGTCGAGCGGCTGTCCGTCGAGGCGTAGGCACCGAAGCCCTCGGAACTGTACGCACCGACGACGGCGGACTTGCCCTCGAACTCCGGGTGGGCCTTGCGTGCCGCGGCGTAGGCGTCGTCGAGGTCGGAGAGCAGCTTCTTGCCCTCCGTTTCCTTGCCGAGGGCCTTCGCGATCATCGTGGTCTGCTGCTGGGTCGAGGCGAGGTAGTTCTCGCCGCCCTTCGGGATCGCCACGGTCGGCGCGATCGCGGACAGCTTGGCGTAGCGGTCCTTGTCGCCGGAGGACTTCACGTCGAGGATCACGTCGGGCTTGAGCTTGAGGATGTCCTCGTAGCTCGGCTCGAGCGTCTGGATGATCTTCGGCGACTTCGTGTAGGCACCCTTCAGCCAGGGGCCGACGCCGTCACCACCGAAGGCGAGCCAGTCGCTCGCGCCGACGGGCTGCACGCCGAGCTCGAGTGCCGTCTCGGCGTCGCCCCACCCGAGGGCGACGACGCGCTTCGGCTGCGACTCGATCTTCGTGGTGCCGAGCGCGGTGGTGATGGACACCGGGAAGGCCCCGTCGGACGACCCCGATGACGAGGAGGACGGGGAGCCGGAGCCGGAGGCGCACCCGGCGAGGACGAGGGACGCTGCGACGACGGCACCGGCAGCGGCCAGCACGCGTCGGAGACGGAGGGGAGTACGGATCACGAAGGGTAGCCTAACCTAACGGCCCGGTACGGAAAGCGTCTGGATAGGCTGGATCACCGTGGCCGTCACCGATCCCGCCCGCACCCGGCTCGCGGTGCTCGGCTCCCCCATCGCGCACTCCCTCTCCCCCACGCTGCACGCAGCGGCCTACGACGTCCTGGGGTTGGGGTGGTCGTACGGGAGGCACGAGGTCGCGTCCGGCGGGTTGGATGCGTTCGTCGCGGGGCTGGGGCCCGAATGGCGTGGGCTGAGCCTCACGATGCCGCTCAAGCGGGACGTGCTGCCGCTCCTCGACCGGACCACTCCGCTGGTCGACGAGCTCGGGGTCGCCAACACCATCGCCTTCCGGACCTCTGGCGACACCGTGCTGCGGTACGGGGCGAACACCGACGTCGAGGGGCTCGTCCGACCGGTCGAGGCACTCGGCCACCTGCCCGGTGAGGCGACGGTCCTCGGCGGCGGTGCGACCGCGGCGAGCGCCCTCACGGCCGCCGTCCGGCTCGGCGCGACCCTGGTGCGGCTGTTCCTCCGCGACACCGCGAAGGCCGGAGCACTCGTCGACCTGGCCGTGCGGCTCGGCGTCTCGCTCGAGGTCCTGCCCCTGACGGACCTTCCCGGGACGCGGCACGGGTTCGTCGTCTCGACCCTGCCCGGTGGTGCCGCGGACACCCTCGAGCTGGTGCCGTCCGGGCCCGACGCCGTGCTGTTCGACGTCGCCTACGAGCCGTGGCCCACGGCGGTCGCCTCGCGCTGGGCTGGTGCGGGCGGCCGGGTGCTCAACGGCCTCGACATGCTCACGGAGCAGGCGCTCGGACAGATCCGGTTCTTCCTCACCGGCGACCAGGACGAGCTGCTGCCCGCCGAGGCGGACGTGCGGCGGGCGATGCGCGCCGCCGTGGGCCTGCCGCCCACCGTGCTCAGCTGACGACGCCGTCCACGTAGTACCAGCGACCGCCCTCGCGGACGAACTCGCTCGTCTCCTCGAGCGTGCCGCGCTCGGTGTCGGAACGCCACCACGCGCGGAACGCGACCGTTCCCCGGGAGTCGAACGGGCCTCCAGACCGCGTCGACAGCACGTCCAACCGGGTCCAACGCTGATCCGCGTCCAACTCGAGGTCCTCCGGCCGCGTCCGCGGGTGCCACGTCAGCAGGAGGTACTCGGGCAGACCGAGCGCGAACGCGCTGAACCGCGAGCGCATCAGCCGCTCGGCCGTCGGTGCCGCCGCGCCGCCGTGCAGGGGTCCGCAGCACTCCCCGTAGGGGTTGCCGCTGAGGCAGGGGCAGCGCGATTCGTCGGTGACCACGCCGGAACGCTAGTCGACGATCGAGATGGCGACCGTGATGTTGCCGCGGGTGGCGTTCGAGTAGGGGCAGATCTCGTGCGCGCGCTCGGCGAGGCGCTGCCGCTGCTCCGGACGGGCGGACGGGGCGTAGACGTCGAGCTCGACCGCGAGGCCGAAGCCGCCCTGCCCGTTGCCGCCGATGCCGACCTCGGCCGAGACCTCGGCGTCGGTGGTGTCGACCTCGAGCTCCTTGCCGGCGGCGTGCAGCGCACCGAGGAAGCACGCGGCGTACCCGGCGGCGAAGAGCTGCTCCGGGTTGGTGCCCTCGCCGCTGCCGCCCATCTCCTTCGGCAGGCGGGTGTCGAGGTCGAGGCGGTCGTCCTCGCTGCGCACGTGGCCGTCGCGGCCTCCGCCGGTGGCGTGGGCGGCTGCGGTGTAGACGATGTCGAGGCTCATAGGTCGAGCGCACCGCGCCTTCCTGAGCGAGCGCTGGGCCGCGGCGTCACGGTGCGGGCTGCCCGCGCTCCCGAAGCCCGCACCCGGGCGTGTCCGACCCCATGCGAGTCCGGCCCCGGGCGTGTCCGGCCCCACGCCCGATCGAGTGAGCACCAATCGTCGAGTCGCCGCAGCACACCCGACGATTTCTGCTCCCTCGACACACGGGTAGCCCGGCACGCGCCACTCTCAGACCGACCGAGTAGAAGAAGTCTCGTGTTCGGACTCGGTTGGCAGGTGCTGCGGGAGCGGATCGGCGACGTCCTCGACTCCGCGCGCGTCCGCCGGGCGACACGAGTTTCCGGCGTCGCGGCGGTCCTCGCGCTCATCGCAGCCGTGGTCCTGCAGGTGCGGTTCGCCTGGGCTGGGACGTCCGTGCTGGGAGCCGTCGTCACCATCGCGCTGACCACCGCCGGTGTCGGCCTGGTGTGCTTCAGCTGCTTCCGGACCGCACGGCCGGTCGACCCAGCGGCGACGATCAACGGGCGACAGGTCCGTCCGGACACGCTGATGGCCGTGCGCTGGTCGGTCCAGCCGTACCTCGACCGACGCCCCCGCCCTGTCGCTCAGGACGACCGCGCTGCGGTCCTGAACGATGTGCCCCTGCTGCAGCGCGGGTTGCTCCGACGGCTGTCCCGGTTCGGTCCGACGATCGTCGGGTTCGCGCTGCTCTGTCTCGGGGCGATCGTCGCCGGCGGCTTCCGCTCCGTCGCCTTCGTGTGGCCCGTCCTGTACATCGGGATGATCCCGGACATGGTCGTCCGGCTGGGCCGCTCCGAACGCGCCCGCCTCGCCGCGCTCGCCACCGCGCCGCCGCCCGACTCCGACGGTCCGCAGTGGCGACGGGATCCGACCGGTTCGAAGCTGGGCCTGCCCGGCGAGTGATCGACCGCACGCCTGTCGGTGGTCGCGAGCACACTGGGGTCATGTGTGGAAGGTTCGTCGTCTCCGACACCACGGCCGATCTGCTGCCGGAACTGATCGGTGAGCTCGCCGATCGGACCGAGCACGTGGACGAGGACACCGGCGTGGTCGGCACCGGCCTCGTCCCGAGCTGGAACGTCGCGCCGGCGGACCCCGTGTTCGCGGTCCGGCAGCGGCACGGCGAACGGGAACTCCCCCGGATCAGCTGGGGCTTCGTGCCGAGCTGGGCGAAGGATTTCCAGAAGCAGCGCCCGAAGCCGATCAACGCGCGCATCGAGACGGTGGCGACGAGCGGCATGTTCAAACGGGCCTTCGCCACGAACCGGTGCATCGTGCCCGCGCAGGGCTACTACGAGTGGGTCGTGCGCGAGGACGGCAAGGAACCGCACTTCGTCCACGAGCCCGGCGGCGCACTCGCCATGGCCGGCGTGGTGAGCGCCTGGCCGGACCCGACGAAGCCCGAGGGCGACCCGGACAAGTGGCGGCTCTCGCTCGCGATCATCACGCGCGACGCCCACGTGGCGCCGGGTGAGGTGCACGACCGGATGCCGGCGTTCCTCACGCCGGACGGCTACGACGACTGGCTGGACCCCGATGGACGAGACACGGACGACCTGCTCGCCCTGCTCGACCACGAGTCACTGACGGTCGCTGCTGGTCTCGAGCAGTACGAGGTCGCGCGCACCGTGAACAGCGTCAGGAACGACGGCCCACAGCTGATCGAGCGGATCGCCTGACCCCAGGCGTCAGGGACGCCCGTCAGCGACGCACGTCGGGCAGGAGCACCCGGAGCCGCTCGGCAAGCCGCTGCTGTGCTTCCTCGAGGGACCGGAAGTCGCCGACGTACTGGCCGAACGTGTCGGACACGAAGAAGTGCGTTTCCTGACGGTCGACCGTGCCGCCGTAGTACCCGCCGTAGTTCGCGGCCCACAGCCCGGTGTCGGGGCGGGACCACGTGATCCGGGCGTGCTGTTCGGGAGCGACGACCTCGGCCTCGATCTCGGTGATCACGGCGATGGTGGCGGTGTCGACCGTGACCTCGTCCGCGGTGGCCTCGTGCCTGGTCGCCTCGTGTCCCGTCGCCTCGGCGTGGTGGGGGTGGGCGAAGGCCGTGCTCATGGTGCTCCTCGTGCTGTCCTGCTGCGGTGCTGACCGGTGGTGGTGCGTGGTGGAGTGCTCAGTCGACGGGTCGGATCACGGAGGGCAGCATGACGTGCAGCTGGTCCGCGAGCTGAGCCTGGGCCTGCTCGAGCGATTCGAAGTCACCGACGACCAACCCGAAGGTGTCCGAGGCGACGTACCGACCGTCGCGCTTGTCGATCGACCCGCCGAAGTAGCCGCCGTAGTTGGCGACCCACTCGCCGTCCTCCTCCTGCGTCCAGCTGAGCTTGGCCCGCGACGGGCGGGAGTGCGGCTCGGCCTGGGCCTCGAGGATGGCGATGGTGTCGACGGTGTCGGTGTCGAGCGTGACCTCGGCTCGGGTGTCGGTGCTGACGGTGGTGCTCATGTCGCTCTCCTTCGCGATCCGGGGTACAACTGCTGACACCAGAACGCTACGAGAACACCCCCTCCCGCCGCCAGCGATGCCCGCGCATTCACGGGTTCCGTCAATCCGCTGCATCAGTGATCCCCGGTTTTCCGGGCACGTGCGACGCACTTCCGGGGTACAGGGGACAGATCGGGGTACTCGTTCTCCGGCCAGTTCCGGACCCCGCCGGCGATCAGCGTGCGACGCGGCCCCTCCGTGCCCGCCACCATCGCCACACGAGTGCGCCGGCACCGCCGATGACGAGTGCAACGAGCGCGCTGCCGATCCCGGTCCCGGCCGGGCCGAGTGCGGACCGGAAGACCTCGGCGCCGAACGACGCGAGTTCGAGCGGGTACGGCAGGTACACCCGCGTCCCGAGGGCCGCGGTGACCGCGGTGACCGCGGCCGATCCGCTCCAGAGGACGGCGAGCGCGAGCACGGATCCGATGACCCGCCCGACGCTGGTCAGACCCGTCCTGGCGATGCCGAGACCGACCAGGACGGCGGGCACCCACCGGGTGACGGACAGCACGGCGGACACGGATCCGTCGGCGAACCCGACCGGTGACACCAGGAACGCGTCGACCCAGGTTCCCGCGGCGAGCGCCCCCACCGCGACCGCGACGACGGCGACGCCCGGCGCGGTCCGGGCGAGCACCACGAGCAGCACGACCGCGAGCGCGATGGCCAGGAGTGTCCCCGCCATCAGTGCGACGAGGTACACCTGCGCGGCGCTGATCGCGGCACCGGTCCCGATCGACCGGTCCGTCCGGAGCCCCGCCCCGGTGACCACGGCGGTCTGCACCAGGGCGACGAGCTGGACGACCAGCAACCCGGTCGCGGCCAGGACGGTGGCGAGCCGACCGGGCAGTCCCCGACGCTCGCCCAGGAGCCGCACGGCGAGCCCGGCGACCGCCCCGCCGACGAGCAGCATCGCTCCGATGAGCCCGACGCTGTACTGACTGAACGGCAGCAGCGCCACGGGCATGTCGGCCGGGTCGACGGTCGGGGTCGCCCAGAGGTTCTGCAGCGGCAGCCGCATGCCCGTGACGATCCAGGGCAGCAGGCCGACCACACCGGACAGCACGCCGGTCCCCACGCCGAGTCCGACCGTGCGCATCCGTGTTCCCCCACCCATCCCGCCAGGCTAGCGGCGGACGTGCGCTCCCCCGGCCCGCGCCGGCCTCGCTGCACCCGTGGACACATCCGGCCTGGAGGCGCGACTCGCTACCGTCGACCGGTGACCTCCCACGAGTGGTCGGCTCCCGACCCCGCACGCGCCTCCGCGCGCAGCCGACGGTTCGCCGTCGCCATCGCGGCCGCCTACGGCGTCGCGGTGCTGCTCATCGGGTTCTGGCGCACGCCGGTCGATGCGTCGAGCCGCACCTGGCTCGACGCTGCGATCGACCACGCGCACCGCCTCGGCGCGCCGGCCTGGTTCGGCTACGACGTCGTCGAGTCCCTGGCGAACGTGGTGTTCTTCGTGCCGCTCGGGCTGCTGGTCGTGTTGTTCGCCGGCGCACGGTGGTGGTGGGCAGGTGCCCTCGCCGGTCTGGTGCTGAGTGCGGCGATCGAGACCGGTCAGGCGCTGTTCCTGCCCGCGCGGTACGCCACGCTCGACGACGTGCTCGCCAACACGATCGGAGCGATCGTCGGCGCGCTCCTCGGTGTCGCGGTCCTCAGTTTCGTGGCACGGCGCTCGCGGCTCGCCGGTACGCGCCCGGCGTCATCCCGACGAGCGGGGAGAACTGGTCGATGAACTGACTCGTCGTCGCCCACCCGCAGGCCGCGGCGACATCGGTCACCGACTGCCCGCCGGCGAGGAGCACCAGCGCCCGGTGGACCCGTAGCTGCAACCGCCACTGCCGGTACCCCATCCCGGTCTCCTGCCGGAACAGCCGGGTCAGGGTCCGCTCCCCGACGCCCGACCACGCCGCGAGCCCCGCCAGCGACACCGGCTCCGTGAGGTCCCGCTCCACCCGACGCACCACGCGCCGCAACCGGGCGTCACGGGGTTCGGGCAGGTGCAGGGGCTGCTCCGGGGCGGACGCGACCTCGTCCACGATGACCGCACGGAGGTGGGACCGAGCCACCTCGGAACGCCGAGCCGACGTCGTGATCGCGAGCAGTGCCTCCCGGGCCAGTGCCGACGCGGCCAGGACCGCCGGACCCGACGGGAGGCCCACGGCGGCGTCCTCGGACAGGTAGACGACGCGCATGTCGGTCACCCCGTGGGCCCGGTGCCGGTGCTCGGCACCGGCCGGGACCCACGCGACCCGGTTCGGCGGAGCGATCCACGCGCCGTCGTCGGTGATGAGCGACAGCACACCGGACGCGGCGTGCACGAGGTGCCCGAGCGGGTGCACGTGCGGCGGGACGGTCTCGGCGTGCGCGAACCAGAACGCCGCCTCGGGGCGGCCGTCCTCCGACAGCTTGCCCGGTTGGCTGGAATCCGACATCACCGGGCAGCGTACGTGTTCCGGGCCGAGCCCGCTCGATGGTGTGATCGGTCCATGACCACCGCTTCCGTCCCCGTCCCGACTGCTGCGCCCCGGCGCGGGCTCCTCGCCGCCTGGTACGTCGGCGCCGGGCTCATGCTCGTCGCGCTGAACCTGCGGATGGGCGTCGCGTCGGTCGGGCCCGTGCTCGGGGCGATCGAGCGGTCGCTGCACCTCAGCCCGTCGGCGGCGAGCCTCCTCACCACGATCCCGGTGTTCGCCTTCGGGGCCTTCGCGTTCCTGACGCCCGTGCTCACCCGGCGGATCGGGCTGCACCGACTGCTCGGACTGACGATGGCGGTGCTGGCGGTCGGGATCGCCCTCCGTCTGGAGCCGCACGGCTGGGCGCTCTACGGCGGCACCGTGCTGGCGGGCGCGGCCATCGCGGTCGCGAACGTGCTCATGCCGGCGGCGATCAAGAGCGACTTCGCGCACCGGGTCGGCCTGATGATGGGGCTGTACTCGACGGCACTGTTCCTCAGTGCGGCGATCGCGTCGGCGGCCGTCGTCCCGCTGATGGGCGCGTTCGGGTCGTGGCGTCCGGCACTGGCGTTCTGGGCTGTGCCCGCTGTCGTGGCGTTCCTGGTGTGGCTGCCGCGTGCGCTCCGGAACCCGGGGCACGCACGGGGATCACGCGCCGTCGCGGACGCCCCGGTGCCCGCCGTCGACGAGCCGACGTTCGCACGACTGTTCCGCGACCGGGTGGCGATCGCCGTGACGGGGTTCATGGGGCTGCAGAGCCTGTCGTACTACGCGTTCCTGACCTGGGTGCCGACGGTCCTGCAGGACGCCGGGGTCTCCGCGCACGAGGCCGGCCTGATGCTCGCCTACTCAAGCCTGCCGGGGATCGTGACCGGGGTGACGGGTCCGGCGATCGCCCGACGACTGCGGCCGACGTGGCTGCCGGTCCTCGTCGTCGTGGTGCTCTGCGCGGCGGGCTTCGTCGGACTCCTCGTCGCTCCGGCCGCCGGGGCCTGGGCGTGGATGACGCTGCTCGGGCTCGGGCAGGGCGGCGCGATCAGCCTGTCGCTGAGCTACATCGTGTGGCGCTCGCCGGATGCCCGGCACACCGCCCACGTGTCGACGATGGCGCAGGGCACGGGGTACCTGCTCGCGGGGCTCGGGCCGCTCGGACTCGGGCTGCTCCACACTGCGACCGGCGGCTGGACGGTGCCGATCGTTGTACTCCTGGCGCTCCTGGTGGTCCAGCTCGTCGCCGGCGTGGCCGCGAGCCGCGACCGGCACGTGCTCGCGCCGCGGGTGTAGGCGCCGCGCGCCGGGTCGCCACCCGCGTCAGCGCACCGCGCGCAGGGCGTCCGCGACCACGTCGAGCGCGGCGGCGATCTCGTCCGCCACGCGTTCGTGAGTCGCCGCCGACCGCCGGTAGGGGTCGTCGACGTCGTCCTCCGCGGGGTCGACCGGCTGCGGCACGGTCCCCCGGAGTCGGGCGACCCGCTCCACGAGCTGCTCCGCGGTCGCCACGCCGTCCAGGTCGGAGGGCTCGAGGGCGTCGAGCACCCGGGCGAACTGCTTGATCGTGAACGCCCGCTTCGCAGCCCGCGGCGCGAGCGACACCACGGCCGCACGGTGCGAGCGCTCCGCCGTCAGCACGAGGTCGGCGGCAGCGGCGATCTCCGGCGTCAGGTAACGGGAGCGGTGCGCCGACGGGTCGCCGCCGAGCCGCTCCGACTGCGCGGCGGCCGGGCCGTCCATCGGGGCACCGTCCTGCGCGATGGTGCCCGCTGACTCGACCGTGAACGCCGGGGCGTCACGGCCGAGCCTCGCGGTCAGGACCTGCGCGCCGAGTGGTGAGCGGCAGATGTTGCCGCTGCAGACGAACAGGACCCGCATCGTCAGGCCGAGGCGCCGAGCAGGTCGTGCCGGACGACGATCGCGTCACGGCCGGGGCCGACTCCGATCGCGGAGATCCGGGCACCGGACATCCCCTCGACCGCGAGCACGTAGGCCTGGGCGTTGGCGGGCAGGTCCTCGAACGAGCGGGCGCCGGTGATGTCCTCGGTCCAGCCCGGGAACTCCTCGTAGATCGGCTTCGCGTGGTGGAAGTCCGACTGGTTCACGGGGACCTCGTCGACACGGACGCCGTCGACGTCGTAGGCGACGCAGACCGGGATCGTCTCGAGGCCGGTGAGGACGTCGAGCTTGGTCAGCACGAAGTCGGTCACGCCGTTGACGCGCGCCGTGTACCGGGCGATCGGGGCGTCGTACCAGCCGCAGCGACGGGGACGGCCGGTCGTGGTGCCGAACTCGAAGCCGTTGGCGCGGAGGAACTCCCCCGACTCGTCGAACAGCTCGGTCGGGAACGGGCCGGCGCCGACGCGCGTCGTGTACGCCTTCACGATGCCGATGATCCGCTCGAGCTTGCCCGGGCCGATGCCGGAGCCGGTCGCAGCGCCGCCGGCGGTCGCCGACGAGGACGTCACGAACGGGTAGGTGCCGTGGTCGACGTCGAGCATGGTGGCCTGGCCGGCCTCGAACAGGACGGTGTCGCCGCGCTCGAGCGCCCGGTGGATCTCCAGGCCGGTGTCGGCGACCATGGGCCGCAGGCGGTCGGCGAAGGAGAGCAGCGACTCGACGACCTCGTCCGCGTCGATCGCCCGACGGTTGAAGACCTTCACGAGCAGGTGGTTCTTCTGGTCGAGGGCGGCTTCGACCTTCTGACGCAGGATGTTCTCGTCGAAGATGTCCTGGATGCGGATGCCGACGCGGTTGATCTTGTCGGCGTAGCTCGGGCCGATGCCACGACCGGTGGTGCCGATCTGGCGCTTGCCGAGGAACCGCTCGGTCACCTTGTCGATGGTGCGGTGGTAGTGCGTGATGACGTGGGCGTTCGCCGACACGAGCAAGCGGGACACGTCGACGCCGCGGGCCTTCAGCGCGTCGAGCTCCTGGAACAGGACCTCGAGGTCGACGACGACGCCGTTGCCGATGATCGGGGTGACGCCGGGCGTGAGGATGCCGGACGGCAGGAGGTGCAGAGCGTACTTCTCCCCGCCGACGACGACGGTGTGCCCGGCGTTGTTGCCGCCGTTGAACTTCACGACGTAGTCGATGCGGCTGCCGAGGAGGTCGGTGGCCTTCCCCTTGCCCTCGTCGCCCCACTGGGCGCCGATGATGACTGCTGCGGGCATCTGGTTCTCCTCACGTTGGCGGAGGACCTCACGCGACCGTCGGGTCGGTGGTCCACCCGAGTCTATCGGACGGTCACCTCCGCGCCACCTGGCGCGTGCTCGAGATGGTGACGACGAAACGGACTGGAGGCGCGGTGCCAGCTGGCACCGCGCCTCCAGTCCGTCTGGTGGTGACGTCCGCGATCAGGCGCGGAAGAAGTCCTGGTAGGAGGGATCGCCGACCGGCTGCGAGTGGCCGGGCTCGGCGAGGCGCTGTTCGATCATGGACTGGATGACGTCCGGCGGGGTGAGCCCACGGCGCCGCCACTCCATCGGGTTGGCTCGGAGCTGCGTGAGGGTTGCGTGCTGCATGTCGAACAGCCTGTCACTGGATAACTAGTTTGTCTAACTACATGTCCTCGGAACGCACTCCGGGCCCCGACACGCGTGGTGACGGGGCCCGGAGTGCGGTGTTCGGACTGCTCCGACTAGCGGCGGGTGACCTTCGCGGTCGGCTTCGACGTCGCCGAGCCGTCCTGGTAGCCCTTCGCCGTCGCAGTGACCTGCACCTGGAGGCGGTGTCCGGCGTCGGACGAGCCCAGCGAGTAGGTCTGCTTCGTGGCACCCTGCACGGCGGCGCCGTCACGGAGCCACTGGTACGAGTACCGCACGCCCTTGGCGTCCCACGAGCCGTGGTGCGCCGTGAGCTTCTTGCCCACCGTCGGGTTGCCACTGACCGTGACGGCGCTGCCCTTGCGGAGCGTCACGACCGGGGCGGCGACCGTCGCCGAGACCGTGTCGGCCTGGTCGCCGACCGCGTTGCCGAGGTGCAGCAGGAGCACCTTGGCATTCGCGAGACCGGAGCCGCGGGTGACCTGCAGCGACCCGGAGTCGGCGAACAGGACGCCGGTCGAACCGCCCTTCGCGAAGGTGAGCGCCGGCTTCGTCGGGTCGTACGTCGCCTCCGCCGTCTCGTCGACGACGTAGGAGCCGCTCGTGGCCAGGGCCGGGGCGTACGCCGACTCGGTCAGGACCGAGTAGGTGAACGCCTTCGTGGCGCCGATCGTCGAGGCGTCGACCGTCAGGACCTTGACCGCGCTGTCGAACGTGTTCACGTCCTGGCCGGGGGCCCCGCCGTTCAGCGGCTGCGTGTCCACGGTCTCGCCGGTGGCGAGGTCGACGGTCGTGGCGAACGTGGCGTCCACCGCTGCCGACTTGGCGTCGTACACCAGGTAGTCCGGCGTGCCGTCACGGTCGGTGTCGATGAGCACCTCGACGTTGGTCACGGCGCCGGGGTTGGCGTCGGGACCGGCGGTCTGGACGCCGAACGCGAGCGTGTCCGACGCCTTGTCGTAGTTCGCGCCGTAGGCCCGGACGTCCGCTGCCTGCAGGGACTGCTTGGCCGAACCGGCCGGGAAGGACTCCTGGCCGTCCGTTCCGCCGAGCACGAACGGTGCGACGGCTGCGTGGTAGCCGGTCGTCGCGTCGCCCTGGTCGACCGAGCGGCCGGTCAGGGCGAGGTCCGCCGTGTTCTTCGTGGCGGGGAACTCGACGTCGGAGCCGTGCACCGCGCTCACCGGCTTCGGCGCGACGTACGTGCCGAGCCGCAGCGGGTTGAGCTTCTTGTCGGTCGGCGTGAACGTCACGATGCCCGAGGCGGCGGCGACGAACTCCCGCTGGTAGCCCTGCTGCACCGACTCCTGGGTGGGGTCGATCACCCGGCGGAGCTTCGTCGGGTCGGCGATCGAGAACGTGAGCTTCACCGTCGCGGTGCCGTGCGGTCGGACCGTCACGCGCTTGGTGCTGAGCGCGAAGGCCACACCCGGCTGCGACACCTGCGGCTGGTAGGCCACGTCGTAGGTGTGCGGCCGACCGTCGGTGTTCTCGATCTGCAGGGTGCGGTTCTCGCTGGTCTTCGAGGCGACCTCGACGACACCGTAGGAGGCGGTGACGAGCTGGTCGTTCTCGATGCTGCGGACCGTGGTGCCGGCGGTGACCGCCTGCAGGGCGTCGACGCGACCGGTGCCCTGGCGGAGCAGGGTCGCGGTGCCGTCACCTTGCCGCACGTCGTGCGTCGCGGTGTTCATCAGCGCGGCCTTGACCTGCGGAGCCGACCACGTCGGGTGCGACTGGAAGGTCAGCGCCGCGATGCCGGCCACGTCCGGCGTGGCCATCGACGTGCCGCTCATCGACATGCGGCCGTCACCGGTGCCGTTGGCCGCGGAGATCACGTTGACCCCGGGGCCGGCGATGTCCGGCTTGACGATGTCGTCGAACGACCCGTGGACGCCCCGGCTGGTGAACCCGGCGAGCGTGTTCACGGCCTCGGGGTCCGTCGCGAGTTCGAAGCCCTCGAGCTCGTCGGCGAAGCGCACGTGCAGGGTCCCGGCCTGGGCAGCTGCCTGGAGGCCCGTGACGCTGTCCGCGGTCAGCTCGGCTCCCGGGATGGTCGCGTTCCCCGCGATGCCGGAGTCGAACGTGTTGATCGTCCCCGCCAGCAGGACGCCGACACCGCCGGCAGCCTCGACGTTGTTGAACCGCACGCCGGAGCCGCACTCGAGCGCGGCGTCGGTCCACTTGAGCCAGACGACCTTGCCGGCGATCTTCGCTGCCTCGTCCGCACTGAACGCGGCGCAGCCGTCGACGTTCGTGCCCGGGACGACGACATCGCCCTCGACCGGCAGCGTGCCCTGGTAGTTCTGCGAGTACTGGGCACGCCAGGTCTTCGCGACGTCCGCCGGGGCGGTCGCCTCGACACCGTCGTAGAGGGACTGACCGGTGGCGCTCGCGGCCACCGTGAGCGCACCCTCGGCGTTGCCCGGCGAACCACCGATGTCGGTGAAGTCGTCGGCGTTGCCGGAGGCGATCACCGGCAGGACACCGCGGGCGGTGAGCGCGTCGATCTTGGCGTTGTCGGGGTCGTCCGGCGCACCGTAGTCGGAGCCGAGCGACAGGTTGAGGACGTTGATGTCCTTGCCCTCGGTCAGCGCCTGGCCGACCCAGTCGAGCGCGGCACCGGTGAGGTCGGTCGAGCCGCCGTTGTCACCGAACACCTTGAGGGCGTAGAGACCCGCCTGGGGCGCGGTGCCCGGGCCGATCCACATGTCCTGGACCTGCTGCGTGGTGAGCTTCGTGTAGTCGCCCGTGTAGGTCTTCTTGTCGGCGTCGAGGCCGTAGCCGGCGATGGTGCCCGACACGTGGGTGCCGTGGTCGCCACCCTTGCCGTCGATCGGGTTGTCGTCCGGCTTCGGGGTCGGGTCGTACGCGGGGTCGGTGGTGTCCGCGTTGTACGTCGGGCCGGCGAAGTCGTAGCCGCCGAGGAACTTCTTGCCGTCGTAGGACCCGGCCGTCGGTGCGCCGGTGTTGGCGAGCGCCGCCTGGTACGCGGCCGCGGTGCCGGGACCGCCGAAGTCCGCCTGCGTGTAGTCGAGGCCGGTGTCGAGCACGGCGACGTTCACGCCCTTGCCGGTGCGGCCGGTCTGCTGCCAGGCGTCGAGCGAGCGGGTGTAGACGTCGCTCGCCGCGTTCTTCGGCGTGACGCCGTCCGCGCCGGGCTTCGTGAGGCTCGGGTCGACACCGGACGGTGCCGCGCCGGAGTCGGCGTTCACGGTCGGGTCGACGATCTTCTTCGGCGTGAGCGGGATGATGCTCTCGACGTCGGAGCGGGCCGCGACCTTCCGGAGCGCGGCGACGTCGGCGACGACGGCCACGCCCGGCACGGTGTACTCGGTCGAGTAGAGCTCGGTGGCGTCCGCGTCGGACTGCTGGACGGCGGCGCGCACGGCGTCGACCGTCGACCCGATCGCCTTGACGCGCTGCTTCGCCGCCGAGGACGGGGTCTTCGACTTCGTGAGGTCCCCGCCCTTCGCCTGGGCGTCGACCTCGAGCGCGCCCTGGCCGGTCGTCCGCACGAACGCGGCGATCGTCTTCGAGGGCTTCGCGTCCCGCAGCGGCTGCGAGAGTTTCAGGTCGGCCGGTACCGGTCCGGCCGGTGCTGCCGAGGCTGCTCCGCCGACGGCCAGTCCGCCGCACGCCAGGGCCGCGGCGGCGATGCCGGCGGTCAGGACGCGCGCGATGCGGTTCGGGTTGGGGTTCGGGTCGTTGTTCGGTGTTGCACGGTTCAAAGGGCGCACTCCCGGTTCGTCCGTGTTTCGCAAGGAATTGCTGTGAAGTTATGCGTTTCCTCTCAGGTCCCGCAGTCCGCACTTTGGGGGACGTCCCTCGTTCGGGGGTGGTCAACCTGATAACTTGCACACCCGTGTGCACGTTATTACGATGGGGTGCGTGACCAGTCCAGACCAGCAGACCCGCGCGCCCCGCCGCGACGCGACCGAGAACCGCGCGGCGCTGCTCGAGGCGGCGAAGACCGTCCTGCAGGGCGATCCCGACGCCTCGCTCGAGACGATCGCGTCCGCCGCCGGGCTGTCCCGGCGTGCGGTCTACGGACACTTCCCGTCGCGCGACGACCTCGTGCGCGAGGTCGTGACCGCCGGTGCCGCCCGTGTCGCCGCGACCATGCCGACCACGTCCGACCTCGTCGCCCTGCCCCCGGCCGCACGACTCGCCGCCATCGCGGTGACGCTCTGGGCCGAGGTCTCGCACGTCCGCTCGATGGCCCGGGTCGCGATCCGCAGCCCGTTCAGCGAGTCCGTCGCCGAGGTGTTCGCACCCCTGCGTGCCCAGGTCCGGGACGCCTGCGCCCTCGGGATCGCCGACGGCGCGATGCGCGACGACGTCGACCCCGCCACGCTCGGGCGACTGGTCGAGGGCGCCTGCATCGCCGTCCTCGACGAGGCCACCCGCTCCGGGACGTCCGACGAGGACGGCCGGCGCATGGTGGTGCTGTCGGCACTCGGCATGGCCGGCATCGACTGGCGCACCGCGATGCTCTCCGAGCCGGTCGCACCCGCCCACTCCACGAACCCCTCCGCCAGCAAGGACCCCGCATGACCATCGAACTCGACCACGTCGGCATCGGCGAGGAGCCCGGCGCGGCCCTGCCCGTCGTCTCCGCCGTCGCCGCACCGGGACGCCCGGGCGTGATCGCCGTCGAGACCGAGCAGGCCCCCGTGCTCGCGTCCCTCGTCGCCGGCGGCCGCATGCAGCCCGAGACCGGCCGCGTGCTGCTCGACGGGCACGAGGACGCCGGGGCGATCCGGAAGGCGTTCGCGCTCGTCGACACCCCCGGCATCGCCGAGCCGTTCCCGGTGATGAGCGTCCGGCGCATCGTGCGCGAGGAGCTCGCGTTCGCCGAACAGCGGCCCTCCCGCCAGCACGTCGACACCGTGCTCGACGAGCTCGGGCTGCGCGAGTACGCCGACACGCACGTGCAGCGGGTGCCGACCGACGTGCGCGTCCGGTTGCTCGCCGAACTCGCCCTGCTGCGGGACGGTGTGACCGGGCTCGTGATCACCTCGCCCGAGCGGCACGGCGGCGCCGTGGAGGGCTGGTTCGCGGTCGTCCGCGACATCGCCCGCCGCGGCGTGACCGTGGTGCTCGTGACCTCCAAGGCCGCAGCAGCGACCGTCGAGCACCTGCTCGACACCGTCGAGCCGCTCGACACCATCCAGACGACCGGAACCACCCAGACCGAGGACCCCGAGGACGTGGCCCGACCTGACGGAGACGACCCGCGCCTCCAGTCCGACACCGACCACCTGCCCACGGAGGCGACCGCGTGACCACCACCTCGCTCGTCCGCGCCGAACTGGCGCGACTCACCGCGACCCCGCTCGCACGACTCGCGTTCATCGCGCTCATGGTCGTGCCGCTGCTCTACGGCGGCGCCTACCTCTGGGCCAACCGCGACCCGTACGCCAAGCTCGACCAGGTCCCTGCCGCCATCGTCAACCAGGACGCCGGCGCCACGCTCGACGGCGACCACGTCGACTACGGCAAGGACGTCACGAAGGAGGCCATCGACGGCGCCGACTTCAAGTGGACGAAGACCTCGGCGGCCGACGCGCGCTCCGGCGTGCGCAACGGCACCTACGACTTCGTGGTGACCATCCCGCACGACTTCTCGGAGTCCCTCGTGTCGGCGCAGTCCGACGAACCGAAGCGGGCGAAGCTCGTCATGACGACGGCGGACACGAACTCGTACCTCGCGTCGACGATCGCCGAGCAGGCGGGCAAGACCATGCGCACCGCCGTGGCCGAGCGGGTCGGGAAGCAGGCGGCGAAGACCCTGCTCGTCGGTCTCGCCGACGTGCGCGACAGCCTCGGCGACGCGGTCGACGGAGCCGGGCAGCTCGCCTCGGGTGCGAGCTCTGCCGCTTCGGGGGCGGCGACCCTCGCCGACGGTACCGGCAAGCTCGCGGACGGCGCGGCCACGCTCGCCGACGGGACGGCCGCGTTGCCGTCGCAGACCGCCGCGCTGAACTCCGGCGCGCAGCAGGTGGCGTCCGGTGCATCGACGTTGTCCTCCGGGCTGCAGTCGGCGAAGCAGCAGACGGCGTCGCTGCCGGCGCAGACTGCTGCGCTGGACGACGGCGCGGAGCAGCTGCAGAGCGGGCTCCACGCGCTCCGCGACCAGACCGCGACCCTCCCGGCGGACTCGACGAAGCTCGCGACCGGAGCGGCTGCCGTGGCCGACGGCAACGCGAAGCTCGCCACGGACTCGGCACCGTTCATCGCGGGCGTGCAGCAGCTCGCCGCGGCCTCGCCGGACCTGGTCGCGACACTGAAGCCCGTCGTGCAGACGTCGACAGTGCTGAGCGCCGACCAGAAGGCCGCTCTGCTCGCCTCGCTCGACACGCTCCAGACGAACAGCGCGGCGCTCGGCGCGGGGGCCACGACGGTGTCGAGCAGTCTCGCGAAGTTGCAGTCCGGTAGCGCCGATGTCGCCGCGGGTGCGACGAAACTCGAAGCGAAGGCCCCGCAGCTCACCGCTGGCGTCCAGAAGCTCTCCGACGGGTCCGACAAGCTCGCGGCCGGCACCGGGGAACTCGCGACGAAGGCTCCCGGACTGACGAGCGGGATCGCCACTGCCGCCGACGGGGCGTCGAAGCTGGCGTCGGGGTCGTCGCAGGTCGCGGCCGGGACGTCCAAGCTCGCGGCCGCGGCACCCACGCTGTCCTCCGGCGCGGCCTCGCTCGCGTCCGGTGCGGCATCCGCCGACGACGGAGCGAAGTCCCTCGCGTCCGGGCTGACCGAGCTGCAGAGCGGCTCGTCCGAGCTCGCATCGAAGCTCGACGACGGCCGCACGAAGATCCCCGCCTCAACCGCCTCCCAGCGGAACGACCAGGCGTCGGTGATCTCCGACCCGGTGAAGGTCGGGACGGACGACGTCGCCTCGGCGTCGAACTACGGGGCCGGCCTCGCGCCGTTCTTCATCTCGCTCGCGGCGTGGATCGGCATGTACGCGTTGTTCCTCATCCTCAAGCCGATCTCGAAGCGGGCGATCACGGCCGTGCGGAAGCCGTTGCGGGTGGTGTTCGGCGGGTGGCTGACGCCCGCGCTGCTCGGGCTCGTGCAGATGGTGGCGCTGTTCCTCATCGTCCGGTTCGCCCTCGACCTCGACGTCGCCTGGACGGGGCCGACGATCGGGATCATGGTGCTGGCGTCGGCGACCTTCGCGGCGATCATCATGGCGCTCAACGTGCTGCTCGGGTCCGTCGGGCAGTTCCTCGGCCTGGTGCTCATGCTCGTGCAGCTCGTCACCGCCGGTGGGACGTTCCCGTGGCAGACGCTGCCGGGGCCGTTGGCGGCGCTGCACTTCGCGCTCCCGATGACGTACTCCGTCGATGCGATCCGGCAGACGATGTACGGCGGGTCGGCCGCGGCGACGTGGTCGGACGCGGGGGTGCTGACGTGCTGGCTGCTCGGCGCGTTGCTCGTGTCGTACGTCGTCACGGCGCGGCAGACCCGCTCCCGGACGCTGCGCGACCTGCGCCCGAGCCTGATCGGGTAGCGGGGCGGGGCGGGGACGGGTCCCGCCCCCGCGCGCCCCGTCCCCGCCCCCGCGCGCCCGCCCCGGCCCGCTTCGTCGAGTGAGCAGAAATCGTCGGGTCGCCGTTCGGCACCCGACGATTTCTGCTCCGTCGACGGGGCCGTCAGTGCTCGCGGCGGCGACCGAGCGGGACGTCCGCCAGGCCACCGCCGAGGTACCGCATGTCCTCCGGCGCGAAGGCGTCCCGGTCGTCGGGGTCGAGCACACGGGATGCGTCGTCGCGCGGGAGGAAGCCGATCGCCTCGCCGGCGCGCAGGTCAGCCGGTGACCCGGTGTTCCTCGAGAGTGCCCACACCACGTGGTGACCGGGCTGGGTGAGCTCGGTCGTGGCGATCACCAGGCGTGCGAGGTCGTCGGGCGAGGACCACAGCAGGAGCGCGCGCTGCGAGGACGGCACGTCGCCGAACGCCCCGATCCGCGCCGAGACGATCGACATCTCGAACCGGTCCGCGAACAGGCTGCCCAACAGCTCCATCCCGGCCTTCGTGACGCCGTAGTACGTGTCGGGTCGCGGGAGACGATCGCCGGAGACGCTCCCCGGTGCGTCGACGGGCTCGGGGACGCGGCCGACCGCGTGGACCGAACTCGCCTGGACGACCCGGAGCACGCCGGCCGCGGCAGCCCGCTCGAGGACGTTCTTGGTGCCGGTCAGGTTCGCCGTCACCAGGGCGTCCCAGTCATCCTCGGTCGGGATCCCAGCGAGGTGCACGACGGTGTCGACACCGACCAACGCGTCATCGAGGGCGTCGGGATCGCCGACCGAGCCGATGACCAGCCGCTCACTGGCGGACACCGCGGCCGCCGGCTCGTGTTCGTCGAACAGGACCAGGTCGTGACCGGCCGAGAGCAGTCGGGGGCGCAGTGCCGACCCGATCCGGCCCGCAGCACCGGTGATGAGGAGCGTCGCCATGCGGCGGACGTTACGCGCGCTCCCGGAGGACCTCCCGCAGCTGCGCGAGCGTCTGGACGAGGTGGTCGTCCAGGTCCGACTTCGTCCACCGCAGCACGACCCATCCCCGACGGCCGACCTCCCGGTGCCGTCGGATGTCGGTCGCCCACTGGTGCGGGTCCGTTCGGTGGTGGTCTCCCTCGTACTCGACCACGACCCGGTGCCGCGGGAAGGCCATGTCCACCCGAGCGATGAACCGATCGTGCCCGTCGCGGATCTCGACCTGCAGATCGGGTTCGGGGAGTCCGGCGCGGACGATGGCCAGCCGTGCCCTCGTCTCCTGCGGCGAGCCCGCCCCGCGGCGGACGAGCGCCAGCGCGGCACGGAGACGGCGCGCACCCCGACACCGTCCCCGCTGCTCGAGCGCCACCCGGAGGTCGTCGACCGTCGTCCGGCACCGTCCCGTTGAGACGATCGCGTCGCCGAGCACGACCAGGTCATCGACGGAGAGCATCGACCCGCACTCGATCCACGTCGTCGCCGGCGTGCTCGCCGGCAGGCCCCACCGGCCACGGACGGCCGCTCGGGACGCCTCGACACGGTGCCCGACCACTCCTGTCCGACGGGGTTGGGCGGCCGGGAGTCGGCTCGTGACGTGGACCGGGCCGTCCCGGTGCGCGGCCGGCACCGGGAGCTCCCAGAGCACCGCCGCGGTCGTGTGGCTGATGAACTGCCCCGGGAGCAGCAGCGGGCGGAACGCCCGGACGCGATCGATCCCCTCCGGCGGTCGTGACCGGTGCCAGCGGAGGGAGCGCGTGGGCCTGACGAGGTCTCGGCGCCGCAGGCGCTCCGGCGACACCCCGGCGCGTTCGGCTGCCCGGATGTCGAATGCCCGGTTCCAGAGTTCTCGTGGAAGTGCCCTCGGCTGCATGCCCCACACCCTCGCCCGATCGCGACGCTGGCCGCGCACGATCGGGCCGATCCGTGCACAACGCACCCCGCGCCTCCCGTGTGGAGGACAGAAGCCGTCGTCGACTGAGCAGAAATCGTCGGGTCTACGCGCCGGACTCGACGATTCCTGCTCACTCGACGGCGCACCCGGCGGCGCACCCGACCGCGCACCCGGACCGCGCACCCGGCCCGCGCACGCCGCGCCCGACCAGCCACCGATACGATCGACGTGAGAGCCACGGAGGTCGATGCAGATCATGGGAGCCGGCAAACCCGCGACCATCTACGACGTCGCCGCGCGCGCCGGGGTCTCGAAGTCCCTCGTCTCGCTCGTGCTGCAGCGCTCCCCGCGGGTGAGCCAGCAGCGGCGCGAAGCGGTGCTCAAGGCGATCCAGGAGCTCGACTACCGCCCGAGCACCGCCGCGGTGTCGCTCGCCGGTACGCGCTCCCGGACGATCGGCGTGGTGCTCGACGACTTCCGGAACCAGTGGTTCGTCGACCTGCTGACCGGCCTGCGCGAGGCGCTGCAGGACCAGGGGCACCGTCTCGTCGTCGCCGACCGGTTCCTCAACACCGGGCTCGACGCCTCTCCCGTCGAGGGCTTCCTGTCGATGCGCGTGGAGGGACTCGTGATCGCCGGCGAACCCGACACGGACCTGGCGATCCCGGCCTCCACACCGCTCGTCATCGCCGGCGGCCGCGTCTCGATCCCCCGCGCGGACACGGTGGCGAACGACGACCGTGCCGGCGGGGCGATGGCTGCGGAGCACCTGCTCACGCTCGGCCACACGCACCTCGGGTTCATCGGCGCGTCGTCGGCCGCGTCCGACGAACGGCGCACGGGCTTCACGGCCGGTGTCGACCGCCGAGCCGAGGTCGCGACGGTCGTCCTCCCCGGAGAACCCACCGAAGGAGCGGGGTCGCGAGCGCTGGGGCAGCTGCTCGACGAGCACCCCGAGGTCACGGCGGTGTTCGCGGCGAACGACGTGATGGCGCTCGGCGCGTTGTCGGAGCTCGCGGAGCGCGGGCTCCGCGTCCCCGAGGACGTCTCGGTCATCGGCTACGACGACACACCGCTCGCGGCGACGCGGTACGTCGGTCTGACGAGCATCGACGACCGCAGCGTCGAGATCGGCCGGGGCGCCGGCGAGCGGCTGCTCGCCCGCATCGCCGACCCGACGCTGGCGGCGACCGAGGTGCTCGTCGAACCCCGGCTGGTGGCACGGCGGACGACCGCCGCACGCTGACCCCGCGCGCGCCCGAGGCGCCGCCCCGCGCCGCCCTACGCGCCGGACAACCCGAGCGACCGCCCCTGCTCGACCGCCTCGCGTCGCGTCGACACCCCGAGCTTCCGGTACACGCTCCGCACCTGCGTCTTCACGGTGTTCACCGACACGTGCAGCTCCGACGCGATCCCCGGCACGCTCAACGGCTCCCCGAGCAGCCCGAGCACGACCGACTCCCGCTCGGACAGCACGACCCCGACGTCCGGACCCGGGAACACCGACCGCAGCCCGCTCAGCGATGCCCACAGCGTCTGCGCCCGTTCGTCCCCCGACGCGTCGACGAGCTGTCGGACGTCGTCCCGCGGCGGCGTGAGCAGCTCTCCACGGAGGCCGTGCCGGTCGAACAGGTCCATCGCCTCCCGGAAGGCCGCGACCGCGGCGAGCACGTCGCCCGTCCGTCGCAGCGCCACGGCCCGCAGCAGCACGAGCAGCGCGGTGGTGCGGGCCTGGTAGACCCCGTGCACGGCGACGGCGTTGACGATCGCCAGTGCGCGCTCCGGTTCGGACCGGGCCAGCGCGAGTCCCATGTGCTCGGCCGCGTTCCAGACCTGCACGGCACCGAGCGCCTCGAGTCCCCGCTCGGCCTGCGAGAGCTGTCCGGCGGCGAGCTGGAGCCGCACCCGTGCGAGCGCGAGCATCCGCGCGCCGACGCCGCCGGCGGTGCTGCGTTGCCGGTAGCGCTGCACCCCGGCATCGTGCGCGGTGAGCTGGTCCTCGGGCGGGACGCGTCCGGCGACGGTGCTGGCGCGGGCGCGCACCGCGAGGACGATCGGCCAGTGCTCGAACGCACCGAACAGCGGGTCGACCCGGCGGAGGATCTGCTGCACGTCGTCCGGGTCGCCCGCCTCGAGCGCGACGAGCGCGGTCGCGAGCGCCCCCGTCGGTACGTCGAGCGGTCGGCCGCCGTCGAGCAGCCGCCGTGCCACGTCGACCTCGCCGCCGAGGGCGTGCACGAGCGCGGTCAGTCCCTCGGCTGCGGCACGCTGCAGGTCGCCGTCGGCGCCCTCGACGGGTTCGATCCGGGCGAGGGTGGCGAGTGCCCCCTCGCCGTCGCCGGCCGCCAGTTCGGTGGCCGCGATCTGCTGCAGGACGAACGGGAGGCGCGGTGCGAGTCGGTCGGCGGCCGTCGCGTCGAGCGCGTCGAGCCGGATCCGAGCCGTGGTCGCCGCCGCCACGGCGCCCACGTCGTCGCCGACGATCCGGCGGGCCTGGGCGTCGATCGCGGCGAGGAACACGGCGTCCGCGGACGGCGCGGTGGGCAGGACCGCGGCGACGGCGGGGATGACGGCGGCGTTCACGCGGGAGGCCCGGGCGTGGTGCCGGTCGGCGGCCGACTCGGAGCGGGCGATCGCGGCGAGGACGACCGGGTGCCGTGCGGCCCGCTTCGGCCGGATCGGGTCGAGGAGCCGGGCTATCGCCGGGGCTCCGGGGCCGGTGATCCGGGTCCACGCGGTGGTCAGGACGTCGGAGAGCAGGTCGAGGTCGTCGAGCTGGACGGCGGCGTCGATGGCGGTGACGGTGTCGTCGTGGGTGATCGCCCACGCGGCGGCCCGACGCACGACCTCGCGGTGACGGTCGGCGTCCGTCGCGGCACCCGATGCCCGGAGCGCCCGGGCGATGCCGTCGTACCAGGCGAACCCGTCGCCGTCGAGTCGTCCGAGCCCGGCGTCGGCGGCGGCTCGGTGCACGGCCGCGAGGTCGGTCCCGCTGTCCCCACCGAGCTCGGCGAGGAACTCGGCCGGGGCGGACGGCACCACGGCAGCGCGCTCCCCGAAGCTCCGCAACCACGGCTCCTGCACGGTCTGGCCGACCCAGGCCCGGGTCGCCGTCGTCGTTGCCCGGTCGAACCGGGTGGCGAGGTCCACGGGTGGACGGTCCTCGGCCGCGAGGGCGGTGGCCGCCGCGGCGAGGACGCCCGTGAGCCCGCCGACGTCGGCGGTGGTGCGGGCGACGAACGCGGGGGCGACCACCACGCCGACCGCCCGGCCGAGCAGGGCGGCCGTCTCGGCGGCGTCGAACGCGAGGTCTCCGGCGCCGACGACGGTGACGTGCCCCTCGGCCGCGACGGCGTCGAGCGCGGGGCCCGCCCGTCCGGCGAGGACGACCGGTCGCTCCGCGGCGGACGCGAGCAGCGCCCTGGTGCCGGCCACCCCGAGGAGGTGGGCGTCGTCGACGAGGAGGACGTGCCTCCCGGCCGGGTCGTCGTCGACCACCTGCCGGAGCCGGCCCGGCGCGGTCACGGTGTGGTCGACCAGCAGGGCCGTCCGGTCCGCCCAGTCCGTGACGAGCGTCGACACACCCGACCGCGGTGGCCCCGCGACGACGACCACCCGGCCGGCGTGCACGGCCCGCTCGATGGTCGACGCGAGCCGCGCGCGGTGGAGCGGCGGGGTGGCGCGCCGGACACCGCCCACCTGGGCGGTCGCGTGGGAACGAGGGAGGGGCACCACCGGCGAGCGGGGCCGTCAGGCCGCGAAGCGCTCCACGCGCAGCACGCAGGAGAGCCCGCTCTCCGACGTGTCGATCGTGGTGTCCCAGTCCGTCGACGCGCCGGGGTCGACGGAGGCGACGTCGACCTCCTTCACGGCGCGGGTGTCCGACGCTCCCTTGAGCAGGGAGACGTAGATGCGGTAGCCCTGACCGGTCTTCTCGGGGTTCTTGACCGTCCCCGCGACGGCCCACGACGAGCCGGAGCGCTTGCACGAGGAGACCTGCACGTCCGACTTCGCGCCGACGAAGTCGCCGGACCCACCGGCGGGGGTCTGCACGTCGGTGATCGCCGGGCGCTCGGTGGCCGCCGCGGAGGACGACGCCGAGGCCTTCCCGTCGGGGCCGTCACCACCCGAGCAGCCGGCGAGGCCGACCCCGAGCGCGGCGACCCCGGCGAGCGCCAGGATCCGGACGGACAGGGAGCGCGTGGGGCGCAGGGTCATCGGTGTTCCTTCCTGGTGCGACGGCGGCTCCCGATGGCCGCCGTTGCGATGCCGAGCGCCACGAGGAGTGCGGCCACGGCGATTGCCGGCACGGGGTCGGACCCGGTGAACGCGAGGGCAGGGAGCCCCGCGGCCGGGTGGACCGCGATCCGGACGGTGTCGGGCACTGAGGTGATCGGTCCGTCTCCGGGCAGGGTCCCGGGCTGCGGCGTCCCGATCGCCGTCGCGCTGTTCTCGACGCTACCGGAAGCGCCGTCGGCCTGACCGACCACGTAGGTGGCGGTCGCCGTCACCCGCTGGCCGGGGGCGAGGACGCCCGCGGCGCCGGGCCACTGCCCGTAGACGACGTCGGAGAGCCCGGCGAGCCGGTCGTCGACGTGCACGCCGCGCAGGGTGACGGTGCCGGTGTTGACGAGCGTGAAGCCGTACTGCAGCTGCTGTCCCACGGCCCCGTCGGTCCCGGCGGCGTACTGCACGGTCTTGTCGATCGTGAGCGAGCCACGGCCCGCGACCGGCGCGGTGGCCGAGGACGCTCCGCTCGTGACGTCGGTGCCGCCCGGTGCGGTGCCGCCCACGGTCGCGGTGTTGACCACGCCGCCGGCGTCGACGTCCGCCTGGGTGATGCGGTAGCTCGCCGTGCCGGTCGCCTGCTCACCCGGGGCGAGCGCGCCTGGGGTGCCCGGCCAGGTCCAGCTGACGTCGGTGAGTCCGGCGAGCCCGTCGTCGAGGGTCACGTCGGTGATCGGCGTGGAGCCGTCGTTCGTCACGGTGAACGTGTAGTCCACGCGGTCCCCGACGGCGCCGGTCGCCCCGGCCGCGAGCACCCCGCGCTTGTCGAGCGTCAGGTGCGGTGCGTTCGGCAGGGAGACCCCGGCCTCCGAGGTGTCGGTGACGGTGGTGCCACCCGGTGCGGTGCCGACGACCGTCGCCGGCGAGGACAGCGATCCGGCGTCCACGTCGGCCTGGGTGACCACGACGGTCGCGTCGACCTCGACGGTCTCCCCGGGGAGGAGCACGCCCGGTTCACCCGGCCAGGCGTAGGCCATCGCGGAGACACCGGCCCCGGCGTCACGCACGGTGACGCCCCGGAGGGTGGTGTCGCCGCCGTTCGTGACGACGTAGTGGTACTGGACGGTGTCGCCCGCGGCGCCGGTCGCTCCCGGTGCCAGGGACGCGGTCTTCACGATCGAGATGCCGGTCGACGCGGTGTCCGTCGGGACCGTCGCTGCGCCGCCGCCGTCCACCACGACACCGTCCGGTGCCGTGCCGGTCGCCCGCGCGGTGTTCACGACCCCGCCGGCGTCGACATCCGCCTGGCCGACGGTGCTCGTGCCCGTGACCCGCGCGGTCTCGCCCGGCGCCAGGGTGCCCGAAGCGCCCGGCCACGCCGTGTCGGTGGTCCGGAAGCCGGCGAGGTCGTCGGTCACCGCGACCCCGGTGAGCGTGACGGTGCCGCTGTTCCGGACGTCGATCGTCCAGCGGAGCTCGGTGCCGCGGCCCGCGGTCGTGCCGGACGCGGGTGCGCCGGACTTCGTGACGGTGAGACCGGGGGTCCCGGTGACGGTCGTCGAGCCGTCGTCCGAGGCCCGCACGGTCGCCCCGGTCGGGCTCGTGCCGGTCGTGGTCGCCGTGCTCGAGACCGAACCACGGTCGACGTCCTGCTGGGTCAGCGTGTAGGTCGCCGTCGCCGTGGCGGTCTGCCCGGGCCGGAGGACTCCGGACCCGGCGGGCCAGTCGACCGAGATCGCGCCGAGGCCGGGCTGCCCGTCGGCGACGGTGACCCCGCGGAGCGTCGTGGCACCGGTGTTGGTGATCGTGAACGTGAAGGCGACCTGGTCGCCCGCGCGTCCCGTGGCACCGTCGGCGAGGCGCTGGGTCTTCACGATGTCGATGCCCGCGTCGGCCGCGGCGAGCGTCACGGTGGCGCTGCCCTCGGCCGAGACCGGCCCGCCCGTCGGCGGGTTGGCGGTCGCCGTCGCGGTGTTCACGACGCTGCCGGCGTCGACGTCGTCCTGCGTGACCGTGTACGCCGCGGTGGCGACGACGTCGGCCCCGGGGGCGAGCGTGCCGTCGAACGCGTCGGGGAACGTCAGCGCGCCGAGCCCCGGCAGCGGGTCGCTCGCGGCGACGTCGCGCAGGGTGGTGGTGCCGGTGTTCCGGATCGTCACGCGGTAGTCGACGGTGTCCCCGACGGAACCGGCCGCACCGTCGGCGAGCACGCCGTCCTTGGTGACGGTGAGCGCCGGGGCGCCGGGCAGCACGAGCGTCGCGTCCGCGTCGGCGGTGACGTCGGGGCCGTTCGGCGGGGTGCCCGTCGTGGTCGCGGTGCTGCCGAGGCTCCCGCGGTCGACGTCCACCTGGGTGAGCGTGTACGTCGCGGTCGCGGTGACGACCTGGCCCGGTGCGAGCACGCCCGCGGTCCCGGGCCAGTCGTACGACACGGTGCCCACGCCGTCCTGCGCGTCGGTGACCGTGACGCCGAAGAGCGTCGACGTGCCGCTGTTCGTCACCCGGTAGGTGAACGTCACGACGTCGCCGGCCCGCGGCGCGGTGTCGCCGTCCGGCAGCGCAGCGGTCTTCGTGATCCCGATGCGGGTGTCGGCGGGACCGGTCTCGACCGTCGCGGTGGCGTCGGCGGTGACGACGGCGCCGTCCGGAGCGGTACCGGACGCGGTGGCCGGGTTGGTGACGCGGCCAGCGTCGAACTGCGCCTGGGTGATCGTCGAGGTCGCCGTCGCGGTGACCGTCTGCCCGGGGGCGAGCACGCCGGGGGCGCCCGGCCAGGTGCCGAACACCACGTCGCCGGAGCCTGCCAGCTGCTGGGCGATCGCGGCCTGGTCGAGGGACACGGTGCCGGAGTTCGTCACGGTGTACGTCCACTGCACGGTGTCGCCGACGGCGCCGGTCGCGCCGGGTGCGAGCGCACCCTGCTCGGTGAGCTGCAGGGCCGGTCGCGCCGGGATGGTGACGGTCGCGGTGTCGGCAGCGTCGACGGTCGCGCCACCGGGTGCGGTGCCGGTCGCGGTGACCCGGGAGGCCTGGGTTCCCTCGTCGACGTCGGCCTGCGTGAGCACGTAGGTCGCGGAGGCGCGTGCGGACTCCCCGGGCGCGAGCACCCCGGTGGTCCCCGGCCAGGCGATCGTGACTGCGGACGTGCCGGTCTGCGCGTCGGCGAGTGTCACACCGCGGATGGTCGACGTGCCGGTGTTCGTCACGACGTACCCGAAGTCGACCGTGTCACCGGCCTTCCCGGTCGCGCCGTCGGTCAGGCTCGCGGTCTTCGTGACGGCGATCTGCTGGGTCGAGGCACGCAGCGCGACCGTCGCACTGTCCCGCTGCGGTCCGGGGTCGGTCACACCGGTCGGCACGGTGGCGTCGGCGGTCGCGGTGTTCACGACACTGCCGGCGTCGACGTCCGACTGCGCGACGGTCGAGCGTGCCGTCGCGGTCACCGACTGCCCGGGCAGGAGCTTCCCGGCGGTGCCGTTCGGCCACGTCCCGACGACGGGTGCGGAGACCCCGGGCAGGGCGTCCGCGACCGCGACGTCGGTGAGCGTGACGGTGCCGGTGTTCGTCACCCGGTACGTCCAGTCGATGCGGTCGCCCAGGTCGCCCTGTGCGCCGTCGGCCAGCACGCCGGTCTTGTCGAACGTCCACGAGCCGGTGCGGACGGTGTCCACGCCGCCGTCCGCCGTGGCGGTGACGACCTCGCCCGACGGGACGGTCGCCGTCGTCGTGGCGGTGCTCGCGATCGAGCCCCGGTCGACGTCCGCCTGTGTGAGCGTGTACGTGGCGGTCGCAGTGACGGACTGCCCGGGCGCGAGCGTGCCGACCGTACCGGGCCAGGTGCCGTAGGTGACGGTGCCGAGGCGCGCCTGGTCGTCGTCGAGCGTGACGCCGGTGAGCGTGCGGTTCCCGGGGTTCGAGACGGTGAACGTCAGCGTGACGGTGTCGCCCGCGACGCCCGTGCCCGAGGTCACGCGCTCGTCCTTCACGAGCGCGATCGCGTCGGACGGGTCCGCCGTGCGGATCGTCGCGCCGTCGGTCGCGGTCACCGGCGCTCCGGTCGGCGGGTTGCCGACGACGGTCGCCTGGTTGACGATGCTGCCGGCGTCGACGTCGGCCTGGGTGACCGTGTACGTCGCCGTCGCGGTCACGACGGCCCCCGGGGCGAGCGTGCCCGCGGTGCCCGGCCAGTCGGCGTCGATCGCGGAGAGCCCGGCGAGCCGGTCGGACGCCGTGATCCCGGTGAGGGTGACGGTGCCGGTGTTCTGCGCGCGGAACGAGTAGCGCACGGTGTCGCCGACCCGTCCGGTGCCGCCGTCGGTGTACGCGGCGGTCTTCGACAGCGTGATCGAGGGCGACGGGGCGATGGTCACCGAGCGGGTGTCGGCGTCGCTGACACCCGTGCCGCCGGGGGCGTTCCCCGTGGCCGTGACGGTGCTCGTCAGGGTGCCACGGTCGACCTCGGCCTGGGTGAGCACGTGGGATGCCGTCGCGGTGACGGTCTCCCCCGGTGCCAGGCGCCCGGTGGTGCCCGGCCAGGTCCCGTACACGACGGTGGACACGTCGGTCTGGTCGTCGCGGGCGGTGACGCCGGTCAGCGTGACGTTGCCGGTGTTCGTGATCGCGTAGGTGTACTCGACGCGGTCGCCGGCAACACCCGTGGAGCCGCTCGCGAGCGTCGCGGTCTTGACCACGCCGATGCGCGGGCCGGACGCGGCGGTCTCGACGGTGGTGCCGTCGGTCCCGGTCACGTCGGAGCCGTCGGGCGCACGCCCCACGACGGTCGCGGTGTTGGTGACCGCGCCGGCGTCGACGTCCGACTGCGTGATCGTGTACGTCGCCGAGGCGGTGACGGTCTGCCCCGGGGCGAGCACGCCGACCGCTCCCGGCCACTCGTCGACGGTCGGGTCGCTGAGGCCGGGCATGCGGTCGATCAGGTCGAGCAGCGTGACGGTCACGTTGCCGGTGTTCGTGGCGGTGAAGGTGTAGCGGATGCCCTCGCCCGCGGACCCGGTCGCACCGGGCGCGAGCCGACCCTGCTTGAGCAGGGTGAGCTCCGGAGCCTGAGCGAGGTCGACGCCGGCGGTGTCGGTGTCGCGCACCGTGCCTCCCGTCGGTGCCGTGCCGGTGGCGGTGGCGGCACTGGCGACGCGACCCGCGTCGAGGTCCGCCTGGGTGAGCGCGTACGTCGCGGTGGCCGTGACGGACTGTCCCGGAGCGAGCGTGCCCGCGGTGCCCGGCCACGTGCCGTACGTGACGGCGCTCGCGCCGGTCTGGGCGTCCGCGACCACGACACTCCGGAGCGTCTGGTTCCCGGTGTTCGTGATCGTGTAGCCGAGCCGGACCGTGTCCCCGACGGCGGGCGTACCGGTCGCGGCGAGCTGCTCGGTCTTCGTCAGGGCGATGGCCGGCGCACCGTCGTCCGTCCTGATCGTGGCGCTGTCGGACGCCGTGACGTCCGCACCTCGGGCCGGTGTCGCCGCGACGGTCGCCTGGTTGACGATCGCGCCGGCGTCGACGTCGGCCTGCGTGACCGTGTACCCGGCCGTCGCGGTGAGGGACTGTCCCGGTGCGAGCGAGCCGTCGCCGTTCGGGCCGGCCGCCACCGTGATGGTGCCGAGTCCGGTGAGGCGGTCCGTGACGCGCGCCGAGCCGAGGGTGACCTGGCCGGTGTTCGTGACGGTGAAGGTGTAGTGGACGGTGTCGCCGACGCGCCCCGTGCCGCCGTCGACGTACGCGGCGCGCTTGGTGACGCCGACGCCGGCCGCTGCGGTCAGCGCGACCGAGCCCTGCGCGGTGTCGCCGACGCGGTTGCCGGTCGGACCGGTGCCCGTGGTGGTCGCGGTGCTCGCGACGCTGCCGCGGTCCACGTCCGCCTGGGTCAGCGTGTAGGACGCAGTGGCTGTCACGGACTGTCCCGGGGCCAGGGTGCCGACGGCGGTCGGCCAGGTGCCGAAAGCGATGTCCGACAGCCCCGCCTGTGCGTCCGCGAGCTCGACGGCGGACAGCGTCGCCGTGCCGGTGTTCGTGATCGTGTACCCGAACCGCACGGTGTCGCCCGCGACGCCGGTCGCACCGGCGCCGAGCTGCTCGGTCTTGTCGAGCCGGATGCCGGGGACGGCCGTGGCGAGCGCGACGGTCGCGGCGTCGGACGCCGTGACGGAGTCACCCGTGGGCGTGCTGCCGGTGACGGTGGCGTCGTTCAGCACGCTGCCGGCGTCGACGTCGGCCTGGGTGACGCGGTACGTCGCCGTGCCGGTGACGGCCTGCCCGGGGGCCAGGCGTCCGGCGGCGGCCGGCCAGTCGGCGACCTCGACGTCGGACACCCCGGCGAGGACGTCGGAGACGGCGACCCCGGTGACGGTGACGTTGCCGGTGTTGGCGACGCGGAACGTGTAGCGGACGGTGTCGCCGACGGCCCCGGTCGAGCCGCCGAGGCTGCCCGTCTTGTCGATCGACAGGGCGCCGCGCGTCGCGACGGTCACGCCGCCGTCGTCGGACGCGGCGACGTCGGCGCCGCGGGGCGGGGTGCCGGTGGTCGTCGCCGTGCTCGCGATGCTGCCGCGGTCGACGTCCTGCTGCGTGAGCGTGTACGTGGCGTGGGCGACGACGGACTGCCCCGGCGCGAGGCGTCCGGCCGTGCCACCGGGCCAGGCGTCGAAGCGGACCGCCGAGACACCCTGCTGCGAGTCGGTGACCCCGACGCCGGTGAGCGTGACGTCGCCGGTGTTCGTGACCGTGAACGTCAGGTCGACGGTGTCGCCCGCGGCGCCGTCGCCCCGGTTCGTCTCGGTCTTCTGGATCCCGATGCCCGGTGCACCGGTCGTCGTGACGACGGTGCGTGTCCCCGAACCGGACACGGTCGTGCCAGCGGGGGTGGTGCCGGTCGTGGTCGCGGTGTTCGCGATCGACCCGGCGTCCACGTCGTCCTGCGTGACCGTGCGGTCCGCCGTGACGACGACCGCCTGGCCGGGCGACAGCGTGCCCGCGGTGGTGTTCGGCCACGTCGTGGTGGGGGTGCCGAGCCCGGCGAGCGGGTCGTCGACCGTCACGCTTGTGAGGGTGGTCTGCCCGGTGTTCGTCGCGGTGACGGTGTACCGGACGACGTCGCCGACCCGCACCGCACCGATGTCACCGGCGCCGACGACCGCGGCCGTCTTGCGCGTCGACACGGCCGAGGTCGGGTCGAGCACGACGCGGCCGTCGTCGGTCGCCGAGACCGCCGCACCGCTCCGTCGGTCGGTCGCGGTGGTGGTGGCGCCGCTGGACAGCGCGACGTGGTCGTCGGTGTCCGCCGCGGCACGGTCGACGTCCGCCTGGGTGAGCCGGTAGCTCGCGGTCGCGGTGACCGACTGCCCTGGGGCGAGCGTGCCGGTGGTGCCCGAGGGCCAGGCGCCGAACGTGATGCCGGACAGCCCCTGCTGCTCGTCGGTCAGTCCGACGCCCGTCAGTGTCGTCGTGCCGGTGTTCGTGATCGTGTACCCGAACCGCACGGTGTCGCCGGCGACCCCGGCGGACCCGTCGGCGACGGCCTCGGTCTTGTCGAGCGTGATCGTCGGGGCGCTCGCATCGACCGCGGTGGTGCTCGTGGCGGTCTTCGTGATCGCGGCTCCGGCCGGCGGGCTGGCGACGGCGTTCGCGGTGTTCACGACGCTGCCGGAGTCCACGTCCGCCTGGCTGATCGTGTACGCCGCCGTGGCGGTGGCGATCTCGCCGGGCGCGACGACGCCGGGGCGGGACGGGTCCGGCCACGTGTACGACAGCACACCGACGCCCTGCAGCTGGTCGGTCATCTGCAGCAGGTCGAGGGTGGTGTTGCCGGTGTTCCGCGCGGTGAGGGTGAACCGGAGGTCGTCGCCGACGCCCGCGCTGCTGCCCGTGGGCACGCCGGACTTCGTGAAGTCGAAGGTGTTCACCTGCGTGACGGGGACCGTTCGGTAGCTCGTCGCCGTGACGACCGCACCGCCGTTGGACGGGGCGCCGCGGGTCGTCGCCGGGCTGGTGACGTACCCGGCGTCGATGTCCGCCTGGGTCAGGGCGTGCACGGCGGTGGCGGTGACGGTCTGGCCCGGGGTGAGCGTGCCGGTGGTCCCGGACGGCCAGGTGCCGTACGTGACGGCGCCTGCGCCGGCATCGGTGACGCCCACACCGGTCAGGGTGAAGTCGCCCGTGTTCGTGACCGTGTACCGGAGGTCCACCGGGTCACCCGGCTTGGGCGCGCTGCCGGTGTCCCGGACGGACGCGTCCTTGACGATGCCGATCGCCGCGGTGTTGTCGGCGTCGGTGGCGATCGTGACGGTCGCGTCGCGGCTCGTGGTGGCGCCGGCGGGCGTGGTGCCGGTGACCGTCGCCGTGTTCGTGATCGCGCCGGCGTCGACGTCGGCCTGCGTCACGGTGTACCGCGCGGTGGCGCGGAGTCGTTCACCGGGGGCGAGGGAGCCGGCCGTGCCGCCGGACCACTCGAGGTCGCGGAGCTGCCCGGCGGCCGCCGCGTCGGCGACCGGGGTCGAGGTGCCGAGGCCGATGAGCTGGTCGCGCAGGGCGAGGCCGCTCAGGGTGACGGAGCCGGTGTTCGTCGCGAGGAACGAGAACACGACGGTGTCGCCGACCCGGCCGCTCTGCACGGCGCCGTCGGCGGACTGGCCGTAGCGGGCGGTCTTCGTCAGTGTCACGGCCGGGGTCGGCGTGATCGTGACGCCGTCGGTGGCGGTCGCGGTGACGCGGGTGCCGGCCGGGGTGGTGCCGAACGCGGTCGCCGCGGAGCGGATGCCGCCGGCGTCGACGTCGGACTGGCTGAGCGTGTACGTCGCGGTGGCGGTCGCGGAACGGCCGGGCGCGAGGGTGATGGTGGTGTCACCGTCGGCGAAGACGACGCTCGAGATCCCGCGCTGGGCGTCCTGCACGCCGACGACGGTGAGGGTCACGTTGCCGGTGTTCGTGACGACGTAGCGCATGTCGACCTGGTCGCCCGCGGTCGCTGCACGGGTCTTCGAGCCGTCGGCGTCGAAGGTCTCGGCCTTCGTGACGGCGAGCCCCGGTGCCGCGCTCGAGGTGGGGACGGTCGCGGCCGCGGTGGCGGACACGGTGGCCGGGTCGGTACCGGTCGGTGCGGTGCCGGTGACCGAGGAGGTGTCGACCAGGGCGCCGGCGTCGACGTCGGCCTGGGTGACGGTGGAGGTGGTGGTCGCGGTGACGGTCTGGCCGGGTGCGAGGGTGTTCGGCGCGTTCGGCCACGCGTACGTCACCGTGCCGCCGAGGGCGTGCACGACCTCGGGGATCGTCAGCGTGACGGTGCCGGTGTTCTTCGCCTGGTACGTCCACGTGACGACGGAGCCGACGCCGCCGGAACCGCTCGTGACGGACCCGGTCTCGGTGAGGGACACCGCCGGGGTGCGCTTCGTGCTCACCGAGCCGGTGTCGGTCGCCCGGACGGTGGTGCCACCAGGCGAGACGCCGGTCGTGGCGGCGTCGCTCGAGACGGTGCCGCCGTCGACGTCGGCCTGGGTGAGCGTGTAGGTCGCGGTGACGGTGACGGACTGCCCGACGCCGAGGGTCCCCGCGGTGCCGGACGGCCAGGTCCCGTAGGTGAACGCGGAGTGCCCGGACTGCTCGTCGGTGAGCGTCACGTTCGTCAGGGTCTGGTTGCCGCTGTTCGTGATCGTGTACCCGAGCCGGACGGTGTCGCCCGCGATGCCGGTGGCGCTCGTGGCGAGACGTTCGGTCTTCGCGAGCGAGATCGCCGGTGCGCCGGAGGCCGGGGTGACCGTGGCCGCGCCGGTCGCCCGGACGGTGCCGCCGGTGGGGGTCGTGGCCGTCGACGTCGCGGTGTTCACGATGCTGCCCGCGTCGATGTCCGACTGGGTGACGGCGTAGGTCGCCGTCCCGCGGACGGTCTGGCCCGGCGCGAGGGTGCCGGTGGTGCCGGACGGCCACGTGCCGAACGTGATCCCGGACAGGCCGGCGAGCTGGTCGCTCACGCCGACGCCCGTGAGCGTGGTGGTGCCGGTGTTCGCGACGTCGAAGCGGTACGTGACGGTGTCACCCGCGGCTCCGGTCCCACCGACGACGGCGCTCTTCGACACCGCGATGCCCGGCGCCGGCGCGATCGTCTGCGTGGCGGTCGCGGGGGTGGACACAGCGGTCCCCTGCGGCGTGGTACCGGACACGGTCGCACGGTTCGCCACGGTGCCGGCGTCGACGTCGGCCTGGGTCACCGTGTACGAGGCGGTCGCCGTGACGGACTGCCCCGGTGCGAGTCGTCCGGCGGCACCGGGCCACGTGTACGTCAGCGTCCCGAGCCCCGCGTGCGGGTCGGTGATCGTGACGCCGGTCAGGGTCTGGTTGCCGGAGTTCGTGGCGCGGAACGTGTAGTCCAGCGTGTCGCCCGCGCGGCCGGTGTACCCGGTGCCCGTCGCGACCGACTTGGTGAACCCGAGCGCCGGCGACCCGGTGAGCGGGATCGTGCCGGAGCCCTGCGCCGTGGCGGTCGAGGTACCAGACGGCCCGGAACCGGTCGCCGTCGCGGTGTTCGTCACCGACCCGGCGTCGAGGTCGGTCTGGGACACGGTGCCGGTCGCCGTCGCGGTGGCGGTCTGCCCCGGGGCCAGTGTGCCGGCGGCTCCCGGCCACGAGTACGTCAGCCCGGACAGCCCGGCGAGCGAGTCCGTGGCCCCGACCGCGGTCAGGGTGGTCGTCCCGGTGTTCGTGATGCGCAGGGTCCAGGTGGTGCGGTCGCCCGCGGTGCCCGTCGACCCGGCGTCGAGTGCACCGGACTTCGCGACGCTGATCGCGACGGTCCGGTCCACGGACACCGACGCCGCGGTCGCCTGCGACACGACGGTGTTGCCCGGCGTGGTCCCCGCGATGGTCGCGGTGTTCCGGACGGTCCCGGCGTCCACCTGCGCCTGGGTCAGCGTCGAGGTCGCGGTGGCCGTGACGGTCTGCCCCGGTGCCAGGCGGCCCGTCGTCCCCGGCCACGAGTACGTGATCGCCGACAGGCCGGCGAGCTGGTCGGTGATCGCGACGCCCGTGAGCGTGACGTTGCCGGTGTTCCGGGCGCTGAACGTCCAGTTCACGGTGCCGCCGGCCGCCGGTGAACCCGACCCCGCCACGGCACCCGTCTTCGTGAACGTCAGGGCGCCGGACGACGGCACGGGCAGGGTGTTCGGACTGGTCGCCGAGACGGACCCCTGCGCGGGCGTCGTCGCGGTGGCGCGCGCCGTGTTCACCACGCTGCCGGCGTCGACGTCGGCCTGGGTCAGCGTGTAGGTCGCGGTGGCCGTGACGGTCTGGCCCGGGGCGAGGGTGCCCGCGGTGCCGGACGGCCACGTGCCGTACGCCGGCGTGGAGACGCCGGCGAGCGCGTCGCCGATGCTCACGGCGGTGAGGGTCTGGTTGCCGGTGTTGCGCGCCGTGAAGGTGTAGTTCACGGTGTCACCGGCACGACCGGTCGCTCCCGACGCGAGTGCGCCGGTCTTCGACACGGCGATCCCCGGCGTCGCGGGCACGGTCGTCCGCGCGGTGGCGGCGTTCGTCGCGGTGCTGCCGTTCGGCGCGGTGCCGGTCGCCGTCGCGGTGTTCTGGACGAACCCGGCGTCGACGTCCTTCTGGGTCAGCTTGTAGGTCGCCGTCCCCGAGGCGCTCTGGCCGGGGGTGAGCCGCCCGGCGGTGCCCGGCCACGCGTACGTGATCGTCGACAGCCCGGTGAGCGGGTCGGCGACGGTCACGCCGGTGAGGGTGGTGTTGCCGGAGTTCCGGACCGTGAACGTGTAGTTCACGGTGTCCCCGACGGCACCGGTCGCCCCGGACGCCAGCGCGCCGGTCTTGGCGATCGCGATGCCGGGTGCGCGGGACACCGCGACGGTGGCGGAGGCCGTCGACGACGCGGGCTGGCCGGAGCCGTCGGCACGGGTGTTGCCCGCACCGGTCGCCGTGTTCACCACGCTGCCGGCGTCGACGTCGGCCTGGGTGAGGGTGTACGTCGCCGTCGCGGTGACGGTCTGGTTCGGGTCGAGCTGCCCGGTGGTCCCCGGCCAGCTGTACGTCAGCGCGGAGATCCCGCTCAGCCCGTCGGCGATCGCGACGCCGTACAGCGTGGTGTTGCCGGTGTTCGTGGCGCTGAACTGCCAGTTCACGGTGTCGCCGACCTTGCCGGTGGCACCGGTCGCGAGCGCGCCGGTCTTCGTCAGCGCGATCTTCTGCGCGGCCGCGATGTTGACGGTCTTCGAGGTCTGCCCGCTCGTCACGGCGGTACCGGACGGGTTCGTGCCGTTCGCGGTCGCCGTGTTCGTGATCGACCCGGCGTTCACCTGCGCCTGCGTGAGCGTCGAGGTGGCGGTCGCGGTGACGGACTGGCCCGGCGCGAGCTTGCCGGTCGTGCCGGAGGCCCAGCTGCCGTACGTGATCGCTGAGATCCCGGCGAGCGGGTCGGCGATGGTCACGCCGGTGAGGGTGCGGTTGCCCGCGTTCGTGACGGTGAAGGTCCAGTTGACGGTGTCCCCGGCCCGCCCGGTCGCGCCGGACGCCAGGCTCCCCTCCTTGACGACGGTCAGACTGGAGGCATCGGTCACCGCCACGGTCGCCGTCGCGTCCGGCGCGGTGACGGTGCCGCCGGTGGCGCCCCGTGCTGCGGCTCCGGCGGTGTTCACGACGCTGCCCGCGTCGACGTCGGTCTGGGTGAGGGCGTAGGTCGCGGTGGCGGTCACGGCCTGCCCCGGCGCGAGCGTGCCGCTCGTGCCGGACGGCCAGGTGCCGTAGGTCAGCGCGGAGACACCGGTGAGCCGGTCGGTGATCGACGCGGTGGTCACGGTCTGGTTGCCGGTGTTGCGCAGGGTGAACGACCAGTTCACGGTGTCGCCGGCCTTGCCCGTGGACCCGGCGGCGACGGCGCCGCTCTTCGTCAGGACGAGCGCGTTGGCGGCGGGGACCGCGACGGTGGCCGTGGCGGTGGGCGCCGTGACGGTGCTGCCGGTGGCGCTCCGTCCGGCGGCGGTGGCGGTGTTCGTCAGCGTGCCGGCGTCGACCTGCGCCTGGGTGAGCGTCGAGGTGGCGGTCGCGGTGACGGTCTGGCCGGGGGCGAGCCGACCGGTGGTGCCCGACGGCCAGGTGCCGTAGGTGATGGCCGAGACGCCAGCGAGCTGGTCGGTGATCGCGGCCCCGGTGATGGTCTGCGCGCCGGAGTTCGTCAGGCGGAAGGTCCAGTTCACGGTGTCGCCGACCCGGCCGGTGCTGCCGGAGGCCAGGGCGCCGGCCTTCGTCAGGGTGAGGGCGTTCGCGGCCGTCAGCGGCTGGGTGCGGGACGCGGTCGCGCTGGGCTTCGGGCCGCCGTCCGGGTCGGTGCCGGTGACGGTGGCGGTGTTCGCGACGGACCCGGCGTCGACGTCGGTCTGCGTCAGCGTGTAGGTCGCGGTGGCCGTGACGGCCTGGCCGGGCTGGAGCGTGCCGCTCGTGCCGGACGGCCAGGTGCCGTAGGTGAGTGCGGAGAGCCCGGACAGCGGGTCGGTGATCGCGACGCCGGTGAGCGGGGAGGTGCCGTTGTTCGTGGCGGTGAACGTGTAGTTCACGGTGTCGCCCGCCTTGCCGGTCGCACCGGAGGCGAGGGCGGAGGTCTTCGTCAGTGCGAGCGACGACAGGTACGTGTTCGTCGCGTTGGTGTCGGTGACGGTGATCGTCGGGTCGCTGGTGACCTGGCCGGTCGCGGTCACCGAGCTCGTGGTGGACGCCGCGGTGGGCGGCGGACCAGTGCACCGGACGGTGGCGGTCGCTCCGGAGGCCAGTGGCCCGGCGATCGTCGTCGACGGCGTGCAGGTCTCCGTGTCCGGGAACGTCAGCTGGATGTTCGACAGCGACACCGAACCGTTGTTCGTCACGGTGATCGTGAACGCCGTGTTCTCGGTCGCGGTCCGGTACTGGTCGTTCGCGGAGCCGTCCAGGGTCTTCACCACGCTGAGCGCCGCCGTCGGCACGGACAGCACGGCGTTCTGCAGCAGGTAGGAGTCACCGCTCGTGCCGACCGTGAGCGTCATCGACGTGTCGCCCTTGTCGACGCCGCTCAGGGTCTGGGTGTGCACGTCGACGCTCTGGTTCGTGAACGTCGACGTGTCGCTCGTCTGCGTGTACCGCACCGAGCCGTCCGCCTGCCCGACGCCGATGTTGCCGGAGGCGTTCTTCGTGTTGAGCACCTCGGTGGGACTGCCGCCCTGCGGGGTGTACCGCATGTAGTCGCCGGTGATGCCCCGGTCGCCCTCGTACAGCGTGTAGCCGAACTTCACACCGGCCTGCAGTGCCGAGAACCCGGTGAAGTTGACGGTGAGCGGGCTGTCCGACGCGGCCTCGCGCACGTGGCCCTGGTAGTAGATGACCCGGTGCGGTGCGCTCGCGGCGTTGCCCGGGATGTACTTGCCGTAGTCGTAGACGACCGTGAGCGACCAGCCCGCGTAGCAGCCGGCGCCGACCGCGGCCCAGATGTTGCCGGCGCTGATGTTCAGCGCCGACCCGGTGGTGGCGTTCGCGAACGCACTCGTGACGTCGGCGGAGGCCGAGTAGTACAGGGCACTCGCCTGGGACGACGGGTCCTCGAGCAGGGCCTGCGGGGCGACGGTCTGGATCGCGCCGGAGCCGACCTTGAACTGGACGCCCTGGGTCCGGTAGCCGGCGGCGGCGTCCGGCCGGGTGGCGTACCACTGTGAGCCGTTCGCCGAGTTGCCCGAGCAGGTCACGTTGCCCGCGCCGGTGAACACGCCCGTGTTGGCGCTCCAGTCGAGGTAGGCCTTCGCGACCGTGGCGCCGGCCGGGATCGTCAGCGCCCCGGTCGACGAGTTCGTGGTGAAGCCGGAGGCGGTGTTCGAGTTCACCATCTTGAAGTAGTCGTTGTACGACGTGGTGACGCCCGTGCCGGGGTTGTTCGCGTGCAGGTCCGTGCAGCTGCCGCTGGTGTTCGTCGCGGTGAGCGCCGAGCCGGTGCAGGCGAGCACGCCGTTGCCCGTCATCGTGAAGTCGCCGTTGACGGTCGCCTGGTAGTTCGGCGACTGGTCCGAGCCGGTGCCCCACTGCACGACGGCGGCCTGGGCGACCCCCTCGGTGCCGAGCGCGACGCCGGCGGTGGGGATGAGCACGGCGAGCGCCATCGCGATCCCACGGAACCAACGGGGACGAGCGATGGTCTCCGCGCGGTGGCGGGGACGGGGTGCGAGCAGCAAGCAGTGACCTTCCGGGCACGACGAACAGACCCTTGGGAGTGGTCGGGTCCACGCTGCCGGGTGGGATCAGGGATGTGACGACCGCCTCACAGGTCGTCCTGTCGATCATCTGTCGTGTTGTGGACAGGCGTTGTCCAAACGAGTGTTTTTCACCCTGCGGTTCACCCCGTTCGGGGGACAGCCCGGGCGCGCCGCCGACGGGTCAGGGCAGCTCGGCGTGCTGGACGACCCAGCTGTGCATCACGATCGCCGCGGCAGCCGAGGCGTTGATGCTCCGCGTCGACCCGAACTGCGTGATCTCGAGGTGCCCGTCCGCTCCGGCGACGGCCTCGTCCGTGAGCCCGGGCCCCTCCTGCCCGAACAGGAACACGCACCGCTCCGGGATCGGCGCCGTCTCGATGCGTGACGCCCCGGGGGTGTTGTCGATCGCGATCACCGGGCGACCCTCCGCACGCATCGCCTCGAGGAACGACGACACGTCGGGGTGGTACCGCACGTGCTGGTACCGGTCGGTGACCATCGCACCGCGCTTGTTCCACCGTCGGCGCCCGATGATGTGCACCGTCCCCGCGAGGAACGCGTTGGCACTCCGGACGATCGACCCGATGTTGAGGTCGTGCTGCCAGTTCTCGATCGCCACGTCGAACGCGTGCCGGTGCGTGTCGAGCTCGGCGACGATCGCGTCCATCGACCAGTACCGGAACCGGTCGACGACGTTGCGGGTGTCCCCGTTCGCCAGCAACTCCGGGTCGAGCCTCGGGTCGTCCGGCCACGGCTCGGGGTGCGGCCCCACCCCGTGGGTGGTCGCCTCGTGCGTGGGCTGCGGCTCCGGCGCGTCACCGGGATCGGTCGGGAGGCGCTGGGTCACGTCCCCAGCGTACGGCGCGCCCGCCACGCGCACCGTCGCACCGTGCGAGGGTCGGCACGACCGGCTGGCACGACCCGTCAGCGGACGCGGGACTCGATCCCCGCGATGAGCACGTCGAGACCCAGCGCGAACCGGGCGTCGTACGAGTGCTCGCCGAGGAGCTCCCCCACGAGCGCGTGCCGCTCCGGACGCCCGGCCTCGGCCGAGCCCCGGCCCACCTGCACACCGGTGTGCCCGACCACGAAGTCGTACACGACGAAGAACGCGTACATCGCCTCGGCGTCGGACAGGCCGGCGGACCGGAGCGCACCGACGACCTTCGCCACGACGGCGTCGGACTCGGTCGACACCAGGGCGCCCCGGCGGCTGTGCGACTCGAGCACGAGGGGGTGCGTCAGCATGAGGTCGCGGAACGTCGTCGCGAAGACCCGCACCACGGCGTGCCACTCGTCCGGCCACACGAACGTCGCGGTGAACTCGTCGACGGTGCGCCGCACGAGTTCGGCGTGCAGGTCGTCGAGGCCGCCGATGGTCCGGTGCACGGTCATCGGTGCGACGCCGAGCCGGACACCGAGCGCACGGAACGACAGCCGGTCGAGGCCGTCCTCGTTCGCGATGGCGGTGGCGGCGTCGATCACCTGCTCGCGGCTGAGCACGTTGGGACGGCCACGGCGTCGTCGCGGGGTCACCTCGGCCTGCTCCGGCGCCGCAGCGGGCCGGGGTGTGACGGTCGGGGTTCCGGGTTCGACGAGCACGGTGGATCTCCTTGTTTCAGTACGTGTCCCGAAAAGCCTAGGGCAAAGCCGACCGGCGTTCGGTGTCTCGACCATCTCGGGTCCGTGACCGGCGCGCAAGAGCCGATCCGTGCCTCCCGGCCTTCTCATGGCCAGCGCCGAGCCGGGCCGTCACCGCCGCCCAGTAGGGTGAGGACCATGGCAACCCGCGACGAGGTCGAGTGCTGGCTGACCGACATGGACGGCGTGCTCGTGCACGAGAACCAGGCGCTCCCCGGGGCGCCCGAGCTGATCCAGCAGTGGCTCGACGAGGGCACGGAGTTCCTCGTCCTGACGAACAACTCGATCTTCACCCCGCGCGACCTCAGCGCCCGCCTCCGGTGGTCCGGCATCGACGTGCCCGAGGACCGTATCTGGACGAGCGCACTCGCCACGGCGGACTTCTGCAAGTCCCAGATGCCGGGCGGCTCCGCGTTCGTGATCGGCGAAGCGGGCATGACCACGGCGCTGCACGAGGCCGGCTTCATCATGACCGAGACCGCACCCGACTACGTCGTCGTCGGCGAGACCCGGAACTACTCGTTCGAGGCGATCACCAAGGCCGTCCGCCTCATCCGCGATGGTGCTCGCTTCATCGTCACCAACCCGGACGCGACCGGCCCGAGCGCCGAGGGCGTGCTGCCCGCGACGGGAGCGATCGCCGCGATGATCGAGAAGGCCACCGGCAAGCAGCCGTACGTGGTCGGCAAGCCGAACCCGATGATGTTCCGCTCGGCGATGAACCGGATCGGCGCGCACTCCGAGAACACCGGCATGATCGGCGACCGGATGGACACCGACGTCCAGGCCGGCATCGAGGCCGGGCTCCACACCGTCCTCGTGATGACCGGCATCAGCGACCAGGCCGAGATCGACCGCTACCCGTTCCGCCCGAGCGAGGTCATCTCCGGCGTGCACGAACTCGTCCGCACGGAGCCCATCGAAGTCGAGATGTAGTCGTGCAGTGGGACCCGGCCCGCTACGCGGCCTTCAGCGACGAGCGGTCGCGTCCGTTCCACGATCTGGTCGCCCAGGTCGGCCTGGAGGCTCCACGTCGCGTCGTCGACCTCGGCTGCGGTCCCGGGACCCTCACCGCCACGTTGGCAGCGCGGTGGCCCTCCGCGTCGGTGGTCGGGATCGACAGCTCGGCGGAGATGCTCGCGTCGGCACCGGGCGGCGCGGGGTTGTCGTTCGAGCTGGGCTCGATCGAGGACTGGACGCCTGGCCCCACGGACGACGTCGTCGTGACGAACGCGGCGCTGCAGTGGGTGCCGTCGCACGCGTCCGTGCTGCCCCGGTGGCTCGACGCGATGCCGTCAGGGTCGTGGTTCGCGATGCAGGTGCCGGGCAACTTCGGGTCGCCGTCGCACGCGCTCATGCGGTCCGTCGCCGCCGACGGCCCGTGGGCCTCCGCGCTCGACGGGGTGCTCCGCGCGGACCCGGTGCTCGACCCCGCGGGCTACCTCGGCATCATGCTCGACGGCGGGTTCGAGGCACGCGCGTGGGAGACCACGTACGCGCAGCTCCTGCCCGGCGAGGACCCGGTCTTGGCCTGGGTGCGCGGGACCGGGCTCCGTCCGGCGCTGCAGGCGCTCGATGCCGCTGACCCGTCCGGCGAACTGACGGCGGCGTACGAGGCTCGCTACGCCGCCGCCCTGCGCGAGGCGTACCCGGCGAGCACCCACGGCACGGTGTACCCGTTCCGCCGGGTCTTCGCCGTCGGCCGCAAGCCCTGAGGCGCGTCGGCACGATCGCGTTCCGGCGCACGTGGCCGCACCCGCGGGAGCGGGGGCACCGCGCCCGCGGGTGCACGGCTCAGTCGCGCACCGCGGCCGCCACGAGCTCGGCTGCCGCTGCGTGTCCACGCTCGTTCGGGTGCACCAGCGTGTTCGATCCGTCAGCCCCCTGGAGGCCCTCGATCCACCGTGTCGCCGGGTCGGCACAGACGTCCTCACCCTCGTTGGCGGACGCGAGGTCGACGTACTCGGCGCCGTGCACCACGGCGAGCGCTGACTGCAAGGTGTTGAGCCGTTCCTCGACGAGCCGGAAGAACGGCAGGTCTGCGCGGGTGGTGAACGAGAACTGCGTCGAGGACTTCCACGTGCAGGTCTGCGGGTCCGCCGGGGCGAGCTGCGGGTACCCGACCACGACGACCTGAGCGTTCGGAGCAGCCCGCCGGACGTCGGCGAGCATGCGTCCGTACTCCTCGCCCACCGCGGCGAGCCGGGCCTCCAGGTCGGACCCGATGGACCCGGAGCCGACGTCCGCCCCGTAGGCGCTGGTGCACGGCGCACCGGGCTTCTCGACGGCTCCGATCCCGAGGACGAGGCACCGTTCGAGCAGTTCGCCGAATCCCATCGAGTTGCCGCCGAGGCCGATCGTGACCACCTCCGTCCGGTCGGAGAGCGCCTCGATCTGCGGCGCGACGGCCTCGCCACCGCCGGCTGGCGTCTGCGGGTCCCAGACGTTGCTGGTCTCGGCGGCGACGCACGACACGTTGACCAGCTCCAAGTCGGGCCGTGCCGCTCGGTGCGCGAGGACCGGGTAGGACCCACTCGTCCGCATGCAGCCGTCCTCCGGCTCGAGCTGCTCCCCGGCGAAGAAACCCGCCGTGTAGGAATCGCCGAGGACCGCCCACTGGCCGCCCTCCGCCGTTGCGGCGCTCGCCGGCGCGATCCCGACCGTTGCGGTGATCACCAGTGCCGTTGCGAGGCTCGCCGTGGTCATCCCGAAGGTCCTGTTCGTCGTCTGTCGCATCGTTCCCTCCTCCGCACCACTCCAATGTGATGCTTGACATGTTGAGTTTTTTACCGGTTCACTGCAACCATGTCAACGAAGACCTTCATCTCCTTCGCGCTCCCCACAGCCCTCGTGCTCGCGACCGCCGCCCCGGCAAGCGCGCACGGCCTGGGTGCCACCGCCCCGACTGCCGACGACGGCATTCCGCGCGGTGCCGTCGTGTCCGCCGTACCGCTCGCAGCGGACTGGGTGCCGGCGAACGCCGCGACGTCGACGCGCATCGAGTACCTGACCTCCGACGTCCACGGTCGCGCGGCACTCAGCAGCGGCCTCGTGTACACCCCGGAGGGCTCGCCGCCACCGGGCGGTTGGCCGGTGGTCTCCTGGGCACACGGGACGCAGGGCATCGCGGACGCCTGCGCTCCGTCGGTCAGCGGCCCCTACGACCGGGACCGCGACGTGGCGTACCTCGAGCACTGGCTCGGTCGAGGGTACGCGATCGCCGCGAGCGACTACGCCGGCCTGGGCACCGCCGGAGAGCACGCGTACCTCGACGCAGCTTCGGTGGCCCACAACGTCGTCGACATGGTGACGGCCGCGCACAACACCACCGATCGGACGCCGACACCGGACGACGACCTGGCCTCCGCGTGGGTCTCGGTCGGTCACTCCCAGGGAGCGGGAGCGGCGGTCGCGGCCGGTCGGTGGGCCACGTCGTTCGGGGGCCCTGACCTGGCGTTCCGCGGCACGGTCGGCACCGGCACACCCGCGCGGATCGCCGAGAGCATCCTGCCGCTCGGCCCGGGCAACCCCGCCGAGCCGGTCGACCCGCACGTCACGGCCTACGTCACGTACATGCTCAACGGCATCCGCCTCGTCGCGCCACAGCTCGACGCCGTCCTCGGTGAGACCGGCCGCGAGGCGCTCCGACTCGGCCGCGAACAGTGCCTCGCCGAACTCAGCGCGTCGCTCGAGGACGTCCCCCTCGGTTCGTTCTTCGAGCAGCCGCTCGCCTCGGACCCCTCGCTCGTGACGGCCGTCAGGTCGTACCTCGCCATGCCGGAATCCGGCTTCGACCGACCTGTACTGCTCGCGCACGGAACGGCCGACGTCGACGTCCCCTACGCGGTGACCGCTGCGTGGGCAGCAGACCTCGTCGAGGCCGGGGAACCCGTCCGCTTCCGGTCGCTGCCCGGTGTCTCGCACGCCGACACGATCGCGGCCGCGCTCGAGGACACGACAGCGTTCGTGGACGCCGCGCTCGGGCACCAGTGACCATCCCACCCACCAACAGATCGGAGACAACGATGACCATCCGGACCACCATCGGCATCCTGGCGGCAGCCGCGCTCGTCGGCCTCACGAACACTCCTGCGTCCGCGGTCACCGCGGCGGCGGCCGACTCGACCTCGCACCGTGATCCCGGGGCTCCTGGCTGCACGGCGGAAGCACTCGCCGCCGACCACGCCGCGGGGACGGTCGTCTGGCGGATCGCGTGCACCGAGCGGCGTTGGGTCACCGTCGACGCGACGGCCTTCGCCGGCACCCCGGACGACCACGTCATCGTCGACGAGCAGCAGGACGGTCGCTGGGTCGACGCCGGACAGGACTGGGTCGGCCTGCTGACCTTCGATACGGCCGGGGTCGACCAGATCCGGGCGCAGGCCGTGACAAAGATCAACCCCTCGGACTCGACCGAGCCCCCGGCGCTCATCGGTGGGACGACCGGCTGACGGTGCCGTTCCGTCCGCGGCGTCGGGGCCGCTGCGGCGTCGGGGCCGCGGCGGCGTCGCGCCCCGTTCCGGACATCGCGCCCGCGCACACCGGGGTGCGATGTCCGCAGCGGGGCGCGGAGCCTGCCGGTGGGACCGGGTCGCGGCCACGTGCCCGCCGGCGGCACCGGCCAGGGCCCGCTACTCGACCGTCACGAGGGTCCCGAGCGGCAGGGCGTCCACCGCCGCCACCGCCTCGGCGTCGAGCCGCACGCACCCGTGCGACACCGCGCCCGAGGTCGTCGCGTTCCAGTGCAGGCCGATGAGCCCGCCGTCGTGTCCGCCGTACGGTTCGTCGGCGGCGCTCGAGTGCAGGGAGGTCAGCTGGATCGGGTGGTCGCCGGTGCCCTGCGCCGGGTCCACGTACCGTTGCTCCAGGTAGCCGGTGACCCCGGTCGGCGTCGGGGTGTCCGCCGTGCCGACGCCGGCGTGGAACCGCTGCACGGCCGCACCGTCCGCGGAGACGATCGACACGGTCTGGTCCTCCGTCGAGATGACGACGCGGGAGGTCGGCGTCGACACCTTCCGGAGCGACGCCACCGGCACCCACGCCGAGGTCTGCGCCGCGGCTGATCCCCCGGCGGCCGAGGGCAACTGCTGCCGCGCCGGGGTGAGGACGCGCTCCCAGTCCCCCTCGCGCTCGAGACCGACGACCGTGGTGGGCTGCCGGAGGAAGTCCGAGGCGGCGAACCGGGCGACGGGTGTGGCCCGGTCGGCGCCGAACAGGGGCGCGTCCGCCCGGAGCCGGAACACGGTGTCCGAGGTGACCGTCCGGTCGAAGGGCATCAGCCCGCCGATGACGGCCGAGTACTGTGCCTCCGGCAGCGCGTCGAGCGCCGCGGCGTCGAGGTGCGGCACGGCGGGTACCGGCGACGCGGAGGTCGTCGCGTGCGGCGCGGTCGGGCCGGGTGCCGCCGAGACGGCCGATGGTGGACCGACGACCAGCGGGACCACGACGGCTCCGGCGAGGACGACCGCGCCGGCGACGGCCACGCCGGCCCAGAGGGTGCGCTTGCGCATGGGGACTCCTGGAAGGGAGACCGGTCGGCGCGCGGGCGCCGACCGGTCGGGGTGGGGTGGATCAGCCCGGACCAACCCGGATCAGCCCGGACCAGCCCGGACCAACCCGGGCCAGCCCGGTTCAGCCGGAGACGACCGGCAGGTGGACACCAGTGCCCGGGTCGACGACCGCGGTCCCGGTGCCGCCACCGGTGCCCGTTCCGGCAGCGGCCGGGGTCACCGTGATCGCGAGCGGTGCGACGAGCGCCGAGGCACCCGAGGCGTCGACCACGTCGATCGTGTGCGCTCCCGTGGCGGTGCCCGCCGGGATCGTCACGCTGCCGGACACCGTGCCGTCCGCGGCGACGGTGAGCGTGCCCACCGTGACCGGGTCGGAGTGCAGCACGACCCGCAGCGACGCACCCGCGGTGAAGCCGGTGCCGGCGAGGGCGAGCGAACCGCCGGCAGCCACCGAGGTCCCCTTCGGCGCCGTCAGCACACCGGTCACGACGCGTGCGGTGCCGCCGGTGGCGAGGACCTTCGCGGTGCCGTCGGCGGAGACCGCGACCGTGGCGCTCGTCGCGGCGGCGAGGTCGAGGCGCTCCCACGAGCCCGCGGCCGTCCCGGACTGGTCGAGCGGGAAGCCGGACGCGATCTCGGTCTGCGCGAGCACCGCGGTGCGCTGCGCGTCGGTGAGGGTCGGGAACGCCGTGAGGAGCAGGTTCGACGCACCGGTCGGCACCGAGGGGGCCAGCCCGGTGGTGCCGGTCGCCGCGAAGCCGTAGGTCATCCGCTCGCGGTACACCTTTGCCGCGGACGCACGGTCAGTGACGACCTGGGCGGTGCCGCCGGGGATCGCGGCGCCGCCGTACGGGTCGTCCGAGTACGCCTTCGCGTGGGCGATGCAGTTCGCGAGGGTGTCACCGCACTGCTGCTCGAGGTACGAGACGAGTTCCTTCCGCGCGGGCTCGAGGACGTCGGCGCGGTACTGGGTGTCCGACCAGCGGGCGGCGAGCGCTGCCTCACCGTCGATGCGCCCGCCCATGATGTCGAGCGGGTAGTGCACGCCGAGGACGATGCGGTCGTTGCCGGCCTCGGAGGCACGGGCGAGGAGCTCCGGCGCCAGCTCGGGGACGAGCGTCGCGAGGGTGATGCCCGCCTGGTACGCCGTGGTGGTGTGGCCGCTCGGGTACGAGCCGCCCGTGCAGATGCCGACGGTGCCGTAGCCGGGGTCGAGGACGACGTCGTTCGGGGAGAACTCGTGCGTGGTGTCGGTGGCGACCGGCACGCGGGTGATGTCGAGCGTCCCGTCCGCCGACGCGTACGCCTTGCCGGTGCGGTTCGCGGTGAGCGACGACGCGTTCACCTTCGTCGGCGCGCAACCGGTCTGGTCGTCGGTCGCGGGCAGCGTGGCGGTCGTCGTCGCCGGCAGGTACGGCCTCGGGTAGCTGTAGTGCGCCTTCGCGTCACCCGTGCTGACGTAGGCGCCGCTCGTGCCGTTCGACGAGTTCACAAGCGCCGAGGTCAGCGGCAGCTTCCCGGAGTTCCGTCCCTCGACGTAGATCTTCTCGAGCGCCGGACCGAGGCCCTGCGACACGGTCATCGACTGGTCGTAGGCGGTGCTCGTGGCGTTCTGGTACTCGGAGTCCTGCAGCGCCTTCAGCTGCTGCGCCTTCGTGGCGTGCTGGTTGATCCACGAGGTCAGCTCGTCGTTCTTCGCGAGTGTCCCGGCGTCGAGGACGGTGCCGTGCAGGTCGTTGGTCCCGCTCGACTTCCAGTACTGGTCGTACCCGCTCAGCAGGGAGACGAGGTCGGGCTTGGCGGTGTCGCTCGGGTACCCCGCCGCGGTGGCGACGAGGGGCGAGCCGACGACGAGGGCGGTCGCGACAGCGGCGACGGTCACCCCGCGGAGTGCTGATCTGTGCATGCGCCGAACGCTAGGGACGGGCGGTTGCCGAGTGGGGAACGGTTCACCAAGCCGAGGTGAACCGGACCGCAGCCTGTGCGCACTCGCAGCCCCGTGCCTCCAGTCCGCCCGTGGTCACCATGTGACGGACTGGAGGCGCGGCTCGTCCCCCAGCACCGCGTACGCCGCCATGGGCGGTACCGTCCGCCACCGGCGCCGCAGGCGGCGCGGCCGGTCGTCCCGCCACGCGATCACCCCGCCGGCGACGATCCCGAACGCGAGCACCGCGAACGAGAACAGACCGACCACACCGACGAGCGCGAGCTTCGACGGGTCGTGCACGTCGGTCGTCGCCGACAGTCCGATGGACCCGAAGTCCCAGAACGCGTGCAGCAGCACCGGCAGGAGCAGGTTCCCGGTCAGCCGCCGGGCGACGTACAGGGTCGAGCCGAAGGACGCCGCGAAGACGACCTGGACGAGCGTCGCACCGAGGCCGGCACCGGCGAGGGCGTTGAGCAGGTGCAGCAGGCCGAACAGCACGCACGACAGCATCCACACGCCGAACTCGGGCAGCCGACGGCGCAGCCCCACGAGCAGCACGCCGCGGGTCATCAGCTCCTCGAACACCCCGACGAACAGCACGCCCACTGCCAGCAGCAGGAAGTAGTGCCCCGGGAGCGCGGACCACTCGACCAGGGGTAACCGCACCAGGCACACCACGGCGATGAGGGCGGGAGCGAGCCAGGTCCACCCGAGACTCGTGCGGGTCGGGTCGACCGTCGCGATCCGCCACCAGCCGAGTCCCGTCACGACGAGGCAGAGGGCGACGGCGGCGATGCCCTCCGGGACCACGAGCGACCGGACGACGCTGTCGACCGTCTGTCCGAGCGTCGGGTAGTCGTCACTCGGGCGGGCGCGCCAGGCGCTGATCGCGGCGAACACCACCAGCGGCGCGAGGCCGACCAGCAACGACGGCGGGACCGGCCAACGGCGGCGACGGGCGGGGGCTGCTGTGGTCACCCGCTGTTTGTACCATTGGGGCATGCGCCTGCCCTCCCTGTCCACGATGGCGGAGGACTACGTCAAGCTCGTCTGGAAGGCGAGCGAGCGCGGCGGCCCCGGCCTCGCGACGCGGGACATCGCTGCGACGCTCAAGGTCTCGGCGTCGACGGTGTCGGGCAACCTCCGGAAGCTCGACCGTGACGGCCTCATCGAGCACACCCCCTACTACGGCGTCGTGCTCACCCCGCTCGGGCAGCAGGTCGCCGTGGCGATGGTCCGGCGGCACCGGCTGATCGAGACGTTCCTCGTGCAGCGGCTCGGGTACTCGTGGGACGAGGTCCACACCGAGGCTGAGTCACTCGAGCACGCGGTGTCGGAGACGTTCCTCGACCGGGTGGACGCCGACCTCGGGCACCCGACGCACGACCCGCACGGCGATCCGATCCCCCGCGCCGACGGCTCCGTGCCGGACTCCCCCGGCACACTGCTCGGCGCGATCGAGCCCGGGGCGTGCGGCACCGTCGACCGGGTGTCCGACGACGACCCCTCGTTGCTGCGGTACTTCGACGAGCTCGGGGTCGGGCTCGGCACGCACCTGCGCGTGGAGCAGGTGCGGGACTACGCGGGCGTGATCGCGGTGTCGCGCCGGGGCCCGTCGGGCGAGGAGTCCCTCGTCGACCTGCCGGCAGCGGCGGCGTCCGCGATCTGGCTCGCCCCCGACGCCGACTGACGCCCGCGGCGCCCGCGCCCGCACGGCGTCCGCGCCCGCCCGCCGCCGCGAGGTCGCACGACCCGCCGCTCACGTCCGCCGAGGTCGCACGAAGTGCCGCCCGAACCCCGGCGACCCGGCAGAAAACGCGACCTCGAGGCCGACCGCAGGCCGAACCCACCCAGCCCGGCCGCCCGCCGCGAGGTCGCACGACCCACCGCTCACGTCCGCCGAGGTCGCACGAAGTGCCGCCCGAACCCCGGCGGCCCGGCAGGAAACGCGACCTCGAGGCCGGCCCCGGGCCGACCCCGCCCTGGCCGACCCCGCGCCGACGCCGGCCCGCCCAGCCGGGCCGCGCGCGTCAGTCGCGGAACGCGGGGGACGACGGCCGGCGGAACGGCGCCGTGATCGTCGGCAGAATGTCGCGGCGGTTGATCCAGAACACCACGAGCGCCGCCACGAGGTGCACGATGCTGAGCACCCACCGCCCGTTCGTGTCCGTCACGAAGAACTGCACCGCGAACAACGCCGCGAGCGCGATCGCCGACCACCGGTGGAACCGCAGCGCGATGATGATCGCCACGCCGAGCACGGTCTGCGACGCGGTCAGCATGAACTCCTCGACCTGCCGGGAGTCCAGCGGGAGCCCGCCCGTGGTCCCGCCGCCGAGGACGTGCGCGATCGGCAGCGACCCGACGAGCAGCGACCACTGGTTGACCTTCGAGGCGATGAGCGTCCCGATCGCCGCGCCGCCCATGCCGCGCAGCGCGAAGAGTGCGGCGACGATGAACTCGGGCGCCTCGGTGGCGAGCGGCGCGAGCCACTGCACGAGGAAGTAGCTGTCGATGCCGAGGGCGCTGCCGGAGTCCACGAGGGCGTCGGCGAACGGCTCCGCCGAGGACAGGATCACCGCGGCGGCCACGACGAACAGCGCGACGATCGTCCAGCGCCGTGCCCGCTGCGGCATCGAGGCGATGTTGCCCGCCATGCCGACGAGCTCTTCCTCGTCGTCGTCGTCGGTCACCTTCGAGGCGCGCCAGAGGTACCAGACGAACGCCGCGAGCAGCGCGAACCCGAACCACATCGGGATGGACCCCATCAGCGGGATGAGGAACGCGACGAGGGCCAGGAGCGCCAGGAACCCGATGTCGAGCCTCGACGAGCGTTCGAGCTCGAGCACGCGGGTCGCCGAGGCCGGGAGCGAACCCGTCTTCACGAACCGCCGCGCCACGAGCAGCGAGATGATCACGACGAGCGGCCACCCGAACCCGAGCAGCAGCCGGTTCGAGCCGGTCATGTTGGCGGCGGCGAACTGCTCGTACGCGGGGTCGTACCCGGAGCGGAACGCGTAGTACAGGTCGACGGCGTACTCGGGCAGCACGGCGATGAGCGCGAGGATCGCGATCGCGAGGGCACCGGCGATGTCCTTCTGCGCGGCCTCGGCGGCCCAGGCGAGCAGGAACGACGCGGCGACGACGGCCCCGCCGAAGACGAGCAGGTCGACGAGGGCGTTCGGGGCGAACCCGCCGATGCGGAAGACGACGGCGGGCAGGGCGATGGCGATGCAGATCGCGATGCGACCCCAGGCGCTGGCGCCCATCCGGGGCGGGGCGACGGCGGGTGCGGCCGCAGGGGAAAGGGTGTTGGTCATGGTGGTCCTCGAGTCCGAGTGGTCGAGCCATGACGCAGCACACACACGAGCGGCTTCGGCCATGGCGGAACGGCCGAAGGTCTCGCTCGCCTCGAGGGCCACGTGCACCGGGCCGATCGTCGTGATGGCCAGTGTGTCGATGCACGCGTTGGGAGCTACTCCCCTTCGACACCCACCTTGGCGCGCTCCGATCCGCATGTGCAAGCCGATCGGGCCTGTTCGGCATCCCGAATCCCGGTGTTCCCCGACCCGCCCCGTACCTGCCTGGAGGCGCGGGGCGGGCCCGCCACGCGCCTCCAGGCAGTCGTCGGGTCGCGCCCACCGCATCCGGTGAGCAGAAATCGTCGGGTCACGTCCGGCAACTCGACGATTCCTGCTCCCTCGACGAGGCGCGGGCGGCGCGGGGCGACGCCGTGCGGGCGGCGTCGAGGGTGCGGTGCCTACCCCTTCGCGGAGCGCGTGCGGCCGAGCGCGACCTCGCGGCGGGCACGCTCGACCGCGAGCGCGCTCGCGGCGTCCGGGTCGTGGAGCAGGCGGTCGATCTCGGCGACGTGCGCACGGACCTCGGCGTCCGAGCTGCTGCCCGCGTCGTCGAGGACGGGGCGTACCGTGTCCTCGCCCAGCGCGACGATCGCGCGACTGAGGCTCAGGCGGGTCTCGCGGTCCCCCTGGCCGAGGTGCGCGGCGAGCGTCCGTGCGAGCGCACCGGACTCGGCCTCCGGCACGATCGCGGCGGCGGTGCGCCAGGCAGCCCGCAGGACCTCGACGTCCGGGTCACGGAGCAGCGGACGGACCGAGGGCCAGACGCTCGGGTCGCCGATCTTCGACAGGGTGTGCAGCGCCTGGCTCCGGGCCTGCGACACCGGTCGCTCGAGCTCGGGGAGCACCCGGCGGACCACCTCGTCGGCGGGCTGCCGGATGAGCGCCCACGTGAGCATGTCGCGGACGAAGAAGTCCGGCTCCACCGCGCACTGCTCGACGAGCACGTCGAGGTCCGCGGGGTCCGGGTGGGTCCCGGCGTCCATGACGGCACGGAGCCGGACGGAGGAGCGCGGGTCGGCGAGGGCGTCGGTGAGCACGGACATGGGTCCATGGAAGCGCACCGTGCTGCGTGACGTCCGGAGACAGCGCGCCAAGGGTCGAGGCATAGCGTGGACGGACCGCTCGAACCCACACGAAAGGACCCCCATGCCCCGCATCGGAACCAGCGACCTCACCGTGTTCCCCCTCGCCCTCGGCGGCAACGTCTTCGGCTGGACCGCCGACGAGCAGACCTCCCACCAGGTGCTCGACGCGTACACGGCTGCGGGCGGAGACTTCGTCGACACCGCGGACGTCTACTCCGCCTGGGCCCCCGGCAACGAGGGCGGTGAGTCCGAGCGGGTCATCGGCTCGTGGTTCGCGAAGTCCGGCAAGCGCGACGACGTCGTCATCGCCACGAAGGTCTCGCAGCACCCGCAGTTCTCCGGCCTCGGCGCCGCGAACGTCGCCGCCGCAGCCCGCGCGAGCCTCGAGCGCCTCGGCACCGACCGGATCGACCTCTACTACGCGCACTTCGACGACGAGTCGACTCCGCTCGAGGAGACCGTCCGCGCCTTCGACCAGCTCGTGCAGGAGGGCCTCGTCCGGTACACGGCGATCTCGAACTACTCCCGCGCCCGCGCCGGGGAGTGGATCCGCATCGCGAAGGACAACGGCCTCGCGCTGCCGGTCGCGATCCAGCCGCACTACAACCTCGTCACCCGTGAGCCCTACGAGTCCGACATCGCTCCGCTCGCCGCTGCCGAGGGCCTCGGCGTGGTGCCGTACTTCTCGCTCGCCGCCGGCTTCCTCACCGGGAAGTACCGCACGAAGGACGACTTCGCCGGCAAGGACCGCGAGGGGCAGGTCTCCGGGTACTTCACCGACCAGGGTCTCGCCGTGGTGGACGCCCTCGCGACGATCGCGGACGCGCACGACACCGAACTGGCGAGCGTCGCCCTGGCGTGGCTGCAGGCGCAGCCGGACGTCGTCGCGCCGATCGCGAGCGCACGGAACACCGAGCAGCTCCCGGCGCTGCTCGCCTCCGCGGAACTGCAGCTCAGCGCCGAGGAGCTGCGCACCCTGTCCGACGTGTCGTCGAAGGTCCCCGCTGCGGCCTGACTCGGGTGGTCCGGGCGACGACCCGACTCGGAACGACGGATCCGAGGTCGTACGACATCGGATCTGTCGTTCGGAGTCGGCGCCCGAGGTTCGGGATCGGACCCGCGCGCACACCCGGAGTCGGCGCCCGAGGTTCGGGACTACGCCCCCGGCGCGACCGACCCGGTCAGCGCCGCACCCGACGACCGCGTCACGAAGCACGAGATGAACGTGTCCCCCTGGTCCCACGTCGCTTGGTCCGGCGCGTAGGAGCCCTGCACCTGGACGTCCCCGTAGGCAGCAGCGGCCGAGGTGTCCAGCGCCGCCGACGTCTGGCACTGCTCCGCAGCCTGCGCCGCGAGCGCCTCCGGCCCCGGCCACTGGTTCGCCGACACGGGCAGGCGCGCGGTCAGTTGGGCGATGTGCGCCGACGAGCAGTCCACGACCGTGAAGGTCTGCGCCCACGCGTTCGTGAACGGCGACAGGCACTCCCCGCCGGCCAGTTCGGTCCAGCTGTGCTCACCGGGAGCCGCAGGGGTCGTCGCGAACTGCAGCGTCTGCAGCGTGTCCGACGAGGGCGCAGGCGTCGGGGCAGCGGCCGCCGACGACGCAGGTGCCGAAGCCGCCGCGGACGCGGTCGACGTCGGTGCCGGGGTGTGGTCCTCGATGGTGTTGCCGAGGATCCAGCGCGTCAGGGCGAACACCGCGACGAGCAGCACGACGATGAGCGCGATCGAGCCCCAGATGAGCAGTCGCTTGCCGCGCTGCCCCTCGTTCCGGAGCTTCGCGAAGCCCTCGTTGATGAAGTTGTCCCGGTCACCACCACCGCCGGCAGCAGCAGCCGGAGCGGCGGGCGCGACGGGCGTCCGACCCGGAGCAGGGGCGTGCGCCGGAGCACCCCCGACCGCGGGCATCATCCGCGTGCTGTTGTCGGTGGGGTCGTACCCGGTGCCACCGAGCTGGCCGACGGCCTCGGTGCCGAACAGGTCCTTGATCGCACTCGTGTCGCTGGTCTCGCGGCCGTCCCACTCGGACTGGTCGAGGTCGTCCGGTGCCGCGGCGGGCAGCGGCGCGGGTTCGTCGTCCTCCACCGGAGCGTCGGCGCGGATGCCCATCACGGCGTCGAGGTCCTGCCCGACGGCGGGCGGCAGGTGCGCCGGGTACGCCTGCGCGTCCGGCTCGGCCGCGGCCGGCTCGACGAGCGGCGGGGCGGCGGTCGGGGGCACGGTCGCCTCCGGTTCGGCCCACCAGGGCGTCGCGGCGACGGGCAGCGCGGTGGTCGCGGCGTCGGCGGGCTCGGCAGCCTCGGCCTGGAGGCGCGGCTCGCCCTCCGCCCCGTCGGTCTCGTCGTCCGCCGGCGCGGGTTCGAAGGCCGCGGTCGGTTCGCCGACGGGCGTCGCGTCGAACGCGGTGGTCGCGGCCGCTGCCGCGACCGGCACCACGGGTGTCCCGGTGGCCGGCGTCTCGAGTTCCCCGGACACGACGTCGTCGTCGGCTTCGTCCGCGAGGGTCCACGAGCGCCCCGCGAGCGCCGTCGTGTCGAACGCGTTGGTCGTCAGCGTCGTCGGGACCTCGCCGGTCTCGTCGTCGCGGATCGCCCAGTCGAACGGACGCTCGATCCCACCGGTGCCGGGCGCCTGGACGTCGGTGCCGGCGATGCGGAGGAGCTCCGTGAAGCTCGGCGGCTCGTCGGTGGCGGGCAGCACGTTCTCGACGCCGAGCGGCTGCTGCGCGACCGGGCCGGTCGGGGTCGGCTGCGAACCGGTCGCCCGGCCGAGCCAGTCGACGTCGCTGCGGCCCTCACCGAACGGGTCGACGCGGCGGCGCTCGGACTCGATGGCCCGGTTCTCGGCGGCACGCTGGTCACGGTGGGACTGGGCGGTCGGGAGCGAGATCGACGAGGGGTGCGGCGCGGTCGAGGTCGGCGGGACCGGAGCGGCGGGAGGGATCCGCTCGCCGAGGGTCTCGCGCTCGTGCTCGGCACTGGCCTGCGGGTTCACCGACGGAGCGGTGAGCTGCTCCGGCATCGAGATCGCCTGGGTCGCACCGTCGTCGTCCGCGGACGGCGCCTCCGGGGCGGACGGCACCGCCGGCAGCGGCTCGAAGGGCTCGGGGAGCGGCGCACCGGTCTCCCGCGCGGTCTTCTCGGCCTCGCGACGCTCGCGGCGGGACGGCCACTCGTCCTCGCTGCGGGGAGCGCCGAAGATGTCCGCGGCACTGCGGAGACCGTGGAACGGAGCGTCCGGGGCGGACCCGCGCCGTGCCTCCAGGCCGTCGTCCCCATCTGTGGGTCCGGCGGTCTGGTCAGGCTCGTGCGCGTCCTCCGGACGCTCCCCGGTCACGCGCTCAGCCCCAGATCAGCCAGCCCGATCGCACTGAAGTACGGGTACCCGGCAGCCTCGATCTTCTCCTTCGCGCCGGTGTCGCGGTCGACGACGACGGCCACGGCGGCGATGATCGCACCCTCGCGCTCGAGCGCCTCGGCGGCCTTGAGCGGCGAGCCGCCGGTCGTGGAGGTGTCCTCGAGCACGACGACGCGCTTGCCACGCAAGTCCGGCCCTTCGACCTGCTTGCCGCGGCCGTGGTCCTTCGGCTCCTTGCGGACGACGAACGCGTCGTAGGCGAGCCCACGGGCGGCGGCCTGGTGCAGCACGGCACTGGCGATCGGGTCGGCGCCCATGGTCAGGCCGCCGACGGCGGCGACGTCGGGCACCTGGCCGACGAGGTCCGTCATGACCTGTCCGATGAGCGGGGCGACACGGTGGTCGAGGCTCACCTTGCGGAGGTCGATGTAGTACGTCGCCTTCTTCCCGCTGGTGAGGGTGAAGTCTCCGTGGAACACCGCTTCGTCCGTGATGAACTGGATGAGCTGGTCGCGCGCGTCGGTCACAGCCCACAAGGGTAGCCGGTCGGGCCCTCGACGCGCTCCCCCAGCCCGCGGGGGCCTCGGCTGGGTACGCTCCGGGCATGGCTCCCGACACGCGCACGACGACGGTCGTGGCGCGTCCGACGAGCGGCCCGCGGTGGCGCGGACTGGTCGCCGCGACCGGCCGGGAGGCGCTGGGCGGCCTGGTCGCGCTGGCCCTGTCCGTCATCGCCCTGCGCCACGTCATCGCCACCGCCCGGGTCGAGCTGCTCTGGTACGACGGCGACTCGGTGCTGCTGCCGCTCGTCCGGCGCTCGATGGAGCTCGGGCAGCCGTTCGAGTGGGCGATGTCCCCCGCGCTGTTCTTCTTCCCGGAGCTGCCGGTCTACCTGCTCTGCTCGGTGGTCACCGCCACCCCGCAGCAGGCCCTGGCGCTGAACGGTCTGCTCGTGCTGCTCGCCGTCTACGCCCTGGTGCGTGCGGCCGCGAACGAGCTCATGCCCGCTGCCCGGCGGTCGGCCCGGATCGCGGTGTCGGCGGTGGCCCTCGGGTTCGTGACGCTCCTGGTGCTGACGGAGTCCTCGGCGACCGCGACGTCCCTCGAGCTCGCGTCGCTGCTGCTCACGACGACCTACTACTACGGCGCGGTGCTGGCGATGCTGGGCACCGCGGTCCTCGTGCTCCGGGCGGTCCGGACGGGACGGGCGTCCGTCACGGTGCTCGTCGTGCTCGGGCTCGTCGCCGCGTGCACCACCGCGTCGAACCCGCTGTACGTGCCGTGGTCGGGTGCGCCGGTGGTGGTGACGCTCGTGCTGCTGGCGCTCGCCCGTCGCCTGCCGTGGCGCCCCGTCCTGCTGCTCGTCGGGACCGTGACCGCCGGGGCGGTGGTCGGCTACCTGGTCCGGATCCCGCTGCGACCGTTCGTGTCGCTCGACCCGTCCACGTACGTGCAGCCGTCGCGCGCGGGCGAGACCCTCGGCTTCTTCGCCGCACTCACCGACGACCGAGCCGGGACCGCCGCCGGGGACGCCGGGCTGCTCCTGCTCTTCGTGGGGGTGCTGCTGTCCGTCGGCGGAACGGTGTGGGCCTGGCGGGTGCGGACCTCGCGGACGGTGCTCGTCGCGGCGGCACTGCCCCTGGTCACGGTCGTGGCGGTGTCGGTCGGGGTCGTCGTCGCGGGTTCGGACACGCCGCGGTACCTCGAGCCGATCGTGACGGCCCCGCTGCTGGCGCTCGTCGCGGTCGCCGAGCTCACCCGCACCGCCGTCCGTTCGACCCGGGTGCACCGCCCCCGCCGCGGGGTCCGGGTGGTCCTGGCGGTGGCGGCCGCCGGGGTGCTGCTCGCGGGGGTCGCGACGGCGCCGAGCACCGCCCGCACGGTCGCGACGGCACGGTACGACGCTGCCGCCTGCCTCGATCGCTGGGCCGGCGGCCGGGACGTCGTCGGGGTCGGGCAGTTCTGGACGGTCCGGCCGCTCGCCGCCTACGCCTCGACGAACGTGCAGCTGCTGCAGGTGCGCGACACGTTCCAGGTGTACCCGTGGCTCGTCGACCTCGGGGCCTACCGGGACGCGGCGCCGACCTTCGTCGTGATCGGCACGCGCGACCTCTGGACGACCGCGGTGGAGGACTCGCTCGGCACCCCGGCCACGATCACGCACTGCACCGGGTTCGACGTGTACGACTACGCCGGGACGTCGGGCGCCGCGGTCCTGCAGCGCGACGTCGTGGGCAGCGCCGATGCCGTCCGGCGCGAGCGCGGCTTCTGAGCGATCACCCCGGAAGTTGTCCACAGCCGCGCGGCGGCACCCGTTCCCGCCTGTACGGATGTATAGGCTCGTGCCCGTGACTCGCCCCACCAGCCACCGCTCCCCGCGTGCAACCGTGCGCCTCCGCCTCGCCGCCACCGGACTCGCACTCGCGGGTCTGCTCGGCACGGTGGTGCTCGACGCGCCGGCTGCGAGCGCGGCGACGTACCCCTCGTGGGACGAGGTGATGGCGGCCCGCGGGCAGGAATCCGCCAAGCAGAGCCAGATCACCGCGATCAAGGGGATCATCTCCGGCCTCGCCGACAAGGTGCAGGCGGCCGAGGCCGAGGCGAAGCGGCTCGGCACCGAGTTCTTCGAGGCCCAGAGCGACGCGCAGGACGCCGCCGAGAAGGAACAGCGGCTCCGCGCCGATGCGGACGAGCACGCCGAGATCGCCGAGCAGAGCGCTGCCCAGGCCGGCCAGTTCGCCGCGCAGATGGCCCGCTCCGGCGGCGCGGACGTCACGGCGTCCGTCATCACCGGCGGACAGGACGCGTCCGACCTCCTCTACAACCTCGGTGCCCTCAGCAAGCTCTCCGAGCAGGCCGAACGGGTCGAGGCCGCCGCCACCGCCGACGCCGCCGTCGCCCGCTCCCTCACCGCGCAGGCGGACCGTGCGTCCGCGGCGCTCGACGAACTCGCGGCCGAGGCCGAGCGGCGCATGCAGGCTGCCCAGGCCGCGGCGGACAAGGTGCAGAGCGCCTACGACGAACAGCAGAGCAACAAGGCCCGGCTCGACGCCCAGCTCGCCACCCTGACGTCCGGCCGACTCCGGACCGAGGCCGAGTTCGCACAGGGCGAGAAGGTGCGGAAGGCCGCCGAGGCGAAGGCGGCGCGCGAGGCCGCAGCACGGGCGGCGGCAGCAGCGGCCGCAGCCAACAGCGGCGGCGGTGGCGGATCCGGCAGCAGCGGCTCCGGAGCCGGCGGCTCCCCCGGCTCCGGCTCGGGCACCGGCTGGGTCCGTCCCGCGAGCGGGTACGTCATCAGCCCCTACGGCTACCGGGTGCACCCCATCACCGGCGTCGTCACGAAGCACGACGGCGCGGACCTCGCGAGCGGCTGCTACACGCCGATCGTCGCCGCAGCGGCGGGCACGGTCGACTACGCCGGCTGGTACGGCGGCTACGGCAACTACGTCCGGATCAGCCACGGCGGTGGCGTGCAGACCGCGTACGGGCACATCGTGAACGGCGGGTACCGGGTGGCCCAGGGCCAGCGGGTCTCCGCGGGACAGCTCATCGCGCTCGTCGGCTCCACCGGCGCTTCGACCGGGTGCCACACGCACTTCGAGGTCCACCTCGGCGGAGCGACGACCGACCCGATCCCGTTCATGCAGGCGCGGGGCGTGGCCTTCTAGGCGGAAGGCCCCGCGGTCTCGACCCCGTCGTCGTCGAGGTTCCAGAGCGCCCGGTACCAGGCGGTGCGCTCCTCGTCGACGGGCAGCCCGTACGCCTCGTGGAACAACCCGTCCCACCCGGGGCCGTAGTTCCACCCGAGCGCCATCGTCGCGACGCCCAGGTCCGCCCAGCGGTCCGCGATGCCGAGCGCGTCGAGGTCGACGTGGCCGGCCCACCTCCCGTCGGCGCCGATGAGGGTGTTCGGCGTGCACGGGTCCCCGTGGCAGACCACCACGCGATCGGTCGGCGGCTCCGGGCCGAGCAGGTCGGGATCGGCGCCGGCGGCACGGGCCCGTCCGGTTCGCTGCGCCGTCGACCACTCGAACGGGCAGTCGAGGACCGGCAGGGTGTCGTGCAAGGCGCGGAGGCCCTCCCCGGCGGCGATCACGGCCGTCCGGGGCTCGGCGTGCCACCGCTCGTCGACCGCACTCCAGCCCGGGAGCGCCCGGGTCCGCAGCCACGCGCCCTCGTCGTCGGAGCCGTGGTCGATCAGCTCGGGCACCCGCGCGTAGCGGGACGCCCAGGTCAGCCGGGCGGCCTCGCCGACGATCCACGGCGCGTACGCGTGCGGGAGCACCTTGACGTACTCCTCGGCGTGCCCGTCGTCCCCGATCCGGAACGTGCGTCCACCGATCTCGTTGACCCACACGGACTGCACCGGACGACCGCGGGCCGCCTCGGTGACCAGGTGCGGCACCGCGACGTCGCCCCGCGCGCGGGAGAGTCCGTCGATCGAGCGGGGCACGGCGGCCTCAGTGCACCCGGTCGGTGCGTCCGGAGCCCGCGCCGCCCCGAGCGATCTCGAGCAGGACGGGCAGACGGTCGCCGAGCAGGGCGTCGAGGTCCTCGACGATGCCCTCCACCCCGGTCGTGATGGCGCGCGGCGAGGCTCCACGGCGCGGGCGGACCCGGATGCGGATCGCCCGCTGCCCGCGGACACGGTAGACGTCGACGGCGAGGGAGCCGACCTCGGGCAGGTCACCGATCGCCGAGGACAGCGCGTGCTGCACCGCGGCGGCGTCGATCCGGACGGCGCCGGCGACCCCGTCCGCGGAACCGTCGTCCTCGACCACGGTGCCGGTGCGACCGCCGCCGAGCGTCGTCAGCACGACGAGCGCGAGCACGCCGAGGACCACCGCACCGCCGAGGACCCACGTCCACGCGGTGACCGAGGCCTCGCGCGGGGCGTCGCGACCGAGGTCGCCGAGCACGTGGGCCCAGTCGTGCCAGGTCGACGCAGCCCAGGGCACCGTCTGCACCAGGATCGTCCCGACACCGAGCGCGAGCAGCGCCAGGCCGACCAGGACGAGCGTGGTGCGGCCGACACCGCGGTTCGTGGCGTTCATCCGTCCACCCGTCCGGTCGGCTGCACCCGGACCCGGGCGGTCACGGACGGGACGACGTCGATCGCGCGGAACTCCTCGGTCACGGCGTCCGTCGCGGCGACCGCCGGGACGTCGACCCCGGCCGCGGGGCGCAGGACCACGTCGACCGTGCGCCGGCCGACGGTGCCGACGGCGGCGTCCGGGCCGAGACGGGTCGCGGACCGTGCGGCGCGGGCCGCCGCAGACGCGAGGACCTCGTCGTCGACGACCACGGCGAGCCGGTCGGAGGACATCGTGTGCCGCGGACGACGTTGCGGCAGGAGTCCCTGCGCGAGGAAGACCAGGCCGACGACGGCGACGATGGCGGCGACACCGACGACGATCGTCGTGTCGAGGCCACGCGGGGCACGAGCGGCGGCGTCGACGAGGTCGCGCGGGTCGATGCCGAGGGCGCGCTGCCCGAGGAACACCAGGGCGGCGGCGAACACGGCGGCCGCGGCGATCACGAGCACCACGAGCACGGCGATGACGACGGTGCCGGAACGCGACGCGGTCGACTCGCGGCGGAGGATGCGGCGGTACGTCCGGTCGTGGGTCATCGGACCCTCCTGGGGGTGTCCACGATCGACGACGAGAACGTCACGGTCACCCGTTCGACCTGTCGGCCGGTGATGGTCCGGAGTCGCTCGGCGATCGTCGCACGGGCGCGGTGCGCCGAGGTGGTGACGGGTTCGTCAGGGGTCGCGTGGCTCCCCAGCACGGGCACGGTGAGCGGGGCGGTGATCTCGACCGCGAGCGCACCGTGACCGTCGTCGGCGACCCGGGCACGGGCCTCCCGGAACGGCACGCGCAGCGCCTCGGCGGCGACCGCCTGCGCGGTGTGCACGAGCGCCGCCGACCCGATGCGGTCGTACCCGGCGACCGCGGCCGGACTCACGACGAGCTCCGCCGTCCGCGGAGCACGTCGAGCAGACGACGGAAGTCGATGTCGCCCGTCGCGATGCGGGCCACGAGCCCACCGACGAGCATGAAGACGGCCACGACGACGAACGCCCAGAACCCGAGCGTCACGGCGACGATCGCGAGCAGTGCGCCGACGCCCATGCCGACGACGGTGGCGGTCACCGGACGCGACCGTCGGTCTCGTCCACGACCCCGTTCAGGGCCGGGATGTTGACGTCGTTGATGGCGATGTTGACCTCGGTGACCTCGAGCCCGACGAGCTCGGTCACCGCGCTGGTGACGGCGGCGCGCACGGCGGTCGCGACGTCCATCATCGGCGTCGGGTAGTCGACGACGATCGTCAGGTCGACGGCGACCTGGGTCTCGCCGACCTCGACGCGGACGCCCTGGCCGAGCGCGCTGGAACCGATGGCGTCGCGGATCGCACCGAACGCCCGCGCCGCGTTGCCGCCGAGCGCGAAGACCCCGGGGACGTCGCGTGCGGCGATGCCAGCGACCTTCGCCACCACGGTGTCGTCGATGATCGTCTTGCCCTTGGTGGTCACCTGCGTCGTCGTGGTGCCGGTCGTCGTGCTGCCGGTCGTCGCGGTCCCGTCGACGCGGTTCGTCGTCGATGCCATCAGTGCCTCCTGCGCTCGCGTGCTGGATTCCCAGCGAACACCATCGTGCCGTGCCGCGCCCGAGAGCGGAACGCGGCACGCGGCAGCCGCCGGCGGGCCCCGGCAGCCCTCCGACGGGCCCCGCTGCACGCTGCGGTCGGCCGTCCCCGGTAGGTTCGATCCCATGCGCGTGGCGACCTGGAACGTGAACTCCGTCCGGACCCGAGTGGGCCGGATCGTCGACTGGCTGGTGCGCGAGGACGTCGACGTCCTCGGCATGCAGGAGATCAAGTGCAAGCCCGAGCAGTTCCCCGTCGAGGCGTTCGAGGCCGCCGGGTACCAGGTCGAGGCGCACGGCCTGAACCAGTGGAACGGGGTGGCGTTCGCCAGCCGCCTGCCGCTCGAGGACGTCACCCGCGACTTCCCCGGCCAGCCCGGGTTCCTCAAGGGGCACGAGGGACCGGACCTCCCGGTGGAGGCCCGCGCGCTCGGCGTCACGGTCGACGGTGTCCGGCTGTGGAGCCTCTACGTGCCGAACGGGCGCGAGGTCGGCGACCCGCACTACACGTACAAGCTCGACTGGCTCGCGCAGCTGGCCGACCGGACGTCCGAGTGGCTCACCGCGCACCCGGAGCAGCCACTGGCGCTGATGGGCGACTGGAACGTAGCACCGCTCGACTCCGACGTCTGGGACGTCAGCGTCTTCGAGGGACACACCCACGTGACCGAGCCGGAGCGTGCCGCCTTCCGGGCGTTCGAGGAGCGCGGGCTGCAGGACGTGGTGCGCCCGATCGTGCCGGACGGCTACACGTACTGGGACTACAAGCAGCTGCGCTTCCCCCGCAACGAGGGCATGCGCATCGACTTCGTGATGGGGTCACAGGCGTTCTCCGACGTCGTCACGGACGCCCGCATCCACCGCGACGAGCGGAAGGGCGACGCCCCGAGCGACCACGTGCCGGTGACGGTCGACCTGGACCTCGAGACCTCGCTCGACGACGACCGCCCGATGATCTTCTGAGCCGAACCGCTTCTGTTACGTCCCGGGTCCGCCCGCGTTGAGCGGGCGGAAGCCCGGACGTAGGTTTCCTGCACCGAACCCCTTCGAGAGCAGGTGAAGCCATGTCCCGCACGACCCCGTCGACGATCCTTCCGATCCAGCGCGTCATGGCCGACGCCACCCCGAGGGCATGGCGCGACGGCATCGTCGTCGAGGTCCGCCCGGCCGACGTCGTGGTCCTGTTCCTCGACGGCGGCGTGACGCAGCTGCGGGTGGCGGACGCCGACACGCTCGTGTCGATCGGGGACCCGATCGCCCACCACCCGGCCGCAGAGATCCTGAGCGCGGGCGGTCGGAGGACCACCGCGCGCGTCGCCTGACGGCTCAGGCGGTCATCGAGGCCATCATGGCCTCGCACTTCGCGACCATCTCGTCGCACGCCATCGCGCAGTAGCGGCACGAGTCGTCCATGTCCGCGTGGCTGCGGCACTCGGCGGCGCACGCCGTGCCCATCGCGACGCAGGCCGTGAGCATCGCGCGCATGCTGTCGGCGTCCATGCCCATCGGACGCATCATCATGCGCATGCCCGTGTCGGCCATCATCGCCGTGTTCGAGCACATCGCGGCGCACTTCGCCATGTCCGTGCCCATCTGCATGTCGCTCGCGGAGCACATCGTCGCGGCCATCGACGCGGCGTTCATCGCCATCATCGTGTCCTGCATCATGTCCGCGTCCATCGACATCGGCATCTCGGTCATCGACATGCTCTTCATCATCGCCATCGTGTCCATCGGGGACCTCCTCTTCCGTTCGGTGGCGCCCACCGTACGCGCCCCTGCGATGCGCTTCGTGAGCAGGAATCGTCGGGTCGCCGAACGGGACTCGACGTCTTCTGCTCACCATGTGCGGTGGTCGCGACCGAAGGGCAGACGGGAGGCACGGTGCGGGCCCGCCACGCGCCTCCAGGCCGTCGGCGGGTCGCCTCCACCGCCCGTCTACGGGTGCAGGAGCGCGGCGACGGCCACCAGGACCGGCACGGACCCGATCGTCGAGATGAGCACGACGTCGCGGGCCACCGGGACCGCCGCACCGTAGCGCTGCGCGTAGTTGAACACGTTCTGCGCCGCCGGCAACGCCCCGAGGGTCGTGAGCACGAAGACGTCCTGGTCGCCGAGCCCGAAGACGAACCGGGCGAACACGAACGCCACGGCCGGCATCACCACGAGCTTGATCGCCGACGCCACGATGACGTCCGTCCGGATCGCGGGGTCCCGCAGCGGGGTCGCACCGTGCAGGCTCATGCCGAACGACAGCAGCACGACGGGCACCGCAGCGGCGCCGACGAGCGAGAACGGCTCGAGCACGGGCGTCGGCAGGTCGATCCCGGTCGCCGAGAACACGAGGCCGATGACCGACGCGATGATGATCGGGTTCCGGAACGGCCCGGAGATCCGCCGGCCCCAGCTGCCGCCGGACGAGGTCGCGGTGTCGAGCACGGTGAGCGCGATCGGGGCGAGCACGATGAGCTGCAGCAGGATCACCGGGACGACCGCGGTCGCCTGGCCGAGCACGTACACGGCGACCGGCAGCCCGATGTTGTTCGCGTTGACGTAGCTCGACGCCAGCGCGCCGACCGTGGTGGTCGTCAGCGGCCGACGGAGCACCAGGCGGAACACGAGCGCCGCACCGAGCGCGACGACGAGCGCACTGACGAGGGACACCCAGAGCATCGGGGAGAGCAACGACTCGATGTCCGCCGTCGCGATGGTGTGGAACAGCAGGCACGGCATGAGCACGAAGAACACGAGCCGGCTCATCACGAACTGCGCGTGCTGTCCGAGCAGGCCGATGCGCCCGACGACGTACCCGGCTGCGATGATCGCGCCGATGATCGCGAACCCGGTCAACACGCCACCCATCGCCCCCATCCTCGCACCCGGTCGGTCCGCGCGCGTGGTCGTGCCGCACGCCGGACGACATGTGACGTCGTTCAGGCGGGAAATGCGTGCGCATCGAATACCGTTGCACGCACCATGACCTCGACGAACATCAGCACGCTCACGCGTTCCACCGACTCCAGCCAGCCCCTCGTGCCGCTCCTCGAGGAGCGCTGGAGCCCCCGCTCCTACGACGAGACGGCCACGATCTCGGACGCGCAGTTCGACGCCGTGCTCGAAGCCGCTCGCTGGGCGCCGTCGGCCATGAACTTCCAGCCGCGCCGCTTCATCGCCGGACGCCGGGGCACCGAGACGTTCCGGAAGATCAACGAGAACCTGCTCGGCTTCAACGCCGCGTGGGCGTTCCGCGCCAGCGCCCTGGTGGTCGGCGTGCTCGAGACCGTGACGGAGGAGGGCGACGAGCGCACCTTCGCGCAGTACGACCTCGGCCAGTCGCTCGCGGCCCTCACCGTGCAGGCGCACGCCGAGGGGCTGCACGTGCACCAGATGGCGGGCATCGACGCCGAGGGCCTCCGCGCCGCCTTCGACCTGCCCGAGCGCTTCCTGCCGTACACCGTCACGGCGATCGGCACCGTCGCGGACCCGTCGCAGCTCGACGAGAAGGCCGCTGAGCGCGAGGTCGCCCCGCGTACCCGGATCGCCCTCGACGAGGTCGTCCTCGTCAAGGAGTAACGGCGCAGCACCGTGCACGCGGCCGGGTTCCCGATCGGGAGCCCGGCCGCGTAGCATGTGCTGACATGGAACCCGCAGCCGCAGCAGCACCCGAGATGAACTTCTACACGCGCAAGTGGGTCCGCCCGGAGGACCTCAACGCGAACGGCACCCTCTTCGGTGGCAGCCTCCTCCGTTGGATCGACGAGGAGGCCGCGGTGTACGCGATCATCCAGCTCGGCAACGGCAAGGTCGTGACGAAGTACATGTCCGAGATCGTGTTCGTGTCCTCCGCGAGCGAGGGCGACATCGTCGAGATCGGCCTCGTCGCCACCCGGTTCGGCCGCACCTCGCTGACCATGCGTGCCGAGGCCCGGAACCTCTTCACGCACCGCAGCATCCTCACCATCGACGAGGTCGTGTTCGTCAACCTCGACGCCGACGGCAACCCGTCCCCGCACGGCTACACCGACATCACCTACGCGCGCGACCGGGTCCCCGCTGCGCACCGGGTGTGACACCCGGCATGTCATCCGGTGGCCTCTGGCAGGATCGGGGCATGACCACGCCCCGCCTCGTCGCGTTCGACCTGGACGACACCCTCGCCCCCTCGAAGTCCGCGCTCGACCCGCGCATGCTGGAGACCTTCGCCTCCCTGCTCGAGGTCGTGCCCGTCGCGGTCATCTCCGGCGGCAACTTCGAGCAGTTCGAGCAGCAGCTCGTCACGCCCCTGCGCCACCGCGACGGGCTGACCCTCGACGACCTGCACCTCCTGCCCACGTGCGGCACGCGGTACTACCGCTGGGCCGGCGACGACTGGGCGCTGCAGTACGCCGAGGACCTCACCGACGACCAGAAGGCCCGTGCCCTCGCCGCGGTCGAGGCCCAGGCGAAGGCAGCCGGCTACTGGGAGTCCGAGACCTGGGGTCCCATCCTCGAGGACCGCGGCTCCCAGATCACGTTCTCCGCACTCGGGCAGGCCGCTCCGGTGGACGCCAAGAAGCAGTGGGACCCGACGGGCGCGAAGAAGGACGACCTCCGCCGACTCGTCCAGGCCGAGCTCCCCGACCTCGAGGTCCGCTCAGGCGGCTCCACCAGCGTCGACATCACCCGCAAGGGCATCGACAAGGCGTACGGCATGCAGCGGCTCGCCGAGATCACCGGCATCACGCTCGACGACATGCTGTTCGTCGGGGACCGCCTCGACCCCGAGGGCAACGACTACCCGGTGAAGGCGCTCGGCGTGCCCTGCCACGCGGTGGAGGGCTGGGAGGACACCGACGCCTTCCTCACAGACCTGATCCCCACGCTGCGCTGACGGACAGGCGCTGACGGACAGGCGCTGACGCGCCGACGGCCTGGAGGCGCGGCGAACCACTCAGGGGATGCTGCGGACCGCCTCGACGAACGCTCGGATCTTCGCGGCGTCCTTGACGCCGCGCTCGGACTCCACCCCGCTCGACACGTCCACGCCGTCCGGGTCGAGCGACTCGATCGCCGCCACGACGTTCGCGGGCGTGAGACCGCCGGCGAGGATCCACGCTTCGTCCACCTTGCCGTCGATCGACGCGGCATCGATGAGCCGCCCGCTGCCCGGCACCGCGGCGTCGAGGAGCAGGAGGTCGTGGTCGTACGAGGCGCGCTGCTCGGTGGACTCGCGCAGGTAGTCCTCGGCCGCGACGGCACGGATCGTGAAGAAGCCGGCGTCTCGTGCGCGCGCGAAGTCGGTCGCGGACTCGCCACCGTGCAGCTGGAGCGTGGTCAGTCCGACCTCGGACGCGATCCCGACGATCTCGTCGATCTCCTGGTCGCGGAAGACCCCGACGGCGTCGATGCCGTCCGGCACGCGCTCGACGAGCTGCTTCGCGAGGTCGGCGGTCACGGTCCGGGGGCTCCCGGCGGCGAAGACGAACCCGACCGCGTCGGCACCCGCGTCGATGGCGGCGTCCACGGTCTCGGGCGTCGACAGGCCGCAGATCTTGATCCAGCGCTGGTCGGTCATGCTGTCCATCCTGCCAGGGACCGCCGACCCGGGGGGCGTCGGAACCTCAGTGCAGCATGCCCGCGAAGTAGGAGGCACCACACGCGAGCAGGACACCGAACGCCGCGAAGGACCCGACGAGCACGTTCCGCCGACGCCAACGCCGCACCACGACGAACGTCCCGCGCTTGGCGTGCCGGTGCGCGGCACGGTGCAGGCGGTGGTCCCGCTTGTGCTTCACCCGCTGCGGGCCGAGCGGCACCGGGCCGGTGATCTGCGTCGATCCCCCACGCAGCGCGTTCGCGATCGCCACCGCGGTCGGGCGCCGGTCGGGGTCGCGCGCGGTCATCTTGGCGAGCAGGTCCCGCCACTCGGGGGCGATGCCCTCGGGGATCTCGGGGTCGTTCCGGAGCCGTGCGAGCGCGGCCTCGATGAGCGTGCCGGAGTACTCCTGCTTGCCCGTCAGCGCCTCGAGCAGCACCAGGCCGAGCGAGTACACGTCCGTCGCGAAGCCGATCGGCTCCCCGGCGACCTGCTCGGGACTGAGGTACGCGGCGGTGCCGATGATCGTGCCGTCGTTCGTCAGGCGCGAACCGTCGACGAAGTGGGCGACGCCGAAGTCGGTCAGCTTGACGGTGCGGGCGAACCCGGACGACCCCTCGTCGCTGATGAGGATGTTCGCCGGCTTGACGTCACGGTGCACGATGCCGCGCGAGTGCACGTACGCCAGCGCGTCGGCGAGCTGCGCGCCGAGGTCGGCCACCTCGTAGTTGTGCAGGGCGCCCTCGGCGAGCCGGCGCAGGAGCGTCGTGTCGGCGATGAGCTCCATCACGATGAAGCGGTGCGGGCCGTCCTCGAAGTCGTGGGTGCCGGCGTCGTAGAGCGGGATGAGCCCCGGGTGCGACAGCATGCTGAGCAGCCTGATCTCGCGTTCCTGGCGGACCCGGTCGGCCGTGGTCATCGACTCGGGCGTCGCGAAGAGCTTCACGGCGACGGCACGGTAGGTGTGCTCGTCACGCGCTTCGTAGACCGATCCCATGCCGCCGGTGCCGATCAGCTTCACGAGGCGGTAGCGGCCCGACAGGACCGTTTCCGCGCGTGTGCCGTTCAGCAGCGTCATGGTTGATGTCGTTCCGTTCGAGAGCCCGGTGATCCGTGGCAGTTGCCAGCAAGGTGACTCACCCAGTACGGTACGCGGCCACCCTCCTTTCTGCGCGGACGTTATGACATCGTGATCGGCCTGCTTCCCTGTGTTCATGCGGATGCATCGGGGTACAGTCCGACGTCCACGAAGGTGAGCGATCACGCAAGGAGGACACCATGGCGCTGTCGAAGGGCGACACCGTGCACTGGAACACGTCGCAGGGCAAGACCACCGGGAAGCTCGTGCAGAAGCGGGTGTCCGACTTCGAGTTCGACGGCCAGACGTTCAAACCGACGGACGACGACCCGTACTGGATCGTCGAGTCGGAGAAGTCGGGCAACCGCGCCGCCCACAAGGAGTCGGCGTTGACGAAGGCGTGAGGCTCAGTCCTCGGCGGGCTCGGCGCGACGACGGCCGCGAGCGGGCGCTGCCGCGCGGTCGGCGCGATCCGCACGCGCCCGACGGATCCGACGCACCACGAACGTGACGATCACTGCGGCGATCGCGACGTAGAGCACCCGGTCGATCCACTCGGTGTACTGCTCGACCTTGCCGTACTGCGTCCCGAAGGCCGCACCGAGGAACACGAGTGCGCTGTTCCAGATCCCGCTGGCGATGATCGTGAAGACCGAGAAGGTGCCGAGGTGCATCCGGTCGGCGCCGGCGGGCAGCGAGATGAGACTGCGGACGATCGGCACGAACCGGCCGAAGAACACCGCGCTCTTGCCGTGCCGGTGGAACCAGTCCGCCGCCTTGCGGAAGTCGTCCTCGTCGACCAGGGGCAGCCTGCCGAGCCACCGTGTCGTCCGTTCGAAGCCGATCACGGCACCGAGCCAGTACAGCACGAGGGCGCCGAGGTAGGAGCCCAGGGTCGCGAGGACCAGGACGAGCACGAGGTTCATCCGCCCGGCACCGGCGAGGAAGCCCGCCAGGGGCAGGATCACCTCGGACGGGATCGGCGGGAACACGGTCTCGACGAAGAGCATGAGCGCGACGCCCCACTCCCCCAGGGCGTCGATGAGCTGGAGCACGAGCCCCGAGAGTCCACCCATGTCGGTGGAGGGGTCGCCGGCGGCTGTCACGGTCGTGGCCGGCGCGGCCAGGGCAGTCGTCATGCACCCATCGTCCCTGAACGCCCTGTCAGGACCCGGCGCGGGGGCTGAGCGTCAGCCGAGTCCCATGTGCGACGTCCGGACGTGGGTGAGCGACCGCGCGAGGGCACCACGGGCCACCGCGTCGCGACCGACCGTCGAGGGGACGATCTCGACCGGGTGCCGGAGCTGCGGCGTCACGACCTCGGTGAGGGCGTCGCAGAACACCGCTGCCGCGGGCAGGACCTCGCCGCCGACCACCACCACCTCGGGGTCGATCGTCGCGATCAGCTGCACGACACCGGGGGCGACGTCCTCGGCGAGCGCGCGCACGACGGCCACCGCGTCCGCGTCCCCGCGCCCGGCCGACACCATGACGGACTCGAGGTCACTGCCGGGGGCGATCCGTGCCTCCAGTCGGGCCGGTGCGCCGGGCCAACCGGTCACTGCCAGGCCACCCGTCTCGCCGGCCGCACCGCGCGCACCGCGCGCGAGGGCCCCGTCGACCAGGAACGCCGCACCGATCTGGCGGCCCATCACGAGGTACAGGCCGTCCTGCACACCGCGGAACCGACCCCACATGGCCTCGGCGGTGGCCGCGAGCTTCGCGTCGTTGTCGAAGAACGTGGCGGAGTCGGGGAACAGGTCACCGATCCGGCCGGGCACGCGGCGCTCCACCCACTGCGGGACGGCGACCGTGTAGTCGATCTCGCCAGAGCGGTCGACGACGGCCGGCACGCCGAACGTGGCGGCGAGGAGCCTGGACGGGTCCGTGCCCTCGACGAGCCGGCGGACCACGTCCTGCACGCTGTCCCAGGCCTGCTCGGCCGAGGCGAGGTCGGTGTAGACCTCCTCGACCCGGGCGAGCTGCTGGCCGCGCAGGTCCGAGCGGAGCCCGACGATGCCGTGCAGGCCGAGGTCGACGCCGAGCACCGACCCCGCTGCCGCGTCGGCACGGAAGCGCTTCGCCCGACGCCCGGCCTTGTTCGGCGTCGCGATCGCCTCGGCCTCGGTGACCCAGCCCTCCTCCACCAGGTCGGCGAGGGCGGCCTCGACCGTTGGGCGCGAGAGGCCGACGGTCCGGCTGAGCTCCGTCACGGTGTGCGAGCCGTCGTCGCGGAAGAGCTCGGCGAGGATGGCCCGCGAGTTGATGAGCCTGAGCATCCCCGGAGTGCTGCCGACGACACTGTTCGGAAGCGTTGACACGGTCTCGTCCACGGCCATAGCCTCCATATTACGAAAGATCATTGAGGAATGGTGGACTCCGACATGCTCATCCCACGACCGCGCCGCACCGAGTCCGGTACCGGCGCCTTCGCGATCACCCCGTCGACCCGCATCGCCGCGGACGCAGCGACCGAGTCGGTCCGACTGTACCTGCAGCAGACGCTCCGGGGGTCGACCGGGCTGCCGGTGCGCGACGCCGCGGACGGCACCGGAGCGGCGGCCGACGTCATCGCACTGCGGGTGGCCGAGGACGACACCCTCCCCGCCGGTCCGGCCGGCGACCGATCCGAGTCCTTCCGACTCGTGGTCACCGCCGACGGCGTCGAGATCACCGGCGGCAGCCCGGCCGGCGTCTTCTACGGCGTCCAGGCGCTCCTGCAGTCCCTGCCCGCCGACGTCTACCGGAAGGGCCGTGTCGGCACCGGCCCGTGGACGATCCCCGCGGTCACGGTGGAGGACGCCCCCGCCTTCGCCTGGCGCGGCGTCATGCTCGACGTCGCCCGGCACTTCCGCACCAAGCACGAGGTCATGCGGGTCATCGACCAGCTCGCCGCCCACCGCCTCAACCGCCTGCACTTCCACCTCACCGAGGACCAGGGCTGGCGCATCGAGATCCGGAAGTACCCGCGCCTGACCGAGATCGGTTCGTGGCGGACGGAGTCGCAGGTCGGCGCGCACGTGCCCGGCCCCGACGGTTCGCTGGCGGTGGCGGGCAAGGACGGCCGGCCGCACGGCGGCTACTACACGCAGGACGACATCCGCGAGATCGTGGCCTACGCCGCCGACCGGTTCGTCACCGTCGTGCCCGAGATCGAGACGCCCGGACACGTCCGTGCCGCCCTCGCCGCGTACCCGGAGCTCGGGGTCTCCGGGAAGCCGATCGACGTCTGGACCGAGTGGGGCATCGCGGAGGACGTCCTCAACGCCGAGGACAGCACCGTCGACTTCTTCAAGGACGTCCTCGACGAGGTCATCGCCCTGTTCCCGTCCGAGTACATCGGCGTCGGCGGCGACGAGTGCCCCAAGGTGCAGTGGGAGCACGACCCCCGCACGCAGGAGCGCATCCGCGAACTCGGGCTCGAGGACGAAGAGCAGCTCCAGGCCTGGATCATCGGGCAGCTCGCATCGCACGTCGAGTCGCACGGCCGGCGCGCGTTCGGCTGGGACGAGATCCTCGAGGGCGGCACGCTCGCGCCGTCCGCGACCGTGGTGTCCTGGCGCGGCCTGACCGGTGCCCGGACCGCAGCCAAGCGCGGACACGACGTCATCTCCGCCCCGGACGACCAGGTGTACCTCGACTACCGGCAGAGCGACCTCGAGACCGAGCCGATCCCGGTGTCGATCGTGCTCACCATCGACGACGTCTTCGCGTTCGACCCGGTACCGTCGGACCTCACGGACGCCGAACGTGCCCACGTGATCGGCGGCCAGGGCAACATGTGGACCGAGCACGTCGACACCGCCCGGAAGCTCGACTACCAGCTGTTCCCGCGCGTCGCCGCCCTCGCCGAGGCGCTCTGGTCGGCCGACGTCACGGGTCCCCGCGACGTCACCGAGTTCCGCGGGCGGCTCGCCGAGCACGTGGCACGGCTCGAGGCGATGGGGATCGAGTACCGGCACGAGGCCGGGCCGTTCCCGTGGGAGCAGCGTCCGGGTGTGCCCGGGCGTCCGCACTCGCGCGAGGAGCGTGCGGCCTACATCGACGCGGTGACGGCGAACATCGCGGAGTAGCGGCCGCGCCGCGCCCGCGCCGCGCCCGCGCCTCCGTCGAGGGAGCAGAAATCGTCGCGTCGAGGCGGGCGACCCGACGATTTCTGCTCACTCGACGGGGTGGTCGCGATCACCAACGGACGGGAGGCACGGTGCCAGCTGGCACCGTGCCTCCCGTCCGTCAGGTGGTGACGTCGACTACACGGCGACGGCCACGCGGTCGCCCGCGGTCTCCGACACGACGGCGTCCGCCGCCGGTGCCTTCCGGACCCACTTCTTCAGCCCCACCAGCACGAGCGCCGAGACGACTGTGCCCGCCAGGATCGCCACGATGAACATCGCGACGTCCCCGATGGCGAAGAACACGAAGATCCCGCCGTGCGGCGCCCGCGAGGTCACACCGGCAGCCATCGAGATCGCACCCGTGACCGCGGCACCGACCATCGACGCCGGGATGACACGCAGCGGGTCGGCGGCCGCGAACGGGATCGCTCCCTCCGAGATGAACGAGGCACCGAGCAGCCACGCGGCCTTGCCGTTCTCCCGCTCGGGCTTCGTGAACCCCTTGCGGTACAGGACGGTCGAGGCGAGCGCCAGGGCGAGCGGCGGGACCATGCCGGCGGCCATCACGGCGGCCATGATCTCGAACGGCACGACGTTCGAGGCGGACCCGGCGCCGAGGCCGGCGACGGCGAACGCGTACGCCACCTTGTTGACCGGACCGCCGAGGTCGAACGCCATCATGAGGCCGAGGATGATGCCGAGCAGGATCGCGGACGCGCCGGACAGCGAGTTGAGGAACTCGGTCAGCTGGGTCATCAGCCAGGCGATCGGTCCACCGAGCACGAGCAGCATGAGCCCGGAGGCGATGATCGACGCGAAGAGCGGGATGATCACGACGGGCATCAGGCCACGCAGCCAGCGCCAGGTCGGGATGCGCCCGATCCAGTACGCGGCGGCGCCGGCGATGAGGCCACCGATCAGGCCGCCGAGGAACCCGGCGTTCATGAAGACGGCGACGGATCCGGCGACGAACCCCGGAGCGATGCCGGGTCGGTCGGCCATGGCGTACGCGATGTACCCGGCGAGTGCTGCGACCAGGAAGCCGAGGGAGATCCCACCGATCTGGAACGCAGCGGCACCGAGGTAGTAGGCCAGGCCCTCCGGCGGCAGGTTCAGCAGCGTGTAGTTCGTCAGCGTGTAGACGGCGTTGTTCTGACCCGAGTCACCGTGCGCGAGCGCGATGCCGTAGCCGGAGAGCAGGAAGCCGAGCGCGATGAGCAGACCGCCGCCGGCGACGAACGGGATCATGTAGCTGACGCCCGTGAGCAGCCAGCGCTTGAGCGCCTGCCCGAAGTGCTCGTTCTTCGTGGTCGTCTCGGGTGCGGCGGCACCACCCTGGACCCGTGCGGCGTTCGGGTCGTCGGCCGCGCGGAGCGCCTCCGCGATCATCTTGTCGGGCTCGTCGACACCGCGCTTGACCGGGCCGGAGACGAGGGGCTTGCCGGCGAAGCGGCCGCGGTCGCGGACGTCCACGTCGACCGCGAACACGACGGCGTCGGCGCGGGCGATCAGCGCGGGGTCGAGGGGCTCGACCTGCGAGGAGCCCTGGGTCTCGACGTGCATCTCGGCACCCGCCCGCTGGGCCGCGGCGACGAGGGCGTCGGCGGCCATGTAGGTGTGCGCGATGCCGGTCGGGCAGGCGGTGACGCCGACGATGACCTTGCGGTGCGCGGTCGCGCCCGCTCCGTCGGTCGCGTCCGTCGCACCCGTCGCGGTGGTCGCGGTCGTCGGACTGGAGGCGCTGCTCGCCTTCCCGACGCCGGCTTCGGCAACCTCGCCGCTCACCTCGCGATCGACGAGGTCGACGATCTCCTGCGGGGTCGAGGCGGCGCGGAGGGCGGCGGTGAAGTCGTCGCGGATCAGTGCACGGGCGAGGGTCGAGAGGACCGTGAGGTGGTCCTTGTCCGCACCCTCGGGCACGGCGATCATGAAGACGATGTCGGCGTCGCCGTCCGGCGCGCCGAACGACACCGTGCGGGCGAGGCGGCTCATCGCGAGGGTGGGCTCGGACACCGACGCGGACCGGGCGTGCGGGATCGCGATGCCACCGGGGACGCCGGTGCCGACGCTCGCCTCGCGCTTGATGGCGTCCTCGGCGAGCACGGCACCGTCCGCCGCGCGACCGGTCGCGGCGACGCGGTCGGCGAGGACGCGGATGACGTCGCTCGAGGTGGCGCCGAGGTCCTCGTCGAGACCGACGAGCTGGACGCTGATGAGGCGTGGACTCGTGTTGACGGACATGGGTTGCTCCTTTGCAAAGGCGCCGCGCGGCGCAGGACGTGCAGTGTTCGGGGTGGGGGTCAGGCCAGTTCGGTCGCCGCGTGCTGCTGCAGCGCCCGGACGGTGATGGCCGCGGGGTCGGTGTGGTCGAGGGCGGGCACGTCGCTGCCGGGGAGCGCCGCTGCGGCGGCCCCGGTGGCGACGGCCTGGGCGAGGCACCGCTCGGGCGACTGCCCGGCGACCTCGGCGAGCAGGTACCCGGCGAGCGAGGAGTCCCCCGCGCCGACGGTCGAGCGCGCGACGATCCGGGGTGCTGCTGCGGCGTGGCTCCCGTGCTCCGTCACGAGGACCGCGCCGGCACTGCCGAGGGTCAGGAGGACCGTGCCGACGTTCTTGTCGCGGAGTCGCTGGGCGGCCTCGGCTGCGGCATCGACGTCGCGTTCGAACTCGTCGGGGTCGCCGCCGACGACCTCGGCGAGCTCCTCGGCGTTCGGCTTGACCAGGTCGATCCGCTCGCCGGACTGCAGCAGCGCGGTGAACGGGACACCGGAGGAGTCGACCGCGATCCGGACGTGGTCGCCGTGGCGCTCCCGGACGGCCCGCACCAGGACGGCGAGTGCGTCGTCGGGCAGCCCGGGCGGCAGGGATCCGGCGAACACGACCCAGCGGGCGGCCGGGCCGGTGGCGGTCGCCCCGACGGTGTCCGCAACGAGGGCGGCGAGGTCGTCGAGTCGTCCGGCGAGCGACGGCCCGGGCTCGTTGAGCTTCGTGGTCGTTCCGGTCGGCTCGGTGACGGTCACGTTCGAGCGGAGCGGGGCGCCGATCGGCAGCGCCGCGGTCGGGATGCCCCGGGTCGCGAGGCCGAGCAGGACCGGGTCGAGCTCGTCGCCGGGCAGCACCGCCACGGTGTCGCCGCCGCTCGCGACGACGACACGGGAGACGTTGACGCCCTTGCCGCCGGGCTCGGCCGTGCTCCGGGTCGCGCGCTGGACGGCGCCGCGGTGGAGTTCACCGGCGAGCTCGATGGTGCGGTCGAGGGACGGGTTCGGGGTGACCGTGACGATGCGGGTGCTCGTGCCGGTGCGGGCGGTCGTGTGCTGCTCGTTCATGCGACGACCACCTCGACGTCGGCATCGGTCAGGGCTCCGGCGAGGTCGGCCGGCGGCTGCTGGTCGGTCACGACGGTGTCGATCTCGTCGAGCCGGGCGAACCGCATCAGTGCCTCGACCCCGTGCTTCGCGGCGTCCGCGAGCACGACGGCGCGGCGGGCTGCGAGGACGTACGCACCCTTGACGGCGGCCTCGTACTCGTCCGGGGTGCTCAGACCGAACCCGGCGGACAGGCCGTTCGTGCCGACGAAGGCGATGTCGGGCCGCAGAGCGCCGATCTGGTCGACGGTGGCGGTGCCGACCGCGGCGCTGGTGACCCCGCGGACGCGGCCGCCGAGCAGGTGCAACTCGACGTGCTCGCTGTGCTGCAGGGTCGCGGCGATGGGCACGGAGTTCGTGATGACGGTGAGCGTGGCTCCGGTGGTGGCGGGTTCCCACCGTGCGAGCTCGGCGGCGACGGCCGCGCAGGTGGTGCCGGCGTCGAGGGCGATCGAGCCGGTGAACGTCGGCGGGACCAGGCGCATCGCGGCCCGGGCGATGGCGGACTTCGCGGAGTTGTGCTGCCCCTCGCGCTCGGCGACGGTCAACTCGACGACGCTGGAGCGCCCGACGGGCACCGCTCCCCCGTGCACGCGGCGCAGGACCCCGGCGGACTCGAGCAGGTCGAGGTCACGGCGGACGGTCTCGGTCGTCACGTCGAAGTGCTCGGCCAGATCGGCGACGGAGACCCGGCCGGCGTCCTGCAGCGCCGCTGCGATCGCGTCGTGCCGCTCGGTTGCGTACATGCCCGAACTCCTTCGTTCCCGTGGGTTTCGAGAACTGTACGTCCGAACTCCACATGACCGCAACCGTTTTGCACCGAAACCAACACGAACGCAGGCGGTCAGGCCGCTGTCGTCACCGCGAGATTCCACGCGAGGTCGCACGACGGGCCGCCTGCGTTTCGTCGAGGTCGCACGAACTGTCGCCCGGTCGGCCTCCGAGCGGCACGTCGTGCGACCTCGGTGACCGACGCGCGGCATGTCGTGCGACCCGAGCCACCTCCCGTCGCGCCACGTCCCCTTGCCCGGCACACGGCAACGCCCCGGTCCGCCGGAGCGGATCGGGGCGTCGGACGCCGCGCACGTCAGCCCTTGACAGCCCCCGCGGTCATGCCGCTGACGAGCCGCCGCTGCACGATGAGGAAGAACACCACGACCGGCACCGAGAACAGCACCGACGCCGCCATCAGCCCGCCGAAGTCGGTCCCCTTGTCCGTCGAGAACCCGGCCAGCCACACCGGCAGCGTGTACATCCCCTGGTCCTTCAGCATCACGTACGCGGTCAGGTAGTCGTTCCACGCCGCGATGAACGCGAACACGCTCGTCGCGATGACGCCCGGTATCACGAGCGGGAACAGCACGCTCCACAGGATCCGGACCGTCCCCGCGCCGTCGACCTTCGCGGCCTCCTCGATCTCGACCGGCACCGCGACGAAGAACCCGCGCATCACCCAGATCGAGAAGGGCAGCACGCTCGCGACGTACGCCAGGATCAGCCCGATGTAGCTGTTCAGCAGCCCGAGCGACTGGAACGACAGGAACAGCGGGATGAGCAGCGCGCCGGAGGGGATCATCTGGACGAAGAGGATGCCGACGAGGATCGCCCGCCGACCGCGGAACCGGAACCGCGACAGCGCCGCGGATGCCAGGAACCCGACGACGATCGAGAGCAGGACCGCGGCGACGACCACGATGGCCGAGTTCCGCAGGTACACGAGGAACCCGTCCTGCGTCAGCGCACGCGTGAAGTTCTCGAGCGTCGGGCGCAACGGGAACCAGATCGGGGTGAGCGTCGTGACCTCGTCCGCGGGCTTGAAGGCGGTGTTCACCATCCAGTAGATCGGGAACACCCAGACCAGGCAGAACACCACGGCGATGGTGTTCGCGAGCACGCGCGGCTTCCGCCTGCGGGCGCGCACGGGAGCGACCGGCCGGGAGGCGCGGGTGGCCTCCGCGACGTCCGGTTGCGCTTCCGACGCGGTCACCCCGGTCACTCCGGGAGTCGTGGTCGTCGTCACAGGTCCTCCTCCCCGCTCCGGACGAGCCGGCGGATGTAGTAGCTGGTGAGCGCCCCGAGGATCACCGTCGAGATGACGGCGATCGCGGCGCCCTGCCCGTAGGCGTTCGACACGAAGGACTTCACGAAGGTCCAGATGCCCAGGGTGAGCGTGGTGTCCTCCGGGCCGCCCTTGGTGAGGAGCCAGATCTGGTTGAAGACGTTGAAGTCCCAGATCACGGAGAGGATCGTCACGAGCAGCAGCGTCGGCACCAGCGCGGGCAGGGTGATCGCCCGGTACATCGCCCACGCGGACGCGCCGTCGAGCGACCCGGCCTCGTAGTACTCGGGGGCGATCTGCGACTGCGCGGCGTAGAGCGTCAGTGCGACGAACGGCACCGCCTGCCAGATGACGAGCGACAGCACGATCGTCAGGGCCTGCCCGGGACTCGACGCCCAGTTGTCCTGCGTGTGGTCGCCGAACACGCCGAGCTGCGTGATGAGCCAGTTCAGCACTCCGTAGAAGGGTTGGAACAGCCACTGCCAGACGAGACTCGACGCGACGTTCGGCATCGCCCACGCGAGGACGAGGACGACACTGACGACGGTGCGCATCACGACACCGAGCCGGGTGAGCAGCTGCGACACCGCCATGCCGATGCCGATCGTCCCGAGGACCATCGCGCCCGTGACGAGGATCGTCCGGAGGATGACCGGCCAGAAGCTCGCGTCGGTCAGGACGTTCGTGTAGTTCGTGAAGCCCGCGAACCCCGCCTGGCCGGTGAAGATCGCGCGGAGCCCGTAGTCCTGGAAGGAGATCACCAGGAGTCGGACCAGCGGGTAGACGACGAGCGCCAGCAGGAGCAGCGCGGCGGGCGCCATCAGCACCAGCGGCGCGCGGGACGTCGTGACCGACCGGCGCCGCCGGGTGCCCGGCCCGGTCTGGACCGGACCGGGCACCCGTTCTGCAGTCGACGTCATGGACTACTGCTGCGCGTTGAGCGCGGTCGTGAGGTGCTCCGTGAAGCCCTTCGCGGCCTCCTCCGGCGACTTCCTGCCGGTGGCGACGTCCGCGAACATCGTCTGGAACGTCGAGTCGCCCTCGATCGTCGCCCAGCCCGGGGCCGCCGGCGTCGGACGGCTGGTGGACGCCGCCGCGAAGTACGGCTTGTGGAGCTCGTCCACGTCACCGGCCACCGCGTCGAGCATCTGCGTCGAGTTCGGCTCCCACCCGTCGACCCCGAACACCTGGTCCTGCTGGAACTTCTTCGAGGTGAGGATCTTCATGTAGTACAGCGCCAGGTCCTGGTTCGCCGACTTCGACGGGATGCCGAGGTCCGAGCCGCCGAGGAAGACCGGCTGGGTCTTGCCCTCGGTCTGCGACGGCATCGCGAACGTGCCGATCTGGTCCTTGAGTTCGGGCTTCGCCGTGGTGATCGAGCCGATCTCCCACGCCGAACCGAGGATCGCCGAGGTGTTTCCCTGGGCGAAGACGTCCGACTCGGCCGGCTTGTCCGTGTTGATGTCCTGCGTGGACTTCGCCGAGTAGGTGTTCTGGAAGTCCTTCCAGGCGGTCAGCCCCTTGACGGCGTCGGCCGAGTCGATCGCCCCCTTCCACTTGCCGTCCTTCTCGGTCGCGATCTGCCCACCGGCGTCCCACACCCACTGCAGGCCGCCGTACCAGTACTGCCCGGGCATGTAGAACGCCGAGAAGTCCGCCTGCGGGTTCTTCGCCTTGACCTTGTCGAGGTCGGCGGTGAGCTCGTCGTAGGACTTCGGGACGTCGGTGACACCGGCGTCGGCCCAGGTCTTCTTGTTGTAGATCACCGCGCGGTTCCCGGCGAAGAGCGGGGCGCCGTAGAGCTTGCCGTCGACGGTCGCCGGGCCCTCGAGCCCGGAGAGCCACGTCTGCCCGTCGGCCAGCTCGTCCTTGTACGGCGAGAGGTCCATGAGACCGCCCGTCGCGGCGTACACGGGCACCTGCGTGTTGCCGAGGTCCACCACGTCGGGCGCGTCCTTCTGGGCGAGCGCCGTGGTGAGCTTCGTCGTGATGCCGTCCCACTGCTGGAGCTGCAGCTTCACCTTGGCCCCGGTGGCCTTCGTGAACTGCTTCTCGGCGACGTCGAGGATCTTCGGGCTGAGGTCGCCGTTCATGATCCAGACGGTGATGGTCTTGCCCTTGCCATCGGGTGTGCCGATGGACTTCGTGCCGCCGTCGGAAGCTCCGTTGCTTCCGGCGGAGCACCCGGTGAGGGCGAGCGCGCCTGCGAGGGCGAGCGCACCGAGTGCGGCGAAACGCGTGCGTGTCACGTTGACTCCCTTTGTCCGACCTTTATGAAAGGACGTTGCGTATTGGACAGTGAAGCCCCATCGCGCAGGGTTGTCAACCATCAACGGCGAGCCTGTGGACACTCGTGATCCGCATGTTTCCGGGGGATCACGGATGATCAACGGATCGGTTGCGATCCTTGACATGACTGGTCATGACCAGGCATGATTCCGCCCTCGACAGACGCGTCACGACGCAACCGCCTGGAGGCGCGGTGCCGGTCTCCGAGACCGGCACCGCGCCTCCAGGCGGTCACCTCCACTGCACGACGCGACTCACACGGCGGCCAGCGCCGACGTCGGCGGGATGCGCGCTGCGCGCGCCGCCGGGTACAACCCGGACACGCCACCGATCACCACGGTCGCGCCGAGCCCGCCGGCGACCGCCCAGACCGGGATGGCGATCGGCCACCCCTGCCCGAGCGCGAAGACGATCGTCACGCCGACACCGATCACGACGCCCGCGACCCCGCCGAGGAACGACAGCAGCAGCGACTCGACGAGGAACTGGTCGCGGATGTTCCGCCGCCGGGCGCCGAGGGCACGTCGCACCCCGACCTCCGCCCGTCGTTCGAGCACCGTGATGACCATCGTGTTCGCGACGCCGATGCCGCCGACGAGCAGGGCCACCCCGCCGATGCCGACGAGGAGCCCGGTGAACGAGTCGTCCGTGGCGCTCTTCGCGGCGAGTGCGTCGGACGGGCGGGTGACGCCGACGTCCTGGGGGCTGCCGGGGCTGATCGCGTTCGCGAGCACCGAGCGCGACGCCGCCACCCGGTCGGGGTCGACGCGGGTGTAGACGGCGGTCGGGTGCCCGTCGAAGCCGAGTTCCTCCGCGGTGCTCCTCGGGACGAACACGTTCGTGTCCAGGTCCTCGGCGAGCGCGAGCGGTTCGAGCACGCCGACGACCTCCACCCACCGGCCGCCGAGCCACACCGCGGATCCGGGCCCGGCGTGGTCGATCCCGAGCGCCGTCGCGGCGGCCGCGCCGAGGACGACCTGCGCCGGGGCGTCCGGCGCAGGGTCGACCCATCGCCCCGAGGCCAGCGTCCCGCCGAGCACGTCCGGGACGTCGCCCCAGACGCCCATCACCCCGATGCCCTTCGACGCTGCGGCGGGCACGCGGTCGTTCCGGTAGACCCGCCCCTCCGGGACGAGACCGACACCCGCCGCGTCCTCGACGACGTCCTGGCGCCGCGCGGAGTCGACGGCCGACTCCGGGAGCGGGGGCACCTGGGTGAGCCCCTGCGCCTGCGTCGTGGTGAGCACGTTCGTCCCGAGGGCGTCGAGCACCCGGTCGAGCGCGGCCTTGCTCGAGGAGGATATGCCGACGACGGCGATCATCGCGGCGATGCCGATGGCGATGCCCAGGGCCGAGAGCACGACCCGGGTGGGTCTGGTGCGCAGCCCGAACACCCCGAGCCGGAACAGGTCGCCGGCGCCGAGCGTCCGGCCGCTCACTGCTCGCTCCCGGAGTCGGCCTCGATCCGGCCGTCGCGGACCCGCACCCGGCGCGGCAGCGAGGCGGCCAGTTCGAGGTCGTGCGTGATGACCAGCACGGTGGTCCCGCCGTCGTTCAGCTCGCGCAGCAGCCCGAGGATCGCTGCGCCCGAGGCGCTGTCGAGCGCGCCGGTCGGCTCGTCGGCGAGCAGGATCGTCGGTTCCCCGACGATCGCCCGCGCGATCGCGACCCGCTGCTTCTCGCCGCCGGACAGCTGCGGCGGCCGGTGGTCCACCCGGTGCCCGAGTCCGACCCGACCGAGCGCGGCGACGGCCCGCTCGTGCCGCTCGCGCCGGGGCACGCCGCTGTAGAGCAACCCGTCGGCGACGTTCTCGGCGGCGGTCGCCCCGGACTGCAGGTGGAAGTGCTGGAAGACGAAGCCGATGTGCTCACCCCGGAGGGCGGAGAGCTCGTCGTCGGTCATCGACCCCACCTCGTCGCCGGCGATCGTCACCGTGCCCGAGGTCGGACGGTCGAGCGTCCCGACGATGTTGAGCATGGTCGACTTGCCCGAGCCGGACGGCCCGACGATCGCGACGAGTTCGCCGGCCGACACGTCGAGCGACACCCCGCGGAGCGCGCCGACCTCGCCGTAGGTCTTCACGACGTCCCGCAGCGACAACACCACGTCGGTCCGGGACGGCGTCGCGCGGCTCGCCTCCCGGGTCACCGTCGCTGGCGCCACCGCCGTCACGAGGGCACCACCACGCGGTCGCTGGCGTGCACGTCCCCGCTGATGACGACCCGGCCGTCCGCGACGAAGCCGGCGCGGACCGGGACCCGCTTGGTCGTGCCGCCGCTGCGCACCACGTCGACCGCGTAGCCGCCGGAGGCGCCTCGTGCCACGAGCGCCGCGACCGGCACCGACAGCACGCCGCGCTCGGTCGTCCCCGCTGCCTCGATCTGTGCGGACGCCGCCGCGGGGAGCTTCCGGTCGCCCGCGTCGAAGTCGACGGTGACGTCGACCGTCGCCGAGCCGTCCTTGCCCTCCCCCGGTGCCGCGTCCACGACCTTGCCACGCATCGGGTCGCCGGAGCCGTTCACGCGGACCTCGACGCCGGTCCCGACCGCGAGCCGATCGGCATCCCGCTGCGACACCGACGCGGTGACCACGCGCTTCGTGCTCGTGACCGACAGCACGTCCCCACCGGCGGGGCGGCCGAGCGCCCCCCGGACGGCGGCGACCCGCACCGCTCCGTCGACGAAGGCGACGTCGTCCGACGTGAGCACCCCGGTGACCTGGAGCCCCCGGTCCCGCTGCCACTGCCGGACCGCCGCTCGGGTGCGCGGCCCGAACGAGTCGTCGACGGAGACGTCGTAGCCGAGCGCCGCGAGGTTCTCGTTGAGCTGCCGGACGTCCGCACCGCGCACCCCGGTGCGGAGGTCTCTCCAGAGCGGTGTGCTGCCGTACAGCGCACGGACCGGGCGCTCGTCGACGGCGTAGAGCGGCTGGTCTCGTTCGATCACGTCACCCGGCTTCGGCAACCACGTCAGGGTCCCGGCCGCCGCACCCGGCACCGCGGTCGTCGCGCCGTAGCCGAGTGCGCCGGCGAAGATCCGCGAGTCGGTCAGGTCACCCTTCGTCACCTCGGCGGTCCCCGTCTCGGGGCGGGCGCTCGGGGCCCCGGCCGCGACGGCGGAGGTACCGCGTCCGGAGTCGAGGACGGCCCACGTGCCGGTACCGGCCACCGCGACGGCGACGAGGCACACTCCGGTGATGGTCAGACGCTTCGTCCGGAGCCGCATCACTGCACCGGCGCCGTCGACGAGGACGCCTCTTCGGCGCACGTGACCTGGTCGCGATCGAAGGCCGTGGTGTCGCCGCTCGGCGTGTAGGAGGCCTGGGACTTGAGGTCGTCCGGGAAGTCCTCGTACCCGGCCTTGCGCATGCACTCGCCGATCGCGCGTGCCATGTCCTCGCCACCCGGTAGCGCCTGCGCCGGGGCTGCTTCACCGGCTCCGCTGCCCTTCCCGGTGCAGCCGACGAGGGCCTCCCGCCACTGGTCGGCATCGACGCCGTCGGGCGGCGACAGCTTCAACCCGCCGGAGGACGGGTCCTCCATGTCGTAGCCCTTGTCGCGCATGCACTCGGCCAGCGCCGCCGCACCGGCGTTGGCCGGGCCGTCGGACGCGTTGCTCGTGTCGGGAGCCGAACTGCACGCAGCGAGGAGGCCCGGCAGGAGGAGCACGCCGGCGAGGACGGAGACGGTGGTGCGCGTGATCGCGCGGGTCCTGGGTCGGAGATCACTGGTCATGTGACCAGCACACCCGATCGGCTGTTTCGCCAGCAGTACGCGCGGGATTACACCGACGAAACACCGACGTGGACCCGCAGCCCGCCGTCGGCACGCGGCACGACCGTCAACGCCCAGCCGTGCGCGCGTGCGACCGCGGCGACGATCGACAGTCCGAGCCCACTGTGCCGGTGCGTCCCGCCTGTGCCGCCACGTCGGAAGGGCTCGAGCAGACCGGCCACGTCCTCCGGTGCGACCACCGGCCCGGAGTTCTCGACGGTCAGTCCGTCGGCGTCGACCAGCACCGCCACGAAGCCGCCCGGCTCGTTGTACTCGATCGCGTTGTCGACGAGGTTGGCGAGGAGCTGACGGACGAGCGTCGGCTCGCCTCGGACCGGATGCGCGGGACCGCCTGGAGGCGCGGTGCCGGTCCGGCAGGCCAGCGTCACGTCCGCCCGTCGGGCCGCGGCGAGGGCGCCGTGGGTCACGTCGTCCGCGATGGTCGCCAGGTCGAGGTCCGTCGTGCGGTCGTCGAGGCCACGGTCCGCCTCGGCGAGCACGAGGAGGCTCTCGACGAGGTGCTCCGTCCGACGGTTCTGTTCGAGGAGCTCCTCGCGTGCGGCGACCACCTCGGCCGGGGACGCGCCGTCGGGGAGTCCGATCTGGAGCGCTGCACGTTGGACCGCGAGCGGCGTGCGGAGTTCGTGCGACGCCTGCGCGACGAACCGCCGCTGGCTCTCGAACGCCGTGTCGAGCCGGTCCAGCAACGCGTCGATGGTCCGCGACAGCCGACGGAGTTCGTCGTCCGGCCCGTCCAGGTCGATGCGTTCGTGCAGATTCGACGCCGAGATGCGGGTCGTCGTCTCGGTGATCCGGTCGATCGGGCCGAGCATCCGGCGGCTGACCAGCCATCCGACACCCCCGGCCAGGACCCCCGCGGCCACGATGCCGACCGCGGACCACTGCCACTGCAGGACGGCGACGTCGGCGGCGATCCGCAGGGTCGCCGGCTCGCCCTCCTGCTCCCCCGGGTCGAACGGCGTCGCCGTCGTACCGGGCGTCGCCGGGTCGAAGGGTGTCGCCGTCGCGTGCGGTGTCACGGTGCCGTCGGGCGGTCCCACCGGCAGCTCGGGGACGGAGCGCGCGAACGACTGCTGCGACGCGAGGTTCACGAACACCAGCACCGCCGCGGTCAGCACCATCGACGCGCCCGCGAACGCCAGGGCCGTGCGGACCCGGATGCTGAGGGAGCGGGTCACAGCGCGTAGCCCGCGCCGGGGACCGTCCGGATCGGGTCCGGGTCGCCGAGCTTCCGGCGGAGCTTCGACATCGTCACCCGCACCGCGGCGGTGAACGGGTCGATGTTCATGTCCCACACCTTCTCGAGCAGTTCCTCGGCGGAGACGACCCGCCCGTCCGCGCGGAGCAGGGTCTCGAGGACGCCCAGCTCCTTGGCGGTGAGGTCGAGCGGCCGACCGTCCCGTGTGGCGATCCGCCGGTTCGTGTCGACCAGGAGCCCCGCGCGTTCCAGCACGGGGGCGACCGGTGCGACGGACCGACGCCCGAGCGCCCGGACACGTGCGACGAGTTCGGGGTACTCGAACGGCTTCGTGAGGTAGTCGTCGGCGCCGAGCTCGAGGCCGTGGACCCGGTCGGTCAGGGTCGACGCGGCGGTGAGCATCAGGATCCGGGTGACCGATCCGCGCTCGGCGAGCCGCCGGGCCACCTCGTCCCCGTGCATCCCCGGGACGTCACGGTCGAGCACCACGACGTCGTAGGCGTTGACCGCGAGCAGCTCGTCGGCGTCGTCGCCACGGTGCACGACGTCGACCGCCATGTCCTGCCGGGTCAACCCCTTCGCGACGAGTTCGGCGAGCGCCACCTCGTCGTCCACCACGAGGACGCGCATGCACGCAGCCTAGGCGTCGTGCGGATCGAGCGTCACTGTACCGGCGTGCTCGTCGATGTGGACGACGAACGAGGGGCCCGGTCCAGCGGGGCCGGTGACGGTGGTGAGGGGAACGGTGTCGACACTGAGGTGCTCCATGCATCCAGCATGTCGGACGCAGTGTTTCAGTGGTGTAACGATCAGCGAGATGGTCAGGCGTCGAACGGCACCTCGCCGTGGTCGCTCACGCCGGCACGCTGCCGGTAGGCCAGGTGCCCACCGAGGTACCCGCCGACGCCGACCACCGTGAGCCCGGCGAACCCGAGGAGCTTCCCGGCGCCGTGGTTCCCACGCTTGCGCTGCATCCAGGACAGCCCGTAGAGCGAGATGCCGACCCAGTTCACCGCCTGGTGCACCCACCCCGTCCGGAGCTGCTCGCGGTCGAGCTCCGACCAGTCGACGTACCCGGCCACGCTCGCGCTCCCGGAGGACACGAGCCCGACCCCGACGAGGGTCTTCGCGGCCTTCGCGTTCCCCTTCCCGCCGATCAGGTCGAGGACCGCGGCGGAGATCCACGCGCCGAGCGGGACCTGCACCATGAGCGGGTGCAGCGGGTGTCCGAACGGCACGCCGTGCAGCAGCTGGCGGAGCGCCTTCGGCTTCGCGAGGGCGCGGACGACGGAGCGGTCGATGTCGACGGCCGTGTCGAGCACGCTCGCGTGCTCGACGGCGTCGGTGAGGCGACGGATCGCGCGGATCTCAGGCATGCCTTGCAGCCAACACCCTGGAGGCCCGTCACCGGTCTCAGGAACCGGTGACGGGCCTCTCCCCACCGGCACGGGCCCGGGCCTGGCGTCACGGACGTTCGCACCCCCGTACGAACATCGCGCCCCGTCACATCGGGGCGCGATGTTCGCGTCGGGGCGCGAATCCGACTACTCCTCGACGATCTCCGCCAGTTCGAAGGGCTCGACCGTCAGCTCGTCGCCGCCTGCGGCGACGTCCACGCGGACGGTGTCGCCGTCCCGGACGTCACCCGACAGGATCGCCCGCGCGAGGCGGTCGTCGATCTGCCGCTGCATGAGTCGGCGGAGCGGCCGCGCGCCGTACACCGGGTCGTACCCGCGTTCGGCGAGCCAGGCCCGGGCGTCCGGGGTGACCGCCAGCTCGAGCCGACGGTCCGTCAGCCGACGCGCGAGTCGGTCGACGTACAGCGAGACGATCTGGCCGAGGTCCTCCTCCGTGAGCGCCTGGAACACGACGATGTCGTCGAGTCGGTTGATGAACTCGGGGCGGAAGGCCTGCTGCACGAGCTCCCGGACCGCCTCGTCACGCTGGACGTCGGTGAGCGACTGGTCCGTCATGAACTGCGAGCCGAGGTTCGACGTCAGGATGAGGATCGTGTTCCGGAAGTCCACCGTCCGGCCCTGCCCGTCGGTCAGGCGACCGTCGTCGAGGACCTGCAGCAGCACGTCGAACACCTCGGGGTGCGCCTTCTCGATCTCGTCGAGCAGCACCACGGAGTACGGGCGCCGCCGGACGGTCTCGGTGAGCTGCCCGCCGGCCTCGTACCCGACGTACCCGGGCGGGGCGCCGATGAGCCGCGCGACCGAGTGCTTCTCGCCGTACTCGCTCATGTCGATGCGGACGAGGGCCTTCTCGTCGTCGAACAGGAACTCGGCGAGCGCCTTGGCCAGTTCGGTCTTGCCGACACCGGTGGGGCCGAGGAACAGGAACGAGCCCGTCGGACGGTCCGGGTCGGAGATGCCCGCGCGGGTGCGACGGACAGCCTCGGACACGGTGCTCACGGCGGAGCGCTGCCCGATGATCCGGCGACCCAGTTCGTTCTCCAGGTGCAGCAGCTTCTCGGTCTCGCCCTGGAGCAGCCGCCCCAGCGGAATGCCCGTCCACTGCGCGATCACGGCGGCGATGTCCTCGTCGGTGACACTGTCGTTGACCATCCGGTCGGTGGACCCGGCTCGTTCGGCAGCGGCGAGCTCCGCTTCGATGCGCGGCTTCTCGGCGTACTCGAGCCGCGACACGGTGGCGTAGTCGGCTTCGCGCTGCGCCCGCTGGCTGCGCATGTTGAGGTCGTCGAGCTGCTGCTTGAGCTCACCGATCCGGTTGAGGCTCGCGCGCTCGGCCTGCCAGCGCTGCTCGAGCGCGGCGAGGCGTTCCTCACGCGTGTGCAGCTCGTTCCGGAGGGTCTCGAGGCGGGCCTTCGAGGCGTCGTCCTTCTCCTGCTTGAGCGCGAACTCCTCGACACGCAACCGGTCGACGTTCCGCTTCAACTCGTCGATCTCGACCGGGCTGGAGTCGATCTCCATGCGGAGTCGGCTCGCTGCCTCGTCGATGAGGTCGATCGCCTTGTCCGGCAGCTGTCGCCCGGAGATGTACCGGTTCGACAGGCTTGCCGCAGCCACGAGGGCGGAGTCGTTGATCGACACCTTGTGGTGCGCCTCGTACCGCTCCTTGAGCCCGCGGAGGATCGCCACGGCGTCCTCGACGCTGGGCTCCCCCACGTAGACCTGCTGGAAGCGGCGCTCGAGTGCGGCGTCCTTCTCGATGTACTCGCGGTACTCGTCGAGGGTCGTCGCGCCGATGAGTCGCAGTTCGCCACGGGCCAGCATCGGCTTGAGCATGTTCGACGCGGCGACGGAGCCCTCGCCACCGCCGGCACCCATGAGGGTGTGCAGCTCGTCGATGAACGTGATGACCTGGCCGTCGGAGTCGTTGATCTCCTTGAGCACGGCCTTGAGCCGCTCCTCGAACTCGCCGCGGTACTTCGCGCCGGCGATGAGGGCGGAGATGTCGAGCGACACGAGTCGCTTGTCCTTGAGGGAGTCGGCGACGTCGCCCGCGACGATGCGCTGCGCGAGGCCCTCGACGACGGCGGTCTTGCCGACGCCGGGTTCCCCGATGAGCACGGGGTTGTTCTTGGTGCGGCGTGTCAGCACCTGGCTGACGCGCCGGATCTCGGCGTCGCGGCCGATCACCGGGTCGAGCTTGCCGCTCCGGGCGATCGCCGTGAGGTCGACGCCGTACTGCTCGAGGGCGGTCTTCTGTCGCTCTTGCGAGTCAGGAGCACCCTGGAGGTTCGCCATGCGTTCCGTCCTTTCGTCACGGTGTGCGTGTACTTGAGTCTACTCCACTCAACTTACGTACGCGGCGGCGCATTCCGGATTCCGACGGCACTCACCACAGCGCCGGCGAGCAGGAGCAGCGCCATCACGATCACGGCTCGGTGGAACCCCGCCGTGCTCATGCCGCCACCGAGCACGATGCCCGCGAGCGCGACCATCACGAGGCTCGCGATCCGCGCGATCGCGTTGTTCACGGCCGACCCCACGCCGGCCTCGTTCTCCGGCACCGACCCGAGCACGGCACTCGTCAGCGGCGTCACCATGAGGGAGATCCCGACGCCGACCAGCACCAGCCCGGGCAGGATCGACCACCAGTACGCCCGTGGGTCATCTCCGGCGAGCACCATCAACACGGCACCGATCGCTCCGACTGCGGGCCCGGCTGCCATGAACCACCGCGGTCCGTACTTGCCGGCGAAGGCGCCGACGGTCGTCGAGAGCGCCAGGAGCAGCAGCGTCGGCGGCAGTGTGGCGACGCCGGCGAGCCAGGCGGGGAGACGCCAGACCTCCTGCAGGAACAGCGTCACCACGAAGCCGACCATCCCGAGGGCGCCGTAGATCGAGAGCGTCGCCAGGTTCCCGACGGTGAAGTTCCGCGCCCGGAACAGTGCGAGCGGCACGAGGGGCGCACCGGTCGTCCGGGTCACCCGGAGCTCCCACGGCACGAACGCCACGAGCGCCGCGGCCCCGACCACGAGGGCAGCGACCACCACCGGGGACCCCCACCCGAGCCGCTCCTGCTCGATCAACCCGAGGACGACCCCACCGACGCCGAGCACCGCCAGCACCGCCCCCACGACGTCGATCCGCGGCCGGTGCTCGTGCCGGACGTCACCCGTGATCCGGAGCACGAGCGGGATCGTCACCGCGATCGGGATCGCCGTGAGCACGAAGATCCACCGCCAGCCCAGACCGTCGACGATGAGCCCACCGACCACCGGCCCGACGATCACGGCAGCGCTCGACCACGCCGTCCACGAACCGATCGCCTTCGACTGCGCAGCTCCTCGGTACGCCGCCACGATGAGCGCGAGCGAACTCGGGGTCACGAGCGCTCCGCCGACACCCTGCAGGGCCCGGGACACGATGAGGACCTCGCCCGTCGGAGCTGCGGCACAGGCGATCGAGGCCACCCCGAAGACGACGAGACCCCACGTGATGATGCGCACCCGGCCGAACACGTCCGACAGCGACCCCGCCACGAGGATGAGCGAACCGAGCGTGACCATGTACGCGTCGACGACCCACTGCTGCACGACGAGCCCGCCACCGAGCTCCTGTCGAATCGCCGGGAGCGCGACGTTCACGACGCTCGCGTCCAGCCCGACCACGAACGAGGCCAGGATCGCCACGACCAGCACGATGCGCCGGTCGTCCCGGAGCGGCGCGGTGGTCATGTGCTCATCCTCCACCCGCGAGTCGCACCTCGCACCGTGCGAGGTCGACCCGCCCAGCGTGCGACGTTCCGCGCAACGTGCGAGGGGCGCGGCGTCCCACACTCGTCGGAACCTCGCACACTGCGGACGCCCGCGCCGCCCGCGCCGCCCGCGCACGACGAAGCCCCCGCGACCGGAGTGGTCGCGGGGGCTGCCGACAGGACGGGGCTGGGTCCTAGTTCCTGTGGTCCGAGTTCGGCTGCACCGACGGGCCGGGGTTCACGACCGGCTGCGCGACGGGCGCCGCGGGCTCAGCCGCGGCGGTGTTCATGCGCTCAGCCTGCACGCCAGCATCGGTGCCCTTGGCCTTCTTGTCGTCGTCGCCCATCTCCTTCTTGAAGATGTTGATCGACTGTCCGAGACCCTTGGCGAGCGCCGGGAGCTTGGTCGCGCCGAACAGCAGGATGACGATCCCGAGGATGATCAGCAGGTGTACGCCACCGAGGTTTCCGAGCATCATGACTCCTTGAATCTGGGTCTGGTCGCCGTCTCCGTGTCACCGTCGACGCGTGCGGCGGAAGTCCGTCGTCCGACCATCGTAACTCGCACACCCCGGGAAGCCCAGGCCGGGCACCCGAACGGACACCGTTCGCACAGGCAGCGGGAGGATCGGGAGCGAGTCAGTACGCCCCGCGAGAGCGAAGAACGGACGGGATCGTGCGCGCCAGGATCACGACGTCGTGCACGAAGGACCAGTTCTCGACGTAGTGCAGGTCGAGCCGGACGCCCTCGGCCCAGTCGAGGTCCGAGCGACCGCTGACCTGCCAGAGTCCGGTGATGCCCGGGGTCACCAGGAGGCGGCGGTCGGCGAAGTCCTCGTACAGGGCGACCTCGCGCGGGAGTGCGGGGCGCGGGCCGACCAGGCTCATCGACCCGGTCAGCACGTTCCACAGCTGCGGGAGTTCGTCGAGCGACGTCTTGCGGAGCAACGACCCGACCCGGGTCACCCGCGGGTCGTCCTTCATCTTGAACAGGGGTCCGGCACCCTCGTTCGCCTGCGCGAGGGCGGCCATGCGGGCTTCGGCGTCGACGCACATCGTCCGGAACTTGAGGATCGAGAACTCCCGCCCACCGCGCCCCACGCGCGTCTGCCGGAAGAACACCGGCCCGCGGTCGTCAGCGCGGATAACGAGCGCGATGACCCCGAACACCGGTGCGAGGAGCAGCAGGCCGATGCCCGCACCGACGACGTCGAGCGCACGCTTGCCGACCCGGCGACGGTAGTCGGGCGTCTCGACGTGCATGAGCGGCAGGCCGTCGACCGGCCGTTCGTGCACGCGTCCGGCGGCGATGTCGGCGAGGGGAGAGGAGACGACGAGCTCGACGCCGTGCTCCTCGAGCTGCCAACCGAGTCGACGGAGCCGCTCGTGGCCACCGGAGACTGCTCCTGCGACGACCACGGCGGAGACACCCTCCGAGCGTGCGCGGTCGAGCACGGCATCGACACCGTCGAGCACCGGTGCGCTCGCGTCACCGAGGTCGACGACCGAACCGCGCGCCGCACAGTCGGTGATGACGGCACGCACGCGGTACCCCGCCGCCGGAGTCAACGCGATCCGTCGTCCGACGTAGCGGACGTCCTCCAGGTCACCGACGAGCAGGACGTCCTGCAGGCCTTCGCCACCCAGCCGCCGACGTGCGAGCGCGGTGCGGACCCCCTTCCGTCCGATCGCGAGCAGCACGAGCCCGAGCGGGAAGGCGATCGCGACGTAGCCACGGGCGATGTCGGCCTGGACAGCGTAGGCGACCGCTGCGACCGACGCGACGGCCACGAGGCTGGCCGTGACGAGCCGCCGGTACTCGTCGCCACCGACGCCGATGATCCGTGGATCCCGGGTGCGGAACACCGACAGCAGGACCATCCACGCGGCGATCAGCACCGGGGCGACGACGACCTCGGTCCACCCGGTACCGATCGAGCCGGCGGGGAGTTCGCCGGGGAACCGGACGACGTGGGCCACGGCGAACGCCGCGACCAGCAAGACGAGGTCGAGGAGGACGAGGCCGACGGAGTCGATGCGACGACGTCGACGGTTCGTGGCGACCGCAGGCCTGGTCGCGGGGACGGCGGGGGTCCGCAGTGTGAGTGACATGGGAGCCCTTCGGTCGGCCTCCGGGCGGGGACACCGACCGGGTACCGCACGCCGCTCAACGACCGCAGTACCGCATCAATATATCACTATGGTGTTTCGTATATCAAACGCCGAGGACGCGGTCGAGGGTCCACAGGACCGTGGCATCGACCAGCGCAGCGATGTCCGCCGTCGTCACCCCGTGCAACCGGAAGGACACCCGCTCCCCCGGCAGCAGCGTCATGAACCCGCGGTCCACGGTGCCCGCCGGCGCGACGCGGTCCGGCTGGACGAGCAGGTCCCGGACGAGCGACTCCGCCTCGACCACGAGTTCGACCCCGTCGTCGCCCACCGGCTCGAACGACGTCCGGTACTGCGCCGGCTGCCACCGCATGTCCTTGTCCGGCGCCGGCGTCCAGACCGCACGGCGCCAGTCCATGTCCGCCACGACGATCTCGTTCGTCGGGTCGTCCACCACGCCGACGGACTCGGGCAGGGACACCACGGCGACCCCGGCGGCGGAGAGGTGGACGGGGAGCGTGACCTCGGCGAGCACACTGCCGGACAGGGCGATCCGCCGCACGCGCACGACGCTGTCGAGACCGGGACGGGTGGAGCGGACCGCGACCTCGATCGGCGCGTTCCCGAAGGCACCCGGCGACACCCCGAGGGAGCCAGCCCCCGGCACCTCGAGCGACAGCGTGTCCGACAGGTCGCCGGAGCCGGCCGTCTCGCTGTCGGAGGCCGGCGACGCGGGGCGATCCGCGCCTCCAGTCCGACTCACCGACGCCGAGAACGACGTGACCGGCCGGATCGTCAGCAGCACGTCGTCGTAGAGCCGGCGCAGCTCGTGCGCCAGCGGCTTCAGCCGCCCCGCCGAGTCGATCGCCGACCACGAGGACACCGGCCACAGGTCGTTCAGCTGCCAGACCACGACCCCGGTGTTACGGGGCCAGTGCGTCCGCCAGTGCTCCACGCCCGTCGCGATCGCTCTCGCCTGCTGGAGCTGCGTCAGGTAGTGCCACTCGTCGAAATCGTGCGGCGAGACCGAGCCGAACCGCGGCGCGAGCCCCCGAGCGAGCTTCCCCATGCCATCCGCGGCCTTCTGGTGGTGGACCACACCGGGCGAATCGACGGCTAAAGGCGAGTCACGCACGGCATCGCGAAGGGTGCGCCACGCGGGCGGCGCCTGCCACCCGAACTCGGAGACGAACCGCGGCACGGAGTCACGGTAGTGGTCGTCGGACAGGCGGTTCCAGACGTCCCACGAGTGGTGCGTCTCGTGGTCGACGTCGTTCGCGAACAGCGACTCGTCGCCCGACCACGGCGATGCGACCGTGTAGAAGCGGGACGGGTCCACGGCGTCGACGATCGTCGGCAGCAGGTCGAGGTAGTAGTCGAGGCCCCAGCCGCGGTCCCCGAGGTCGTCCCCCCAGTTGTCGACGCCGTGCAGCCAGATGTTCTCGTTGTTGCCGTTCCAGACCACCAGGGACGGGTGCCGCGACAGGCGTGCGACGTTGTCCCGGGCCTCGGCGATGACCTCGCTGCGGATCGGCTCGCCCTCGGGGTAGGCGGAGCAGGCGAACGGGAAGTCCTGCCAGACGAGCAGCCCGAGTTCGTCGCAGACCTCGTAGAAGTCGTTCGACTCGTAGACGCCGCCGCCCCAGACGCGCACGAGGTTGACGTTGAGGTCGACGGCTGCGTCGAGTCGAGAGGACACCCGCGAGCGGTCGACCCGCGACACGATGACGTCGTCCGGGATCCAGTTCACGCCACGCACGTCGATGAGTGTGCCGTTGACGTGCACGTTGAACGGCTTGCCGATCTCGTCCGCGCCCGTGTCGATCCGCGTCGACCGGAAGCCGGTGCGGAAGGTGTTCCGGTCGAGCACCTCGCCGTCGACGGTCTGCAGCTCGACGACCACGTCGTACAGGGCTTGCTCGCCGTACCCCCGCGGCCACCAGCGCTGCACGTCGGGCACGCGGACGGTGACCACGGTCTCGTCGTCCTTCGGCGTGAGCTGCGCGCGGGACCGCTGACGCGTCGCCGTCCCCTCGGCGGTCTCGCCGCTCACCGTCACGACGAGCACGAGGTCGTCGTCCTCGCCGTCCTGGTCGAGATCGTTCAGCCCCGAGCGCTCGACCGTGAGATGCGCGTCGAGCACACCTTCGCCCGCCTCCACGTCGACCAGCGGTCGGACCTCGCGCAGTCGCGCGGTCGACCACCGCTCGATCGCGATCGGTCGCCACGGGCCGCTCGTCACCGCGGTCAGGCCCCAGTCCCAGCCAAAGTTCGAGGCCATCTTCCGGATGTACGGGAACGGCTCGTCGTACGGTCCGGGCATGCTGCCGGCCTTCGCCGCGACACGACCGGCTTCGCGGTAGGGCGATTCGAACAGGACCTCGAGGGTCTTGCTGCCGCGGCCGACCCCGCCGGTCTGGTCGCGCGCGTCGAAGCGGTAGCGCCGGTGCATGTTCCGGGTGGTGCCCACGACCACGCCGTCGAGGCTCAGCTCCGCCACCGTGTCGAGCCCGTCGCACACCAGGTCGACGCGTTCGAAACCCTTCGCGTCGACGTCGACCGTCCGCCGGTACGCCCAGTCCGCGCGGCCGACCCACTTGCCGGCGTCCTCGTTCCGGTCGAACGTCGGGTCCGCCAGCAGACCCTCGCGTTCCAGGTCGGTGTGCACCTGCCCCGGTACGGTCGCCGGGATCGTGCGGCCAGCGACACCGTCCGGAGCGCCGGTTCCTCCGACCATGGTCACGGTCCAGTCGTCGCGGAGTTCCTCGCGTTCGAGGGTCATGCGGGTCCTTCTCTGGGCGGACAGGGTGTCGTCCACCTCGGTCGGGACGCCGGCCGGTGGCCCGCCCCGTGGCCGGTTCTTCGGCCTGGAGGCGCGGCACCGGTTGGCCGGGCGTCGTCGCGTTCGCGCGCGCGGACGCTGGTGCGGACGCGCGTGGGGGTGCTCGGCGATGCTAGTACGGGGAGCTTGCACGGTTCCGAGTGGCAGGCTGGAATGCGTGATCACAGTTGCTCTCGCCGCGGCCCTGCGTGACGCCGGACTCCGCTGGCACCCCACGACCGGGGACCGGTTCGTCATCGACAAGCCCGGCGTCGACGACGACGTCTACACGGTGTCGGAGATGACCGTCGAACGCCACGACTACCCGTCCGGCACCGTGCTCGGGTTCAACGGGACGACCGAGTGGGCGCTCGACTCCGTCGACGCCGCCGAGTCGTTGTGGCTCCCGCGCGAGGACCAGCTGCGGGATCTGCTCGGGCCGGCCTTCGTCTCGCTGACCAAGAGCGGGTCGGACTTCGTCGTGACCGCGGTGGTCGGCGGCACCTCGCAGGAGTTCGGCGCGCCCGGTGCGGCGGACGCGTACGGCGGGGCGCTGCACGCGTACATCCGGTCCGCGCTGGACTGACACGACGCGCGCCGTCGCCGTCTCGCAGTTGCACGGAGGGCCCGGCCGGCATCGCCGGTCGGGCCCTCCTGCGTCTTCCGCAGCGGATCAGGCGCGGTGACGGCCGTGCTCGGCACGCCGGCGCCGGATCCAGACCAGGAGTACCAGACCCGCGAGCAGGAGGACGATCCCGGACGGGAGCGCCACCTGGACGACCTCGGACCCGGTGAACGCGAGTTCGAGCGGAGCCGCCTCGGCACGCAGGGTGGTGCGGTACTCGTTCGAGAACACCCACGTCGGCTGCACGGCGGTCGCGGTGCGCATCGACCGGGTCTGCCCGACCGTCGCCGCACCCGGCGATTCCGTCGTGTCGCCGTCGGCGCGCGGCACCTGCGCGGTCAGCTGGCCGGTCAGGACGACGGTTCCCTTCGCAGCCTCCGCTGCGGAGACGACGTGCGGACGCTGCGTGACGGCGGTCGTCCGCGCGCCCGGCTCGAGCGCGGTGTCCTCGACGGTCACCGCCGGCAGCTCGGCAGCGGCGCGGAGGTCGCGGACGTCCAGGTTCCCGGTGTTGACCACCGTGAAGCGGACCCACACCTCGGTCCCCGGGTGCAGCGCGCGGTCACGGTCCACGGCGACGAACGCACCCGTCGCGTCGCGCACGACCGCTTCGCCGGACAGGTCGAGCGAGCTCGCAGCCGCGAGGCCGACGGTGACCTCGTCGCGATCGGAGACGGTCGCGCCGCCGGGAGCGGTCGCCTCGACCACCGCGGCGACGGTCACGCCGCCGTGGTCGACGTCCGCCTGGGTGAGGACGTACTCGGGGACCGTGCAGTCCTCATGCGCACCCGGCGCGGTGTCGGTGGGCGCGCAGGCGACGGGCAGGTCGGCCAGCTCGACGATCTCGGCGTGCGTTCCGGACAGGGTGACGTTGCCCGTGTTCGTCGTCCGCACCGCGACCGACACACGGTCACCGGCCTGCGGGACGTCGTGCTCCGACGCGGCCAGGTGCGCGACGACGGTCAGTTCGATCCCGGGCTCGCGCTCGATGTCCGTACCGGCCTCAGCGTCGGCCGTCACCGTCGTGCCGTCCGAGCCGGTCGCGGAAGCGACCAGGGTGAACGAGACCTTGCCGGCATCGACCTCCTGCTGGGTGAGACGGTGTGCTGCGACGGTGCACTCGGTGCGGGCGCCGGGTGCGAGTTCGGCGTCGGCGCAGGTGACCGTCATGTCGTCCCGACCCGTGACCAGCGCGGACGGATCGCGCACGGTCACGTTGCCGGTGTTCTCGACCGTGAGGGTGACCCGAGCGGCGTCGCCGGCGTGCACGGTGCCGTCGTGGTCGACCGCGGCGATCGCGGTGGCACGGATGGCGGGTGCCCGGACGATGTCGAGCGTGGTCGCACCGTTCGCCTCGGCGCGCTGCCGGTCGGCGCCGGTGGCGGCGACGTCCACGGGGAACCGGACCGCGCCGGCGTCCACCTCGGCCTGGGTCAGCGTCACGGAGGACACCTCGCACGTCACCGAGTCGCCGGGAGCGAGCTCGTCGGTCGGGCAGGAGACGGTCAGGTCGTCGCGGTCGGTCACGTGGGCACGGACACCGGTCACCGTGACGTTGCCCGTGTTCCGCACCGTGATCGACACCGTCGCGGTGTCACCGGCGAGCGGCACCTCGTGCTCGGTCGGGTCGAGCACGCTCGTCGCCGACGTCTCGACGGCCGCGGTCCGAGCAAGCTCGACGGAAGCGCTGTCCTTGCCGGTGGCCTCGCGTCCGCCGGGGCCGGAGGCCGTAGCGGTCACGGCGAAGTCCACCGAGCCGTGGTCGATCTCGGCCTGCGTCAGGTCGTGGTCCTCGATGGTGCAGTCTCGCTCCGCTCCCGGTGCGAGGGCTCCCGTCGGGCAGCTGATCGTGCTGTCACGCCCGTCGAGCGATGCGGCGACGTCGTTCAGCGTGCTGTTGCCGGTGTTCCGGACGGTCAGGCCGAGCGCGACGTGGTCGCCGACCTCGGGGGCTTCTCCCGGTGCGGCCAGCGATGCGGAGAGGGTGGCACCGAGGGCGCTGCGCTGCTCGAGCTCGACCGACGCCGAGTCCGTCGACCGGACCGGCTGCCCGGACGGAGCGGTGGCCTGCATCTGCGCCTCGGACGTCACCGAGCCACGGTCGATGTCCGCCTGGGTGACGACGTGGTCGGGGACGACGCACTCGGTCGTCTCGCCCGGCGCGAGCGGACCGGTGGGGCAGACGATCCCGGCGTCCGGGCGTCCGTCGACGGACCCGGCGACGTCGGTGAGCGTGACGTTGCCGGTGTTCCGCACCTGGACCGTCCTGGTGACGACGTCACCCGGGGCCGGGCTCTTCCCCTCGGCGCGCAGCGCAGCGGAGAGGGTGGAGGAGAGGGACGGCGCCTGCACGACGGTGTCCTGGGACGCGCGAGCGTCTGCTCGCACGGGCGCACCGGCGACGTCGGTCGCAGTGACGTTCGCGGCGAACGCGACCGAGCCGGCGTCGACGTCGGCTTGGGTGACCGTGTACGCACCGGTGACCTCGCAGTCCACCGAGGCACCCGGCGCCAGCGACTGCACGTCGCACTGCACCGAGAACTCCGGACGGCCCGGCAGGGTGACGGCGACGTCCCGGACCGACGTGTTGCCGGAGTTGCGGACCGTCGCGGTCAGCTGCACCTCGTCGCCGACACCGGGGCGACCGTCGGCCTGGGGCGCGATCACGAGCGCCACTGCGGCGGCGCTCTCGGTCGCCTCGACGCGTGCGGACGCCGTGCCGGCCACCGGAACCCCGAGACGGGAGAGGGCACCGACCTCGACGGTGTCCTCGATCGCGCCGGAGTCCACGTCCGCCTGCGTCACGTCGCGTGGCGTCGTCGAGCACTCGGTCGAGGCTCCCGGAGCGAGCGTGGCGACGTCGCAGCTGAACGCGCCCTGGTCACCAGACAGTTCCAGCGCACGGACCGCGACGTTGCCCTGGTTCTCGACGCGGGTGACGAACGCGATCTGCTCGCCCAGGTCGGCGATGTCGTCGCCGTTGCCGCCGCTCAGGACGCCGCGCTCGGACACGCCGAGGACGTTGCGCTCCGGCTGGAACGTCACGCTCGCGGCGGTCGGCAGGTCGACACCCACGTGCTGGGTCACGTCGTCGCCGGTGATCGTGTACGTGCCGGCCGTGGTCGCGCGGACGTCGAAGGAGACCGTGCAGTCCGCGGCGTCGATGGCGAGGTCACCGGCGACCGAGACGTCCGTGGCTCCGGGCTCGACCGTCGTGTCGGCTCCGGTGCAGGTCGTCTGGAGCTTCGGGTCGCTCGCGACCGTCAGCCCCTCGGGCAGGCGTTCGGCGAAGGACCAGCCCGGCTTCGAGCCGCGCTCGGACGTGTTCACGACCGAGACGGTCATGCGAGCGGTGTCGCCGACGATGGGGCTGCCGTCGAACGCGTTGGCGAGCGTCGGCGTCGAGTCGACGATCGTGACGCGGTCGATCGCACCATCGTTGCCGCTGTACGAGGACTGCTCGTTGCGCAGGCGCCAGCGCAGGGCGTCCCCGGAGAACAGCACGCCGCCGCTGGAGACGAACTCGCCGCCGCGGTAGCTGGCTCCGTTCACGGTGAACGCCTGCGAGCGAGGGTCGGTGCACGGGTCGATCGCCCGCTCGGACACCGGGTGTTCCGTGTCTCCGTCGACCAGCAGGAAGTTGAGCAGCGGATGCGTGTAGCCGACGCAGGCTCCGGCGGCGGCGCTCACCCCGAAGGAGACGAACCGCCCCGTCGAGCCGAGGGAGAACGCATCACGGGACTCGACCTGCACCGCGTTGCGGGGAAGGTTCCGGGAGGACGTCCAGGCGCTCACCGCATGGTTGGTACGGGGGTCGTTCCCGGTGATCCGCCCGAGCACGTCACTGAGGTTGCGAAGGTCCGCGTTGGCCGTGCACGCAGCGACGTTCGAGCTCGTCGCACTGGTGATGATCCCGTTGCACTCCGATGCGTCGATCCACGCCGGGTCTGCGGTGTACCGCTCACCCTCTGCACCGACGTACTGGTCCAGCATGATCGGCGTGGTCGCGACGTCGTGCTCGAAGTCCTCGACGAACAGGACGCGAGGCCCGTCGAAGACGTCGTTCGAGCGAGGCGCAGCGGCGGTGGCAGACGGGGCAGCCGCCGCGATCCCCGGTGCACCAAAGGGTACGGCGATGGCGGCGATCACCCCGACCGCGATCGCGGGCAGGGACAGGTTCCAACGGGAACGCGGCAAGAGGAACTCCGAGGTCGAGCGACAGTGGCACACCAGTATGTTGGATTCCAGTAGGCGGGGCAAATCGTCGGCGCGCCCGGCTGGGTGTTCCCGGAATGACCCTCGGGGGCCGTTTGGTTGCATGGCACCATGACCGTTCCGAACATCACCCTCAACGACGGCAAGACCATCCCGCAGCTCGGCTTCGGCGTCTTCCAGATCGAGCCCGAGAACACCAAGGAAGCGACGCTGACCGCACTCGAGGTCGGGTACCGCCACATCGACACCGCCGAGATGTACGGCAACGAGAAGGAGGTCGGCGAGGCCATCGCCGAGTCCGGCATCCCTCGCGAGGAGATCTTCGTCACCTCGAAGCTCAACAACGGGTTCCACGAGCCCGACGCCGCGCTCGAGAACGGGAAGAAGTCGGCCGACCTGCTCGGCGGCTACACCGACCTGTTCCTCATCCACTGGCCGATCGCCACCGTGATCGACTTCGTCCCCACGTGGAAGTCGATGGAGGAGCTCTACCGCGGCGGCATCGCCCGGTCGATCGGCGTGAGCAACTTCCAGGCGCACCACCTCAACCGGCTCGCCGCCGAGACCACGATCACCCCGGCCGTGAACCAGATCGAGGTGCACCCGTACCTCACGCAGGACGAACTCCGCGCGTACGGCCGCGAGCACGGCATCGCGACCGAGGCCTGGTCCCCGATCGCCCAGGGCCTCGTGCTCGACGACGAGACCATCACCCGCATCGCAGGCGCCGTCGGCAAGTCCCCGGCCCAGGTCGTCCTCCGCTGGCACATCCAGCGCGGCGACATCGTCTTCCCGAAGTCGGTGACGAAAGCACGCGTGCAGGAGAACTTCGACATCTTCGACTTCGAGCTCTCCGACGGCGACATGACCGACATCTCGTCACTCGACAAGAGCCACCGCACGGGGCCGGACCCGGACACGTTCGACTACGTCCCGGCGTGATCGACACACGACGCCCCCGCGACCTGTGGTCGCGGGGGCGTCGTGTCGCCTGGACCTACCCCTCGCGTCGGGGGGCGACAGCCGTGAACGTGCGTGTGGCCGTTCGCGTCGGCTCGGAGTCCGTGTCCGCCCCGGGGGCGAAGTACTCGACGAAGAGCGAGTAGTCCTGGTCTCGCAACTCGGCCGTTCCCGTCCACCTGCCGTCGTCGTCGACCGTGAGCTCACCACCTCTGGTGACGAGACGGTCCTTCGTCGAGTAGTTCCACACCTTGACGATCCCGCCGGTTGCGCCGTCGCCGGAGACGGTGGCCTCGCCGTTGCGGTCCGATTGGCGGAAGTTCGACAACGTCACGGTCTCCCCTTCGGCCGGCGCTGCAACCGAGAACGGTCGATCGGTGCTGGCTTCGGGCTTGATGAAGACGTGTCGGGTCGATTCGACAGTTCGCTGCCCGGGAACCGTGTACTCGACGTGCAGGAAGTACTCGCCGTTCCGGTTGTTCAACGAGCCTGCGGCCTTCCACATGCCGTGCGCGTCCACGGTGGCCCGCGCGACGACACGGTCCTTCGAGGCGTAGTTCCAGATCACGACTTTCGCACCGGTGGCCCCGACGCCCTCGAAGTCGACTGATCCCGTCGGCGTGATCACGGTCGAATCCTCAGCCGGGGAGTCGAACGCGAAGGGACGGTCCTGCCCGTCCCGTGCCTTGACGAGCAGGACGCGCGTCCGCTCCCGCGGCCCCTCACCCGGAACCCGGTACTCGACGTGGAGCTCGTACCGCGTGTCTTCGTTGTTCAGCGTCGCAGCGATCGTCCACGTGCCGTCCTGTCCGACTGCGGTCGTGCCGACGAGACGGTCTTTCGATCGGCTGTTCCAGATGGACACCTCGGTCCCGGTGGTCCCGACACCGGAGATGTCGACGCGCTTGTCCGGCGCGACCACCTCGGAGTCGTTCGGCGGAGTCAGGATCGCGAACGGCTGGGACACTCCCGGGTCCGCCGCTTCGAGTGTCAGGTGGTACACACCCAGGACCGGTTCGGCCCCTTGCGGCGTGTAGACGGTGTCGAGCGAATAGGCGACACCGAAGTTGAGGTCACTGCCGAGCTGCGACCAGGTACCGTCCGCGAGCACGAAGGTGTCGATGATCGCACGAGGCGAGGGCGTCTGCGTCAGGACCTGCACCCGCGCTCCGGGAGCGCCGGTGCCTGAGAAGACCACGCGCTTGGAGTCCGTCCGCACCGTGGAACCGTCCGCCGGCGATGCGATCACGAGCGGCGCGGCGGACACCGGCTCGACCGTGACGGCGGACGTGCCGTCGACGGAGAACGACCCAGCGGACGCCGTCCCGGTGACGGACCACCTGATCGCGGAGCGTTCGATCATGGTGTCGGCCGGGGTGTCCACGAGCACCCGCCAGCGGTACTGTTCGCCGACCTCGTAACGACCGGATGTCGCGGCCAGGTCGAACGTGATGGTGCGACCGCCGTTGGACAGCGCACCGTTCCGCAACTGCAGTGGGGCGTAGCCCTTCCAGGCGCCGGTGTCACCCTGCCGGCACTCGCCGTCGGCGGTCGTCTGGGGTGCGAAGGTCAACCCGACCGGGGCGTCGAAGGAGACCTTTCCCGTCAGACTCGTCTGCGCCGCGTCGTTCTCGATGATCAGAGGGACCTCCGTCCGTGATCCACGCCGGAGCTCGGTCGACGGTACCGACCCAGCCGAGATCCCACCGTTCTCGACGGACGGCGCAGGGATCGTGACCGGCGTGCGGCCATCGACCTTCGAGTTTCCAGCGCTCGTCGAACCGGAGAACGAGTACCCCAGCTGCGCCGCTCCCTCGTCCGCGTCGCCGGGTGCGACCTTGACGGCCCACCGGAACAGCTCGTCCGGGATGCCGCTGCCGGTCTTCGTGTCGATGTTGTACGACAGCGTGGTCCTGTCTGCCGACAGCGTGCCGTCGGTCAGTGTCAGGCTCGGGGACGTCTTCCACTCCGACTCGCCGGGAAGTCGGTACTCGCCCGTCACCGTCTGCTGCCCGTCCGCGAACGTGGTGCCCCTCGGAGCCGTGAGGGTGAACGTCCCCTTGACCTGGTCGGCTGAGCCAGTGAAGCGCACGCCGAAGAAGACGTCGCTGACGGTCCCGCGCACGAGGTCGACTGGCGGCCCGTCGTGCGCGACGAGGCCCCCGTTGTCGATGGGATCGAACGCGCTGACGTCCCCGGCGAGGCGCAGGCCCGTCCCACCGAACCCCATCTGGTAGTGGTACCCGCCTCCCGGCCACGGGTTCGCGGTCGTGAAGACCCGCCCGACGGCTCCACGGCTCTTGTTGACCAGGCGGCCGGCGTCGTTCAGCTGCCATCGCTGGGCGTCGACGTCCGAGCAGGAGACGAATCCGGGAACCTCGGCGCCCGAGCTGCCGTACCCGAAACTCGCGAGTGTCCGGACGCCGAGGCACTGGCTCCCGGAGGTGAGTGTGAACCACCCGGGGGTGCTGCTCGCCCTGACCGTCACGGAGTACGGCTCGTAGTACCCGGTGGCCGCCGCCGCCGAAGCGTAGGAGGCGTACGACCTGGTGGAATTGCCCTCCTTCGACGCGGCGATCGGCTTCGACGTCCGGTACTGGGTGCCGTCCTCGAACACCAAGGGGATGCTGGCAGCGGGCCCGGATGTCGTCGCGGAGGCGGGGACGCCGGCACTCATGCCGGACAGGATCGTTGCGGCGACGACGAGGCTCGCGCCTGCGGCCGGAGCGACGCGCGGTTATGGAATATCAATGGAAAATTCAAGACGTTGCCGCGAACAAGGCCCCTGTCACCGGCGAGTCGGGTGACAGGGGCCCTGGTGTGTTCAGTTGGGCAGGGTGTTACTTGGTGGGTGCGACCGTGGTGAAGGTGCGGGTCAGGACCTCGGTCGGTTCGCCGTCGAGGTCGGCACCCGGGGCGAAGTACTCGATGTAGGGCGAGTAGGACATGTTCCCGGCGAACTCGCCGACACCGGACCAGTTCCCGTTGCCGTCAACGGTCAGGATCGCGTTGTTCTTGATCACGATCCGGTTCTTCGACACGTAGTTCCAGACCTTGACCTTGCCGCCGGTCTCACCCGTGCCGGCAACGATCGTGGACCCGTTGTTGTCCGACGCCCGGTAGTCATCCAGCGTCACCGCGGATCCCTCGGCCGGGGTGCCG
>NZ_VDZH01000006.1 GCF_007673235.1 Curtobacterium pusillum
ACCACCGAGCACGAGCGCACCGGTGGTCGCGAGGGTGATCGAGGTCTTGAGGCTCTTGCGCATTGGTCTGTCCTTTGCTGTGTGGGGCGCTCCGGCCGGTGGCCGAGCCGTCCGCTCCTGTGCGGCGACTTGCTGTGAGTCAGCTACAGCCCGGCCGAGTACGACCGGAGAGCGCCCTGGGCGTTTGCCCTTGTGACAGTGATTCGGCACCCCCTCGGAAACGGTTTGGAAGATTTTCTGGGATTCGTCGGATGCCCCCTCCGTAGCGTGGGTGCATGGCTCCCACCCCCACCTCGAGCACCGACCGGATCCGCGCGATCGACGCCTGGTGGCGTGCCGCGAACTACCTCACGGTCGGACAGATCTACCTGCTCGACAACCCGCTGCTCGACCGTCCGATCACTCCGGAGGACGTGAAGCCCCGACTCCTCGGCCACTGGGGCACCTCGCCGGCACTCAACCTCGTCTACGCACACTGCAACGCGCTCATCGCCGAGACCGACCGACAGCTGCTGTACATCTGCGGGCCCGGACACGGCGGCCCCGCCATGAACGCGAACGCACTGCTCGACGGCACGTGGGGCGAGCTGTACCCGTCGATCACACCGGACCAGGCCGGGCTGCAGCAGTTCTTCAAGCAGTTCTCGTTCCCCGGGGGCATCCCGTCGCACGCGGCTCCGGAGACACCAGGGTCGATCAACGAGGGCGGCGAGCTCGGCTACTCCCTCGCGCACGCGTACGGCGCAGCGCTCGACAACCCGGACCTCGTCGTCGCGTGCGTCGTCGGCGACGGTGAAGCCGAGACCGGTCCGCTCGCCGGGTCCTGGCAGGCGCACACGTTCCTCGACCCGGTGTCGGACGGTGCCGTGCTGCCGATCCTCAACCTCAACGGGTGGAAGATCGCCAACCCGACCGTCCTCGCGCGGATCCCCCACGACGACCTGCACGCGTACTTCCGCGGGCTCGGGTACGAGCCGATCGTGGTCGACTCCTCCCGCGTCGACGACGACCCGTTCGCGGTGCACGCCCTGTTCGACGGAGCCCTCCGCCGAGCGCTCGCCACGATCGACGACATCCAGGCCGCGGCACGTGCCCAGGCCCAGCGCGCCGCCGCCGGGCAGCCGGCCGGGGCCGCCGAGCTCCGCCCCCGGTGGCCGATGATCGTGCTCCGCACCCCGAAGGGCTGGACCGGCCCGAAGGAGGTCGACGGTCAGCAGGTCGAGGGCACCTTCCGCGCCCACCAGGTGCCCCTTCCCGCCGTCCGCGAGGACGACGAGCACCGTCGGCAGCTCGAGGAGTGGATGCGTTCCTACCGCCCCGAGGAGCTCTTCGACGACGACGGACAGCCGATCGGCATCCTCACCTCGATCCGGCCGACCGGCGACCTCCGGATGAGCGCGACCCCGCACGCGAACGGCGGACGGCTCCGCACCGCGCTCGACCGGCCAGGCCTCGAGGAGTTCGGCGTCCCCGTCGGCACCCCGGCGAGCGCCACCGGGACCCTCGGACCCTGGCTCGCCGCGCTCATCGAGCGGAACGGCTCGACGTTCCGCCTGTTCGGGCCCGACGAGACGATCTCGAACAAGCTGGACGCCGTGTTCGACGTCACGTCGCGTGTCTGGCGGGCCCAGCGTGCCGTCGGTGACGAGCACCTCGGTGCACACGGCCGGGTCACCGAGGTGCTGTCCGAGCACCTGCTCGAGGGGATGCTCGAGGGCTACGTGCTGAGCGGACGCCACGGCGTCCTCAACACCTACGAGGCGTTCGCGCACATCATCGACTCGATGGTCGGGCAGTACGCGAAGTGGTTGGAGTCGTCGACCGACATCGACTGGCGCGCACCCGTCTCGAACCTGTCGATCCTGCTGTCGTCGCACGTCTGGCGACAGGACCACAACGGCTTCTCGCACCAGGACCCCGGTTTCCTCGACGTCGTCGCCTCGAAGCAGCAGGACCTCGTCCGGATCAAGCTGCCCGCCGACGCCAACACCCTGCTCGCGGTCGCCGCGCACGCGATGGAGACGACCGACCGCATCGAGGTCATCGTCGCGGGCAAGCACCCGGAGCCGGTCTTCCTGTCGCTGCCCGACGCGGTCGAGCACGTCGCCGCGGGGCTGGGCGTCTGGGGCTGGGCCGGAACGGAGGAGTCCGTCGGCCGCGTCGACGTCGTGCTCGCCTGCGCCGGGGACGTCCCCACCGTCGAGGCCGTCGCCGCAGCGGACATCATCCGCCAGCACGCCCCGTCCGTCGGCGTCCGCGTCGTGAACGTCGTCGACCTGCTGTCCATCGGTGACCCCCGGAAGCACGAGCACCCGATCAGCGACGACCGCTACGACGAGCTCTTCCTGCCGGGCACCCCGACCGTCTTCGCGTTCCACGGGTACCCGTCGCTCGTCCACCAGCTCACCTACCGGCGGCACGGGCACGACGACCTGCACGTGCACGGGTTCCTCGAGCAGGGCACCACGACGACGCCGTTCGACATGCTGATGCGCAACGAGATGGACCGGTTCGCACTCGCGCACGATGCGCTGACGCGCGTGGACGCTTCGGCGCACGAGGACCTGCTCGGTCGGTTGACGGAGGCGCGGGCCGCAGCACGGGCGTACGCGTACACGAAGGGCGAGGACCACCCGTCGGTCGGTGGGTGGGAGTTCTCGGGGTGGCCGGTGGGCGACTGACGTCGCCGGTCCTCCACAGCCTGGAGGCGCGGATCACCCTCCACAGGACCGGTCACGCGTTGCGCGTGGCCGGTCTTCCTGCGTCACGGTGGTCGGCATGGACGTCGGGTGGACGAGCGCGGTGGTGTCGCTCCTGAGCGCGTTGGTGGCGGTGGCGAGCGTCGTCGTCACGATGGTCGAGGGGCGGCGGGCGCGGCGGAATACAGAGTTCTTGGGACATCGCGACCACTGGTGGCAGCGTTGGTCGTGGGTGGTCGAGCGGGCGTTGTCGGACGACGAACGACGGCGTGATGCGGCCGCCCTGATGACGCACGCGCTCATGACCCGTGCGTGGGTCACGAGCGACGACGCGTGGGTGCACGACGCCCTCGATGAACGCGAGACACGCACTGCGCGAAAGCGTGGCGATGGAGAGGAACCGGCGGACGATGATCTCCGACGAACCTGACGACACCTTCAAGGCACGACTCGACCGGATGGAACGTCGAGCACCGATCTTGCTCGCAGATCCGCACTACGGTCCGCTCTACCGGGCCAAGGGCGGCCCGGAGCTGATCGAAGAGATGCGGATCGAGTGGCGGGAGCGCGAGGAACGCGCACGGGCGCGGAAGCTCCGGTGGGAGGCCTCGATCAGCGAGGGCTGAGCGGCGGCACCACCGCAGTGCCACGCTGGACCGGTGAGCGACCTCGTCATCCCCGCCCCGCCCCTCCCGACAGTCCCGACCTCGACCGGCGGGCGGTTCCCGGTGCGGCGGGTGTTCTGCGTCGGACGGAACTACGCGGCGCACGCGCGGGAGATGGGCCACGACCCGGACCGCGAGCCGCCGTTCTTCTTCACGAAGCCGGCCGACGCGGTCGTCGTCGACGGTGCGGACACCCCGTACCCGAGCGTGACGGAACGGCTCGAACACGAGGTCGAACTCGTCGTGGCGATCGGGACCGGTGGCGCGGACATCGCCGTCGCGGACGCAATCGGCCATGTGTGGGGCTACACCGTCGGCCTCGACCTGACCCGCCGCGACCTCCAGGCCGAGGCGAAGCGGCTCGGCCGGCCGTGGGACACCGCGAAGGGGTTCGACGCGTCGGCTCCGGTGGGGATCCTCGTGCTGGCGGCGGACGTCGAACCGACAGCGGGGTCGATCGACCTCCGGGTGAACGGCGACCTCCGACAGTCCGGCGACCTCGCCGACCAGATCTGGTCGGTGGCCGAGACCGTCGCCGAGCTCTCCCGCTTCGTGGCGCTCGCTCCGGGCGACCTCCTGATGACCGGCACTCCGGACGGGGTCGGGGTCCTGGAACGCGGTGACGTCCTGCAGGGTGCGATCGCCGGCGTCGGGTCGGTCCGCACCCGTATCGTCTGACCGCACCGCTCCCCACGACCGTTTCACGCATGTGTCCGGGCCCTGGGAACGCTCGCAGCACCGGCGAGTAGCAATGTGTCGACGCCACTGCGGGGTGCGCGGCGTCTCCACACACGGGACACGTCGTTCGTGACGGGGCGTCGAGCGTGTCCGGACAACGGAGGTGACGCCGTGCAGGAACACGACCTGCTCGCGACGTCCTGGACATGGGCGGGCACCGAGCCGATCGCGGAGCGCATCCGCGCCGTCGGTGCTGCCGGGTTCGCGGGACTCTCGCTCACGCTCGGGGACCTGCACGAGGTGCGGGCGACCACCGGGTTCGCCGAACTCCGCCGCGTGCTCGACGGAGCCGGCATCGTCTGGGTCCAGCTCGGACCGCTCGAACAGTGGTGGACCTGCTCCGGGCGCACTGCCGAGCAGGACGCCGATCGCGGGGTCGTGCTCGAGGCCGCCGCGACCCTGAGCGCCTGGCAGGTCGTCGTCCGTGCCGACACCACGCTCCCGGGCATCTCGCCCACCGCGATGGTCGACGACTGGAACGACCTCGCCGGTCAGGCCGCGAAGGTCGGTGCACAACTCGTCCTCGAACCGGAGCCGTGGTCGAACCTGCCGACGGTGGAACGGGCCTCGCGGTTCGTCGCTGCGGCCGGGCACCCGAACGGTGGACTCCTCGTCGACGCGATGCACGCGCTCCGGGGTGGCTCGACGCTCGCGTCCATCCGGCAGGGTGTCGCTCCGGCGACGCTCGCGGCGGTCGAGCTGAGCGACGGGTTGCTGCACACCCCGGCGGGCATGACGCTCGCCGAGGAGTCGCGCGAGGCACGCCATCTCCCGGGCGCGGGCGCGTGGGACATCCCCGGGTTCATCCGGACCGTGCGGGACCTCGGGTACGACGAGCCGTGGGGCGTCGAGGTCCGGACGGCGGCGCACCGTGCGATGCCGCTCGGGGACGCCCTCCGCACCGCCGCTGCGGCCACCCGCGCGGTGCTCGATGCCGCGGACGCCTACGGCACGCCGGCGGCACCGGCCATGCCGACCACGCCTGCTCCGACCTCCGCGGTCGACTTCGAGCCGCCGACGGCACGACCGCGGACCAGCCCGCGGCGCGATGCCGACACAGGGACGCCCGCGTAGCCTCGGCCGCATGACCGACCACGCAGCACACGACGACGACCTGCTCCGCCGTTCGCAGGAGTCCATCGACGAGGCGAAGGCCGCAGCAGCAGAGGTGAGCGAGCCCGAGGAGGACGAACTCATCGACGAGGGCGTGCCGGTCGCCGACGACGCCGAACCGACCGACGGCCCCGCGCCGGCCGCCTGACCGCGCTCTGTGTCGGCCGCCTGACCGCGCTCCGCGACGTCAGTCGATCTCGACGACGCGCACGGTGACGTCTGCCGGACGTCGGCCCAACGACTCAGCGGCCGCCGCGACGACGGCATCACGGACGGCACGGACGAGCGCGATCGTCGGTGCCCGGCGGTCCGAGGTGACGACCACGCGGATCCGTGCGCCGTCCGCACGGTCCTGCACGAGCACCGCCCCGCCGTCGCGCGGCAGGTCCAGCACCGAGCGGATGTCCCGCACGAGCGTGGCGAGCTTCGGCCCCGGTGGCACGACCGACCGCACCCCGGGCACGCCGAGCACGACCTCGGTCAGTCCACGCGAGACGCTCCGCACGTCGGCGCTCATCGTCGTCTCCCGTCGATCAGGTCCGCCACCCGGACGGTGAGCGAGCGCACCGTGAAGGGCGCGTGCGCGGAGAAGGCCGCGGCCACGAGATCCCGGAGCGCCTCGGCTCGAAGGTGCACCGGCCCGTCGGCGGTCACCGCGATCGACACCTCGACGTCGACCTGGCCGCCCGGCACCTCGACGTCGCCGGTGAAGCGGGTCCGCCGGACGGTCACACCAGGGACGTCGTCGCCGAGTGCCCGGACGAGTGCCCGCAGTGCGCCCTCGGTCACGACGAGCGTCGAAGCGGGGTCGTCGTCCGGCACCGGGATGTCCCGCCCAGCGTGCGCCGTGGTGCGGATGGACGTGAGCACGCTCGCGATCCAGCCGTCGTCCGCGCCGACGGCCTCGGCGTCGAGCAGGTCCCGCGACGCGGTCCGGAGCAGTTCGAGCCGGGCGAGGGCAGCCGCAGCCTCGGGGTCGTCCTCGATGTCCGGGCGGGCGGGAGTCCGGTGCGAGTCGAGGTAGTCGGACAGCTCTTCGAGGGTGAAGGCGCCGAAGCGTTCGTCGTCGGTCATCGCCACCCCTCCATCTGTTCCAGGACACGACGCCGTGTCCGGGCGAGCACCCCGCGAACCGTCGCCTGCGGCATCCCCGTCGCCTCGGCGATCTCGGCGTAGGACGCCCCACCGATCTCCCGCATCACCCAGACCGCGCGCGGGCCGTCCGGGAGAGCCTGCACGATACGCGCGAGTTCCTGGACCTGCAGCCGTGCGCTCACCACGTCGTCGACCGGACGGTCGTCGACGGACTCGGCCACTGCCTCCAGCTCGAGGTGGGGGTGACGACGCCGGAGGCGGTCGAGCGCCTTGTTCGCGGCGATCCGGAACAGCCAGTTCCGCACCCGGTCGGGGTCGTCGACCCGGTCGATGCGCTGCCACGCCTGCAGCGCTGCCTCCTGCACGGCGTCGTCGGCCTCGCCGTCGCCGTGCCCGAGGATCCGTGCGGCGTAGGCACGCATGTGCGGACCGTACCGGCGGATGAGCACACCGAACGCGACGGTGTCGCCGTCCGCGCTGCGTTCGACCAGGGAGGCGTCCGACAGGGACGCCAGGGCGTCAGCGTCGCTCAGGATCGACTCCTCGGTGCTGGTTCGGATCGGGCATTTCGGGATGGAACGTGACGAACGGTGCGTTGGTCACGTCATACATACGTGCCTACCAGGTGTGCTCCGCGCGCCCGGTACGAGAGCGCGTCGTGGCCGGCCATCCCTGAACGGTCGGTCACGGCGCTTCGACGGCGGCCCGTGCGTTCCCTGATCCGGCGCACGGGTCGCCTTCCCCCACGGTCGGGCGTTCCGCTACTCGTCGACCTCGTCGCCCAAGAAGTCCGCGTACGTGACCTCGGACTCCGACAGCGCGCCCGGATCGACCGGTGTCCTCGCCGACCGGTCCCCCGCGACCGTGACTCGTTCCTCCGCGGTGAACGGGGGCAGGTACTTGCTCGCGCTCATGCTCGCGCCCTTTCGTCCCGGTGAACGTAACAGCCCGCGACGGAATCCCAGGCGATCAGGGCGCAATCGTCCCCCGGTCGAGGGTCGAACGGGGGACGGAAGTTCGCCGCGGGCTGACCCCATGCGGACGCATGCTCAGGTCTCCCGGACGACGTCCGACGGGTCCTTGTCCACCCGCCATCCGCGCCAGGACGGCTGCCGCAGCCGACCGTCCGACGTCCACTCGGCGAACTCGACCTCGCCGACGCGCCTCGGTGTGACCCAGTGCGCGTCCCGTGCATCGGGTCGTGGGACGTCGACGAACGGCGAGGTCTTCCGTTCCAGGGCGTCGAGGACGGTGCCGATCTCATCGAGGTCCCGGTCGCGGAACCCCGTGCCGACCTTCCCGATGTACTCGAGCCCGCCGGGCCCCGGCACCCCCAGCAGCAGGGAACCGACGCCACCGGCCCGCCGGCCGCTGCCGGGCTTCCACCCGCCGACGACCACCTCCTGCGTGGCGTGGTGCTTCAGCTTGAGCCACGCTTCCGAGCGTCGCCCCTCGGCGTACTTCGAGGACCGCTTCTTCGCCACGACCCCCTCGAGCCCCTGCTCGGCGGAGTCGGACATCGCGCGTGCCAGGTCCCCCTGGTACGCCGGCGGGACGTCGATCGCACCGCCGGGTTCGACGACGGTCTCCAGGGCCTGCCGCCGAGCGTCGTACCCGAGCCGTGTCAGCTCGTGCCCGTCAGCCTCGAGCACGTCGAAGAGCAACAGACGGACGGGTGTGGTCTCGCGGGCGGCGTCGACCTCCCGCTTCCGGGTCAGCCCCATGCGGTTCTGGAGCAGCTGGAACGAGGGGCGTCCCCGATCGTCGAGCGCCACGATCTCACCGTCGAACACACCGTCCACGCCGGCTCGGTCGCCGAGTTCCTGCAGCTCGGGGTACTGCACCGTCAGGTCGTTGTCGTTGCGGCTGCGGAGCGTGACCGCGCCGTCACGGACGGTCGCGAGGGCGCGGATCCCGTCCCACTTCATCTCGAACGCCCAGTCCGCCGGGTCGAGGGTCGGTTCGCCCTTCGCGAGCGAGGCCTGCATGGTCCGGCGGTCCGCCGGCGCGGTCTCCGAGTCGGCGGCCCGGTCGATGCGCCCCTGCCCGTCGTGCGCGGTGCCGGACCGGGAGGCGCGGCTCGGCTCCGCCGGTCGGCCACCGTCCGCCAGGCGGTCCGGTTGGTCCTTCGTGCGGTGGATGAGCCAGTTCTTCTCGTCGCCGTCACGACCGCGACCACGCCCTCGGGTGTGCAGCAGCGCCAGACGGCGAGCGCCGCCGGTCCGACCGTGCAGGGTGACGATGACCTCCTCGCCCTCGCGCCACTTCTCGAGTTCGTACGTGCCGTCGTCCCAGATCGTGACGGTTCCGCCGCCGTACTCGTCCTTCGGGATCGTGCCCTCGAAGGCGCCGTACTCGAGCGGGTGGTCCTCGGTCTGCACGGCGAGGTGGTTCTTGCCCGGGTCCGTCGGTTCACCCTTCGGCAGCGCCCAGCTGACCAGGACGCCGTCGTGCTCCAGGCGGAAGTCGTAGTGGTCCCGGGTGGCGTGGTGCTCCTGGATCACGAATGTCGGGGTGCCGTCCTTCCGCACCGTCGGCGCGTCCTCGGGGACGGGCTCCGGCGTCTTCGACGCGTCGCGCTTCGCGCGGTAGGCGGCAAGCCGGTCGCGACCCGGCTGCTCGGCCTCGTTCGCCTGTCGGGTCCGGTCGCCGTCCCAGTGACCGTGGTCGTCCCGCCCGACCGCCAACGAGGCGGAGGCGACCGGGTGCAGGAAGTCCCCCCGTGCCTCCAGGCGTTCCAGGACCTCGTCCAGCGTGAGCTGGGCCAACCCGCGTTCCTCGAGTTCCTTCCAGGTGCGCGGCGCGGCGACCGTCGGCCGGTCACGGCCGCGCAGCGAGTACGGCGCGATGGTCGTCTTGTTGCCGTTGTTCTGCGACCAGTCGACGAAGACCTTGCCGGTGCGTTCGGCGCGGCTCATCGACGACAGCACGAGGTCCGGCATGTCCTGCTCCAGCGCCTTGGCGAGCTCGTGCGCCACCTCGGAGACGTGCGCGGTCGTCGCGCGGCCGTCCAGCGCGGCGTAGAGGTGGATGCCCTTCGACCCGGAGGTCACCGGGTACGGGTCGAGCCCCATGCCGTGCAGGAGCTCCCGCGCCGCGACGGCCACCTCGACGCACTCGGGCAGGCCGACGCCGTCCCCGGGGTCGAGGTCGAGCACGAGCCGGTCCGGGTTCTGCTGGCCGCCACGGGGGCCGAACCGCCACTGCGGCACGTGCAGCTCGAGCGCGGCCTGCTGCGCCATCCACACGAGCGTCGGCAGGTCGTCGACGATCGGGTACTCGTTGTCGTGCTCGGAGTGGTGGATCGTGTGGTGCCGGACCCAGTCGGGGGCGGAGTCCGGCAGGTTCTTCTCGAAGAACACCTTGCCGTCCACGCCGTTCGCCCACCGCTTCCGGGTCACCGGACGGTCCTTCACGTGCGGGATCATCCACGGCGCCACCCCCTCGTAGTACTCGATCACGCGTCCCTTGGTCGTGCCGGTCTCGGGGTAGAGCACCTTGTCGGTGTTCGTCAGCGCCAGGCGGCGGTCCCCCACCAGGACCACGGTCTTTCGTGCCGTCGGACTCACAGCGCCACCCCGGTCGCACCGGCCACGGTGAGGGTCGTGCCGGACGTGTACGACGACTCCGGACCGGCCAGGTAGACGTACGCGCTGCCGAGCTCGACGGGCTGCGCGGGCCGACCGAACGGGGTGTCCTGGCCGTACGCCGCGATCTCGTCGCCCGGGTAGCTGATCGGTTGGAGCGGCGTCCACACCGGCCCCGGCACCACGGTGTTCGCCCGGATGCCCTTCGCCGCGAGCTGCCGGGCCAGCCCGTTCGTGTACGTGATGATGGCTGCCTTCGTCGCCGCGTAGTCGATCATGCGGTCCTGCGGCTGGTACGCCGACACCGAACTCGTCGTCACGATCGCGCTGCCGGGGGCCATGTGCGGGACGGCCGCCCGGACCAGCCAGAACAGCGAGTACAGGTTGACCTTCATCGTCCGGTCGAAGTCCGCGGTCGACTGCTCGGTGACGTCCTCGTGCACCTGCTGGTGGCCGGCGACGAGGACCAGCGCGTCGAGTCCGCCGAGCTCACTCACCGCGTCGCGGACGAGCGTGTCGCAGAACCCCTCGTCGGTGAGGTCCCCGGGGAGCAGCACGGCCTTCCGCCCGAGGTCGCCCACGACGTCCCGGACGGCCTCGAGGTCGTCGCGTTCCTCGGGCAGGGCGTTCAGCGCGACGTCGGCCCCTTCCTTCGCCATCGCGATCGCCGCCGCACGCCCGATCCCCGAGTCGGCCCCGGTGACGAGCACGCGGTAGCCGGGCATGCGCCCCGTGCCGAGGTACGACGTCTCCCCGTGGTCGGGCTCGGGGTCCATCGCACTCGCCAGCCCGGACCCCTGCTGCGTCTGTGCTGGGAAGGGTGGGCGCGGGAACTGCGAGCGAGGGTCCTGCTTGTCGAGCTGGCTCATGCGCCCATCGTGCTCGCGCGCCGCCCGCCCCGGTTCAGTCAAGCGGGAACTGTGGAGAACCCGTCGGCTGCGGGCGCTCCTGTGCAGACACGGGCATCATGTGCCCATGAGGTCGATCTGGAAGGGCTCCATCGCGTTCGGGCTCGTCAACGTGCCCATCAAGGTCTACGCGGCCACCGAGACCCACGACGTCTCGCTCCACCAGGTCCACGACGAGGACAAGGGCCGCATCCGGTACAAGCGCGTGTGCGAATTCGGCCACGAGGTCGAGTACGCCGACATCCAGCGCGCCTACGACGACGGCGACAAGACGGTGGTGCTGACGGCGGACGACTTCAAGAAGCTCCCCGAGGAGCAGTCCCACGAGATCGAGGTCCTCGAGTTCGTGCCGGTCGAGCAGGTCGATCCGATGATGTTCGAGAAGTCGTACTACCTCGAGCCCGATTCGCGCTCCCCGAAGGCGTACGTGCTGCTGCGCGAGACCCTGTCGAAGACCGACCGGCTGGCGATCGTGCAGTTCACCCTGCGCCAGAAGACCCGGCTCGGCGTCCTCCGGGTGAACGACGAGGTCATCCTCCTGCAGGGCCTGCTCTGGGGTGACGAGGTGCGCGCTGCGGACTTCAAGGCCCTCGACACGTCCGTCAAGGTCAGCCCGACCGAGCTGAAGATGTCGTCCTCGCTCGTCGACAGCATGTCGACGGACTTCGACCCCGACCGCTACACCGACTCGTACCAGGCCGAGCTGCAGCAGCTCATCGACGCGAAGCTCGAGGCCGGCGACGACATCGACACCGAGAAGACCTTTGGTGAACAGACGGACGAGGACGACGAGGGCGAGGGCGGTGACGTCATCGACCTGATGGCCGCCCTGCGGGCGTCCGTGGACAAGAAGCGGTCTGGAGGCACGGGGTCGCGTTCCCGGAGCGGGTCCGGTTCCGCGAAGCAGGAGTCCACTGCGGACGAGTCACCGAAGAAGGCACCCGCCAAGAAGGCGCCCGCGAAGAAGACGCCGGCCAAGAAGACCCCGGCGAAGAAGCCCGCCGCGAAGAAGCAGGCCAGCTAGCCGGACCCGCGACACGAGGTTGAAACACGCGTCCGCCAGACTTGACGCATGACTCCAGAAGAGCCTGGGGCCTTGTCGTCGCCACCCGCGACCGATGGCCCGCCCGTCACCGTCTCCATCACCCGCCTGGTCGAACCCGAACGGATCCCCGACGTCACCCGCTGGGTGCAGTCCGGCGTGAACCTCGCGAACCGCTACCCCGGCTTCCTCGGCTCCGGGTGGGTGCGATCGCACGCGACGAGCCGCGAGTGGCACATGCTGTACCGGTTCGCCGACCACGACTCCCTCGCCACGTGGGAGAACTCCGACGACCGGCTGCGGTGGCTCGACCTCGGCCGTGACCTCGTGGTGGAGTCCCGCGTCGAAAAGCGCACCGGGATCGAGGGCTGGTTCGACGCCCCGGCCGGTGCGCCGGCGTCGAGCGCTCCCCCGCGGTGGAAGCAGGCGGTGAGCATCTGGCTGGGGTTCTTCCCGGTCAACCTGGTCTTCACGTACCTGGTCGGCTGGCTGGTCCCCGCGTTCGGCCACCTGCCCGTGCTGCCCCGGGTGCTCGTGACGACGCTCGTGCTCACCCCCGTCATGACGTTCTGGGTGCTCCCCTTCGTCACCCGGATGATCCGCCCGTGGTTGCTCGCACCCCCGCGCGCCGAGCGGGCGGTGCAGCGCGCCTAGACCCGGTCGTGCCCGAGCGCGCTCCAGCCGACCCGGAGCACGTACGGCCGTGCCTCGGTGGCCGACGCCTCGGTCTCGTAGGTCAGCGCGAGCATGGCGATCGCGCCGAAGGCGCCGGAGACCCGGGCCCGACGCTCGAGCGACGTGGCGTCGGCGTGCTCCATGTCGATGCCGAACGCGGCGAGGAGCGCCCGGGCGACGGGTTCGAGCCGGACGCCGACGTCGTCGCCCCGACGGAGCGTGAACGCGGCGAGGGCGAGTTCCGCCCAGCCGGGTCGGGTGAGTGCGAGGTCCGTGATGCCGGCCAGGGCGGCGGCGTCACGGTCGGGTCCGGCGGGGACCTCCGTCACGGCCGCCAGCATCACCTCGGTCTGCGCGGTGCACTGCGCCAGTGCCGCGTCGACGAGCGATTCCTTGTTCGTGAACCGCGCGAGGATGCCGGCCTTCGAGTACCCGGCCTGGTCCGCGACGGCCTGCACCGCGGTGTCCTTGATCCCACGCCGGGCGATGAGCCCGGCGGTGATGTCGAGGACGTCGCGGTCGATCTCCTCGCTGGACGGCCTGCCCCGGCGCGGGGTCATCCGCGACCCCGCAGCGACGACACCGCCAGGGTCACGCCCGTCATGAGCTCCCACGCCACGATCGTGTACACGGAAGCACGCTCCCACACTCCGTCGGGGAACACGTTGACGACGCTCGACGACGAGTCCACCAGGAGCATCACGAGCGACACGATGCCGACGATGCCGAGCACGAGGCTCACGACCCGGTAGGCCCGGGGAGCCCGCAGCGCGGAGGACCCGGCGCCTGCCACGATCGCCAGGACGTTGCCGCTCAGGATCGCCACCGCCGCCCCGCTCACGTGCAGCACGATCGCGCCGCTCTCGACGCTCGCCTCGCTGCCGTGGAACAGCCCGACGAGCATGATGCCGACGAAGTGCAGCGCGGCGAGGACCCCGACCGCCGCCCGGACCCGGCGGGACGCCGACCGGACGAGGAACGCGACGAGCACCCCGGCCAGGCCGAACAGGATCCCGTGCCCGATGAACGTCGTGTTCATGACGGCGTGCAGCGGGGAGTCGATCGCCCGGCCCTGGAAGGACCCGACCTCAGGCACCCCGAGGTCCGAGATGTAGTTCGTCGCGTAGCTGTAGCGCGGGTACGCGGCGGCGGTGACCGCCTCACCCGTCAACCAGCCGACGCCGCCGAGGATCCAGAGGAGCGCCGAGAGGCCCGTACCGCGGGTGTCCGTTTTGGTCATACTCTGACCATAATGGTCAATCCTGGGGCTCAGCCCAGGACGCTCAGCTGGTCGAGCCGCTCCAGGATCACGCCCTCGCGCAGCGCCCACGGGCAGATCTCCAGCGCAGGCAGGTCGAAGATGTCCAGGCACGCCTCGGCGACGAGCGCTCCCGGCACCACCTGGTGCGCCCGGCTGGGCGAGACCCCAGGGAGCTCAGCCAGCTCGGCCACGGACATCGTGAGCAGCGACGGCAGCTTCGCCCGGAGCACGTCGCCGTCGAGGGCGCGCGGCACGAGCGGCCCGGCACCCGACGGCGCGGCGCCGCAGATCCGGGCGATCGACCGGAAGGTCTTCGACGTCGCGACGGCACGGTCCGGCCGCCCGGCGCGCAGGAGGAGCCCGGCATCGCGGGCGATCTCGACCCGGATCTCGTGGCGGATCCGGCGGACGTCGTCCTCGGTGGGGGTCCCGGCGGCGAAGTACGAGCGGGCGAGCCGAGCGGCACCGATCGGCATCGACCACGCCACGTCGGGGGCCTCGTCGCCACCGCCGGCGATCTCGAGCGATCCGCCACCGATGTCGAACACCGCAAGTCGACCGGCCGACCAGCCGAACCACCGCCGGACGGCGAGGAACGTCAGGCGCGCTTCGTCCCCGCCGGAGAGCACGGCGAGCTCGACGCCGGTGGTCGACTCGACGTGGGCCAGGACGGCCTCGGAGTTCACCGCGTCGCGCACCGCGGAGGTCGCGAACGCGAGCATGTCCTCGCACCCGCGTTCCTCGGCGACGCGGACGGCATCGGCGACGAACGCGGTCAGTGCCTCGACGCCCGCTTCCGTCACCGCACCGGCGTCGTCGAGGTGCTCGGCGAGCCGCAGCGGCTGCTTGAACGACGACGCCGGCAGCGGCGCCGCGCCGCCGTGGGCGTCGACCACCAGGAGGTGGCCGGTGTTGGACCCGATGTCGAGGACTCCCACGCGCATGCATGCAGAATACCGGCGTGCGAGGGCCTGGAGGCACGTATCACCGGGCCAGGAACGACTCCAGTTCCGCGGTGGTCGGGTACGACGCCTGTGCGCCCGCCTTCGTCGCGGCGTACGCCCCGACACCGACGGCGAACCGAGCCGCGTCGACGAGGGCGTCCCCCGCCGCGAGCCGCAGCGCGACCGCACCCATGAACGCATCGCCGCAGCCCGTCGTGTCGACCGGCTCGACCCGCACGGCGTCGATCGACACCGGATCGTCGTCGCCGTCGTGCACGGTGCAGCCCGCGCCACCCCGGGTCACGATCGACCGCTGGACACCGTGGTCCCCGAGCTCGGCTGCCTCGTGCTCGTTCACCAGCAGCACGTCGGTCAGTTCGAGGAGCTCGGCCGGCACGGCACCGAACGGGGACAGGTTCGTCAGCACCGTGACGCCCGCGGCACGAGCGGCCCGGGCGGCGGCGAGGACGACGTCGATCGAGACCTCGAGGCAGAGGCCGAGCACACCGGCGCCCTCGAAGGCATCCGACGGCACGTCCGAAGGCGTCAGCGTGCCGTTCGCGCCGGCGGAGATCACGATGGTGTTCTCCCCCGCGCCGTCGACCGTGATGACGGCGGTGCCGGTGGCCACGCCCTCCCGGACGGCGACGTGCGTCGTGTCGACACCCGCCGCCGCGACGGAGTCGCGGAGCAGTGCACCGTTACCGTCGTCGCCGACCGCACCGATCATGCGCACCGCGCCCCCGAGCCTCCCGGCAGCCACTGCCTGGTTGGCGGACTTGCCCCCCGGCAGGATGGCGAGGTCGGACCCCTGGAGGGTCTCACCGGGCTTCGGGAAGCGCTCCGTGCGGACCACGAGGTCCGCGTTGAGGCTCCCCACGACGACGATGCCGGTCATGCGGCGACTCCTGTCTCGGCCGAGGCCGGGCGCGGGATGAGGAAGGACGTGGCGAGTGCCGCGCAGGTGATGACGGCACCGAGCAGCATGCCACCGGAGTACCCGGCGGTGCCCGCGGACCCGCCGGTCCCGAGCGCGATCTGCAGCGCCGGCAGGACGGCGAAGCTGATGCCGGCACCGAGGTTGAACGCACCCGCGTTGAGACCGGGCAGGAAGCCCGGGTTCGAGTCCGGCGACAGCACGATGCCGAGGCCGTTCAGGATGATGTTCGCGATGCCGGCGTAGGTGATGCCGATCAGGACCGTCGCCGCGATGAGCACCGGCAGCGAGTGCACGCCGACCAGTGCCATGACCACGGTCGCGACGATGCTGCCGACCAGACCGACGCGCAGCACGGCGCGGTAGCCGAGGGTCGGCGCGAGCCGGCCGGCGAACGGGCCGACGACCCAGCCGACCAGCGCGTACGGGGTGAGGAACGCGAGCGAGGCGAGGTCGGCTTCCATGCCGAAGCCCGCGTCCTGGTTCTGCGCGAGGCTCGTGACGAGGCCGTTCACGACGGCGAACACACCCGTCATGGTGAGCAGGGTCGTGACGAGGAGCGCCCAGGTCGCACGGCGCTTGAGGAACCGCGTCTCGACGAGCGGCTCGCGCACCCGCGACTCGACCGCCCAGAAGACGCCGAAGGCCACGAGTGCCAGAACGATCCCGCCGACCACGAGCCCCCAGTTCGCCGCGGCGAGCTTGCCCGCCTCGTTGAACGCGGTGAGCAGTGCACCGACGCTGATGACGAGCGGGAGCACGCCCCACCAGTCCATCCGGGTGCCGGCGGACGGCTTCGACTCGACGCCCCACGCCGCGACCATGACCGCCGCGATGACCGTGACGATCGCGATGACCCAGAAGATCCCGCGGAACCCGAAGTGCGTCGCGATCCAGCCGCCCGCCAGGGCGTCGACGCCGGCGATGCCGCCGTTCACCGCGGTGAGGAGACCGAGCGCGGCGCCGTATCGCTTCGGGTCGGCGATCTCGTTGCGGAGGATGAGCAGCCCGATCGGCACGACCGGACCGGTCACGCCCTGGATCATGCGACCGACGAACAGCATCGGCACGTTGACCGCGAGGGCGGCGACCACGCTGCCGACGAGCATCACCGCGAGCATGCCGAGCAGGACGCGCTTGCGACCGACGATGTCGGACAGGCGCGGCAGGAACAGCGAGAACAGCGCGGCCAGGGTGAAGAACAGCGTCTGCGACAGGCCGATCGTGGCGTCGTCGGCGTGCAGCTCGCGCGCCATCGTGACCAGGGCGGGGCTGAGCATGCTCGCGTTGAGCTGGAACGCGATGCAGGCAGCGAGGAGCGCGGCGGTGAGGGCGCCGATCGACTTCTTCGTCGATGTGGTGGTCATGGGGGTCAGTGCTCCGTGGTGGTCGTGGTGGTTGCGGTCCGAGGGGTCCAGCCCGTGTCCGGGGTCTCGCCGATGCGCTCGAGGGCGTCGACCACGAGATCCCAGAACCGGCCGTGGTCGAGCTCCATCGCGGCGCTCGTGCGGCAGTCCTCCGGCGCGGGCGCGCGGAAGTCGGCGACGGTCATGCCGAGGGTCAGGGCGCCCTGCGTCTCGATGTGGATCGGGACCTTCACGGCACGGACGACGGTCGGGTCGATGACGTACGCGACGGCGCAGGGGTCGTGCACGGGCGGGGCGTCGAATCCCTGGGCGTCCTTGTACGTCTGGCCGAAGAAGTCGAGCAGTTCGCCGACGAACGCGGCCGGCGCGGTGCCGACGGCGGCGATGCGCGCGGCGACCTCCGGGGTGGCGAGCGCCTGGTGCGTCAGGTCGAGGCCGACCATGACGACGTCCCAGCCCGCGTCGAAGACGATCGAGGCGGCCTCTGGGTCGATGACGATGTTGAACTCGGCGACCGGGCTCCAGTTGCCGACGTGCACGCCGCCGCCCATGAGCACGACCTGCTTGACGCGCTCGACGATGCGGGGCTCCTTGCGGGCCGCGAGGGCGATGTTCGTCAGGCCACCGGTCGGCACGAGGGTGACGGTGCCGGGCTCGTGTGCCATGACGGTCTCGATGATGAGGTCGACCGCGTGCCGCTCGTCCAGTTCGAACGACGGCTCCGGGAGCATCGGACCGTCGAGACCGCTCTCGCCGTGGATGTCCGGCGCGACCTCGATCTCGCGCAGCAGCGGGCGGTCGGCGCCGGCGGCGAACGGCACCCCGGTGATCCCGGCGATGCGGGCGACGGCGAGGGCGTTGCGGGTGACCTTCGGGAGCGTCTGGTTCCCGACGACGGTCGTCACGGCCAGGAGCTCGATGTCCGGGTTGCCGTGGGCCAGCAGGATGGCGACGGCGTCGTCGTGGCCGGGGTCGCAGTCGAGGATGATCTTCGCTGGCGCATGAACGTCGGACACTGGCGTGCTCCACTTCCTTGGGGATGAGGTCTGGGCCCGACGTGGTGGGGATCCGCGGCGGAGGATCAGCTCCCGCGGCACGTCAAGCGTTTGACATCAGAACACGTCAAGCGTTTGACGTCAAGTCAGAGCGGCACGTCCGACGCGGCGCCCGGCCTCGCGCACCGCCGGTCGGTAGCATCGTCGGGTGCCATCCTCCGCCGCTCCCGGCCGCCGTGTGACCGCAGCGATGGTGGCCGAGCGCGCCGGCACGAGCATCGCCACCGTCTCCCTCGTCGTGAACGGCAAGGAGCGCGGGCGGGTCTCCGAGCCGATCGCCACACGGGTGCGCGACGCCGTCGATGCCCTCGGCTACGTGGTCGACCACGCGGCGAGCTCGCTGGCGCGGGGCTCCGGCGACCTCGTCGTCCTCATCGCCCCGGACCTGTCGAACCCGTTCTTCGCCGAGGTCATCCGCGGTGTCCGGGACACCGTCGGCGACCGCTTCCAGCTCGTGCTCTCCGTGACCGAACGCGGCGCGCAGCCCGTGGCCGCGGACGTCCGGCGCTTCGAACGACTCCGGCCGGCGGGGATCCTCGTCGACGCCCCGGCCGCCGGCGAGGCCATGACCGCCACCGTGCCCGTGGTGCTGCTCGACGCCCCCGGTGGCGAGGAGGCCGTCAACTACGACCTCTCCCCCGGCGTGCACGAACTCGTCGCGCACCTGCACGAGCGCGGGCACCGGCGCGTCGGCTACCTCGACGGGACCTCGCGGGCGGCGACGTTCGGCGTCCGTCGGGAGCTCTTCGAGCAGGAGTGCGCCGCGGTCGGCATCGCGGTCTCCGAGGTCACCGCCCGGGCCGACCTCACGGTGGACGCTGCGGCATCGGCGACGGAGCACGTCCTCGAGGCCTGGCAGGACGACGACGTCACGGCGGTCGTCGCGGCCGCCGACACCCTGGCGTACGGGGTGCTCCGGGTCGCCGGGCGGCTCGGCATCGCGGTCCCCGGGGAACTGGCGGTCGCCGGCTTCGACGACCTGCCGTCGTCCTCGGTCACCGCGCCGGCCCTGACGAGCGTCGCGCTCCCGGGCGCGGACCTCGGCCGCGCAGCGGCGCTGCGGCTGCTCGCGACGCTCGACGGCACCGCGCCCGAAGTCGCCGTGCTGCCCGCGCGCCTCGTGCGCCGCGCGAGCACGGGCGCGTAGCGCGCCGCGCCGCGGTTCCTGTCCCGAAAAGCGACGACGGGGCCGTGGGCGCGTGGAGCGGCGGCCTGGAGGCACGGTGCGGGGCCACCCCGCGCCTCCAGGCCGGCGGTGGTCGCGACCACCCCGCCAAGGCGACAGATCCCGCGGACGGTGACCGGCGAGACCGCGAAAGCGACAGTTCTCCGCGGATGTTCCGCGGAGAACTGTCGCTTTCGCGAAGGTGGGCGGGCCGGCCTACCGGTCGGCTTGCTCCGCCGGCGCGGCCTGCTCCGCGGCCGGAGCCGCGTGGCCCGCGCGCTGCGCACGCTCGAGCTCGTCGGCCTCGTCACCGCCGACCGCCTCGCCGCGGGCGACCATGCCGGCCGTGTCGGAGAGCTTGATCTGCGGCAGGAACAGGGCGAGCAGGAACGCCACCGCGATGAACGGCAGCAGGTACCAGAACACCGGCGCCAGCGAGTCGGCGTACGCGTTCACGATGCCGTCCTGCACGGCCTCGGGCAGCTTCGCCACCGTCGCGGGGTCGATGCTGCCCGCCGACGACGCGGCATCGGTCGCCGAACCACCGGCCCCGCGGAACACGTCGGTGAGCGACGTCGTGAGCCGGGCCGTGAAGAGCGCTCCGAACACGGCGGTGCCGAGGGAGGCGCCGACCTCACGGAAGTAGTTGTTCGTCGACGTCGCGGTGCCCACCTGCTCGGCGGGCACGGCGTTCTGCGCCACGAGGACGACCACCTGCATGATGAGGCCGAGGCCCGCACCGAAGACGAACAGGTACGCGCAGATCAGCCAGATCGGGGTGTCCGCCGCGAGCTGGGTCATGGCCAGCATCGCGAGGGCGACGAGGATCGTGCCGATGATCGGGAACATCCGGTAGCGGCCGGTCTTCGTGATCAGGTTGCCGGACGCGATCGAGGTGCCGATCAGGCCGACCATCATCGGCAGCATCAGCAGACCCGAGACCGCGGCCGAGGTGCCCGACGCCATCTGCAGGAACGTCGGGACGAAGCCGATCGCCGCGAACATGCCGATGCCGAGCACGAGGCCGATGCCGGTCGCGAGCAGGAAGGTCCGGTTCTTGAAGAACGACAGCGGCAGGACCGGGTCCGCCGCACGCGACTCGACGAGCACGAGGAGCGCGGCCGACACGACGAGACCGGCGAACCAGGCCCAGGTCTCGGGGACGTCCCAGCCGTGGTCCTTGCTGCCGCCGAACTCCGAGAAGAACACGAGGCACGTCGTCGCGGCGGACATGAACAGCACGCCGAGCACGTCGATGCGCTTCGTCGCCTTCTTGCTCGGCAGCGTGAGCGCGAACCAGGCGACGAAGAACGCCGCGATGCCGACCGGGATGTTGATGTAGAACGCCCAGTTCCAGGTGAGGTGGTCGACGAAGAAGCCGCCGAGCAGCGGGCCGCCGATCGCCGACAGGCCGAAGATCGCGCCGAGCGGGCCGAGGTACTTGCCGCGCTGGGAAGCCGGCACGATGTCGGCGATGATCGCCTGCGACAGGATCATCAGACCGCCACCGCCGAGGCCCTGCATCGCACGGAACACGACGAGCTGCGTGAAGTCGCCGGCGAAGGCACAGCCTGCGGACGCGATCGTGAACAGGGCGATCGCGATGAGGAACAGGTTGCGGCGACCGAGGACGTCACCGAACTTGCCGTACACGGGCATGACGATGGTGGAGGCGAGCAGGTAGCCCGTGGTCAGCCATGCCTGGTGTGCGACGCCGCCGAGCTCGCCGACGATGGTGGGCATCGCCGTGGAGACGATGGTCTGGTCGAGGCTGGAGAGCAGCATCCCCGCGATGAGCGCGGAGAAGATGATCCAGATCCGGCGCTGCGTGAGGAGCAGCGGCCCGTCGGAGCCTGGGCGAGCACGCTTGGTCGTGCCCGGCGCGGTGGCGCTCATGGAGTGGTGTCCTGTCCGGTCGTGATGGCCGCCCTCAGCAGGCGGAGGTTCGTGGTGAGCAGCTCGTCGAACGGCGGCCCGGTCGCTTCGTCGAAGGCGTCGTCGAAGAACGTCTCGGCGGTGACCTTGAGCAGTGCGGCCGCCGCCTCGGTGACCAGCCGTGCACGTCGGTCAGCGGGGTCGCCCCAGCCGAACCGCTGCCGCACGGCCTCGGTGATCCGGGCGAGCTGCACGTCGGTCGCGGAGAGGAAACGGGCGACGAGCGCCGGCTCCCGCTCGAACACCCGACGGACGAGGGCCTCGTCCGCACGGTCGATGCCGACGCGGTGGAACTGGTCGATCGCCAGCGCGACGATCGAGCCGAGCGGGTCGAGGTCGCCGGGGACGATCCCGCCCGCGGCGTACTCGTCGATCGCCTCGACGTCGGCGTTGATCTCGATGCCGAGCACGGCGTCGTCCTTCGACGCGAAGTGGTTGAAGAACGTGCGCCGGGACACCCCGACGGTCTCGCAGAGCTGCTCGATCGTGAAGCCGTGCAGCCCGTGCTCAACCGTCGAACGGCGTGCTTCGACGATCATGCGTCGGCGCAGCGCGCGGGTGCGTTCGGTGGTGCTCACCGAGCAAGAATTGCACTCTGTACCTGAAAGTGCAACGAGAGGTCGGGTTACAGCGCCTTCTCGAAGCAGAACGACCACGGCATCGTCGCGGCGTAGGGCTCGTACACCGGGATCCGCGTCCAGCCGGTCTTCTCGTAGAGCGCCACGGCCTCGGGCTGCTTGTCGCCCGTCTGCAGGATGAGCCGCTGCGCCCCCTGCTCCCGTGCGATCTGCTCCCCCTCGGCGAGCAGGGCGGTCGCCGCACCCTTGCCCCGCGCGGCGGCGAGCACGATGAGGCGCTTCAGCTCGACCTCGTCGCCGAGTCGTCGGACGGCGATGTGCCCGAGGGCCTCGCCGTCCTCGTCGATCGCGAGCAGCGAGGTGATGATCGTCGCCGGGTCCACGGCGAGCGCCCGGCCACGCTCGGCCGTCACCGCCGGGTCCTCGTCGCCGTTCGACGCGCCGTAGCGCTCGTGCATCTCCTCGTCCATGCGGGCGCGGAGCGCCACTCCTCGGGGGTCCTCCCACGCGACGCGTTCGATCGTGATCACGACGGACGATCCTGTCACGGATGCCAGCGTCGGCGCGACGTCTGCTCCTCGTAGGGCTGCGGGTCCGGGTAGGTCAGGAGTTCGACGGTGCTGCCCCACGGTGTGCGGACGTAGACGAACCGGTTGCGGTCTCCGGCCTCGGGGCCCGGCAGCGGTCGCGGCTCCCCGAGCGCGGTGGCCCCGGCGGTGACGACCCGCTCGAGGGTGGCGTCGAGGTCGTCGACGTACAGCGCGAGGTGCTGCCAGCCCAGGTCCGACGGCACCGCGGGGTCGTCCTGGTCGACGTGGTCGAACGCGAACAGCTCGATGCCCGGACCGCCGGGCATGGCGAGCATCCGGATCCGGACCTCACGAGCGGTACCGGGCACGCCGAGACGACCGGTGGTCGCCGGCCCCTCCTTCGGCGGCTCGTCGGCACGCAGCGTGTCGTACAGCACCTCGGCGTCGAAGGCCCGGACGAGGAAGTCGGTGGCGGCCTCGACGTCGGGCACGGTCACGCCGACGTGGTCGATGCCCCGGACGCTCACGCGGCCTCCGCCAACGCCGCGATCGGGCCGTCGCCGGCACGGAACGCGGCGAGCACCGCTGCCGCGTCGTCGTACACCTCGGCCGCACCGGCACCGCGGAGTTCGTCGCCGCCGATCCCACCGGTCATCACGCCGATGCAGGTCACGCCGACCCGGCCGGACGACTCGACGTCCCACATCGCGTCGCCCACCATGACCGCGGCGTCGGCGTCGACGCCGGCCTTGCGGAGCGCGACCTGGATGATCCCGGGGTCCGGTTTGGCCTGCTCGACGTCCTCGGAGCTCGTCACGGCCGCGATCCACCGCTCGGCGTCCAGCAGCTCCCGCAGCCGCACGAGCTCGTCCTCCGGAGCACTGGTCGCGAGGACCACGGCGTGCCCGGCCTCGGCGACCGCCTGCAGGAGCTCGCGCGCCCCCGGGAGCAGTCGGAGCCGCGGCTGGTGCTCGGCGAAGTACGCCGAGTGGTACTGCTTCGCGGTGCCCCAGGTGTCGTCCGAGGCGTCCGGGAGCAGTTCCTCGAGCAGCTTCGCGGAGTCCATGCCGATCGCCCGGTGGATGTGCCAGGCGTCGACGGACTCGCCGACCGCCAGGAACGCGCGCCACCAGGCGTCGATGTGGGCGTAGTTCGAGTCGACGAGGGTCCCGTCGATGTCGAACAGGACAGCGGTGGAGGGTGCGTCCGGCATCCCTCCACCCTGGCCTGGAGGCACGGATCGCCTCCCAGGGGCGACCCGCGTCCGTCAGACGGTGATCGATTCGCCTGCGGGCAGGATCTGCACCGGCACCGGTCCGAGGCCGTCCGGGCCGAGGAACCGCGCGGCGGACTGCTGTCCGAGCTCGCTGAGCATCGCCTCGTGGATCTGCACGGCGCGCTCCGGCGAGACCGCGCGGACGTAGTCGACGGCCTCGGCGGTGCTCGTCCACGGGCCGCTGGTCGGCAGCAGCAGGGTCTGCACCGGGACGCCGGGCACGAGGTAGGCGTCACCGGGGTGGAAGACGACGCCGTTCACGAGGTAGCCGACGTTCGCGATGGTCGGGATGTCGCCGTGGATGACGGCGTGCTCCTCGCCGAAGACCTGCACGGAGAACGGGCCGACCTCGAACGCGTCACCGGCGGAGACGGCGGCGACGCGGCCGTCGTGGGCGCCGAGCTGGTCGACGATCGCGGCGGGGCCACGGACGACGAGCGCGTCGTTCGCGTCGAGGGCGGCACGGACGGCGTCGACGTCGAAGTGGTCGAAGTGCTCGTGGGTCACGAGGACGGCGACGGCTGCCGTCGCGAGGTCGGCACCCTCCGGCGTGAACGTGCCCGGGTCGATGACGAGGGTGGCGCCGTCCTGCTCGAGGACGACGGTGGCGTGGTTGTACTTCGTCAGCTCCATGCCCTCGAGTCTACAACCGTGTTGTACATCTCCGGGTCGATCAGGATGAGAGGTCGTTCACCGTTCGAGCCGTGCCGCGATGCGGTGGAACAGCTCCGGCACCCGGGCGAGCGCCGCACGGTCCGCCTCGGACAGCTCGGAACCGATCACGGACGCGAACGTCCCGGCCCGGGCGCTGCGCTCCCGCAGCATGACCGTGCGACCGGCGTCCGTCAGCCGGATCACCGAGACCCGCCGGTCGCCGTCCGCGACCCCTCGCTCGACGAACCCGCGCTCCTCGAGCTCCGCCACCGTCCGCGACTGCCCCTGGTGCTTCACCCCACGGGCACGGGCGAGCTCCGCGATGGTCTGCGGCCCCTGCCGGTCGAGCAGCCCCAGGCTCGCGCTCTGCGCCTGCGGCAGCTCGTCGGTGAGTGCCCTGGTGGCCCGCACGATCCGCCCGATCGACTCGCGGAGCTCCTCGGCGAGGTCGTCCGGGGTCGTCGTCATGCCCTCGACCGTACCGCCGGACCCCGGCACCGGCGGCGACGCCGGACGTAACCCGCTGCCGGACGGACCGCTGCACGACGAAGTGTGACGCGCCTCCAGGCCGGATCAGCGGCCCCAGACGCAACGCGACGCAACCCGGGGACACGACCCGTCACCGAGCGTGCGGAGCCCGCACCGGCGACCCGATCATCGGGTCCCATGACCACCACCACCGCACCCGCCCGGACCGACCGCGCAGCGGACCTGGTCGACGCGCTCGGACGACTGCACCCCGACATCGAGGTGCGGCCCGCCGGCCGCGCGACGAGCGCCTACCGCTACGACGCCGGGACCACGCCCCGGAACGGTGCGCCCGTCGAGGGCGACGGGCCGGCCGTGGCGTTCCCGTCCGACGCCGCTGCGGTGCAGGCAGTCGTCCGGCTCGCCGGCGAACACGGCGTCTCGATCGTGCCCCGGGGTGCCGGCTCCGGGCTCTCCGGCGGCGCCACCGCGACCCGGGACCAACTCGTCGTGTCGACCGAACGCCTCGACCGCATCGTCGAGGTCGCTCCGCTCGACGAGGTCGCCGTCGTCGAACCCGGCGTCGTCAACGCGGCGCTCAACGCCCACCTGGAGCCGTACGGGCTGTTCTACGCACCCGACCCGGCCAGCTTCGAGATCTCGACGATCGGCGGCAACATCGCGACGAACGCCGGCGGCCTGCGCTGCGCGGGGTACGGCGTGACGCGGGAGTCGGTGCTCGGCCTCGACGTGGTGCTCGCGGACGGCAGCCTGGTGTCCGTCGGCCACCGGTCGGTCAAGGGCGTCAACGGCCTCGACCTGACCTCGTTGTTCGTCGGCTCCGAGGGCGTGCTCGGCATCGTCGTCCGCGCGATCGTCCGGCTCCGGCCGATCCCGGTCGCCCGCCGGACCGTCTCCGCGTTCTTCCCGAGCACGTCGGCGGGGCTCGACGGACTCGACGCGATCACCCGCTCACCCGTCCGGCCCACCGTCGTGGAGTTCTTCGACGAGCCGAGCCTCACCGCGATCGACGCCTTCAGCGGCACCGCGCTGCGGGACCGGGGCGCGTCGCTCGTGCTCGTCGAGCTCGACGGCTACGGCATCGACGAGCAGACCGCCGACCTCACCACGGCACTGACCTCGTCCGGTGCGGTCGTGACCGCCGAGACCGCCGAGGACGGCCACGCCCTGTGGGAGCTCCGCCGGCACGGCCGCGGGCACACCGAGCCGCAGTGGTTCGTCGGCGAGGACATCGCCGTACCGAAGTCCCGCCTGCGCGACGTGTACTCCCGGTTCGCCGAGCTCGAGGAGCGCTTCGATGTGCGCGTCTCCGCGGTGTCGCACGCGGGGGACGGCAACCTCCACCCCGCGATCACGAGGGCCATCGGCGACGCCGACCCCGCCGACCGCCCGGCTGCCCTCGACGAGGCCGCGACCGAACTCGTCCGCATCGCCCTCGCCGCCGGCGGCACCGTCACCGGAGAGCACGGCATCGGCACGGTGAAGCGGGAGTGGGCGGCGCTCGAGCTGTCGCCGCGGCACCTCGCCGCCCAGCGGGCGCTCAAGGACGCCCTCGACCCGGCCGGGCTGCTCAACCCCGGCAAGGCCATCTGACCCGCTCCACCCGGAACCGACCCGCGCTCCACCCGACCCTGACAGGAACCCCCATGACCGATTCACCCCGCTGGCGCCGGCCCCTCGCCGGTCTCGCGATCGCCGCTGCGGCGGCCCTCGTCCTCACCGCGTGCTCGTCCGGCTCGCAGGCATCGTCGACGTCGGACGGCAAGCCCGTCGAGGGCGGCAACCTCACCTTCCTCATCCAGGGCTACGACAACGGGTTCGTGTCGAGCAAGAGCGCGATCTCGAGCTACGAGGGGAACCTCTGGGGCGAGATCACCGACAAGCTCGTGTACGTCGACGCGAAGGGGAAGACCAGCCCGTGGATCGCCACGAGCTGGGACCAGTCCGACGACGCGAAGCACTTCACGCTGCACCTCGAGAAGGGCGTGACGTTCTCGGACGGCACCGCGCTCGACGCCCAGGCCGTGGTCGACAACATCGACCTCTGGGCCCACGGCGACGCAGACCGGGGCATCAGCAAGGTGGGCCTCTTCCCGTCGAGCACGTTCGTCGGGGCGAAGGCGACCGACGACCACACCGTCCAGGTCGACTTCTCGTCACCCGCCCTCGGGTTCATCCCGACGCTCGGGTACCACGGCTCGATCCTGCTGTCGCCGAAGACCCTGGCGCTGCCCGTCGACCAGCAGGCCGACCTGTCGAAGGAGATCGGCTCCGGACCGTTCACGGTCGAGTCCTACAAGGAGGGCGAGGAGTACGTCCTGGCGAAGCGGAAGGACTACGACTGGGGACCCGCGGCGCTCGGCCACACCGGTGCGCCGTACCTCGACACCCTGACCTACAAGGTGATCAAGGACGAGTCGGTCCGGACACAGGCGGTCGTCGCAGGTCAGGCGGACGTGTCGTTCAACGTCGAGCCGCAGGAGATCGACTCGCTGAAGTCGCAGGGCTTCACGGTCGACACCCCGCGGTACCTCGGGTTCACCGACGGCTTCAAGGTCGACACCACCGCGTTCCCGACGAACGACGCCGCGGTCCGCAAGGCGATCCAGATCGGCATCGACCGGAAGGCGATCCTGAAGACCGTCTACATGTCGGACTGGCAGGCCGCGACGTCGTTCATCCAGGGCAACGTCCCGGAGGTCGCCGACGAGTCGAAGCTGCTCGCCTACGACCCGGACCGCGCCGAGCAGCTGCTCGACGACGCCGGGTGGACGACCGGCTCCGACGGTGTCCGGTCGAAGGACGGCAAGGACCTCGAGTTCACGCTCTCCCCGAACCCGTACGTGCCGTCGACGCAGGCCGAGGACGAACTGATCGCGCAGCAGCTCGCGAAGATCGGCGTCAAGGTCCGACTCAAGGTCGTCGACGTCGCCGGGTACGCCGCGGTGCAGGCCTCCAACCCGCCGCTCTACCAGACCTCCCGCAGCTTCGTCGACGTCGGGACGGTCGCCGGCGTGCTCACCAGCCAGAACGGCGGCGAGGACTGGTTCGGCCTCGGCTCCAGCGACGCGACGCTCAACGAGCTGTCCACCGCCGTGGCCACCGCCTCGGACGAGACCGCCCGGAAGAAGGTCGCCGCCGAACTGCAGCAGTACGTGCTCGAGCAGGGCTACTTCGTCCCGACGGTGCAGCTCGTCCAGCGCCTGTACCTCATCTCGCCGAAGGTGCACGGGACGAAGTACAACGGCCTCGCCTACGCGAACTTCGCGACCGCCTGGATCGAGCGGTAGCCGTGTCGTACCTCCGTTACGCGCTGCTGCGGGTCGCGCAGGCCCTCGTCGTGGTCCTGCTGGCGTACGTGCTCACGTTCCTGGTGATCACCGTGCTGCCCGGCGACGCGGTCACGAACGCGCTGCGCGACCCCCAGAGCGGCCTCAGTGAGCAGGACATCGCGAAGATCGTGTCCTACTACGGCCTCGACCAGCCCGTGCTCCTCCAGCTCTGGCTGTCGCTGTCCCGGTTCGTGGTCGGACAGCTCGGGTTCTCGTTGCAGTCGAACCTGCCCGTCACGCAGGTCATCGCGGGCTCGTTGCCGTCGACGCTCGTGCTCGCCGGCTCGGCCCTGCTCGTGTCGATCGTCTTCGCGGTCGCCATCGCGTACGGCTCGCAGTACGCCCCGGGCGCCTGGCTCCGGAACGCGCTGCGGTCGGTGCCGTCGTTCTTCCTGTCCGTGCCGAACTTCGTGATCGGCCTGGTGCTCATCTCGTGGTTCGCGTTCCAGCTGCACGCCTTCGCGGTGATCGAGCCGGACAGCCCCGTGGCGACGTTCTTCGCGGCCGTCACGCTGGCGATCCCGGTGTCGGCACCGCTCGCCGAGGTCCTCATCGCGAACCTCGACCACGAGTCCCGGCAGGAGTACGCGATCGTCGCGCGCTCCCGGGGACTCTCGCAGGCAGGCCTGTTCGCCCGGCACCTGGTCAAGCCGTCGCTGCTGCCCGCGGTGACGATGGTGGCGCTCGTCGTCGGGGAACTGCTCGGCGGGTCCGTGATCACCGAGACGATCTTCGGTCGGGACGGCATCGGCGTGGTCGTGCAGAAGGCCGTCACGACACAGGACGTCCCGGTGCTGCAGGCCGTCGTGTCGCTGGCCGCGGTGGTGTTCGTGGTCGTGAACCTCATCGCCGACCTCGTGTCGCCGTTGCTCGACCCCCGCATCTCGCTGCGGACGACGTCGACGAAGGCACGCACCGCGACGGAGCTGGTGCCGGCATGAGCGCGGACCTCACCACCGTCCGGGTGGCCACGACGCCAGCGGTGCGGGCGGGGGAGCGCCGTCGCCGCCTGGCCGTCCCACCGACCGTGCTGCTCTCGTTCGCGGTGCTCGTGGTCGTGCTGCTGTGGTCGGTCGCACCCAGCCTGTTCACCGGCCAGAGCGCCGTCACCGGGGACACGGCCGCGAAGCTGCAGGCACCGTCGGCCGCGCACTGGTTCGGCACCGACTACCTCGGCCGCGACCTGTACGCCCGCGTGGTGCACGGCACGGCGTCCTCGGTGACGAGCGCACTGGTCGCGGTGGCCATCGGCCTCGTGATCGGTGGTCTCATCGGGCTCGCGAGCGGGTTCCTGCGCGGCTGGGTCGACGTCCTGCTCGGGCGCGTCGTGGACGTCCTGCTCGCGATCCCGGGGTTCCTGCTGGCGGTGGTCATCGTCAGCTCGCTCGGTTTCCACACGATCAACGCCGCGATCGCCACGGGCATCTCGGCCGTCGCGGCCTTCGCCCGGCTCGCCCGCGCGGAGACGCTCAAGGCGCGGGGGGCGACGTTCGTCGAGGCCTCGACCCTCGTCGGTGGCTCCGGCGCGCACGCCCTGTTCCGGCACGTGCTGCCGAACGCGTACCGGTCGGTGCTCGCGCTGGCCGTGCTCAACATCGGCACGTCGATCCTGGTGATCGCGTCGCTCGCCTTCCTCGGCTACGGCGACGCCCCACCCGCGTCGGACTGGGGGCTCCTGGTGGCCTCCGGCAAGACGTACCCGACGGCACCGTGGCTCGTGTACGCCCCGGCGGCCGTCATCGTCCTCACCGTGCTCTCGGTGAACCGGATCAGCCGCTGGCTGCGGAAGGCAGGTCGGTCATGACGGTCCTGGAGGAACGGATCACCACGGACACGCTGCTCACGGTGCGCGGGTTGACGGTCGCGTACGGCGGGACCGAAGTCGTGCACGGCGTCGACTTCGCGGTCCGCCGCGGGCGGACCGTCGCACTGATCGGCGAGTCCGGGTCGGGCAAGTCGACGATCGCGAAGGCGGTGCTCGGCCTGCTGCCCGCGGGGTCGACGGTCAGCGGCTCGGCGGACTTCGCGGGCGACGACCTCGTCACGCTGCCCGACCAGCGCTTCCGGGCGCTGCGCGGACGCCGGATCGGGTTCATCCCGCAGGACCCCGCGACCGCACTGAACCCGGTCCGGACGATCGGGTCGCAGGCGCTCGAGGCGGCCGCCCTCACCGACGCCCCCACCGCCGGGGCGCGACGGGCCGCGGTCCTCGCCGTCTTCGAGCGCGTCGGGCTCACCGATCCCGAGCGGGTGTGGCGGTCGTACCCGCACGAGCTGTCCGGCGGCATGCTCCAGCGCGTGCTCATCGGCCTCACCGTCCTGCCCGAGCCGGACCTGGTCGTCGCCGACGAGCCGACGAGCGCCCTGGACGTGACGATCCAGAAGCGGATCCTCGACCTGCTCCAGCAGCTCCGGGCCGAGCGGGGGATCAGTCTGCTGTTCATCACGCACGACCTCGCCGTCGCGGCCGAACGGGCCGACGACCTCGTCGTGCTGCGGGACGGCGTCGTCGAGGAGCAGGGTCCCGCCGCCGAGGTGTTCCGCGCCCCGAAGTCCGAGTACGCCCGACTGCTGCGCGCCGACGTGCCCGCGCTCAGCCCGGACCGGTACCGGTCCAGCGACGTCGACCGCACCGGCGCCGGCACCGATCGCCCCGCGCACGTCTCGGTGTCCGGGGTCGCCCGCCACTACGGCCAGGGCGACCGCACGGTCCGGGCCGTCGACGGGGTCTCGTTCGACGTCCGCGCCGGGACCACACACGCGCTCGTCGGCGAGTCCGGCTCCGGCAAGACCACCACCGTCCGCATGCTGCTCGGCCTCGAACGCCCCGACGCCGGGGTCATCGCCGTCGACGGCGCCGAGGTGCACGGGCGCTCGAGGGCCGAGCTGCGCCGGGTCCGCCGGCAGCTGCAGCTCGTCTACCAGAACCCGTTCACGTCGCTCGACCCGACGTGGCAGGTCCGTCGGATCGTCGGCGAACCGCTCGACCGCTTCCGGATCGGTACCCGCGCGTCCCGGGCAGCGGCCGTCCGTGAGGCACTCGAGTCCGTCGGCCTGGACGAGCGGTACCTGCGTCGCCGCCCCACCGACCTGTCCGGCGGGCAGCGGCAGCGGGTCGCGATCGCCCGTGCCCTCGTGCTCCGGCCCGAGGTGGTCGTGCTCGACGAACCGACGAGCGCGCTCGACGTCACCGTGCAGGCCGGGATCATCGGGCTGCTCACACGGCTGCAGCGGGAACTCGGACTGACCTACCTGTTCGTCTCGCACGACCTCGCCCTCGTGCGGCAGGTCGCGGACACCGTCACGGTGCTGCGGCACGGCCGGGTCGTCGAGTCCGGGCCGGTGGAACAGGTGTTCCACGACCCGGAGCACGAGTACACGCGCACCCTGCTCGACGCCGTCCCGGCAGCCAGCTGAAGGAGAAGCCATGACGACCACCACCGCCGGCCTCAAGCCGTCCCTCATCCGGGCGTTCACCGCGCCGAAGGGGTTCGGCGACCAGACGCTGCGCGACCCGCGGCCCGACGCGATCGAGCTGCTCGGCGGCATCCCCGACCCGGGCGTGCTGCCCGCGGCCGAGCTCGCCGAGGCCACCGCGCGCGTCCTGTCCCGTCCCGGACTGCCCGCGCTGCAGTACTCCCGGACCGCCGGCATCTCCCCGATCCGCGAGTGGATCGCCGCGCGCGAGGGTGTCCCCGTCGACCGGATCGTCATCACGAACGGCGGCTTCCACGGTCTCGCCCTGGCGATCCAGGTCGTCCTCGAGCGCGGTGACCTCGTGGCGGTCGACAACCCGGTGTTCCCGCTGTTCCTCCGCGGGCTGGAACTGTCCGACGCACGGACACTGCCGATCCCGGTGGGTCCCGACGGACTCGACCTCGACGCCCTCGAACGCGAGCTGGAGGCCGGCGCTCGACCCCGTGCGCTCTACACCGTGCCGGATTTCCACAACCCGACGCAGGGCACGCTGCCGGCCGCCGAGCGGGAGCGCCTCGTCGCCCTCGCCGAACACCACGACTTCGTGGTGTTCGCCGACAACCCCTACCGCGAGCTCTGGTACGGCGACGGCCCCGAGCCCGTCGACGCCTTCAACCACTCCGAGCACGTCGTGCACGTCAACACGTTCACGAAGACGCTCGGCCCCGGGCTCCGGCTGGGGTGGATCGTCGTGCCGGAGCGCTTCGCGGGCGACGTCGTCGCGCTCCGGAGCCGGCAGGACTCGCACAGCTCGACGTTCGTGCAGGCCGTCATCGGCGAGCTCGTGACCGCGGACGAGACCCTGTTCGACCGCACCCTCGACCGTGCTCGCGCGCTGTACCGGTCCCGCGCCGAGACGCTCGCCTCGGCACTCGCCGACGCGGCCCCCGGCGTCTTCGAGGCGACCGTCCCCGGCGGCGGGCTGTTCCTCTGGCCGCGGATCGCCGACGACCGGATCGACGCCGACGCCCTCGCAGCGGCGGCGAGCGCCGAGGGCGTCGAGTACCAGCGCGGCGGGTTCTTCCCCTCCGGGCCGGGCACCGACGCGGACCGGCACCTCCGGCTCGCGTACGGCCACGTCGACGAGGAGCGGCTGCGTCTGGCGGCGACGCGCCTGGGGCAGGCCGTCGCGCGCTTGTGAGGTGACCAGCAGAGGGACGGGAGGCGCGGTGCCAGCTGGCACCGCGCCTCCAGTCCGTCGGTGCAGCGTCAGCTGCTGCGCACGTCGTCCGCAGCGCCCCGGGCGTGGTCCTCGACGTCGGACGCGGCGCCCTGCGCCTCGTCCTTGACCGTCTGCGCGGCGTCCCTCGCGGTGCCGCCGAGGTCCTGCGCGTGCTCCTTCGCGGCGCCACCGAGCTGCGAACCGACGTCCTTCGCCTGCTCCTTGACGTCCTCGACGAGGGGTCCGGCCTTGTCCTTCAGATCGCCGGCGAGCTGCTCCTCCTTGTCGGAGGTCGGGATGAGCGACGACACGAGCCAGCCCGCGCCGAACGCGATGAGACCGATGGCGAGCGGGTTGCCCTTCGCCTTCTCGACGCCGCGCTGCGCGGTGTCCTTCGGGGAGCCGCCGCCCATCACGGACTCGCGGACGTCCTGGATGCGGTCCTTCACCTTCGCGGTCTGCCGGTGGGCGATGGACGACGGGCTGACCTTGTCGGCGAGGGCGTCGACGTCGGAGCCCAGTTCGCCGCGGGTGCGCTCGATCTCGGCGCGGATCTCGTCTGGGGTGCTCATGGCTTCCTCCCGGTGGTGGGCTTGAGTGCTTCGGGGACTTCCTTGACGGTCTCGACCGTCTGCGGGGCGCCCTGGATCTGCTGGAGTTCCCGGCGGCCGCGCAGTGCGAGGACCGCCGCGACGACGGCGTAGACGACTCCGATGACGAGACCGGACCAGGCGTTGCCGATCAGGTACCCGAGGCCCCACCACGCGGCGATCGACAGGAACAGCAGGGCGAAGACCGCGGTGAGCCCGGCGCCGCCGAACATCCCCGCTCCCTTGCCGGCCTGTTTCGCCGAGGCGGTGAGTTCGGCCTTCGCGAGCGTGACCTCCTGCCGGAACAGCTGTGAGAGGTCGCGTGAGACGTCGGAGAGCAGCTCGCCCAGCGGTGTGGTGGCGGCCCGCTCCTCGGGCCCGGGCGCTCCCGGGGGTGCGGTGTGGGTCATGCGCCGTCCGCTTCGTGCTCGTGCTTCGCCTCGGTCGCGAGGGCCTTGGTCAGGCGACCCGCGAGGATGCCCGCACCCGCCGCGAGCGCGATGAACGTCCCCGGGCGCTTCGCCGCGAAGGACTTCACCTCGGCGAGGAGCGAGCCCGGGTCACGCTGCTCGAGGTACCCGGCGAACGAGTCGGCACGCCCGGAGAGGTCCTGGACGAGCCGCGAGGCCACACCCTGCTCGTCGTCACTGGCGGCCATGCGTCCCAGCTGCTCGCCGAGGCTCCGCAGGCCGCCGGCAGCGCGCTGCTGCTGGTCCGCTGCCTGGTCCTTGAGGGTCTCGGACGCCTGGGCGTACAGCTGCTTCGCGTGGTCGGTCGCCTCGGACGCGACGTTCGCGACCTGCTCCTTGGCGGTGCCGGCGACGTCGGAGGCCTTGTCCTTCGCATCGCCCGCGACGTCCCGTGCAGCATCCTTCGTCGCTCCGGCCGTGCCGGACTCGGACGTGTGGGATCCGGACGCGTCGGCAGGTCGGGGCGCCGGCGTGCCGTCGGCGTACGAGGGCACCGTGACGCCGGGGTGGACCTCGTGTCCCTCCGTGGCCGCCGTCCGGTCGTGGATCGGGGTGCCGGTCGCGCCGGCGGGTGGGATCGGGGTGCCGGTCGCGCCGGCGGGTGGGATCGTGCTCATGGTCGGCCTTCCGGTCCGTGGCGCCGCGGGCAGAGCGTCCGTGGCTGCACCGACGCTGCGCCGTGTGCGCTGGCGCGCGGCACAGGAACGTCGCAAAGCGCGAGCGGCCCGAGCGCACAGCGCCCGTCCGGTTGGATCGGGGGATGCACCGCGTGTCCGTCGTCATCCCCGTGCGCGACGACGCCGCACACCTGCGCCGGTGCCTCGACGCCCTCGCGATGCAGTCGGTGGTCGCCGACGAGGTCATCGTCGTCGACAACGGCAGCCGGGACGACAGCGCGGCGGTGGCCCAGGCGGCGGGGACGATCGTGCTCACCGAACGGGTCCGCGGCATCGCCCGGGCCTCTGCCCGCGGCTACGACAGAGCGTCCGGGGACGTCCTCGTCCGGCTCGACGCGGACTCGGTCCCGCCGCCCGGGTGGATCGCCGACGCGCTCCGGCTGCTCGACGACCCCGAGGTGGTCGCGGTCACCGGCCCCGGGCGCCCGCACGACGGCAGCCCGGTCGTCGGCCGGGTCTGGGACGCCGTCTACATGCGGCCGTACTTCGCCCTGATGTGGGCGGCGCTCGGACGGCCGCCGCTGTTCGGGTCCGCGATGGCGATCCGTCGGGACACCTGGCTCGCGATCCGGTCCCGCGCCCACCGGCTCGACCCGGAGGTGCACGACGACGTCGACCTCAGCATGCAGCTCGACCCCGCGTGGCGTGTGGTGGCCGATCCGGCGCTCACGGTGCAGGTGTCCGCGCGGCCGTTCTCCGGTCTCGGGTCCGCGGTGCTCCGGACGCGGCGGGCGTTCCACACGTTCCGGGTCAACGGGCGACGGGCGAACCCGGTGCGGCGGTGGGCGCGGCGGGCGCGGGTCGCGGTGCGGCGGCGGGTGGCCGTCGGGTGGTGGCGCGCGCGCTGAGGCGTCGGCTCAGGGACGGTGGTCGCGTGGGTCGTTGGGGTTGTCGAGGGGCAACTGCCTCGGCCAGGTGCGGCCCTGCGAACCAGCGAGCGCACCGACGGTCCCTCGCCACACGGCGATGAGCACGGTCAGGAGCCACCCGTGCTTCCTCGGGTTCGCGAACCCGTCGTCACCGTACGGCCGGTCGTCCCCCGGATCACCCATGCGCCCTCCTCGGTACGACCCCGATGCTACGGGCGTGCGGTCACCGGTTCCGCAGTGCCGGGACACGGTTCGGTGACGACCGGCGGCGCGGACCGTGCCGGAGCCGAGGATCCGACCAAGACGTCCGGGGTCGACCGGCCGGAGCCCCGTCCCGCGTCGTCGACGGGGTACTGACGTGACGGACGGGAGGCGCGTGGCCAGCAGCCACGCGCCTCCCGTCCGTCAGCCCATCTGTCGAACGGGCCGCGTCGTCAGTCCTCGCCGAGCCAGCGCCGGCGACGCACCGCCAGCAACCCGGCACCAGCCGCCAGGAGCAGCAGCGCTGCGATGCCGCCCGGCACCACGAGGTCGGTGCCCGTGAAGGCCAGTCGTCGACCGCTCGGGGTCGTGACCACCACGCCGCCACCGGGGCCCGGGTTCGGCGCGATGCCCGCGGCGGCCGGGACCGTGACGGACAGGTCGGCGGTCGAACGGCTGCCGTCCGCGTCCGCCACCGAGTAGGTGACGGTCGACGTGCCCGCGAATCCGGTCGCCGGCGTGAAGGTGATGCGGCCGTCCACCCCGACCCGGAACGTACCCTGGCCGGCGATCGTCACCGTGGTGACGAGCGCACCGGTCTCCGGGTCCACCAGACGGACCGACGAGGCGACGAGGGCGGTCGAACCCGAGCTGTCGTTCCCGGTCACGTCGACCGTGACCGGTGTCCCCGTCGCGGTCGTACGGTGGTCGCTGACCGCCTTCGGCGGCGTGCCGACCGTGACGGTCACGGTCGAACGGGCCGTGCTGCCGTCACCGTCGGTGACCTGGTACGGCGCCGAGACCGGGCCGGTGAAACCGTCGACCGGGGTGAAGGTGATCCGACCGGTCGTGGCGTCGACCGTGAAGGTGCCCTTGCCGGCGATGGGCAGGCTCGTCACCGGGGCCCCGGCGGCGTCCAGCAGCCGGACGGAGGTCGGGTCGAGCGGCGTCGCCGTGTTGCCGGCCACGTCGTTGCCGAGCGGGTCGACGGTCACCGGCGTGCGGGCGGCCGTGGTCGCCGTGTCCGGTCGGGCGGTCGGCACGACCGGGTCCACGGTGACGGTGATCGTCGCCGTGGCCGTCTGCGCCCCGGTGTCGGACACCTGGTAGACGACGGCGGGCGTGGTCCCGCTCCAGCGCGCGGCGGGCGTGAACGTCACCGCGCCGGTGGTCGGGTCGATCCGGAGGACACCCTGGCCGGGGACCGTCAGGGTCTTCCCGCCGTCGGTGACCAGCACGCCGTCCGGCTGCCCGGCGGTCGGGAAGACGACCGTGGTCGGGTCGAGCGGGGTGCCGCCCCGCACGCCCGGGGCGTCGTTCGCGAGCGGGTCGAACCGCACCGGAGTGTTCTGCGTCGTCGTCCGGGCATCGTCGGCGGCACGGGGACCGACGGCGGTCACCGTCACGGTGACGGTCGAGCTGCTCGAGGTGCCGTCCACGTCGCTGACCTGGTAGGTCACCGGTGCCGTCGTCCCGCGGAAGGCGGGCTCCGGGGTGAAGGTGATCGCGCCGGACTCCGGATCGATCGTCCACACGCCCTGGGCGGGGACCGTCAGTGTGCGGGCGCCGTCCGACACGGTCACGTCACTCGGCTGGCCGGCGGTGGGGAACCGGACCGATGCGGGGTCGAGCGGCGTCCGCGTGTTCCCGGCGGTGTCGTCGGCGAGCGGGTCGACCGTCACGGCGGTGCCCTGCGACGTGGTCGCCGTGTCCGGCTGCGCGGTCGGCGAGACCGGGCTGACGGTGACGGTGATCGTCGCGGTGGCCGCGGCCCGGCCCGTGTCACGGACCTGGTACGTCACGGGCGTGGTCGTGCCGGTGAAGCCCGCGGTCGGCGTGAAGGTCACGACGCCCGAGCTCGGGTCGACGACGAAGGCGCCCTGGTCGGGGACCGTGATCGTGATGGTCCGACCGGAGTCCGAGACGGTCGACCCCTTCGGCTGTCCACCGACCGGGAAGCGCACCGTCGACGGATCGATCGGGGTGCCACCCTCGACACCGGGCTCGTCGTTCGCGGTCACCGGGATCGCCACCGCGGTGTTCTGCTGCGTGGTGGCGGTGTCGTCGACGGCGTGCGGCGAGACCGGCGACACCGTGACGGTGAGGGTCGCCGTCGCCGGCGTCCCGTCGACGTCCGACACCTGGTAGGTGACGGGCTTCGCGTCGCCGCGGAACGCCGGTTCCGGGGTGCAGGTGACGGCACCGGTCGACGGGTCGGCCCGGTAGACCCCCTGGCCCGGGACCGTGAGCGTGCGCCCACCGTCCGACACGGTGGCGTCCGCGGGCTGCCCGGCTGCCGGGAACACGACCGTGGTCGGGTCGAGCGGCGTGGCCGCGTTGCCGGGCCGGTCGTCATCGAGGACGTCGACGCGCACCGTGGTGCCCTGGCTGGTGGCGGCGGTGTCGTCGGTGGCCGTCGGGCTGACCTTCGTCACGGTCGCACCGATGGTGCCCGTGCCGGTCTGCCCGCCCTGGTCGGCGACCTGGTACGTCACCGGGGTGGTGGGTCCGGTGAAGCCGGCGGCCGGCGTGTAGGTGACCTTCCCGGTGGTCGGGTCGGCGGTGTAGGTGCCCTCACTCGGGACGGTGAGGGTGCGACCACCGTCGGACACGGCGGCGCCGGTCGGCTGTCCCGCGGCGGGGAAGACCACCGTGGTCGGGTCGATCGGGGTGCCGTCCTCGACGCCCGGCCGGTCGTTCGCCGTGACGTCGGCGGTGACCGGGGTGTTCTGCTCGGTCGTCGTCGTGTCGTCGCCGACCTTCGGGCCGACCGGGGTGGCCGTGACGGTGACGGTCGCGACCGAGGTGTTCCGGTCGCTGTCCGAGACCGCGTAGGTGATCGGGGTGGCCGCTCCGCGGAGGGCCGGGTCCGGCGCGAACGTGACGGCGCCGGTGGCGGGGTCGATCGTGTAGACGCCGTCACCGGGGACCGTGAGCGTCCGACCGTCTGAGGAGACCGTGGCGCCGGCGGGCTGACCCGGGGTGGTGAAGGTCACCGTCGTGGGGTCGATCGGGGTCTGCGCGTTCCCCGGCTCGTCGTTGCCGAGGACGTCGACCGTGACGCGCTTGCCCTGCGTCGTCGTCGCGGTGTCCGACACCGCCTTCGGTGCCACGGCGTTCACCGTGACGGCGATCGTCGCGGTGTCCGTGCGACCGCCGCGGTCGGCGACCTGGTACGCGACCGGGTCGACGTCGCCGGTGTACCCGGCCACCGGGGTGAACGTCACCGTTCCGGTGGTGGGGTCGGCGACGAACGTGCCGCGGCCGGGGACGGTGATGCTGCGGCCGTCGGTCGCGACCGTGGCGCCCGTCGGCTGACCGCTCGTCGGGAAGACGACGGTGGTCGGGTCGATCGGGGTCCCGCCGGCGACGCCCGGGGCGTCGTTGGCCGTCACGTCGACGGTCACCGCGGCGTTCTCACCGGTGGTGGCGATGTCGTCGGCGGCCTTCGGGCCGACGGCGGACACGGCCACGGTGACCGTGGCGGTCGTGGGCGTGCCGTCGGTGTCGGCCACCTGGTAGGTGATCGGCGACGTGGTCCCGCGGAACGCAGGGTCGGGAGTGTAGGTGACGACACCGGTCGACGGGTCGGCGGTGTAGGAGCCCTGGCCGGGGACGGTCAGGGTGCGGCCGTCCGCCGAGACCGTTGCGCCGCTCGGCTGTCCGGCGGCCGGGAAGACCACCGAGGTCGGGTCGGTGCCGCGGTCGTTGCCGAGGACGTCGACGTCGACCGCCTTGCCCTGGCTGGTCGACGCGGTGTCGGCGTTCGCGGCACCGGCGTAGGTGACGGTCAGCGTCGCCGAGCCCCGCTTGCCGCGGGTGTCAGCGACCGTGTACCCGATCGGCGTCGGGTTGCCGGTGAGTGCGGCGTCGGGGGTGAACGTCACCGCACCCGTCGTCGCATCGACCCGGTGGACGCCCTCACCGGGCACGGTCAGGGTGCGGCCGTCCGAGGACAGCACCGCGCCGGAGACCGAGGCGGGGGCGACGAGCTGCACGGTCGTCGGGTCGACGTCGCCCGTGTCGTTGGCGAGCACGTCCACGGTGACCGCCTGGCCGGGCCGGTTGCCGCGCGAGGCGTCGTCCTGGGCCGCGGGACCGGCGATCGGGTTCGCGAAGGTGCAGGCGACGTTGCTGCCGTTGGTGGTCGGGACGGTGAAGTTCGCCGTCGAACCCGAACCCTTCGACACGACGTCCCCGTTGCTCAGGTCGGTGCAGGTGTAGGTCGTCGAGTAGTCGGCGGCGTTCGTCGTCGAGTTCGCCGGCGTCTGGGTCGCCGTGTACGGCTTGCCGGGCAGGAGGATGATCGGGCCGGCGGTCGCCGAGGTGCCCGTTCCGCTGGTCGAGGCGGTCGCGGGCTTCGGGACGTCCCCGCCGCCGACCGAGACCGTGAACTGGTCGTCGGCGTCCTTGCGGCCCTCCGGCAGCGACGTGGTCGCCTGGCCGGTCGACGGGTACTGGCGGGTGCCCATGTCGGTGAGGGTCGCCGACGGCGTCCTGCGGTCGATGATCGACCCGGTCACCGGGTCGACCTTGAGGAAGCCGTTCGCGCCGCTGCCGGCGATGTACAGGTAGCCGTCGTCACCGAAGGCCAGCGACGTGAGCGCTGCCGGCGGTGCGATCGCCGGACCGACCTGGGTCGCCGTCGCGTTCGCGCGACCGAGGTCGGCCGCGTCGACGCGGTACACCTGGGCGCTGGCGGGGTTGCCGTTCGCCGCGGCCGAGCTCGAGATGAAGTACATGTTCCCGAGGCGGTCGAAGGCCAGGTCGCCGTTGCCGCCGGGCGGGGTGGCTGCCGTGATGGTGGTCGCCGTCGCCGCGATGGTGTTCGTGGTCGGGTCGTAGCTGGTGTACGAGAACTGGTTGCCCGAGTTCGTGACGAAGCCACCGAACCAGTACTTGCCCGTCGTCGGGTCGACGCCACCCATCTGGTTCGCGACCGCCGCACCCGTCGAGCGTGCCGTGACCGTCCAGGCGCCGGTCGACGCCGTGTACTCGTAGACGTTCGTCGCGTTCGTCATGAACAGCTGGCCGCCGTCGTTCGAGAAGCCGAGCTGGTTCAGCCCGGTCGCTCCGGTCGGCTCGGTGAGGACCGTGGTCTCGTTGCCGGTGGTCCGGTCGATCGACACGACGTTCGACGAACCGGAGACGGTGCCGTAGATCGCCGTGGTGAGGAACGGAGCGGCTGCGGACGCGGTCTGTGGGGCGACGAACGCTGCGGACCCGACGGCCAGGGCGGCGACGGTGAACCCGGCGAGGAGCGGGAGACGGGGCGTGCGGAAGCGTCCGCGGTGCTTGGGAGGCACGACGAAGACCTTTCGGGAGGCAGGGACACCGGGCGCAGGGACGCCCGGCAACGGTGTGGTGCCGAACCTAGGTCAGCCGGGGCGCACGCGGGGGCGGGTTCCTCGAACTGGGGGCACGGGTACCCGTGGGGATCGGGGCCTCCGGCCCGAACTGGGGTCAGGCGCGGTCGACCGGCCGCGATCGCACGTGGGTTCGCTCGCCCTGCGGGCCGTACAGGCAGAGCACCTCGGTCACCTCGTCGGTCACGTTGCCGATCCAGTGCGGCGTGTGGGTGTCGAACTCCGCGACCTCGCCGGGCCCGAGGTCGAGGTCGTGTTCGCCGAGCACGAGCCGCAGCCGCCCGGACAGCACGTAGAGCCACTCGTAGCCCTCGTGCGTCTTGAGCGACGGTTCACCGCCGGGCGAGTTCGGCGGGAAGAGCTGCTTGAACGACCGCACGCCCCCGGTCCGCCGGGTGAGCGGCACGACGACACGGCCACCGTGCAGCTCCGGCTTGAGGTGCACACGCGGGTCCCCGGTCTGCGGCGCCCCGACGAGGTCGTCGAGGGGCACCTGGTACGCCCGGGCGAGCGGCAGCAGGAGCTCCAGGGTGGGCTTCCGCTGGCCGGACTCGAGCCGCGAGAGCGTGGACACCGAGATGCCCGTCTCCGTCGCGAGCGCCGCGAGCGTGACGTTCCGGTGCGCCCGGAGGGCGCGCAGTCGCGAGCCGACCCCGTCGACGACCTCGGCGGTCGTGCGCGGGGTGATCCGTTCCTCCCGGCCGTGTGCCATGCCGACCATGTTGCCAGGCCGGCAAGCATCGTTGCCAGATGCGCTCGGGGTCTCGCAGGATGCACGCATGCGTGATCACTACGACGTCATCGTCATCGGCGGAGCTGCCGCCGGTCTGTCCGCCGCCCTCATCCTCGGTCGCTCCCGGCGCTCCGTCCTCGTCGTCGACGCGGGCGAACCCCGCAACGCACCCGCGGAGGGTGCGCACAACTACCTCGGGCGCGAGGGCGCGTCGCCGTCGGAGCTGTACCGGATCGGGCGCGACGAGGTCGCCGCCTACGGCGTCGAGGTGACGGCCGGGAGGATCGTGGCCGCGTCCGCCACCGACGGTGACGGGGTCGACGCGGTCGGCTTCTCGGTCACCCTGGACTCCGGCGCGGTCGTGACGGCACGCAGGCTGGTCGTCGCCTCCGGCGCCGTGGACGTCCTGCCGGAGGTCCCGGGCCTCGCCGAGCAGTGGGGGCGCGGGGTCGTGCACTGCCCGTTCTGCCACGGGTGGGAGGTCCGCGACCAACGCATCGGCGTCCTCGTGACGACACCGAACGGGGTGCACCACGCGCTCATGTTCCGGGCGCTGAGCGAGGACGTGACGGCGTTCGTCACCGATCCGGCGCTCGTCGACGACACCGCCCTGGCTGGTTTGCAAGCACGTGGAATAAGCGTTGTGCCCGGCCCGGTCGCCGAGGTGCTGTCCGTCGACGGAGCCCTCAGCGGGGTGCGGCTCGGGTCCGGCGAGGTCGTGCCGCTCGACGCCCTCGCCGCCGCCAGCACGGTCGAGGCCCGGGTCGGGTTCGTGTCGGGGCTGGGGCTCGAGGCGGTCGACCAGGTCATGGGTGACTTCCGGTTCGGCAGTGCCCTGTCGGTGGACCCGGCCGGGCAGACCTCGGTGCGGGGCGTGTACGCGGCGGGGAACGTGGCGTCCCCGATGGCCACGGTCATCGCGTCGGCGGCTGCCGGGACGCAGGCCGGCGCTGCGGTCCACGGTGACCTGGTGCAGGCCGACCTGGCCGCGGCGCTCGCGGGCGCGGGCGCGGGCGCGGAGCGAGTCTCGGCCTGAGCGACACTTCTCGCGTTCGGAGCCGCGAGAAGTGTCGCCTGCCCCGAGTCTCGGCGGAGTCGACCCGAGACTCGGGGGCGGTCAGTCGACGCGGTAGCCGGCCTGGGCAGCCAGGAGCGGCGCGAGCGTGTACAGCTGGTCGGCGGCGATCGTGGCACCGCGGAACCCCTCGAGCCGCTCGACCCGGTCGAGTTCGGCGCTCCGGAGGTCCACGTGGTCGATCCGGGTGTTCGACCCCTCGGCCGCCCGGATCCGCGTGCCGTCGAACGACACCCGGAGCAGTCGGGCATCGGCGATGTCGAGCTCGTCGATGACGCAGTCGCGGAACACGACGTCGGTGAGCGTCGAGCCGCGGAGGTTCACGAACCCGAGCTTCATCCCGACGAACTCGACGCCGTTCAGCCCCGCGTCGTACAGCTCGGCCGAACCGACACGGCCGCCGGCGATCCGGACCTCGCGCCACGCGCTGCTCGATGCCCGCAGGACCGGGGCGTCGAGGACCTCGACGACCGAGTCGCGCACCCGGAGCCCGCGCAGGTCAGCACCGTCGACCCGGAGCGTCCCGATCACCGACTCCTCGATCTCGACGTCGGGCAGGCGCTCCCCGGCGAGGTCGAGGGTCTCGATGCGCTTCCCCTCGATGCGGTCGCCGGTCAGGACGTCACCGGGCCCGGGCGTCCAGTCGTCGAGGTCGGCGGGTTCGGTCAGGGTGATCCGTGGGGCGTCGGTACCGGAGCTGCGGGGCATGGGCTCAGTCTGCCGGGTGGGACCGACGTCGGAGCTCGCTGTCGAGCACGTAGTCCTTCGCGGGACCGTGTGCCTCCCACCGGACGGTCCAGCGGTCGGCATCGCCGGCGAGGACCCCCGTGTAGTCGTCGGGCGCGCACGCGTGGTCGACGCGCTCGCCCCAGACCCAGTCGTGGAAGGGCCGGCCGTCGGCGAAGAAGACCGTCCACCGGTCGTCGTCGGCTCTCCGCACGTGCAGGGTCCTCGACACGGGCACGGTCCGCCCGTCGAAGGTCATCGTGCCGGACTCGTCCCAACGGACCTCGTCCGGGCCGGTGCGCGTCAAGCAGGTCGTGCCGGTCACGATGCCGTCGACCCCCGCCCGCCGATCGTCGACGCGGCGCCGGAGCACCCACTCCCCGAGCAGGTCCGTCGGCAGCAGCACCCGCCCAGGCTAGCCGCGGAGGGCGTCCGCGCGGGCGTTGCGGTGCTCGTCGTCGGAGATGACGCCGCGCGCGTGCAGGTCGTCGAGTTCGGCGAGCCGCTGCTCGAGCGACTTGACCGGTGCCAACGTGGCGCTCTGCGTGGCCTGGAAGGCGAGGTCCTCCGTCAGGGTCAACGGGTTCTGCCCGCGGTTCGCCATGCGGGTCGACCGGTACACCGCGAGGACGATCACGGCGATCATCCCGAGGACCACGATCACGCCGCCGACCATGATGAGCGGTCCGACGACGTCGTAGCCGGCCGGGACCAGCGGGCTGTTGGTCTCCTCGAACGCCATGGTTGCCCCCTCGTGCTCGTTCGGTACCGCGATCGTAGCGACATCGGCGCGGGCAATGTTTCCCATTCCACCCGCCATGGGAAGCCGTTTCGCGCGTAGGAGGCAGGAAGATCGGGCCTCCTACGCGCGAAAACACTCCCCATGCGCGAAACAGCCCAGCCCAGCCCAGCCCGCCCAGCCCCCTCACCCGCGCAGCGGCCCCGACCCCGGCACCCGCGCCCCGTCCGCGAACCCGGCCACGAGCTCGCGCAACGCCTCCTCGGAGGTGTGCCGCGCCTCCCATCCGAGCACCGACCGTGCCTTGTCCGTCCGCATCACCGGCACCTGCGCCGCGATGTCCACCCACCCGGCGTCCGTCGGCTGCAGGCGCAACCGCCAGGTGAGCGTGACGATGCCGCGGATGAGCCACATCGGCGCTCGGATCGCCCCGAGCATCCCGAACGCCCGGGCGAGCCGAGGCGGATTGAGCACGGGCGAGGCGGCGATGTTGAACGCTCCCCCGGCCCGCCGGTCGATCGCCCGCCAGTAGGCATCGGCGACGTCGTCGGCGTGCACGGCCTGGAACACGAACGGCAGCGGCAGCGGCAGGACCGCCCACCGGATCCAGCGGACGATCGACATCGGGACGAGGTGGCCGAGGAAGAGTCCGCGTATCTCGGCGGCGGCGGCCCGCTGGAAGATCAGCCCAGGCCGCAGGCGCGTCACCACGACGTCCGGGTGCTCCGCCGCGAACCGGTCCATCGCCGCCTCGTTCGCGGCTTTGTGGACCGAGTAGGTGGCGGTCGGGATCCCCGTCGCCGGCCAGCTCTCGTCGACCGGGGTGCGTTTGCCGTCGACGTCGACCCCGCGGTAGGTGCCGACCGACGAGGCGACGACCACCTGCGGGACGCCGGCGCGGGCGACCGCCTCGAGCACGTTCGCGGTCCCGGTGACGTTCGTCCGGTACTGGGTCGGGATGTCGTGCGTCGGTTGCAGGGCCCACGCCAGGTGGACCACCGCGTCGGAGCCCTGGAACACCGCGGTGAGTTGGTCGACGGCGTCGTGCGCGCCGACGTCGACCGCGTGCCACACCGCGGACCCGTACGGTTCGGCGCGGAGGTCCGGCAGTCGGCGCGCGACCCCGACGATCTCGACCGAAGCACGCTCGGCCGCCAGCCGTCGCACCACCGCCGTCCCGACGTTGCCGGTCGCCCCGACGACGACGATCCGCATCAGGCGGCGGCCAGCGACGGGTCGAGCACGACCTTCACGCAGCCGTCCTCCTTCTTCTGGAACACCTCGTACATGTGCGGGGCGTCCTCGAGGGAGACCCGGTGGGTCGTGAGGTCGAGCGTCCCGAGCGGGTCCGAGCCGTCCGACACGAGCGGCATCAGGTCGTCGATCCAGCGGCGGACGTTGCACTGCCCCTCGCGCACGGTGATCTGCTTGTCGAACAGGGTGAACATCGGCATCGGGTCCGCCCGCCCGCCGTACACACCGCTCAGCGAGACGGTGCCACCACGGCGGACGAGGTCGATCGCCGCGTGCACGGCAGCGAGCCGGTCGATGCCGGCCGTCTCGATCGCCTTCTGCGCGATCGCGTCGGGGAGCAGTCCGGCGGCACGCTGCGCGAAGCTGGCGAACGGGTTGCCGTGGGCCTCCATGCCGACCGCGTCGACGACGCCGTCGGGGCCGCGACCGTCGGTGAGGTCGATCAGCTGCGGCACGACGTCCTTCGTCAGGTCGAAGACCTCGGCGCCGTGCTTCGACGCGAGGTCGCGCCGCACCTGCTCGGGGTCGACGGCCAGCACCCGGTAGCCGAGGTGCGCGCCGATGCGGGCGGCGAACTGTCCGACCGGGCCGAGGCCGAGCACCGCGAGCGTGCCGCCCTCGGGCACGTCGGCGTACTGCACGGCCTGCCAGGCGGTCGGCAGGATGTCGCTGAGGAACAGCCAGCGGTCGTCCGGGCTGCCGTCGGAGGGCACCACGATCGGGCCGTAGTCGGCGTGCGGCACCCGGAGGTACTCGGCCTGTCCGCCGGGGACCTGGCCGTACATCTTCGTGTAGCCGAACAGCGAGGCACCGGTGCCGTACTCGGCGGTCTGGGTGGTCTCGCACTGCGACTGCAGGCCGTTGCGGCACATCCAGCAGTGCCCGCAGGAGATGTTGAACGGGACGACGACGCGGTCGCCGACCTTGAGGTTGGTCACCTCGCTGCCGACCGCCTCGACGATGCCCATCGGCTCGTGGCCGAGGACGTCGCCCTTGTCGATGTAGGCGCCGAGCACGCGGTACAGGTGCAGGTCGGAGCCGCAGATCGCGGTCGACGTGATCCGTACGATCGCGTCGGTCGGCTCCTGGATGGTCGGGTCGGGGACGGTCTCGACGGACACCTTCTCGGTGCCCTGCCAGGTCAGTGCGCGCACGTCGCGTTCCTCTCGTCGTTGTTCTCAGCCGGCCAGGGCCCCCGCCGCCGGTTCCTGACCGTCGCGCCAGCGACGGGCAGGCCGTGCCGGCGGGGAGAGGCGCGGCTCGTCTCCCCCACGTCGGTACCCGCCCGTCCCGTGGTGCGTTCCCAGCCCCGTCCGCTGCGCGCGTTCCGCGGCGGACGCGAGGCGTGCCTCCAGGCTCAGACCACGGGGTCCGCCAGGACCGCGTCGAGCACCCGCTCGTGCTCCGATCGGTCGCCCGGACCCGCACTGCCGGCGAGCATGATGAGCGACTTCCACAGTGCCCACCCGCGTCCTCGGGCCCAGGTGCCCGCGTCGAGCCCGACGCCGTCCCGGAACACTCCACGGGCGTCCGCGTCGAGGAACGTCCACGCGAGCACGAGGTCGCACGCCGGGTCGCCCACACCGCACGTCCCGAAGTCGATGAGGGCGCTGAGCCTGCCGGACCCGTCCACCAGGAGGTTCCCCGGCGCGACGTCCCCGTGGAACCAGACGCCGGGTCCGTCCCACGCCGACCCGACGGCCTCGTCCCAGACCCGCTCGCACGCCCGGCGGTCGACGGCAGCACCGAGGGTGTCGAGCGCGGCGACGACCTCGGACGCGTAGTGCGACGGGTGCGCACCCCGGTGGAACGAGTGCACCCCGGCGACCGGGCCGTCCGCGGGTGGGATCGCCCGCAGCTGCCGCAGCACCGCGCCGACGTCGGCAGCGAACCGCGCGTGATCGAGCATCGGCGCCCGGAGCGCGACCGTGCCGTCGATCCAGCGCCGGACCGACCACGGGAACGGGTACCCGTGGGTCGGGGTGCCGAGGCCGACCGGCTCCGGCACGGGCACGTCGAGCCGGGGAGCGAGGTACGGCAGCACCCGCTGTTCCTTCTCGACCGCTGCGACGTACCCGGCCGCACTCGGCAGCCGGACGGACAGTGCGCTGCCCAGCCGGTACGTGCGGTTGTCCCAGCCCTGAGGATCGACCTCGTGGACGGGCAGCCCGGCCCACCCCGGGAACTGCTCGGCGACGAGTCGCTCCACGAGCGCGGCGTCGATGTCGGGGCGAGGCACCTCGGTGTGCATGCCCCCACGGTAGCGACCGGCGGTGTCGTGGTGGCCGATCGGCCATCCGGGGTCGGTCGGCGGGCCGATGCGGGCAGCCGCACCCGCTCGGGACACTGGGGGCGATGGACCACCGCACCACCCGACGCACGCTCCTCGGCGGCGCTGCCGGCATGCTCGCGGCGACGGCGCTCGCGGCGTGTGCGACGACCGGCCAGGCACGTCCGACGCGCACCCCCACGCCCATGCCCACACGGACACGGACCCCGACCGCGACACCGACACCGACACCGACACCGACCCCACCGCCGCCGCTCGCTCGACGCCCGCTGCCGGCCGGCACCGTGACGGCGCTCCCGCAGGGGACTCCGGGCATCGCGTGGACCGTCGACGACGGCGCCAGCTCGGACGTCGTCGAGGCCTACGCCCGGTTCGCCGCCACCACCGGGACGCGTCTGACGTTCTTCGTGAACGGGGTCCGCCCGTCGTGGACCGAGCACGCCGACCTCCTGCGTCCGCTGGTCGAGTCCGGGCAGGTGCAGATCGGCAACCACACGTGGGACCACCCGGCGCTCACGAAGCTGTCCGACCAGGGGATCGAGGACCAGCTCACCCGGAACCACGAGTTCATCGAGCGCACCTTCGGCGTCGACGCCCGCCCGTACTTCCGGCCACCGTTCGGCTACCACGACGCACGGGTCGACGCTGCCGCGGCCCGGGTCGGGTACTCGACCCCGCTGCTCTGGTACGGCACGCTCGCCGACTCGGGGGACATCACGTCGGTCCAGATCGTCGGGTTCGCCGAGCAGTGGTTCCTGCCCGGGCACATCGTCATCGGGCACGCGAACTTCCCCGGGACGATCGGCGCACTGCCGCGTCTGGGGCAGCTGCTCGAGCAGCGTGGGCTCGCGACCCACACGCTCGACGACGTGTTCAGTCGGTAGGTTCGGCCAGCGCGAGCAGTGCGGTCCGCGCGACCGCGAGCTCACGGTCGTCGAGGTAGGGCTGCATCGACGTCGCCGCCGCGAGCCCTTCGGCCGCGTGCCGCACGACCAGGGACCGGTCCTCGGGCAGGCCATCGCGTGCGAATGTCTCCCGCCAGTACGTCGCGTCCGCCGCGATGACGGGTTCGACGCCGGGGACCGCGGTGAGCCCGGTCCACATCGCCGTCGGCGAGAACACCGCCATCGCCCGTTCGCTCCCGCCGCACAGGGTCCGGACGTAGGCGCGCAGGACCTTCCCGGCACGGTTCTCGGCGAGGTCGACGTGCCGCATGACCTCGTCCTTGAAGGCCTCCAGCCCGTGCTCCGCGACCGCCAGCAGGAGTTCGTCCTTCGACGGGAAGTGGTGCAGGAGCCCGCTCTTGGACACCCCGGCATCGGCCGCGATCTCGGCGACGCTCACCCGGGTGCCGCGTTCCCCGAGCAACCGTTCGGCGGCCTCGATCACGGCCGACCGTGTGCGTTCCCGGTCGCGGGTGCCGTCAGTCGTCCTGCTCACGGGTTCCATCCTGCCGGTTCGGGATCACCCGCAGTGCGACGACCGCGGCGACGGCGAGCAGGACGGCCGCGCAGACCGAGGCGAGCTGCATGCCGCCGGTGAACGCCTCGCGCGCGTGCTCGAGGAGTGGCGAGGACCCGTCGAGTACCTGCGACGCACTCGCGAGCGACTCACGGATCGCGGTCCCCGCGCTCGCCGGGACGTCGAGGTTCGCCCGGTAGAACGCCGTCTGCAGTGACCCGAGCACGGCGATGCCCAGCGCCACGCCGAGCTCGTACCCGGTCTCGGAGATCGCCGACGCCGCGCCCGCCCGCTCCCGGGGCGCAGCGGCGACCACGGCGTCGGTGGCGAGCGTCATCGAGACCCCGACGCCGAGACCGACGACCGCCAGGGCGATCGCGATCCCCCAGTAGGTCGGCAGCCCCTCGGCGAACGCGAGCCCCGCCATGCCGACGGCCGCGACCGCCAACCCGAGGCCGATCGACCGCCCGGGGCCGACGCGGCGGGCGAGCAGGCCGATCACGGCGATGACCGCGATCGAGGCCAGGGTGGCCGGGAGCTCGGCGGCGCCGGCGAGCAGCGGCGGGAAGCCCCGGACCAGCTGCAGGTACTGTGAGAAGAAGAACAGCAGGCCGCTCAGCGCGAACACGGAGAGCGAGTTCGCCACCACGGCACCGGAGAACGCCGGGATCCGGAAGAGCTGCAGGTCGATGAGCGGTGTCGCCAGGCCCTTCTGCCGCCGGACGAACCACCAGCCCGCGGCGATGCCGATGAGCGCAGCGACCGGGACGGTCCAGTCGAACCCGTGCCCGACGAGGTGCTTCACGGCGTACACGAGCGGCACGATCGACAGCACCGACAACACGGCGGAGAGCAGGTCGATCGGCGTCCGAGCACCGCCCCGGGACTCGGGCAGCAGGATCGCCCCGGCGACGACGATCACCACGATCACCGGTATGTTGATGAGGAACACGGACCCCCACCAGAAGTGCTCGAGCAGCGCGCCGCCGACGAGCGGTCCGGCGGCCGCGCCACCCGTCGCACCGGCGGACCAGACCGCGATGGCGGTCGTGCGCTGCCGGGCGTCGCGGAAGACCGCACGGACGAGGGACAGCGTCGACGGCATGAGCGTCGCGCCGGCGATGCCGAGCAGGGCCCGTGCGGCGATGAGGAGCTCGGGGGTGGTCGCGAACGCTGCGGCGGCCGAGGCCAGCCCGAAGGCGATCGAGCCGATGAGCAGCAGGCGCTTCCGCCCGATCCGGTCGGCGACGTTGCCCATGGTCACGAGCAACCCGGCGAGCGCGAAGGAGTACACGTCGCCGATCCAGAGCACCTGCGTCGCCGTCGGGTCGAGGTCGGCGGTGAGCGACGGGACCGCCAGGGCCAGCACGGTGCCGTCGATCGCGAGCAGCACGACGGCGAGGGTGAGCACGCCGAGGCCCGCCCACTCCCGAGCGGTGGCGCGGTGGATCGGCGTGGCGGTGGTCTGCGTCATGCCGTCAGCCTAACCGACCATCTGGTCTGTCCAGCAGACTGCACAGTCTGTGATCAGGATCACCCGATGGTCAGCCGCCCAGTCGGTCGCGCTCCGCCGCCGGCAGGTGCTCCGCCGCGGTCTGCCGCGCCGCCGGTGTCAGGAACAGCCCGCTCCGCTCGAGGAACGCCACGAGCGCCGGCTCCGACGCCCGCTTGCCGGTCTCGCGCAGCACCCAGCCGAGCGCGGACTGCACCGTCTCGCTGCGCTCCCGCACGAGCCGCCCCGCGATGGCGAGCGGGACCTCCGCGTCGCCTCGCTTCGCGAACGCCAGGGTCGCCACCACCGCGATCCGTCGCACCATCGCCACGTCGGACTTCACGAGTGCGAACAGCGGCCCGGTCGATCCACCGACCAGTGGTACCCCCACGAGCTCCTCCGCCGCGAGGTCCACGAGCGCCGTGTCGTCGAACCGCTCCGCCTTCGCCGCCGCGAGGTACTCGTCGGTCAGCTCGGGATCGGGTCGTTCCCGAGCAGCCTGCACGAGCAGCAGCACCGCGACCAAGCGCGCCCCGCGATCCTCACTCCACAGGAGCGCGGACCGCTGTCCCTCGTCGAGGTCCGCGAACTGCCGCGCGACCCTGCGGGCCGCAGCGACGTCGCCGTCGGTCCGTGCGAACGCCGCGAGCACGGCCTCCGCATCCGCGTGCCCCCGTCCACCACCGGCCTGGAGGCGCGTCACGCGACCTCCCCGTCCGTCGCCGCGTTCCGTGGTGCGGTCCGACGACCGCGGCGCAGGACGATCACCGCGACGACCACCAGGAACGCGGCGAAGAGCCAGGTGCCCACCTGCGGGTCGACGAGGCGGGCGATCCACGCGCCTCCAGGCGAACAGACCGCAGCCGTGACCCCGACGGTCAAGCCGACCCGCAGCTCGACGGCGCGGCGACGGAGGTTCGCCACCGTGCCGGACACCGACGTCGGCACCATCGTGAGGAGGGACGTGCCCTTCGCGAGCAGGTCACCGGCACCCAGGACCACCTCGAGGCCGGGCACGATGACGACACCGCCACCGACCCCGACCAACCCGGAGAGCACGCCGGACAGCAGACCGAGCAGCAGGAGCACGACCGCTTCGACGACACCGAAGTGGACATCGCCGCCGCGCGTCGGCACCGTCGTGAACAGGGAGACCAGCACGACGGCGATGAACCCGACGAAGATCCACGGCAGGACCCGCAGCGGGAGTGCACGCAGCAGCCTCGCTCCGACCGGGGCGCCGACCACGCCGCCGATCGCCAGGGTGAGTGCCGCGAGCCAGTGCACCTCGCCCTGCGCGGCGTAGGTGATCGCACCGACGACGGCCGCCGGGGCGATCGCCACGAGCGAGGTCGCGGACGCCCGCCGCTGGTCGAGGTGCAGGAACGCCATCAGCGCTGGCACGACGATGACCCCGCCGCCGACGCCGAACAGGCCGGAGAGCACCCCGGCGACGATCCCGATCGCGACCAGCACGATCACCTGCCCGCGGCGCTTCTCCATCCCGCCAACCCTACGGCGCGACCGTTCGATCCGAGCACGGTTGAAGCCCACCACCGGGGCAACGGTGATGGGCTTCGATTTGCTCTCCGAGTGGAGTGCCGACGGGACCAGAGGTGTCCCGAGCGCGAACGCTCGGGACCAGCATACGTGACCCCGGTCACGCATGCACCCCTCGGCACTTCCGCTCCTCGTGTCCGCCAGGCTCGTGCTCGACCTCTGGCGGAAGGACTGAAACAGGCGGCTCGCACCCACGGGTGCGGGCCTTTCGGGTTCGGGCCGCGCCGCACTTCACGGAGCAGAAATGGTCGGGTGCGGTGACGACGCGCGACCACTTCTGCTCACTGAACGGCCGCGCCGGGCACGCCGACCACTTCCCGCCCCCCGCCCGGTCCGCGCCGCGATCACCGGAAGTGCAGGACCTTCAGCGGGTCAACGAGCGTCGCGCCCTGCCGGACCTCGACGTGCACGTGCGGGCCGGTGGACTGCCCGGTGTTGCCGGACTTCGCGATCTCGTTCCCCTTCGACACGATCTGCCCCTTCTTCACCTCGATCTTGCTGAGGTGCGCGGTGAGGACGGTCGTGGTGCCGTAGGTGACGATGACGTAGTTGCCGTAGGACGGGTTGTTCGCGACGGTGCTCGTGACCGTCCCCGTCGCCGAGGCGTACACGGGGGTGCCGGTGCCGACCGCCGCGTCGGTGCCCTGGTGGTAGCGCGGGACGTGCCCGGCGCCGCGGTCGTCCCCGTACTTGCCGGAGATCTTCGTGCTCGCGACCGGCCAGAGCAGCCCGGTGACGGGGCGGGTCGACCACGCGCGGGTGTCGGTCTTTCCGTAGACGACGACGTTGCCGTCGACCTGCACGAGCAGACGTCCGGCGCCGGCCCTGCTCGTGTGGCTCGCCCACAGCGCCTTGTTGGTGGCGGAGTAGACGACGAAGTTGCCGTCGGTCTGCACGGCCGCGTACGCACCGGGGTTCCCGCCGGTCTTCGTCGCCCAGACCGTCTTGCCGTTGACGGCCTGCACGAGGATCCCGTCGGTGCGCATGGTGAGGGTGCGCCCCTGCGACGGGTCGGAACGCAGGACGGTGCCGGGCAGGATGACGTTCCCGGCGACGACGCTGTCCTGGTAGCTCGAGAACTCGATGATGTTCTGCTTGGCGGTGTTCGTCATGCGCATGGTGCCGTCGGCGCGGATGCCGAAGTCGCGGCCGACCTGCCCGGCTCCGCCCCAGAGCGCCGCACGCGAGGCCCCGTACCAGATCGCCAGCGTGCCGTTCGTCCGGATCTGCGCGGACGCCCCCGGCTTCCCGGCGGTGTTCGACGCCCACAGGACCTTGCGGCCGATCCCGTACTCGACGAGGTTGCCGTCGCCCTGCATGACGAGCTGGAACTGCCCGTTGACCGAGGTGATCGAGTCGCCCGGCCAGAGCGTCGTGCCAGCGGGAGCCGCGCCCTTGTAGACCGCGGGCGCGGCGGTGGCGGGCTCCGCGGTGCCGACGAGTCCGGCCGCGACGGCTGTGACCGCGAGGGCGGTGGCGAGCAGACGGAGACGCACGGGTCGTGCGACCGGACGTGCCGTGGACGTGGTGCTGCGCATGATTCCCCTGACCTGTGACCGCCGGACGACGATCGGAGCGTGGCGATCACGCCCCTGCGCGATCGTTCGGCAGCGCGCTCTCGACACGCCGCCGAACGATGGTCACTTGTTCAGGGAGGCTGCACAACCCCCTTGACACCTCGGGGAGGACCCCAGTTCCAGGGGGCCGACGCGCGTCACGGCGCCTGGAAGAACTCCTTCGGCGTCGCCAGGAGCGCCTCGAGCTTGTGGAAGGACTGCGTCCAGCCGGCGATGTTCATGTCGCGCATGACCTCCGGGAACGGGCCCTGGGTCAGGGTGACGATCGTGCCGTCGCCGTCCTCGGCGAACTCGAGCGTGAGGGACAACGGCGTCCCGTCCTCGATGCCCGGGATGCCGTGGGCCGTCGAGGTCCCCACGATGACGCGGTTCTCCTCGATCTCCTGCAGGACGGAGGTCACGGGCGACGACCACTCCGCGTTGTCGTTGCTCACCATCGTCAGGTTCCAGGCCCCACCGACGCGGGCGTCGACCTCGACGGTCGCGACGGGGACGTGGAAGCCGAGCGGCCCGAACCACAGCGCGAGCAGCGCGGGGTCGACGAAGGCGCGGTAGACGTCCGCGACGGGGTGGGCGAAGCGGTGGGTGGCGTGGGCGGTGAACTGCTCGGTCATGACTGCTCCTGCGAGTCGGTGGTGATGGCGGGGGTGGGTGTGGCACTGGACGCACCGACCACGCGGGTGTGGTCGCGCTGGGCGGCGAGCACTGCCTCCAGGCTGTCGAACCGGCGGTCCCAAGCGGGCTGCAACCCGCCCAACCAGGTGCCGAGTTCGTCGACGGCCTCCGGCCGGAGACGGCACGTGCGCCAGGTGCCGTGCCGTTCCCGGGTGATGAGCCCAGCGCGTTCGAGCACGCCGAGGTGACGCGAGATCGCCGGGGCACTGACGTCGAACGGCGCGGAGAGGTCGGTGACGGTCGCCTCGCCCTTGCCGAGCCGTTCGACGATCCGGCGACGGATCGGGTCGGCGAGCGCCGACAGGACGACGTCGATGCGGTCGGTGTCCATCGTCGCCTCCTTGGTGAACCAGGCGGTTAATTAACCGCTGCGTTCAGTATCGATCTACCCACACTGATCCGCAAGGGCCGGTTTCGACATCCAGTATTCTGCCGTACACTTGCAAGCGTGATGCGAACCCGACTGCTCAGCACGCTCGTCCCCGCCGCCGCGCTCCTCGTGGCGCTCACCGCCTGCAGCACCGGCGGTGCTCCCGCAGCACCGACCGACGACCGCAGCGCGAGCGCGACCGGCGATCCGACGTCGCCGCCGGCGTTGCGACCGGGCTGGGACGCGGCCACCGGCACCATCACGCTCGGCGACGGCCCGACCCGGATCGACGTCTGGTTCGACCCGATGTGCCCCTACTGCAAGCAGTTCGACGAGGCGCAGCGCGAAGCCCTGGCCGACTGGTCGACACGGGACGGCTCGCAGGTCGTCCTGCATCCGCTCACCTTCCTCGACCGCGCGTCGCAGGGGTCGGCGTACTCGACCCGCGCCGCGACCGTGCTCGCCACGGCCGCCGAACAGGATCCCGCGGCGGTGCTGCCGATCCTGCTCGACCTCTACGACCGACAGCCCGCAGAGCAGACCGCGGGGCTGGACGACGCCGCGCTGCGCGCGATCGCGTCGGCGCACGGGGTCGACGCGGCGAAGGCGCTCGCGGACCGGCCGTGGGACACGACGTTCCGGAAGACGTCCGCCGAGGCGTTCAGCGGCCGCGACGCGATCACGGGCACGCCGACGATGCGCGTCGACGGGCGCGAGGTCCCGAGCGGGCAGCTCTACGAGTCCGGCCTGCGGAAGCAGGTCGACACGTACCTCGACCAGCGCTGAACCCCGGGGCCGCCCGACGAGGACAGGATGGAGGCATGCCGACGCCGAACCCCGCCTTCGTCCTGCCTGCCCTCCACACCACACGCCCGGACATCCGTGGCACGTTCGGGACCGCAGCCTCGACGCACTGGATCGCGACGGCGACGGCCCAGTCCGTGCTCGAACGCGGTGGGAACGCGTTCGACGCAGCGACCGCCGGTGCGTTCGTGCTCCAGGTCGTCGAGCCGCACCTGAACGGGCCCGGCGGCGACCTCACCGCGATCTTCGCCACAGCGACCAACCCGACCCCGACGGTCCTCGTCGGCCAGGGTCCGGCTCCGGAGGGCGCGACGCCGGAGCACTACCGCGCCGAGGGACTCGACCTCGTCCCCGGGTCAGGCGCCCTCGCCGCCGCCGTCCCTGGTGCCGTCGACGCGTGGTTGCTGCTCCTCCGGGACCACGGCACGTGGGAGCTCGCCGACGTCCTCGCAGCGGCTGTCGGCTACGCCCGCGACGGCCACCCCGTCACACCGGCGGTGGTCCGCACCATCACCACCGTGCGGGGCCTCTTCGAGGAGCACTGGCCCACCTCCGCCACGCAGTGGCTGCCTGGAGGCACGGTGCCGGCCCCAGGGGACCTGGTGCGCAACGAGGCGCTCGCCTCGGTGTTCGAGCGGCTCGTCGCCGCCGGCGACGGCGCGGGCAGCCGGTCCGCCCGCATCGACGCGGCACGCACCGAGTGGGCGGAGGGTTTCGTGGCAGAAGCCATCGACCGCTTCGTCCGCACGCCCCACCGACACTCGTCGGGCAGCGACCACGCCGGGGTGATCCGAGCCTCCGACCTCGCGGCGTTCCGGGCCTCGTACGAGCCCGCGACGACCGCGGAGTTCCGCGGGTGCACGATCGCGAAGACCGGACCGTGGGGCCAGGGTCCGGCGCTGCTGCAGACCCTCCGATTGCTCGAACCGTTCGACGACGCGCTGCTCGACCCGTCGACCGAGGTCGGCGCGCACATGATCGCCGAGGCGCAGAAGCTCGCCCTGGCCGACCGCGAGGCGTTCTACGGCGACGGCGACGTCCCGCTCGACGTGCTGCTGTCCGACGCCTACACCGACGAACGCCGCGCGCTGATCAGCGACCGCGCCTCGGCCGAACTGCGCCCGGGTTCCGTCGACGGCGTCGTGCACGCGATCCCACCGGTCCGGACGCTGGCCGAGGCCGAGCGCGTCGGCACGGTCGCAGCGCAGGGAGTCGGCGAGCCGACCGTCCGGGTCGAGGCATCGACAGCCACGCCCGTCGAGGACCGCGGTGAGCCCTTCGTCGCACCCGACGGCGAGACCCGCGGTGACACGGTCCACATCGACGTCGTGGACCGCTGGGGCAACATCGTCAGCGCGACCCCGTCGGGCGGCTGGCTGCAGTCGTCCCCGACGATCCCGGAGCTCGGGTTCTGCCTCGGTACCCGCCTGCAGATGACCTGGCTCGAGGAGGGCACCGCCTCGACCCTCCGCCCCGGCGAACGCCCCCGCACGACCCTGACCCCGACGATCGTCCTGCGTGACGGCGCTCCGGTGCTGGCGCTCGGCTCACCGGGCGGTGACCAGCAGGACCAGTGGCAGCTGCTGTTCCTGCTGCGGTGGATCGTCGGCGGGTACTCCCCGCAGCAGGCGATCGACGCCCCGGCGATGCACACGACGTCGTTCCCGGGGTCGTTCTGGCCGCGCACGTGGGAGCCCGCGGGACTCGTGGTCGAGGACCGCCTCGGCGACGAGGTCATCGCTGGACTCGAGGCCCGCGGCCACGTCGTCACCCGCGCCGGCGACTGGGCACTCGGCCGGCTGACGTGCGTGACGCGTGACCCGGCGACCGGGGTCCTCGGTGCCGCGGCGAACTCGCGCGGCGCGCAGGGCTACGCGGCCGGACGCTGACGCCGCACGGCCCGGACCCACCGCACGAGGTTCACGACCGGGTACGCCAGCGTCAGCAGCGCGACCACTGCCATCCCCAGCGCGGCGACCCAGGCGGGTTCGGGCCGCACCATGATCAGGACGATCTGCACGACGGCGTTGACGCCGACCGCGGCCAGCACGACGGACGCGAGGATGCGCCACACCAGGCCGGAACGCGTCATCGGCGCTTCGGCGTCGGCGCCGTGGTCCGGCGGCGCGTAGGCGAACCCGACGCTGCCGGGCGCCGCGTTCGCGATGCTCATGCGGGTCGTCGCCTCGTCGTCGAGACGCGGGGCCCGGTATCGCTGCGGCTCGTCCGGCACGGTGACTACCGCTTCGCCCGGACCCACCGCACGACGTTCACGATCGGGTAGGCGAGGGCCAGCCCGGCGAGGACGAGCAGTGCGAGAGCCCCGACCCAGGCGCCGCTCGCTCCGTCGACGTTGGCGGTCTGCCACAGCGGGACGGAGCGCACGATCGCGTTGATCCCGATGGCCGCCAGCACGAGCGAGGCGACGATCCGCCAGACGAGTCCGGCCCGGCTGACCGGGACGGCTTCGGCCGCTCCGGCACCAGCGGTCGGAGCGTCGTACGTGAACCCCATCGTGAGCTGACCGCCGTCGCCGTCCGCCGTCCGCGGTCGAGCAACCGCTGCTGAGTAGTCCGGATTCTTCGACATGATCGGCTCCCACCCCGGCGCGCCCCTCGCGCCGTTCCCCCACGATACCGAGGCGCTCGCCGGACGGCGGGAACCGTTACCGGATCGTCAGACGGCAGCAGCGGAGGGCACGACGACCGCGCGGCCCGAGAGCTCGCCGGCCTCGAGCTTTCGGTAGGCCTCGAGCGCGTCGTCCAGCGTGTACCGCTCGACGTCCGGGACGATCTGCCCGGCACGGTACATGGCGACGACCTCGTGCAGGTCCTCGATGGTGCCCCAGTACGTGTTCGTGATCGTCGACTCGTACGGCGTCGCGAAGAAGTTCCACTCGGTGGTGCCGCCCGCGATCCCGACGACCGTGAAGCGCCCGCCGATCGCCATCGACGCCTGGGCGGTCGTGATGGTCGGGGTGGCACCGACGAAGTCGAACGCCGCATCCACCCCGCGACCGCCGGTGATCTCGCGGATCGCGGCGACCTGGTCGGGCCCGCCCGGCACGGTGATCGCGCCACGGGCAGCCGCACGGTCCATGGCGTCCTGCTTCATGTCCGTGGCGATGACGGTGGCGCCCGTCAGCGCGGTGAGGATCTGCACCGCGATCTGCCCGAGTCCACCGAGTCCGACGACGAGGGCGTACTTGCCGCCGCCGGCCAGGTTCGGCAGGGAGTTCTTGATCGCGTGGTACGGCGTGAGGGCCGCGTCGCTGAGGGGTGCGGCGGCGACGGGGTCGGCGTCGCCGAGCGGCACGAGGTTCCGGGCCGGGACGGTGACGTACTCGGCCATGCCGCCGTCACGCCCGAGGCCGATGCCCATGTACGGGTTCGTGGCGGCGTTCTCGCAGTAGGTGTCCTGCCCCTTCGAGCAGTACGAGCAGTGCCCGCAGCCGACCGGTCCGTAGACGAGGTAGGCGTCACCGACGGTGAAGCCCGAGACGCCGTCGCCGAGTTCCTCGACCCAGCCGGAGTTCTCGTGACCGAGTACGAACGCGGGTGCCTGGGCGCCAGGCTGTCCCTCCTGGAACTCGCGGTACACGGCGACGTCCGAGTGGCAGGCACCGGCGCCGGCGACCTTGAGCAGCACCTCCCCCGGGCCCGGAGTGGGCTTCGGGACCTCCGTGAGGGACGGGAAGGTCTGGTACTGCTCGAACACGACGGCGCGCATGGGGACTCCTTTGAACACCCCCAAATCTACACCTGTCGTGTAAATCACCGATCACGGAACCTGCGTCTTCCCCGTGAGCCGGTTGCGAGAACGATCGTTCTCCGCTTGACTCGGCAGCGACGGTCCCGTTCGGGACCACTCCCCACACGAAAGGAGCGGCCATGCCCACGCGCACCGCACGCACCGCCTGGAACGGCGGCCTGAACGACGGCTCCGGCCAGGTCGAACTCTCCAGCTCCAAGGTCGGCACGTACGACGTCTCGTTCCCGAAGCGCGCCGCCGAGGACGCCGACGGCACCACCAGCCCCGAGGAACTCATCGCCGCGGCGCACTCCGCCTGCTACGCCATGCAGTTCTCCGCGATCCTCGGCGAGGCCGGCGGCACGGTCGAGGCACTCGACGTCAAGGCCGACGTCTCGCTCGGCCCGGACAGCGCCGGCGGCTTCAAGCTCACCGGCATCGTCCTCACCGTCAGCGGCGAGGTCTCCGGCATCGACGAGGCGGCCTTCCTCAAGGCAGCCGACGACGCCAAGGCGACGTGCCCCGTCAGCAAGGCGCTGACCGGGGTCGACATCACGCTGCACGCGACGCTCGAGCAGTAGTCAGCACCACCGGACGGACGGGAGGCGCGGTGCCAGCTGGCACCGCGCCTCCCGTCCGTCCACCGGTCACGTGGAGAACGTGACTGGCACCATGGCGGGATGGCCGAGCAGTCCGTCCCCGGTGCCCCGAGACCCGGGCGCCTCCCCCGGCCGCGAGTCCGGAGCCTGGCGCAGCACGACATCCGCGATGCCCGCGCCCGGCTGCGCGGCACGATCTACGAGGACGTCACGCCGGACACCCGACCGCGCGAGCAGTACTCCCCCGTGCAGATCGTCGACTTCTGCCTCGACCTCGCCGAGGTGATGCTCGCCTCCGGTGCCGACACCCGCAGCGTCGAGACGGCCGTCGTGGCGGTCTCGACGAAGTGGAACCTCGCGCCCCTCGACCTCGACTTCTCCGGCAGCTCGGTGACGATCCAGTACGCCCCGGCGGACACCCCGCCGCTCGTGAAGGTCCGCACCGTGCAGTCCGACGGCTCCGACCTGGACCGGCTGGCACGGGCGAACCAGATCGTCGACGACCTCGTGCACGACGAGCGCGACATGACCTCGGCCGTGAACGCCCTCGTCGCGGTGCTCCGCCTGCCGCCACGGTGGCCACGGTGGCTGGCCGACGTGGGGCTGTCGATCCTCGGCATCTCGATCTCGATGCAGGCCGGTGGCGGCTGGCGAGCGGGCCTGGGCGCGTTCGTGCTGATGCTCGGGATCATCGTCTCCGGACGGTGGCTGACCGGTCGGGGGTTCCCGCAGTTCTTCGTGTCCGGGGCGCAGGGTGCGGTGGCGTCGGCGATCGGCACCCTCGCGATCTGGGCCGGCGTGCTGCACCCCGGCCAGGCCGCGACGATGGTGGCGGCGCTCGTGGTGCTCCTGCTCCCGCACCCGTCACTCGTCACGTGGGCGCAGGACGCGATCTCCGGGTTCCGGGCGATGGCCGTCGCCCGGGCGTTCTACATCGGGCTGATCATCGCGGCGATCGTGGTCGGGGTGCCGGCCGGCATCGCCGTGACGAAGTGGCTGCACATCGAGGTCGATCCGTCCGGCATCGTCACGCAGACCCTGCCGCTCTGGGCGTCCCTCGCGCTGACCGTGGTGTCGGCGGCGGCGAACTGCTTCGTGCAGCAGGCCAGTGCCCGCGTGATCCCGGTCGCCGTGGTGTTCTCGGTCGCGGCCGGCGCGGCGCTCCGGGGCCTGCGTGACCTCGGCATCCCGCTGCTCGGCGCCACGTTCCTCGCGGCCGTGCTCCTCGGCGTGCTGTCGACCATCGCCGCAGCCCGGATGCGGACGGCGGTCGCGGCCATCGCGGTCCCGGCGTTCTGCGGGGCCCTGCTGCCCGGTGTCGCCGTGTCCAACGCGCTGCTGAACTTCATGTCCGGGTCGTCGAGCGCCGCCCTGGACTTCGTCGCCGCGGTGTCGGTGGCCCTGGCGATCGGCGCCGGGCTCGTGCTCGGCGGACTCGTCGCGACACCCGGTGCTCGACGGGCGCTGCGCCGCGCACGGAGGGTCGTCGTGCACTCGGTCCACAACGACACGACCGCGCTGCGGGTCATCCGCGACTCGGGCTACGACCCTGGCGACGGATCGGTGCCACGCGGCCCGCGACCGCGCTGACGACCGGCCCTCAGAGCTCCCAGCCGCCGTCGCTCCACGTCGACAGCCGACGTGCGGCCTGCGGTTCGTATCGCTCCATCCAGCCGCGCTCGAGCCGGGCGACGGCACGGTCGAACGCCGGGACGAGGTCGAGGTCCGACCGCAGGAGCGCCTGCAGCTGCAGCCCCTCGTACAGGGCGATGAGCTGCTCCGCTCCGCGACGGGGGTCCATCGTGTGCGGTGCGCGGCCCACGGCGATGTCGTGCTCGAGCCCGCGCTTGATCTGCGCGTAGAAGAGCTGGTACCGCGACCGCAGGTACGTGGCCATCGGGTGCTGCGGGTTCCCGGCGACGGAGAGCAGCGCCACGAGCAGCCGCATGAGCGCCGGGTCCTCGGCGTTCGAGGCGACGATGCCGCGGAGGAGCTGGACGGTGGACCCGTCGCCGACCTCGCGCGTGACCTCGTCCATCCGACCGCCGTTCCACCGGTCGACCGCGGCGAGCACGAGCCCGTCCCACGAGGGGAAGTGCTGCCGGAGCTCGTCGACGGAGATGTCGAGCCGCTCGGCGACCTTCGCGGCGTCGGCCTCGTGGAAGGGGACGTCCCGGAGCAGGTCGACGGTCGCACCCACGATCGTGATCCGCAGGTGCAGGGTGGCGGCCGCGGCGGCTGCCGCCTGCGTGTCCGCGCTGGTGTGTTCGAGCATCGTGCCCTCCGTCGGTCCCCGGACGTCCTGTCCGCGTCGCCCACTGGGGGCAGGTCCATCCAAACGGAGATCGGGGGACACCAGAATCCCCGGTCCGGGTGTCGGCATGTCGGGGGACAAGACGTCGGTTCGCAGCACGTTCGCGGGGATCCGTGTGACGATGCCGACATGACCCCGAACGACCCCACCGCGCAGGGACTGGCGACCATGGCCTCGGCCGGCTTCGAGTTCGGCGGCGATCCCGACCAGGTCGCGCACGACGTCCGCACGATGTGGGAGCAGCTCGGCCGGCCGGTCGGCGCGTTCGACGCCGCCGCTCGGGCGATCGCCGTCCTGCCGCAGCGTCCGGAGGTCGCGATCGCGGACCAGGCCCGCCGCCGCGAGTTCGAGCGCGCGGTCGGCATCAACCCCGTCGAGGTCGAGCTCGCCGCGGCACTGTCGGCCCGCGAGCTCCTCGAGCGGATGGCGCGCACCTGCACGACCCCGTGCTGAACATCTTGTATTTCTAATACGATGCTGTCAGGATGGGTGCGACCCGATCCCTCCCGAGGAGCACCCGATGCCCGCAGCACGCCGTTTCGTCACCGCCCCGTCGACCGATGCCCGTGACTTCGGTCGCGACGCCCTGATCGAGACCCTGCGCTCGCTCCTGCCGCAGGACGCACTCGTCGTCGGCGCCCGTGGTCTCCGCGGGCGCCTCGGCCTCCTGGGCAAGGAGACCGTCGACCTGGCGGACCTGTCGTCCGTCGCCGAACTGGCCGCACTCTGGCACCGCGAACACGGCGCGCTGCTCGAGGGTGGGCCGTCCGCACTCGCCGTGAGCATCGGCGCCGACTCCACGGTCGCCACCGAGGCCCTCGCCGCCGCCACCACCGCCGTCGCCGGTGAGCTCGAACTCGCCTCGATCCGGGTGTTCCAGTTCGCCGAGCGCGATGCCGCCGCCACGAAGCAGCTCGTCCGCGCCTTCCGTCGCGTCACCGAGATCCCCGTCTCGGTCGTCACCCACACCGACTCGGTCGCGGACACCGTCTCGGCGTTCGCCACGTGCAACCTGGTCGTCACGCACGACGCCGCGGTCGCCGTGATCGCCACGTCGGTGCACACGCCGGCGGTCTCGCTCGACGACCACACCGACATCACCGAGCTCTACCTGGCGATCCGCACCGCGACCGCGGACCCCGAGTCCGCGCGCGTCGACGACCGGGCCGCCCGCGCGCTCGCTCTCGCCCTCGACGCCTGGGCCCGCGGCCGCATGTCGACGGCGGACCTCCACGCCGCGATCGCCGACCCCACCCGGGTCGACGAACTCGTCGGCGCCTGACACCGCCCGGCGCGAGAGACGCCGGACACACAGCGAGACACCGCCGGATCCGGCGGTGTCTCGCTGTCGATGCGGCGCCTCGCGCACGATGCGCCCGGCCCGTCGCGCTACGGCGTCGGCATGCCCCCGTCGACGTGGAGCGTCTCCCCGACGACGTACGACGACTCGCCGCTCGCCAGGAACACGTACGCCGGCGCGAGCTCGGCCGGCTGCCCCCAGCGACCGAGGTACGTCTGCTCCCCGGCGGTCGGGAGGTCCTCCGGCTTCTGCCCACCGGCAGGCTGCAGCGGGGTCCAGATCGGCCCGGGTGCCACGGCGTTCACGCGGATGCCCTTCGGTGCGAGCTGCGCCGCCAGGCCCTTCGCCAGGTTGTTCACGGTGGACTTCGTCGCCGCGTAGTGCACGAGGTGCGGGGACGGAGCGTACGCCTGGATCGACGTCGTGTTGATGATCGTCGACCCCGGCTGCAGGTGCGGCACGGCGGCCTTCGTGATGCGGAACGTCGCGTAGACGTTCGTCTTGAAGGTCTCGTCGAACTCGTCGTCGGAGATGTCGACGATGGAGTCGACGTTCTGCTGCTTGCCCGCGTTGTTCACGAGGATGTCGAGCCCGCCGAGCTGCTCCACCGCGTCGGCCACGAGCTGCTCGCAGACCTCGAGCGAGGTGATGTCGCCGGGCAGCGCGATGGCCTTGCGGCCGGCGGCCTCGATGAGGGCGACGATGCGGTCGGCGTCCTCCTGCTCCTCGGGCAGGTACGAGATGGCCACGTCCGCACCCTCGCGGGCGTAGGCGATCGCGACGGCCGCGCCGATGCCCGAGTCGCCGCCGGTCACGAGCGCCTTGCGGCCCTCGAGTCGGCCCGAGCCGCGGTAGGTGTCCTCACCGTGGTCGGCGGCCACGTTCTGCGCCATCTCCGCGTCGGTCCCGGCACCCGGGAGGTACTGCTCGTCGGGCTTCTTGTCGGCGTACATCGTGGTCGGGTCCTGCTTGCTGTACTGGTCCGTCATGGCACCGACGGTACGCAGGCGGTCGCCTCCGCCCGTCCAGGCGCCTGTCCCCCGGTGCGCGACCCGGACTGCGTCCGCCGGTGCTCGCCTCCCCGGCGCCATCACGCTCACATCGCGCCCCCGGTCGGACATCGCGCCCCGCCGTGACGGGGCGCGATGTGTGCCACGGGGCGCGGAACGGGCGGTGGTCGGGAAGGCCGGACTGGAGGCACGGTGCGGCCCCGGCGGGCGGGTCAGGCCGGACTGGAGGCACGGTGCGGCCCCGGCGGGCGGGTCAGGCCGGGTGGGCGGCCAGGAACGCGTCGGTCTCGGCCCGCGTGGGCGCCGTCGCCGGACCGGGTCGCGACACCGCGACCGCGGCGGCGGCGTTGGCGCGGCGGACCGCGTCCAGCAGGGCCTCGCCGCGGGACAGCGCCGCGACGAGGACGCCGCCGTGTGCGTCCCCGGCACCGTTCGTGTCGACTGCCTCGACCGTGAACCCCGGCACCAGGATGGGTCCGTCGGGCAGCGACGGATCGGCCACCCAGCACCCGGCACCGCCGTCACGGACCAGCACCGTGCCCCGCGCGACCGCGGCCATGGCGGTGACCGCCTGGCGGAGGTCGGCTGATCCCGGGGACGTGAGCCGGGCCTCCCGGGCGTTCGTGGACACGATGTCCGCACGCGCCGTGACGGGGGCGACCACCTGCGGGTCGAGCGTGTCGACCAATGGCGACGGGTCGAACACGACCCGCACCGATGCCGGGATCGTCGGAATCCAGTCCGCGATCGCGCGACCGTTGACGGGGTGGGCGAGGCCGTATCCGGACACGAACAACGTGTCGTCGTCGCGCAGGTCCACCCTGGCGAGCTCGGCCGGACCGAGCCGTCCCTCGGCACCGACGCTCGTCACGAAGGTCCGCTCGGTGGACGCGTCGACGAGCGCGACGCAGTACCCGCTGTCCTGGTCCGGGATGCCGGGCTGCAGGACCTCGACGTCGGCGTCGGCGAGCGCCCGGCGGACCACGGCGGCGAACGGGCCAGAGCCGTACTGCCCGGCGAAGACCACGTCGAGGCCGTCCCGGCGCGCGGCCACCATCGTGTTCAGGCCACCTCCGGCCGTGATCTCGGACGACGACGCGATCACGTCGCCGCCCGGGTCCGGCAGCTCGCCGACACGCATCACGATGTCGACGATGACGTTGCCGACCGAGACCAGACGGGGCATCAGGCGTGCTCCGTCGCGGGCAGCGGAGCCGACTCGTCGGCGGGTGCGTGCAGGGCGCCCTTCGGACCACCGGTGAGCACGTAGACCGCGGCGGCGACGATGAACGTGACGATCCAGCCGAGACCGTTCGCACCGATCCAGGTGCCGGCGAAGGCGCCGACGAACACCGGGTCCGCGTCGCCGACCTGCACGCTCGTGAACAGGAAGCCGACGACGATGGCGACGGCCCAGGCGACGACCGCCCGCCACGCGATGCCGCCCGAGTACCAGTAGCGGCCGCCGGCGCGGAGGTCGAGCAGCGCCTCGGGGTCGTACCAGGTGCGACGGACGATGTCGGCGATGAAGACGCCGAGCCAGGCCGTGATCGGGACGGCGAGCACCGAGATGAACGTGATGAACGGCGCGTAGAACCCGTCGGCGACGAGCATGAAGTACATCGCGCCGAGGAACGTCACGACCACGTCGACGGTGACGGCCCACACCCGGGGCACCTTGATGCCGAGGGTCAGCGTGGTGAGGCTCGCGGAGTACACCGACAGGTGGTTCGACAGCAGCAGCCCGCCGAACGCCGCGATCAGGTACGGGACGGCCATCCAGCCGGGGAGTAGGTCGCGGATCGCGGCGACGGGGTCGCCGGCCTGCGCCAGGGTCGGGTCGCCGGCGGACACGAGCGCGCCGAGTCCGACGAGGACCACGAGCGGGATGCCGGCTCCGGCGGCGCTCGCGCTGACGAGCTTGCCGGCGCGCACGCTCGTCTTCGAGTACCGGGCGATGTCCGCACCCGCGGTCGCCCAGCCGATGCCGGTGCCGGCCGCGATCGTGCCGATCCCGATCGCCATCGCGGCGAACGGTCCGGCGGGGGCGCTGCCGACGACGTGCCAGTCGACGCGGACGACCAGGAACACGGCGACGAAGACGTTCAGCGCACCGAAGACCCACGTCGCCCACTTCTGCACGGCGACGATGAACGCGTGGCCGAGGCCGGAGATGAGCACCGTCGCCACGACGAACACGAGGATCGCGACGATCGTCAGGACAGGGTTGTGCTTCGCGTCGCCGTCCGTCCCGAACAGGATCGTGAACAGCGACAGCAGCACGAAGGCGGCCGTCGTGGTGTTCACGGTCTCCCAGCCGAGGCGGGAGAGCAGCGAGACGAAGGTCGGCCCGATGTTGCCGCGGACGCCGAAGACCGCCCGGCTCAGGGTCAGGCCGGGTGCACCGCCCCGACGCCCGGCGATCGAGATCACCCCGACCACGGCGAACGAACCGGCGGCGCCGATCACCGCGACGAGCAGCGCCTGCCAGATGTTGAGGTGCTGGAAGGCCACCAGGGTCGCGCCGAGGGGCAGGCCGAGGATGGAGATGTTGGCGGCGAACCACACCCAGAAGAGTGCGCCGGCCTGCCCGGTGCGTTCGGCCGCTGGTACGGGTTCGATGCCGCGCTGCTCGATGCTGGTGAGCGTTCCCGAGCTCGGGGTGTCGGTCATGGTTCCTCTTACGTCGTCGGAAGGGTTTCGGGGCCGGGCGGTGGCTCGTGGGGGTCGCCACCGACCGGGGCTAGTGGCTGCTGGCCGCGCGGAGCTCCAGCAGGGGGGAGACGGCGTCCGCGAACCGGATGCCGTTGACGGACTCGACCTGCGCGACCGCCTCGGGGGACCATGCCGACGCCCCGTGCACGGCACCGAGCACCGCGCCCGCCATGGCCGCGATCGTGTCGGTGTCGCCACCGGTGCTCGCGGCCGTGCAGAGGGTCTCCCAGGGGTCGAGGTCGAGCGCGACGAGGGCGAGCGCCGCCACGACGGACTCCTGGCTCGCGACGCTCGTGCCGATCACGCCGTCGATCGCCGCGATGCGGTCCGCCGCTGCCACCGTCGGCAGCCATCCACGGGCCCAGGCGGTCTTGTCGGCGATCGAGGCACCGGCGATCCAGTGCCCGCGCCGCTCGCCGATCCGGGCGGCGGCGACGGCGACGTCGAGCGCCTCCGCGCGGGAGGCACCGTCGATCCCGGCGCTGACGGCGGCGGCGACGGCCGAGGCCCCGGCGATGCCGAGTCCGGTGTCGTGGGTGACACGGGACGCGTCCTGCACGGCGTCGACGAGGACCTCGAGGTCGTCGGCCGACGTGGTGATGCCGACCGGGGTGATGCGCATCGCGGCACCGTTGGTGGTGCCCGTCGAGCCCGCCTCGGATGCGGGGACACCGTCGAGGATGCGCTGCACGGCCGTCTTCGTGCTGGGACCGAGCAGGTCGAGCGACCCCTTGGCCGCCATCCCGCGCTCCCACTCGATGAGCGCCTCGGCGAACCGCGTCGGGTCGAGTCCGCCGTCGCCCTCGACGAGCAGTCGTGCGACGAGCACGGCCTGCTCGGTGTCGTCGGTGATGCTCGCGGCGGGCATGCCGTGCGCGATGCGCTGTCGGGGGCCGGCGTCGACGAAGCTCGTGATGCGGCCGTGGTCCTCGCGGATCTGCTCCAGCGACATCGACTGGGTCGGCATCCCGAGGGCGTCCCCGATCGCGAGGCCCTGGAACGCGGCGAGGGCGTGGTCGTGGGTCGTGCTGTCGGTCATCGTCATCGTCCTTGTCCGAAACGCATGTGGATACGGAAGCGCTCGGGGTCGAGCAGGCTGTCGACCGCCTCGACGAAGGCACCGTCTGCCGTCCGTGCGACGCGGCGGCTGTGCAGGAACGGCGTGCCGGGTGCCCGGTCGAGCACGGCCGCCTCGTCGTCGTCCAGCGGCCGGACGTCGATCCACTGCTCCGCCCGGGCCGGCACGAGCCCGGCGGCCTCGATGGTGGCGCTCAGTGATCCGTCGACGAGGCCCTCCTCGACGGCGCGGTCGAGGCGACCGATGCGCGGGACGAGACTGCGCTCGTAGGACACCTTCGGGCCGTCCACGACGGAACGAACCCGGTCGACCGCGACGAGCGCGGGGTCGGCGTCCACGAGGCTCGCGAGCTCGGCGTCCTCGATCCGCTCGATCCGCAGCGTCGAGGCGCGCACCTCGGTGCCGCTCCCCGCGATCGAGCGTGCCCAGCCGGCGCGCGGGTCGAGCGCCGCACCGTCGAACGTGACCACCGAACCGATGCCGCCGTGGGTCGCGATGTACTCGTCGTCGGCGAGGTCGGCGAGCGCCGCACGGACGGTGCCGCGGCTGACCGCGTAGCGCTCGGCGAGGTCGTGCTCGCCGGGGAGGCGTTCCCCGGGGACGTACCGGCCCGTCGCGATCGCGTCGCGGAGGGCGTCGGCGACGAGGCGTCGCTTCGATGAGACGGGCATGGTGGCGACCATACATGTACAAGACCTGTCCAGTCCAGGGTGACCTGGTCGGAAAGGTCACGGTCCGGTCACTGCCAGGCTCCGATTCGGTAACACCCGTCGTCCAGGCAGCCTCGACGTCGTACCGTCGAGTGGTGACCTTCCGGACCGTGCTGGCGTTGAGCGCCGCCGTGCTGGCCTTCTCGGCCGGCACGTTCGTCGTGGACGGCGCGTCCGGCGTCGGCGCGGCACCGGCCTCGGCGGCCGAGGTCGCCCCGGACACCGCGCCGCGCGACGACCCGGCGCGCGTCACGACCGCGAAGCTCAAGCGGGTCGACTCGATCGAACTCGATGCCGAGTCCCTGGTGTTCCGCCGCGGCGAGAAGACCGTGGTCGAGGCCTCGATGCGGGACTCCCGCACCACCGTGAGCCTGCTCAACCGCCTGCTCGGCACCCCGTCCCGCACCCAGACCGCCGAGGGCGACGGCGGCGCGTGCTTCCCGTCCGGCACCACCTACACGTGGGGTGGCGCGATCCGGGTGGCCGCGCTGACCACGCCGGCGCAGGCGGGCAACGCGGTGGAGGTCCGTGTCCTGCGCGATGCCGTGCGTTCCCGCTTCGGCGACGACGTCGAGCTGACCGGACCCGACGGCGTGCAGGTCGGCGACGACATCCACGACGCCATCTCGGACGCCCCGAAGGCCGACCGGATGTCGTTCGGCTCGGACGAGGCGAAGGCCTGGCAGCTCCTGCTCGAGGAGGGCTGGGCCCCCGAGGACGACGCCGACGCCGCGGGCACGAACGGCGTCTCGGCGCTCACCGACGACACCACGGTCACGGTGCTCGGGTCGCCGATGCCGGTGCACGCGCAGCGCACCTGCTGACCCGGTCCCCGGCGACACGTCCGGCGTATCCGTTCAGCGGCGCGTCCGTTCAGATCCGGAGCGTGGCCACGACCGGGAAGTGGTCACTCGCGAACCACGTCTCCGGTCCGTCGTGGTCGATCAGAACGCGGTCCACACCGGCGATCCCGCGCGTGAGCACCCAGTCGATGCGCTCCCCCGAGTCGACCGGCGGTTCCCAGTCGTTGAACGTTGCGGTCCGGTCCTCCGGGTCACCGCCGACCACCCACGCGTCGTCGTAGCCGGCGTTCGCGAACACCGTCGACGCCGTTCCCGCACCGGCCGGCTCGTTGCAGTCCCCAGCGACGACGACGGGTCCGTCCGTGGTGCTGAGGCGCTCGACGATGAGTGCCGCGCTCTTCGCCCGGACCTCGTCGCCGTGCGGGCCGACCTCGTGGTCGAGGTGCGTGGTCAGCAGGGTGAACGGGTCCCCTTCGGCGTCGAGGAACCGGGCGTGGTTCGCGACCCGGGGGAACAGGCTCCCCCACGTGTTCGAGACGGGCTCGTCGGGGGTGTCCGACAGCCAGAAGGTCCCCTCGTCGAGCGGACGGAGCCGGCTGCGGCGGAAGAACACCGCGGCGTGCTCCCCCGCCGTGTCACCCTCGCGCCCCTGTCCGACGTCGCCGTGGTCCGGCAGTCCGGCCCGGAGGTCGTCCATCTGGTGGGCGAAGGCCTCCTGCACGCAGACGAGGTCGGGATCGTGCCGGCGGATCACGTCGAGCAGGACGGGGAGCCGGGCCGGCCAGTCGTGCGCGGGATCCGGGTTCTTGATGTTGTAGGTCATCAGGGTGATCGGACGCGCTGCGTTGCTCACCCCTCGAACCTACCGACCTCGGTGCGCAGGGGACCGTGACCCGCCGGAGTGCGAGGACCCGGTCAGTTGATGCAGACGCCGTCCTTGCCGTAGCTCTTCACGTCGGTCGACGACGGCTTCGGCTCCGACGACGCGGACTTCGACGGCTTCGACTCCGACCCCGCGGACTCCCCCGACGACGGCTGCGACGCCGCACCACCGGGAGCGGCCGGCGCCGTGGCGGTCTTGCCGTCGGTCCCCAGCACGAGCGTGACACCCGTCACGGCGGCGGTCCGGACAGGTACGGCTCCCGGCACGGCGGCGGCGAGCGCCTTCGCCTGGGCTTCCTGCCCCGCCGGGTACTGGATCTGCGTCGTCTTCGTGGTGTCGGACGAGCCCGGGGCGCCGACCTGGAAGCCCCGCGCGGTGAGGTTCGCCCCCGCGGCGGCTGCGGCGCCCGTGATCCCGCTGCCGTTCAGGACCGTGACGGTCGTGGCGGCGGGCTGCGCGGCCGTCGCCTTCGTGTACTCCTCGGGCTCGCCGACCAGGCTCTGCACGAAGGCGGGGAGCCCCACGGTGTCGATCTCGACGATGGACAGCGCCGAGCCGTTGACGTAGATGGTGGGGGTGCCGAGCGTCGGGATGGTGGCCGACTGGATGTTGCCGGGCCGCAGGTTCCGCATCTGCGTGGCGAGGTTGACCAGGTCGGTGTCGGTCTGGATCGAGCCGCCCACGGCGCCGAGGATGTTGTTCATCTTCACCGGGTTGAGCAGGGTGCCGGCGGAGAGCACCTTGCGGGCCTCCTGCGACAGGAAGTACTGCTGGCGGATGTTCCGGTCGAGGTCGCCGTTCGGCAGCCCGTGGCGCTGGCGCACGAAGGACAGCGCCTGCTTCGCGTCGAGCGTGGACTTCCCCGCGGGCAGGTCGACGCCGGAGTACGGGTCCTTCGCCGCCTGGTTGAGGCAGACGTCGACCGGCCCGAGCTCCTTGACGACCTGGTAGAAGCCGAGCAGCGAGACGCGCACGTAGTGGTCGATCGTCAGGCCGCTGAGGTTCTGGATCGTCTGGATGAGCAGCTTCGCCCCGCCGGTGTCACCGCGGCCGTTGAGGGTGCCGAAGTAGAAGGCGCTGTTGAGCTTGCCCTTGCCGACGCCGGGGATGTCGACGTACGAGTCGCGGGGGAACGAGATCATCGTCCCCTGGGTGCCGTCGGCGTTGATGTGCAGGACGATCATCGTGTCGGTGTTCGTCGCACCGCCGTCGGACTCGGTGCTGAGCTCCGCCATCTCCTCCGGCGTCGCGTTGTCCGGCCGGTGGTCGTCGCCGACCAGCAGGATGTTCTGCGCCTGCCCGTCGACGTCGTCCTTGTCGGACTTGTTGCCGGCGATCGCGTCGATCTTCGTGATGCCGGTCGAGAGCCGTCCGTACGCGAACGCGGCGTAGCCGCCGCTCAGCAGGAGCCCCATGGTGAGCACGCCGGCGACGGCGGGCAGGATGACGCCGCCACGCCGTTTCTGGCGGCCGTGGCGAGGCGGCGTGAAGCCGCGGCGGCCGCGGCCGGTCGTCTGCTCAGGGTCGTTGCTCACCCGGAAACCATAACTGCGATGCACGAAGTGGACATGAAACGGCCCTGGAAGGTCGCCGCGATTCCGCCGCACCGGGACGCACCGGTCACGGACGGGAGGCACGGTGCCAGCTGGCACCGTGCCTCCCGTCCGTCATCCGGTCGCGTCTACGACGCGAGCTCGGCCTTGTTCGTCTCGCGCGCCCGGAGGACGGTCACCCCGGTGATCGCGGCCGCCGCCATCACGTAGAACGCGGGGGCGAAGGTGTTGCCCGTCGCGGTGATGAGCCAGGTCGCGAAGTACGGCGTGATGCCACCGAACAGGGCGACGCTGATGTTGTACGCGATGCCCATCGAGCCGTAGCGGATGGCCGTCGGGAACAGCTCCGCCATCGCGGCACTGACGGCACCGTCGAACGCCGCCATGAACAGCCCGAGCAGGACCATCGCCCCGGCGGCCGCCCAGAAGTTGCCGGCGTTCATGAGCATGAGGGTCGGGTAGGTGAGCACGAGGAACCCGCCGCAACCGGCGAGCATCACGGGCTTCCGGCCGATCTTGTCCGAGAGCAACCCGAAGAACGGCACGAGACCGGCGATCACGATGAAGCCGATGACCACGACGCCGTAGGACACCAGCGGCGAGTACCCGAGGTCGGCCTGCAGGTAGGACGGCATGAACGTCTGCAGGATCCAGTGCCCGACGGCCTTGAGGACGACGAAGCCGACGCAGAACAGCAGCGCCTTCCACCCGGTCCGGAGCGAGCGTCGGAGCGGGTTCTTCGCGAGTTCGCCCTTGGCCTTGAGGGCGCGGAACTCCGGGGTGTCCTCGAGCTTCGAGCGGAGGTACAGCCCGACGAGGCCGAGCGGCAGTGCGATGAGGAACAGCACACGCCAGCCCCACGACTCGAGCGCCCCGTCACCGGCGATCGCCGTGAACAGGAAGACCAGGCCGCCACCGACGATGAACGCGGCGAACCCGAAGACGTCGATGAAGCTCGTCACGAAGCCGCGCCGGTTGGACGGTGCGAACTCGGCGAGCAGCGTGGTCGCCCCGGCCCCCTCGCCACCGGCTGCGAAGCCCTGCACGAGCCGGACCACGACGAGCAGGATCGGAGCGAGCAGTCCGACGCTCTGGTAGGTCGGCAGGATGCCCATCACCGCGGTGGCACCACTCGTGATGAGGATGACCGTCGCGAGCGTGGTCTTCCGGCCGACCCGGTCACCGAGCGAGCCCCAGAACAGGCCGCCGAGTGGACGCATCACGAAGCCGGCGCCGAACACCGCGAACGCGGAGAGCAGTGCCACCTGGGGGTCGCCCTGCTTGAAGAAGTACAGCGAGATGACCGTCGCCAGGGTGCCGTAGAGGCCGAAGTCGAACCACTCGACGAAGTGCCCGACACCCGCGGCGACGATGACCTTCCGCATGCTCTGGCGGCGGGCGTCGTCGCCCAGCGCTGCGCGGACGTCCGGACTGGTGGCGGCGTCGGGGGTGCTGGCGGCGTCGGCGCTCGTGCGCGTTCGGGTTCCGTCGCTCATGGGTTGACCTCACACTTCGTTGTCGAGAGTTCGTTGACGATAGCACTTGCCGGGCACACTTTGCCACACAGTGGGAATGTCTCGCCAGCAAGTGATACCGTCGCCGCCATGCAGTCCCGTGAACAGCACCACGACGTCGTGGTCGTCGGAGGCGGTCTCGCCGGTGTGAGCGCCGCCGTCGCCGCCGCCCGCCTCGGCTCCAGCGTCGCCCTCGTCACCAACCGCCCGGTCCTCGGCGGCAACTCCTCGAGCGAGGTCCGCGTGTGGGTGGTCGGCGCCACCGCCCACGGCACGCAGCGGTTCGCCCGTGAGACCGGGATCATGGGCGAGCTCTTCCTCGAGAACCAGTACCGGAACCCGCAGGGCAACGCGATCTACTGGGACCAGGTGGTGCTCGACCTCGTCCGCGCCGAACCGAACGTGCACCTGCACCTCAACACCGACGTGCGGACGGTGGTCACCGACGGGGACCGGATCACGTCCGTGACCGGCTGGACCATGGGCTCCGAGATCGAGACCACCTTCACCGCGCCGGTCTTCCTCGACTGCACCGGCGACGGCCTCGTGGGTGCCCTCGCCGGGGCCTCGTACCGGATCGGCCGCGAAGGACGCGACGAGTACGGGGAGGAGTGGGCACCGGAACGGCCCGACGACGAACTGCTCGGCAGCTCGATCTTCTTCTCCACGCACGACACCGGCCGCCCCGAGAAGTTCGTGCCGCCCTCGATCGCCGTCGATCTGGCGAAGACCCCGATCCTGGCGAACCGGGCGATCAAGACCGGCGACAACGGCTGCAACTACTGGTGGATCGAGTGGGGCGGCGAGCTCGACACCGTCACCGACAACGAACGCATCCGCGACGAGCTGTGGGGCGTCGTCTACGGGATCTGGGACCACATCAAGAACTCCGGCTCGTTCGACGCCGACTCACTCACCCTCGACTGGGTCGGCGCGATCCCCGGCAAGCGCGAGTACCGCCGGTTCGTGGGCGACCACACCCTGACGCAGCAGGACCTCCTGTCACAGCGAACCTTCCCGGACACGGTCGCGTTCGGCGGCTGGTCGATCGACCTGCACCCCGTCGAGGGTGTCTACGCCGAGACCGCCGGCGCGCAGCAGCGGTACACCGACGGCACGTACGACATCCCGTTCCGCTCCCTCTACTCGGCCGACGTGGCGAACCTGCTCTTCGCCGGCCGGAACATCTCCGCGTCGCACGTGGCCTTCGGGTCCACCCGGGTGATGGCCACCTGCTCCACCCAGGGTCAGGCGGCCGGGACCGCGGCGCACCTCGCGGCCCGGCACGGCGTGACCCCGCGGGAGCTCGGCACCGACCACGTCGCGATGCTGCAGCAGACCTTGCTCCGCGAGGACGCGCCGCTCGTCGGGGTCAGGGCGGTCGACGGCGCCGACCTCGCGCGGCGCGCCAGGATCAGCGCGAGCAGCGAGCTCACCGCGCTCGACACCACGCCGTGGACGACCGACGACACCTTCGCACTCGACCGCGACGTCGCGATCGTCCTGCCCGCCGACCCCGCACTCTGGTCGTTCGCGCTCCGGACCGTCGCCGATGTCGACACCGAGCTCACGATCGAGCTCTGGACCACCGGGAAGCCGCAGAACTACGCGCCCATCGAGCACGTGTCGACCCACACCGCGAGCGTCCCCGCCGGCGCGGGCGCGGCGGTCGTCGACCTCGGGTTCCGGCCGGACGAGCCGTGCAACGCCGTCGTCGTGGTCCGCCGTGCCGCCGGGGTCCGCCTGCCCCTGACCGACGGACACCCGTACGGCGTCCTCGCGCTCCGGGCCCGGTCGGCCGAGGACGACCAGTTCGACGACCACATCCCCGAGGAGGCCGACCAGCCCGTGACCGACTGGGAAGCGCGGGCCCTGCGCGGACGCTCCTTCGCGTTCACCGCAGCCGGTGCGTCGGACGCGTGGCGCGCCTCCCGGATCGCCGACGGCTACCAGCGTCCCTTCGGCGGGCCGCACCTGTGGTCGTCGGAACCGGGCGACGGCGTGGCCACGCTCACCCTCGACTGGGCGGAGCCCGTCGACGTCCGCGAGGTCCGCATCGTGTGGAACGACGACGTCGACGCCGACCTCATCAACCTGCACCACCACCGCACGCCGTGGGACGCCGTCCCGACGCTCGCCCGGGACTACCGGGTCGAGGCGTGCGTCGACGGAACGTGGCGGGAGCTCGCGACCGTCACCGACAACCGGCACCGGCACCGCGTGCACGACGTCGCACCGACGCGCACCGCGTCCCTGCGCGTCGTCGTCACCGCCACGAACGGTTCGCCCTTCGTGTCGGCGAGCGCCGTGAAGGTCTACTGACCCACCCGCACCACCCGCAGCACCACCACCGATCAAGGGAGATCGCCATGCGCCTGCGCACACTGACCATCGCGACAGCCGTCGCGCTGTCACTCACCGCCCTCGGGGCGGTTGCCCCGGCGGTCGCCGCGACGAACGCCGCCGGTCCGACCGCCGGCACCGCCGTGATCCACGCGAACCCGGGCAACCCGACGGCACCCACCGCCACCGCGCACACCGTGTCGGCGAACGGCACCGCCGTGCCGGTCAAGGCCGAGTCGGTGAGTGGCACCTCGCACGACGTCGCGATGTTCGCCAAGGGGACGGGCACCGCGACCGTCAGCGTCACGATGCCGGGTCTCGCCGCGTCGGCCACGCCGGTCGTCACCCCGCGGACGCTCGCGATCGCCACGACCCGCTCCGGCGACACCGTGACCTTCACGATCCGCGACGCGCACCCGCTCGTCATCGAGACGCCCGGCGTCCGCGCGCTGTTCCTCTTCGTCACGCCGGAGGAGACCGCGGTGCCGTCCGCCACCGACTCCCACGTCCTGTACTTCGGCCCGGGTGAACACGACGCCGGCGTGATCCGTCCGGCATCGGGCCAGACGGTCTACCTCGCGCCGGGTGCCCTCGTGCACGGCCGCATCGACGGCGACGGCGTCACCGGTGTGCGGGTGCTCGGGCGCGGGATCCTCGACGCCGGGGCGGACACGTCGCGGACCGACAAGACGATGGCGATCCGGTTCCACGACAGCTCGGACATCACGGTGTCCGGTATCGGCGTCCGCAACGCCCAGTGGTGGCAGACGCTGTACATCCGTTCCTCGGGCATCCACGTGTCCTGGCTGAACCTGATGGGCACGCTCATCAACAACGACGGCATCGACACCGACGGCGTGCAGGACATGACCGTCGAGCACAACTTCGTGATGAGCGGCGACGACGGGTTCGGCTGGCACGCCCTCGACGCGGCCACGAACGGCGAACCGGAGACCCGCGGCCTGCACGCCACCGACACCACGTTCTGGAACGTCACCGGCGGCAACCCCGTCCGGTTCGGCTCGTCCATGGAGACCGAAGTGTTCACCGATATCTCCATCACGCAGTCGTACGTGCTCCGCGCGAAGGAGGTCGCCCTGAAGTTCGACGTGCAGGACTGGGCGACGGTCTCGGACGTCACCGTGGACGGCTTCCACGTGGAGTCGCAGCCGGTCGGCAAGCAGGCCATCGTGCTGCAGGTCCTCAAGGGGCAGTACTCGAACGACACCGGGTACCGCGACGAGCGCGGCCGGATCACGGGCATCACGATCCGCGACTTCACCGACGTCACGGCCGACCCGGTGACGCTGTCCGGGTGGGACGCCACGCACGGGATCTCGGGCGTCGCCTTCGAGGACGTCGTGCTCGGCGGTGTGCCCCTCACCGCGGCCCAGGTGCGGACGAACGCGTTCGTCAGCGGTGTCACGGTGTCCTGATCGACTCCACGGGACAGAATGGGCGGATGGCCACCACCCCTCCGAACCAGAGCATCGAGCGCGCCGCGGCTGTCCTCGGCGCGCTCGGTGCTGCCGACGGGGCGATGCGCGCCTCCGACATCGCTCGTGCGATCGGACTCGGGACCTCGACCACCGGACGGCTCCTCGCCACGCTGGAGTCACTCGAGTACGTGCGCCGCGACCCCGAGTCGCAGGGGTACTCCGTCGGCCGTGCGGTGCTCGAGCTCGCCAGCCAGGGGCTCAACCACAACCCCGTCCACCGCGAGAGCCGGGCCGCCGCGCAGGAGCTCGCCCACCGGATCGGCCTCACCGCCAACGTCGGCGTGCAGGACGACACGGCCTGCATCTACCTCTGCCACTTCGAGGGATCGCTCGCCCCGAAGTCCCACACCATGATCGGGATGCGGCAGCCGCTGCACGCCTCGGCGCTGGGCAAGGCGCTCATGCTCGACCTGTCGCAGTCCGAGCGGCAGGCGTTGCTCGGCGAGGACCTCGCGCGCTACACGGACCACACGATCACCTTGCACGACGAGCTGACGGCCGACCTCGAGGCGTCGGCGAAGCGTGGCTGGTGCGTCGAGAACCAGGAGGTCGCGCTCGGGCGGTTCTGCATCGCGGCGCCGATCCGGAACGCGTCGGGGCGCATCGTGGCGGCGCTCTCGATCTCGGGGCGGGTCACGCAGCTACGGGACCGGGACATGGATTCTCTCGCCGAGGACCTCATCGAGGTGGCCGACCGCATCAGCGTCGGCCTCGGCATGATCAGCGCGGTCGCGCACTGACGGCCTGGCGCGTGTCGGGCCGGTCGGGCCTGGTCAGCAACCTCCGCGCGAAAGCGACAGAATCCGGCCGACTGTTCGCGCCAATCTGTCGCTCTCGCGACAGCGTCCGTGGTCGACGACGAGAACTGTCGCTTTCGCGACGCAGGTGGTGACGCACTGACGGCCTGGCGCGCCCCGCTCGGCGGCGACGCGGAGCGTTGCGCGGGGCGCGCCGACCGAGCCTGCGAGGGAGGACGTGGCGGGGCCGCCACGTTCCTCCAGGCCGTCAGCTGGTCGCGCTGGTCGCGCTACGAGCGCGACGGGAGCAGGTGGATCGCCTCCATGGCGAGCTCGGCCGCGATCGGGTCCTTCGCGAGGACCGCGTCCTTGAGCTTCGCGAGCTCGGGCAGGACCACGTCGGCCGGGATCAGCTCGGCGAGCTCCGGCACGCGGAGCTTGAACGCCAGCCCGTCCGTCGTCGACTTGCAGAGCTGCTCGAGCGAGGGGTTGCCGCAGTGGTCCGCCCACATCGAGTAGATCGCGGCGCCGTTCTGGGCGACCTCGCCCTGGTGCTGCGCCTCGACCTGCGCGGTGACGTCGTCGAGCATCTTGACGACCTTCTTGCGCTGCGCGTCGGTGAAGCGCGGGGTCGCCAGTCGGACGACGCCGCCGTAGATCACGCCGAGGGTGCGGTACGCGTCGAGCAGCTCGTCCTTCGCCGGGGCGGCGACCCGGGTGTACCGGTTCGGCGCCATCTCGATCAGTCCGGCGCGGGCGAGCTCGGCGAGGGCTTCGCGGATCGGGGTCCGGGAGACACCCAGCCAGGCGATGAGGTCGTCGTCGTTGAGGCGCTCGCCCGGCTCGAGGGTGCCGTCCATGATCGCGTCCCGGATCTTGTCCTGCACGGTGTCACGGAGGAGCTTCCGCTCGGCGGCGGGCTGCGTCGAAGGAACTGGCATACGCCCAGCGTGTCACATGTGATGGTCTGCGCGCGACAGGCGCGACGGCCACCACGCGCGCCGGCCCAGGTCGTGCGCCAGGGCGGGGACGAGCAGGGACCGGACGACGATCGTGTCGAGCAGCACGCCGAACGCCACGACGAACGCGATCTGCACCAGGAAGAGGATCGGGATGACCCCGAGGGCCGCGAACGTCGCCGCGAGGACGACCCCCGCCGAGGTGATCACCCCACCGGTGACGCCGAGGCCGCGGAGGACGCCCTCGTGCGGACCGTGCCGGAGGGCTTCCTCGCGGACGCGGGTCATGAGGAAGATGTTGTAGTCCACCCCCAGCGCCACCAGGAAGACGAACGAGTAGAGCGGCACGGACGGGTCCGCCCCGGGGAATTGGAACACGTGGTCGAACACGAGGGCACCCACCCCGAGCGCCGCGGCGAACGACACGATGACACTGCCGATCAGGACGAGCGGCGCGACGATGCTCCGGAGCAGCAGCATCAGGATGAGCAGGATCACGGCGAGCACCACGGGGATGATGAGCGTGCGGTCGCGGACGCCGGTGTCGTTCGTGTCGACGGCCGTGGCGGTGGCACCGCCGACGATCGCGTCCGGGTCCACCCGCTCGACCGCGGTGCGGAGGTCGCGGACGGTCTGCTCGGCGGCGTCGGAGTCCGCCGGGTCGGACAGGGTGGCCTCGAGCAGGACGTCGCCGCGGGAGACGGTCGGGGTCGCACCGCTGGCCTGGTCGAGGGCCACGGTTCCTGACGGGGCGTCCTTCGCCGCCGCCACGACGCTGTCCACACCGTCGACCGAGGTGATGGCGTCGGCGAGCTCGTCGACCTTCGCCGCCGAGCCGATGACCTGCGCCGGACTGCCCGAGCCGCCCGGGAAGTGGTCGGCCAGCACGTCCTGACCGTCGCGGGCCTGCGAACTCCCGATGACGAGGTCGCTCTGCGGCACGCCGTCGGCCTTGAGCCCGACGAGACCGGTGCCCATCGCGAGCAGCCCGACCGTGCACACGATCCAGACGACCCGGGAACGCCGGGACACGAGCCGGCCCACCCGCGCCCAGAGCCCACGGGCATCGGGGCCGGTGAGGACGGGGTGCGCGCTGCCGTACGCCGGGCGGAGCGGCCAGAACGCCGCGCGTCGGAAGGCCAGCAGGAGTGCGGGCAGCAGGCTCAAGGCGGCCAGCAGGCTGAACGCGATGCCGATCGCCGCGACCGGACCGAGCGCCTTGTTCGAGTTGAGGTCGGAGAGCAGCAGGCAGAGGACGCCGACGATCACCGTGCCGCCCGAGGCGAGGATGGGTTCGAGACTCCCGCGCAGGGCCGCCTTCGTCGCACCCCACCCGGTGCGGTGGTCGCGGAGCGCTTCCCGGAACCGTGCCGTGTAGAGGAGCGCGTAGTCGGTCGCGGCGCCGATGACGAGGATCGACAGGATGCCCTGCACCTGGCCGTTCACGGTCACGATGTCGGCCTTGGCGAGCCACCACACGACGAGGATCGAGGCGCACAGGGCGAAGGTCGCGGTGCCGAGCACGAGGATCGGCAGCAGCGGTGATCGGTAGACGATGATGAGGATCACGAAGACCGCGGCGAGCGCCACCCCGAGCAGGATGCCGTCGATGCCCGCGAACGCCTCGGTCAGGTCGGCGGTGAAGCCGGCCGGGCCCGTGACGTACCCCTGCACGCCGGACGGCAGGGCGTCGTCGACGTCGGCGCGGATCGCCTCGACCGCGTCGCCGGTGTCCGCGTCCTGCGTCAGCGTGGCGACGATCTCGACCGCGTCACCGTCCTCGCTGGGGATCGCCGGGCTGACCCCCTGCACGTCGTCGCGCTTCCCGAGGTCCGCCGCCAACGTGCCAGCGGCCCGCTGGTCCGACGCAGTCAGCCCGCCGTCGCGCTCCAGCACGATGATCGCGGGCGCTCCGGATGCCTGCCGGAACTCCGACGCGCGCTCCTGCAGCTTGGTGGCGTCCGCCGAGGCGGGGAGGAACGAGGTCTGGTCGTTCGTCGAGACCTCGGAGATCTTCCCGAAGTAGGGGCCACCGACGGAGGCGATCGCGAGCCAGGCCACGATGACGAGCGCGGGGAGGACGATGCGGAGGAAGCGGGACACGACCGTGAGCGTACTCCAATAGTCAGCATGCTGATTACTAGACGAGCCGCAGGAGCCCCGCCCGTAGACTCCATCCATGCGCGACACCCCCGACGGATGGCCACTCGGCCGTCTCCTGTCGGCAGCGGCACGGGCGGTCGAACGAGACTGGGACGAGCGGCTCCGGGCCATCGGGCTCCCCCACGCGGCGCTCATCGCGATCGACATCCTCATCCGCACGGGCCCGACCGGCGCCGACACCCTCGCCCGCACCGCCCGCGTGCAGCCGCAGACGATGTCACGGACGCTCGAGCGCATGGAACGGGACGGCCTGGTCGAGCGCTCCCCGCACCCCGCCGACCGCCGCCGTCGGATCGTCACCGTGACGGAGCACGGTCGCGGGGCCTGGGAGACGGCCCGGCACATCGAGCGCGACGTCCTGCCGGACGACCCGGCGCTGCGTGAGGCACTGACCGCCCTGCTCGCGCGCGGGGACAGCAAGCCGAACTGATCACCTAGCGTTTGATATACATCATGTCGTAGACTGGCCGCGTCGGCAGCAGGACCGACCCGACCCGCCAGGAGCCCCGATGTCCGAGCGCCGCGCCGCCCGTCAGGCCGCCGAAGCAGCAGAAGCCGCCGCAGCCGCACCGATCGACGCACCGAAGCGGAAGCGCAAGCGGCCGTTCCTCGTCGCACTCATCGCCTCGCTCGGCTCGCTCGTCGGCATCGCCGCGGTGGTCGCCGTCGTCGCGAGCGTCTTCGTCGGCGGTCTCGCCCGCAGCTACGACGCCGGCAAGGACGTCATCGCGGACCCGTTCCCGACCGGTTCCCGCCCCGCACCGTCAGCGGGCGCGCAGAACATCCTGCTCATCGGCTCGGACTCGCGATCGAACTACAACCCCGACGGCGACCACCAGAAGCTCGACATCGGCGGCCGCTCCGACACCCTGATGCTCGCGCACGTCCCGGCCGACCGGACGGGCGTGTACCTCATGTCGATCATGCGTGACTCGTGGGTCGACGTCCCCGGTCACGGCATGGCCAAGATGAACGCCGCGTACGCGTGGGGCGGCGTCCCGCTGACGGTGCAGACCGTCGAGCGGCTCCTCGACGTCCGGATCGACCACGTCGCCGAGATCGACTTCGAGGGCTTCAAGGACATGACGGACGCCCTCGGTGGCGTCACGGTGGACTCGCCCAAGGCGTTCGAGGCCCGGGGACACACGTACGCGGCCGGTGCGAACCGCCTCGACGGCGATGCCGCCCTGGCGTTCGTCCGCGAGCGCTACTCCTTCGCCGACGCCGACTACACGCGTGTGCAGAACCAGCAGGCGTTCATGCGCGGCATCCTCGACGGCGTCCTCTCGAAGGGCACGATCACGAATCCCGGTCGCATCCAGGACTTCGTGACGGTGACGAGCAAGTACCTGTCCGTCGACGAGGGCCTGACCTTCCAGACACTCGTCGGCCTCGGATGGTCGTTGCGCGACGTCCGCCCGTCCGACCTCAGCACGTTCACGATGCCCACCGCGGGCACGGGGACGTCCCCGGACGGCCAGTCCATCGTCAACGTGAACACCCTCGCGGTGCAGTCGCTGTCACAGGCGCTCCGATCCGACGACGTGCCGGAGTGGCTGCAGGAGAACCCGCAGTAGAGCCTCGGTAGCCCGTACGACGACAACGCCCCGCGACCGAGGTCGCGGGGCGTTGCTGCACGGATCGCCGGAGCGATCAGGCGGGGAGCTGGAGCTCCTGGCCGGCGTAGATGAGGTTCGCGTCGTCGATGGTCGACGTGTTCGCGGCCCAGAGCTTGTTCCAGCCGCCGTCGATCTTCAGCTTCGTCGCGATGCTGTCGAGCGTCTCGCCCGAGGCGATCGTGTACGTCTTGCCGCTCGTCTTGACGGGCGCGGGCTTGCTCGGAGCGGCCGGCTTCGGCGCTGCCTGCGTAGTGCTCGGCGCGGCCTGCGTGCTCGGTGCCGCCTGCTGCGGCGCGGCCTGCTGCTGCGGGGCGGCAGGCGCCGGAGCGGCGGGTGCCGGAGCCGCGGCCTGCGGAGCTGCACCGGTGGTGCCGCTCAGCCCGAGCTTCGCGGAGCAGGCAGGCCAGGCGCCCCAGCCCTGAGAGGCGAGGACGCGCTCGGCGACGGCGATCTGGGCGCCACGGCTCGCGGAGGCAGGGTTGCCCGCGCCGCCGTTCGCCTGCCAGGTGCCGAGGGTGAACTGCAGGCCGCCGTAGTAGCCGTTGCCGGTGTTGATCGCCCAGTTGCCGCCGGACTCGCACTGCGCGAGGGCGTCCCAGGTCGAGCCGGATGCTGCGTTCGCGGGTGCTGCCGCGAGGCCGACACCGGTCGCGGCGATGCCGGCGAAGGCCAGGCCACCGACGATGGTGCGGGTACGGGAAAGCTTCTTCATGGTTGATACTCCAAGCAGTTGCGGGAGCGCCACCGAGGGTGGGGGTCTCGTGCCGGGGGCGCCTCGGTCGGCCACCATAGGAAACTCTTGACTGTTATCAAACCGAGACCAACGGTTCTACCCATCGATGCTATGTACCCCGGCGGTGAACCTGTACGCGTCGATCGCCGCGTGCGCGGCGATCGCGGCGTACCCGGGTACGCCACCTTGGCAGTTCCCTGGCAATGACGGCCTGGAGGAACGTGGCGGCGGTGATCCGCGCCTCCCGTCCGCCGTCCTGGTCACCTCCGGGACAGCAGCGTGACCGCTTCCAGGTGCCCCGTCTGCGGGAACATGTCGAGCACGCGCGCGCGCCGCAGGCGCAGCGACGGCATGCGCGCGAGGTCCTTCGCCAACGTCACCGGGTTGCAGCTGGAGTAGACCACGTGCTGGACGTCGGACTCCTCGAGCCACGTCGACAGCGTCTCGCCGATCCCGCGCCGCGGCGGGTTCACCACGACGAGTTCCGGGAGCACCTCGGGACGGGATCGGAGCGCGTGCTCGGTCGCGTCGTCGGCGGCGAACCGGACCCCCTCGAGCCCGGCCTCGCGCGCGGACTGCTTCGCGGACCGGATCGCCTCACGGCTGGTCTCGATCCCCGTCACCGAGCGCCCCGGACGCGCGGCGTGCAGGGCGAACCCGCCGACGCCGCAGTACAGGTCCCACATCGAGGCGGGCGACACCTCGTCGATCCACGCCGACGCCTGCGCGTACAGCTGTGTCGCCACGGTCGTGTTGGTCTGGAAGAAGCTCTGCGGTCGCAGGTGCATCGTGACGTCGCCGAGCCGCATCGACAGGGTCTCCTGGTCGGTGAGCACGACCTCGCGCTCGCCTTCGGTCACGGCCTTGTGCTCGGGCAGCAGGTTCGCGGTGACGACGACCGCGTTCGGCAACACGCGCTGCAGTGCCCCGAGCTGCTGCCGGAGCCGTGGGAGCTGCCCCTCCGAGCGCAGGACGAACCGGACCATGAGCTCCCCGTCGGGCGACTCGGTCACGAGCACGTACTTCAGCTCACCCCGGCGTGCGGCGACGTCGTACGGGATGAGGCCGGCGTCGCTGATGAAGTCGGCCAGGACGGGCAGCGCCTGCTGGATGCCCGGGGTGCAGATCCCGCAGTGCCGCAGGTCGACCCCGCGCTGCCGGTGGTCGAGGATCCCCACCGTCGGCTGCTGGACCGTCCCGCCGACGACCATCTTCGCCTTGTTGCGGTACGCCGACTCGGGGCTCGTGATGGCCGGGAGCCACTCGACGCCGCCCGGGCCACCCGACGCCTCCACCGCGTCGTGCAGGAGCTCGCGCGTGCGGAGTTCCTTGTCCAGGACCTGCTCGGCGTACGGCTGCCCCATGAGCGTGCACGATCGGCACACCCCGCGGTCGAAGTAGTCGCACTGCATGGCCGAGTCAGGATACGGCAGCCGCGTCAGCCAGCGCGCACGCGAGGGGGCTCCGCCCAACGCGACCACGCGGCCCGACACACGTCATCGGCACGCGCAGCCAGTTCGCGCATCGCCGCTGAATCCGCCGACGTCGCCGCGGTGATCGCTCCGCACCAGGACGCCACAGAGTCCGATGCCAGGTACCGGTCGTCCGGGTAGAGGTCGGCGATGCTCGACCCCGCCGGACCGATCGCAGGCGTCCCGAGTTCGAGGGAACGGATCGCGATCCCGGACTGGAAGAACCGCTTGTAGGGCACGAGCACGGCATCAGCAGTCGCCATCAGGTCGTCGAGGCGTTCTTCGGACACGAACTCGTCCGTGACGGACCACCCTTCGACCGCAGGCCACCGCCGCCCGATGATCTCCAACCGGTGGGTCGCACCGAGCTGTGCGCCGATCTCGGCGAGCAGCTCGAGGTCTCGATCCGGCTTGAACTGCCCCAGGACCCGCACCACCGGACGCGCGTCGGCTGCCCGAACCCGCGGCACCTCGGCCCGCGGGACGACCGGGTGCGGCAACAACACCGGTACGAGATCGGGGCAGTCCGCCGCGAGGGCCTCTGCCGCGGCAGCACTGTGCACGACGAGTTCGACTCTCCGGGCGACTGCACCCACCCGGCGCGATCGTTCGCCGTAGCCACGAGCGCGTACGAGCGGACGGGGGTCGTGCACGATGAGTGCCGAATCGACACGACGGCCGAGCACGAGGCGCATGAGCAGACGGTCGAGGTGGCCGAGCACCGGCCAGGTCACGATGACCCGAGCCCCGGTGCGGCGAGCCGACCAGAGCGCAGCGACGTAGCGGCGCACCCAGTCGAGTCCCGAGCCGCCGGCGACACTGGGTTCGTCGACGTGCACGATCGACACCGCGCCCCCCGAGGCGCCGATGGCGGCGACGAGTCCAGCACTGTAGTGCCGGAGGGCGCCGCCGAGCGTGTTGACCACGACGACGTCCTGCGCCGTCACCGGTGCACCGGGACGGGCCTGGTCGCCATGTCGGCGACGAGTCGCGCGCTCGTGCCGTGCAGCCATGCGTCGGCGACCAGACGGCCATCGGTTTCGGGCAGTGAAGCACGGACCTGGTCGCGATCGAGTGGCGCCCGGAGTGCGCGTACCAACGCTCTCGACAGACGACCCGGGAACGACGTTCCCGCGTGGTCGAGCACGACGTGGCCGTGGTCGTGCAGCCACGGCGCCAGTCCGGTCTGCGTTGTCGTGACGACCGTGAGTCCGGCGGCGAGGGCCTCCTTGATCGGCAGGCCGATCTGTTCTCTCCAGCGACCGTCCGGGACGGACGGTGCCGCCAGGACGGAACCAGCCTGGAGGATCGTGGCGGCCTCGGCGTGCGGCAACCGCCCGACGACGTGGCGGCTCGACGGCGACTCAGCAGCCCACGACGCAGCCTCGGCCTGCAGCGGTCCGGGGCCGACCATGACGAGACGCGCCCCGGGAACCATCGTCTCCGCGATCGTCCACGCGCGCATGAGCTCGCGAACGCCCTTGCGTTCCTCCATCGCACCGACGAACACGCACGTGAGCGGCGCCGGCTTCGCGGCCGTCGCCGTCGGAGGCGGCAGCTCCGTGGTCGTGGCCTGCTCGATGCCCGCCGTGAACGGCAGGTACGCGTAGGCGGCGCGGGCCGCGTCGCTCGCGAAGGCGATGCGGTCGATCGTCAGGCGTGCGGTCGCACCGATGATCGTCGCGACCGAGTTCACCACCCAGGCGGGTGCTCCACGGCGACCACCGACCAGCGTCGCGAGGTCGTTGTTCTCCATCGCGTACGTCACCACCCGGTGCTTCCGCCAGCGGAGTGCACCCGCCGCCTTGAACCCGACCACGAGCGCGAGGTGCTTCAACCAGAACCGCATCCACAGCGGTTCCGGGACCTCCAGCGTCCGGGCCGTGGTGGTGAGGAACGACCGGAGCGCGGCACCGAGGCTGACCCGGCGGATGCCGTCCGCCAGCGCGGTGCCGGCAAGGTCGTAGTTCGCCCCCAGGTACAGCAGCTCCGCGGGGGTGCCGAGCCGGTGTCGCTCGATGTGCGCAGCCCGCAGCTCGGGCACGATGCGCATGCTCGCGACTCCGCTCATCGTGCGACCTCCTGCATCTGCTCGCGCTCGATACCGGCCTCGTCGCTGATGACCGCCGCGTAGGCATCGCAGACGTCGATCCACGTGTACGCGGTCCGCGCACGGTCGAGGACCTGGTTCCGGATCACGAGCTGCTCGTGCGGGTCCTCGAGCATCGCGATCACGTTGTCAGCAATCGCATCGGGGTCCGGCTGCACGAAGCGGGCGCTCGTCCCGGCGAGGACCTCACGGTTGTAGACCGTGTCGCGCGCAACCGTCGGCGCACCGCAGTGCATCGCCTGCACCAACGCCGGGTTCGTCCCGCCGACGCTGTGCCCGTGGAAGTACGCCCCCGCGTGCTGCCACAACGCGAAGAGACGGTCGTCGTCGGACACGTGACCGAGCCAGTGCACGTTCGGGTCCGCGTCGGCGAGGGCCTTCGCCCAGTCGTCGAGTTCGCCACCGTAGCCGGTGGACCCGACGATCACGACCGGGTGCCTCGCGGCGATCCGCTCGGCAGCGACGAGGAACTCGGGAACGGTGTTCTCCGGCACGAACCGTGCCACCACCAAGGCGAACGGCGTGTCCTCGAGGTGCGCGTCAGCAGCGTGCAGGGGCAGGTCGACCGTCTCGGTGCCGCCGTACGGGATCATCACACCGGTCTCGTCGAACTCGCGTCGCCAGTAGTCACCGATCGCATCGGCGTCGAACACGAGCCGGTCGGCGTACCGGGCCGTGAAGCGGGCACCGGACTTGAAGACGAACCTCGCGAGCCGACCCCACTTCGCCCGCTGCCACTCGATGCCGTCCACGTTCACCACGGTCGGGATCCCGGCGAGCTTCAGGAGTGGGAGCCAGAAGCCGTTCGCGCAGTTCATCACGAGCGCGACGTCCGGGCGACGACGGATCGTGTCGAGGACCGCGGTGAGGCCGTAGCTCAGGGTCGACAACGACTTGGACTCCAGACCACGGGTCGTCCGACGGGTGACGCGCTCGTCGAGGGTCGGGTCCTCGAGCCGCTCCTGCCCCGGACGGCCGTACACCGTCACGTCCCAACCCTCGTCCGCCAAGTGCGGAGCGACGTGCCGCACCGCCGTCTCGAACCCGCCGTAGTACGACGGGTACCCACGCGTCCCGATGATCGCCACGTGCTTCGTCATGGTTGCTCCGTTTCCCTGCTCATTGCAATGAAATACTACATTGCAGTGCAGGGTTCCGGAAGAGCGAGTCCTACGGGGCCGCGTCCCGCGTCGTCGTGGCGATCCGGTAGATCGAGGTCGTCGCCGCGAGGAACAGGGTCGTGCCGTCGTCTCCGCCGAAGCAGAGGTTCGCCACCGTCTCCGGAACGTCGATCTGCCCGAGCCGTCGCCCGGACGGGTCGAACACCACCACGCCCCGGTGCGACGACGACCACACGTTGCCGTGCACGTCGACGCGGATGCCGTCCGGAGCACCCTCGCCGGGCTCGAGACGGGCGAACACGCGACCGTTCTTCAGGCGGGCGCCGTCGCGGTCGTAGACACGGATGACCGGCTCGTCGGACGACGAACTCGCGATGTACAGGATCCGTTCCGTCGGGTCGAACGCCAACCCGTTCGGCTCGTCGAGGTCGACCGCCACCGGACGGAGGTCCTCGCCGGCGGCGCCGCAGCGGAACACCCAGTGGTCGCCGTACTCCCGCTCGCCGGGGTGCCCCTCGCGCGGCTGCGTGATGCCGTACGCGGGGTCGGTGAACCAGACGCTGCCGTCCCGGGCCACGACGACGTCGTTCGGGGAGTTCAGCCGGACGCCGTTCCACGAATCGACGATCGGGGTGACGGTGCCGTCCCGGTCGCGCTCGACCCGCCGGAGACCGTGCGAGCACTGCACCACACTGCCGTCCCGGTCGAGGGTGCGACCGTTCGTGAACTCGACCCCCTCGGCGTAGGCGTCGACCGCCCCGGTGTCGGCGTGCCACTGCAGGATGCGGTCGCCCGGGATGTCGGACCACCTGAGGGTCCTGGTCGCGGGGATCCAGCACGGCCCCTCGGCCCAGGTGCTGCCCGTGGCGATCCGTTCGAGCGCGGTGGGGTCGGGAACGATGTCGGTCAGCCCGTCGGGCACGTCGTCATGCACGGCGCCAGCGTATGCCGGTTCAGTCGATCTCGGGCTCCCGGAAGCGCTCGAGGAAGTCGCGGTGCGTCGGCGCGTAGAGCTCTCGCAGCGCCGCCCGCGCAGCGTCGGGGTCATCGGCGACGAAAGCGTCGTGCACTGACTCGACACCGCGGCGGAGCCATTCGGTGTCGATGGGCGTCGTCGAGTCGCCCGGGGCGAGGAAGCGTGCGAGCTCGGCGTCGATCCGGCGCACCTGTCGTTCGAGTTCCGGGTTCCCGATCCGGTTCGTGAGGACGTCGAAGAACGCACCGATGCCGCGGGCGATGCGCGGGCCGTCCCCGGCCTCGACGCCCGCCGCGACCTCGGCTCGCTGGGTCGCGAGCTCGTCGGCGACGCCCGGGGCGTCCGATCCGATCAGCCGGACCACGGCGTACTCGTTGCAGATCCCGGACACGAACAGGGCACGGTTCGTCCGCTCCGGCGCGAGTTCGGCGACGGTGGTCTGCCGACCGGCTGACATCTCGATCAGGCCGGACTCGGCGAGACGGATCAACGCGTGCCGGATCGGCGTGCGGGACATGCCGAGCCACTCCATCAGCTCGTCGTCGCGCAGCACCTCACCCGGGACGAGCTGACTCGTCTGGATCGCCTGGAACAGGGCGTCGTACGCCCGGTCACGGAGGAAGGTACGGCCGGCGGGCTGCGCGGCGCTCCCGGGGAGCGGCATCAGATCGTCTCCTGGGCAGGTGCGTCGAGCACGGTTCGCGGGTGGGCGTCGTGCGCGTCGAACCAGCGGCGGAGGACGGCTTCCGTGCGGTCGCCGTCACCGTCCGTCACCGCTGCGGCGAATCCGTCGAGGTCGAGCTCGTCGAGCGTCGGCGCGTGTTCGGGTGCGATCGTCCAGGTCCGGAGCACGTGCGGGACGAGTTCGTCCCACGCCTGACGGAGTCGCGGGTTGCCGATGACCCCGACGAGCACGTCGAAGACGCCGTCCGTCGCGACCAGCTGGGCCGCCGACCGCACCGACCGCGTGCGGCGTGCCACCGCGTCGCGCTGCGTGGCCGTCGCCACCGGGACCACGATCCGCGAGGAGACGGCGAGGAGCTCCCCGAGCAGGGAGAACGACGAGGACGCCCGCTGGGGGTCGAGCTCGGCGACGAGCGTCCCGCGTTGCGGCAGCACGTCGATGAGCCCCACGGCGGCCAGCCGGTCGATCGCCTCGCGCACCGGGGTCCGGGACGCGTTGGCCCACGACTCGACCTCGGACTCACTGATCGTCTCGCCCGGCTGCAGCTCCCCGCTCACGATCGCGTCGCGCAGTTTCGCGAACACGACGTCACGGAGCAGGAGTCGCTTCGCGGGACGGGTCGGCTTCGGGATCGGCATGAACACAGCGTAGAGCCCTCATCGGATATCAGATACTGCGGTGAGAGCGCCGCGTGTCGGCGTCCATGGGGTTGGTGGCGGTCGAAGTCCGGAGCCGTCGGGTCTCAGGTGCCGTCGACGATCTCCCGCATGGCCGCCGCCGCGGCAGCGGCGTCACCGCTCGCGATCGCACGAGCGACCGCGACGTGCAGTGCGACGTCGTGCAAGTCCGGCCCGATGCCGGCGCGCTCGTCGAGTGCGCGGGCGACGACTCCGCCCAGGCGGCGGAACACCGCGTTCCCCGACATCCCCAGGATGCTGCGGTGCAGCTCGCGATCGGCCTGGAGGAACGCGGCCGCGTCGTCGGGACCGGTGGCGGCGGCGAGACGGTCGGCGGCGGCGAGCAGCGCCTCCAGTCGGTCCTGGCAGGACGCGTCCGACGCGCGCTCCGCGGCTGCCGCCGCCGCAGCGGGTTCGATCGCGCGCCGCAGCGCGCGCAGTTCGGCGAGCACCCGGTCGCGGTCCGAGCCGGCGAGCCGCCATCCGACCACGCGCGGGTCGGTGACGTCCCACATGCCGATCGGCACCGCGACGACACCGACGCGGCGGCGGGCCGTCAGCAGGCCGAGGCCGACCAGGACGCGGACGGCCTCGCGGACGATGCTGCGACTCGCGCCGGTGCGCTCCGCGAGCTGGTCGATGCTGCGACGTTCCCAGGCGGGGTGCGCTCCGGTGACGACGGCGCTGCCCAGCTCGTCGAGCACCCGGTCGAACGTGCTGGTCACCGCTGCGACACCGGGCTCACGACGAGTTCGTCGATGCGCACGTGTGCGGGCGACCCCAGCACGAACGCGACGGTGCGGGCGATGTCCGACGGCTGGAGCATGACGGCGCGCGCGGCGACGTCCGGTACCGAGGGCCGCTGGGCGAGGAAGTCGGTCGCGACGTCACCAGGGCAGAGGTGCGTGGCGCGGACCCCGTGCGGCGCCTCCTGCTGGTTGAGGGTGCGGACGACGGAACCGAGCGCCGTCTTGCTCGCCGAGTAGGCGACCCCGGCGCCCGGCTGGAACGACCACCCGGCGTACGAGGACACCACGACGACCACCCCGCCGGACTCGCGCAGCGCGGGGAGCGCCGCGTCGACGACGGTGACGACGGCCGTGAGGTTCGTGTCCACGATCGCGCGGAAGTCGGGCACCGACTGGTCGTCCCACCGACGCCGTGGGGTGTTCAGCCCGGCGGCGAGCACGAGCCCGTCGAGCCGCCCGTGCTCGGCGAGCACCGCGTCCCGGGCGGCGCGCACGGCGTCGTCGTCGGAGACGTCGAGCGGCAGGGCCCAGGCCGAGCCGCCGTCGGCGCGGACCGCCCCGACGACCTCGTCGAGCGCCTCGGGTCGTCGACTGCTGACCACCACGGTCCAGCCGTCGGCCGCGGCCGCCCGGGCACTCGCGGCACCCATGCCGCTGCCGCCACCGGTGATCCACAGGACTCGCTGCTCCGTCATGCTGGAATAGTATGCCTATTGCAGTCGCCGACGACGCGAGGTCACGGCCTGCCCGACGAACAGGAGCGCCCGATGCACCTCGACCTGACCGACCGTGTCGTCATCGTGACCGGGGCCGCGCGCGGCATCGGGCACCGCATCGCCTCCCGCTTCGCCGACGAGGGAGCGCGCGTCGTCGCCCTGGACCTCGCGTTCGAACAGGACTTCCCGCTCGAGCACGTGGTCTGCAACGTCGCCGATCCCGCATCCGTCAGCGCCGCCGTCGACACCGTCGTCGAACGACACGGCACGATCGACGTCCTCGTGAACAACGCGGGCATCAACGTCGAGGGCACGGTGGCCGAGCTGGAGTGGGACGCCTGGCGCCGCTGCATGGACGTCAACCTCGGCGGGACGTTCCTGATGAGCCAGGCCGTCGCCCCGGTGATGCAGGCGGCGGGGCGGGGCCGGATCATCAACGCGGCGTCCTTCGCGGCGATCGTGCCGAGCGTCGGCAGCGCCGCCTACGCGGCCTCGAAGTCGGCCGTCGTGGCGTTCACCCGGGTGCTCGCGTCGGAGCTCGGGCCGTGGGACATCACCGTGAACGCGTACGCGCCGGGCATGGTGCCGACGGCGATGAACGGCTTCGCGACGATGCCGACCGAGGCACAGGACCGGCTGCTCGACACGCTGTCGCTCCGGCGGTGGGAGACCCCGGACGACGTCGCGGACCTGCTGGTGTTCGTGGCGAGCGACGCGGCGGGCTACATCACCGGGACACTGCTCGACGTGTCCGGCGGCAAGCTCGCGACGCAGATCCCGTCCCGGGCGCACGGGCGCTGACGACGGCGAGGCGCGGGCGCGCTCAGCGCAGCATGCGTTCGAGCAGGTCGCGCAGCGCGCGTCGGTCGTCGATGGCCAGCCGGGTCGTCAGGGGCAGCAGCGCATCGCGCATCGCCGCCTCGAGCGACCGCGCGACCTCGAGGCCGGCCTCGGTGATCACGACGTCCACCGCGCGGGCATCCTCGGCGTTCGGCTCCCGAGCCAGCAGTCCCTTGGCGGACGCGCGAGCCACCAGTCCGGTCATCGTCGATCGTTCGAGCCCGAGGTAGTCCGCCAGGTCGCCGATCCGCAGCCGACGATCGCGCAGGATCGCGAGCACCCGGAGCTGCGTCAAGGAGACCCCGGCGTCCGCGGCGATCCCGGTCAACGCCCCCATGGTCCGGAACGCGGTCTCGCCCAGTGCGTCGACGAGCAGCTCGTCCTCGGTCATCTCCTGCATCTCCCCAGCCTACTTGACTCATTTCGTGTTGCGAACTAATTTTTTTCGTAACACGAATCATCAGGAGGACACCATGCACGCAGCAGTCGTCACCACCTTCGGCCACGCCCCCACCTGGCAGGAGTTCGCGGAGCCCACCCCGGCGGACGGCGAGGTCGTCGTCGAGGTCGTCGCCGCCGGACTCCACCCGCGCGTCCGCTCGCAGGCCGACGGATCCCACTACACGAGCGAGGGCGCGCTCCCCCTGGTCCCCGGCGTCGACGGCGTCGGGCGCTTCCCGGACGGCTCCCTCCGCTACTTCGCCGTCGCCAGCGACACCCGCGGCTCGATGGCCGAACGCGTCGCCGTCGACCCGCGCGCGAGCGTCGCCCTGCCCGACGGCGCCGACCCGGTCACGATCGCCGCTGGTGCCAACCCGGTGATGTCGTCGTGGGTCGCCCTCCGCCGGCGGATCGCGTTCGAGCCCGGCAGTCGCGTGCTCGTCCTCGGCGCGACCGGGGCGTCCGGCACCGCCGCGGTGCAGGTCGCGAAGCACCTCGGCGCATCGCACGTGGTCGCGAGCGGCCGTGACGCAGCCCGGCTCGCCGCGCTCCGCGAGCTCGGCGCCGACGTGGTCGTCCCGCTCGACGACGTGGAGGGCGTCGCCGCCGCTGCCGCCGACGTGGACGTCGTCGTCGACTACGTCTGGGGGCAGCCCGCAGCGGACGTCATGCGAGCACTCGTCACGGCCCGCTCCGACCGTGGTCGTCGCCTCGACTGGGTCGCGATCGGGTCGACGGCCGGCCAGGAGGCACGGATCCCGTCCGCCGCGCTCCGTGCGTCCGGCCTCACCATCGTCGGGAGCGGCCAGGGCTCGGTCGGTCGTGCCGCGTTCGTCGCGGAGCTGCCCGGGATCGTCGCGGCGATCGCGGACGGCACGATCCGTGTCGACGCGACGGGCGTGCGGTTCGCGGAGGTCGAGGCGGCCTGGGCCGGACAGGGCGCCGCGGGCGCGGGCAGAGTGGTGTTGACAGCCTGACCCCCGCGCGGGCTCCCTGTCCGCCTACTCAGGTTCTCCACATCGGCCGCTTCGTAAGCTGTGAGGGCCCAGTGAGCCGGACTGCAGCCCGACCCCGAGGAGGTGCCCGATGGTCACCGTCCTCGTCGCGTTCGCGGTCGTCGCCCTGATCGTCCCCGCCCTGACCCCCGCCCTCGGCCGCCGCGTGTTCTACGTGGCGGCCCTCGCACCGGCAGCGGCCGCGGTCCTCACCGTGGCCCAGACCCGGACCGCGTTGGACGGAGGCGCCACCGAGCGGTTCGGGTGGATCCCGCAACTCGACCTCGCGATCGCGCTGCGGATGGACGCCCTGTCGTGGGTGCTCGCCCTCGTGGTGTCGGTGGTCGGCGCCCTCGTGCTCGTCTACTGCGCGTCGTACTTCGGCCGCGACGAACCCGGACTGGGTCGGTTCGCCGGCGTCCTCACCGCCTTCGCCGGGTCGATGTACGGCCTGGTGGTCGCCGACGACGTCATCGTCCTGTTCGTCCTGTGGGAAGCCACCACGGTCTTCTCCTACCTGCTCATCGGCCACGACTCGGTGAAGCGCGCCAGCCGTGCGGCGGCGATGCAGGCCCTCGTCGTCACCACGGCCGGTGGGCTCGCGATGCTGGCCGGACTGGTGATGCTGTCGGTCACGGCGGGCACGACCTCGCTCTCCGGGATCATCGCCGATCCGCCGTCCGGCACGATCGTCTCCGTCTCCGTGGTCCTCGTGCTGCTCGGTGCCCTGACGAAGTCCGCGATCGTCCCGTTCCACTTCTGGCTCCCGGCCGCGATGGCCGCGCCCACCCCGGTCAGCGCGTACCTGCACGCCGCGGCGATGGTGAAGGCGGGCATCTACCTCGTCGCCCGCCTCGCCCCCGCGTTCGCGCTGCTCGAGGGGTGGCGGGAGACCATCACGCTGCTCGGAGTCGCCGGCATGCTCATCGGCGGGTACCGGGCGCTCCGACAGACGGACGTCAAGCTCCTGCTCGCCTACGGCACGGTCGCGCAGCTCGGGTTCCTCGTGCTCGCGGCCGGGTGGGGAGCCCCCGCGGTCGCGCTCGGCGGGGTCGCCCTCCTCGTGGCGCACGCGGCGTTCAAGTCGACCCTGTTCCTCGTCGTCGGCGCGATCGACCACGTCACCGGCACCCGCGACCTCGCCAAGCTGAGCGGCCTCGGTCGGAAGCTCCCGTGGCTCGCGGTGGTGGCGGTGCTCGCGCTGCTGTCCATGGCCGGCATCCCGCCGACGATCGGGTTCGTCGCGAAGGAGGCCGTCCTCACCGGGTTCATCGAGTCGCTGCACGGTCCCGATGCCGGCTGGGCCTGGTTCGCGCTCGTCGGCGTGACGATCGGCTCGGTGCTGACCGTGGCCTACTCGCTCCGGTTCCTCTGGGGCGCGTTCGCCCGGAAGCCCGGCGTCCCCGACACGGAGCCGCACGCCCTGCACGGGCTCGGTGTCGTCCCGTCGGTCCTCGCGCTCACCGGTCTCGCCCTGGGGATCGCGACCCCGTTCGTGGCGCACGGCCTCGAGCCCGCGGCGCGCGCCGCTGCACTCCCCGGCGAGGTTCCGCACCTCGCGCTCTGGCACGGTCTCGAGCCGGCGCTCGGCCTGTCCGCGATCACGCTCGTCGGCGGTCTCGCGCTGTTCGCCCTGCGCCGCCCGGTCGAGGCGCTGCAGCACCGCCTGGCGGGGTTCCCGAGCGCGTCGAGCATCTACCGGCACGTCATGCGCGGACTCGACCGTGGCGCGACCGCCCTCACCGCCGGGGTCCAGCGCGGTTCGCTCCCCTACTACCTGACGGTCATCCTGTCGGTGTTCGTCGCCGGCGCCCTCGTCAACCTGGTGATCGGCGGCCCGTGGGCGTTCCACGTCCGGTTCGCCGACTCGTGGGGTCAGATCCCCGTGGTCATCGTGATGTCGGTCGCCGCGATCGCCGTGCTCACCGCGAAGACCCGGTTCGCGGCGGCGGTGCTCGTCGGGGTGACCGGGTACGGCATGTCCGTGCTGTTCGTCCTGCACGGCGCGGTCGACCTCGCCCTGACGCAGATGGTGGTCGAGACGGTGACGCTCATCGCGTTCGTGCTCGTGCTCCGCCGGCTCCCCCCGCGGATCGCGACGACGAACCCGTCCCGCTTCCGGATCGTCCGGGCACTGTTCGCCGCACTCGCGGGCGTGACGCTCGCGATCGTGGTGGTCGTCGCCGCGTCGGCCCGCACCGCCGAGCCGCTCTGGCCCGACCTGCCGGCGCTGACGAGCTCGTTCGGCCACGGCCTGAACGTGGTGAACGTGGCGTTGGTGGACCTCCGCGGCTGGGACACCCTCGGCGAGCTGACGGTCGTGGTCGCCGCGGCCACCGGTGTCGCGAGCCTGATCTTCGTGAACTCGCGGGAGGACACGCTCCCCCGGCTCCGCGACCTCCCCTCGACGGTGACGGCCGACAAGCACCGTCCCGACGGCGAGCCCCGCGCCTGGCTGCCGACGAGCGCCGCGATCCCGACCGGACGCTCGGCCCTCCTCGACGTCGTCGTCCGGCTGCTGTTCCACGGCTTGATCGTGCTGTCGGTGTACCTGCTGTTCGCCGGGCACAACGCGGCGGGCGGCGGCTTCGCGGGCGGCCTCGTCGCGGGTATCGCGCTCGCGGCCCGGTACCTCGCCGGTGGTCCGGCCGAACTCGGCGCCGCGGCTCCGGTGCGCGCCGGCCGGCTGCTCGGGCTCGGCGTCGCCACGGCCGCGATCACCGCGCTCGTGCCGATGTTCTTCGGCAAGGAGGCCCTGTACTCGGAGTTCTTCGAGGCGACCGTCCCCGTGCTCGGGCACGTGGAGTTCGTCACCGCGACGTTCTTCGACATCGGCGTGTACCTCGTCGTCGTCGGCCTCGTGCTCGACGTCCTCCGCAGCCTCGGCGCCGAGGTCGACCGGCAGCGCCTGGCCGACGCCTCGACGCCCGTGCAGGACATGACCGAGATCCCCACCCCGGAAGGGAGCGCCACGTGACCGTCACCCTCGTGCTCGTCATCGCGATGGCGGTGCTGTTCTCCTGCGGGGTCTACCTGCTGCTCGAACGCTCGCTGACCCGGATGCTGCTCGGCTTCCTGCTGCTCGGCAACGCGCTCAACCTGCTGCTCCTCGTGATGTCCGGTGCCGCCGGGGACCCGCCGATCGGCAAGTCGTCCGAGGGCATCGCCGACCCGCTGCCGCAGGCCTTCGCCCTCACCGCGATCGTGATCACCTTCGCGGTCAGTGCGTTCCTGCTCGCCCTCATCCACCGCTCCTGGAAGCTGTCCCGCGCCGACGAGGTCGAGGTCGACGAGGCCGACGTCGCGATCGGCCGAGAACGCGACGAGGACGCCGACGACGACACGTCGGACGACGATCCCGAGACCACCACCGACGCTGAACAGGAGGCGACCCGATGACCTGGCTCGTCCCGCTCCTCGTCCTCGTCCCGCTGCTCGGTGCCGCGGTCGCGCTCGGACTCCTCAACCACCAGAAGCTCCAGCGGGCGATCACCGTCGTGGTGCTCGTGGTCGCACTGGCGGTCGCCGCGACGCTCATGGTGCTCGTGGACCAGCACGGCACCATCGTCGTGCAGGTCGGCGGGTGGGAGGCCCCGTACGGCATCTCGCTCGTGGTCGACCGGCTGAGCGCGCTGCTGCTCACCGTGAGCGCGAGCGTGCTCCTCATCGTCCTGTTGTTCTCGATCGGGCAAGGGCTCGCCGCGGACGACGGCGAGGCACCGGTCACGATCTTCTACCCGACGTACCTCGTGCTGGCCGCGGGCGTGCTCGATTCCTTCATCGCCGGGGACCTGTTCAACCTGTACGTGGCGTTCGAGATGCTCCTGGTGGCGAGCTACGTGCTCATCACCCTGGGCGGCAGCGAGCAGCGTGTCCGGGCCGGGACGACGTACATCGTGACGAGCCTCATCGCGTCGGCGATCTTCCTCGCGGCGATCGGCCTCGTCTACGGCGCGACCGGCACCGTGAACATCGCGCAGATCAGCGAGCGGATGGCGGTGCTGCCCGAGCACGTGCAGCTGCTGATCCACACGATGCTGCTCATCGGCTTCGGCATCAAGGCGGCGGTGTTCCCACTGGCGTTCTGGCTGCCCGACTCGTACCCGACGGCTCCGGCGCCGGTGACGGCGGTCTTCGCGGGCCTGCTGACGAAGGTCGGCATCTACGCGATCATCCGGCTCGAGACGATCATCTTCCCGAGGCCACAGCTCAACACCGTGCTGCTGATCGTGGCGATCCTGACGATGGTGGTCGGCGTGCTCGGCGCGGTGTCGCAGACCGACGTGAAACGGCTGCTGTCCTTCACGCTCATCAGCCACATCGGGTTCATGGTGATGGGCATCGGCCTCGGCTCGGTCGTGGGCACGGCCGCGGCGGTGTTCTACACGGTGCACCACATCGTCGTGCAGACCACGCTCTTCCTGGTCTCGGGGTTGATGGAACGGGTCGGCGGGACCACCTCGACGCGGTCCCTCGGCGGGCTGCTCAAGGCCTCTCCGCTCCTGGCCGCGCTGTACCTCGTCCCCGCGTTCAACCTCGGCGGCATCCCGCCGTTCTCCGGGTTCATCGGGAAGCTCGGGCTGTTCCGCGCCGCGGCGATCGACGGCTCGCCCCTGGCGTACGCGACCATCGCCGCCGGCGTCGTGACGAGCCTCCTCACCCTCTACGCGCTCATGCGCGTCTGGGACGCCGCCTTCTGGCGGCCGCGGCCGGCGGCCGAGGCCGCGGCGCCGCACGCGAGCGTGGCCGAGCCGCACGCGCACCTGCGGTCCCCGGAGCCCGCCCCGCTGACCGTGTCCGAGGACACGGGCAAGGCGTTCCACCCGGGGCCCACGCCGCCGGTTCCGGACGGACGCGCCAGCGGCCGGCCGGCCGTGCCGGTGGGGAGAGGCACGACAACCGTCACCGACGCACCGCACGCGAGTCGCGCCTCCAGTCCGGACACCGCGCCGACGGTCACGCAGGACGGCGTCGGTGAGGCACCCGCCCGCGTGAAGCTGCCGCGCATGCTCGTCGGCGTGACCGCGGTCGCAGTCCTCGGGTCGGTCGCCCTGACGGTCGTCGCCGGCCCGCTCTACGGCTACGCGACCCGCGCGGCCGAGTCGCTCGAGTCGCCCGACCGGTACGTGCAGGCGGTCCTCGGAGGTGAGCGATGAGTGACACCCGCCGCATCACCAACGCCCGCCGGATCGCCGTCGCCTGGCGCTACGACGTCCCGCTCGTCGCCGGGCTCACCGTCCTCTGGGCACTGCTCTGGGGTTCGTGGACACCACTGACGCTGCTGTGCGGCATCGTCGTGGCCCTGCTCGTGACGCAGGCGCTCCCGCTCCCACCCGTGCCGCTGTCGCCCCGGTTCTCGATCGTGCACTTCCTGTGGTTCCTGGTGGTGTGGTCGGGGCTCGTCGTGCTCGCGTCGTTCCGGGTCGCCTGGGTGGCCCTCCGTCCGCGCGGCGTCCGGCGCAGCTCGATCACCCTGCTGCAGTTGCACACCACGTCCGAGATGACCTTCACGCTGGCGACGCTCGCGATCTCGCTCGTGCCGGGGTCGTACGTCGCCGATGTCGACCTGCGTCGTCGACGGCTGCTGCTGCACGTGCTCGACACCGAACGCATCGAACAGGTCGACGCGGCACGGCGCGAGGCCCTCGGGATCGAGGCCATGGTCATCCGCGCCCTCGGGTCGAAGCAGGACCTGTCCGAACTGTCCGAGCCGCTGCCGGAGGTCACCCGATGAGCGCCGCCGTCGTCGTCATGGGGATCGGGATCGCCCTCGTCCTCGCGCTCCTCGGCGCCACCCTCGCGCTGGCGGTCTTCCGGATCGTGCGGGGCCCCACCATCCTCGACCGCATGATCGGGTCGGACATGGTCCTGACCACCGCGCTCATCGTCATCGGTGCCGCGATGGTCGTGCGGCGGGACCTCACCGGGGTGCCCGTCCTGGTGGTCATCGCCGCGACGAGTGTGTTCGCGACGATCGCCGTGGCCCGGGCAGTCACGCCGTCGTCGGATCCGTCCGACGAGGGGCTCACCGTCACCACACCGGAGCAGGCCACGGAAGGGGATCGCTCGTGATCGACGTCATCCAGGGCTTCATCGACGGCGCGGGGGTCCGCGCCTGGATCGCGATCGGCCTCCTCCTCGTCGGAGCACTGCTGTCCCTCGGCGCGGGCGTCGGGATCGTGCGGTTCCCCGATCCGCTCGTCCGGCTGCACGCCATGGCGAAGCCGCAGGTCCTCGGGCTGGCGTTCGCGCTGGCGGCGATCGTCGTCGCCGTGTGGACGTGGACGGCGCTGTGGGTGGTCCTGCCGATCATGGTGTTCCAGCTGTTCCTCGTACCGGTGTCGACGCACATGATCGCCCGCGCGGGCCTGCGGTCGAACGACTACCGGCACCAGGATCTGCTCGTCGACGACACGGAGTCGTAGACCGCACGCACGGACGGACTGGAGGCACGGTGCCAGCTGACACCGTGCCTCCAGTCCGTCAGCTGGTCACGCAGACCATCAGCTGGTCACGCCGCGACGCGGCAGCAGCAGGTTGACGACCGCTGCGAGCACCACGATCGCCGCGGACGCGGCGGGGATCAGCATCGCCACCGCGGCGCCGTGCTGCTCCGCGACGTCGCCCGCGATCGCCGACGTGAGCGACTGCCCGACGATCACGGCGGACCCGAGGATCGTCATGGTGGTGGCGGAGCGCCCGACGGGCGAGCGGTCCGAGCCGAGGCTGTACTGCGCGACCAGGGTCGGGCCGATGCCGACGCCCATCACGGCGAGGACGATGCCGACGGCGAGCACGGACCCGGCCTGCGAGAACGCGATCGCCCCGCCGAGCAGGACGATGCCGAACACCAGCCACCGCCAGCCGAGGGCGAACCGGCTCGGGAAGGCTGCCGAACCGAGCGCGAGTCCGGCCGACCCGATGCCCATCAGACCGTAGAGGAGTCCAGCCTGCGACGGCTCGCCGTGGGTCTCCATGAAGGCCGTCAACGAGGTCAGCGTCGACCCGAAGAACATGCCGACGCCGAGGATCCCGATCACCACGACCACGAGCCGGGGGCGGAGGAGTTCGCGGGCGGGTGCCTGCACGAGTTCTTCGTGGTGGCCGAGCACGAGCTTGCCGGTCGGGTGCAGGGCGAACGCGGTGACGAACACGAACGTCAGCGCCGAGGCTCCGGCGACGGCGACCCATGGCGCGATCGCACTCGCCAGGAGCCCGACCAGGAACGGCCCGATGATGAAGACGGTCTCGTCGGCGGCCGACTCGTACGCCATCGTGCCGCTGAGGACCTTGCCGCGCCGACCAGGGGCCATGCGCTGCCCGATGATCGCGACGAGCCGCGTGCGGGACATCGGAGCGACCTGCGGTGCGGACGCGCCGATGCAGAACGCCATCGCGAGCACCGCGAGGTCGGGCGCGGTGCCGGTCACGACCAAGGGGAACACCCCGAGCAGCACGGCGTTCACCAGGCCGACGGGGACGAGCACGGTGCGCTGGCCGAACCGGTCGGCTGCTGCGCCGACCATCGGGCCGAACACCGCCGCGCCGATGCCGACGGAAGCAGAGTTGATGCCGCCGAGGGCGACCGAGTCGCGAGCGGAGACGACGAGCGTCAGCACCCCGACGACCATCATGGCGAACGGGAGCCGGGCGATGAACGCGACCGGGAAGTACCACCGCCCGGCATGGGAGATGAGCGAGCGGTCGTCCGCCGCGGAGGCAGGCGGAGCAGAACTGGTCTGGAGCATGGGGTGTGCCTTCTCGGCCCGTCCCGGTGCTGCGGGGGCGGACCCATCGGGTGCCGCCGTTGTCCGCCGGGGTGCCGACGGCCGGTAGATACACACTGCGTGTAGGTGGAGCCCGCCCAGGGTACCAGCGGTAACGGTTCGTCACCCGGGGCCCACGGGGCGAACGGTCCTCATATCGTGGCGCGCATGGAACAGCGACGCATGGGGCGGACGGGCGCTCCCGTGAGCGCGCTGACCCTCGGGAGCAGGGCCCTCGTCCCCGTCGCGGAACGGGATGCTGACGACGCCGTGCGGTTGGTCCACGAGACACTCGCCCGCGGCGTCACCTCGGTGGACGTGTCCGACGCGGACGGAGCCGGGCTCGCCGAGAGCGTCGTGGGAGCGGCACTCGGTGACCGGCGGGACGACGTCTTCCTGTCCGTCCGGTTCGGCGACCCGGTCGACCGGGACCCCTCGCACCACGGCAACGGCCGCCGCTGGATGTTCCGCGCGGTCGAACGCAGCCTGACCCGGCTCGGCACGGACGTGATCGACCTGTACCAACCCGCGCACCCGGACCCGGCGACGTCGCTCGACGAGACCCTCGATGCCCTGGCGGACCTGGTGTCGCAGGGCAAGATCCGTGCCTTCGGGATCCCGGGCTTCCCCGCCGAGGAGCTCGTCGAGGCGCAGTGGCTCCGGTCCGGCGGCAAGAGCGTCACCGCGACGCACGCCCCGTACTCGATCCTCACGCGGACGGCGGAGCGCACGACGTTCCCCATCGCCCGCCGGTTCGGCCTCGGTGTGCTCGCCGCGGCCCCGCTCGCCGGTGGGTGGCTCGCCGGCGCGTACCGGAACGGGACCGTTCAACCCCGGTCGCCTCGGGTGGTCGAGGAGCCGCACACCTACGACATCGGCGCTCCGGCGAACCGCCGGAAGCTCGACGTCGCCGACCGGCTGGGGCGGCTCGCGGACGAGTCCGGGCTGACGCTGCTCGAACTCGCGGTCGGCTTCACGCTGACGCACCCGGACGTGTCCTCGGTGGTGATCGGTCCGCGCACGGTCTCGCACGTGGACGCCTACGCGCAGGCGTCCGAGGTGGCGCTCGACGACGGCCTGCTGGACGCGATCGACGTGATCGTGCCGCCCGGGACCCACGTGCTCGAGGGCGACACGGGCGTCGCGTTGCCCGGGCTCACTCGCGAGCGGTTGCGCGGACGCGTCCTCGCCCGCTGACCCCGCGACGCAGGGCGGGCCCGTCGACCGGATCGGTCGGCGGGCCCGTCAGCTCGCAGTCAGCGGTAGGCGACGGCACTCAGGGCCGCGTGCAGCACCATGACCGGCACGGCGAGGGCGTGCGGCGCGCGAGCGGCCGTGCGCTCGAGGCGGCCGAGCATCGCGTCGAGCGCGAGGTCGGTGCGGGCGGTGGTGACGGGCTGCAGGATCGTGGCCATGGTGTGGACCTCCGGGTCGGGGAGCCGTCCCTTCCGGCTCACAGGACTAAAATATTGCACACCAGATGATTCGTCAACTGTTGTTCCTTCGACCCGGCGCTGGTCGGTCAGGATCGGAGAAGCACGCCCGGCGCCGCCTTCTCCGACGAGGAACGCGCCGCGGGTCCACGCCGACCTAGGATCTCGACCATGGTGGAGATCCCGCAGCCGAAGCCGACGGACCTGCTCACGATCGGCGAGGTCGTCGGACGGACCGGGGTCGCCGCGTCGGCGCTGCACTTCTACGAGCGCAAGGGCCTCATCCACCCCGAGCGCACGGCCGGCGGCACACGGCTGTACCCGCGGCACGTCGAGCGGCGCATCGCGATCATCCAGGTCGCCAAGCGGCTCGGCATCCCGTTGAGCGAGGTCGCCGAGCAGTTCGCGACGCTCCCCTCCGACCGCATGCCGTCCCTCCGCGACTGGAACCGGCTGAACGAGCGGTGGCGCGCGCGACTCCGCGCGCGGCAGCTCGAGCTCGAGCGCCTGCAGCAGGAGATGACGCAGTGCATCGGCTGCGGGTGCGTCTCGTTGAACGCGTGCCTGGTCATGAACCCCGGGGACCACCTCGGCGCCGAGGGGCGCGGGGCCCGCCGGTTGCTGCCGATCGAGGACGAGGCGCCGGACGCGACCAGCTGACGGCCTGGAGGCGCGTGGCGGCGCCGCACCGTGCCTCCCGTCCGTCAGCGAGTCGCGTCCCGCAACCCCTCGTCGACACGCGTGAGCAGCGCGAACGTCGCGGCGACGTCCCGCTCGTCCCCGGCGAGCGCCGTGCGGAGCACGGTCGCCCAGTGCGCGTGCAGCCGTGCGATGCTCTGCGCGGCGAGCTCGGTCGAGAACAGCTGCACGGTCCGGGCGTCCTCGGGATCAGGTCGACGCTCGACCATCCCCTTCGCGACGAGGGACCCGAGCGCGACGCTGAGGTTGCTTCGCTTGAGCGCCGTCGCCTCGGCCACCGCGCTCGGCGTCGACCCCGGGTTCCGGTCGACCCAGCGCATCACGAGCGCCTCGGTGCCGGTGAGCGGCACGATGTCGAGCGACCGCGCACCGTGCGGGTCGATCTCGCGCGAGATGCGGAGGACGACGTCGGCGAGCTCGGCGAGGAGGTCGTCGGGCGCCGCGGGTTCCATGGGGTCATGGTACCGGCGCGGACAATGAGTTATGATTTCATAATCATGACGACCGACACCGGCTCCATCCGCGCGCACACCGCGCCGCCCACGACCCACCAGCAGGGCATCACGACGGGGCTCCTGCTCGTGCTCGGCCTGCTCAGCGCCGTCGCGCCCTTCGCGACCGACCTCTACCTGCCGGCGTTCCCGCAGATGACCGGTGAGCTGCAGGCCTCCGCGACGACCGTGCAGCTCACCCTCACCGCGTTCCTGGTCGGCGTCACCGCGGGGCAGCTCGTCTTCGGGCCGCTCTCCGACCGGTTCGGCCGGGTCCCGCCGCTCCTCGCCGGGGCAGCGCTCTGCGTGCTCGCGAGCGCCGCTGCCGTGCTCGCGCCGAACGTCGGCGTGCTGGTCGTCGCCCGACTGCTGCAGGGCCTCGGCGGAGCGGCTGGCATGGTGATCGGCCGCGCGGTCATCTCCGACCTCGCGACCGGCAAGCCCGCGGCCCGCGCGTTCTCGCTCATGATGATCGTCGGCGGCGTCGCCCCCGTGGTCGCCCCGCTGCTCGGCGGGCTCCTCACCGGCCCGATCGGCTGGCGCGGCCTGCTCACGATCGTGCTCGGGCTGTCCGTCCTCATGCTCGTGGCGGTGCTCGCGGTCGTGCGCGAGACCCACCTCCGCTCGCACCGCGACGCCCTGCGTGCCGAGCGTCAGGGCTCGGGGTCCCCGCTCCGCGCCCTGCGGTCCCGGACGTTCCTCGGCTACACCGCGGTGTTCGGCTTCGCGTTCGCGGTGATGATGGCGTACATCTCGGCGTCACCCTTCCTGTACCAGGACATGCTCGGGCTCGGCACGGTCGGCTACGGGCTGGCGTTCGGACTGAACGCCCTCGCGTTGATGGGGATCAGCATCCTGTCCGCGAAGCTCACCGCGACCCGCTCCGTCACCGGTGTGCTCACCGTCGGGATCGCCCTCGTGCTCGCGTCCACGGTCGCGTTCGCGGTGCTCGTCGTCACCGGCGCGCCGGTCTTCTGGCTGGCCGTCCCGCTGTTCACGGCGGTGGGGTCGCTCGGACTCGTGCTCGGGAACGCGACCGCGCTGGCGCTCGGCGCGGTGCCGTCCGCTGCCGGGAGCGCCTCGGCCGTGCTCGGTGCACTGCAGTTCGGGCTCGCCGCGCTGGTGTCACCGCTCGTCAGCATCGGTGGCGAGGGCACGGCGGCGCCGCTCGCGATCGTGATGCTCGCGTCCGCCGTGGTCGCCGTGGTCGCCCTCGTGCTGGCCGGAGGCCGAGGCAGCGGCCGTGGCCGTGGCCCGGTCAGCGCGTCCGGGACTCCCGCGGCCGCAGGAACGGGACCTTCGGCATGAGCCAGTCCACCCACACGACCCGCACGCCCGGGGCCACGGCGAGCGCCCACACGATCGAGGCGAGGGCATCCGTCGGGTAGTGCACGGCGTCGATCGACACCGAGAAGAACACGATGACGATCGCGACGATCCCGAGTGTCAGCGCCAGCCGGTGCCACCGGGTGTCGCGGAGGAGCCAGATCAGTGCGATCACGAACGCCGTGATGTAGACCGTGTGCCCGCTCGGGTAGCCGGGGTCCGGCTGCACCGGGAACGGGTGCGGCAGCACGGCGACGTCGGGGCGCGCACGGTGCACGATCTCCTTCACGACCGCCGACGGCACCCACGTGATCGCGATCGTGCCGCCGAAGGCCAGCGCCGGACGGAGGTCCCTGGTGCGCCACCAGATCACCGCCACCACGACGACGGTGATCCCGATCGCCGGGCCGGGGCTGATGACGTGGTAGACCGCCGTGGTGAACGCGCCGATGAACCCGGTGTGCAGGCCGTTCAGCGCCTTCGACAGGCCGATGTCGACGGTGCCGAGGGTGAACCCGACGAGCGTGATGACGATGACCGCGGCGACGGCGATGGCGACCGACGCGAGCGGGTACGGGCTCCGGTCGAGGATCCCGTTCACGTCGGACACTCGTCGGCGGGGGCGGAGCGCTGCGTCGGACATCCCCCCATCGTCCCAGTACCGGCTGCGTCCGCGGCACCGGCGAGCCTCTGAAAGCACTCAGCGCAGCCGCCGCCGAGTAGACAGGAGGGCATGACAACCGTTGCCGAGAACATCGTCGCCACCCTTCGTCTGAACAACGTGGAACGGGTGTACGGCCTCCCCGGCGACTCCCTCAACGGCTTCACCGACGCCCTGCGCAAGGACGGCACGATCCGCTGGGAGCACGTCCGGCACGAGGAAGCGGCCGCGTTCGCCGCCTCCGCCGAGGCCGAGCTGACCGGCGAGCTCGCCGTCTGCGCGGGCAGCTGCGGCCCCGGCAACCTGCACCTGATCAACGGCCTGTACGACGCCAACCGCTCCCGCGTGCCCGTCCTGGCGATCGCGGCGCACATCCCCACGGCGGAGATCGGCTCCGGCTACTTCCAGGAGACCCACCCGCAGGAGCTCTTCCGGGAGTGCTCGGTCTACGTCGAGTACGTCGCCGATGCGTCGCAGATGCCCCGACTGCTCGAGATCGCGATGCGCGAGGCGATCGAGAAGCGCGGTGTCGCGGTCCTCGTGATCCCGGGCGACGTGCTGCTCGCCGACGCCGTCGCGCCCCGCACGACGCGCATCGAGCGGACCACCCCGCGCGTCATCCCCTCCGACGCCGAACTGCAGCGCACCGCCGAGCTCCTGAACGGCGCCGACCGGGTGACGATCCTCGCCGGGGCGGGTGTCGCCGGTGCCCACGACGAGGTCCTCGCGCTCGCCGAACGCCTGCAGGCCCCGATCGTGCACGCGCTCCGCGGCAAGGAGCACATCGAGTGGGACAACCCGTACGACGTCGGCATGACCGGGCTGCTCGGTTTCGCGTCGGGGTACCGCGCCATGGAGGACGCCGACGTCGTCCTCATGCTCGGGACCGACTTCCCGTACCAGCAGTTCTTCCCCGCCAAGGCGAAGCACGTGCAGGTCGACGTCCGGGGTTCGCAGCTCGGGCGTCGGCACCCGGTCGACATCGGCCTGGTCGGCACCGTCAAGGACACCGCGCTCGCGCTCATCCCGCTGCTCACCGGTTCGCACCCGACGAAGCACCTCGAGGACGCCCGCAAGCACTACGCGAAGACCCGCGCGAAGCTCGACGACCTGGCCGTCCCCGCCGGCGGGCACAAGCCGCTGCACCCGCAGTACGTCACCCGCGTGCTCGACCGGCTCGCCGACCAGGACGCCGTCTTCATCCCGGACGTGGGCTCCCCCGTCGTGTGGGCGTCGCGGTACCTCACCATGAACGGCGACCGCCGACTGATCGGGTCGTTCGTGCACGGCACGATGGCGAACGCCGTCCCGCAGGCCATCGGCGCCCAGGCAGCGTTCCCCGACCGGCAGGTCATCGCGATGGCGGGCGACGGCGGACTGACGATGCTCCTCGGCGAACTCATCACGATCGTGCAGAACAAGCTGCCCGTGAAGATCGTCGTGTTCGACAACTCGTCGCTGAACTTCGTGGAGCTCGAGATGAAGGCGGCCGGGTTCGTGAACTACGGCACCGAGCTGCAGAACCCGGACTTCGCAGCCGTCGCCGAGGCGATCGGCATCAAGGGCTTCCGGGTCGACGAGTCCGCCGACCTCGAGGACGCCATGGCCGCCGCACTCGCGCACGACGGGCCCGCGCTCATCTCGGTCAAGGCGAACCGCCAGGAGCTGTCGATGCCACCGGCCGTGACCGCCGAGCAGGCGAAGGGCTTCACGCTCTACGCGATCCGCACGGTCCTGTCCGGACGCGGCGACGAACTGCTCGACCTCGCGTCGACGAACTTCCGCCAGTTCATCTGACGGTGTCCGGGGCGGCGCTCAGGACTCCGCGCCGCCCTGCTCGACGATGTCGCCCGACGGGTCGATCGACGCGCGCACCACGGCGTCGAGGGCGGTGACGATCTGCTCGAGTTCGAACGACGGCCCGTCGCCGGCGATGTCCGGGGTCGCGGGGACGTGCACGAACCCGGCCCGGAAGCCCTCACGCCCGGCGAAGGACATCAGCTCGTAGAACACCTGGTTGCACGTGAACGTCCCGGCGGTGTTCGACACCGACGCTGGGACGCCTGCCGCCCGGACGTTCCGCACGATCCGCTTGATCGGCAGCCCGGAGAACGCCGCCGGGGCACCACGGGGGTCGATCGGCTCGTCCACCGGTTGCGCGCCCGCGTTGTCCGGGATCCGGGCGTCCATCACGTTGATCGCGACGCGCTCCGGCGTGACGGCGGCCCGTCCGGCCGCGAGGCCCGTCGCGATGACGACGGTGGGCCGGTGCTTCGCGATCACGGCCGCCAGGCGCGCTCGTTCCTCGGCGAAGACCACGGGGAGCTGCTCGACGACCAGGGTCGCGGGTCCGTCCCACGTCTCGGCGAGGCGCTGCGCGGCGTCCCACGAGGGGTTCCGGGCGTCACCGCCGAACGGCTCGAAGGCGGTGAGCAGGACGGTCGGTTCGGTCGCGGCAGCCACGCCTCCGATCGTACGCAAGCCCGCCCTGCGCGCAGGAGGCCGAATCGCTCGTGGGAGGCCGATCCGCTCGTGCGGAGCCGATTCGCGCGTGGGAGGCCCGAACAAATGACCTCCTTCGCGCGAAACGGCATCCCATCGCGCCCGTTGTGGGACGGAACGACCACCGGACTGGAGGCGCGTGGCGGGCCCGCCACGCGCCTCCAGTCCGTCGGGTGGTCACCACCCGAGCGGCGCACCGTCCTCCAGGAACACGCCCGTCGGGCCGTCCGGACCGGCGGCGGCAGCCGCCGCGACCGTCGCGGCGCTGACCTCCACCGGGCGACCGTGCGGGTTCTCGACGCCCCCGAACTCCGTCGCCGTGTACCCGGGTTCGACCGCGACGACGTGCACCTCGGGCACCGCACGGGCGTACTGCACGGTCAGCATCGAGACCGCGGCCTTGCTCGCGCCGTAGACGATCGCCTGGTACTGCGACGCCGGCTTCTCCGGGTCGTGGTTCGCCGCGAACGAGCCGAGCGCACTCGAGATGTTCACGATGACCGGGTTCGCGGAGCGGCGGAGCAGGGGCAACGCGGCCTCGGTGGTGCGGACGATGCCGACGGCGTTCGTGTCGAACACCTCGAGGGCCTCGGGGCCGTTCAGCGCGACCTTGCCGATCCCGGCGTTGTTCACCAGGACGTCGAGGCCGCCCTCGGCCTCGAGCTGCGCGAACGCCGCGGCCACCGAGGCGTCGTCGGTCACGTCGAGCTGCACGGCTCGGGCGCCGATCGACTCGGCGACGGCGCGGCCGGTGTCGAGATCCCGGGCGCCGATCCAGACGGCGTGTCCGGCGGCGACGAGCTGGCGGGCGGTTTCCTTGCCGAGGCCTCGTGTGGCCCCGGTGACGAGTGTCGTTGTCATGGCTCCAGCGTCGGACGCTCCGGCACGGTCGGGGAGCCGTCCGGTTGTCGTAGGACTGTCGGACCCAGGACACCGGCTTCCAGGCGTCGCAGACTGGGGACGTGGAACACACCGAGTTCGGCCGGACCCTCCGCCGCCTGCGCGACCACGTCGCACCGGAGGCGGTCGGCGTCGTCGCGGGCAGTCGCCGCCGTGCCACCGGGCTGCGCCGCGAGGAGCTCGCCGCCCTCGCGGGCATCTCCGCCGACTACCTCACCCGTCTCGAGCAGGGGCGCGCCACCTCGCCGTCCGCCCAGGTGGTCGAGGCCCTCGCCCGGTCGCTGCGGGTCGCCGACGCCGAGCGGGAACTGCTCTTCCGGCTTGCCGGACACGCGGTCCCCGGGGCCGACGTGGTCCCGTCGCGGATCCCGCCGAGCGTGCAACGGCTGCTCGACCGCCTCGCCGACACCCCCGTCGCGGTGCTCGACGCCGCGGGGACGATCCTCGTCGCGAACGCTCCCTACGACGCACTCATGGGCCCGGTCGGGGCGCTCCGAGGTCACGAGCGCAACACCGCGTGGCGACACCTTGTCGGACCGGGCAGCCGCGCGGTGCACACCGACGCCGATCAGCGGGCGTTCGAGGCGTCGGTCGTCGCCGCACTGCGGATGACCGTCGCCCGCTACCCGCTCGACCGCGCGCTGGGACAGCTCGTGCGGGACCTCCGCGCCGCGAGCCCCCGGTTCGTCGCGCTGTGGGAGTCCGGCGACGCTGCGCCCACGCGGGAGTCCGGTCGGCGGAAGGTCGTCGAGCACCCGGCCGTCGGGCGCATCACGCTCGACTGCGACACCCTGCAGATCGCCACGGACGACCTCACCGTCCTCGCGTACACGGCCGAGCCGGGTACCGAGGACGCCGACCGTCTGGCGCTCGCGATCGTGCTCGGGACGCAGTCGCTCGTCGGGTGAGCACGCCACGTCGGGCGGCTGTGTCGACGATGCGTCGTGTATCCACAGGGGTGGGTGCGAGAGGCAACTCCGTGGAAGGCTTCCCGGATGCTCATCGCCTACGTCGATGAATCGTACGATCGCGACTTCTACTTCATCGGTGCGGCACTCGCCACGTTCGAGCAATGGGAGATCGTCTCAGAACGATTCGCCATGATCCGCGCCCGGACGGCGCTTGAGCACGGCACGTCGTCACGGATCGAGTTCCACGGACACGAGCTGATGGGAGGGACCGGACCGTGGACGCGCCTCCGCGGCCGCCATCGCGAGGCAGCCGGCATCTCGACCGCGGTGCTCGCCGCGGCTGCGGATGCTGGAGTGCAGTACGTCTTCCGCGGCGTGGACGTCGGACGGTTGAACGCGCGCTTCCGGTATCCGCGGACCCCTCACGCCGTCGTGTTCGGACACTTGCTCGAACAGATCGACCGCTTCGCCGCTGCGATCGATCCCGACGAGCAGGCGATCGTGGTCGCCGACGAGATCGCGACACAGGCGGAGCACCAGCGGGCGTTCGCCGGTTACCAGGAGTTCGGGACGACGAGCGATGAGCCGTCGCGGCTCGCGCACATCTCATCGCCGATCAACTTCGCGTCCTCGAAGTTGAGCGATGGGTTGCAGGCCATCGACGTGGCGGTCTACGTGCACTTCCGTCGGCAGCGTGTCGACAATCCGCACCCAGCTGCGCGCCGGACACTCAACCGCCAGTGGCGGCTCGTCGCGCCAGCGGTCGTGCACGACGAGAACTGGGTCCCCTGACACCCTGCCCGGACAGAACGAAGGCCCCGCGAACGGGGCCTTCGGCTGGCGACGTTCCGGGAACCGGCCCGTCGTCCGACCATTGTACGTGACGGCGAGGCTGCGGGTCGGGCCCAACGCCGCCGTGGCTGCGTGATCGCATGGAACGTCAGTCGTCGATGTCGAAGACCACGACGCGCGAGCTCGCACCCCTGATGAACGTCGCGACGGGCTGGTGCTCCTCGTGCGGCAGGTACCCCTCGAGGGCCACCCGGTCCCGGAAGCGGACGACGAGCATCCAGTCGAACCCGCCCTCGAGTCCCTCGGTGCTCACACTCTCCCCCGAGTGCACCGACTCCACCCCGTCGATGCGGGGCAGGTGCTCGCGGCAGAGCGCGTCCGCCTCCGCCGACGCTTCGGCGTCACTCCACTCCACCAGGACCACGTGCGTCGTTCCTGCCACGGTTGCTCCTCACGCGGCCGGCTCGGTCGGACGGTTCCGCTCCGTCGAGCCTGGCACGTCGTGCGCGACCCGGCCACAGACGGCCTGGAGGCACGTGACGACCCCGCCACGCGCCTCCAGTCCGTCACCGGCCACGTCTAGAAAGCGGGCGTCCCGCCCGCGATCGTGATCGTGGAACCGGACTGGTAGCTCGACTCCGGGCTGACGAGGTGCACGTAGGCGGCGCCGAGCTCCGCGGGCTGCCCGGGGCGGCCGAACGGCGACTGTTCCCCGAAGTGCGACACGGTCTCGGCGTCGTCGGACCCCGGCTGGAGCGGCGTCCACACCGGCCCCGGCGCGACCGAGTTCACCCGGATGCCCTTCGGCGCGAGCTGCTGCGCGACGGCCTCGGTGAAGAGCTTGATCGCACCCTTGGACACGGCGTAGTCGATCTTGTCGGCCGACGGGGTGGAGGCCTGGATCGACCCGGTCGTGACGATGGTCGAACCGGGCTCAAGGTGCGGGACGGCGGCCTTGGTCAGCCAGAAGAGCGAGTAGATGTTCGTCTTGAACGTGGAGTCGAACATCGAGGTGTCGAGCGTCAGGATGTCATCGTTGCTGTCCATGCGGCCGGCGACCATGACGAGGGTGTCGAGCCCGCCGAACTCGTCGACGGCCTTCTGGACCAGGTCGCCGCAGTACTGCTCGTCGGAGATGTCACCAGGGAAGAGCACCGCGCGGCGCCCCTCGCCCTCGAGCAGGTCGCGGACCTGTTCGGCGTCCTCCTGCTCGTCGGGCAGGTAGGACAGCACGAGGTCGGCGCCCTCGCGGGAGAGCGCGATCGCCGCGGCACGGCCGATGCCGGAGTCGGCACCGGTGACGATGCCCCGGAAGCCCTTCAGGCGACCGAGGCCGACGTAGCTGTCCTCGCCGTGGTCGGGCTTCGGGTCCATCTTCCACGCGGCACCCGGCAGCGACTGCTCCTGCTTCGGGTACGGCGGGGCGGGGTAGAGGGTGTTCGGGTCGCGCTTGTCGTACTGGCTCATGGCCCCACTGTGCTCGGCCGGTCCGCACCGCACATCCAGGTCGAGCCACCGTCGCAGAGCAGCCGTCGCCGGGCGGCCGTCGCGGGCGTAGGTTCCAGGCATGACCGTCGAGGCCATCCCGTGAACCCGCAGCTCCTGTTCGGCATCGGCGGCGTGATCGTCGCGGCGTGGGGCATCGTCATCACCATCTGGACACCGTGGGCGCAGCGCATCGGTGGAGGGCGGCTCGCGAACGGGCGACCGATCACACCCGCGTTCGTGCGGACCATCGGGGTGTTCCTGGCGGTCGTCGGGGCGCTCATCGCGGTCCTGGCGTTCACGGGCGTCCTCCCGGATCACTGACCAGACAGCGGCGGACGGTCGACCTGCAAACCGCCCGTGCGACTGCTCCGAATGCACCGTGGACGTCATGAGCGTCCAGGCCGCGCACGGACGCGTCGGTCTTCTCCAGAAGAGAGGTCGCACCATGACCAGCAACGCAGCAGCAACCACCCGCGTCGGGTACGGATCGACGTGGACCCAGAAGGGCGCCTTCGTCTTCGGCGTCGTCTTCCTCCTGGTCGGCATCGCCGGCTTCATCCCCGGCCTGACGATGGACATGGGCACCATGTCCGTGGCGGGTCACGGCTCGATGGCGATGCTCGTCGGCCTCTTCCAGGTGTCGGTGCTCCACAACATCGTGCACCTGCTCTTCGGTGTCGTCGGACTCCTCGCGGCCCGCGGTGCTCGCGGCGCCCGGCTCTACCTCGTCGTCGGCGGCATCGTCTACGCGGTCCTGTTCGTCTACGGCCTCTTCACCGCGGGGATGGCCGACCCGGCGAACTTCGTGCCGCTGAACAGCGCCGACAACGTGCTGCACCTGGTCCTCGCCGTCGCGATGATCGTGCTCGGTCTGCTCCTGCCGCGCATCGGGGCCCGCCGGGCCTAGCGAAGCAGCACTGCAGGGCACACAGCCCACGAGCCGAGCCGGCCCGAACCACGAGATCAGGTGGTTCGGACCGGCTCTCGTCGTGTGCGCGACCGGGTCAGCTCACCGGAGCGCCGCCGCGCACGAGGTCCCGCACCTGCGCCGCAGCACCCAGCGCGACCGCATCGGCGCCGAGCGCACTCTGGGCCAGCCGGATGGTCGCACCGCTCACCGGGGGTTCGGCCGCGATGGCCGCGCTGACGGCCGGCTCGAGCAGGTCCCACGACCGCGCGACGCCACCACCGATGACGACCGTCGTCACGTCGAGGATCCCGGCGGTGAGCAGGGCTGCACGGGCGATCCCCCACCCGGTGGTCGCGAACACCTCGGCCGCGTCGAGGTCCCCGGCACGAGCTGCGTCGGCGACTGCACGGGCGGACACCCGTCGTCCCGACCGCTCGGCGTACCGGTCGGCGATCCCCCGTGCGCCGGCGATGGTCTCCAGGTGGCCGACCTGCCCGCAGGTGCAGCGGACGTCGCTGAACCCAGGGACGTGTCCGATCTCCCCCGCAGCACCGCGCGGCCCGGCGAACAGGGTGCCGCCGAGCACGAGGGCGCCGCCGACGCCGGTGCCGAGGGTCATGCCGAGCGCGTCGGCCTCACCGGTGACGGCTCCGGCGGCGAGCTCGCCGAGCAGGAACGCGTTCACGTCGTTGTCGAGCGTCGCGGGGACGCCGAGCGCCGCCGAGACCGCGGCGGTGACGCCGTACCCGGCCCACCCGGTGAACGAGTTCGCGGTGACGAGGACCGTGCCCGTGGTCGCGTCGACGACACCGGCCGCGCCCACTCCGACACCCGCCAGGGAGGCCCGGTGCCGGTCGAGCAGGACGCGCACCGCCTCGACGGCGGCGGTCACGATCGCGTCCCCGCCAGCGTGCGCCGGCGTCGGCAGGTCGATGCGGTCGATCACCTCGAGGTCGGGGGTGGCGAGCAGCACCTTCGTGTTGGTGCCGCCGACGTCGATCCCCGCGAAGACCGTGCTCACGCGTCCACCGCCGCGAGGGTGGCGAGCCGCTCCGCGCGACGCTGCCGTTGCAGCACGGGGTCGGGGACGGGCACCGCCGCGAGCAGTCGGCGTGTGTAGTCCGTCGTCGGGTGCAGCAGCGTGGTGTCCGTGGTGCCCTGCTCCTCGATGACGCCCTGGCGCATCACGACGACCCGTTCGGCGAACTGCTGCACGACGGCGAGGTCGTGCGAGACGAACAGGCACGCGAAGCCGAGGTCGTCCTGCAGTTCGCGCAGGACCTCGAGCACGGTCTCCTGCACGCTGACGTCGAGCGCGCTCGTCGGCTCGTCGGCCACGAGCAGTCGCGGCGAGAGCACCAGCGCGCGGGCCAGCGACACGCGCTGCCGCTGGCCGCCGGAGAGCTCCCGGGGTGCGCGGGACGCGAGGGTCCGGGGCAGCCGGACGGCGTCGAGCACCTCGTCGATGCGCTTCCGGCGGTCGGCGGAGGACATCCCGCGGCGGTGCACGGCGAGCGGCTCGGCGATGCACTCCGCGACGGACATCCGGGCGTCCAACGACGCGACCGGGTCCTGCAGCACGACCCCGATGCCGGACCGGAGCGCCCGGCGGTCCCGACCCCGCGCGGTGCGGAGGTCGGACCCGAACAGGTGCACGCTGCCGGAGGTCGGCTTGACGAGCCCGAGCGCCACCCGAGCCGCCGTGGACTTGCCGGAGCCGGACTCACCGACCAGGCCGACGGTCTCGCCGGCGTGCACGGCGATGTCGATGCCCTGCAGGGCGTGCACCGCGCGCGCCCCGCGCCCGAACGTCACCGAGACGTCCCGCAGGTCGACCACCGGGGCCGCACCGTGCCTCCCGTCCGGAACGTCGACGGAGGCGACCGACTCGACGGAGGCCGCAGCACCGGCTGGTGCGACCGCCAGCCGCGGCACCGCCGCGAGCAGGCGCTTCGTGTAGTCGTGCTGCGGCCGGAGCAGGACGTCCTCGACGCCACCGGTCTCCACGATCTCGCCCTGCAGCATCACCGCGACCCGGTCCGCGAAGTCCGCGACGACACCCATGTTGTGGGTGACGAGCAGGACACCCGTGCCGGTGTCCGCGGCCAGGCGACGGAGCAGCTCGAGGATCTCCGCCTGCACGGTGACGTCCAGCGCGGTCGTCGGTTCGTCGGCGATGAGGAGCTTCGGCGAGTTCGCGATCGCCATCGCGATGACGACGCGCTGCCGCTGCCCGCCGGACAACTGGAACGGGAACGCCTTCGCGCGCGCAGCCGGCGAGGGGATGCCGACGCGGTCGAGCAGGTCAACGGCCCGTGCGGCGGCGTCCGACGCGGAGACGTCCCCGTGGTTCCGGATGACCTCGGCGATCTGTGCTCCCACGCGGGTCAGGGGATCGAGGGCGGTCGCGGGTTCCTGGAAGACCATCGAGACGGTGCTCCCGCGCAGACGGCGGAGGGCGCTCTCCGGGGCCCCCACGACCTCGTGACCGTCGACGACGGCGCTGCCACGCGCGGTCGCGTTCCCGGACAGCAGGCCCATCGCGGCGAGGGCGACGGTGGACTTGCCGGACCCGGACTCCCCGACGAGCGCCAGGGTCTCCCCCGGTTCGACGTGCAGGGACACCCCTCGGACGGCGTCGACGGTGCCGGACTCGGTGCTGAACGCGACCCCGAGGTCGGTGGTGGTCAGGATGGACATCAGCGGCCCCTCACGTCGAAGGCGTCCCGGAGCCCGTCGCCCACGGCGTTGAACGCGCAGACGACGAGGATCACGGCGAGACCCGGCGGCACGATGAGCCACCACCGTCCCGAGTAGGCGGCGGTGAGACCCGCCGAGAGCATGCCGCCCCAGTCCGTCGCCGGAGCCTGGACACCCAGCCCGAGGTACGAGACGTAGGCGACGAGGAGGATCGCGTCGGCGACCTGGAACGTGGCGGCCACGACGATCGTCGACACCGAGTTCGGCAGGAGGTGCTTCCCGATGGCCCGGGCGTGCGAACCGCCGATCGCGCGGAGCGTCAGGACGTAGTCGCGGTTCTTCAGCGTCAGCGTCTCCGCGCGGATCAGACGGGAGGGCACGAGCCACGACACGAACCCGAGGATGACGATGAGGCCCCCGACACCGGGGGTCGTGATCGCCGAGATGACCAGCAGGATGAACAGCGCCGGGATCGCGATGCCCGCGTCGACCACGCGCATCATGACGGCGTCCACCCAGCCGCCCACGTACCCGGCGACCGAGCCCCACAGCGTCCCGACGACGGTGGCGAGGATGCCGGCCGCGATGCCGACCATGAGCGAGACCTTGCCGCCGAACATCAGGCGACCGAGGACGTCGTGCCCGACGGCGTCGGTGCCGAGCCAGTGCGCCGCACTCGGGCCGAGGTTGGCCTGGGACAGCTGCGTGTGGGTCTGGTCGGTCGGGTACAGGAACGGGCCGACGAAGCAGAACAGCACGATGACGACGATGACGACGAGGCCGATCACCGCGAGGGTGTTGTGCCGGAAGCGACGGACGGCGAGGCGCCAGCCGGTCGACGCGACGACGACTGGGGTCCCCGGCGCTTCCGGGGCGATCTGGACGGCGCTCATGCGCGGCCTGCCTTCACTCGGGGATCGATCAGGGACTGCGCGACGTCGGCGAGCAGCGTGCCCACGACGGTCGCGATCGAGATGACGAGGACGCAGCCGAGCAGCGTCGGGTAGTCGGAGGTCTGCGCGGCGTTCCAGAACAGCAGTCCCATGCCGGGGTAGTTGAAGAGCTGCTCGGTCACGAGCGCGCCGCCGAACAGCACGGGCAGGTAGTACCCGAGCATCGCGACGACCGGCGTGAGCGAGTTCCGGAACACGTGCCGCCGCAGGATCGTGGCGGTGGACGCTCCCCCGGCACGGGCGGTGCGCACGTAGTCCTCCTGCAGGTTCTCGAGCGTCGAGGCCCGCATGTACCGGCTGAACACGGCGATCATGGCGAGGGCCCCGGTGACGACGGGGAGCACGAGTCCGGCGGGGTCCTGGAAGACCTCGGCGAGGGTGTTCCCGCTCGGCGCCTGCGACGGCAGCCACGGCAGCTGCTGGCTGAAGACGATGATCAGGACGAGGCCGAGGAAGAACGCCGGCGTCGAGTAGAAGACGAACGCCAGGGCGGTGGCCGCGTAGTCGACCGCGCCGTTGCGCCGCGCGGCCTGCCACATGCCGACGGGGATCGCGATGACGAGACCGAGGACGGCGGAGATCCCGGTGAGCACGAGGGTCTTCGGCAGGCGCTCGGCGATGAGCTGCGACACCGGTTCGTTGAGCGTGTACGAGGTGCCGAGGTCACCGGTGAGCAGGCGGCCGAGGAACCGCAGGTACTGGACCGGCAGGGCCTGGTCGAGTCCCTGTGCCTGGTTGAACGCGGTGATCTGCGCGGGCGTCGCGGAGACGCCGAGGACACCGCGGGCGGGCCCGCCCGGCAGGGCGTGCAACAGGCAGAACACGACGATCGTGACGATGAGGACCACGGCGAGTGCTTGCAGCACGCGCCGGAGCAGGTACAGGGCTGTGGTCATGCGGCTTCCGTCGATTCGGTGTGGACGTTGGTGCTGACTGGAGGCGCGGTGTGCGTCGGACGCACACCGCGCCTCCAGGCCGTGGTCGCTTCAGCGACCTACTTCGACCACTTCCACTGGGCCGGGTGGAAGTTGGCGAGCGAGTCCTGGTCGAACCCGGTCAGCCCCTTCTTGACGACCGAGATCTGGTAGTCCGGGCTCGGCAGCCAGATCACGGGCAGGTCCTTCGCGACCGCGGCGCTGTAGTCCTGCACGGCGGTGGCGTCGGGCGAGGTGGTCGTCGCGTCGATGAGGGCGTCGACCTCCTTGTTGGAGTAGCTGCCGAAGTTCGCCGAACCACCGGTCGAGAACAGCGACTCACCGGTCGGGTAGGCCGGGAAGTACCAGCTGCCCGCGGTGCCGAAGAAGGACAGGTCCCACTTGCAGCTCGCCTCGTCGGACGTGCAGGTCGGGGTCTGCGACAGGACGCTCGACACCGGCGCGGTCTTGATGGTGAACCCGATGCCGGTCTTCGCGAGCGAGGACTGGATGGCACTCATCATGTTGTCGGTCACGGTCGAGCCGGACTGCGACAGCACCTGCATGGTGAACTTCGTGCCCTTCGCGACGCCGTCGCCGCACTGGCTGGCGGACGTGCCGGGGTCGGTGCAGACCATCGTGCCGCCCTGCTCCGACCAGCCGTGGCTGGTCAGCAGGTCCTTGGCCTTCGACGTGCTGAAGGGGTAGGGGTTGTCCTTCTGGACGCTCGACACGTAGTCGGACTCCTGCGCCTGCGGGATCGGCCCGTAGGTCGACGTCGCGGTGCCGTTGAAGACGACCTTCGACAGCGACTTCTGGTCGATCGACATCTGCACGGCCTGGCGGGCGTACAGCTGCTTGAAGACGGCGCCCATCGTCGGGTTGTTGAAGTTGTACGGCATGTACGTGATCGCCCAACCGGTCCACGGTTCGACGGAGTAGCCCTTCGCCGTGAAGGACGACTTCTGGTCCATGTCGGTGGCGTTGATGTAGCCGTAGTCGACCTCGCCGGAGCGGACCGCGTTCACCTCGGCGTCGCTCGTGGTGAACGGCAGGAGGTTGACGGTCTTGATCGAGGGCTTCTCGCCGCCGTCGTACTTCGTGTTCGCCGTCAGGGTGACCTTGCCGGCCGTGGTGAACGCGCTCACGCCGTACGGGCCGGAGATCGTCTTCCACAGGTCGTCGCTGGCGTAGTCCGAGATCTTGCCGGCCGCGGTGTTGAGGTACTTCCACACCGCCTTCGCGCCGGCGGTGGTCTCGTCCGCGTTCCCGACCGAACCGTTCGCGCTCGTCTTGTCCCAGGCGTGCTGGGGCAGCGGGATGATGTGGCTCAGCTGGTTGGCGAGCATCCAGTCGGAGTTGTACGCCTTGTCGAACGTGATCGTGAAGTGCGTGTCGTCGACCGTCTTGAAGGAGGTCCAGTTGTCCGGGGCCTTGCCCTCGGAGTACGAGCCCCACTGGTCCTTGTTCGCCTTGATCAGGTTGAACCAGAACGCGACGTCGCGGCTCGTGATCGGCTTGCCGTCGGACCAGTGCCGGTCACCGAGGGTGACCGTGGCGCTCTTCGAGTCGGACGCGAACGAGACGTCGGTGGCGACGGAGCCGGCCTTGTTCCACGCGATCTTGCCCGTGGAGCCGTCGTACGCGATGAGCGGCTCGTAGAGCGACTGTGCGATCGAGCCGTTGTTCGTGTTGAGGTGCGCCGCGGTGCCGATCGGGAGGATCCAGTTCGGGGTGAAATTGGCGGGCAGCGCGTAGTTGATCGCGTCGGAGTCCGAACCGGAGGAGGCGTTGCCGCCCCCGGAACATCCGGCGAGCAGGGCGCTCACAGCGATCGCAGCTCCGGTGAGGAGCGCCCAGCGACGGGGCTTGGACATGCGGTGTCTCCTTGTGCGAGGGACTTCGGGGAGGTTGGTGCACGGGTGCCGATCGGCACGCGGACAGTCAATGGCCAAACGCATTGGAAAAACAAACATCTCGATGTAAAAACTGCGTTACTGCGGAACGGGCGAAAGGGTCGACCGCGCATTCCGCCCCCTAGGCTCGGCTTCGATCGGGGTTCCGATCGTGTTCCGCCCGGATTGGAGAAAGTCGTGCCGGACCTCAGCGCCCGTGTCCTCGAGCTCATCGCCTCCGGACAGGCCTCCAGTCGCACCGAGATCGCCGACCTGCTCGGTGCCGCTCCCTCGACCGTCTCGCACGTGGTGTCGCAGCTGCTGTCGCACGGGCTCCTGGCGGAGGAGGGCACCGACACCTCGACCGGCGGACGGCCCCGGAAGGTGCTCCGCATCGGCGGCGTCGACGAGTACGCGGTCGCCGCGGACGTCGGCGGCGGTCACGCGCGCATCGGCGTGGTGCTGCCGGGAGGCGCGCTCGAGTCGGTCGCGAACGTCCCGTTCGCGCTCTCCGAGGGGCCGACCGCAGGGCTGCAGCGCCTGGCCGGGTTGCTCGAGCGGCTCGCCGACGAGCGTGGTCGGGAGGGCCTCCGCGGCGTCGGCCTGAGCCTGCCCGGGCCCGTCGACGTCGAGGCAGGCGTGGTGGACCTGCCGAGCCGGATGCCGGGGTGGAACGGGTTCCCGGTGGCGTCCTGGCTCTCCGAGCGCTTCGGCCTGCCCGCGATCGTGGACAACGACGCGAACTGCATGGCCGCGGGCGAGCAGACCGTGCACGACCCCGCTCGACGCCAGACGATCACGATCAAGGCCGGGTCGGCGATCGGCGCCGGGATCGTCATCGACGGCCGGCTCTACCGCGGGTCGACGGGTGCGGCGGGGGACATCACGCACGTGCGGATCGACGCCGCGGGCGACACCCCGTGCTCGTGCGGCAACACCGGGTGCCTGGAGACCGTGGCGTCCGGGGCCGCCCTCGTCCGGATCCTGTCGTCCGCCGGGGTCGACGTCACCTCGACCGCCGACGTGGTCCGGCTCGCGTCCGACGCGCACCCCGAGGCCACCCGTGCCGTGCGCCTGGCAGGCCGCTACCTGGGCGAGGTCCTCGCCGCCAACGTGAACTTCTTCAACCCGGACGCCGTCTACCTCGGCGGCATCCTGTCCACCCTCGACCCGTTCATCGCCGCCGTGCGGAGCCAGCTCTACGAGAGCTGCCACCCGCTCATGACGCAGCACCTCGCCATCGAGCCGGTGTCGCTCGGCGCCGACGCGGGCCTCGTCGGCGCCGGACAGTTCGCCCTGCAGCGCGGCCTCGCGGCGTCGCTCGAGCAACTGTCCGCCCCGATCCCGCAGTCCACCACCAGGAACAGGAGCGTCCGTGTCTGACCACGTCCCCGCAGCCCCCGCCACCCGCCGTCCGGTCATCGCGATCGCGGGCCTCGCCATCGAGACCTCGACGTTCACCCCGACCAGGACCCTCGCCCCGGCGTTCCACCCGGACCGCGGGGACGAGGTCGTTGGCCGGTACCCGTTCCTGGCCTCGATGGTCGCCGAGTTCCGCGGGGCGCTCATCGGCCACTCCCTGCCCGGCGGGATCGTGGCGCGGGAGGCGTACGAGGAGCTCGCCGACGAGATCGTGACCCGGCTGCAGGCGATCGTCGACGCCGAGCACGTGGACGGCCTCTGGTACGACATCCACGGCGCGATGGTCGTCGAGGGACTGGACGACGCCGAGACCGACCTGCTCGGCCGCATCCGCGCGGTGATCGGCCCCGACGTCATCGTGTCGGCGTCGATGGACCTGCACGGGAACGTCACGCGCGAGCTCGCCCACCAGGTCGACCTCGTCACCTGCTACCGGATGGCCCCGCACGAGGACGCCCTCGAGACGAAGGAGCGCGCCGTCCGGAACCTGGTCGACGTGCTCACCACCCGTCCGGTCGGGGCGCAGCGTCCTGTGAAGGCGTGGATCCCGATCCCCGTGCTCCTGCCCGGCGAGCAGACCTCCACCCGCATCGAGCCGGCGGCGTCGCTGTACGCGCAGGTGCCGCAGGTCGAAGCCACCGAGGGCGTCCTCGACGCCGCGATCTGGGTCGGCTACGCCTGGGCGGACCAGCCCCGCGACCGAGCGGTCACGGTCGTCACCGGCTGGGACCGGGCCACCGTCGCAGCCGGCGCCGAACGACTGGCCCGCGCGTTCTGGGACGTCCGCGAGGACTTCGTGTTCGTGGCACCGACGGGCTCCTTCGACGAGTGCCTCGCCGCCGCGCTCGCACCGGGCGCCGCGCGGCCGTACTTCGTCTCCGACTCGGGCGACAACCCGACGGCCGGCGGGTCCGGCGACATGACGTGGGGGCTGACCCAGGTGCTGGCCGACCCGCGGTTCGCGGCAGCGGACGGCCCGACCGTGATCTACGCCAGTGTGCCCGGCGCCGAAGCGGTGGCCGCAGCCGTCGAGGCCGGGGTCGGCGCGACCGTCACCGTGACCGCCGGTGCGACGGTCGACGCCGTCCACGCCGGACCGATCACGATGACCGGCCGGGTGCACGCGATCAAGCACGGCGACCGCGACGCCGAGACCGAGGTCGTGCTGCAGGTCGGCAGCGTGTTCGCGATCCTGACGAAGCTCCGGAAGCCGTACCACCACGAGCACGACTTCACCGACCTCGACCTCGCCCCGCGCGAGGCCGACGTCGTCATCGTGAAGATCGGGTACCTCGAGCCGGAGCTGTTCGACATGGCCGCCGACTGGATGCTCGCGCTCACCCCGGGTGGCGTGGACCAGGACCTCGAGCGGCTCGGGCACCACAGGATCGAACGCCCCCTGTTCCCCTACGATCGAGTGTTCCCCGAGGCACCGGACCTGACCGCCAGGATCATCCCGGCCTCGGACCAGCCACTCGGAGACCCTGCATGAGCACGACCGCCGCACTCGAGATCGCCGTCACCTCCCCTGCGGGCGCGATCGTCGCACGTGACGGTGGTGCCGACCGGGTCGAGCTCTGCGTCGGTCTCGAGCTCGGCGGCCTCACCCCGTCGCAGGCCCTCGTCGAGGCCGCCCACGAGACCGGCATCCCCGCACACGCCCTGGTCCGCAGCCGCCCCGGTGGCTTCGTCTACGACGACGACGAGATCGACCTCATGGTGCGCGAGGCCCGCGCGGTCCTCCGCTCGGGCGCGGCCGGTGTCGTCGTCGGTGCCCTCCGCCCGGACGGTTCGCTCGACGTCGACGTGCTCGCCCGGTTCGTGGACGCTGCACGGTCCGTCAGCGCCGCCGCCGAGGTCACGCTGCACCGCGCGATCGACCACGCGGCGGACCCCGTCGCCGCCGTCGCGACGCTCGAGGGGCTCGGGTTCACCCGGGTCCTGACCTCCGGCGCATCCCCCACCGCGGTCGCCGGTGCAGCCACGATCACGCGCATGGTCGCCGCGGCCGGTGCCGTGCAGGTGATGGCCGGTGCCGGCGTCACCCCCGCGGACGTCCCCGCGCTCGTCGCGACCGGGGCCGCCGCCGTGCACCTGTCGGCGAAGCGTGCGGCGCCGGGCAGCGCACACGCCGGCGTCCCGATGGGCGGAGCCGACGACGGCTCCGCGCACTTCCTGACCGACCTCGACGTCGTCCGAGCGGCCAGGGCAGCCCTCGACGCCTGACGCGACCACAACGCCCGACGCGACCACACGGACGACTGGAGGCGCGGTGCCAGCCGGCACCGCGCCTCCAGTCCGTTGACGGTCGCGTCACGCGACCGCAGCCGACTCAGTCAGCCGCGTCCAGGACCGCCTGCGCCTTCTTCTCGGCGTTGGCGAGCGCGTCCTCCGGGCTCTCCTTCAGGAGCATCGCCTTCTCGAGCTCCTTCGACAGCGCCTCGCTGACCTCGCCGTAGGCGACGATCGACGGCCGCGACTTCGCGTAGGCGAGCTCGTCCGCGAACGCCTTGATCCGCGGGTTGTCCGCGAGGTGCTTCTTCCAGGTGGCGTCGTCGTTCGTCGCCGTGTTCGCGGGCAGCAACCCGGTCGCGATGTCCCACTTGGCCTCGACCTCGGGGCTCAGCCACCACTGCATGAAGTCCCACGACGCGTCCTTCTCGGCCTTCGAGCCGTCGAGCAGGTACGAGTTGTTCGTGCCGAGGTTCGCCGCGTTCTGCTCGATGCCGGGCAGGGCGAAGACGCCGACGTTCTCCTTGCCGAGTGCCTCGTCGAGCGTGCCGAGGTCGTACGCACCGGTGATCGCCATCGCCGCCTTCTTCGCGGTGAGCGCGGGCGTGCCACCGTTCGACGTCGACGTCATGAGCGACTGCGGGTAGGCGCTGCCGTCCTCGAGCATGTCGGTCCAGGACTTCAGGGCCTTCACGCCGGCGTCGCTGTTGAACTCGACCTTGGTGTTGTCCTCGTTCATGAACTCCCCGCCGGCGCTCCAGAGCATCGACTGGTAGGTGAACACGGGCCACTCACCGGTCCCGATCGGCAGGTACATGCCGTACTGCGTGGTGCCCTTGGTGAGTTTCTTCGCGTCCGCCTGCAGTTCCGCCCAGGTGGTCGGAGTGTCGGTGATCCCGGCCTCCTTGAACATCTGCTTGTTGTAGACGACGGCGTAGTCGCCGATGTCCGTGGGGAGCGTGTACGTCTTGCCCTCGAACTTGCCGGTGGCGAGCATGCCCTCGGTGAAGCTCTTCGTGGTGATCGACGAGTCGGAGTCGGACAGGTAGTCGTCGAGCGGGACGACCTTGCCGGTCTCGACGACCTGGCCGATCTTCTGCGGCGTGCTGTCGCCGAGCACCATGTTCGGTCCGGTGTCGTTCTTCAGCGCGTTGATGAGCTTCGCGTCGAACTGGTCGCTCTGGGCCGCGTACTGGGCGGTGACCTCGATCTTGTCCTGGGAGTCGTTGTACTCCTGGATGAGCTTCTTGGCCTCGGTGGCCTGGTCGCCCGTGTAGTTGTGCCAGACGGTGATCTGGGTCTTGCCGCCGGAGTCACCGCTGTTCCCGGTGACCGAACCGCCGGAACAGGCCGACAGGGTGACGGCGACGCCGATGGCGAGTGCTGCCACGCCGAGCATTCGTGATCGCATGGGTTGTCCTTTCCGGACCTGGGGTGAAGGTGGAGCGTCGGTTTCTCAGCGCAGACCGCCGGCCATGGCCGACACGATCTGCTTCTGGAAGATCAGGAACACGATGAAGACCGGCAGGATCGCCAGGGTCGAGCCAGCCATGAGCAGGTTGAAGCTCTCGGCGGCGTTCGCGGACTGCAGCTGTGTGAGGCCGACCGAGACCGTGAAGAACTCGGTCTTCGTGGCGACCAGGAACTGGAAGAAGAAGTTGTTCCAGTTGTAGACGAACGACAGGACCGCGAACGACCCGATCATCGGCGTCGCCATCGGTGCCACGACCGACCACATCCGCCGCCAGACGCCGGCGCCGTCGACCCGGCTCGCGTCCTCGATCTCCGCCGGGAACGAGGTGAAGAACTGCCGGAACAGGAACACCCCGAGGATCGACGGGATGTTCGGGACGATGAGGCCCTGGTAGCTGTCGAGCCAGCCGAGCGACGAGAGCAGGCTGACGAGCGGCGTGAAGACGACCTCGAACGGCACGAGCAGTGCGGCGAGCAGGATGACGAACACGACGTTCTTGCCCGGGAAGTGCAGGCGGGAGAACGCGAAGCCCGCCGCGAGGCTGGTGATGATCTGCCCGGCCGTGGTGAGCACCGCGACGATGGTCGAGTTGAGGTAGTAGATGCCGAACGGGGCGACGTCGAACACCTTCGTGTAGTTGTCGAACCGCCACTCGCGCGGCAGGAAGCTCGGCGGGAAGGCGAGCGCCTCGGCGGAGGACTTGAAGCTCGTCAGCACCATCCAGAGGAACGGGCCGAAGAACAGCACGACCGCGACGATGAGGATCACGTGGCGGAGGACCGCCGGACTGGTCTTCCGCCAGCGGGCGCGGAACGGCCGCTTCCGACGGGGCACGGCCACCGTTCCGGTGGCGAGCTGCCTGGAGGCCCGTGGTGCGCCCGCGAAGGGCGCGTCGGCTTCGAAGTGGGTCACGTCGGTCTCCTAGGTGAGCTCGATCGGGTCGCGACGGTTGATGAACCGCAGCTGGATGACGGCGACGATGATGCCGACGAGGAGGAGGACGACGGCCGCAGCGCTCGCGGAGCCGCCGTGGAAGAAGACGAAGCCCTGCTGGTAGATGTAGTAGAGGATCGTCTCGGTCGACCCGAGCGGGCCGCCCTGGGTGAGGACGTAGACCTGGGTGAACACCTGCAGCGCACTGATCACGCCGGTCACCGCGAGGAACCCCGTGGTGGGGGCGACCAGCGGCAGCGAGATCGTGAAGAAGCGGCGGATCGGTCCCGCACCGTCGAGCGTCGCAGCCTCCATGTAGCTGGCCGGGATGTTCGTGAGGGCGGCGGAGTAGATGATCATCGCGTAGCCGACGCCCTGCCAGACCGAGAACACCATCACGCTCACGAGCGCCCAGGGTTCCGAGTTGAGGAAGCCGATCGGCGGGCCGCCGAGCGAGGTGATCACGCCGTTCACCAGGCCGCCGAGGGGCGACAGGATGAAGCTGAAGATGAGCGCGCTGCCGACGATCGGGGCGATGTACGGCACGAAGAGCAGGGCGCGGTAGACCCCGCGTCCGCGGAACGGCTGGGCGAGGAGCGCGGCGAAGAAGAGCCCGAGGACCATCGTCACGGGGACGACGATCACCACGTAGAGCGCGGTGTTGCCGGCGGCCTGCAGGAACTCGTCGTCCTGCAGGAGCCCGGCGAAGTTGGCGAGCCCGACGAAGTCCCCGGCCGCGCCGGTCGCGGGGTTCCAGTTCGTGAACGAGTACCCGACGGTCTGGACCAGTGGGTACAGGTAGAACAACGCCAGCAGGATGCTCGTCGGGGCGATCAGGGCGTAGCCCGCTCGCCCCTCCTTGCGCTCGAGTGACGAGCGGGGTGGTGCTGCCACAGCACTCGGCATGGTGCCTCCTTCGTTCTTCGTTGAACGCTAGGAATCATGTGTTTCCGGAAGATTACTCGTCGATGACGAAAAGTAAATAGTCATTTCTCGGCAGACTTCGTTCGACCATCGATGCAAGAGCGGGTTAGCATGACGCCATGAACCACCGCCTCTACCAGGACGCCGAGCCCGTCCCCGGGTCCGTCGGGGACGTCCTGCGCCTGATCCGCGGCGGCGGATCGTCCTCGCGGTCGGTGCTCGCCCGCACCACCGGTCTCGCGCCGTCCACCGTCGGGCTGCGCGTCGACGCGCTCGTCGACCTCGGGCTGGTGCACGAGGTCGGTGCCGAGGGGTCGCGCGGTGGACGCCGGGCCCGACGGCTCGAACTCGACGGCACCGCGGGGTTCGTCGCCGCGGCCGACCTCGGGGCGAACCACACCCGCGTCGTGCTGAGCGACCTCGCCGGCCGGACGCTCGCCGACTCGGACGACACCCGCGCCTCGGCGCCGCTCCCCCGCGACGACGGACCGGCCGGCGCCGTCGCCGAGCTGTGGCGGCGCTTCGAGACCCTCGCCGCGGAGTGCGGGCTGGCCATGGACGACTTCCAGGGCGCCGCCATCGGCGTCCCGGCTCCGATCGCGTACCCGAGCGGGCGCATCGTCACCCCGAGCTTCGAACCGACCTGGCACGACGTCGCGCTCGGCTCCCTGTTCGCGTCGCACACCGATGCCCCCGTGCTCGTCGAGAACGACGCCAACCTCATCGCCCTCGCCGAACGGTCCGACACCGAACCACCGGAGCGGTCGAACCTCGTCGCGGTGAAGCTCGGCACCCGCATCGGCGGTGGCGTCATCGCCGGCGGACGGCTCCACCGCGGTGTCGGCGGCGCGGCGGGTGAGGTCTCGCACACCTCGGTGGACGGCACGTCCGTCATCGGGTGCACCTGCGGCGTGCCGAACTGCCTGGAGTCCGTGGCGTCGGCCGGTGCGATCATCGCCCGGCTCCGCGCCGCCGGACACGACGTCTCCACCACCGCGGACCTGCTCCGGCTCGGGGCCCAGGGCGACGCCGACGTCGTCGAGGAACTCCGCACCGCCGGGGCCCTGATCGGCCGGGTCCTCGCCGGGATCGCGAACTTCTTCAACCCGCGCGAGGTCGTGCTCGCCGGCGCCATGTCGGCGTCGCCACCGCTCGTGGCCGCGATCCGGAGCGAGCTGTACCGGATGTGCCTGCCCCTCGTGGCCGACGACCTCGACGTCCGGGCCAGCCGGGCGCCCCGCGACGCCGGTGTGCACGGCGGCGTGGTGCTCGCGCTCGACGAGGTCCTCGCCCCGACCCGGGTCGACGAACTCGTCCGCCGGGCCACGGCGTCCGACGACCGCACGGTGCGGAGCGCCTGATGGCCGTCGTCGCGGTGGACATCGGCGGCACCACCGTCAAGGGCGCGCTGTTCGACGCGGACGGCACCGTCCTCGACCGGGCCACCGTCCCGACCTTCCCCGTCGGTGCGACCGACCCGGGACTGCCCGGCGGGGTCGCCCTCGCCGCCGTCACCGCCCTGGTGGACCAGCTCGCGGCGAGCGCCACCGCCTCGGGCCGGTCGCTCTCCGGCATCGGGCTCTGCTCCCCCGGACTCGTCGACGCCGAGCGCGGGGGGGTGGCCCTGGCCGTGAACCTCGGGTGGTCGGACGTCCCCGTCGCGGACCTCCTGGCCGACCGGTTCGGCGTGCCCGTCGCGCTCGACCACGACGCGCGTGCTGCCGCACGCGCCGAACGGGCGGCCCGCGGTGCCGCGGGACGGTCGGTCGACGAGTTCGTCTTCATCCCGATCGGCACGGGCATCGCGGCGACGATCGTCACCGGCGGCGCGATCGTGCACGGTGCCACGGGCGGCGCGGGCGAGTTCGGGCACGTGCCCGTCGTCCCCGGCGGCGAGCTCTGCACGTGCGGCCAGCACGGCTGCGTCGAGGTGTACGCCTCCGCCGGCAACGTGCTGCGTCGCTACCGGGAGGCCGGCGGCTCCCTCGCCGCGAACACCCGCGAGGTCACCGAACTCGTCGGCACCGACCCCGTCGCCGACCGCGTGTGGCACGACGCCGTCGACGCCCTCGCCACCGGGGTCGTCATGCTCACCGCCGTCCTCGACCCGGACGCGATCGTCATCGGCGGCGGGCTCGGCGAGGCCGGCGAGCGGCTCCTCGGTCCGCTGCGCACGGCCGTCGCCGAACGCCTGCAGTGGCGGTCCGTGCCGGCGATCGAGCAGTCGCTCGTCGGTGCGGGTGCCGGACTCGCCGGTGCCGCCCTCCTCGTCAACTCCCCCGTCCACCACCCACCCGTGAAGGAACCCTGATGTCCGACACCTCCCCCCGGATCGGCCTCGTCGGCGCCGGCGGCATCGCCTACGCCCACATGCCCGGCCTGCTGCGGCTCGGCTCCGTCGTCGTGTACGCGCAGGACGGCGCCCCGGAACTCGCCGCGGCGTTCGCCTCCGCCGCCTCGGCCGCGGGGACCTCGATCACCGTCGTCGACTCGCTCGACGAACTGCTCGCAGCTGTCGACCTGGTGGACGTCGTCACCCCGACGTTCGCGCACGCCGAGGTCGTCCGTGCCGCGCTCGCGGCCGGCAAGGACGTCGTGTCGGAGAAGCCGCTCGCCCGGACCGACGCCGACGCCGCGGACCTGGCGGAGCGTGCTCGGGCCGCCGGCCGACAGCTGTACCCGGCCCACGTGGTGCGCTTCTTCCCCGCGTACGTGCGCCTCAAGGAGGCCGTCACCACGGGCCTCCTGGGCGAGCTGGCGGTCCTGCGGTTCGTGCGCTCCGGGGCGTTCCCGACGCGCACGCCGTGGTTCGCGGACCGCGCGCTGTCCGGCGGCATCGTGATGGACCAGATGATCCACGACATCGACATCGCCCGCTGGGTCGCCGGCGAGGTCGTCCGGGTCTCCGCCGTCAGCGTGCGCGGCGGCACCGACGCCGAACCGGTCGAGGCGGCGCACGTCCTGCTCACCCACGCGTCCGGGGCGATCAGCCACGTCGCGGGCATCTGGGGGCCACAGCACCTCGGGTTCTCCACCGAGTACTCGGTCACCGGGACGCTTGGCAGCCTCTCGCACTCGTCGCGCGCAGAGCAGGACTACGTCGCCGACCTCGCGGCACCGGAGGCGCTGGACGGCTTCCTGCCGCAGGTCGACCCCGCCGACGACCCGTACGGCACGGAGCTGCAGGAGTTCGTCGCGGCGTTCGCCGGCGGGACCGTACCGCGGGTGACCGCCGAGGACGGTGTCGCAGCCGTCCGGATCGCGAACGCGGCGCTCGAGTCGCTCGAGACCGGTCAGCCCGTCGACCTCGCCCCGACCACCACGGAGGTGCTCGCATGACCGACCTCAAGATCGCCGTGATGTCCTTCGCCCACACGCACGCCATCGGGTACCTCGCCGCCCTGGCCGCGATGCCGGGCGTCGAGGTCCGCGGCTCCGACCCGGGCGGCGTCAGCACCGGGTCGTCGATCGTGGAGCTCCGCGGCGCCGACCTGGCCGCTGCCCTCGGGGTCGACTACGTGGAGTCGTACGACGAACTGCTCGCCTGGGGCCCCGACGCCGTCGTCGTGACGAGCGAGAACGCCCGGCACCGTGAGCTCGTCGAGGCCGCTGCCGCAGCCGGCGCGCACGTCCTCTGCGAGAAGCCCCTCGCCACCACGTGGGAGGACGGCATCGCGATGCGCGACGCCGTCGAGGCCGCTGGCGTCATGCTCATGGTGGCGTTCCCGGTCCGCTTCGCCTCGGCGTTCGGGAAGCTCCGTGCCGCACACGAGTCCGGCGCCCTCGGGCAGCTCTTCTCGGTCCGCGGGGCGAACAACGGCATGCTCCCGCTCACGCGCTCCTGGTTCACCGAGCCCGAGCTCTCCGGCGGCGGCGCGCTCGTCGACCACGTCGTGCACATCGCGGACCTGCTCGAGGGCCTGATGGGGTCGGCTCCCGTGTCGGTCACGGCGGTCGCGAACCGGACCCTGCACGCCGGCCGGGCCAGCGCGGAGACCGCCGGCCTCGTGACGATCACCTACGAGAACGGCGTCGTCGCGGGCATCGACTGCTCGTGGAGCAAGCCCGACACGTCGCCGGTGTGGGGCGGCCTGACGCTCGACGTCGCCGGGACGGGCGGCACCGTGTCGCTGGACTTCTTCGGGCCGGCCGCGCGCGGGCTCGCCGCCGAGACCGGACTGCCGATCGAGTCCCGGTACGGCGCCGACCTCGACGAAGCGATGCTCCGCACCTTCCTCGACGCCGTCCGTACGGGCGAGCAGCCGCAGCCGGACGTGCACGTGGGGCTCCGGACGCTGTCGATCGTGCTCGCGGCGCAGGAGTCCGTCGCGAGCGGGAAGACCGTCGCCGTCGTCGGGGAGCACACTCCGGTCGACGCCTGACGGCACGTTCCGTCACCAGGGAATGGACCACCCCGGTGCCTGCTTGACGTCCGCATGACCTCGTCAGCAGCGCGCCGTGGGTGGCTCAGCGTCGTGTCCGTCGCACTCGGATCGTTCGTCCTCGTCCTGTCCGAGTTCCTCCCGATCGGGCTCCTCCCCGCGATCGCCCGCGACCTCGACGTCGGCATCGGCACCGCGGGGCTCATGGTCGTCGCGACCGGGCTCGTCGGTGCCGTCGCGGCCCCGGTCGTCACGGTCCTGACCTCCCGTCTCGACCGTCGCGTGGTGCTCGTGTCCCTGACGATCCTGCTCGTGGTCGCCGACGGGCTGGCTGCGATCGCGCCGAACTTCGCGGTGCTGCTCGTCGCCCGCATGCTGCTCGGCGTCGGCATCGGCGGCTTCTGGGCGATCGGCGCCGGGATCGCCGGGCGACTCGTCCGCCCCGAGGCCACCATCCGCGCCACCTCGCTCATCACCGCCGGCGTCTCCGTCGCGACCGTGGTGAGCCTGCCGCTCGGTGCCCTCGTGTCGTCGCTGGCGACCTGGCGGCTGGCGTTCGTGATCGGCGGCGTGCTCGGCCTCGTCGCCCTGGTGCTGCAGCTCGCGATGCTGCCGCGGATCCCGGCGCTCCAGCGGGTCCGGTTCGGCACCCTCGGGTCGCTGCTCCGCGTTCCCCGGGCACGGGTCGGACTCATCGCCGCCGCGTTCCTGTTCACCGCGCAGTTCGCCGCGTACACCTACGTGGCGCCCTACCTGCAGGACCTGGTCGGCGTCGGCCCGGACACGGTCACGCTCGCCCTGCTGGTGTTCGGCATCGCGGGCATCGTCGGCAACTTCACCGCCGGGTTCACGCTCGGCCGCACCGTGCTCGGGACCATCGGCGTCGCGAAGGTCGTCCTCGCCGCGTCGGTCGTGCTCCTCCCGTTGCTGGCGAACTCGGTCGTCGGCGTCTTCGTCCTGCTCGTGGTCTGGGGACTCGTCTGGGGTGCGCTGCCGCTCGGGATGCAGACCTGGATGTCGACGGCGTCGCCGGCCGGGTCCGAGACCGGCCTCGCGCTCTTCGTGACGACGATCCAGCTCGCGATCGCGGCCGGTTCGGTGCTCGGTGGGGTCGCGGTGTCGTCGTTCGGGCTCGCCGCGGACTTCTGGCTCGCGGGCGCGGTCGCCGTGGTCGGCGCGGTGGTGCTCGTCTCGATGGGGCTGCGGCGGTCGAACGCCGTGCCGACGTCTGCGGCCCCCGCTGCGGTCCCCGAGACCACGCCGACGGGTTCCGTCGCGGTCGTCTGCCCCTAGGCCCCGAGCGCGAGGACCCGGTCGGCGGCGGCGATGGCCTCCCGGTCGTGCGCGGCGTGCACGACGACCGCGCCGGCGGCGGCCTCGTCGGCGAGCGCCGACACCACGAGCGCAGCCGATCCAGCGTCGACCCCCGCCGTCGGTTCGTCGACGAGCAGCACCCCGGCACGCTGGGCGAGCCCGAGCGCCACGAGCGTGCGCTGCCGCTGACCGCCGGAGAGTTCGTCGAAGGGGCGGTCCGCCAGGTCCGCGATCGCCATCCGCTCGAGTTGCGCGTCGACGACCCTCCGGTCCCCGCGGCCGAGCGGTCGCCACCACCGGCGGTGCGGCCACCGCCCCATCGAGACGGTCGCCCGGACGGTGAGCGGGAGCGCGGTCGGCGGGACGGACTGGGTCACGTAGGCGAGACCGCGGTCGGCCTGGAGGCGCGACACCCGTCCGCCAGTCGGCTCCACCGCACCGGCGAGCACGTCGAGCAGCGTCGACTTGCCAGACCCGTTGGGTCCGGTCACCGCGGTCACCGCCCCCGACGGGAACGACGCATCAAGGTCGTCGAGCACGGTCCGGTCGCCGCGTCGGACGACGAGTCCGACGACGTCGAGGGCGGGTGCGGTCGGAGCGGGGAGCACCTGAGGACACTATCAGTATCGATAGTCATTTTCATGTAGCGTCTCGGACCGTGACCTGGCTGACCGACCCCTTCTCCGTCGACTTCATGCTCCGCGCCCTCATCGGCGGCGGGCTCGCGGCGGTCCTCTGCGCCGTCGTCGGCACGTGGGTGGTGGTGCGCGGGATGGCGTTCCTCGGCGAGGCGCTCTCGCACGGCATGCTCCCCGGCGTCGCGGTCGCCACCCTGACCGGGATCCCGGCGGTGATCGGCGCCGCGATCAGCGCCGGCGTGATGGTGTTCGGCGTGGGAGCACTCCGCCGCCGGGCGCGACTGTCGTACGACACCTCGATCGGGCTGCTGTTCGTCGGCATGCTCGCCCTCGGCGTCATCATCGTTTCCGGCTCCCGGTCGTTCGCCACCGACGTGACGGCGATCCTCTTCGGGGACGTGCTGGCCGTCACCCGCGCGGACCTGGCCGGCCTCGGCGCCGCCGTGTTCGTCGCGCTCGCTCTCGCCGCCGCGTTCCACCGCGCGTTCACGGCCGCGGCGTTCGACGTGCGGAAGGCCGCGACGCTCGGCCTCCGACCACGCCTGGCCGAGGTCGTCCTGATCGCGCTCGTCACGCTCGCGGTCGTGGCGTCCTACCGGGCGGTCGGCACGCTCCTCGTGGTCGGCCTCCTGCTCGCCCCCGCGGCGGCGGCCCGGGTCTGGACACGACACGTCGTCTCGACCATGGCGCTCGGTACCGGCTTCGGCTGCGCCGCCGTCCTCGTCGGACTCCTCGTCTCCTGGCACGCGGGAACCGCGGCCGGCGCGAGCATCGCCGTCGTCGCGGTCGTCTCGGTCGCACTGTCGCGCGCCGTCGCCGCTGCCGTCCCCACGTCCGCGGCCGCCGGACGGCCGACCACACCGCCATCCGCAGCACCACCTCGAGAGGGAGCATGAACCCGACCACCAGCCGCGCACCCGCGCGCACCCTGACCGCCCTTGCCCTGGCCACCGGCATCGCACTCACGGCCGCGGCGTGCTCGTCCGAGCCGCGCCCCGCAGCCGATGACCCGACCGACACCGCTCGTCCGCACGGCTACGTGGCTGGCGCGACCGAGTCCCAGGAGCCGCAGCTGCGCCTCCTCGCGGTCTCCGCGACCGGCGAGACGACCCTGCACGACCTCCTCACGGCGGACAGCACCGACCTCGACACGGTCGACGCCCCGGAGCACAGCGCGACCGACGGTCGCTTCCTGCTGACGAGCGACGACGACCGGACGACGGTCGTGGACGGCGGCGCCTGGACCGTCGACCACGGCGACCACACCCACTACTACGCGGCCGAGCCCCGTGTCGTCGGGACCCTCGACGGCGGCGGGCGCGTCGAGGTGCACTCCTCCGAGACCCTGACCGCCGTGACCTGGCCGGACCGCGGGGAGGCGGTCCTCCTCGACCGGTCGGCGCTCGGGCAGGGCGAGCTCGACGTCACCGCCCGACTCGACGCGACCGTCCTCCTCCCCACCGCGGAGCGCCTCGTCGCAGCATCCGACGACAGGGTCCGAGTGCTGTCCGCGGACGGGGAGGACGTCCGCGCCGAGCAGCCGTGCCAGGACCCTGCCGGTGGCATCGTCACCCGGGCCGGCGCGGTCGTGGGTTGCGCGGACGGCGTGGTGATCGTCGACGACGAGGGCACGGCACGCACCGTCCCGCTGCCCGACACCGCCGCGGACGCGGTCCCACGCGCCACCGCGTTCGCCGCGCGCGCCGGGCGCCCGACCGTCGCCGGGCTGGCCGGGGACACCGGCTTCTGGCTGCTGGACAGCCGCGAGGGAGCCTGGCGTCACGTCCCGACCGACCGGCCGCTCCGCGCGGTCGTCGCGGTGGACGACGCCGACGAGCACGTGGTCGGCATCGACGACCAGGGTCGGGTGGTCGTGCACACGATGACGACCGGTGCCGTGGCGACGACCGACGCGCTCGTCGACGGTGCAGCCGGACCGCTCCTGCAGCTCGATGCGCAGCGCGCCTACCTGGCGGACCCGCAGGACGGCGTCGTGCACGAGATCGACTTCGCGGACGACGCCCGGGTGTCGCGCACGATCGAGCTCCCGGTGGCGCCGGCGGCCTTCGCGGAGGTCGGACTGTGACCCGGGCAACGCCGGCCTCCCGCACCGCTCGGGCCCTCGGCGTCGTGCTCGTCGCCGCAGTGTCCGCCGCGGGGCTGTCCGCCTGCGCACCGAGCACGGCCGACCGCCCGCTCGTCGCCGTGACGACGAACATCCTGGGGGACGTGGTCACCGAGGTCGTCGGGGACGCCGCCGAGGTGATGGTCCTGATGCCCGCCGGCGCCGATCCGCACTCGTTCGAGGTGTCCGCCAAGGAGGCCGCCCGGCTGCGGAGCGCCGACCTCGTCGTCGAGAACGGCCTCGGGCTCGAAGAGGGCGTCGTCCGCCACGTCGCGGCGGCCGCCGACGACGGCGTCCCGGTGTTCACTGCCGGCGACGCCATCGACGTACTGGAGTGGAGCACCGAGGACGACAGCGGCCCGGACCCGCACTTCTGGACCGACCCGGCGCGGATGCTCGACGTGGTGGACGCGCTCGGCGACGAACTCGACGACGCCGGCATCGGGACGCCGGGCGCCACCGCCTACCGTGAGCGGCTCGGGAAGCTCGACGATGCGATGACGACGGCGTTCGCGACGCTGCCCGAGGACCGCCGTGCCCTCGTCACCAACCACCACGTGTTCGGGTACCTCGCTGAACGGTTCGGCTTCCGGGTCGTGGGCGCGGTCATCCCGAGCGGGACGACCCTGGCCTCACCGAGTGCGGCGGACCTCCGGGACCTCGCCGCGGCGATCGAGGAAGCCGGCGTGCCCACGATCTTCGCGGACGCGTCGCAACCTGCTCGGCTCGCCGAGGTGCTCGCCGAGGAGGTCGACGTGCACGTCGCGATCCGCCCCCTCGCGACCGAGTCCCTGACCGCGGAGGGGCCCGCCTCGACGTACCTCGGGATGATGCGGTCCAACATGGATGCGATCGTCGACGGCCTGTCGACTTCCAATTGAGAATGAGAATCAATACAGTTTGGACATGCACATGAAGAAGATCCTGCCCGTGGGACTCGTCGGCGCCGTCGCGATGGCCCTGGCCGGGTGCTCGACGAGCCCCGCCGACGCCGAAGCGACCCGGACGAGCACCCCGTCCGCCGACGGCACGCGCATCACCCTGACCTACGACGGCGGCCTGCTCGTCCTCGACGAGGACCTGCGGGTCGTGTCCGACGACCCGATCGACGGCTTCACCCGCGTGAACCCCGCCGGCGACGGGCGCCACGTGCTCGTGACCGTCCCGGAGGGCTTCCGCGTGCTCGACACCGCCGCGGACCCCGCACTGACCGACGCGGTCTTCCCGGCCGACACCGGTGGGCACGCGGTCGTGCACGGCGACCGGACCGCCCTCTTCGCCGACGGAACCGGCGACGTCACCACGTTCGACAACACGGACCTCGACGGCGACGAGCTGCCCGAGACCACGACGACGAAGTCCGAGGCGGCGCACCACGGCGTCGCCATCGAGCTCGAGGACGGCACGCTCCTCACCACGATCGGCACCGAGGAGAGCCGCTCCGGCGTCCGTGCCCTCGATGCCGACGGCGCGGAACTCGCCCGTTCCGAGGAGTGCCCGAACGTGCACGGCGAAGGCGCGGTCGAGGGCGAGGTCGCCGTCTTCGGCTGCACCGACGGCGCCCTGGTCTACCAGGACGGCGCGTTCGAGAAGATCGACGCCCCGACCGAGTACGGCCGCACCGGCAACCTCTTCACGACGGAGACGTCCCCCGTCGCCGTCGGGGACTACAACGACGACGAGGACAGCGAGGGCTACCTGCTCCACCAGATCGCCCTCATCGACGCCGAAGCCGGCGAGTACACCGTCGCCGACATGCCGGACGGCGTCGGCTTCACCTTCCGCGACCTCGCCCGCGGCCCCGGTGACGAGGCCGTCGTCCTCGGCTCCGACGGCTCCCTGCACACCTTCGACGAGACCACCGGCGAACAGCTCGACTCGTTCCCCGTGATCGATGCGTGGGACGGCCCGACCGAGTGGCAGGACGCCCACCCCGCCCTGAAGGTCGCGGGGGACGTCGCCTACGTCACCGACACCGCCGACCAGAAGATCCACGCCGTCGACCTGACCACCGGGAAGGTCATCGCCTCGAGCGACGAGCTGCCAGGCGTCCCGAACGAGATCGCCGTCGCGTAGTACCCCGACATCCGGACAGTGCGCCGCAGCCGCGCGGCGTACTGTCCGGTCCATGCCCGCTCTCACCGACACGTTCACCCTGTCCAACGGTCTGCACATCCCCAAGATCGGCTTCGGCACGTGGCAGATCCCGTCCGGCGACGACGCCTACGACGCCACGAAGACCGCCCTCGACCTCGGCTACCGCCACATCGACACCGCGCTCGCGTACGGCAACGAGGCGAGCGTCGGCCAGGCCGTCCGTGACAGCGGCGTCCCGCGCGACGAGGTCTTCATCACCACGAAGCTCCCCGCCGAGGTCAAGACCGCCGCCGGCGCACGCGAGGCCTTCGAGACCTCGAGCACGAACCTCGACCTCGGCGAGATCGACCTGTACCTCATCCACGCCCCCTGGCCGTGGGGCGACATCGGATCGGACCACCGCGACGGCAACGTCGAGGTCTGGAAGGTCTTCGAGGAGCTCTACGACGCCGGTCGGACGCGCTCGATCGGCGTCTCGAACTTCGAGGTCGCGGACCTCGAGGACCTGCTCGGCCGCACCGACGTCGTCCCGCACGCCAACCAGATCCGCTGGTTCATCGGCAACACGCAGGACGCCACGACCGCCTTCGACCGCGAGCACGACATCCTCACCGAGGGCTACTCGCCGCTCGCCACGGGTGGGCTGCTCGAGAACGCCGAGATCCGCGACATCGCGGCGAAGTACGACAAGAGCGTCGCACAGGTCGCCATCCGGTACCTGCTCGAGCAGGACGTCCTGCCCCTGCCGAAGTCCACGACGCCGTCGCGGATCGCCGAGAACGCGAACGTCGACTTCGTGCTGTCCGCCGAGGACGTCGCAGCACTCGACGCACTGCAGGACACCACCGACTGACAACACCGGGAACACGACACCCCCGTCGCCGGTTGCACCCCGTGGTGCCACAGCCAGCGGCACGACCCCAAGGAGGCCAGCATGACCACCACCGAAACCGCCATCCTCGCCGGCGGGTGCTTCTGGGGAGCGCAGCAGCTCCTCCGTCGCCGTCCCGGCGTCATCAGCACCCGCGTCGGCTACTCGGGCGGCGACACCCCGAACGCCACGTACCGCAACCACGGTGACCACGCCGAGGCCGTCGAGATCGTCTTCGACCCGTCCGTGATCTCGTACCGGGACCTGCTGGAGTTCTTCTTCCAGATCCACGACCCGTCGACGAAGGACCGGCAGGGCAACGACGTCGGCCGCAGCTACCGTTCGGCGATCTTCTTCACGACGCCCGAGCAGGAGCAGGTCGCGCGCGACACCATCGCGGACGTCGACGCCTCGGGCATCTGGCCGGGCAAGGTCGTCACCGAGGTCGAGCCCGCGGGCGACTTCTGGGAGGCCGAGGAGGAGCACCAGGACTACCTCGAGAAGTACCCCGCCGGGTACACCTGCCACTTCGTGCGCCCGGGGTGGAAGCTCCCGCACCGCGACGAGGCGACCGCAGCGGTCTGATGGTGACCCAGTAGCGGACTGGAGGTGGGCCCCAACCGCCGGTACCGACGCGCCGCGCCAGCGGGGCGCCGGCCGTGACGGGAGGGACGGTGCCAGCTGGCACCGCGCCTCCAGTCCGTCACGGAGTCACCTCCACCGCGTCACCCGGCTCAGCCGCGCGGCACCAGCGCGTCGATGGCCGTGAGCTCCTCGTCGGTGAGCGGGGCACCCGCGAGCGAGTCGAGCGTGCCGTCCAGCTGGCGGACGCTCGAGGCCCCGACCAACGCGGACGTGACCGCCTCCTGCCGGAGCACCCACGTGATCGCGAGCTGCGCGAGCGTCTGCCCGCGCGCCGCGGCGATGTCGTTGAGCGCACGCGCCGTCGTCAGGTACTCGTCGTCGATCCGGTCCGCGCCGAACCAGCGGCCCTCGGCCGCACGCGACCCGACCGGCACCGAGCCGTCGAGGTACCGGTCCGTCAGCAGCCCGCCGGCCAGCGGCGAGAACACGATCGCGCCGGTCCCGAGGCGGAGCAGCTCGTCGAAGAGCCCGTCCTCGGGGACCCGGTCGAACATGTTGTAGCGCGGCTGGTGGATGAGCAGGTGGATGTTCTCGGCGGCGAGTGCCTCAGCGGCAGCGGCCGTCTGCGCCGGGTCGTAGTTCGAGATGCCGGCGTAGAGCGCCTTGCCCGAGCGGACCGCGGTCACGAGGGCGCTGATCGTCTCCTCGATGGGGGTCTCGGGGTCGGGGCGGTGCGAGTAGAACACGTCGACGTAGTCCAGCCCGAGGCGAGTGAGCGACTGGTCGAGCGAGGCGAGCATGTACTTGCGCGAGCCCCAGTTGCCGTACGGTCCGGGCCACATGTCGTAGCCGGCCTTCGTCGACACCACGATCTCGTCACGGAAGGGGCGGAGGTCCGACTCGAGGATGCGCCCGAACTGCTCCTCGGCGGCTCCGGGCGGCGGACCGTAGTTGTTCGCGAGGTCGAAGTGGGTGATCCCGCGGTCGAACGCGTGCAGGACGATGTCGCGCTGCGTGGTCAGGGCCCGGTCGGCACCGAAGTTGTTCCACAGCCCGAGCGAGATGCGCGGCAGCAGCAGGCCGCTCCTCCCCACGCGCTGGTACGGGAGTCGCTCGTAGCGGTCGTCGGCGGGGCGGTGGACGTCAGGCATCGTTGCTCGATCCGGGTCGGGGACAGGCCGTCGTCGACGCTACCGTGCGGACGCCCCGCCGTGGCGCGGGTCCGGTTGAGTCAAGCCGTCAGGCAGTCATCCCTCCACATCCCGAAGGAACGAGCATCCTGCGTCCGCGGTGCGTCGAGGTTCGTCATGCTGGGTTGGTCACGCCGGTGCCGCCTCGGCTTGTTGAGCCGCTCGCAGCATCATTTCGCGGCCCTGTTCGCGATCACCGTCGTCCTCGTGCACGTACCAAGCCTCGTGGTCGAGAGACTTCGCATGACCCTGATTCATCATGATGTGCGTACCTCTTGCGATCACCAGCGAGTTCGCCAATGCTTGACCCATCGGCGATTGCCGCCCCACGCGAATATCGTAATCCACGTGAAGATGGTTCCGCGCTTAGTTTGCGCACACGCTATGCCTTGTGCCGATACCGCCGGGTCCACGACGATGGCAGTGCGGAAGCCGGCCGAACCCCCTTTGCACTCCGCTACCTGCTCGGTGAGCGTAGCTGCCGAGGAATCGATTGCCGCCGCGGTAGAATTCTGTCCTCTGACCGTTGGACTACGTGTGAACTTGGAGGTCGTTTTCCGCTGCAGTTATCGCGACGCATCTATTCAGGCCGCGGCGCCGCATGCTTCCCTTGGGCCGAACCCTGCGCGACATCATTTGGGCCGCGCCGGATTCCCGGAAAAGAGGAGACAATCCTCGCAAGCGTCTTTCTGGACTGGCGAGCAGACATTGCAGTGCTAGGAAACTCTCGCTCTCTTCCGTCTTTCATGATGATCACGAACATGCGAACGAAGAGGTGAAGCGGGTCAAGGCCGCCTTCCGTGAACCGATTCATCAGGCCCGAATATCCGCGGATTTCCACGCGTTCTATGGAATCCGACCGCAGTCGGACAGTGCGGAACCAGCCACGGATCTTCAGATCGCGCGTTCCTATGAATACCCCGACGGTCGCAGCTCTGACAAGCCAAAGGAGCAGGAGTCCGAAGATGGCAGTCTGCTCCCAAGCCAGACCGGTCACCGCGACGCTCACGCCGGTCGCCCCACCAAGAAGCAGGACGTACGACGAGGCTATAACGATCGGACCGCGACGAGTACCCGGGACTCTTTTCATGCGCTTACCTCTCGTGATCACCAGCGAGTTCGCGAACGCTTGACCCATCGGCGATTGCCGCCCCACGCCGATATGCCGTCACCGACGGTGTTCCCAACAGCGTTCGCGCGGAAATGAACCCGGCGATATGAGCGGGACCCCCAGCATCTCGACGCCGAACGTCCTGCCCGGAAACTGTATCTGACGTGCGACCGAATGACCCCCGGCCAAACCGCGCAAGCCCCTTTGCGGCGTATCCGCCGCCGATTGCACCTACCGCCGAGACGGCGGCCTCTCCCCATCGCCCCTGCACCGCGTACGCCGCGGTCTGGATCTGACCGTGGGGCACGAAACACCATTCGGGAAGGATGCACAGACGGACTGGAGCCGCGCTGCCAACCGGCACCGCGCCTCCAGTCCGATTTGATGGACGTCTACCGCCAGACGCGTCCGGCGACGTCGACGACGCTGCGGACCTTCGCCCACTGCTCGTCCTCGGACAGGGTGTTGCCCTCCTCAGTGGAGGCGAACCCGCACTGCGGGCTGAGCGCGAGCTGCCCGAGCGGCGCGTACTCGGCGGCGTCCCGGATGCGCTGCTCGATGACCGCCGGGTCCTCGAGCTCGCCGGTCTTCGAGGTGACGAGGCCGAGCACGACGACCTGGTCGCCCTCGGGCAGGAACCGCAGGGGCTCGAAGCCGCCCGCGCGGTCGCTGTCGTACTCCAGGAAGAACCCGTCGTAGCCGGTGTTGCCGAGGAGCTGCTCGGAGACCGGTTCGTACCCGCCCGAGGCGATCCAGGTCGACCGGAAGTTGCCGCGGCACACGTGCGTGGTGACGACGAGGTCCTCCGGACGACCGTCGAGCACGCGCCGGATGATCGACGAGAACCGTTCGGCGATGCCGTCGGTCTCGATGCCCCGCTCGCGGGCCTTCGCCATCTCGGCGTCCGAGCACGCGTACGCCCAGGCGGTGTCGTCGAGCTGCAGGTACCGGACCCCGGCGGCGTACAGGGCTGCGATCGCGTCCCGGTAGGCCTGCACGAGGTCCTCGGTGATGGCGTCGCGACCGTCGTAGTGGTCCGTGCGGATCTGGTCCGCATCGAGCCGGAAGTCGAACACGGTCGGCGCGGGGATCGTGAACTTCGGGGTGAGGCCGCGCGCGGTGGCCTCGGCGACGACGAACGCGGCGTCGGCGACGAAGGGGTGGTCGGCCGGGAACGACACCGGCCCCGTGACCCGCATGCCCTTCGGCGTGGTGGTGACGCCCTGGAACGCGATGCCGTGGTCGAGCTCGACGACCTCGACACCGTCCAGGCCTCCCCAGAAGTCGAGGTGCCACCAGGCACGTCGGGCCTCCCCGTCGGTCGCGACGTGCAGCCCCGCGGCCTGTTGCGCGTCCATGAGCGCGCGGATCGCGTCGTCCTCGACGGCACGGAGCGCTGCGGCGTCGATGCGGCCGTCGGCGAGGGCGGTGCGGGCCTCCTTGACGGGGGTCGGGCGGAGGAAGCTGCCGACGACGTCGGCTCGGAACGGCGGGCGCTGCTGCATCCGTCGATGCTACCGATGTGGAACCACTGGGCGTGGAGGCGAGTGGGAGACTGAACCCGTGACGACGCCGACCGACGACCACCCGGAGCGCCGCCCCCACGGGACCGGTCGCCTGCCGACGATGCGCGACGTCGCCGAGCACGTCGGGATGTCCCGGCAGCTGGTCTCCCTGGTGCTCCGCAGTGCGCCCGGTCCGAGCGCCGAGTCCCGGGAGCGCATCCTCGCCGCGGCCGCTGCGCTCGGGTACCGCCCGCACACGTCCGCACGGCTCCTGCGCGAGGGTCGCACGCGGTTGATCGGCGCGGTGTTCAGCATGCGCAACCCGTTCCAGGTGCGGGTCGTCGAACGGCTCTTCGCCCGTGCTGCCGAGCAGGGGTTCGGCGTCGCGCTCGGTGCCGCGGGTCCGGACCGATCGACGGACCAGGTGGTCGCGGACCTGCTCGGCGACCGGGTCGAGGCGCTCGTCGTGTTCAACCCGGACCCCGGCTCGACGGCGCTCGAGGAGGCCAGCCGCTCGGTCCCGGTCGTCCTGCTCGGGGAGTGGACCGACGCGCCCTTCGCCGACAACGTGCACGTGGACGAGGTCGGTGGACTCCGCACCGCCGTCGAGCACCTCGTCGCCCTGGGCCACCGCCGCATCGCGTACGTCGGCGGGGAGGACGGACTGGTCGGCCGTGACCGCGCGGAGGCCTACCGGTCCGCGATGCGCGGCGCGGGGCTGGGCAACGAGGTCGACGTCGTCCCGAGCGGGTTCAGCGAAGAGGACGGCGCCGCTGCCGCGCGGACCCTGGTCGCACGCGGGCTCCTGCCGACGGCGGTCATCTGCTGCGGCGACCTGTGCGCGACCGGGCTCCTCGCGGTGTTCGCGCAACAGGGCGTCGAGGTACCGGGACACGTCTCAGTGGTCGGGTTCGACGACAGCTACCTCGCGTCACTGAGCTACCACCGGCTGACGTCGGTGCACCAGGACGTCGAGGCGACCGTCGACGCGGCACTCTCAGCGGTCATCGACAGGACGACCGGGGACGGCGGCGAGCGCCGACGCGTCGCCACTCCGACCCGACTCGAGGTCCGCGACTCGACGGGCCCCGCAGTCGAGTGAGCGGAAATCGTCGGCTCCGCTGACGCCATCCGACGATTCCTGCTCACTCGACGCCGCGCGTGCCGGCGAGCACGCCCCCCACGCCGCGTTTGGCTCGTGCTAACCTCGCGACCATGATCCCGAACACGCTGCCCGAACCGGTCGTCTTCACCCCCGAGGCCAGCGATCCGACCCTCCGCTGGGGCATCGTCGGCCCGGGCTGGATCGCCGGTGAGTTCGCCGACGCCGTCCGCGCCCACACCGCGCAGCGCATCGTCGCCGTGGCCTCGCGGTCGATCGACCGCGCCACCGCGTTCGCCGCCGAGCACGGGATCGAGACCGCACTCGGCAGCGTCGACGAGCTGCTCGCACGACCCGACGTCGACGTGGTCTACATCGCGACGCCACAGAGCGACCACGCCGCCACCGCCCTGGCCGCGATCGCCGCCGGCAAGCACGTCCTCGTCGAGAAGCCCTTCACCGTCACCGCAGCCGAGGCCCGCACGGTCGCCGACGCCGCCCGTGCCGCCGGGGTCTTCGCGATGGAGGCGATGTGGAGCAGGTACCTCCCGCAGGCCTCCGTCCTCCGCACCCTGCTCGCCGACGGCACCCTCGGCGAGGTCCGCAGCGTCCTCGCCGACCACGGGCAGGCCATCCCGTTCGGCCCCGACCACCGGCTGTTCCGTCCCGAGCTCGGCGGTGGTGCACTGCTCGACCTCGGGATCTACACCGTCCAGTTCGCGTCGATGGTGCTCGGTGAACCGCACCGGGTCACGGCCCGGGGGCGGATGACGGAGAGCGGTGTGGACGCATCCGGAACGCTGGTCCTCGAGCACGGCGACGCCCAAGCGGTGCTGCACACGACGATCGCGGCCCGCACACCGACGACCGCCTCGATCGCCGGGACCGAGGGCACGATCGCGTTCGCCGGCCCGTTCTACAACCCGACCTCGTTCACGCTCTCGGCACCGGAGCACGGGTCTCCCGTCCTGCACTGGGACGACCCGACACCCCTCCGCGGGTTCGCGGCGCTCGCCTGGGAGGCCACGGCACTGGCGCGCTTCGTCGGCGAGGGTCGCACGGAGTCCCCGCTGCACACCCTCGACGAGACGGTCGCGATCCTCGGGACGATCGACACCGCCCGCGCACAGATCGCGGCGGGCTGACCATGACGGACCGCATCGAGACGCTCGAGCAGCAGGAGCGCGACCTCGTCCTCGACACGTTCACGCACGACGACGCGTGGGAGCTCGGCCTCGTGGTCCGTCAGCTCGCGCACGAGGCCGGTCACGCCGTCGGCATCGACATCCGGCGGCCAGGCCTCCGCCTGTTCCGCGCCGCACTGCCCGGCATCACGCCCGACCAGGAGGTCTGGATCGACCGGAAGGCCGCCGTGGTCCTGAGGATGGAGCAGTCGAGCGCCCTCGTGGACGCACGCCTGTCCGCAGCCGGCGTCGATCCCGCAGCGATCGGCTGGCTCGGTGCGGAGTACGCCGTCACGGGCGGCTCGTTCCCGATCCGGGTGCGCGGCGTCGGCGTCGTCGCCGCGGTCACCGCGTCGGGACTGTCCTCGGACGAGGACCACGACCTGGTCGTCGCGGGCCTGCGCGCGTTCCTCGGGTCACGTCCGTGACGTGACGGTCTGACGGACTGGAGGCACGGTGCCAGCTGGCACCGTGCCTCCAGGCCGTCATCGACTCGCGTTCGCGAGCCGCACCCGCTCAGGCGGGCAGGGGCACGAAGTCGAACTCCTGGAACGACGCGACCTCGTCCGCCCAGCGCGTGCCGACGAACCCCTGGTGCGCCGGGTGGGCGTCGTACGCCGCGTAGGCATCCTGGTCGGCGAACCGCATCGAGAACTGGAAGCGGAAGTCGCTCTGCGACGACACCTGCCGTGACACCGTGAAGTCGTGCACGCCCGGGATCGCCGGCAGGGTGGTCCGGGCCGCTTCGAGGAACGCGGCCTCGGCGGCGGAGTCGGGCTCGTGGACGAGCGTGAAGCAGACGGTGTGGATGATCACGCGGCATCTCCGATCGGGTAGTCGACGAAGGCGAGGGCGGACCCGTCGGGAGCCCACCCGTTGACGTTGAGGGTGCCCTGACCGCCGTCGAGCTCGACGATCGTCTCGGCCGACTGCCAGACCGCAGGCCCCCAGTCACTGACGCTGCCAGGGCCGGTCACGAGCCGCAGCCGGACCCGCTTGTCCGCCGGGTGCCCCTCGGTACCGGGCGGGAAGGACAGATAGACGGCGGCGTCGTCGGTCGGCGCCGGGTGCGGGAACCAGTTGACGTGCTCGTCGACGGTGAGCTGCTCGATCCCGGAGCCGTCTGGTCGGACCCGGGCGATCTGCGCGTGGCCGAACGCTTCCGTGTTGAACAGGATCCAGCTGCCGTCCGGGGTCCACTCCGGGCCGTCAGCGGCAGCGGGCTCCGTCGTCACGGCGCGATCGGCGCTGCCGTCGGTGGCCATCACCCGGATCGTGCCGGAGGACCAAACGGCCTCGGCGGACGGGTCGAGGTGGACGTACGCGAGCTCGGAGCCGTCGGGGCTGACCCCGTGCAGGAAGTGCAGGCCACCGTCGTCCGGCGTCACCCGTGTCGCCGCTCCCCCGGCCAGTGGTGCCGACCAGATGTGGAAGTCGTTCGCGCTGACGTGCACGGTGACGCCGTCGGGGTCGAGCACGTGGTCGTTGTTGAGCGGCGGGACGCCGGGGATGTCCACCGCGGTCGGGTCGGCGGAACCGTCGGCCGGCATCGTCCACAGCGTGCCGTCGGCGTTCAGGACGAGCCGGCCGTCGGCGGTCCAGTTCGGTGCCTCGTACAGGCGCTCGGCGGACTCGTGCACGGTGGTCACGCTGCGGTCGCTCCGGTTCCAGATCCGGATGCGGCAGCGCTGGCCGGAGGCGAGGAGGCGTCCGGGTGGGGTGGCTTCAGCGTCGTTGCTCATGACTCCCTACGGATTGGCTCGTGCTAAGGCGGATGTGTCCACCCTACGGCACGACAACCCGGCCACGGGCGCGTCGATCGGACGGCAGCACGAGCACGAGCGTCGCGACGAGTGCGATGCCGAGCATGACCGCCCCACCGGTGTAGGCGTCCGCGACCCGTCCGGACAGGGTCGCCGCACCGGCGCCGACCGCGGTGAGCACCGCGACGCCGAGGGTCGAACCGAGCTGGTGGGCCGTGTTAACGAGACCGGAGGCCGCTCCGGCGTCGGCCGCCGGCGCCCCCGCGATGCCGGCGGCGGTGAGCGGTCCGAAGCACAGCCCTTGACCGATGCCGAACAGCACGAGCGGCCCGGCGAACCCCGCCAGGTACCCGACGTCCGGGGTGATCCGGCTCAGCCAGAGCACGGCGACGAGGACGATCGCGATCCCGGACGCGACGAGCAGCGCGTTCCCGAACCGGCGGGTGAGCCGCGGCACGAAGAGCGAGACGGCGAACTGCAGCAGCGTCATCGGGAGGAAGGCGACGCCGGCCTCGAGCGCCGACCACCCGTACACACCCTGCAGGAACTGCGTCGTGAAGAAGAAGAACGCGATGCCGGTGCCCGCGAAGAGCAGTCGGGCGACGGCCGCTCCGGAGCGACCGGCGTCCGCGAACAGCCGCAGCGGCATGATCGGGTGCGCGGCCTTCAACTCGTTCAGCACGAAGACGGCGAGGACGACGGCGCCGGCCACGATCGGCAGGATCGTGGCGCTCGCACCCCACCCGTGGTCGCCGCCGTTCACGATGCCGTACACGAGTGCTCCCATGCCGAGCGTCGACGTCACGGCGCCGAGGACGTCGAAGCGGCCCCGGGTCGGCGCGGTCTGCGGCAGGTACCGGACGGCGAGGACGATCAGCACGATCGCGATCGGCACGTTGATGAAGAACCCCGCCCGCCAGGAGACCAGGCCGGCGAGCGCACCGCCCACGACCATGCCGAGGCTCGCCCCGACACCGGCCGTCGTGCCGTACAGCGACACCGCCCGGGTGCGCTCCGGGCCGACGGGGAACGTGGAGGTGATGAGCGACAGCGACGACGGGGCGACGATCGCGGCGCCGACACCCTGGAACGCGCGGGCGGCGATGATCCACGCCTCGTCCTGCGCCGTGCCGACGAGGAACGACGCCAGCCCGAACAGCGCCAGGCCGAGGACGAACACGCGCTGGCGCCCGAGGAGGTCGCCGGCGCGTGCACCGAGGAGCAACAGGCCACCGAAGACGAGGGTGTACGCGTCCTGCACCCAGGACAGCGCCGTCGGCGACAGGCCCATCCCACGCTGGATCTCGGGTAGCCCGGTGAAGATGATCGAGTTGTCGAGGACGATCATGAAGTAGCTCACGAGGACGATCACCAGGACGACGGTGTGGTGCGGTCGGGACGCCCGGGCCGGGGGCGGGACGGGTGTCGACGCGGTGTCGGGCGTTGCGGTCATGCCGACGAGTCCACCGCGGATCCGCCCGCACTGGGAGTGGTGGGGCTTCCCTGTACCGACAGTCCCTCCTTCCGGCCCGGCGCAGCACGTACGGTGTCGGCATGGACCACCGCGCCGAGATCAGCGACTTCCTCCGGACCCGCCGGGCCCGGATCACGCCCGAGCAGGCCGGGATCATCGGCGGCGGTCGTCGTCGGGTCGCCGGTCTCCGCCGCGAGGAGCTCGCGATGCTCGCCGGGATGAGCTCCGACTACTACGCGAAGATGGAGCGCGGCCACCTCGCCGGAGTCTCCGAGGACGTCCTCGACGCCCTCGCTCGGGCGTTGCAGCTCGACGATGCGGAGACGGAACACCTGCTCGACCTCGCCCGCGCCGACACCCCCGTACCGGTCCGGCGTCGTGCCCCGAAGCCCGCCGACGATGCCGTCCGTCCGAGCCTCCAGCGGTTCCTCGACACCATCACCGGAACCCCGACCGTCGTGCAGAACCGCCGCAGCGACGTCGTCGCCACGAACAGCCTGGGCCGCGCCCTGCTGTCCCCGCTCCTCGACGACCCCGTGAACCAGGCCAACAACGCGCGGTTCACGTTCCTCAACCCAGCCGCCCGCAACTTCTACGTCGACTGGGAGCAGGGCGCCACGAGCCTCGTCGCCTCGATGCGCAGCCACGCCGGCAAGCACCCGCACGACCGGGACCTGACCGACCTCATCGGTGAGCTCGTCACCCGCAGCGACGACTTCCGACGTCGGTGGGCCGCACACGACGTCCGCTTCCACCGATCCGGCACGAAGCGACTGCACCACCCCGCGGTCGGCGACCTCGAGTTCGCGTTCGAGGCGATGCAGCTGCCTGACAGCCCCGGCTGGACGATGTACGGCTACACGACCGTGCCCGGCTCGCCCTCCGACGAGCGTGTCCGGCTGCTCGGCAGCCTGGCTGCCACCGCCGCCCCCACGACGGAGGCGACGCCGTGAGTCGCCGGCGCCTCAGCGCCCCTCGAACTCGTCGTCGGTGATGTGCTCGAGCCACGTCGTGCTGGTCGAGGGGTCGTCACCGCTCTCCACCATGGCGATGTGCTCCATGAAGCAGCCGGGTGCGGCGGCGTGCCAGTGCTCCTCGCCGGGCGGTGTGTAGAGCGTCTGCCCGGGGTGCACCTCGACGACCCCGCCGTCACGGGTACCGAACCGCCCGATGCCCTGGGTCACGCGGAGGTACTGCCCCTTCTCGTGCGAGTGCCACGCGGTGCGCGCGCCGGGGGCGAACCGGACGGTCGCGACGGTCATGTGCTGGCCGTCCTCGTGCGGGACGGCGATCGGGTCCAGCCAGACGTCGCCGGTGAAGCGCTCGGGCGGGTTCTTGCTGGTCGGGACGGCGGGTTCGATGTTCATGGTGCTCCTGTTCTCGAGAGGCCGGCGGCGGACAGCCACCGGTCGACGTCGACCCCGGCGGCATCGTCGCGGACCTCCTCGCCGCGGACGGCCAGACCGTCGCCGATCCGGGCCCCGGTGCGGAGGTCACGGTAGAAGGACGCAGTGTCGCCGAGCCCGCTCACGGCGTAGGACACGAACGGATGGAGCGACGTGCCGGACAGGTCGACCGCCTCGGCGAACGTCGCCATGATCATCGGCGGCTGCACGTTCCAGATCGGGCTGCCGAGCAGCACCGTGCCGTAGCCGCTCAGGTCGGGCAGGTCGCCCGCGATCGCGGGGCGGGCGTCGTCGCCCTGCTCCCGGACGTTGCGTGCGACCGTGTCGTCGTAGCTGTCCGAGTACGGGTCGGCCGCCTCGATCCGGAACACGTCGCAGTCGATTCGGACGCGGATCAGGTCGGCGAGGACCTCGGTGTTCCCGGTGTCGAGGTTCCGGCGGCCGCCGTTCCAGTAGTTCTCCCCGGGGCGCGAGAAGTACGCGAGCAGGACGCGGTCGTCGCGGTCGGTCGGTGGCACGGAACTCCCCGGAGTGGTCGACGGCGTGGGGTCGGGCGTGCACGCGGCGAGGCTCGCCGCGGCTGCGGCCACGGCCGCAGCGCCGACGCCGCGGATCAGTGCGCGACGCGCGATGACGGGACGGGTCACGGCAGTGGTCCTTCCGGTGTCCGGACTGGAGGCGCGGTGCCAGCTGGCACCGCGCCTCCCGTCCTCCAGGGGGTCAGCCGAGGCGACGGGCGCTGAGCCAGCGCACCATCTCGGGGTCCTGGTGGTCGAAGAACTGCGATCCCCCGGTGTGCAGGTCCGCGATCCTGGCCATCTGCGCCTCGGTGAGCTCGAAGTCGAAGACGTCGAGGTTCTGCGCCATGCGGTCCGGGTTGACCGTCTTCGGGATCGCGACTACCCCGCGCTGCGTGAGCCACCGGAGCACGACCTGCGCGACGGACTTGCCGTGTTCGGCACCGATCGCGGCCAGCACCTCGTTCGTGAACAGGCCGTTCTTTCCTTCGGCGAAGGGGCCCCACGACTCGATCTGGACGCCCTCGCCGCGCATGAGCTCCTGGTAGTCGGTGTTCTGCTTGAACGGGTGCGTCTCGATCTGGTTCACGGCGGGGACGACCTCGTTGTTGATGATGAGGTCGAGCAGCTGGTCCGGAGCGAAGTTCGAGACGCCGACCGCGCGGGCCTTGCCGTCCTTGTTCGCCTGCTCCATCGCGCGCCACTGGCCGTAGGTATCGCCGAAGGGCTGGTGCATCAGGTAGAGGTCGACGTACTCGAGGCCGAGCTTGCGGAGGGAGTCGTCGAGCGCCCGGGCGGTGTTCGCCTCGGCGGGCGCGTCCTGGATCCAGAGCTTCGTCGTGATGAAGAGTTCGTCACGCGGGATGCCGCTCGACGCGATCGCGGCGCCGACGGCCTCTTCGTTGCCGTACGCAGCGGCGGTGTCGAGCAGGCGGTAGCCGGCGGCGAGCGCCGAGCTGACGGCAGCCTCGGTCTCGTCGGCGCCGACCTGGTAGACGCCGAAGCCGAGGACGGGCATCTCGATGCCGTTGTTCAGGGTCACTGTGGGGGTCGCGGTTGCCATGCGTCCATCACACTCCGGTCGCGCGGGCGGAGGGAGTGGTGCTCGTTCCCTGTACTGGGAGTCAGTGCTTCGCGGAGACGATCCACGCGCTGCAGGCTGGGCGGGGCATGAAGGCGCGCGTCACGCCCTGACGAGCTGAGTTCCGCCGAGGACGGAAGAAGCCCCCGGCATGAGCCGGGGGCTTCTGTGGCGGTACCGGTGGGATTTGAACCCATCGCCGAGCCCCGGCACGTGGGAGAGTTCACCTCCGATCGCCGCAATCGCGGGCTGGTCGGTGACAACTCGCGCCCCCTGCGGCATTCCCCAGCCACGTCGCAGTGCACCAAAATGCACCACGGCTGCCAGGACTGCGCGACACCGACAAGACGACGTCATGCCGAAGTCTTCGCCGCAGATCCGGCGGACGTAGGACGCGACCGTTGCGCAGGAACTGGCAGCTGGCGGCTCGCCGTTTGCGGGAAACCGAAGGCCCGAGCCGAGCCGGCGGTCACATACGGCAAGATGCGTGTTCTAGCAGCAGACAGGAGGGCCAGCATGGACGAGGATACGCCGGACTGGGCAACCATCGAGGGCGCAGTGTGTCTATCCCACATCGTCGACACTTCTCTAAGAGAATCCGTCGGCAACGCTACCGACCGGTCCTGCACGATCTGTGGACGCGCAGCGGTCGGCAGCGAGCCTGCCTTCGCTGTGGCGTGGGACATCGTTGTGGAACCCTTCATGCGCGCCTTTTGGCGCGAGTACGAGCGACCCGAGGCAGCACCTACTCCGAGCGACCTTGAAGACACGACGTGGGCGGTTGGGTATCTCGCGCAGTACGCGTTCGACGTGAGTCACATCGAGGCTATCGGATCCCTGATCTCCGACGCGATTGCCGTCGATGAGGTGAGTACCTACGGGGCGGCGATAAGCGCCGATGGACTGAGCCATGAATGGGACGACTTCGAGTCCACTGTGAAGCACGAGAGCCGCTTCGTTTTCATGGGTAGTGATGGCCCGAGCGCTCGCGTGCAAGACTTCCTTCGGAAGCTGGGCGAGCTCGCAAGCGATGGGAGTGGTCTCGTCAGTCATTTGCTGCCTGAGGACCCGCTGTACCGAGCGCGGACGGTGGCCTGGGATTGGTCCATGACGGCAAAGCTTCCAACATCTGCCACCGAGCTTGGTCCTGCACCAGCAGACCGCGCCGCCGCCAATCGCATGTCGCCGGCGGGAATTCCGATGTTTTACGGCGCGGAAGACGAGGCCACGGCACTGAACGAGGTCGGTGCGTTCAGCATTGCACAACATGCCGTCGTCGGCGCATTTTATCCGACGCGGCCACTGCGGATGCTTGACCTACGCACCGCGTCCATATTTGCTTCACCATTCGACGAACAGCATCTTGAGCTACGCATCCTGCTGCTGTTCCTCGAGGAGTTCCAGCAGGCAATCAGCCGACCGATTGTACCCGATGGGCGCCAACACATCGATTACGTCCCCACGCAGGTTGTCGCCGAGTTCTTCCGCCGCGCCGTTAATCCACCACTCGACGGCATCGTATTCGCGAGCGCCCATACCGGTAACTCGAACTGCGTCATATTCGCCACGGACCAGAACGTCGCAAATAACGGAGCGGTTGAAGCGGAACGATCGGTGGGCTCGATACTTCCCGACGCCGATTACCCCGAGGTACTGCTGACACTCGACCCATCAAGTGTGGTTCTGCGACGCCTGGTCCACAGAGTCGACCACGAGGCGCTCGGGCGTTTCGACGGAAGTCGATGGTCGATATCCGAAGGAAATCGGTACTCGCTGTCTCGCGAGTAAACAGCCTTGCGTCAGCTATTACGGTTGAGGCCTTCGTCGCCCGACGCCTTGTACTTTCTGGCGGCGTCTTCCCGAGTGAGCAATTCCTCGGATTCGGCCCAGACCCTCAGCCGATCGCCATAATTAGCACGCCTGATCTTGTCCCGCTGGGACTCGTGCGGCATCTCAGGGCGGACGTCGTGAGTCCGTCGCCAATCGTCGTAACCCATCATCGCAATCCACTCTTTGTCCTGCTTGAGGATGTCTTCACGCCACGACTCCACTGGATAATCGGGAAGGTTTTGGAAGTAGTTGGCTGCCGACTGCGCGCGCTCATCAGCATCGCTAATCTCTTGCAGAATAGCCGCCATAGACGGCCCCAGATGAGCCAGAAAGCGATCACGGACAGAAGGTTCTACGAAACCACCCACCGGCGTATTCATGCCCAGCTTTTGAGACAGAGGTGTCACTTGAAGCCCCGATGGGTACTTCAGTAGGTGAAAAATCAGCACGAGGTTCAGCACGCGGTCCCGAAGAGTTACCCATTTGAGCATCGCATCAGCGCTAAACAAGGGTCGATTCGACTGAAGAACGAGGCCGGCAGTCGACTTCCGGTACCCCCGGGAATGAGCAAACCCCGATATTTCTCGATACAAGGATTTGCCTCGCTCAAAGAGGTCAGGGTCTCGCTCGAGCGCAGCCTGCACCGCTGGAAGTTTAAGGAGCTTTCTCCCGACCGCAGAGAATCCCGGGGTGTCCTCGCGCCCCTGAAGCCAGTCTTGGATGTCGATGTGAGCGGTATCGTCGATGTCCCAATACACCGAGAGCAACCCGAGTTCCAGGACGCCTCGTAAACCTGAGAGAGCCTGCTTATAAAGCCCGAAGCGCACTTGCGTGGTGGAGGCCCTCAAATCCGCTTCAGCTTCAAACAGCGGATGCAGGTTGCCTGAGAAAAGGTTTGTTTCTGTTACGGGAACGAGCTGAACGAGACCATGCAGGAGCCAGACCGAATTTGAGAAGCCTCCGCGGATCTCGGGGTTGCTCTCCAAGAACGAATCGGTGTCCCTTGCTACTGTAGCGAGCTCGTCATCCGAGTACGCGTACCACCATTCACTTTGCATGCGCTCAACCTAAACCAAATAGGAGCGACTGCTGCAGGTTCAGTTGACTCCTGACAGGTAGGGGCATGGGCTCTTGCTGGAAGGATGTGCGTCATGGTGAAGGCGTATCCGGAAGATTTCCGCCGTGACGTGATCGCGGTCGCTCGGAAGGGCGAGACGTCGGTGCGGCAGGTCGCGCGCCGAGCTTGACCGTACCTTGCTGGACGAGCCCGATCGACGCCCGCGCTACGTCTCGTGGGAGGACGTCACGATTGGTATCGACGGCCCCGCATGGGGAGGACGACCGCGCTGGTCGTCCCGGCGAGCCCGCGAAGATCCCAGAGTGGGCGAACTCAAACGGTCACGAGGTCTTCTCACGCTGTCGCTGCATACGGGACTGGCCGCCCGCCGGCCTGGGCTGGCCCTGCCGTCGTAGCGCGACCCAGCGCACCGGCTGGGCCGCGGCGATACCGCACCTCCGCGGCTAGCGCCGGAGTCAGCCTCGGTGACCTCCTGATTGATCGTTGTCGCCGCTGCCACAGACCGTCATCACGAAGACACAGGCTGGTGGGGCGTCATGCTCGCAGTCGCGCTCCCGTTCGCCCTCGCCACCTGGCTGACGTGGACCTGCACCGCCTGGAACGGCGCCGTGGCAGGCCGGTGCGGCAACCCCCGCCACGGGTGGAGACGGTGTGAGAAACCTGGCCATGGACGGACCAACCAGTTCGTCACAGCCCCCGAGTTCGCAGCCCTCGTCTCCGTGCTCATCGGGGTCGCCAATGCGGCGATCGTCTTTGGGTTCCCGTTCAGGCGGAGCCGTAAACGATCGTTGTCGGGATCCGCTCGCACCCACCCGCGCCCACTCGCATCCGGGCAGGATGAAGACATGAGCAGTCACGGCGCGGACATCGAACAACTCGGCGTGATCGCCGTCACCTCGGACGCGAGCCGCTGCCCGCGCCTCAAAGCGTACATAGGCACGAACGACAAAACCCCCATCACAGACGGCCATATCGATCTGTACTCCAATTCCGGGCAGAAAAAAGACGACATCATTGGCCGCGTAGAGGTACAGGTCAAAGGCCGCAGCCGTCAAAAACCTGTTAAAAAAAACAAGCCGACCATAAGTTACGCCGTAAACAGGGCCGATATCGAATATTTCCGGAAAAACGGCGGAGGCATCTACTTCTACGTCCCGATGCGCCCGGACGGAACCGGGGAAGAGGTATTTTTCGCCATCTTGAACCCGTTCAAGATCGAGAGGGAACTAGCAGCACAGCCGGACGCGGCCAAGGTGTCATTCAAATTCAAGCGCCTGGCCCTTGGGGGTTCGCTCGAGGGAATTGTTGGACTTGCGATTCACCAGCAGGATCAGGGGCGCATAAAGGGGGTCCCTGACTCGGTTCTCGATGACGCCGTCGCTATCATGATCCACACCCTTGAAGGCTTCAGCCAGGACCGCTCCGTAGAATTGACCCTTGAGACTAGCGACTACGCTGTGTTAGCGGAACTACCCTCGGGCATGATCATCCCCGTCGATGTTGACCTCAAAGTCTTTCCGGCGCACTTTGCCCCTCATGAGACTACCAACGTAATTGTTTGTGGGAATGTGGAGTTCTCAAGGCCATGGGCTTCTCGACTAGAAGCGGATGACGTGGTCCTGCTGACCTGCTCTGAAGGTCTGCGGATCCGCATACGAGAGGAAGAGAGGACGGTGAGTCTGAATTTGACCCTCGCTGGCGGCCTGCGGAGCCAGGTCAGAGACGTGGCGTTCATGCTCAATGCAGCCCACGGGATGCCGATCACCATCGACGGGAGGGCCGGATCTGGAGGGGAGGAAGACCCTGCCGCAGCCGAGCAGCTGAGCGCCACAAAACATGCCCTTGAGGGTTTCATCGAGCTGTTTGACTATCTCGGCCTACCCGATGAGGTCTTCAACTCACTTAGTTTCAACCTTCAGGAAAAACGGAACCTGTTGACTCTGCGTGACGCCATGGCGCGGCACGAAGAAATTCGCCTCTATAACGGGGAGGGATTTGGTCGCTGGGACGTATCACTCGGCGAAGAGAAGATAATCACCATGGTCTTGCCCGGGTCGTCGGACCACATGAGATATCTATTTGATCCATTCGACCCAGCAAACCGCGATAAGTTCAGGATGCTCGGAAAAACCGACGGAGAAGACAAGTACAAAGAGATAAACTGGTCTACGGTTTACGAGTCCCTTGAAGTTCCCGATCTTGTGAATGCACTCAATCTGCGCATCGATCAAGTCGTCGACGCATATGAATCCCTCGAAGACAATGCTGTTAGATACAGCCTGGCAAATAACTTTGCACTCAAACTCATGTTGGCCTGCGATTTCACGGTCGAGCCGCGCAACGAATATCTACTGAGTGGCGCCGAGGCCCTCACGAACTGGCTTCTCGACCACGCGCCAGAGGACCCTATTCATAGAATCAATCGGTGGCAAATTCTCAGACGGCGTGGCCCGCTCGCGACGGCCGAAAGGCAAGCACTTCTGAAATTAAGGCGGGAAATTGCGAGCGACAATTCCTCGACATTGGAAGCGTGCATAGCAATCCTTCTGGAGGACGCGGACGACCTCGATCTGGTGCTTGCGGAACTGACCGATGAAGAGAGGAAAGAGCTGCGACGGTGGCCAATCTGGTCGGCGACCGGTCGTGAGAGGTGATGCTAGCGATCTGGCGAGCCACGAAGGGATGAAGCCGCGTAGCCACCTCGGGTCGGGGTGCGGCTTGTACCGAGGCCGTCGCTGCGCCCGCACTCTTCCCCTGGGCGGCCACGACGTCGGCGGGCTCGGTGCTGAGGTCAATGACCTCTTAGCGCACGCCCTTGTTGTAACGCAAGCGAGCACCTCCGCTTCGACACGCACGCTCGTGAAACAGGCGAGTGGACCTGAGCATCAGCCCGGGAGGAACCCCAACAAGCAGCCCCGCCGAGGAGATGGCGGTCACGAGAGGGGCGGTCTGAAGCGGTGGATGGAGAGCGTGCACCAGAATTGCACCAGAGCCACGCCTGCGAATGAAGAAAACCCCCGCGTCAACGGGGGTTTTCTACGGCGGTACCGGTGGGATTTGAACCCACGGTGGAGTTGCCCCCACACATGTTTTCGAGACATGATCCTTCGGCCGCTCGGACACGGTACCGGGAAAGAGCTTACACGATCCGGGAGGCACGGCGCACCACCGCCGGTCCGCTCCCCCTCCACAGGCGGCCGGTCCAGAACCCCCGTCCCCAGCTCAGGAGGGACTCGTCACGTCCCGAAGATCGCCGCGTAACGTCCACCCCATGAGATCCCGGACCCTGATCGCACTGCTGTCGTCGATCGTCGGCGGACTGGTCGTCATGGGCGGCGCCGCCTTCGGCGCACGGGCGGGCGTCCGCGGGCAACGCGCCGCCGCCCGACGCGTCGTGGACATGCTCCCTGTTCATGCCGACTGGTGGCGCGAGCGCCTGCAGCACGAGGGGCAGATCACGTACCTCGCGATCGGCGACTCGGCGGCGCAGGGCGTGGGCGCGACCGAACCGCACCGCGGGTACGTCGGCCTGCTCGCCCGGCGGATCCGCCACCGCTCCCGCACCTCGGTCCGCGTCGTGAACCTCAGCGTGTCCGGCTCGACGACCTGGGGCGCCCGGAAGGACCAGCTGCCGAAGCTCCGGAACTACGCGCCCGACATCTGCACGGTGTCGATCGGGGCCAACGACATCGCCGACTTCCATCCCGACAAGTTCGAGCGGAACATCCGCGAGATCTACGGTGCGGTGCCGTCCCACGCGATCGTGGCCGAGCTGCCGTGCATGTTCGTGCCGGATCGGGAGCGCAAGGTCGCGGTGGCGAACGAGATCGTGCACCGGGTGGCGGACGAACTCGGGTTGACCGTGGCACCGCTGCACACGATCACGAAGCGCGTCGGGCTCCGCCGGACGTTCTTCAACAGCTACGGCGACCTGTTCCACCCGAACGACCGCGGCTACGAGATCTGGGCGAGTGCGTTCGAGCCCGCGATCGACGCCCGGGTCGACGTGGTGGCCGCGATCCGTCACTACCTCTCCGCACGCGAGGCAGAGGACCTCGGTGCGGGTGCCGGGGCGGTTGCCACGGCTCGTGCGGAGCAGGACGTCGAGGGTGCCGAGGCGCTCGACCACGCCGACCGGCCGGGGCGGATCGACCGACTCCGGCAGCGCATGACGGGTTCCGTCCCGATCCCGGGCGCCCGCGACGACAGTCCGGACGACCGGTCCGGCCATGTCGGCGGCACCGCCTAACCTGACGAGCATGGCCCGCCCTCAGTCTCTCTACCGCTGCACGGAGTGTGGCTGGACCAGCATCAAGTGGGTCGGTCGCTGCGGCGAGTGCCAGGCCTGGGGCACCGTCGAGGACTCCTCCGCAGCGACGGCCAGCACGCGCGGCACGGCCGCCGTGGCCGTCGCCGGCAACCGCGTCGCTCGTCCCATCACCGAGTCCCGCGGGACGACGGTCCAGCGTTGGCAGACGGGGATCGGCGAGTTCGACCGCGTGCTCGGCGGCGGTGTCGTGCCCGGTGCCGCCGTCCTGCTGTCCGGCGAGCCGGGTGTCGGCAAGTCCACGCTCCTGCTCGAGGTCGCCTCGCGCGCAGCGGCGACCGGCAAGCGCGTCCTGTACGTCAGCGCCGAGGAATCCGTGGACCAGGTGCGCCTTCGGGCAGAGCGGACCGGGGCCATGCACGACGACCTGTTCCTGGCGAGCGAGGTCGACCTCGGCGTCATCCTCGGTCAGATCGACCAGGTGCGCCCGGACCTCCTCATCGCCGACTCCGTGCAGACCATCTCGTCGAGTTCGATCGACGGCATCGCGGGCGGCACGTCCCAGGTGCGCGAGGTGGCTTCGACCCTGATCCGGGTCGCGAAGGACAGGGCGCTTCCCGTCCTCATCGTCGGGCACGTCACGAAGGACGGCACGATCGCCGGCCCACGCCTGCTCGAGCACCTCGTCGACGTCGTCTGCCACTTCGAGGGCGACCGACAGACCGCGCTCCGGTTCGTCCGGGCCTTGAAGAACCGCTTCGGTCCCACGGACGAGGTCGGCTGCTTCGACATGGCCGGCGACGGCATCCACGAGGTCCCCGACCCGAGCGGCCTGTTCATGTCGAAGAACGGCGCTCCGGTGTCCGGCACGTGTGTGACGGTCGCGCTCGAGGGGCGTCGGGCGCTCCCGGTCGAGGTGCAGGCGCTCGTCGTGCCGAGTTCGGCCCCGCAGCCGCGGCGGGTCGTGAACGGCGTCGACGCGTCCCGCGTGGCCATGCTGCTCGCGGTGCTCGAGCGTCGTGCCGGCCTGAAGCTGTCCGACGCCGACGTCTACGTGTCGACGGTCGGGGGCATGAAGCTCACCGAACCCGGCGCGGACCTCGCGATCGCACTGGCCCTGGCGAGCGCGGCCCGGGACCGGCCGTACCCGCACACCCTCGCGGCCGTGGGCGAGATCAGCCTCGCCGGCGAGATCCGTCCCACGACCGGCACGAAGCAGCGTGCGAGCGAAGCAGCCCGGCTCGGTTTCACGACCGTCCTCGGGTCCGATGCACAGCACCTGCGAGAAGCCCTGCGCGTCGCGTTCTCACTGGCGAACAACGAGCGCGAACGCGAGCTCGACCGCGCGTTCTGACCGCCCGTCCCGACGGCGTGCGCGATCGCGACGCGCCGTGCGACCGCGCACAGCGCGAATCGCTCAGGCGCGGAGTGCGGCGAGCAGGTCCTCGGGGGTGGCCTGCATCGTGTGCGGTCCGGCGATGTCGAAGAACACACCCTCGAGCGACTCGAGGTGCGCGGCGAGGAACTCCTCCAGCCGCGGTCCGTCGTAGACCATGACCTGCCGGATCTTCTCGTCGGGCACCATCGCCGTGTAGGCGTCCGCCGACGAGAACAGCAGCAGGATGCGCTTGTCGGAGCCCTCGCGACCGAACACCCGGACCTGCATGTCCTTCTTGCCGGTCACGAGCCGGGGGACGATCACGATGTCGTTGCGGAGGGCGAACGCCACCGCGGCGACGTCCTGCTTCGCTAGGGCTTCCTCGAGCTGTTCGCTCCGGAAGCGCTGTTCCTTGTCTGCCATCGCCCCTAGTCCACCAGATTCATGGCAGTTCAGCGACTTCGGCTCTTCCCTTGTGGCCAGGAGAGGGTACATTGATACCAACCGCTTCGGCGGGAGTCCATCGTTCTTCCGGTGTCATGCACCTCGAGCGCCATCGGTCACTGGCCTTCCCCGGCCGCCTGGCCCCGAACCCGTTCCGCCGGCCCAATGCCCGCGGGGCGCATCGATCTGACGACATCCGTCGGTGGATCGGCGGTAGCGAATACCGCATCGCAAGGCAGTCGACAGCAGATGTCGACTGGCAAGAAAGTAAGGAACGCCATCATGGCATCGACCGGCACCGTCAAGTGGTTCAACAACGAAAAGGGCTTCGGCTTCATCGCCCCGGACGACGGCTCCGCTGACGTCTTCGCTCACTTCTCCGCGATCGCTGGCAACGGCTACAAGTCGCTGGAGGAGAACCAGAAGGTGGAGTTCGACATCACCGAGGGCCGCAAGGGCCCGCAGGCGGAGAACATCACCGTCCTCGGCTGATCTCGCTCAGCTCGAACGGGCCCGTCGTCCTCGTGACGACGGGCCCGTTCTCGTTGCCGCGATTGCTCGCTGATATGCTGGCGTATCATGCAGAGTGGATACATCGTCTACGTCGACGAGAGCGGGGACCACAGCCTCACGAGCATCAACCCGCAGTACCCGATGTTCGTGCTGGCCTTCTGCATCTTCCCGGTCGATCTGTACATCGATCGGATCGTTCCCCTCATCCAGCGACTCAAGTTCGACTTCTTCAACCACGACATGGTGGTGCTGCACGAACGTGAGATGCGGCAATCGGCTCCGCCGTTCGACATCCTGCTGAACCCGACGACGCGGGCCTCGTTCATGCAGCGGATCGACGCGATCTTCGACGAACGGTTCAGCGTCGTTGCATCAGCCATCCGGAAGCACGAGTTCCTCCGGCGCGTGGGGCGCGACACGAGTCCGTACCATGTGGCGCTCGAGTTCGGACTCGAACGAGTCTTCCTCCAGCTGCAGAATCGTGGCGCCGCCCGCAGCGAGACCGTCGTCGTGTTCGAGAGCAGGGGACGGACCGAAGACCGTGAGCTCGAGGAAGAGTTCAACCGCATCTTGTCCACCACCCGGATGCGCGGGATGGCCGAGACGTTCCGATTCGCCATCGCGAGCAAGCAGACGAACAGCGCCGGCCTGCAGATCGCGGACCTCGTCGCTCGGCCCATCGGCACGCATCTGCTGCGACCCGAACAGACCAATCGTGCCTGGGACAGGATCCTGGAACGGATGCCCAAGTCGCCGAACGGCTCGGAGCGTGGGTGGGGCCTGAAGGTCTACCCGTGACAAAGCGAGAACCCCCGGCCTGAGCCAGGGGTTCGACGCCGATCGGGCATTCCCGATCCACTTGCCAGCCAGCATATCAGCGATGCCGCTCCGCGACTAGTCGAGGATGAACTGCACCGAGTCCTTCGACTCGATGTTCCCCACCCCGACCTGCAGGTGGTAGCTCGCTCCCCCACCGGTCACCGACGGCCGCGACGAGTCGCACGTCGAGGTCGACGAACGCGTCCGGTCCCATGCAATCGCCGGCGTCGTCAGGGTCTGCCCGGCCTTGATCGTGACGTCCTGGTTCGTCCCGCCGGTCTGGCAGTCCTTGGAGGACCAGTACTGCTCGTCACCGGAGCTGATCGTGAGGACCTGCTGCGACGAGCCGAGGTCCATGTGGCAGGAGTTGGACCCGGTGTTCTTGATCGACATCGCGATCTTCGGGTCCTCGGTGGGCCCGTACGCGGTCTTGTCCACGACGGCGGTGAGTTGGATCTGGTCCTTCGCGCAGGTGGATCCGTCAGCAGCGGATGAAGCAGACGGCGTCGATCGAGCGGAGGGCGACGACGACCCAGACGAAGACGCTGACCCAGAAGAAGAAGAAGAAGAAGAAGACGACGACGACGGGGTCGAAGCCCCGGTCGCCGTGGCCGTCGGCTCCGCCGAGGTCGCCCCGCTGCCCCGCCCGACGACGATCAGCACGACGACGACCACGATGAGCAGGAGCACCCCGATGACGGTCGCACGGCGACGCCAGTAGACACCCGGCTTCTCGGGCCCGACGGGGTGACGGAACGACGACATGCGCACAGGGTAGACAATGCCGAGAGCCCGACGAGGGAACCCCGCCGCAGACCACCCGAAAGCGTCAGAGGATCTTCAGCATGCGGGTGTTGCCGAGCGTGTTCGGCTTGACCCGGGCGAGGTCGAGGAACTCCGCGACCCCTTCGTCCGACGACCGCACGAGTTCGGCGTAGACGTCGGGTGCGACGACCTGTTCGCCGATCTCGAGGTACCCGTGCTTCGTGAAGAACTCGACCTCGAACGTCAGGCAGAAGATGCGGGCGACACCGAGCTCGCGGGCGTCGTGCTCGAGCGCTTCGAGCATGCGGTGTCCGACGCGCTTGTGGATCCAGTCGGCGTCGAGCGCGAGCGTGCGGACCTCGGCGATGTCGTCCCAGAAGACGGCGAGGGCACCGCAGCCGATCGGCACGCCGTCGGGACCCTCGGCGATCCGGAACTGCTGGATCGAGCCGTAGAGCGCGACGTTCTCCTTGCCGAGCAGGATGCGGCGGTCGACGTACGGCGAGATGAGGCGTTGGATGTGCGGGACGTCGGACGCGAGCGCCGGTCGCACGAGGATGCCGTGTTCGTCCCGTTCGTGGAACGCGTGCTTCCCGTGCTCAGTCATCTCCCCAACCTTAGTGCTCACGGGGTACGGCTCCCTGGACCGTGCACATGCGCCGCCGCCTACCGTCCAGGACATGCCCCAGATCATCGAAACCGTCGACGTGAACGTCCCCGTCGCAGCTGCCTACGGCCAGTGGACCCGATTCGAGGAGTTCCCCGAGTTCCTCGACGAGGTCGAGAAGATCGTCCAGGTCGACGACAAGACCACCGACTGGACCGTGAAGGTCGCCGGCCAGGAGCGCGACTTCCGCGCCGTCATCACCGAGCAGCACCCCGACGAGCGGGTCGCCTGGACCGTCAAGGACGGCGAGACCGACCACGCGGGTGTCGTCACCTTCCACAAGCTCTCCGACGACGAGACCCGCGTCACCGCGCAGATCGACTGGGAGCCGTCCGGGTTCCTCGAGAAGCTCGGTGCAGCAGTCGGCGTCGGTGGACACGCCATCAAGAAGGACCTGCAGAACTACAAGGAGCGCGTCGAGGCGGCTCCGACGGACACCGGGTGGCGCGGAGACGTCCAGGCCTGATCCGGTCGACGAACGAGAGCCCCCGTGCTGGGAACCGCACGGGGGCTCCGGCGTACCGTCCGCACCATGGACAAGGACACCGACCCGGAACAGCGCGAGGACAACGGGTCCCTCGCCGACCTCAACGACGAGTCCATCGGGCACGCCTTCGACCAGACCAACGGTCTGGCCGACGGCCTCACCGGTGACTCCGACGGCACCGCCGACAGCGATGTCGCCAGTGACGCGGAACGGGGCGATCAGCTCTAGGACGCACCCCACGACAGACGGGAGGCGCGATGCCAGCTGGCACCGCGCCTCCCGTCTGCCTGTGGCTGGGTCCTAGGACTCGATCTCGCCCTGCGGGGCGTCCGTCGCCTCGACTGCGGCAGCCCCGGCGAGGACCTCCTCGCGGCCCGGCTGACGCCCGGTCTCGAACTGGAACTTGCCGTCGGTGAAGTCGACCTTCACGTGGTCGCCGGCGTTGAGCTCACCCTGCAGGATGTGCTCGGACAGCTGGTCCTCGACCTCGTGCTGCATCGCGCGGCGGAGCGGGCGTGCACCGAGGGACGGGTCGAACCCGACCTTGATGAGCTGCTCCTTGGCGGCGAGCGTGAGCTCCACCGTCATGTCGCGGTCGAGCAGACGGTCGGCGAGGCGCTTCACGAACAGGTCCACGATCTGCAGCAGCTCGGGCTGCGACAGCTGCGGGAACACGATCGTGTCGTCGACGCGGTTGAGGAACTCCGGCTTGAAGTGCTTCTTGAGCTCCTCGTTGACCTTGCCGCGCATGCGGTCGTAGCCGACGGCCGAGTCACCCTCGACCTGGAAGCCCACCGGGCCACCGGCGATGCCCTGCGAACCGAGGTTCGTGGTCATGATGATGACGGTGTTCTTGAAGTCGACCACGCGGCCCTGACCGTCGGTCAGACGACCCTCTTCGAGGACCTGCAGCAGCGAGTTGAAGATGTCCGGGTGGGCCTTCTCGATCTCGTCGAACAGGACCACGGAGAACGGCTTGCGGCGCACCTTCTCGGTGAGCTGGCCGCCCTCCTCGAACCCGACGAACCCGGGAGGAGCACCGAACAGGCGGGACACGGTGTGCTTCTCGCCGAACTCCGACATGTCGAGGGAGATCAGTGCGCCCTCGTCGTCGAAGAGGAACTCCGCGAGCGCCTTGGCGAGCTCGGTCTTACCGACGCCCGTGGGCCCGGCGAAGATGAACGAGCCCGAGGGGCGGTTCGGGTCCTTGAGGCCGGCGCGGGTGCGGCGGATGGTCTTGGACAGGGCCGAGATGGCCTCTTCCTGACCGATGACGCGCTCGTGCAGTGCCTTCTCCATGAAGACGAGACGCGAGGTCTCCTCCTCGGTGAGCTTGAACACCGGGATGCCCGTGGCCTGCGCCAGGACCTCGGCGATGATGCCCTCGTCGACGGTGCCGGACGCGGCGACGTCTCCGGCACGCCACTGCTTCTCGAGGCGGAGACGCTCGCCGAGGAGCTTCTTCTCCTCGTCGCGCAGGCTCGCGGCCTTCTCGAAGTCCTGCTCCTCGATCGCGGCTTCCTTCTGCCCGCGGACCGCCGAGATCTTCTCGTCGAACTCGCGGAGCTCCGGCGGCGCCGACAGGATCGACAGACGCAGGCGGGCGCCGGCCTCGTCGATCAGGTCGATGGCCTTGTCCGGCAGGAAGCGGTCCTGCACGTAGCGGTCCGCCAGGTTCGCCGCGGCGACGATGGCGCCGTCGGTGATGGACACCTTGTGGAACGCCTCGTACTTGTCGCGGAGGCCCTTGAGGATGTTGATCGCGTGCGGCAGCGACGGCTCGTTGACCTGCACCGGCTGGAAGCGACGCTCGAGTGCGGCGTCCTTCTCGAAGTGCTTGCGGTACTCGTCGAGCGTGGTGGCTCCGATGGTCTGGAGCTCACCGCGGGCGAGCAGCGGCTTGAGGATCGAGGCAGCGTCGATCGCGCCCTCGGCAGCACCGGCACCCACGAGGGTGTGGATCTCGTCGATGAAGACGATGATGTCGCCACGGGTGCGGATCTCCTTCGTGACCTTCTTGAGGCGCTCCTCGAAGTCACCGCGGTAGCGGGACCCGGCGATGAGCGACCCGAGGTCGAGCGAGTAGAGCTGCTTGTCCTTCAGCGTCTCGGGCACGTCGCCCTTGACGATCGCCTGGGCGAGGCCCTCGACGACGGCGGTCTTGCCGACGCCGGGCTCACCGATCAGGACGGGGTTGTTCTTGGAGCGACGGGAGAGGATCTGCATGACCCGCTCCATCTCCTTCTCGCGACCGATGACCGGGTCGAGCTTGCCGTCGCGCGCGGCCTGGGTGAGGTTGCGACCGAACTGGTCGAGGACCTGCGAACCCTGCTGCGCGTTCTGCTGCTGCTCGCCGCCGACGGCGACCGCTTCCTTGCCCTGGTAGCCGGACAGGAGCTGGATGACCTGCTGGCGGACGCGGTTGAGGTCCGCGCCGAGCTTGACGAGCACCTGGGCGGCGACGCCCTCGCCCTCGCGGATGAGGCCGAGGAGGATGTGCTCGGTGCCGATGTAGTTGTGGCCGAGCTGCAGCGCCTCGCGCAGGGACAGCTCGAGCACCTTCTTGGCGCGCGGCGTGAACGGGATGTGCCCGGTCGGCTGCTGCTGGCCCTGCCCGATGATGTCCTGGACCTGCTCGCGGACGGCATCGAGCGAGATGCCGAGCGACTCCAGCGCCTTGGCGGCGACGCCCTCGCCCTCGTGGATGAGGCCGAGGAGGATGTGCTCGGTGCCGATGTAGTTGTGGTTGAGCATCTTCGCTTCTTCTTGAGCGAGGACGACAACACGACGGGCTCGGTCGGTGAATCTCTCGAACATGTGCTCTCCCTTGCCGGGCTCGTGGAAGTCCGGTGACGTACATCGAGAGTAACCAGCGCTCACCCCGGTGGCTGCCCCTGTTCGCCGTGGGCGTGACCTCGCTGCGGGATGTGCGCTGCGAGCGGACAGGCAGGGCTGACGGAACAGCGGACTGGAGGCGCTGGGCGGGCCCGCCCCGCGCCTCCAGACCGCCCTTCGGTCGCGTTCGACTACCCGCGTCGCGCCGCGCGACGCAGCGCACGCCGGAACCGGCGCGGCTCCACGCCGAGGCGTTCGAGGACGTCGTGCGCGGCGCCCATGAAGGGGTCGTCGACGCCGTCGAGCACCGCGAGGACGACGTGGTGCGGACGGACCCGCTCGAGGGGTCCGGCGATCTGGGCGGCCCGCGCGAGGATGCGTGCGGCGGCCGGCGTGCAGGTGACGCGGTCGGTGACGTCCGGGCAGACGGCGCCGGCGCCGATGAAGACGCTGCTCGCGGTCCGGATGCGTTCGGGCGAGACGCCGTGCGCCTCGAGGACGTCACGGAAGCGGGGCATGCCGCTGCAGAGCGTGACGGCGGCCAGCAGCAGGTGCTCGGCGTCGAGGAAGCCGTACCCGGTCTCTCGGGACTCCTGCTCGGCGAGCAGCACGATCTCGCGGCCGTGCCGAAGAGTGGGCATGGCGACGGAGAGCGCGGCGGTCTGCATACATACAGAATATCTCATGTGCAGTGCACGCACTAGAGGAGATCTCGGGTCCGCTCGGTACGATCCGTGCATGGAGCAGCCCGTCGTCGGCCTCGTCGTCCACCCGACCAAGAACGTGCAGGAGTCCGTCGTGACCCTGCAGCGCTGGAACGCGTCCGGGCGCGGGCGGCTCGTCGCCCGGCGAGCGGACGCGCAGCGCATCGGGGGTGGTGTCGACGTCATCGGCGACGAGGACTTCACCGAGGAGGTCGACCTCGTCGTCGCGCTCGGCGGGGACGGCACGATGCTCGGCGCCATGCGACTCGTCGCGAAGCGCCCCGTGCCGGTGCTCGGCGTGAACTACGGCAACGTCGGCTTCCTGGTCGAGATCGAACCTCCCGAGCTCGAGGCCGCACTCGAACGGCTCTCCGCCGGCGAATACCAGCTCGAGCCGCACCACGCGCTCGAGGCCCGGCTGTTCTGGAGCGGGGCGCGCACCGACTACCTCGCGTTCAACGACCTCACCATCGTGCGGCGCCCCGGCGCCGGGCAGGTCTCGGCGGACCTCAGCGTCGGCGGGCTCGGGTACGGGTACTACCGCGCGGACGCCATCGTCGCCGCGACCCCCGCCGGGTCCACCGCGTACAACTACGCCGCAGGCGGACCGGTCCTCTCCCCCGCCCTGTCCGGCTCCGTCGTGACCCCGGTCGCCCCGATGGCGGGGATCGACCGCGCCGTGGTGCTCGCCGCCCGCGAGCGCTACCGGTTCGACATCGCCGAGGGCACCAGGAGCGCCGCACTCGAGGTCGACGGTCTCGTCGTCGGCGAGGTCGCGACCGGCGCGCAGCTCGACGTCCGGCTCCGGAAGGACGCCGGCAGCGTCGTGCGGCTCGACGCCGAGCGGCACGGACGGACCGGCCGGGTGAAGCTCAGCCTGCTCGACCTCCCGGTGCGGCCGGACCAGCTCATCGAGCTCATCCCGCAGGACCTCCGGCAGAAGCTCGGTCGCGAGGTCGAGGAGTAGGGACACCTCCTCGGAACGTGAATGGCCCGCTCACACCGAAGTGCGAGCGGGCCGTCCCATCACCCCACCGGATCGTCTTCCCACAGAACGACCCGGTTCCCCGTGCCGGCACTCACGCGCCGGCCGAAGTCCGCTGACCTCAGTCGGTCAGGTACAGCTGCATGTCCTGCGAGACCGCCTTGGCGAACAGACGGAGCTTCGCACGGGACTCCACCCGGCTGACCGCCTGGCGCGTCGTGTGGACGATCTTGGAGATCTCGTCGAGCGTCATCGGCTTGTCGTCGTCGAGGCCGTAGCGCATGCGGATCACGTTCGCCTCGTCGCTCGGCAGCTCGGCGACGATCGAACGGATGTCGCGGTGCAGGAGCGTGGTCTCGGTGAGCTCGTTCGGGGACGCTGCGTCCTCGTCCTCGATGAAGTCGCCGAGCTCGCTGTCGTCGGAGTCGCCGACCACGGTGTGGATCGACACCGGCTCGTGCGAGCGGCCCTTGAGGTCGACGAGTTCCTCGACGCTCATGCTCAGCTCGGCGGCGACCTCGTCGGGCATCGGCGCACGGCCGAGGTCGACGGTGAGGTCACGCTCGGTGCGGGAGATCTTGTTGATCAGTTCGACCGTGTGGACCGGGATGCGGATCGTGCGGGCCTTGTCTGCGAGACCGCGGGAGATCGCCTGACGGATCCACCAGGTGGCGTACGTCGAGAACTTGTAGCCCTGCGTGAAGTCGAACTTCTCGACGGCACGGACGAGGCCGAGGTTGCCCTCCTGGATGACGTCCATGAAGGGGAGGCCACGCTGCGAGTAGCGCTTGGCGATGCTCACGACCAGGCGGAGGTTCGAGGTGATCATCCGCTCCTTGGCACGCTCGCCGTCACGGACGAGCCAGCGGAGTTCACGCTGCAGGGTCTTCGCGAGCCCGGCCTCGGTGTTCAGCTTCTCCTCGGCGAAGAGGCCGACCTCGATGCGGCGGGCGATCTGGGCTTCCTCTTCAGCGGTGAGGAGCGAGAGGCGTCCGATGTGGCGGAGGTAGTCGCCGACCTGGTCGACCGAGGCGCCGCGGACACCCGCGAGCTGCTCGTCGGCTTCGACCTCGGTGTCGAGCGTGGTGGTCTCGACCGCGGTGACCGTGGTCTTCGCTGCGGCCGCCTTCTTGGAGCGGCGCGCGGTGGTGCCGGTGGTCGTCGTCTTGGGTGCTGCGGTTGCGATCGTCATGATGACTCCCTGCGTTCGACGGGTGATGACCTCGTTGGGGGTGTCACGAGTAAAGCGTTCCGGAGGTGTACCCCACAAACCGATGCGATCGATTCTCAGGCTTCTCCGTGCTTCATCATCGAAACCGTCCCCCGCGGGGTACAGCATGTCGCCAGTCTGGTCCCCCGACAGCCCGGGAATCAAGGGCATGACGTGATGTTTTCGGCGTTGCATCGGTGTTTCATGCTCGTTTCCGAACCTGTACCCCGCCGTGCCGCGTCGAGCGGACACAGAAAAGGGGTACGCCTGACCGGATCATCGCGACCCGGTCGTCGTACCCCGAAAACCGAACAGGTGGGGGTCACCAGGAGGGTTCGAGCCACCCCTCGCGGCGCTTCGACACCTCGAGGTCGGCGTCGCGGTCGAACTCGTCGTACTCGCTCTCGATGTCGCCGACCAGGCTCCGGCCGGAGAACCCGTGGCCACGGACGGCGCTGCGGCCGGTGATGATCTGTGTGATGGGCATGCCGACGATGCTCACCCCGGCCGGCGACGACGGGGTGAACGCGCGGTGACGATCCCCGGACGCTCAGACGTCGATGTCGTCGTCGTCCCCGTCGGGCCAGACGGCATCGTCGCGCGCGGGGTCGGCGATGACCGTGTGCCCGAACGCGTCCTCGGGGTCGAGGTCCGACGGGTCGACGTCCGACGGGTCGACGTCCGACGGGTCGACGTCCGCCGGGTCGAGTCCCGCCGGGTCGAGGACCGCCAGGTCAGCGGGGTCGGTCTCGCGGTTCGGGCGCATGCCCGACAGGGTCACACCGCGCGGTGAACGCCGGGTGAAGCCGTCAGCGACGGGCGGAGTGCTACTCGGCCGAGGCGGGTGCCGGCGCCGGGACGCCGTGCTCACGCTCGAACCGTGCGCGCTCCTCGGCCTCGACCTTGGCGTACGCGGCACGCTCGGTGCGGTCGGCCCGCATGATGGCGCGCATCACGAACCAGAAGATGAGGCCGACGACGACGGTCGGCGTCAGGGCGAAGATGATCCCGGTCACGACTCCATGCGGCACCCGAGCATCCTAACCCCGGGGGCTGCGGGCTACTTGACCAGGGGGAACAGGATCGTCTCGCGGATGCCGAGCCCCGTGATCGCCATGAGCAGGCGGTCGATGCCCATGCCCATGCCACCCGACGGCGGCATCGCGTGCTCGAGCGCCCGCAGGAACTCCTCGTCGACGCGCATCGCCTCGAGGTCACCGCCGGCGGCGAGCTTGGCCTGCTCGACGAAGCGCTCCCGCTGCACGACCGGGTCGACGAGCTCGGAGTAGGCCGTCGCGAGCTCGAAGCCGCGGACGTACAGGTCCCACTTCTCGACGATGCCCGGACGGGTCCGGTGCTCGCGGGTCAGCGGGGAGGTGTCGACCGGGAAGTTCATCACGAACGTCGGGCGGTCCAGCGAGTCGATGACGAAGTGCTCCCAGAGCTCCTCGACGTACTTCCCGTGCGTGGCGTGCGCGACCTCGACGCCCTCCGCAGCGGCGAGTGCCTGCAGCTCGGACAACGGCGTCTCCGGGGTGATCTCGCGACCGGCGGCCTCGGACAGCGAGCCGTACATGTCGATGCGCGGCCACTCGCCCCCGAGGTCGTACGTCGTGCCGTCGGCCCACGTGACCTCGAGCGCCCCACCGGTGACGGCGCGGGCGGCGTTCTGCACGAGCTCCTGCGTGAGGTCGGCCATCTGCTCGTAGTCGCCGTACGCCTGGTACGCCTCGAGCATCGCGAACTCGGGCGAGTGCGTCGAGTCGGCACCCTCGTTGCGGAAGTTCCGGTTCACCTCGAACACCCGGTCGATGCCGCCGACGACCGCTCGCTTGAGGAAGAGCTCCGGCGCGATGCGCAAGTACAGCTCGGTGTCGAAGGCGTTCGAGTGGGTCACGAACGGTCGCGCCGAGGCACCGCCGTGCTGGGTCTGCAGCATCGGGGTCTCGACCTCGAGGTAGTCGTGACCGGCGAAGGTCTCTCGGAGCGAGGCCATCACGGCGGCACGGGCACGGACGGTGGCCCGCGCTTCCTCGCGCACGATGAGGTCGAGGTACCGCTGGCGGACCCGGGTCTCCTCGTTCAGTTCGTTGTGGAGGTTCGGCAGCGGCAGGATCGCCTTCGCCGCGATCGCCCACTCGTCGACCATGATCGACAGCTCGCCACGCCGCGAGGAGATCACCCGGCCGTGCACGAACACGTGGTCGCCGAGGTCGACGAACTCCTTCCAGCGCGCGAGCGACTCCTCGCCCACCTCGGCGAGGGAGACCATCGCCTGGATGCGGGAGCCGTCGCCAGACTGCAGCGACGCGAAGCAGAGCTTGCCGGTGTTGCGCGAGAACACGATGCGGCCAGCGACGCCGACGACGTCGTCCGTCTCGACCCCGGTCTCCAGGTCGGCGTACTCGTCGCGGACCGCCTTGATCGTCGTCGTGATCGGGAGCTCGGCCGGGTACGCCTCGATCCCCGACTCGAGGAGCTTCGCCCGCTTGTCGAGCCGGACCTGTCGCTGCTCGCTGGTCTCTTCCGCGGAGAGCTCGGTGGCGGGTGCGGTCTCGTCGGTCATGCTGGTGCGGCTCCGATGGTCGTGGGGGTCCCCGAAATCGTACCGCCCGCCCCGACTACAGCGTCGCCTGCCCGTCCACCGCGGCGAGCGCGTTGTCCACCGCGGTGCGGACCAACGCGCCGAGGACCCGGCCCGGGTACTCGACGCCGATGCCGGAGAGCGTGCCCGCGGACTGGTCGACGATGGCGGTCGAGAAGCTCACCGCGGCCCGGACGGCATCGGCGTAGGCGGGCCGGGCCTGCTCGGTGACGACGAACGGCTCCGCACCCATCTCGACCACGAGCGCCTGGGCAATGGGGAGCACGGGCGCCGGCGCGGTCACGGCGCAGTACGCGTCGCGGAGCCGGGTGAGGTCCACGCTCGTCCCGGTGAACGCCATCGCGGGGTGGATCGCGAGCGGGATCGCGCCGGCCGCCATCGCGGGCTGCAGGATCCCGACGCCGTGGTCCGGGCTGGTGTGCACGACGAGCTGCCCCGGCTGCCAGATGCCCGCGTCGGCGAGTCCCTGCACGAGGCCCGCGAGCTGGTCGTCCGGCACCGCGAGGAGCACGAGTTCGCTCCGCTCGACGAGGTCCGGCGTCTCGAGGACGGGAGCACCGGGCAGCATCGCCTCGGCGCGGTCGCGTCCGGCCTCGGACACCGCGGTGACACCGACGACGGCGTGCTCCGCGTTCGCGAGCGCGGCGCCGAGGACGGGTCCGACCCGCCCGGCGCCGACGACGCCGATGCCCAGCCGTCCCGCCCTCACCGGTCGGCTCCCGGTGGCGGGACCTCGCCCCAGGGGCTGACGGGAGGCACGGTGCCGGTCGCGCGGTCCGCGTCGGGTCCGGCAGGGGCACTGGTCGTGGCCGTCTGCGGTTCCGCAGCGTCCGTGGCGGACGTGTGCCGGGCCTCCCGTTCGCGCCACCGGTGGGACGTGTCGACCGCAGCGGCCTCGACGGCACGCTCCGCGGTGTCCGACCACAGCCGCTGCGCGTCGCGCGCGTCGAGCGCACCGACCCGGGCCGACACCGGACCCTGCACGGTCTGCACGTGCACCGACGCGAGCCGCAGCGCGCGCTCGAGCGGTCCCTGGGACACCTTGACGCTCTGCACGCGTGGCAGGGGCACGATCACGAGCGAGCGCCAGACGGCGCCGAGCCGGAGCAGGACGGCGCCGGGGACGAAGCGATAGCCGTTGCGGCGGAACGCGAACGGGCGCAGCCAGGCGCCACGGCGGGGCGAGTGCACGAACCCGCCGCGGTCGCCCGTGGTGGTGAGGCTGTCGTCGACGACGTTCACGGCTTCCGAGGAGCCCTCGCGGAGTTCCTCCTGCGATGCAGCGGGTCCGGCGACGGCGGTGCCGACGAGGCCGGGGAGGATGATGTCGAGGACCTCGCGGACGTCGCGCGCGGTGCCGACCGGCAGCACGATCGACGAGACCTGCTGGTTGTTCGATGCTCCGTTGCCGGCGTTCGTCGCGCGGTTGATGCGGACGTCCCACCAGCCGAAGGGCCGCCAGAGCAGCGGCTGGGCCACGCTCACGGCGTGGATGCGACCGGGCGGCAGTGTCTCGTTCGAGGTCGACACGAGGCCGAAGCCGATCCGGATGCCGTCCCGGGTCTCGGCGATCGTGTACTGCAGCGAGCGCGAGAACTTGCGGACGTAGTAGCCGCCGGCACCGATCACCGCGGGGAACAGGCCGAAGAGGATGCCGTACTCGTCGGTGAGCGCGACGCTGACGATCATCGCGGCGACCGCCAGCAGGATGAACACCGTCGTCCCGGAGAGCAGCATCGACGCGATGAGCCGACCGGGGTGGACCTTCACGATCCGGGTCGCTCGGACCGCGGCGGGGTCGAGTTCCGGCGAGAAGATCTCGTCGACCCGGTCCTGCAGCGCGCCGTTCGAGCGCCGTGCGGCGCCGCCGGACTCCTCGTCCTTCGCGCCGGACGCGAGCACGAGGATGCGCTGCCGGAGGTCGTCCGCCGCCTTCGTGCCGAGGTAGGCGAGCTGCACGTTGGCGTCGTTGCCGGCCTGGGCGATCTCGAGCTTCGCCGTGCCGAAGATCCGCGGTACGAGCGGCCGGGAGATGTTGATGCCCTGGATCCGGTCGAGCCGCGCCTTCCGGTTCGTCCGGAACAGCACGCCGGAGCGGACCTCGACGATCTCGCCGGTGACGCGGAACTCGTGCATCCGCCAGGACAGGTAGAACAAGCCGATCAGCACGACGAGGAGCACCACGATGCCGAGCAGCACCCACCCCACGACGCCGTGCTCGTACACGTAGCGGACGGGGTCGCCGTCGTCCTGCGGGCCACCGCCGGGGATGAAGAACTCGACGAGCTGGTCGCGCAGGCTGTTCAGCACGTAGCCGAGGATGACGATGAGGAAGATGCCGCCCTTGAGCAGCGGCGTCAGCGGGTGCATGCGGTGCCACTCGCCGTCGGTGAGCGGTGCGGCAGCGGCGGCGTTGCCGTGGCTCGGTGGTGCGGGCGGCGGCGGCCCTGGTCGGAACGTCATGTGCGCCCCTACAGTCCGGCGCGACGCGACTCGGCGAGCTCGACCAGTCGGTCGCGGAGCTCGTCGGCGTCCTGGAACGGGATGCCCGGGATCCGGACGTTGGTCGACGCCGCAGCGGTCACGAACTTCAGCTCGCTCATGCCGAGCACCCGGTCGAGGGGGCCGCGGTTCACGTCGACGAGCTGCATGCGGCCGTACGGCACCGCGGTGAAGCGCTGCCACATGAGCCCGCGCCGCAGCACGAGGTCGTCGTCGCGGAGCGCGTAGCCGATGGCCCGCACGCGACGGGGCGTCAGGATCGCGGTGACGAGGGCGATGATGCCCACCGCGATGCCGATGAGCAGCCAGACCGTGCCGGCACCCCGTCCGAAGCCACCGCTCACGGCACCGATGATGACGCAGCCGGCGGTCACCACCACGCCCACGAGGACGGTCGACACGAGCTCGGTCCAGACGAGCTTCGGGGACACCCTGGTCCAGGTGGTCCCGGTCAGGCCGAGTCCCGGTTCGTCGAGTCGTTCACGCGGCATCGCGGGTCTCCTGCGGTCGGGTCGGTGCGTCTGGGCGCGGCTGGGCGTGCCTGGGTCAGTGCGCCTGGGTCGTGCCGCCCCGGGGGAGGTCGTCGTCATCGTCACTCGGAGGTGCGATGCACATGCGTTCGGCGACGAGTGCGCACACGGTCAGCACGATCCCGCCCCCGACCGCCACGACGTTCGGCAGGGTCGAGCCTAGCGAAGGGAACGCCGACCGGGTCAGGAGGTACACGACCAGCCCGAGGGCGAAGCCGCCGAACAGTGCGCCGCAGATGCTCGACGCCTTCGCGAGCACCACGACGCGGGTGGCGTAGAGCGGGTCCACGGGGCGAGCCCGGCCGGCGCCGTCACGGGCGTGCCGGCGCACCGGGCGGGCCATCAGGACGACGGCGATGCCGATGAACGCGAGCGTGACGCCGAGGGGCGTCGCGAGGAACAGCGTGGGCGCCTGGCGCGAGGCGAGGACGGCGTCGAGGGCGAAGCCGGCCACCGCCGCCACGACGGCGATGCTGATCAGGGTGGAGGCGCGGGTCGGCTTCACGAGGCGGCTCCGGTTCGTCCGTCGGGTGCGGTCGCGGGCCTGGAGGCGCGGGCCGGCTCGTCGAAGAGGCGCGGCTCGTCGACGCGCTCGGTGTCGTCCCCCACCACCGCGAGCAGGTCGGTCACCGGCCCGGCACCCGGCAGCACGGCGTCCGGGTCTGCGTCGAGCCACGGCGCGAGCACGAACGCCCGCTCCCCGGCGCGGGGGTGCGGCACGGTCAGGGTCGCGGTGTCGATCGAGCGGTCGTCGTACGCCACGAGGTCGAGGTCGAGCGTGCGGTCGCCCCAGCGGACCTCGCGGGTGCGGCCGTGGTCGTCCTCGATGCCGTGCAGGGCGTCGAGGAGCTCCTGCGGCTCGAGCTCGGTGTCGACCACGACGACGGCGTTCCGGTAGCGGGGCTTCGACGTGTCCGGGCCGTCGAGCGTGACCGCGACGGACTCGACCTCGCGGCTGGACGCCACCGGACGGACGCCGGGCAGCGCGGAGATCGCCTCGGCGGCGGCGCGCAGGGTGCTCCCCCGGTCGCCGAGGTTGGCGCCGAGTGCCACGACCGCGCGGCTCACTCTTCTTCCTCGTCGCCCGTCGGCCGGGCAGCGCCACGGGTGCGTCGGATGGTGATCGAGACGTCGGTGAACGGCACTGTGATGGGTGCCTGCGGCTTGTGCACGGTGACCTCGGTCGCCAGGGCGGCACGGTGGGTCAGCACGGCGGCCGCGATGCGCTCGGCGAGGGTCTCGATGAGGTCCACCGGGTCGCGTTCGATCTCGGCGACGACCTGCTCGGCGAGCACCCCGTAGTGCACGGTGTGCTCGAGGTCGTCGCTCCCCGAAGCGACCCGGGCGTCGACCTCGACCGCGACATCGACGACGAAGTCCTGCCCGTCGGCACGCTCGTGGTCGAAGACGCCGTGGTGGCCCCGGGCGCGTACCCCGGTCAGGCGGATGGTGTCCCTCACGATCGAGCTGCCCTCCAGGCGTCCCAGACGTCGAGCACGGCACGTGTCGGTGCCGGGTCGTGCACGCGTACACCCCACGCCCCGCGTTCGGCGGAGAGCAGGCTGATGGCGGCGGTGGCGAGGTCGCGGTCCTTCGGCGGGGCACCGGCAGCGCTGCCGATCCCGTCGAGGAACCGCTTGCGGGAGGCGGCGACGAGCACCGGCAGCCCGATGGACGCGAAGCGCTCGTAGCCGGCCAGGATCTCCCAGTTCTGCACGCCCTGCTTGGCGAAGCCCAGCCCGGGGTCGATCACGACCTGCTCCTGGCGGACCCCGAGGACGATGAGCTCGGCGACGCGGAGTTCGACCTCGCGCCGAACCTCGTCGACGGCGTGCGCGTACTCGGCGTTCCGGTACATCCGGTCGCTGTGCCCACGCCAGTGCATGACGACGAAGCCGGCACCGGTGTCCCGGACGACGCGGGCCATGTCCGGGTCGGCGAGGCCACCGGACACGTCGTTGACGATCGCGGCGCCGAGCTCGACCGACCGTTCGGCGGTTGCGGCGTTCATCGTGTCGACGCTCACCGTGATGCCCTCGGCGACGAGTTCCCGCACGACCGGCAGCACGCGTTCCTGCTCGACCTCGACGGGCACGCGCTCGGAGCCGGGCCGGGTGGACTCACCGCCGACGTCGACGATGTCCGCCCCGCCCGCCACGAGCTCCCGGGCGTGCTGCACCGCGGCGTCGTACGTCTGGTGCAGCCCGCCGTCGCTGAACGAGTCCGGCGTGACGTTGAGGATGCCCATCACGCGGGTGCGCTGGTCGACGGAGGTCCCGCGGTGGCGGTCCCGCCGTCGACCGGTCGACTCGTGTGCGGCAGCGGTCGACGCCTGGCTCACCGCGGCGAGCCGACGCGACCGCCTCGTCGGCAGGTCGGTCATGCCGGCCTACGCGGGGGCGATACCCGGGTTGCCGAAGGGACGGCGACGGGGCTTCGACGACTCGGTGTCGGAGTGCTCGGCCGCGGTGGAGGCGGCCTTGCCGGGCACCTCGATCGCGGGCAGGTTGCTCACCGGACGCTTGTCGCTGGAGAGCCACTGCGGGCGCTCCGGCAGCTTGCGGACGTCCTTGAAGATCTCCACGAGCTCCGGTGCGTCCAGCGTCTCCTTCTCGAGGAGCTCACCGGCCAGGCGGTCGAGGATGTCCCGGTTGTCGTTGAGCACCTGGTAGGCCTCGTCGTGCGCGGCCTCGAGCAGGGCACGGGTCTCGGCGTCGACCGTCTCGGCGATGTTCTCCGAGTAGTCGCGTCCGGTGCCGCCGCTCATGTCACGACCAACGAACGGCTCGCTCGACCCGGAGCCGAGCTTGACGGAACCGACCGCGCGGCTCATGCCGTACTCGGTGACCATCTTGCGCGCGGTGCCGGTGGCCTTCTCGATGTCGTTCGACGCGCCCGTGGTCGGGTCGTGGAAGACGATCTCCTCGGCGACGCGACCACCCATGGCGTAGGTGAGCTGGTCGAGCAGCTCGTTGCGGGTGACGGAGTACTTGTCCTCGAGCGGGAGCACCATCGTGTACCCGAGGGCACGGCCACGCGGCAGGATCGTGATCTTCGTGACCGGGTCGGTGTGGCGCATCGCCGCCGCCGCGAGCGCGTGACCGCCCTCGTGGTACGCCGTGATGAGGCGCTCCTGGTCGGACATGATGCGCGTGCGGCGCTGCGGGCCGGCCATCACGCGGTCCACGGCCTCGTCCAGGGCACGGTTGTCGATGAGCTGCGCGTTCGACCGGGCGGTGAGCAGCGCGGCCTCGTTCAGCACGTTCGCCAGGTCGGCGCCGGTGAAGCCCGGCGTCTTGCGGGCGAGGAGCTCGAGGTCGACGCTCGCGGCGAGCGGCTTGCCCTTCGCGTGCACCTCGAGGATCTGCTTGCGGCCCTGCAGGCTCGGGGCGTCGACACCGATCTGGCGGTCGAAGCGGCCCGGACGCAGCAGTGCGGGGTCGAGGACGTCGGGACGGTTCGTCGCGGCGATGAGGATGACGTTCGTCTTGCCGTCGAAGCCGTCCATCTCGACGAGGAGCTGGTTGAGCGTCTGCTCGCGCTCGTCGTTGCCGCCGCCGATACCGGCGCCACGGTGTCGACCCACGGCGTCGATCTCGTCGATGAAGACGATGGCGGGCGAGTTCTGCTTGGCCTGCTCGAAGAGGTCACGGACGCGGCTCGCACCGACACCGACGAACATCTCGACGAAGTCCGAACCGGAGATCGAGTAGAACGGCACACCGGCCTCTCCCGCGACGGCGCGGGCGAGCAGGGTCTTGCCCGTTCCAGGAGGGCCGTACAGCAGCACGCCCTTCGGGATCTTCGCGCCGACGGCCTGGAACTTCGCCGGCTCCTTGAGGAACTCCTTGATCTCGTGGAGTTCCTCGATCGCCTCGTCGGAGCCCGCGACGTCGGCGAACGACACCTGCGGGTTCTCCTTGTTGTTCATCTTCGCCCGGGACTTGCCGAACTGCATGACCTTCGAGCCGCCGCCCTGGGCGCTCGACAGGAGGAACCAGAACAGGGCACCGATGATCAGGAACGGCAGGATGATGCCGAGCAGCGAGAGGAACCAGTTCCCCTGCTGGACGGTGTCGTTGTAGCCCTTGGGCAGGTTCGCGTCGTTGACGGCCTGGATGACCTCTTCACCGCGGGGCGTCGAGTAGTAGAACTGCTCGTGCGCGTTGCCGTCCTTCAGGGTGAGGTCGACCCGCTGCTCGGTGGAGTTCACCACCACGGAGGAGACCTTGCCGTCGGAGAGCTGCTCGAGGCCCTTCTGCGTGTCGATCTGCTGCGTACCGGACTGGCTGATCACAGCCCAGCCGATCCAGATCCCCACGATCGCGATCAGCACGTAGATGTACGGCCCGCGAAGGATGCGCTTGAAGTCCATGTGATCCGGGCAGAGCGCCCGACACCTTTCTCTGCCGAAGTTGCGTGCTGATCAGCATACGGCCGCGATTCTGTGGCGAGAATGGGTGTCCTCTGCGGGCGAACTCCACCCGCCGACAGGATCAGCTGTAGACGTGGGGCGCGAGCACGCCGACACCGCGCAGGTTGCGGTAGCGCTCGTCGTAGTCCAAGCCGTACCCGACCACGAACTCGTCGGGGATGTCGAAGCCCACGTACTTCACGTCGACCTTGACCTTGGCGGCCTCGGGCTTGCGGAGCAGGGCGACGATCTCGACGCTCGCGGCACCGCGCGACTCGAGGTTCTGCTTGAGCCACGACAGGGTCAGACCGGAGTCGATGATGTCCTCGACGATGAGGACGTCGCGCCCGTGCAGGTCGGTGTCGAGGTCCTTGAGGATGCGGACCACACCGGACGACTTCGTGCCGGAGCCGTACGACGACACCGCCATCCAGTCCATCCGGGCCTGCATCTTGAGGTGGCGCGAGAAGTCGGCCATCACCATGACGGCACCCTTGAGGACACCGACGAGCAGCGGGTCACGCCCGGCGTAGTCGGCGTCGACCACCGCGGCGAGCTCGGCGAGCTTGTCGTCGATCTGCTCGGGGGTGAAGAGGACTTCGGACAGGTCTGCCTGGACGTCGGAGAGTTCCACCACCCCAGCCTAACCGGCGCTGAACGCCAGACGGTCGCCCGAGCGGGACGCCTGCACGCCCGGGAGGTCGATCGGGCCCTGTCCGCTCCAGTCGGTGACGAGCCGGCACACCTCGAGGGTCTGCACGCGGGAGAGCGTCACGCCGAACTCGCTCTCGACCGCCAGGCGCACGAGTCGCTGCCGCAGGGCCGGCGGGTTGGCCGCGAGCTCCCGGACGGACAGCGAGATGCCGGCCTCGGAGTGCTCGGCGAGGTCCTCTGCCATCTCCTCGGCGAAGTGGTCGAGCGCCGCGGAGTCCTCGCGCAGCTGGTCGGCCGTCCGTGCCAGGGCCTCTGGGACGCCGCCGCCGAGCTCGCGCTCGAGCGCCGGCATGAGGGTGTTCCGCACCCGGACGCGCGTGAACGCCGGGTCGTCGTTCTGCGGGTCGTCCCACGGCGCAAGTCCGGCGGCCGCGCACGCCTGTCGCGTCGTGTGCCGGCGGACGCCGAGCAGCGGCCGCCCGTAGGCGGGACCCGTGTCGCGTCGCGTCAGCGGCGCCATGCCGGACAGCGAGTCCGGCCCGCTCCCGCGGGCGAGGCCCAGCAGGACCGACTCGGCCTGGTCGTCGAGGGTGTGGCCGAAGACCACGAGGGCCGACCCCGTCTCCGACGCGACCTGTGCGATCGACGCGTGGCGTGCCTCCCGGGCGGCCCCTTCTGGGCCCCCTTCGGAACCGACGGCGACCCGACGGACCGTCACCGGTGCGAGTCCCAGCGCTGATGCCTGCCTGGAGGCGCGGCTCGCCACCGCCTCGGAACCCGCCTGGAGCGCGTGGTCGACGACCACTGCCCCTGCTCGCAGTTCCTGCTTGGGCGCCTCGAACGCGGTGGCCGCGGCGAGCGCGAGCGAGTCCGGTCCGCCGCTCAGCGCGACGAGCACGAGGTCCCCGGGGCGCACCGTGCGGTCCTCGAGCGCCTGCGCGAGCAGGGTTCGGACCGCGCGACGGGTGTCGGCGACCGCGGGGTCGAGCCGGGGACGCGGAGTGTTCACCCGGTAACGTTAGCCGCGCTTTCTTCCAGCCGAGAGACCAGGAGCGCAACATGGCCGCGTACGACGTCGTCGTCGAGATCCCCAAGGGCAGCCGCAACAAGTACGAGGTGGACCACGAGACCGGTCGCGTGTACCTCGACCGCGTGCTGTTCACCTCGTTCGTCTACCCCACCGACTACGGGTTCTTCGAGAAGACCCTGGCCGACGACGGTGACCCCGTGGACGCACTGCTGCTCCTCGAGTACCCGACCTTCCCCGGTGTGGGCGTCAAGGTCCGCCCGGTCGGCGTCTTCAAGATGAGCGACGAGGCCGGCAACGACGCGAAGGTCCTCGTGGTGCCCGCGAAGGACCCCCGCTGGGCGCACATCCAGGACATCTCGGACGTCGACGAGCAGACGAAGGCCGAGATCGCGCACTTCTTCGAGCGTTACAAGGACCTCGAGCCGAACAAGTGGGTCAAGGCCGAGGGCTGGGGCGACGCCGCCGAGGCCGAGGCGATCGTCACGGCCGGCCAGGCCGCGTACGTGCCCGCCGGTCACTGACCGCCTGCGGTCGGGCGTTCGCGCCCGCCCGTCCGGGCGTTCGCGCCCCGCAACGAACAACGCGCCCCGTTCCGACGGGGCGCGTTGTTCGTTGCGGGGCGCAGTCCGGCTAGAGCGAGCCGCTCGGTCGTGCCACGTACGGCAGGAGCTGGCTCGGGGTCCAGATCGCCCGCTCGAGCACGCCGCGCTGCGGGTTCGCCGCCTCGACCATGGTGCCGTAGCCCGTCACGATCGAGTCGTGGTACGCCCCGGAGACGCTGCCGTTCGACGAGTAGAAGAGGATGTCGCCCGGCTGGCGCTGCGACAGCGGCACGAGGCGGCCGATCGACTTGAAGTAGTTGTACTGCCAGACGACGTTGTGCCCACCGGTCGCGATGCCCTGCGAGCTGTACGCCATCATCACGAGGCCGGAGCAGTCCCACTGGTTCGGGCCGGCGCCGCCGAAGACGTAGGCGTCGCCGATCTGCGCACGGGCGTAGGCGATCGCGCCGGCGGCCTTGGACGGGGTGCTCGGCGCGGTGGGGGTCGTCGGGGCCGTAGGCGTCGTCGGCGTGGTGACCGGCGTGCTCGGCTTGGCGGGGGTGCTCGGGGTGCTGGGCTTGGCGGGTGTGCTCGGGGTGCTCGGCTTCGCGGGGGTCCCCGTGCCCGCGCCGGGGTTCGTGGGTGCGGTGCCGGGGTTGGTGGGTGCGGTGCCCGTGCCCGTGCCCGTGCTGGGCGTCGTGGAGGTGGTGCCGCCGGTCGTCGTGGTCTGGGACGCGAGCTGCGCCTCGGCCTGCTTCGCCTGCTGCGCGTTCCAGTACGCGGTCTCCGTGGCGACGCTCGTGCCCTTGAGGAATGCGAGCTGCTGGAGGACCTCGTCCTGCTGCTCCTGCTCCTTCTGGACGCGGGCCTGTGCGGACGAAGCCGTGTCGTTCGCGTCGTCCAGCGCGCGCTTCGTGGCGTCCGTGGCCTTGGCGAGCGCAGTCGTCGCCGAGGTCTGCTGCGCGGCGATCGAGTCGACGGTGTTCTGGTCCGCCCGCGCCTGGGCGAGCACGGTGGCGGATCGCTCGGACAGGTGCGACATCGTGCCGACGCGGTAGAGCAGGTCCTTCGAGTCCTGCGCGTCGATGAGCATCGTCGTCGACAGGTCACCGCCACCGGTGCGCGAGAGCTCGACCACGAGCCCGGCGACCTGCTTCGCCGAGTCGTCCGCCTTGCTCTTCGCCCGCTTCGCCTGGGCCGTGAGGTCGTCGAGGGTCGCCTGCGCGTCCTGCTGCTCGGACGACGCGAGGGCGTACTTCTGCCCGGCCTGCAGCTCGACGACCTGCGCGCGGTCGGCCGCGTCCTGCAGCGTCTGCAGGCGGTCGCTCAGCTCGTCGACCGTGGACTGCGCCTGGGCGGTGTCCGCCTTCGCCGCTCGCACGTCGTCCCAGCTCGGGGCGGACGGTGCCGCCTGGGCGGGGCCGGCGATCACGACGGAGAGGCCGATCCCGAGGACGGCGACCACCGCCATCCCGCAGGAGAGGGTGCGAGCGGAGTGCTTCACGGCGTTCAGGGCCTTTCGGGCGCGCACACGGTCATACCGAGATCCCCCGCGCTGCCATGAAGGGGACCGGGTCGACGGCGGAACCGTTCACCCGGGTCTCGAAGTGGAGGTGGCACCCGGTCGACCAACCGGTCGAGCCGATCTTCGCGATCTGCTGGCCGGCACTGACGTGCTGGCCGACGGACACGAGGATGCCGCCGTCGACGATGTGCCCGTAGGCGGTGGAGATCCCGCCGCCGTTGTCGAGCACGACCTCGTTGCCGTAGCCGCCACCGTTCGCGGCGAACGTCACCGTGCCGGAGTGGGCCGCGTAGATCGGTGCGTAGCAGGCGGGCGCGAGGTCCACACCGGCGTGCAGTGCGCGGTAGTGCGTGTACGGGTCGACGCGGTAGCCGAAGGGGCTCGTCTGGTACCCGCCGGAAGGACGCACCCAGCCGGAGGAGTTCGCAGCGCCACCGCCGGTGCCGCCGGAGTTCGTGGCCGCCGCCTTGGCCGCTGCTGCCGCGAGGGCCGCCTGCCGCGCCTTCTCGACCTGGACGCCCTTGTTGTACTTCGCCTCGACGTTCGCCTCGTTGCTGGTGAGGAGGGTGAGCTGCGCCTCGAGCCGGGCCTGGTTGTCGCCCTGTGCGTCGACGGCGGTCTGTGCTGCGTCGGCGGCGGACTGCGCCGCCTGCATCTTCTGCTGCGCCGCGTCGGCGAGCTTGCCGAGGGCGTTCTTCGCCAGGTCGGCCTTGTCGGCGAGGCCCTGGGCGACACCGCGGTCCTGCGTCGCCTGCGAGTAGATGCCGTCGGCCTGCTCGCTCAGCTTCGACATGGCGCCGAGTTCGTAGAGCAGGTCACCCGACTTCGAGGGGTGCGTGAGGATGTCCGTCGTCACGTCGTTGGCGCTCGCCCGACCGAGCTGCGCGGCGAGCTGGCCGGCCTGCTCCTCCGACGCGGCCGCGGTCTTCTCGGCGTCGTCCGCCTGCGACTGCAGCTTCTGCTGGGTGAGGGTCGCGTCGTCGTACTTCGTCTGCGCCGTCTGGTACGCCGTGCCGGCCGCCTCGGCGGATCGCTTCGCCGCCGACGCCTTCGTCGTGAGGTCGGCGATGAGCGCCTTGATCTCGCTGACCTTGGCCTGCTGCGCCGACTTGGACGCCTTCGCCTTCTGGACGTCCGACCAGCTCGGGTAGGACGCCGCGCTGGCCGACGTCATCGGAGCGAGGGCCGCGAGGGTGCCGGCGGTGAGCGCGACGGCGACCGCGGCGGCGATGAAGCGGCGGCGGGGACGGGGGCGGAGTGACAGCGATGGTGAGGTCGACATGTATCTCGATTTCGTAACAGCGCGGCAAGGCTCACGCACGTAACACTGTTAACAAACGCAACAGTAACAACAGGTGTCACGCCCGCACACCCCCTCGCACGAGGGGCACGGGCCGACGACGATGCTCGCATCCGGACACCGACAGCACGAATCGGGACCTGGAGCCCCACGGTGAGTGAAGCCCTGCACACCGGCACGGACACCGCGACACGCCGGGGATTCCGCGGGGACGGCCGCCGATTTGTGAAACCCGCGGGGCATCCGTATGCTTGTCCATCGGTAGCGCGAAGCACCGCTTGCGGCCCTATCGTTTAGTGGCCTAGGACACCGCCCTTTCACGGCGGCAGCACGGGTTCGAATCCCGTTGGGGTCACTCTTCACAGGGTGAGCAAGCAAGCAGAGCACTACCGAGCAAGACACAACACAACATGGCCCTGTAGCGCAGTTGGTTAGCGTGCCGCCCTGTCACGGCGGAGGTCGCGGGTTCAAGTCCCGTCAGGGTCGCCACGGCTGGATAGCTCAGTTGGTAGAGCGTTCGACTGAAAATCGAAAGGTCCACGGATCGATGCCGTGTCCAGCCACGGTGAAGAGCCCCTCACGAGAGTGAGGGGCTCTTTTGCGTTTCCGAGGCCCGCCCCCTGATCCGCAAAACACCGGTGCTTGTACGTCGCACCGCCACATGACGGTGTTCGACGCACCGGCACCGGTGCTTCGCGGGCGGGCTTTCGCGGGCAGGCTTTCGCGGCCGGGCTACGCTTCGCGGGTCTTCGGGCTGCTCTCCTGCGTCTTCGCCGGGTCGCGCTCGACGACCGAGCCGAGGGCGTCGTCGATGCGGGACAGCAGTTCGGCGGGGATCGCCACTCCGGCAGCGCCGGCGTTGTCGTGCACCTGCTCCGGTCGCGAGGCGCCGATGATCGCCGACGCCACGTTCTGGTTCTGCAGCACCCACGCGACGGCGAGCTGTGCCATCGACAGGTTCAGCTCGTCGGCGATCGGCTGCAGGTCCTGCACCGCGGTGAGCACCTCGTCGCGCATGAACCGCTTGATCATGTTCGCGCCACCCTTGTCGTCGGTGGCGCGCGAGCCCTCGGGGAGCGGCTGACCCGGCTGGTACTTCCCCGTCAGGACACCCTGGGCGATCGGGGACCAGACGATCTGCGAGACGCCGAGCTCCTCGGACGTCGGGACGACCTCGCCCTCGATGACCCGCCAGAGCGCGGAGTACTGCGGCTGGTTGGAGATGAGCTGCACGCCGAGGTCGTCGGCGAGCTCGTGGCCAGCGCGCAACTGCTCGGCCGTCCACTCGCTCACGCCGATGTACAGCGCCTTGCCCTGCCGGACGACGTCGGCGAACGCCATCATCGTCTCCTCGAGCGGGGTCTCGTAGTCGAACCGGTGCGCCTGGTACAGGTCGACGTAGTCGGTCTGCAGCCGCTCGAGTGAGCCGTTGATGGACTCGAGGATGTGCTTCCGGCTCAGCCCGGTGTCGTTGTGGCCCTTCGGACCGGTCGGGCCGAACACCTTCGTCGCGATCTCGAGCGACTGCCGCCGCTCCCCCTTCAGCGCTTCACCGAGGACGGTCTCGGCGCCGGTGTTCGCGTAGACGTCGGCGGTGTCGAACGTCGAGATGCCGACGTCGAGCGCTGCCCGGACGCAGGCGATCGCGGCGTCGTTCTCGACCTGGGAGGCGTGGGTGAGCCAGTTGCCGTAGGTGATCTCGGAGACCTTGAGGCCCGAGTTGCCGAGGTAGCGGTACTCCATGTGCGTGTCACTCCTGTCGTGGCCGCGTCGGTGCGGCTCCGCGGGCGACGGTAGTCGCGGTGGTCAGCCGGCGACTCAGCGGGCGACACGACGAAACCCCGGCGATGTGGCCGTGGCCAGTGATCGTTCCAGGGTCTACCCGTCGAGTCTTGCACACCGTCGGCGACTGCACACGGACGGGTAGGTGCAGGATCGGAGGGGTTGCGGTGCAGTGGTGCACCGCCGGGAGCGAAGGAGCATCCATGTCGGGACCGAGCGTGCTGTTCATCGGCGGCAGCGGGGTCATCAGCGCCTCGTGCGTCCGCGAAGCCGTCGAGCAGGGGTTCGACGTGACCGTGCTCAACCGGGGGACCACCGGGGGCAGGCCGATCCCTGAGGGCGTGACGCGCCTCCAGGCCGACGTCTCGGACCGCGGCGCACTCGCGGACGCTCTCGGCGACCGGAAGTGGGACACCGTCGTGAACTGGATCGCCTTCACCCCGGACCAGGTGCAGGCCGACGTCGAGTACTTCGCGGGCCGGACCCGGCAGTACGTCTTCATCAGCTCGGCCTCGGCGTACCAGACGCCGGCGACGCACCTGCCGATCACGGAGTCGACGCCGCTGAAGAACCCGTACTGGCAGTACTCGCGCGACAAGATCGCGTGTGAGGAACTGCTGATGGAGGCGTACCGGGAGCAGGACTTCCCGGTGACGATCGTGCGGCCGTCGCACACCTACGACGAGACGAAGCTGCCGCTCACGGGTGGGTGGACTGCGGTCGCACGCATGCGGGCGGGGAAGCCGATCATCATCACGGGCGACGGCAGCTCGCTGTGGACGCTCACGCACAGCCGGGACTTCGCGGTCGGGTTCACGGGGCTGCTCGACCGCGGCGAGGCGATCGGCGAGGCGTTCACGATCACGAGCGACGAGGCACCGACGTGGAACGCCATCGCGCAGGAGATCGCCGCAGCGGCGGGGGTCTCCGATCTGCGGATCGTGCACGTGCCGGCGGACGCGATCAACGCGGCGGACCCGGAGTGGGGCGCGGCGCTCCTCGGCGACAAGGCGAACAGTTCGGTGTTCGACAACAGCAAGGTCCGGGCGCTCGTGCCCTGGTACCGGCCTCGCACGCCGTACCGGCACGGGGTGCGCGAGGTGATCGCCTGGTTCGAGGCGAACCCCGACGCGCAGGTCGTCGACGAGCGTCTGGACGCCCTGATGGACGAGCTGGCGGCCCGCTGGGCGGTCTGACGCAGCGTCCACTGAGCAGAAATCGTCGGGTGCCGCGAACGGACCCGACGATTTCTGCTCAGTCGACGAGCGGCCTCGACGAGCGGCCTCAGCGCGCGGCGAGCACCTCGGACAGCGTCCCGATCGCCAGGCGGATCTCGTCGTCGGTCACGACGAGCGGCGGCGCGAACCGGATCGTCGACCCGTGCGTGTCCTTCACGAGCACCCCGCGGTCGGCGAGGTCCTGCGAGATCTGCTTCCCGGTGCCGAGCGCGGGGTCGATGTCGATCCCGGCCCAGAGTCCGGCGACGCGGTGCGACACGACCCCGCGACCGACGAGGTCGTCGAGCAGTCCGCGCAGGAGGGGTTCGCCGTCGAGGGCCCGCTGCTGGAACGTGCCCTCCCCGAGCATCGCCACGACCTCCGAGCCAACGGCCGCCGCGAGCGGGTTGCCGCCGAACGTGGACCCGTGCTCACCGGGACGCAGCACGCCGAGGACGTCGCGCGAGCCCACGACCGCGGACACCGGGACGATGCCGCCGCCGAGCGCCTTGCCGAGCGTGATCAGGTCGGGACGGACGCCGACGCGCTGCACCGCGAGGGTGTGGCCGGTGCGACCGAGGCCGGACTGGATCTCGTCGGCGACGAACAGCGCGCCGAACTCGTCGCAGATCTCCCGGACGGCGGGCAGGTGCGACGCCGGCGGGATCACGACGCCGCCCTCGCCCTGGATCGGTTCGAGCAGCACGGCGACGACGGTCTCGTCCATCGCCTCGCGCAGCGCCGCAGCGTCGCCGTAGGGCACCGTGCGGAACCCCGGCGTGTACGGGCCGAAGTCGTCGTGCGCCACGGGGTCGTCCGAGAACGACACGATGGTCGTGGTCCGGCCGTGGAAGTTCCCGGACGCGACGACGATCGTCGCCTGCCCCGCGGGGACCCCCTTCACCCGGTAGCCCCAGGCACGCGACACCTTGATCGCGGACTCGACGGCCTCGGCACCGGTGTTCATCGGGAGCACCAGCTCGGTGTCCGTCAGCGCGGCGAGCGACGCGGCGAACGGGCCGAGCTGGTCGTTCACGAACGCACGCGAGGTCAGCGTGACCCGGTCGATCTGTGCGCGGGCGGCGTCGAGCAGCCGCGGGTTGCCGTGGCCGAAGTTCACGGCGGAGTACGCGGCGAGGCCGTCCAGGTAGCGCTTGCCGTCGACGTCGGTCACCCATGCGCCGTCGCCCGAGGCGATGACGACGGGCAGTGGGCTGTAGTTGTGCGCCAGGGAGCCGTCCTCGACGGCGAGCGCCGCAGCGGTCGCCTTCCCGAGAGCGGTGCCCATCAGGACCGCGCCACCGAGTTGCCGGTGCCGACGGGGTGCAGGTCGAGCGTGCAGCACTTCACGCCGCCGCCGCCGAGCAGCAGCTCGGACAGGTCGACGCCGATCGGGTTGTAGCCCTTCTCCCGGAGCTGCGACGCGAACGTGGTGGCGCGGGAGGCGATCACGACGTTGTACCCGTCGGAGTACGAGTTCAGGCCGAGGATCGAGGCGTCCTCCTCGGTCGCGATGATCGCGTCCGGGAAGCGCTCACGCAGGATGGCCAGCGACGGCTCGTCGAAGGCGCTCTCGAGGTACGCGATGTTGCTGGTTCCGTCCGAGGAAGGCTCGGGGTCGAGCACGGCGATGGCGGTGTCGAGGTGGTAGAAGCTCGGGTTGATCAGCTTGAGCGTGACGACCTCGCGGCCGTAGATCCCGGCGAGCTCCTCGTGCGAGGTGCTGTCCGAGCGGAAACCGGTGCCGGCGAAGATGGTGTTCCCGACGAGCAGGAAGTCGCCCTCGCCCTCGTTGGTCTGCTCGGGGTCGGCGACGGTCAGGCCGTTCGCGGCGAACCACTCCATGTACGCGGGGCCCTCGGGCTGGCGCTCGGGGTACTGGAACTTCGCGCCGTAGGCGATGCCGTCGAGCACGAAGCCGCCGTTGGCCGCGTAGACCATGTCGGGCAGGCCGTCGATCGGCTCGATGTACGAGATGTCGAAGCCGAGTCCTTCGTACACGTCGACGAGCGACTGCCACTGCTGGACGGCCTTCGACGTGTCGGTCGGGTCCTCGGGGTGCATCCACGGGTTGATCCGGTAGCTCACCGTGTAGAAGTCCGGCTTGCACATCAGGATCGTCCGCTTGGTCGCGGTACGGGCCGGTGCATCGGTGGTCGAGGGTGCGGTGTTCGACATCAGTCCTCCTGGAGGGACCGGGGCCCGAGCCTGCCAGGAACCGAAACGGAACGGGGTGAAGTGCTCCGGCGAGATGCAGGCTCACTCGCCGTAGCGGACCAGGTCGACGCCGAGACCGATCCTCGCACGAACCGTCCGACCAGTGCAGCAACGGATCGCGAAACACCGTGACACCCGTTCGGGGCGCGCACGTTTCGTGCGCGGAACCCACCGGTCGTGCAACAACTCCGCGTAGCATGGGTCCAATGGATTCGCTCGACCACCGCATCCTGGACCAGCTCCGGGAGAACGCCCGCGCCGGCTACGGCGACATCGGGTCGGTGGTCGGACTCTCGGCCTCCGCCGTGAAGCGCCGCGTCGACCGGCTCGTCGGCGACGGGGTGATCCAGGGCTTCACGATCAAGGTGGACCCCGCCGTGGAGGACCGCGGCACCGAGGCCTGGGTGGAGCTCTACTGCCGCGGCACGGTCTCCCCCGACGAACTGCGCTCCCTGCTCGACACCGTCCCCGAGGTCATCGACGCCGGCACGGTCACGGGCAGCGCCGACGCCGTCGTGCACATGCGCTCGAAGGACCTCTCCGCCCTCGAGGAAGCCCTCGACAAGGTCCGCCTCGCTCCGCAGGTCGACCACACCCGTTCCGCGATCGTGCTCTCCAAGCTCGTCTCGCGCGAGACGCCCTGACCGAGCGCCGCCCGGAGGACACCGGACCGCACTGCGTCAGGAACCGGCGCCCACCAGCCCCGACCACAGGGCGTAGGCGGCGAGGAGCACCAGCGGCACGCAAGCGACGAGGTTGAGCCACCGGTGCTCGACCACGACGGCCAGGTACTCGCGGAGGAACGCGCTCGGCACGTAGTACGGCGCCGTCCGGGAGCCGATGACCTGCGCGCTCGACCCGGTCTTCCGCGCGAGCACCGCGGCCCGCAGCACGTGGTAGTTGTTCGTCGTCACGAGCACCCGGTCGGTGCGTCCGCGTTCGGTGAGCAGTGCCATCGAGAACTCGAGGTTCTGCCGCGTGTTCCGTGACGCCGTCTCCGGCACGACGTCGGCTGGGTCGACGCCCTGCGCCACGAGGTACTCCGCCATCGCCTCACCCTCGGGTCGCGGCTCGTCCGGCCCCTGACCGCCGGAGGGCACCAGGACCGGACGCCGTCCCGCCGGTGCGGCGCGGTAGACGGCGACGGCGCGGTCGAGCCGGCTCCGCAGGAGCGGCGGGACGTCGCCGTGCACGAGACCGGAGCCGAGGACGATCACCGCGTCGGGAGACCCGGTGTGACGCAGCCGGGCGTAGACGACGGCGTACAGACCGAACGCGACGAAGGTCCCGGCGGCGTACAGAGAGAGCAGCACCGCCAGCAACCCGGCGCTCGCGAGCACGATGAGCCAGACCGGCGGCTCCCGGTAGCTGGTCAGCACCACGTACCCGGCGACGACGGCCAACGGCAGCACGATGACGACCACCCCGAGCACGAGCGAGAGCAGGTTGCCGAGGCTGCGTCCCTCGCGTCGGAGCATGAGCACACCGTTCGCGATGAGGAACACGCCGAGCACCAGGATCGCGAGCGGCGCGAGGGACGCGAGCAGGCCGAGCACGACCGCCGCCGCGGGGACGGTCCTGGCGAGCAGTCCCGCGGTGGTGGTGAGCGCCAGCAGGACGGCGATCGTGAGGAAGACGCCGTTGCGGAGCATCCGGGCGTCCCGCGTGCGGGCGTGCACGTAGAGCCCGAGGAAGGCGGCGGCGACGACGTACCCGACGATCACCGAGAGGGTCATCGGCGGACCCGCCAGGGCGCCGTGCGCATCCAGGTCGCCGTCCGCCAGAGCCACTCGACCGGGCCGTACGCGAAGCGTCCGAGCCAGAGGCGGCTGCAGACCGACTGCAGCACGATCAGCACCGCACCGATGAGCACGACCGGCAGGATCGACGTCATCGTCCGGAAGTCCACGACCACCCCGGCCAGCGCGAACACGACGGCCGCGACGACGTAGTTCGTCAGCGCCATCCGGCCGAGCGGTTCGAAGAACGCGGCGAGCGCCCGTCGCGCAGGGGTCTTCCACAACAGGGCGAGTCCGGTCGTGTAGGCCACCGCCATGACGATACCGGCCGTTCCACCGATCGTGGAGAACCGTGGGTCGCCGCCGCCCTCTGCGAGCTGCGCCCAGAGCAGCGGCACGCTCGCGATGCTCGCCGCGACGAACACCGTCGCGACACCGCGACCGGCGGCCCCGAGCACCCTGGGCACGCCGTACGCAGCGAGTCCGGCACCGAGCAGCATGAGTCCCGGCGTCGCGGCGAGGCCGCCACCGGTGATCGCGTACGCCGCCGCCGTGAGGAGGAGGCCGGACGCGAGCGTCACCCACCGCGGCGTCAACAGGACGACGGGGAGCACGACGAGGCCCGCGACGCCGTACTCGGTGAGCACGTTGCCCGGGTAGACGAGCATCAGCAGTGCGCCGATGGCGACCAACCCGACGAGCCGGCGAACCATCACGAGCCAGGGACGCGGGGCGCGGGCCCTGGCACCGGAGAGCACGAAGAACAGGCTGACGCCGAACAGGGTGTTGAAGATCGGGACGAACCGCGTCTGCGTCGTCGCGTACAGCACGTCACGCAGCGGGTCGCCCGGCAGCGCGGTCCGGTGCGCCTCGATCCAACTGCCGCCGACGTGCGAGATGTCGACGGCGTTGACGAAGAGGATGCCGAGCAGAGCGAACCCCCGGAGCACGTCGACGAACCGGAACCGCTCGGTGGTCGGGAGCGACGTGGGCCTGGCTGCGGTCGTGGTCATGACCCCATTCTCCGACATGTCGTATTCCACAGCGTGATCCGGTCGGATGACGCGGGGCGCGCGAACGCGTAGGTTCGCCTCCATGGGACGGAAGTCGGCCTGGAGGAACGGATCGCCTCCCACGGGATCGCGCACGGCCCGCCTTCTGGTCACCGCTGCGGGCCTCGCCTACGTCGCGAACTGCGCCTGGGGCACCGCCGTCGCGGTGCGGCTCATCCGCACGAAGAAGCTCCGGGTCGTCCACCACGGTCTGTTCGTCGTGACCGCCACGCTGACGGGTGTCGCGGCGACGACCCCGGTGTGGACACGCGACCGATCGGCGCTCTTCCTGCTGCCCGCGCTCGTGCCCCTCGCGGTCGCCCCACGCACGAACCCGCGCTCCGGAGCACACTGGAGAGTCGCGGTCGCCGCTGCGCCGTCCTACCTGGGGGCGGTGCTGTTCCGGCGCTGACCGCGGGGAGGACAGCAGTGGAGCTCTTCGAGGCGATCCGACGACGGCGCACCACCAACGGGGCGTTCCTGCCCGACCCGGTCTCCGAGGAGCACCAGCGGTTGCTCATGGAGCTGGCAGGGCGAGCGCCGTCGCAGCTCAACAGCCAGCCGTGGCGGTTCGTCCTGGTCGAGGAGCGGGCGACGATCGACCGCGTCGCCGAGATCAGCGGCTCGTCGATGACCAGGACCATGGCCGAGGGCACGTTCTTCGAGCGGTACCGCCCGTACTTCCGGTTCTCGCAGGCCGAGATGGACGAGCGCCGCGACGGCATGCTGTTCGACAAGCTCCCGGGCCCGCTCAAGCCGTTCACGAAGCAGGTGTTCACGAAGCGCGGGCAGCTCCTGATGAACACGCTCCGGGTGCCGCACACGCTCGGCGAGGAGAACCGGAGGCTCGTGGCCGGGTCGCCGCTGCTGCTCGGGGTGATGCTCGACCGGCACGAGTACCGGAAGGAGGAGCTCTCCGGCTTCTACTCGGTGTTCAGCATGGGGGCGGCGATGGAGAACATCTGGCTCGCCACCACCGAGCTCGGTCTCGGGATCCAGTTCGTGTCCTTCCCGATGGAGACCCCGGGCGCGTGGGCGGAGATCGAGGGGCTGCTCCGCGTCCCCGAGTCGCTCGAACTGATGGCCGTCTACCGGATCGGGTACCTGCCTCCCGAGCGCCGGCGTCCCGCGATCGACTGGACCTCGAGCGAGCGGAAGCGCCCGTCGCAGTACGTGTTCCGCGGGACCTGCGACACCCCGCAGCAGGGGTGGGACGACGCGCCCGTGGCGGGGCACATCGCGCCGGAGGCGACCACCCCGTGACCGCGACCGTGCCTACCGGGGGCGATCCGCGCCTCCAGGCCGTCGCCCCCGGCCTCACCGGACGCCCCTGGATCGAACAGGCGTGGCGGGACGTCGTCTTCGTGCACTGGCGCGTCGACGTGTCGGCGGTGGCCCCGCTGCTCCCGGCGGGCACGCGGCCGGACACCCTCGGCGTCGACGGCGTCGACGACGGCGCGACCACGTGGGTCGGCCTCATCGCCTTCCGGTTCTCGGACACGCGGTTCCCGCCGGTCTCCGTGGGCCGCGTCGGCGACTTCATCGAGGTCAACGTGCGCGTCTACACCGTCGACGACCGTGGGCAGCACGGAGTCGTGTTCCTGTCGCTCGACGCGGGCAAGCTCGCACCGACGGTCGGCGCACGCGTGGCGACCGGGCTGCCGTACAAGTGGGCGGTGGCGCAGCAGCGACGGCCCGCGGCCGACCGGGTCGCCTACGCGGTGCGGCGGCACGGGACCCACCTGCGCTCCCTCGTCGACGTGCGGACCGGGCCGCCGATCGCGGAGCCCACGGCACTCGAGACGTTCCTCACGGCACGGTGGGGCATGCACGTGCACCGGCTCGGCCGGACGCGCTTCTGGCCGAACGAGCACGAGTCGTGGCCGTTGCACCGGGCTTCGGTGGTGTCGCTGCGGGACGACCTGGTCGGGGCCGCGGGGCTCCCGTTCGCGCTGACCGAGCTCGAGCCGGACTCGGTGCTGTACTCGCCCGGGGTCGTGACCCGGTTCGGGCTCGGGCGCTGACGCCGGCCTAGCGGAGCGGTGCGCGGGCTGCGGCTCGGAACTGGTGGACGACGATCACCGCCGAGAACAGCGCGAAGACGCCACCGGCGATCCAGGAGGGACGCTGGACCCGCGAGACGTCGTCGACGGTGAGCCCGATGACGGCGAGCGTGGCACAGATCGCACCGACCACCCCGAAGGCCCACATGACCGCGAGGTGGTCGAAGCGGGGCACGGCGCGCGCAGAAGTGAGCGTCAGCGGAAGCGCCACGAGCCCGAACAGCATGCCGAACGGCAGGCCGACCAGCAGGGTGGCGAGTGCGACCACACCTCCGGTCGTCACCGCGACCACCACGTGCGTGACGTGACCGCGCCAGGAGGCCTCGACCGTCTGCTCGTCGTACGCGCGCCAGCTGGTCACGAACAGCGCCACGGCGCCGGCGGTGGTGAGCGCGGCGGCCGTCAGCCCGACGACGAGGGCGAACACACCCCCGAACCCGATGCCGCCGAGGACCTCCACCGCGGCGAGGAGCACGGCCATGACCGGGACGGGCCAGATCTCCCGCCACCGTGTCGGGGTACGGAGGACCCAGCCGGGCGGTGCCTCCTCGGCGAGGTCGTCGGTCTCGGGGTCTCGGGTCTCCACCCGGCCATCATGCTCCGCGAGCGCCGGGGACTGCCGCTGTGCGGACGCACCGGCGGCGTGCGGTGGACTGGGCACATGAGCCGAACGACGACGATGGTCGAGATCGCCCGAGCCGCGATCGGGGTCGGGCACGCCGTCCGGGTGTTCCGCGGGAGTGCGAACCCGGCGCTCGACGTCGTGCTCGCCGTGCGACAGGTCGCGCAGGCCGTGCTCGTCGGGCGGACGGGCTCGGGCGATGCGCACACGCTCAGTGCAGTCGTCGACACCCTGCACGGCGTGACGATGGTCCCGCTCGCCGCGGACCCTCGCCGGCGACGGTTCGCCGTCGGACAACTGTGGATCTCCGCGGGACTCGCGATCGCCGAGGTCGCGGCCGTCGGTTCCGGCCGTGACGGGGCCGGTCGACGCCGCAGCGTCGGGGGTCGTCGCTAGCGTCGGGAACATGAGCACGACCTACTCCGTCGCCTCCTCCCTCGACGGGTTCGTGGCCGCACCCGGTGACGACCTCGACTGGCTGCTGCAGTTCGGCTTCGAGCCGTTCCAGGAGCACTACGACCGCTTCTTCGCAGGGGTCGGCGCGATCGTGATGGGGTCGACCACCTACGAGTGGCTGCTCGCCCACGACGACACCTGGGCGTACCCTGACCTGCCGACCTGGGTGTTCACGACGCGCGACCTGCCCGTGCCGGACGGCGCCGAGGTGCACTTCGTGTCGGGATCCGTGGCGGACCACCAGGCGATCGTCGAACGGGCAGCCGGGGAGCGCGACGTGTGGGTCGTCGGCGGTGGCCTGCTCGCGGCGCAGTACCAGCAGGCCGGGCTGCTCGACGAACTCCGGGTGACGGTGATGCCGATCGCGCTCGGCGCCGGATCGCCACTGCTGCCGGTGGCCGCGCCGACGCCGGTGTTCGAGCTCGTGGGGACCACGCCGTTCAGCGGCGGGGCGGTCGAGCTGCACTACCGCTCGACGGACGACGCGCTCCGAGAAGCGCGCACCGGAGCCTGACGCCCATGGGGCACGGCGTAGCGTCCGCGACATGAGCGATCACGAACAGACCGAGCCCGTCATGGACGGCGCCACCGAGGCCACGAACCACGAGAAGCTGCACGGCCTCATCGAGCAGGTCGACCACGACCACGCGGGCGAGGGCGCCGGCGCGATGGCCGACCACCTCCGCGACCGCATGGACGAGACCGGCGTCGAGGACGAGGAAGCCGGCGACACCGAGGACTGACCAGCGGGTCGGTGCGGCGGCGTCCCGCCGGGCCGTACCGACCGGTCAGGCGACGTCCGCGCGGAACGTGCGCAGTGCCTCCAGGTCGGCGTCGTCGAGACCGGATCGCTCGACGAAACGCACCACGTCGAACCCGTCGAGCGCAGCGCGGAACGCGCCCGCGACGGTGGTGCCGTGCTCGGCGCACAGGGCCTCGATCTTCGCCTCGTTCGACGGGACGCCGATGGACGCCAGCAGCGCCGGAGCGTTGTCGACGGTGACGAGGTAGTCCGCCACGATCGCCTCGGGCTCGACGCCCGCGATCGTCAGGAGCGCGAGCGCGATGATGCCGGTGCGGTCCCGTCCGCCGGCACAGTGGAACAGGACACCGCCCGGTTCGGCCCGCGCGATCGCCCGCAGCACGGACCCGGTGCGCTCCGGGAGCTCGTCGAGGTGCGGGCCGTAGTACAGCGGGGTGCCGACCAGACCGGTCTCCCAGTAGGCCGACCAGAACGACGGGGCGTCGTCGAGGCCGTCGTGGTCGATCACCACGGTGGTGATCCAGTCCGGGCGGGTCCCGGTGTCCTTCGCGGTCTCGGACGGCGCGCGCAGGTCGACGACCGTCCGGATGCCGGCGTCGTGCAGTGCCTGCCAGCCGTCGGCCGTCAGACGGTCGACGCTCTCCGACCGGAACACGCGACGGGCCGGGGTCGTCCCGCCGCCCTGCAGCGGCAGACCGCCGAGGTCGCGACCGTTGAACAGGCCGTCGGCGTGCAGGGTGCGGTCCTCAGACATGCAGCTCCGACAGGTCGGGGTCCAGGTCGCCGAACCGGTGCGCCGTGATCGACACCGACTGCTCGCGGAGGAACGGCAGCATCTCGATGATCCCGGCCTCGACGACGGGGGCGTCGTGGATCGCCACGTCGACGCTCGCGCCGAGGGCTTCCTCGAGTGCGAGGGGGTCGCCGCCGACCAGCCGGATGCGCGCACCCGGACCACCGAACACGGTGTGCGCGGGCGGCTCCTGCCCCTGCGCGAGCACGGTCTCGAGCGCATCCTGCGTGTCGTCCTCGCCGCTCGTCCAGGTCTCGCGGAAGACCTCGCCCGACGCTGCCCGACGCAGGAACTCCTCGTCGGTCTCGACCAGGTGGTCGACGACGTCCAGCGGGGACCGGCTCGACGCGAGCAACTGCGTGAGCGGCCCGGGGAGCGGCCGAGCGCTGCTCAGCAGCACATGGGCACGGGCCGCGGTCGCGGCGGCGAGCACGCGGACGAGGTCCCCGCTCGTGGCCCCCTCGGCCTGCCGCACGATCACGGACTGTGGACGCCAGCGCAGCACGTTCCGCTGCACCACGAGCGCCGAGGGGTCGTGCGAGACGCCGAACTCCGTCGCCCGCGCACGGACGTCACTGAGCGCACCGGCGCGGACCTGGTCGAACTCCTCGAACGACAGCCCGCTGCGGGCCGCCTCGATCACCGCGGTCACCCGTGGCGGCAGCCCGTGCAGCTGGATGCTCTTGTGCACGGTGCGCGGGATCGGCTGCCACCGGCCGAGCGTCGCGACGTACATGGACCCGCCGGCCTTCGTTCCCGTGCCGACGGCTGAGCGCTTCCACCCGCCGAAGGGCTGGCGGCGGACGATCGCTCCGGTGATGCCGCGGTTGACGGACAGGTTGCCGGCCTGGACACCGGCGATCCAGTCCGCGACCTCGTCGGTGTCGAGCGAGTGGATGCCCGCCGTCAGCCCGTAGTCGGTGCCGTTCTGGATCGCGAGGGCCTGGTCGAGCGTCTCGGCACGCATGATGCCGAGCACCGGACCGAAGTACTCGGTCTGGTGGAAGTCGCTGCCGGGCCGGACGCCGTCGCGGATGCCGGGCGACCAGAGCCGTCCCGAGTCGTCGAGCGGTACCGGCTGCACGAGCCAGGACTCCCCCGGACCGAGCTCGGTGAGCCCGCTCCGCAGCTTTCCCGAGGGCTCGGCGATGACCGGCCCCATCTGCGCCGTCGGGTCGTCCGGCCAGGCCACCCGGAGCGTGCGCGTGGCGTCGACGAGCTGCCGGCGGAACCGTTCGCTCTCGTCCACGGAGCCGACCAGGATCACCAGGGAGGCGGCCGAGCACTTCTGGCCGGCGTGCCCGAACGCCGACTGCACGATGTCCTGCACGGCGAGGTCGAGGTCGGCGCTCGGCGTGACGACGATCGCGTTCTTGCCGCTCGTCTCCGCGGTCAGTGGCAGCCCGGCACGCCACCAGCGGAACGAGCGTGCGGTGTCCGCCGACCCGGTCAGGATGATGCGGTCGACGGCGGGGTGCGCGATGAGGTCACGGCCGAGCTCGTCCTCGTCGAGGTCGACGAGCTGCAGCAGGGAGTGCGGGACCCCGGCGTCCCAGAGCACGTCGGCCAGCAGCGCGCCGCAGCGCTTCGCCTCGGGAGCCGGCTTGAGGACGACCCCGCTGCCCGCGGCGAGGGCAGCCAGGACGCCCCCGGCGGGGATCGCCACGGGGAAGTTCCACGGCGGGACGACCACGGTCAGACGCGGCGGGACGTACCGGGCGCCGTCCCCGTCGAGCACGGCCAGGTGCCGGGCGCTCTCGGCGTAGTGGTGCGCGAAGTCGATCGCCTCGCTCACCTCGGTGTCGGCCTCCGACAGGGTCTTGCCCGTCTCGGCCGCCATCACCTCGACGAGGTCGGCACGCCGGGTCTCCAGCTCGTGGGCGATGAGGTCGAGGAGCTCGGCGCGGTCGGTCGGGTCCTGCCGTCCCCAGTTCACGCCGGCCTGCGCGGTCCGGGCGACGATGCGTTCGAGCTGCGAGCGGTCGGAGACCTTCGCACCGCGGATCGTCTGCGCACCGAGCTGCGAGCGCGGCACCCGACGGAGGACGTCGAGCGCCCACTCCCGGTTGGCGGCGATCGCCGGATCGGTGTCCGGGACGTTGTCGAAGCGTTCGCGGTGCTCCGGCTCGCCGATCGGCACACGGCGGTCCTGCGTGCGGTGTGTGGACGGGACCGGCTGCCCGAGCGCGGACACCGAGGCGAGCCACCGGCCGCGCTCGCGTTCGAAGACGCTCTCGTCGTGGTCGATCTCCGCGGCGCTCGCGATGAAGTTCTCGGGGCTCGCGCTCTCCTGCAGCCGACGGGCGAGGTACGCGATCGCGGAGTCGAACTGGTCCGGCTGGACGACCGGCGTGTAGAGGAGCACCTGCCCGACGTCGGCGCGGACGGCGTCGGCGTGGGTGGACGCCATGCCGAGCAGCATCTCGACGTCGATCCCGTCGGTGACCCCACGACGCTGGGCGAGCACCCACGCGGTGGCGAGGTCGAACAGGTTGTGCCCGGCGACACCGATGCGCACCGCGTCGATCCGCTCCGGCGTGAGTGCGGCGTCGAGCATCCGGAGGTACGCCGTGTCGGTCTCCTGCTTCGACCCCCACGTCGCGAGCGGCCACTCGTGCAGGATCGCGTCCACCCGCTCCATCGCGAGGTTCGCGCCCTTGACGAGTCGGACCTTGATCGGCGCACCGCCCCGTGCTCGTCGTTCCTGCGCCCACGAGGTCAGGGACTCCAGCGCGCCGGCCGCGTCGGGCAGGTACGCCTGCAGCACGATGCCGGCCTCGAGCCCGAGGAACTCGTCGCGGTCGAGCAGCGCTCGGAACACGGCGAACGTGACGTCGAGGTCGCGGTACTCCTCCATGTCGAGGTTGATGAACTTCGCCCGGCCACCGGACGCCAGTGGAGCCGCCGCCAGCCGGTAGAGCGGCACGAGCCGGTCCACCACGCGCTCGACGGTCTGGTCGAACGCCCACATCGACATCTGCGGGACGACCGAGCTCACCTTGATCGAGACGTAGTCCACGTCGTCGCGCGCCAGCAGGTCCATCGTCCCCTGCAGCCGACGGTCGCTCTCCGCGCTGCCGAGCACGGCCTCGCCGAGCAGGTTCACGTTCAGCCGGGTGCCCGGCCCACCGACCTTCGCGAGCGCAGGACCGAGCTTCGCGGGTGTGGCGTCGATGACGAGGTGCCCGGTCATCCGGCGCAGGATCTTCCGCGCCGTGGGGACGACCGCCCACGGGGCCATCGTCGCGAACCCGCCGCCGAACGTCACCGCACCGCGGAGGTACCAGGCGAGGAAGTCCGGGACGTCCCGGCTGACCTGCTCGAGGTTGCGGGCGGCGACCCGGGGGTCTTCCGGCCGGATGACCTTGTCGACGAACCCCCGCGTGAAGTCGAGGCCCTGCTCGTCACGGAGGACCCCCGCCAGACGGGCGGCCCCGGCGTCCGGCTTCGCCCCGGCGGACGCCGCCAGCCACCGCCGCACGAGGGCGACGGCGTCGTCGGTGCAGTCCTGCAGTCGGGCGCTCGGCATGCCTCGATCGTAGGCCTCGCCACCGACTCCACCTCGGAGCGAGCCGTGTGCGCCCACCGAGTCGTCTGGGCGGGACCCGGTCATACGAGCGGATGATCATCGCGGCGAACAGGTCCGAGGTCGATACGCTGGCGAAATGCCGAACGAGGGGGCCGGAGGCCACGACTGGGCCACGTGGGACGCCTACCACGACGTGTGGCGACGACTCGACCGGGCGTTGGACCACGCCGTGCAGCAGGGAGCGGGGATCTCGATCCCGGAGTTCGAGATCCTCATCGGACTCCACCGCGAGCCGGAGCACCGGTTGCGCGTGCGCGACATCGCGGCCGGCATCGGGTGGGAGAAGTCCCGCGTGAGCCACCAGGTCACGCGCATGGTCGCGCGCGGGTTGGTGGAGCGAGCGGACTGTCCCACGGATGGCCGCGGCAGCTGGGTCGTGATGACCCCCGACGGTCGTCGCGCGGTGCTCGCCGGCATCCGTGCGCACACAGGAGCGCTCGAGGACCTGTTCTGGAGGCCCGTGGGGGCCGACGCCGAGACGCTGCGGTCCGTCAGCGCGCGGGTCCAGGACGCCATCGGCCCCGACGAGCCGGAATCCGACGCCGCCGGCTGACCCTGCTGGACTCCGCAACGTCGAAGACCCCGCCCCGGCGGATGCCGGGGCGGGGTCTTCGACGGGATCGGTCCTACTTGATCTTGGCGGTGATGGTGGCGGTGCCGACGAGGAGGCCGCTCTTGACGGCGTCGGTC
>NZ_VDZH01000007.1:0-16806 GCF_007673235.1 Curtobacterium pusillum
CCGACGCCGTCAAGAGCGGCCTCCTCGTCGGCACCGCCACCATCACCGCCAAGATCAAGTAACGCTTCCACGCCAGGGACGACCGCAGCACCACGCAGACCGCGTGGTGCTGCGGTCGTTCCGGCGTCTGCGGACCGCTGCTGCGGACCGCTGCTGCGGCCCGCCACGAGACGGCGACGGCCTGGAGGCGCGGATCACCTCACCGACGTCGGTGCCACCATCGGCGTGGCCGGTCCTCGGACGCCGTCGCCCGCTCGGCCGCGGCCAGCGCGTCCGCCGCCTGGCGCTCCTGCCGGCGGTCCCGCCACCGTGTCAGCTCCTCGTCGACGTCACGGAGCGGGGTCACCACCGGCGGCCCGCCGAGCAGCTGCCGACGGGCCTCCTTCACGCGGGCGTTGAAGTCCTCGAGCACGGCACGGACGTCGGTCTCGACGGACAGTTCGTCGAGGTGGGCGTCGAGTTCGGCGTCCTCCGTCCGGAGTGACAGGGCGGGAGGCGCGATCCCCCGGATGTCCTCCCGCTCGATCTTCGACTTGATCCACCAGTCGGGATCGTGCCGACCGTCGTTCCCGGGCAGGGGCTTGCCGTGGTACGGGTTCCCCTCGAAGGCGCCACGCCGTTCGGCCTGCTCGATCTGGGCCCTGGCGTGCGCCGCGACGTCCGCGGCCTTCAGGAGCCGGCGTTCCTCACGGACCTCGTCCGGGTCGAGCGAGCCGCGTTCGATCTCGCTGTCCACGAGCTGCTGGTACCGGTAGCGGGCGGCCCGCCGCAACCGGTCCATGCGTGCATCGACGTCGTTCATCGTGCTTCCATCTTGCACACGGACTCACGAATCGCGCGAGAGTTCCTCCACCGTGAGCGCTGCCTGGATGAGGGCGAGGTGCGAGAGGCCCTGCGGGAGGTTCCCCATGAAGGTGCCGTCCTCGCTGATCATCTCGCTGAACAGTCCGACGTCGTTCGCCTGCTCGACCATCTCGTCCATCAGCACCCGGGCATCGTCGACCCGGCCGACGCACGCCATAGCCGCGACGAGCCAGAACGAGCACGCCACGAACGGGGACTCCTCGTCCTCGATGCCGGAGTAGCGGTACACGAGCGGCCCGCGCTGCAGCTGGTCCTCGATCGCCCGGATCGTCGACTCCATCCGGGGACCACGATCGAACGCGCTCATCGCGTGCAGCAGGATCGACGTGTCGAGCGCGTCCGAGCCCGGGTACATCACGTAGTGGCCGCGTTCCTCGTCCCAGCCGTGTTCCCCGACCCACTGCACGATGAGCTCGCGGTTCTCGACCCACTTGTCACGCGGCCCGTCGATCATGCCGGCGTCGTGCAGCTCGATCGCCGCGTCGAGCGCCTGCCAGCAGCCGATCTTGCTCGTGACGTAGTGCTGGGCCTCCTCGAGCTCCCACATGCCCGAGTCCTGCTCCTCCCAGCGGTGACAGGCGTCGTCGGCGAGGCCCTGCAGGACCGCCGCGGTCTTCCGGTCGAGGACGTTCCCGGCCCGGACGTACTGCCGCAGGATCTCGAAGACGTCACCCCACACGCCGAGCTGCAGCTGGTCGCCCGCACGGTTCCCCACCGTGACCGGGCCGACGCCGTTCCACCCGGGGACGTCACGCTCCTCGACACCGTCGCTCTTCGACCCGTCGAGCCGGTAGAAGATCGGCATGTCCGCGTCGTGCTCGGCGATCGTCTGCATCACCCACGAGACCGCGGCGTGGGTCTCCTCGCGCAGGCCGAAGCGGGTGAGCGCGTGCACCGTGTAGGACAGGTCGCGCACCCAGGCGAACCGGTAGTCCCAGTTCTTCCCGCCGGTGCGGTCCTCGGGGAGGCTCGTCGTGGGGGCCGCTGCGATGGCGCCGGTGGGCGAGTAGATGAGGAGCTTGAGGGCGAGTGCGCTCCGCTGCACGGCGTCCGACCAGGGGCCGTCGTAGGAGAACTCCTCCGACCAGGTCGCCCAGTTGTCGATGGTGCGGTCCATCGCCTCGAGGGCGCTCTCGGGCCGCGGCATGAAGATCGGCTCGTCGTGGGTGCCGACGATCGTGAGGATGTGCTTCGAGCCCGCCGTGGCTGTGAACCGGCCGGAGAACCGGGGGCCGTCGTCGTGCACGGGATCGAACCCCTGCTCGACGATGGCGATCGTGATGCCGTCGATGCCGATGACCGCACCGTTCGCCGTGTCGAGTCGCTTCGGCTCCGAGGTGTTCAGCAGGGTGCCGGGCACGACCGCCCACTCCAGCTCGACCGACCCCTCGACGCCCTGCACGCAGCGCGCGACCTCTGCCCACGGCAGCCGACCGGCGACACCGGTGACCATCGCGTCCGTCACCGTCACGCGTCCGGATGGCGTCGTCCAGGTGCTGACGAGGACGTTCGTCCCCGGGAGGTACTCGCGGGAGACCTCGGCGGAGGCGTCCGTCGGCCGCAGCGCCACGTGGCCGCCGTGCTCGGGGTCGAGGATGCTGGCGAACACCGGCGGGGAGTCCATCGCCGGGATCGGCAACCAGTCGATCCGACCGTCGCGCGCGATGAGCGCCACCGTGCGTCCGTCACCGATCGCTCCGTAGGAGCGGAGCGGGACGTACCCGTCGGTGCGTTCGTCGTTGTCGATCGCGTCGGGGGTGTCTCGGGTCCGCTCGTTCATGCACCCAGCCTGCCCGTGCACTGGACCCGACCATCAGGCGGGCGTACCCCGCTGTGGAGAACGCGTGGCGAGCCTCCAGGCTGTGCAAACCGGCGACACGCCCGGGGCGACTTGTGCACCCCGGGCGTGTCGCACTACTGTCGTCCTCCTGCCCATCGGCAGGACCGCCCGTCCCGGGCACCACCGGAAGGACCGCGCATGCGCGCCGTGCAGCACCACGAACAGCGAGTCGAGCTCCAGCTCGACACGCTCCTCGTGCTGCCCGAACAGCGCAGTGAGCAGCAGCCCGACCGCTATCCCGCGTAGGCACGCGACGTCACCCGACGCCCCGTGCCCACCCGGCCCGGGGCGTCCTCTCCACCACGCTGCCCTCCGAACGCCACGTCTCGTGGCGCCCAACGGCAGCGGGAGTCCGCCTCGGACCGTCACCGAAGACGTCGCCGACGACCGTCGTCGACGACCGTCACGAAAGCGAGACGAAGCAATGGAGAAGATCAACGACCGGCTGCTGAGCTGGGCCTCGATGCTCGAGGAGAACACCGAGCAGCAGGCCCGCACGACCGCTCGCATGCCGTTCGTGTTCCCGCACCTGGCCCTCATGCCGGACGCCCACCTCGGCCTCGGGGCCACCGTCGGATCGGTCATCCCGACCCTCGGCGCCGTGATGCCGGCAGCCGTCGGCGTCGACATCGGCTGCGGCATGATCGCGGTCCGCACCCAGTTCACGACAGGCGACCTGCCCGACGACCTGCAGGAGCTCCGCGAGCAGATCGAGCGGGCCATCCCGCTGTCGGCCGGTGCGTCGAACCGGAAGATCGTCGCCACCGCCGAGCCCCGGATCGCGGAGCTCGAGACGATGGCGGCGGCCGCCGGGTTCGACCCCGCGGGGGCGCACGGCGGCTGGCGGAACCAGCTCGGCACCCTCGGGTCCGGCAACCACTTCATCGAGGTCTCCCTCGACGAGGTGGACCGGGTCTGGCTGTTCCTGCACTCCGGGTCGCGGGGTGTCGGCAACAAGATCGCCCAGCGGCACATCAAGGTCGCCAAGCGGATGATGCAGCGCTGGTGGATCGAGCTCCCGGACCCCGACCTGGCGTACCTGGTCGAGGGCACCCCGGAGTTCGACCGGTACATCGCCGAGCTGCGGTGGGCCCAGCACTTCGCGCGCCTCAACCGCGAGGAGATGATGGACCGGGTCGTGCGGCAGCTGTCCGAGGTGCTCGGACAGCCGGTCGACGAGCAGGAGCGGATCAACTGCCACCACAACTTCACCCAGCGTGAGACGCACTGGGGGAAGTCGGTGTGGGTGTCCCGGAAGGGTGCGATCCAGGCGAAGGCCGGGCAGCCCGGACTCATCCCCGGATCGATGGGCACCGCGTCGTACGTCGTCGAGGGCCTCGGCAACAAGCCGTCGCTCGAGTCGTCGCCGCACGGTGCCGGTCGGCTGTACTCGCGGTCCGCGGCACGGAGGACCTTCACGCACGACGAGCTCCGGGCGGCGATGGTCGGCATCGAGTACCGCGACACCGACGCGTTCCTCGACGAGATCCCCGCGGCGTACAAGCCCATCGACCAGGTCATGGCCGACGCGGCGGAGCTCGTGACGATCCGGCACACGCTGCGGCAGGTCGTCAACGTCAAGGGCGACTGACCGGAGGCGCGGGGCGGGTCCCGTCCCGCGCCTCCGGTCCGGCAGGTGGCTGGGACCCACCGCCCCTTCCGGACACGGGCCGTTCCGTCAGGCACGCTCTGTGGAGTGAGTGAGCAGGCGGAACAGGCGGCCCGGAAGACCGGACGCGAAGCGAGGCGGGTCGCGGACAGCCGCTGGTTCGAGGTGACCGCTCGTGCGGGGTTCGTCGGCAGCGGCATCGTGCACCTGCTCATCGGCTACCTGGCGATCCTGCTCGGCGTCGGGAACGCCTCCTCCGGCACCGAGACCGACCAGTCCGGAGCGCTGCAACAGATCGCTGCGGTCCCGGGCGGCGTCTTGCTCCTCTGGATCGTGACCGTCGGTTGTGCGGCGCTGACCATCCGGCTCGTGCTCGAGGCCGTGGTCGGCGGCCGCACCGACAGCGCCCGCGCCTGGGGCAACCGCTTCAAGGACGTCTGCAAAGCCGTGGTCTACGGCGTCATCGCGTACTCGGCCGCGTCCTACGCCGTCGGTGCCGGAAAGAGCTCGAGCGGATCGACCCGCAGTGCCGCGGCGAAGGCACTCGCGACGCCCGGTGGCGTGTTCCTGCTGCTCCTCGTGGCGGCCGTCGCCGTCGGCATCGGGATCGGCCTCGTGGTGATCGGGATCCGCCGCTCGTTCTGGAAGCAGCTCGTGCACCCGCCGCAGTCGGTCGAGCGGGTCGTCACGGTGCTCGGCGTGGTCGGCTACGTGCTCAAGGGCCTCGCGGTGGTGATCGTCGGTGTGCTCATCGCGGTCGCCGGGTTCCGCAGCGATCCCGACCAGGCCACCGGGCTCGACGGGGCCTTCGACGCGTTGCGGAGCATGCCCGGTGGGGTGTTCGTCCTCGTGGCGATCGGCATCGGGTTCCTGGCCTTCGGCGTCTACAGCTTCTTCCGGGCCCGGTACGCCCGTCTCTGACGGACGGGCGTTCGCCGAGCTCGGAGGCTCCCGCTGGGGACGAGCAGAGGCGTGGCCGGTAGACCGGGGGCATGAGCTCCACTGCGACGACCGGACCCGTGACCGTCTTCTCCGACGCCCGAGCAGTCCTCGCCGAGAGCATCGTGTGGGACCCGGCAGCCCAACGGCTGCGCTGGGCTGACATCACACTCGGGACGCTGAACACGGCCGACGCACGCGGTGCCCTCGAGTCGAGCGTACCGCTGCCGCCCCCGCTCGCGAGCTTCCAACCCCGAGCGGCCGGCGGATTCGTCGCAGCACTCGGGGACGTGGTGGTGGTGACCGACGCCGAGGGCTCCGTCGAGCGGGAGATCGCCCGCGTACAGCACGCCGGTCCGGGGCTCCGGTTCAACGAGGGCAAGTGCGACCCGTTCGGCCGATTCCTGGTCGGCAGCATGAACCTCACGACGGGCGAGCCCGACGGGGCCCTGTACTCGATCGAGGCGGACGGCGCGACGCGGCTGCTCCGGGGCGGCTTCGGGGTGACGAACGGGATGGAGTGGTCGGACGACGGCACCGTGATGTACGTGACGGACACGAGCGCCTCCACGATCTACCGCGCGCCGTACGGAGCGGACGGGGAGCTCGGTGAACTCGAGCCGTTCGTCGTCGGCGCCGCCCACGACGGACTCGTCCGCGACGACGAGGGGTGCTTCTGGAGCGCGATCTACGGCGGGGGACGGGTCGAGCGGTACGGTGCGGACGGATCGCATCTCGAGACGGTCGAGCTCCCCGCACCGAACGTCACCTCGGTGGCGTTCGGCGGCCCGGACATGTCGACCCTGTTCGTCGCCACGGCGCGGGAGAACCTCACCGAGGAGCAGCTCAGAGCCCACCCGCACTCGGGTGCGGTGTTCGCGGTACCGACCCGGGTGCACGGGTTCCCCGCGAACACGTTCAGCGGCTGAGCCGCGCACGGCCCCGGCGACCAGGACTCCCGGCGCGACGGCGGGTATCGTGGGCGCTCGCCCGACCCGAGGAGACCGAAGTGAACGACGACCACACGGCAGCCACCCCGGACCCGGCGAGCGAGCTCGCACAGGCCGAGGACGCGGACGTCACCGTGGAGGTCGACCGGGTCGCCGTCGACGGCACCTACGTGCGGGTGAGCTCCATCGGCGAGCCGGGTGAGCGAGCGTTCCTGCTCGTCGCCGGGCTCGGCATCGCCGCCACCTACTACGAACGGCTCGCCCCGCACCTCAACGAGAACGGTCCGGTGCACGCTCTGGACCTGCCCGGGTTCGCCGGCGTCCCGCGGTTCCGGGGCAGGGTGTCGATCGAGCGGTACGCCGATGCCGTCGAGAAGGTCATCGACGACCTCGGTCTGGTCGACCCCGTGCTCGTCGGGCACTCGATGGGGACGCAGGTCGTGACGGAGGTCGCCGCCCGCCGTCCGGAGATCTCCGACCTCGTGCTCATCAGCCCGGTCGTGGACTCGCACGCGCGCACGGTCCGGCAGTCGGCGTTCCGGTTCCTCCGGTCGACGCTGCACGAGCCTGCGGCGGTCCGGTGGCACGGCATCACGGCGTACGTGCTGTGCGGCTGGCACTGGTTCTCGAAGGTGCTGCCACGGATGATCGCGTTCCCGATCGAGGAGCGCGCCGCACACGTGCAGGCGCGCACCCTCATCGTGCGTGGCGAGTACGACGCGATGGTCCCGCGGGACTGGGTCCGCCGGTTGGCCCGGGTGTTCCCCTACGCGGTCCTCCGCGAGGTCGTGGACGGCGCGCACTCGGTCATGCACGCGCAGGCCGACGCGGTGGCCCGGCTCGCGGTGGACCACGTTGCGGGTCGGCTGCCCGACCGCGGGGTCTCCTCGCTGCAGCGCGTGCGTGACGACTCGACGGCGTCGGACCTGTCGCGGCTCAGCCCGCGCGAGGCCTGGATGCTCGTGAAGTCGCGGTTCGTGGAGCTGTTCGGGATGGCGAAGAACGACGACGAGACGCTCGAGGCGGCGAAGTCCGCCCACGCCGTGGCGATGGCCGACGGCGACGACCTGCCGGTCGACCCGGCCGACCGCAAGGCGGTCGTCGACGCGGTCGCCCCCGAGACCCGCGAGGCCGGCTGAACCGACGCGGTGGGCTGGACCGCCTGGAGGCGCGGTGCCGGTCTCGAGAACCGGCACCGCGCCTCCAGGAAGTCGCCTCCGGAGCGCGGGACGACCGTCAGGGCGTGATGCGGCCCGGCAGCATGTCGGCCGTCAGCGCGTGCGCCTCGGCGAGCACCTTGCGGGCCTCGTCCGTCTTGTCCCAGACGTTCCAGAGCAGCACGCCACGCACCGTGTCGTCGTCATCGAGGTAGTAGACGACGCCGGTGACGGTCGGGTCCTGCCAGTCCTCGACGGTGCGGAGCTTCGTCGTCACCTGTCCGACGGCCTCGTACCCCATGTCGAAGACGTCGGAGTAGAACATCGGCGTGTGGTCGTAGGTCTCGTCCGCGTCCGCCAGGTTCCGGCCTGCCTGCCGACCCTGCTGCTGCGCGTTGTCGACGTGCTCGACGCGGCGGGTGCCGAGGATCCGGTCGGGGTACTCGGCCACGTCCCCGGCGGCGAAGACCGACTCGTCGTCGGTCAGCAGCGTCGAGGAGACGAGGATGCCGTCCCGCACGGTGAGGCCGGCGTCCGCGGCGAGCTGGGTCGCCGGTTCGATGCCGAGTCCGACGACGACCGCATCGGCCTCGACCGTGGAGCCGTCGTCGAGCGTCAGGGTGATGCCGCCCTCGTGCTCGTGGCCCTGTTCCACCCGGCGCCCGGTGCGGAGGGTGACGCCGTGGTCGGTGAACCGCTGCTGGAACGCCCGCGCGAGGTCGTCCGGGAACATCCGGCCGCCGACGACCTCGTCCGGGTCGACGAGCGTGACGCGGGCACCGTTCTGCACGATGCCCGCCGCGATCTCGGTGCCGATGTACCCGCCGCCGACCACGGCCACGTGGGCCCCGGCGTCGGCGAGCTCACGGAGTCGTCGGTAGTCGGCGGCGCTGCGGTAGTCGAGCACCCGGTCGGACGGTGACAGGCCGGGCAGGCCCCGCGGCTTCCCACCCGTGGCGAGGAGCAGCCGCTCGTAGCCGTGGGTGTCGCCGTCGGCCGTCGTCACGGTCTTCGCGGCACGGTCGATCGCCGTGACCGCGGTGCCGAGGACGAAGGACGCCCCGGTCTCCTCGGTGTGCAGGTCGACCTTCTCGTCCCAGCTGAAGTCCGGGTCGGTCCAGAGCTTCTTCGAGAGCGCCGGCCGGGCGTACGGCCGGTCGACGTCCTCGCTGATGATGCCGATCGTGCCGTCGGCGTCGAGTTCGCGGACGCCCCGTGCTGCGGCGTCCGCGACCATCCCGCCGCCGACGATGAGGTAGCGGTAGTCGGTCATGTGCGGCCGGGGGTCAGGCGTGCGCCGAGGCGTCCGCGACGGCCGGGGTCGTGGCCGAGGCGAGGGGCGTGCTCGGCGCGCGGTTCTCCGCGGAGACCATCCACGCGAGCTGCTCGAGGCGCTCGATGAAGCCGTGGAGCAGGTCCGCGGTCGTCGGGTCCTCCTCGTCGACCTCGTCGTGGACGTCGCGCATGGTCCCGGTGGCCTGGTAGAGGCGCAGCGTGACCTGGTCGATCGCGTCGTGCGTGGTGATCTCGCCCTCGGGGAACTGGTCGAGGTGGCTGCTCGCGGCGACCGTGCTCGAGCGTCCGTCCGGCACGGCGTAGAGCGCACGCATGCGCTCGGCGGTGTCGTCGGCGAACTCGCGAGCCGCGTCGACGATCTCGTCGAGCTGGAGGTGGAGGTCCCGGAAGTTGGTCCCGAGGATGTTCCAGTGGGCCTGCTTGCCCTGGACGTGCAGGTCGATGAGGTCCACGAGGACCGCCTGGAGGTTCTTGGCGAGCTTGTCCGATGCGTGCATGATCGGTTCCTTCCGCGTTGGTGGCCGGTACCAGACCGGTCTACGCGGTGCAGCAGGGCGCGCGCTCAGAAGTGCGTCCCCCGTGGATGATCAGTGCGAGACGACGGGGTCGACCTGGTCCACGGCGGAGCGCATCTGCTCGAGGAACACCGCGACGACACGGGCGTCGTCGGCGGAGAGCCCCTCGGCGATGGACATCATCCGGCGGTGCATGATGCCGAGGGTCGCGCGGACCTCGTCGTCGGTCTCGGTCGTCGGCGTGATGACGAGCGCGCGGCGGTCGGTGGGGTGCGGGTCACGGCGGACGTGGTTCGACTTCACCAGGCGGTCGATCAGGATCGTCGTCGACGCCGACGAGATCTTGAGGTAGGCGGCGAGGTCTTTCGGCTTGACGGTGCGTCCGGCGCGCTGGGCCTGCAGCAGGTAGCGCACCGCGAGCAGGTCGGTCTCGCCCATGCCCATCGAGTCCCGGGTCCGGCGGCGCATGGCCGTCTCGGCGGCACGGTACCGGCGCAGGGCGTTCAGCACGGCGACGCCGCGTTGCGTCGCGTCGTCATCGGGGAACCAGTACCCGGACGGCTCCGTGATCTCCTGCGTGGACATGGACTTCAGGTTAGTCCGTCTCGTTGTCAGGCTGTCTAGGGACCTCACGGGATGCGGTCTCCCGCACCACACGGACGGACGGGAGGCGCGGTGCCAGCTGGCACCGCGCCTCCAGGCCCTGTCGGTGTTACGCGGCGACCTGCTCGGCCGACGCGTCGGCGAGCGCCCTCAGCGCGCCCTGCACCAGCTCGGTGACCTCGGCGTCCTCGCGCGGGTGGGTCTCCGCGAAGCGGACGACCGACTGCGGGATGGCGACCTTCACGTCCTCGAGGACCTTCGCACCCGCGATGCCGGCCACCTTGCGGGCGTCGTCGTGCGCCCAGACGCCGCCGTACTGGCCGAACGCCGAACCGATCGCGGCGAGGGGCTTACCGGAGATCGGGGAGGCACCGAACGGACGCGACGCCCAGTCGAGCGCGTTCTTCAGGACGGCCGGGATCGTGCCGTTGTACTCCGGCGTGACGAGCAGGACGGCGTCGGCGGCCTCGATGGCGGCACGGAACGCGACGGCCGAGGCGGGCGGGGTCTCGCCGTCGATGTCCTCGTTGTAGAAGGGCAGGTCGACGATGCCGTCGAACGTGGTGACCTCGATGCCCTCCGGAGCGTGGTGCACGGCTGCCTCGGCGAGCTTGCGGTTGATCGAGTCGGCGCGGAGGCTGCCGACGAGGGCGAGGACGTTCGTCATGGTGGATCCTGTTCGTTCTGGTACGGAAAGGTGTCACCGACAACCAAAGCATCCGACCCCGGCGGTATTCCCGTCTGTGTAGGTTGACGACGTGAGCACGCTTCGGACGCCGGCCAGCACACCCCGCACGACCGACCCGGACTGGTGGCGGAACGCCGTCGTCTACCAGGTCTACCCGCGCAGCTTCGCCGACACGGACGGCGACGGGCTCGGGGACGTCGCCGGGATCACGAGCCGCGTGCCGTACCTGGCGTCGCTCGGCGTCGACGCGATCTGGCTCTCGCCGTTCTTCCCGTCGCCCCTGGCCGACGGCGGCTACGACGTCGCCGACTACCGCGCCGTCGACCCTCGGCTCGGGACGCTCGACGACTTCGACGCGCTCGTCCGCGCCGCGCACGAGCACGACGTCCGGGTGATCGTCGACGTCGTGCCGAACCACACGTCGGACCACCACGAGTGGTTCCGGGCAGCGCTCGCGTCTGCACCCGGGTCGCCCGAACGGGCGCGGTACGTGTTCCGCGACGGTGCTGGTCCCTCGGGCGAGCAGCCGCCGAGCGACTGGGTGTCGAACTTCGGCGGGAGCGCCTGGACCCGGGTGCCGGACGGGCAGTGGTTCCTGCACCTGTTCGCCCCGGAGCAGCCCGACCTCGACTGGTCGAACCCGGTGGTCCGGAGCGACTTCGAGGACACCCTGCGCTTCTGGTCCGACCGGGGTGTCGACGGCTTCCGCGTGGACGTCGCGCACGGGCTGGCGAAGGACCTCTCGACGCCGTACCGCCCGTCGAACGAGCACGCGCTGCCCCTCGACGGTTCCGACCCGCTCTACGACCGCGACGAGGTGCACACGATCTTCGAGTCCTGGCGGACCGTGCTCGACGAGTACGACCCGCCCCGCGCGGCGGTCGCCGAGGCCTGGGCGCCGGCGCCCCGTCGGGTGCTCTACGCGCGGCCCACGGAGCTCGGTCAGGCGTTCAACTTCGACCTGCTCGAGGCACCCTTCGAGGCGTCGGCGTTCCGGACGGTCGTCGACAGGAACCTCGCTGCTGCGCAGGAGTCCGGCGCCTCGAGCACCTGGGTGCTGTCGAACCACGACGTCGTGCGGCACGCGACCCGGTACGGGCTGCCGGACGGCGCCGACACCGACGCCTGGCTGATGACCGACGGCACGCAGCCGGCGCTCGACCGAGCCAAGGGGCTCCGCCGGGCGCGGGCCGCGACGCTGCTCATGCTGGCGCTCCCGGGGTCGTCGTACGTCTACCAGGGCGAGGAGCTCGGGCTGCAGGAGGCCGCGGCCATCCCGCACGACCTGCTGCAGGACCCGAAGTGGATCCGCACCGGCCACACCGTGAAGGGCCGGGACGGCTGCCGCGTGCCGATCCCGTGGACGACGTCGGGTCCCTCGTTCGGCTTCGGGTCGGTCGCGCCCCACCTGCCGCAGCCGGCCGAGTTCGGCGCGTTCTCGGTCGAGGCGGAGTCGGACGACCCGTCCTCGACCCTGTCGCTCTACCGCGCGGCGCTCGCCGCCCGACGGCGGTTGCAGCGGGGCGAGTCGCTCGCGTGGATCGACGCGGGCGACGGCGTGGTCGCCTTCGAACGCCACGACGGGTGGCGTTCGGTCACGAACTTCGGCACCGAGCCGGTGCCGCTGCCCGTCGGCACCGTGGTGGTGGCATCGGGTCCGGTGTCGGACGACGTGCTGCCGGGGGAGACGACCGTCTGGCTCGCCTGACCGACGGCTGCCGCCCTGTCCTCCACAGCCTGGAGGCGCGGGGTAGCGATCCACAGATCGGCTGACGTCCGCCTGGCGGTCGCGTCAGGATCGCGACCATCGGGGCATGAGAGATCCCAACACCCCGACGGGCGGCCGTGCGGCCGCCCGGTCACGTCCCGTCCGGTTCGCCGTGGGCGTCGCCAGCGTCCTCACCGCGCTCGGCGTCCTCGCCGCACCGGCGCTCGTCCCCGCTGCCTCGAGCGCGGGCGAGCTCACCTTCCCGTACGAGAACCCGTTCGACGCCGCTGACGGCGGCACGCTCGGCGGCGACGCGGTCGTCACCGACGGCCGCCTCCGGCTCACCGACGACGTCCGACGCCAGGCCGGGTCGTGGTCGACCGACGACACCTTCCCGTCCGACCTCGGGCTCGAGATCGAGTTCGAGTACGCGATGTGGAACGACGTGGGCGACACCGGTGCGGACGGCCTCGTGCTGTCGCTCGCCGACGGTGCCGCACCGCAGGGAGTCGGAGCCTTCGGCGCGGCCCTCGGGTACGCCTGCCGGGACGAACGGAGCCAGGGCGGCGTGTTCCCCTGTGAGCTACCGGGACTCCCGGGCGGGTTCGCCGGCATCGCGTTCGACCAGTACGGCAACTTCTCGCTGCCGTTGAACCAGTCCGGTCCCGGTGCCCAGGCGGAGTCGGTCGTGATCCGTGGGTCCGGCGACGGGCTCAGCGGGTACCGCTACGTCGACGGCGTCGCAGCGCCCGGTGCGGTGCAGACCGACGGCTCCCGTGCCCGGAAGGTCCGTGTGACGCTCCTGCCGGGCGCTGCCGGTGAACTCTCCGTGACCGTGCGGCTCGAGGCCGGCGGAGCGATGCGGACGGTGCTCGACCGCGTTCCCCTGCACGGTGACGGGCAGGCACCCCTGCCGCCGACGCTCCGCCTCGGCTTCTCCGCCGCGACCGGAGCCCACGTGAACGCGCACGAGGTCGACGCGCTCCGGGTCTGGCAGCCCGCCGACCTCGCGGTGGAGCAGGACCTCGCGCCCAGCGTGACGGCGGGTGACACGGTCGAGTACGACGTGACCGCACGGAACGTCGGCCCGAACGCCTCGGCGCCGAGTCCCCTCGACGTCGACGTGCCCGACGTCCTGCATGACGTGACCTGGTCGTGCACCGCGGCGAGCGGGTCCTCGTGCGGTGCTCCCAGCGGCGCGGGGGACGTCGCGACCGAGGTCGACCTGCCGCGTGACGGGGCGGTGACGGTCACGGTCCGCGGTCGGCTCCCCGCGGGCACGACCGGCAGTCTCGACAGCGTCGCGACGATCGGCACGGCGCCCCCGCTGGCGGACATCGACGAGTCGGACAACGTCTCCACGGCGAGTGCGACCGTCGAGGCCGGTGCCGGACCGGTCGCGCACGTCGAGACCGACAAGTCCGTCGAGCCCTCGACCGGCATCGCCCCGGGCGACGAGGTCGAGTACACCGTGACCGCGCGGAACGTCGGACCGGACCCGGCGGAACGGGTCGGTGCCGTGGACGAACTCCCGGTGGCCATGCGGTTCGTCGGGTCGGACGACGGGTGCACCGCGTCCGGCCAGGTCGTGACGTGTTCCTCGGAGCGTTCCCTCGCGGCGGGGGAGTCGCTGGGCTTCCGGATCCGGGCGGCACTCGACCCCGGGTACGAGGGTGACGGGTCGGACGTGGTCAACGTCGCGACGGCCACCTCGCCGACCGATCCGGACGGCGGACGCCCCTCGCCCGAGGTCGGCATCGGCGTCGTCGATCCGGGTGACGGCGGGCCAGGGGACGGGGGACCGGGTGACGGGGGACCGGACGACGGCGGGGACGGTGACGGCGGACCGGGTGCCGGGGTCGGGTCCGGCGACGAGCACGCACCCGTGACCGACGGGCGCCGCGCGTCACGAGGCGGCTCCCTCGCCTACACCGGCGCCGAGGACCTCGGGCTGCTCGCGGCGATCGCGGGTGTGGCCGTCGCGGCGGGCGGCACGTGCTGGTGGCTCGCGCGGCGACGTCGTCGTGCACGTGGTGGACCGGAGGACGTCCGGCGGGCGTGACGGACCCGCGACGGTGGGACGGTGCCGGCGGTGTCGCGCGGCGCCGTCCCACCGGCCGTGGGGTGGCGGGGTCGCCCGGGTTCGAGCATCCTCAGCGGCGGCACGTCCACCGCGGTCGGTCGCACGACGGTCCGGCGGTAGGATCGAACCACGATCCGCATGCCCGAAAGAGGTCTCGTGTCCGACTCCGTGGACGACTCCGGCCAGCGCGCGCGGTACTGGCCGATCCCCGTCCTCCGGGCCGTCCCAGCCGCGATCGTGGCCCTCGTCATCACCTTCTCGTCCAACCACGCAGCGGGCTACGGCCTGCTGCTGTTCGGCGGGTTCGCGGTCGTCGACGGGCTCGTGCTCCTGCTGGCGGGCCTGACGCGCCTGGCGGCGGACGACCGGTCGCGGCGCACCACCCTCGTGCAGTCGGTCATCACGCTGCTCGCCGCGGTCGCCGCCTTCGCGTGCAACGGACTCGGACTGCCGGCCTTCATCGCCGTCGTCGTCGCCTTCGCCGTGCTGACCGGCGCCCTCGAGCTGACGCAGGGTCTCCGCGCCCGTGGTCGCTCGCCGTTCGCCCGCGACTGGACCACCATCGGCGGTCTCACGCTGCTGCTCGCCGTCGCCTTCCTGGTGACGCCCCCCGACTACTCACAACAGCTCGGCGGCGTCGAGCAGGTGACCGGCACCCTGGACGCCTCGATCGTCCTCGTCGGCCTGCTCGGCGCGTACCTCGCCGTCACGGCGGTCTTCCACGTGATCGCCGGACTCTCGCACAAGTGGGGAACGGCCGCTCCGGCAGCCGCCCCGGACGGAGCACCACACGCATGACCACCCCCAGCCGCCGCGACCGCCTGCGCCCGGTCGAGCTCCTCGGGATCTCCGCGATCGTCGCGGTCTTCACCGGACTCGTCGTGTTGTTCTCGACGCGGGAGCTCCAGCTCGCCGTGATCTTCCTCGGTGTCGCGTTCATCGTCGTCGTGGTCGTCCTCGCCATGCTGCAGCTGGCGTCGTCGAGTGACCAGGACGACAACGACATGCTCGGCGGGCACAAGACCCCGGGCGAAGGAGACGGCGACGACTTCCACTGAGTCACCCGCCGCCCGGGCGCTGCCGTCACGTCGGCCGTTCCAGGGCGATCCCGACCTGCCGCAGCGGTACCGGCACCGGTACCTGATCCTCGCGGTGTGCTGCATGAGCCTGTTCATCGTGTCGATGGACGCCACGGTGGTGAACGTCGCCCTGCCGTCGATCGGCCGTGAGCTCGACAGCACCATCTCCGGCCTGCAGTGGACGATCGACGCCTACACGCTGGTGCTCGCGAGCCTCCTCCTGCTGTCGGGGTCGACCGCGGACCGGATCGGTCGTCGGCGGACGTTCCAGATCGGCCTCGCGCTGTTCACCGTGGGGTCGCTCCTCTGCTCGATCGCGCCGGGCGTCGGCTGGCTCGTGGTCTTCCGGATGGTGCAGGCCGTCGGGGGATCGATGATGAACCCCGTCGCGATGTCGATCATCACCGCCACCTTCGACGACGCGAAGGAGCGTGCCCGAGCGGTCGGCGTCTGGGGTGCGGTGGTCGGGGTGTCGATGGGGCTCGGGCCGCTCGTCGGCGGGGCGCTCACGGACACCGTCGGCTGGCGCGCGATCTTCTGGATCAACGTGCCGATCGGCATCGCGGCGATCGTCCTCACCTTCCTGTTCGTCCCCGAGTCCAAGTCACCGAAGCCCCGACGGCTCGACCCGGTCGGGCAGGTGCTCGTCATCGTGCTCCTCGCAACCCTCGTCGGCGGGCTCATCGAGGGGCCGCGACTCGGGTGGACGTCCCCGGCGGCCCTCGGGCTGTTCGTCGTCGCTGCGGCCTCCCTCGTGGTGCTCGTCGCCGTCGAACGCCGTCGCCGTGAACCGCTCATCGACGTCCGCTTCTTCCGGAGCATCCCGTTCTCGTCCGCCGTGGTGACCGCGATCGCTGCCTTCGGTGCGAACGGGGCGTTCCTGTTCCTCAACGCCCTGTACCTGCAGGAGGTCCGGGGGATGTCCCCGTTCGAGGCCGGCCTGTGGACGCTGCCGGCAGCGGTCGCGACGATGCTGGTGTCCCCGGTGTCCGGGCGGCTCGTCGGATCGGTTGGCACGCGGGTGCCGTTCGTCCTCGCCGGCATCGGGGTCGGCGGCGCCGGTGCCATCCTCACCACGATCGACGCGCACACGCCGATGTGGGTGCTCGTCGTGGCCTTCGCGCTGTTCGGCTTCGGCTTCGGCATGGTGAACGCCCCCATCACGAACACCGCGGTGTCGGGCATGCCCCGTGCGCAGTCCGGCTCCGCCGCCGCCGTCGCCTCGACCAGCCGGCAGACCGGGGTCTCCCTCGGTGTCGCCCTGGCCGGCACGGTCACCGGCGCGAGCGCGGTGGCGAGCGTCGGCGCCGGGTTCGCCGTGGCGACGCACGCGATGTGGTGGATCGTGGTCGGGATCGGCGCGGGCATCGTCGTCGTCGGGTTCCTGTCCACCTCGGCGGCCGCGAAGCGCTCGGTGGAGGGCGTCGCGCACCTGCTCCGGGACTGAGGCCCGGCCGGCGACACGCCCGGGGTCA
>NZ_VDZH01000007.1:16903-143974 GCF_007673235.1 Curtobacterium pusillum
CCGACGCAGAGCCAGCAGCCCGAGCCGGCGCCGTCCGCCACGACGCCGACGTCCGCCCCGATCACCGCAACACCGGTCCCCCGGTCCACGCCGACCCCGAAGCAGGTCGCTACGATCCCCACCGACTGCCGGTCCATCGTCCCCGCCTCGGACTACGACCGGCTGTTCGGCGAGACCCCGGTGACCGAGACGACCCCTGGCGTCGATGCGCCCAAATCGGACCTCGGCTCGACGTCGCTCTCGTGTGTCTGGCAAGATCCGCGCGCGGACATCTCCGGGATATCGATCCAGATCGGTTCCGGATCGCCGGCCCAGCTGGCCGAGGCTGTGCAGATGTTCCCGGACTTCGACGGGGGCGGCACCTGTGTGACGCGAGGCCCGGGAACCTTCTGCCAGTCCCGCTCGACGCTCGAGGGGTACGGCGTCGAGAAGGCGTACACCTACTACGTCCGCGACACCACGTGGATCGTCATCGACCAGACGAACGTCCCGACCGACAACCTGCTCGGTTCGTTGAGCGAGACGATCTGGGGGGACTGACGGCCCGGAGGCGTGTGGCGGGGGCGACCCGACCTCCCTCGCAGGCTCGGTCGGCGCACCCGCGCAACGCTTCGCGTCGCCGCTGAGCGTGTGCGCCAGTCCGTCGGTGGGGAACCTCACACGACGCGGGCCGCGACGATGTCGCGGGCCAGCGTCCGGACCGCGCGGTTCGGCTCCGGGCTCGTCCGCGTCGCGAGGCCGATCCGCAGCGGCTCCACCTCGTCCTCGAGTTCGAGCACGACGCCGTCGTGCCGGACGCCCGAGTCCGGGACGACACCCACCCCGAGGCCGGCCGACGCGAACCGCACCACCGCGGGCATGTCGTTCATCTCCGCGACGATGCGCCGCCGGATGCCGAGCCGCTCGAGTGCCGTGTCGAGGATGATCCGGTTGCCGAAGCCGTGCGCCGTGTCGATGAACGGTTCCTCGGCGAGGTCCGCCAGCGACACCGAACTGCGGTCGGCGAGGGGGTGGTCGGCGGACAGGAACACCCGGAACGGCATCTCCCGCAGCGGTTCGACCACGACGCCCGTCGGGATCCCCGGCAGCCCCGTGTAGGCGATGTCGAGCCGCCCGGCCACCAGGTCCTGCACGAGTCCGGTCGTCCCGGACGGCGACGTCATGAGCTCGACGGCGACGAGCGGGTGGCGCTGCCGGAACCGACGGAGGACCCCGGTGAGGTCGACGATGTCCATGCTCGTGAAGATGCCGAGCCGGACCCGGCCGCGGAGCTCGGCGTCGGAGACGGTCGCCAGGTCCCGCATCCGGTCGAGGGACTCCAGCACGGAACGGGCGTGCGGCAGGAGGTCCTCGCCGGCGGTGGTGAGCACGAGGTGCCGCCCGGTGCGGTCGAACAGCCGGACGCTGAGGCTCCGCTCGAGTGACGCGATGCCGGCCGACACGGTCGACTGCGCCGCCCAGAGCCGTTCGGCGGCGCGGGTGACGCTGCCCTCCGCCGCGACGGTCACGAACTGTTCGAGCAGGCGGGTCTCCATACTCCGAGTATCGACCGGATCGATGTGTTCCATCAAGAGAATCCGTTGGACTCGATGCTCCGACGGCGGCACCATCGGAGCATGTCCACTCTCACCGCCCCGTCGCACACCGTCGAACCCGTGGCCGAGGCTCCCCGCGGCCGCCGTCCGCACACCCGTCGGCGACACGGCTTCGGCTTCTGGGCCGTGGCCTTCGCGTTCCTCTCGGTGATGGCCTTCGCGACCGTCCCCGCCCCGCTCTACGTGATCTACCAGGCGCGGGACGGCTTCCCGACGTTCACGACGACCGTGGTGTTCGCGGCGTACGGCGTGGGCGTCGTCGCGGCGCTGTACCTCGCCGGACACCTCAGCGACGTGCACGGACGCCGGCCCCTCATCCTCGTGTCGATCGCTCTCGAGCTCGTGGCCGCCGTGCTGTTCCTCCTCTGGAACGACGTCAGCGGGCTCATCGTCGCGCGGCTCGTCACGGGACTCGGTGTCGGACTGCTGACGGCCACGGCGACCGCGCACCTCGGGGAGCTCCGGGTCCGCGCGACCGGGTCCCCGTCATCGGCAGCCGGTGCCGGGGTCGTCGCGGGTGTCGTGAACCTCGGCGGGCTGTCCCTCGGCGCGCTCGTCGGCGGTGCCCTGGCCGAGTTCGTCGGACAGCCGCTCATGGTGCCGTACGTCGTGTTCGTCGTCGCCCTCGTCGTCGCGTTCGCCGTGGTGCTCGCGGCGCCCGAGACCGTCGATCGTCCGTCGTCGCCGGTCGCCTACCGGCCGCAGCGGCTGCAGGCACCGGAGGGCAAGGGTGCCGCGTTCTGGGCCGCCGGCACCGCCGCGTTCGCCGCGCTGGCGGTGCAGGGTCTCTTCACCTCGGTCGCGCCGACGTTCCTCGGGACGACCTTCCACGTGACCGACAGATTGGCCGCCGGGGCGACGACCTTCGGGGTGTTCGCCGCGAGTGCGGTGTCGCAGATCGTGTTCGCCCGGCTCGCGCAGCGTGCGCAGATCCGGCTCGGCATGGTGCTCCTCGTCGGCGGGCTCGTGATCCTCGCGGTGGCGGCCGTTCTGCTGCAGGTCGCCGGGTTCATCGGTGGCGGGGTGATCGCCGGCGCCGGTGTGGGGCTGCTGTTCCGTGCCGCGATCGGGAGTGCCGGGGCGCTCGTCGAGCCTTCCGGTCGGGGTGGTGTCCTCGCCGCCACGTTCCTCATCGCCTACGCCGGGCTCACGGTGCCGGTCGTGGCCGTCGGTGCTGCGCTGCTCGTGCTGCCGACCCTGCCGGTGCTGCTCGGGTACGTCGTGTTCGTCATCGTCCTGGCGGTCGTCGCCGGGAGCCGGCTGGCCGCGCGCGCGTAGCGGGCCCGCTACGTGACCGCCTGGAGGCGCGACACCGGTCCGGCATACTGGGCGCGTGTCCCAGAAGCGCAACCGTTCCGTCATCGCCGGGGTCGCGGCCGTGCTGGCCGCCGGCCTCGTCGCGGGCGGCGTCGCGCTGACCGCACAGCGCGGTGCCGACGACCCGGTGATCGGTGGCACGGCCGTCACCATCACACCCAGTGCGACCGCAGGCGAGGGCACGGCCACTGACGGCACCGTGACGATCACCCGCACGGGGCCGGACCTGCCGGGTGACGCAGTCCTCGACCGCTGCGACACGGGCAGCCGGCAGACCGTCGCACAGTACGACACCGCCGCGCTCGGCACCGTGGTCCTGCAGTGCGGGAACTCCGGCCAGGGCTACGAGCACATCCGCGTCCGCCACACCCAGGACTGGCAGGACGTCGTCACGGGGCACGGCTCCCGCGACTGGGACGACGCGATGCTCACCGCCGTGCAGACCGTGCTCGAGACACCGCGCACGGGGTACCCGCAGGACGCCGGCGACGGCAAGGTCTGCTACTCGGCACCAGCGCAGTTCGACGACGGCTCGCGTCCCGGTGACGAACCGTTCGTGAAGGTCATCGTGTCGTCCACCACGGACCGCGTCATCACGGCGTACCCGACGCGCGACGACGGCTGCTGACCGGCGCTCCCCGGCTCGCCGCTGACGCAGTACGACATCTCCGACGTCGTACGACATCGGAGAAGTCGTTCGTCGCGGGCGCGGGATGTTGCACGGGCCGGATTGCGACGAGACCGCTGTCGTACGACGTCGACGCTGTCGTTCCGAGTCGGCACCGCGACACCCGAGTCGGCACCTCGACACCCGGGTCGGCACGCGACACCCGGCCCGACCGAAGGACCTACGCGTGCACCTCGTGCTCGTGCCGGCGGTGGGACGCGGGCTCGAGCTGGAACGTCGAGTGCTCCACGGGGACGTCGAAGTGCTCCGCCACGCACTGCTGCAGGTCGTCGAGGATCCTCGGTGCGTGCGCTGTCGAGAAGCACTCGTCGTCGACCACCACGTGCGCCGTGAGGTTCGGGACACCGGTCGCCACGAGTGTCGCGTGCAGGTCGTGCACGGCGATGACGTGGTCGAGCTCGAGGATGTGCCCGCGCACCGCGTCGAGGTCGAGCCCGGGCGGCGTCGATTCGAGCAGCACGTTGGCGGTCTCGCGCAGCAGCCGGATCGCACGCGGCAGGATGAGCAACCCGATCAGGATCGCCGCGACCGAGTCCGCCCGTTCCCAGCCGGTCAGCATGAGGACGACGGCCGCGGCGATGACGGCGACGGAGCCGAGCGTGTCGTTGAGGACCTCGAGTCGGGCGGCGCGTGACGTGAAGCCCTCGCCGGATGCCCGCAGCAGCACCGCGTACGCCACGAGGTTGCCGACGAGACCGATGATCCCGAAGACGAGTAGCGGCCCGGAGTGGATCTCGGCCGGCACGAACAGCCGCTGGATCGCCGAGATGATCACGTAGACGCCGACCGCGAGCAGGATGGCCGCCTGCGCCGTGGCCCCGAGGACCTCGGCCCGCTGGAAGCCCCACGTGCGCTGCGCCGTCGGACTGCGCCGGGCGAGCCGCGTGGCGACGAGTCCGATGCCGAGCCCACCCGTGTCGACGACCATGTGGCCCGCGTCGACGAGCAGGGCGAGCGACCCGGTGACGACCGCGCCGACGACCTCGGCGAGCAGGATCCCCGCCGAGATGCAGAAGGCGATGAGCAGCGCTCGCTCGGACGCGTGCCCGTGCCCGTGGTCGTGTCCCATGCGCAACATCGTAGGGACCTCCACCGACGACATGCCAGGATCGGGAGTGTGACCCGGTCACCCTACGAGTTGAGCGTCTCGCCGGACGTCCTCGCCCGCCTGCACCCGCGGCTGCGCACGTACTTCGGCCCGATCCCGCCCGGTCAGGTCGGCCGCGGCGAGGGCGTCTTCGACGTGGTCGGCACGCCCCGCCGCTGGCTCTGGCCGATGCTCGCCTGGTTCGCCCGCGACGCCGTCATGTTCCCGGTCTGGGAGCGGGACGTCCCCTTCGCCGTCGAGAACCGCCCGGCTCGCGTCCATCGCGGGTCGGCCAGCCCGGAGGCTGGGCCCACGCCCGCCGGTACCGGCGCGTCGCGGAGCGGCGGGACGGCCGAGCGGGTGGGGAGTGTCGCCGTCCGCGCGCACCGCACCTTCCGCTTCCGCTCCGGAGTCCGCACGATGGTGGACGCCATCACCGCCGAGCCGGAGGGGCTCGTCGACCACCTCGGTCGCCGTGGGCGCGTCAGCGCCCTGCTCCGGACGGAGGTCGACGCGCTCGGTCCGGACGCGGGCGCCCTGCGCTTGGTCTCCACGCGCGTGACGTTCCGTGCGCTGGGACGCGAGGTGCGCCTCCCGGCACTGATCGCACCACGCGTGACGCTCACGGAACGATTCGATGACGATGCCGAGCTGCAGCGCGTGTCCCTGGTGCTCTCGGCCCCGGTGCTCGGCACGCTGTACCGGTACGAGGGGGCGTTCCGGTACGAGATCGCGCCGGACACAGAACGGGGATGAGATGAGCGACCGGAAGGGCCGCGCCGTGATCGCGGGGGCGAGCGGCTTCGTCGGGCAGTACCTGCAGGACGCCCTCCGCGACGAGGGCTACGACGTCGTCACGATCGGCCGCACCGGCGACGCCGTGTGGGGCAACACGATGCGCATCCGCGAACTCGTGGACGGCGCCGCGCTCGTCGTGAACATGGCCGGCAAGAGCGTCAACTGCCGGTACGGGCCCCGCAACCGGGCGGAGATCATCCGCTCCCGGGTCGACACCACCCTCGAACTCGCCGAGGCGATCCGCACGAGTGAGCACCCGCCGCCGCTGTGGGTGAACGCCTCCACCGCGACGATCTACCGGCACGCCGACGACCGCCCACAGGACGAGCGCACGGGCGAGCTCGGCGAGGGGTTCTCGGTGTCCGTGGCGAAGGCGTGGGAGGACGCCCTGTACGCCGTCGACCTCCCACACACCCGACGGGTCGCGCTCCGGATGGCGATCGTGTTCGGCGACGGCAGCGCCCTCGTCCCCCTGCTGCGGCTCGCGCAAGCGGGGCTCGGCGGCCCGCAGTACGACGGCCCGTGGTTCCCGACGCGCTCCCGGCTCCGGGCGGGCACGTACCACCACGACCGGCACACCCGCGGCCGGCAGCGGTTCAGCTGGGTGCACATCGCCGACGTCATCGGGGCGATCCGGTTCGTGCGCGACCACGAGGACATCGACGGCGCCGTGAACGTGTCGAGTCCGAACCCGTCGGACAACCGCACCGTGATGGCCACCATCCGGGACGCCGTCGGACGCCGGTTCGGGATCCCGACCTGGCGGTGGATGCTCGAGATCGGGTCGTTCGCGATCCGCACCGAGACCGAGCTCGTGCTGAAGAGCCGGTGGGTGGTGCCGACGCGCCTGGTCGAGGCCGGGTACGAGTTCCGCTACCCGCACCTGCGCGGCGCGCTCGCCGGGATCATCGCCGAGCGTCGCCAGCACCGGGGCTGAGCACCGGGACCGGGAGGCCGGCGGTGGTGACCGGCAGCGGTCGGGGTCGAGCCGCGCGCGACGACCAGAGCACCGCCGCGACGATGACCACGCCGGCCGCGATCTCCACCGCGTCCGGGACCTCGCCGAACGCCACCCACGACGCGAGCACGCCCACCACGGGCACGAGCATCGAGAACGGCGCGACGGTGCTCGACGGGTAGGTCGCGAGCAGTCGTGACCAGATGCCGTAGCCGACCAGGGTTGCGACGAGCACGATGTAGAGCAGCCCGAGGTCGGCGGGCAGGGCCTCCGCGGTGAACGCCGTCCCGAGCGCGTCCCCGATGCGCGACGGCCCCTCGACGACGAACGACAGCACGGCCATCGGGATCGGCGGCACGATCGACCACCAGAGCGTCAGGTGCAGCGGGTTCGGCGCTCCGGCACGCCGGGTCGCGACGTTGCCGATCGCCCAGCCGAGCGCCCCGCAGAGCGCGAGCACGACGGGCAGCAGTGCCGCTGCCTGGGCCCGGTGCACGGCGATCGCGGCGAGCGCGCACACCGCGATCGTCACACCGATCACCTGCCGCCCGGTGAGCCGCTCGCGCAGGAACACCCCGGCGAGCACGACCGTGAACGGCGCCGAGGCTTGCAGCACGAGCGAGGCGAGCCCGGACGGCATGCCCGACGCCATGCTCAGGTACAGGAACGCGAACTGCAGCACCCCGAGCCCGAAACCGACGAGCAGCAGGCGCCCGAACGGGATCTTCGGGCGCGGGACGAGCAACACGGTCGGCACGGCGAGCAGCGTGAACCGCAGCGCCGCGAGCAGGAACGGCGGGAAGTGCTCGAGCGCCAACGCCGTCGCGGGGAAGTTGAGTCCCCAGACGACGGCGACGACCACGGCGAGGAGACGGTCACGGGTACGCACGGGTCGATCGTGGCGCACCCGGACCGTGCAGCACCAGCGAAGAGTTCCGAACCGACGTTGTAGGGTCCCTGCATGGTCGACTTCGACGTGCAGCTGCTCGCCGTGCTCCGCGAACTCGGCGAACGCGGCAGCGTCACCGCCGTCGCCGAGGCCACCCACCGGACGCCGAGCGCCGTGTCGCAGCAGCTCCAGACGCTCCAGCGCCAGGTCGGAGTCGTCCTGGTCGAACGCGTCGGCCGAGGTGTGCGGCTGACCGAGCACGGGCGGGTCCTCGCGGGCCTGGCCGGCGGGGTCGCGACGGCGATCGCCACCGTGGACGCCGCCTGGCGGGAACACCTCGGGGGAGCGGGCGGCCGCGTCGACCTCGCGGTCTTCCCGTCAGCCGCCGAGCTCCTGCTGCCGGGGCTGCTGACCAGGATGCGCGAGCACCCCGGGATCGAACTCGTGCTGGTGGACGTGGACGTCAGCGAGGACGAGTTCGGCCCGCTCGCCGCCGACCACGACGTCGTGATCGGGCACCGGCCGGACGGGGCCCCGCCCGCCGGACGGGAAGCGCTCGAGACCGTCCCGCTCCTGCGGGAACCGCTCGACGTGGCCCTCCCGCTCGACCACCGGCTGGCGTCCCGCGAGCGCGTCCGGATCGACGACGTCGTGGGGGAGTCGTGGATCGGGGTGCCGGTGGGCTACCCGATCGACCGGGTCCTCACGGCGATGGCGGCCGCGACGGACACCCCGCCGAGCGTCGGGTTCCGGACGATCCACCTGCCGGTGATCGAGAACCTCGTGGCGGCGGGGCACGGTGTCGCACTCGTGCCGCGGTACACCTCCGGAACGCGCGCCCCTGGTCGGTTCCACCTGGCGGAGCTCGCGGACGTCCGCGCGGGTCGCCGGATCGAGGCGCTCGTCCGGCCGGACCGTGCGGTCCGACCTGCGGTCCGCAGCGTCCTGGAGGCGCTGGTCGCCGAGGCCCTGGACGTCACCACCTGAGGTGGCGGGCCGACGCGCGGGGCGCGACCCGTGCCTCCAGTCCGACCTGCGGCCCGGCGCGACGCGCGCCGCGTCAGACGTCGAGGTGGTCGACCAGCTCGTCCGCGAGGCCCGTGTAGGTCGCCGGCGTGAGGTTCGTCAGCCGCGCCTTCGCACCGGACGAGATGTCCAGCCCGTTCACGAACGCGACGAGCTCCGCCTGCCCGATGCGCTTGCCGCGCGTGAGCTCCTTGAGCATCGCGTACGGGTCCTCGATGTTCGACTGACCAGCGGTGACCTCGGCACGGATGACCGTCTGGATCGCCTCGGCGAGCACCTCCCAGTTGTGGTCGAGGTCCTCGGCGAGGCGGACCTCGTTCACGGCGATCTCGCCCAGGCCGCGGCGCAGGTTGTCGAGCGCGAGCAGCGAGTGCCCGAACGCGACGCCGATGTTCCGCTGCGTGGTGGAGTCGGTGAGGTCACGCTGCAGTCGGCTCGTGACCAGGGTCTCGGAGAGGGTGGAGAACAGCGCCGACGAGATCTCGAGGTTCGCCTCCGCGTTCTCGAACCGGATCGGGTTGATCTTGTGCGGCATCGTCGACGACCCCGTGGCACCCGCCACCGGGATCTGCGTGAAGTACCCCATCGAGATGTAGGTCCACACGTCGGTCGCGAGGTTGTGCAGGATCCGGTTCGCGTGGCGCACCCGGTCGTACAGCTCGGCCTGCCAGTCGTGCGACTCGATCTGCGTGGTGAGCGGGTTCCAGGTGAGCCCGAGCCCCTCGACGAACTCGCGGGACAGCGTCGGCCAGTCGGCTTCCGGGTCCGCGGCGAGGTGCGCCGAGAAGGTGCCGGTCGCGCCGGAGAACTTGCCGAGGTACTCGCCGCCCTCGATCTGGGCCAGCACGCGCTCGAGGCGGTACACGACCACCGCGAGTTCCTTGCCGAGCGTCGTCGGCGTCGCCGGCTGCCCGTGCGTGTGGGACAGCATCGGGACGCTCTTGAGCTCCTCGGCCATCCCGCGCAGCACCGTCAGCACGGCCTTGAACGCCGGGAGCCAGACCTGGTCGACGGTGTCCCGCACGGTGAGCGCGTACGACAGGTTGTTGACGTCCTCGCTCGTCGCGGCGAAGTGGGTGAGCTCCGCGATCGAGTCGAGCCCGAGCTCCGACAGACGACGGCGCACGAAGTACTCGACGGCCTTGACGTCGTGACGGGTCGTGGCCTCGATCTCGGCGAGTTCGGCGATCTGCGCCTGCCCGAAGGTCTCGACGACCTGCCGGAGCGCGGCCTTGTCGTCGACGCTCAGCGGCGAGGTGGTGAACATCGCGTGGTCGGTCAGGAAGATGAGCCACTCGACCTCGACCACGATGCGTGCGCGGTTGAGGCCGGCCTCGGAGAGGTGCTCGCCCACAGTGTGCACGATCGGGTAGTAGCGCCCGTCGAGCGGGCTGATCGGCTGCGGGGGAAGGGGGGTCATGGGGCTCCCTGACGGACTGCCGGTTCGAGTTGGCGGAAGAGCGCCCGGCAGGCCCGTTCGACGGTCGAGAGCACTCGGTCGAACTCGTGCCGGTCCGCGTAGTACGGATCCGGTACGTCGGTCTGCTGGGGCCAGGCGTCGTCGTACCGCAACAGGAGCGTCACCTTCGCGGCGTCGTCCATGGTCGGTGCCCACGAGCGCAGGATGCGTTCGTGGGAGCGGTCGAGTGCGACCACCAGGTCGAGGTCCGGGAACCGGTCCGGGTCGAACTGACGGGCGCGATGCCTGCTGCCATCGTATCCGCGTGCGGCGAGGGCTGCGATCGTGCGCTCGTCGGCGGGTTCGCCGACGTGCCAGTCGCCGGTGCCGGCGGACTCGACCTGGAACCGGTCGGACATGCCGGCGTCGGCCGCCAGCTGGGCGAAGACGATGCCGGCCATGGGGGAGCGGCAGATGTTGCCACTGCAGACGAACGAGACCCGGAAGGGGGCGCCGGCGTCCGTGGTCATGGGGACATCATGACGCAGCGAGGGCGCGTCCGCGACGGGCGTCGCGTCCGTCAGCCGGTCCGTCGTCAGGCCGGGAGGCGCGGTGCCGGTCGCGTCGTCAGCCCGCGTCACGCGCGCTGGCGGTTGAGCACCGGACGCACGAAGAGCCCGATCAGCCACGCGAACACGGCGAGCACGAAGGCGCCCACGATCCCCCACCCGAACGACTCGACGTTCAGCCCGAAGCCGAAGGCGTCCGAGATCCCCGCGACGATGAGCAGCAGGATCGCGTTGACGACGAACGAGATGAGCCCGAGCGTCAGGATGTAGATCGGGAACGCCACGATCCTGATGAGCGTGCCGATGACCGCGTTGACGAGGCCGAACACGAAGGCCACGAGCAGGTAGGTCAGCACGGTGGCCGTGGTGCCGCCGTCGCCGAACGGGGTGACCGAGACGCCGCTCACGATGAGCGTGGTGAGCCAGAGCGCGACGGCGTTGACGACGAGGCGGACGAGGAATCGCATGCACCCATGATGCCCTCCAGCGACCGGGGACGGGCCGGTAACCTGGTGCGGTGACTGACGAGCGCGTGCACATCCGGCCGGAGATCGCTGTCCTCCCCGCCTACAAGCAGGGACGCCAGGCGGCCGCCGACGCCTTCAAGCTGTCGAGCAACGAGAACCCGTTCCCGCCGCTGCCCGGCGTGGTCGAGGCCGTGCAGGCGCAGACGGCGTTCAACCGCTACCCCGACGCGACCGCCCTCGCCGTGCGCGCCGTGCTCGCGAACCGCTTCGGCACCACCGTCGACGAGGTCCACGTCGCCCCGGGCAGCGTCGCGATCCTGCACGAGCTCGCGAAGGCCACCTCCGGCCCCGGCGACGAGATCGTCTACGCCTGGCGCTCCTTCGAGGCGTACCCGGGCGTCGTCACGGTCGCCGGCGCCACGAGCGTGCAGGTGCCGAACCGGGCCGACGGCGGGCACGACCTCGACGCGATGGCCGCCGCCGTCACCGAGCGCACCCGCATGGTCATCGTCTGCACGCCGAACAACCCGACCGGCCCGGTCGTCACCGGCACCGAGTTCGAGGCGTTCATGGCGCGGGTGCCGTCGTCCGTGCTGGTCGTCCTCGACGAGGCGTACGCCGAGTTCGTCACCGAGCCGACCGCCGTCCGCGGTGCCCCGCTGCTCGAGCAGTACCCGAACCTCGTCGTCCTCCGCACGTTCTCGAAGGCGTACGGGCTCGCCGGCCTCCGCGTCGGGTACGCCCTCGGCCCGGCGTACGTGCTCGACGCCGTCCGTGCCTGCGCGATCCCGCTCTCGGTCACGGCGCAGGGACAGGCCGCGGCGCTCGCCAGCCTCGAACGCGAGTCCGAGCTGCTCGCGCGGGTCTCCGAGATCGCCGCCCTGCGCGACCGCATCGTGACGTCGTTGCGGGAACAGGGCTGGGACGTGCCCGACGCGCAGGGCAACTTCGTGTGGCTACCCACGGGCGAGTTGACCGCGCACGCCGCGGAGCGCTTCGAGCAGGCGGGGATCATCGTCCGTGCCTTCGGGAACGAGGGCATCCGCATCTCCATCGGCGAGCACGAGGCTGTGGGAACACTCCTCGAAACAGCACGCTCGCTTGTGGGGGACCTCCAGGCGGCCCGGTAGTCGCTGCCGCTACGCTGGCCCGCATGTCATTCCGCGCCGCGGCCCCCGCGACGACCACCGTCCGGCTCCTCGACCCCGAGGGCCGGTTCGTGGAGACCGACGAGAACGCCGAGTTCGCCGCCGCCGCGCGAGCGATCCCGGACGAGACCCTGCTGGCGATGCACCGCCGCATGGTCCTCACCCGTCGGTTCGACCACGCCGGTCACAACCTCCAGCGCACCGGGCAGCTCGGCCTCTGGGTCCCGAGCCACGGGCAGGAAGCCGCGCAGACCGGCTCCGCCTTCGCCCTGCGCGCCCAGGACCACGTCTTCCCCTCCTACCGCGAGCACGCGGTCACGATGCACCGCGGCGTCGAGCCGATGGAGATCATCGCGATGTACCGCGGGCAGACGCACGGCGGTTGGGACCCGGACGAGCGCGGCAACACGCACATCTCCACGCTCGTGATCGGCTCGCAGACGCTGCACGCCACCGGCTACGCCCTCGGGCAGAAGCTCGACGGCGACGTGGGCACGGGGGACCCTGACCGCGACGCGTGCTCGATCGTGTACTTCGGCGACGGCGCCACCAGCCAGGGCGACGTGAACGAGGCGTACGTGTTCTCGGCCTCGACCAAGGCCCCGGTCGTCTTCTTCCTGCAGAACAACCACTGGGCGATCTCGGTGCCGGTGTCGGTGCAGTCGCCGACGCCGCTCGTCGACCGCCCCCGCGGCTTCGGCATCCCGAGCGTCCTCATCGACGGCAACGACATCCTCGCGTCGTACACGGCCTCCGTCGTCGCCACCGACCACGCCCGCAGCGGCCAGGGTCCGGCGTTCATCGAGGCCGACACGTACCGCATCGGCGCGCACACGAGTTCGGACGACCCGAGCCGCTACCGCGCCGACGGTGAGCTCGAGGACTGGGTCCGCCGCGACCCGATCACCCGCTCCGAGGCGTACCTGCGCTCGAAGGGTGCCACCGACGCGCAGTTCGCCGCGTTCGACGAGGAGGGCGAGGACATCGCCGCCGACGTCCGACGTCGCACGGTGGCCCTGACGGCGCCGTCGGTGGACGTCATGTTCGACAACGTGTACCGCGAGCCGCATCCGCTGATCGCCGAGCAGAAGGCATGGCTCGAACGGTACGAGGCCGGCTACGAAGGGGGCGCCCACGCATGAGCACCACCGAGCAGCTCTTCGACTACACGCTGCGCTCCCACCCGGGCGCCGGCGAGGTCCCGAGCGACCCCACCCCGACCCTCCCGATGGCCAAGGCGCTCAACGCCGGGCTCGCCGCCGCGATGCAGGCGGACGACAAGGTCCTGCTGATGGGCGAGGACATCGGCCAGCTCGGCGGTGTCTTCCGCATCACCGAGGGCCTGCAGGACCGCTTCGGCCCCGAGCGCGTGCGGGACACCCCGCTCGCCGAGGCCGGCATCATCGGCACCGCGATCGGACTCGCCCTGCGCGGCTACCGCCCGGTCGTCGAGATCCAGTTCGACGGGTTCGTCTGGCCCGGCTTCGACCAGATCACGTCGCAGCTCGCGAAGATGGCGAATCGCCTGCCGGCGCACATGTCGCTGCCGGTCGTCATCCGGATCCCCTACGGCGGCCACATCGGCGCCGTGGAGCACCACCAGGAGTCGCCGGAGGCGTACTTCGCGCACACGCCGGGCCTCCGCGTGGTGAGCCCGAGCACGCCGAACGACGCGTACTGGATGATCCAGGAGGCGATCGCCTCGAAGGACCCGGTCGTCTTCCTCGAACCGAAGTCCCGCTACTGGCCGAAGGGCCAGGTGGACCTGGTCGACGGCCACGTGCCGATGCACACCACCCGCGTCGCCCGCACCGGCACCGAGGTCACCCTCGTCGGCCATGGTGCGATGGTCGCCACCCTCATGCAGGCCGCCGAGCTCGCCGAGTCCGAGGGCACCAGCTGCGAGGTCATCGACCTCCGCTCGATCTCGCCGATCGACTGGGAGCCGCTGCTCGCGTCGGTCCGGAAGACCGGTCGCCTCGTCATCGCGCAGGAGGCCTCCGGATTCGTGAGCGTCGGCAGCGAGATCGCCGCGACCGTCGCGGAGCAGTGCTTCTACACGATGCAGGCGCCGCCACTGCGGGTCTCCGGGTTCGACATCCCGTTCCCGGTCTCCAAGCTGGAGCACCTGCACCTGCCGGACGCCGACCGCGTCCTCGAGGCCGTCGACCGCGCCCTCGCCTACTGACACCCTGACCGAGCTCGACCCGAACGCCGAAGGAGCCGACGTGGCCGCCGCCGAATTCCCCCTGCCCGACGTGGGCGAAGGCCTGACCGAGGCCGAGATCGTGCAGTGGCGCGTCGCGATCGGGGACGAGATCGCCGTCGACCAGGTGCTCGTCGAGATCGAGACCGCGAAGTCCCTGGTCGAGCTGCCGTCGCCGTTCGCGGGCACCGTCACCGGACTCCTCGTGTCCGAGGGCGACACCGTCGAGGTCGGCAAGCCGATCATCCGGGTCGACTCCGACGCGTCGGTCGCGTCGGGTGCGCCCGTCACCTCGTCTCAGCCTGGAGGCGCGGCCCCAGTCGCCGACAGCGTCCCGGCCTCGCCGGACGTCACGGCCACCCCGCCAGCACCGCCCGCACCCGCGGCTCCGGTCGCGCAGACCCCGGCAGCGCCCGCACCGGTCGCTGCTCCGGCACCCGCCGCTGCTCCGGCACCCGCTGCTGCTGCAGCGCCGGCGCAGCCGGTCGCCGACGGCGCCTCCGTCGTCGGGACGGACGAGTCCTCCGGCGCCGTCCTCGTCGGCTACGGCTCCGCGACCTCGTCCCCGTCCCGTCGGAAGCCGGGCGCCCGCCGGGCCGCAGCCCTCGCGGCGGAGGCGAACCGTGCCTCCAGTGCGGATGCCGCTGCTGCGGCCGAAGCCGCCACCGATCCCGGCGAGGAGAGCACCGCCGAGGCCATCAGCGCGCTCGGGTCCGGGTCCGGGCGCAAGCAGACCACCGCGACCAACGTCCTCGCGAAGCCGCCGATCCGGAAGCTCGCGAAGGACCTCGGCGTCGAACTGACCGAGATCGTGGCGACCGGACTCGCGGGTGAGGTCACCCGCGACGACGTCATCCGGCACGCGAAGCAGGCCAGCGTCTTCCGCAACATCGAGACGCCGGAGTGGGGCGACGTCCGCAGCGAGACGATCCCGGTCAAGGGCGTCCGCAAGGCGATCGCGACCGCGATGACCACCTCGGCGTTCACCGCGCCGCACGTGTCGCTGTTCGTCGACGTCGACGCGACCCGCACGATGGAGTTCGTCAAGCGCCTGAAGTCCTCGCCGACGTTCGCCGGCGTGAAGGTCTCGCCGCTGCTCCTCGTCGCGAAGGCCGTCATCTGGGCCGTCCGCCGCAACCGCTCGGTGAACTCGACGTGGACCGACCGCGAGATCATCGTGCACCACTTCGTGAACCTCGGCATCGCCGCGGCCACCCCGCGCGGGCTCATCGTGCCGAACATCAAGGACGCGCAGGACATGTCCCTGCTCGAACTCGCCCAGGCCCTCGAGCAGCTCACCCTGACGGCCCGCGACGGCAAGACGACGCCGGCGCAGATGGCGAACGGCACGGTGTCGATCACGAACATCGGCGTGTTCGGCATGGACACCGGAACCCCGATCCTCAACCCGGGCGAGGTCGCGATCGTGGCGATGGGCACGATCAAGGCGAAGCCGTGGGTCGTCGACGGTGAGGTCCGGTCCCGCATGGTGACCACGATCGGCGCCTCGTTCGACCACCGGGTCGTCGACGGTGACGTGGCGTCGCGCTTCGTGCACGACGTGGCGTCGGTGCTCGAGGAGCCGGCGCTGCTGCTCGACTAGCGGGCGCCGCGTGCGTTCGGGCGCGCCCGTCCGCTTGCGTTCAGTGAACAGCAATGGTCGAGTCGGGTCACGCGACCCGACCATTTCTGCTCGCTGAACGCCGTCCTCCCGCACGACTCGCGCCCGTTCGCGCGCCGTTCACCCGGATGTCGGTGGGCGGCGGGATGATCGACGCATGGTCCACCAGCTCCTGATGCCCTCGCAGGAGATCCGAACGGATCGCCTCCTGCTCACCCCGCTGACCCCCGCCGACATCGACGACGTGCACGACGTGTTCTCCGACGCCCGGACGTGGACCCACCTGCCCGCCGGTCGGCACACGGTGCGGGCGTCGACCGTGGACCTCGTCCAGCGCAAGATCGGTGGTCGCGCTCGTCACGGCCTCGGGTCGTGGGCGGTGCGCTCGGCTGCGGACCACGCGTTCCTCGGGGTCGGCGGTGTCGACATGACCGCCGCCGGGGTGTGGAACCTCGGGTACCGGCTGGCACCTTCGGCGTGGGGCAACGGCTACGCGACGGAGATCGCCCGTGCCGCCGTCGGCGCTGCGCACGAGGTCGCACCCGATGTCCCGATCACGGGTCGGGTGCTCACGAACAACCCGGCGTCGGCCGCGGTGCTCGAGCGGGCAGGATTGTCGCTCGTGTGGCAGGGATCGACGTCCGCCACGCTGCCGACCGGTGTCGAGCGTCAGGTGTGGGCAGACCGGGCGCTCTCACGGACGCAGCGGGCCTGGCTCGTCGCCAACGCCTGAGTTCCCACCGCCGTTCACCCGTCGGAGGCGTACAGCGAGACCGTCTTGGATGCTCGTGCTTCCACGTCTGCTGCATGCGTCGCCACGATCACCGCGGCGCCCGAGCCGGCGAACTCGTCGAGCAGATCGAGCACCATCGCCGCATTGGTCCCGTCGAGTGCGCTCGTCGGTTCGTCGGCGAGGATGACGTCAGGCTGCTTGACCAGCAGGCGGGCGAGGGCCACACGTTGCTGCTCTCCGCCGCTGAGCTCGTGAGCGCGGTCAGTCGCCCTGCCGACGAGGCCCACCCGCTCCAGTGCTGCGGCTGTGCGCACGGCTTCTCCACGACGCTTCCTGCCTGGCACCCGGGCGATGTCGATGTTCGCCTGCACAGTCATGTCAGGTACCAACCCGAAGTCCTGGAAGAGGTAGCCCAGGTGATCTCGGCGGACGAGACGCGCGCTTCGACCTCGTCCGCCGGCGACCACACCGTTGATCCGAATCGATCCGGAGTCGAACCTGTCGATGTGGCCCAGGCAGTCGAGGAGTGTCGACTTCCCGGATCCGCTCGGGCCGATGACGGCGAGGGTCTCACCGCGGTCCACGTCGAACGTCAGGTCGTGCCAGAGCACCCGTCGTCCGCGCCGCTTGTCAGCGCTGCGCACTTCGATCATCATGATCCGTTCCCTCGTGTTCGGGTGACACCCCTCGCCGTCGTCGCGATCGCCGCCAGGCTGGTGACACAGACCAGAGCGAGCGCGCCAGCGGCGAACGCAGCCGCGACTCCCGCAGTCTGGGTGACTGGGTCCAGTGACGAGTGGAGTCCGGCTCCGTCGGGCCGGAGACCCCACCAGGTGTTGATCGTGACGACCGCGGAAACGGTCAGCAGCATCGCTTCGATCACCAGAAGACTGCCGTTCGCCCGCAAGAAGGGCGTGCCGGCAGCGACCTTCGCGAAGTGAGCGCGGCCGTACCGGCGTCGATGCGCGATCGCGCTGAGCGCCGCGAGCGCCCCGCTGACGACGAAGGCGCTCGCCACTCCGGCAACTCCGATCCCGACCATGCGCGCGGCAATCCGAGCTTCTTCCGCGGCCACTTGACCCACATCGACGACGGCGCTGAACTCCCGGTCGACATCGGACGCTCGGATTGCGCGCTCGGCGGCGACCCGCGAGCCGAACACGACGTCCCCACTGGACAGCCATGAGCCGAGGAGATCCGCAGATAACGCCGAAGCCGGTTCCGGCACGACGACCAAGATCGCGTCGTCGAGCCATGCCCGCGACGTCGAATCACCGGGATACGAGTACAGCTCCTGTGCGGCGAGTCGGCCGACCGTGATGCCTGCGAGCGCAGCGGCTGGCGCGTCTCGGAGCTCCCATTCGGACAGGGCCTGGACGAGCCGATCCGAGTCGATCTCGGTGTGCTCGGGCAGCCAGACTGAGATGCCCCGGCCCGCGTTGGTGAGACGAGTGCCGTCCTCCGCGCGGACGTCCTGCAGCTGCAGGTAGCCGGAGTCCACGAACAACGCGGGTGCCACGCTCCGGCCGTGCCCCGTGGACACCTCGACCGGTGCTGCGAGAAGCGCGTCTCCGTGGTCGAGAGCACGTCCGGCGAACTCGCCGATCCGGTCCCAGTACGATTGCGTGTCCACTGGGCGTGGGTCCGGGGTGACCCAGAGCTGGACCGTTTCCCCGGCGGCCCGCAGGTCGCGCTCAGCGCTGCCTGATCGAACGACGGCGACGGCCCCGACGAGGTCGAACGCCGCCGCGACGAGCAGGAGGAGCGCCGGGACGCGTGCTCCTTGGAGCACGACCAAGAGCGGCCCAGGTGGCCGTGCGCCTCGAAGCGCCTCGGCCATCGGTCGGCGGCACGCTACGAGCGTGCCGACTGCGTGCGTGGCGACGAGGGGAGCGAGAAGCGCTCCGCAGAGGATCGCGACCGCCACGCCGAACGTCATCACATCCGCCAGCCCGTTGTGGAACGCGAGCGCGGTCGCCGCGCACGGGGCCGCGATCGCGACGATGAGCAAGGCGGTTCGGGTCTCTGCCAGTTCGGCGAGCAGGATTGACGCGGTGCCCCTCCCGTGCAGCCGCCGCACCGCGCAACGGCGGGGCGACCCGACCGTCCCCATCAAGCACAAGACCGAGGATCCCAGTGTCAGGACGGCGATGAGGCCGAGTGCCCCGTTGATGCCGTCGGCGATCCCGACGCGACGGAGCAGCGGGGTACGCTCAGACGTCACGTCGTAGCCCACCCCCGTCAGCGCATCGATGGTCGCTCGTCGTGCTCGTTCGTCACCGAACACGTCGTAGGTCCCCGTGGGGTCGAACTGGTCCAGGTCTGCCATGGGCCGGACGTCGGTCGTGATGGCGCTCGAGAAGTCCGCGTAGCCGTCTCGGAGCCACGACTCACCCCGGCTCGCCGGAGCATCGGTGACGAGTGCCACGCGGCGAATGGTGGGGGCCGATCTGTCCGCCACGACGCGCACGATGGTCGCGTCCTCGGCCCGCGCGATGCGTTCGAGTGCGGCAGCGACTCGCTGGTTGGATCCGGTCTCGCTGCCCGCCGCCGCGGTCACTGTCGACGACGCTCCGACGAGTCCGGCTTCGCTCACCTGTGTCAGGCCGATGAAGCCCAGCACGAACGCGAGGAGCGGCGGGACGACGTACGCCATCGTGACGGATCGGATGACGGGCCTACTCTTCCGGGACCGGCGTGCACGGGCGCTCCCGGTAGGAGCGCCCGTGGCGCGATCAGCAGTTGTGGTAGTACGCCTTGTTGCCACTGGAAGCCTTCGGCGTCATCGCCATCGCGTACTTGCCGCCCGGGACGTTGGACACTCGCTTGGACTTCTTGCCCACCGCAGTGGCACCGTGGCACCGCTTCTCACGGAAGTAGTTCGACCACGTGTCGTCCTTGCCGACTCCCCACTGCCAGAAGCTCCCGCCCCCGCCGTCGCCCGCCCTCGTGGAGACCCCCGAGGTCTCGCCCGTCGACCCGGCTCCGGAGTCGGCGATCACGACGCCACCGGCCTCGGAGCCCGACCCCAGGACCTCGTCCGGCGTGGCCGATGCGGTCGTGGCTGTCCCTGCGATCAGACCGATCGACAGCCCGAGGCCGAGGAGGACCTTCACCTTCGTGTTCTGCATCATTCGCCTTTCACTGCCCCTAGTGAGGCGCCTCATCGTGGCAGGGAGTGAACGGCGATGTCAAAAACGTCAGATGTGAATATCGGCGATCATCGATCAACCGTCGTGACGGTTCCGCGGGGCACCGCCCAACGCTGCACAGATCGTGGTGACGGCCAACAGTGCTCCCGTCACCGGCACCGCGGCAAGCGGGCAGAGCGTCAGGGCAACGACGGCGACGAGGGCGACCACACCGATGACGACGTGGTTCACCGCAGCGCCCCGAACAGCACGTCGGCCTCGCGCGGCAAGTCCGTCCGCAGCGACCACTGCACGGTGTTCCAGTCGTGACCGCTGCCGGGCGCGAACGCGACGTCGGTGCGCGCCCCGGCCTTCCGCGCGGCCGCACCGAGCACCCGGGCGTTGCGACTGAACGCGTGGTCGGAGGACCCCGCCGTCAACCAGACGGCGTGCCCACCGAGCCCGTGTGCTCGCATCTGCGCGATCGGGGCAGCCGCCTTCCACGCCGCCACCGACCCGCCGAAGGCCTGGTCGGCACTGTGCTGCGGGCTCTGGTCCGTCGGCTGCATCTCGCTCGAGATCGCGAGGGCCGCTCCGAACCGGTCGGGCGCTCTGGTGAGGAACTGCATGGCGCAGGTCGCTCCCTGCGAGAAGCCGACGAGGCCCCACGCCTGCCGGTCGGTGGTGACGGGCAGGTGTGCGGTGAGCCAGCGGGGGACGTCCTCGGTGACGTAGGTCGCGGACTTCCCGAGCCGCGAGTCGACGCACATGGTGTTCAGCCCCGGCGCGGAGAGCTGGTCGACGGAGACGACGATCGGGGCGCGACCGTGGTGCGCTGCAGCGTAGGCGTCGAGCACGGTACCCATCTGCCCGGCGGTGAACATGTCGCTCGGGGCGCCGGGCTGGCCGGCGAACGCGAGGACCACGGGCAGCGGCGCGGGATCGCGGACGAGGGCGGCTGGTGGCAGGTAGACGACCGCGGGGCGGGCCGGGAAGTCGGAGCGGCTGCCGGGGATGTCGACGGTGCGGACCTCGCCGACGGTGGGCTGCGAGGGCAGGGGCGCGGAGGAGAGGTCGAGTGCGGGGTAGGGGTTGCTCTGCACGACGGTCCCGAGCGTCGGGTACTTGGCGAACTCGACGTTCACCCCGAGCGCGGGGACGAGGAGTGCTGCCGGCACGAGCACCACGGCGAGCACCCGGCGCCATCGTCCGCCCTGCACGATGGCGGTGACGGCCAGGGCGAGACCGGCTGCCGCGATCGCGACCCACATCCGGGTGACCGGGCTGAGGGCGACCCCGAACAGGTTCAGGACGTCGCTCACGATCCAGCACACGACGAGCACGACGACGGCTGCAGCGCCGGCGATCGCGGCCCGCAGTCCGACGGACCGCCACGCACGGCGATCACGCCACGACCGGACGACCGGGAGCAGCACGACGACCGCGAGCACCGCGAACGTGACGTCGATCGGGACGAGCTTCGACGGCGCCTGCAGCTGCGTCGCGAGCAGCCACTCGGTCGGGCTCACGAGCGCACGGCGTTGCTGCGGCCGGTCGCCGCGCTGCGGTGCGCCTGCCGCAGCGCCCACAGGTGCTTCGGTCGGAGACCCGGGACGTACGCCGACGCCAGCGCCCTGGCCACCCGCGGCACGTGCAGGGCCGTCGGGACGACGATCCAGAGCGGCTCGTGCCGTGCGCCGAACTTCTCCTTGAAGCGCTGCAGCGACCGGAATCCGTACACGGGCTCGAGCACCTGGGCGAGGAGCATCGAGCCACGCGCGACGAGTGACCCGGCGCCGGCGTGCGCGGCGAGCGGCGTGCCGGAGAGGCTGATCGTGGTGAGGCCGGCGTCCCGGGCACGGAGCGCCGTCCGGGCGATGAGGAACTCCATCACGCCGGGCATCCCGTCCTCGCCGCGGCGCATGACGTCGAGCGTGTACCCGGTCAGCGTGCCGTGCTCGTACACGGGCAGCCAGCTCGTCACGGCGGTCACGTGGCCGTCCGGCGCGACGGCGAGCATCAGTCGGACGTCCGGGTCGTCGAGCTCGCGGAACCCGCCGAGGGTGAACCCCATCTCGGGCAGTCGACGGTCGGCGGCCCAGCGGGTGCAGATCGACTCGACCTCGGCGCGACGGGCGTCGTCGAGCGCGCCGAACGTGGTCCACTCGTCGCGCACGCCTTCACGGTCGGCCCGGTTCGACGCGGTGCGGAGGTCCTGGCGCTTCTTGCCGCGCAGGTCGAACGCGGTCACGTCGAGCACGGACTCCACCCCGACGGGCAGGGCGGACCAGCCCTCGGCGACGAGGATCTCCCGCACCGGCTCGTGCACACTCGTGAACGCCGGCACCCACCCGTTCCGCTCGCAGAACGCCGTGAACGCGGCCAGCACCGCGGCACGGTCGGCCGCCGCGCACGCCGGGTCGGACACGGTGAGCGCGACGTCGCCGCGCACGCGGTAGGCCACCGCGCCGAGGCCGTCCGGGTGTGTCCAGGTCGCGTTCCCGCGCCAGGTGCCCATGTGCCCGAGGGTCCCGGCATCGCCGTCTCGCAGCATCTCGACGAGGTCGTCACGGCACGGGCCGGCGGCGCGGAACCGCTTGCGGACGAGCCGGCCGTGCAGCCCGAGGACGGCGAGCAGGACAGCGGCGGGCACGAGCCAGGCACCGAGCAGCGTGACCTGCCACTCCAGGGCGTCCAGGCCGAGGCCCTGCCACTGCACGGCGTCGGAGCGCACCGGCTCGATGACGAACACGTCCACCAGCACGACCATCAGGACGACGAGGACCCCGGTCGCCAGGGCGAACCCGGCAGGTCGGCCGCGGTGCACGAGCCAGGCCGCGCAGAGGAGCAGGACGCCGACCACGACGACCGAGCGGTCGCTCATCGCGTCCACGAAGACGGACAGCACGCCGTCCGGGTCCGGGACGACGAGGGTCACGAGCGTGCCCGCGCCGAGCGCGATGAGGGCGCTCACGACGAACGTGCGTGCGCTCACCGCATCGCGGGTGGTGCGGGTCTCCGGCCTGGAGGCACGGCGCACGACGAACACGCCGGCTGCGGTCCCGAGCAGGGTCGCCAGGGCACGCGCCAGGTCCGACCCGTGGCCGGCGAACAGGACGAGCGTCAGGACCACGGTCCACAGCGCGGCCCGGGTCCGCCAGCGGTGCTGGGTCGGCATCGAGGCGGTGGCCGCACCGAGCAACGCCGCGGCCACGATCGAGGGCGCGAAGAGCGGTTGGCCGACGGCGAACTCCGCGTGCGCCTCGCCGAACGCGGCGCCGATCGACACCGTGGCCAGGGTCCCGAGCACGGCGATCGCGGGTGCGGCGACGCCGATGACGAGGGTCCGGAGCGAACCGAGCGAGCGTTCCGCGATGACGGTCGTCAGCACCACCGCGACGAGCGCGAAGCAGGCGACGGGCGGGTGGTGCGGGAAGTCGGGTTCGGCGTGGGCCATCCGGGCGGACACGACGAGGACGGCCGCCACGACGGCCACGACGACGGAGACCGGGAAGCGACGAAGTCGTCCGAGCAGAGCTTGAGGTGCCACGATCTCATCCCAGCCGGTTGCGGGCTCCGCGTCATCGCTCCGGGGTGTGAACCACGATGGCCGATCGGCCAGTCCGGGTGGCTCGGAGGATGACGGTCAGACCGGGCGCGCGGCCGGCACGTGCTCGACCGGGAGCCGCAGGTGCAGCGCGAACCCGTCGTCGGGCTGCGGACCGGACTCCATGCTCCCGCCGAGGAGTGACGCCCGCTCGCCGAGGCCGATCAGCCCGAGGCCGGACCCGGGGAGCTCGAGACGGTCGGCTCGCGCCGGCCCGTTCACGACGTCCACGAGCACCTGCCCGGCGTGGATCCGGCCGCTCACCCGGACGGTCGCGTCGGGGGCGTGCTTCCGGACGTTCGTCAGCCCCTCCTGGACGAACCGGTACACGGCGCGCTGCAGCGGCTGCGAGAGGGTGTCCGGCAGGTCGACGGTCGTGCTGGTCTCCAGGCCGCTCTCGGCGACGAGCCGCGGCAGGTCGGCGAGCACCGGCTGCGGGGCGATCTCGCGGTCGGTGCCGCCGGACGCCCGGAGCACCTGCACCATCTCGCGCAGCTCCTGCAGGGTCACGACGCACAACTGCCGGATGGTCCGGGCGAACCCACGCTCGGCCTCGTCCCGCCCCGCCATCTGCATCGCCCCGGCCTGCACGGCGATGAGGGTGACCTGGTGCGAGACGACGTCGTGCATCTCCCGCGCCAGGAGCGCCCGCTCACGGGAGAGCGCGACCGCTGCTGCCTGCCGGCGCTCGTCCTCCTGCGCGCGCCGGGCGAGGTCGAGCTGTTCGGTCAGGCGTGCCCGGGTCTGCACGAGCAGCCCGACGGCGAGGGGGCCGAGCGCGAAGATGAGGGCGTAGACGACGGACACGACGATCTCGTCGAGGGTCTGCGGCGGTCCCACGAACCCGCCGAACCCGACGAACTGCACGAGCGCGGCGAGGAGCATGAGCCAGCGACGGTCCGTGCGCTCCCCGAGGGTGAACAGCGCGATGCTGGCGGCGACCACCGCGGACCCGACGAACAGTCCGGGCACCGTCAGGGCGAACGCGAGCACCGGGAACCGGCGACGGAGCAGCAGCGCCGCTGCCGCCAGCAGCGACAACCACGTCTCGACCGTCGTCGCTCCCGAGATGTCGAGCACGGCGTCGGCGACGGCGGCCGCGACGAAGAACGCGTCGACCAGCCACCAGGGTGCCCGGTGGGTGCGCGCCCAGCGCAGGCCGGCGTCGACGAGGCGGTCGAGCCTCCCGTCGGTCGCGGTGAGGACCCGCCGGAGGCGGGTGGCCGCCGACTGCTCAGCCATCCAGCAGTCCCGCCTCGGCCGCACGCAGTGCGAGCTGGACCCGTGTCGGGACGCCGAACGCGGCGAGGAGGCCGCGGACGTCCTCCTTGACGGTGCCGGTGCTCACGCCGAGGCGCTGCCCGATGTCCGGGTTGCTCGCGCCGTCGGCGACCAGCCGCAGGACCGCGTGCTCGCGCTCGGACAGCGACGGCGGCACCTGGCCCGGTGGCCGCGCGGCGAACAGACGAGACCGGTCGACGCCGGGTGCGAGGACCACGCCGCCGCGGGCGAGGACCCGGACGTACTCGGCGAGTCCCTCGGGATCGGTGTCCTTGAGCAGGAACCCCGCGGCGCCGAGTTCCATGGCCTGACCGACGTACTCGTCGGTGTCGAAGGTGGTGAGCATCGCCACCGCCGGTGGATCGGCGAGGGTCTGCAGCTCGCGGAGGACCTCGAGACCGTTCACCCGCGGCATCCGCACGTCCAGGAGCACGACGTCGGGTGCGTGCGACCGGATGACCTGCACGGCGTCGACGTCCCCGGTCGTGGCCACGACGTCGATGTCCGGCGCGGCACCGAGGATCAGCTCGAAGCCGTAGCGGACGAGCGTCTCGTCGTCGACGATCACCACGGTTGTCACGGCCGTCATCTTGTCATGCACGTTGGCGTTCCGAGGGGGACTCGCTACTGTGATGCCAACTGGTCATGTCCGCGCATGACCACCCTGACGACCAGCGACGGAGCACGAGGGACGCATGACGAGCCGCATCACCGAGGGCGCCGAGCCGAAGCACCAGCAGCTGCGGCGCATCCTCCTCGAGCTCGCCACCTCGCGCCTGGCCCCCGGCGCCGCGATCCCCTCCGAACGGCAGCTCATCGCCGAGTACGGCGTCTCGCGGATCACCGTGCGCGAGGCCCTCGGGCAGCTCGTCAACGAGGGCTACCTCGAGCGCGTGCGCGGCAAGGGCACCTTCGTGGCGCACCGTCCCGTGCAGTCCACGCTGCACCTGGCGTCCTTCACCGAGGAGATGCGTGCGCTCGGACACGTCCCCACGACGGTCGTGCTCGTGCGCGAGGAGAAGGTCCCGCCGGCGGACACGATTGCGGCACTCCGACTCGGCGAGACCGACACGGCCTACCACCTGAAGCGCCTCCGGATGGCGGACGGCGCCCCGGTGTCGATCGACGACGCGTGGCTCTCCGCCGAGGCGTTCCCCGGCCTCCTCGACCACGACCTGTCCGGGTCGGTCTACTCGTTGGCGGCCGTCGAGTACGGCACGCCGATCGATCGGGCGCAGCAGACCGTGGCGGCGAAGCCCGCGGCCGACGACGTCGCGACCCTGCTCGGCACGAAGACGGGTGCGCCGGTCCTGGAGTTCGACCGGGTGTCGTACTCGGGCGACCGCCCCGTGGAGCACTCCCGCTCGTGGTACCGGTCGGACCGGTACCGCGTGCAGATGGAGGTCACGGCGACGGCGCCGCAGGCGGTCGCGTAGGGCCGTCGCGTCGCGTCACGTCACGTCGCGTCACTGCGCCGGCCTGGAGGCACGGGTCGGCCCCGCCCGTCGGCGTGCGACGGACGGGGCCTGGGTCTCGTGCGTGCGGGTTACGCCTCGTAGAGCGCGTCGCCGTCGCGGACGGTCGTGCCGACGGTGTCCTGTGCGATGGAGTCCGGCGCGGAGCCGAGCACCACGACGGGGCAGATCGGCGAGTAGCCGGCGGCCGAGATCACCGAGGGGGTGAACCGGACGACGGGGTCACCGGCGCTCACGGTGTCACCCTCGGCGGCAAGGAGCTCGAAGCCCTCGCCCGAGAGCTTCACGGTGTCGATGCCGACGTGCACGAGGACGTCGGTCCCCGCCGAGCCCTGCAGGGCGAAGGCGTGCGGGTGCAGCTTCACGATCGAGCCGTCGACGGGCGCCACCGCGGTGACCGCACCCTCGACGCCGGTCGGGTCCACCGCGACGCCCGCGCCGACGAGCTGCCCGGCGAACACCGGGTCCGGCACGTCGGAGAGTGCAACGACCGGGCCCGCGAACGGGGTCCGGACGCTCGTCACAGCTCGTCCTGGATGTCCTGCGCGAGGTTGTCGGCGACCGTGCCGACGATGACCTGCCAGCCGGTGCCGCCACCGACGACGGCCTGGGCCCCAGCGGCCTGCAGTGCGGCCTTGTCGACGAGGTCTCCGTCCTCCACCTCGACGCGGAGGCGCGTGATGCAGCCCTCGACCTCTTCGATGTTGTCGACCCCGCCGAGCGCGGCGATGATGTCGGCGGCCTTGATGTCAGCCATCGTTTCCTCCTCGTTAAGGGTGTGAGCGCCAGGTTGACATGCGCCCGGTCTCGGTTCAGACTACGGAACTGGTCATGACCGGACAGGACCGGACCTGGTGGTACCGCCGAGGTTACCTGCGCTGGCTGCACGACTCAACCCACTCCGACAGCTCCACCCAATGACGAGAGGACTTCCGATGAGCATCACCACTGCCGCGGACGTGCCGGAGAAGAAGCCGAAGAAGCAGTCCAAGGTCTTCGCGAACGCCCAGCGACTCGGACGCAGCCTGCTGCTCCCGATCGCGGTCATGCCGGCGGCGGGCATCCTGAACCGCATCGGCCAGCCCGACCTCCTCGGTGCCATCCCGGGCTTCGAGACGGGCGCCAGCGTCATCTCGGCTGCGGGACAGGCCATCTTCACGTGGCTCCCGCTGCTGTTCGCCGTCGGCATCGCGATCGGGTGGGCGAAGAAGTCGGACGGCACGACGGCGCTCGCCGCGGTCGTCGGCTACATGGTCATGTACCAGGTGTTCGCGGTGATGTCCCCGGTCGTGCTCGACGGTGTGAAGAACGCCAACGGAGACCAGGCGGTCATCAACTACGGCGTGCTCGGCGGCATCGTCATGGGCCTCGTCTCCGCAGTGATGTGGGAGAAGTTCCACCGGACGAAGATGCCCGACTTCCTCGGCTTCTTCTCCGGACGTCGCCTCGTCCCGATCCTCACTGCGGCCGCCGGCCTCGTGATCGCTGTGCTGATGTCCTTCGTCTACCGGTACTTCGACATCGCGCTCACCGCAGCCGGCACCGCGGTCGCGGACAACGCCGTCATCGGTGGCGGCATCTTCGGGTTCGCGAACCGGATGCTCATCCCGATTGGTCTCCACCAGCTGCTGAACTTCTTCCCGTGGTTCCAGCTCGGGAGCTTCACGAACGCCGCCGGTGACATCGTCCACGGCGACATCCCGCGCTTCCTCGCGGGCGACCCGACCGCAGGCATCTTCCAGACCGGGTTCTTCCCGATCATGATGTTCGCCCTGCCGGCTGGTGCCCTCGCCATCTGGCGCAACGCCAAGCCGCAGAACCGCAAGCTCGTCGGCGGCATCATGATCTCGGCCGCGCTCACCTCGTTCGTGACCGGCATCACCGAGCCCCTCGAGTACTCGTTCATGTTCGTGGCGTTCCCGCTCTACGTCATCCACGCGGTCCTCACGGGCACGTCGCTCGCCCTCGTGAACGCGCTCGGGATCCACGACGGGTTCTCGTTCTCGGCCGGCGCGATCGACTTCGTCCTGAACTTCGGCAAGGCCGACGGGGCGATCTGGCTCATCCCGATCGGCCTCGGGTACGCGGTGATCTACTACTTCCTGTTCAGTTTCGTGATCAAGAAGTGGAACCTCCGGACGCCCGGGCGTGAGGACGACACGATCGCGGAGAACACGATCGACGCGGCCACGAAGCCGTAGACGTCACCACCTGACGGACTGGAGGCGCGGTGCCAGCTGGCACCGCGCCTCCCGTCCGTCACGGCGTGTGTTCCTTCCCATGCCGCGCGCAGTAGGAAGCGGATTCGCGCGTAGGAGGCCGGAACTTCCTGCTCTCCATGCGCGGAACGGCTTCCTACGCGCGGAACGGCCTCCGACGCGCGGAACGACACCCGCGCTGGCTTCATGAGAGTGGTTTTGACAACCGTTATCAACTAGCTCTACGCTCGAGGACATGCACAACCGTCTCCTCGCCCTGCCGCTCGTCGCCGGCGCCGCCGCGCTCGCCCTGACCGGTTGCGCGACGTCCTCTGCCTCCGGTGACGCCTCGGGCGACGGCACCGTCCGGGTCGTCGCCTCCACGAACGTCTACGGCTCGATCGTCGAGGCGATCGGCGGCGACCACGTGTCCGTCACGAGCATCCTCAACGACCCGTCGCAGGACCCGCACTCGTTCGAGTCCAGCGCGAAGACGCAGCTCGCCGTGTCGAAGGCCGACCTCCTCATCGAGAACGGGGGCGGGTACGACGACTTCATGACCACGCTCGCCGACGCGTCGAGCACGGAGGCCGACACGATCAACGTCGTGAAGCTCTCGGGGCTCGACGAGGGCGGGGACACCGAGTTCAACGAGCACGTGTTCTACAGCTACCCGACGATGGTGAAGCTCGTGGCCGACGTGTCGAAGCGCCTCGGCGAGCTCGACAGCGCGGACAAGGGCGAGTTCACGAAGAACGCCGACGCGCTGACGACGAAGCTCGAGGGGCTCGAGACCGCGACCGCCGACCTGAAGAAGACGTACGCGGGCGAGAAGGTCTCGTACACCGAGCCCGTGCCCGGTTACCTGTTCGACGCGATCGGGCTCGACAACGTCACGCCCGAGGCCTTCTCCGAGGCGATCGAGGAGGGCGACGACGTCCCGCCGGCCGCGCTCAACGACACCCTCAAGCTGTTCACGAACAAGACCGTGAAGGTCCTGGCGTACAACGACCAGACCTCCAGCCCGGAGACCGAACAGGTCAAGAAGGCGGCCGAGGACAACGGCATCCCGGTCGTCGGTGTCACGGAGACGCTCCCGAAGGGGGAGGATTACGTCTCGTGGCAGCAGGCGAACATCGACGCGGTGCAGGCGGCGCTCCAGAAGTGACCGCCCTCCAGAGTCCCTCGCGAACCGTCACTGCCCCCGGCAGTGGCGGTTCCGCCGTGCTCGCGCTGCGGGACGCCGAGCTCTCCTACGGTGCGCGCCGGCTCTGGTCGCACCTCGACCTCGACCTGGCGCCGGGCGAGTTCGTCGCCGTGCTCGGGCCGAACGGTGCCGGGAAGACCTCGCTGCTGCGGACCGTGCTCGGGCAGCAGCGGCTGACCTCCGGCACGATGTCGTTCCTCGGCCAGCCGGTCCGTCGCGGGCACCGCAAGATCGGGTACATCCCGCAGCAGCGCCTGATGGACGCCGGGACCCCGCTCCGCGCGCGGGACATGATCGCGCAGGGCGTCACCGGGTCGCGGTGGGGGATCCTGCCCGCGAGCCGTGCCGAGCGAGCCCGGGTCGACCGCATCCTCGACGAGGTCGGCGCGACGGCGTTCGCGGACGCCCCGGTCGCCGAGCTCTCCGGCGGGGAGCAGCAGCGCACCCGCGTCGGGCAGGCCATCGCCGCCGACCCCGCACTGCTGCTGTGCGACGAACCGCTCATCTCGCTCGACCTCCGCCACCAGCGCGGCGTCACCGAGCTCATCGACCGGCAGCGCCGACAGCAGGACGCAGCGGTGCTGTTCGTCACGCACGACGTGAACCCGATCCTCGACGTCGTCGACCGCGTGCTCTACATCGCCGGCGGGCGGTTCCGGATCGGTTCGCCGGACGAGGTCCTGCGCACCGACGTGCTCTCCGACCTGTACGGCACGCCCGTCGACGTCGTCCGGACCATGGGGCGGATCGTCATCGTCGGTGCGAACGACGCGCACGACCACCACTGCGACCCGGACCCGCACGCTCCGGCACCGGACGAAGGACGGATCTGATGGACGTCTGGTCGACGATCTTCTCGTTCCAGGACTACGGCGAGCTCGTCGTGCTCGTGCAGAACTCGATCTGGGCGGGCGCGGTGCTCGGCATCGTCGGTGGCCTGATCGGTCCGTTCGTGGTCGCCCGGAACATGCCCTTCGCGGTGCACGGCATCTCGGAGCTGTCCTTTGCGGGCGCGAGTGCGTCCCTGCTGCTCGGCGTCAACGTCGTCACGGGGTCGCTCGTCGGGTCGGTCATCGCGGCGCTCCTCATCGGACTGCTCGGGTCGAAGGCCCGCGACCGCAACTCGATCATCGCCGTCCTCATGCCGTTCGGGCTCGGGCTCGGCATCCTCTGCCTCGCGCTCTACAAGGGGCGTGCGGCGAACAAGTTCGGCCTGCTCACCGGCCAGATCGTGTCGGTGGACAACCCGCAGCTGACGTTCCTCATCGTCATCGCCGCGATCGTCGTCGCGACGCTGCTCGTGATCTGGCGCCCGCTGATGTTCGCGTCCGTCGACCCCGACGTCGCGGCGGCGGCCGGCATCCCGGTGCGGACCCTGGCGATCGTGTTCATGCTCGCCCTCGGACTCGCGACGGCGGTGTCGGTGCAGATCGTCGGCGCGCTCCTCGTGCTCTCCCTGCTCGTCACCCCGGCGGCAGCGGCACTGCGCCTCAGCTCGCACCCGGTCGTCGTGCCGATCCTGTCGACCGTGTTCGCGGTCGTGTCGGTCGTGGGCGGGATCCTGCTCGCCCTCGGCGGCGGGCTGCCGATCAGCCCCTACGTCACGACGATCTCGTTCGCGATCTGGGTGGTCTGCCGCATCGTCGGCGGACGCAAGGACCGCCGTGGACGTGACCGGATCGTGGGTCGGGACCAACGAGGCGGGGGCGCACCGCGCCTCCAGGCCGGAACGCCGGACGCGTCGACCGACGCGAGCCGCAAGGAAGGAGTCACCGCATGAACGCCGTGCAGAAGCCGAAGCGGAACACGTGGCAGCGCGAAGCGGTGCGCACCGCGCTCTCCAGCACCGAGGGGTTCGTGAGCGCGCAGGCGCTGCACCAGCACCTGCGGGACGACGGCTCCACGATCGGACTGGCGACGGTGTACCGGGCGCTCTCCGACCTGGCCACCGAGGGTGACGCCGACTCCCTGCAGCAGGACGGCGAGTCGCTGTACCGCGCCTGCACGACCGACGCGCACCACCACCACCTGATCTGCCGGAACTGCGGCCGCACGGTCGAGATCGAAGCCGACCCGGTGGAGCGGTGGGCGCAGGAGGTCGCCGCGGCGAACGGCTTCACGAACGCCAGCCACGTGGTGGACATCTTCGGCGAGTGCGCGTCGTGCACCGCAGCCCGCACCGGCGCGTAGTCTCCGCCTCATGCACGTGATCCTGGTTCCCGGATTCTGGCTCGACGCGAGCGCCTGGGACGAGGTGGCCCCGGTGCTCCGCGCCGCCGGTCACTCGGTCGAGGCGGTCACCCGCGACGGTGACACGCTCGACGAGCAGGTCGCCGCACTGGTCGAGAAGCTCGACGACGTGGCCACCGCTGACGAACCCGTCGTGCTCGCCGGGCACTCCGGGGCGGGGCCGATCGCGTACATGGCAGCGGACCAGCGGCCCTCGCTCGTCGCGCACCTGCTGTACGTCGACACGTTCCCCGGACCGGAGGGCGGCTGCGTCAACGACGAACTGCCCGTGGTGGACGGCGTCGTGCCGCTGCCCTCGTGGGACGTGTGGGAGCCGGCGACCGTGCGGGGCATGACGCCTGAACTGCGGGAGGCCTTCGAGCACCGGGCGATCCCGGAGCCCGCGGCCGTGCCGTCGGACCGGTTCCACTACTCCGACGCCGCACGGCACACGATCCCGGCGACGGTGATCACGTGCGAGATCCCTGCGACGGACCTCGCGACGATGGTGGCCGACCACCAGACGTGGGCGGCGGAGCTCGTGGCGACCGAGGAGCTCTCGATCGTGGGGCTCGAGACGGGGCACTGGCCGATGTTCACGGCGCCGCGGGAGCTCGGCGAGCTCATGGTGCAGGCGTTGGCGCCCGCGCCGACGCAGGCGCCTGCGCCGTAGGGCGCGTCCCGGGCGGGCGTCCGCGCGCCGGACGCGGGGCGCGCCTCCAGGCCGACGACCGGAAGCCGCGGTTTGCGACACGCCCGGTCGTCGCGTACGCTTGACCCTTGGTTCTCCGCGTCCGCGCGGCGAGCCCAGTTGTTCCAAGCCCTCCGACCGTCGCGAACGCCGCGGTCGCGCGGTGCTCACAGGCCCTTCGACAGGGTCCGCGGGCCTGGGCGGCGCGCACAACCCCCTCGCTGACAGCCCGGTCGCAGACCGAGCGGCAGCGCGTGCGTGCCAGGCAAGTGAACTTGGGTGCGACCGATCGGTCGCACGGTACCTCAGGAGGAAACCATGGCAGCAGTGTGCCAGGTGACCGGAGCCACCCCCGGCTTCGGACACAACATCTCGCACTCGCACCGCCGGACGAAGCGCCGCTTCGACCCGAACGTGCAGAAGAAGACGTACTACGTGCCCTCGCTTCGTCGTAACGTCACGCTCACGCTCAGCGCTAAGGGCATCAAGGTGATCGACGCACGCGGCATCGAGTCCGTCGTCAAGGATCTCCTCGCCCGTGGGGAGAAGATCTGATGGCCAAGAAGGGTCAGGACGTTCGTCCGATCATCAAGCTCCGCTCCACGGCGGGCACCGGGTTCACCTACGTGACCAAGAAGAACCGTCGCAACAACCCGGACCGTCTCGTGCTCAAGAAGTACGACCCGGTGATCCGCAAGCACGTCGACTTCCGTGAGGAGCGCTAAGCATGGCGAAGAAGAGCAAGATCGCGAAGAACAACCAGCGTGCCGAGATCATCGCGCGCTACGCCGAGCGTCGTCTCGAGCTGAAGAAGGCCCTCGTGGACCCGAACGGCTCCGACGAGTCGCGTGAGGCTGCCCGCGTCGGCCTGCAGAAGCTCCCGCGCGACGCGTCGCCGGTGCGCTACCGCAACCGCGACGCCATCGACGGCCGCCCCCGTGGCCACCTCGGTGAGTTCGGCATCAGCCGTGTCCGCTTCCGCGACATGGCCCACCGTGGCGAGCTGCCGGGCATCACGAAGAGCTCCTGGTAAGCACCAGCTTCCGCGAACGCCCCGTCACCCCAGTGGTGGCGGGGCGTTCGTGCTTTCGGGGGACATCTTCGTCACATCGGTCACTTCTGCCTCACTGGTACCCCGACAACCCCGGAAATCCGGGCGAGTCGGCGGGTTTCGTCCCAGGTGGCTGGTACGTTCGACTCCGGTTCCGCCGGGCAGCACGCCTGCGGTCCCGCGGCACGGGGCACCCGCTCCGGGCGCCGGACGAGAAGTCGTCCGACCGATACTGCAAGAAGTCCGAGGAGGACATCCATGGCTGACAAGTCACTGAACCGCACCGAGCTCGTCGCTGCCGTCGCGCAGGAGTCCGGCCAGAGCCAGGCCACCGTCAACGGCGTCGTCGACGCGCTCTTCTCCGTCGTCTCCGGCTCGGTTGCCGACGGCACCAAGGTCACGATCCCCGGTTGGATCGCCTTCGAGAAGACCCACCGCGCCGCGCGCACCGGCCGCAACCCGCAGACGGGTGAGGCCATCGAGATCGCCGCGAGCGACTCGGTCAAGGTCAGCGCCGGCTCGAAGCTGAAGGCTGCGGTCAAGTAAGACTGCTTCCGCGTTGGAAGGGACGGCTCCGGCCGTCCCTTTCGTCGTTCCCGGGGCCGCGGCGCCTCCGGCGCGTGGTCACCCATCCCCAGCCTGGAGGCACGGATCGCCGTCCACAGGTCGGCCCACTCGATTCCGTGGCCGGGTGGGGCAGCGCCTAGGCTTGACGGGTGAACCGGATCGCGCGCATCGCCGGCCCCGCCGTGCTGCTGCTCGTCGGGTTCGTCTCCCTGTTGGTCGCCCTCGTCATCGGGGGCGGGGCCAACGCTGCGCTCATCGCCGACCCGGGCGCCGTGGTGCGCTTCGGCCTCCCGATCGCCCGGCTGGTCGTCGACCTCTCCGCCGCGGCCACGATCGGTGGCCTGGCGCTCGCGACCGTCGGGCTGTCGCGCACGGCTCCGGAGTGGAACCGGGCGATCGACGTCGCCGCCGGGGCCGCGGGCGTCTGGACGGTGGCATCCGCCGTCACGACGTTCTTCACGTTCCTCAGCGTCGCGGGCTCCAAGGTCAGCCTCGACGAGCAGTTCGGCCAGTCGATGGGTGTGTTCCTCACCGGCACGGACCTCGGGCTCGCCTGGCTCGTGACCGTCCTCGTCGCGGCTGCCGTCACGGTGCTGTGCTTCGCCGTGCGCTCGCGGGGGATGGTCGCCCTGACCGCCGGCGTCTCGATGATCGGCCTCATCCCGCTCGCGCAGCAGGGGCACGCCGCGGGCACGGCCAGCCACGACGCCGCGGTCACCGCGCTCGGTCTGCACCTGGTGGGCGCCGCGCTCTGGGTCGGCGGGCTCGTGATGCTCGTGCTGCTCCGCCCCGTGATCGACGCGGACCGCCTCGCCCTGGTCGTCGGGCGGTACTCGAGCATCGCCCTCGGCTGCTTCGTGCTCGTCGCCGTGTCCGGTGTCGCCTCCGCACAGATCCGGGTCGGGGCGCTCTCGAACCTGTTCACCGCGTACGGGGTGCTGGTGCTCGTCAAGATCGCGGCCATCGTGGCGATGGGCGTCCTCGGGGCCGTGCAGCGGCAGCGTGCCATCCGCTCCCTCACCGTCGCGCCAGACCGTCGGCGCCCGTTCTGGACGCTGATCGTCGTCGAGCTCGCCGTGATGGGGGTCGCGAGCGGGTTCGCCGCAGCACTCGGTCGCACGGCCACCCCGGTCGACCAGATCGCGCTGAGCAAGACCACGAACCCGTCGCCGGCCGAGCTGTTGACGGACGACACCCTGCCGCACGCACCCGGTGCCTGGGGCTGGCTGACGGCGTGGAACATCGACCTGTTCTGGCTGATGGCGGCCGTGCTCGTCGCCGCGACGTACGCCGCCGGGGTCCTGCGGCTCCGTCGGCGCGGGGAACACTGGCCCGTCCGCCGCACGGTGGCACTGGGCATCGCCCTCGTCTCGCTCGTCGTGGCGACGTCGGGTTCGCTGCACACCTACGACCGGTTCCTGGTGTCGGCGAACGTCGGTGCGCACCTGCTCCTCGGGCTCGCCGTGCCGACCCTGCTCTGGGCCGCCGCGCCGGTACGGCTCGTCCGCGCGGCCGTGCACCCGCGTGACGACGACAGCACCGGCGTGCGCGAGTGGGCCGGGGTCCTGCTCGACAACGCCGCGGTGCGGTACCTCGTACAGCCGTTCCCGGCGTTCGTGTTCCTCGCCGCCGTGTGGTGGGCGTTCTTCGTGACCGACGCGCTCCGGTGGTCCGTCAGCGACTCCACCGGGCGAACGGTGATCGACGTCGTGTTCCTGCTCGTCGGGCTTCTCGCGGTGCCGACCCTGCTCACGCCGATCGCGGCCGGTGCCCGACGCGCCTCGGTGCCGGCGGCACTCGTCCGGATCGCCGGAGCGGTCATCGTCGCAGCAGGCCTGGTCTCGCTCGGCATCGCGATGCGCGGGCCGCTCGGGCTCCTGCAGGCGTCGTGGTTCGGCGCGATGGGCCGGACGTGGGGGCCGGACCCGCTCGTCGACCAGGCGCGCGCGGGTGCCCTGCTCGTGGTCGCCGGTGCCGTCGTGCTCGTGACCGTCGTCGTGGTGGTGCTCGTCCGCGTGCGGCGCGAGGCGGCTTCGCCCGCGTCCGCGTCCGCGCCTGACGGATTGCGCCCCGATGCGGACATCGCGCCCGCACACACCGGGGCGCGACGTCCGAACCGGGGCGCGAACGGGAGCGCGTCCGACGAGCCGGACTTCGACGACAGCAGCGACGACTCCGCGGTGACCCGATGAGCGTCGAGCTGAGCGCCGAGCAGCGGGCGGTCTTCGAGTACATCGAGCACACCCGCGACCACGTGTTCATCACCGGGCGTGCGGGGACGGGCAAGTCGACGCTCCTCAACCACCTGTCGTGGAACACCGAGAAGCAGGTCGTGATCTGCGCACCGACCGGTGTCGCCGCGCTGAACGTCGGCGGACAGACCATCCACTCGCTGTTCCGCCTGCCGATCGGTCTCATCGCGGACGCCGAGCTCCGGCAGGGGCCGGACACCCGCAAGCTCCTCAACACCATCGACACCCTCGTGATCGACGAGGTCTCGATGGTGAACGCCGACCTGCTCGACGCGATGGACCGCTCGCTCCGGAAAGCCCGCGGTCGGCAGTTCGAGGCGTTCGGCGGCGTGCAGGTCGTGATGTTCGGCGACCCGTACCAGTTGCCCCCGGTCCCGGGCGACGGCGACGAGCGGGCCTACTTCACCGACCACTACCGGTCGATGTGGTTCTTCGACGCGAAGGTGTGGCTCGAGGCCGAGCTGAACATCATCGAACTCGCGACCGTGCACCGCCAGCGGGACGACGCCTTCGCCGCGATGCTCACGGCCGTGCGGCACGGACGTGTCACGGCCGACGTCGCCGGCCAGCTCAACGCCGCCGGGGCACGACCAGCACCCGACGACGCGATCACCCTCGCGACCCGCAACGACACCGTGGCGCGCATCAACAAGGCCGCGCTCGACCGGCTGCCGGGCAAGGTGAAGACGGCGAAGGCGGACGTGAACGGCGACTTCGGCGGGCGGAACTTCCCCGCCGACGAAGCACTCGAGCTCAAGCCCGGCGCGCACGTGATGTTCCTGCGCAACGACCCCGACCAGCGCTGGGTGAACGGCACCCTCGGCATCGTGCAGACGATCCGGGACACCGTGTGGGTCGACGTCGACGGGGAGTCCTTCGAGGTCCAGCCGTCGGTGTGGGAGAAGTTCAAGTACTCCTACGACCCGGACAAGAAGGAACTCAAGAAGGACACCGTGGGGGAGTTCCAGCAGTTCCCGTTGCGCCTGGCGTGGGCGGTGACGATCCACAAGTCGCAGGGCAGCACGTACGACCGGGCCGTGGTCGACCTGGGCAACCGGGTGTTCAGCGCGGGGCAGACGTACGTGGCGTTGTCGCGGCTGACCTCGCTCGAGGGGCTCTACCTGACCCGACCGCTGCGGCCGCAGGACATCATCGTGGACCTCGACGTCCGGCGTTTCATGTCCGAGGCACCGCGCGTGGTGGCGACGGAGCTCGAGGCGCCGAAGGCCCCCGAGCCCGACGAGGCCTGACGCCCGGACGGGCTCGCGCGCTCGCGAGGTCGCGCGAAGTGCCGCCCGAGCGCCGAGTGGGCGGCAGAACGTGCGACCTCGGCGGCGCGCACACGGCGAGTCGTGCGACCTCGGCGACCGCGACGCCCGGACGCACGACGCCCGGACGCACGACGCGCGGACGCACGACGCCCCGCCGGCCACGTGGGCGGGCGGGGCGTTCGTGGACGCGAGGACTCAGGCGCGAGCGGCGTCCGCCCGGAGTGCGCGGAGGTTCTGCTTGTCGGCACCGAACGCCGTCAGGAGCAGGATGACACCGACGATCGCGTGGAACACGTTGTCCGTGGTGTTGAGCGCGAAGATGTTGGCGGAGGTGTTCACGAACACGAAGCCGTACACGGCGAGCACGACGAGCACGGCGCCGACCAGGATGTTGCCGTTGCGCGACCCGATCGTGTTGCCGAGGCCCACGATGAGGAGCACGGCGGCCAGCATCACCCAGATCAGGGCGAGCGGCGGGTTGACGCCGAACGCGTTCCAGAGCATGCCGCCCTGGCGGCTGAAGAACCCGGGGTCGCCGTCGGCAGCGAAGAAGAAGCCGAGGATGCCCCACACGAAGAGGATCGCGCCGACCGTGAGCGCGAGTCCACGGTTCGGGGAAGCAGTGATGCTCGGTTCCTTGACTGCCACTTCGGTTTCCTCCTCGTACGCAGCCGACGCGCTGTACGTCGGTCCGGCGATGTGCGCCGGTGCGTTCACCCGCGCGAGCCCGATCGGTGCGTTCCCAGCCTCCGACCGGCGCTCCAACGGTATCGTGTCGGACCCCGACCGTCCGAATCGCACGCGCGTCGCCAGGCGCGTGACGAGGCCGACGACCAGCACCCCGAGGAGGACCAGTCCGGTGACGCGAACGCCCGAACGCAACGCACCTGCATCGCGTGGACCGAGTGTCTCGCGACGGTTGCGGTGGGGGCTGTTGGCGGCTCTGGGGTTCGTGATCGTGCCTCTCGTCTACGCGGCGGCGGTGTTGACGCCGGTGGGGCAGCGGGTCGAGGACGCCGCACTCGGCGGGGTCCGGGAGTCCGACCTGTTCGGGTCGGACACTGCGCTCAACGTCATCTCGGTGCCGGTGATCCTGTTGCTCCTGGTCGTGATCGCTGCCGTCGCGTTCGCTCGACGTCGGCTCGCGGTGGGGCTCGGAGCCGATGTCGTCGTGCTCGCGGCGGCGGCCACCTCGACGCTCGTCAAGCGTATCGCCGAGCGCCCGGAGATCGCCCAGTCGACGACCCCCAACTCGTTCCCCTCGGGTCACGCCACGATCGCCCTCGCGGCACTGTTCGCCGTGCTGATGGTGACCCCGCGGCGCTTCCGACCGATCGTCACCCTGATCGGTGCGGCGTACGCGGTGTTCGTCGCGAACCAGACCGTGGTCTACGGCTGGCACCGGGTGAGCGACATCATCGGTGCGTGCGCCATCGCACTCTTCTGGCTCGGGGTCGTCCGGGCGTTCGGGCCGAACGTGGACCGCAGTGAGCGCGGCGACCGGGACGGACACCGGGGACCGCGCCGCGTCGTGACCGGGGTCCTCCTCGTGGCGACCGGGGTCACGTTCCTCGTGGGCGTCGCGGCGCTCGTGTACGGCGTGACGGGCGGTGCGCACGACCACGCAGCGATCCTCGTGGCGGGGCGGATGGCGTCGAGTGCGAGCGTGCTGGCGGTCGTGACGATCGTGTGGTTCGCGGACGGGATGCACCACGCGGCGCGCACCGACACCGAGGCCGTCCCCGCGTGAGCGTCACAGTCGCAATCGCATGCGCGAGGGTTACAGCCCTGTAACGCGTCCGGATCCCGGGCAGAAAGACGACTAGCGTTGCCCGCGTCGGCGGACCAGGGACCCGCGGCGGACAGGGAACCATGCGGGTGCAGCACACCGTGGCGCGAGGTCGCCGAGTACGTGGGACGATCGCCGCTGTCCTGGGTCTGATCATGGTCGGTGTCGCTGCGCTCGTGCCGACGGCCGCCGCCTCGGCGATGGTCCAGGTCGGCGCGGCCCCCAGCGGAGTCCCCGGCAGCTCGGTGCAGGCGGTGGTGCAGAACCAGTCCTCCGGCACGGGATCGTGGATCATCACCGCGCCGCCGAGCACCGTGATCACCGCTGCCCAGTCGATCCCCGGCCCCGGCCTGCTGCCGTTCACGTGCGTCCCGATCAACGGCGGGGCGCAGGCGGACTGTCAGTTCAGCGGGCTGTGGGGTGCCGACAACCAGGTCGCCATCACCATGACGATCGACCCGACCGCAGCCGCACCGCAGACGGTCACCGGGAACTCGACGATCCAGAACGTCGAGTCGGGTGACTACTCGGTGGACATCGTCCCGCCGGCCGCCCCCGCCGCCCCCGCGATCACCGCCCCGCCCGCCGGCGACGAGTCGATCGTGACCCAGCCGACCATCACCGGCTCGAAGACCGCCGGTGCCGCGACCACGACCGGCACGACCCTGACGGCGACACTCGACGGCGACCCGCTGTGCACCGTCGCTGCGAGCACCGAGTCGACGTGGGCCTGTGCCCCGGCGGCACCGCTCGCCGTCGGCACCCACACGATCAGTGCGACCCAGACCGACCGCTTCGGCCAGACCTCGCCGGCTGCGACGACCACGTTCACGGTCCTCGCCGAGGCCGGACTCGCGATCACGCAGACCGGCGGTACCCCGCTCTACGCCGGCTTCCCGGCCGTGCACACCGTCACCGTCCGGAACGCCGGCGACGGCGAGGCCCGCGGCGTCGTGTTCACCGCCGACACCGGCGGCCTCCAGGTCCCGGTGTGCGAGCTCGACGGCGCGGCGTTCGACTGCGCGACCCTGACGTCCGGCGTCCAGCTCGGCACGATGGCGTCCGGCGGCGAGCGGGTGTTCCGGCTAACCATCGCCGCGCCGGCGGGCACCGTGCCCGGGACGTCGTTCCCGATCGCCACGAGGGCGTCGTCGTCGACCGATCCGGATTCGCCCGTCGACTCGAGCAGCACCCTCGTCACGTCGGCCCCGACCGCGCCGGTGATCACGGCGCCGGCGAACGGTTCGTCGACCGTCGCGCGTCGGGTCGGCGTCTTCGGCAACGGGGTCCTGCCCGGGGCGACGGTCGCCGTCCGGCAGGGCGACACCGTGCTGTGCACGGCCACCGGCATGGCGAGCACCGGGTTCTCGTGCACGCCCGACCGCACCTTCCCGCTCGGCGCGGTCACGCTGACGGCGACGCAGACCGTCGGCGGCATCGAGTCCGACGCCGGCAGCACCCGCTTCACGGTGCGCGCACCGGCCACCCCGCCTGGAGGCACGACTCCCCTCCCCGGCACCGGCGGCGGTTCCACGGGTGGGTCCGGCGGTACCGCCCCCGGCGGCTCCGGCAGTGACGGTTCCGGTGGCACCGGTGCCGGTGGCGGCAGCGGCTCCGGGAACGGCACCGGCTCCGGCGCGAGCGGCGGGTCCGCCTCCGGGGACGCCGGCCAGCCGCCGTCGTCGGCACCGGCGACCCCGAGCACGCCGTCCGCGCCCGCCCCCGCCCCCGCCCCCGGCGCCGCCAACGGCTCCGGCGACGGGTCAGGCGACGGCAACGGCGGCGGCGACGGGGTGAACAACGGCCCGATGGCGATGAACCTCCGCTTCGGGACCCAGCGCATCGTCCCCGGCACGGCCTCCGACATGCGCGGCACCCTCGGCCCGAACGCCTCCGGAGCGACGGTCGCGATCACCTTCCAGGCCCGGATGTCGACCGGCATGGTCTACCGCAACGTGAACGTCGAGGTGGACGACCAGCCGCTCGACTGCACCGTCGCCACGACCTCGTTCTCCTGCATGATCCCGCTCGACCCCGGGCAGCAGGCGGACGTCGACGTCCGCGTGTACGCCGATCCCGTGAACGCCCCGGACACGGCCGTGCAGCAGATCTCCCTCGCGTCGAACCGGGCGTCGCAGGCGAACGCGATCACCGTCACCACCGCGGTGGCGAAGGGCGAGACCGAGGCATCCCAGCTCGCCGACCAGATCACCACGTTCAACGTCACGGAGTTCCCCGGCGCGATGGTGCCGCTCCTCGCGATGCTGCTCTTCGCGCTCGCCGCGACCGTCGCGGGTCGACGCGCCGCCTCCGGCCCCGCCGCAGGGGCGACCACGTCGCCGACCGGATCCGGTCCGCCGGAGCCGAGCCGTGCCTCCAGTCCGACCAGTCCCCGTCCCACCACCGATCCACCGTCCGGGAGCAACCGATGACGCAGACGACCGACGCACCCACCGAGAAGCGCACCCGCAGGAACCCGGCGCCGATCATCCTGCTCGTCGCGGTGGTGCTCCTGGCGGTGTACTACGTCGTGATCGGGCTCTCCGGCGCGCTGAAGACCACGACCGCGGTGCCGGTGAGCGGGTCGAACAGCCCCACCGGGAACTACATGACCCTGCGGATGAGCGTGCAGGACGTCGACCTGTCGAACCGGGTGATGCAGGCGAACGTGCTGCCGATCCCGCACGGGACGTACGAGGGCGAGAAGGCCGGTGAGATATCGAAGCCGCTCCGCATCGAGGTCTCGAGCGGCGGCGTGACGACGAGCGTGGTGACGTTCCCGGGGCAGTCGGTGGTGGACGCGACCTCGTTGACGCTGACCCTGGACCGTGGCGACACCTCGTACCCGTTCGACCAGCCGTTCACGAACTTCCAACTGAGCGTGCAGAACGACGACACCAGCGCTGCCGTGCCGTTCGAGGTGGACATGTCGAACTCGGCGCGCCCGTGGGTGATGAACGCCGAGCGGAGTGCCGGCGAGCAGCAGGACGGTCGGACCCTCGTCCCGATGCAGATCGACGGACACCGCGACACCCTGAGCGTCGTGATCGTGTCGTTCTACATCCTCGCGATCCTGTTCACGACGCTGATGGCCGTCGTGACGATCGGTGCGGCGATCCTGCGGCGGAAGCTCGAGTTCGCGAACGTCATCTGGCTGAGCGCGACCCTGCTGTCGTTCCCGGCGCTCCGGTCGGCGATGCCGGGGGCGCCGCCGATCGGGACGACGCTCGACTTCGTGTTCCTGTTCCCGTGCCTGGCGCTCGTCGCGATCATGTTCGTGTGGACCGGCGCGTACATGCTCTGGCGTGAGTCGAAGGTGCTGCGCGGGCGGGTCCTGGAGGACGACGCGGCGTAGCGGCTCCTGGCGGGAATGCCAGCGGCTACGGTACGTTGTATCCAGCAAGTCGATGCAAACGCATCGAATTCGCGGAAGGCGGCGCATCATGCAGTTCGGCATCTTCACGGTCAGTGACGTCACGACCGACCCCACCACCGGGCAGACCCCCGACGACACCCAGCGCGTCCGGGACATCCTGACGATCGCCGAGCACGCCGACCAGGCCGGCCTCGACGTCTTCGCCACCGGCGAGCACCACAACCCGCCGTTCGTGGCGTCGTCGCCGACCACCATGCTCGGCTACCTCGCGGGTCGGACGAAGCACATCACGCTGTCGACCTCGACGACGCTGATCACGACGAACGACCCGGTGCGCATCGCCGAGGAGTACGCGATGCTCCAGGTCATCTCCGACGGCCGGATGGACCTCATGATGGGCCGCGGCAACACCGGTCCCGTCTACCCGTGGTTCGGCCAGGACATCCGCCAGGGCGTCAACCTGGCGATCGAGAACTACGCACTCGTCCGCCAGCTCTGGGAGAACGACGTCGTCAACTGGCAGGGCAAGTTCCGCACGCCGCTGCAGGGCTTCACCTCGACCCCGCGTCCGCTCGACGGCGTCCCGCCGTTCGTGTGGCACGGCTCCATCCGGACGCCGGAGATCGCCGAGCAGGCCGCGTACTACGGCGACGGCTTCTTCCACAACAACATCTTCTGGCCGATCGAGCACACCGCGCAGATGGTCGGGCTGTACCGGCAGCGCTTCGAGCACTACGGTCACGGGCGTGCCGACCAGGCGATCGTGGGCCTCGGTGGGCAGTTCTTCGCCCGGAAGAACTCGCAGGACGCGATCGACGAGTTCCGCCCGTACTTCGACAACGCGCCGGTGTACGGACACGGCCCCTCGATGGAGGACTTCACCCACCAGACTCCGCTCACCGTCGGTTCCCCGCAGCAGGTCATCGACCGGTACGCCGCGATGAAGGACAGCGTCGGGCACTACCAGCGTCAACTGTTCCTCGTCGACCACGCGGGGCTGCCGCTCAAGACGGTGCTCGAGCAGATCGACATCCTGGCCGAGGACATCGTGCCCGCGCTCCGCACGATCAACGACGAGGGGCGTCCGGCGGACGTGCCGTCGGACCCGCCGTCGCACGCGGCTCGTGCGGCCGCGGCGCTGGCCGCCGGCACGGCGGGCAGCGACCACGTCGCCGCCGAGGACGAGTGGACGGGCGCGTCGGTCTGACGCACGCTTCGTGAGCGGGGATGGTCGGGTCCCGGATGGTGGCCCGACCATTGCTGCTCACCATGCGGGGTGGGCGCGACCACCGACGGACTGGAGGCGCGGTGCGGGCTGGCACCGCGCCTCCAGTCCGTCACGGTGTGCGTTCTGACCCATCATGCGCGTCCTGGGATGCGCTTTCGCGCGTAGGGGGCAGGAAGGAACTGCCCCCTACGCGCGAAAGCGCTTCCTACGCGCGGACCTGCTTCCTACGCGCGATTCGGCGGGGTGGGGGCTGCGGGAGCGTCGGGCGCGGGAGCCACCGCGCGGGCGGGGACCAGCTTGAGGCCCACCACGCAGCCGACGATGCCGGCGATGAAGAGCACGCGCAGCACAGTCACGGGCTCGGCGCCGGTGGCCATGCCCCACAGCACGGTGAGGGCGGCACCGGTCCCCGTCCACACCGCGTACGCCGTGCTGATCGGGATGTGCTTCAGGACGTAGCCGAACGCGACGAGGCTCACCACGATGGTGATCGCGAACACGATCGTCGGGCCGGGGACGGTGAAGCCGTCGCTCTCGCCGAGGGCGGTCGCCCACACGGTCTCGAGCGCGGCGCTGACGAACAGGACGATCCACGGCATCTCAGCTCACCACCTTGAGGCCGACGACGCAGGCGACGAGCCCGAGCACGAGGGCGATCCGGGCGACCGAGGCGGCCTCCTGCTTGCGGAGGATCGCGACGATCACCGTGAGCGATGCGCCGATGCCGACCCAGACAGCGTAGGCGGTGCCGACCGGGATCTCCTTCATCGCGAACGCCAGGCCGACCATGCTCAGCGCCATGCCTGCGATGAACACGATCGTCGGGACGACCTTCTTGAAGCCGTTCGAGGCGCCGAGGGCGGTGGCCCACACGGCCTCGAGGACGCCGGACAGCACGAGGATCACCCATGCCATGACGATCTCCTTCCATGAGTCGTACGAGTGTACGAGTACGAGTACGAGTTCGAAAGTAGCACAACTGTGCGAGTATGGGGGCGTGACCAGGAGCATCGACGTCGAGAAACGGCGCCGCACCGTGTCCGAAGCGGCGTGCCGGGTCCTCGCGCGGGACGGCCTCGGGGCCCTGAGCGTCCGGAACGTCGCCGCCGAGGCCGGACTGCCGCCGAGCACCGTGCGCTACGTGTTCCCGACGCAGTCGAGCATGCGCGAGCACACCATCACGCTCGTGTTCGACCGCACGCGGGAGCGGATCGCATCGATCGCGTCCGACATCTCGGGCCGTGACCGCGCGCACCGGATCGTCCTCGAGCTGCTGCCCCTCGACGAGGAGCGGGTCATCGAGCTCGACGTCTACCTCGCGCTCGGGAACGCGGCGCTGACCGACACCGAGCTCCGGCCGGCACTCGACCGGGTCGTCGACGAGATGCGGGAGTGGAGCGAGGAGATCCTCGGGCTCGTCGGGGTACCCGCCGCCGACCGGGAGTACGAGGCCCGCCGGCTGCACGCGCTGATCGACGGGCTCGCGATGCACGTCGTGCGGCTCGCGCCGGGGGAGTCCGGCGACTGGGCGATCGAGGTGCTCGACCGGCACCTCGACGGGGTCGCCACGGGCTGAGGCGGGTCGTTGCGGGCTTCGCGGGGCGCCCGAGGCCTCGCACGGTGCGAGGTCCCGTGGGCATGGTGCGAGGTCCCGTGCATGGTGCGAGGCTCGCGGCGTCCCACGGTGACCGGAACCTCGCACACTGTCCGCGCCTCGCACCGTGCGAGGCCTCGCACCGCGCGCCGCGCCGCCCCGCGCGGCAACGTCCGTCGCCTATCCTTGCCCGGTGACGACGACCACCCGGCCGCCACAGCGCGCTGACTCCCGATCGCGGGCCCTCACCGGCCCCGGGCTCGTGCTGCTCGCCGTCGTCGTGCTGCTCGGGATCCGCCTGCTGTCCCCGGCCGTCGGGACCGCGGGGTTGCCGAACGTCGTGCAGGACTTCCTCACCCTGGCGATCAGCGTCGTCGTCGAGTCCCTGCCGTTCGTGGTGCTCGGCATCGTGCTGTCCATCGTCGTCGAGGTCTGGGTGCCCGTCGGTGCGCTCGAGAAGGTCCTGCCGCAGCGCCCCATCCCGCGCCGGGCCGTGATCTCCCTCATCGGCATGCTCTTCCCGGTGTGCGAGTGCGGGAACGTGCCGCTCGCCCGCGGCCTCATGATGCGCGGGTTCACCCCGGCCGAGGCCGTCACGTTCCTCGTCGCCGCCCCGATCCTCAACCCGCTCGTGATCATCAGCACCGCGCAGGCGTTCGGCTGGTCCGGCTGGATCCTGCCGGTCCGCATCGTCGGCGGCTTCGTGATCGCCAACCTCGTCGGCTGGATCGTCGCCGCGCACCGCCGTCCGGCCGACCTGCTGCTGCCCGCGTTCGAGGCCCGCTGCCGTGCGGCGATCGGTGCCCCGCGGTCCCGGAACCGCTGGCGGGAGAGTGCCGCGCAGTTCGGTGGCGAGACCGCGACGATGATGCCCGCGCTGTTCGTCGGCGCCGGACTGGCCGCCGCGATCCAGGTGGCCGTGCCCCGGTCCACGCTCGTGTCGATCGGCGCGAACCCGGTGCTGTCCGTCGCCGCGATGATGCTCCTGGCGATGACGGTGTCGCTGTGCTCGAACGTGGACGCCTTCTTCGCGCTGTCGTTCGCGTCGACGTTCCTGCCCGGGTCGATCACCGCCTTCCTCATCATCGGGCCGATCATCGACGTGAAGATGATCGCCCTGCTCCGAACGACGTTCCGTGCACGCTTCCTGGTGCTGCTCGCCGTCGTCTGCGTCCTGTTCGCCGCGACCGTCGGGTTGGTGATGAATGTCCTCGTCTGAGTCGCGCCTGCCCGCGTACCTCGGCCTCGGGTCGGTGCTCGCGGTGGCGCTCTGCACGCTGTGGCTCGCCCTCGCCGGGCACCTCGACCTGTACATCAACCCGCGGTACTCGGCGTTCACGATCGTCCTCGCGACCGTCGCGGTGCCCGCGTCGGTGGCCGGCCTGGTCGTCGTGGCGCGCGGGCACGAGCACGTGCACGACGACGAGGAACACGAGCACCGGCCGGGAGGCGCGGGTCGCCTCACACGGGTCGTCCTGGGTGGGGTGGCGGCGCTCGTCACGATCGGGGTCACCGCCGCCATGCTCGTCCTGCCCCCGACGACCCTCTCCGCCCGCACCGCGCAACAGCGGAGCGTGGACTCGGCGACCCTGTCGAACGCCACCGGCTCCGAGGCCGCGGTGTCCCTGCTCGGCAGCGGGTCGGTCGACACGTCGGAGTACGGCGTGAAGGACTGGGCCGCCCTCATCCGCCAGACCACGGACACCACGTCGCTCGTCGGCAAGCAGGTGCGGCTCTCGGGGTTCGTCGTGCCCGGTTCGGACGGCTCGTTCACGCTGACCCGGTTCGTGATCAGCTGCTGCGCCGTGGACGCCCAGCCCGTCGGGCTCGGGGTCGTCACCGACGGCGCCGTCCCCGACGAGGACCAGTGGGTCACCGTGACGGGCGCGCTCGCCGCCAACCCGGACCAGTCGGCGGACGCCCGGATCGTCATCAAGGCAGCGACGGTCAAGAAGATCGCGCAGCCGAAGGACCCGTATGAGTACTGAGGCTGAGACGATGCAGCGCCGTCGGCCCCGGAACCGCTTCCGCCGCCGGCTCGTCGCCACGGTCCTGGTGTTCGTCGTCGTCGGCACGGCCGCCGCGGTCGTCGGGTCGCAGCAGGGCCCCCGGCTCCGCGACGTCACGTACGACGCCACCGGGCTGGTTTCCCGGCCGGCCCAGCGCGTGATCCTCACCGCGAACCAGGCACTGCAGCGGGTGTCCGCCGCCGACGTCCGGGTCAGCCCGGCGGCAGCGCACACCGTGACCTCGAGCGGGAACACGATCGCCGTGGAGTTCGCCGGACCACTGGCGTACGACCGCGACTACACGGTCACCGTCGCGGGCGTCCGCGCCCCCGGGCAGCGTGCGACCTCGGACCTCCGTGCCTCGATCCGAACGGGCAGTACCGACGTCCTCGCGCTCGTCCCGGGTGACGCCGGCGCGAAGGACCGCATCGTCCGTCGGTCCCTCGACGCCGGGGGCGCGACCACCGTGTACCAAGGGACCGGCATCACGGAGTACGTCCGCCTCGGCCGGTCGCTCGTCGTGGTGAGCGGGACGGACGCCGGGTCCTCCGTCGACATCGTGCCGCTCGCCGGTGGGGTGCAGGACGAGGACGCCCCCGTCGAGCACCTCACGCTGCCGACCGCCGAGGGCCGCGTCACCGCCCTGCACGCCGCGGACGACGGTGCCTCGTTCGGGTTCGAGTACGCCGACACCTCGACCGGGCAGTCCCGCAACGTCGGGCTGTACGTCGTCGACATGACCGGGACGCACCTGCCGACCGCGATCGACGGGAGCGGCAAGCCGGTGACCGGGGCCGTCCCGATGACGGTCGGGCAGTGGGCGTACGTGCCGCGGACCGAGAGCGCCCTCGTCCGGACCGGCAGCGATGACCTCCTGCTCGTCGACATGAGCGGCCGCACGGACGCCGTCCGGCTCGGGAGCGCCACGTACCTGCACGGCTTCGTCGGCACCGGCACCACCGCCGTGGTCGAGACCGGGACCGGCATCGTGCGCCTCGACCTCACGGACGGCGAGCGCACGGCGCTGCAGGCCCCCGCCGCCAGCACCGACGCCGCCTACCTCGGGCGCATCGCCCAGCTGACGGACGACAGCTACCTGCGGGTGGTGGGGGACGTGCGGTCGGACGGGACCATCTCGCAGCGGGTCGTGCGCGTGGAGGGGAGCCGCGCCTCCAGGCTGCCCGTGACCGTCCCCGAGGACGCGAGCGTCACCGCGGTCTGCCCGTCCCCGAACGGGCAGTTCGTCGCAGTCGCGACGAAGTCGGCGACGAGCGAGCTCGTGAGCATCGTCGACGCCACCTCGGGAGCGCTCGAGGCGAGCATCGACGCGGGGTCCGTGGACTGGTGCGCGGCGTTGCCGTCGGGCGACGAGGTCGGCTAGCGCCGGAGCGTGACCTTCGGGTACTCGCCGAACCGGCGGAGGTACTCGCCCGAGAAGCGGCCCATGTGCGTGAATCCCCAGCGCGCCGCGACGTCCGCGACGGCGACCTGGGCGGGGGAGGCGCGGAGCAGGTCCTCGTGGGCGCGGCGCAGCCGGACCTCGCGGAGGTACTGCATCGGCGACCGGTCGAGGGTGCGGTGGAAGGCCTCCTGCAGGCCGCGGACGCTGAGGTCGGCGACCCGGGCGAGGTCGGACACCGTCAACGGTTCGTGCGCGTGCGCGTGGATGTGCTCGACGGCGGTGCGGATCCGGGCGTTCCGGTGCTCGCCCCAGCCGATCGGCGCCACCTCGGCACGGAACCGGTACATGCCGAGCAGCGCTCGGGTGGTCTCGCGCTGGGACTCGTGCCACGCGAGCGACTCCGAACCCTGCTCGCGGAGTGCCCGGACCGACGACGCGACCGCGGTGCGCCACCGGGCCATCGACTCGGCCGTCGGGGTGGCGTTCCGGTCGAAGTCGACCGACCCGTCGACCAGGTACCGCTCGGATGCGACGTCGAGCACGAGGCCTCGGTCGAGGTGCACGAGCCGCTGGTCCCAGTCGGTGTAGTCGATGCTGAACCGCTGCTCGACCGGGAAGAGCGTCGGGATCCCCGGCTGCATCCGGACCTCGTCACGGCCGGCGTCGATCGCGGCGACACCGTCGTCGATCCACTGGACGACGACCTCGCCCTCGACGGCTGCGTCGCCGCGGAGGGACCCGTGCATCTGCGACCGGCGGATGCTCATCCGGTCGTCGCCGACACCGACGTAGCGGTACCAGTACGCGCCGTCGGTGCGGTCGGAGCGCCACGACCGGCCGGCGTACATGCCGGCGAGGTCGCTCACGGCGGCGTCCGTGTCGGTGCCCGCGACGGACACGAGGGGAGGGGTGCCCTCGTGGGCCGTGGTGGTCATGGGTCGAGTCTGTCGCGCGCGGGTCGGTCGCGCCTGTGCGGTGCGCGTGTCGGACGGTGGGGTGGTGAGCGCGCGGGTCGCGCGCACAGACGGACGGGAGGCGCGGTGCCGGCTGGCACCGCGCCTCCCGTCCGTATCTGGTCGCGTCAGAGACGCGACCCGCTACGCCAGCGTTGCCGCGTCGATCACGAAGCGGTACCGGACGTCCGACGACAGGACGCGCTCGTACGCCTCGTTGATGTACTCGGCGCTGATGAGCTCGGTCTCCGGCAGGATGCCGTGCTCGGCGCAGAAGTCGAGCATCTCCTGGGTCTCGCGGATGCCGCCGATGGCCGAACCGGCCCAGCTGCGACGCGAGCCGATCAGGGCGAAGGCGGGGACCTCGAGCGGCTCCGACGGAGCGCCGACGTTCACGATGGTGCCGTCGACCGCGAGCAGGCCCAGGTAGGCGCCCATCGGGATCTTCGCCGACACCGTGTTGATGATGAGGTCGAAGGAGTTCGCGAGCTTCTCGAACGTCTCCGGGTCCTTCGTCGCGTAGTGGGCGACGGCACCGAAGCGCAGGGAGTCCTCCTGCTTGGAGGTGGTCTGCGACAGGACGGTGACCTCGGCGCCGAGCGCGGCGGCGATCTTGACGCCCATGTGGCCGAGCCCGCCGAGGCCGACGATCGCGACCTTCTTGCCGGGGCCGGCCTTCCAGTGGTGCAGCGGCGAGTACAGGGTGATGCCGGCGCAGAGCAGCGGCGCGACCTTCTCGATGTCGAGCGACTCGGGGACGCGCAGCACGAAGTCCTCGTTCACCACGACGGCCTGCGAGTAGCCGCCCTGGGTGATGCTGCCGTCGGCGGGGTCGACGCCCGCGTAGGTCTGGATGTTGCCCTTGAGGCAGTACTGCTCCTCGCCCTTCAGGCAGTTCTCGCACTCGCCGCAGGAGTTCACCATGCAGCCGACGCCGACGCGGTCGCCGACCTTGTGCTTGGTGACGTTCTCGCCGACGGAGGCGACATGGCCGACGATCTCGTGGCCGACGACCTGGGGGTACTGGATCTCGCCCCACTCGCCGCGGACGGTGTGGATGTCCGAGTGGCAGATGCCGGCGTAGGCGATGTCGATCTCGACGTCGTTCGGGCCGAGGTCACGACGGGTGATGGTGGTCTTGACGAGCGGTTCCGTGGCGGACGGGGCCGCGTACGCGTTGACGGTGCGCAATGGTCTCCTCGTGGGGTTGCTTCAGGACCGGATCCGGTCCTGCACCAGTCTCGTGGAGCGCGCCATCCCGTGGGAGGTCCCACTGGGGCACCCCTGGTGTGTCAGCCCTCGCGTGTCGGATGCGCTGGGCCGTCAGTCGACCATGCGGGCGAGGCGCTGCCCGGCGATCCGGGCGAACCGCAGCGGATCGGCCAGGGCGTCGTCCGGCTCGCCGGTGGTCTGCGTCGCCAGCACGGTCAGTGAGGCGGCGGCGTCGTAGTCGTCCAGCGGGGCATCGATCGCCCCCGCGACGAGCATCGACCGAGCAGCGGGAGCGTGCGACGCCGCCAGGGCCCGCACCACCGACGGCACCTTGCCCGCGGCGCTCTGCCCGTCGTACCGCCCCTCGCCCGTGACCACCACGTCGGCCCCGTCCAGCAGTGCCGGGAGTCCCAGGACGTCCGCGACCGCCGAGGCCCCTCGCGCGAGCGTCGCGCCCCACACCAGCAGCCCGAACCCCACGCCGCCGGCGGCGCCGGCACCGGGCGTCGAGGGGTCGACGTCGGGGAAGCGCCCCGCGAAGGCGGCCAAGCGGTCGTCGAACGAGGCGACCCGGTCGGGCGTGATGCCCTTCTGCGGCCCGAAGACCGCGGCGGCACCCGTCGGCCCGAGCAACGGTGACGTGACGTCGGTGAGCACGACGACCCCGCCGGACGGCAGCGGGAGATCGCCGATGACGTCGAGAACGGACGAACCGCCGTCCGTCGACGCACTGCCCCCGATCCCGAGCACGAGGCCGGTCACCCCGGAGGAGAGCGCGGCGGCGATCGCCTCGCCGAACCCGCGCGAGGTCGCGGTGTCCGGCAGCAGGTCCCCGCCGAGCAGGGGGAGCCCGCTCGTCGCCGCGAGCTCGACCACGGCACGGCCGTCCGGCAGCCGGAGCCAGGACGTGTCGACTGGGGAACCGTCCGGTCCGGTCACCGTGATCGGGACGCGGACCGCACCGGGGACGGCGGTCGCGAAGGCGTCGAGCGTGCCCTCGCCGCCGTCGGCCATCGGCGCGAGCGTCACGGAGTCGTCCGGTCGCACGGACAGCCAGCCCTCGCGGATCGCCTCGGCGACGGACGCTGCCGTCGCGGTGCCCTTGAAGGAGTCCGGAGCCACGACGATTCGCACCCGACAACCGTAGCGGAGACGACCGCTGGACAAGTCAGGTTAGCCTCACCTAAGTTAACACTCAGGTGAGGCTAACCTAACTCGCCCTTCGCTCCAGTTCCCCGGGGATCGCCCTTCCATGCCGTCACGCCGCCGCGCCCTCCTGGCCGCCGCCTCCGCCCTCGTCGTCCTCGCCGTGGCCACCGGGTGCAGCGCCGGCGGCGCGCCGCAACAAGCCGGCACCGCCGCAGCCGGCACCGCGGACTCCGCGACGAGCGCGACGGACCCGGCCACGAGCCTCCAGGCCATCGCCCCCGTCACCGACGCGAAGTCCGTCACCGGCGCGAGCACCGCGACCCTGACGACCGACCTGCCGCCGAAGGCGAGCACGGTCGACGAGCCGGAGCTGCCCGTCACCGTCACGGACAACCAGGACACGGAGGTCACCGTGACGAGCGCGGACCGCATCCTCGCGCTCGACGTCTACGGCACGCTGTCGTCGACCGTGTACGGCCTCGGCCTCGGCGGGAACCTCGTCGGACGCGACGTCTCCACCGGGTTCGCCGGTACCGAAGAGCTGCCGCTCGTCACCCAGAACGGCCACGAGCTCTCCGCCGAGGCGATCCTCGCGCTCCGTCCCACCGTGCTGCTCACGGACACCTCGCTCGGCCCCTGGGACGTCGTCCTGCAGATCCGGAAGGCGGGGATCCCGGTCGTCGTCGTGGACTCGCACCGGGACACCTCGAACACCGACCGGATCATCGACCAGGTCGCGACGGCGCTCGGCGTGCCCGAGACGGGTGCGCGACTGGTCGACGAGGTGCACGAGCAGCAGGAGGCCGTCGCCGCGCAGGTCGCGCGCATCGCCCCGCAGTCGAAGGCGGACAAGCTCCGGATGGTCTTCCTGTACGTGCGGGGGAACGCCGGCATCTACTACCTCTTCGGCCAGGAGTCCGGCGCGGACTCGCTCATCGACGCGGTCGGCGGGCGGGACATCGCGACGGAGCAGGACTGGAAGGGCATGCGGCCGGTGAACGCCGAAGCGCTCGTCGCCATGCAGCCCGACCTCGTGATCATGATGACGAAGGGCCTCGAGTCGGTGGGTGGCGTCGACGGGCTGCTGCAGCGGGTCCCCGCGATCGCGAAGACCCCGGCCGGGCAGCACCGCCGCATCGTGGACATGGCCGACACGACGGTGATGAGCTTCGGGCCGCGCACGCCCGAGATCGTGGCCGCGCTGGCAGCGGCGATCTACGCTCCGGAGCGGTCGCGATGACCGGTCTGGAGGCGCGGGTCGCGCCCGCCCCGAACGTCGCGGTCCCACCGCCGGTTGCGTCCAGGTCACGGGTCGGCCGGATCACGTTGCTGACGGTCGGGCTGGTGGTGGCGCTCGTCGTCGCCACGCTCGTGTCGGCGAGCGTCGGCCAGCTCGGGATCTCCCCGGCCGAGGTGCTCCGCACCGTCGGACGCTCGATCGGACTGCCGGTCGCCGGACCCTCGGACGACCTCGTCACGCAGGCGCTCTGGACGATCCGGTTCCCTCGGGTCGTCATGGCGCTCCTGATCGGCGCCGCGCTCGCCGCGGCCGGGGTGCTCATGCAGGCGGTGTTCGCGAACCCGCTGGCGGACCCGGGGGTCGTCGGCGTCTCGGGAGGCGCCGCCTTCGGAGCCTGTGCCTCGATCGTGTTCGGCCTGCAGTTCGCCGGGTACTGGACGACCCCGCTGATGGCGTTCGCCGCCGGACTCGTCGCGACGATGCTCGTCTACGGACTGTCCCGCGCGGGCGGACGCACCGAGGTCGTCACACTCCTGCTGACCGGCATCGCGGTGAACGCCTTCACGGGGGCGGGGCTGGCGTTCCTCACCTTCCTCGGCGACCAGCAGGCCCGCGAGCAGATCGTGTTCTGGCAGCTCGGGTCCCTGAACGGCTCGATGTGGGACCAGGCGGCGGCGATCGCCCCGGTCGTCGGACTCGGGCTCGCCGGCTCCGTCGTGCTCACCCGCTCCCTCGACCTGCTGTCGCTCGGGGACCGGGCCGCACGGCACGTCGGGGTCCGGGTCGAGGCCGTCCGGATCGTCGCGATCGTCGTCGTCGCACTGCTCGTCGGGGCAGCGGTCGCGTTCGCGGGGATCATCGCGTTCGTCGGACTCGTCGTCCCGCACCTCATGCGGATGCTCATCGGCCCGGCGCACGGCCCGCTGCTGCTCGTCTCGACCCTCGGCGGCGCACTGCTCCTGACGATCGCGGACCTGCTCGCCCGGACGCTCGTGCCGTACGCGGACCTGCCGATCGGCATGCTCACGTCGCTCGTCGGTGGCCCGTTCTTCTTCTGGCTCCTGCGCCGCGCACGCCGACGGTCGGGAGGCTGGGCATGACCGGCGCGACCGGCGTGACCGTCAGCGGCCTCGGCGTGGTCGTCGGGCGCCGCGCACTGCTCACCGACGTCGACCTGGTCGTCGAGCGCGGCGAGGTGCTCGCCCTCGTCGGGCCGAACGGTGCCGGTAAGTCCACGCTGCTCCGGGCGATCGCGGGCGACGTCGACCACACCGGCACGGTCACGGTCGACGGGGTGCCGGCCGGGTCCGAGCCGCCGATCGCCACCGCCCGGCGCCGCGCGGTGCTCGAACAGGAGCACGCCGTCGCGTTCGGGTTCCGGGTCGGCGAGGTCGTCCGGATGGGGCGGGCGCCCTGGCGCGGGACCGACCGCGCCGAGGACGACGACCGGGTCGTGGCACGCGTGCTCGACCAGGTGGAGCTCGCCGACCGCATCGACCAGACGTTCCCCTCGCTGTCCGGCGGGGAGCGCGCACGGGCGTCCTTCGCCCGGATCACCGCGCAGGAGACACCCGTGCTGCTGCTCGACGAGCCCACCGCGGCGCTCGACCTGCGCCACCAGGAGGGCGTGCTCCGGATCGCCCGCGCGCACGCCGCCGCCGGGGGAGCGGTCGTCGTGGTCCTGCACGACCTCACCCTCGCCGGGGCGTACGCCGACCGGGTCGCGATGCTCGCCGACGGCCGGTTGGTCGCGGACGGCACCCCGGACGAGGTCCTCACCGCCGAACGGATCAGCACCGTCTACCGGCACCCCGTCACCGTCCTGCCGGACCCGCACTCCGGAACCCCCGTCGTCGTCCCCACCCGCCAGGAGGCCGTCCAGTGACCACCCGAACCCACCGTCCGCTCCGCGCCGCGCTCGCCGGGGTGCTCGTCGCCGCGGCCTCCGGTGCGCTCCTGCTCGCCGGAGCCGCGCCCGCCGCGGCAGCGGGCCGGGTCAGCGTCGCGATCGAGGGCCACCCCGAGGTCACGAACCAGGTCGACTCCACCTACCTCACGACCCTGCGGCTGAACGGCTCCGGGTTCCAGGGCATCAAGAACGGGTACGGCGGCATCTACGTCGCGTTCGGCACCGTCGCCGGCACCTGGCAGCCGAGCAAGGGCGGCGCCACGGGCGTGAACTACAGCTACGTCCCAGACGACGAGTCGAACCCCACCGGGTACCTGGACTTCGTCGCGTTCGAGGGCAGCTCCACCGGCTACGCGGCGAACGGCGGCACCGTGGACTCGGCGACCGGCACCTGGTCGGCGACGCTCAAGGTACCCGGCTCCACGTTCCAGGCGCTCGACCGGAACGGCGCCGCGAGGACCGTCGACTGCGCGCGCGTGCAGTGCGGGATCATCACGATCGGCGCGCACGGGGTGTCGAACGCGAACAACGAGTCGTTCACGCCGGTCTCCGTGCAGAACCTCTACGGCACGGGCGGCACGCTCGCCGGGGGTGCCGGGCCGGCCACGGGGCAGACGCAGGCCGGCGCGACGGAGGCGGGTCGTGCCTCCAGTCCGTCCGCCGCTGCGACGCCGGGGGCGGGAGCGTCCGCTCGGGCGACGACGGCACCGAGTGCGTCCGCGACCGCCTCGGCGACCAACGCCCCGACTGCGACGCCGACCGCGGTCGCCGCGGCTGCCGGCGTTGATGCCGGTGGCATCGATCCGAGCGTGCTGCGCATCGTGGTCGGCGGGCTCGCCGCACTCGTCGTCGCGGTCGCGGCGCTCGTCGTCTTCGCGATCGTGCACGCCCGCCGGGCGGCACGACGCACTGAGGAGTCGGGGTCCACAGGGGGCACCCGCACTGCAACACCAGTCAACAACTGAGAGGGAACACCATGGCAAGAACCATGCGCACGTTCGGCGTCACGCTCGCGGCAGGGGTCGCGGCGATCGGGCTGGCCGTCCTGCCGGCCGTCAGCGCCTCGGCCGCGACCGCGGTCACGAACGACTTCGGCGCGAGCCTGTCCGTCAGTGGACCGGCGTCGGTCGTCACCGACGGCAGCGGCGCGGTGAACGGCGTCGGGAGCGGCACCGTGACGGTCACCGGCGACGGCTTCGACGGCAACGCCCAGGGGCGCGGCTTCGGCGTGTACGTCGTGTACGGCCCCAAGGAAGCGGACTACTTCACCAACTCGGGCTGGTTCGGGTCGGCGCAGTGGGTCTCGAAGAGCGCGTTCTCGGCCTCCGGCGGGTTCACCACCACGCTGAACGTCGCGAAGAGCTACACCGCCGACCCGCACCACACCGGCGACGCGGCGGCGACCGTGAACTGCGACTACGACGCCACCAAGACGAAGGCCGCGAACACCGCTCTCGGCCAGTACCAGTGCTTCGTCCAGACGTTCTCGGCGCACGGCGTCGCGAACGACCCCGCCGAGCTCGACGAGGTCCAGGTCCCCGTCAACTGGTGACCCTCGGCCCTGGGCGGCGAGCCGCCGTCCAGGGCACCCCCCTTCTTCCGCCCCGATCCACCCGATCCCACCCGAGGAACCCATGCACACCCAGACCCGACCGCCACTGCACCTCCGTGTGCTCGGCGTCACCGTCGCCGCGATCATCGGCCTGACGTCGGCCATCGTCGGCACGGTCCCCGCCGTCGCCGCGGGCTCCGGCGCCTCCATCGTCTCCGGAGGCACGCTGGACTGGGGGTTCAAGAAGTCGTTCCGGAACTACGTGCCCGCGGCCGGCCAGTCCGCGACGGACGGTGCCACGAAGCAGAGTGACGGCACGTTCCGGTTCACCGCGGCTGACGGCACCTACGACGCGAGCACCCGGAAGCTCACCGTGAACGGCTCCGGCAAGGTCGTGTTCGACTACCGAGCCCACACGTTCGTCATCACGCTGAGCGACCCGACGATCGAGCTCACGCCGACCTCGGGCACGCTGACCGCGGGGGTGGACGTGCGGCTCGTGGACCCCACCACGGGCGCCACGACCTCGGACCCGGGCAGCAAGCGCATCGCCTTCGCCACGATCGACGTCACGAAGGGCACCCGGGCGGTGACCGCGGGCGACTACTCGTGGACCGACCTGCCGACCACGATCACGGCGGCGGGCGCTGCGGCGTTCGCGGCGGACATCACCGGCGGGAGCAACCCGACGCAGTTCTACTCGGCGGGCACCGCGCTCGACCCGCTGTCCGTGCACGTCACGGGCGGTTGGCCGGCCGAGGGATCGGACCCCGACGAGCAGTTCAGCGAGCCGGGCGTCCAGGGCCTCGTGAGCACGGGTGTGCAGACCACCGCCGGTGACACCACCATCGGGCGGGTGACGACCGTCCTCCGCGACACGAAGCACGGTCTGGTCGTCGTCCAGGTCCCCGCTGCCGGAACCGCCAAGGCCAGTTACCTGGTGCTGGACGACGACGGCAAGCGGGTCGCCGGGCCGATCGACCCCGGCGTCGCGACCTCGAGGCCGAGCATCGACCCGTCCACCGGCAACATCGTCGCCACCGCCTCGCTGCCCGCCGCGGAGTTCGGCGGTACGGGTGCGAACGTGCAGGGCTACGTCGTGGTCGAGCGCGGCACCGACGCCGCCTACCGGAACGTCGTGCACGTGAAGCCCTCGGTGGCCGTGCCCGCCGCGAAGGCGTTCGCGGTCGACCCCACCGACGGATCGATCGTCGCGCAGATCGCCCCCGCGGCGAACGGCGGTTCCGCCGGACTGCAGCGCGTGGCCGCCACCGACTCGGGCACGTCGAACCCGATCGGCGCCAGCCCCGCCGGCGGCACCGTCCGTGCCGTGACCCGGACCGCGACGCTGATCGGCTCGGTCGCCGGGACGATCAGCTCGGTCGGTGTCGACTGGAGCGGGAAGCGTGCCGTGTCGTTCGACCAGGGCGCCGCGCTCGCACGGGTCGTCGACCTCACCAGCGGTGCCCTCGTCGCCGACGTGTCGATCGGTGCGGCGGCGACCTCGGCCGCTGCCGGCGGGACCGTCGTCGACTCGCAGGGACGGGCGTGGTGGAGCAACGACGGTGACGGGAAGCTCCGCGCCGTCGCACTCCGGGGCACCCCGGCAGTGACGACCACGATCGACCGGGACGGCGGCGCCGCGTTCCTCGCCGTCGACGAGTCCGCGAAGCGTCTCTGGGTCGCAGCCCCCGGCAGCGCCGACGCCGGGAACGTCCTCCGCGCCTACCCGATCGACGGCAGCACTGCTCGCACCGTCGTGGCCGAGTACGCGCCGGGCAACAACTACACGGGCGACCCGTTCGTCCTCACCGCCGACGGCCGTGCGGTCCTCGGCGTGACGAACACCGCGACGGACCCCGCCGGCCAGGGCCTCCGCACGTTCGCTGTCGTCACGACGCCGGCGTTCACGAAGCAGCCCGCCGACGTCGCGGTCACCCTGACCGGCGCGACGAAGGCCGCGGACGGCACCGTGAGCGGCGCGACCCCGGCCGAGGTCCGTTTCACGGCCACGACGACGGGCTCGCCGACACCGACGCTCCAGTGGCAGAAGCAGACCCCCTCCGGCTGGGCCGACCTGCAGGACGGCGGGTCCGTGTCCGGCGCGACGACCTCCACGCTGCGGATCACCGCGACCGAGGCGCTGGACGGCGACCGGTACCGGGCCATCGCGACGAACGGCATCGGCGACACGGTCATCGGTCGGGTCGCGTCGAGCACCGCCACCCTGCGCGTCACCGTGCAGGAGCCGACCGCCCCGACCGACCCGGGCGGCACCGGTGGCTCGACCGTCGTCGGCGCGGACGGATCGATCACGGGAGCGAAGAACGCCCGCGGCGCCTCGACCAACGTCAAGCCGGCGACCGGACTGACGACCACCGCGGCCGGCAGCACGCTGACCGTCAAGGGATCGGCGTTCTCGAAGAACACGAACGGCTCCGGGCTCTACGTGCTGTTCGGCTACGTCACGAAGTACCCCAGTGCCGGCGGTGCCGCGGGCAACGGCTACGACTACATCCCCGGCGGTGGGAGCGGTGGTCAGGACGGGCAGGGCTTCGTCGCCTGGCCGGACAACACCGGCACGGGAGCAGCGGCGACCGCGAAGTTCAGCGGGACGGCGAACGCCGGGTTCACGCAGTCCGGCGTCGTCGCGAAGGCCGCGTTCACCGGGCAGTCGACGAAGCGCGTGGACTGCCTGTCGGGTGCCGTGCAGTGCGGCATCATCACGATCGGCGCGCACGGGGCCCAGGACGCCGCCCTCGAGACGTTCACCCCGGTGTACTTCGCCGGGCAGACCGTCCCCGGCGCACTGCCGACCGGCCCGACGAGCGGTGGCGGCAACGGTGGCACCACGGTCATCCAGCCGCCCGTGGTCCAGATGCCCCCGGCCGCGAGCGCGCCGACGATCCGGAACGCCGCGGTCACCGCTCCGCAGGCGAAGAACCCGAACTCGGCCAAGGCGCCGGCGGCCGCCGCGCCGCCGACCGCCCCGGCAGCGGACTCGGATGACCTCCAGCGCAAGATCGACGCGGGTGAGATCGACGTCGTGTCGGCGTCCGACGCGGGACTGCCCGAGGAGGTCCGTGCCGGCGACGAGCTCGCCCTCTCGCTGGCCTGGTCCGGCGAGGACACCGGCGGCACCGCGTGGACGTACTCCGAGCCGGTGCAGGCGGGCGACTTCACGGTCGCCGACGGCACGGCCACGGGCACGGTCGACACGGCGGGCCTGTCGGAAGGCGGGCACCACGTCGTCCTCGTCGGTGACCGCGGCACGATCGTCGCGGTGCCGTTCACGGTGTCGGGCGCTTCCGCTGCCGCCACGACGGACGGGTCCGAGGCACAGGTCGCCGCGGCCTCGACGACGGACGGGTCCGGCGGCGGGATGTCGACCGAGACCCTGCTGCTCGTCGTGATCGGGTTCCTGGCCGGGCTCGTGGTCCTCGCGATCGGGCTGGTCGTGCTGCTCCTGACGGGTGTGCTGCAGGTCCGGACCCGGAGGAGGGCACCGGTGCCGGCCGCCGGGTGACCAGGTTCGGTTCCGCGTACGACCGTTCCGGTTCACGATCCTCGGGGATCGTGGACCGGGACGGTCATCTCCGCACCCGGAAACGCGGTCCCACCGGACCGGAGGCGCGGTCAGCGCCCGGCGAGCGCGGCCAGGAACGTCGCCTCGGCCAGGGCCATGTGCTCGATCTCCGAGGGGTCGACGCTCTCGTCCGGGGCGTGCACGTTCGCCGCGGGCTCGGACACCCCCGCGAGGATGACCTCGACCCCGGGGATCGCCCGCTCGAACGTCGCACAGAGCGGGATCGAGCCGCCGCCGCCGAGCGAGCCCACCGACGGCACCTCGTACGACGACGCGAGCGCGGCCCTGAACGCCTCCGAGTACGGGCCCGCGGTCGCGGAGAACCCCGGGCCGCCGCCGACGACCCGCGCCGTGACCTCGACCCCGGCCGGTGCCCGCCGCTCCAGGTGCGCCACGAGCAGCGCACCCGCCGCGACGGGGTCGACGCCCGGCGGCACCCGGAGGTTGAGCGCAGCGCCCGCAGCGGCCTGCACGGACGGCGAGGACCCCGCGACGGCCGGCGCGTCGATCCCCACGATCGTCACCGCCGGCCGTGCCCAGACCTGGGATGCCGGATCCCCGGATCCGATCGGCACGGCGCCGTCGAGCATGCCGGCGTCGGACGCGAACCGTCCGGCGTCGTAGGGGAGCCCGTCCCAGGTGCCGGAGGCGTCGAGCCCGTCGATGGTCGTGTCGCCCGCGTCGTCCCGGAGCGAGGCCAGGAGCGACACGAGGGTGGCGAGGGCATCGGGTGCGGCGCCGCCGAACATCCCCGAGTGCACGTTGCCGCGCAGTGCCCGGACCCGGAGCTCCACACCCGCGGTGCCCCGGAGTGAGGTGACCAGCGCGGGCACCCCGGCAGCGGCGTTCCCGGCGTCCATCACCACGGCGGCGTCGACCCCGGCGAAGGAGTCGGCGTGCGCGGCGACGTAGTCCTCGAGGCCGTCGGTCGGCTGCTCCTCCGAGCCCTCGACGACCACGACGAGCCCGACCGGGAACGACCCGTGCACGTCGCGCAGCGCCCGGAGTGCGACGAGGTGCGTGACGATCCCGCCCTTGCAGTCCGCCGCGCCGCGGCCGTACAGCCGGCCGTCCCGCGGGGTGAGGGTCCACGGATCGCTGGTCCACGCCTCCAGGTCGCCCGCGGGCTGCACGTCGTGGTGCGCGTAGAGCAGCACCGTCGGTGCTCCGGCGGGTGCGGGGGTGGAGGCGATGACCGCCTGCGAGCCGTCCGCGGTGGTGGCGAGCCGTGCCTCCAGGCCGAGGTCCGCGAACGCGTCCCGCACGGCGGAGGCGACCCGGCGGCAGTCGTCGAGCGACTGCACGGCCGGATCGTGCACGGACGGGATCGCGACGAGCGCAGCGAGGTCGTCGAGGCCTTCCGCCATCCGGTCACGGACCGCGGTGCGCAGGGAGGACGGGCTCACGAGCGGCCGATCTCCCAGATGCGGAAGAGTCCGGACGCGTCGACGGACTTCGACAGCCCGGTGAGCGACTTCTGCCCGATCACGTTCTCCTGCCCGGCGAGCAGCGGGATGAGCGGCACGGACTCGGCGGTGTCCTGCTGGATCTGCTCGATCTCGGCCTTCCGCTTCGTGATGTCCGGCTGAACGGCCTGGGACGCGACGAGCCCCTGCACCGTCGTGTCGTCGAACCCGTTCGCGAGCAGGTTCACGTCCGCCGAGCCGTACGCCGGGGTCAGGTACGACGACGCGTCCGGGTAGTCCTGGAAGAAGCCGAGCTGGAAGACGGGGTACTCGCTCTTGCCGACGTTGCCGACGTAGGTGTCCCAGCTCGCCGACTGCAGGTCGACCCGGAACAGCCCGGTGTCCTCGAGCTGCTCCTTGATGAGCGCGTACTCGTCGTCGGAGCCCGAGCCGTAGTGGTCGGTCGTGTACTCGATCGGCAGGGTCACCGGGGTGGTCACGCCGGCGTCCTGCAGGATCGACTTCGCGGAGTCCCCGGACAGGTCCTCGAACGCGTCCGTCGCCCCGGCGAACCCGGTCGGCACGATCGACCACGCCGGCGCGTAGGTGCCCTGGTAGACGTCCTTCGCGATCGCTGCCCGGTCGATCGACGCGGCGACGGCCTGCCGGATCGCCTGCTTCTCCGCGGCGTCCTTCCCGGGCATGGTGTCGAGGTTGAACGCCAGGAACCGGATCTCACCGGAGTTGCCCTGCACCCGCTGCAGCCCGTCGTCCTTCGACAGCGAGGTCACCTCGGTCGGCGTGAGCTGGCGGTACGCGACGTCCGCGTCGCCCTTCTGCACGGCGAGCTTGAGGTCGGCGGACTTCGTGTACTGCTTGATCGTCACGTGCTTCGTTGCCGGGGCGGAGCCGTCGAAGTGCTCGTTCGCGGTGAGGGCGATCGTCGCTCCGCTGTCGGCGGACTGCTCGAGCGCGTAGGGCCCGGAGCCGACGACGCCGGCGTTCGCGTGCACCTTCGTCTTCGAGAACACCTTCGAGTCGACGATCGCGCCCGCCATGCTCGCGAGCACGTACGGGAACGTCTGGTCGTTCGCCTGCTTCAGGGTGAACGTCACGGTGCTGCCGGACGCCGAGACCGAGGCCATGTTGGCGAGCAGCGAGCCCGGTCCGTTCGACGACCCGAGGGACACCTGGCGCTCGAACGAGAACACGACGTCCTTCGCGGTCACGTCGTCGCCGTTCGAGAACTGCAGCCCGTCGCGGATCTCGCACACGTAGTGGGTGCCGTCCGTGAAGTCGCAGGACTTCGCCACCTCGGGGCTCGTGGTGGTCTTCCCGGCCGGGTAGGTGAGCAGGTGCTGGTACAGCTGCGTCTGCACCGTGTAGCTGCCACGGTCCCAGGCACCCGCTGGGTCGAGGGAGGTGACGACGTCGGTGGTGCCCACGACGAGGCCGTCCACGTCGGAGTCGGTCGACGAGCCGGTGTCGGCGCAGCCGGAGAGGACGGCGGCGACGGCCGCGGTGAGCGCGAGGGCGCTGATCAGTCGGGTCTTCATGGGTCCTGGGTCTGTGGGGAGGAGCGTCAGAGGGAGAAGCGGGGATGGGGTGCCCCGCCGGTCGCGAGGTCGGCGATCACGTCGCCGAGCAGCGGTGCGAACTTGAAGCCGTGGCCGGAGAACCCGGTCGCGACGGTGACGGGGCCCCGACGGTCGATGACGAAGTCCTCGTCGGGGGAGTTGTCGTACAGGCAGCTGATGAACGTCGGCTTCGACGCGTCGACCCCCGGCACGAAGCGCTCGACGTACGCCTGCAGCCGCGCGGCCTCGGCGGGTACTGGCGTGAAGTCGCGGTGGTCCGGGTCGACGACCGGTCCCGTCCCGTGGAACCCGACCTTGACGCCCTCACCCGGGGTGAGCAGGCCGTACACGTCGTCGCCGTCGGCCCAGTGCACGAAGCTCGGCCAGGCCTCGTCCGGCAGGTGGCTGGGGAAGTGGGCGGGCTGCTCCTGGGTGACGCGGATGGCCGGGAGGCGCGCCCCGCGTTCCTCGAGCAGGTCACCGATCAGCGTGGGGGCCCACGAGCCCACCGCGGCCACCACAGACGCGGTGCGGACCGCCTCGGTGTCGCCGCCGGCGGCCGTCAGGGTGACGGTCACGGCGTCGCCGTGGTCCTGGAGGCCGGCGACCCGGGTGTCGAACCGGAGGTCGGCGAGCCCCGTGCGCTCGGCCAGGGTGAGGAAGAGCTCGATCGCCTCGGCGGAGCGGATGCGCCCGGCCGTGGCGTGCGTGAGGACGTGCCCCTCGAACGCGATGCCCGGCCAGCGGGCTGCTGCTTCGTCCGGGGTGAGGGTCTCGTGCGGGATGCCCGCGTCCGAGAGCGCCGCGGCGATGGCGTCGACGACCTCGGGCCGACCGTGGTCCACTGCGCCGGTCCGGTCGATCAGGGTCGTGTCGCCCGCGGCCTCGAGCGCTTCCCACAACTCCAGCGCGCGGATCGTCAGCGCGACGTACTCGGCATCGGCGTAGCCCTGTCGGAAGATCCGGGTCGCACCGTGCGAGGAGCCGAGGTGGTGCCCCCGCTCGTGCTGCTCGACCAGGAGGACGCGCTCGCCGCGGGCGGTCAGGGCGTACGCGGTCGCAGCGCCGACGACCCCGGCACCGATGACGACGTGGGTGGATGCGGGTGCGGTCGTGCTCATGCGGCTGCTCCTGCGCGTCGGGCGTCGGCTTCGCGGCGAGCGGGCATCAGCCCGACGACGTCCTGCTCGCTCGGGGCCTCGGCGGGGAAGCGCGCCGGGTCGTAGCGGCTCGCGTCGCCGAGCGTGGTCGTGCCCGTGACGCTGAGCTCGGCTGCGATCCGCCCGAGGCCCGGACCGTGCGTGACACCGGACTCGTTGTCGCCGCCGGCCACCACGAGCCCAGCGACCTCCGGGACGGCACCGACGATGAAGTTCCGGTCCGCGGTCATCGAGACGACGCCCTGCGTGGCGGTCTCGTCCGCCCCGAGGGCGCTCGCCGCGTCCGGCAGCAGCTTCGTCACGATCGGGTGCAGGGACTCGCGCATGGCGTCGAGCAGGTCGGGGCGGACCGGCCGGCGTGCGGGTTCGGTGCGGCGGTCGGCCCCGCTGACGAACAGCGGCTCGTACCCGCGGCCCGCGCCGTACGTCAGGCCGCCGCGGTGCTCCCGGATCCACAGTCCCTGCAGCTCGGGGAGCATCAGGGTCGGCAGGGTGCCCGGCAGGCCGAACGGCTTCGTCACCAGGCGGCTCGCGACCACCCGCACGGTCGGCAGCTCGCGCCCGAAGGGTGCGAGGAGGGTGTTCGTCCAGCTGCCGGCGGCGAGCACGACCCTCGCGGCGTCGATGACCTCGCCACTCGCGGTCCGGACGCCCGTGACGGAGCCGTCCCGTGCCTCCAGGCCGGTGACCGGGGTGTGCTCGCGGAACGCGACGCCGCGTGCGCGGAGTGCGCCGACGAGTGCCGCGGCCGTGTCGGGCGCGCTGATCTGGATGCCGTCGGGGTGGAAGAAGCCGGCCGTGACCGCGGACGGGTCGAGGCCCGGGACGAGGTCGGCGGCCTCGGCCGGGGTGAGCGTGCGTGCGCCCGCCGGGCGGAACCGGTGCTCCTCGAACGGCGGGATGTGGTCGGCGCGGCCCTCGTCGGTGACCGTCAGCCAGACGTTGCCGTTCTGGCGGTACCCCGTCGGGCCGTTCCCGGACTCGGCGAGGCGGCGGTAGAAGTCGATGCCGTACTGCTCGACGTCCCGTTCGGACTCGTTCCAGTACCAGGCGTAGCCGGCTGCCCAGAGGCCCACGAACCCGGCACCCGCGGTCGTCGTCCCGCCCGCTGCCGGGCCGCTGTCGACCACGACGACGCGCTGGCCGAGCTCGGCGAGGTGCCAGGCGGTGGAGAGGCCGATGATGCCGGCGCCGACGACGACGGTGGGGGAGGGCATGTCGCGATCGTAGTTGCGGTCCGTTTCCGACACGTGTCGTCGATGACGCCGTGTGACGCTCAGTCCTCGGTGGCGAACGCCTGCAGGACCGCCGCGGCGGACTTCGCGACCAGGGCGTCGTCGTACTTCGCTGCCGGGTCGTTCCTGGTCGTCAGGACCGAGATGGTGATCTCGTGGCCGTCGGTCGTCGTGACGCGTGCGATGTCGTTGCGGATGCCGCCTGCGCCACCGGACTTGTCCGCCACCGTCCACCCCTTCGGCGCGCCGGCGCGGATGAGGGTGTCGCCCGTGGCGTTGCCGCTCATCCAGTCCTGGAGCTGCGCGGTGTCGGAGGCGTCCAGCGTGTGCCCGTCGAACACCCTCGCCAGGTCGGCGGTGAACGCTGCCGGGGTGGTCGTGTCCTCGGTGCTGCCGGGCTCGATCGTGTTGAGGGCCGGCTCGTCGTTGACCACCTGGGTCGTGGCGTCGCCGAGTTCGGTGAGGGCGTCGCCGAGTCCCTTCGGCCCGCCGATCCGCTTGAGGACGAGGTTGAGCGCCGTGTTGTCGCTCTGCCGGACCGCGGCCTCGGCCAGCTGCGAGTACGTCAGCCCGTCGGACACGTGCTGCTCCGTCACCGGGGAGTACCCCGCCGCCGTGACGTCGGCCGCGGTCCAGTGCACGCGTTCGTCACGGGCGGCACCGTGCACGGACCGCAGGAACTGCGCAGCTGCGAAGGCCTTGAGCGTGGACGCGTACCCGAAGCGGCGGTCGCCGTTGTGCGAGACGGTCTCGCCGGTCGTCGTGTCGGTCGCGACGATCCCGACGGTGGCGTCGTACTGCTGTTCGAGCGCCGCGAGGGCCTTCGCGACGGCGGCGCGGTCGGCCGGTGTGACGCTGGTCGCGGTCGGACTCGGCGTGCTGCTCACCGGGGCCGGCGTGCCCGTCGATCCGGGGCTGCCGCCGCTCGCGCACCCGACGAGCACGAGTGCAGCCGTCGCGGCGACGACGAGGGGCGAGCGGAGGTGGCGCATCCGCTCACCCTTCCTCGGCCGGCTGGGACCACGCCGCACGCGCCCACCATCAGCACGCTGAACGGCGAGCCCACCACCTCGCCGGAGCAGCGACCACGTCGTGGGTCTCGATGGTGGTCCGGGGCTGACCACCTCTTCACCGGACGACGAAGGGCCGCCCGATCCGGGCGGCCCTTCGTGCTTCCGAGCGAGTGACGGGAATCGAACCCGCGCTACCAGCTTGGGAAGCTGGAGTTCTACCATTGAACTACACTCGCGCACCCCGCTCAGCGGGACGACGCAAGCCTAGCGGATTCTCCGCTGGAAGCCAGCCGAGCGCCCACCGTGCGCCGCGTGGCGGACGCGATCCGAGCCTCCAGGCCGGCTGCCGCGGCGTCTCGTGGACGCGAGCCGGGCCCACCCGAGTCTCCGCTGTGAGCCCGCCCGCCTGACGGACAGGTGTCGTCCTCGTGTGTACCGTCCAGGTGGATCGAGCGTCCCGCCAACCCCGAGGAGGACCCGGATGGTCAGGCATCCCCTCATCGACGACGTGGTCGGCCCCGCCATCGTGGTCGAGTCCGCTTCGCCGGTGGTGTGGCTGACCGATGCGCTCGCCTCCCTGCTCCGACGTGCGTCCGAGTCCGGCCGCATGGTCGTGCTCCGCACCGGCCAGGAGGCATCCATCACCCCCGCCCTGCGGCACGCGCTGGGAGCACACGGGGCTGCGTGGGCCGTGGTCGCCACCGACGGCACGTTGCGTGACGGACGCACGGGGGTCGCTGCCTCCGGCATCGAGGACTTCGTCCGCCGCGGCCCCGAGCTCGTGGGCACCCAGTCGCCGGAACACCCCGTCGCGACGGACTCCGTGCGACAGATCAGCATCGACCTGACGCTCCGACACCACTCCGAGCGGGCGATCGACATCGGCTCCGCGATCGAGGCCCTGTGCGAAACGGTGGACACGTGCCCGACGCGCTGGGGTACCGCGGAGCCGCTCACCGTGCCGTGGGACCGCTGGGTCGTCACGCAGTACGCCAAGCACGAGGCGCCGGCGATCTCCACCTCGTACGCCGTGGGCGAAGGGTTCTCGGCGACCATGACCGCGCACCTGCTCGACGGGGTCGTCGTCGAGACGATGTCCGCCGTGCTGACCATCCCCGAGGACGGCGCAGACCCGGCCCTCGCGACGAAGCTGCTGGACGCGGTGCACCGTGTCGCGGACGACGTCGAGCCGGTGTTCGGCGTGGTGATGCAGCGTCGTGGAGACGCCGACCACCTCGTCCGCGCGGTGTCGCACGGCGAACCCACGCCCCTCGCGGTCGTCGTCGGACCAGAGGCGTCGCAGTTCCTCGACCGCGACGGCGTCTGGCCGCCACCGCGCACCACCACGTCGACGTTCGGCGGCGGCGGGCTCGTGGTGCGGTTCGACGACGGGTGGGAGGCGCTCGAGGCGTTCCTGGACCGCATCGACGAGGACCGCTTCCTGCACCTCGTCGGTGGCGCCCCGCTCGACCCGGCGCACGACGAGGGCACGCTCGACGGGCACGTCAGCGGTGGTTCTGGTTCGCACGCGTTCGGTGGTCACGGTGCCCCGTGACGTCACCCTGCTCTGCCGGGACGCAGTGGAGACGCGCGACGTCGCCGAGGCACTGCTCCTGCACGACGAGACCTGGGGTGTCCGGGCGCTCGACGACGGCCCGATGATGCAGGTCTGCCGGGACGCCACGCACCCGGTGATCACGGTGCTCGGGGTTCGGCGGGTGGACTCCCTCGACGAGGTCCAGCGGATCCTGCCAGACGCCCCGACCCTGTCCACGCCGTTGTGGTGGGTCGACACGGTGACCCCGGCGGGAGCGGACGGCGAGTCCGGCATCTCCGCTGCGCTCGAGGCCGCGCTGGACCTCGACGCGGTCTGCATCGTGCACGGCGACTGACCGACGCCGCGCGGTGCGCTGCGCGCACCCGCGCGGTGTCGCTGCGCCGATCCACCCCGCGCGTGTCCCCAGTTGTGGTGCGAACTCCGGTTTCGAGACCCGCGAGTACCCGATCCGGCTCTACGGTGTGAACACCCGAGCCGACGAGCCGGGCGCGCACGCTCCTCGTCGGCACCGCTCTTCTCACTGAACAGGGCTCCAGTGCGTACACAACCCCAGAAGCGTGCCGTCGCGCGCGCTCGCAGCATCCTCGCCGGCTTCGTGGTCGCCGGTCTCGCCGGTCTCGCGCTCGTGGGCGCGGGCGCGACCAGCGCGTCGGCCGCCGCTCCGGCGCAGACCACCTTCGTGCAGGAGGGCTTCACCGGCTCCACCGCCGGCAGCGGCTACATCCTGCCGGCGACGACGGCGTCCTCCGGGAACGTCGCGTGCCTCACCGCTCGCCCGTCGTCCGGCTCGAACACCGGCTCGATCCCCACGTGTTCCGACACGGCGGACATCGACGGCTCCGGCGCGCTCCGTCTGACCTCGAACGAGAACAACCAGTCCGGCGGGGTTGGCGCGAAGCAGTCGGTGCCGATCACCAAGGGCATCGACGCGGTCTTCAACAGCTACCAGTACAACGGCAACTCGGCCGACGGCATCGTGTTCTACCTGGCCGCGACGGACCCGTACAACCCGGCCGTCCCGGCGAAGATCGGGTACCTCGGCGGGTCGCTCGGGTACAGCGCGAGCGCCGCGAACGGCGCGCAGGGGCTGTCGCACGCCTACCTCGGCATCGGCCTCGACCGGTTCGGCAACTTCGCGAACCGCGACTTCGGCGGAACCGGCTGCACCGCCGACGCCGGGACGAACGGCACCCTGTACGCGAACGCCGTGACGGTGCGCGGCCCGGGCGACGGCTCCACCGGGTACTGCGTGCAGTCGAAGACCCAGGTCACCGGCTCGCTCAACAAGACCGGCGTCACCGACCGCGCCCAGGCGAAGGTCCCGGTCGAGATCGTCATCAACCCGACGTCGTCGACGCTGACCGCGCAGGAGAACACCTCGGTGTCCGTGCCGGCTGGTCAGTACGCGGTGGTCTTCACCTCCATCGGCGGCACGCAGCAGGTCGTCACGGGCGCACTGCCGAAGCTCGCGACGTCGGGGAACGCCGCGAACATCGACTCGTCGTGGATCGACCCCGCGACGGGCTACCCCTACAAGCTCACCTACGGCTGGGTCGCCGGCACCGGCGGGCAGAACGACATCCACGAGGTCAACTACCTCAAGACGACGACGGCCGCCGGTCCGGTGCCGGTGCTGACCGCCCAGACTGGAGGCACGACCAGCGTCGCGCACGCCGGCTCGGGCACCTACACGGTCACCCCGACCGTTTCCGCCGACGGCGGGTCGGAGTCGCAGCTCGTGCGCACCACGACCACCTTCCCCGCGGGCTTCACGCCCGCTGCCGCGACCGCGACCGGTGACGGTTGGACCTGCACCGCGTCCGGGCAGGTCGTCACGTGCGACCAGGCAGCGGCGAACCGGGCCCCCGGCACCGTCCTCCCGCAGCTGACGATCCCGTACACGGTGTCCGGCGCCACCCGCACCGCCACCGTGTCGACCGTCGTGGCATCGACGGACGCCGAGGCGATCACGATCACCCGCGCCGTCACCGTCGAGCCGCAGTCGAGCGCCGTCACGGTGTCCGAGGCGACCGCGACCGTGGGGGACCGCGCCACCCTGACCGCGACCGTGGCGTCGGGCGCAGCGCAGGGCGGCACCACGCCGACCGGCACCGTGACCTTCACCGACACGACGACGGGCTCGACGCTGTGCTCCGCGACGATCGCCTCCGGCGTCGCGTCCTGCACCGTCGCAACCTCCGAGGTCGGCACGCGGGGCATCACCGCGACGTACCAGGGTGACTCGGACCACACCGCTGCCAGCGGCACCGGATCGCTCGTCGTCTCGAAGGTCCCGACCGAGATCGCGCTGACCGCCGACCCGGGGTCCGCGGCGTACGGCGAGACCGTGACGCTCGGCGTCGACGGTCTCGAGGGCCAGGACGGCACGTTGGCCGCGCCGACCGGGACCGTCGAGTTCCGCGAGGGCGACACGGTCCTCTGCACCGCGACGCTCCCGGACACGAGCTGCGACGTCACCGGTCTCTCCGCCGGGAAGCACGCCGTCACGGCCGTCTACTCGGGCGACAGCCGGTACGCGGCGTCGACCGCGATGGCCGTGGACCTCACGGTGCGCAAGGCGTCGACGACGCTGACGCCGACTCCGTCGTCGCCGTCCGACCCGACGGACCCGTCCGTCCCGTCCGACACCACGGTGACGGTCACGCACGGCGAGACGACCACGCTCGACACCCCGAAGGTCCCGAAGGACGCCACGGGCACCATCGACTACGTCACGGACGACGGCACGGTCCTCTGCACCGCGACGCTGCCGGAGACCACGTGTGCGGTCCCGTCGAACCTCCCCGGTGGCAAGTACCGCGTGCACGCGAAGTACAGCGGCGACGACAACTACGAGCCGGCCGAGGGTGAGCCCTTCGACCTGGTCGTGACCGCGCAGCCGACCGAACTCGTGGCCTCCACGGACACCGCCCACACGGCCGTCGGCAAGAAGGTGCGCCTGAGTGCCTCCGGTCTGCCCGCGGGGGCGACCGGCACGGTGACGTTCACCGCGGCGGACGGTACGGTCCTGTGCACGGCCACGCTGCCGGAGACGAGCTGCGAGACCGACGCGCTGCCGGTCGGCACGAACACCGTCACGGTCGCGTACAGCGGGGACGCATCGTTCGCGGCGTCGAGCACCTCGCTCCAGGTCGTCGTCGACGCAGCCCCGGTCGCGGACCCGGGTACCGACCCGACCGCGTCGCCGTCGCACGCGCCGTCGGCCACCGGCGGCACGCCCCGCGCGGGAGAGCTCGCGTTCACCGGCTCGCCGCTCGCGATGGGCACGGGCATCGGCCTCGCGGCCGCCCTGCTCCTCGGCGGCCTGGTGCTGCTGATGATCCGGCGGACCCGCGCCGCCCGGGAGTCCGCGGAGTAACCGTCCGGGCACCGACCCACGAACCGCGCACCGTGCGACCCCCGCACGGTGCGCGGTTCTGCGTCCAGCGTCGGTCACGCCCCCGCGTTCGTCACACCACGGTCAGTCGCGGTCGTGCATCGCGGCGAGCCGCTCGTTGTACGCCTTGAGATCGGCGTCCCCGTCACGCTCGGCCTTGCGGTCCAGGCGCTTCGCGTCCCGGGAGTCCGACTTCACCCAGTTCCGCACCACGAGCAGCGCGACGAACACCATCGGGAGCTCGGACGCGCCCCATGCGATCCCGCCGCCCGTGTGCTGGTCGTCGAGGAGTGCCGCGTCGTTCGTCTGCCCGAGCGCGTGGAACCAGTCGAGCGCGAACACCGACTGCGAGGTCATCACCGCGACGCCGAAGAAGGCGTGGAAGGCCAGGGTCGCGAGCAGGGCGATGATGAGGATCGGGTACTGGGGGCGCTGCGGGCCCGGGTCGACACCGACGAACACCCAGAAGAACAGGTACCCGCTGAACACGAAGTGCACGATCATCGCGACGTGCCACTCGTGCGACTGCATGGCGTACTCGTACGCCGGCGTGAAGTAGAACACCACGAGGGAGCCCGCGAAGATCACCCCGGCGACGGCCGGCCGCGCCAGGAACTGCATGTACCGCGAGTGCGTGAACAGCATGAGCCACTCACGGGCACCGCGCGAGCCGTCGTTCCGCACCGGCAGGGTCCGCAGTGCGAGGAGCACCGGGCCGCCGAGCACGAGCGGCAGCGGCACGAACATCATCAGCAGCATGTGCTGGAGCATGTGCGACGAGAAGTGGATCATCCCGTAGACCGCGGGTCCCGCCGAGGTCGTCCAGATGAACAGCGCACAGCCGAGCAGCCACGCGATCGTTCGTCCGACGGGCCACTTGTCGCCGCGCTTCCGGAGCTTCCGGACAGCGAGCAGGTACCAGCCGGCACCGACGACCGCGAGCGCGAGCCACACCCAGTCGATGTGCCACTCGGTCAGGTACGTCTGCACGGTCTGGGCCGGCGGGTACGGGAAGCCGATGAGGCCGGAACGGGTGTCCTCGCCGGTCTCCGGCGTCTGCGGGATCGGCGGCTGGGACCGGGAGACGGCGACCGAGACGCCGATGGCCACGGCCATGAACACGACCTCGGCCAGGGCGAACCGGGTGAACGACCGCCGGTCGAGCGGGGAGCGGAGCAGGGCGGGGACGAGCCGGCGACGCTGCACGACCCCGGCGAGCCCGAGCAGCACGAGGATCACGGCCTTCACCGTGATGAGCCACCCGTACGTCGTGGTGAAGAGGTCGAGCGGGCCGGTCAGCCGGAGCGAGGCGTTCACGATGCCCGAGAACGCGACGGCCGCGAACGCCCACCCGGCGAGGGTCGAGTAGCGCGAGACGACCCGGCCGGTGGCGCCCTTCGTCCGGGTGCGCAGGACGAGCACGGCGACGAGGCCGCCCGCCCACACGCACACCGCGACGAGGTGCACCGCGAGCGAGTTCACCGCGTTCGCGTGCTCGAGTGAGCCGGCTGCGTGCCCGGAGAGCGCGAGGGGGAGCAGCGCGAAGAGCCCGGCGACCGTGGCGACGGCGAGCGTCGTGACCCGGGTGGCGAAGGCCGCGACGACGGTCGCGACGAGGATCGCCGCCGCGGACACCACGAGCGCCTGCCCGATCTCCACCTGGAACGCGAAGAGCATGAAGTTCCGCGCGAACACCGGGCTGGTGAGCGGGACGCCGAGGGTGTTCGCCCCCGTGAAGACGATGCTCACGACCGCGGCGAGGAACCACACCGCACCGGTGGCAGCCGCCCAGCGCGACGCCCGGTGCTGCACGCTCGACATCGCGCCGTGGTCCTTCTTCTGCGCCGGCAGCGCGAACGCCCCGACGACGAGGAGCCCGATCGTCAGCGCCGCCATCGTGTCGTGCACGACCCGCGCGACGGGCAGGCCGTACTCGACGAGGTCGCCCGCGGACACCAGCTGCTGGTTCGCGGTGAACGCTCCCGTGAGCGTCAGCCCGAGGATCGAGCACGCGACCGCGAGCGGGATCGCGATGACGAGGACCGTCGCGACGGTGGACGTGCGCGCGGTGACGGGCGCGGATTCCGGCGCCGCGCCTCCAGGCTGGGTTTCGGGTGACGTGACGGTCATGACCGTCCAATGGTAGGCGTCTCGGCTGGGCCCACGCCGCCGGTTCCTGAGCGACGCGCCAGCGGCGGTCAGGCCGTGCCGGTGGGGAGAGTCGCCGGATCCGGCTGCGGTCCGCCTCGGGTCGCGTCGTCAGACGCGGCGCTCCCAGATCCCCTCGCTGCCGACACCCACGAACCCGACCGCCTCGTTGACGTCGAGCATCGGCCGGTTCTCCTCGGCGTTGAACGTGATGATCGACGGCCGACCCGGGAAGTCTCGTTCCACGTGCTCGATGCCGGCCACCTTGAGGAGCCAGCCGAGCCGGTGCCCGCGGTGCTCCCGGAGGACGAGGGTGTCCCACTGCATGACCGCACGGGCCGGGTCGTCCGGCACGGCCAGCTGCGTGAAACCGGCCAGGGTGGCGCTCGGCACGTGCTCCACCGCGACCGTGAGCATCGTCCGCGGCGCTCGGGCGAGCTCCGCCTCGTGCTCCCGCAGCCGTTCGGCGGTCCAGACGTCCTCCGGCTCGTCCATGTCGCCGTTCGGGGCGTCCGTGCTCATCCGCGTCTCGAGCAGCGCGAGCCCGTCCAGCCACTGCTCGGGCGTCCGCCCGGTCCAGGCGTGCACGCGGTAGTCCGGACCCGCGGCCGCCACCGCGCGGTCGTGGAGCTCCCGGACGACCGAGTGGTCCGTCGGCAGGCCGAGTCGGCTGATCCGGTTGACCTGCCCGAACCGCCAACCGCGTCCGGTGAGGAACCGCACGCCGGCCTCGTCGGCGGGAACCGCGCCGAACCCCGTCGGTGCCGCGACGAAGTCGTGCCCCGACGCCGGCCCGACCTGCCGGGACACCGCGTACGTCTTCCACTGCGTGCGGCCCTCGGCGTGGGCGAGCTGCTCGAGGTGGTCCGCGAGCAGCGTGCCGACGCCGCGGCGTTGGTGCTCGGGGGCGACGCCGATCGCGATCCAGCAGTTCGGCGTCCCCGGGGCCTGCTTCGTGTCGTACGAGCCCGCGGCCACGACGGCACCCGCGGCGTCGCGCACCACGAAGAGTCGGCTCGGCGCCTCGGGCTCGTGGCACATCGGGAGGTACTCCTCGGGCTTCCACGACAGCTCGGTCAGCCCGTGCACCGCGACCTCGGCAGCGTCGGACACCGTGAGCCACTCGCAGAAGGCCTGCACCTTCGCGGGGTCGTCGTCCATGGTGGCGGGCACGTCGAGTTCGTGCACGGTGTACGCGGTCATGTCGGTTCCTCCCGGCAGTGTGACGCCGCCCGACGCTGGACAGCCTCGCAGCATATCGAGCCGGCCGCGGGGCCGCTAGGCTTCTGCGCGTGCTGCTCTCCGACCGCGACATCACCGCCCAGCTCGCCGAAGGCCGGATCGGGCTCGACCCGTACGACGCCTCGCTCGTCCAGCCCTCGAGCATCGACGTCCGGCTCGACAAGTTCTTCCGGCTGTTCGACAACCACAAGTACCCGCACATCGACCCCGCGGTGGACCAGCCCGACCTGACCCGTCTGGTGGAGACCGACCCCGACGAGGCGTTCGTGCTGCATCCGGGGGAGTTCGTCCTCGGCTCGACGTACGAGGTCGTCACGCTGCCCGACGACATCGCGGCCCGGTTGGAGGGAAAGAGCTCGCTCGGACGCCTCGGGCTCCTCACCCACTCGACCGCCGGCTTCATCGACCCGGGCTTCTCCGGGCACGTGACCCTCGAGCTGTCGAACGTGGCGACCCTGCCGATCAAGCTCTGGCCGGGCATGAAGATCGGCCAGCTCTGCTTCTTCCAGCTGTCGAGCCCCGCCGAGAAGCCGTACGGTTCGGCCGAGTACCAGTCGCGGTACCAGGGGCAGCGCGGGCCGACGCCGTCCCGCTCGGCGCAGAACTTCCTGCGGACGGACGTGTCCCGCCGCCCGTAGGCCTCAGCTCGCGGGACGAAATGTCGATACAAAATTTCGCACGCTGTGTATCGTGACAGCATGTCCGCAGTTCTCCCCAGGCCCGCGCCACCGGTGTCGGCGGCCGAGCTCATCCGCGATGCCCGCCAGCGCGCCGAGCTGACCCAGGTGCAGCTCGCCGTGCGGGCCGGCGTCACGCAGAGCGTCATCAGCACCTACGAGAACGGTCGTCGCGAGCCGTCCCTCGTGGCGCTCCAACGGTTGCTGCTCGCCGCGGGCTTCACGACGGTGATCGACCTGCTCCCCGTCGAGGAACCGCAGCCCCTCCGCGACCGGGTGACCGCGGTCCGGCAGGAGCTCCGCGCGATCGTCCACCGCTTCGGCGGGCGCGACCCACGGTTGTTCGGCAGCGTCGCCCGTGGCGAGGAGGGCCCGAGCAGCGACGTCGACCTCATGGTGGACCTCGAGCCGGGTCTCGGGATCTTCGCGCTCATGCGGATCCAGGACGCGGCCGAACAGCTCCTCGGCGTCCGGGTCGACGTCGTGGACGCCGCGGGGATGGGCATCGATGCCGTCCGGGATGCGGTCCCGCTGTGAGCCGCGACGTCGGTGACCGCCTCGACGACGTCATCCGCGCGTGCGGGGTGATCCGCCGGTACGTGGACGACGACACGTTGCCGGAGGACCTGGTCTACGACGCGGTCCGGATGCGACTGGTCGAGATCGGCGAGGCCGTGCGGATGCTCCCGAGCGCCGTGACGTCCGCCGAGCCGGGCATCCCGTGGTCGCGGGTCTCGCTGTTGGGGGAGCGGCTCACCCGTCGCTACTTCGACACGACCCCGGCGGTGGTGTTCGGGACGGCACGGGTGGACGTGCCCTCGCTGTGCGAGGCGGTGCGCCGCCTGCGGGCTGCGCACGGGTGAGACGGCCTGGAGGCGCGTGGCGGGGCCGCACCGTGCCTCCAGGCCGTCACCGGGTCGCGTCGCGGACGCGGGACGACCCCGTCTCGCCGAGGCGAGACGGGGTCGTCGGGGTGTCACTCGAAGAAGATCGGCGGCGGGCCGCCCGCTCCGACCACGCTCGGCTCCCACCGGTGTTCAGCCTGGTAGACGGGGTACCCGGGGTTGGCCTGCTTCACGGTCGTCACGTAGTTGTTGCTCTTCTTCCAATCCGTGTGGTAGACCTTCCCACCGGTCACCGTGTACCACTGGCGAACGTAGACGTGGAGGGCCCCCTTGCAGTTGGAGGCAACGGTGTCTGCGCCGCCGTTCGTCGACGAGTGCCCGACGGCGGAACCGCCCGGGCACGGCTGCGAACTCGTCCCCACGGCCTGCGCCGGGAGGGCCCCCATCCCCACGATGACTCCTGCCGCTGCGGCGACGGCCGCGAGCTTGGTGAGCATTTTCATTTCGATCCCCTTTGATCTTTCGATGAAACCTCATCTGGGTCGAAAGTAGCCCAGCGCAACATGCCGCGCAGTCCGCGCTTGGCGGGACCGCTCGCGTACCCCGCGCAACGAGAACGGGCCCCACCTCGATGAGGTGGGGCCCGTTCTCTCAGGAGGGACTACTGACCTGCCTTCGCGAGGTCTTCGAGGGTGCTGTTGCCCTTGTAGGCCTCGACCGCGTTCTCCTTGGTGACGAGGATCGGGGTGAGCTCGATCGCCGGGACCGTCTTGACGCCGTTGTAGTTGTTCGTCTTGTCGATCTTGGTGTCGGGCTTGTCGCCCTTCGAGAGCGTCGTGACGAGGTCAACGGCCGCCTGGGCCTCTTCGGTCGTGTTCTTGTAGATCGTCGAGTACTGCTCGCCCTTCATGATGAGCGGGATCGACGCGGTCTCGGAGTCCTGACCGGTGACGACGGGGTTGTCCTTGCCGGCGGCCTTCGTCGCGGTGAGGATCGCACGAGCGAGGGTGTCGTTCGGCGACAGGACGCCGTCGAGCTTGGTGTCGCCCGAGTAGTACTGCGACAGGAGGTCGGTCATGCGCGACTGGGCCTTCTGCGCGAGCCAGCCCTGCGTGTTGACCTTGCCGAACGTGGTCTGGCCGGAGACGACCTTGAGCGTTCCGTCGGCGATCTTCGGCTTGAGGACGCTCATCGCACCGTTGAAGAAGACCGTCGCGTTCGCGTCGTCCGGCGAACCGGCGAAGAGCTCGACGTTGTACGGTCCGCTGCCCTTCTTCTCCTTGAGGCCCTGCAGCAGCGCGTTCGCCTGGAGCTGGCCGACCTTGTAGTTGTTGAAGGCGACGTAGTAGTCGACGTTCTTCGTGTTGAGGATGTTGCGGTCCCAGGCGATGACGGTGGTGCCCTTCGCCTTCGCGGCCTTCACCTGCGAGCCGAGCTGCGAACCGTCGGCAGCGCCGATGATGATGACCTTCGCGCCCTTGGTGAGCATCGTCGAGATCTGGCCCTGCTGGTCCGGGACGGGGCCGTCGGCCTTCGCGTACTGGATGTCGGCCTTGAAGCCGGCCTTCTCGATCGACTTCTCGAACGCGGCGCCCGCGAGCACCCAGTTCTGCGAGGTCTTGGCCGGGAGCGCCACACCGATGAGGTCGCCCTTCTTGATCGCCGTGCTCGAGTCCGAGCCGGAGGAGTCACGAGCCGAGCAGCCGCTGAGGGCGAGGCCCGCGACGAGTGCCAGGCCGATGCCGGCGATGAGCTTCTTGCGCATGTGATTGCTTTCTCTTCGTTGAGGAGTGGTGCTGTGGTGAGGGGTTCGTGCGCCCGGGTCGCCCCGGGCGCCACGTCTTTACTGGGTGTTGACCTTCTCCGGCTGGTCCTGGATGGACTGCGGCTGCTGCGCTGCCACGGTGTTCTGCTCCGTGTCCTTGCGCTGGAACTGCCGCATCATGCCGCCGATGAGCGACGGGCGGCCCTGGGACTTCGAGTAGACGTCGAAGGCCACCGCGATGAGGAGGACGAGACCACGGATGATCTGCACCTTGTTCGACTCGATGCCCATGAGCTGGAGACCGTTCGACAGCAGCGCCATCACGAGACCACCGATGATCGACCCGGAGATCGTCCCGATGCCACCCGCGACCGCAGCGCCACCGACGAACACGGCAGCGATCGCGTCGAGCTCCCAGCCGGTGCCGTCAGCCGGACCCGAGGCGTTCGAGTAGCCGACGAAGACCATGCCGGCGATCGCCGCGAGGACGGACATGTTCGCCATGACGAAGAAGTTCACCTTGCGGGCGCTGACGCCGGAGAGGACCGCGGCGCTCGCGTTGCCGCCGACCGCGTAGACCTGGCGCCCGAAGATCGTGTTCTTCGTGATGAAGCCGTAGATGATCGTGAGGACACCGAGGATGATCGCGACGATCGGGATCGAGGTGCCCACCGGGCCGGCGCCGAACAGGTACGTCGCGACGAGCGTGACGGCGACGAGGACGCCCGTGCGGACGATCGACACCCAGAGCGGCGGGACCTCGGCCTGCATCTTCTTGCGACGGTTGCGACCGCGGACCTCGATGACGATGAGCGCGATGATGGTGGCGAGGCCGATGAGCAGCGTGCCGTTCGAGTAGTTCGTGTTCGGTCCGAAGTCAGGCAGGAAGCCCGCACCGATCGCGTTGTAGTCGTTCGGCGTCGGCACCGACGTGGACTGACCGATGATCTGGTTCGCACCGCGGAAGATGAGCTGACCGGCGAGCGTCACGATGAACGCGGGGACCCGGACGAACGCGACCCAGAAGCCCTGCCAGGCGCCGACGAGGGCACCGACAGCGAGGCCGAGGATGATCGCGGCCCACGCCGGCCAGTGCCACACGGACATCGACTGCGCGACGATGATGCCGACGAACGCCGCGACCGAACCGACCGACAGGTCGATGTGGCCCGCGATGATCACCATCACCATGCCGAGCGCGAGGATGAGGATGTAGGAGTACTGCAGGAACAGGTTGATGACGTTCGTCGGCTCGAGGATCAGGCCGTTCGTCGTGATCGAGAAGAAGATCACGATCGCGATCAACGCGATGATCATGCCGTACTGGCCGATGCTGTTGCCCTTGCCGAACAGCAGTTTCAGGTTCTTCATGAGACGGGAGCGCCCTTCCGCGCGGAGGTCATGCTGCGCATGAGCGTTTCTGGATCGGCCTGTTCCGAGGGGATGTCGGCCGTGATCTGGCCCTCGAAGATCGTGTAGATCCGGTCGGAGAGGCCGAGGAGTTCGGGGAGCTCCGAGGAGATGAGGATGATGCCCTTCCCCTCCGCCGCGAGCTGCTGGATGATGCCGTAGATCTCGAACTTCGCGCCCACGTCGATGCCGCGGGTCGGTTCGTCGAGGATCAGGATGTCCGGGTCGGTGAACATCCACTTCGACAGGACGACCTTCTGCTGGTTCCCGCCGGAGAGCTTCCCGACGTTCTCCTCGACGGTGGGCACCTTCGTGCGGAGCAGCTTCCGGTACTTCTCGGCGACGTTGTACTCCTCGAGGGAGTCCACGACGCCGGCCTTCGAGATCTTCTGGAGATCAGCTGCAACCGTCGACCGCTTGACGGTGTCGAGCAGGTTCAGGCCGAGCGCCTTCCGGTCCTCTGACACGTAACCGATGCCGTGCTGGATCGCCTGCTGGACGGTGGTGACCTTGATCTCCTCGCCGTCCTTGATGATCTCGCCGCCGAGCCAGGTGCCGTACGAGCGACCGAAGATGCTCATCGCGAGCTCGGTGCGGCCGGCGCCCATCAGGCCCGCGAAGCCGACGATCTCGCCGCGCTTCACGTGGAAGTTCGAGTTCTTGCAGACCAGGCGCGACGCGTCGAGCGGGTGCTGGACGGTCCAGTCGCGGACCTCGAAGAAGGTCTCACCGATCTTCGGCGTGCGGTCCGGGAAGCGCGACTCGAGCGAGCGGCCGACCATCCCGCGGATGATGCGGTCCTCGTTGACGCCGTCGCCCTTGACGTTCAGCGTCTCGATGGTCTTGCCGTCGCGGATGATCGTGATCTCGTCGGCGATCTGCTCGATCTCGTTCAGCTTGTGGCTGATGATGATGCTCGAGATGCCCTTGGCCTTCAGCCCGACGATGAGGTCGAGGAGGTGCTGCGAGTCGTTCTCGTTCAGGGCCGCGGTCGGCTCGTCGAGGATGAGGAGCTTGACGTCCTTGTGCAGGGCCTTGGCGATCTCGACGAGCTGCTGCTTGCCGACGCCGATGCTCTTGATCTGGGTGTCCGGGTCGTCGCTCAGGCCGACGCGGGCGAGCAGGTCCTGGGCGCGGAGCTGGGCGGAGGTCCAGTCGATGACGCCGAACTTGCCGGGCTCGTTGCCGAGGAACAGGTTCTCGGTGATCGACAGCTCGGGGATGAGCGCGAGCTCCTGGTGGATGATCACGATGCCCGACTGCTCGGACTGCTTGATGTCCTTGAACCGGACCTCTTCGCCCTCGAAGACGATCTCGCCCTCGTAGGTGCCGTACGGGTAGACGCCGGACAGGACCTTCATGAGGGTCGACTTGCCCGCGCCGTTCTCGCCGCAGATCGCGTGGATCTCGCCGGCACGGACGCTGAGCGAGACGTCGGACAGCGCCTTCACACCAGGGAACTCCTTGGTGATCGAGCGCATCTCGAGGATCGTCTCGGGTGCGGTGATCGACCGGGTCTCGAGGCCGGTGTCGATCGGGGTTGACGCCACGGTGCATCTCCTTCTGCCGCTGCGATGCGGCAGTCCTTCGGGTGGTTCTGCCAGCGGCAGCGAAGGGCACAGGAGGCCTGTGTGGACTTCGTTGTCGCGTCCGGTGTCCTGTCGTGTGGCGGTCCATGTGACCGTTCACATCGGCGGAACGGAGGTAATACTACGCACGGGATCGGCGCGGCTGTCAATTCGGATTGGTCGCGTTTGTGTAACGGCCCGCGTGATCTGGCGGATGGCACCCGCGCACGTCCCCCGCGTTGGGGTACCCAGGTGACGCCATTCCGGTCTGGAGGCGCGTGGCGGCGCCGCCACGCGCCTCCAGTCCGCCCGTGGCTGCGCTGGTGCGCTCAGCGCTTGCGGGGTGCGCTCGTGGAGCCGCGCACGACGAGCTGGGGGACGATGTCGATCGGACGCAGTGCCGCGTCGTCCTCGCCCGGCAGGAGCAGGTCCACGCACCGCCGGCCGAGCTCGGCGAAGTCGACCTGCACCGTGGTGAGCGGCGGCCAGAAGTGCTTCGCCTCGGGGATGTCGTCGTAGCCCACGACGGACAGGTCCCCCGGGACGTCGAGGCCGTACGAGCGTGCCGCGTGCATGACGCCGAGCGCCATCTGGTCGTTCGAGCAGAAGACCGCGGTGCAGTCCCGCCAGCGCAGGAGCTCGCGGCCGGCGTGGTAGCCGAAGTCGGCGGTCCAGTCCCCGAGGATCGGCGGCGCCACGGGCATGTCGCGGTCGGACATCTCCCGCAGGAACCCCTGCATGCGGGCGTCAGCCTCGATCCAGTCCTGCGGCCCCGCGATGTGCCGGACGTACTCGTGGCCGAGGTCGAGCAGGTGGGCCGTGGCCAGTCGGGCGCCCTCCATCTGGTCGACCCAGAGCGCCGTCGGGTCCTCGCCCACGCTCGCGCGCATCGTGACGTACGGCGTGCGGATGCCGAGTTCCTCGATGAGGTCGAACACCTTCTGCTGCGGCGCGATCACCACGATGCCCTCGACGTCGAGGTCGAGCAACCGCTGGATGCTCTCGCGGACCGCTTCGTCCGTCGTCTCCGTGAGGGTCGAGGTGGTGACGTTGAACCCGCGTGTGACAGCGGCGTCCTCGATGGCCTGCAGCGCGACCGCCGGACCGTAGTGCGCGCGGCGGGCCGTGAGCACGCCGATGGTGTGCGTGCGGCTCGTGACCAGCGCCCGCGCCGCCCGGTTCGGTCGGTACTGCAGCTGCTCCATCGCCGCGAGGACGCGGTCCCGGGTCTCCGCCCGGATGGCGTCCGAGTTGTTGAGCACGCGGGAGACGGTCTGGTGGGAGACCCCGGCGATCCGCGCGACGTCGCGGATGCTGGGCGACCGCGGTTGCTGTGTCCGCGTCGACGCCATTGCTACTCGTTTCTCGCCCGGGGCCGAAGCACGCCGATGTGCACGTTCACATTCCGAGCCAGATCATTATGCACACCTCGACGATCCGCGCCACCTGAGTCGTGGATCCCGCGACGGATGGGTCACGCTGCACGTCGTGTCCGGGACACCGCCGGTGCCGGAACGCGCCACCGCAGATCGGCCGTCGTCACGGCTACAGCCAGTTGCGCTTGCGGAAGATGGCCCACAGCACGCCCATGAGGGCGAGCATCCCGAGGATCGCGACCGGGTAGCCGTACCGCCAGTGCAGCTCGGGCATGTGGTCGAAGTTCATCCCGTAGACCCCGGCGATGAGTCCCGGAGCGAAGAGGATCGCCGCCCACGACGAGATCTTCTTCACCTCCTCGCCCTGACGGTGTGCGGCGCGTGCGAGCTGGCGGCTCTCCTCGCCCTGCGCCAGGCTGGCGCTCGTCATGCGGCGCATCGCCTCGTTCTGCTCCTGCGAGACCAGGGTCGAGTGCAGCGTCAGGGCGTTCTCGAGCAGCGCGCGGAACGAGTCCACCCGCTCGGTGACGCGCAGTGCGTGGTCGAGCACGTTCCGCAGGCGGTGCTGGACCTCGTCGTCGACGCCGTACTTGTCGGCCCCGCGGAGCAGTCCCTTGACCATCGCGGGCACGGGCTTCGTGGCGCGCTGGAACGCCAGGACCTCGCTGAGGAGCTGGTAGATCCGCTTCGAGACGCCGGGGTCGACCTGACCGGCGAACAGTTGGTCCTCGATGGCGTCGATGTGGTCCTGCAGGATCTCGACGACCGGGGCGTAGCCGTCGACGACCTCGTCGAGCACGGCGGCGGTGACGGCCTCGGAGCCACGTGCGAGGAACTCCGGGTCCCCCTCCACCCGGGCACGGAGCGCCGCCAGGTCCGGCCGCTCGGCGTGCCGGACGCTCACCACGAAGCGGTCGCCGACGAACAGGTGCACCTCACCGAACTCGACGGTCTCGGCGCGAGCGTCGAACCACGCGGGCCGGAGCACCAGGAAGAGGGTGTCGCCGTACCGCTCGAGCTTCGCGCGCTGGTGTCCCTTGCGGGCGTCCTCCACGGCGTTCTCGTGCAGGTCGAACTCCGTCGCGACGGCTTCGAGTTCGGCGTCGTCGGGCCGGAGCAGCCCGATCCACGCGAGGTCGCCCCGCGTGGCGAGCGACAGGGTCGACGGCGATTCGACGCGACGTCCCTCGACGTAGATCGCGTTGTCGATCAGTGCCATGCTGTGCTCCTCTCGGGAGCAGGCAGGCGCGAAGTCATCCCGGGCGGTCCCGGGGCAGGCGTGGTTCAGCGAACGGGCACGGCGACGACCGTCAGGGGCGGCCGGCCCGATCGAGGATGGTCACCCGACATCGCGCCTCACCTGCCCTTCTGGTCCGTCGTGGCCGCGGTCCGCAGCCTCGTGGCCACACTCGTGGCCGACGGCCACACCCGTGGCCGACGCCCGACCCTACTCCGCAGACGTGCGAGCGCCAAGTGAGAGGGCGCTCACGTGCCCCCCGACCTCGCGGCTCGACGAGGCGACCGCGACGGCACGCACCCGGCGAGTCCGGCGGGACAGCGGCGGTCAGCGCGTGATGTGCAAGCCGGCCGAGGACAGCTCGGCGAGCTGCCACCCGAGCCAGGGACTCCACGCGAACGGTGCTCCGGCGACGGACTCGCGCAGGGCGTCCTCGGAGACCCAGGCGTACTCGGCGACCTCGTCGTCCGCGGGGGCCGGGACGTCGTCGGTGACCGCGCGGTACACCGGGCAGACCTCGTTCTCGACGATGCCCGAGGCGTCCACCGCGCGGTACCGGAAGTCGGGCAGGACGAGCTCGATGTCCCGCACGGTGATGCCGAGTTCGCGTGACGCCCGGCGGGCGATGGCGTCCTCGAAGGACTCGTCCGGGCCGGGGTGGCCGCAGAACGTGTTCGTCCACACCCCCGGCCACGTCTTCTTCGAGAGCGCACGACGGGTCACCAGGACGTCGCCGTCGGTGTTCCGCACGTGGCACGAGAAGGCCAGGTGGAGGGGCGTGTGGTCTGTGTGCACCGTGAACTTGTCCGCTGTGCCGATCGGGGTACGGTCGTCGGCCAGCAGCACCACGGTTTCCGGGAATGCGCTCATCTGCACCGATAGGTTAGGCCAATGAGCGAGGAAGCGGCCACCGTGGCGCACATCGACCTCGCGCTCGTCGACGACTGCCTCGAGCGCTTCTTCGTCGTGTCGTCGGCGCGCGCCGAGCGCTACGGGCGTCCGTCCGAGGAACTCTGGCGGGTGCTCCGCAAGGCGAGCATGGGCGGCAAGCGCTTCCGCCCGCGCATGGTCCTCACCGCGTACGCCGGCCTCGGCGGGGACGACGTGCACGCGGCCGCGAACGTCGCCGCGGCCTACGAACTCCTGCACACCGCGCTGGTCGTGCACGACGACGTCATCGACCGGGACTGGTCCCGCCGCGGGCAGCCGAACGTCGCCGGGTCCTTCCGCGACACCGGGACGACCGGCGGCCTGCCCCTGCCGACCGCCGAGCACCGGGGGATGAGCGCCGCGGTGATCGCCGGGGACCTCGCCCTCGCCGCGGCGCCGCGGTTCATCGAGTCCTCCGGGGTCACGGGTGAACGACGCGCCCGACTGCTCGAACTCCTGGACGAAGCCGTGTTCGCCAGCGCAGCCGGCGAGATGACCGACGTCGACCTCGCGCTGGGGGTCATGCCGACCGTCGACGAGGTGCTCCAGATGGAGCGGGCGAAGACGAGCGTGTACTCGTTCGAGGCGCCGCTGCAGTCCGGGGCCGTGCTCGCCGGTGCCGACGAGTCCGTCGTCGCCGCACTCGGTGCCTTCGGCCGGGAGATCGGCATCGCGTACCAGATCGTCGACGACCTGCTCGGGGTGTTCGGGGACGAGGGCACGACGGGCAAGACCGTGCTCGGGGACCTGCGCGAGGGCAAGCGCACCATGCTCATCGCCTACGCGGCGACCACCGACTGCTGGCCCGACATCGCCCCGTACCTCGGCGACCCGGACCTCACCGAGGAGCGCGCGGCCGAACTCCGTGCGACCCTGGTCACCTGTGGTGCCCGCGCCGCCGCCGAGTCGCGGATCGCCGAGCACGCAGCACTCGCCCGTGCCGAGCTCGCCGGACTGCCGTACGACCTCGCCGACCGCCTGGAGGGCCTCGTGACCGAACTCGTGGAACGCGCCCGGTGAACCAGAACGCACCAACGCGTCTGCCCCTGTACGACGCCACGGCCGAGGCCGCCTCGGGGGTCGTCATCGACCGCTACTCGACGTCCTTCGGGCTCGCCAGCCGCCTGCTCACGAAGGACACCCGGGAGCACATCCGCAACGTCTACGCGCTGGTCCGCGTCGCCGACGAGGTGGTGGACGGCCCCGCGACCGAGGCCGGGCTCGACCACGAGCTCGCCCGCACCGTCCTCGACGAGCTCGAGTCGGACACGGAGCGTGCGATCGCGCTCGGGTTCTCGGTTAACCCGGTGGTGCACGCGTTCGCCCGCACCGCACGCGTCACGGGCTTCGGTCCTGAGCTCACGCGCCCGTTCTTCGCCTCGATGCGGATGGACCTCGAGCGGACCGAGCACGACCAGGAGTCCTTCGACCGCTACGTGTACGGCTCGGCCGAGGTCGTCGGCCTGATGTGCCTCCGTGCGTTCGTGTACCGCGCCGGCCGGCCGACCTTCGACGACGCCGTGCTCGTCGACGGTGCCCGCGCGCTCGGTGCCGCGTTCCAGAAGGTGAACTTCCTGCGCGACCTGCACGCCGACTTCGAGGTACTCGGCCGCTCGTACTTCCCGGGCGTCGACCTCCGCACCTTCGACGAGGCCACGAAGGACCGGCTCGTCGCCGACGTCCAGGCGGACCTCGACCGCGCCGCCGCCACCGTCCGCTTGCTTCCGGCCGACGCGCGGAACGCGGTCGGCCTCGCGCACGCGCTCTTCCAGGAACTCAACGACCGCATCGCGGTCACGCCGGCGCACCGCCTGATCACGACGCGCGTGCGCGTCCCGAACCCGGTGAAGGCGCGCCTGGCCGCACAGGTGCTCGCCGGACGTGCGCCGCTGCGGTCGCGCGCGACCCACCACCGGACGGGAGGCACGGCGTGACCCCGCCCCGCGCCTCCAGTCCGAAGGCATCCGGCCCGACGACCAACCGCAAGGTGCCCGCCCGACGCGCGGTCGTCATCGGCGGCGGCATCAGCGGACTCGCGTCCGCCGCCCTGCTCGCTCGGGACGGCTTCTCGGTGACGGTCCTCGAGCAGCGGCAGCAGCTCGGCGGCCGCGCGGGATCGTGGGAGCAGGACGGCTTCCGGTTCGACACCGGACCGTCCTGGTACCTCATGCCCGAGGTGTTCGACCACTTCTTCCAGTTGCTCGGCACCTCGGCGGACGCCGAACTCGACCTCGAGAAGCTCGACCCCGGCTACCGCGTCTACAGCGAGGGCCACAACGAGCCGATCGACCTCCGCGCCGACCGCGAGGCCAACATCGCCCTGTTCGAGTCGATCGAACCCGGTGCCGGCAAGCGGATCCGGAAGTACCTGGCGTCCGCCGAGGACACCTACGCGATGGCGATCCGCCGGTTCCTGTACACGACGTTCCAGGACCTCCGCGGGCTCGCCGCCCCGGACGTCCTCCGCCGGCTGCCGAAGCTCGCACGCCTGCTCATCGAACCGCTGTCGACGTTCGCCGAGTCCGCGGTCAAGGACCGGCGGCTCTGGCAGGTCCTCGGCTACCCGGCGGTGTTCCTCGGCACCAGCCCGTACGCGGCGCCGAGCATGTACCACCTGATGAGCCACCTCGACCTGGCCGACGGGGTGCTCTACCCGAAGGGTGGCATCACCGAGGTGATCGCCGCCGTCGAGCGGGTCGCCCGTCGCGAGGGCGCGAAGATCATCGCCGGCGCCGCGGTCGAGCGGATCGTCGTGGAGGACGGCCACGTCACGGGTGTCGTCCACCGGGACCGCCGGGGCGAGCAGCACACCGCGCCCGCCGACCTCGTGGTGAGCGCCGCCGACCTCCGGCACACCGAGCTCCAGCTGCTCGACCGGGAGCACCGCACCTACCCCGCGGCGCACTGGGAGCGGCGGGACCCGGGGCCGAGCGCCGTGCTCGTGTACCTCGGGATCGACGGCCCGGTGCCGGGACTCCTGCACCACACGCTCGTGTTCACCGAGGACTGGAAGGCGAACTTCGGCGCGATCTTCGGCCACGACCGACACGTCCCGGACCCCGCGTCGATCTACGTCTGCGCGCCCTCGGAGACCGACGCCTCGGTCGCGCCGCCCGGCTCGAGCAACCTGTTCGTACTCGTGCCGCTGCCCGCCGACCTGTCGATCGGCAAGGGCGGCATCGACGGCGCCGGGGACTACGAGGTCGAGCGGATCGCCGACCGCGCCATCGACATCGTCGCGGAGCGCGCCGGGGTACCCGACCTGCGGGAGCGCATCCGGGTCCGCCGGACGATCGGTCCGCGCGACTTCGCCGACGACTACAACGCCTGGAACGGGTCGATGCTGGGACCGGCGCACACCCTGAAGCAGAGTGCGTTCTTCCGTGAGAAGAACGCCTCCCGGAAGGTCGAGGGGCTGTACTACGCGGGTGCCTCGACGATCCCGGGCATCGGGTTGCCGATGTGCCTGATCAGCGCCGAGGTGCTCCTCAAGCGCATCCACGGGGACACCACGACCGAACCGCTGCCGACGCCGCTCGGGTCCACGTCGGCCGACGCCGTCTGATGCCCGGGCTGTACCTCGCCGGGCTGGTCGTGTCGCTCGTCGGCATGACCGTGCTCGACGCCCGCTTCCGACTGTTCTTCTGGCGGGCACCGTGGCGGGCGGCGGCCGTGATGGTGGTGGGCGTGGCGTTCTTCCTGTTCTGGGACGCGCTCGGCGTCGCGCTCGGCATCTTCTTCATCGGGCCGCAGAACCTGCTGACGGGCGTGCTCCTCGCGCCGGACGTCCCGCTCGAGGAGCTCTTCTTCCTGCTGCTGCTCTGCTACACGACCATGAACCTGGTCGGCTTCGTGCAGCCCCTCGTCGCACGCGGGCTGCGCCGGTCCGAGCGGAGCCGGTCGTGACCGGGTCGGGCGCGTACGCGCTGCTCGCCGTACCGTTCTTCGCAGCGGTGGCCGTCGTCGCGCTCGCCGCCGGGGTCGTCGCCGCACGACGTGCCCGTGCCCGGGGCCGCCGCGCCCCGACCGGCCGGCGGATCGTGCTCGTGACCGGGCTCGTCGCCGGCGTCGCCCTGCTCGTCATGACGATCGTGTTCGACAACGTCATCGTGACGCTGCGGATCGTCGCCTACGACCCGGCACTCATCAGCGGTGCGAAGATCGGGGCGATCCCCGTCGAGGACCTGGCGTACTCGATCGCCGCGATCGTGCTGCTGCCCAGCCTGTGGGTGCTGTTCGACCGACCCACCCGGCCATCCCAGGAAGACCGGACCGGTCCGCGCGACCGCACCGGCGCGCGCCCCGCGCCCGACCCGACCACCGCACCACCGGAGGGATCCCCGTGAACGCGAGCACCGCCTCCAGGCCGTCGACCCTGCGCGCCCTGTTCGTGTCGTCGCGACCGATCAGCTGGGTCAACACCGCGTACCCGTTCGGCGCCGCGTACCTGCTCGGCAGCGGCGTCGGCGTCGAGGGCGGTGGCGGGTTCTCGCTCGTGGCGTTCCTCGTCGGGGTCGTGTACTTCCTCGTGCCCTACAACCTGGCGATGTACGGCATCAACGACGTCTTCGACTACGAGTCCGACCTGCGGAACCCGCGGAAGGGCGGGGTCGAGGGCGCCCTGCTCGACAAGAGCGTGCACCGCACCACGCTGTGGGCCGTCGTCGTCACGAACGTGCCGTTCCTGGTCGCGCTCGTCGTGCTCGGCGCGGTGTCCGGGAACGGGCCGTGGTCGTGGCTGGTCCTCGCGATCAGCGTCTTCGCGGTCATCGCCTACTCGGCGCCGGGGCTGCGCTTCAAGGAGAAGCCGTTCCTCGACTCCCTGACCTCGTCGACCCATTTCGTGTCCCCGGCGATCTACGGTCTGGCGCTCGCCGGACCGCACTGGACCGGTCAGCTCGTCGCCGTGTGCGTCGCGTTCTTCCTGTGGGGCGTGGCCTCGCACGCGTTCGGTGCCGTGCAGGACGTCCTGGCCGACCGAGCCGGCGGGATCGGCTCCGTGGCGACCGTCATCGGCGCCCGGGCCACCGTGCGCCTGGCGTTCGTCGCGTACCTGGTCGCCGGGGTCGCGCTGCTGTTCTCGGCGTTCCCGGGGCCGATCGCCGCGATCGTCGTCGTGCCCTACGCCCTCAACGTGCTGCCGTGGTGGAACGTCACCGATGACGGCGCGGAGTCCGCCAACGCGGGCTGGAAGCGCTTCCTCTGGATCAACTACCTCGCCGGGTTCATCGTCACGATGGCACTCATCGCGTACGCGTTCACGCACTGAGCGTGTCCCTGACAGACTGGTCGGACGCACCGCGGCGTCCGTGGTGCGTCACCAGCCACGAGGGAGTGCACGCATGACGGTCCGGATCATCCACGTCGGTCTCGGAGGGTGGGGCGGCAACTGGGCTCGCACCGCCATCCCGGAGGTCACCGAAGTGGAGGTGGTCGGGATCGTCGACCCGGTCCCCGTGACGCTGGACGCCGTGCGCACGGACCTCGGACTGCCGGAGTCGGCGGCGTTCGCGTCCCTCACCGAGGCGCTCGCCGGGGTCGAGGCCGACGCCGTCGTCATCACCGCCCCCGCCGTGACGCACGTGCCGCTCGCGCTCGAGGCGCTCGAGGCCGGCAAGCACGTCCTCGTCGAGAAGCCGTTCGCGAACACCACGGACGAGGCCGTCACCGCCGTCCGCCGTGCCGAGGAACTCGGGCTCGTGCTGCAGGTCAGCCAGAACTACCGCTGGTACCCGGCACCCCGGGTCGCGCAGGAGCTGCTGGCAGTCGGAACGCTCGGCGAGCTGTCCGCGATCAACATCGACTTCCGGCAGTGGGACAACGACCTCGCGTTCGAGGAGCACCCGCACTACAAGTTCCCGCACGCGATGATCAACGACATGGCGATCCACCACTTCGACCTCATCCGGATGGTCACCGGGCAGGAAGCCGTGCGTGTCTTCGCGAAGGCGTCCTACCCGTCGTACAGCAAGTACCAGGACGAGGCGGTCGCGTCGATGATCATCGAGCTCGAGGACGGGCTCGTCGTCAGCTACCGCGGCAGCTGGCTCTCGCGCGGACCCCGGACGGCCTGGGCCGGCGAGTGGAGCATCCAGGGCGAGGACGGCGAACTGTGGTTCACGAGCCGCGACGGGTCGCCGAACGCCGTCGACGGTGACCGCGTGACGGTGCGCCGCACCCAGGACGACGATGCCGAGGCCGTCGAGCTGCCGACGATGCCGCACACCGACCGGCAGGGCGGGCTGCAGGCCTTCGCCCGCTCGGTGTCGGGCGGTCCCGCGCCCGCGACGAGCGGCCGCGACAACCTGCGGAGCCTCGCGCTCATGGAGGCGGCGGGCCGCTCCGCGGCCTCCGGCCGTCCCGAGGACGTCGTCGTCCCGTCCTGAACGTGACCAGTCGACGCTCTGGAGGCGCGGGGCGGCCCCGCCCCGTGCCTCCAGGCATCGTCGTCTCGCGCTGAGCGACAGTTCTCGCGCGCACAGCCGCGAGAACTGTCGCTCAGCGCGAAACTCGGGCGCGACCCGCCCGTCCGCCGCGCGCGGGACACGCCCGGGGCTGGACACGACCCCGGCCCGAGCGTGTACGAAATGGGGAATGGCCAAGGACAGTCTCCCCGAGCTCGAACTCGCGAACGTCCGCACGCGAGAGGGCATCACGGACACCGTGACCGAGATCCGTCGTCGTGCGGACGTCCCCGCGCGCGCCCGTCTGGCGATCGCGAAGACCAAGCAGCGCTGGCACCGTGACCCCACCCCGCTCGTGGCGATGGGCATGACCGCGGCGGCCGGTGTCGCAGCGATCGTCGTCGGCATCGCGATCCGCAACAAGCCCGCCGGCCACCTGGCCGAGCCGCACGTGACCTCGGCGTTCACCGCGCTGCTGCCGTTCGGCGCACGCGGGGACGGCCCGTCGGCCAAGGAGCAGGCGCAGCCCGGCCGGAAGGGTCGGAAGGCACGAGCGAAGGCGGCCGAGGAAGCCCTCGAGCGCGACCCGGTGCACCGCGCACGGGTGAAGCAGCGCGCCGGCATCGCAGCCGTGCAGCGCCGTGCCGACAAGAACCGCAAGGCTGCGGTGAAACGGTCGAAGCAGGCCGTGAAGGCCTCGGCGAAGGGCTGAGACGATGGCATCCGACCACGGCAAGCCCGCCGCCGACGACTCCCGGAAGGCCGACAGCCCCGCCGACCTGCAGAAGCCGACGGTCGTCTACACGCTGAAGAAGACCCTCCGCGAGTTCTCCAGCGACCAGTGCACCGACCTCGCCGCGAGCCTGACGTACTACTCCGTCCTCGCGCTCTTCCCCGGGCTGCTGGCCGTGGTGTCGATCCTCGGTCTCGTCGGCCAGGCGGACAACACGATCAAGACCCTGCTCGACGTCCTCGGGAACGTCGGCTCGCAGCAGGTCGTCGACCTCCTGCAGGGCCCCATCGAGGGGCTCGTCCGATCGCCCGCCGCCCCCGTGACGTTCATCGTCGGTGTCGTCGGTGCGGTGTGGTCGGCCTCCGGCTACGTCGGCGCCTTCGGCCGGGCGATGAACCGGATCTACAACGTCCGCGAGGGTCGCCCGATCTGGAAGCTCCGCCCGACCATGCTCGGCGTGACGCTCTTCACGGTGATCCTGCTCGTGCTCGGGCTGCTCGTGCTCGTGTCCGGCCCGCTCGCCCGGAGCTTCGGCGACGTGATCGGCCTCGGAGACGTCGCGGTCACGGTGCTGAGCATCGTGCAGTGGCCGATCCTGCTCGCCATCGCGATCATCGTCGTCGCGGTCCTGTACTACTGGGCGCCCAACGTCAAGCAGCCGTCCTTCCGGTGGGTGAGCGGCGGCTCGATCCTGGCGATCCTGATCTTCGTGATCGCGAGCGTCGGGTTCGGGTTCTACGTCGGCAACTTCTCGAACTACAACGCCACCTACGGCTCCCTCGGTGGGGTGATCGTGTTCCTGCTGTGGATCTGGATCACGAACAACGCGCTGCTGTTCGGTGCCGAGTTCGACGCCGAGCTCGAACGCGGCCGCCAGCTGCAGGCCGGCATCCGCGCCGAGGAGGACATCCAGCTGCCCGAACGCGACACCCGCCAGATCGAGAAGCAGGACGAGAAGCGCGCGCAGGACGTCCTCGACGGGATCAAGATCCGAGAGGGCGCCGACCGCCGCTGACGGAGGATTCCCGGGCGGTGCCGCTACGGTTCGCCCCGTGCCGACCTTCCTCGAGGGCCTCCCGTTCTGGTGGCTCGTCCTCGCGCTCTTCGCCGTGGTGTTCTGCCGCGCGCAGGCGACGTACTGGCTGGCGCGCGGTGCGGTGGCAGGGGCCTCGCGGTCGCGGTGGGGCCGGTGGCTCGACTCGGCTGCGGTCCGTCGCGGGTCGGCGTTGCTCGACCGCTGGGGGCTGCCGGTCGTCACGGTGAGCTTCCTGACCGTGGGACTGCAGACGATCATGAACGCGGCCGCCGGGGTCGCCCGGGTGCCGTGGTGGCGGTACACGATCGCGATGGTGCCGGGGTGCGTCGCGTGGGCGTTCGTCTACGCGACCGTCGGCATCGCCCTGTTCTGGGCCGTCGTCGCGACCGTCGCCGGGTCGCCGTGGGGCGTCGTCGCGCTCGTCGCGCTGCTCCTCGCCGCCGGGGCGGTCGTCTGGTCGGTGCGCCGTCGACGCCGTCCCACCTCGCCGTCGGTGTGACGGCCTGGAGGCACGGTGCCAGCCCGCCCCGCCGCCTCCGTAGGCTGGTGCGCATGACCGACACCGCGCCTCCCGTCCGTCCGACCGCCCTCGTCACGGGCGCGACCCGTGGGATCGGCCGGGCCATCGCGCTCGATCTGGGCCGCACGCACCACGTGCTCGTCGGCGGCCGCAGCGCGGACGCCGTCGCCGCGGTGGTCGCCGAGCTGCCGAGTGCGGCGCCGTTCGTGGGAGACCTCGGCGCGGGGGACCTGCCGGCGCTGCCGGACCGGCTCGACGTGCTCGTGCACTCCGCGGGCGTCGAGCAGGGCACCACCGTCGCGGGCACCCCGCGCGACGTGTGGGAGCAGGTCTTCGCCACGAACGTCTTCGCGGTCGCCGAACTCACCCGGGTGGCGCTCCCCGCGCTCCGGGCAGCGCGCGGGATCGTCGTGCCGATCAACAGCGGTTCCGGGTTCCACTCCGGCCCCGGCGGTGGCGTGTACGCCGCGTCGAAGTTCGCCCTGCGGGCCTTCGCGGACGCCCTGCGCGAGGAGGAACGGGCGAACGGCGTGCGGGTGTCGAGCGTGCACCCGGGCCGGACGGACTCGGACATGCAGCGGGCCCTCACCGAGAAGCTCGGCGAGGACTACGACACCGACTACTACCTCGCCCCGTCGGACGTCGCCGACGCCGTCCGGACCGTCGTCGACCTGCCCGAGCGGGGCACGATCGAGTCGCTGGCGATCCGGCCGACGCGGCGACGCTGACGGCGGTCCGCTCGCCCCCTCACCCGAGCTCGAGCCTGGCGGTGAGGTCGAGCCGCTCGAGGAACGCCTCGTCGTGGCTGACCACGACGAGGGCCCCGCGGTAGGCCCGCAGCGCGTCCACGAGCTGGTCGACGCTCGTCAGGTCGAGGTCGTTCGTCGGCTCGTCGAGCACCAGGAGCTGCGGGGGCGGGTCCGCGAGCACCAGGCTCGCGAGTGCGACCCGGAACCGCTCCCCGCCGGACAGCGCCCCGGCCGGGCGGTCCACGGTGTCCCCGCGCACCAGGAACCGTGCAAGTCGGTTCCGCACCTCGGCCGGTGGCACGTGGGGCGCGTCCCGCCGGACGTTGTCGAGCACGGTCGCGGTGTCGTCCAGCGTGTCCTTCCGCTGCGGCAGGTACGCGATCCGGTCGACGTGCGGGACCGCCCGGGTGTCCGGCAGCGGGTGGTCCCGGGCGTCGGGCACACCGACGAGCTGTTCGAGCAACGTGGTCTTGCCGACACCGTTGTCGCCGGAGACGGCGATCCGCTCCGGCCCCTGCACGATCGTCTCGCGGCCCCGGACCGTGATCGTCGCGATCTGCCGCGACGCCGGGACGTCCGGGTCCGGCAGCGTCACGTGGATCGACTCGTCGGTGCGGAGTCGGAGCTGCGCCTCCCGCTTGGCGTCGAGCGCCGCGGCCTCGTCGTCGGCGTACCCGACCCGCAGTCGTCCGGCGGTCTCCTGCGCCTTCTTCCGCGCTTCGTTCGCGAGGATCTTCGGCATGGACCGGCCGGCCTTCTCACCGGCCTTGGCCCGGCGCGCGATCTTCGTCTCCGCCTCGATCCGCTGCCGCTTCTCGGTGCGGTGCCGCTGTTCGGCGACCCGGACCTCGCGTTCGACGGCGGCCTGCTGCACGGCGAGATGCTCCTCGAAGGCGCTGAAGGTCCCGCCGAACACCGTCATGCTCCCGGCCCGGAGCTCGCAGGTCTCGTCGACGTGCTCGAGGAGCTCCCGGTCGTGGCTGACGACGACGAGGGTGCCGTGCCAGTCGTCGACCATGTCGAGCAGCAGCCCACGGGCACGGCGGTCGAGGTTGTTCGTCGGCTCGTCGAGGAACGCGATCGGCCGACCCCGCAGGCGGATCCCGGCGACCGCCACGAGGACGGCCTGGCCGCCGGAGAGGGTGCTCGCCGGCCGCTCGAGATCGGCCGTGGTGCCGGACAGGCCGATCGCGTCGAGCGCCGCGGCCGCCCGCTCCTCGAGGTCCCAGGCGTCACCGACCGCGTCGAAGTGCTCCGGCGACGCGTCCCCGCCGAGGATCGCCCGCAGCGCGGTGAGCGTCGGTCGGATGCCGAGCAGGTCGGCGACCGCGGCGTCGTCACCCGTCTGCAGGCGTTGCGGCAGGTGGTCGACCGGACCCGACGTCGTGACGGTGCCCGACGTGGGGTGGAGCCGACCGGTGACCAACCGGACGAGCGTGGACTTCCCGGCCCCGTTCCTCCCGACCAGGCCGGTGCGGCCACGGCCGAAGGCGGTGGTGAGGTGGCTGAGCGCGACGGTGCCGTCGGGCCAGGTGAAACTGACGTCGTTCAGGACGACGGACGGACTGATGGGCATGGAGATGCCTCCCCGGTTGTCGAAGCTGGGCGCTCGACACCGGACCCACCGCCGAGGCGGTGGTGCGCCCGACGGGGCGCGTCATCACGGTGTCAGCGCGTGGGCTGAGCAGAACCGGTGATGGCCAGCAAGGCGTCTCTTCCGTCGGGGAGCCCCCGTGTCCGCCATCCGTGCTGCCGGTCGGTCGTCCCGCCCCGGGAGCCCCGTGATGACGACGAGGTGCCACCACGCTACGCCCGCGTCCCGCGGACACGCAAGAGGTGACAGGCTGGGGGCATGCCGGAGAACCTGCTGCCGAACCCGACCGCGAACCCGTCGACCCTGTTGCCCGCCGAACCCGAGGTGGAGGCCGCGCTCGCCGCCGACACCCCCGTGGCGAGCGTCGTCGTGTCGCACCCGTCGTCGAGCCTGGCGTGGGCGCTCCTCGCCGACGAGGCCTGGGCGCGCGGGGCCGCCCTCGAGTCCTACGCGTACGCCCGCGTGGGGTACCACCGCGGGCTCGACGCGCTCCGCAAGGCGGGGTGGCGTGGGGCCGGGCCGGTGCCGTGGTCGCACGAGCCGAACCGCGGCGTGCTCCGGGCCCTGTTCGCCCTGCGCCGCGCGGCGTCGGCGATCGAGGAGCCGGGCGAGCCCGAGCGCCTGACGGAGTTCCTGGACGCGAGCGACCCCGCGGCGCTGCCGGCGCTGTCCGCGGAGTCCGCCGAGTAGCCCCGCCGGATCGCAAGACACCGGTGTTCGTCCGTTGCACCCCGACATGTCTGGGTGCGACCGACGAACACCGGTGTTTTGCGGAGGACCCCTACGCGAGCACGACACTCCACGAGAACGCCTGCGGCCACAGCTGGTGCTCCGGCAGCACGTCGAGGCCGCACGCCCGGCTGCCGAGCCCGTGCTGCGCGGCGTCGAGGTACAGGTACAGGTGCTCCGACGCCGGCAGCTCGTACGGGTGCATCGCGCGGCCGATCTGCTGCGCGGTCCACGGCGAGAGCGTGAAGCCCGCCCGGTGCGCCCCGACGGTCGACACGGTGAGGTCGCCCACCGACAGCTCTCGCAGGTCGGGGCGGTACCCGGTCTCCTGCGGCATCGAGTACTCCACACCGAGCGTCCGCACCGGAGCCGTGAAGCGTCCGACCCGGGCAGCGTGCGACGAGTCCGCGTAGGACTCCAGCGGCCCGGTCCCGAACCAGCTCGCGTCTTCGTCGGCGAGCCCCGCGGGGAGGTCGAACCGCACTCCGATCCGCGGCCACGTCACGTCCCAGGCGCCGAACGGCACGGCGTCGGTCTGCAGCAGCAGCCCGTCGTCCGTGAGGGTCCAACGGTGCGTGACGTCGACGCCCCACCCGCTGTTCGCCGCCGCGACGCGGATGCGCTGCTCCAGGCCGTGGTCGGTCCGCGACACCGACACGAGCCGGTGCGTGAGCCGGTCCAGGCCGCGCTCCCGCCAGCGTGTCGCCGATGCGGGAGCGGACGGGTCGCCGACGCCGTGCGTCAGCACCGGGTCCGCCGTCTCGTAGCCACCCTGCGACGCCAGACTGTCGTTGTCGGTCGGCGCGCGCCACAGTTCGAGCCGCGGCCCGGCCACCTCGTGCCCCTTCCAGGACACCAGGTCACCGCGGGCCGAGAACGTCCCGTCGCCGAGCCGGTCGCCGTCCCACCCCTGACTGGAGGCCCGTGGTGCGTCCGCCGGTCGGCTCGCGACGAGCGTCTGGGCGCGTGCCAGGACGTGGCCGGTGTCCGCCCACGAGGTCGGCCCCGCCAGTTCCGCTGTGACGTCGAACCACAGCTCGTCGCCGGGAGCGAGCGTCGCGGCCTGGGCCTCGAGCACCTCGTCCGGTACGGGCACGGTCGCGGACTCCCGCGCCGCGACGACACCCGGAGCGAACCGACCCTCGTGCTCGACGACACCGTTGCGCGACAGGGCCCAGTGGAACCGGAGCCCGGCGGTCGACGCGGAGTGGAAGCGGTTCTCGACGAGCACGGTGCGGTCCGAGAGGGCGAACCGGATCGGGGCGACCACGGCCGCGAACTCGGCGAGTCCCGGGGTGGGGGAGTCGTCGGGCAGGACGAGGCCGTCCATCACGAAGTTGCCGTCGTGGATCACCTCACCGAAGTCGCCGCCGTAGCCGTAGTACGCCTCGCCGGAAGCGGTGTGCGTGAGGAGCCCGTGGTCGCGCCACTCCCACACGAACCCGCCGTGCAGCCGCGGGTACTTGTCCACCAGGGCCTCGTACTCGGCGATCTGCCCGGGGCCGTTGCCCATCGCGTGCACGTACTCGCAGTGGATGAACGGCTTCGACCGCTGGCGGGCGGCCTCGGCGGGACCGCAGCCGAGCAGGGGCGTGGCCGGGCCGCCGCCGATCGACTCGGTCTCCTGCAGCGTCGGGTACATCCGCGAGTACACGTCGGTGTACTCGCCCGTGTAGTCGCCCTCGTAGTGGACGGGGCGTTCGGCGTCGCGGTCGTGCACCCACTGCGCCATCGCCGCGAGGTTCCGGCCCGTGCCCGACTCGTTGCCGAGCGACCACATCACGATCGAGGCGTGGTTCTTGTCCCGCTCGACCGTCCGCGCGATCCGGTCGAGGTAGGCCTCGCGCCAGTCTGGATCGTCCGAGGGGTTGCCGACCCAGTCGGTGAAGACGAACCCGTGCGTCTCGAGGTCGCACTCCAGGATCACCCAGAACCCGAGTTCGTCGGCGAGGTCGAGCACGCGTGGGTGCGGCGGGTAGTGCGAGGTCCGGATCGCGTTGACGTTGTGGCGCTTCATGAGCGCCATGTCCGCGCGGGCGTGGGCTTCGTCGAACACCCGACCCCGCTCCGGGTGGGTCTCGTGCCGGTTCACCCCGTGGAACACCACGCGCTCGCCGTTGACGAGGAACCGGTCGCCCTCGATCGCCACGGTGCGGAAGCCGAGCCGCAGCGAGACCGTCTCACCGCCCGCGTCGCCGCCCGCGTCGGTCCCGGTGGACACCGTCGCGTCGTACAGCTTCGGGAGCTCGGCGCTCCACGGTTCGACGCCCTCGACCTCGATCGGCGTGACGACGTCGGCCGTGTGCCACACCACGGACACCCCGAGGTCGGGCACCACGAACCGCACCGGAAACACCGCGTCGAGCGTCGGGAACGAGATCGTCCCCGTGCCCGTCGACGGCCGACCCGACGCCGCGGTGCCCGCGGTCGCCGCGGACCCGAGCGTCGAGGTCCAGCCGGCACGGACGAACACGTCGTCGACCGGGGCGGTGGGCCGCGCGAGCAGCGTGACGTCGCGGAAGATGCCGGGCAGCCACCACTGGTCCTGGTCCTCCAGGTACGAGGCGGCCGACCACTGGTGCACCCGGACCCGCACCTCGTTCGACCCCGGTCGCAGCACCGACGTGACGTCGAACTCCGTCGCGAGCCGGGAGCCGGTCGCCCAGCCGAGTTCGGACCCGTTCACCCACACCCGGAAGTGCGACTCCACCCCGTCGAAGCGGAGCAGCACCCGGGCCGCCGCGTCGAAGGTCGTCGGCACGTCGAAGGTGCGCCGGTAGTCGCCGGTCGGGTTCTCCTCCGGCGGGTGCGGCGGATCGATCGGGAACGGGTACTGCAGGTTCGTGTAGCTCGGCGCGCCGTGGCCGTGCAGCACCCAGTGCGCCGGCACCGGGATGGTGCCCCACTCGTCCTCCGGCCCGGGTTCCGGGACGTCCGCCACCGGTGACCACCGGAAGTCCCACTCCCCGTTCAGCGACAGGGACGGGGCGTCGGTGTGCAGCCAGGCACGCGGTGCGAGCCGGGACTCCGAACCGGGAGCGGTGGAAGCGAGCGCAAGACTGGTCAACCCTTGACCGATCCTTCCGTGAGGCCCCCGCGCCAGAAGCGCTGCAGGACGATGATGGCGATGACGAGCGGGATGACCGAGACGAGCACCCCGCCGGTGGTGAGCTGGTAGAACTCCGGCAGCCGGTCGACCTGCGATCGCCAGTTGTTGAGTCCCAGTGTGATCGGGTACAGCTTCTGGTCGGCCAGCATGATGAGCGGCAGGAAGAAGTTGTTCCAGATGCCGACGACCTGGAACAGGAACACGGTGACGAGCGCCGGTGTCATCTGCCGCAGCACGATGGTGTGGAAGATCCGCAGCTCGCCGGCACCGTCGATACGGGCCTGTTCGAGGAGCGCCGTGTCCACCGACGCCGCGGCGTACACCCGGCAGAGGAACAGGCCGAACGGCGAGACCAGGCTCGGGATGAGCACGCTCCAGTACGTGTCGGTGAGCCCCAGCGTCGAGAAGAGCAGGAACAGCGGCAGGGCCGTCGCGGTCCCCGGCACGAGCACGCCGCCGAGGATCGTGCCGAACACGAGCTGCCGGCCGCGGAACTCGTACTTCGCGAGCGCGTAGCCACCCGCGGCGGCGAAGTACGTCGCCAGGACGGCGCCGACGCCCGAGTACAGGATGCTGTTCGCGATCCAGCGGACGAAGATGCCGCCGTCGTACGTGAACACCTGCTGGAGGTTGCTGAACAGCGCGAAGTCACCGCCGAACCAGAAGCCGTTCGTGGCGAACAGCGCTCCCGTGGTCTTCGTCGCCGCGATGATCACCCAGTACAGCGGGACGAGGAAGTAGATCGCGACGATGACGAGGATGCCCGTCACGACGATCTGGGACTTGCCGGAGCGGTCGAGCTTGCGGCGCTGGTGCGCCGAGATCGACGTGGTGTCGAGCCGTTCCGCGTTCACGCGGGTGGCCGGCGCTTCGATGGCTTCGCTGGTCATGCGTCCGCCCCCTTCGTTCCGTTCTGCAGACCGGACCCGCCCTGGAGGCTCGGTGCGGCTTGGGTGGTGACCACCTGTCGGGCGGATGCGCGCGTCTGGAGCGCGCGCTGCGCCTCCAGGCCGTCCCGCTTCGCCCGCTTGCGGCGATCCCGTTCGTCCTTCGGCGGACGGTTCGTCAACGCGAGGAACGCGAACGACAGGATGAACGCGGCCAGCGCGATGATGACCGCCTGCGCACTCGCGACGCCGTACTCGTTGAACGCGAACGCGTTCGTGTAGGCGGCGTAGTTCGGCGTGTACTCGGTGTCGATCGCGGGGGCGACCGTGGACAGGATCTGCGGCTCGGCGAAGAGCTGCAGCGTGCCGATGATCGAGAACACCGTCGTGAGCACGAGGGCCGGCGCGATGAGCGGGATCTGGATCCGCCACGCGACCTGGAACGCGTTCGCGCCGTCCACCTTGGCGGCCTCGTAGACCTCGCCGGGGATCGACTTCAGCTGCGCCACGATGATGAGCATGTTGTAGCCGGTGTACGTCCACGTGACGATGTTCGCGATCGACCAGAGCACGCTGTTCGCGCCGAGGAAGTCCGGCTGCAGCCCGATCGACTGCAGCAGGGACACGATCGGCGACAGCCCGGGCACGTACAGGAACGACCAGAGGATCGTCGCGATGACGCCGGGGACGCCGTACGGCATGAAGTAGATCGCCCGGAAGAACCCGGGCCAGCGGGCGCTCGCCGACTCGAGCAGCAGCGCGAGGATCGTGCACGCGATGATCATCACCGGGACCTGCACGATGCCGAACAGGAGCATGCGGCCGATGGAGGCGACGAAGCCGGCGTCGTTCAACGCGGTGACGTAGTTGTCGAACCCGGCGAACCGGCCGGTGACGCCGTCCTCACCGAAGAGTCCCTGCCGGTCCACCGTGGTGAAGCTCTGGAACAGCGCGCTGACGATCGGGATGATGAACGTCAGCACGAACAGGGCGAGGAAGGGTGCGAGCAGGATCCACGGGGCGCGCTTCTGGGCGACCGTGGCCTTCGTGCTCGTGCGGAAGCCGTTCTTCGGCTGCGTCGTGGTCATCGTGCCGTCCTCACGCTGAGGCCCTTGTCCTTGAAGGACTGGACGATCTCCTTCTGGGCGAGCTCCACTGCGTCGGTGAGCTTCAGACCACTGGTGAGCTTGCGGCGGAACTGGTTCTGCAGGCTCGTGAAGGCCGACTGCGTCACGGGCGACCACGACCAGTCGACGTTCTGCTCCCGGGCGGCGGGGACGAACACGTCCTCGTTGTAGTTCTGCCCGGAGAACCACTTGCTCGGCTTCTCTCGCTGCGCGCCGATGTAGTCCTTCGCGGGGGACCACCCGATGCCGCAGTGCTTGATCATCGCGTCGATGCCCTCCTTCGAGGTGGTCATCCAGGTGATGAACTCGAGCGCCTCCTTCGGGTGCTTCGAGTTGGCGAGCACGGCTGCCGTCGAACCGCCGATCGCACTCGAGCCGAAGCCGGTGTCGCCCCACTTCTGCATCGGCGCGACCTTCCACTTGCCCTCGCCGCCCTGCACCGACTCGATGAGGGCGTCACCCCAGCTCGCGCTCGTGACGGCCGCGATCTTGCCGCTCGCCGCCGAGGCGTACCAGCCGGGGGAGTACGCGCCGGCGCTCGTGTCGACGAGCTTGTCGTCGATGACGCCGTCGAAGAACTCCGCGACCATCAGGGTCTTGTCGTCGGTCATGTCGACGACCCACTCGTCGCCGTCGACCTTGAACCAGCGGGCACCGGCCTGCTGCGCGTACGCGGCGAAGGGTGAGGCGTCGGAGACCGGGAAGACCTCGAGGTAGTTCTGCGCACCCGTCTTCCGGACCTTCTCGGCGAGTTCGCGCCACTCGTCCCACGTCGTCGGGGGTTCGCCGCCCGCCTGCTCGAGCAGCGCTGTCTGGTAGTAGAAGCCCATGGGGCCGGTGTCCTGGGGGATGCCGTAGATCCCGTCGACGAACGACACCTGCGCCCAGGCGGCGTCGTCGTACTTCGCCTCGTAGTCCTTCGCGCCGTAGCGGGCGAGGTCGACCAGGCCGTTCGCGAGCATGAACTCGGGGATCTGCCGGAGCTCGACCTGCCCGATGTCCGGGCCACCGCCGGCCGCCAGCGCGGAGTACATCTTCTGGTACCCACCGCTGTTGCCGCCGGGGATCCAGTTCGCGTTCACCTGGATGTCGGGGTGCGTCTTGTTCCACACGTCGCAGACCTTCTGCAGGTCCTTCAGCCAGGCCCAGTAGGTGAGTTCGACCTTCTGGCCGCTCACGGCGGCGGGCACGAGGGCGGCCTTGTTGACGTTCGTCGAGCCGGGCACCGCGCACCCGGCGAGGAGTCCGGCGGCGGCCGTGCCGAGGCCGAAGCCCAACAGCTGTCGTCGTGACATCGGGCGTCGGTTCGGTTGTGGCGTCATTGCCTGGACTCCGGTTCGTCGTCGAGCGGGGTGCCCTCCAGCCAACCACAAAACCGAGCGCGGCTGTACTTTCGCGCAGACTCTGGACGTTCCCTCCGGACGTCGAACACCGTGCCGCGTCCGGGTGGAGTGTGGGCCAACACGAAACGTCGGGGTTCGTGACAGCCCCGGCGACCGTCCGAGAGGAGCTGCCATGACGTCGACCAACGCGACGAGTGAACTGCACGGGATCCTGGGGCAACGGCTGGAGGGCGGTGGCACGTGGGCGTGGGCCTACGCCGACGTGTCCGGCAACGTCGAGGACCCACGACGACAGGCGGCGCTCAAGCTCCGCGGGGTCGAGGAAGCGCTGCGTGCGCAGGGTGCGTCCGACGAGGTCGTCGACGTCATCGCCGAAGAGTTCGAACAGGAGCCCGGCGTCCCGTCGCCCGTCACCCGCTACGTGCTCGTCCACGACGGTGCCGTCGTCCTGAGCGAGGTGCTGCCGGGCCACCTGCACGGCGTGGAGTCCGTCGGTGTCGGCGCCGTGCCGGACCTCGTGCCGCTCGTCGCCCACCGCCCGGTCGACCTGCCGTTCCTGGTCGTGCACGCCGGCAAGGAGGGCGGGGCCTTCCGTGCGTACCGGCTCGGCCACGCGCCGGTCTCGCACGATGAACAGCAGGTCGCGGGCCGGAACGACACCCTGCACTACGAGAAGGCCGGCACCGGGTGGAAGCAGCCGCACTGGCAGCAGCACACCGAGGAGATCTGGAAGCAGAACTCGTCGGAGACCGCCGCCGCCGTGGACGAGGCCGTGCGCACCCTCCGGCCCGGGCTCGTCGTGGTCGCCGGTGACGTCACCGCGCGCGAGCTGCTCGTGAAGGCGCTGTCGAGCGAGAGTCGTGCCCTGACCTCGGTGTTCCCGGGGGACCCGCGATCGGACGCCTCGTCGAAGCAGGCGTTCGTCGAGCACGTCGAGACCGCCCTCGCCCGTGTCGTCGCCACCCGGCGGCACGATCTCGAGGACCTGCTCCGCACCCACGTCGGGCGCGGCGACAACCTCGCGGTGACCGGGCTCGGGTCCGTCGTCGCCGCACTGCAGCAGGCGCAGGGGGCGGTCGTCGCGCTCGACGCCGTGGCGGTCGGGGACCGGACGCTCCTCGCGCTCGCCGGGGCTCCGTGGGTGGCGACCGCGCCGGAGCAGGCCGCCGGGACGCCGGTGATCGGCGCCGTGCCGGCCGTCTGCGCGCTCGTGCGCGCCGCGGTGCTCACGGACGCCGAGCTCCAGCTCGTCAACGCGGCGTCGCTGCCCGGCGGGGTGGCCGCGGCCGCGTTGCTGCGCTGGCCGGTGGGTCCGGCCGTCCCCGCGTGAGCGCGCTGCGCGCTTTGCCTGCGCTGCGCTTCGTTGCATGAGCAGAAATGGTCGGGTCCCGTGACGGAACCCGACCATTTCTGCTCAGGAAGTGGGCGCGGCCTCAGTCCTGGAGCGTCCGGTCGCGGCGGGGGACCAGGGGGAGCGCCAGCAACGGCAGGACCCCGACGATCGAGAACGACGCCGCGAACCCGAGCGCCCCCACGAGCGCGCCGACCCCGGGACCGACGGCGCTCGCCGCGATGAACTGCCCGGTGTTCTGCGCCCCGAGGGCCCGGCCGGACCAGAACGGCCCCGCCGCCTCCGCCACCGACGTGTACGCCAGGCCGTTGTCCGCCACGGTGACGCTCGTCGCGACGACGAGGAACACCGCGGCGGCGGCGAAGTGCGTCGTGTCGACCAGTGCGAGCAGCCCCATCACGACGGCGGCGCTCACCGCGACGACGCGCAGCGGCCCGACACGTGACCCGGCCCGGTCACTCCACGCGCCGACGAGGATCCGGCCGATCGCGCCGACGAACTGCGATGCCCCGACGAGCAGCCCCGCAGCGGGGGTCGACCAGCCGAGGCCCACGAGCCACACCAGGCCGTACGTCGACAGCGTGAACTGGGGGACGACCAGCAGGACCGACACCGCGTGGATCCGCCAGAGGAACCCGCTCGCCCGGTACGGGTTCGCGACGTGCTCCACCGGAGCATCCGCACGGGCCGGGCGCGGCGGATTCGCGATGCCGATCGCGCACAGCACGGCGAGCACGGCGCACAGGAGGATCGGCAGCACCAGGGCCGCGCGGATCCCGTCGGTCTCGGCCAGCTGCGGCACCGTGACCGCGGCGAGCGTCACCCCGAGTGGCTGCGACATCTGCCGGATGCCCATCGCGAGTCCGCGCCGCTCCTTCGGGAACCACCCCACCACGACCCGTCCGCTCGCGGCGTTCGTCGAGGCGCTCGTCATGCCGCCGGCGAGGAACGCCAGCCCCAGCAGCACCGGGTTGCCCGCAGCGGCCCAGGCCCCGACGACCGCCAGGGTCGTGAGCACCAGGCCGCCCGCGATGACGATGCGCTCGCCGAACCGGTCCGTGATCGCGCCCCAGGCGATGAGCGTGAGGACCATGCCGAAGGTCGGGGCCGCGGCGAGCAGTCCCGCCTGGGTGAGTGACGTGCCCTGGGCGTGCAGGTAGGGGATGAGCAGCGCGGGGGCGGACACCACGAGGGTGCCGGCGGCCTGGGCGGCGACGCCGAGGGCGAGCATCGTCCAGGCGCGGGAGGAGGGGGTCACAGCGATCGTTTCAGTTCGGAAGCAATTGGTATACCAAAACGGTATACCATCCGGGCCGCTCCGCTACTAGGCTGGATCGCCGTGACCGAGACGACCGATGCAGTGCCCGTGTCGCAGACGAGTCAGCTCTACGACAACCTGCGTGCCGCGATCCTGACCCTCGAGATCGCGCCGGGGGAGCGCATCTCCGAGCGTGGCCTCGAGGCACGGTTCCACGCCTCACGCACGCCCGTCCGCGCGGCACTCTCGCGGCTCGAACGCGAGGGGCTCATCCTGCACGAGGGTCGCTCGTGGACGGTCACCCCGATCGACCTCGACGAGATCGCCTCCCTCGCCGAACTCCGCGGCGTCCTCGAACCCGCCGCCGCCCGGCTCGCCGTCGGTCGCGCCTCCGAGGAGCAGCTCGCCGAGGTCCGCGCGCACCTCGACACCCTCCGGCCGACGCCCGACCAGCAGGCCGGCATCCGGATGGGGTCGACGTTCCACCTCGACCTCGCCGCTCTCGGCGGCAACCGGTTCATCACCGACGCCATCGCCGACGCCCTCACCCGCCTGGAGCGGACGCGCTGGATCGAGGTCCGCACGCCCGAGGCCCGGGACGCCGCTTGGGAGGAGCACAGCGCCATCATCGACGCCGTGCGCGCCGGGGACGGGGACCGCGCTGCTGACCTGCTCGCGGCGCACGTCGCCGGCACGAACGACCGCCTGCTCGCGTGGATCGCGCAGGAGCGTCGCCGTCTGCGTGGCGCGGGCATGGCGATCGTGGGCAGCACCGAGCGCTGACCCGCTCACGCGCGCCGCGTGCCCTGGAGGCGACCGATCTGCAGGAGGCACGGCGCGGGGCGGACCCGCACCGTGCCTCCAGGCTGGTGACTACGGTCTCGTCGCTGCGTCCTCAGCCGCGTCGATCTGGTCGAAGATCCAGGCGTTGCCGCCGTCGGTGTGGTCGAGCAGTGCGTCGCGCACCTCGGCCTCGTCGGTGGTGAGCCGGATCGCGCTCTTGCTGCCGGACCGTGTCGATTGGGACATCGCGTCTTCTCCTGTGTGTGTGGGCATCGTGGTTGATGCGGGCGACCTGCCCGCCAATGCGCTTCCTCACGGGACGTACTGAGGTCGCACCAGTGTGCGGGCGCTGTCCGGATCGCGCAAGGGATTCCGGTCACATGTGGAAAAGTCCCGGCATGCAGCATGCCTAGGATGGTCCGGCCGCACGGCTCGCGGCACGGAACCAGCGGACGTCGGACGGGAGGCACGGCTTGGCCGAGCAGCGCACCGCACCTCCCACGGTCTACGACGTGGCCTCTGCCGCCGGCGTCTCGATCGCCACGGTCTCGCGCGTGCTGCGCACGCCCGACGCGGTCCGCGAGGGTACCCGCGACCGGGTGCAGGCGGCGATCCGGACCCTCGGCTACGTGCCCTCCGGCAACGCCCGGGCCCTCGCGGGCAAGCGGACCGGCGTGGTCGGACTCCTGCTGCCCGGGTTCGACGTGGTGCCGGACGAGCGACCCGACCTCGTGACCGACGGTGGCGTCCGCGTGGTCGACGACCGACGGCACGTCACGCAGCCCTTCTCGTCCAACCTGTACTTCGACGAGGTCCTGCGCGGCGCCGAGACCGAGGCGTGGCAGCGCGGGCTGGCGCTCATGGTGGCGGCGGGGCGTGGCTCCTCCCGGGACGTCATCGTCAACGACGTCGCCGGACGCGTGGACGGCCTCGCGGTGCTGGCGCAGACGGTGCCGGACGACCTGCTCGAGCACGTCGCCCGACGGATCCCGGTCGTGGTGCTCGCCGACGACCGGCGCTCGCACGGCTTCGACTCCGTGAGCGTGGACAACGCCGCGGGGATGCGGACGCTCGGCTCGCACGTCATCGGTCGGCTCGGCATCCGGTCGTCGCTCGTGTACCTGGCGGGACCGATCGACTCCCCGGACGACATCGAGCGCTCGGCGGGCTTCCGGCAGGCGCTCGACGACCACGGGGTCCCGGCCTCGGCTGTCCGGGTCGTGCACGGCGACTTCGGGCGGGTGCGCGCGCGAGAGCTCGCGGCGCAGCTGCTCGACGGGGACGCGGCCCCGCGGGCGATCATCTGCTCGAACGACCAGTCGGCGCTCGGTGTGCTCGACGCGGCGGTCGCGCGGGGTGTGCGGGTGCCGGAGGACCTCGTCGTCACCGGGTTCGACGGCATCGACGCGGGGCGGTTCTCGGTGCCCAGGCTGACCACCGTGCACCAGCCGATGGGGGAGCTCGGGCGGGCCGCCGTCCGGGCGATCGTCGACCGGCTCGAGCGACGTGAGGGGCCACCGCGCGCGATGCGTCTGCCCGTCGAGGTGCTGCTGCGCGAGAGCTGCCCGCCGGCGCTGTAGGGGTGCGGGGCGGTCGCACGACATGCCGTCCGCGTGTCACCGAGAGGGCACAAGACGTCGCGCTCGTTGCGCGGCGGCGGCACTTTCCGCCCGCTCGGCGGATCTGAGCGGCACGTCGTGCCCCCTCGCCGACCGGGTGCGACCCGGCGCGACTCGCACGGTGCACCCCGCGCCGAGAGAGCACAAAACGTCGCGCTCGGCGTCTGCGGGCAGCACTTCCTGCCCTCTCGGCGGACGTGAGCGGCGCGTCGCGCCCCCTCGAGGGCCGGGTGCGACACTCGCACGGTGCGAGGTCGCGCCGCCCCCGCCGCGCCAGTGTGCGAGGTTCCGCGCACTGTGCGGCGGTCGGACCCTCGCACGCAGGACGGAACCTCGCACACTGCGATCCCGCACCGCGCGCACCGCCCCGCGCGCACCGCCCCGCGCAACCCCGCACCGCGCGCACCGCCCCGGTTCACAAACCACTCGGTTGCGCAACGCGATGTAAGCGCATACATTGTCCCAGTACCCACTCGACACGGAGGTCGACCGAGCAATGACGCTTCCCCCACAGCGCACGCGCGGGCAACACGAGCCGCGCACCCCGGGCACCCGCCGGGGATGGCGTGGCCGTCTCATCGCGGCCATCGCCGGCATCGCGGTCGTGGCCCTCGCGGCCACCGGCTGCAGCATCCAGGTCCGGTCCCAACCGGACCCGAGCATCGGCAAGGACACGATGCTCATCAACGCGGACCACGGCAACCCGCTGTTCGACCGCAACTTCAACCCGTACATCGCGAACGCCCGCACGGCGTCGAAGTGGATGTACGAGCCCCTCATCGAGGTGAACCCCCTCGACGGCAAGCGGAACCCGTGGCTCGCGAGCTCGTGGTCGCAGCCGGACGCGAAGACGATCGACATGACGATCCGCAGCGGCGTCGAGTGGTCGAACGGCGACCCGTTCACCGCGAAGGACGTCGTCTTCACGTTCGACCTGCTCAAGAAGTTCCCCGCGATGGACATCAAGGGCGCGTGGCAGCACATCGACACGATCGAGCGGAAGGGCGACCACGTCGTCTTCCACCTCAAGTCGGAGGACGTCCCGAGCCTGACGATCATCGGCCAGACGTACATCCTCGGCGAGAACCACTGGGGGAAGGTCAAGGATCCCACCACCTGGCGTGACCCGAACCCGGTCGGCACCGGCCCGTTCGTGCTCGGCAACTACACCGACCAGCAGTACTCGATGGACAAGAACCCGAAGTACTGGCAGGCCGACAAGATCGCCATCAAGCACCTGATCCTGCCGGCGACGAACACGCAGCTCGACACCGTCACGCGCGGCTACGACTGGGCGTACTCGTTCATCTCCGACGTGAAGGGCACCTGGGGCGCCGCCTCGAAGACGAACACGTACTGGTTCCCGCCGGGCGGTGTGATCGGTCTGATCCCGAACCTCACGAAGGCGCCGTACAACGACGTCAACGTCCGCCGGGGCATCTCCCTCGCGCTCGACCGTGACGGCATCGCCGAGACCGCGACCGAGGGCAACCTCAAGGCCGCGGCGCAGACCGGGCTGATCCTGCCGAACCAGGAGCAGTACGTCAACGACGACATCCCGAACAAGGGTGTCGTCACGCAGGACACGAAGGCGGCGGTCGCCAGCTTCGAGAAGTCCGGCTACACGGTCCAGGACGGCAAGATCGTCAAGGACGGCAAGCAGCTCGAGATCAACATCATGACCGCGAACGGCTACTCCGACTGGCTCCGCGCCGCGCAGGAGGTCCGCCGCAACCTGACCGCCATCGGCATCAAGGTGACGATCCAGGCACCGCAGCCCGCCGGGTACCAGCAGAACATCAACAACGGCACGTTCGACATGGCGATGGGCGGCATGGGCAACGGCGACGTCTACCAGGCGTTCAACTCCCTGCTCAGCACCGACTTCTACCAGCCGGTCGGCAAGTCGACCGTGAACAACTACGAGCGGTACAAGAACGCCGACACGCAGAAGCTCCTCGACGAGTACAAGGCGACGACGGACACGGCGAAGCAGCAGGAGATCCTCGACCAGCTGCAGGAGGTCGTCTACAACGACCTGCCCGTGATCGGCATGTACTACGGCGGGCTCTGGGGCCTGTTCAACACCGGCAAGTTCGTCGGGTGGCCGAGCGCGAAGGACCCCTACATGGCGCCGCAGAACTACGACTCGGCCCCGTTGCTCATCTTCTCCAAGCTGCGACTGCGTGACAGCGCCGCCGGGCAGAAGATCCTGAAGGAACAGGACGAAGCCAAGTGAAGTACATCCTCCAGAAACTCGTCCTCTTCGTCCTGACCCTCTGGGCCGCGGTCACGCTGAACTTCGTGCTCCCGCGACTCATGCCGGGCAGCCCGACCGACGCCGCCCTGGCGAAGCTCAGCCAGAACGGCCCGGTCACCAACGCCACCAAGAAGGCCATCGAGGCGCAGCTCGGCGTCCCGACCGGCAACCTCTGGGACCAGTACGTCAGCTACCTGCACCAGGTCGTCACGCTCGACTTCGGCACGAGCTACACGTTCTACCCGCAGCCGGTCGGTGACCTCGTCGCCCGAGCGCTGCCGTACACGCTGATCCTGGTCGGCGTCGTGACGATCCTCGCCTTCGTGCTCGGCACCCTGATCGGTGTCGGCGCGGCCTGGAAGCGCGGCACCTGGCTGGACTCGCTCCCGACGCTGTCGGGCTCGTTCATGTCGACGTTCCCGTACTTCTGGACGGCGCTCCTCCTGCTGTTCTTCCTCGGCTACGTGGCCCACTGGTTCCCGACGACGGGCGCCTACTCGGCGACGACGACCCCTGGCCTGAGCGGCGCGTTCATCGGGGACGCCCTGCAGCACGCGGTGCTGCCGGCGGTCACGATCCTCGTGACGAGCCTCGGTGGCTGGATCATCGGCATGCGCAACGCGATGATCAACACCCTCGGTGACGACTACGTGACCTTCGCCGAGGCGAACGGCCTCCGCGGCCGCACCGTGGCGATCCGGTACGCGGCACGCAACGCGATCCTGCCGAACCTGACCGGTTTCGGTCTGGCACTCGGTGGCGTGGTCGGCGGTTCGGTCCTGGTCGAGCAGGTGTTCGGCTACCCGGGCATCGGCTACCTGCTGTTCAACGCCGTGATCGGGCAGGACTACCCGCTCATGCAGGCCCTCTTCCTGATGATCACCGTGTCGGTGCTCATCGCCAACTTCATCGTGGACGTCCTCTACGGCGTCCTGGACCCGAGGACGCGCCGATGACGAACAACGCGACCGTCGCAGTACGGACCCAAGACAAGAACGAACAGCAGGCCCCGAGCAAGCTCAAATCAGCAGCAAGACAGTTCGGCGTCGTCTGGAGCAACACCAAGGCCCGGATCGGCATCATCATCCTCGCTGTCTTCGTCGTCGTGGCGATCGCAGCCCCGCTCCTCGCCCCGTACGGTGCCAGCCAGAACGGCTTCGCCCGGAGCGCGGACGCCAGCTGGGCGCACTGGATGGGCACGACCGCGGCCGGCGAGGACGTCCTGTCCCAGATCATCTACGGCGCCCGGATCTCCGTGCTCGTCGGTGCCGTCGCGGGCCTGCTGTCCACGCTCGTCGCCGTCGCGATCGGCCTCAGCTGGGGCTACGTCCGCGGCTGGATCGCCGAGGTCATCGGGTTCATCGTGAACCTCTTCCTCGTCATCCCGGGTCTGCCCCTCATGATCGTCATCGCGGCGTACCTGCAGAACGGCGGCATCGCGGTGATCATCGCGGTCATCGTCGTGACCGGCTGGGCGTGGGGCGCTCGCGTCCTGCGCAGCCAGACACAGTCCCTCCGCGGCCGTGACTTCGTGACCGCCGCGCAGTTCTCCGGCGAGGGCGCGACCCGCATCGTGTTCCGCGAGATCCTGCCGAACATGACGAGCCTCATCGTCGGCTCGTTCTTCGGTGCGGCCACGAGCGCGATCCTCGCCGAGGCGGGCCTCGAGTTCCTCGGGCTCGGCGACTCGTCGATCGTCAGCTGGGGCACGATCCTCTACTGGGCGCAGAACTCCAACGCGCTGCTCACCGGTCAGTGGATCCTGCTGTTCGCACCGGGTCTCTGCATCGCACTCCTCGCGATGAGCCTGACCCTGATCAACTTCGGCGTCGACGCCGTGTCCAACCCGCGGCTGCGCGAGGGCGCGCGCCGGAAGAAGGAGAAGACCGCATGAGCGGGTCGCGTGCACCGCAACCAGCAGACGGCCTGGAGGCGCGGGACGGCGCCGCCACGCGCCTCCAGTCCGACTCCACGAGCGCCACGCAGGACATCCTGCTCGACGTCCGCGACCTGTCGGTCGTCTACGAATCGGCCGGCCAGACGGCCGTCCAGGCCGTCGACCACGTCTCGTTCCAGCTGAAGAAGGGCGAGTTCGTCGGCCTGGTCGGCGAATCAGGCTCGGGCAAGTCGACCCTCGGATACGCGCTGACCCGGCTGCAGAAGCCGCCGGCGCGCACGAACGGCGGGAACATCTTCTTCGGCGGGCACGACATCCGTGACCTCGGCGACGAGGAGCTCCGGCAGCAGCGCCAGGGCGGCTTCGCCATGGTCCTGCAGTCCGGCATGAACGCGCTCAACCCGGTGCGGACCATCCGGAACCACTTCGTGGACGTCTTCAAGGCGCACGGCCACGTGCCGCGCGAGCGCTGGGACGCCCGGATGAAGGAGCTCATCGAGAAGGTGAAGCTCCCGACGGCGATGCTCGCCCGCTACCCGGGGGAGCTCTCCGGCGGTATGCGGCAGCGCGTGTCGATCGCCCTGGCGCTCTCGCTCGAGCCCCGCCTGATGGTGTTCGACGAGCCGACCACGGCGCTCGACGTCCTCGTGCAGCACGCGGTGATGGACACCATCATCGAGCTGCAGCAGTCCGAGGGCTTCACGGCCGTCCTGATCAGCCACGACCTCGGCATCGTCCTCGAGGCCACCGAGCGCGTGCTCGTCATGCACGAGGGGCGCATCGTCGAGGACGGCGGCTCGAAGGACATCCTGCGCGACCCGCAGGACGAGTACACGAAGATGCTGCTGTCGCACTACGCCGACCCGCGCGCCGAGGTGGTCTCGCTCCCCGGCTTCCCCGACCGGTCGCTCCGTGACCCGGCAGCCACCCGCCAGGAGACCACGTCGTCGTTCAGCACGGTCGGGTCCCGCGAGCGCAGCGCCGCCCGCAACCCGATCGTCGTCGACCACATCGTCAAGACGTACCCGGCGCCCCGTCGCGGTGAGCAGCCGGTGCAGGCGGTGCGCGACGTCTCGTTCACCCTCGAGCCCGGGCAGTCGCTCGCCCTCGTCGGCCAGTCCGGTTCGGGCAAGTCGACCATCGCGAAGCTGCTCACCGGCGTCGAGAAGCCGACCACCGGCACGGTCCGGTTCGGCGACAGCGACGTGGCCAAGCTCGGGCGGCGTGGCCTGAAGGACCTCCGCTCCGAGGTGCAGATGGTGTTCCAGGACCCGTACGCGGCGCTCAACCCGCTGCACACGGTGGAGTACACGCTGTCCCGGCCCATCGCGAACTACACCGGGCTGAAGGGGCAGGACGCTCGACGCCGCGTGCTCGAGCTGCTCGACACCGTGGGGCTCACCCCCGTGGAGCAGTTCGCGCAGAAGCTCCCGCACCAGCTGTCCGGCGGCCAGCGGCAGCGCGTCGTCATCGCCCGTGCGTTGGCGTCCGACCCGCAGGTGATCATCGCCGACGAGCCGGTGTCGATGCTCGACGTGACGCTCCGTGCCGGAGTGCTCGCGCTCCTCGAGGACCTGCGCGAGCAGTGGGGTGTCTCGCTCCTCTACATCACGCACGACCTGCTCAGCGCACGACTCATCACCGACGACATCATGGTGCTGCACGACGGCGCGGTGGTCGAGCGCGGTCGCACGGCCGAGGTGCTGCAGAACCCGCAGGACCCCTACACGATCGATCTGCTCGACGCGGTGCCGAACCCGCGCCGCGCGCTCGCGGAGGGTCGCCTGTGAGCCTCCACGCGTTCCCGTCGGTCGCGGCGTTCGGGCACCAGCCGACGCCCGACGACGTCGACGTGGTCGGCATCGACCTGCCCGTCGGCCGACTGACCGCCTACCGGGTCGTCCCGTTCGGCCCGTCGAAGGGGACGGTGCTCATCGTCCCCGGGTACACCGGTTCGAAGGAGGACTGGCGCACCTTCATGCCGCTCCTGCGCGACGCCGGCTGGACCGCGGTGGCGATCAGCCGCCGCGGCCAGGCCGACTCGGCAGCGCCGGACGACCGCGGGGCGTACACGCTCGACCAGGAGGCCGCCGACGTCGTCCGCGTCGCCGCCCTGCTCGACGACGGCGCCCCCGTGCACCTCATCGGGCACTCGCTCGGCGGCGTGATCGTCCGCGCCGCCGCGATCGCCTCGCCGTCGTCCTTCCGGGACGTCACCCTGTTCTGCTCCGGCCCGCACGGTTGGGCGAACCGCAAGGCCGCCGAGAAGACGATCGTCGCCGAGACCTGCAGCAACCGGGCGCTCTTCGACGCGCAGAACCCGCTCTGGGCCGGCCGCCCCGACGACGAACTGCCCGACGACCCGCGCTTCGTCCGGGAGCGCTTCGACCACACGAGCGTGCTCAGCGTGCTCGCCGGTGCCGCGATCCTCGAGGACACCACCGACGACACCGCCGCGCTCGCGAACACCGGGCTCCCGACGCTCGTCGCGCACGGCATCTGGGACGGGGCCTGGCCGATCCCGTGGCAGCACGACATGGCGACCCGGCTCGGCGCCGACTACGCCGTCATCCCGGAGAGCTACCACGGCCCGCAGGTCGAGAACCCGCTCGGCACGCTCGCCGTCTTCGATGCGTTCATGAACGCCCACTGAAAGGACCCCGTCATCACCACGCTCGACTTCCCGAAGGGCTTCCTCTGGGGTGCCGCCACCGCCGCGCACCAGATCGAGGGCAACAACGTCAACTCGAACTGGTGGGTGCACGAGCACGAACCCGACACGACCATCGTCGAGCCCTCCGGTGACGCCGCGGACAGCTACCACCGGTACCGCGAGGACATCCGCATCGCGGCCGACCTCGGGCTGAACTCCTACCGGTTCAGCATCGAGTGGGCCCGCATCGAGCCCGAGCGCGGGTTCGTCAGCCGCGCGGAGGTCGACCACTACCGCCGCATGGTGGAGACGTGCCACGAGTTCGGCGTCGAGCCGATCGTCACGCTCATGCACTTCACCGTGCCGCGCTGGTTCGAGCGCGACGGCTTCTGGCGCGCCCCCGACGCCGCCGACCTGTTCGCCCGCTACACCGAGGCCGCGCTCCCCGTCGTCTCGGACGGCGTCCGCTACGTCTGCACGATCAACGAGCCGAACATCGCGGCGATGCTCGCCGGAGGCGAGGACGCCGCGAACCTGGTGGCCTACGGACTGCCGAACCCGGACCTGGGGGTCGCCGACGCCCTGCTGGCCAGCCACAAGCGGTCGCGAGAGGTCCTGTCGCAGGTCGACGGCATCCAGAGTGGCTGGACGATCGCGACGCAGGCCTTCAAGTCCAACGGGGAGCCCGGCGCGGACGCGATGCTCCGCGAGTACGGGTACCCGCGCGACGACTGGTACCTGGAGAACGCCGCGGGCGACGACTTCCTCGGCGTGCAGGCGTACACCCGCACGTTCATCGGCGCTTCCGGACCGGTTCCGGTGGCCGACGACGTGGAGACGACCCTGACCGGGTGGGAGTTCTACCCCGAGGCCTCGGCCGACGGACTCCGGAGCGCGTGGGAGCTCTCCGGCCACGTCCCGCTGATGATCACCGAGAACGGCATCGCCACCGCCGACGACTCCCGTCGCATCGCGTACACGCAGGGCGCCCTCGAGGGCATCCACGCCTGCATCGAGGACGGCATCGAGGTCCTCGGCTACCAGCACTGGTCACTGCTCGACAACTACGAGTGGGCGTCGGGCTTCCGCCCGACGTTCGGGCTCGTGTCGTGGGACCCGGTGACGTTCGCCCGGACGCCGAAGGACTCGGCACGCTGGTACGGGCGGGTCGCCGCCGCCAACGCGCTCACGGTCTGAGAACGCGATCATCTTGGAGGCGCGACCCGCGTGATCACCGCTGGTCGCGCCTCCAGTCAGTTGCCCTGGTCTGCGTCGTGGGCCGACCGGTCGAACCAGGCCAGGAGGATCTCCTCCGCCCGGCGAGAGCCGCGCTCGTCGGCGATGTCCATGGCGGTCCGTCCCTCGGCGTCCTCGACCCGCACGTCCGCGCCGCGCTCGAGCAGGGCCTCCGTCGTGCCCCGGTTGTCGAACCAGACAGCCGCGTGCAGCGGAGCGAAGCCCCAACGCGGGTCCACCTCGTCGATGCCCGCCGGGTCCGTGCCGATGCCGTCGAGCGCCAGCGACAGCCCACCGACGTCCCCGTGCGCCGCTGCGCGTACCGCGGGGGTGGCCCACTCGACCCAGCCGTCCGGGACCGGGCCGTGCCAGCCGTGCGGCGCGCGCTGCTCCAGGCGCACCCAGTCGTCCTCGTCGACCGGTCGCACCTCGATCGTGACGTCCCGGAAGTGCACTGCGAGTTCGCCGGTGGGGGAGAGCAGGAGGCGGAGCTCCCAGACGTCGGCGTCGACGTGTGCGATCTCGCCGCGTGAGATCGTCACGTCCCCGGCGAGCACGTCGAGCGGTGCGGTGTCTGGAGGGTCGAGCACGGCCCGCGTGAAGCGGAGTGTCACCTCCGCGTGGTTCCAGCGTCGCCAGAGGCCGTCCGGGGTGTCGAGGACCTCGTCGTTCCGGACGACGACGGTCGCGAGGACCGAACGCGTCGGCTGGTCGTCGACCCCGGCGGTGTCGTGGCTGCCGGTCTCCTCGACCCGCCACGCGGCGATGCGGGCTTCGCGCCACGTCACCGAGGCGAGCGCCGCGACGGACGGCGGGGCGTCCGAGACCAGGCGGGAGAGGTACTCCGCGTAGCCGTCGACGTCTTCGAGGGAGACGTACCCGACCTGCGGCCATCCCAATCGACTCCATCGCACGGTCCGAGGATATCGGTGGACCGGTGCGCGGGTGGACGCGCCGCGGTGTCAGCGCGCGTGGGCGACCTTCGCTCGTCGCCCTGCGCGGTCGCCGTCGGTGTCGGGTGCCGTCGGCACCGAGGTCTCGCCGTAGCCGTAGCCGTAGCCGTAGCCGTACGACGAGTTGTTCTTCCGGTGCACCATCGTCGCGACGATGCCGAGGACGCGGGCGTCGAGCCCGGCGAGCACCTCGAGCGCACGCTTCAGCTGGGGTCGCCGCGAGCGACCGGCCGCGGTGACCACGATGGCGCCTGCCGTCAGCTTGCTGAGGATGGCTGCGTCGGTCACGGGCAGCAGGGGCGGCGAGTCGATGAGGACGTGGTCGAACCGGCTCTCGAGCTCGGCGATGAGGGCGCGCATCGCCTGCGAACCGAGGAGCTCGCTCGGGTTGGGGGGAGTGGCACCCGCTGGGATGACGGACAGCGCCCCCGAGCCCCAGGGCTGGACGACGTCCTCCAGCTCCGCGCGGGCGATGAGCAGGTCGCTCAGCCCGACGGCGCCCTCGAGGCCCATCACCTCGGCTACCCGGGGGCGACGCAGATCGGCGTCGACGAACGCGACCTTCGCGCCGTTCTCGGCCAGGGTGAGCGCGAGGTTGGCGGTCGTGGTGGTCTTGCCCTCGCCCTGCATGGCAGAGGTGACGACGATGGTCTTGCCGTGGTCGGCGTCGGGATCGACGAACAGGAGGTTCGTGCGGAGTCCGCGGAACGCCTCGCTCATGGTGCTGCGGGGGTCCTTCCGGACGATGAGCGGCTCGCGCGCGGCGTTGGCGTCGAAGGCGATCTCGCCGAGGACGGGCGCCGGAGTGATCGTCCCGATGTCGCTCGTGCGCCGGATGCGGGTGTCGAAGGCGTTGCGGAGGAGTGCGAGCGCGATGCCGCCGATGAGTCCGCCAGCGAGCCCTGCCGCCAGGTTGACGGTCTTGTGCGGGCCGGACGGCTGCGTCGGGACGGTTGCCGGGTCCGTCGTCTCGATGCGGACGAGGCTGGTCCCGCCACCGACAGGCTTCTCGAGGCTGTCCGAGACCACGTCGGTGAAGCTCCGACCGATGGCGTTCGCGAGCTTCGCCGCGAGTTCTGGGTCGTGGTCCCTGACCGCGACCGTCAGGAGCACGGTGCTCTGTGGCGTCCCCGCGGTGATGCTCCTGGCGAGGGTGGCCGGGGTGACGTCGAGCCCGAGGTCCTTGATGACCGGTCCGAGGACGCGAGCGCTCTTCACCACGTTGGCGTACGAGCGCGTCTTCTGCTGTGCCGCGTTGTTGCCCTGGCCGACCTCGGTCGCGCTGCCGGCGGTGGCCTGCACGGAGATGTAGAGCGTCGTGCTCGCGGTGTACGTCACGGGCGTGAGTGCGGTCACGGCGACCGCGGCTCCGATGCCGATCCCCAGGACGAGGGCGACGCTCGCCCAACGCGTCCTGATGACGCGGATGAATTCCTGCAGGTCCATGCCGTTCCCTTCGACGATTTCTCGCTCAAGCATAACATGTGAAATAGGAATATTGCGCTGAGCTTGGTCATACCGAACGACGGAACGCCCCCATGTCGGCCCGGCGCAGTCCGACGAGCGCTGCGGGTGCCAGACCGGACACCCGGTGCACGAAGAGCAGGTTCAGGCCGTTCGACACGAGCGAGCCACCGAAGGTCGCGACAGCGGCCCCGATCGCTCCGAGCCCCGGCGCGAGCAGGATCAGCAGCACGACGTTGACGACGGCGGCGGCGGCGAGGGACGTGCTCCGGAGGCCCGGACGACCAGCCGCGGCGAGGCTGACACCCGCGAGCGAGCCCGGTACGGAGATCGCGCAGCCCGCGAGCAGGACGAGCGTCACCGGCACGGCACCCTCGAACGTCGGTCCGAACAGGGTCGGCACTGCCCACGGGAGTGCGGCGGCGATGCCGGCGCAGGCGAGGACCACCGCCGCTCCGGTCAGGCGTGACGAGCGGGCGAGCACCTCGTGGTCGACCCGCTCACTCTGGCGGCTGAACGTGACCTCGCGCACGGCGTTGGCGACCGTCAGGGGGATGTCGGCGAGGTTCACCGCGAGTGCGTACACCCCGAGGGCAGCCGCTCCGGCCAGCGGGATCATCAGCGTCTGGTCGATCCGCGTGAGGATGATGCCCGCGAGTGCGCCGAACCAGACGCGACCGCCGTACGACAGGACCGCTCCAATGCGCGCACGTTCGTCGACGCGCTCGACGGGGCGGACGATGAGCGGGAGGTAGACGACCGCGCCGACGACGGGGGTCAGTGCGATGACGAGCACGGCGGTCTCGACGGAGAGGGCGTGCGTGGCGGCGAGGGTGGCCAGGGCGACCAACCTCGTGCCGTTCGTCACGGCTCGCTCGAGAGCGACCAGACGCCAGGCGTGTCGGCCGGCAGCGATCGCCTGCAACAGAGAGGCCTGCAGGTTCGGGACGAGTGCGAGTGCTGCGAGGGCGACGAGGCGCGACAGCTCGGGGTCACCCGCGACGAAGGCGTCACCGGTGACGACGATGGCGGCGGTGACGATCGCGCCGACCACCGCGGTCGCCGCCGCTGCGATGCCCAGCACGCGTTGGCTGTGGCCGGCGTGCCGTGCGACCCAGTGGTTGACCGCTGACGGGAGGCCCAGCGAGGCGCAGCTCGCGGCGAGGAGGAGCGGCGCGGTCGCGCCCGCCAACTCGCCGCGGCCGACGGTGCCGAGCGCCTGTGCGAGGATCGGCGCGGTCGCCAGGGCGGCGAGTGGTGCGAAGGCGTTCCCCACCAGGTTCACCAGGGTGTCGACGCCGTGTCGTCTCACAGCGCAGCCCCGCTGGTCGACGCTCGGACCGGGGTCCGCGTCGTGGATCCTGCTTCCGTTCGTGCAGTCGGCTCCCGGTGGATCGCCAGCCCCAACACCATCCAGGCGAACATCATCATGCCGCCGGTCAGTGCGTACGAGCTGAAGGTCAGGAACGCGATGGCCGACGTCCCCGCGGCCACGGCTGCGCCCGGGGCATCCACGACGGAACCGTTCGGCAGGGTGCGGAGGAGCGCGAGCGCCTGTGCGACGACGAGGGCGAGCGTGCCCACGAGTCCCCAGTCGAGCGCCAGCATGATCAGCGGGTTCTCGAAGCTCGTGCCGAGCCCGACGGAACGGGCGATCTCGAACGAGGCGCCCTGACCGCCACCGACCACGGGGTCGGCGAACGTCAGCGGAACCCCTGCGGCGAGACCGAGCAGACGGGCGTTCGCGGATCCGTCGTCGTCGCCGAGCTTCGTGAAGAGCCCGGTGGTGAGTTCCCGGTTGGTGACGAGCACGGTCGCGAGGGCAGCCACCGCCGCCATGACCAGCCCGAGGGTCGCCACGAACGGCAGTCGCCGTCGCACGAGGACCAGCGCGAAGGCGATGATCGCCAGGGCGAGCGCGGCGCGCGACTCCGTCACGAGGATCGTCACGATGAAGAGCGCGGCGGCCGGGATCACCACCACGTTGCGACGGATCGTGCCGAGGAGCGCCGTGGCGACCAGCAGGACGACCCCGAGCGTGAGCGGGTGGTCGGTTGTGCCGAGTGCCCTGCTGAACTCCGGGTCCCACCAGTAACTGAAGGCCTCGTGAGCCGCAGCGAAGGGTTGTTCCACAAGACCGGACCAGATCACGAGCGCCACGACGCACTCGACGACGGCGATGACGACGACGGCGTGTGCAATGGTTCGACGTCCGCTCGGGGCCTCGGCGGCGAGACGCTGCAGCAAGAGGTACGCCAGCGGCGGGGCGACGATGATCTCGATCCACGCCCCCGGTGCCGAGCTGCTGGTCGACGCGATGAAGTTCGTGATCGTGCCACCGGCGACCCACACCGCGAACGCGATCCATATCCCAGGCCGGGCCACGACGTCGGACAGGTAGGTGCGGGCCCGGAAGACGAGCTGGAGCGCCGCGGTGACGACGACGACGAGCACGCCGAGGTTCACGCCGCCCACCCCGGGGAGTGCGAGGGTCCAGACCTCGACCTCCGGGACGGCGACGTACCCGACCAGGGCGGCGACGACGGCGACGGTGAGGCTCCGGAACGAGCAGGCTGCGGCGAGGATGACCGCCGCGAGGATGGCGAAGCCGAGCATGAGCCCTCCTGATCAGGGACGGTGGGGGACGGCGGTGGTCGGGCACCCGCGGGCCGCGCCTGCGCGGACACCCGACCACGGGGTCACTTCGCGGTGACGGAGTTGCCCTCGGCGACGCCCTTCGTGTCCGGCGTCTTCCCGCCGAACGTGACGGTGTTGTCCTTGCCCATGACGTAGATGGACGACATCGACGCGACGGAGACGGTGTTGCCGTTCCCCTCGATGCCCAGGTTCTGCACCTCGCCGAGCTTCAGCTCGACGTTGCTGGTCAGCAGGTAGACGGTGTCGCACCCCTGCTTGAGTGCCTTCTTCGCAGAGGCGGCGTCGGTGACGGTGAGCACGCCGTCCTTGCAGACGTTGTTGGCCGCGGCTGACACGGTCGAGCTCGGCTTCGGTGTTTCGGACTTCTTCGGCGCTTCCGACGTCGCCGAGCACCCGGCGAGGACAGCGAGCGCGGCGACGGCGGTGATCGAGGTGCTGAGGATCTTCTTCACGGTGGCTCCTGGAGTTCTGGCCGGCGTCTCCGGCTGCTCAATGCTAGCACCTGAAATTCATATATCAACATACGAAATGACCACGATGCGGGATCGACGTCGATCGACCGCGATCGTGGTCGCATGGAACAGCCCACTGCCATCCGGCGTCCGAGCCGACGATCCCTCCTCACGATCGGAGGTGGGAGCGCCTTGGCCGCGGTCGCCGCGGTCGCCTCGGTCGCCGCGCACGCGGAGCCTGCGACGGCCGCCCCGGTCACACAGCACCCGACGGCCGATCGCTCCGTCTCCGACTTCGGAGCACGCGGCGATGGACACGACGACACCGCGGCGCTCCGCTCCGCCCTGGAGTGGGCGAGCGCCGCGGCGGTCCCCCGTGCGATCCTCTTCCCGCCAGGGATCTACGCGGTGGAGTCGCTCGAGGTGCCGCCGCAGGTGCGGCTCGTCGGCCAGGGTGGAGGCTCGTCCCGGTACCCCGTCGATGGTGCCTACGGCGGCGCCACGATCGTGCCGGCCGTCGACTCCGTCGCCAGCGGGCCGCTCGTCACCCTCGCCGGCCCGGGAACGCCAGGAGGGGCCGTGCTCGAGGACCTCGTCGTGGACGGCCGGAACTTCCGCACCGCCGGGCTGACGACCGACCGTTCGACCTGGGCCGCCCGGACGGGGATCGCCGTCGACGGCGGCTTCGAGGCAGAACTCCGTCGCGTGCGCGTGATCCGCTTCCGGGGGATCGGTATCGACGTCCGGTCCCTCAACAACGCGCGCTGGGAGACCGTGTTCGTCGATCTGTGCGGGTCCTCCTCCCAGCCGGCGATGCGCGTCCGATCGCCGGAGGACGGTGCGACCAACTTCGTCGTCTTCGACTCCCTGACCATCGAACGATCCGCCGACACGGCGCTCGCCCTCGCCGTCGGGACGGATCCGCGACGCGACTGGGTGTCGAACCTGACGTTCACCGGACTGCACGTCGAGTCGACGCTCGACACCCCCGGAGTCGCCTTGAACAGCGGTGCGCTGATCGACATCGGCAACGTCCGGGCCGTGACGTTCCTCGTACCGCAGATCGTGGGTGCCCCCGCACCGATCGTCCGGTACCGGCAGCAGATCCCGACCGACGCGACGGTGGTCCCGGGCCCTGGCGGTGACGTACGTGACCAGCAGGGTGGGGTCGCGATCGTCGGCGGGCACCTCCACCAGCACAGCGGTTCGAACAGCCGCGTCGCGGCCGTTCACGTGACCGGGAACGGCCGGGGCTTCAGCGCCAGCGGCGTGCGGTTCGCGCACTGCGTGGCACCAGCCGTCCGCATCGACGAGTCCTTCCGGTTCGACGCGACCGTCCTCGGCTGCTCGGTTCGCACGCAGTCGGGCGTCGAACGGGTCGTCGACGAACGATCGGATGAGGCGGCCCTGCGGCACTGGGCGACGCAGAACCACGGCGACTTCTCGGTGACGCGCGACGCCGATGTCCGCGGTGACGTACGCGTCGGCCGGGCGCTGGAACTGGGGACCGCGATCACGGCGCCCGACGGCACCGACGAATCCGCGCCGACCGTCGAGTCACCCGAACCCGGCAACACCGCTGTCGGATGGGCCGAGCGGAGCAGCCGAGGGCCCGGCTCGGACCTGCTCGGCGAAGTGTGGTGGCGCCACTCGAAGCGAGCCTCGGCGGACCTCGTGCGGGTGCGCTTCGCACGGCCGAAACACAGTGCTCCCGCCGTGCTCCTGACCCCGCGGAAGTCCAGCACGGCACGGTTGCCGATCTACGTCGAGCTCGAGCGCGAGGGCCCGGTCTGGACGGGCTTCGTCCTCCGGAGCGCAGATCCCTGCCCGGCCGGGCCGGACACGCACGTCGTGGAGTACCTCGTCCTCGACCGACGGTGAGTCGCGCTTCGGCGGTCAGGGCACCTGCGACGCCGTCACCGTGAACTTCGGCGTGCGGACGATCTGCCGGGTCGGGCCGACCGACCGTTCGAGCGCCGAGCGGTAGCGCAGGTGCGAGTTCCAGACGCACCACAGCTCGCCGCCGCGCTGCAGGATCGTGGCCGCGTTCCGGAACATCGCCTCGGCGGCATCGGTGCTCACCGTGGTGTCCGCGTGGAAGGGCGGGTTGCAGAGGATCAGCTGTGCGGAACCCGCTGCGAGTTCGTCACCGGCGTCACTCCGGACGACCTCGATCCGGTCCGCTACTCCATTCGCCGCGGCGGTCGCCCGTGCCGAGGCGACCGCGGACGCCGAGACGTCCGTCGCGACGACGCGGATCGAGGGCCGCCGACGCGCGATCGTCGCCGCGATGACACCGTTCCCGCAGCCGAGGTCGACCGCCGTCCGTGCCGTCGGCACGGCGCGGTCCAGTACGTCGAGGAGTGCCCGGGTGCCCTGGTCGAGTGAGGCGCCACCGAACACCCCGCCGTGGGCGGCGAGGGTCATGCCCAGGTCGTCGACGTGCACGGAACGCGGCCACGGGTTCGTCGTGTCGGCCCGCGCGGCTTGCGCGGACAGGGGATCGGTGGCGACGAGGAGCCGTGACTTGCCTCGGCCGCGTGATGCCGTGACGTCGCCGAAGTACCGACGGAGGACGTCGTTCTGCGAGAGGGACATGTGCTTCGTCATGCCGCCGCAGAGGAGCACGACGTCCGGGGCGGCGTACCGGGCGATCGCTCTGGTGATCTCGTCGAGTCGGTCGTTCGACTTCGTCAGCCGGAGCAGGACCAGTCGGACGTCCGTGAAGGCCTGCTTGAGCGTTGCCGGGTGGTGGAACCCTCGCCGTCCGAACGTGCCAGCGTTCGCCTCGAGTGCGCGGACGCCGACGAGCGAGTCCTGCACGACCCGCACGTCGGACGCGCCGTGCACGGTCATCGCGCCGAGGGTGAGGACGCCGTGGCGATCGTCGACCACCGCGACGCCGCCAGGTTGGCGGAGCGCATCACCGTGCACGTGCGGCGCCTCGTCGAGGATGAAGCGATCGGTACCGTCGATCGCGATGAGGTCAGCCGTGTCGTCGGTGCGGCGGCGGAAGAGGTCGGCGAAGTCCGGTGGCACGGCGCAACCCTACCGACCGGCACCGAGGGCCGTGCGACTCGGCCTCGTCCCGCAGGCAGCGAATCGCACAGCATCAGCACGATCTCGGAATCACCCAGAGCGGTGAGCGTGCCACGCTCTGCGGCGCCCACGCTCGGAACTGCCGGAGCTACAGCGCGCTCAAGAACCTGAACGTCGTGTTCGACGAGGACTTCTCGCAGAAGGCCACGGTCACCGGCACGGGTGAGGCCGGCGCGACGATCACGATCACGAACGCCAAGGGCGAGATCATCGGTTCCGGAACGGCGGACCATCCGTCGGGCGCCTTCTCGATCCCCGTCGACGCGCCGAACACCGGTGGTCGGCAGTCGCTGACGGTCACGCAGCAGATCGGCGACGACAACGGTGGCTCGGCGAACGTCGACGCTCAGTACGGTGGTGCCGTCACGATCACTTCCCCGGTCGACGGCGCGCACCACGGTTGCGTCGTTCGCACTCAACTCTCAGCAGGTCTCGAGTCGGTATCGCGTTCGTATATTGGTATGTCACGTGATATTCTGGATGTGCATGCCGTGACGGCTCAGCCATCGCGTGTGTGTTTCCCTCCCGCACGGCCGCCGTCGCGTGGCTTGTCCTGAAAGATGCACATGTCTCACAAGAACAGGGCTCGAGCCCTGAAGTCCATCGGCGCGGCTGGTCTCGCCGCGGCCACCGTCGTCTCCGGCCTCAGCTTCGGCACCGCCGCCGCGACCGCGACCGCCACCACGTTCCCGTCGGGTACGGTTCCCTTCGTCTTCGCGACGAACGGCTCTTTCTACGCCGTGAAGTCTGACCTCACGGTCTCGAGCTACTCGACCGCCTCCCAGGCCAGGGCCAACGCTACGCAGTTCACGATCCCTGCGGCTGGCCAGCGTGGGCAGTTCCAGATTGCAGGCACGTCCAGCTGCATCGCAGACGGCGGCTCGTACAACGCCGTCATCAGCACATGTTCGACTTCCGCTGCATCACAGAAGTGGGAGGTGCTCAACACCGGCGAAATCTTCAAAGCGGGTAGTTATGCGCCGCTACGTGTCAACACTGCTGGGACGCGCCTGGTCGTGAACGACGGCCAGATGAGCAAGCTCGTTCCGCTGTTCGATGGTGTGGTGCGTGCGGGTTCGGTTGATGTTGCTGGTCGGACGGCGACGCTCGAGGGATATGCGGAGCCGAATGCGGACATCATCATCAATGACACGATCCCGGCGAAGGCGAACGCTGAGGGGAAGTGGTCGAAGGAGCTGACGGGCCTGAAGCTCGGGAAGCAGACCGTCAAGGTCGAGCAGTTCCTGAACAATGAGCGGGTCGGGGACCCGATCCAGGTTGAGGTGGACCTCGCGGTTGCACCGTTGACGGCGTCGGCGGTGTTCTCGTCGGATCCGAGCGTGCCGGTGCTGGTGTCGGGGTCCGGGCAGGCCAACGCGGATGTGGTGGTGCACCGTCCCGGGAAGCCGGACACGATCCAGCCGATCGGGACGACCGGGACGTATTCGTTCCGGATGCCGGCGCCGGACCAGGGTGGGGAGTACACGATCACGCTCGGGCAGCGGTTCGACAAGCCCGGTGGTGGGTTCGAGGAGACCACCCCGGTGACGTTGCCGATCGATTACGGCCGGGGCGTGTCGATCGTGTCGCCGGCGCCGGATGCTGAGCATGCTGGTGGGAAGGTCGAGATGACTGGCCGTGGCACGCCGGGCGCGTTGGTGACGGTCACCGAGAAGGGTTCCTCGAAGGAGCTCGGCACGGCGCGGGTCCTGGCGAACGATGTTTGGTCGTTGGAGACCACCGAGTCGTTGGATGCTGGCAAGCACACCCTGGTCGCGTCGCAGCTGTCGAAGGGCAACAACACCACCCTCGCGGAAGTCACGCTGAACCCGGGCGCGTCCAGTGTGGCGCCGTTGGTGATCGCGTCGCCGATGGATGGGTCGACGGTGGAGTCGTCGTCGAAGCGGATCACGTTCTCGGGTACTGGTGAGCCGGGCGCTCGTGTGCAGGTCAAGACGCAGACTGCGTCGCCGCGGACGATCATCGACACGTACGTCGGTGCGGACGGGAAGTGGTCCCAGCTGGGTGGGGACCTGAACTTCGGAGTCGGCTACGTCCTCGACACGATCTACACCCCGCAGGGCGGCGAAGCGGTGCGTGGCACCACTCGGGTCACGGTCACGGATTCGAACCCGGGTGTGGTGCAGCCGTTC
>NZ_VDZH01000008.1 GCF_007673235.1 Curtobacterium pusillum
GCCGAACACACCCCGTGCGAGGGTGGAGAACCAGCGATGTGCGGCTGGTGAGCGCTCCGGGTGACTCCCGGTCTGTGCAAGCTATTCGGCGCCCTCCGGCGAGGAGATTGGAATCCCGTACCCCGTTACCGCATCGTGACCAGCGCCGTCTTGATAGCCGATCGGCTACCGAGACGTCGACATGACCCGCGCGGTGTGCGTACGATCGGCGCTGTCGGCGCTTCCGTCGGCGGATTGGGAGTGTGTCTCCCGGGTGGGTGGGCTCCGTTCGTGGAGCTCTCATGGCTGTCGTCTATAAACGTCTCCTCGCAGATCGGCCCTTCGTCGCCGGTATCGGATCGGTTGCCCTCTCGGCTATTGCGCTCGGGATGATCCCCCTGTCGCTGATCCTCTCCTCCGGAACGTCCCTGGTCGGCGGAGCTTTCGCCGCTGGCGCGTTCGGTCTGGCGAACGCGGTGGGCGTCCCGGTGCAGGGGGCCCTGATGGCTCGGGTCAGTGCGCGTTGGGTCGTGGGTATCAGCGCATGTGTGAGCTGCGGCCTCATGCTCGCGGTCTCTGTAGCGCCGGTTTCGGCGGCGCTGGCGGTCCTCCTAGCTGGAGCCGGGGTGTCGTTTCCGGCCCTTGCTGCAGCACTCCGAGCGTCGATCCCGCGCTCGTTCTCCGAGCCGGGGGAACGCGCCGGCGCCTACGCGCTGCTCTCGGTCGCGTTCCAAGCGGGACTCGCGGTCGGGCCGGTGGTGGCGAGCCTTGTGGCGACCTCTGCCTGTCGACGTCTGAGTTTCGTGATCGTCGCGGCAGTGATCGTGTCTGCGGGGCTCCTGCTGGCGTTCTCGACGGGGGAAAGCGCTCCCGCGCGCTGTTCCGGGCCGCCCCTTGGAATGGCCGGCGTGGCGACGTTCGGCCGGGTCCTCGCGATCGGCGGGCTGGTGAGCATGGCGACTGGGTCGTTGACCGTCATCGTGCCGGCGGTCGCACAGGCGGTCGGGAGCCGAGGACTGGCGGGGCCGGTGTTGGCGGCGCTGGCGCTGGGTGAAGCGGTTGGTGCGCTGCTCGTGGGCGCCCGCCCGTTGCCCGGCAGTCGGCGGTCGCACCTGGTCGCTGCTCTGGCGCTGACCGCGAGCGGGTACGCGGCATTGGCGCTCGTTGCTGACCAGCTCGTGCTCGTGGCGGCCTTGGTGTTCATCGCCGGGGCGCTGTCGAGCCCGGTGGCGATCCTCCTATCCGCTTCGCTCGACGACGTCGTGCAGCCGGGGATGCTTGCGAGCGCGTACGGCTTGGTCGTCGTGGCTGCTGTCGGAGGCGCTGCACTCGGGACGAGTGTGGCCGGCCTCATCGTCGTTGGCTCGTCTGGCATCGCCGGCGCAGCTGCCATGTCGGCCACCACGATCGCGGTCGCCGCGGCACTTGCTATTCCCCGCATCAAACGTCCGCCGATGTCGCACTGAAGGATCGGCTATCGGACACTCGTGCGGTACAGCCGGGAAGCGTTGCGCGCCTCTGCGCGGCCGTCCTCGTTCAACACTCGTGTCGCGCATCGGCTTTGAACCCAGAAAGTGTGGTGACGCTCGGCGCGGACGGATGGCTCCAGTAATCGTCAGCGGCCGGGGTGGGCGCTTTTGGGGCGCCGCGACGCCATGTCTAGTCCGGGACGGTTCCGCTGGCGGCCGACCAGCCGACGCATACGGATCGGGGGCGCCTAGTAGTTGGTCAGGCCCGAGCGTCCCAGCCACCCATGTGAAGCGGACCTCGCCGGGTCGCGGGCAATGTCACATGCCTGGTAGAAAAGCAGAACCCCGGCCGTGTGATCTGACCAACAGGTGGCCTACAGGGACGGTTCCGGGGTGTTGACTCAACACTATACGCAGGTGGGGGAGCATGAGCAACCAGTCTTGGGCGTTCTTCGAGCGACACTTCGGACCGGATCGGTTGAAGCACTACCTCGCGGCCGCGGGTAACGACACGGCAAAGGCTGAGGCGCTGTACGAGTGGAACGTCGATGCTGCATCGGCGTTCTGGGGATCACTCGGGCACCTTGAGGTCGCGCTCCGCAACACGATTGATGAGCGTATGACGATCCGACATACGCGCCTGGGACGACCGAGCCACTGGATCTTCGACGACGACCATGAGTTCGGCCGACGGAATCCGCCGGCAAAACACAGGTACCCGTACGTCGATGTGGACACAGCGAAACGACGTGTGACGAAGAACCACAAGCCGGTCACCCCCAGCCAGGTGATCTCGGAGATCTCGTTCGGGTTCTGGCATCAGATGGTGTCGCAGGGCCAGATGGTCTTCTGGCCGGACATCGCCACTGGGTTCCCGCATGCCCCGGACCGCGCGCAAAGCACTGTGCGGGAACCGATCAGTCGGCTTCGTGACTTCCGGAACCGCATCGGTCACCACCATCGCATCTGGTCGGAGGATCTTCATGCTCGGTACGGCGACATCCTCACCGTTGCCGGCTACATCGCTCCCGACCTTCGGGCGTGGATCGATGCCCAGTCCGCTGTTCCGGGGGTACTCGGAACACGTCCGGTCTAGGCCGAGCGGTCTGGCGTAGGGAGCGGTTTATCGGGTGTCGGGTCGCCCCCGTGGTCTGTGTACCGCTGCGTTAGCCGTTGCCGCGCAGCGTGGCTGCAGCGGCGTGCATTGCTCGTTCGTTGCGTCGGCGGGTAATCCGGTAGAGCCAGTCGGGGATCTGTGGGGTGGTTCGACGGAGGTCGAAGAGCCGTTCTTGCCACACCAGAAGCTCCTGACCGTCGATCGCGGGTTGGTCCGGGGACAGGCGCAGGGCGATGGTCGCGGCGAGGTCGGAGCGGTCCCGGGCAGCTTTCCAGGTACTCACGAGGTACTCGCTGACGTCGAGAACCGCTGGCAAGACGGGGAACAGCGCGCCGAGGAGGAAGTCCGACAGGGTGATGTCTGTTACGGACGCCCAAACGATCAGGATGACGGTCCATAGGACCGCGACCGCAGCCCAGATGATGACCGTGGTGCGGATGAGCCGGCCGGTGTAGGAGGCGTTACTGCGCTGGGCGATCGCGACGGATACCGCACCGGCATCAGCCGGGTCGATCGGGTACCAGTCGAGCAGGTTCTCCTTCGCCGCGATCTGGTGCAGGCGGTCGTCCCTGCCGCTCAGGAGCGCTACTTCCTCGGGCTCTGGCCGTTCAGACCGGGTGATGGTTCTGGGCATGGCGAAGAGCATCTGGTCGAGCTCCTCCTGCACGCAGGCGGCTTTCACCATCGTGCGGGCCTCCAGTACCGTCAGGAGGGTTCGTCCAGCGAACAGCCACGCCCCGGTGATCGCGCCGATGACCACTGCTGCGCTCGGGACCAGCAACGCCACGAACGGGGCTGCGAGGCCGAGCACGAGCAGCCCGACCCATCGGATGCCCTGCCAGGCCTTGGCGCGCGTGTAGAGGCGCCGCTGCGCGATGAGTAGTCGGAGCGCGCCAGCCTCGTTCTGGCGTTGCTTGATGACGGCGCTCTCCGGCGGCGTGTACTCCGCGTGCGCCATGGGCATCAGACGCCGAGGAGCAGCTTCAGCTGCGCGATGGCGTTCACAGAATCCCCTGCCGCGTCGTACTCCTTCGCCTTGCGCGCCCGAGAGACTGCCGTGTCCAGCTTCGACAGCGCATCAGTGCGGGTGGAATCGGATGATGTTGCGGTGAACCGGGATCCCAGACCAGTCGGATCGTTCATGGCGGCGAGCTCGGCGTCGTGCATCTTCTTCAACGCCGCGTGTAGGTCCCAGACCGCGGAGTACGAGGACTCACCGTCGATGTGCTTCGCTGCGCGCATCTCGAGGTAGCAGGACGACACCGGCACGTTCCTCTGGTACTTCCAGATCTTGACCTGCCGAGCGAGCTTCTTCGCAGCGCCGTCGAACTTCTTGTTGACGGTGTTCACCCACGTGTTGTGGTCATCGGGGTGTGTCTTCATCCACCCGCCGGTGGGGTCTGGGATCGAGTAGCCGCTGTCCGTGATGTAGCCCGGGACGACTTCCACGTCACCGTCCGCGAACCGGCAAACCACCGCCGGTCGTCGGACGACGACCGTGGTGAACGGGAACCGCTCCTGCAGGGCGCTCTTGACATTGTTGAGGGCCGTCCAGGGAGACTCGGGCTTGGTTCCCTTCAGGGACACCAAGTAGTCGGCGTCGCTGTAGCTGCGGATGCCGGTGCCATGGCGGAGCGACCCGATCTCGAACATTCGGTAGACGCCGAGCTTTGCGTCGAGCTTGTTCTCGATCTCGGTCCGGTGCCGTCGTGCGCCGTCGAACTGCGTGGACGAGGGGATCCAGGCCCGGGTTGTGTCCTGGAGCCATGCGGAGGCCGTCTGTGTCACGAATGTCCTCGTCTCTAGTGTCGGTCAGCGCGGAAGCGCTAGTGACAATTATTCACCCAACGTCCGACATCTCCACAAAGCCCGCGGCGCGGGAGACGGTCACGGTGGGGGAGGGCTGTGCGGCCAGCGCTAGGGGGCGCTGGCCGCACGAGGTGCCGCGTATCCGGTTGGTGGTGGAGCTGCTACCGGGTGGGATCAGTCACCCGGTGGGACCCAGTTCGTGCCGCGGGTATACGCCCGGCTCAGGGAGCGCGCCGGAAGCATTCCAAGATCATTCGAACGCACCGCAGCATCGTTGTTGAACCGTCAGTAGGGAAGATCACTCCAAATCTCACCCGGTCGCGAGCGGTTGCGGAGCTCGGGCGTGAGTCAGGTGCGATCTCGCGATGCCGGCAGGGCGAATTCTGCTCACATCGCGCGCAAGCGGATCGGCTAACGGACTCGCGGTGACGGCCAAGGTTCGGCTATCCGCTTAGCCGAAAGGTGGTTCGGTGGAGTAATGGGTGATGCGATGGCGGACCGGATTGAGCGAGTGGCGGCGGACGCGATCCGTACCGGGTTCCAGGAGCAGGGGAGTGCGCAGGTCGCAGCTGGCGATCTCCGGCTGCCGCCCGAGCGGTGGCGTGCGCTTGCGCGCAAGGTCGGGCGTGAGGTCGGTCGCGGCGTGCAGACGCTGGAGTCGGGCGGTTCGGTGTGGGCGGTATTGCGGGACTGGCCACGCGATGAACGCGAGCAGGGTATCCACGACGCCGCGCTCCGCGCGGCGTCCGCCGCAGCCGTCCTGCATCCGCCGAAGGGCGGCCCGCGCCCGATCCTCTGAGGAGGGTGTGCGCGGGGCTGTGGCTCTCGACATCGACGCCTGATGGTGGGAAGTTATCCACAGGCCCTTCGGGGTGATCGGGAGGAGACAGGATGCGTTCGGATCAGCCCATCGAGTCGGCGTGGCCACAAGACATGGCGTTGGTGATCGAGGAGTTCCCCGCCCCGTTCATGCAGTTGCTCTATGTCCGTCACGCGTGGCGGATAGAGAACTGGATCCAGGTGCCGGCGCTGGACCCCGAACCGGCTGTCGGGTCGTCGGCGCGGCCGGCGTCCCTGTCGGCGGAGACCGCGGCAGCCCGGTGGGAGGCGGCGTGGAAGCAGAACTTCTACTGGTACCACCGGCCGCTACCTGGCTCGAGCACCGAGGAGTTCGACCTCGCGGAGCACTTCGGGTACACGGGTCCGTCGTGGTGGTTCACGGAGTACGGCACGGACGGTATCGACGTCGCCGCGTACGACGCGTGGACGAAGCAGCTCGAGGCGTTGAAGACCACGCATGTGTTCCAGACGCCGGAACGGGTCGCTGTCGACTCGGTCGCGGCGGCATGGCGGAAGGGGCTGCGGAGCATCTTCGTGATGCCGTTCGCGACGTCGGATGGCGCGGAGTGGAACGGGGTCAGTTCGGTGACGGTGGGCGCGCGAACGCGGTTGGACCCGGACCGGTATCCAACCGCGTTCACCTATCAGCCGGCGTGAGTGCTCACCAGGTGTCGAACGGGCCGCCGGAGTAGCAGACGTCTCCGTCGACGAGGATTGCGTACGAGCCGAGGGTGACCTGCGCGTCACCGCCGCTGCCGGAGTACGCGATCGTCGCCGTCTGCGGCTGCCCGGTCCAGCTGGGGCTGCTGTTCAGGCCGGAGAAGTTGAACACGTGTGCGATCTTCCCCGTTGCGGCGGGGACAGCGTTGACGTGCCAGTTCTGCGAGACCGAGGTCAGGCGGACCTTGTAGCTGGTAAACACGGTCACCTTCGCGGGGCTCGTGTAGTACGCGGTGACTGTGGAGGAGCCGCAGTCGCCGGAGACGGTGTTGAGTACGTGCACACCGGTCGGCTTGGAAGCGGCGACGAGCGCTTTCGCGTCGTCGGTGACGGGTACGGAGCTCTGGGTGCCGTCGGCGGCGGTGACGATCTTGAAGCCGTGCGCTTCGGCGACCTTCGCGTCGTAGCCCTTCGACACCATCGGGGCAGTCGAGGTGACCACCTTGGGTGCGGTGTCGGCCAGCGCGGGGGCGCCTGCGCCGAGTGCTCCGAGCGCGACGACTGCTGCTCCTGCAGCGGCCAATGGGCGCCATGAACGATGAGTCATTGCTGTTCCCTTCAGCAAGAATCCGGGCCGCGCGGCGGAGATGCCGGACTGCTACCGGAGCCGGAGCGTGTCCGACGGGGACAGGTCTACGCCCTGGTAGGCCGCACCGATAGGGCGCAATGACGTTCCGTCACGAAATCATCCTCTGGGAGGAGGAGGAAACTGCCCACCAAAGTGCGGCGAACGGGGCACACAGCGAGGTATGCCCTGACGTCGCTGCGTTGCGCAGGCCTTCGGAGGAGTCGTGGCAATCTTGTCGATATCGGCTGCTCAAGGTGGATGCGTACGGGCAGAGTGGTGTTCTTCCCGGCTGGCACACCAATCACGCAGTCGGAGCTCGCGGACGCCGTCAGTCGGTTCGCTGGGGGTGGACTGGCCGTTCTGCTGAACGTCCCCCGCTTGAGGTACAGTCCTGCCAACAAGGGAGGACCGGATGGTGAATGCGATTGTCAGTGCCGCCGTGTGGGTGGTTCTGAACACGTTGATCGTATTGGGGGCGCTGTGGCTGTGGAACCGTCGAGGCGACCGCTCCGCGCGCCAAGCCCAGCGTCTGGTTCTCTTGACCAGCCTTGCGATGATCTTCCTTGGACTGCTGCCCCTGTATGAGCACCCGGTGCTGTTGCAGCGAGCGTTCTTGTTCGCGTTCACACTCGGCCTAGTCGGAGCTGTCTTCGGCGTCATCCTGGACGTGCGTGAACGAATGGAGGCTCGCCGCCGGCGGAGGGACGCTCTCTTGCGTGGCTACCCCACGGTCCCAACGTACGTCGGCGGTTGGGGAGCGTTCTGGATCGGGATGGCCACGTACTTCATCGCGGGGCTCGTTCTCCTCGCCGCGGCGTCCGCGCTGTCGTGGGTAAGCGCGGTAGCGGCGGTGGCCGACGGATCGCCGGAACGGTGGCACACCCTCACCTCCGACAACTTGATCACGTTGGCGTGCGTCGCGCTTGTCATCAGCATCGTTGTTGGTGTTGCTGTCTGGGCGCGCGGCGTTGTTCGCAGGCGTTACTGGGCGGACTTGACCGCCGGCATCGAGTACCGAGAAGCGGCCGCGGGCGAGCGAGCTGTACAGCAGCTGCGCGGCGAGGCCGTGCAGTAGCGTCACGGCGCGCCCGCTGACGCGGTCAGCATTGATCGTCTATCGGGACGGGAAATCGCGCGCTTGGACCCCTCGACCTCCTACCCTGACGGGATGGACTCCTGGATGATCGAGGCTCAACTTCCGGACCACCCTGTGACACTCATCGTCATCAGCGCGTACGGGTTGGTGGATCATGTCGCTCCATTCGACTCGCCCTTGAAGATCGCGCACGACATCGACGGATTCAACGACGTTGGGACCGAAGGGTTCCCTTTTGATCCGCCCACTGTGCCCATCTTCGAGGCGACCGAGGGGGGACGGGATGTTTCGGGTATGGAGCTGCAGTTCAGAGCGTCGGCCTCCACCCCGATCAGGTCGAGCGCCGTGGTCCTCAACATCACGTACGTCCCAGACTTCACGATGCCGACAGCTGCCGAGGAGTCGCTGGCGCAGGCACGCATCGACTCAATGGAGCAGTACCAGAAAAGCACTGACGGTCCGCAGCCGGGCGACGATGTACCGGTCGCGGTGACCGTTCGGCAAGTGCAGAAGATCGCAGCCATCATCGATGCTGCCCGGCAGGGCCAGGCGGCGTATGCGGACCTGCTCGACAAGGTGACCTGGTTCCTCACGGTCGCGGCTCTGGAAGCGAACCCGCACATCGACGCTCGACACAGCCGGTCGGCGGCGGAACTTTGGGCGGAGCTCGATGTTTCGGTGCCGTGGCCACTCCATGGTCCGCCGCGTTCCCAGCCGGACATCGACTCGTGACGTATCAGGGCTAGCACCGAAGCGATGCACGGCGTAGCCTGCTGCTCGGATTCGGTTTGAGCTTGCTCCTGGGTCCTCGGCTCGCCGTCCGTTCGCGGTGAGGTCGCGGCGACGGTGCCGGACCAGTGGGGCATTGGCACCGTCGCAGCGATCGACACCAGAGTCGGCCGCTGCGCGGCTGCGCCCTGTCTCCGCTGCGCTGCGCAGGCCATCGAATGGGCCGTGGATGGTGTCCGACGTCGGCCGTCTGTGCTCGAGGTGGCCGGTAGTGGGGAGGGGGTGTGCCCTGTTCATCGGGTTACGCTCCGCGGGTGGACGATGAGCTCGAGGCGTTGCGGTGGCTGACCGTGGACGAGCTCGCGGCCGCGCGTCGACGAGCGATTAAGGCGTGGAATCTTCTGGACCGCTCGGCGCCGGACTACGCGCAGCGGCAGGCGGCGTTGCAGCGGGAGTTGTTGAAGATCCGGCTGGTGCAGGACGAGCGGCGGTCATGACGCGCACTGTTCGAACATACGTTCGAACACGTGGGATCATGGCCCGATGTCGAAGAATCGCCGCTACGGGACTGACGTCTCACGTGCGGCGATCAACGAGTTCCTGACCCGGCCAGCGCCGGTGACACTGACCCCTGAGGAGATCGGCTCCGGGCCCGTCCAGGACGGGGCGGGGGAGAGCGTCGACGTGTGGTTGCGGTTCGTGGAGATCCGCGACCAGGAGCGCGCCGTGGTGCTCGCGTACACGGACCGCGCCGTGCAGGTCGAGGTCACCCGTCGGGACGGGTCGACGTACCGGGTGTGGGTATGGCGGGGCGCGGTCACGACGCCGGGACGTGACCGGTGACGGCCGCGCCGGTAGAGGAGCACCGGTGGTCACCGCCGTCGCATCCAGATCCGCCAGAGGACCAGCCCCTCGGCGTCGACGCGCCGGCGTCGTCGACGCCCGTCGACGGGTACCCGGCGGTGCATGTGCCGGTGCGGTTCACGAAGACGCCGGGGGAGCAGCGCTGCCCTGGGCTCGTCGAGCGTGACGCCGGCGCGGTCGTCACGTGCAGCTGGTGCACATGGGGTTCGTGCACCACGTTTGGATCCCGCGCGAGCACGTCACCAGGCGCACTCTCCGGCTTTGCACCGGCTCAGCAGCCTCATAGCGCGACGGCGCGACTTGCTAGGCGCTCTAGGGATACCGTTGATGTGCGCTCGAGCTGTTCCCCCCAACGCCTCGAGCGTTGCTACTTGGACTGTTCCCCCCAACGGTCCGGGCAGCCGGCCCCGGCTCTGCATCCCCCGCAGGCTGGGGCCGCTTCATGCCTGGAGTAGCGCGTCGACGGTGTCCCGCAGCTCGAGGTGAAAGACCTCAGCGGGCCGCCGTGCCGGCGGACTGTTCTGGTCTAAGCTGCCCCGCCTTCGGCGGACTGTCCGACTGAGGGGAACCGGCTTCGCCGGCCAGTGCTGGTCGAACCCTGCGGGTTCGTTGTTTGCCCGTGAAGCCTGCGGCGATTGTACGGTCGGCTCTCTCCGTGCAACCCGCTCCGCTTCGGCCCGCACGCGGAAACTTCCTTCCCCCGCTGCGCTCCTCCAGGAACTTTCCGGAGCGTTCCGGCTCCGGGGTTGCACTCCGATCCCCTCCCTGATCGGCACTTCGTGCCTTCACGGGCAAACAACGAAAGGGAAGGAAGAACGACATGAAGTTGATGGGTATCCGAGCAACCGCGGATGGTCGCGTGGACGGCGCTGTGGTGAACGTGGGGGAGTCGATCCTCGCGGGCCTGCAGGAGCAGATCGGGTGCGGCGCGGTGGACGTGGTCCGCCTGTCGAACCAGATCGAGGCGTGGGTCGATGACGACGGCGCGTACGTCGCCGACGTCAACCCGCTGGCGACCGTCGCCGCGGTGATCCTGGGTCGGCCGCGGCACGCGGCCCCGCTGTACGGGTCGGTGGTGTTCCTCACCGCGGACCGGGCCGGGGACGTCCGGTCGCTGTCACCGGATCAGTACAAGGCGGTCATGGCTGCGTTCGAGCACGCAGCCGCGGCGCTCGACCGAGCCGAAGCCCTGACCGCGGCGCTCCACCAGTAACACACCAGCAGCACCCATAGAAAAGACCGGGTGCGGAATCCCTGACAAGGACTAGTTGCCAGGACCTGCACCCGGTCACTACCGGAAAGCGTAGCAAGACAATGAGCATTGCAGAACACATCACCGTCACCCACCTGACGGACCAGCCCGACACGACCACCGACGCCAACATCATCGAGGCCCCTGCCGAGGCGGCTCCCGCCGCGACCGGCGTGGACCTGGTGCACGTCCCCGCGGGGGACGTGGTGATCGAGGACAACGTCCGCACCGCGGCCGACCTCGACCCCGCGTTCCTGGCGTCCGTGAAGCGTCACGGTGTGCTCCTGCCGACCATCGGCTACCGGAACGCTGACGGGGCCGTGGTGGTCCGCGACGGCCAGATGCGCGTCCTCGCCGCCCGCGAGGCCGGACGCAACGTCCCGGTGTTCGTCACCGAGCGCGGCGACGGTGCCGCGGCGCGGATCGCGGAGCAGTTGGTCGCGAACGAGCGCCGTACCGCCTTGACGGACGGTGACCGGCTCGCTGCCTACCGCCAGTTGGAAATCGAAGGCCTGTCGGTCACCGCGATCGCCCGCGAGACGGGCACGAAGCGGGACACCGTCAAGCAGACGTTGGCGGTGGCGAAGTCGGACGCCGCGGCGACCGCGGTCGCTTCCGGTCAGGCGACGTTCACGCAGGCGTTGATCTTGGCCGAGTTCGACGGCGACGCCGAAGCGATCACGGAACTGACCGGGTGGATCGAGGAAGGCTACGACGACGACGAGTTGACTCACGTCGCCGCGCGGCTGCGCCGCGATCGGGAACGCGCCGCCGCGGTGGCCACCCTCACCGCGGAGTTGACTGCCGCGGGCAAGCGGGTCGTGACCGATGAGGACGACTACGAAGTCCTCTCCCGGTTCACGAACGCTGGTGACGACGTGACCGACTACGACGAGCGGACCCCGATTACCGAGGACGAGCACGCCGAGTGCCCCGGCGCGGCGTTCGAGGTGATGCAGTACGGCGACGTCGTCGCCCGCCCGGTGTGCACCACCCCGACCGTCCACGCCCGCCGCAGCCCGGCGTACGTCCCGGCCGGTACCGCCGCCCAGGCGGAACCGGTGTCGGACGAGGACGCCGCCGCCGAAGCGGAGGTCCGCAAGGCCGAACGACGCGAACTGATCGCGAACAACAAAGCGTGGGACGCCGCGGAGGACGTGCGCCGCGAGTGGGTCACCGGCCTGTTGCAGCGCAAGAACGCGCCGAAGGACGCCGCCCGGTTCCTCGGCCTGGCGCTCACCCGACACGCCACCACCCGGTACAGCAACGGCGTGGTCAGCGTCCGGAGCCTGCTCGGGATCGAGAAGTCCGGGTGGGAGCCGGAGGTCATGGGCGCATGGGTCGAGCAGCACCCCACCAAGGGCATGCACGTGGCTCTCGCGGTCGTGATCGCCGGGTTCGAGAACACGGCAGACCGGAACTGGTGGCGGTACCCGAACGAGCACAGCCGCGGCTACCTCACCCAGTTGGCCGCATGGGGGTACCCGCTGAGCCACGTCGAGCAGTTGGCCGCAGACATCCAGCCCGCCACCGACCAGCCCGACACCGACGGGGCCGACGCCGAGCCGGAGGACGGCGAGGACACGGCCACCGAGTAGGTGACACGGCGTGAGGGTCGCAGCCAGCTGCCCTCACGCCCACCCCGCCCCGGTTCGTGTCCCACCTGGCCCCGAACATGTCCCATCGGTCCGTCTGGGTGTTCGTGGGCTGCGTCCCGGCTGCGCCGTGACTCGAAGGGGCTTCGCCCCCTCGAAGCTCCCCGGAGCCGCTCGACGGAGCTCGCGGCTGTCACCGCCTCCGGCGGGCCAGGGGAGCATCCGAGGTGTTGGGCCCGCCGCTCGAGCTGCGGTCGTCGACGTCGACCTGGAGGCTGTCCGCGAACCCGGCGAACAGCCACTCGAGCGAATCGTCCGGATGAGGTGTGCGATCGTCCATGCCCGACCACGGTCGACGCCGCGCCCTCCGTCGCGACTCAGGTTCGCGCCGGCGGGACCGGGCCGAGCAGCGTCGCGGGGTCCTCGCTACGCGCGGCCGCGTCGTACTTGTCCCATGACTCCAGCTGCAGCGGCGACGATTCGATGCCGGCCTCACGGGCGGCCTGGATCTCGGCGCCGTACATGTCGCGCATCTCCTCGGCGTGCTTGCGCAGTGGTGCCATGACGTCCCCCCTCGGGTCGGAGTGCAGCACCGACGATGCGCCCCCCAGGGCGGTGCGCCACATCGTCGATGCGCTCGCATGATTCTGCCTCACGTTATGGCCTGCGCGGTCTACCTCGTCTACCCCACAGCAGGGGCCAGTCCCGCTCAGTGCTTCCGGCCGGGGGCCGGGAGTCGCCTTCGGCTCCGAGGGGAACCGGGCTCCGCCCGGCACTGTGAGGCCCTTCGGGCCGTTGTTTTGCCGTGAAGCCTTCGGCAGCGTACGTCCGTCCGGGCTCCGCGCAAGCGGCAAGCCGCCGGCTCCTCCGAGATTTTCGGCACGCGGTCGCTTCGCTCCCTTATTTCGCGCCGAAATTCTCTCCCCCACCGCCCTCCGGGTTGCACTCCGCCCTCCCCTCCTAGCGGCGACAAGTCGCCTTCACGGCAAAACAACGAGAGAGAGAGGAAGAGCACATGCGCTACCAGATCGAAACCATTCGGACCGTGGTCAGCAAGGCCGACGACGCGACCGAGACGAGGACGGCAGCCCTGCGCGAGCGGGACGCGGAACTCAAGACCGCGGCGTCGCTGGGGTGGACGCTCGCGAACACCGCCGTTCTGGAGGGCGTGGAGATCGCAACGTTCGTCGACACGATCACCTACACGCCGCCCGCGGAGTGACCCAGAGCGGGAGGGGACGAACCGTAATCGCCCCCTCCCGTCTCCCATCCTCACCGATCGAGACCCCGGAGGTACAGACCATGACCACCACCACCGCGAAGCGCACCGGCAAGACCCGCCGCCCCGCCGTGACCCCGGAGCAGCGGAAGGAGCAGGCGGCCACGCTGCACGAGTCCATCGCAACCCAGGTGGAGGCGCTGCGCGACTCCGACCGGTGGACCGCGTTCCTGCAGTTCGCGTCCGCGTTCCACGCCTACAGCCTCAACAACGTGTTGTTGATCCTCAGCCAGCGCTCCGACGCCGAGCGCGTCGCCGGGTTCCGGAAGTGGCAGGCCCTCGGCCGCCAGGTGCGCAAGGGGGAGAAGGCGCTCCGCATCTTCGGCTACAGCACCAAGAAGGTGACCGAGCAGGACGAGAACGGCGACGACGTCGAGAAGCGTTACCCCCGGTTCCCCATCCTGCCCGTGTTCGACATCGCCCAGACGGACCCGATCGACCCGGACGCTGACGACCCGTCGACGCTCACCGCGCCGCTGACCGGTGCGGATGACCACGGCGTGATCGACGCGCTGACCGCGCACCTGGTCGCGGACGGGTGGACCGTCGAGCACACCGAGCCGGGGCAGCACCGCAACGGCTTCACCGACCCGGAGGCCCGTCGCGTCGTCATCGGCTCGCACCTGTCGCCGGAGCACGCGGCGAAGACGCTGATTCACGAGCTCGCGCACATCGTCCTTGGCCACACCGACGACCTGACCGAGTACGCCGAGCACCGCGGCCTCATGGAGACGGAGGCCGAGAGCGTCGCGTACGTCGTCGCCGGACTCGTCGGGTTCGACACCGCCGCCTACTCGGTCGGCTACGTCGCCGGATGGTCCGACGCGGACGCCGACCTGATCCGTTCCACCGCCGCCCGCGTCCTCAAGGCGGCGCACCAGGTCGCCGCGATCCTCACGCCCGACGACGACGACGAGGCCGCGGCCGAGTGAGACGGGCCGCGCCGCCGATAGCGACGGCGGCGCGGCCCGTAACCCGCGGCCCCGGACCAGAGGCCGACCCGTGAACTCTACGAAGGAGCACCGCATGATCATCACCTACGAACGCCCCACCGACCTCCACGAGGAACAGACCGACCCGGACGCCCCGGCCGCGGACATGGCACCCGGCGCCGACGTCGACCCGCGCGTGCCCGTGTGCGGTGCGACGACGCACGACGTCGCCGGGGCGCACTGGACGTGCACCCGGCCGCCGCAGCACGACGACGACGAACACCGCGCCGTGTTCGACCGGTACCACGGCGGACCCGTCGGCCAGGTCGCGATCGCATGGGCCTACGACTGGGGCGGAGCCGGACATGGGCCGTCCTCCACCGAGCCCATGACGACCGTCACGGTGACGGTGCGGTTCCCGTCGACGGCGTGGACGAACGAGCAGCTACCCGAGTCGATCGCTGACCAGGTGCGCATGGCGTTCTGGGAGTGTGACCACGACGACGTCGAGGTCACCACCACGGCGACGAGCACTCCCCGCGCCCAGGCCGGGTGCACGCCGGCGGGCGGCCGTGGGGCGTGGCCGGCCTCCGGCCGTCCGTGGAGGCGGCCCGCCCCCACACCCCTGGCGCGCCTTCGGCGCTGATGGAACCGGCGACGGAACGCCGGCCCTGCCGGGTCTGCGGCCCGCGTTTATTTACCGTGAAGCCTTCGGCAGCATACGGACGTCCAGGCTCCGCGCAACTGGCTTTCGCGGCATATCCTCCCTTGCTCCGCTTCGCTCCACTCGGTCCGGTATTCCACGACCAGTTGCACTCCACCTTCCCGTCCTAGCGGCGACAAGTCGCCTTCACGGCAAAAAACGAGAGGGAGAGAAAGAACAATGACAAACAACACTATTACCGCCTCCGATGCCATGCAGCAGATCGCAGCGTTGGAAACAGAATGGGCGACAGCCGACATGAACGCCGAACGGTTGGTCGACATGTACGACGACCCGCACGCCGGCGACCACCTCCGCCAGCGGCAGGCCCAGATTCGGCACCAGATCGCGGAACTCGCTGTCCGCGCAGGCATCGGCTACGAGGACGACGGCCCGGAGCGCTGACCGTCCCACGGATGGTGAACCCCGCCGGGACGAGCGACGTGGGAAGTGCGCTGCACGCTATGCCTGTCGGGTACCGGTGCGCGTAAATAGGGTTTCATGCGCCCGGGGATTACCAGCCCTCTCGCTGTTATATATGCCCCAGCCGTACGTTCGTAAACGTCATGCCCTGGTGCCAGATAATGCGTATGCAATGACCTGACAGTAGGTGTGCTGCCCGGTAGAAAATACCGTAGAAAAGGCCGGGAAAAGGGTTCCTATATAGCCCCCGGCGTTATAGAATAGACGCATGCAACGGGGAAGGGGTCCCCGGCATCACAAACTTTACGAAAAGGTGATTTCGATGAGCATCACGGTTTACACCAAGTCCGGGTTCTGCGGCATGTGCAAGGCCACGGAGCGTGCTCTCGCATCCGCCGGCATCGAGTACACCGAGCTGCACCTCGAAGACGTCGACCAGGCGCAGATCGAGGAGTGGAAGACCACCCTCGGGATGAACGCCCCCATCGTCGTCACCGACACCGAGACAGGCTCCTGGAGCGGGTTCCGCCCCGACAAGATCGACGCCGTCGCCGCGCTCATCGAGACGGGGAAGGCCGCGTGATGACGATGACGCTCGAACGCCCGACCACCGTCCGACCCGACCTGATCCAGCCGGAGACCCGCGCAGCCGTCGACGAGCTCTACGCCGGCGACACCGTCACCGCGTTCCGCGCGATCGACGCCGCTACCGCGGACCCGACCGAGGACGTCCGCACGTGGGAACTCGACGACCAGCAGCGCCAGGTCTACGAAGCGGGGTTCATGATGGGCTACCAGCTCGTCGCCCCGGCCCTCGCCGCCGAGGTCATGGAGCTGCGAGCCCGCCTCGAGCAGGCCGAGCACGACGCGGACCGGTATTACGCCGAGATGTGCCGCCGACCCCCGGCACGCGACCACGCCACCATCGAGGAGTTCCTCGCCGCGCAGAAGCACCGCGGCGCCGAGGCCGCTGCCAAGCGCGCCGCGCAGATCCGGGCGGAGATCGGCGGGAGCGCGGCCGACCAGTGGGACACACCGGCCGAGACTCAGGCAACGGCGGCGCGACCGTTCCAGTTCGCCGGCAACCGCGCCTAGAAAGGGAGCCACCATGGACGGACTCAACAGCGGCCCTACCCGGCCGCCCCTGCACATCTTTGACACTCTCGGACAAGGGTGCGTTGTCGTGGCTATCGCTGCGGCCGTCATCGCTCTCGTGGGCGTGATCGTGTGGTTCCGCGTGCCTGCTGCACGCCACAGCCCGATCATCGTGCGACTGTGGCTCGTCTGCGCAGGTGTCGGTTTCTTCGCGATCGTCTTCGCGATTCTGCTGCTCGCCTGACCACCCAACCACCCCGCGCGCTGACAGCGCTTGGTAGAATCGACCCAGAGCAGGGGAGTCCCCATGAGCATCAACACTGAGCACAACACCGCCCGCACGATCGACGTGGAGCAGGAGATGGCGCTGGTCGAGAAGGGCCAGCAGCTCGCCGGCCACTTCCCGAACGCGGAAGCGCTCGGCCGTGCCCGGCGCATCCTCGAGGGGACGTTGTCGCCGGAGGACGCGCGCGCGGAGGTCGCAGCGAAGCACGGGTTTCCGCTCCGCAAGCGCTGAGCGTCGACGTCCTGCGGGGGAGCGGATGAGCGTCGACGACAAGTACACCTACCCCGGCAGCGGCGGGGTGCTAATCAACGCCGCCGGCTACCGGACGCACCGTGAACTCGACGAGGCGATGAACGACGTCGCTTCGATCACGATGGCCGAGGTCCGCTCCGAACCGGTCCCGGACCGTCCCGGCTATGACTACCTGCAGAGCATCCACGAGCGCATGTTCGGCGACCTGGTGCCGGGCATCGCCGGACGGCTCCGCGACGTCGACGTGCAGGCCACCGGGACGGGGATCCCGTACTGCCGGCCGGAGTACATCGACGCGAACCTGTCGACGTTGTTCGGGAAGCTCGAGCGGGAGGACTACCTCGCCGGCCTCGACGCGGACACGTTCGCGGACCGCCTCGCGGACCGGTGGGGGGGAGTTGTCGGCGATCCATCCCTACCGGGACGGCAACACCAGATCGCAGAGCACCTACGTGGGCGCGATCGCGGAACGCGCCGGCCACCCGATCGACTGGGAACGTGTCGACGTCGACGAGCTCCGCACCGCAAGACTCCACGCTGTCGCCGGCAACGACCGTCCCCTCGCGGACTACCTCCGCACACACCTGGTGAGCGCCCACGTCGATGCCGCACGCGACGGTCGCGAACTCGGAGCATTCGAGCGTGAAGACCTCGAGATGATGCGCGACGCCGGCGTCGACCTCGACGCCGCATCCCGTGCGCCCAGCACCGACCTATCGAGTCGTCTGGAGCAGTGGCCGTCACTGCCCGAGCAGTCCCGCGGCAGCGACCTCGAACGGTAACCAAGGAGCCCGACATGACCGACCGCACCGACGACCTGATCGTGCAGGACAACTACGACCTCGCCGTGGCTCTCGCCACGGCACTGCGCGACGCCCGGTCCGCCGGCGACCCCCAGTGGGAGCGGACCCTCGCCGCAACACTCGCGCAGACGGCGCACCACCTCGCGTTGACAGCCGGCCCAGGCCAAGAGGTCATGCCCGCGATCACGCATCTGAACGGGTACCCGGACCCCACCGCGATCCGGACCCTGCTCCGCCGATGACTCCCGGACCGCAGCCCACGTCCGCCGCCGAGCGCTTCTGGACGCACGTCGTCAAGGGACCGGGAGCGTCGGACTGTTGGATCTGGACTGGCGCGATCGGCGACGACGGATACGGCCGGTTCTGGGTGCCACAGCCCGACGGCGGGCAGCGCGCCATGCGACCCCAGCGGTGGCTGTTCGAGCACCTGACGGGCATCGCACTGCACCCGCGGGTGCTGCTGCTGCACGCGTGCGACGTGCCGTTGTGTGTGCACGTCGACGTCGACCAAGCGGCGTCGCACCTGGCGCCCGGTACGCACCGCGGGAACATGCTCGAGCGTGTTCAGCGCGGCCGCCACCGCAACGCCTCGACCGCACTCCGCATCGCGGGCCTGCCGCGGTCGGAACGGGTCCGGCTCTCGCGTGAGCTCCGCCAGGCGTTCCGCGACCACGGGTGGGACGCGGCCGCGGTGCGCGCTTGCCGAACGGGGATCGCGACGGGCACTCCGACGTTGTTCTGACGAGCACTGTCGGACGCCGGCGGTACGGTCACCGGCAACCACGAAGGAGACAGGACTATGACGAACTACGGACCGATCGGGTGGGTACCCGCTCCGCAGCCGGCGCAACGGGTGAGGTCGAAGGTTGCGGGGACGCGGCTGTCGCGCTGGAGCGTGTTCCTCGGCATCCAGTCGGTGGTGTTTGGGTTCCTCCTGCCGATCCCGATCCTCGCGGCTGTGTTCGGCATCGTGGCTCTCTGCCGTGGCACGGCGATCCCCGGTCGTGCGACCGTCGGGATCGTGTTCGGCTGGTCGGGTCTGACGTTCTGGGGCGGCGCAATCGCAATCGCCATCTGGTCGATGCACGTCAACTACATCTAACGGCCACAGCACACACCACGGCCCTCGATCACTCATCCAAGTGATCGAGGGCCGTGTCACGTGTAAGAGACGCTACCGCGCCCGATCCGGAACGGGCGCCCACACTCGGAGCACTCGCTGTCGTCGCGGGTGAAGGCCGCTTCGCATGTCGGGCACCGTTCGATTTCCATCGGTTCTCCGGTGCTGCGCCAGTCGCTCGGGAGATACATCAGCGTGTGCCGGCAGCGCGGGCAGTACCGTGCCTCATCGTCGAACTCACCGAAGCACCACGGGCACACGTCTGGCTACGCCGCGACCGACTCGTGGGTGCCGCCCTGCGCGTCGTCGACGTCTGCGGTCTGGGGCTCGCCTACTGCCTCTCCTGTGTCCACGTCGGCGGTTGGCGCCGCCTTCGGCTTGCTCCGCTTCACATCGCGCACGGACAGGCCCAGTCGTTCGGCGACCTCGTCGCGAGTGACCTTCGTGTCGAGCATCCGCCCGACGATCTCCTGCGCGCGTGCTTCCGCCTCCGTGACTGCGGCGGCGGCTTCGTCGCGGATTTTGTGGATGCGCGTCTCGGCGTCATCGTTGATCGCATCGACCGCGTCAACGGTGACGAAGTACTCCGCCGCGAGCTCTTCGAGCTGTTCCTGCCTGCGGCGGAACTGTGCTGCTTGCTCTACCGCTCGCTCACGCGCAGCTTTACGTGCTGCGGCCTGCTTCCCCGACGTCCGAACCTGAGTCATGTCACTCCCCAATCCCTAACGGCCACCACCCGCCTGAACCGGGCGGCACCTGCCTATCAGCGGTGCCCTGCGGCGCTTCTGTTGTCGCCCAGTGTAGCTCGCACCTGCGGCGCGGCCTGTGACAGTTATCGACCCGGATGCGGACGGCCCGACGCTCCTCGTTCCTCGTCGCTGGCCGCCGCTCCCAGTCTCCACCTGTCTACCGCGCTCGGATCTCCGCCGATTCCGCTCCGCTCCACCGACTCCGACCCTCCCGGCCACGCCTCCCTCCCTTCAGCCTGCGCTCGTTCCTCGCTCCAGCCTCCGGTCATCAACGCGTCACACCTCAGGCATTACAAATGAATGAGGTAGAGTCGCCCCATGCAGACCGTCAGCAGCCGGCACCGCGGCTGGGATGGACTGCGGTCGGTGACACGTCCCCGAGGCGGTGACCGCGGATGATGACGATGCACGTTCTCTCCGCCGGTGACGGGTACACGTACTACACGTCCGAGGTCGCCACTGGCGACGCACGGCGTGACCACGACCGTGAGCTCGGGGACTACTACACCGCCGACGGGAACCCTCCGGGACGGTGGATGGGCGGCGGCGCCGCCGTCCTCGGCGTCTCCGGGACCGTCACCGAAGAGCAGATGAAGGCGCTGTTCGGTGAGGGGCTGCACCCCGACGCGGACCGCATCATTGCCGAAGCCCTGCAGGCCGGCAGGAGCGGCAAGGAGGCCCAGGGGGCGGCGAAGCTCGGCCGGTCCTACTACGTCTACAAGGCCGACGAGAACAGCCTGCAGGGACACATCCAGGCCGGATACGCGACCTTCCAGCGCATTCAGGGACACGAGCCCAACACCGAGGAACGCCGCCTCATCCGCTCCCGCGAGGGCGCCCAGGCGTTCCGAGACGCGAAGGGCCGCGAACCCGCCGACAAGGAAGAACTCGGCCGCTACATCACCGCCGCAACGCGGCCCGACCAGCAGGCCGTCGCGGGGTTCGACCTGGTGTGCTCACCCGCGAAGAGCGTTTCTGTTCTCTGGGCACTCGGTGACGACGAGACCCGGAGGGCCATCGAGCGGGCGCAGGATCGCGCCGTCGCATCGACGATCGCCTACCTCGAGCGGGAAGCCCTTGCCACCCGCGCGGGGACGAACGGTGTCGAGCAGATCGAGGTCAACGGTGGTGTCGCGGTGACGGCGTTCCGGCATTTCGAGTCCCGCAACGGCGACCCGCAGCTGCACGACCACCTCGTGGTCGCGAACAAGGTGCAGGGCTCCGACGGCAAGTGGCGCACCATCGACTCCAAGCTGCTACACCGCATGAACGTCCCCATCTCCGAGTACTACAACGCAGCCATCATGTCCGAGGTCACGAAGGCCCTCGACGTCACCACAGAGGCCCGCACCGTGTCCGCCGGCAAGCGCCCCGTGATGGAGATCGCCGGCGTCGACACCGACCTGCTCGAGACGTTCTCCTCCCGCTCCGCGTCGATCCGCGAGCAGGTGGAACGCCTCACCGCGGAGTACCAGCGCGACCATGGACGCGCCCCGGACACGAAGGCGCAGATCCGCATCGCCCAGCAGGCGACGTTGGAGACGCGTCCGCAGAAGGAGCACGGACGGTCCCCGCAGGCAACCCACGACGACGCCGTTGCCCGCGTCGGCCAGGAGCGTGCCGACCAGGTCCTCCCCGCCGCGCGGCGCGTCGCGGAGACTCGCGCACGTGACGGGTTCGGTGTCCCGACCGTCGACGTCGACGAGCGGGCGAGCCTCGTCCTGGCCGCGGTTGAGGAGCGGTACTCCGTGTGGGGTGCCGGCGTCATCGAGGCCGAGGCCCGCCGACAGCTCGCGCAGATTATCCCGGATCAGGACGTCGCCGAGCCCCTCGTGCAGCAGGTCGCCAAGACCGCCCTGCACGGGTCGATCTCGCTCACGCCGCCGTCCCCGCACGGTGCGTTCAAGCCGCTGACCCGCTCGACCGGCGAGTCGGTGTTCGAGCACAAGGGCAAGACCGTCTACACCTCCGGTGCCATCCTCGCGGCCGAGGACCGCCTCCTCGACGCCGCTCGCACCCGCACGATGGCGTCCGTGTCGATCGACGTGTTCGAGCGCGTCGCGGCCGCCTACGACGGTCCCCTCGACCAGGGGCAGCGGGATCTCGCGAAGGCGTTCGCGACGTCCGACCGGCAGCTGCTGATGGGGATCGGTCCCGCCGGCGCGGGCAAGACCACCGCACTCAAGCTCGCCAACGACGCGCTGGAGTCAGGCGGTGTGCGCATGATCGGCCTCGCCCCGTCTGCCCCTGCCGCATCCGTCCTCTCGGACGCGGTCGGCATCGAAGCAACCACGATCCACGGCTTCATCGTCGCCCACCAGCAGGATGAGGTCGCCGAGAAGTACGCGCTCAAGCCCGGCGACGTGATCGTGGTCGACGAAGCCGGCATGGCCGGTACGTTCCGCCTCGACGACGTCCAGGCGATCGCGAACCAGTACGGCGCCGTGGTCCGCGGGATCGGTGACGACCGGCAGCTGTCCGCTGTCGAGGCCGGCGGCGTGCTGCGGCTCATCGACCGCGAGGTGGGGTCCGTGCAGCTTGAGCACGTCCACCGTTTCGGTGACGCAGGCGAAGCCGAAGCGTCCCTCCGGCTCCGCGACCCGATGCGAGCCGGCGACCCGTTCGCCTGGTACCAGGACAACGGCCGTGTCGTCGGCGGCGACAGCGAACGGATGACCGCCGCGGTGTTCGAGGGCTGGCAGCACGACACCCTCACCGGCACCCGGTCCCTCATGCTCGCCCCGACGGCCACTGCCGTCGCGGACCTCAACGCGCGTGCGCAGGCGTTCCGGATCTCCACCGGCGACGTCGACACCAGCCGTTCCGTCCCGCTGCGCGACGGGCTCGCCGCGCACGTCGGCGACACCATCGTCACCCGCCGCAACGAGTCCGATCTGCGGATCCAGGGCGGCCGCGACCGGGTCAAGAACGGCGACCTGTGGTCTGTCACCGGGATCCGCGACGACGGCGCCCTCGACGTGGCCCACGCCGAGTCCGGCGCCGTGATCCAGCTCCCCGCCGGCTACGTCAGCCGTCACGTCGAGGTGGGCTACGCCCGCACCATCAGCCGCTCCCAGGGCCTCACCACCGAGCGCACCCACGTTCTCGGCGACGCGACCATGAGCCGCGAGGACGCCTACACCGCCCTCTCCCGCGGCAAGGAGAGCAACCGGCTCTACCTGGCCCTCGACGACGCCGCGACCGTCCCCGACGCCCTCGAGCAGATCGCCGCCCGCTCGGAGCGGATGCTGTCCGCTCACGAGACGATCCGCCTTGAGCAGGACCGCGTCGAGGACCTGGTGACGTTGATCGACCAGCACGCCGACGTCGCCGTGCACGCCGACGAGCTCCGCGCCGGCGCAGTCGTCACCACAGCCCTCGGCGCCGAGCTCGCCACGTCGCTCGAGGCGCAGGAGTCGTGGGGTGCCCTCGCCGCGTCGCTCCGCCACGCGGAGGACTACGGCCACGACCCGATCGCAACGCTGCGAGACGCGTACAAGCAGCGAGAGCTCGGCACCGCCGACGACGTCCCCGCGGTGCTGCACTGGCGCATCGAGAAGGCCCTCGAGGGGATCGGTCAGCCGATCGTCCGCGTCGTCGACCGGGAGCCCGTCGACGGCGTTCCCGCGTGGATCGCCGACGGCCGCCGCCACCAGGACGAGCTCCTGCCCGCCGAGTGGCGTGACCACCTCGCTGAGCGGCACCACTACATCGGCGTCCGCCTCAAGGAGCGCGGCGCAGCCCTCGCCGTTGAGCAGCCGGCGTGGACGCAGGATCTCGGACGACTCCCGTCGGAGCCGTGGCGCATGTTCGACTGGCACCGCACCGCGGCCGAGGTCGACGTGCTCCGCACGAAGTACCGCATCGACCCGTCCGAACCGCAGGCGATCCCCGACAAGCTCCGCGGCAACCCCGTCGCCGACTACCTGCAGGAGCGCGTGACCGCGTTACACAAGGCTGCGGCCCTGTCGACCGCACCCGAGGTCACCGAGTCCACTCGGGCGCACTACGCGGCGTCGGCTGCCGAGCGGTCAACATCGGCCCGTACCGCGCTCCGCGCTGCGGCCGAGCGCGCACAGCAGTCCGCATCGAGCGCTGTGAAAACCGCGCCCGATGGCGTTACTGAAACCCGTACCGAGACCGCCACGGAGGCCGCTCCGCAGCAGTCCCCGGCCGAAGCCGCACCCGCGACGTCGGCCGGCACCGGGACCACTCCAGTGGCCTCGGCGCCGCCCACCGTTACGCAGGAAGGAACCACCATGAGCGACCCCCTCGACGAGACCCTTGACCACCTCGGTCGGCATGCTGGCCGCGCCGGGCAGACGATCACCTCCGAAGTTGCCCGTCAGATCCAGCGGGCCAATGACGACCGACGCCGGGCCCTGCTCGACGCTCAGCGCAAGGCCGAACGCGACCAGGAGCAGGCAACGCGCGACGCCCAGCGCAAGGCCAATCGAGACCGTGAGCAGGTCGCACGTGAAGCGGCGAAGGAGAAGGAGCGCACCGACCGGCTCGCTGCCCTCTACGGGACTGCGAGCTCGAGCGAGACGTCCGCTCCCGCCAATACCGCCGCCGCCGGCGGCGAGCCCACCGAGCCCGCCGCCGGCACCCGAGCCGAGCGGGAGCGTCGCCTGCTTGAGGGCGCCGGCTTCGACCCCGACAAGCGCGCGACCTCAGAAGAGATCAAAGCTCGCGAGGAAGAACGCCGCACTGAGCACCGCGACACCACGCGTACTCGAGGTGACGAGGGCTTGGAACGCTGAGCGACAGTAGAAGGCGCACGACCACCTGACTGAGCGGACGACTTGGGAGAACACGCGATATCGCACCATCCCGCGGTCGAACGGCTCCACCGGGTTGGTATCTCGCTGACTACTTCGCGGGCGGTGGTATCGGTCTAGGACGCCTTCAGGAGGGCCAGGAGAGGGCGACTGCGACGCTGTTGAATAGAACGTGCGCCAGGATGGCCCCGCCGACGCGGCCGGTTATGGCAACGAGTGTCCCCGTCAGCAGGCCGAGCACGAACGTCGTCACGAAGATCTCGAATCCCGCGACCGACGATGTAGTCGTCGTGATCGCCAGGTGCGCCAGCGCGAACGCCAACGTGGTCGCCAGTACAGCGAGGAACCGCGTGCGCGGCGTCAGCTCGGACGATAGTCGGCGCTGCATTACCCCGCGGAACACGATCTCCTCGAGCACCGGACTGACCAGGCACACCCCGATCGCCGAGACCACGAGCAGCACCACATCCGGCGTGCCAAGGGTCACCTGCGGCGTCAACCCGGTCGTGCCGAAGAACGTGACGGACAGCACCGCATCGAGTCCGCGGCACACGATGACGATGCCGATCGCCGCGACTACGTCGGCCCACCCGAGCCCGAGTCGCCGTACGAGCACCGTCGGTGACGACCTGCGGAGCACCCACCCGACGCCGAGCGCGAGCGGTCCCCACACGGCAAGGTCGGCTGCGAGCATCTGTGTGACCGGGGACGGCAGGCCCCCAGTCCGGGCGACGCTACCGACGATCCGGGACAGCAGCACGGCGACCAGGAGCGCGATCATGATGACCAGCAGGTCCCGCACGGCCGAGGAAGGGCGGGCGGCGGTGGGCGCGTCCGGTTCGGGCTGCATGTCGCCACCGTACGGGACGAGGCCCAGCGTCGCCGGCCAGCCTCCCGCGCGCACTGCGGCTACCTTTGCACGTGAGTCGACATGCGCATCGACAGCAGGGGATGGCAGATGGCACGCGGGACGCAGATCGATCTTCCGTTGCGGAAGTGGCTGTTCCAAGACTGGGGCGTCAATGCCTGGAATTCCCGGTTCGTGCTCTTCAACTTCCGGGCGACGCAGTACCTCTACGCTCGAGCGGGTCTGCTCGGACGGCTCTGGGCGATCGGCTACCGCCTCGTGACGTCGCTGGTGCTCACGGTCGAACTCCCGCCTGAACTCAGTGCGGGTCCGAGGCTGCGTAGCTTCCATCCGCACGGGATAGTCATCCACGGAGCAGCAGTGCTCGGCGCCGACTGCCTCCTGCGACAGAACGTGACGATCGGGGCCATCACCCGCCGCAACGGGCAGGACACAGCCGCGCCGACGATCGGGAGCGGTGTCGAGTTTGGCGCGAACTGCGTTGTCGTCGGGAAGACGAGGATCGGAGATCGCGCGCGGATCGCGGCCCTCGCGCTCGTGACCGTCGACGTGCCAGAGGGTGCGACCGCTTCTGGGAATCCCGCTTCCGTGCGGGCGTAGGAGGAAGGCGACGCCTCCGCGGGTCCTCAACCGTCTCGAACTTCCTCAGGTCCAGCGGTCGACCCACTGGTGTGGGCGAGGTCAGCAGTCCTCCTCGGTGTGGCAGTATTTCCCTGCCGAACGCTGGGACGATCCCGGTCGACCTGCGACAGGGACTCTGCAGGGCGCGGCCACAGTCGGGGAAGGGTGCCGCGTGGAGCTACGCGACTACATCGCGGTCTTGCGCAAGGGATGGGTCTTCATCCTGGTGCTGGCACTGGTCGGCGTCGCCGCGGCGGCGGGCTTCTCGCTCCTCAAGCAGCCGGTCTACTCCGCGTCGGCGCAGGTCTTCGTCTCGACGCAGACCAGTGGCAGTGCGAGTGACCTGGCGCAGGGGAACACCTTCACGCAGCAGCGGGTGCTGACGTACTCGAACCTCGTCGATACGCCGATCGTGCTGCTCCCCGTCATCTCGAGCCTCAAGCTGGACATGACGTCGGACGAACTCGCCGAGCTCGTCACCTCGGATGCGCCGCTCAACACGACGCTCATCTCGATCACCGTGAACGACACGGGCGCCAAGCAGGCCGCCGACATCGCGAACGCGACCTCCGAGAGCCTGACGAACGTGGTGCAGAACATCGAGGCCACCGACGCTGACGGTACGAGCACGGTCAAGCTCACCCGTGTGAAGGAGGCCCAGGTGCCGAGCGCGCCGGTCAGCCCGAACGTGCCGGTCAACGTCGTGCTGGGGCTGCTCGTCGGCCTCGCGCTCGGTGTCGGTGTCGCGGTCCTGCGCGAGACGCTCGACAACCGTGTCCGCACCGAGTCCGACGTCGAGAAGATCAGTGAGAAGCCGGTCGTCGGCGGCATCGCCTTCGACAGCAAGGCGTCGGAGCGTCCCCTCATCGTGCAGGTCGACCCGCGCAGCCCGCGGGCCGAGTCCTTCCGAACGCTCCGCACGAACCTGCAGTTCCTCGACCTCGGCACCGGGTCGCGTACGTTCGTGATGACGTCGTCGGTCGCGGCCGAGGGTAAGAGCACCACCGTCGCGAACCTCGCCATCGCGCTCGACAGCGCCGGCTTCCGCGTGATCCTGATCGACGCCGACCTGCGTCGACCGAAGATCGCCACCTACATGGACCTCGAGGGCGCTGCCGGGCTCACCGACGTGCTCATCGGGCGCGCCACCATCGAGGACGTCGCCGTGCCGTGGGGCCGCGGCAACCTCGTGGTGCTCCCCGCCGGGCCGATCCCGCCGAACCCGTCCGAGCTGCTCGGTTCCCGCGCGATGCAGGACCTGATCGCCGGTCTCGAGCAGCAGTTCGACTACGTGCTCTTCGACGCACCGCCCCTGCTGCCCGTCACCGATGCCGCCATCCTGTCGAAGAAAGTCTCCGGTGCGATCGTCGCCGTCGCGTCCGGCCGCACCCACAAGGGTCAGCTCGCCGGCGCCGTCAGCGCACTCGAGAACGTCGGCGCCCCGATCGCCGGCTTCGTCATGACGATGATGCCGACCAAGGGCCCGGGCGCCTACGGGTACGGCCGGTACGGCTACGCGTACGGCTACGGCATGGAGGACGAGGACACCCCCATGCCGAAGCCCCCGAAGCGCGGGCGCGTCGCCGCCACCCGTAGGGCTACTCGATGACGGCGGTCCGCACGTGAGTCCGCGCCGAGGGTTCCGCACCCTCGGCAGCGTCTCCTCGCGCCGCACGCTCGTCTGGGTCGCCGTGATCGTGGTCGCCCTGGTGGTTGTCGACGTGCTACTCGTCGCACTCGCGCTGACGCGCACCGCACCGGCGTCCAACGGGAACCCCGGACCAGTGCCCACCTTCTCGAGCGCGCCCCGTTCGCCGAGTCCCACGACGGCCGAGCCGTCCGACGCCGTCACGACGGATCCCGCAGCAACGGTCGCGCCCGTCCGCCGTCTGCTGTCCGCAGTGGACGGACAGGAGGCATGGCGCGCCTCCAGTGGGGTGTGCGACGGAACCGACGGGGTACTGGAACACACTGTGGACGGCGGACGCACGTGGGCGCCGGTCGGTCGCGGGGCAGGATCCGGCGCCGTGCTGGCGCTCCGCGCCGGCACCGACGGCGTCTCGGTCGTCGTCGGCACGGGCGACGACTGCGAGCCGGCTGTTCGGACGTCGGTCGACGACGGACGGTCCTGGAAGTACGAAGTCGCCGGCGCGGCGGGAGCCGGTGTCGGACCGGACGGTCTGATCCTGTCGACCGGCACCGTCGACTCCCCGTGCGCCGACCCCATCCAGGCGTACGAGGGTACGTTCACCACCGCGGTCGTCTGTGCCGACGAGGTGCAGTGGCGCTCGGGTGACGGCGCCTGGGTGGGCGTGCCGCTCGTCGGGGCGCGGTCGCTGGCCGATGACGGTAACTCGTATCTCGTCGCCCGTGTCGGTGCCGCCACGTGCGCCGGTGCGGAGATCCGGTCGATGCCGGCGACCGGTGTGACACCTTCAACGAAGTCCACCGTCGTCGGGTGCGCTGCGGACGCGGACGCGGACGAGGACCCGGACGCGCCGCTTGCCATCGCCCGGGCAGGCGAGGCCGTGTGGTTGTGGACCGGGGCCGAGGTCCGCACCTCGAGCGACGGTGGTGCGACGTGGTGACCCTGAACGGTCGGCAGCCCACCGCCGCAGTGCCGTGGGCGGCGAACTACGCTCGCCGACTCGTGACCACCGACGTCCTCGTGCTGATCTGGGTGATCTTCGGCGTGCAGATCGCCTGGTTCGGACTCGACAGCGCGGGCGTCGCGGTCAGTGGCAGCATCGCGGACCTGGCAATCGGCTACACGACGGTCTCCCTGGCGATCATCGCTGCCTGGCTGGTCGTCCTCGCGCTCTACGACACCCGCGACAACCGGTACGTCGGCACTGGTTCGGCCGAGTACCGCAGGATCGTCGACGCCTCGATCCGATTATTCGCGTTCGTCGCGATCGTCGCCTACGTCTTCAAGATCGACCTGGCTCGCGGGTACATATTTATCGCCTTCCCACTCGGCACGTTGGTCCTGATGTTCAGCCGATGGATCTGGCGGCAGTGGTTGAACGCACAGCGTCAGGGCGGTCGGTACTCGGCGAAGGTCCTGTTGGTGGGCTCCACGTCGAGCGTCGCGCACCTCGCACTCGAACTCGCACGGCATCCGGAGGAGGGGTACCGGGTAGTGGCCGCATGTGTGCCGGAGGGTGCCATCGGTGACACCGTCGCCGGGACGAGCATCCCGATCGTCGGTCGGATCCCCGATGCGCTCCGGGCACTGAACAGCAGCGATGCCGACACGGTGGCAGTGACGAGCTCCGAGGAACTCGGTGCGCAAGCCGTCCGCGAGCTGAGCTGGGGTCTCGAAGGCGGCCGACAGCACCTGATAGTCGCGCCGAGTCTCACGCAGATCAACGGCCCGCGGATCCACACTCGTCCCGTCGCCGGGCTGCCGTTGATCCACGTCGAGATGCCTCGGTACGAGGGCTCAACACACTTCATGAAGCGCGCGTTCGACCTCGTCGGATCTGCGGCACTCATCACGGTGTTGTCGCCGGTGCTGATAGTCATCGCGCTCGCGGTCAAGCTGACGAGCGCTGGGCCCGTCTTCTACCGTCAGGAGCGGATCGGCCAGAACGGAGAGCCGTTCCTGATGCTGAAGTTCCGGTCGATGCGCGTCAACGCCGACGACGAACTCGCCGCGCTCCTCGTCCAGCAGGGGACCTCCGACAAGCCGCTCTTCAAGGTTGAGAACGATCCCCGCGTCACGTCGATCGGGCACTTCCTCCGCAAGCACTCACTGGACGAGTTCCCGCAGCTGTTCAATGTCCTGCAGGGATCGATGAGCCTGGTCGGGCCCCGCCCTCAGCGTGCAGGCGAAGTTGCGATGTACGACGATGCCGCGCGGCGGCGACTGCTCTTGAAGCCCGGTATGAGTGGGCTCTGGCAGGTCGGAGGACGGTCGTCACTCGCCTGGGAAGACGCAATCCGACTCGACTTGTACTATGTCGAAAACTGGTCGATAACCGGCGACATGGTCATCCTCTGGCGAACGATCAAGGCAGTCCTGCAGCCGGGCAGCGACGCCCATTAGCGAACTCCTAGCCGCGGTTGGACGGAGCAAAATCCGCGACGCCCGAGACCGGCCGTCCTGCAGTGAATGCTTCAAGGGCAGCGATCGTCCGTTCGGTCGCACGTCCATCGCCGTAGGGGTTCACTGCCTGCGACATCGCGGCGTACGCCTCGTCTGATCGCAGCAGATCATCGACCGACCGGACGATCGTCGACGGGTCGGTGCCGACGAGCTTGACGACACCGAAGTCGACCGCCTCCGGCCGCTCAGTGGAGTCGCGCATCACGAGCACCGGTTTCCCCAGTGCGGGCGCCTCTTCCTGGATGCCGCCGGAATCAGTGAGCACGATCGAGCAGGCGTCGAGCAAGTGGATGAACTCGCCGTACCCGACTGGCTCGATGATCAGGACGTTGGGTAGCGACTGCAGTGGCGGCAACAGAGCGTCGCGAACCGCCGGGTTCTTGTGGACCGGGAGGATGATGAGGAGGTCCGGGTGGGCGATCGCCAAGGTTCTGAGTGCCGAGGCGATCTGCTCCATCCCCCCGCCGAGGTTCTCCCGCCGGTGCGACGTGACCAGGAGGATCCTCCGATCGGTCTTGATCGCTTCCCCGAGTGCTGGGTCGGAAAACGCGACGTGGCTGCGGGAACGTGCTTCGAGGAGCGCATCGATGACGCTGTTCCCCGTGACGACGATCGCGTCAGCGGACACGCCCTCGTTCACGAGGTTCTGACGGCTGTGTGGTGTCGGAGCGAGGTGGAGCGAAGTGATCTGCGTCAGGAGCTTCCGGTTCCCCTCCTCAGGGAACGGAAGGCGGAGATCATGGCTCCTGAGCCCGGCCTCGAGGTGCACGACGGGGATCTGGTGGTAGAAGGCAGTCAGGCCCGCAGCGAAGGCAGTTGAGGTGTCTCCCTGCACCATCACGACGTCGGGATTCTCCGCTCCGAATAGGACGTCGAGCCCGTGCATCGTGGCTGTTGCGATGTCGACCAGCGTCTGGCGCGGTTTCAGGATCGCCAGATCGGTGTCCGGGATGATCCCGAAGACCTCGTTCACCTGGTCGAGCATCTCCCGGTGCTGACCGGTGACCGTGACGTGCGAGGCCAAGGAGGGGTGCGATCGGAGTGCCTTGACGATCGGTGCGAACTTGATGGCTTCCGGACGCGTGCCGTAGATCGGCATGATGTTCAAGTTGATCTCCGAGCGACGTGGGGAGCTCGTGTGCCCCCTCGCGAGATTCTAGACGTCGGAAGACCCCAGTCCGGTTGGATCTTCGTGGCAGAATGACCGAGCGCGGGGCTGGCCAGGTCCGCCGCGAAAGGGGACCTGTTGCCACGTCAGACCGTTGCGGATCGTTCCGCGGTTGGTGTGCGACGGGCCCCGGCGATCGAGACCCGTGCAGCCACCTTCGGCGTTACCGCCATTTTGCTGGCGCAGTGGACACTGCCGACCGTCGGTTTTGCGCTGCTCGTGCACGATCGGGGGCAGGTGCGCGGGACGGCTGTCGTGCTGCTTGCGCCGCTCGTTTTCGCTGCCGGGGGCTTCCTCGCCAGCCGCGTCGGTTCTCGAGGACTGGTCGGGGAACCGGACGAGCCAGCGTGGCTTCCCGCATTCCTCCGTGGCTGCATCTTGGTCTTGGGGTTGCTCGCGGTGGTGCACTTCTCCGCCGTCGGCATCCCGCTCCTGAGCAGCAGCGTCGAGACGAGCCGGTTCGACATCGGTTCGAGCGGGCTCGGTGGGTTCCCGAGTCGAGCGGTCCTGTACGCCCTGCCGATCGCGGCATTGATCGGTCTCGCGACCATCCGCGCTGCCTCGAAACGCGCCGCGGTGACCCTCTGGGGCCTGTTCGTCGTGACCCAGGTCTTCCTCGGGTTCAAGGGTGGCCTCATCGAAGTGCTGATCATCACCGCGCTCGGCCTGGCAATCCGGTACGGACGTCTCGGATTCAAGCAGCTCGCGGGGTTCGCGGCCGGTGCAGTAGTGGCCATCGGGTACGTCACGTACGTCGGCTCGAGGTACCAGACGCTCGCCGGCTCGGACGCTGGCATCGCCTACGTGATCCGGCGATCGACGAGTGACGCGATCATCGCCGGGTACACGGCACTGACAGCTCGGCCGGTGGGGATCTCAGACCACACCTCAGTGCTGTTGCGCGATCTCGGTGTGCTCTTCGGCCGCTACCTGGGGACTGCCCCGGAGGGGTACTCCTTCGACGAACTGGTCTCGTCGGTCGTGACGGGGACACCGATCCAGCGCGGGGCGTTCCTCGTGCCGGTGACGGTGGGCGGACCCGTCTACCTGCTCTACAGCATGCCGGTCCTCGCGTGCGTCCTCGTCCTCCTGGCGCTCGGGGTCGTGTGGCGGTCAGCGGTGGTGCGACTGCAGCGGGCAAAGGCGCCCCTGCTCACTGTCGGCGCCGGCGTGCTGGTGTACGGGATCCGTCTGTTCCTGATGAATGGAAACGGCGCCTACCTCCTGATCAACTTGACGTTCACGTTCGGGCTCCTGGTGATCTGCTTCGGCGTCGGTCACGTGTTCCTCCGACCACGTCGGGCTACACATGTCATCGCTGTGGGGAGACCACTCCATTAGCGCGCATCGAATCCGCTTCGCACTCTTCCAAGCCGGGCCGATTGCCGTCGTGGGGACCACGCTCCTCGTGTGGCCGCTCCTCGGTCGCCTTCTCGCACCGGCGTCCGTCGGTCAGTTGTCAGGTGTCCTCGCGTTCAGCAGCATCTTGGCGCCGGTGGTGACGCTCGGTGCGCACCTGCACGTCGCGAACCGTCTGGCAAGGGAACCGATGAGGGCCGGTGCGGCGGACGGCCGCCTCGTACGGTTCCTGCTCGTGGTTCTGATCGCGGTCGCGGTCGTCAGCGTCGTCGGCTTGGCCGTGACGAACGGGAGCCCGGTCCTGAGAGTGTCGGCAGTGGTCGCGGCGACGGGCTGCTCGATCCTAGGTCTCGGGGTGGTCCGCGGACTGAACAGGGCCGGTCTGTACGCTGCGGTGACGATCTGGTCGCAATTCCTGGCTCTGCTCCTGCTCTCTGCGGTCGCCGGGATCACCGGGTCTCTCGACGCCGGTCTCACCGTCTACGTCGTCGCCCTGATCCTCGGCGCGACCGTCGTAGCGCCACTCGTCAAGCACCAGCCCGACGCGGGCGTCTCAGAGAGCCCCCGGCAGATCGGCTTCCAGTCGGTCGGTCTCGTGCCGCACCTCGTGCTTGCTGTCGCCACGCTCCTCCTCGCACGAATCATCGTCGGGCTGGTCACCGGTCCGGTCGGGCTCGCAGGTTTCCAATACGCGTCGCTGCTGATCGGCGGAGTCACCACGATCGGAGCGTCCCTCGACGCGCACTGGTCCACCCGAGCGCAAGTCGCGGCCAGCGTGACGGAACTGCGCAGCCTGCTCAACCGGAACCTTGTCCGCATTCAGGTGGTGCTCGTGGCCGTCGCGATCGGCGTCGTAGTGTTCATCTTCGTGCTCCTGCCCCTGTGGCTTCCTCCCTCATACGACGCCAGCGCAGTGCGGCTCGCCGTCCTCGTCTCGCTCAGTGCAGGGTCGTTCCAGGCGCTTGCCGACAACAGGGCTGCAGCGCTGATGTGGCTCGGACGGTCCGGGGCGGTATCGGCCGGGACGACCGTCGGCGTGGTCATCGCCTCAGTGAGTTGCTTCCTACTGGTCACAGCGTTCGGCTGGGAGGCGGCGGGCGCAGCGATCGCGCTCGGCACCGCGTCACGAGCCTTGGTCACCTCTGTGCTCCTCCGTCGCGCCGAGCCTGCTCTCGGCCTCGACCGTCCAGCCGTGGTCGTCTCGACTGCCGCCGTCGGACTCGTCCTCGGGGCCGTCCTCCTCACGCAAATCTGAAGAAGGCGCAATGCGAATCCTGATGCTGACGAACAGCTACGTCGACCGGACCCGGGGCGGTGTGGAGCTGCACGTCTACAACCTGGCCAAAGAGCTCGAGGCAGCCGGCCACACGGTCACGGTGGGGCGCACCAGCCCGGGAGAAAGCTTGCTCGCGGTCGACGGGCCCGAATTGTGGGTCATCGACCCGCACACCGCAGGCACCGAGGGGCGTGCGCGGACCCGTCGGAGCACCGGGCGCGGCCGGTTCCTCTCGAACTTCCTCGCGCGCGTCCAAATCGGTCGACGCATCGGTCGGACCCTGCAGAGCGCGGAGCTGGAGCGCCGATTCGACGTCATCCACCACCACGACTTCGTCACGAGCGCCGTCATCGCGCGACGTCTCCGTCGCTCCGGTATCCGCCAAGTCTGGACAAACCACCTCGGAGAGTTCCTCATCCTGCGCCGGGTTCCCGTGATCGGTCGGTGGGTCACCAGATGGCTCACGACGCCGTTCCAAGCGGCGACCGGACCGTCACCCGAACTCGCCGACCAAGCGGCAGTGCGTTGTCCGATCCGGTACGTCCCCAACGGCGTCGATGTTCAGACCTTCCGGCCCGCAGAGGCCGTCGAGCGACGAGAATCTCGCGGCGACCTCGGCCTCCCTGCGGCGGAGACCGTCTGCATCGTCCCGCGACGCTGGGCACCGAGCAAGGGAGTGGTCTTCGTCGCCGAAGCGATCACACTGCCCGAGTGGCCCGCCGAGGTCGCCATGGTGTTCGTGGGAGCCGGCGAGTCCGACTTCCCCGAGTACGCGCAGGAAGTCCGCGGGCTTCTGGCGCGCGCACGAGGCACGATCGCGGTGGTCGATTCGGTCGACGCCGCCGGGATGGCGAGCTACCTCCGCGCCTCCGACCTGTGTGTGATCCCGTCGCTCCTGGAGGCAACCAGCCTCTCCGCCCTCGAGGCGATGGCGAGCGGACTCCCACTGGTCGCATCCGACGTCGGCGGGCTTCCCGAACTCGTCAACGACCGCACCGGTTTACTCGTTCCTCCGCGTTCACCGATCGAGCTGGCCGAGGCAGTGTCGCAGCTCGCGGCGCTGCCGGTCGAGGCGCGGCTCGCCATGGCGGAGGAGGCGCGTCGTTTCGTGGAAGAGTCGTACGCGTGGTCGAACATCGCGAACCGTATCAGCGAGATATACGACGTGGCAGCGTCGTGAGGATCGCCTACCTCTCCCACGTGAGCAGCAGGTGGATCAAGCAGCGTCCGCATTTCCTGAGTGAAGCGCTCGGCCGTGTCGAGGGCGTTGACGTCGCCTTCTTCGACTCCCTGTTCGTCAAGCGAGGTCGGTTGGTCAAGGGGCAGCGACTCGCCGTTCCGGTCTGGCACCTGCCCCTCGTCCCGCAGCGGCTCCGCGAACGCCTCACGGCAGTGGACGCAGTTATGAGTACCATGTCCGCGCTCTTGCTCTTCGTGCTCTGGCACCCAGACGTCGTCATCGTCACCCACGCACGACACCAGCGCCTCGTCCGGGTGCTCCGCACCGCGCGGGTGCGGATTATCTACGACTGCATGGATCTCAACCGCGAGTTCTCGGACGCGACCCAAGCGGACATCGCCGCCGAGCACCAGCTGCGGGCAGCAGCCGAGCTCGTGTGGTGTTCGAGTGCTGCCATCGCGGACGACGTCCGTTCGACACATCCAGACGCGAGGACCCAGGTGGTGAGGAACGCACTCGATCGAGCGAGTGCCGAATCGGTGTTCGCCGCACCCGGCGCGGTCGAGGCGGGTACCGTGCGGTTCATCGGCACAGTCTCGGAGTGGTTCCGGTTCGAGGACGTCCTCGCTTTGCTCCAGGCGGAGCCCGACATCCGTGTGGAGCTCGTGGGACCGACCGACGTTCGCGTTCCGAGCCATCCGCGTCTGATCGCGATCGGTCCGAAGCCGCATGCCGAGGTCTTGTCGCTCATGGCGACGAGTGACGTCCTGGTGATGCCGTTCGAGATCACCCCACTCGTCCTCGGAGTCGATCCCGTCAAGGTGTACGAGTACGTCGTGTCGGGGCGCCCGGTCGTGTGCTCCGACTACCCAGAGCTCGCGCACTTCGGGCCCGACATCTCTCGAGTCTCCGGAACGGAATCCTTCGTCAGTGCGGTCCTGGCGAGCATGGGCGCTCCGGGTCGTACCCAGACGGACGTCCGGTCCTTCGTGGACCACAACAACTGGGATGCGCGCGCTCGGTCGGCCACGGAGGCGCTGTGAGCGCGGTAGCCGTCGTCATCGTCTCGTACCGGTCAGAAGCTGCTGCCGTCTCGGCAGCGAGATCGGTGGCCTTCGAGCCGGACGTCGTGAGTATCACGATCGTCGACAACTCGGCGAGCGAGCGACGAGACGAGGAGTTCGCGCTCGGCGAAATCAGCGATCGCGTGGTCGTCGTGCGCCCTAGCCGGAACCTCGGGTACGCCGGCGGCAACAACGTCGGAATCCGAGCGGCCATCGCTGCAGGACACGAGTTCGTGCTGGTGCTCAACCCGGATGTCGATCTGCCTGCTGGCACGGTTCGCGCTCTGATCGAGGAGTCGGCGAGTTCGGGAGCGCACGTCGTGTCACCCGCACTCGCGGAAGCCCCGAACGGCCACGAGACCGTGCTGCGTCGACCGGGGTTCGACCTTCTGCTCGGCCGAGGGGTGCTCGAAGCGCCCGTCGGACGACGATTTATCCCCACCTTCTTCGGCGCCGCGTTCCTGGCAAGGCCTCGAACTTTCGAGATGTTCGGCTTCCTCGATGAACGGCTGTTCTTGTACTGCGAAGAGGTTGAGTTCGTCGAGCGACTCACCCGGCGGGGGGAACGTGCGGTGTTTCGGCTCGCCGAGGACGTCGTCGTCCGCCACAGACGGGGCGGCACGGTCTCTCCAGGCGGCTACGACGCCGGCGCTCGATCGATGATTGCCTACGAAGAAGCTTCGCGCTCAGCGGTCGTCTTCGGCAGAACCTACCACCCGCTTCGGGTCTGGTTGTGGATGTTCGCACGGCTCGGAATGGCGGCAGGACTGATCACCCGCAATCCTGCGGCAGCTCGAGCAGTCGTCCGTGGAGTCGTCCGGGGTCTCGGCAATCGAACGATCAGACCGGGTCGAGCGTGAGCCTGGGCAGACGATCTCGCGGGTTCAGCTTGCTGGCTTTCTAAGATGAGCACCATGTCCGACGCGCCGACCGCCCGACGCGCGCACCGTCGCTGGCTTCTATGGGGCGTCCTCTTCATCGTCCTGCTCGTGATCGCCGCGGTCGCCTGGGTGGCGATTCGTGGCGCGATTGCGAAGCAGGACCTCGAGTCGTCCATCGCGCACGTCGACAGCCTGCGGGCGCAGCTGTCAAAAGGGGACACCGCCGCTGCGCAGCGCACGGCGGTGAAGCTCGAGTTGAGCGCCGCCGACGCTCGGGCGAAGACGAGCGACCCGGTGTGGGCTGTCTTCGAGCACACCCCGTTCGTCGGCGGCAACCTGCGCGCCGTGCGCCAGGTGTCCGCGATCGTCGACGACATCGCAAGCGACGCCGTGCGGCCGGTTGCCGGCGTCCTGGGCGACGTGGACGTCGCCGCGTTCAGACCCGAGGACGGCAAGATCGACCTGCAGCCACTCGTCGCGGCGCAGCCTGCGGTCGCGCAGGCGACCACGGCGCTCGGCAAAGCGACCCGCGCGGCCGACCGCATCGACACCGGTGACACCGTGTCGGCCGTGACGGACGCGGTGGACCAGCTCCGAGCCTCCTTGGCGTCGGTGTCGGAACAGGCGGCCGTCGCGGACAAAGTGGTGCAGCTGGCGCCGGCGATGCTCGGCGACGGCGGTGCGAAGCAGTACCTGGTGCTCTTCCAGAACAACGCGGAGCTGCGGGCCGGCGGGGGGATCCCGGGGGCGGTGGCGCTGCTGGACGTCGAGGACGGTGGGATCTCGCTCCGGCAGCAGGCATCGACAGCCAACTTCCCGCAGGTGGACGAGCCGGTGCTGCCGCTGACCACAGACACGCAGGGCCTGTACGGCTCGATCACGGGGGAGTTCATCCAGGACGTGACCCTGACACCACGGTTCGACACCTCGGCGAAGCTCGCGCGGGAGATGTGGAAGCGCGAGTTCGGGCAGCGCGTCGACGGCGTGCTGTCGATCGACCCCGTGACGCTCGGCTACATCCTGCAGGCGACGGGCCCGGTGAAGCTGGCGACGGGGGACGAGCTCACCTCGGACAACGCCGTGCAGCTGCTGCTGAAAGACGCGTACGCGAAGTATCCGGACCCCGCGGTGCAGGATGCCTTCTTCGCGTCGGCGGCCAGCGCGGTGTTCACGAAGGTGTCCGAGGGCGGCTTCGACCCGAAGGAGTTCATCGCGGCACTGACGACGGGGGTCGACGAGGGACGAGTGAAGCTCTGGAGCGCCGACCGGGCCGAGCAGGCGGAGCTGACGGGGACGGCCATCGCGGGGGCGCTGCCCGCCAGCGACGACCGTTCGCAGCAGTTCGGTGTGTATCTCAACGACGCGACCGGCGCAAAGATGGACTACTACCTCGAGAAGTCCGTCTCGATCGGCAGCGAGGTGTGCCGGAAGGACGGCCGCCCGACATGGACGCTCGAAGTCACGCTGCAGAACACGGCCCCGGCGGACGCGGCGATGAGCCTGCCGGAGTACGTCACCGGCGCCGGAACCTTCGGCGTGCCGCCCGGCGCAGTTCGGACAAACGTCGCGATCTACGCCCCCTCTTCAGGGGTCTACGTCACATCCACTCAGGATGGCACGACGGCTTCTCCACAGACGGCAACGGACGGCGACCATCCCGTAGCGCAGTTTCAAACCCTGCTTTCACCAGGGAAAAGCACGACGATCCGGGTGCAGTACCTCGGTGGTGCGGACCTCGGGCGCACTCCGGTCGACGCGGTCTCGACTCCCGGGGTTCACCAGTCGGTTACAAAGCCGCTGGTCACCAGCTGTGAATAGCCGGTAGATTGAGCGGACTTCGCAACGCGCCTCCATGCATTCGGGTCTGGTAGCACAACCATCTGCGCGAAGCCATCAGGGTCTAGGGGACACATCCATGAAGAAGATCATCGTTGCGGTCCTCCTGGCCGCTACCGCATTCGTTGCCGTTCCGTCCGCTGCCAACGCCGCCGGCTACGTGCCCGCCTCGAACGTCAGCGTCTCGGGCGCGGCCGTCTCGGGCGGCACCGCAACTGTCGGCTTCGCCGCCGGCTCGTTTATCGCCAACGAGACCGTTACCGTCTCCGTGACCGGCGCGGGCGCCGTCACGCTGGGCGCGCTGCCCATCACGACCGTGTCGAAGACCTACACGGCGTCGTCGACCGGTGCCGCTGCGGTCTCCGTCACGCTGCCGCGGGGTGCTTCGGGCACTTACTCGCTCACTGCTACCGGTGCCACGTCGGGCAACGTCGCCACCTCGGCCCTGACGGTCGTCCCGGCCGACGGCACCGCGGTCGTCCCGGCCGCTGCTGCCGGCACCAACGGCAACGGCGAGCTCGCCTTCACCGGTTCGACGATCTCGATGCTTGCGATCTGGGTCGCCGGCGGCGCTGTCGTACTCGGTGGTGGCCTGCTGCTGGTCCGTGCGTCGGTCCGTCGTCAGCGCGAGACCGTCTGAGTCTCCACGCACTGAGAGAGGCCCCCGGAGCCCACGGATCTGGGGGCCTCGCTGTTGACCAAACCAATGCACTGCTGGTGTCGCTCGTGACCGACAGCGAACGCTACGAACAACCCGCCAGTGTGATCCTGCCCGATCACGAAGCTGACATAATCTATATTATCGGCGCTGCCACCAGCGAGCACGTCGGGCTGAGGTGCCGTCGTCTGTAGTGGTGGCTTCGATCTCAAGATATGCCTCGAGCCAGGCCGTTGCGATGGCGTGGAGCGCCGCGCGATCTCGGGCAATAACCCAGGCGAGGAAGATCGAGCCCACGACGACGGCTCCGATGGTGACAAGGAGCTCTCCGCCGCTGCTCAGCAGACTGTCCAAGCCCTTTAGGGTTCCGCTGAGGAATGTTCTCGCTTCCTCGAGCTTGCCGGCGTCGTGAAGAGCGTCCGAACGCACCTGTGCATCTCTTGCGGCAGCGACGCCGGACTGCATGAGGAAGATCGTGTACGTACCGATGAGGCCGGTGAGCGCCACGATCGCGGTCAGCCCGGCGCCGAGGACGGTTCCGGGAAGGGCGCTGCCGGCTGCAGCGGACCGGTTCCTGAGGGCTGCGCGGGCCTCGGCTCGGGCAGCATCGCTCGCGTCCCGATATGCCGCGAGCCGTTGCTCGAAGTTCCGCAGGTCAGAGTGGACGTGCTGAGGCGTCTTCGGGAACGCTCTGCGCCACCAGCTGCGAACTGCACGCCCGGCCCTCGGCAGGATTCGCCCCAACATCCTCACGCGAGCAGTCTGACATCACCTAGCGACCACGCCGCCCGGCCAGGGGCAGCATTCGCGTCCGCTGCCGGCGTCCTACGGGCGCCCGGCCGAGACCTGGCGGCACGTCGCCGCGGAGACGGAGCAACGGACTGCGCCATGCCGCTTAGGGCTCCCAACCGGTCGGCGGATCGTCAACCGTGATCGCGAGCGTGTCACGATCGACCAGGTTCAGGTGCCCCTTGTAGTTACAGGCCCGGAACGGTCCCGTCGTGGCGTTAAAAATGATCGCGGCGTGGTGATCCCAGTGGTAAACCCACCAGGAGGACAGCGCGAGCATGTCGCCCTCGTTCTGGCTCGCGGAAGACTTCACGTACGCCTGGTACGCGACGATCAGCCGTTCGACGACCTCCGGGTGCTTCCACCACTCCGGACACCACGCCGGCTTGTCCTTCGCCCCCGCTCCCCCGTACGCCTCGACCCGGCCGAGCTGCAGCTTCACCCACCCCAGGAACTGGTCGACGTTCAGATCCGCCGGCGACGGGGCCACCTCGCCCGTCCGCGGGTCCGCCGGCGGCGATGGTGCGTCCTCAGCGTCCGGGGCGTCGAGATCGCGCGGGCCATACCCGGCCGGCCACAATTCGGCATCAAACGGCGTCGACACTGGCCGCTCCGCTCTGCTGCGCCGCAGCCGACGTCTTCGGCTGCTTTACGATCCTGCCGCCCACGACCTCCTGGCCGTTCACCATCGCGGTGAGCACCTTGTCCCGGAACCACGGCCGCGTCTCGATCAGCACCGGCTTCGCCGCCGCCGGATCGAGCACAGCCCGCCACTCCGGCAGGTGCGCGAGCTCGTCCGCCGGCAGGATCGGCACCGAGTGCGAGGTCCGCGATCGCGAGGACCCGTTGCGGCCAGAGGAGTGGTTCGTGGTCCACTTGTCGTACGGACCGATGCCCTTGCTGAACCGCTCGAGGAACGCCGACTGCGTCGACTCACCGCCGCCGTACACACGGATTGGCGACGTCGTCCACAGTGCGCCGGCGCCGGCAGCGCCGAACACGCGCACCATCTGGTCCCAGCCCTGGAAGTAGATCCCGAGGATGAGACCCAGGGAGCCGTAGAACGAAACCAGGTCCGGCAGCTCTGGCCAACGGACCACGTTCGCAGCCTCGTCGAGCTCGAACACAACGGGCACCTTGATCCGACCCCCGTCCGCGGCCGCGGCACGCTCGCCAGCCTTCGCGATCGCGCGCACGAGCGCGGCGACGAACGCCGACCCGGAGCCGGGTCCGTTCCGGGAAATCAGGATCGCCGTGTCGTTGCTGCGCACGAAGGCCTCCGGATCGAACTTGCGGACACCCGGAGCCGACGTCCACGCGAGCAGCTTGTCGTTCGCGAGAGCGGACGCCATGCGCTGCGCGGTGGCGTAGACACTGCCGCGGGTCTTGTCCGGCTGCGACTGCAGCCCCTCGAGGGCCATCGACGGACCGGTCTGGCCGTGGCGCTCGAGGAGCTCGCTGAGCTCCATGTGGTTCTGATGGATTACCCAGTCGTAGACCTTCCGCAGCGACTCGCCCTCGAGCTTCGCTGCCAGCAGGGCATACGCGAACAGGTCGAGCCCCTGCGAGTCGAACTGGGCGTCCTTCTTGCTGTCGGCGTCCTTGGTGCTGGCCTCGAAGATCGCCGCGAGTTCCTGCGCGTCGACGAGGTCCTCGATGGCCGTCAGCGGGTCGTAGATGAAGTCGGGGCGCTTCTCGTGCCGGTACACCTGTGTCGGGTCGTACACCCACGCGTCGCCCGACCGCTTCCGCCCGGCCAGAACCTCCTTGACACCGTCGACCTTGTTCGTGGTCATCACCGCGGCTCCGACGGCCTCGAGCATGTGCCGGACCACGAGCGAACTGGTCTTCCCGCGGCCGGTGCCGAAAATGTAGATCGCGACGTCGCGCCACCCCTGCCAGACCCACGTGCTCGACGCGCCCACAATGGTGCCGATCCGCTGCCCGGCGGGCAGGTTCTCGGCGTACGGGTGGAGCTGCTTGGCGTCCTTCCGCCGCCGCGGGTAGAGCACGGGGGCAAGGCTGTTCCCGGCACGGAGATGCTTCTGCATCCGGTCGATGGGGTACTGCGCGTGGAACCGGATCCCGGCGACGATCGCGCCGGCGATGATGAGCACCCCCACGGCGATGAGCACCGGCGTGCCCCACGCCGGCCAGTGCAGGTCCGAGAACGCTGCTTGCATCGGGTCCGGGCTGGCGGTCTTCATCACTTGCTCCCCTGCGTCATGCACTCGGTGAGAGTGCGGTCCAATGCCTGCTCGTCATCCGTCGCGATCGACAGTCGCCACTTCGTGGACACCGCCACGAACGACGTCGCGTACGCGCAGGCGTCGCCGGCGTGCTGCGGCATCCACTCGCCGGGCCCGGAGTCGGACTTGTCCTCGTTTGCTTGCCCGTCGACGGCGATGAGGTTCGTGGTTTGGTCGTTCGCGAACGCTTCCCGCTGCTCGGTCGTCCACGATGCGGCTCCGTGACGCCAGGCCAGCGCCAGCGGATACCGGTGGTCGATCTGCACCGCCAGGCTCGACGTCTCACCACGCGTGAACGCGATCGTGCGGCCCGTGTACGGGTCGTGCAGCGTCCCCGAGAGGACCACACACCCACGCGTGCCCGGCTTCGTCACGACGTCGACCAGGTCGCGGCGGAGGACGTCGTTGCGGGTGTCGCAGCCGTTGTGGTCGACGTCGGCCCCTGCCTGCCCGAACAAGGCCCGGTCATAGCCCGGCACATACGCGTCCGACACCGGCAGCGCGCGGAGATCCTGCAGCGCATCCGACGCCGCGGCCGCAGCCACCATGCCCGACGCGGACGGCCGACTCGTCGGCGTCGCTGCCGACGTCGACGCTGCGCCGGCACCCTCGGCGGGGCCGAGGTGCACGTAGGGCGCGACCAGTGTCCCCACGCCGACGGCGGCGACAAGCGCGGCCGCGGCTAGGAGCTGCCCGCGGGTACTGCGTCTCATTGAGGGTCCCCTGACCGTTCGGCCGCGGCGGCCTCGTCGACGATCTGCCGCACCCTGCGCCGGGACAGACCCGACGCCTCAGCGGCGCCACGCTGGCCGAGGACCTCGACGGCGGCGACGATCACCGCATCCCGGTCGCGACGGGCTTGTTTGTACGTGTCGACGACCTCACGGACGGACGCTGCAACACCGGTCACGGCTCGGCTGAACGAGGCCACGGTCACCACATCCGAACGGTGAGCGCACCGGACCCGTCGGGGTCGGTGACGGCGAACGGGCGGGCGCCGAGCTGCTCGAACGGGGTCCGCTCGAGCAGGGTGTGCACCTCGGCGTTCATCCACGCGAGGATCTGCGCGAGCGTGTGGTGCTCGACCGGGTCCTGCAGCTCCGAGACGACCCCGCTGGCGTCAGCGAGGGCCCACGTGTCGTCGACGCCCTGCACGGCCGTCATACGGGCGCTGGCGGCATCTCCGGCCACGGTGTCCGTCACGCGGTGCGAGAGGGTGTCCTGCCAGGACACCCGAAACCCGCGGAGGTCCCGGCGGCTGCCGGTGAGCGGCACCTGCCAGGCCGGCACGTCCGGGCCGGTCCAGAGCGCCACGGCGGGCACATCGCGAAGGCCACGTGCGTCGAGCTCACGGCCGGTCGCGAACCGGAGAACCGGGGCCGCCGGCACGAGCGCGTCGACCTGGTCGAGGACCTGCGCGAGCGTCGCGGTGCCCTTCCGCAGCGTCGCGGTGCGGCGGTAGCGTCCCGCGTCGGTGAGGTGGAGGACGTCGACCTGCGGTCCGTCGACGAGCACGACGATGTCGGGCGCGGTCTCCCGCTCGAGCGGGGAGAACAGCGTGCCGTGCTGCGCCGTCCACCCGTTCCACGCGACGGTCGTTCCCACCTCGAGGGCGTCGAAGACGGTCAGCGGTACCGCGGCCGCGTCGACGCGGTGCGTGAGTGCTGTCATGGTCTGCTCCTTCGCTACGTGCGTTGGCCGTTAGAGGCGACGTCTCAGAGCGCGTCGGTGGGTCGCCACACCTGGCTGTTGGGGGTGCCCCACACCTTCTGGATCTTCACGACGTCGCCGGGCTTGGGAGCGGCGATCATCATGTCGCCGCCGAGGCTGATGCCGACGTGCCAGGCGTCGTTGCCGCCCCAGAAGATGAGATCCCCGGGCTGCGCCTCGGAGAGGGGGTGCATGTTCCCGGACGCGACGCCATTGCGCCACTGGGTGGTGGCGGAGTGCCCGGCGTCGATGTTGATGCCGATCTGCGCGTACGCGACCTTCGTCAGCCCGGAACAGTCCCACACGTTCGGGCCCGCACCGCCGAGGACGTAGTCCTTCCCGAGCTGCTGCTTCGCGAACCCGATCACCTGGTTGATCTGCGCCGCATGCGGGCCCGTCGCGGGCTGCTCGCCGGCGGCCAGGGAGTCGTTCGTCGCTCCGGAGCCACCAGCCGACGCGGTGTCGGCGGTGCACGTCGCGCCCTCGTTCGTCTGCGACACCGTCGAGACAGTGACGCCGGAGAGGGCGTTCATCATCTCGACCGCGTACGCCGACTTCGTGTCGTACGCATCGGGAAAGGCTGACCCTTCGAGCGCTTGCGCCGCTTCACCGGGGGTCATCGTGTCCCAGCCAGGGATCTTCACGAGGCGCTCGTAGAACAGGTTGATCGCGTAGCTGATGTCGGTGACTTGCGCGTGGGTACCCCATCCCTGCGAGGAGCGCATCTGGAACAGACCCGCCGAGTCCCGGTCGCCGCCGTCGAGGTTGTTGAGCGAGGACTCGGTCATCGCGGCCATGAGCGCGGTCTGCTGCGCGTGCTGCGTCACGCCACGCTCTTGGCCGATGGAAAGGATGGCGGCGGCGTTTTTGATCTGGTCGCCGGAGTACGGGCCGACCTTCGCCGGCAGCTCGCCGTCCTGCACCGACACAGCGGTGCCCGACACGGTGCCGGCGGCGCCGCAGGTCGCGGCCGCGGCGTCGTCGTCGCCGGCGCCGGTGATGATCGTGAACAGCACGACCACGATCACGACGATGCCGATCACCGGCGCCAGCGCCGCGATCGCGATCATGCTGCCCTTGCCGCCCACTGCTCTACTCCTGTCCGGCGTTGATGTAGGACGCCAGCCACGGGTCCGCGGCGGTGTCGCGGTGCAGCGTCACGGTGACGGGCCCGCCGGTCGCCGCGGTGAACTGGTATGCGCGGTCCGTCGCGGTCTGCTGGTCCCCGACCGGCTGGCCGTCCTCGTGCACGCCGGCGCACGGCACGTTCGCTGGCTGCACGGCCGAGTACAGCTGCCACGCGTCCGGGGTCAGGTATTGGGTGAGGGAACGCTGCCATGCGTTCTTCGTCGCGGCGGGCTGGCAGAACCGGTCAGCAACCGTCTGCGCGATCGCTGCGCTCGAGGGGGCGGCCGACCGCGTCGGGATCGGCGTCGACGTCTGCGCCGGCTCGGTGTGGGTGTGCCGCAGCTGCGTCGCGACCCGGATCGTGATGATGGCGAGCAGGACCACGAACACCGCGGCGAGGATCAGCGCCGCCCGCTTCCAGGTCATCGCTTTCAGAGCCCCTTCGCGACGGCGGCACCGGCGGCGAGCCAAGCGAGCTTGGTGGGCTCCTGCAGCGCGTCGAAGTTGATGACCCGAGCCTTGAGGCCGGCGTCGTACGGGATCGTCAGGACGTCGCGGCCGAGGCCGGCGTCCTTGAACCGGCGCACCTGCTCAGCGACCTTCGCGCGGCTGACGTCGCTGGTCTCGACACCGACGATCACTACGGCATTCTCCGCGAGCTCCCGGTACCGGCCGCCGGCCTTGACGAGCTCCTCGAGCAGCAGCGCCGCGGACTCGCACCACTTGTCGTCCGTGGTCGTCGGCACGACGAGCTGATCCGTCCGATCAAGGCCGGCGAGCCACATCGGGTCAGTTTCGTCGTTGCCGGAGTCGATGAGCACGAGACGGTAGAACTTCGTCAGCACCTTGTGCACCCGGTCGACCGTCTCGGCACCGAACCGCTGCGCCGAGGCGAGAACGTCGGGCTTGCTCTTGAGGACGTCGTACCGGTCGCGGGTCTGGTGGTGCACGTAGGAGGCCATGTCCGCGGACTGCGCATCGGTGCCGAGCAGCCGGTCGATGTCGGGCAGCAGGTCCAGCACGGACGCGTCGTGACGAGCGGACTCAGTCGACCATCCGAGCGTGCCGCGGGTCTGGTTGTTGTCCCACGCGACCGTCGGTGCACCGGAGTAGCGGGCGAGGATGATCGCCAGGCACACTGCGGCGAGGGTCTTTCCTGCCCCGCCCTTGCCGTTGGCGAACATGATCGTGCGCGGGCCGACGTGGTGCTGGCTGACCAGGTGCACCCACTCCCGGTACAGCCGCTCCGCAGCCGACGGCGAGACCTTGATACCCATCCGCGCCAGCAGGCCCCGGAAGCCTTGCTTCGCGGGCTCCTCCACGGTCTCCTGGGTGAGGAACGACTGCCGCGCCTCCCGACGGGTCACCGGCGATTCCTCAGCAGTTGCCGCAGTCGTCGACGTCGACGGGGTGAGTGGTGTGGCTGCTTCCTGCCCGCCGCTCTCGGTGGCCGCGGTGATCCACGGCGACTCCGTCCGCTCCGCCGTCGACGGCGCGATCACCGGAGCGGCTGCAGGCGTGGTGGGGACGGGCGGGATGTCGAGGCCGCCGTGGACGGTGCCGGTGACGGGTGCGATCGCGCCGTGGCCGTCGACGCTGAAGAGTGTGTCCTGCCCGGTGTTCCGGTCATGGCTGCGGACCACGACGGCGCTGCCGACGTTGCCGGCGACGGCCCGGAGCCACTCCATGGCGTCCTGGTAGGCGGTCTCGCCGGTGAAGGCGGTGTCGCCGATGGTGAGGGTGCCGGCGTCGGCGATGAGGGTGTAGTCGACGTGCACGGTGTTGCTGTTGGGCATGAGCGGAGTGTCCTTGTCTGCTCGAGGCCGGTTACGACTGGACGGCGGCCACGGCCGCCTGGTCGTCATAGCGGGCGTTGGTGTTGTGGAGGCTCATCTGCGTCTTCGTGCGGAGCATCTTCACGGGGATCCCGACCCGCTCGTTGATCTTCAACATGACCTTTCCGGCGCCGGGCGGGGCGGGCGGTGGCCCGTTCTTCCGGCGGGCGCCGGTCCAGTTCGGTGCCTGCGTGAACGAGACGACTTCCCGGATCTCCCGTGGGGTGAGCGCGCGCACCTTGTTCAGCGTGAGGAGGTCTTCTTCGCTGAGCCCCATCAGCAGCAGCAGGCCGGAGCGCTCGATGAACCCCTTCGCCTTCTGCCGGTCCTCCTCGTTCTTCAACGACAGCAGGTCCTTCGGGGAGTGGGTGATCTTCAACTCCGCCGTGCCCACGGACCGGTTGGTGCGGGAGAGCCGGTCGATCAGCTCGACCATCCCCTCGCAGGCGCGCAGCGGGTACCAGAACTCGTCCATCAGGGTCGTGTACCCGCCCCACGTCACCTGCGGCTCGTACGCCTCGCCCTGGGCTGCGGCTCCGGCCTGCAGGCGGAGTTCGTGCTGCGCGAGTTCCCAGTGCGCGTCGATCGCGTCCATGCCCAGCGACCAGGTCGAGAGCATCGCGGCGGAGAGCAGCTTCGTCTCGGACGCGTTGATCGAGGATGTGTCGAAGCAGAACCCGCCCCGGTTCCCCGGGGTGAACTCGACCGGGTTGTTGCCGTCGAGCATCTGCCCCATCTCCCCGACGAGCAGCCACTGCAGCGTCTCCCCGAGGTCCGAGAAGCGGGCGTGGAAGGAAGCAGCATCCTGTTGCCGGGCCAGGGTCAGCATCCGCTCTGACGGGTGGTCGAACGCCTGCAGCAGGTGCGCGGTCGACGGGTTCGGTTCCCGCTCGAGGATCGTGTCGACCATCGCGACCAGGGCGGTGTCCTCACCGGTGCTGATCGAGGGGCCGCCTCTGTCGTCGCTGCGGGCCAGCCGCACGCAGGTGCGGACCAGGTCGATCGCCTTCGCCCGCGCCAACTGCAGCAGCTCCTTCCCGACAGCCCCACCGATACGGGCTGCCGCGTAGCCGAGCGGTCCGGGCGAGAGCAGGTTCAACTGGTGGCGGGCACGCGGTCCGACGGACACCACGGTCGCGCCGAGCTCTTCCGCCCACTGCACGTGCTCGCCCTTGATCGGGTCCCAGATCCCCGGAGTCAGGCCCCGGCCGACCTGCCCACCGATGACGGTCTGCGCGGTGGTGGACTTCCCGAGCCCGTTCAAGCCGAACTCGAACGCCGACGGCGACGAGATCACACCCGCCCGGAAGAGCGCGTCGTGGTCGGTGCACACCGCGCTGCCAGTATTCATGTCGCGGCCGAGCGGGGCGCCGTTCGTGGGGCGGCCGGTGCCGACCCCGAACGGATAGAACCCGCACACCTGATTGCTGGTCCCGAACCACCGCGGTGGCTGCGGCATTTGCTCCCACCCGCCACCGCCTGGCCCGAAGAACCCTTGCGGAGTGCGCATCAATAGCTTCGCAGCCATCACAGGCTCCTGCCTTGAGTGAGGGTGTCGACGAAGGTCGCGTCGTGCTCGCCCTCGAGGACGGCGGTGTGCGTGAGGGTGAATCCCTGCGCAGTGGCGTGCTCGAGCTGGCGGAGCCGATGGGTGAGTTGGCCGCGGCGCGCTTCGGCTGCGTCGTCGCGTTTCGGGACGACCGTTTCAACGGTGCCGACGTCTTGGCGGAGCATCACTGGGTCCGGTCCGTGACCTGCTGCATCGCGGTCGCGTACGCCCACGGCAGGACGCCTAGCGGCAGCGTCGAGTGGAACCCGGCGGCGGTGTCGGTCTCCACGAACCGGTACGCCAGGTCCCCGGCGCCCTCGAGGAGGTTCTTCAACGCCGTCTCCGCGTCCAAGAGGCCCTGCTCGGTGGCGGGGAAGGTGACGGTGACCTGCACCGCGAACGCGACCATCGACGCACCACCCTGCAGGTCGTCGAGGACCTTGCTGGCGAGCTTGCCGCGGCGGCCAGCGGCGATGTCCTGCCGGCCCGTGATGGTGGTGTTGCCCCGGACGGCGTTGTCGCCGATCTTCTGAACCGTCTTGAACGCCTTGCCCTGCGCCATCGGCCGGTAGTAGACCGCGCCCCGCTTGCGGAGGAACGCCCCGTTCGGGCGGAACAGGTCATCGAGGATCTGCTCGGTGATGTGCATCTGCGGCGGCGCGACCATCATCGCCGTCATCGACGCGACCCCATCGTGGTAGCAGACTCGCCGGTCGGAGTCATCGAACGTGTCGGGGCCGGCCTGCGTCACCTGCAGCATGAGCGGTCGGTCGGCGAGCTCGTCGGAGGCGAACTCCCGTGCCCGGTCCGGCCGGTACGCGACCCGCACCGCCCGGGCGAGCTCCGCCGACGTGGCCACGGTGGGGCTGCCGGCACCGGCCATCGCGAGCCTGTCCCGGTGGCCGGGCAGCTTCGCGGCGATGTTCGCAACCGCGTCATCGAGGTTCCGGGCCACCTTGTTCTGGTTCCACACCACCGAGGCGAACACCTCCACCTCGGAGTACATCCCCGACAGAGCGCGGGCGCCTTCACGGAGCTGCCGTTGCGCGGCCGCGGGTGCGTGTGGAGAGACGTCCCGGTCGATCTTCGCGATGAGCGGTTCGATCGACTCGAGCGCCGAATCGACGACCACGACAGCGCCCTCGATGCTGGTGTCTCGGCTCAGGGAGGTGATCCACCCGCCGAAGCTGACGACCTGCTGGTCGATCTGGCCCTGCGGGAGCAGGTCGGTGCCGTCGGGACGGCAGGAGAACGTGGCCGCGAGCAGCGGGTTCCGGGACCCCTTCCGGTGGTGCAGGAGCACGTATTCCTGCCCCTCACCGTCGGTGCCGGTGATCTCGTCCAGGTCCGACAGCATTCCCGGCAGCGCCGTGAGCGCGTCGTCCGGGAGGGCGGAGAACAGGCCGGTCTCGTAGTGATTCGTGCCTTCTCGGGTGCGCTTCTTCGCCAGGTGCCGGTCCCAGATGCGCGCCGCGAGGGTGCGACCGGCGATGGGGTCGCCCCACCGGATGATGAAGAACAGGTTCGCCAGCAGCCCGCCCAGGAGCGCGACGAGCCCGACGGCCCACCAGCCGACGACCAGGCACACCACCATCACCATGACTCCGCCGAGGAGCATCCCCCAGCCGATCCCGGTCAGCCCGCCGAGGGTGCCCTTCGCGGTCGGCAACCAGTTGCCGAACTTCACCCGCACTCGTTCTGTTGCGTCACTCACCGATCAGTCCTTCCGCCGTCTCGCCGGCATCACCGGCGCCGTTCGCAGTGGACTGCGCTGCAGCCCACCCCGCCTTCGAACCCGTCGACTGGCCAGAACCGGACCCGCTGGCCCCGTCCGCAGCTGCACCGCCCCCAGCCGAGCCGTCGCTGCCCGCACTCCCGGCGGCACCGTCAGCTCCGGAACCGGTCATCCCGTCGACACCCGACGCACCATCCGCGCCGGCACCGGCACCGGCACCGGCGCCGGTCGAGGGCGTGGCGTCGCCCCCGTATCCGGCACCGGTTGCGCTGGAGGCAACCTCGCCACCTGCCGCGGTACCGGCACCCGTCGTCGCGCCGGTCGATGCGCCCGCGCCGGCTCCCGCGCCGGCGGCGCCGCTGGCGCCCCCGGTCGCGATCGCCGCGCCGATGGCGACCCCGGCCTGCGCTGCGAACGTGACCGCGCCGAGCGCCATCGCCCCGCCGACCGCGTTCCCGATCGCACCCGACGCCGGCAGCAGGAGCCGCATGATCGCCGGCAACGCGATGACCGCGAGCCCGATCAGCATCAGTCCGTAGAGGACACCGCCGGCACCGTCCTGGCCGTTCTTCAACCGCCACGCGAACGCGTAGATCGACGCCGCGAGCGGCATGTAAAGGATGAACGCGATGATCCAGGCGGTGATCTTCTCGAACGCCTGCTTGCCCTGCTGCAGCAGCGCCGCGGATGCGGAGAGCTGCCAGTACGCGTTCAGCAGCAGCAGCATCGCCTGCCGGATGAACATGATCACCCACTGCAGCGCGACCGCCATGACGCCGATGAGGCCGAAGATCAACGCCAGGCCCGGCGAAGACGCAGCGAACCCCGCGTCCGCGATTCCCGCCTCCGCGGTGGTTCCTGACGCCTTTAGGATCCACTGCGCGTACGCATCCCCACCCCAGGACAGAACCTGAATCGCGGCGGACCCGAGGGTGATCACCGCGACAGCCTTCCCGAGTGACTGCATCGCTTCCCGGAACGGCTCCGCACGGTGCGCGAGCATGATCCGTGCCCCGGCGACAACCAACCCGATCGTCAGCAGGAACACCGACAGCACGAGGTTGCTGTCCTGGAACCACTGTGTGGCCTTGTTGTCGAGCGACACCAGGAACCCCGAGTTGACCCAGGACGTCATGAACTGCTTGAAGATGTCGTCGTAGGCGGCGAACAGCGTCTCTGCGGCCTTGTTGAATCCGCTCGACGCGGCCGCGGATGCTCCGGCGCCAACGATCGCTTTTGCGCCCTCACAGCCGACCACGGCCTGACAGACGGCGTCTCCGACTCCGTTAGCCATCGGAACCTCCCCATGCAGTGAAATCGCCCTGAGAGGGCGTGAGCGGGTTGCCGGAATAGAGCTCGCCGTTGTCGAGCACCGACACCTTCCAGTCGCCGTCGACCCAGATCATGGTCAGCGGCACGGCGAAGTACCCCGTTGACCCAGACGGCTGCGTGAGTACCACGTCGACGATCGCGCGGTCTTTCGTGAACGACTCGACCGAGTAGCCGGCGACACTGAGGCCCTGTGCACGCATTTGCTCCGGGGCGGTCTGGTTCTTCACCGTCCCGTCGACGGTGATGGACTTGCCGGCGCTATCGGCGATGTAGAAGTTGAGCAGCTCGCGGACGCTGTGTCCGGTGTCGTACTGTCCGAGGTACCCGGTCGTTGCGGCAAGGGCCGCGCCGGTCGCGGTGCGCGCAAAGCACGCCGGGAACCCGTCCACCTTCTTCGTTGGTCCCACCGCGGCCGACACCGGCCAGGTGATTCCCCCGCGGCCGGCATGCCAGCTGAGATCGCTCGGTACCTTCTGCGCGGCCTGACCCGATGTCGGCACGTTGCAGGGGCCGTCTGCCGCGGCCGACGTCGTCGGCGCCGGGTTTGCCGCGCTCCCCTGCCCGTCGTCGTGCTTCACCGGGGCGAAGACACCGAGGAATGTAGCGAGGAGCACGACGAGGACGGCGAGAGCGACGATGACGGTCGCGCCGATGCCAGCCTGCTTCGAGTTCCAGCCTCGCTTCACGGCCTGGCCGAAGCCGCGGCGGTTGGGGTTGCGAGTGGATGGTGCCATGACGGCCTCCCAGGAGTCGGTGGTTATGGGCTAGGTGCCGGGGAGCTCCTTGCAGTTCGACGACACGGATCCGATGAAGACCGACGCGATGCCCACCGCGGCACCGATGATGGTTGCACCACCGATCCACCAGCCGAGGCTCTTGAGCATTTCGCCGCCGTCGTGCCGGCGGCCGGCGAAGAACATGCCGATGCCGAGCAGCACCAGGGCGATCACGCCGAGCGCGATCGCGACTATGCGGGTCCACAGGGTGGCGGTGTCGAGGGCGTCCTGCGCCTTGCCGGGCAGGCAGTACGCCTGCGCGACGACCATTCCGGCCCGGTTGGCCGCATCGACGGCCTTGGGTGACTTCGCCACGACGGCGTAGATGGCGTTGCTGATCATTCGGCCTGCTCCTTGTTCGTTGACTGCGCCCCCAGGAGCGCCTTGCTGACCCGCTGCACCGGGCGGGCGAGCTGCCCGGCCAGTTGCGGGGAGATCTCCGACACCGCGCGCAGCCGCGGCAGCCACGGCACCGGCACGACGGTGACGGCGCCGGCGAGGACACGCTGCTCGCGTACCGCGGCCGGGACTGGCTTTCCGGGCGCATCGGCGACGACGAGTACCGCGTCGACGGCAGCGGTACCGAGCGCGTTCACCGCCCGTTTCGCCGCGTCGATGCCGGCGGGAGTTGATCGGCACACCAACACCACATGTCCTGCGTGTTCGACGGTGAGCTCATCTTCGCGAAGGTCGAGCAGGCGTGCCCAAGTGCTGGCGCCTGCGCTGCCGTGAACGCCGACAACCGCGGTCCCGTGATCCGAGGCGGTTGCCGTGGGTGCTGCTGCAGGAGCCGTGGTCGTGCCGGGTCCGGCCCAGGCCGCGGCGTCATCCCCCTCGGCTACCGAGCTGCCGTCGAGCCGCAACACCAGCCGCGTCACCCGGGGTCCATCGGTCACGACGACGCGCACCGGCGCAGTCGCGGCGACCATTCCAGCGACCGCGTCGAGGATGACGCGCCGCAGGTCCTCCCCCGCATTCACGGTGAGCACGTGGCCGTTTACTGCCCACATCGGGCCGACCGCGTGCGTGACGACGACCGGCGGGACGAGCTCGGCCGCGCACTCGGTGCAGTACCGAGAACCGATCTTCTCACTACCGCACGACGGGCAGGATCGGAGGGCGTCGCCTCCGCCGGCCTGCACTTCGACTGCAGCACTCATGAGGACGAGTGTTGCAGATTTGCGAAATCATAGCAACAAAATGGCCCCAATTGGGGTTACACGGGGGTTTCGGTGGCTTTCTGTTGCTGATGTGCGCTGATGAAAGAGTTGATGGAACGCTGGAACCGCCCCGGGTCGACGTTCCACTCCATGGCATGGGGGGAGTCGGGGAACGTGTCGAGCGTGACCAGGGACGACGTCGCAGCAACCCGCTCAGACGCGCTGTAGGGAGTCGTGCGGTCCCCTGCAGAGTGCACGATGAGCGTTGGCATCGTGATTGTCGGGAGGCCCCCAGGCAGTTCGAGCGCGCGCGGGAGTGAGAGCAGGCGCGCGTAGGTGGCCGAAGCCAGGGCACCGATGGCTGAGGAAGCGACCCACCGAGGGACGTGCTGCTGGCGCATGCCGAAGTGGATCGTCTCCCGCCAGTTCAACACGGGTGACACGAGCACGAGCGCGTCGACGGCACCGCGATGCGCTCCGCGGCGCTGCTGCTCGATCGCGATCGTCGCACCCAGTGACCACCCGACCACCACGATCCGGGTTGCTCCTGAGCCGAGGGCGAACCCGATCGCGGCGTCGAGGTCTTCCCACTCAGTCTGCCCGAGCATCGAGGGCATGCGCTTCTCCCCCGGCTGGTCGCCGTCGCCGCGGTAGGACACGACGAGGGAGGTGTACCCCGGAGCTGCTACGGAGTGCGCACTCCGTAGGGCAGAGTCGCGACCGGCGAGCATCCCGTGGACGTGGATGGCCCACGTGCTCGCGGCAGCTCCGACGCCGGCGTAGAGCCATGCCGGTTGACTTCCGCCTTCAGATCCGATCTGCACTTCCGTTGGTCGTTCGCTGGTGACTGCGTCCACCTCGAACACGTTGCCGCAGGCCCGACCGTCGGTACCGGCCGGGATCTCGGATGCCGAGAGCACCGCGCGGCGGACTGTGTCATCGCTCCCATCGACCTCTCCTGATGCGAGGACGGCCAGCTTGGTCTCTTCGTCGTAGAGCAGCCCGAGCGTTCCGTGGAATCGAGTGAGCTGGTTGGCGCTGACGACCACCTCTGTCGCCGAGGGAACGGCGACGATCGCTGTCGGCTTCGCTCGACGGGGGTACACGACAGCGTGGGCGAGGACGTAGACCGCGGCCGCGTACAGCGCCGCCACGAGGACGAGGATGGCCAGGATGGTGAGGGCGAGGGTCATGCGCGGGCTTTCTTGAGCTGGTTCGAGAGCATGCGTTCCACGACGGTGAAGATCAGGCGCTCCAGTGGGGTCAACCGTTGGTGCCCGAGCTTGACTCGGTCGCGGATGTCGGCGGCGGAATCGAGCGCAACCTGACGGTTCGTCCACTTCCCCTTGGCCACGGCCTGTTCGCGTAGCTGCAGGAACATCGGGCCCTTGACTTGCGAGTCGATGTGCAGCGTCCAGCGCGCGATCACCCACCAGAACGAAAGGGTGACGATGATCCAGATGAAGCCGGCTACGGCGATGATGACGCCGGAGAAGAACGGGAGTTGGGCGACGTAGTAGAACCGCTCTCGGAACTCGGCGCCGACGTCGCCGAAGTGTGCGATGGCGAGGTAACCCACCTCGAGCACGTCGCTGACCAGCATGAGCGAAAGACCAGTCACCCAGAGCTTCGTGGGTACGGTCCTCCTCGATGCGAGCATGGCGATTGTCCGGCCCGCGAGCGTTCCCATGAGTGCGGTGTACACGGTCGAGAACAGCCAGACCGGGAACTGGTCGAGGCGATCGAGGACGAAGCTTTGCGACGTGGGCCCTGGCTCGTGGATGAAGGCGAACGGCACCGCGAACGATGCGATCGCCAGGCACAGCCCCCACCAGGGCAGGCGGCGTGATTGGTAGTCGCGCTGCGCTGCTACCGCGTTGTGGAAGAACCACATCGCGGCTAATGCGGCGGCGTCGCGTACCAGGGTCAGAGCGTTCTGACCGCCGATGAGGGAGTCCAGCACCGCCGGCGGTGCCATGAACAGCCCGTAGGTGCTCACGGAGAGCAAGCCGAACGCCGTGGCCCACCACGCGGGCTTTCGCCAAGACTTCTTCACGCGGAAGGCGACCGCGACTGCGAGGAGGAACAGCGTCAGACTCTCGATCATCCGAAGTGCTCCTCCTCCGACGAGTCGCCGAAGCTTGCAAGGCGTCGCATGAGTTCCCGCGCCATTTCTTCCACGATGGCCTCTTCCCACACAGTGTCGGCGTCTGCCGACTCCGAGCTATTCCGCGGGCACAGTCGCAGATGCTGCGGCGAGTTGGGGTGCGGCTGCTTTGGCCGGGTCACTCCCTCTGGGAACCAGTCGTCCGGCGCCTGTCGGACGATGAGGTGTCCGAGCTCGTGCAGCTTGCTCAAGGTGCTGTAGTAGGCGCTGTCCTCAGCGACCACCAGGATCCCAGTAAAGGTCTGTGCCTCCACGAGGATCCCGGTAGTCGCTCGCAGCCGGGCACCCGGCATTTCGGCGAATACGAGTCGGCGGCCATGCAGCAACCCGACCGCGTTGCACACGTCGTCCACGTCAGCGAACTCCGGCAGTGGGAGGTTCCAGACCAGCGAGGCCGCTACGGCTGTGATCGGATGCACGTTGTCTGCCGAGCCAGACCCCCGCTTGCCCCTCATGCCTGTTCCCCGTCCTTCACAACGCGTTTCGCCCTACTGGTCTACAGCTGAGGACCCTCTTCGCGTTCGATCAGGGCACGGATGGTCGCCTCAACGGTTTCGATCTCTTCGGGCTCCAGCTCGTCCAGCGACCTCGCTGCCATTCTTGTCACGCCGAGGCTGCGCATCGACTTCGCCAGGCGGAGACGCGCTTCGAGCTTCTTGGTGCGCTCGTCATCGTCCGACATCTGGCCGAGGAGGTACTCGGCGGGCACCTCGAGGAAGGCCGCCAGGCTGGTCACGAGAGCTTGAGAGCCGGCGCCGTCGATGAACGCACGCCACTCGCGCAGCGGAAGCAGCTGGCCCGACTTCCCGAGAGCCTGTCGCGCCTCTCGATAGGCGCCGTCGAGATCCCCGTAGAGGTTGGCCGCCTCGAGAGCAAGTTGCGCGCGGTCCGAGCGGACGACCTCGTCAGCTGCGTTACTCAGAGACAGTCCTGCACGGTCGGCGGCCCGCTGGATGAGCTCGAGGGGATCGTCGTTGATCGCGTGACAGAGCGTGACGAGCTCGACGACGGTCACCGGACGCTTGCCGTTGAGGATCCGGTAGATGGTGTCGTGTGTGATGGACGCTCGATCGGCCCATGCGCGCACGTTGACATGGGCGACACCCTGCGCTGCGCGCAGCTCGGCGGCGAGCGCTTCGTGAAGAGCTCTTGCGGAGGTTTCGCTCATTAGTTCCACTCAAAAACGCTAGCAGGTGCTTGCGGTGGGGTTCCTTGCAAAGATACATCAGTGTCGCTGATCTGCAACTATGGTCGTACTCGACAAGCCATTCACACGAGAGCGATGACCACCACGTTGACCAAGCCCACGACCGCGGCACCGGCGAGGATCAGCCAAACCCATGCACGTGACTGCGTGCCGGGCTCGGCGGTCCTCTCGCCCGAGCGCGGTTTCGTAGCGATGGGGGTAGAACGCTCGTCCAGCACGAGAAGCAGCTTGCTACAGCTCGCTGGAGTGCGCGAGTGAACGGGCCTTTCACCGACACGCCGCCAGCCAACGGCCTAGCCCGGGGTGTTAACACCAGGATCATGCGCATGGCAGCGAATCAATCGGCGGTGAAGCGCAACAGGCTGCCCGCCGGCGTGAAGGGCGCGAAGCCCGAACTCGTGTTCGATCCCGACACTGTGGAGGCGTACCGCGCTGCTGCGCTTGCCTCCGGCAACCTCAGCATGTCGTTGTACCTCGAGCGTCTTCGCGCGCTGTACGAGGCCGCCTACGGCACGCTGCCGATCCTTGACGATCGAGTGGAGCTGCCTATCCCAGCCGCGTAAACGACAGAACCCCCGCCGAGGCGGGGGTCCCGGGCTAGGCCCGAAAGTCATGTCTCACCACCTGGGTAGTCGCCAAACAGTTCAGGTTGTGAGTTCCGAGAGAAGAAGCCCGGTTACCCGGGAGCCTTCGTCGTACCACCACTCCGAGGAGGGGAGGTGTCGTCATCGTAACGCACGTTGCTGCGCTCAGCACGTACGAATCTGCCCGCGTGTCTACACCGGACACCGCCTGGGCTCTCACGCGCTCTATCGCGCCTCGTCGGTACGTGAACCGCATGATCGCGGAGGCGGACGGGCTGATCCGGTCGAACAGTTACCCGTCGAAGTTCCCGACTGCGGGGCACACTCCCCCGTCGACGCCGTGGACGATCGATCTCACCGACCTTGACGGACGGTTCTGGTTCGCCGCGTTCGACCTCGACGCGAAGACCCCGGAGGACTTCGACCAGGCGGCCGAGGACCTCGGCGTGCTGGTCCGGATCCTCCGCGACGCGCAGGTGCCGCACGTGGTGTGCCGCTCGAGCCCGACGGGCGGGTTCCACGTGTGGGTGCCCCTTGCCGGCGTCGACAAGGCCACGATGGTGCAGCTCGCCGGCGCCGCCCGCGCCGTGCTGCCGTCCCTTGACCACGGGCTGCTCTGCAACGACCGCACGGGAGCCGTCCGCCCGCCCCTGACCCCGCACGCACGCGGTGGCGCGTCCGAGGTGATGGCCGGCGCCGACGACGTCGACGTGCTCCGCACCCCGACCGTCACCGCCGGCGACCTCCTCCGCGTCACTGCAGCGTTCCGTGAGCTCCGCCCGACCGTGGATCCTGCGGACTCCTCCCCCACCGGTCCCGTCGACGTCCGCCACCGGGTGCACCGGTCCCTGCCGGCGTGGGGTGAGGCGCACATGGCCACCGTTGCTGGCGGCCGCGACCCGTCCCGTACCGGGTACCTGTGCCTGCTCGCGGCCGCGGTGTCTGGGTGGACCCTCGCCGACGTCGAGCACGCCGCGAAGACCGCGCCCGGCATGGAGCACTACCGCACCCGCAACCGCCCCGCCGGCGGCCGCGAGCCTCGCACCGCGGCCGAGGCGGCCGCGCGCCTTGAGCGGCAGTGGGCGAAGGCGCAGGAGCGGGCCGTGCTGTATCGGTACGCGCCCGAGGAGCGGCTACAGCGCGATCTCACGCAGCTGACGGGCATCGTCGACGTCGTCGAGGCCATGCTGCGGGCGTTCACCGCCTCCCCCGGCCGCTGGACCCGCACCGAGGCAGACCTGCACGACAGCACCGTCCTGACCTACCTCGCGTGGCTGTCTCTGCGCTCCGGCTCCCGCGACGTTGGCGCCGCGCTCCGCTCCGTGGCGATCGCCACCGGGATCCCCTCGAGCACCGTCGACCGGTCCCTCCGCCGCCTCCACGAGGCCGGATGGATCAGCCGCAGGCGCCAGGCAGACGGCCCCAATGCAGCCGTCTGGCGGCTCACGGACCGGTTTTCCACACCTTCCGAACACGTCGGGCCACTTCACAATGTGACCGCCCGCCCCCCGGCCGAGCTCTTCGACGTGAGAGTCACCTTCGTGAACACCCTGGAAGACCGACTCGACGCCGGACGCCACGACGTGTTCACCCGCGCAGGACTCGGACCCACTGCCCGCCGCGTCTACGAGAGCCTGACCAACGACGGGGACGCACCAGAGGTCGTTGCTGAGCGCGCAGGACTCCCCCGCGGCCGCGCACGAGCAGCCCTCGCACGCCTACGCCGCTACTCTCTTGCGATCCTCTCCCCCACGGGCTGGCGCCGGCGACTCCAGGACTTTCGAACTCACGTGGCCAAGCAGCTCGGCGTCGACGGGATTCTCCAGCGACGGGAACAGCAGTACATCGATGAGCGTGACCTCTGGGGCTGGTGGCAGAACCACCTCATCCGCAGGGCCGGCCGCCGCGGCCGCGAGCGCACACCCGCCACGCAGGTCGTCATGTTCCGAGCTACCGATGACCACGGCGGGCCCGAGGCGTATCCGGCGTACCCGTGCTCGAGCGACGGCCGAGCCGACCATCAGGAAGCCATGCGGTTCGTCCGACGCAGACTTCTCCAGCAGCTCCGCGACCTCGAACTGGCTGCATGATGACCCGCACGCATGCCTGCTTGCCTGCTTTCCTGCTTTCTTTCATGCATGAATGCATACATACACGATTGCTTGACAGCCAGCATTCAAGCTGACATGCTTTCTTGCATGCAGACAGTCATGGTGTACAGCGAGTCAGGCGGGGTGTCGAAGACGACGACCGCAGTGTCCATCGCGATGATCGCTGCAGAACGAGGTCTCAGAACACTCCTTGTCGACTTGGATCCCCGGGCAGCTTCAACGAAGTGGCTGAACGTCGAGCCATCGGGGGAGGGGTTGCATGTTGGTGCGATCCTCGGCAACGAGGAGCCGGAGGGGTGGGCAGAGGACCTTGCAGTGCCTACCGCCTGGTCACCGAACCTCCGTGTCCTGCCGAGCGCGCGCAACGTCTCGAACCGCGAGGCCGACCGGGCTGATCATGCGGAGCTCCGTCTCCGCATGTCACTCGAGGGCGTGCAGGCTGATCTTGTCGTCATCGACTGCCCCAACCGCCAGGGCGGCCCGTTGACCCTGGCGGCCCTCAACGCTGCGGACACCGTCATCTACGCGGCTACCGCGACGAACGACGGTATCGATGGCTTCACCGGCGCCCGGAAGACCGTGCAACAGTTCCGACACAGTCGAGAGCGCATCGGCGCCCCCGTGACTATGACCGAAGCCGGCATCGTCGTCGGGGGAGTCCGGGAGACGATCATGTCTCGACCGGCCGTGGCGAGCATCGACGAGCTCCGCGACACAGGCATGCTCTTGGTGCCCCTCGTGCCAGAGCGAGCGATCGTGCAGGAAGTGCGGCTCACGGGTGAGTGGTACGGCAACTACAGGAAGGGCGCACCAGTGCTCGACGCGTACACCGCCATCGTGGATCAGGTGATCCGATGAGCGACCAAAAGCCAGAGCGTCCCGGCGATCTCAGGAGCCGACGCCGACCCCAAGCCGCCGCAGATGAGCTCGTCGACCCGGTCGACTACCGCCAGACCGAGCCTGCTCCGAGTCCTGTTCCGGCCCAGGCTCCGGCCCCGACGTCGCCGAAGGCGCCGGCGCCGCGCCGCGGCCGTCCTCGGCGCGAGGTGACGGTCCCGTTCAGCACCCGTCTCGCACTCGACGTCCAGGATCTGATCGATGCAGCGGTCGACGGCGGCGAGGGCACGATTCGCAACGTCGTCGAAGAGGCGATCCGCGAGAAGTGGGGACAGCGATACGGCGCTGGGGGTCAGCGCTGATACGACTCAGCGCCGTGCCAAGCACTCATCCTTCGGCCCTCGGCAATGCCAGACCGCTGTCGGCGTCTACCGAATGGCGGTCGAGGGCCCTGTAGACGGTGGCCCTGCCTATGCCGAACAGCTCGACGAGTTCGGCGATCGAGTGGTCGCCGGCGCGGTGAAGCGCGACGAGGTGGCGTTCCTGGGCGGGGGAGAGCTTCGGCTTGCGTCCCTTGAGCTTCCCGCGGACCTTCGCTGTGGCCATGCCCTCGCGCGTGCGAGCACGAATGAGGTCGGACTCGAACTCAGCGACCATGCCGAGCACGTTGAACAGGAGCCGTCCTACGGGATCCGTCGGGTCGTAGATCGACCCGCCGAGGTTCAGCTTCACACCGCGGCGTGTGAGCTCTTCCGCGATATCGGTTGCGTCACGGAGGGATCGTGCGAGCCGGTCGAGCTTCGTGACGACGAGGGTGTCTCCCGGCCGGCACGCAGCCAGTGCCGACTTCAGCCCCGGGCGATCGCGCTTGGTGCCGGTCATGCCCTTGTCCGTGAACACTCGATCACTCGGGACTCCGAGCGCCACGAGAGCATCGGTCTGGGCGGTGAGGTCTTGGCCGTCGGTCGAGACGCGGGCGTAACCGAGGGTCCATCCGGGTTCCATGCTAGGAGTCTCGCATAGGGCACCGTCACCGGAACCTATTTCGGACTACCTATCTGAGACGCGCCGGATGTAGGTACCGTCTGGGTGTGAGCAGCGTCGCTGAGCGTCGCCGTTTTCGCTTTGCTTCGTGTCGTGGTCGTGGTATCGATTCCGAGCGAGTGGGGAGACGCGACTTCTGGTCAGGCCGTCATGCGCTCGGAAGCCCGTCGCGGGGCGACCGGGAGTTCGCCTCCCTCGAAGAGACGAGCATGCACAGATGACAACGCGGTCTGGGTCGCGCCCGCGATGATGGCCTGTTCGCTCGAAGCTGACGTCCTCAGCACAGATTCAACGGGGTGTTCGCCGCTGAACAGCCGTCGTCCGATGGCTTCGACAAGGGGTCGGCCTATCGACGCGAGCGCGCCGCCGATCACGATCTCGTGCGGCGCGAGAATCCACGCAATGGCCTGCAGACCAGGAGCGATTCCCGCAGCCAGGGAGTCGACTTCTGCGAGGGCACTTGGATCTCCGAACTGCGCCGCGGCCAGCAGGGACTGAGCCTCCGCGTGGCGTGCGTGCGCCGGGTCCACGAGGCCGCTGAACACGTGAGCTTGCACGGACTCGAAATTCAGCAGCGGTGCCCAGACGACCTCGCCGGCTGCACCGTCAGTGCCTCGATAGAGGCGCCCTTCGATAACGATGCCGAGTCCGATTCGGACACCGTCCGCGCGCACCCACACGAAGTTCGCATCCGGACCTTCCCCAGCGAGGGTTACCTCGCCAAGCGCCGCCAGCTTCGCGTCGTTCTCCACGATCAGCGGGCAATCGAAGCCCGCATCCAGGCGCGCTTGCAGCGGGAAGTTCGTCCAGTCAAGGAAGGTGCTCGGCAGGTCCACGGTGCCGTTATCCCGGACGATACCGGGGGTAGAGACCGTGACCGCGAGCACGTCCGAGCGAGTGGCACCGACGTCGGCGAGAGCAGCATCAACCTCGCGGAAGAAGCGCGCGATACGCGCTTCCCGATCGAGGTTCGTCGCCAGATCGCTTCGTCGATCCAGCACCACAGCGCCAGCGATGTCGGCAATGCGGAGGGTCATGTACCCGAAGTCGAGCTGCGCCCCGAGGACGAATCCGGCGTCCGCGTTGAACCGGAGCTGCCTGGCTGGACGGCCAGCTCCTCGGTTCGCTGCCGCTGCTGGCACCTCGTCGATGATCCATCCCTGATTGGTCAGGTCGTTGACGATCACCTCAAGCGTGCGCCGCGACAGCCCGGTCGTCCGTTGCAGTGCGCCGGAGCTGGCGGGCCCCCGCTCGGACAGGGCGCGCAGTGTGGCGGCGACGTTCAACCGCCGAAGTGCGCTCGGCTCCGCAACAACCATCGTCGCCCCTTCTCGTCCCCGCCACTCTACGTCCTGCGACGCCCGGAGCTGGATTTCTGCCATGTTTCTTCCCAGTATCCGCCTTGTGACATCCCCCGAGGGGAGTAGCAATATTGCGTAGGACGTGCGCATAATCCTCTCCAAGCCCAAGCCGGGCATCCCCTCGCCGAAGGAGTCGTCATGCCGAGCACCCACGTCATCGCCGGAGCACACCTCGCCCCCGTGTTCCTCGACGCTGCTGCCACGACGGCGAAGGCAGTCGACGCCATTGGAGAGGCGGCTACTGCCGGCGCGGAGCTGGTGGCGTTCCCGGAGTCCTTCATCCCGGGCTTTCCCGTGTGGGCAGCACTGTCGGCGCCGATCCACAACCACGACCTGTTCCGCCGATTCGTTGCGGAGTCCATCACCATCGACGGCCCCGAGGTGGGGCTCCTTCGACGGGCTGCACGCCGCCACGGCATCACCGTCTCGGTGGGCATCAGCGAGAAGAGTCACACCAGCGTCGGCAGCATCTGGAACAGCAACGTCGTCATCGGCCCCGACGGCAGCATCCTCAACCACCACCGCAAGATCGTCCCGACCTTTTACGAGAAGCTCATCTGGACGCCCGGTGACGGGCACGGTCTCACCGTCACTGATACCGCCGTCGGTCGTCTTGGCGCGCTCATTTGCGGTGAGAACACGAACCCGCTTGCTCGCTACACCCTGATGGCGCAGGCCGAACAGGTGCACGTGTCCACCTACCCGCCGCTCTGGCCGACCCGCGACCCTGCAGCCGGCGGGAAGCCCTACGACCTCGAAGCCGCGATCCGCGTACGGGCGGGCGCGCACTCGTTCGAGGCGAAGGTGTTCAACCTCGTCGTCTCCGCCGTGTTCGACGACCGGGTGAAGGACGAACTCGCCACCCTCGGCGACGACGCCGCGCGGATCCTCGGCGACGACGCCGCGCGGATCCTCGACGGCACCGCCCGCGGGGTCAGCCTCGTCATCGACCCGTTCGCGGAAGTGATCAGCGACGTCCTCCGCGACGAGGAAGGCCTCCTCATCCAGGAGATCGACCTTGACCAGTGCGTCGAGCCGAAGCAGTTCCACGACGTGTCCGGCTACTACAACCGCTTCGACATCTTCGACTTGACCGTTGACCGCCGCCGTGTCGCCCCGATCGCGTTCACCGAACCCCGGTTCGGCGCATCCGCCGCTGCCGCCTATCCGGACCTCGACGCTGACCTCGAGACGGCTCGATGACCAGCACAGGAGCCACCGTCACCGCCCCCAAGTCGCAGCGGACACGATCTGCAGGGATTGGGGCGGCCGGATTCGTCCTAATGTTCGGCGTCGGGACCATGTACGGTCTCAGCGGCCTGCAGACCGCGCTCACCGCAACGCACACCGTCAACGCGGCCGCAGCGCTTCTGCCGTTCGGCGCCGCATCTGCAGGGCTGGCGGTCGGCAGCGGCATTTCCGGCCCTGTCCTCGGCCGTTTGGGCGCCCGGGGCACCGCGATGCTCGGAGCGCTGATCTGGGCTGCAGCGCTGATCGCGGCCGGCGGCGCATTCCAGGCCAGTTCCCTCGGGGGTGCCCTCGGCGCGTTCGGAGCCGGAGGAATCGGTGTGGGCCTTACCTACCTGACCCTTGTTGCCACCGTCGGGCCCGCGTTCCCGTCGCAGCCGCTGGTCGGCTCAGCGATCGGACCGCTCGGCTTCGCCTTCGGCACTGCAGCCCTGATGCTCCTTGCCGCGATCGCCTTCACCGGCACTTCGGCGGCTGCCATCGGCACGGCGCTCGTCTGGGCCGGCATCGCAGTCGCAGCGCTGACCCTCGCCACCGGTTGGGGGCTCCCGCCACGATCCACGATGGCCCCTTCTCCGATACCGACCCACGAAGCGCGCACCGCGGCGTCGGCTCGGCGGACGCTGCGCCTGCTGCTGTTCGGCAACGCGTATCCCGGGATGCTCTTTCTTGCAATCGTCATCCCTCTGATCGTGTCGAGCTCACCTCGAGTCGATGGTGCCGCTGCCGAGCGCATCATCGCTGCCACAACGGTTGCGCTGTTCCTCGGCGGGTTGGTCGCGCCGCGCCTCCGCGACCTCCTTGGGGCGCGCAGCACCTTCACCCTGCTGCTGACGGTCCGCGGGATCGCCGTGTTCGCGCTGCTGTTCGTGCCCACGCTGCCGGCGGCGATCATCGTCACAGCGCTGATCCTCTTCGGCCACGGCGCAGGCTTCAGCATCCTTCCCGGCCTCATGCGTACCCAGGACGATCCCAGCCGCTTCGCTCGGAACTACGCATCGGTGCTGATCAGTTGGGGCGTCGCCGGCGCTGTCGGCTCCGTGATCGCCGCGCTCTCGGTCGCGGTCACCGGCGGCTTCACTGCCGCGTTGGTCTCAGCCGGAGCCGTCGCGCTGTTTAGCGCCGCGGCCCTGACGATGGCTCGTCGACGCACCGCTGCCGTAATGGGTGAGACAGTTTGACCGCCGCTCCCGCCAGCACCGCCCGCTCCCGCGTGCTGCCACTGATCAGCATCGGCGTCGTCGCCGGGATTCTGTCCGGCCTGTTCGGCGTCGGCGGCGGCGTGATCGTGGTCCCCGCGCTCATGGTCGTGCTCGGCATGAACCAGCGCCGAGCCTCCGGCACCTCCCTGATCGCTATCGCACCGGCGTCCGTCGTCGGAGCGGCCACCTACGCCATCAACGGCAACGTGCACCTGCTCGCAGCAGCCCTGATCGCGGTCGGCAGCATCACCGGATCGCAGATCGGCGTGCGGCTGCTCCGCGTCATCGCCGACCGTGTCCTGCCATGGCTGTTCGCCGCCTTCATCGCCGTCGTCATCGCGTCCCTGTTCTTCGCAGCTCCCAGCCGTGGCAGCAGCATCGAGATTGACCTTCCGAACGCGGCGCTGTTGGTCGGCATCGGCCTGATCGGAGGGGTGCTCTCCGGCCTGGTCGGTGTCGGCGGTGGCGTGGTCGTCGTCCCCGGCCTTGAAGTGGTCCTCGGCGTCGGCGACCTCGTCGCGAAGGGCACTTCCCTCGCGATGATGATCCCGACCGCCGTGTCGGGCACCGTCAGCAACCTCCGCCGCGGGAACGCCGACCTGGGCGCCGGACTCACCATCGGCATCACCGCCTCCGTCCTCGCCCCCGTCGGCGCCCTCATCGCTGCGGTCCTGGCACCGACGACAGCGACGGTGCTGTTCATCTGCTTCCTCGTCATCGTCGCCGGCCTCGTCATCTGGCGCAGCCAGCAACCCCGCACCCCCCAACCGAGCGCATGAGCGCGAAAGGAACCCCCATGACCCAGCTGTCCGACCTCGACGACGAGACACAGCAGGTACCCACCGAGCCCGACGAGCGGGCCCGCGCAACCGAAGCCGCAATGACCGACGACGAACGCTTCGCGGTGATCGTCAACCACATGGCTTCCGGTTTGCTCGACCTCCCCGCCGACAACCGCATCCCCGACAACGTTCCTGTCGGCGCCGGATACACCCCCGGAGTTCCGCGCCTCGGCGTCCCCCCGATGGTGATGACCGACGCGAGCCTCGGCGTCACCAACCCCGGCTATCGCGACGGCGACACCGCCACCGCCCTCCCCGCAGGACTCGCGCTCGGCGCATCGTTCAACCCGGCGCTCGCCCGCCGCGCGGGCACGGTCCTCGGCCGGGAAAGCCTCGCCCGGGGTTTCAACGTCATGCTCGCCGGCGGCGTCAACCTCGCCCGCGACCCCCGCAACGGCCGCAACTTTGAATACCTCAGCGAAGACCCGCTGCTCACGGCAACGATCGCCGCGGAATCGATCGCCGGGATCCAGCATGAAGGGGTCCTGTCGACCATCAAACACTTCTCGTTGAACTGCAACGAAACCAACTCCCGGTGGATCGACGCCCGCATCGACCCAGCAGCGCACCGCGAATCCGACCTCCTCGCGTTCGAGATCGCGATCGAACGCGCCCAGCCCGGCGCCGTGATGACCGCCTACAACAAGGTTAACGGCGAACAGTCCGGCGGTAGCCGGGAGATCGTCACCAACGTCCTCAAGGACGCCTGGAACTACCCCGGATTCGTCATGTCCGACTGGGGCGCCACCCCGGACTGGGAGTACTCCCTCGCCGGTCTCGACATGGAATCCGGTGTGCAGGTCGACACGATGATCTGGGGCGACGAAGCCTTCACCCACCGGCTCCGCGCCGCACTTGCAGACGGTCGGTTCCCCCGCGAACGCCTCTCCGACATGGTCCGCCGGATCCTCCGCTCGATCTACACCGTCGGCCTCGACCGGTCCGTCACCGTCACGGCTTCCGACATTGACGCAGCAGCTCACGATGCGGTCGCCCTCGACATCGCCCGGCAAGGCACGGTCCTGCTCACCAATGACGGGATCCTCCCCCTCGCGTCCGACCTGACCGGCACCATCGCTGTGATCGGCGGCTATGCCCAGCTTGGCGTCATCAGCGGCACCGGCTCCAGCGCCGTCGTCCCGCCCGGCGGCTACGCGGCGAAGGTCAACCTCGGCGGGTTCGGCATCATGAGCCCCAACCGGAACCTCTTCGTCCTCCCGGACAGCCCCCTCGTGCAGCTGCGCGCTGCGTACCCCGACGCAACGATCGAGTACGACCCCGGGATGAGCCCCGCCGAAGCGGCCTCACTCGCCGCGCGCAGCGACCTGGCGATCGTGTTCGGCATCCGCGTCGACGGGCAGGGATACGACCTGATCGACCTCGACCTGCCGTGGGGGCAGAACGCCGTCATAACTGCCGTCGCTGCCGCCAACGCGAACACCGTCGTCGTCCTCGAAGCCGGCAACCCCGTCAGCATGCCGTGGAAGGACCAGGTCCGCGCGATCCTGCACGCCTGGTACCCCGGCCAGGCAGGCGGACGGGCCATCACCGGCATCCTCACCGGCGCCACGAACCCCTCCGGGCGGCTACCAATGACCTTCCCCACTGGCGTCGACGCGATCCCCCGCCCGGCCCTGCCCGGCCAAGGAACCCCCTGGGGCACCCCAACCACCATCGAGTACAGCGAGGGTTCCAACATCGGGTACCGGTGGGCGGCCGCAGCCGGCAACGCCGTGCTGTTCCCCTTCGGGCACGGCCTGAGCTACACCACCTTCGAACACAGCGACATCACCATCGCCGGCAGCGCGACCCTCACGGCCGAGGTCACCGTCACCAACACCGGGACCCGTGCCGGCGCCGACGTGCCTCAGCTGTACCTCACCGGCACCCCCGACCACGCCCGGCAGCGGCTCCTCGGCTTCGAACGCGTCGAGCTCCAGCCCGGCGAGTCAACCCGGGTCCGCATCGCCGCCGACCGACGGCTCCTCGCCGACTACGACCAGAACATCCGCGAGTGGGTCATCCCGGGCGGCACCTTCACCGCCGCTGTCGGCCACTCCGCCACTGAACTTGCGCCCCACCACGACGTGGCAGTCAACGCGGACCGGTTCGGACGCTGACCCGACAAGCACCATCCGACCATCACTCTCTCTCGCACCACTTCCCCTTCCACCTCACCCCTCAAGGACGAGACCATGTCAAGAGCAGCAACCCGCGATCCACACACCACGGCGGTCGAGATGACCGGCCGGCACCGCCTTCTCATCCCACGCCTCGCCGTACTCATGCTTCTCGAGTTCCTCGTCTACGGCTCCTGGAACGCCACCGTTGGCCTCGTCCTCGTTGACCATGGGCTCGGCTCAATCGTGGGCACCCTGTTCGCCCTCGCGGCGCTGGCCGCGATCGTGTCCCCGATGCTCGTCGGCTCGATCGCGGACCGCTTCATCCCGTCACAGTGGGTGCTCGCGGGCATCTCGTTCATCGGCGGCGGCATCATGCTGCTCGTTCCCGGGACGATCCTCGGCGGCAGCGCCGCGCTCGTCCTCACGGCCGTGTTCATCTACATGCTGCTGTTCCAGCCGACCGTTGCCCTCGTGAACAGCGTGTCATTCCTGCACCTCGGACACCGACCGAACATCTTCCCCTACATCCGCGTGTTCGGCACGTTCGGGTGGATCATCGCAGGTCTGCTCGTCGGCCAGCTCGGCCTCTCCTCATCGACGAACCTGTTCTACGTCACCGCTATCGCGTCGTTCGTCATGGGCGCATACTGCCTCACCCTCCCACACACGCCGCCGCTGCAGCGTGGCGCCCGCTTCCACTTCGGCGACGTCATCGGCGCGCAGGCGCTGAAGCTGTTCAAGCAGCGCAACTTCGTCATCTTCGCCATCTGCGCCGTACTGACGTTCATCCCGATCGCCATGTACAACTCCTTCAGCTCCACCCTGCTCTCCTCCCTCGGCTTCGAAAACGTCGCCAGCGTCCTCGTCATCGGCCAGGTGTCCGAAGTTGCGTTCATCCCGGCGATCCCGTGGGTGCTGAAGCGGTTCGGGATGAAGTATGTGCTCCTCATCGGCATGGTGTCGTGGGGCGTCCGCTTCGCCCTGTTCTTCGCCGCCACCGGCGGACAGGCATGGTGGGCCATCATTGCCGTTGCCATCCACGGCATCTGCAACGACTTCTTCCTCACCATCTCCTTCATGTACGCCGAGCGGATCGCCCCCGAGTCCATCAAGGCGCAGTCCCAGTCCCTGGTGCTGCTGCTCACCCAGGGCGTTGGCATCATGATCGGCTCGTTCCTCGCCGGAGGCATTTACAACGCCACCGTCGGCGCTGCCGGAACCCACGCACCCCTCTCCGCGTGGGCTCCCTTCCTGGTCGTCCCGATCGTTGTCTCCGTCGTGGTCGCGATCCTGTTCGCGGTGTTCTTCCGACGCAAGGAAGAAAACGGCAACCCCGACGAGATTGACGTGCCACGTGCCGTCGAAGTGACCCCCTGATCACTGCCTCAACAACACAGCGGCCTGCGACCCCGTTCGGATCGCAGGCCGCTTCTCGGCTCATCGGCCACCCGACCGAGCCCCTCGCCACCCGGCGCTAACACCGCTCACGCGGTCGCGCGAAGTCCGGCCCATCGCTGCCTTCGCGCGACCGCCCCAGCTCTTATGCCGGAGCGGCGTTCCGTGCCACACTGGTCCTGCGTTCATAGTGCGCGCCTATAGCCGGCCTTCGGGTCGGTTTTTTTGTGCCCGGATGTCATGTCGCCTCGCGCGCGCTTCTGGTTTCGCCCGTGACGCCCGACACCTTCGGGCTCACGACCTTCTTTCACGGAGGCCCTAGTCCTCGGACGTGCACGGTGCATGACCCCGAGAGCCAGCCATTCTGCTGGCAGATCGAACGGTGGAGGTCCCATGACCCTGTCGATTCATATCCCCGCTGCCGCTGGCTACGCGGTCGGATTCGCTCTCGCAATGAACTTCATCGCAATCGCGATCGCGATCCGGCAGGTGTGGCCGGTGCTGAGCGACAAGGCTGCTCGCCGCGTCGCTCGTATGCAGCGGGCGAAGGCTGCTTCTAAGAAGTAGCGCTCAAAAAGACACCCCTCCATCGTTGGGAGAGCTCCGTCTCCGTCTTGTTCCATAAACCTCCGATTTCGCTACGACAACCCACGAACGCTCGGAGGTGCAGTCGGGGACGGCGTGTCTTGTAGTGGAACTCAGTCCCGGAATCTACGTCCCGCTACTACCTCTACCGGTCGAGTTTCGTTACGTTCTTCACATGGGTCACCTCCTCGGGTACGCGCGCGTGTCCACCACCGACCAGGACGCGTCGTTGCAGATCGACGCGCTCAACGCCGCCGGCTGCTACCGCGTGTTCGTCGATACCATGTCCGGGTCGCTCCAGCACCGACCTGAGCTCGACAAGCTTCTCGACCAGCTCCGCCCCGGGGACACCCTCGTCGTCTGGCGGCTCGACCGGCTCGGCCGGTCCATCCGGCACCTCATCGACCAACTCCACGCACTCGCGGAACGCGGCATCGGGTTCCGGTCGCTGCAGGAGACCATCGACACCACCTCACCGGGTGGGCGGCTGGTGTTCCATGTCTTCGCTGCGCTGGCTGAGTTCGAACGGGACCTCATCAAGGAACGCACCAACGCCGGCCTCGCCGCCGCTCGAGCCCGCGGTCGAACCGGCGGTCGACCGTCGCGGTTGTCCGCGGACCAGGTCCGCACCGCACGCCGGCTGTACGAGCAGCAGGACATGACTGTCGCGCAGATCGGTGATGTCCTCGGCGTCAGCCGCACCACTATCTACCGGGCTATCGCCCGCCACACCGAACCGGTTGCTGCGAGGCGGCCGAAGCCCTCACCGACGATGTAGCTCACTCATGGACGCGAGCGAGCGGTGGCGGATCCTTCGGCTGCATGTCGACGATGCCATCCCGCTCGCCGCCCTCGCCCGCAGCACGGGCATCACCGAGCGCACCCTGCAACGCTGGCTCACCCGCTACCGCACGGGCGGGTACGTCGCCCTCGCCGACGGTACCCGGACCGATCACGGCGTCCGACGGACGGCAGCGGACCTCGTCCGCCTGGTGGAGGGGCTCGCGCTCACCAGGCCACGACCATCGATCGCCACCATTCACCGTCAGGTCAGCATCCACTGCGCTGAACGGGGGCTGTCGGCGCCGTCGTACTCAGTCGTGCGGTCGATCGTGAACGCGCTCGACCCCGGGATGGTGACGCTCGCGCTCGAGGGGCCGGTCTCCTACCGGGACAAGCACGAAATGCTGCTCCGACGCCGCGCCGACAGGCCCAACGCGATCTGGCAGGCGGACCACACGATGCTGGACCTGCTCATCGTTGGCCCCGACGGCAAGCCCGCACGGCCATGGTTGACGGTGATCCTCGACGACTACTCCCGCGCCATTTGCGGGTACATGGTGTTCCTCGGCGCCCCGTCAGCGGCGAACACCGCGCTCGCGCTGCGCCAAGCGATCTGGCACAAGTCGGAACCGGACTGGCCCGTCTGCGGAATCCCGGACGTGCTCTACACGGACCACGGGTCCGACTTCACGAGCCACCGCCTCGGCGACACCGCCGCCGTGCTGCACCTCCGGATCATCCACTCCCAGGTCGCCCGGCCACAGGGACGAGGCAAGATCGAGCGGTTCTTCGGCACGATCAACACCGAGCTGCTCCCAACGCTGCCAGGCCACCTTGCGCCTGGAACCGCAGCACCGGCACCCAGCCTTGATCTCGCCGGCATCGACTGCGCCATCAACACGTTCGTCCGCCGCTACAACGCTCGCACTCACCGCGAGCTCCGGACGAGCCCACTGCAAGCGTGGATCGCAGACGGGTGGCTGCCACGGCTCCCGGAGTCCCTCGAACAACTCGACGGCTTCCTGCTCACCGTCCCGACCACGCGGGTCGTGCAGCGCGACGGCATCCACTTCGAGGGCCTCCGCTACACCGCGGCCACCCTCGCCCCGTTCGTCGGTAGCACCGTGAGCGTCCGGTACGACCCCCGCGACGTCACCGAGATCCGCGTCTTCCACCGCAACGCATTCCTCTGCACCGCGATCAGCACCGCGCACCAGACCGAGACGATCAGCCTCAAGCAGATCCAAGCCGCCCGGAACGCTCAACGCAGAGCACTGCGCGGGCAGATCCGCGAACGCATCGCGATCGTCACCCCCCTGCCTGGCAACACCACCCCACCAGCAGCCGAGCCGGACCGCCCACGACTGCGAACCTACGAGGAGGACCGGTCATGACGAGTCAGTTCATCATCACCAAGAAACATCGCCGGTTCGCGGAGTTCGCCGACGCGGTCCGGAAGCAGAACACTATCGGCGTCTGTTTCGGCCCTGCCGGCGTCGGCAAGACCCTCTCAGCCCGCCGCTACGCGCACTGGGACAGCATCGGCCCGTTCATCGCCAGATGGGCCGCGCGAAGCGAAGACGACACCAAGATCTACGCCGCCGCCCACCGTGCCCGGACCGTCTTCTACACACCCGAGGTCTCCGCAACGATGCGAGCCCTGCAGGACGACCTCCGGCACGACATGATCCGCACCGAACGCTGCATCGAGGAACACCTTGTCCTCCACGGCCGCCACGTCGACCACATGCACGGCCCCAACCCGTCCCTGCTCGAGCTGATCATCATCGACGAGTCCGAACGCCTCACCGGCAACGCGATCGAGTGGCTCCGTGACCAGTACGACCGAACCGGCATAGCGATGGTCCTCATCGGCATGCCCGGCATCGAGAAGCAGTTCACCCACTACCCCCAGCTCTACAGCCGACTCGGGTTCGCCCACCAGTACCGGCCCCTCGGCCACGACGAGCTGCTGTTCGTCCTCGAACGCCAATGGCGAAAGCTCGGCAAGACACTCGACGCCGACGACTTCACCGACGCGCAAGCCATCGCCGCCGTCGAACGCATCACTCGCGGCAACTTCCGCCTCCTCGAACGCCTGCTCCCACAGATCCAACGCGTCCTGAAGATCAACGAACTCGACGTCATCACCAACGACGTCGTCGAAGCCGCACGCAGCACCCTCGTCATCGGCACCACCTGACCCGACACGAACCGCAGCGAGAAGGACGACACAGAGCGAAGCTGCCCACAGGTCGTGATGGGAGTGCGGTCGGTGTCCGATAGCCGATCGGCTATTGAGACGCCTGCGGCGCTCGATCGATGAGCAAGTAGGCGAGGGTCGCAAGCGTGAGGAAGCCAGCCATAGCGAACATCGCGTGGCCACCGAGCCCGAGGAGCGTTCCAGCGACAGCGGTGCCGATCGAGGAGAACGCGACCTTGATGCCGGCCATGTTGACGAAGATTTGTGCTGCCGCGCCGGGGCGGGGAGAACGCCGCACGGGCCGCCAGACTTGCCGTGAACAGGACTCCCGTCGCGACACCGAGTAGCGCGAATGCTGCCGCGCTGATCGGGACGGAGAAGATCGCCAGTCCGATCACGAAGCCGATTGCGACGACGATGACGCCCCAGCAGATGAGTTGGTCCGCTTGCCCGCGGAGTGGAGCGATGATCAGCAGCAACGACACCGCGAGGTTCCCCGCACCGTAGGCCGCGGTGAGCACCGCCGATGATGCGGCGGTCGCGTCGAGTGCATCGACGGTCCCGACCGCGAGGAGCGGCACTGCTCCGAGGGGGATCGCGGTGACAGCGGTGGCGATCGTCGTCCGGCGCAGACCCGGCATCCGCAGCAGCATCCCGAGCGCGGAACGCAGCCCCACCGGAGCCGGTGCATCATCACTACCGGAGCGTTGCGTTGCGGCGGGAAGGAGCAGGACGACGATCGCCCCCCGCGACAGCCGCACCGGCTGCCGTGAGGATCGCCACGGCGGGTGAACTGGTCGACGCGACGACGGCGATGACGGCGGGACCGGCGGTGGCCGAGACGCCGTACGTGAAGGCGTCCATGCCCTGCGCCCGCCGACGAGCCCGCTCGTCGGTTCCGACGATCGTCGCCAGCTGACTGCTGAGTCCCCCGGTGAGGAGGGGGCCGGCCAGGCCGGCGATCAGGAGGCCGACAGCGGCGGCGATGAGCATGGTTGGCAACAGCAGGATCGCGCCCGCGAGTGCGATCCCGTAGACCAGTCCCGCGGCCGAGAGGACGAGTTTCTTGGACCGAGCGCGATCGAGGAGCTGCGCAGCGACGGGCCCTGCAAGGTGGGGCAGGGTGATGCAGGCTGCGAGGAGGCCGGTGGCGTCGCCGGCGCCAGCAGGGCGAGCGGCGAGGACCACTCCGATGATCGCCGCCGCATCGGCTCCGCGAAGCAGGCACGCTCCGGCGAAGTAGACAATCAGCCCCCGTGTTCGCACACGCACCCCCTCGTGGACTACGACGCTACTGCGTGCGCTGCTCGGGGGGGCGGACGGACCCGGCTGTCGGTACCTCGGTGACGATGTGACGGTGCTTCACGTACGGTGCAGGCATGCGTCCTGGTGTTGTGACCGTGCTCTGCCTAGTGCAGTTCGTCGACGTATTGGGTGTGACGAGCGTCGTGACTGCGATCCCCGCAATCCTGGAGGGCCTCGACGCCGATCCCGCTGCCGCTGGGCCGCTGGCGACGACCTACGCGATGTTCTTTGCCGCGATGCTCATCCTCGGAGCCCGCCTCGGGGACCGGTACGGCCACCGGAAGGTTCTCCTCATCGGGGTCGTTGTCTTCGGACTGGTGGCGATCATCGGCGGGACCGCGCATACCTTGCCACAGGTGGTCATTGCCCGCGCTGTCCAGGGGGCAGCAGCAGCCATCTCGGCTCCCTCCGCACTCCGACTGATTCTGCACACGACCGGTGCCGGGCCGGGCCGGTCGCGCGCTCTCGCGGCATGGAGCGCAGTCGGAGCTGCTGCTGGTGCGACCGGGTTCTTGATCGGTGGACTCCTCACGACGGCGCTTGGATGGCCGTCGGTGTTTTGGGTGAACGCACCGGTCGCGGCACTCTTGGTCGTCGGGATCGCGGTCGTCGTTCGGGAAGAGCCCGAGCCTGACCGTGCCGCGCGACTCGATGTGCTCGGTGCGGTCCTGCTCGTCGCGACGGTCATGCCGGTGATCGCCGGTACAGCCCTGCTCGAGACAGGGGACACGCAGCCGCAGGGAATCGGGTTGATCCTCCTCGGAGCCGCGGTTGCTGCACTTCTGGCCTGGCGGCTTCGCCGCGCGCGATCGCCGCTCGTGCCGCGAGACGCATTCCGCAGCACCAACCTGCGTCGGGGATCGATGCAGTCCTTCGTGAACACCGCGACGACCAGCTCATCATCTGTGCTGGCAACCTTCGTCCTGCAAGACCATCTCGGAATTCCGGCTCTGCTCTCCGGCCTGATCCTTATGGCGTTCAGCCTCGCTGTCATCGGCGGGTCCGCCGTGACTGGTCGGGTAAGTCCGCGCCTCGGACCGGACCGGATGGCTGCCGCTGGCGCCGTGACGATCGCGAGCGGCAACGTGGTCTTAGCTGTCCTTGGCCACTCGTGGCCTTGGATCGCTGCCGGCGTCGCAGTCATCGGTTTTGGGCTCGCCGCGTCCTCGGTTGCGGCGACTGGACTCGGGACAACCGTGTCCCAAGCGCTCACAGGCAGCGCGGCCGGCATCGTAAACACCGGCGCGCAACTCGGTACAGCGATCGGGACCGCTGTCGTCATCCTTGTGGCAGCGGCTGTGTCGCCGCCTGCTGGATGGACTGTCGCTGCGGGGACGGCGCTCCTCTGCGCGGTGTGGTGCCGGTTCCGCCGGCAGTCCGACAACCGAGGCTGACATCGTCCGTTGAGCGATCGGCAATCGGACTGCTCGCCAGGAAGATTTCAGCCCCTCCACGGACCTATCCACTAGCCGCCCCTGTCGCAGCGGCTGGCCTAGCTACAAGCGAGTGCATCCTTTATTCCTGAGGAATCGTTAAGCCCAAGCCGGTACTACCGGTTCTGAACTGGGTTTTTCGGATGCACCCCCGGACTGGTGTCAGGCGGGCGCACCCAGCTGTCTCTTATGCTGCGCAAGCTGACAGCAAACGGTGCTGTCAGCTAGACGTAGGGGGTTCCGTGCGCTCGTTGCTGCACGCTCCGCGCACGAGGAAGCGCAGCATCGCTGCCGCAACCCTCGGTGCGCTGGCAATCATTGGTTCTCTGCTGGTAGCCACACCAGCGCAGGCGCTGAACGACACCGGGACCGGCGGTGTGTTCGTGCCGTCGACGGGGCGCATCCTCGACACCAAGGCGGGGACGGGCGGGTTCAGCACGCCGATGGAAGCGGGGAAGTACCGCACCATCAAGGTCGCTGGCCTGGCCGGCCTGCCGGACGACGGTTCCGTTGGCGCGGTCTCGCTCAACGCGACCGTCGGAGGGTCCGCAGGCTACGGCACACTGTTCGGCCGTCCCGACGCTGACACCGGTCGCACGACGATGCTGATCTACAACGGCGTCTCGGGCGAGTACACCTCCAACAGTGCCACGCTCGCGGTCGGCGCGGACGGCACAATCCAGGTCATGACCGAGACCGCAAGCCGCCTGATTCTGGACGTGCAGGGCTACTACACGGCGAACACGGACGGCACCGCCGCCGGCGGGTTCGTCCCGGTCGCGAAGCGGCTCGTCGACACCCGCTCCGGTACGGGTGCTGCGAAGGCGGCGATCGCTCCGGGGAAGAGCATCGACGTGCAGATCACCGGCGCGAACGGCGTTCCGGCCGGCGCGTCGGCTGCGGTCGTCAACCTGATCGCCGTGAACTCGACGGATGCGGATGGGTACCTCACCCCGTACGCAACCGGTGGGACGAAGCCGGCAAACTCCCTGCACTACGCCCCGGCGGAGACGACGTCGGTGCAGGCGCAGGTGCCCCTGTCGGCTGCTGGCAAGATGACGATCGCGAACTCGTCGACGACCACGAACCTGCTGGTCGACCTGCAGGGCTACTTCACCGCTGCGGGGCAGGGTGGCGCGGTCTTTACCCCGTCTTACGGGCGTGCATACGACTCGCGGGCGTCCGGGAACACGGCGCTGGCGAAGAACGAGACCCGCTCCATCCAGGTCGCCGGCACTGCTGGCGTCCCGGTGATGGGCTCCGGTATCACCGCCGTCACCCTGACGCTGATCGTCGCGCACGGCGGCAGCGCCGGTTACGCCGACGTGTACGCGGACGGGAAGACCAACCCGGGCATTACCGCGGTCAACTTCCAGCCTGACGAGATTCAGACCAACACCATCACTGTCCCGCTTGGAGCGAACGGGAAGATCGCGCTTCGCAACGCGGCCGAGGCGACGAATTACGTCGTCGACGTGCAGGGCTGGTACACGAACCCACAGGCGCCGTCCATCTCGTGCCCTGCGCCATATGCGGCGGGTGCTTGGGTTGCTGCAAAGCCGTCGTCGCTGACGTGCACCGTGAAGGTAGCGCCGGCCGACAGCTCGAGCAATGTTGTCTCCGTTTTGGCGGACGCGGATTACACCGAGTTCACTCGGTCGGACTCTGCGGCGGTCACGAAGTCGGTTGCGGTTTCGCCGGATGCTGGTCTTCACACCATCACCGCCGTGTCAACTGCTCCTGATGGTTCGGATATCACGACGTCCTACGAGTTCGGGCTTGGCGACTGGTCTGCTGCACCGATCAGGCCGCTGCTGGCCGATAGCAGCACCGCCTCCACGACGCCGCTGTTGAGTGTTGCATCCGACGGCGACCTGATCCCGGCTGATGCTTCGATCCGTTACACCGTCATCAGCGCCGATGGGTCTGTCGCGGCGGACTCGGGCGCTGTCGTCGGTGCATGGCATATCCCGGCCGACACGCTCACCGCCGCGCAGAGCTACACGTGGACTGCAACCGTCACCGCTCCCGCTGCTGGCGCGACTACAACCTCGACTGTCACGTCGCCGAGCTGGGCCTTCTCGACCAGCAGCGACGTCACCGACGACTATGCAGGTGCGCCGACGATGACCGAGACATCCACGGAATCCGGGAGTGACACGATCAACCCGGATGACGTGCAGAGCCCGACCATTACTACCGGCGGCAGCAGCACCACGGCCAGCGGCGGCAGCACCTCGACGCCGTCATCGGTGCAGGTCAAGGCGGCGAAGAGCAAGAGCAAGCTGCTGCAGGCGAGTGCGACGAAGAAGGTCACCGGCGGCAGGGGCAGCTTCCGAGTCTCGTTCTCTTCCGTGGCGACGATCAACTCGAAGGTCACGTACGCGAATGTCGACGGGGAGTCCGCCAACTACTTCACCGGTAAGAAGCCCAACAAGGTGACGCTGACTGACTACGTCAACGGCAGCGGCATTGACCTCTCTGCCTCGATCGGGGACGGCGGTCCCAGCGTCACCATCACCAACAGCGGCAAGACCATCAAGTGGGGCAGCAGCACCACGAAGAACAAGTACGTCGAACACGACTGGGATCGCTTCAGCTACTCAGCGACTTACATCCAGTCGATCACTGAATCGGCAACCGGAACCGTCACCTTCGGTTCCTCGTCCTGGAGCACACGCGCAGGATGACCCACCCCGCAACACGACTGCCAGGGCGGTCGCTCCGAACCATCGGAGCGGCCGCCCTGGCGGCGGTCATGCTCTTCTCGACCGCCGCATGCTCAAACAGCACCGATTCCGCCAACCCGCTCCAAGCTGCGTGCCGCACTGCGAGCACACTCATCGGAGACCTGCGCGTCGCCGATCAATCGGGCATCTACCAAGTCGATGACATCTCGGCGGCACCGAGCGTCTACCAAACCACCTGGCGCCTCAAAGCAGCGAAGATCGCCCGCAAGCAAATCGTCCGAAGGGACGACCGTGCGACAGTACGGGACGCGCTCCTCAAGATTGCTGTGGGCGGCGAATCCTCGGACGCTGACCCAGGCTTGGAAGGACTCGAGCTGCGCACCACCGCTGCGCTGGGCCTTGCAACCTTGCCCCTCGAACCGTCGCAGAGAGAGCTGATTGCACGATCGATCGACGCATACCGGGCGGGTGGTGAGTATCGGCTCACCAAAAGCGACGATCCCACCCCATATGCGACCTTCATCGCTACTTCTGCGCTGCACGCATTGCATGCCCCTGTCCCGGATGAGGTTCGCGGCTCCCTCGCTTCCACCGTCTCATCACTGCCAGTAGCGACGTACAACTCGCTCGACGAAATCATTGTGCCACGCGTGGGGAGTTACCTTGCAGCAGGCGGAACGCTGCCGAGCGGCGTCGTCACAGGGGCGACGTTGCGAAAGTGGAACACCCTCATTGGGCAGCAATCGCCGGACGCCCTGTCGTTGTCGCTCACGGCGAACCTGCACACCATCGCGGACCTGGCGCAGCTAAATCCGCCGACGCCCGTATTCAGCTTCTCCAACCTCAACTCAGGCGGAGGATGGGCGGCGCAAGCAGCAGACGTGCCCGACCCGAAGATCACCTACTACGCCACAGTGCTCGGCTTGCGATCCACGAACCTGCAGGGCTATCTCAGCAGCGGGCGCGGCCAAGATGGGTGGCTACCACAGCCCGCCGAGCCGACGATCCAGAGCGCTTATCTCGCAGAAAGAGCCGCAGATATCTGCCCTTCCGTCCCCCGCCTCAATGCGGCGCTGATGCAGAAGCGTCTCCGGGCTGCCACATCCGATGGTGCCTCGGTGCTCGACCTTGCACGCATCTGCTACCTCGAGAAGCAACGGAAGCTCTCCGTAGTCCCGCATACGGACCTCGCGTCACAGTTCGCGGAACTCGCAACGCAAACGATGACCTTCGAAGACGCGGTCGAACTGCGCGTCGCGAGCAAAGAATGCCACGTCACTGTGTCCAAACCCGTCACCCTGAACGACAGTGGGCAGCCGAGTCGCTACCACTACCTCGGAGCAGCGTTCCTCAAGAAGACCAGCACCTGGGCCGGGACGACGAACTCAGTTCGCACGCAGCGTCTCGCCATCCCTTCACAGTACGAACTCATCGTCAACGCTGTGCTCAAGGCCTCGCCAACGGTGCCCGCAAAAGTTCACCAGTTCAAATGTGGTAACTACTATTGCGGGATCTCAAAAAACGGCAGGGGCGACAGTCGCAGTGCATCGCCTACGACTGCAACGTTCGTTGTCGCCCTGGAAGGGCTTCGGCGTGGAAATCGCACGGACGCCATCCTCGCCGGCAACTGATGAGCAGGCTTCGGCGATGCTTCCCAGGGCAGCTGTAGTGCGCCGAGCAGCACTAGCGCCGAGTGAGCACCCCGATCAACATCGCAGTACTAACAAGCGTCGAGCCGGCGATCAGCAGCGCGGCACCAGCAATTGACCGGGGCGTCCCATCCGCGGCAACCAAGATGAACAGGCCGATCACAGCGATTGGCACACCGACCATATACGCGATGAGATCGGTCACCGGACGTGAACGGTTGCTTGGCACGCATGCAGTCTAGGCGAGTCGACCCTGGTCCAAGCATCGTCGCGGTAGCGGGTTGGAACAGGCCGCTTCCACCCCCGCTAGCACGTTCCGGGAAGAACTATTATCGGAACTGATACGGCAGGCGTGCACAGTGTCGCCGCTGCCAGGAACGAGGGCGCGTGGACGACGTGAGCGAGACGGATGGGGCGAGCGTCGCCGTGAGCTCGCAGGGAGTTCGCGCTGTTGGTCGTGGTGCGTCCGCTGCTGAGCGTGCTGCGGCGGAGCGGTCCCGGACTGCGTTTGCGCGGCTCCGCACCGCAGCGCGGGACGGGCCCTCGATCGGATCGGGTGCCGTTGTGGTGTTGGCGGACGCATCACCTCGGGTCTTCGCGGAAGCGTCCCTATCGCCAAACACGATCCGCGCGTACCGGTCGGACCTCAGACAGTTCGCCCGGTGGCGTGCCGGGTTCCTCGACCACGAATTCTCCGAACCGCACGAACTCGAGCAGATCACCACGGCGCCGGTCGACCCGACCGAGGTTGCCGCGTTCCTCGCGGACAAGGCCAACGCCGTCCTCCCCGGTGGCGGGCAGCGGTATGCGCCGGCGACGATCAGTCGCTACGTCGCCGCGATCGACTGGGAACACGCTCGCCGCGGCCACATCCCACCCGGCTCCACACCGATCGTCCGCGACGTCCTGAAGGGCATCCGCCGCACCCGGTCCGTCCCGGTGCGGCGAGCGAAGCCAATGACGTTGAAGGCGCTGCAGACAACGCTGCTCAAGATCGACGTCGCCGACCTCCAGACCGGCGCGCTCGGAACCCGCGATCAGGCGCTGCTGCTGTTCGGGTTCGTCGGTGCGTTCCGCGAATCCGAACTTACCGCCCTCACCGTCGCCGATCTCCGCCTCGTCGACGGCGAAGGCGTCTACGCCCGTGTGCGGAAGTCCAAGACGGACCAGGACGGCGCCGGCCGCATCAAGGTGCTGCAGCAAGGGGCCAACCCGGTCACGTGCGCCCCGTGCGCATACGTCCGTCTCTCTCGGCTGATGGCTGCGCAGGACGCACGCGGGGAAGCGGGCCTCTTCGCCACGCTCACCGGTGCGAGTCTCGCCGTGCACGTCTGCGCCGACGGGCTCGGCCCGGATCGGTTGCCGCCGTCGATGCCGTTCTTCCGCTCCGTGTCGAAGTGGGGCCTGTTCCGGAACGCCGGGATCAGCCCGACCACCGTCGGGAAAGCCGTCGCCCGCCGCGCACACGCGGCCGGGCTCGGAAAGGACGGCTGGTCCGGGCATTCCCTCCGCGCCGGCTTCGTCACCGAAGCCCGCAACGCCGGCGCAACGGACGTGGAGATCATGAACCAGACCCACCACACCAACGCCGCCACCCTGCAGATCTACGACCGCGAATACGCACCCCTGGTCCGCAACGCCGTCACCCGGATGCGCTTGTGACCCCCCAAACTTCCCCCAAACTCGGCCCCAAACTCGGGCCCGACAGTAGGGCGCTGCTCGAGGCGCACTGGGGTCGATTCGTCGCGTGGTGTGAGGCGGCAGGTCACGAGTCGCTCCCGGCGACAGCAGCAACGATCGGACAGTTCCTGACGCTGTTCCCCGGCCGCGCGTCGACGCAGCGGCTCCGCCGACATGCGATCCGCACGCACCACCTCGCAGCCGGCCTCCCGGATCCGCTGCCCACGGTGGAGGCGCGGGTGTGGCCGCGACCAGAAGCCCCCGACCGGGCGGCCGTCGAAGAGGTGCTCGCGGCGATCCCAAAGTACCGGTACCCGATCGGGCTTCGCGGACGCCGCGACGCGTTCCTCATCGTCCTCCTCGGGGTCCTCCATCTGACCCGCGATCAAGCCCGCACCATCACCCCTGCCGACGTCGCCGTGACGAGCATCATCCGGATCCGCGGCCACGTAGTTCCCTCATCCGATGAACCCGCATCCTGTGCTGCCTGCGCGGTGACCCGGTGGCTGCGCATCGTCGGACCGGTCTGGACTGGGTTCCGCGGCGACGTCATCCGACTGCTTGACCCGACGAAGGGCGACCTCGACCGGCACGACTGCGAGCAGACGCTACCGGGGGAGTGGCGACGGGCAGAGCAGCTGCTGTTGCCGTTAGACGTCCACGGATGGGCGCGCACCGGGGCGAGCCTGTCGGGCCGGTCGATGACGAGCATCATCCCGAGTCGACGTGCAGCAGCTGCAGACGGCCCAGTCGCGGAAGCCGTCGGCGCGATCGCGCGACAGCCGTCACGGTTCGACGCGCTCACGCTGCAGGAGACGTACACCGAGCTCGGTAGCACCGACGCTGCCGTCGACGACGCGCTCACTCGACTCGCGCTCATCTTGAACGACGCCCAAGCGCTCGACACCGACCTGCAACAGGCCGCTATTCCACGCAAGCAGCAGCTAGCAGCTGATAGCGAACACTAGCTTCGCTCATCACCAGACCGACCCCCGTACTGCTGCCGCAACCAGCCCGAGACGCGGGCGAGGCGCGGACGAACTCGTCCGCGCCTCGCACCGATCATCAGACGCAGCGCTGGCAGCGGGGCCATCCGTTCGTCCCGGACCGCTTGTTGCGGTCGGGAATCTGCTTGCCCACGGGGCAGTTGCTGTCGTCGTGGTGAACGTCGGGGTCTGACTGATTCGTCGAGTGGTACGCGGCGACTCGCATGATCGGCTCCTTTGCCTTCAGCGCTCACGGACGTGAGCATTACACACACACCGTAGGAGCGAGCGCCGACATTCTGGACCCGTTGGTGCGACACCGCGACGGGACGGACGCTGCCGTTGGAGAGCGGGACAACGTCACCTGTAGAACTTGGCGACACCTCCGTGATGCGAGCATGCTCCTTGGTGGTGGGCGGCGTAGGAGAGCGTCCCGTCATTGCAGAGTGCGGTCGCTCCGCCACCCTCGTCCGGTGCCGGTGCCGGTGCCGGTGCCGGTGCGGCTGGGGCGACATACGTTCCGATCGTGGTCACCTGAGCGACGGGTTGAGTCGTGACCGTCTCGGTGACCTGCTGACGGCTGGTCTCAACGCCGTCCGTGAAGGTGACGCGGAACGTCGTCGTCCGGACGCCGTTCACACCGGTGGTGGTGACGGTCGAGGTGCCCTTCGCGAGGGTGGCGCTTTCAACTGTGGTCGACTCGAACGGGATCGGCGTCGTCTCGATGACGTCCTTCGTCGTGACGATCGGTGTCGGTGTCGGTGTCGGTGTCGGTGTCGGTGTCTTGTGTGGCGCTCTGGTTGCTGCAGGAGAAGACGAAACGGTTGGTGCTGGGTCGACCGCGGAGGCCGGCGCTGCTGGGTGGGTGGCGCCGAAGGCAGATCCGGATCCGAGGAGCACCACCAGGGCGAGTCCTGCCCCGAGGGCCGCGGCGGAGCGCTTCCGCGGGAGGCGGAGCCAGGTGGTGCGACGGAACAGCAGCCCGTAAAGCGCCGTGAGGAGGACCACGAGGGCAGCCATCACCAGCATCGACCAGACACCACCCGACGCCAGCCCAAGGAGCGCAACCAGCAGAGTGCCGACCAATCCGATCCACGTCGACGGGGCGATCTTCTTCCGACGAGCGCCTTGGGAAGCTCCGTTGTCGTGGGGAAGGGATGGCATGATGCTCCTAATTGCTGAGGACTACCCAAGTCTGCGTGAGCTCTCACTGCATCACCTCATCCCAGTTCGAGGGGTGGCGGGTACCCGGCGCCGAAGCTGCGGGTGTCGCGGACGAGCCTGCCGGCAGGACGAGACACTGACGAGACGGGATGAGAACCTGGGGATCACGATTCGACGAAGCGTGAAGGCGGGGCCGCTTCGGTTTAACCTGTCAAAGTCCGGACTCGGAGTCAGCGCGGGCATTCCGGGACTCCGAGTGGGCACAGGACCTCGCGGGAACTACGTACGCGTCGGCTCGGGTGGTGCCACGTACCTGTCCTCCTCAGGATCACGAGCGCCGCGCACTGCACCGCCATATCCGCGGATGCTGCAGAACCCCGCCGTGGTGGACATGGCCGACGTCAGCGGTCTGACAGCGCTTGATCTGCGTCCGACCGGCGGGGACGACATCGTCCAGCAGCTCAACACGGCGGCACGCCGCCCCCGATGGGGCTGGATCGCCGCGATCACCGCCTTGATTCTTGGAGCAGCACTGCTGCCCTGGGGCTTCATCATCTGGGCGGTCGCCGTACCTGGATGCTGGTGGCTCTTCCTCCGCGACGCGCTGCAGAAGAACGTTGTCCTGCTTTATGACCTCGAGGACGTTCCCGCTGTCTGGTTCGACCGATTCAGCACAGCGTGGAGCGTCGCCGTCGCAAGCGACCGGCTCTGGCGCACCGTGGAGTCGGGCCGTGTCCAGACCACCTACCAGCACAAAGCGAACGCCGGCGTCGGCGCGATTGTGCGTCGAGTCTCTGCCACGGCGCGGATCCAGCAACCTAAGGGTCTCGCAACCAACGTCGACATCCCGACTCTGCGGGCTGGTAAGGACGCTCTGTACTTCCTGCCTGATCGCCTCCTGGTCTGCTCCGGCAAGCACTACTCAGACGTCTCCTACCGGCACCTCGCCGTGCGCCGATCCGTGACACGGTTCGTCGAACAGCCGGGCCAGGTCCCGAAGGACACGCAGCTCATCGACCAGACCTGGCAGTACGTCAACGTCAAGGGCGGCCCAGATCGTCGGTTCAAGAACAACCCGGTGCTACCAGTCGTCCAGTACGGACAGCTCGAGCTCACCACAGCGCAGGGCCTTGCTTGGAGCGTGCAGTCGTCACGAGCCACCGCCCTGGATGACGCAGGCGCACTGCTGCTGAAAGTGCCAGCGTGAGGTCGCTGCGAGCGTTGCACCATCTCTAGCTCCGTGCACGCATCCGTCGCAGGAGAACCCCTTGCCACCCTAGAACTACGGGATACGGCCGCCCAGAAGTCGTGGCGCTGGGCATGCCCCAGCGCCACAGGTCCCCGTTGCAAGATGGCCCGCCCAGCCAGCCCCGTAAGTGACTAAGGTTCGAACATGGTGCCAAAGCCCGACTCGTTCTCGTCCGTGTTCTTCGCGTACGGCGGAACGCCGCACCTGCGCGCCGAGACCGTGCAAGACGCGGCCACGACTTTGGCGAAGCAGGGTTACCAGGCCAAGACGTGGCAGGACCTCGAGGTGCGGGGCAGCGTCCTGATCGAGACCATATGCCGGGAGATCGATCAGTCTGACACGGTTGTAGCTGAGGTCAGTGACCTCAATAGCAACGTTCTATTCGAAGCAGGCTATGCGCTTGCGTCAAATAAGCACCTGTGGCTTGCGCTCGACGAGACCGACTCTGACGCCCTCCGTCGCTGGAAGGAGCTCGGAATATTCTCTACCGTTGGCCGAGTCAATTACTCCGGACGAAGCGACAAGCTTGTCTCGGAGTGGCAGCAGGCGACATCCCGGCCCTCGGATGGCCCAACTCTACTTGAAACACTTATGAGTGGCGGGCGTGCCAAACAAGCGGATGCCGTGTTTGCTCCCGCGCTCCCCATCCGGTTTCAAGCCGCCTTGACCCTTGAAAGCTTTCTTGAGCGCCAATCGCACCTCACTATTCTCGGTGCTGGTGACGACCTTGGCATGGCTCCCCTTGATTTCTATGTCAAGGAAATATACCGCGCCTCGGCTGCTGTCTTCCACCTGCTGGCCCCCAAGCGCCTTCGCGCTGTCGAACACAATGCTCGGGCGAGTTTCTTAGCGGGTCTGGCCCATGGTTTTGAGCTGCCCGTGTTGATGGTGGTCGAAGAGGGTTTCGAATCTCCGCTTGATTATAAGGACCTGCTTTACACTTACGACAGCGCTGCCGGTCTGCAGGAACATGTGAAGACTTGGCTCGAGGCGCTCCCAAAGCAGGCCGGAACTAATAAGCGTCTAGGGAAGCTCGCGCTCGATATAGAGCTTCCGCTGCGAAGTTTTGGGCAATACGTAGCTGAATACGAGCGCGACGAACTGACAGAATACTTTGTGGAGACCAGCGAGTTCAGGTCAATTCTCGCGGGAGACTCGAAGGTCTTCGTGGGGCGCAAGGGCACCGGCAAAACAGCGACGATGAGCCAGGGCGTGCTCGAGCTGCGCAAGGATCGCAGAAACCTCGTGGTCTCGGTCAAGCCCTCCGCCTACGAACTTGCTGGACTCGTCGAGTTTGTCAAGGCGCTCGAATCAGATAGCCAGTCTGAGTACGCGATGTTGAGCATCTGGACATACCTCCTGTACACGGAGATTGCCGTTCGGACCGTTAGCTACGCGAGCGAGCGGCCCGCAGGCACCGGAACAGACAACGCGCTCGTCCTTCTGACCCAAGAGCTAAACGACCTCGACATCGATGTCGAAGCAGATCTGTCGACTCGGCTTGAACAAGCCGTCACGTCGCTGACGGTGGAGTCTCGCAGGGACGGGGAGACGGCGCATGTCTACATCGGACGCGTGCTTGGGCTGCACCGCCTAGGGCACCTCAAAGAGCTCATTCTGCAAACACTGAAGGACTTCGACCGGGTGGCGGTCCTAATCGACAACCTGGACAAAACGTGGGAGCGCGGAGCTGACTATGGCGCGATGGCTCGCTTCATCCTCTCACTCCTCACCGCAATTGGTCGCGTGGAGAAAGATTTTGGTCGGCCGCCTCGTGGGTTCGATCCAGTGAATGTCACCCTGACGGTATTCCTGCGAACTGACATTTACGATGCAATCGCTAAGTTTGCAAGAGAACCCGACAAGGTGGGAGTCCTGTCTGTTCGCTGGCAGGATGCCGAGCTCCTCGTTCGAGTTCTCGAGGACCGATATGCAGCAAACCGTTCGAGAAAGCGCGGCCTCCCTGCGTTTGATATGTGGGAGGAAGTGTTTGAATCAGAGGTGAGGGGCCTTCCGACCCGAGACTATTTTCTGTGGAGAACTCTGCCTAGGCCGCGCGACTTCATCTATTTCGCGAACGCTGCGCTCACTACCGCGATCAATCGGAAGCACTCCAGGATCTCGGCAGGGGATGTCACGACTGCAGAGAAGCAATACTCTCGTTTCGCCATCGAGGCTCTACTTGTCGAGAGTGAGGCTGAAGGCTTTGACCTGGAAGAGGCTTTGTATGAGTTTGCCGGCGTCGACTCCACGATGACGGCGGGGGAACTGGACCAACTATTAGCCAATTACGACGAGGCCCCATCCATCCGAGACTGGCTGATTCGAACGTCCTTCTTGGGAATTGAGGTGCGTTCCGGTGAGTTCATACACGTCGAGGGCGAAATCGAGGCAAAGCGACAGCTGAAAGTCGCCAGGCGTTTTGCTAGTCGGTCTAAAGCAGGGGTCCGCTTTAGAGTGCATCCTGCTTTCCGTGGCTTCCTAGAAGTAAGGGACGACGACCTTCACAATGGTGAAATTCGAGACGCTACTTATGACGGAACTGGCGAGTTGACATAAGAGCGCGCTATCGGCCTCGTTTTCGTAGTGTGGGGACGAGGATGATGACGCCGGCCGCGGTGGTGATGGTACCTGCCCACGTCCAGATGGTGCCGGCAACCAGGGCCCAATTGGTGCTGCCGATTGCGGTCTGGGTTGCGGGATTGAAGGCGTTTGCTTGGGCCGCGGCGGCGTGTTGCAGGAGGAGACCGACCGCTGCGGCAACGGTGCCGACGATCAGCCATCCCGGATGTGGGCTGTTGCTCGGGGAGCGTCGACCGGGTGCAGGCTGGAGCATGTGGCGCTCGTCGCTTGCGTTCGTAGGTCGGCACAATGGTGAGCGTGAGCGTGAGCGTGAGCGTGGACGTGCTGGCGGTGCGGTGGGAGAGCATGTTCGTGGCGCTGGTGTCGTTCCGTGATGAGTACGGGCACGTCGACATCCCACGGTCGTTCTGCCGCGGCGCGGGAGCGTCTCTAGGAGCGTGGGTTCATCGGCAGCGGTCGTTGGCGGCCGCGGGCACATTGCCGGCGGACCGGCGAGAACGACTCGAGGCAGTCGGGATGCGCTGGTCGTTGTCGGAACGCACCACTGGCATCGCGGCGTTCGCGGCATTCCAGTGCACAGAGGGACATGGGCTGGTCCCGCACGTTTTCACGACCGCGGACGGGTTCCCATTAGGGACGTGGGTGCAGTCCCGACGTCGGCAATGGGCGAACGATCCGGTGAACACGGTTCGGTTGTGGCCGGAGTTGGTGGATCTCGGCTTCGTTTGGCAGGTGCGTGACCGCGACGCCGCTTGGGATGCCGGCGTTGCAGCGTTGACGCAGTACAGCCGTGATCACGGGGACCTGGCGGTGCCGCACTGGTTCACAACCGCGGACGGATTGCAGCTGGGGCGGTGGGTGGACTCCCGCCGCGTCGAATACCGCACGGGTGCGCTGCTGGCGGCCCGGGTGGAGCAGCTCGAACGACTCGGGATGGTGTGGCGGCTCCGCCTCCCGGCAGATGACCCCGCGCGGCAGCGCCGCGAGGACGTGCACTTCGCCCAGATGCTGCGCCGTGTCCAGGCCTGGTCGACGCAGCACGCGGGACAGCTGCCCGCTGCGCGCGTTGTCGATAGTGACGGGATTGCGATCGGGCGGTGGCTGATCCGTCAGCGTCAACTTCACCGGGACCACCGGCTCACTACCGACCGGGTCACGCAGCTCAACGCATGGAATCGCGCGTGGAGCTGCCCGCCAGGGAGCACATCGACATAACTGCGCCGCAGCGGCATTGAAAATGATGCGGCCGGATCGTCACGTGATGACGATCCGGCCGTGAGTTGTGTTGAGGGGTTACTTCCCGAGGCGGTGGAGGGCGATGCCGAACAGGGAGGTGACGAGGCCGAGGCCGATGGCGAATGCGGCGGTGCCGAACGAGACCACGGAGGTGAACAGAGATGCCCGCAGGAACGATGCGTTCATGATGACGGGCCGGTTCGGGTCGTCTTGGGGGAGTTCGGCGAAGGTTTTCCCGTCGCTGATCGCGGTTGCGTGCGTGTTGATGATCTCGGCTTGCGCGTAGGCGGTGAGGGGGCCGCGAACGGGGCGTTCGGGGAGGAGCTTGCTGTCGGGGGAGACGGTGATCTTCTGCGCGGTGAGCTCGGCGGAGATCAGGCCCCACACGACGGCGCCGGTGGTGCTGAGGATGCCGCCGGCGATGATACCGATGGTGCCGATGTTCCGAACGGTGCGGACGTGTTGACGGCGAGAGCGAGTCATACGAGGAGTTCCTTCTGCGGTGTCGGACAAGTGCCACCCGTTGCGGGCGCTGAGGGTGTTAGTGGGCGGCGGTGTAGGCGTCGCGGACGGCTTGGCTGATCCGGCCACGGGAGGATACGTCGTGGCCGTTCGCGGTGGCCCATTCGCGGATCTTGGCGAGCTCGTCGGGGTTGCTGCGCGGCTTGCTGCTCGAGCTGCCACGCGCACTGCGCCCCGTCACCTTGCGTGCGGCGGCGACGTAGTCGGAGAACGCGTCGCGGAGCGCGTCGGCGTTGTCGTCGGTGAGGTCGATCTCGTAGTGGCCACCGTCGAACGAGAACTGCACGGTCTTGCCGGTTCCGTCTTCGATGGTGGCGCCGGTGAGGTCGTCGACGAGGTGCGTGGTGACTTTCTGAGCCATGATGAGGTCGCCTTTCGCTTGGGGTCATCTCCACCCTGGCATAGCTGATCAGTAAAACGCTTTGTTCGTGGTTCTTTGCTGCGGTAGGTCGGGCAGACTGGGTGGTGATGTCTGATTCGTTGCCGGTTGTGTCCGGGTATACGGCTGCTCTTACCGAGCTGAAGCAGCAAGTGCGCGATGCCCGCTTCACGGCACAGCGCCGCGTCAACACGGAACTGATTCGCCTCTACTGGGGGATCGGCGCGACCATCCTGCAGCGCCAAGGCGACGAAGGGTGGGGGAGCAATGTCATTGGCCGGCTCGCGACGGATCTGCGGGCGGAGTTCCCGGAGATGAAGGGCTTCTCGCGGGCGAACCTGTTCTACATGCGCCGGTTCGCGGGGGAGTGGCCGGCGGATGCAGTTGTCCAACAGCCTGTTGGACAACTGCCCTGGGGGCACATCACCGTCCTCCTCGACCGGCTCGACGACCACAAGCTCCGGAACTGGTACGCCGCCCAGGCTGCCACGCACGGGTGGTCGCGGAACGTCCTCGAGCACCAGATCCGCTCTGACGCACACACGCGGCTGCAGGCGGCGCCGACGAACTTCGCCGAGGTCCTCCCGCCGGGGGACTCGGATCTGGCGCAGCAGATCACGAAGGACCCGTACGTGTTGGACTTCCTCGCCCTCGACGGCGATGCGAAGGAACGCCACCTCGAGCAGGCCCTTGTCGACCGGATCATCGACACCCTCCGCGAGCTCGGCGAGGGCTTTGCGTTCGTGGGCCGGCAGGTGCACTTCGACGTCGACGGGGACGACTTCTACGTCGACCTGTTGTTCTTCCACGTCGAGCAGCTCCGGTACGTGGTGATTGAACTCAAGACCGGGAAGTTCAAGCCGGAGTACCTCGGCCAGCTCGGCTTCTACGTCGCGCTCGTCGACGACAAGCTCCGCCGACCCCAGCACGCCGACACGGTCGGCTTGCTGCTGGTCGCGGACAAGAACGACGCCGTCGTCCGGTACTCCCTCGGCGCGCACCAGACCCCGATCGGTGTCGCCAGCTACGACCTCCTCCCACCCGCGGTCCGGGCTGCTCTGCCTTCGGAAGCCGACCTCGCAGCCGCACTGACGACGGAGACCGACACCCTCGATCCCTGATAAGGAGCGCGTGCACCAGAAGCCTCCCCGCGGTGTCTCACGGAAGGAACCCCGGATTCCCGCAGGAGCTCGACTTGGCCGTGGGCTGTGCGGTAGCGGATCGGCTTTCGGGCGGTGTTGCTCGAAGGGTGGGGACGGGTGGTGGTGGCGTATCCGGTTCGGTCGGTGTGGTGCTGCCGGGTTGGCTCCGAGTGCTCGCGGCGCGTTACGGTCCGTCAGGGACGTGCGATGTCGTACATGACGGGGAGTGGGGGTGGGTCGGTGGTGACCGGAGTGCTCTGGGAGGTGCGGTGTGCTTGGCATGATTGCCGGCTCCGGGGAGTGGTTGCGGTTTCGTTTCGTCCGCACGCGGTGGGGCCGTCGGGGTGGGCGTTGACGGTGTGTGAGCATCATGCTGTCCCGGTTCCCGAGAGCGCGGCTGGGCAGAGATGGGGTGTGGGTGTGAACGCGTTGCGGTTGCGGGGACGGTCGGAGACGGAGTGGGACATCATCGAGAGCCTGACGGACCGGATCGTCGGCCGGGTGATTCTCGAGAACGGAGCGTTTTTCCTCACCGATGTCGACGGTGAAACCGAGGTCGGCGCGTTCTACCGCCTCGAGCCAACCGTGCCGGCTGCGGCGGCCGTCCTCGGGGGACGCTTTCTCGATCCGTGACCGTGGGTCTACGGTCGGTTCATGTCGACGCCGTCAGACGAGCTTGCAGCGATCGGGATCGATGTCGGCGCGCAGAAGCCAGCGGTGGCTCGAGCGTTGGAATGTATCGGGTCGCGGTATCGGGAGCTACTGACAGCGCCGGAGATCGCGGCGGCGAGCGGCTACAGCAAACGGGGCCTGCAGGAAGCGTTCCAGCGGGACCTGGGCATGCCGCCATCGGCCGTGGTCCGGCTGCTGCGACTGCACCGGGCACGAGCGATGATCCTCGCGAACCCGTATCAGCCAGTCGGAACGGCCGCGGCGGCGAGTGGGCTTGCGCACTTCGGCCGGTTCTCCGCCTACTACCGGGCCCAGTACGGTGAGACACCGTCCGAGACCGCACACGCCGCCCGCGCCTAACTGCCGGCTTGATGGCTCCAGCGAGTGCCCTGGACTTGGGGCTGCCGGGACAGATACGCAGACCAGTGTCGCGTCGAGTCCGGTGCGAGAGAACGACCGTTCCCCCTGTTTTGGGGATGGATCCGGGTGGTGAGGGTTGTTTGACTCTGTTTATGAGCAGGTTCGGGTATCTGCTCCGCAGCTGAAACCGCGTTTGCGTGGTGTCGCTCCGGGATGTCTGGCCGCCTTCGGGTGGCGGCCAGACATGCCCCGTTCGGTCCGTCGCCGAAGCGGGGTCCTCTGTAGTGCCGACTTGTCCGGACATGCGCGTGGTCGCATCGTTGATGGTGCGCACCCTGTTCGGGTCAGGATGTGGCGTGTGCGGGATGTCGGTGGCGTGTGGTGCGTGGCCGACATCCCGAACCTTTCCGGGGAACTGGACAGAGGGTTCCGCCGGTGGACGGTCGGTTCTATGCTGTGCGGAGCGCTCCGCGGCAGTGATGCTTGCGTGACACTCGTTTCCCGTTCGAGAGACTTGCCTTTCCTGCCTTGAGGCTGGTGGGGGAGTGCGCTATCCCGGGGGTGGCGGGATGACCCGAACGTTCCACCGCTCCCGGGAACCCACTTTCGCTGGTAGTGGCATGCCGGACCTATTTGAGCGTCAGCGCGGCCACCAGAAGCGTTGCCGTGACGGCGGCAAGGGTGCCGAGGAGCGCCCATCGCCACCAGTGCATGCGCAGGCTCCCGCGTGGCCAGCGAACGGGAGCGGGCTTCCGCCGTCGAGAAGATGGGTGGCACATCGGTTGCACGGTACGAGCCGTCGGTTCGTGCAGACTGTGTGGCAGCAACTGGGGTTCCCGTTGCTAGCGGGGTGGGCTGCTACCTGATCCGGTATCCCACCCCGCGGTTCGACCAACGGGGCGAAGGGAGGCCGGCGTATGAGTGATGGTGACGTGACGCCGGCATCGCCTGGCGCGTTCTGCCTGGTACTGCCGGGCCCGCGTCGAGTGGGAGGGTTTCTGCAGCAGCAGGTCGAGCAGCTCATCCGAGACGCCATCGCCGATGGTGTCCTTCTGGAGGGTGATCAGCTGCCGCCGTACCGGGTCGCTGCGGTGACGTCTGGGTTGAGCATTCACACGATCCTGAATGCGTATCGGGCACTGATCGCTGACGGTGTGGTGCGGTCGGTGCCCGGTGATGGCTACTTCATCGCCGGCCCTGTTCGTTACCGCGACTTCTTCACCCCACCGAACGAGCGACCGCCGGTGTGATCAGTGGCAGCTGGGACGTGGACGGCGTACGCAGTAGGGTGCAGATGCCGTCCGGTAGAGCATGCTCTCGAACGGCACACGGGCCCCTTTCGGCAACACTGGGTGCCCGGCCGGGGTGGTGTTTCAGGGACAGCACCCCGGCACCAATCCCACCCGGAAACCGCCCGGCGGAGGACCCCCGCCGGAGGGCCTAAAGGCCCAGCGCGGCTGTCGCCGCCACACCCGTACACCCGGGCAAGGGCCGCACGGGCAGTCACAGGACCTGCACCGGCCTGATCAAGTACCAGTCCGGGTCTTGCGCCAGGCACTCGCGGTGCCCTTCCGGCCCGTCCGGTGTGTCGTACCAGCTCTCAAGAAGCTCGCGAAACGCACCGCACCGCACCAGTTCGTTGACCTGTGGTTCGCGGCGTGCGTTGACGCAACGTCGTGGGGACCGTGATTCGGACGGATCAATCATGCCCAGGCAAGCGGCGTCCGGAACCTCGCTCCCGTGTCCGCGTCTTTGAGGGTGTGTTCGACACAATCGACGATGTGAACGAATTGATGATGGACCGCACGCGTTTGGCTGTGCGGACCAAGGAGATCGCGGCGGCGCGTGATGCTGTGGCGCGGACCCATCTGACCTACGGGTTGCAGGTGGGCGCTGTTGATGATGCGCCGTTCGTGTTCGAGGAGACCGTGTCGGGGACGGAGCTGTTGTCGTTGGAATCGACGCGGTGCACGGGAATCGTTCGTGGGGAGGTCGAGTCTGGTGACGCCGTGATCGTGACGTGGTTGAAATCCGGCTGTGGCGCCGTGGATGGGAAGGCGCTGCTGCGGGGTCGGCCGGTGCTGTATCGGGAGGGCCGGCAGTCGTTTCGGTGGGCGGGGTTCCAGAAGGATGTGATGCGCATCGACCGGGAAACCGTCGAGCAGGTCGCCGCGGAACGGGGCGGGTGGAACCCGGCACCGTTGGAGTTCAAGCCCCATCACGTGCCGGAAGGGGCGCCGCTCGCGGCGTGGTGGCTGGTTGTGCGTGCGATCGCTCCCGAGATCCTGGGCAGCACCGGACCGGTGTCGCTGGAGCGGGAGCGGGAGCTTGTCCGATTCGCGGCCGCGGGCTTGTTGACCGCGGTCCCGCACTGGCCGGTCGGGCAGGGCCGTGAGGCACCGGCGCGCACCCGGTTGACGAAAGCCGAAGCGTTCCTGCTGGACCACATCGCGGAGCGGATCACTGTCGACGACGTTGCACAGGCCGCGGGCATGAGCGTGCGGGGACTGCAGGGCGCGTTCCAACGCATCCACGGGGTGTCGCCGCTGTTCTATTTGAAGGGCATCCGGCTGCTGCTGGCGCGGGAGCAGCTCGAGTCCGGCGAAGCCGAGTCGGTGGCAGCGGTGGCCCGGTCCGTCGGGCTGACGCACCTCGGCCGGTTCGCGGCGTCCTACAGGGCGGAATTCGGCCAGCTTCCGGGCGACGCGCTGCGGGCCGCCGCCGAGGGTTGACCGCCGAGCGGTTGCTGCCGGAGCGCGGTATCCAGTTCGACAAGTCGGTAGAACACGGTTCGGTGCGCGTCTGTGAGCCCGCCGGGGTTGGTCAGCATGGCGGCTCGATTGGGGCGGTCTGGACGTGGCGGTCGAGTGCGGTCTGCGCGTCTGGCAGGGTGCGGTAGTCGCCGAGGTACTCGCCGAAGCCATTGCGGACGAAGAAGTGCTGGCCGTGCTGGTCGATGGTGCCGGCGAACGCGCCGCCGCTGTCGGCAACCCAGAAGCCCGCGTCGGCGGCAGCCCACCGCAGCATGGTGGATGAGACGGTGACGGTGAGGGCGGGAGAGGTTTTCGGGTGGTGCAGCAGGATGCTCATGCGCGGGGCTTTCTGAGGAAGTCGCCATAGGTCGGCTCGGTCGGGGAGATCAACTCGTCGCTTGTTGCCGGAGTGGTTGTGACGATGGTGGGGAGGTCGTTGATGCGGGCGACGACGATCGCGTGGACCTCAGCCGGCGTCAGCAGACCGCGGCGATGCCACTGTTGCGGATCCGCCCGGGGGCCTGCTTCCATGAGCGGTGCCGTCGTGGGTTCTTGCAGGAGCGGCCCCATGTCGATCGGCTCAGTCGGCGTCGCCGCCGCCCCGGCGCTCACCAGGCACTCGCGACGACGATGGCCACCGTCGCGACCGTCACCGAAACAAGCCCGGTCGTGACCGCGACGACGGCGAGGCGCCGGGTCCAGCGTGCGTGCTGCACTTCGGTCAGCGGTGATCGCTGTGCGCCGTAGTGGGCGGTGAAGCTGAGGTCCGCGCGGGGCGCGGGCGCAGGTGTAGCAGTGGGAGGAACGAGGGTGTGCGTCATGCCGAGCGGCCTTCCCCGTGGCACGGCTGGCCACGGTGACTGGTCAGGCACCACCTCCGTCGTGCTGCTGGCGGGAAGCGCCAGCGTCGTCGCGACCGGGGCGCGGGAGTCCTGACAGCAATCAGGGTACGAACCCGGACCCTTGGCGTCTAACTTCCTTAACTAGAAGCGCTATTTGGTTACTGCGCCGAGGTGCTGGTGTGTGTCGCGGTGCGGTCGACAACCTGCTGCACGGCGGCAGCGAGCTCAGCGATCCGCTGGGCTTCCGCGGCCGGCACCGCGTCGAGCAGCTCCTGCACGGCTGCGGGTAGCCCTTCGTACGCCTCGACGAGGCTGCGTTGTCCGTCCGGGGTTAGCCGCACGATGCGGGATCGACGGTCGTCTGGGTCGGGTTCACGCACTGCGAAGTCACGTGCAGCGAGCCGGTCGATCGTCATCGTCGCCGCCGCACTGCTGACACCGAGCGCCTCCGCGAGGTCTGCTGCGCGCGCGGGGAAGCCGCCGGCTTCTCGCGCGGCGAGGAACTGCACCGTCTGGAAATCATTTGCCTTCAGGCCCATCCGAGCGCGTGCACGGTTCTGGAGCATCGTCTCCGCGACGCGAAGCCGGTTCACTGATTCCAGTAGCAGCACCCCTGCAGGAACGTGCGCACCGTCCTCACCCATCAGCCCCTCCAACCCGCAGCTGCCGGCCGCCTAGCGGCGGCCCGTCCGCATGCCAGTGTGCCAGCCGAGGCCCGGACAGACGTCCGGGCTTCCCGCGCCCTGCAGGGAGCACGCGCCACGACGACGTATCCGGACTGCGCAAGAACCGTGACCGTGTGAGGTTTGCTCGGCGTAGGACGTGAGGTGTGGGCGCCTGCCCGTGGTTCGGGTCAGGGGGCAGGCGCCCTCGCGCTACGACGTCCGCTGGTGCGCGTGACGATTCCAACCCGAGCAGCAGCTCGGACGGCCAGCGGCTAGGGTTCCGCGGCGCAGCCCCGTAAACGGCACCGAGCACCACCCGGGTTCGGCCAGGTAGTTTGTGAGGTGCGGGATGGCTGTTGTAATCCATCGCCCGAGCGCCGCGGAACGGCCGAGTTTGTACGGTGGGGGCATGTCGGAGACGCCTGTTGTACCCGTGGCCGCGTTGCTCGATGCGGTCGAGCGGTGCCGGTATGCGGCTGCGCGGCTTGAGCGCACTCGGGCGGCCGCAGGACACACGTCGATCACGGAGCGGGAGGCGCTCCGGTACCTCCGGGCTGCGTCGGCGCGGGATGAGCCGTGCACGCCGAAGCAGCTCGGCGAGCACCTCGGCATCACCACGCCGTCGATGACGAGCCTGCTAGACCGGTTGGAGGCGTCCGGATTTCTCAAGCGAGTGCCAAACCCCACCGATCGACGCTCCAGCTACGTGCAGCTGACTCTGGCTACACCGGATCGAGACGACACCGACCCACTTGCCGCGCACATCGCCGCCCTCTGTGCCGCCATTCCCCTAGCGGACGTGGAGATCATCACCCGGTTCCTCAACGACCTCGCAGCCCTCCACCCCACCACAACCACCAGAACCGGAACAGTGCAGGAGACACAATGAGCAACATCACCCCACCCTCCGTCCCAAACGATGACGGTGCCCTCGAGGGGCCCGACGTGGAAGTGCCCACCACCGACTCGGATGGCACGGTGAAGCCCGCTGGTCTCGGTGACGACAGCACCATCCCGAACCACCCGGACGGGCTCGCCGCCGGTTACTCCGATACCGACTCGCACTTCAACCCCGAAGAAGACACCCCCACGCAGTAACCCGGTTCTGATGGGTCCGCGATGGTGCGGACTGGTCACAGACCCACAACTGTCGGATAGTGGAAGGTCCGCCGGGCAGTTCGGGTCCGCACGACGCACCGGGGGTACCGCCGAGCTTCAAGAAATCGGCCGGTACCCCGCACCCCTGGAGATGACCCCGCTCAGGTCCATTCAGACGGTGCGCTCCGCGGCATCGACGCCGCGGATCTCTCATCGTCGTCTCGGTTCGCGTTCTCCGCGGAGGAGAGTTGAGCGGTGTGCACCATCCCGGGGACGTGCGGGATGACCCGAACGGTCCGCACACCTCCGCAAGCACGAGCCGGGGGTGGGTGCAAACTGTGGAGCAGCAGCGGGGTGGTTCCCGTTGCGAGCGGGGCGGCTGCCACCTATCCGGTGGCCGCCCCGCGCCTCCAACGGGAGCGCGACCCTACTGGGAGCCGAACAGGTCGGGGCGTGCAGTGTGTTCGCGGGTGCGGTCGAGTGGGATTTCGAAGAGGTCAGTACGGCGGTAGTCCTCGGACCAGCCCCGGCGCATGCGTGATGCTGCACGGTCGAAGGCTTCGATGATGTCGAATCCGGGGACGAGGAGCGCTTGCACGCGGAGGCCGTCGTAGAGGGCGAGGAGCTGTTCCGTGGCGCGGGCGGGCTCCATCGTGTTCGGTTCTCGACCAGTACGGATGTCGTGCTCGAGGGCGGTGCGGATGGTCTGCCGGAATCGGAGGTACAGGGTGCGGTAGTATTCCGCACCCTCGTTTGCTGGGTCGGAGCTTGCTGCAAGGGTTGATGCGAGCAGCCGCATCAGTGCGGGTTCTTCCGAGTACGCGACGATGAGCGCGTGCAGGTATGCGACCGCGCCGTACTGCTCGGCGATGGGCAGCAAGGGCCGAGACAGGGTGCTGGACCACCGGTCGACGGTGGCGGTCAGCAGGCTCTGCCGGGTCGGGAAGTGTTGTCGGAGTGCGTCGACGCTGATCCCTGCGGTGTCGGCGATCTGGTCCATGTCGGCCCGTTCCACGCCGACATCGTGCAGCACCATGATCGCGGCGCTGATGATATGCAGACGCGGCTCGATCGCATCGCCGACGCCCTGGTCGGTCAATGGTGCGAGGGGGTGCTTCCGGAACCACTCCAGGAGTGCTTTCGCCCGCGATGTGCTGCCGCCGCCCGGGACGGGGTCCGGATGGTCGGTGAACAGGTCGAGAAATCCCGGGATGTCCTTGATGAGAGGGTCGGCGGATTGGAATGCCATCGACCATTCTGGGAATGCCCGCGCACTGATGTGATCGACGGCCACTTCACGGACGTTGATGTGGCGTGGGTCCTGCCGGATCCCGGCGAACCGCTCCCGGACGACGTCGTCGTCGCCTTCGATGATCCCGAGACAGTTGCTGCCCTGATGGGCCAGGATCCCGGTGATTCCCAGCTGCAGGTTCTTCTCCCGGGCGATCACGAGGATCTCCGCGAGCTCCTCGTCCGTGACCGGGCGGGCCATCGTGCTCACGTACACCAGTGACAACATCTGGGACCCCTGTTTCCTTCACGCGTGTCTTACTCGCCCAGACTGGGCCACGCTTCCAAGAAACAGCAACCCGCGACTGGTTGCTGCGTCAGATGGATCACGGGCAGTACCGGTGCAGGAGCAGACAGTGGTCGGTGAAAATGCCGACATCGCGGTCGCATCAATCGGAGTTAGTGTCTCCGGCAACCCGGTTTGAGCATGCTCCTGGGTCAACAGGGTGCCTGTTGCTGCACGCAACGGCGTCCAGCCGGGATGGTGTCGCAGGGGCGCCATCCCGGACCCCTGCGGGCTGTGCGCCGCTGACAGCGGGTCGGGAGTTGCATACCATCGAGCAGGGGGAAGCAGATGAGACGACGCATCGCGTGGGTGAGATGACGACCGCCACGCGCGCCCCACGCGAGGACGGTGACGACGAACTCGACAGCGCTGACTCCTCCTGGATCGACGCGGTCCAGCGAGCGATGCGTCCTGCACCCGCCGTGCTCGACGAGTACACGATCGCGACCACGGCACGGTCTGCGCGAGGGATCTCCGGAGACCTGTCTGATGTCACTGTGGACAGCCAGCGTGGGTACGCCACGGTCACGGTGGGCGACGTCATGGGCAAAGGCCTCGCCTCAGGGGTGCTCGCTGCGAACCTCCTCGGCAGCCTTGAGGTGTTCCGCCAGGAACCACCCGGCGAAGCCGTCGACGCTGCGGAGACCGCGACCCGAGACCACTTCGAACGCGCATCCGCGTTCGCGACCTTGTTCCACGCCCGGCTGCGATTCCGGGATGGACGGATCGAGTTCGTCGACGCGGGCCACGGCCTCACCGCGCACGCCCACACAACCGGTGCCGTTGAACGGATCCCATCGGCGGACTTCCCGATCGGCCTGCAACCCGCCGGGATACCTCGCCTGCCCCGTCTCCTCCATCTCGCCCCCGGGGAGCTGCTCCTGATCGTCACCGATGGCCTGTTCGAGCTCCCCGACGCGTCCATGCACACACTCACGCAACTCGCCATCGAACTGCGAACAGCGACGTACCTGCAGCTTGCGCTCACCGCCTTCCTCGAAGCCGCGGGCTCAGACCTCGACGACGACACCACCCTCACCGCGATCCGCCGCCACCCCTGACACAGTGTTGTGGCCATGCGGCGCGTGATGCCATCGCCTCGCTGAGAGATCGATCGGTGCAGGGCAGTGCGCGAACGGCAGGTGCCTGAAGAGGCGTCGGGCTCCAGTTCGACCGCGGAGTACCTGGACGACGTGCGACGCGGTCCCCGGACTGGGGGAAACCGGTCGTGATCCGAACGCCTACGGTGAACCCATCACCAGTAGAAAGATCGGTACGCCCCAGATGCCCGGCACCCAGCCAAGAGCTCTCGACCCGTTCACAGCCGCTTACCGGCAGTACGCGTCCGGGTTGCGCGGCTTCGTGGGAACGATCATCATCGACCGTCACCTCGCTGAAGACGTCGTCCATGAAGCGTTCCTCGAATGGTGGCAGCACCCTGCCCGGTATGACCCGACTCGCGCCACGCTCGAGTCATGGCTGCGCACAATCGCCCATCGACGAGCCATCGATCGGATCCGCAGCCGTGAAGCGTCCCGCCGCCGGGACTTGCGCCTCGGGATCCGCGACCACCACAGCACCGACCACAGCCTCGACCAGTTCGACGCTCACTTTTCACGAGCTCAGCTCCGGGAGGCCTTGTCTGCGCTGACGGACAAGCAACGCGACGCGGTTCTTCTGCGGTACCTCGGCGAACGCAGCACCGCGGAAGTCGCCCGCGACCTCGACACCACGCTCGGCACGGCAAAAACCCGCGTCCGAGACGGGCTCGTTGCGCTTCGTCACCACCTGCAGGCCGACCCAGCAGCCGCCTGACCCTCACGTACTCCGGCACCATCCCCCTCCACCGAAAGGCACCCTCCATGACCAGCAACGCAGCAGCTCCGCGCACCGGTTTCGCCGCCACCCTCACCCAGAAGGGCGCCCTGCTGTTCGGCGTCGTCTTCCTGATCGTCGGCATCGCCGGCTTCATCCCCGGACTCACCATGGACATGGGATCCATCTCCATGGCCGGTCACGGCTCCATGGCGCTGCTCCTGGGCCTGTTCCAGGTATCCGTCTTGCACAACATCGTCCATCTGCTCTTCGGCATCGTCGGCGTTGCCGCAGCCCGCTCTGCCGGCGGCGCACGGCTCTACCTGCTGGTCGGCGGCATCATCTACGCGGTGCTGTTCATCTACGGCCTCTTCACCGCCAGCATGACCGGCGCGGCGAACTTCGTTCCGCTCAACAGCGCCGACAACGTACTCCACGCCTTCCTCGCTGTCGCGATGATCATCCTCGGCATCGTCCTGCCCCGAGCGAGCGCACGCGGACGAGCTTGACTTCCGAGTGATGATGCGAAGGGCACCGATCACATGATCAGTGCCCTTCGTTCGTTCTCCCAGAGCGACCGACATGATCAGCCACGTGGACCGATGACCGACCGCACCTTCCATCGGACGTGTCTGCCTCCGATCGACGGAGCGACTCTGGAAGACGGCGCATGCGCAACGCCCCGTCGCGAGCGACGGGGCGTTGGCCGTTCCGGTCTGCCATGCACAACCGGAGTACGTGGGGTGTTACTTGATCTTGGCGGTGATGGTGGCGGTGCCGACGAGGAGGCCGCTCTTGACGGCGTCGGTC
>NZ_VDZH01000009.1 GCF_007673235.1 Curtobacterium pusillum
GCGCCGGCGCCGGTGCGGCCGCGCGCCGCCTCAGCGCGGGAAGCCGGGCGGCGGCGCAGACGCCCGCACCGCGGCGTCGTCGAGCATCGCCGCGCGCGACCGCAGCGCCCGCAGGTCCCGCTCCCGCCGCAGCACGACGACCCCCGCGAGGAAGGCCTCCGGGTGCACAGCAGGCACCGGGTGCGCGTACTCCGCCACGGCCTCGGCCAGCATCCGTGCGGTCGACTCCCGGACTTCGGGCCGGAGGTCGGCCGCTCCGCGGAAGAACGCTCCGAGGCGGTTCTCGAGCCGCTGCGGCAGCGCCGAGACATCAGCTACGGACGCCCACGACACGAGCTCGGCCGGCATGAGGACCTGCGGGTCGCGGTGCTTCGTCGCCCGCTCGTGCTGCACGAAGGTCCCGGCGAGCAGGTCCCCGAGCCGCCGTGGCCGCGAGCCGAACAGCGCGACGAGCAACGCCACGGACCCGACCGTCATCCACAGCTCGAACAGCCCGACGAGGGCCCGGGCGAAAGCGTGTCGGAGGCCGATCGCCCCACCGTCGAGCCGGACGACCCGGGTCCCGGTGGCGTAGCGGCCCACGCTCTTGCCCCGCGTCACCGTCTCGACCGCGGCGGGGACCAGGACGAGGACCCCGACCAGGACCCCGATGTCGAGTGCGGCGGCCCAGGCGTCGTCGATCCCGCTGGGCCAGACCCGTGACAGCCCGATCATGAGCATGACGTACAGCGCGAGGACGCACACGGCGTCGAGCAGTGCCGCCGCGAGCCGGAGGACGATGCCTGCCGGCTGCACGTCGAGGGCGACGGCCTCGCCGACCACGAGCTCCTCGGCGGTGTCGTCGAGGGCACGGACGAACCGGCCGTCGGCGAGGTCACGCGGCGCACGGGTCTTCGGCATGGGATCATTCTGTCGGAGACGGTCGCGGCACGCCCGACCGCGCACCGACGGAGCGGGGGAGACGCTGTGGACCTGGACGCCTACACCGAGGTACACCGTGAGCGCTGGCAGGAACTCGACCGCCTCGCCCGTGCACGACACGCGTCCGGCGCCGACGTCGACCGGCTCGTGTCGGCCTACCAGCAGGGGGCGACCGACCTCGCCCGCATCCGCGGAGCGGCACCGCGCACGGCCGTCGGCGACCGACTGTCGCTGACCCTGTTCCGTGCTCGCCTCCGGTTCACGGGCACCCCGGTCGACCCGCTCACCGCGGTCACCTCGTTCTTCGTCGTGCAGCTCCCCGCGGCGCTGTACCGCATCCGCTGGGTGACGATCTGGGTCGCGATCGCCACCGCCGCGATCGCCGCCGTCGTGGCCGTCTGGATCGGCACCACCCCGGGCGCGACGGCGACGTTCGGCACGCCGGAGGCGCTCCGCCAGTACGCGACACAGGACTTCCAGGACTACTACTCCGACCACGGCCTCGGTGCGTTCACGGCGCAGGTCTGGACGAACAACGCCTACATCGCGGCGACCATGGTCGCGTTCGGCATCACCGGCCTCTTCGTGCCGTTCTCCATCGGGCAGAACGCGATCGGCCTCGGCGTCTCGGCGGCGATCATGCACTCGCAGGGGCGCCTCGGGGACTTCTTCCTCTACATCGCCCCGCACGGGCAGCTCGAGCTGTACTCGGTGTTCCTCGCCGCGGCTGCGGGCCTGATGATCTTCTGGTCGTGGGTGGCCCCCGGTGCGCGCACCCGTGCACAGGCCCTGGCGGAGGACGGTCGCGCCCTCATCACGATCGCCGTGGGGCTCGCCCTGACGCTGCTGCTCTCCGGGATCGTCGAGGGCACGGTGACCCGGCAGGACTGGCCGTGGCCCGTCAAGATCGGCATCGGCACGATCGCCCTCGCCGCGGTCCTCTGGTACCAGTGGGTGCTCGGCGGTCGGGCGCACCGCGCGGGGGAGCGCGGCGACCTCGAGGAGTTCGAGCGCGGCACGTCCGCACTCGTCGCCGGCTAGAGCCGCCCGCTCGCCTTCGCCCGGATGTACGCGTCCGCGACCAGCGGCGGCACCTGCTCGGGCGTGGCCCGCACCACCTCGACACCCGCACGGCGGGCGACGTCGGCGACGCCGTCGGCGTCGAGCAGGGTCCGTTCCGCAGCGGCCCGCCGGTAGACGTCGCGTTCGGCACGGTCCGGGAGGAACGGCGCACGTCCGCCCCGCCGGCCCGGTCCGCCGTCGGTCGGCTCCAGGGCCCCGCGCGCCATCCGCTCCACGGTCGGGTCCGTCACGCTCGTGACGACGACGGCGTGCCGCCGTGCGAGCCGCGGCAGCACGGCGAGCAGGTCGGCTGAGGCACCGACGGAGTCGAGGCTGGAGACGAGCACGACGAAGGCCCGCGAGGTCGTGACCGAGTCGACGAGCCCGGGGACGGCGGACCAGTCGGTGGCGGCGAGACCGGGCTCCGCGAGCGCGAGCGTCTCGCCGAACCGCTGGACGACGTCGGTCCTGGTGGCACCGTGCACGCGGCCGCGGACGGCGTCGTCGAGCACGGCGAGGTCGACCCGGTCACCGGCGGCCGCGGCCAGGGCGCCGAGCAGCAGGGCCGACTCGATGAAGGTGTCCAGGCGGGGTTCGTCGTCGACCCGACCGGCTCCGGCACGTCCTGCGTCGACGACCACGATCACCCGTCGGTCGCGCTCCGGACGCCAGGTCCGCACGACGAGGTCCTGCCGACGAGCCGTGGCACGCCAGTCGATCGACCGGACGTCGTCGCCCCGCACGTAGTCCCGCAGCGAGTCGAACTCGGTGCCGTGGCCGCGGAGCTGCAGGGTGGTCTCGCCGTCGAGCTCCCGGAGCCGTGCGAGTCGCGAGGGCAGGTGCCGTCGTGAGCGGAACGGCGGCGTCACGACGAGTTCGGCCGGAGCGTGCAGCACCCGTTGGCGCGCGGCCAGTCCGAACGGCCCGAACGCGCGGACGGCGACACCGGCGGAGGTCCGGCGGCCGCGTCGGAACGGGGCGAACCGCATGCGCGCGGTCCGTCGCTCCCCGGACGGCACGTCCATCCGGAGGCGCCGTGGTGCGTGGCCGGCCGACGGCTCCCACATGTCCCGGACGACACCCCGCAGCCGTCGGGAGCCGTCGTTGGCGAGCACGAGCGTGCCCTCCGCCGTGGTGTCGCGCCGGGCCAGCCGGGGCATCCGTCGTTCGACCCGCACGCGTGCGAGGTCCGCGGCGAGCAGGACGTCGACCGCGGCCGCGACGACGACCACGCCCGCCCACGCCAGGCCCGCCCATCCCGTGCCGAGCAGCACGGTCGGGACGATCGCGACGGCGAGGAGCGCGACGAACCGGCCGGAGATCGCCACTAGATCGGCACCCGGACCTGCTCGAGCACCTGCTGCAGGACGCCGTCGGCACCGACGCCCTCGAGCTCAGCGTCCGCGGCGACCCGGAGTCGGTGCCGCCAGACCGGCAGCAGCATGGCCTGCACGTGGTCCGGGGTGATCGCGTCGTACCCGGTGAGCCAAGCCCAGGCCTTGGCCGCGGCGAGCAGTGCGGTCGCGCCGCGGGGGCTCACGCCGACCCGGACCGACGGCGCCTGCCGGGTCGCACGGGCGAGGTCGACGACGTAGGCCAGGACGTCGTCGCGTGCTCCCACGGCCCGCACCGCACGCTGCGCGGCGAGGACCTCGTCGACGCCGACCACCGGCACGATGCCCGCCGACCGGACGTCGCGGGGCACGAAGCCGTCCGCGTGCCGACGGAGCACCTGCCACTCGACGTCCCGCGGGGGCACGTCGAGGGTGAGCTTCATGAGGAACCGGTCGAGCTGCGCCTCGGGGAGCGTGTAGGTGCCCTCGAACTCGATCGGGTTCATGGTCGCGGCGACGAAGAACGGGTCGGGCAGCGCCCGTGCGTCCCCGTCGACGCTGACCTGTCGCTCCTCCATGGCCTCGAGCAGGGCGGACTGGGTCTTCGGGGGTGTGCGGTTCACCTCGTCGGCGAGGAGCACGTTCGTGAACACCGGGCCCTCCCGGAACGGGAACGTGCCCGTGGACGCGTCGTAGACGAGCGAACCGGTGACGTCGCCGGGCATGAGGTCCGGCGTGAACTGGATCCGCTTGGTGTCGAGCGACATCGCCGCCGCGAGGCTCCGCACGAGCAGGGTCTTCGCGACGCCGGGGACGCCCTCGAGCAGCACGTGGCCCTGCGCCAGGATGCCGACGATCATCCCCGAGACGGCGCCCTCCTGTCCCACGACGGCCTTGCCGACCTCGGCGCGGAGTCGACCGAACGCGTCGCGGAGCGGATCGGCCGCCGGGTGCGCCTGCGGGGTCTGGGTGGGGGACGGATCGGTCACGGTCGTGCTCCTCGTCGGTCGTGGTCGGTCTGCTGGTCGCCGGTGGTCGCGGCGTGGACTGCGCGCTCGAGGTCGTCGAGCGCCGCGGCACCGGCGACGAGCGCGCGGTCGTCCGGGGTCGGCCCGCCGACGAGCACGGCACCGACGTCGGTGTCGGATCGTCCGGTCGCGTGGGCGGCGGCCCGGACGACCTCGTCGACGTGTGCCGAGCGGGGGAGTCCGAGTCGACGGGCGGTCCGTCGGACGGCGGCGATGCGGAGGGTGTCCAGGGCGTGCGTGCGGTCCCGGGTGCGCGCGGACAGGCGTGCCCGGCCCTCGGTGGTCTCGGCGGCCCGGACGACCACCGGCATCCGCTCGACCACGAGCGGTCCGAGCCGACGGCCGCGCCAGATCCCCGCCGCGACGGCCACGAGGCCGAGCAGGGCGAGGGCACTCGGCACCCACGACGGTGCGAGCGTGCCGAGGGTCGGTGCCGCGTCCGGTGCGCCCGGCGTCGTCGTGTACCAGGTGAGCGCGTCGCCGTCGCCGAGCAGTCCGAGGGCGAGCGCGGCGTTGCCCGCCGTGGTGATGGTGTCGTTGCGGAACACCGAGGTGGTGCCGACGAGGGTGACGTCGCCCGCGGGGGTGTCGGTGCGGACGAGTCCGTACCCGCGGTCGTCGCCGGAGCCGGTCGGTGCGCACAGGTCGGTGCCCGACGGGGCGCGTCCGCCGTCCGGCACCTGGAAGGCGAACCCGGTGGTCGTCACCCGACGGGCGTCCGCTGCCGCGGGGATCGCGCACGTGCCGGTCGCGGCGGTGTCGTCGCCGTCGACCTGCGCGACGGGCTCGACGTCGAGGCCGAACGCGTCGAGGACCGCCGGAGTCGTCGAGACGAGGACGACGTGCGCTGCCTCGCGACCGAGTCGCCGTGCGACGGCCGGGTCGAGGGCGCCCTGCGAGTCGTCGACGAAGACCGTGCCGCCGTCGGCGTCGATGCGGTCGGCGGTGTCGACGACCCGGACGTCGGTGCCGCGCTGTTCGAGCACGCGGACGAGCGCCTTCGACCCGCTCGCCGTCGCCGACGTCGGGTCGAGCGGGTCCCGCTCGGGGCCACCGCTTCGCTGCACCACGGCGGTGAGCGCGGCGAGGAGCAGACCGACGAGGACGATCGCGATCCAGAAGCCGATCCGCAGCCCGCGGCCCTCTCGGGGTGCCCGACCCGCGAGCGGTGGTGCAGTCGTCGTCATGCCGGGACCGCCGGAGCCGTGGAGGTGGCGGGCCGAGCCGTCCGGACCGCGTGCTCGGTGTCGAGGACGTCACGGGCGTCGGCCTCGGATGCGACGGCGCCGAGGTACCGGACCTCGTCGAACACCCGTGCCGCGTGGTCGAGCCGCGTCGTCTCACCGGGGAACACGACGGCGGCCCGCCCGGCGATGGCACGGGCGGTCGCCCCGGGGACGTCCGGCACGAGGTCGCGCTCGCCGAGGCCGCGCGCGAGTGCACGGTAGCCGTCGAGCACCGCACCCTCGAAGTCGCCGGTCCGGAGCGCCGCGCGGGCGGCGTCGGCGATCTCGGCCGCCGATCGGAGGTCGTCGCCGTCGAAGACCCCGCCGACGTCCTGCCCGGCGAGTCGAGCGCGACGCCGGGGGAGCCCACGCGCGACGACCACCAGCACGACCACGGCGACGAGCACGACGACGGCCACCCAGAGCAGGGTGTGCGCGACGACGGGCGAGCCGAGGCCGTCCGCGCGCAGCGAGCCGAGCCACTCGAGGAACGACCGGGACGCCCGGTCCCACCACGTCACGTGGGCGCCGTCGTACTCGGACCGGTCGAGTTCGCGTTCCAACAGTCGGCGGGCCTCGTCGGGGTCGACCGTCATGCGCGACCGTCCGGCGGGTAGCGTCCCGGTGCGCCGCCCCACTCCGGCGGCGGTGTCGGCTGCCCCGACCACGGCTGCTGCGGCGGGACCGGCGGACCGGCCCAGGGCTGCTGCCCCGGCTGTCCCGACCACGGCTGCTGCCCGGGCCAGGGCTGCTGCCCGCCCTGCCACGGCTGTCCGGGCCACGGCTGACCGGGCTGCGCCGGCCACGGCGGCCGGGACACCTGCGGCGCCGGCGCGTACGGGTCCGGCGGCGTGCCGGTCTCCAGGTGCGACGCGATCCGCTGGTCGAGCGCTTCGGTCCGGATGCGCCGGTCGACGGTCAGCAGCGTCAGCACCGACGCGTTCAGGACGTCCGCGATGCACTGCACCGCGATCGCGAGCAGGCTGCCGACCACCACGGCGACGATCCCGCCCACGCCGACGCCGGACGACGCGTCGGTCTGCCCGAGGGGGTCGAAGGTCCCGCTGAGCAGGACGGACCCGATGGAGAGCGGGAACGACGCGATCGACACCGCGAAGCCGAACATCGCCTGCACCAGCAGCACGATGCCGAAGGTCCGCCAGAACGCGCCGCGGGTGAGCCGCCACGACTGGGCCGCCGCGGAGAACACCGACCGGCCCTCGAGCGCGATCGTCGGGACGGTGAACGCGAACTTCGTGCCGAGCCAGGCGAGGACGACCCCGAAGCCGGCGAACATCCCGAGGAACCCGAGGACGAAGCCCCACACGTTCGAGTCGCCCGCCGTCAGTGCGGCGACGAAGCCGACGAAGACGAGCACGAACACGATGCCGATGACGACACCGGCCGCGAGCTGCAGGAGGATCCACGCGACGACCGACCGGCGCCGACCGGCGAGCAGCGCCCAGAGCCCGCGGAAGGTGGCGCGCCGACCGAGGATCCGCTGTCCGGTGTCCGCGGCGACGGGGGCGACGAGGAACGCCCGGCCGAGGTACGCCAGGAACGGCAGCCCGACGGAGAGCACGACCAACAGCGTCACGGACCCGGCGATGATCGAGTCCGAGCCGCTCCCGCCGTCGACGGCCGACAGCATCCGCGACTGCAGCGCCCGCTGTCCGAAGGTGCTCACGAGTGTCGCGAGCAGGCCGAGCACGCCGCTCAGCAGCACGCTCCAGAGGAGTAGGACCCGCGCGTTCCGGCGGAACACGGTGAAGGCGCCGGCCAGGACGTCGCCGAGGCCGAGCGGCCTGAGGGGGATGACGGGCCGTGAGCCGGCGGGCGGAGGCGGCGGGGGTCCGGGGACCGGCCACGGGGCGGACGGCTGCGGTCCGGGCTGGTGCGCCGCGCCTCCAGGCCGGTCCGTACCCGGCCGCGTGCCGGGCGTCCCCGGACCCGGCTGCGCGCCGGACGTCCCCGGTGTCTGCCAATCGGACATCGCCGCCCCCTCGTGGTCCTCGGCCGCGCAGCGGACGCGCGGACGACACCATCCTGTCGGAAAACGCCACCCGACGGGGCCTCGGCTATCGTGAGGACGCGAGTGCCGACCCGGCACCGCCGCACGCAGCACCGCCGCACGTCACACGGAGTCCACATCACATGACACCGCGCATCCTCGTCGTCGACGACGACCAGGCCCTCGCCGAGATGATCGGCATCGTCCTCCGCTCGGAGGGCTACGAGCCGGAGTTCAGCGCCGACGGCAACGACGCCATCGACGCCTTCCACGGCACGAAGCCCGACCTGGTGCTCCTCGACGTCATGCTCCCGGGCATCGACGGCATCGAGGTGTGCAAGCGCATCCGCGCCGAGAGCGGGACGCCGATCATCATGCTGACCGCGAAGGGCGACACCGCCGACGTCGTCGCGGGGCTCGAGAACGGCGCGGACGACTACGTGGTCAAGCCCTTCAACCCGAAGGAGCTCGTCGCCCGCATCCGTACCAGGCTCCGTCCCTCCGCGACGGACGCGACCGTGCTGCACGTGGGTGACCTCACCGTCGACGTCGCCGGGCACGAGGTCCGCCGGGGCGAGTCCGTGATCGCGCTGACGCCCCTCGAGTTCGACCTGCTCCGTGCACTCTCCGAGAAGCCGAACCAGGTGTTCACCCGCGAGATGCTGCTCGAGCAGGTCTGGGGGTACCACTACAAGGCAGACACCCGCCTGGTGAACGTGCACGTCCAGCGCCTCCGCGCGAAGATCGAGCACGACCCCGACAACCCGAAGATCGTCACCACGGTGCGCGGCGTCGGGTACCGGGCCGGAGGGGCCTGAGCACCGTGCCTGCCGGACCGTCGCCCGCCGGCGCACGGAGCACGCCCGGGCGCATCGGGCGACGGCTCCGGCGCTGGGTGCGGCGCGGCTGGCGTGGCGTCGCCTACCTGTGGCGACGCTCCCTGATGTTCCGGTCGGTCGCCATCACGGTGATGACGACCGGTCTCGCGATCGCGATCATCGGCACCGCCGTGATGATCAGCATCTCGAACAACGTGTACGCGCAGCGCCGTGACCAGATCGAGGCCGAGTCCGCACGCGCGACGATCGTCGCGCAGGGCATCTTCGACGCGGCCACCGCGGGCGAGGACAACAACCAGTCCGAGCTCGAGACCCTGCAGAGCGAGGCGCAGCAGGCGATCCTGTCGAACACGACGAGCCCCGGTGGCACGAGCATCGCCATCGAGCGCAGCCCGGACCAGCCCGGCCCGCAGACGGTGCAGAACGTCGCGAGCCAGGGCTTCCCGGACGCCGTGATCACCGACGTCCTCCGCAAGGAGGTGGGCAAGAACACCGGCAAGCTCAGCCTGCAGCCCGTCCGGCTCGAGGACGACGGCCGTCGGCAGCCCGGGCTCGCCGTCGGGTCGACCCTGCAGATCCCGAGCGCCGGCCAGTACGAGCTCTACCTGGTGTACGACCTCTCGGACGCGCAGCAGACCCTCGACTTCGTGTCGCAGACGCTGTCCATCGGCGGTGTGGCGCTCATGGTCCTCATCGCCCTCGTCACGTCGCTCGTCGTCCGGTTGGTCGTGGTCCCGATCCGCGGTGCCGCAGAGACGAGCCGGAAGATCGCGGCCGGCCGACTCGACGAACGCATCCCGGTCCGCGGCAACGACGACATCGCCACGCTCGCGCGGAGCTTCAACGGGATGGCCGACGCCGTCAGCCGCCAGATCACCCAGCTCGCCGAGCTCTCCCGGGTGCAGCAGCGGTTCGTGTCGGACGTGTCGCACGAACTCCGCACCCCGCTCACCACGATCCGGCTCGCCGGGGACATGCTCTACGACTCCCGGCACGCGTTCGAACCGTCGGTCGGCCGGTCCGCCGAGCTCATGCACACGCAGATCGAACGGTTCGAGCTGCTGCTCGCCGACCTGCTGGAGATCTCCCGCTTCGATGCGCAGGCGGTCCAGCTCGACCCGGAGCCGGTGATCCCCGCCTCGCTCGCCGCGGACATCGTCGACGAGTTCCGTCCCCTCGCCGAACGCGCCGGCATCGACCTCCAGCTGGCGACCCCCGGCGGCCACACGACGATGCAGCTCGACGCCAAGCGCGTCCGCCGCATCCTCCGGAACCTCGTCGGCAACGCGATCGAGCACGGCGACGCGAAGCCCGTGCAGGTCGTCGTCGACAGCGACGCCCGCACCGTGGCGATCGCCGTGCGCGACCAGGGCATCGGCATGCCGCCGGAGGACGCCGTCCGCGTCTTCGACCGGTTCTGGCGCGCCGACCCGAGTCGGAAGCGCACCATCGGCGGCACCGGGCTGGGGCTCGCGATCTCGCTCGGCGACGCGAACCTGCACGGCGGCCGCATCGACGTGTGGTCGAAGCCCGGCGAGGGATCGACGTTCGTCCTGACCCTGCCCCGCAACGAGCGCGTCGGCGTCACCACGTCGGCGATCCCGCTCCCGGACCTCGACGAGTCGTACGAGGGCCCCCGAGCCGTGCGAGAGGACGACTGATGTGCACCCGCCTCCGACGCCTCGTCGCCGCGGCGCTCGCCGCGGTGACGATCGTCACCGTGTCCGCCTGCGCCGCGATCCCCACCGACGGCCCGGTCCGCGCCGGCCAGACGATCAAGGACGAGTCGATCTCCGGCGTCGACTACCGCCCGGACAAGCCCGTGGCGGGTGCCGACCAGACCGCGATCCTCCGCGGGTTCATCGCAGCAGGCACCGGCGCGCAGGACGACTACGCCATCGCCCGGCAGTTCCTGTCGTCGGGCTTCGCGGAGAAGTGGAACCCGCGCCGCGGCGTCACGGTCCGGCAGGGGAACCCCGCGGTCGAGCGCGTCGGCGAGCGCGAACTGACCTACACCCTGACCGCCAGCGCTACGGTCGACGCGAACGGCGAGTACACCCAGGCCGTCCGACCGACCTCGTCGACGCTGACGTTCCAGTTCACGCGCGAGGACGGCGAGTGGCGCATCGCCTACGCGCCGGACGGCATCATCCTGTCCCCGGTGAGCTTCGACTCGGTGTTCCAGCAGCACGCGCTGTACTTCTTCGACCCGACGTACAAGTTCCTGGTGCCCGACGAGCGCTGGTTCCTCGCCCGCTCCTCGACGAGCACCCGCATCGCCAGTGCCCTGCTCGCCGGCCCGGCTGACTGGCTGAAGGGGTCCGTCGTCTCCTCGTTCCCGGAGGGCACGCAGCTCTCGCTGAACGCCGTGACGATCGACAGCGGCACCGCCCTCGTCGACCTCTCCAGCGACGCCTTGCGGGCCAGCAGTCAGGACCGAGCCCGGATGCGCGAACAGCTCAGCAAGTCGCTCGCCTCGGTCGCGACGGTCTCGTCCGTCTCGATCACCGTCGAGGGCGCGACGTTCTCCGTCCCGGACACCAGCGGCTCCGAGGCCGTGCAGAACCCCGACGTCGACTCGCGTCCGCTCGTCGACCACGACGGCGCCGTCGGCTACGCCGCGACGGGCAGCGGGAAGGTCGCGGAGCTCGGCAACGGCATGGGCGACGAGATCGCGGGACTCGACCCGTCCTCGCTCGCCCTGTCGGCGTCCGGCACCGCGGCTGCGATCGGCAACGACGACGGCGTGACGGTGGTGCGGGGTCGGAACCACCTGCGCATCGACGCGACGGACGACCTCGTCGCGCCCTCGATCGACGACCTCGGCTTCGTCTGGGTGGCGTCGTCGAAGGACACCCGCAAGGTCACCGCGTACGGCCTGGGCGGCGATCCGCACGCGGTGAGCACGACCCTGCCGAAGGGGGAACTCGTCTCGTTCCAGGTGTCGCGCGACTCCACACGGGCGCTCGCGCTCATCGAGACGAGCGACGGCCCGAGCCTGTACGTCATGGCGATCGTGCGCGGGTCCGACCGCACGCCGACGACCCTCGGCTCCCCGGTCCGCGTGCAGGCCGCCACCGGCACCGCAGTGGGCGCAGCCTGGGTCAGCGACTCCGACGTCGCATCGGTCGGCCAGACCACGACGGGGCCCGACGTGGTCCGCACGACCATCGGCGGGCAGTCGAACACGCTGCCGAAGCCGGACGGCCGGGCGACGGCGATCGCCGGGGGCAGCGGTGGGTCGATGCTGCTGCGGATGTCGGACGGGTCGGTCCTGCAGTCCACCGGTGGCGGCTGGGGCACGACGGGCGTCACGGCCGACGTGCTCGGCATCCAGCGCTGAGGTCGCGTAGGTCCTCCTCAACAGGGGCATCGACCTGGAGGCACGTCCACAGTCCGCCGGGTCCGCTCGCGCGGACACACGGTCGGCTCCAGGATCGTGGCATGGGTGACGACCGGGAGTACGCGTGGCAGGACGCGGCCCTCGCCGTGCTCGGGCTCTTCCTGCCGGTCGCCTGCGTCGGCTGCGGCACGCCGGACCGTGCACTGTGTCGTGCCTGCCGGACCGTGCTCGACACCCAGGGCCGTCGCGTGCGCCTCGTCGCCGGGGTCCGGCTCGACGCGGCCTTCGAGTACGAGGGCCTCGTCCGCACGCTCCTGCTCGAGCTGAAGCTCCGCGGACGGGTCGACCTGGCTCGACCACTCGGCAGCCGGTTCGGTGCGTTGGTGCGTGCGGCGCTCGCCGAGGCCCCGCCGGGCGTCGTGCTGCTCCGGGTGCCGCCGTCGCGACGTGGTGCCCGCCGCCGCGGCTTCGACCCCGTCGGCCTGCTGCTCGCCGGAGGTGGCGTCCGGCCTCCGCGGAGCCTGCGGCGAGTGCGGTCCCCGGATCGCGGTGCCGAGCGCGAGTCCGGCTCCGGGCAGAAGGAACGGTCCGCCGTCGAGCGGGTCGCGGCGACCGTGGGCACGCTCCGTGCCGTCGGGGTCGCGGGCCGCGACGTGGTGATCCTGGACGACGTCGTCACGACGGGCGTGACGATGGCCGAGGCCGTCCGGGCGGTCCACGCCGCGGGTGGACGGGTCGTCCGGTGCGTCACGGTCGCGAGCGTCGACGGGTGAACCCTCGGTGGCCACTGTGTGTCCGGTGGGTGTCCGGTACGACTCACCGGCATCGGGTGACGGCGGAGCGCTCGCGGGTCTAGCCTCGCGTCAAGGCGTTCAGGATCGCCGGATGGAGGCGACGCGCTGAGTCTGGATGGGAGCCGCCACATGGACGTGACGATCACGGGCCGGAACATCGGGGTCACCGACCGATTCCGCACCTACGTCGAACAGAAGTCCGAGAAGATCGACGTGCTCGCCGACCGCGCCCTCGCGTTCGAGGTGCGCATCAGCCGCCACCACGAGAAGTCGGGCGGTTCCCAGGGCGAGGACCGCGTCGAGCTCACGCTGATCGGCCCCGGCCCCCTCGTGCGGGCGGAGTCCGCCGCGTCGGACAAGTACGCGGCGTTCGACCTGGCGTTCGCGCGCATCATGGAACGACTGCGCCGAGCGCGCGACCGTCGCAAGGTGCACCGTGGACGGCACCGTCCGACCTCCGTGTCCGAGGCCTCGGGCACCGGGTTCGAACGGATGGGGGTAGTCCCGGCGACGGGCAAGCTCATCGAGGACGTCGCAACCGGCGCCGTGCCCGTGGTCGACGAGACGGGCGACGAGGAGGAGACCGAGGCGTACTGCCCGGTGGTGATCCGCCAGAAGGTCTTCGAGGCCGCACCCATGACGGTCGACGACGCGCTGTACTACATGGAGCTCGTCGGACACGACTTCTACCTGTTCGTCGACGCGGAGACTCGTCGACCGAGCGTGGTCTACCGGCGGAAGGGCTGGGACTACGGCGTGATCGGCATCGACGACCAGACCGCGGGTGCCCCGGCGTCCGAGGCGGAACCGGCGGTCGCGATCGCCTGACGGCCGCCCGACGCCGACACGATCGAGCTGTGCGCGGTCCGTTCGCGGGCCGCGCACACCCGTGCCGCTCCCAGCAGCCCGCCCGAGCGGGTTGCTAGGATGACTGGCTGTTCGCATCGCGCAGGTCGCGCGGACGATCTCGTAAGGAGCTCACGTGGCAAACGTGCTGGAGAAGGTCCTCCGCATCGGTGAAGGACGCACCCTCCGTCGGCTGAAGGCGTACGCCTCGGCGATCAACGACCTCGAGGACGACTTCGCGAGTCTTTCCGACGAGGAGCTCCAGGACGAGACCAAGGAGCTCCGCGAGCGCTACGCGAACGGTGAGACCCTCGACGACCTGCTGCCCGAGGCCTTCGCTGCCGTGCGCGAGGCCGCGAAGCGCACCCTCGGCATGCGGCACTTCGACGTGCAGCTCATGGGTGGCGCGGCGCTCCACCTCGGCAACATCGCCGAGATGAAGACCGGTGAGGGCAAGACCCTCGTCGCGACGACGGCCGCGTACCTCAACGCCATCCCGTCGCGCGGCGTGCACGTCATCACCGTCAACGACTTCCTCGCGTCGTACCAGTCCGAGATCATGGGCCGCGTCTTCCGCGCCCTCGGCATGTCGACCGGTTGCATCATCGCGAACCAGTCCCCGGCCGAGCGTCGTGAGCAGTACGCCGCCGACATCACGTACGGCACGAACAACGAGTTCGGCTTCGACTACCTGCGCGACAACATGGCGTGGCAGTCCTCCGACATGGTGCAGCGCGGCCACTTCTTCGCCATCGTGGACGAGGTCGACTCGATCCTCATCGACGAGGCCCGCACGCCGCTCATCATCTCCGGCCCGTCCTCGGGCGAGGCGAACCGCTGGTTCACCGAGTTCGCGTCGATCGCCACCCGCCTCACCCCGGGTGAGGACTACGAGGTCGACGAGAAGAAGCGCACCGTCGGCGTGCTCGAGCCAGGCATCGAGAAGGTCGAGGACTACCTCGGCATCGACAACCTGTACGAGTCGGCGAACACCCCGCTGATCTCGTTCCTGAACAACTCCATCAAGGCCGTCGCCCTCTTCAAGCGCGACAAGGACTACGTCGTGATGAACGGCGAGGTGCTCATCGTCGACGAGCACACCGGCCGCATCCTGATGGGGCGCCGCTACAACGAGGGCATCCACCAGGCGATCGAGGCGAAGGAGGGTGTCGAGGTCAAGGCCGAGAACCAGACCCTCGCCACGGTCACGCTGCAGAACTACTTCCGCCTGTACCAGAAGCTCTCCGGCATGACCGGTACCGCCGAGACCGAGGCGGCCGAGTTCATGTCGACCTACAAGCTCGGCGTGGTCCCGATCCCGACGAACAAGCCGATGCAGCGCATCGACCAGACGGACCTCGTCTACAAGAACGAGAAGTCGAAGTTCGAGCAGGTCGCCGAGGACATCGCGGAGCGTCACGAGAAGGGCCAGCCGGTCCTGGTCGGCACGACGAGCGTCGAGAAGTCGGAGTACCTGTCGAAGCTCCTCGCGAAGAAGGGCGTCAAGCACGAGGTCCTGAACGCCAAGAACCACGCTCGTGAAGCCGCGATCGTCGCCCAGGCGGGTCGTCTCGGCGCCGTGACCGTCGCCACGAACATGGCCGGCCGCGGTACCGACATCATGCTCGGCGGCAACTCGGAGTTCCTCGCCGTGCAGGAGATGCACGCGAAGGGCCTCTCCCCGACGGAGACCCCGGAGGAGTACGAGGCCGAGTGGGACGACGTGTTCGCCCGCGTCAAGGCCGAGATCAAGGAAGAGGGCGACAAGGTCCGTGACGCCGGCGGCCTGTACGTCCTCGGCACCGAGCGCCACGAGTCCCGCCGCATCGACAACCAGCTGCGTGGTCGTTCCGGCCGTCAGGGTGACCCGGGCGAGAGCCGCTTCTACCTGTCGCTGACCGACGACCTCATGCGCCTGTTCAACTCCGGTGCTGCCGAGAGCCTGATGGGCCGCTCGAACGTGCCGGACGACCTGGCGATCGAGAACAAGCTCGTCGGCCGTGCCATCCGTTCGGCCCAGGCGCAGGTCGAGGGCCGCAACGCCGAGATCCGCAAGAACGTCCTGAAGTACGACGACGTCCTGAACCGCCAGCGCGAGGCGATCTACAGCGACCGCCGCCACATCCTCGAGGGCGACGACATCCACGACCGCGCGCAGACGTTCCTGAAGAGCGTCGTCGACGACGTGATCGACACCCACACCGGTGAGGGCTCCCCGGACGACTGGGACCTCGACGCCATGTGGACGGAGCTCGGCACGCTGTTCCCGATCTCGATCTCCATCGACGAGGTCATCACCGAGGCCGGCTCGAAGGGCAAGGCCTCGCGCGAGTTCCTCGGTCGCGAGATCCTCTCCGACGCGAAGCTCGCGTACGAGAAGCGCGAGGAGCTCCTCGGTGACGAAGCCATGCGCGAGCTCGAGCGCCGCGTCGTCCTCTCGGTGATCGACCGCCGCTGGCGCGACCACCTGTACGAGATGGACTACCTCAAGGACGGCATCGGCCTCCGTGCGATGGCGCAGCGCGACCCGCTGGTCGAGTACCAGCGCGAGGGCTACGCACTGTTCCAGAGCATGATGGGACAGATCCGCGAAGAGTCCGTCGGCTACCTCTTCAACCTCGAGGTGCAGGTCCAGTCCGACGGCGAGAACGCCGTGATCGAGGCCAAGGGTCTCGACGAGGACGAGGTCTCCGGGCTCGAGTACTCGGCGCCGTCGATCGACGGCGAGGTCGAGGTGCGCGACGAGCGTGGCCGCCTCGAGCAGGCCGCGACCGCACGTGCGCAGAAGGCCCAGGCCGAGGCGGAAGCCGCGGCCGGGCCCGAGCAGGGTTCCGCGTTCGGCAACGCGGCGACCGCTTCCGGCCAGGCCGCCGCGAGCAACCGCGCCGAGCGTCGACAGGCCGCCAAGAAGAACTGACGTCACCACTGACAGGCACGTCACCACTGACGTGACGGGAGGCGCGGTGCCATCTGGCACCGCGCCTCCCGTCCGTCCGCCGTCTCGTCACAGGACCCCGACCGCGGTCGCCCGCCAGCGGCCCTGCCGCTCTTCGAGCCGCATCGCCACCGCACGCGCGTGGCTGCGCGTGTGCACGACGACGGTCGCCTCGGCGACGCCGTCGGCCGGACGGCACACGATCACGCTGCCGACGCGGAGCAGCGCCCGGGCGCGTGACCGGCCGCCCAGCTGCCGCGACCGTGCGGCGACGGTCGCGCGCTGTTGCAGGTGCCGGTGCACGTCGTCCGTGATCCAGCGCGCGATGCTGTCGACCTCGCGAGCCCCGGTGAGGATCTCGGCCACGCACAGCCCCAGTGCCCTCGCCGTGTCCTCGACGTCCGTCGGGGGCGGGACCACGGCGAGGTGCGTGGTCTCCACCGTCCGGTCCTCGTCGTCGATCCGGCGTGCTTGCTCCGCCACCCCTGCCCCTTTCGTCGGGCCTGAGCGTATGGTGCGTACAACATGAGAAATACGACAGCGTTCTTGGCTGTGGAGAGCGAGGAGTTCTCCACAGTGCAGCGCACCTAGACTGACGGGGTGTCGACCCTCAGTGACCTCGTCCTCGCACAAGGCCGTTCCTCCGAAGCCGACGTGGAGTGGCTCCACCTGCTCGTCGGGGACTGGCAGCTGCTCGCCGACCTGTCGTTCGCCGACATGGTCCTCTGGGTGCCCACTGCCGAGGACGGCTCGTTCGTGGCCGTCGCCCACGCCCGGCCGAGCTCCGCGGCGACGCTCTTCTACCGCGACATCGTCGGGCAGGAGATCCGCGAGGAGTGGCGCGAGCAGGTCACCGAGTGCTTCGCCGGCGCGAAGGTCGTCGACTCCGCCGAGCCGGACTGGTACGAGGACACCCCGACGCGTGTGCGGGCCATCCCGGTGCTGCGGCGCCTGAGTGCGAACTCCGCCGAGACCACCGAGCGCCCGATCGCGGTCGTCACGCGGCACTCGAACCAGGACGAGATGCGCACCCCGAGTCGCCAGGAACTCAACTTCACCGCGAGTGCGAACGACCTGTTCGGCATGATCGCGACCGGTGACTTCCCGGACATCGGCGCACCGGCCGGACCCCGCCGCGGAGCCCCTCGCGCGAGCGACGGCCTCCTCCGCCTGGACACGAACGGCATCGTCACGTTCGCGAGCCCCAACGGACTCAGCGCCTTCAACCGCATGGGGTTCGAGGGCGAGCTCGAGCGGAAGTCCCTCGCCGAGGTCACCACCGAACTCATCGGGGCGCAGCTCGACGTCGACGAGTCCCTGCCGCTCGTCGTCACCGGGCGTGCCCCGTGGCGTGCCGACATCGAGTCCAAGGGCGTGACCGTGTCCCTGCGCTCGATCCCGCTCCGCGACCACGGCGACCGCATCGGCGCGATCGTGCTCTGCCGCGACGTCACCGAGCTGCGGCACCAGGAGCGCGAGCTCATCACCAAGGACGCGACGATCCGCGAGATCCACCACCGGGTGAAGAACAACCTGCAGACGGTGGCGTCCCTCCTGCGCATCCAGGCCCGCCGCACGCACTCCGACGAGGCCCGGACCTCACTGCAGAACGCGATGCGCCGGGTCGCGGCGATCGCGGTCGTGCACGACACCCTGTCGAGCGGCCTGAGCCAGACGGTGGACTTCGACGACGTGTTCGACTCCGTGCTCAAGCTCGTCACCGAGGTCGCCGCCTCGCACAACACCACCGTGCACCCGAAGAAGACCGGCGAGTTCGGGGTGCTGCCGTCCGAGGCTGCCACGCCGCTCGCGCTCGGCCTCACCGAACTGGTCACGAACGCGGTCGAGCACGGGCTGGACGGCCGGGACGGCGAGGTCGAGATCGTGGCCGAGCGCTCCGACGACCACCTCGACATCCAGGTCCGCGACAACGGCGTGGGACTGCCGGAGGGCAAGGTCGGCTCGGGGCTCGGCACGCAGATCGTCCGCACCCTGATCCAGGGCGAGCTCGGCGGCACGATCGACTGGCACACCCTGACCGGCAGCGGCACCGAGGTGACGATCACCATCCCGTTCCGCTGGCTGACCGCCGCCGGCGCCGCGTAGGCGCGGCCGGCGCGGGGCCCGGGCGCCGCGGGGCCCTGGCGCCGAGGGGACCGGGGACAGCAAAACACCGGTGTTCGTCAGTCGAACCCCTACATGCAGGGGTTCAGCCGACGAACACCGGTGTTTTGCGGGAAATGCGCAGCGTCAGGAAGCGCGACGAGCGCGGGCGGCGCGACGCTTCAGCGCGCGGCGCTCGTCCTCGCTGAGGCCACCCCAGACACCGGAGTCCTGGTTGTTCTCGAGTGCGTACTGCAGGCACATCTCGGTGACCGTGCAGCGAGCGCAGACCGACTTGGCCTTCTCGATCTGGTCGACGGCCGGTCCGGTGTTCCCGACGGGGAAGAAGAGCTCGGGGTCCGCGGTGAGGCAGGCTGCCTGGTCACGCCAGTCCATGTGTGGTGCTCCTTGAAATCGATGCTCGAACGGCAGGCCGGGGCCGCGGTTCGGGGATCGGAACGCTGAGCATGCGCGAGGCACGAGGGGACACCCGTGGGGGAGGAGTCCGCTGGAAGCGAGTCTGACGCCCGCAGAACGCTCGGGGGAGGAGCGTCGAACCACGGGAGACGCACACCACATCGTGCCGTCCAAACGACCTCGAATATCGTTCCATACTGGTAGGGCCAAATCAAGGGTTCCGACGCTGGAGGAATGCTGTGCCCGAGACCACCCCGAACGAGTCCGCCCCCGCCGAGCGGAGGTCGCCGGCCCTCGTGGCGCTCCTCGTGGTGGTCGGTGTGGAGTTCGCCGCCCTCGTCGTCGTGACGATCGTCCTCGTCGTCGAACTGATCGTCGCGCCCGCCTCGAGCCTCGCGTCCGGCATCGCGCTGACGATCCTCGCCGCCATCGCGGCGCTCTGGCTCGGTGCGCTGTTCGTCGGCCTCCGGAACCGCCGGCCGTGGGTGCGCTCCGGGATCATCGTCTGGCAGGTGCTGCAGGGAGCCCTGGCGATCGGCGCGTTCCAGGGTGTCTTCCGCGTGCCGGCCGTCGGGTGGCTCCTGCTCATCCCGGCGCTGTTGGGCATCACGCTGGTGCTGTCGCGTCCGGTGACGGACGCACTCGCCCGTCCAGTCGAGTAAACGGTACCGACCAACGGACTGGAGGCGCGGTGCCAGCTGGCACCGCGCCTCCAGTCCGTCGTCTGGTCGGGTTCTCAGACCAGACCGAGCTTCTTCCGCAGGCTCGCCACGTGCCCCGTTGCCTTCACGTTGTAGAGGGGGAGCTGGACGGTGCCGTCCTCGTCCACGACGATCGTCGACCGGATCGTGCCGGTGACGATCTTCCCGTAGTTGTTCTTCTCGCCCCAGGCTGCGTACGCCTTGTGCACGGCGAGGTCCGGGTCGCTCAGCAGCGGGAACGTGAGCGCCTGCTCGTGCTGGAACTCCTTGAGCTTCGGCAGGTCGTCCTTCGAGACGCCGAGCACCTCGTAGCCGGCCGCCTGCAGAGACGACATGTTGTCCCGGAAGTCGCACGCCTCGGTGGTGCAGCCCGGGGTGGACGCCGCCGGGTAGAAGTACACGATGACCTTCTTGCCGCGCAGGTCGGCGAGCGAGTGCTCGGTGCCGTCCTGGTCCGGGAGGGTGAAGTCGGGGGCGGTGTCGCCGGCGGCGAGACGGTCGGTCATGGTGCTCCTGTCGAGTCCGGTGCCCCGAGTGGTCAGGAGCACGCGAAACCCATGCTATTGTTGTTTCCCGTTGCAGCACGGAAGCGCAACATGCACCTCTAGCTCAATTGGCAGAGCAACTGACTCTTAATCAGTGGGTTCTCGGTTCAAGTCCGAGGGGGTGCACCAACAAGGCCCCGACTCATCGAGTCGGGGCCTTCGTCGTTCCCGGCTCTGCGGCGCCATCAGCGAGACACGCCCGGAGTGCGATCGAGCGGCGACTTCGTCCGGGTCAGGTCGCGGGGACGTCGACGACGCGCTCCTCGCCGACCACCGGGTCGAGCGTGCCGGCCGAGGTCGCGGCGAGGTCCGCGCGCAGCGGCTCGATCGCCTCGCCCGGCACCCAGAGCTCGAAGGTCGCCGCCACACCGTAGGCGGGGTCGCCGAGCGTCGCGTCGTGGTGCCGGACCCAGTCGCGCAGCACGTTGTCGATGCGGCCGGCGTCGGCGTGCGGGACGTCCACCGTCACCCGGGTCAGTGCCCGCCGGTGCACGAGGGTCGCCCGGTCGAGCGCTTCCGACACCGACGTCGAGTACGCGCGGACGAGTCCACCGGCGCCGAGCTTCACGCCGCCGAAGTACCGGGTGACGACCACGACGACGTCGGTCAGGTCGCGCCGGCGCAGGACTTCGAGCATCGGGACACCCGCGGTGCCGGAAGGTTCGCCGTCGTCGCTCGACCGGGCCTGGTCCCCGAGCACGCCGGTGACCATGGCGGTGCAGTTGTGCCGTGCGTCCCACCGGCGTCGGCGGACCTCGGCGATGACCCGGTCGGCGTCCTCGACGCCCGTGACCGGCGCGACCGTGGTGATGAACCGCGACTTCGTGATGACGATCTCGTGCTCGACCGGCTCGGCGATCGTGGACGGGAAGCGTGGACTCACGGTCCCGAGGGTAGCGGCGGGCACCCGGCAGCCCGCGCTACCATGTCCTGCACGACGTGCGGCTGGGGAGGAGTCCGATCGACATGGCGACAGCAGCTCCGAAGGGTGGCGTCCTCGACGCTGCCGAACTGGCGCGCCGGCTCAACCTCCTGCTCGACTTCGAGGAAGCGCAGCGCGGCTCGCCCGTGCCGTTCTCCGCGATCGAGGAGTACGTGGCGGCGCAGGGCGGTTCGCTGTCCCGGGCGAAGTGGACGTACATGCTCTCCGGCGACGGACGACGCAACCGTGACACCGGGTTGCTCCGCCTGCTGGCAGGGTTCTTCGAGGTCGACGAGCGCTTCCTGCTCGAGGACAGTGACGTCCCCGAGCGCATCGGTGCCCAGCTCGCTCTCGTCCGGTCGCTCCGGTCGGCACGCGTGAGCGGGTTCGCGGCCCGCACCTTCCCCGGCGAACTCTCGCCCGACGCCCTCCGCCGCATCGCGGAGGTCCTCGAGGAGGAGTCCGAGCGGGGGAGCGTCGCATGACGGAGCACGTCGGGGCGGACGACTTCGTCGAGGCGTTCTGGGCGCGCGGTGCGGCCGAGGGCTGGTCGGACGTCGACCAGGCGGTGTCGGCAGCGGCCGAGGTCGTCGGCAAGCCGATCGTCGTGCGTGAAGAGGCGTTCCTCGCGGCCGAGCCGGTGTGCGGCTTCGTGGCCACCCTCGAACGCCGGCACCTCGTGATGATCTCGCCCACGGCGTCGCAGACCTTCCGGTCCTTCGTCATCGGCCACGAGCTCGGGCACATCCTGCACCGTCACCAGGACCACGCACCCCAGGCGGCGTACATCCGCGACGTCATCCCGGACCTGCCGGAGTACAAGGTCGAGCGGGCCCTCGCCCGCGGGCTGTTCTCGAACGAGTACGAGCACGAGGCCGAGGTCTTCGCCGACCGGCTCGCCGGGCTCATCCGCGGGCACCGCGGTCGTCCGAGTGCGTTCCGCGGGGTGTTCGGGTGATCGTCTCGCTCGTCCAGGCGCTGCTCCTCATCGCCGGCACGGTGACGCTGTTCGTGCTCCAGCGCGGGCAGGACCGGACCCTGGCCGTCACGTTCCTGCTGTTCGCGGCGACGATCGTCACGAACGTCGACCCGCTCTACCTCTGGCTCGACCCGCTGTTCGGCGGGTTCAACGTCGTGACCGTGGTGAGTGACTGCCTCATGGTGGCGGGGACGAGCACGCTGCTCTGGGGTGTGGCGAAGGCGGTCGGCGCTGCGCGGCCGTGGCTCCGGAACGCGATCGTCGTCACGTGTGCGGTCGTGGTGGTCGTGGTGGTCGTCGCCTTCGTGGTCCTCGACAAGCCGGCGACCACGACGACGTTCATGCTCGATGCCGGGCAGCACCCGGCAGCGACCGTCTACTCGATCGCGCAGACGGTCTACCTCGGGGTGGCGCTCGGTGCGACCGGGCTGATCTGCGTGCTGCACCTGCGCGAGGCCCGCACCACCACCGACCTCGTCGGCCTGTGGGTCCTCGTGCTCGGCGGTGTGCTCGGCGTCGTGCGGATGGCCGTCGTCGTGGTGATGGACCTCGCGCACGTGGTGGGTGACCTCGACGTGACCCACGGGCTGGCGCTGCCGTACGACGTGACGACCCCAGGCGCCGTGATCTGCGTCTCGTCGGGGATGCTCCTCCTCGTGATCGGCCACCAGGTCTCAAGGCGCCGACGGTCCCGCCGGGTCGAGGTCGCCCTCCGCCGCCTCGCACCCCTGCACGAGCGCATCGGGATCGACAATGCCTACCCAGACTCCGGCGACCCCGCCACGCGCCTGAGCCGACTGATCGTCGAGATCAACGACGGTGCTCGTCGTGCCCGGCAGACGCTGAGCGACGCCGAGCGTCGAGCGCTGGCGGACGCCGAGGCAGCGCTCGATGTCGCGTAGCCGTCGCGCGCCCGTCGCTGCGCGCACCGTCGGGGTGGTGGCCGGGGTCGTCGGTGTGCTCGTCCCGATCGGCGGTGTCGTGATCGCTCGCCGCGCCGCCGCGCTGTACGAGACGCCGGACGTCGTCCCGGCGCCGGGGCTCGAGCCGGTGTCCGTCGGCGGACTTCCCGGCTGGATCCGCCCGGGCGGCGACGGTACGACCTGGGCGGTGTTCCTGCCGGGTCTCGGCTCGCACCCCCTGCGGCACCAGGACGTCGCCGACGCCTTCATCGCCCGCGGGGACACCGTGCTGTTCGCGTCGCACTCGGCCCGGCACCCGGCGCGCCGACACGGCTTCGGCCTGCGCGAGCAGGACGAGGCGCTCGCGTGGCTCCGGTTCGCGGCCGCACGTGGTGCCACCGAGGTCGTACTGCTCGGCTGGTCGTTCGGCGCGTCGCTCTGGCTCCGGCTTCTCGCTGGGCCGCTCCCGGTCCGCGTGCGGAGCGTCGTGCTCACCGGACCGCTGTCGGACTGGGACGCCACGGTCGCGCACGGCGCCGGCGGCGGCCTGATCGGGCGGGCAGCGGCCGCCGTGATGCGGTGGACACTGCGGGTCCCCGGGCTCGCGAGGCTGGCCGGTCAGGACGGGCCGGTCCGTCTCGGACTGCCCGAGGCCCCCGGTCCCGCCCCGTCGTTGCTCGTCGTGCACGGCGACGCCGACCGCACCGTCCCGCTCGACTCCAGCCGTGCGCTCGTGGCCTCGTGGCCGGGCACTGCACGGCTCCACGTGGTCGCCGGAGCCACGCACGGCGGAGAACGGGACACGAATCCCACTGGATGGCTCGACGCCGTCGCCCTGGCCGTGTAGGGTTTGTAGCAGTTGCTACAGATTCTGTGGCTGCCGGGGTGGGTCTCGGCCGCGTTGGGGGCGGCCGAGCACCACCGGCCCCGACGTGCGTTGTCTAGGATCGTCGGGTGACCGTCTTCGCAGCTGTCGTCCTGTTCATCAGTGCCGTCTTCAACGTCGTCACCTGGCCGCGCTTCTTCCAGCGGGTCGCGAAGGACTCCCGGGCGCGCGACGCAGCGGGCAAGCCGACGACCTTCTACACGGTGCACTTCGTGCTGCTGCTCATCGCGCTGGTGATCGCAGCGGCTGCTGTCGTCGCAGGGATCCTCCTGCTCGTCTGAGCGCGCCCCTGCCGTGCGTTCCTTCCCATCGCGCGTGAGGTAGGAAGCGGAATCGCGCGTACCTGGTCGAAAGAAATGACCGGGTATGCGCGAAACAGCCACCTACGCGCGGAAGAGCCCGGTGCGTCCGCCGCGGCGCGCACGCGCTGCGCGTGTGCGGGGCTGGAGGCGCGGTGCAGGGCCGCCACGTGCCTCCCGTCCGTCGGTTCCTTCCCATCGCGCGTGAGGTAGGAAGCGGAATCGCGCGTACCTGGTCGGGAGAAATGACCGGGTATGCGCGAAACGACCTCCTCCGCGCGGAACGGCACCCGACGAACCGCTCAGTTGCGCGGACGGCCGTGTGAAGACCGTCCGGTCGCGGAGGGAGCAGGATCACGGGTGGCACCGTCGCCGCCGGATGCCGGGCCAGGACCCGAACCCGTCCCGGAGCCCGGCGACGACGGGGCTGTGACGTCCGTCACGGACGGGCTCGAAGGCCGCAGACGCGCTCACCGCGCTCCTCGTGCGCAGCGCGACCGCGTTGGTGGGGGCACTCGACGCCACCGATTGACGGACTGGAGGCACGGGGCGGGCCCGCACCGTGCCTCCAGTCCGTCTCCTGGTCGCGTCCAGGGCGCTTCAGGCCCGCTTCAGCGGGGCACGGCAGGATCGTGGGATGCGCGTGCTGGTTGTCGACGACGAGGTGCGGCTCGCCGACGGCGTCCGCCGGGGCCTCGAAGCCGAGGGGTGGGCGGTCGACGTCGCCCACGACGGCATCGACGGACTCTGGCACGCCCGCGAGTTCACGTACGACGCGATCGTGCTCGACCTCATGATGCCCGGTCTCAGCGGGTGGGCGGTGTGTGCGCAGCTCCGATCCGACGGGGACTGGACGCCGGTCCTCATGCTGACGGCCAAGGACGGCGAGTGGGACCAGGTCGAGGCACTCGACGCGGGCGCGGACGACTACGTCACCAAGCCCTTCTCGCACCCGGTGCTCGTTGCACGCCTGCGGGCCCTGGTCCGCCGCGGCGCCCGGGAGCGGCCGGCGGTCCTCACGGTCGGTGACCTCGTCGTCGACCCGGCGGCCCGGACGGTGTCCCGTGGCGGCGTCCCCGTCGACCTGACCAGCCGGGAGTTCGCGGTGCTCGAGTTCCTCGCCCGACGGGCCGGCGAGGTCTGCTCGAAGCGCGCCGTGATCGAGAACGTCTGGGACGTCGACTTCGACGGCGACCCGAACATCGTGGAGGTGTACGTCGGACACCTCCGGCGCAAGGTCGACCGACCGTTCGGGCGGACGTCCCTCGAGACGGTGCGCGGTGCCGGGTACCGGTTGGCGGCCGACGGTGGCTGACGCTCCCCGGCGGTCGCGGCGCTTCCGCTCCGTCCGCGCCCGCACGACCCTCGGCGCGGTCGTGGTGGTGCTCGCCGCACTGCTGGTCGGCGCCGCGGCGTTCGTGGTGGTCCTGCGGCTCGTGCTCCTCGACGGCGTGCGCACCGCGGCGGAGTCCGGACTCGAGCAGGCGTCCGCCCGGGTCGAGGCCGACGGTGCCGGCGCGGTCAGCGGCTACGAGGACGTCCTCGTCCAGGTCGTCGGTGACGGTGGCTCGGTGCTCGCGCACGGCGACGACGCCGACCCGCCCGCGCTGCCCACCGCCGAGGAGTCCCGGTGGTCGCACGACGGCGAGCGGTGGCTGCTCGTCGCCGACGACGTCGACCTGCCGGGTGGCGGGGAGGCGACCCTCGTCTACGGCGTCTCGCTCGAGCAGACCGACGCGGCCGTCGGTGCCGCCGTGGCGCTGCTCGCGGTCGGGGTCCCCGTGCTCGTGGTCCTCATGGGGTCCGTGACCTGGGTCGTGACCGGTCGCTCGCTCCGGCCGGTCGAACGGATGCGGAACGAGGTCGAGACGATCCGGGCGGCGCGTCCCGACGCCCGGGTCGCCGTGCCGGACACCGGCGACGAGATCGCCCGGCTCGCGGACACGATGAACGCCATGCTCGACCGGCTCGACCGCTCCGCCGAGGGGCAGCGGCGGTTCGTCTCCGACGCCTCCCACGAGCTGCGGTCGCCGATCGCCACGATCCGGCAGCACGCCGAGGTCGCCGCGGCGCACCCCGAGCGCGCGGACGTCACCGAGCTGTCCGAGGTCGTCCGGTCCGAGGCGCTCCGGCTGCAGGACCTCGTCACGGCGCTGCTCGAGCTCTCCCGGCTCGACGAGGGCGGGATCGGGCAGCGGCGTCCGGTCGATCTCGACGACCTGGCGTTCGACGCGGTCGCCCGGGCCCGGGGTGCCGGCCGCGTCCACGTCGACGGCTCCGGGATCGCCGCCGCCCGTGTCCTCGGCGACGAGCGCGTGCTCGCCGGGGTGGTCCGCAACCTCGTCGACAACGCCCTCCGGCACGCGTCCGCACGGGTGGCCGTGGCGCTCGCCGAGGACGGCGGACGGGCGGTCCTCACGGTGGACGACGACGGCGTCGGGGTCCCGACGGAGGAGCGCGACCGGGTGTTCGAGCGGTTCGTCCGGCTCGACGATGCCCGCAGCCGGGACGCCGGCGGCGCGGGTCTCGGGCTCGCGATCGTGCGGGACGCGGTCCGGGCGCACGGTGGCGACGTCACGGTGACGGACTCCCCGCTCGGTGGTGCGCGCTTCGTCGTCCGCATCGCACTCGGTGGCTGAACAGGTCGCTTCAGGTCTGCTTCAGCACCCGTTCGGCACGCTGGTCGCATGAACACTCCCCGTACCGCCTCCGTCCGCTCCGCCCGTCGTATCGCCGGGTTCACCGCCCTGCCGCTCGTGGCCGCCCTCGCCCTCGCCGGGTGCTCGACCGCGCAGTCCGGTTCCTCGGGCGCGCCGTCGTCCGCAGCGTCGTCGTCGAACTCCTCCGGTGGGACCGCCACCACCGCGGCTGCATCGAACGACGCCCTGCGTGCGGCGGTCGAGACCGCCCGGAAGGCCGTCGGGTCCGGTGTCGTGATCTCCGTCGAACAGGAACAGAACGGCTCGGCGTACGAGGTCCTGGTCGTCACGGACGACGGCAACGAGCACGAGGTCCACACGAACGCCGAGGGCACCTCGGTGTCCGGGTCGCCGCGGGCCGAGACCTCCGACGCCGATGACCGCGCCGAGAACGACCGGTTCGTCGCGGCGGCCGACCTCGACGTCACCGACGCTGCGGGCAAGCTCGAGGACCTGCACGCCGGTACCATCACCGAGCTCGGGCTCGACGACCACCTCGGGAAGGTGGTCTGGGAGGGCGACGTCCGCGACCCGTCCGGCACGAAGCACAGCGTCCGGATCGACGCCGGTTCGGGCGACGTCGTCACGGACCGGGTCGACACCGACGACTGACGGCTCGCGTGGACGCCCGTCGCCGCGCAGGGGTCGCCGCCGCGCGTGCGCGCGTCGGTGGTGCGCGGTAGACCGGGGGCATCCGGCCGAGCGTCGGCTGACCAGGGAGCGACGATGACCGACCAGACCCCGCGCACCTACCCCCAGGGCGTCCCGAGCTGGATCGACGCCCGACAGCTCGACCCGGACGCCGCGCAGGCGTTCTACGGCGGCCTGTTCGGCTGGGACTTCGAGGAGCGGCTGCCGCCCGGTGCCCCGGGGTCGTACCGGATCGTGAGCCTCGACGGGCACGAGGTCGGTGCGATCGCCTCGAGCGAGGACCCGGCGACCTGGACGACGTACATCGCGGTCGACGACGCCGATGTCGCGGCCGCCCGGGTCGTCGAGCTCGGCGGCTCGGCCGCTGCGCCCGAGGACGCCGGGCCCGGGGGAGTGGCCGGCCGCAGCGTCGACTGCGTCGATCCCCGCGGTGCCGCGTTCGGTCTCTGGCAGGCCCGGGCTCGGCTCGGCGCGCAGCACATCAACGCCCCCGGTGGCTGGGTGTTCAGCGACCTGCGCTCGACGGAGCCCGAGCATGCGTTCTCGTTCTACGAGCAGTTGTTCGGGTGGCGGGTCTCGGGCATCGAGGAAGGCCCGAGCGCGATGGTCCGGCTGCCCGGGTACGGCGACCACCTCGCCGCGACCTCGGACCCGGACATCCGCGAACGCCAGGCCGGCGCTCCGGAGGGCTTCGCCGACGTGATCGGCGCCCTGGCCCGGACGGACTCCGGCCCGGACGACTGGCACGTCTCGTTCAGCGTCGCCGACCGAGACGACGCGGCCGCGCTGGCCGAGCGGCTCGGCGGCTCGGTGCTCGGCGCGTGGGAGGGTTTCTGGACGAAGGCAGCGGAACTCCGGGACCCGCAGGGTGCGACGTTCCGCGTCACGCAGTTCGCGCCGGACTCCGACTGAGTCCAGCGAGCAGGATGTCCAGCAGACGACCGGTCTGCTCGGTGTCCGTGGCGTCCCGCGTCGACAGCAGGATCCCGATCAGTGCCGCGGTGACGTCGTCCGCGAGCAGGTCCTCGCGGAGCGAGCCGTCCGCGGCTCCGGCGTCGAGGAAGCGCTGCACGGCCGCGTTCACCCGGTCGCGGGTGCCCGCGGCCTCGGCTGCGCCACGGAGCGCACCCACCCGGACGGTCTCGGCGAGGCCGCGCTTCGTGGCGACGAACTCGGCGTACCGACCGCTGAACGATCGCAGTGCCCCGGCACCGGTGGTCGCTGTGCGGAGCGAGTCGTCGACGGTGTCGAGGGCTGCGTCGAGCTCGGCGCGGTACACGGCCGCGATGAGGTCCTCGCGCGTGGGGAACGCCCGGTAGAGCGTGCCGATGCCGACCCCGGCTGCCCGGGCGATGCCCTCGAGCGAGGTGTCCTCCCCGTGGGTGGTGAAGGCTGCCCGCGCGGCCTCGACGAGTCGCTCCCGGTTGCGGGCGGCGTCTGCGCGCGGCCGCCGGACGGGGGACGTCGGTTCGCTGGACAAAGCGGAGGGCCCTCCGGTTATGATCGGTGAAGCGGAGGTTCCTCCGCTTCGGATGAGACTACCGGAGACCCCCATGCAGGAGAACGAGACACGGCGCCCGGGTGGCGCGTACGACCTCGGCGGACGGACCGTCGCGCGGATCGGGTACGGCGCGATGGCCCTCGAGCGCTTCGCCGACGACCGTGATGCCGGGGCGGCGCTGCTGCACCGCGCGCGGGACCTCGGGGTCGACCACGTCGACACCGCCGATTTCTACGGAGACGGGGTGGCGAACGACGTGATCCGTCGGGCGTTCGGCGCCTCGGACGAGGTCGTCGTCGTGAGCAAGGTCGGTGCGGTCCGCGTGGACGCCCCGGTGCCCCTCGCGCTGGCGCAGCGCCCGGAGCAGCTCCGTGCGCAGGTGCACGCGAACCTGCGGAGCCTCGGACGGGACCGCATCGACGTGGTGAACCTCCGTCGAGCCGACATCGGCCCCGGTCTCATCGCGCAGGGGGACGAGCTCGTGGACCTCGACGCCCAGCTCGCGGAGATGACCGCCATGCGGGACGAGGGGCTCATCGGCGGCATCGGGCTGAGCGCGGTGTCCGGCGAGGTCCTCGGCCGCGGGCTCGCGGCAGGGATCGTGTGCGTGCAGAACGCCTACTCGCTCGTGGCCCGTGAGCACGAGGCGCTCCTCGACGTGTGCGTGCGGAACGGCATCGCGTGGGTTCCCTACTTCCCGCTCGGCGGTGCGTTCCCCGGGCTGCCGAAGGTCGCCGACGAGCCCGAAGTGCTCCGCATCGCCGCTGAGCTCGGCATCACGCCCGCGCAGCTCGGGCTCGCCTGGTTGCTCGGGCACGCACCGGACGTCCTGCTGATCCCCGGCACGTCGAACGCCGACCACCTCGCCGAGAACCTCGCGGTCGGGAGCATCGTGCTCACCGAGGCCCAGACGACCGCACTCGACGCGGTGTGGTCGCAGCGGGTCGCCGACGGGCAGACGGAGCGCACCTGGCCGTGAGCGGCTGGGGAGACCGGTCCGGGTCAGGACTCTGACGGCAGCGGTGCCCCGAGCACCCGGCGGAGTGCGAGCCCGGCGACCTTCTCGTCCGACGTGTCGAGCAGCACGCGGTAGGTGTCGTCGGCCGTGACGAACTCGACGCACACCGCGTCGAAGTCGCACGGCTCGATGCGCCACCCGTGCACGGCGTCCATCGGCACCTGGGTGAGGCCGTCGCGCTCGAAGCTCGTCTCCGCCGACGCGTGGTCGTCGAACACCCGGACGCGGCCGAACGTGCCACGCCAGGTCAGCTGGAGGTCGAGCACGGGCGACGAGGTCGCGGGGGATGCAGAAGGGTCCGGCACCCGCCGATCGTACCGAGGGGTGCCGGACCCGTGCGTGCGGCGCCGAGCCGCGTCGTCGCTATCCGGACAGGAGGGGGACGGTCAGTGACCGTCCTCGTCGCGGCGGCGCACCTGGTTCGCGGGGTCACGGCCGGTCACGGGGAACGGGCCGGTGACGCCCTCGCGCAGGGAGGCGATGCGGAGGATCCGGTCACGCTGCAGGAACCAGCCGACGATGAGCAGCGGGATCACGATGACGAGGGACGCGATCGTGTAGGTGCCGACGGGGTAGTCGATCGCCATCAGGACGATCACCGACACGAGGAACGCGAGCGTCAACCACGAGGTCACCGGGGCACCGGGCAGCTTGAACGAGGGCTCCTTCGCGAGCCCCTGCTTCGCCCACGAGCGGAGCTTCATCTGGCAGAGGATGATCGTGCCCCACGCCGTGATGATGCCGAGGCTGGCGATGTTCAGCGCGATCTCGAACGCCTGGCTCGGGATGAAGTAGTTGAGCACGACGCCCGCGACGGTGAACGCCGCGGTCAGCAGGATGCCGGCGTACGGCACGCCGCCCTTCGACATCTTCGTGGTCCACTTCGGCGCCGAGCCGTTCATGCCCATCGAGTGCAGCGCACGGCCGGTCGAGTACAAGCCGGCGTTGAGGGACGACAGTGCCGCGGTGAGCACGACGAAGTTCATGATCGACCCGACGATCGCCCCGACCTGCGGGTTGCCGATCGACGAGAAGAACGTGACGAAGGGGCTCTCGCCCTCCTTGTAGGCGGTGTACGGCAGGAGGATCGACAGCAGGACGACCGAGCCGACGTAGAACACCGCGATGCGGAGGATGACGGAGTTGATGGCGCGGGGGATGACCTTCTCGGTGTCCTGCGTCTCACCGGACGCGGTACCGACGAGCTCGATGGCGGCGTAGGCGAACACGACGCCCTGCACCACGAGGACCGCGGGGAGCAGCCCGTTCGGCAGCAGTCCGCCGTTGTCGGCCCAGAGGCTGAAGCCGGTGCGGACGGTCTCGCCGCCTGCCTCGACCGGGAAGGCCCAGATCAGCCAGATGAGCGCGATCACGAGGAACGCGACGAGGGCGGCGACCTTGATGAGGGCGAACCAGAACTCGAGCTCACCGAACACCTTGACCGCGACCATGTTGGCGGCGAGGACGACCACGAGGGCGATGAGTGCGAGGAGCCACTGTGGAGCAGCGGTGAACGCCGACCAGTACTTCAGGTAGACCGCGACGGCGGTGGTGTCCACGATCGAGGTCATCGCCCAGTTCAGGAAGTACATCCAGCCCGCGGCGTACGCGAACTTCTCGCCGTAGAACTCACGGGCGTAGGAGATGAACGACCCGGAGGACGGACGGTGCAGCACGAGCTCACCGAGCGCACGCAGGATGAAGAACGCGAAGATGCCCGCGATCAGGTAGACGACCGCGAGGGCCGGGCCCGCGGTGTGCAGTCGGCCGCCGGCGCCGAGGAAGAGGCCGGTGCCGATCGCGCCGCCGATGGCGATCATCTGCAGTTGCCGGGGCTTCAGACCGTGCTGGTAGCCCTCCTGCTCGTGCGAGAAGTCGTTCGCGGGCGCGCGGTCCACCCCGGTGTCGTTCTGCGCTGTCATGCGCGACACGCTACAGGTGCGCGGAAGCGGGGCGGCACACAAACATGCGAGACGCCTGAACTGTAACGGGACGGTTACGATCGCGATCCCCATGCCACTGGGCGACACGCCGTGGTCGGGGTACAGCGGTGCCGGGAATCCGGCGGAACCGGATTCGCGATGGGGGACAACCGCCGATAGCCTTGAACGTCCCTTCAGGGGACACCGACGATCAGGACGCGTCCAGCGCAGCAGCACAGCGCTGGCCGTACGGTCGGCCGGACCGGGGTCGTCCCGAGTACGACCCCCGCGTGCGTGATCGCTCGCCCTGCGCCTGTTGCGCGGGCTCGATGCGGTGCCGCCGAACAGGGTGCCGGGCGACCCGTCCGCAACCACACCGAGACCGCCGTGCGCCCGTGCGCCGCGGTCCCGCGAGGAGCACCGTTGACCATCGCACCACCCCAGGACCGGCCTGCCACCACGCCGGACGACCCCACCGCCGATCCAGCGCTGAGCGTGCGCGGCGCCTACAAGGTGTTCGGCCGACGTCCCGGCGAAGCCGTCCGCCGTCTGGCCGCCGGCGCGACGCGTGACGAGGTCCGCGACCTCGGTTCCGCAGCCGTCATCGACGCGTCGTTCGACGTGCGTCCCGGCGAGATCTTCGTCGTCATGGGGCTCTCGGGCTCCGGCAAGTCGACCCTCATCCGGATGCTGAACGGTCTGCTCGAGCCGACCGCCGGCACGGTGGAGATCGGTGGCCGCACCGTGACGAAGGCCACGCCGAAGGAGATCCGCGAGATCCGTCGCACGAGCGTGTCGATGGTCTTCCAGCACTTCGCACTGCTGCCGCACCGCACGGTGCTCGAGAACGTTGCGTACGGCCTCGAGGTGAACGGCGTCGACAAGACCACCCGGCTCGCCAAGGCCCGCGAGGTCATCGGCCTGGTCGGCCTCGACGTCTGGGCGGACGCCAAGCCCGACGAGCTGTCCGGCGGCATGCAGCAGCGCGTCGGCATCGCCCGCGCCCTCGCCGCCGAGACGGACGTCCTGCTCATGGACGAGGCGTTCAGCGCCCTCGACCCGCTCATCCGCCGCGAGATGCAGGAGCAGCTCGTCGACCTGCAGCAGCGCCTCGGCAAGACCATCGTCTTCATCACGCACGACCTGAACGAGGCGATGTTCCTCGGTGACCGGATCGCCGTGATGCGCGACGGCCGGATCGTCCAGATCGGCTCGCCGGAAGACATCCTCACCGACCCCGCGAACGACTACGTCGCCCAGTTCGTGCAGGACGTCGACCGTGCCCGCGTGCTGACCGCCGCGAGCGTGATGGAGCCCGCACGTGCGGCCGTCCCGCTCACCGTCGGACCCCGAGGCGCGCTGCGCACCATGCGCGACCTGCAGACCGCGGCGGTCTTCGTGACCGGCCGTGGCCGGAAGCTCGAGGGCTGGGTCCGTGACCGGCACGTCATGCGCCAGGTCAAGGCCGGCGACACGAACCTCGACGCCATCGTGAACACCGAGTACGCCCGGGTCGCCCCGGACACCGCGCTCACCGACCTGTTCGAGCTCGCCGTCGAGTCGCCGCTGCCGATCGCGGTCGTGGACGACGAGGGGCGCCTGCTCGGCGTGGTCCCGCGCGTCACGCTGCTCGCGGCGCTCGGCAACGTGCCGACCGCGACGATGCCGATCCCGGTGCTCGAGCCGGTGACCCGCATCAGCGACTCCGACATGGACTCGACCCTCGCCGCGAACGGCGAACACCCCGTCGTCACCGAAGGAGACCACGCATGATCACCCCCGGTACCAACTCCTTCGGCGACTTCCACCTGCCCCTCGGCACCTGGGTCGCCGCGATCGTCGACTGGATCACGACCTACCTCTCCGGCTTCTTCGACGTCGTCCGCTACGTGTTCACGTGGATGGACGCGTGGATGGAGTACTTCCTCTCCACCCCGCCGTTCTGGGTGGTCGTCGCGGTCCTCGTGGTCCTGGCGTTCGTCGCGAAGGGCTGGAAACTCGCCATCGGTGCCGCCATCGGCCTGCTCTTCATCGTGAGCGTCGGTCAGTGGACGAACGCGATGGACACCCTGGCGCTCGTGATCGTCGCCGCGGGCCTCGCCGTCGTGTTCAGCGTGCCGCTCGGCATCTGGGCCGCCCGCTCCGACACCGCGAGCCGCATCATCCGCCCGGTGCTCGACTTCATGCAGACCACCCCGGCGTTCGTCTACCTGATCCCGGCGCTGCTGCTCTTCCGCGTCGGCGTCGTGCCCGGCATCGTCGCGACGATCGTGTTCGCGATGGCTCCGGGTGTGCGTCTCACCGAGCTCGGCATCCGCGGGGTCCCGAGCGAGGTCGTCGAGGCCGGCGCCGCGTTCGGCTCCAGCCCGTGGCGCATCCTCCGCCAGATCCAGCTGCCGCTCGCGAAGGCCAGCATCATGGCGGGCGTCAACCAGGTCATCATGCTGTCCCTCTCGATGGTCGTCATCGCCGGCATGGTCGGCGCCGGTGGGCTCGGCGAGCAGATCGTCGCGTCGCTGAACCGCATCGACGTCGGCCTGGGTGCCGAGGCCGGACTGTCCGTCGTGGTCCTCGCGATCCTGCTGGACCGCCTGACCGCAGCGCTCGGCGGCGACGCGGGGCGCGCCTCCAGGCTGTTCGGACGGAAGCGGAAGCCGACGGTGACCGCGACGCCGAACGCGGCGACCGCCCAGACCGCCGCCACCACCGAAGCGGTCACCGACCGCCAGACCGTCGACGCGTGAGGAAGGACCAGACCATGAAGCGCAACCAGACCCCGCGCAACCACACCCCGCACAAGCGAACCAAGCGCACCCTCGCGGCGGCCGCGCTCGCCGCCGCCACCGCCCTCGGCCTCTCCGCCTGCATGCCGCCCGGCTACTACGGCGCGACCGGCACGCTCGACAACGGTGACCAGAAGTCGATGCACGTCGTCGTCTTCAACGGCTGGGACGAGGACACCGCCGCCAGCTACCTCTGGAAGTACGTCCTCGAGCAGAAGGGCTACGACGTCCAGCTCACGAACTCCGACGTCGCGCCCGCGTACACGGGCCTGGCCTCCGGCGACTACGACGTCGTGTTCGACACCTGGCTGCCGAACACGCACAAGGAGTACATGGACACGTACGGCAAGGACCTCACGGACCTCGGTGCGTGGAACGAGCAGGCGTCGCTCGAGCTCGCCGTGCCGGAGTACTCGGACATCGACTCGATCGACGAGCTCAAGGCGCACGCGTCGGACTTCGGCAACAAGATCATCGGCATCGAGCCCGCCGCCGGTGAGACGAAGGTCGTGTCCGAGCAGGTCATCCCGCAGTACGGCCTCGACGGCATGGACTTCGTGACGAGTTCCACGCCGGCGATGCTCGCAGACCTCAAGGCCTCGATCGCGAAGAAGCAGGACGTCGTCGTGACGCTGTGGCGTCCGCACTGGGCGTACGACGCGTTCCCGATCAAGGACCTGAAGGACCCGAAGGGCGCGCTCGGCAAGAACGAGGAGATCCACACCATCGCGAAGAAGTCCATCAAGGACGACTTCCCGACGGCGTCGAAGTGGATGTCCGACTTCTCGATGGACTCCGACACGCTCTACTCGCTGGAGAACGCGCTCGTGAACAGCGGCGCGAAGACGAGCGAGTACCCGGCGATCACCGCGAAGTGGGCGTCCGAGCACCAGGACTACGTGGACTCGCTCACGTCGTCGAAGTAGCGGCTGACGAGCAGGACGGGAGGCGCGGTGCCAGCTGGCACCGCGCCTCCCGTCTTGCGGTCCGCTGGGCGACGACCGTCGTCCAGTTGGTTGCATGGAGGGATGGACACCCTCCTCCGGCTCCTCGTCGCGATCGGCTTCGCGATGCTCGTCACCGCCGCCGCTGCCCTCGTCCTGCACCTCGTGTTCCGCGCCCTCGGCAGACGGAAGCGCTGGGCGGCCGTGCTCTCGCGCCGCACCAAGCACCCGACCCGCACGATGCTCCTCGTCGTACTGCTCTGGGCGGCCTTCGCGTCGAGCATCCCGGACCACTCCGACGTGTACCCGTGGCGCGACGGGGTCTCGCACACCTTCCTCATCGTCACGATCGGCGTCGGGACGTGGCTCGCCTGCGCGATCGCGATCGTCCTCGAGAGCCTCGGGCTGCACCGCTACCGCGTCGACGTGCCCGACAACCGGGTCGCCCGGCGGATCCGGACGCAGGTGCTGGTTCTCCGCCGCCTCACGGTCGCGGTGCTCGTCATCATCGGCGTCGGCGCCATCCTGCTCACGTTCCCCGGCGTCGAGGCGGCGGGCGCGAGCGTGCTCGCCTCGGCCGGACTCATCTCCGTCATCGCGGGTCTCGCCGCGCAGTCGACGCTCGGCAACGTGTTCGCCGGCATGCAGCTCGCGTTCTCCGGTTCGATCCGCGTCGACGACGTCGTCGTGGTCGAGCAGCAGTGGGGGCGCATCGAGGAGATCACCCTCACCTACGTCGTCGTGCACCTGTGGGACGACCGGCGCTTCGTGCTGCCGTCGACGTACTTCACGAGCACGCCGTTCGAGAACTGGACGCGGACGAACAGCGAACTGCTCGGCGCCGTCGAGTTCGACCTGGACTGGCGGGTGCGCCCGGGGGAGATGCGTGCGGAGCTCGAGCGCATCCTCGACCGCACCGAGCTCTGGGACCGCCGGGTCCAGGTGCTGCAGGTGACCGACGCCGTTCAGGGGTTCGTGCACGTCCGTGTCCTCGTCACCGCGCACGACGCCCCGTCGCTGTTCGACCTACGCTGCTACGTCCGTGAGGAACTGGTCGCCTGGATCCAACGCACCCACCCCGATGCCCAGCCGGTGCAGCGGGTGCTCATGGTCGAGGATGCCGTCGAGCCGCGTGCGTCCCGCCGGACCGCCTCGACCGCGTCGTCCTCGGCGCTGTTCACCCCGGACCAGGAGGACCGCGCGGCCCTGTTCACCGGTCCGATCCAGACGTCCGACATCCCGCGTTCGGAGCGCTGAGCGCGTCCCCGGGACGGACTGGAGGCGCGGTGCCAGCTGGCACCGCGCCTCCAGTCCGTCTGCTGGTCGCGTTCGCGACCTCCGGTTGCGAGACCGCCGTTGCTTACGGCTGACGTGCCTTGACGGCCCGGTCGTCCTCGACGACCGTGCCGATGGCGACGATCGTCGTCGCGAGCCACGCCACCCACGTCAGCGCGAGACGCCAGTCGCGCGGTCCCTGCCTGGTGGTCTGCACGACGCTGTAGCCGCTGATGATCGAGCTCCACACCGCACCGCTGAACATGAACTTCCGCACGGGTTCCTCCTTCGCTGGTCCCGTCAACGCTACCGGCCAGTACATTGGAGCGCCGCCGGTCGCCCTGCCGGCGCACTCGAAGAGGAGCCGCTGTGCGTCAGGCCGTCATCGGGGGAGCACTGCTCGTGGTCGGCGCGGTGTGCGTCGCCCTCGGCCTGCTGCCCCTGTCCGACCTCGCCGAGCTCGCCGACCGGGTCGTCCCGGTGCTGGCGTTCGTGCTCGGCCTCACCGTCGTCGCCGAACTCGCGGCGGACGCCGGGGTGTTCGATCGTCTCGCCGACCTCGCCGCGCGTGTCGGTGGTGGGCGCACGATCGGCCTCTGGGCGGCGGTCGTCGTGCTCGCCGTGGTCTGCACGGTCTTCCTGTCGATCGACACCACGGCGGTGCTCCTCACCCCGATCGTGATCACACTCGCCCGCCGGGTGGGGCTGCCGCCGATGCCGTTCGCGCTGACGACCGTCTGGCTCGCGAACACGGCGTCGCTGCTGCTGCCGGTGTCGAACCTCACGAACCTGCTCGCCGTCGACCGCATCGGGCTCGACGGTCCGATCCCGTTCGCCGGGCTGATGGTCTGGGCGGCGCTCGCGGGCGTGGTGGTGCCGTGCGCCGTGCTGCTCGTCGTGTTCCGGGGCCGGTTGTTCGGCCGCTACACCCCGGTGTCCGTCCGCCAGGCGACCGACCCGGTGTTCTTCTGGTCGGCGTCGGCGGTGCTCGTCGCCCTCGTCGTCGCGCTGACCGCCGGCGTGACGGTGTGGATCGCCGCGGTCGCAGCGGCCGTCGTGCTCGTGGCGGTCGCGGCCTTCCGTGCTCCGTCGGAACTGCGGATCTCCCGCGTGCCGTGGTCGACGCTGCTCTTCGCCGCCGGGTTGTTCATCGTGGTCGAGACGCTGCACACGACCGGACTCACGGACCCGATCGTGAACGCGCTGCCCGGGGGTACGGGGAGTGGGCCGCTCCTGGCACTCGGCGGTGCGGGGGCGGTGGCGGCGAACGCGATCGACAACCTGCCCGCCTACCTGGTGCTCGAGCCGGCGGCCGGCCACGAGGCCCTGCGCTACGCGGCGCTCCTCATCGGTGTGAACGCCGGTTGCCTCATCACCCCGTGGGCGTCGCTCGCGACCCTGCTCTGGCACGCCCGGTTGTCGTCCGAGGGGGTGCACCTGTCGTGGGGGAGGTACATGGCGCTCGGATGCGTGGTCGCCCCGCTCACGGTCGTGGCCGGGGTGCTCGCCCTGCGCCTGTAGCCCGCTCGCACGGTGCGGGGTGGCGCGCGGCTCGCGGAGCCGGAGTCAGAGCCAGTCGCGGGTCTTGAACACGCGGTAGAGCACCAGCGAGGACGTCACGATGAGGGCGAGCGACAGGTACAGCCCGCTCCAGTGGCTCTCGCCGGGGAACGTCACGTTCTGCCCGAAGAACCCGGTGATCGCGGTCGGGATCGCGATGATCGCCGCCCAGCTCGTCACCTTCTTCATCACCGTGTTCTGCCGGTTCGAGGACAGGTTGAGGTTGGTGTCGAGGACGCTCGACACCGCATCGCGCAGCTGCTCGACGGAGTCCGCGATCGACACCAGGTGGTCCTCGACGTCCCGGAAGTACGGGCGGATGCCGTCGGAGATCGTCTCGGCGTCGCCGTGCAGCAGTGAGGCGACGCTGTCCCGCGTGGGGACGACCTGCCGGCGGAGGACCCCGAGTGCCTTCCGGAGCCGGAACGACCGACGCTGGATCTGCTGTTCGCGCGGGTTGCCGCGCTCGAACAGGTCGTCCTCGAGGTCGTCGATCCGTCGTTCGATGTCCTCCACCGTGCTCGTCGCGTGGTCGGTCACGGCGTCGAGCAGCCCCCAGACCAGCCAGGGCACCCCGTGGTCGGCGATGTCCGCGTTCGCGTCGAGGCGCCGCTCGACCGCGCCGGTGTCGACGTCCGCGCCGTGGATGGTGACGAGGGCGTGCTCGGTGACGAACGCCTTCACCTCGTGGGTCACGAGGTCCCCGTCGTCGTCGAGGCCGGCGACGTCGTAGACGACCAGGAACAGGCTGTCGCGGTAGCGGTCGAGCTTCGGGCGCTGGCCCCGTTCGACCGCGTCCTCGACGGCGAGTGCGTGGATGCCGAGTTCGGCCTCGACGTGCTCGAGGTCGGTCGGGTCGGGGTCGGTGTAGTCCACCCACACGAACGCGTCCTCGTCGGCGACGATGTCGGAGATCCGGTCGACCGGGAAGTCCCGCTCCGCCGCACCGCCGTTCCGCCACGCCCGTGTCATGACCATGCCGACGAGCCTAGTGAGGCGGCCCGCCCGGGGATCCCAGGCCGGTCGCGTTCGAGGGCGGGCCGTACCGGAAGCCGCCGATCCGCCGTGAATCCGCTGTCGGCACGCTGGTAACTTACGGCTGGACCCGGCGCTGAGCCGGGCGGAACGGAGACCCCACCACCCCATGGCAGCACCCCGCACCGAACAGACCCGCTACGCCTTCGTCGTCGCCTCGAACCGCCTGCCGGTCGACCGCGTCGTCGACGAGGACGGCAACGAGGGCTGGCGGCACTCGCCAGGCGGCCTGGTCACGGCACTCGAGCCGGTGATGCGGGCGAACGACGGCGCCTGGGTCGGCTGGGTCGGCCAGCCCGAGGTCGAGGTCGAGCCGTTCGACAACGAGGGCATCCACATCGTTCCCGTCCCGCTCAGCGACGCCGACGTCGAGGAGTACTACGAGGGCTTCAGCAACGACACGCTCTGGCCGCTCTACCACGACGTCATCGAGCACCCGAGCTACCACCGTGACTGGTGGAACGCGTACAAGCGCGTGAACGAGCGGTTCGCCGCCCAGATCGCCGAGATCGTCGAGCAGGACGGCATCGTCTGGGTGCAGGACTACCAGCTGCAGCTCGTCCCGGCGCTGCTGCGGGAGCGCCGCCCTGATCTGACGATCGGCTTCTTCAACCACATCCCGTTCCCGCCGGTCGGCATCTACGCGCAGCTCCCGTGGCGCGCGCAGATCCTCGACGGGCTGCTCGGTGCGGACGTGATCGGGTTCCAGCGGCACGACGACGCGAGTGACTTCCTCCGTGCGGTCCGCCACATCAAGGGCTACACGACCAAGGGGCAGACGATCGACGTCCCGGTCGACGACCCGGACGCCCCGCGCAGCCGCAAGGGCATCACCGTCCGCCACGTCGAGGCGCGGCACTTCCCGATCTCGATCGACGCCGCCGGCTTCGAGGAGATCGCGCACCGCCCCGAGGTCCAGGAGCGTGCGCGGGAGATCCGCGAGAGCCTGGGCAACCCGAAGACGGTCCTGCTCGGCGTCGACCGACTCGACTACACGAAGGGCATCCGGCACCGCATCAAGGCCTTCGGTGAACTGGTCGAGGACGGCCGGATCGCGGTCGAGGACGCCACGCTCATCCAGGTCGCGAGCCCGAGCCGCGAACGCGTCGACACCTACGCCGCGCTCCGCGACGAGATCGAGCTGACGGTGGGCCGGATCAACGGCGACCTCGGCGTGATCGGGCACCAGCCCATCGCCTACCTCCACCACGGGTACCCGCGCGAGGAGATGGTCGCGCTGTACCTCGCCGCCGACATCATGCTCGTCACGGCCCTGCGCGACGGCATGAACCTCGTCGCGAAGGAGTACGTCGCAGCCCGGTTCGACAACGACGGCGTCCTCATCCTCTCCGAGTTCGCCGGCGCCGCCGACGAGCTCAAGCAGGCGGTCATCGTCAACCCGCACGACATCGGCGCGTTGAAGGACTCGATCCAGCGGGCGATCGAGATGCCGCGTCGCGAGCGCTCCACGCGCATGCGCGCGCTCCGGAAGCGGGTGCGCGACAACGACGTGGCGCGCTGGTCGCGCTCCTTCCTCGAAGCGCTCGACCGGCACGCACCGCGGAACGCCCAGATCGACCCGTCCGCGGCGGACCCGAAGGACCGGCACCGCGAGGCGCAGACGGACAACATGTCGATCTTCGACCAGGACGCCCAGACGGCGCGTGCTGCTGAGGACACCCGGGAGGCGCGTGATGCCTGAGACGACCACCGACCAGGCCGCCGTCGACGGGGCTCTCGAGACGCTCGCGGCTGCGCCGCGACTCATCGTCGCCCTCGACTTCGACGGCACGCTCGCGCCGTTCGCCGACGACCCGTCACAGGTCGGTGCCCTGCCCGGCTCCTGGGCAGCGGTCCTGACGCTCCACCGGGCGAAGGACACCGAGGTCGTCCTGGTCTCCGGCCGGCCGCTCGACAGCCTCGCCAGGGTCGCGCAGGCGCCGGACGGCATGGCCCTCGTGGGTTCGCACGGCGTCGAGTGGCGGGTCGACGGCCACGACGAGGCCGCGCTCACCGCCGACGAGCAGGCCCGGGTCGCCCGGATCGGCGCGGCACTCGACGAGGTGGGCGAGCGCTTCCCCGGCGTGGTCATCGAGCACAAGCCCGCGGGGCACGGCGTGCACACCCGACGGGTGAGCCCCGAGGTCGCGGCCGAGGCGAACGCGGCCGCGAGCACCGCGGCGCACGAGGCCGACGCGGACGTCCTCGAGCGCGGCGGCAAGGACATCGTCGAGTTCGCCGTCCGGCACGTCACGAAGGGCGACGCGATCGCACGCCTGCGCGACCTGCACGGCGCGGACGCGGTGTTCTTCGCCGGGGACGACGTCACCGACGAGGACGCCTTCCGCGTGCTCGGTGACGGCGACGTCGGCGTGAAGGTGGGGGAGGGTGAGACGCTCGCCGCCTACCGGGTCGCCGATCCAGCGGCGCTGACCGACGTCCTGAAGCAGCTGGCGCGCCTTCGCGCGGTGCGCTGACCAAGGCGATCCGCGCCTCCAGGCGGGGTTTCACCATGCGAACGCATGTTGTTGTCCGATTGGTATCCCAACTGCGCCTAGACTCGCTCCATGCCTGACATCGACGTGAAGCCCCGCAGCCGGGTCGTCACCGACGGGATCGAAGCAACCACCTCGCGTGGCATGCTCCGGGCCGTCGGCATGGGCGACGAGGACTGGGAGAAGCCGCAGATCGGGATCGCGTCCTCCTGGAACGAGATCACCCCCTGCAACCTCTCCCTCGACCGCCTCGCGCAGGGCGCCAAGGAAGGCGTCCACTCGGGTGGCGGGTACCCGCTCCAGTTCGGCACCATCTCCGTCTCCGACGGCATCTCGATGGGCCACGAGGGCATGCACTTCTCCCTCGTCTCGCGCGAGGTCATCGCCGACAGTGTCGAGACCGTCGTGAACGCCGAGCGCCTGGACGGCACCGTCCTGCTCGCCGGCTGCGACAAGTCCCTGCCGGGGATGCTCATGGCCGCCGCGCGCCTCGACCTCGCGAGTGTCTTCCTCTACGCGGGCTCGGTCATGCCGGGCTACGTGAAGCAGGCGGACGGCTCCTTCAAGGAGGTCACGATCATCGACTCCTTCGAGGGCGTCGGTGCGTGCAAGGCCGGCACGATGTCGGAAGAAGAGCTCAAGAAGATCGAGTGCGCGATCGTCCCGGGCGAGGGCGCCTGCGGCGGGATGTACACCGCCAACACGATGGCCTCCGTCGCCGAGGCCCTGGGCATGTCGCTGCCCGGTTCGGCCGCGCCACCGAGCGCCGACCGCCGCCGTGACTACTACGCGCACCGCTCCGGCGAGGCCGTGGTCAACATGCTCCGGCTGGGGCTCACCGCACGCCAGATCCTGACGAAGGAGGCGTTCGAGAACGCCATCGCCGTCGCCATGGCACTCGGAGGCTCCACCAACGTCGTCCTCCACCTCCTCGCGATCGCGCACGAAGCCGAGGTCGAGCTCTCCCTCGACGACTTCAACCGCATCGGCTCGAAGGTCCCGCACCTCGCCGACATGAAGCCGTTCGGCAAGTACGTCATGGTCGACGTGGACCGCAACGGCGGCATCCCGGTGATCATGAAGGCGCTGCTCGACGCCGGGCTGCTGCACGGTGACGTCATGACCGTCACAGGCAAGACCCTCGCCGAGAACCTGGCCGAGATCGACCCGCCGGAGCTCGACGGCGAGGTCTTCCGGAAGCTCGACAACCCGATCCACGCGACCGGTGGCCTGACGATCCTGCAGGGCTCGTTCGCTCCGGAGGGCGCCGTCGTGAAGACCGCCGGCTTCGACGCCGAGGTCTTCGAGGGCCCCGCTCGCGTGTTCGACCGCGAGCGTGCCGCCATGGACGCCCTGACCGAGGGCGGGATCCAGAAGGGCGACGTCGTGGTCATCCGCTACGAGGGCCCCAAGGGCGGCCCGGGCATGCGCGAGATGCTGGCGATCACCGCCGCCATCAAGGGCGCTGGCCTCGGCAAGGATGTACTACTCTTGACGGACGGACGATTCTCAGGCGGCACAACCGGCCTGTGCATCGGCCACATCGCACCGGAAGCAGTGGACGCAGGTCCAGTTGCATTCGTGCGCGATGGCGACCGCATCCGTGTCGACATCGCGGCTCGCTCGCTCGACCTACTGGTCGACGAAGCCGAGCTGGAAGCCCGCCGAGAAGGCTGGGCCCCGCTGCCCCCGCGCTACACCCGCGGAGTCCTCGCGAAGTTCGCGAAGCTCGTCCAGTCCGCTGCCAAGGGCGCAGTGACGGGCTAGCGTCGACACACGCACCATCGCCACCTCTCCAGGCAAGGAACACCTCATGCCCACGGAAGCCACACCGCTGTCCGCGGCCGCCGGTGCACGCCGGACGCCGGAGATCCTGACCGGCTCGGGAGCCGTCCTCCGGACGCTCGAGCACCTCGGGATCACCGACGTCTTCGGCCTGCCGGGCGGCGCCATCATCCCGTTCTACGACGAGCTCATGGCGTCCACGACGATCCGCCACGTCCTCGTCCGTCACGAGCAGGGCGCCGGCCATGCCGCCGAGGGCTACGCGTCCTCGTCCGGCAAGGTCGGTGTCGCCATCGCGACCTCCGGTCCCGGCGCGACGAACCTCGTGACGGCGATCGCCGACGCCTACATGGACTCGGTGCCCTTCATCGCGATCACCGGCCAGGTGTTCTCGACCCTGATGGGGACGGACGCCTTCCAGGAGGCCGACATCGTCGGCATCACGATGCCGATCACGAAGCACTCCTTCCTGGTCACCGACCCGGCCGACGTCCCCGCGACGCTCGCGGCCGCGTACCAGATCGCCACGACCGGTCGCCCCGGTCCGGTGCTGGTCGACATCACGAAGGACGCCCAGCAGAAGTCGGCGCCGTACGTGTGGCCGCCGAAGATCGACCTGCCCGGGTACCGCCCGGTGACGAAGGCGCACGGCAAGCAGATCGCTGCGGCCGCCCAGCTGCTCTCCGAGTCGGAGCGCCCGGTGCTCTACGTCGGCGGCGGCGTGGTCCGCTCCCGGGCGACGGCCGAGCTCCTTGCCTTCGCCGAGGCCACCGGTGCCCCGGTCGTCACCACCCTGATGGCGCGCGGCGCGTTCCCCGACTCGCACCCGCAGCACCTCGGCATGCCCGGCATGCACGGCACGGTGCCCGCGGTGCTCGGGCTGCAGGACAGCGACCTCATCATCGCGCTCGGCGCCCGGTTCGACGACCGCGTGACGGGCAAGGCCGACGAGTTCGCGCCGAACGCCAAGGTCGTGCACGTCGACATCGACCCCGCCGAGATCTCGAAGATCCGCTTCGCCGACGTCCCGATCGTGGGCGACGCGCGCGAGGTGCTGAAGGACCTCCTCGACGCCTGGAACGCCGTCCCGACCGACGAGCGCGCTGCCACCGCCGAGTGGTGGACGAAGCTCGAGCAGCTCAAGGTCGACTTCCCGCTCGGGTACGCCGAGCCGACCGACGGCCTCCTCGCCCCGCAGGCGATCATCAAGCGCATCGGCGAGCTCACCGGGCCAGAGGGCGTCTTCGCCTCCGGGGTCGGCCAGCACCAGATGTGGTCCGCGCAGTTCATCAAGTACGAGCGGCCGAACGCCTGGCTCAACTCGGGCGGCGCCGGCACCATGGGCTACTCGGTCCCGGCGGCGATGGGCGCGAAGGTCGCCCAGCCCGACCGCGTGGTCTGGGCGATCGACGGTGACGGCTGCTTCCAGATGACGAACCAGGAGCTCGCGACCTGCGTCATCAACGACATCCCGATCAAGGTCGCGATCATCAACAACTCGTCGCTCGGCATGGTGCGGCAGTGGCAGACGCTGTTCTACGACGGCCGTCACTCCTTCACCGACCTGCAGACGGGCCACGGCACCCGCCGGGTCCCGGACTTCGTGAAGCTCGCCGACGCGTACGGTGCCCTCGGCATCCGCGTCGAGAAGGCCGACGAGGTCGACGCCGCGATCCAGCTCGCCCTCGAGACCAACGACCGTCCCGTGGTGATCGACTTCGTCGTGAGCCGCGACTCGATGGTCTGGCCGATGGTCCCGCAGGGCGTCAGCAACTCGTCCATCGAGTACGCCCAGGCCCTCGCGCCCACCTGGGACGACGAGGACGCCGACATGACGGGGGAAACCGCATGAGCCACGTCCTCTCCCTCCTCGTCGAGGACAAGCCGGGTCTGCTGACCCGTGTCGCCGGCCTGTTCGCGCGTCGCGGGTTCAACATCGAGTCGCTCGCCGTGGGCAACACCGAGGTCGAGGGCCTGTCCCGGATCACGGTCGTCGTCGACGTCGAGGACCTCCCCCTGGAGCAGGTGACGAAGCAGCTCAACAAGCTGGTCAACGTCATCAAGATCGTCGAGCTGGACTTCTCCCAGTCCGTCCAGCGCGAGCACATGCTCGTGAAGGTGCGCGTCGACAACCAGACGCGCTCGGCGGTGCTCGAAGCAGTGAACCTGTTCCGTGCCCAGGTCGTCGACGTGGCGACCGACTCCCTCGTCGTCGAGGTCACCGGGGACCCCGGCAAGATCCAGGCGATCCTCCGCGTGCTCGAGCCCTACGGCATCAAGGAGCTCGCCCGTGCCGGCCTGCTCGGCATGGGACGCGGACCGAAGAGCATCACCGACCGGGTGCGCTGAGCGCCCGCCCAAGACCACCAGAACCAAGGAGACACACCCTCGTGACTGACATCGTGTACGACGCCGACGCCGACCTGACCCTCATCCAGGGCAAGAAGGTCGCCGTCATCGGGTACGGCTCGCAGGGCCACGCCCACGCCCTCAACCTCCGTGACTCGGGTGTCGAGGTCAAGATCGGCCTCCAGGAGGGCTCGAAGAGCCGCCAGAAGGCCGAGGAGGCCGGGTTCGAGGTCCTCACCCCGGCCGAGGTCACGAAGTGGGCGGACGTCGTCGTCATCCTCGCGCCGGACCAGGTCCAGCGCATCGTCTACAAGGACGACATCGAGCCGAACCTCCAGCCGGGTGCGACGCTCGTCTTCGGCCACGGCTTCAACATCCGCTTCGGCTACATCCAGGCACCCGAGGGCGTCGACGTGTCGCTCGTCGCCCCGAAGGGTCCGGGTCACACCGTGCGCCGCGAGTACGAGGCCGGCCGTGGCGTCCCCGTGATCGTCGCCGTCGAGGTCGACGCCTCGGGTTCCGCCTGGGACCTCGCGTGGTCGTACTCGAAGGCCATCGGCGGCCTCCGCTCGGGTGGCATCAAGACCACCTTCACCGAGGAGACCGAGACCGACCTGTTCGGCGAGCAGGCCGTCCTCTGCGGTGGCACCTCGCAGCTCATCCAGTACGGCTTCGAGACCCTCGTCGAGGCCGGCTACCAGCCGCAGATCGCGTACTTCGAGGTCCTGCACGAGCTCAAGCTCATCGTGGACCTCATCTGGGAGGGCGGCCTCACCAAGCAGCGCTGGTCGATCTCCGACACGGCCGAGTTCGGTGACTACGTCTCCGGCCCGCGCGTGATCTCGCCCGAGGTCAAGGAGAACATGAAGGCGGTGCTCGCGGACATCCAGAACGGTGCCTTCGCGAAGCGCTTCATCGACGACCAGGACGCCGGCGCTCCGGAGTTCAAGGCACTCCGCGCGAAGGGCGAGGGCCACCCGATCGAGGCCACCGGCCGTGAGCTCCGCGCGCTCTTCGCGTGGAAGCAGAACGACGGTGACTACGTGGACGGTTCCGCGGCGCGGTAGTCTTCCGAGGACTCGACGACGAGGCGGCGGTGCACCCTGCACCGCCGCCTCGCGACGTGACCCGAACGTTATGCAGCAGCTCCAGAACGAACCCGACGACGCCGTCCGGCGTCCCTTCGCCGTGCCCGCAGCACCTGCGCGACAGATGTCGCGCGCCGTCGGCACCGTGTGGCAGAACCGCACCGAGACCCATGGGAGGATCGTCGGATGGCGGTGACGAAGCGAGCGGTCCACATCGGCGCCGGCAAGATCGGGCGTGGGTTCGTGGGCCAGTTCCTGGTCGCGAGCGGCTACGAGCTGACTTTCGTCGACGTCGACGACCGCGTCGTCTCCGCCCTCAACGAGGCCGGCCGCTTCGTGGTGCACGAGGTCGGCGAGATGCCGGTCGAGCACCTCGTCTACGGGTTCAGGGCACTCAGCAGCAAGACCGACCGCGAGCAGGTCATCCGGGCCATCGCCGAGGCGGACGTCGTCACGACCGCCGTGGGTGCACGCACGCTGCCGCTCGTCGCACCGGTGATCGCCGAGGGGCTCGCGGCGCGCCCGCTCGAGCGCGGCGACGTCACGATCGTCGCCTGCGAGAACGCGTTCAACGCGACCGACTCCCTGCACGCCAGCATCCGCCGCGCCCCCATCCTGGAGGACCGGGACATCGCCGCGGTCTTCGCGAACTGCGCGATCGACCGGATCGTGCCCGACCAGTCCGGCGTCCTCGGACAGTCCGGCGGCCTCGACGTCGTGCTCGAGCCGTTCTACGAGTGGGTCATCGAGCGCACCCCGTTCGCCGACTCCGACGCCGAACCGCCCGCGATCGACGGCGTCACCTGGGTCGACGACCTCCAGCCGTTCGTCGAGCGGAAGCTCTACACGGTGAACACCGCCCACGCGACGGCCGCGTACCACGGGTACGTCCGGGGCATCCGACTCATCCGCGAAGCCCTCGAGGACGACGCCGTCCGCGCCGAGGTCGACGGCGTCCTGGCCGAGACCACCGCGCTCCTCATCGCCAAGCACGGGTTCGACCCGGAGGAGCACGCGCGCTACGTCACCGCGAACCTCTCGCGCATCGCCAACCCGCACCTGCCCGACACGACGGTCCGCGTCGGCCGGAACCCGCTCCGGAAGCTGGGTCGTCGGGAGCGCTTCGTCGGTCCCGCTGCGCAGCTCGCCGAGCGCGGGCTGCCGGTCGACCACCTGCTCGGAGCGGTCCGGGTCGCCCTCGACTTCGACGACGAGAACGACCCCGAGTCGATCGAGCTGCACGCGCTCCTGCGGTCCGGCGCCACGGCACACGCGCTCACCGAGATCCTCACCGGTCTGATGGAGAGCCACCCGCTGTTCCCGGCCGTGCGCGACGTCGTCGCCCAGGTGCTCGAGACGCAGCCCGCCGACGCCTGACCGGCGCCCGTACAGCCGGTCCATGGTCGAGCCGGCGCGGCTCGCCTCGTAGAATCGGGTGCATGACCACGGCAGCATCCCCGCCCGACGGCTCGGTCGACCACGACGACGACGCCCTCAGCTGGGGCGACGCCGACGACGCGACCCACGTCGACGCGGCCCACAACCCGGTCGCAGTCAAGGACCGCGGGGTCCGCGACCCCGAGGCACCGGAGACCTCCGGAGCCCTGATCGGCTTCGGCGTGTTCGGTGGGCTCTACCTGCTGTACACGGTCGCGTGGCTGCTCACGGCGTCGACCTCCTACGTCTCGAACGTCGACACCGTCCTGACCGTCTTCGTCGAGGTCCTGCGCTTCCTGTCGATCGTCGCGCCCGCCCTCTGGTTCACGGTGGTCCTCTGGGCCGGTCGTGGTCGCCGGACCCGCACTCGCCTGCTCTGGATGCTGCTCGGCGCCGCGGTCCTGTTCCCGTGGCCGTTCCTGATGACCCGGAGCTTCGGGTGACCGCCGCGACGCCGACGGTCCGGCGCGCGCCGGGACCGATCGTCGCGCGGGTCGCGGTGTGGGTGGTGTTCGCCGTCCTGTTCGCCTACATGACCGTGCAGAGCGTGGGCAACCTCGTGACGGTCTCGCAGTCCGTCCGCGCGTTCAACGAGTTCCTCGGCACCACGTCCGGTGGGGACACGCTCGCACGCAGCACCCCGTGGGTCTGGCTCGTACTGGACATCGCGATCGCTCCGATCGCCTTCGCCGTCGCGTTGTGGGTGAGCCGTCGTGCGCGCCTCGCGGTGACGGTCGGCATCTTCGTCCTCGCGTTCGCCGCCGCAGGCGCGCTGTGGCTGGACCTGCAGCTCTTCGTCCCGCGTCTGCTCGATTTCTGACGTTCGGATCAACGGCCTGGAGGCGCGGTGCCAGCTGGCACCGCGCCTCCAGGCCGTCGTGTGGTTGCGCACAGGACCGTCGCTGCGGTCGTAACCACCTGCTCACGTCGATACGATGGTGGGATACCGCCCGTCTCGTGTGAGGAAACTGCAGCTGTGCCGAAGCCGGTCGTCCTGATCGCCGAAGAACTCTCGCCCGCCACAGTCGACGCCCTCGGGCCCGACTTCGAGATCCGGAACGTGGACGGTACCGACCGCCCCGCCCTCCTGGCCTCCCTCGCCGATGCGCACGCCATCCTGGTGCGCTCCGCCACCAAGGTCGACGCCGAGGCGATCGCCGCGGCCCCGAACCTCAAGGTCGTCGCCCGTGCCGGTGTCGGTCTCGACAACGTCGACATCAAGGCGGCCACCACCGCCGGCGTGATGGTCGTGAACGCGCCGACGTCGAACATCATCTCCGCCGCCGAACTCACGGTCGGCCACATCCTGTCGCTCGCGCGGCACATCCCGGCCGCGCACGCGTCGCTCGCCGCCGGCACCTGGAAGCGCTCCGCGTACACCGGTGTCGAGCTGTACGAGAAGACCGTCGGCATCATCGGCCTCGGCCGGATCGGCGCCCTCATCACGCAGCGGCTGCAGGCGTTCGGCGTCCAGGTCATCGCGTACGACCCGTACGTCACCACGGCTCGCGCCCAGCAGCTCGGGGTCGAGCTCGTCTCGCTCGAGGACCTGCTGAAGCGCGCCGACTTCACCACGATCCACATGCCGAAGACGCCGGAGACGGTCGGCATGATCTCGGATGACCAGTTCGCGCTCATGAAGCCGACCGCGTTCGTCGTGAACGTCGCCCGCGGTGGACTGATCGACGAGGACGCGCTGCACCGCGCGCTCACCTCGAACACGATCGCCGGCGCCGGCCTCGACGTCTTCGTGTCGGAGCCCCCGAAGGACTCACCGCTCGTGGCCCTGCCGAACGTCGTCGTCACGCCGCACCTCGGTGCCTCGACGGACGAAGCACAGGAGAAGGCGGGCGTCTCGGTCGCCAAGTCGGTCCGCCTCGCCCTCGGCGGCGAGCTCGTCCCCGACGCGGTGAACGTCGCCGGCGGCGTCATCGACCCGTACGTGCGCCCGGGCATCCCGCTCGTCGAGAAGCTCGGCCAGGTCTTCACCGGCCTCGCCACGTCGCCCGTCACGAGCATCGACGTCGAGGTGCACGGCGAGCTCGCCGAGTACGACGTCAGCGTGCTGAAGCTCGCGGCGCTGAAGGGCGTCTTCACCGACGTCGTCAGCGACCAGGTGTCCTACGTCAACGCTCCGCTCATCGCGGAGCAGCGCGGGGTCTCCGTGCGGCTCATCACCGACTCGGACAGCCCCGAGTACCGCAACGTGCTCACGATCCGCGGCGCACAGTCCGACGGCCCCGCGATCAGCGTCTCCGGTACCCTCACGGGCCCGAAGCAGATCGCGAAGCTCGTCGAGATCAACGGCCACGACGTCGAGGTCGCCCTCGCCGAGCACCACGTGGTCATGGTCTACACGGACCGCCCGGGCATCGTCGCCGTCTACGGCAAGGAGTTCGGCGAGGCCGGCATCAACATCGCGGCGATGCAGATCTCGCGCGAGGCCGCCGGCGGCCAGGCGCTCAGCGTGCTCACCGTGGACTCGCCGGTCCCGGCCGAGATCCTCGAGCACGTCCGGTCCACGATCGACGCGGCATCGCTCCGCGAGATCGACATCACGCTGTAGGGGAGTGGCGGACATGACACAGACGGTGAAGCTCGCGGTCATCCGCGGGGACGGCATCGGGCCCGAGGTCGTCGACGAGGCACTCAAGGTCCTGCACGCCGTGCTGCCGGCGGACCTCGTGGTCGAGGAGACCCCGTTCTCCCTCGGTGCCGCGCGGTTCCTGGAGACCGGGGACATCCTCACCGAGGACGACATGTCCGCCATCGCCACCCACGACGCGATCCTGCTCGGCGCGGTCGGCGGGGACCCGCGGGACCCCCGGCTCGCCGGCGGGATCATCGAACGGGGGCTGCTGCTGAAGCTGCGGTTCGCGTTCGACCACTACGTCAACCTGCGCCCCACGAAGGTGTACGACGCCGTCGGGACCCCGCTCGCGGCCCCTGGCGAGGTCGACTTCGTCGTCGTGCGCGAGGGCACCGAGGGACCGTACGTCGGCAACGGCGGAGCGATCCGCACCGGTACGCCGCAGGAGATCGCGACCGAGGTCTCGCTCAACACCGCCTACGGCGTCGAGCGGGTCGTCCGGTACGCCTTCGAGCTCGCGAACCGTCGGACGCGGAAGCACCTGACGCTCGTGCACAAGAGCAACGTGCTCGTGCACGCCGGAGCCCTCTGGCAGCGCACCGTCGCGGCCGTCGGGCGGGAGTACCCGGACGTCGCGGTCGACTACCAGCACGTCGACGCCGTCACCATCCACATGGTGAAGGAACCTGCTAGGTTCGACGTCATCGTCACCGACAACCTCTTCGGCGACATCATCACCGACCTGGCCGGCGCGATCAGCGGCGGCATCGGTCTGGCGGCCTCGGGCAACATCAACCCGGACGGCACCTTCCCCAGCATGTTCGAGCCGGTCCACGGCTCCGCGCCGGACATCGCGGGTCAGCAGAAGGCCGATCCCACGGCCGCCATCCTGTCCGTCGCACTGCTGCTCGACCACATCGGTCGCAGCGACCTCGCGTCGGCGGTCACGCGGGCGGTCGAGGCCGATCTGGCTGACCGGGGCACCACGCAGCGTCGCACGGCCGAGATCGGCGACGCCATCGCCGCCGCGGCCACGGCACGCACCACCACCGCCTGACAGGAGTCTCCCCAGATGAGCATCGACACCGCCTTCGGACTCGAGTTCGCCACCACCCCCTCGGCCGAGCGTCGCGCCGCCGCCGAGCGCGAGGAGATCCTCGCCGACCCGGGCTTCGGCAAGCACTTCACCGACCACATGGCCACCGTGCGGTGGACGCTCGACGGCGGGTGGCACGATGCCTCGGTCCACCCGTACGGACCGATCAGCCTCGACCCGAGCGCGAGCGTCCTGCACTACGCGCAGGAGATCTTCGAGGGGTTGAAGGCCTACCGGCACGCTGACGGTTCGGTGTGGACCTTCCGCCCGGACGCGAACGCCCGGCGGTTCCAGCGGTCCGCTCGACGGCTGGCGCTTCCGGAGCTCCCGGTGGAGACCTTCGTCGAGTCGATCCGACAGCTCGTGCAGACGGACGTCGACTGGGTGCCCTCGGCGCCCGAGACGAGCCTGTACCTGCGCCCGTTCATGATCGCGACGGAGTCGTTCCTGGGCGTCCGTGCGGCGCAGGAGGTCGCGTACCACTGCATCGCCAGCCCGGCGGGTGCGTACTTCACCTCCGGGCCGAAGCCGGTGTCGATCTGGCTCTCGACGCAGTACGCCCGCGCGGGCAAGGGCGGCACGGGCGCGGCGAAGACCGGCGGCAACTACGCGTCGTCCCTGCTGCCCCAGCAGGAGGCCTACGAGCACGGCTGCCAGCAGGTGATGTTCCTCGACTCGGTGGAGGGCAAGTACCTCGAAGAGCTCGGTGGCATGAACGTCGTCCTCGTGAAGTCCGACGGCACGCTCGTGACGCCGGACTCGGACTCGATCCTCGAGGGCATCACGCGTGACTCGATCCTGCAGCTGGCGGAGGACCGCGGCCTGCGGGTCGAGCGTCGCCGGGTGACGCTCGACGAGTGGCGTGACGGCGTGGCCGACGGCTCGATCACCGAGGCGTTCGCCTGCGGCACGGCCGCCGTGGTGACCCCGATCGCGGAGCTCCGCGGCGAGGGCTTCACGATCGGTTCGCCGACCGTGGGTGCCGGCGAGCTGACGATGTCCCTGCGCGAGGAACTCACCGACATCCAGTCCGGCCGTCGTCCCGACCCGCACGGGTGGATGACGCGCCTGACCGACCCGGCCTGAGGTCCAGGCGAGCGTCGGTAGGCTCCAACGGTGAAGATCGCACGGTTCAGCAGCAAGGGTGAAGACCCGCGGTACGGCATCCTCGACGAGCGCGACCTGGTCGTGCTGGCGGGGGACCCGATGTACCAGGGGTTCGAGACCACGGGGGAGCGGGTGCCGCTCGCCGACGCCAAGCTCCTGGCACCGGTAATCCCGCGGTCGAAGGTCATCGGCGTCGGGCTCAACTACGCCGAGCACGCGTCGGAGATGGACGAGCGCGCGGGGGACGACCCGGTGGTGTTCCTCAAGCCGAACACCTCGGTGATCGGACCCGAGGACCCGATCCGGCTCCCGGCGGGCGTCGGACGCGTCGACCACGAGGGCGAACTCGCGATCGTGATCGGGTCCCTCGCAAAGAACGTCACGCGCGAGGACTTCGCGAGCGTCATCCTCGGGTACACGATCGCGAACGACGTGACCGCCCGCGACCTGCAGGCGCGGGACGGCCAGTGGACGCGGTCGAAGGGCTTCGACACGTTCTGCCCGCTCGGCCCGGCGATCGAGACCGAGATCGATCCGTCGGACATCCGCATCGAGACCCGCGTGGACGGTGACCTGCGTCAGGTGGGGTCGACGAGCGAGATGGTGCACGACATCCCGACCCTCATCGAGTTCATCTCGTCGATCTGGACGCTCCTGCCCGGTGACGTGATCCTGACCGGGACCCCGGCCGGTGTCGGCGAGATCCGTGACGGCGAGGTCGTCGAGGTGACGATCTCCGGACTGGGCACCCTGAAGAACCCGGTCATCGCACGGCACTGACCCGCACCATCGAACGGCCCGCTCCCCACCATGGGGGCGGGCCGTTCCGCGTCTCCGCGGGCATCGCGCCAAGCGACACGCCCGGGGTGCGGACCGGTTGGCGGGGCCCCCGGGGCGTGTGTAAAGTAATCACTCGTTGCCGCTGAGGCGGAGAACGGAACGGCCGAGACGGTCACCGGAGCGAGAGCCCCGGAGATGCAGTCCGGACGGGGTCCCGCTCAGGCAACACATCCCAACGAAGTCACACTCTCTGAGTCGTGTCTTCTGGGTGGAGACAAAAGCCTCTCTGGCGGAACCTCTTTCGGGGTCGAGTGGGGAGTGCGTCTGGTCCTTGAGAACT